>NZ_SNZW01000014.1 GCF_004364175.1 Maribacter caenipelagi | reverse complement strand
TGTCGAAGTCTGAAGCTTCACCGTATATAGTAACCTTAATTCTCTCTTTTGTTCTTTCTGATTTATATCCTAAAAGTTAGGGAATCAAACTTAAGACGTATATAAAAAATAGCGGTTTAATCGCTTAATCGAAAGAAAATGAATATATTAAAGGTTAGTTATAATCCGAAAAGTTAGTGCTTAAAATCCGCTACTTTTCATATACAAGACCGTTGCCATTAATTTGAACCAAACAATGAAAATATCGATTTTAGCAATATTATTTCTTTCAATTAATTCTGTTTTTGGACAAAATAAAGAAGTTGAATACAATGAAATAATTCCAGAATATATAATTGCTGTTTGGGAAAATAACGGAAAATCAAATAATTCGGAATTTAATGCACCTGAATTAAATCAGATTAAAGATTTTTTTGTCGAATTAAGCAAAAGAAAAAACAACATAACCTCAAATCAGTTTTTAAGAAAACCGACTGACAATACTCTCGTTGCTCATTATCTGAATACTAAACTTAAATGGAATTCATTTAATGGACCACACGTTGGACTAAAAAAACTATCAACCAAAAAGGTCGTTAAGAACTCAATAAAAGACTTACCGACAAGGAATGAACTTCTAGCATTTTATTACAGTTCGATTTTCATTGATGTTCTGAATAAACGAAAACCTATGGATTTAGCGGAAAATAATATTGATTTGGAAAATCTAAATCTTGATAGCGATACGGAAAAAGCAATACTTTTTTTAACTGCAATGCGACACGTTGGAAATCAAGTAACTTCTTATTCAACAACTCGATTCCCGAATAACTGCTTCAGAGCAAAAGAATATGTGGAAAATATGCCAAAGTTTAATGGAAAAGCATTTCATGAGTTTGACTTGCCAAAATTCGAGGATTTTAAAATAGAAGTTGATAAACGAAAACCAAAAATGAGCTTTAAAGAAAGATACGTTCCCGAATTTGAAAATGCGAAACTGGGAATGGAAAAATGTTTAGCGGAAGAAAAAAACTAATGGCAACACCGTATATAATTTATTGCTAGTTCTAGCCTACTTACGAAAATCCTCGCAGATTTTCTATTAGGTTTGTATTTGCTAAATTAGGTGCTTAAAACACGCAACAAACCATATACAAACACGTTAGCTGTAATGCAAAAAAAACTTGCTGCCAATTAACAAAATTCAGTCATTTATCCGATTTGGCTGATACAAAGATAGATTTGACTACATAACTATTGTTTAGCTATTTGACCTTTGTACTTCACTTAAAAAATTGGAAAATGAAACAAATATTAGTTACTGGTGCAACTGGAGAATTGGGCACTACAGTTGTTGAAACTTTACTAAAAACTATGAAAGCCGAAAATATTTCGGTTCTCACAAGAAAGGAAGAAAGTAAAACCGAATTCGAACAAAAAGGATTAAAAGCTTTTATTGGACAATATAGCGATGTTGAATCGCTTGAAAAAGCGATGGACAATGTAAATACTGTTTTGCTTATTTCTTCGGGAGACCAAGGCGACAGAATGCAAGAACATAAAAACGTAATCAATACCGCAAAAAAGAAAGGCGTTAAAAACATTGCTTACACAAGTCGTTCCTTAAAGGACAAAAACACGTTAGTAAATAAACTAATGATGGAGCATTTCTTAACCGAAGATTATATTAAAGAAAGCGGATTGAAATATATCATTTTCAGAAATGCTTTGTATATGGATGTATTACCACTTTTTGTTGGCAAACACGTTTTTGAGAAAGGCATATTACAACCTGCTGAAAATGGTAAAGTGGCTTATGTTTTGAAAGCTGAACAAGCAGAGGCAATGGCTAATGTTTTAATGAACGAAAATTTCGAAAATCAAACGTTTAACTTTACGGGTTCTGATGCATTTTCCTTTTATGATGTTGCGTCTGTACTTACAGACCTTTCGGGCAAAGAAGTAATTTACAAAACCATAGAAGTTGAGCCATTTAAAAAAATAATGCTTAACAATGGAATTCCTGAACCAATGGTGAAAAAAATAGTTGATTTTAACCTTGATATTAAAAACGGACAGGAATCAACAGTCACAAATGAATTGCAACATTATTTAGGACGTAAACCCAAAGACCTGAAAGAAGGTTTGAAATTATTGTTCAATTTATAAAAACAAAGAAATGACAAACAAAATAAAAATTGCTTTAGTAACTGGTGGAAGCCGTGGATTAGGGAAAAACATGGCTTTGGAATTAGCAAAAAAAGGACTTCATATAATTCTAACTTATAACAACAACGAAGAAAAAGCTAAAGAGGTTATCAAAGAAATTGAGCGTTTAGGACCACAAGCAATTGCGGTTCAATTAGACATAGAAGACTTCCAAAATTTCGAAGAATTCTTTGATACTCTTAAAAGGTCTATTAAATCCAAATTTGGAGTTGAGAAAATTGACTATCTCATAAATAATGCAGGTATTGGAATAAATTCACCATTTGTTAAAACAACTGAAGAACAATTAGATACAATTTATAATATTCAGTTTAAAGGTACTTATTTATTAACCCAAAGTGCATTGAACCTTCTAAATGACGGTGGAGGAATTGTTAATGTATCAACGGGGCTCACTCGTTTTACCATAAACGGATTTTCAGTTTATGCATCTATGAAAAGTGCTATTGAAACATTAACAAAGTATCAAGCAAAAGAATTAGGCGAAAGAAAAATTCGGTCAAATGTAATCGCACCAGGTGCTATTGAAACTGATTTTGGTGGTGGAGCTGTAAGGGATAATGAAAAAATGAATAGTTTTATTGCGTCAAACACTGTTTTGGGACGTGTAGGATTACCAGATGATATCGGAAGTGTTGCTGCCTTTTTATGCACCGATGATGCAAAATGGATAAATGCACAACGCATAGAAGTCTCTGGCGGACAAATGATTTAAAACAAACTAATGTCTATACTTCACATTAAAAATATCACCGAATATCATAGATTAATGCAGTTGCCAAAACCACAGCATCCTTTGGTTAGCGTAGTTAATTTTGCAGATATTAAAAGAAAAGAAAATATAACGGTTTCAAGTTTTACTCACGGTTTTTATTCTATTGCCTTAAAACAGGTGTTTAATGGAAAGATGAAATATGGACAACAGGAATACGACTTTGACGAAGGTGTGTTGGCTTTCATCGCCCCAAATCAAGTAATGCGTATTGAAGTAGAAGATGAACAAAAACTAAATCATTCGGGAAGGTTGCTTATTTTTCATCCCGATTTTCTTTGGAATACATCTTTAGCGCAAAAAATAAAGCAGTATGACTTTTTTGGTTATGAATTAACAGAAGCATTGCATCTTTCGGACAAGGAACAAAATACGTTAACCGATTTGATGCAAAATATTAATCAAGAATATAATTCCAATATTGATAAATTCAGTCAAGATGTTCTCATTTCACAATTGGAATTATTACTCACGTATTCAGAACGGTTTTATCATCGTCAATTTATCACTCGAAAAAAATCAAACCATAGAATTCTTGAACAATTCGAAACACTTTTAAATAATTATTTTAAAAGCAAAGACCTACAAGAAAATGGATTGCCAACAGTTAATTATCTGTCTGCTTCATTGAACTTATCATCCAATTATTTAAGCAGATTATTAAAAACAATAACAGGCAAAAGTCCCCAAGAATATATTCACGAAAAACTAATGCAATTAGCTAAAGAGAAACTCTCGACTACCGAGTTAACCGTAAATGAAATTGCTTACAGTTTAGGATTTGAACACCCACAATCATTTGGGAAATTATTCAAGAAAAAAACGGAACTGACACCATTGGAATTCAGGAAATTATATAATTAAACAGTATTTCGGAACACTACAGCTAACAATTGATCTAAAAACGTTAGCGGTAATACGACCAAAAATCATCGCATAAAGTAGATTTGACTATACCTTTCTCAGATTTGGAAAAGCGAAAAACTCTTAAATGAGCCAATTTTGTATCATAATCTCAATTCAAAGAATATGAACACAAAAAAAGTATGGTTTATTACAGGAGCATCGAAAGGTTTAGGATTAATCTTAACCAAAAAGCTTCTTTTACAAGGCTGTAATGTTGCCTCTACCTCAAGGAACAAACAATCCTTAATTAAAGAAATCGGAGAAGAAAATGAAAATTTCTTACCAATCGAAATGGATTTAACAGAAAATGAAAATGTTAAGAAAGCTATTGAAACTACAATTAGTCATTTTGGTAGAATTGATGTTTTAGTTAATAACGCAGGCTACAGTCAAATTGGAACTTTAGAAGAGCTTTCAGAAAAAGAAGTGGAAGACAATTTTAAAGTAAATGTGTTTGGTTCTTTAAACGTAATTAGAAATGCTACACAATATTTACGTAAACAAAAATCTGGACACATATTTAATATTTCTTCTATTGGCGGTTATACAGGTAATTTTGCAGGTTTTGGTATTTATTGTTCTACAAAATTTGCTGTTGCAGGTTTTACAGAGGCTATAGCCGAAGAAATGAAATCATTTGGAGTATATACAACCTTAGTATATCCAGGTTATTTTAGAACCAATTTTTTATCAGAAGGTTCTGTCAAAACCCCTAATAATCCAATTGAAGGGTATAAAACAGCTCGTGAAATGGAACAAGTACATTTAAAGGATATAGATGGTAATCAACCTAATGACCCAGAAAAAGGAGCAGCAGTATTAATCGCTTTAAGTAAACAAGAAAATCCACCAGTACATTTTTTTATGGGTAAAGATGCATACCACTATGCAAACCTTAAAATAGAGACGATACAGAAAGCTATGAAAGAAAATATAGCTTTGGGAACATCTACAGGGTTTAAAAAATAAATTTTAAATCAAATGACAATAGGAGAATCAAAACAATATACTGGAATGTGGATGACAGTAGATGGAAATATCCATCACGAATTACTTCCAAACAATTGATATGACGAAGCGAGAGGAAATCAAAAAAGTGCTTATCAAGGAAGTTATCAAGTAACAGGAAATCAAATTGATTATAAAGATGATACAGGATTCACAGCAGATGGAGAGTTCAGAAATGGAATCCTTTATCACGCAGGAATGGTATTATTTAAAGAAAATTAATTCTTAATTTAAAAGAATGAAAGAAATCCATCGATTTAAATCTATATGTGAATTTCATAACTATAGTAATTTACCTAAGTCAGAACATCCACTTATTAGTTTAGTAGACTATAGTAAAGTAAATTATGCAACTGATTCAGATAAAATTAAATGGATACAGGACTTTTATTCTATTGGTTTAAAAAGAAATGTAAGTGAGAAATTTAATTATGGACAACAAAAATATGATTTTGACGAGGGTATATTTTCATTTGTTGCACCAAAACAAATATTAACGATTACAATAAATCAGAACATAAAAGTAAATCCGTCTGGATGGCTACTTCTTATCCATCCAGACTTTTTATGGAATACACCTTTAGCTAAATCTATTAAAAATTATGATTTTTTTGGTTATGATGTGAATGAAGCTCTTTTCCTTTCTGAAAAAGAAGAAAACATTATTGTAGAACTCTTAAAAAATATAGAAAGAGAATATCAATCTAATATTGATAAATTCAGTCAGAATATTATCATTTCACAAATTGAATTATTGCTCAATTATGCTGAACGTTATTATGAAAGACAATTTATTACAAGAAAAATCAGTAATCATCAAATTCTTATAAAACTGGAACAAACTTTAAACAACTATTTTAATAATAGAGAAACACTTATTAATGGAGTTCCTTCTGTTGCTCAAATTTCAAATGATTTAAATTTGTCTCCTAATTACCTAAGTAACATATTAAAAATAATTACTGGACAAAGTACCCAACAGCATATTCAGAACAGAGTAATTGATAAAGCCAAAGAGAAATTATCAACTACGGAATTAAGTGTGAGTGAAATTGCTTATGAATTAGGCTTTGAATATCCTACTTCATTTAGTAAACTATTTAAGAATAAAACTAATATTTCACCTATTGCATTTAGGCAATCTTTTAATTGAATAAAAAGTACTAGAGCTAACAAAGATGTATAAAAAACATAGGCAATTGTGTTAACTCCAAAAGGTCTGAGAATACTCGAAAAGTCCGCTAAATATAAAATTTAGCGTTTATAGCAGAAAAGATAAAAGCAAAATATTAATTTTTAGCTAAGTAATAAACCGAAACGACAGTGCTTATCACTTGCCCTATGTCTCTTAACGAACATGCAGGAAAAGAAAATAAATCAAAAACCATTAGCTTAACTTTAAAATCATTAGTAAAATGAATTGTGAGACATCATATTTAAATATAAAGAAATTTACCCTTCTTCAGAGTTTGTCATTTATAGTTATTCTACCCTTTATATTTATGGGGTGTGGTAGTAAAGTCAAAACAGAAAGTACCTCTAATACATCAATCAAACCTATCGAAGAAGTATCAATAAAGGAAATTGATGAGAATCATTATTCTTTAGTTACATCAATAACAATTGATGCGGCTACAAGTGAAGTTTGGGAGGTATTGACAGACTTTGAGAACATGTCCAATTGGAGCTCTACACTTCAAAAAATTGATGGAATTAAGATAGAGAATGGGCAAGATGTAAATATAGTCTACAAAGTAGATGGGCAAAATCAGATAATCCCACATAATCTCATCTATTCTGAAAATAAATATTACGGTTGGTCTGATACTATTGCCGTATTACCTGGAGTAATTGACAGGCACTTATATGAGATTCGGAAAAATGGAAAATCCCGCACGAAATTTATTCAGTCAGATGAATTTAGAGGATATAACCCTAACAGAAGCAATATCGATTTAGCGAGATTTGTACTTCCACAATACTTGACTTTTAATAGAGAACTTAAAGCTGAAGTAGAGCGAAGAACTAATAATTGAACAAGAAGTAAAGCACGACATACAACAAAGAACTGAGGTAAAAAACAAACAAATTCTTCTTTAATCTGAGACAATATTATTCTAGGCTCATGGATTCTAAAATCAGATTCTTGAGCTTTTTTTATTCAATTTATCCGCTATTTATCTAGGCAATACAGAAACGTAGGTTTCATCATATGGTCTGCCAGATTTTGCGATAGCAAAAGACTGTTTGAGTAGTTTATTGGCAACTGCTATCAATGCCAGATAGAAAAAATGGAAAAGAAGAATACATTAGAAATCATCGGATTCACACTTATCATAATTGGAGCCTTATTTTTCATATCAAAAAATTACTATATAATTGAAGCGTTAAGTTCAGTTTACGAATCTCGCGATATTATATTACCCTTGGGTCTATTTATTTGGGATATTGGTTACATGAAAAAGGCAAAGGAAATGAAAGCTGAATTTTAGTTTTAATAAGTACGACGAACTTTTCTAGATATTTTTTGCATTAATGAATGGTCTTCCAAAAGGGGATTATCGTAAAAATTTATTTTTTCAAACTTAATTACTTAATTTTAGTACGCTGTGGTTTTGTTAATTACAGTTTAAAATGAAAATCATTTTAAGTTGTATTTTTTAAATGAAATAAAAGATTATCCCCCTATGAAAGACTTGAAATATCTAGCAGCATTTTCATTACCCTTAGTTACTTTTATTGGTTTATTCTTTAAAGAAATTTTTACTTTTCTAACGCCTTTTTATGCATTTGTAATTATACCTATATTAGAGCTTTTACTACCAGTAGAAACTTCCAATTTAGATGAAAACGAGGTAGAAGATAAGTTAAAACGAAAAGTTTTTGATTGGCTTCTCTATCTCAATTTACCAGTTATTATTGGGTTGTTACTTTGGAGTTTTTACACCGTGTATACTCAAAACCTAGCTACTTATGAGTTTATAGGCTTAATTTTCTCCGTAGGTATTGTTTTGGGTACTAACGGAATAAATGTAGCCCATGAACTTGGTCATCGACAAAGTACCAACGAACGTTTTATTGGTAAGGCTTTGCTATTACCTAGCTTTTACATGCATTTTTATATTGAACATAATTTTGGGCATCATTTGCATGCTGCAACACCCGAAGATCCAGCCACTGCCAGATATAACCAAAGCGTTTATTCTTTTTGGTTTACCTCAAGCATTCGTCAATATTTGAATGCCTGGAAAATTCAGAAAAGATTATTGAAGAGTCACAATCAAGGGTTTTTGTCTGTTAAAAATGATATGCTTTGGTATACTATATTCCAAATGATGTACTTAGGTGCTATTTTGTATTTCTTCGGTCCAACAGTACTACTATTCGGACTTTTAGCGGGTATCGTTGGTTTTATTATGCTAGAAACGGTAAATTATATCGAACATTACGGTTTATTACGGCATAAAACCAAATCTGGTCGATATGAGCGTGTTCGCGAAATGCACTCTTGGAACTCCAACCATGTAGTTGGGCGAATTGTTTTATATGAGTTAACTAGACACAGCGATCATCACTATAAATCTTCAAAAAAATATCAAATTTTAGATTGTCACGATGAGAGTCCGCAAATGGCTTATGGGTATCCAACATCTATGGTTTTGACTTTATGTCCGCCATTATGGTTTGCAATAATGAATAAGAGAATACCAAAAGATATGATAGTATGATAATATTGGTCTGCCGAACCTCTGAAATAAGGGGATAATTATTTTCGATATTAATACGAACAACTAATCTTATGGAGGTTAGCCCTAAAAAAGAAAAAAAATGAACATCAAACACATTTCTTTAACGGTAAGTCTTCTTGGGCTTTTAATACTAATTTGAACAATGGTTTTTTATCACCTTTAGGTATGGGATTATGCTCTGTTGCTCTTATATTATATGCTGTCTGCGAATTGAAAAATAACGGTAGGATTAAGCTTTAAAATGCAATTCGTTATTTCTAGTCTAGTAATAATCAAGCTATATTTATAGTTATGAATAAAACCTTGGTTCAACTTAGAAAAGAACTACACCAACACCCTGAACTCTCAGGGAAAGAATATACTACAGCAAAACGTATCATAGAATTTGTTAAGAAATATCATCCCACAGAAATTATAAAATATATAGCTGGGACAGGGGTAGCAGTTGTCTATGAATTTGAAGAAAGCGGACCAACCATTGCTATTCGTTGCGAGTTAGATGCCTTACCGATAATTGAAGAGAATACATTTTCGTATACATCTCATAATTACGGAGTGTCGCATAAATGTGGTCATGATGGTCATATGAGTATAGTAGCGGGTTTAGCTGAGTGGTTGTCAGTGGCTGAGTTCAATAAAGGAAAAGTGATTTTACTTTTTCAACCGGCAGAAGAAACAGGTAAAGGTGCTGCTAAGGTGTTAGAAGATGAGCGATTTCTAAACCTTGATCCTGATTATGTTTTTGCGCTTCATAATTTTCCTGGAGAAAAGATGCATTCTGTCATTGTAAAACCCGGTTTCTTTACAGCAACGGTTCAAAGCTTCAGAATTCAAATAAAAGGAAAGAAAGCTCATGCTTCTGAGCCAGAAAACGGAGTGAACCCTGCAATGGCGGTAGCAGAATTAATTCAAGTATTAAATGCGTTTGCAAACCCAAATTCTAACAGTAAAAATTTTGTGCTGCTGACGCCCATATGTATAGATTTAGGGGATAAGAACTACGGCATTTCTCCAGAAAATGCAGAATTACATTACACTATTCGCACATGGAGCGGCGAAGTAATGACTGTTTTAGAAGATAAAATAAAACAAGCCGTAAGTGAAATTTCCAGTGTACATCAATTAAAAGCAGAAATAGATTGGTTTGAGTTTTTTCCGGCTTCTGATAATAATAGCGAGTGTGTTGCTTTGATTGAAAAAGTAGCGAAGCAGCAGAGTATTGAGTTGGTTGGGCATCCAAGGTCATTAAAATTCGGAGAAGATTTTGGGTGGTATTCATCAAAATATAAAAGTGCCATTTTCGGATTAGGGGCAGGAGAACATCACCCAGCATTGCATCATTCCGATTACGACTTTCCCGATGAGCTCATAGATACAGGGCTTTTGATGTTTAAAGGTTTGGTTATCGATATTTTAGGAAAATAGGTATCTTTAAGACAACCATCCTATCCGACCAAAATGAAAAATATCTTCCTTTTACTTTTTGTAGCTATTCAGCTTTTTTCCTGTCAAGATGAAAAGAAAATTGAGGAGCCAAAACCACAAAAACCAAATATCATTTACATTCTGGCCGACGATTTAGGGTATGCTGAAATAGGTGCTTTTGGTCAAGAGAAAATAGAAACGCCAAACATTGATGCATTATCAAAACAAGGCATGATTTTTACACAGCATTACTCCAGTGCTCCCGTTTGCGCACCTGCCAGATATATGTTTTTGACCGGTAAGCATGCAGGAAACTCTTTTATTCGTGGTAACGATGAGTGGAACGACCGTGGCGATGTTTGGAACTATAAAGCAATGGCAAAAGATTCAACTTTAGAAGGGCAAAGACCTGTTCCAATAGGTACCAAGACCATTGCCAATTATTTAAAAGATGAAGGGTATAAGACGGGTTTAGTTGGTAAATGGGGATTAGGCGCTCCGCACACGCACTCCATACCCAATGAAATGGGATTTGATTTTTTCTACGGATTCAATTGTCAGCGACAGGCACATACGTACTATCCGTTGCATTTATATAAGAATAGAAACCGCGTGCATTTAGGGAATGATACCGTTGCGCCAAGTTCACCCTTCCCTAAAGGATTAGATCCAAATAACCCAGAAAGCTATAAAGAGTATACCCTAAAAGATTATGCTCCCGATTTAATGTTTAAAGAGCTTACGGGTTTTGTGGCAGAAAATAAAGACAGTTCGTTTTTCTTGTATTGGGCAACTCCAATTCCACATGTGGCATTGCAGGCACCACAGCGTTGGGTCGATTATTATATAGAGAAGTTCGGGGCTGAAGAGCCCTATTTATCTGGTAATGGAAACGGTTATTTTTCGCACCAAAATCCGCATGCGGCATATGCAGCCATGGTTTCTTATTTTGATGAGAATGTGGGTAAACTGATTAAGCAATTGAAAGATGAAGGTATTTATGAGAATACCTTAATTGTATTTACGTCAGATAACGGACCAAGTTATGCAGGGGGTGCAGATCCTATATTTTTTGAAAGTGCCAAACCGTTTGATGGAGTGTATGGTAGGGGTAAAGGATTTGTGTATGAAGGCGGAATTAGAGTACCTACATTCTTTACCTGGCCAGGCAAAATAAAGCCGGGGACAACAAGTGACCATGCTTCTGCACATTACGATATGTTGGCAACCTTTGCTGACATTATTGAAATAGAGGCACCCTCGGATACAGACGGAATTAGTTTTTTACCCACATTATTGGGTGAAGAGAACCAAGTAGGGCATGAGTTCATGTATTGGGAATTCCCCGAATATGGGGGACAAGTAGCTATTAGAATGGGCGATTGGAAAGTAGTTCGGCAGCATCTAAAAGATAACGAGCTACCAACTTTAGAGTTGTATAATTTAAAGGACGATCCTACAGAAAAGAACAATATAGCTTCAGATCATCCTGAGATTTTAGAAAAGGCGGCAGCAATATTCAAAAAAGAACACACCAGGCCAGAGACCGAGCGTTTTCAAATTCCGCTGTTAGAAAACGGATTATTAAGTGATTAGGATTATCGTACCTACTGGTTCATGATTTTATATGGTCTACAACTAATTTTACTTTTCAAATTCGCTAGTTTAATTGTATTTTGCAAAGATGGAATATTTGGTACTATCTTAATTATTTAGGTGCTAAAATGTGAATTTCCATAAACTATATCATTTGAAATGCGAAATCATTAGTACCTGAAGATTTTGTGTTAGTATAGAATTACCAATAAAGAACTATTTGAACATGAAAAACAGTATTAAATTTTGTCTTACGGGCTTCTTTTTATTCACGGTATTAGGTTACGCACAAGCACCAAAATGGGAAAATCCGGAGTGGGAGAATCCTGAAATATTTCAAATTAATCGCGAAGATCCAACAGCATCTTTATATCGTTATGAAAACGCAAAACTGGCTTTAGCAAATGAAAGTTGGGAAAATTCATCATTCTATCAGTCTTTAAACGGGGAGTGGGATTTTAATTATGCAGCAAGTGTACCACAACGCCCTACAACTTTTTTCAAAGCAGATTTCGATACATCAGGCTGGGATAAAATTACGGTACCATCTAATTGGGAACTCAAAGGTCATGGTACACCGATTTATACAAATGTAGTGTATCCTTTTCCGAAGAACCCACCATTTATTCCTCACGATATCAACTCCGTAGGAAGCTATAAGCGAATTTTTGAAACCCCTAAAAATTGGGATGGCAAAGAGGTGTATTTACATTTTGGCGGTGTAAGCGGTGCCATGTATGTATATATGAACGGACAAATGGTCGGGTATAGCGAAGGCAGTAAAACGCCTGCAGAGTTCAATATTTCGACATACCTGAAAGAAGGCAAAAATGACTTATCTGTTCAAGTATTACGTTGGTCGGATGCCAGCTATTTAGAAGATCAAGATTTTTGGCGTTTAAGCGGTATAGATAGAGATGTGTACTTATATACGACCAATAAGGCAACCATAAAAGATTATACGGTGGTGGCAGATTTAGATGATACATATACTAGGGGTAAATTCAGTTTAGACCTAAAACTGGCGAATACAGGCAAGAAGCAAAAAGGTGCTCAGATAGAAGTTACGATGTTAGATGGTGCTATAGAAGTATTTAAAGTAGACCAGAAAATAGATGTGGTAGAAGGCACAACTACGGTGAAATTCGCTCAAGAGATTCCCAATGTAAAAACATGGAATGCTGAAAAGCCGAATTTATACACGTTACTATTTACGTTCAAGGATAAAAAAGGAAGTACTACCGAAGCTATTAGTTCTAAAATCGGATTCAGGAAAATTGAAATCAAGAATAATCAGTTTTTAGTAAACGGTATGCCCGTATTAATAAAAGGGGTAAACCTTCATGACCACGACGAAGTAACCGGTCACGTTATTAGCGAAGAAGTTACCTTAAAAGATATGGAAGTAATGAAACAAAACAATATTAATTCCATACGCTGTAGTCACTATCCTAAAAATGAGTTTTTCTATAGAATGGCAGATAAGTACGGCTTTTATGTGGTTGATGAGGCAAACATTGAAATTCATGGTATGGGAGCTACAAACCAAGGTTTAGACGGTGATGAAGAAGCAATAGCCATACACCCTGCATATCGCCCAGAGTGGAGAGAAATGCATTTAGACAGAACTATCAGAATGTTCGAACGTGATAAAAATTATACCTCTATAGTTACTTGGTCATTAGGAAATGAAGCAGGTAACGGTCAAAATCTTTTTGATACATACGACTGGTTAAAGGCTCATGATACTACCAGACCTGTACAGTACGAAGGGGCAACTAATTTTTCGAATACAGATATACAAGCGCCTATGTATGCAAGAGTAGATCAGACAATTGCTTATGCTGAAAATAACCCTAATAGACCTTTGATTCAGTGTGAATATGCACATGCGATGGGAAACAGCGTTGGTAACCTTCAAGAGTATTGGGATGCTATCGAGAAGTATGATGTATTACAAGGCGGATTCATTTGGGATTGGGTGGACCAAGGTTTAAAAGCTACCAATGAAGACGGTGTGGAGTTTTATGCCTTCGGTGGTGATTTAGGCGGAGCGGAATTACAGAACGATAATAATTTCTGCTTGAACGGTTTGGTAAATCCTGATCGATCAGCGCATCCGGCTTTATATGAAGTAAAGAAGGTGTATCAATATGTAAAGTTTAGGGCTGAGGATCCGAAATCAGGAAAAATTAGTTTAAAGAACATGTATGATTTCACCAACTTATCTGAATATTCTTTTTCATGGAAATTATTAGAAAATGGGGTAGAAGTAGGGCAAGGTAATTTGGCAGATGTCGATATCGCCCCATATGAAACTAAAGAAGTTCAAATAGACTTGCCAAAACTAATAAATGAAGGCTCTGAATATCATTTGAATGTCTATATGACTACAAAAAATGAAAGTGCATTAATACCGAAGCACTACTTATTGGCTTATGAGCAGTTTCAATTGACAGAATTTAAACCATCTGTTTTTGAAGAAAATATTGAGGGCTTAAAGGTGACTAAAATTGATGAAACTATTATGGTAAAAGGTGATGGATTTGAAATCGGATTTAACAGTAAAGACGGTACCTTATCATCTATAGATTACGGTCAAGGCAATCTTTTACAAAAAGGACCGACCGTAAATTTCTGGAGAGCGCCAAACGATAATGATTATGGTTACAATATGCCTAATCTTTTAAAGAAATGGAAAGAAGCTACCGATACACAAAATATAATGAGTTTAGAAGTCAACTCAAATGAAGGAAAAAAAATTATAGATGCTGTAAAGCTAACTGCTAATCCGTTTAAAATCAGAAAAGATTTAAAGCTAAGTGCAGATTATGAATTACCTTCTGTCAAAGGTCAGGTAAATGTGACGTATACAATTAATAACAAGGGTGAAATTTTGGTGAGTAGCGAGTTAAAAGGTATCAGCAGCGATTTACCGATATTACCAAGATTCGGTAATAATTTAATTATTGATAACAGCTACGACCAAGTAGAATGGTATGGTAGAGGTGAGCATGAAAACTACCAAGATCGTAATACCTCTGCTTTGGTCGGTGTGTATGATGCCTATGTTTCCGATTTGTATTTCGAATATATTCGTCCGCAAGAGAACGGGAACAGAACAGATGTCAGAACCTTGTCATTCGAAAATAATAACGGAAAAGGAATTAAAATTACTGCTCCAGAATTATTTTCTTTCAGTGCGCACCATCAGTTGAACTCAGATTTTGATGAAGGCATGCAGAAAAGACAGCAGCACACCTATGATATACCTACAAGAGAGTTAATAAATATCAATATTGACCATAGCCAAATGGGTGTTGGCGGTGATAATAGCTGGGGATTACTTTCGATGGAGAAATATCAGATTCAGCCTGAAAACCTTTCTTTTGAATACGTAATAAGTCCTATTCGTTAAAATCTAGGCAATAGAGTAGAATTTAAAGAAGAGAAAGTATATTTAAAGCATGAATAAAAGTGTACAGTTTTTAAGTTTGGGTTTACTGATATCAGGAATGGTAAATTGTAAGTCAGATCCCAAAGAAAACAAAGCCCAAGATAAAGTTGTAGTAGAAGTTGAAGAAACTGCACAGGTAGTCGATCATACATTACTAAGCGAAAAACCGTTAGAAGTTTCTGCTCCCGATGGTATGGTTTGGGTTTCTGGGGCAACTTTTGAGCAAGGTGCGGTTAGTAGTGATGAAACCGCAATGCAGCATGAAAAGCCAGCAATTAATGTAACAGTTGACGGATTCTTCATGGATGCTACAGAAGTTACAAATGCCCAATTTGCGGCATTTGTGAAAGCAACAGATTATATAACGGTTGCCGAAAGGGGAATTGATTGGGAAGAACTTAAAAAACAAGTACCACCAGGTACCGAAAAACCGAACGATTCTATATTACAACCAGGATCATTGACGTTTAAGAAAGCGAAATCAACAGTCCCGAATCTATATGATTTTTCACAATGGTGGAACTGGACGATTGGTGCAGATTGGAAACACCCAAACGGACCTAAAAGTAGCATTAAAGGCAAAGACAATTACCCTGTAGTACAAGTATCTTATGAAGATGCATTAGCGTATTGCGAATGGGCAAATAGACGTTTACCAACAGAGGCAGAGTGGGAGCTGGCTTCTAGAGCAGGTTCTTACGGTACTATTTATAATTGGGGTGATGACGAGTCCGTTTTAAAGGAAAAAGCAAATACTTGGGAAGGTGAGTTTCCCGTAGAAAATACAATAGCAGATGGGTTCGAGTTACGTGCTCCTGTAAAATCATATCCTCCAAATGCATATGGGCTATACGATATGGCAGGCAATGTTTGGGAATGGACAAGCGATTGGTATAATACCAATTACTATAAAGAGATAAAGAATAGAAATACGATTTTGGTAAATCCTACAGGAGCAGCAGCTCCGTTTACACCAAATAATCCGCTTGCAAAAGAACGCGTAATAAAAGGCGGTTCTTTTTTATGTAGTGCATCGTATTGTGCTAGTTATCGTGTGTCTGCAAGAATGGGCTCTAGTATGGATTCCTCGTTAGAGCATACTGGCTTTAGAACCGTAGCAACTGTAGCTATGCTGAAAGAATAGATATCTACGATATTAATCCAAGCAGTTTAGTAGTTGGTCCAGTTCAGTAATTTTGGCTCGGCTAATAGGTATTTTCTTATTCTTGATTTCTATGAACTCGTGGTTATAGCGTTCGACCATTTTTAAATTAACGATGTACGATTTATGTATTCTAATGAATTTATCTGCCTCAAGTCTTTTATTGAAAGCACTCATGGTAGATAGAATAACGTAATTACGCTCGTCTGTCACCACTTTTACATAGTCGCCCAAAGCTTCGACGTATAAAATACCGTGTACATTAAGTTCAACTTGCTTCAGATTGTGTTTTACCACCAGTTTGCTTTCGGGTTGTTTCTTTTTTATCGATTTTACCTTGTCGATTGCTTTAGTAATGGCAGCTTCGAACCTACTATTGCTAAAGGGCTTTAAAAGAAAGTCTGTAACATTAAACTCAAAAGCGTCAAGGGCATATTTCTGATTCTGACTTGTAATAATTACCTGCGGATGAATTGTTAGTCCGGCTAAAAATTCGAATCCGTTCATGACGGGCATTTCAATATCAAGAAATAAGAAATCTATGTTCAAAGCATTTACCTCTGACAAGCTTTCAGTACTTGCGCTTGAAGAATGCAATAGTGTTAAGTTTTTATTTTTGTCAATAATTTGCTCAAGAAGTTTTCTTTGAGTGTTAGAATCTTCTATTATAGCACATTTAAAGGTTTTCATTCAATAATGATATAGGTTCTATTATACATACGTAAAGAATGGGGGAAAGTTCATTTTTCTTCATTTAATTCTAAACTTAAAGTTAGAAAAACTAACGAAAATTAGTAAATAGTTATCTTCATAGCTAATATTCGTATAAAAACTTTTGATAACTATATTGTAAGTTTTTAGCTCAAAAACCTACTTTTGTTATAGAGAATTTAATAGAACCACTTGATATTATGTCTGATAAAATAGAACGTGTAAAAACATTGATTATAGGATCTGGTCCTGCAGGGTATACAGCGGCAATTTATGCTGCCCGTGCAGATTTAAAACCTGTCATGTATACAGGTATGGAGCCAGGGGGTCAATTGACCACCACAACTGAAGTAGATAACTTTCCAGGATACCCAGAAGGTATCGACGGACCTACGATGATGGTACAATTGCAACAGCAAGCTGAACGTTTTGGTACCGAAGTTAGAATTGGTATGATTACATCGGTTGAGTTTTCAAAAGAAAAAGGAGGCATTCACAAAGTAGTTGCCGATGGTGAAAAGCAAATAGAAGCTGAAACTATTATAATTTCTACAGGAGCTTCTGCTAAATATTTAAATATACCTAGTGAGCAACGTTTACGTGGCGGCGGAGTATCTGCTTGTGCGGTTTGTGACGGCTTTTTCTATAAAGGACAAGATGTAGCTATTGTTGGTGCGGGTGATACTGCAGCAGAAGAAGCATCGTATTTGGCTAACATATGCAACAAGGTAACCATGTTGGTGCGTAGAGATGAAATGAGGGCTTCAAAAGCAATGCAACACAGAGTACATAGTCTTAAGAATATCGATGTACGTTATAATACTGAAGTTGATGAGATTCTTGGAGAACAAGTTGTTGAAGGTTTACGTATGGTAAACAATCAAACAGGCGAGAAAGAAGAAATTGCTATTACGGGTATATTTATTGCTATCGGACACAAACCGAATACAGATATATTCAAAGGTCAATTAGATATGGATGAAACAGGTTACCTTATTACTCAAGGTAAGTCTACTAAAACTAATTTACCAGGGGTCTTTGCTAGTGGAGATGCTCAAGATAAAGAGTATAGACAAGCGGTTACAGCTGCTGGGTCAGGTTGTATGGCTGCATTAGATGCAGAGCGTTACTTAGCATCAATTGGTTCTGTTGAAGAGGCAATTGCAGATAAATACTAGTATATAATAAAGAATAAAATACAAAAGCGCCCATTCGTAAGAATGGGCGCTTTTTTCTAACATGAATTGAGTTAATCTATTCTTACATAGTTTTCAGAGAATGTTCTGTTACCTTCTTCATCTAAACTTATTTGACTGAATCTGTTGTCGTTAAGTTGAAGTTCAAAAGTGAAAATCCGCATCGTATCCATGGCTTGAATCATTTCATTATCGCCATATTCTAGAGTTTCTATTAGTCTGTCGTCAGTAATATTGTAGCTTCCGTAGCCGAATCTGCCAACTTTATCTACTGGCACATATCTCGTCCACATAATTTTACCGTTATAATACATTTTCACCTGTCTATACCCATCGGCAGTTGGTACAGTGTCAATGACTTGTTGTCCGTCATAATTATAAAAACTTTCCAGTTCCCAGGTACCTTGAATAGTATGCATGTAATTCTCGTTGATCGAATTTGTTGAGGCAGCTGATACCAATATGAGCATCAACAATACCAATCCTATAATTTTTTTCATAGTGGTAAGGTGTTAGTTAATAAAAGAGTTGAATGTGTAGTAAAAAGATACGAATTAAATATTAGAATTTAACAAAAAACAAACTCTATAATTACGAATAATATAATGAAAACTAGATATTTACAATGTAACTATGATTTTATGGGGAAGGATTTGAGAATATTACAAAGCTTTAAAATGTCTTCTTTTGTATGGGAAGCGCTTATAACAATACGGCTCATTAAAGAATCATTTTCTGTAGGATACCTGAAATTAGTAACTAAAATTCTATTTTCTTCCAGATAATTAGCAAGTGGTTCATTTTGAAAATTGAAAGTAGGATGCCCTTGGACATAGACAAAAAGAGACCTGTTTGACAGGTTTTTCAAAAATAGATTCATATTTTTTGCTAATTGCATTCTTTTGGTTGCGATAAGAGAACTAGCATCTCTTAAGGTTGCTAAAGAAGCTGGCGTTGCGGGACTTGCACCGCCGAAAAACTTTGTGTCTTTTAGGTTCTTGATCATATTTTTGCTACCAAATATTGCACCGACTTGAATACCAAACCCTTTTCCTAAAGAGCAAGAAACCAATAATCCTTTAGGTGTAAAGGATTGTAAAACACTGAAACTACCCCTACCATCTTTTCCTATAATCCCAATTCCGTGAGAATCATCTACAACAAGTATAATTTTATGTAAAGGAAGTTTTTTTAGGAAACTATAATCAGGATAATTATCGCCGTGGAAATCAATACTATCTAAAAAGAGTACAGGTGTTTTGTTGGTATTAGTTTTAATCGCGTTTTCAAGCGCTGTCCAATTTTGAAATACTTTCTGTTGATTTCTATATAATGCAGAATGGGTATTTGGGGCATAAAATAATTGATAATCAGCATTACTGAAGTAATCACATATCAATTGTCCCGCGAGGTAACCAGAAGACATAGTAACACAAGCCTCACTACCAGCTATTTCTGCCAGGTGGGCATCTACTTCATCAAATATGGAAATTCTGATATTAGATTTGCGGGAAGCACTGTAAGCAGTACCATATTTCTTAATATTCTTGATGAACAATGATTGAAAATCGGCATCGGTCTGTAAACCTAAATAAGAAGTGCCGCCAAAGTAGAGGTGTTCTTTACCATCAATGGTAATGGTTCTATCGGGAAATTCATCAATAGTAAACATTAATCTAAAAGTTGAACACCGCTACCGGCAAGTTTAGGAAATATAACTTTTCCGTCAGGATCAATTTGTACTCCCGTTGCAATATCACTTTTCAATAACAAAGCACCGTCCATATCCACATAATCTAATTGCGGAATCAACTGAGCTATCGCAGAAATGCCCACTGTAGATTCGGTCATACAGCCAACCATAACACTTATGCCTAATTCTTTAGCTTTTTTTATCATGCGTAGGGCAGGGGTGAGTCCGCCGCACTTGGTCAATTTAATATTTATACCACTAAAATGAAGCGCACATTTTTCAACATCACTCTCTACAATACAACTTTCATCTGCGATTACCGGTAACACGCTATGGTGCATGACCTCTTCCATACCCGACCAATCATCTGCCTTTAATGGCTGTTCTAAAAATTCTACTCCCAATTCTTTTAAAAGTGGAGCATTGTGTATGGTCTCTTGTGCCGTCCAAGCGCAGTTGGCATCTATTCTAAAAATGGCATCGGTATGATTTCGTAGTTCACGAACAATAGCAACATCATCGCTAGTACCTAATTTTATTTTATAGATAGGCCATGGCATCTCTTGCATTTTAGCTAACATAATGTCAATAGAAGCAATACCAATAGTGTAATTTGTGGTTGGGTATTTCTCAATGCTGGTACCCCAAATTTCATATAACGGTTTACCTAGTAATTTTCCATAAAGATCATGGGCAGCCAAGTCTAAAGCACAAATGGCAAAATTTGATAAACCCTTACTTACTAAAAACGCGTGAAAAACTTCAGGTTTCGTGAATTCAAAATTTTCAATTTCAGACGATATGGCGTTGATTTCGTCCATCATGCTCTGAGTAGTGATATTGTAGTACGGGTTAGAGGTTGCCTCTCCATAACCTGTTTTTCCGTCTAAAGTTAAAGAAACAATCATTGTATCTTGAAAATCATGAGATTCTCTTGAGATGCTGAAGGTGTGCTTTAACGGTAATGTATATTTTTTTACTTGTACTTGCATACCACTAATATACAGATTAGGCAAAGACTACAAAATGAAAACCCACTGATATTTCAGTGGGTTTAAAAGTTGAATTGATTGATGTGATTTTTAGTATTTGTGCACGCTACCAGAAACTGATTTGTTCTTTTGTACAGATGGGTCACCTTTATATGAGATATTACCACCACTAGAAGCTTCTGCGGTTAAATTCTCGGTAACATCGATACTTATATTTGCACCACTACTGGCATCTGCCGTTGCTACTAGAGTTGATAAGTCTTTAGCTCTAATATTTGCACCGCTACTTGCGTCTACATACACTTCTTTTGCTGAACCTTCTAAAGATATATTTGCACCGCTACTGGCATCTATATCCATATTGGTTACAAATACATTTGCATTGATAATGGCACCGCTACTAGCATCGACCTCTAATTTATCTGACTGAATTTTATTTTCGGTAGTTAAGTGAGCACCGCTTGATGCAGACAATGAAGTTACATTAGGCATCGTTACATATATCTTTTTAGTAGAGCGACCAATGTTTTCGATACAGTGAATTCTTAATTTTCCATTTTTAATATCTGTACCAATTAGGTCAATGATGTTTTCATCTGCTTCAACTGCAATGTCAAAATCAGGACCTTGGGTTATGAAAACTTCTAAACCTTCAGAGCTAGAAACTTCTGTAAAATCGCCTGTGATCTCTCTGGTCTCTTCAACGACTACGCCATTACCTTTTTCGCCAGATCCAAAATCTCCGAAGTTGATATCAAAGCCACAAGATGAAAGTAATAGGGCTAATACGAGTGCTACTGTTATTCTTACTAATGTTGTCATGATTGTTCGTTTATTGATTGATTACTATTTTATGATGATGTAAAAATGATTGTTTTTAAATTCCTCTACGATTAATAAATACTGAATTGTCGTTTTAGATGTGTGAACTGTAATTAGTTGATACTATCGTTAGTATCCACCTTCACGCCATTTTGATCCAACTTCATTTTAAAAGATTCTCCATTATCATTAACGTCTATGTCAATTCCGTTTTCGTTGATGATGATTTTCCCTTTATCGCCATTATCATTAATATTGATATCGATACCATTTTCATTAATATTGATACGATTAGAGCTGTTATCCTCTTCATCGCTCATTTCAATGAACTCCGGACAATCTTGACATTCTAGCTCTCCGCTTTCGGTCATTTTCCAAATATATCCTTCTAGACCTTCAACATCTCTATCGGTATTAACGGTCGTAATCCAATCTCTAGAATTTGTCTGGTCGTAGGTTAAAATGGTACCAACTGGCAAAAATATATTTACGCGAACCTCTTGATCTTTGAACTTAGGCCCTTGTGTGGTCAAATAATCATCAAACGAAATGGTATTACCGTTTACTTCATATTCATAGATAATTTGACTAGCAATATCCTTTGCTTCTCTATTCGATGGTCCGTCAGCTTCTCTTCTAATTTGAACCCGAACTAAGGTATCTTTCGATTTACGAATACGAAATCTTACATCATCAGAAACCAAAACCTTGTTACCGGCTTCGTCATAAGAAATAAAGGTGTCGCCCATGTGCATATCCTTTTCATAATCGTACTCATCTGTAGAAACTAATCTAATATTCAAAGTATCTGATGGGATCACTGTAGTAATCTCTTGTTCAACAGATGTGCTACCAGTGTACGCATGTGCTGCAGCTTCTCTAATACCAAAGATGACCAAACATATAATTGAAATTAGCCATAAGCCTAACAAAGAGAATTTTGCAACGGTACCAATAGATTTCAAATTGTTTACCAATATTTTTAATCCTAAATACATTAAGAAGAAAAACGGAATACCGATGGCAAAAAATGCAAACAACGATACTACCCAAATCGGTAAGTTGGTAGAGTTGACCACATTATAAAAATCAATGCCAGGTACATGAATAATGTCTAAAATACCAACGGTAAACATACCCACAAAAAGCCCTATCAATGTTGCGGCACCAATGATAACTAAAAGAATACCAATGAATTTACCGAAGATTTTGAAAAGGAACATTACAATATCACCAAAGGTGTCAAAAATTGTTTTACCTCCTTTTTTGACGGTGTCTCCTACTTTTTCATAGTCCACACTTTTTACACGATCCGCTACGTCATCAAAACCCTCTTTAACCTTACGCTCAATATTACTGATATTGACCGTTTCGCCGCTCATATCCAATTTTTGAGCAGTAGTTTTTGCTTCAGGAATAAGAATCCAAAGTAATCCGTAAATGAAGATAAATCCTCCCCAAGTGAAAATGGTCAAGAAAATCCAAAGTAAGCGAATCCATAAAGGATCAATACCGAAATAGTGTGCTAAACCGGCAGATACGCCAGCAACATATTTCTTTTCTGTATCTCTGTATAATTTTTTTACTCTACCCTTAGTAGAAGAAGATTTAACTCTAGGTTCATCTTCAAATATGTCTTCGTCTACCATATAATCTTCAGGTTGCCCCATTATGGCGATAACTTCGTCTACTTCTTTTTGAGTGATTACCTGTCTTTCATTCTCTAGTTTGTCATGAAAAAGTTCGGCTATACGGGCTTCTATATCGGCAATGATTTCATCGCTGCCCGGTGTGTTGGCAAAAGAACGTTTTACAGATTCTAAATACCTACGCATTATGTTATATGCCTCTTCGTCGATATGGAAGAGCATGTTCGCTAAATTTATATTTACTGTCTTGTTCATGATTAGCTGTTTTTTGAGTTGGTTACCAGGTTGGTGGCTTTTCTTAATTCGTCCCAAGTGGTATCTAATTCTTTAAGGAATATTTTACCGGTCTCGGTTAATGTATAGTATTTTCTTGGTGGACCAGAAGTAGATTCTTCCCAACGGTAGTTTAGAAGTCCTGCATTCTTTAATCTGGTCAGCAGTGGATAAATGGTACCTTCCACTACAAGCATTTTTGCATCTTTCAGCGTTCCTAAGATTTCAGAAGCATATTTATCATGACCATTTAAAATGGACAGGATACAATACTCCAAAACCCCTTTACGCATTTGTGCTTTTGTATTTTCTACATTCATAATCTCTTTTTGCTTTTTATGCAGTCCCGCTTTCGGAGGGGATTGCTCCATCGTGTCTGTTGTCTGCATAGGTTAACTGTTCGTTTTTTGTTCGATGAATAAACATCCTGATTGATTTTTTTGATTGATAAATAAACTCTTAAGGGTGTGATGAATACCCGATATATAATGTAAACTGATAATTCTATTTAATAAATTTAATAGTGAAGGGATATTCAAAAACTTCACCTTCATTTGTTTTTATAGTTGCTAATATGGTGTACACGATATTGATAATAAATAAGGCAGATTGAGCCAGACCTAGTAACCCTACCGGTATCATCCATGGACCAAAAAAGTCGTCGGAATCAAAATTGAAATTAATATTGTTGAAACTGTGTACGTTTGAAAAACCAAAGTGATCAAAGTCAAATATATTAGGTAAAAATCCTCCTAAGAAAAAAGGGATACTTACCATACCTACAAGAATAGAGTAGAGTAGTATGCTAATTTGAAAGTTCAATGCTTGCTTTCCATTATGGTCTACGAATTCATATTCCTTTTTATTTGCAGTCCATAATACAAGAGGAATGATGAAGTTCCCGAACGGAATAAAGAATTTAGAAAACGTACTTGCATGTATAAGTGCAGAGAGATTTCTTTCGTGCTTTGTTACTGATTCTGTCATGATAGTTTCGTTGATGATGATGATTGATTTTATTACTATGTAAAAGCCAATTACGTTGATTACCTATTAACTTCCTATGCAAATATATGGCTAAAAAAAGGTACTATGTAACGCATAGTACTAATATTTAACAATATTTTAACATTTTAGTATGGTGTAAATAATAGCTACTTTTATCAAAATTATTATATAAGATGGCGGTAACACCTAGTAAAATCAACATGTTCTCATTTTTTAAACTACCGTCTGCATGGTGGTGCGGGGTACGTTTAAGAGAAATAGATAAAAACAGGTCTGTGGTAACGGTAAAGCATAGATGGTTTAATCAGAACCCGTTTAATTCTATGTTTTGGGCAGTGCAGGGAATGGCAGCAGAATTAACAACAGGGGCTTTAATGATAGACCAAATTGAAGCCACAGGGAAGAAGATTTCTATGCTGGTAGCAAATAATACTGCAAACTTTTCTAAGAAAGCTACAGGTAAAATCACGTTTACTTGTGAAGACGGACACTTAATTAAAGAAGCTTTAGATAAAACGATTGCTACAGGAGAAGGACAAACCATTTGGATGAAATCTGTGGGAGTAAATACAGATGGAGTAGTGGTAAGTACCTTTAAGTTTGAATGGACTGTGAGGTTGAAGAGACAAAAATAGTCAGCATGAAGGAAAGTCTACAGTTTAAAGAAACACAAAAATTCACACAATGGTGGTTGTGGTTGATTATACTGGCGCCAATAATTTTAACAGTTTTTAATATTTTAGGTAGTATTCTAAATGTATTTGGCGGTTACACTCCTGATGATTCAGGTAATGCAAGCATATCATGGATATCAGGTAGAATATCTATATTTCAATTTATATTCGTACTAATTTATATCCTTACCATTTTATTTTTGGCATTATCTAAACTTAAAGTTGTAGTGTTAAACAATGAAATTAGAATTCGTCATCTATTATTCTTTAAAAAAGTAATTAACCTAAGTGATATTAATGAGACTAAGAAAATCGATTATGATTTTGTGGGATACGGGATCAGAAAAACTAAAAAGTACGGTACGGTCTATAATGTAAAGGGTAAAAAAGGAGTTGCTTTAACTCTAACTAATGGTCAAAATTACCTTATTGGATCGCAAAAGCCGGAACAATTATTAAAATCTCTTTCAAAATAATAAAGCTTAGCTGTAACAAACCATTCCTTTAGTCAACTTATAAGCATCAATCAAAAACAAAATACACATGAACGCACACGAAATAGATTACGAGATTTTTGGAGAAGAAATGCAATACGTTGAAATTGAGCTAGACCCGCAAGAGGCAGTTGTTGCCGAAGCAGGTAGCTTTATGATGATGGATACCAATATTAAAATGAATACTATTTTCGGTGATGGAAGTAATCAAGATAATAGCGTTTTAGGTAAAATATTTTCTGCAGGGAAAAGAATGTTGACAGGCGAGAGTCTCTTCATGACAGCATTTTTAAATATAGGGCAAGGTAAAAAGAAAGTAAGTTTTGCCTCTCCATATCCAGGTAAAATTTTAGCAATTGATCTTTCTGAAATGGGCGGCCGCTTCATTTGCCAGAAAGATGCGTTTTTATGCGCTGCACAAGGGGTTTCGGTAGGTATAGAATTTTCGAAAAAACTAGGTCGTGGTTTGTTTGGTGGCGAAGGCTTTATCATGCAAAAGCTAGAAGGCGATGGTATGTCGTTTATACATGCTGGTGGAACCTTAGCTAAAAAGACCTTGGCTCCCGGTGAAGTCTTAAAAGTAGATACAGGCTGTATTGTTGGTTTCACCAAAGAAGTAGACTACGATATTGAATTTGTTGGCGGAATTAGAAATACTGTTTTCGGTGGAGAAGGATTGTTCTTCGCAACCCTAAGAGGACCAGGTACTGTTTACATTCAATCATTACCATTTAGTCGTTTAGCAGGTAGAGTTCTAGCTTCTATACCAAGAGGAGGAAAAGATAAAGGAGAAGGAAGTATTCTTGGTACTTTAGGAGATATTGTTGGTGGAGATAATCGATTTTAAGATATAAGTAAGTACAAAGTAGATAGTAAAAAGTATTAAGTAGAAAGTACTAAGTAATAAGAAAAAGAGTATAGACTAATTTTTGAGGGTATTTGGTAAAGTCATAAGTATTAAGTTTGAATAGGAAGACGAAGTACTAATTAGGAAGTACATTTGGACTTGACACTTGAACTTGAATTTGATTTATTCCAACAACCAACTACCGAGAAACAAGAACCAACGAATGAGTTTCAAAAACCAAATAGAATTCCTCAAAGAATTACAGAAAAACAATTCTAAAGAATGGATGGATGCCAATCGTAAATGGTACCACCAAGTACGCGATGAATATATCGATTGGCTTAATAGTATGAATACTAGATTGTCTTATATAGATGACGAATACTATGATACTCCCGGTAAAAAAGGCATTAATAGAATCAACAATAATTTAATGTTTCATCCGAATAAGCCCGTATATAAAGACCATTTTGGAGCGGGATTCGACAAGAAGCCAAAAACAGCGGATTTCTATTTTGAACTGGGCATAGACCGATGCATTTTTGCCGGCGGATTATGGAGACCAGAACCAAAAGTATTACGAAGCGTTCGTGATGCCATTGATTATGACGGAGAAGAATTAGTGAAAATTTTAAATAAAAAGTCCTTCAAAACTCGTTTTGGAGGACTATATGAAGACGTTAAGCTTACCAATGCACCAAAAGGATTTGCCAAAGACCACAAGCATATAGAATTACTTAAAAACAAAACCTTTGCCGTTTTTAATGAGTTTGATACTAAGGAAACTAACAAGGTCAATTTTGACGACGATTTAGTTAATGCCTACAAAGAAATGCTCCCTTTCAGACGTTACGTAAATAAGGCAATAACTGTATAATTATTTAGAATCGGCAGCAGGTATAAGTCTAGCTTTTAAGTTAGGTTGCGTCATAGCACTATCTATAGGAAACATAGGTCTATTGATTCTTTTATATCCTAATCTGTTCAGGTCTTGATCAACTCCTCCAGGAGTTAATGCCATAGTCCAATCGCCACGCATATCATACAATTCAGGAACTAAATATCCAATTTTAACCACCACAATGTCTGTGTTTTTAGGGTCTAATCCTAAATTGGTAAAATCGCTAAGGTGGTGGTAGGGCTTTCGTTTTTTGGTAACTATAACATCAATATTGCCCACTTTCACCACTACTTCAATCTCGGCATTTACATCGCCCTCTTTTATGGCGGTAATAGTCCCTTCTAAGGTTAAAGGACCGGCAAATCTATTATCAACGGTAGCTCCAGCTTCCGCTTTAATTTTTCCGCCAACACCGATTTCCATTGCTTTTTCAACAAATTCAGGTCCAGGTATAGAGGCATAGATTAGAGATTTGCCTTTCGTTGATTTAAACTCCGGTCTTGCCAATAATTCTTTTAAGGTCCAAGTAACATCACCAGCACCTCCAGCGGTAGGGTTATCTCCCATATCACTGATTATATAAGGTTTTTTATCACTCTCTAGAGCTAATTTTAAGCTTTCCTCCAGAGTTGTAGTAGGCGCTACGAATTCGAACTCATTACGTACATCCCAAAAGCTTTGCGCTAATTGCTCGGCACCTTTTTCAACCTTTTCTTTATTATCACCGGTAACCATTACAGCTGCATGGTTTCTAGGTTCGTCTGCCCAAGCATACCCAATCCAAACGGCAGCATCGATTACCCCTTCTTGGTCTGCCACGGTAGGTACTTTTGCATAAAGACTTTTGCCAGGTTCAAACGGGTACTCGTTTTTTCACCGGGCAGCAAAATCGGTACAGGAACCCATGCTTTAAATGCAGGTTTTCCTTTACCGCTTTCAAGCCGATCGATCAAATTGGTGACCGCTCTCTTTTTAGATTCAATAGCATCTTCATGTGGTGCCATACGGTAAGCCGTAATCAAATCGGTGTGTTTTGCCAATCTTTCAGATACATTGCCATGTAAATCCATCGATGTTGAAATTAGCACGTCATCTCCTATAACTTCACGAATGCGCATTATTAAATCACCTTCTGGGTCATCTAAGCCAACAACGCTCATTGCGCCATGAATATCAAAAAAAAGTCCGTCATACGGTTTGTTCTCTTCCAGCAGTTTCAAACTTTTAGTGACCAATAACTCATAGGCTTCGCGCGTTACCGTGCCGCCAGGTAAAGATTTACCTACTAGTGTTGGCACCCATTTAGCTCTCTTTCTGTTTAGGGAATCTGGCTGTAAAAATGGATATCTCGTAAACACCGAATCGCCTACTTTGGCGTGAAACGCCTCTTCTGTAGTAAGGGCAGGGGAGAACGTACTACTTTCAATACCCAAACCGGCAATGGCTATTTTGGGCAAATCTTTGATACTATTGGTGTTTTGGTCCTCTTTACAAGATGTAATTAGCGCTAGAAGTAAAATGAAGTAAATGTAAAATGGTTTCAAGGTAGTCGGTAGTTTAGAGTTCGTATCGAAAAGATAAATAAAAAGAATTTTAGATAGCAAGAGTTTTTGCTAGATGACCATTTTGAAGCTATTAATGATTGTGCTAATCAATTTTTTTTACTTTTTAACGAAAAGGCTTTCGAACTTTTATTATTTATTTAATTAAAATCTGAATCTTAAGTATTGCTTTTAAAATCAGTCTTTCGGAGATTATATAATAATTAGTTATGGTTAGTAAAATTTGTCATAATCTTAAGAATAATCGGTAATTATTAATTTTTGACCACTATTTAGTATTTTAGGAAGGAAACTAACGCAACATTTTTAATGGCAAATTTTAATATTAACGCTAAAAAAGAGGTAACCTATGATGCTATAGTTATAGGATCTGGAATTAGCGGTGGATGGGCAGCAAAAGAACTTTGTGAGAAAGGCTTAAAGACTTTGGTATTGGAACGAGGCCCAATTGTAGAGCATGTAGTTGATTATTCAACCATGAATTTAGATCCCTGGGATATGGAGCTAAGAGGTGGACTCACGCCAGAAGAAAAAGAGAAACATTACAAGAACATCCGCTCAGGATGGGTCGGTAAAGATACCGAACATTTTTGGGCAGATGATAAGGCTAATCCATATACCGAAAAGAAACCGTTTTTATGGTTACGTGGCCACCAAATGGGTGGAAAATCTCTGTTATGGGGAAAGCAAACCTACCGTTGGAGTGATTTGGACTTTGAGGCAAATGCGAAGGATGGGTATGGTGTTGACTGGCCTATTCGTTATAAAGACATTGAGCCGTGGTATACCTATGTAGAAAAGTTTGCTGGTATTAGTGGTGAAGCTTTAGGTTTACCGCAATTACCCGACAGTCATTTTCTACCGCCAATGGAGCTTAATTGTGTAGAGAAGCATGTTAAGGATAGAATTGAAAAGAAATTTAAGGGTAGAAATATGACCATTGGTAGGGTCGCACATCTAACTCAGCCTCATAACGGCAGAGGGCAATGTCAAAATAGAAATAGATGTAGTAGAGGCTGCCCCTATGGAGCATATTTTAGTAGTAATGCAGTAACCCTACCCGCTGCAAATGCAACAGGTAATTTAACCATAAGACCATACTCTATTGTTCAATCTTTAATGTACGATGATACCAAGGGTAAAGCTACTGGCGTTCGTATTATCGATGCAGAAACAAATGAGGACATTGAATATTCGGCTAAGATAATTTTTGTAAATGCATCTACTTTAAGTACCACCCAAATACTAATGAATTCTAAATCTAACCGTTTCGAAAATGGTTTAGGCAATGATAGTGGTGAGTTGGGGCATAACCTTATGGATCACACATACAGGGTTGGCGCAATTGGAAAGGTCGAAGGTTTTGATGATAAATATTATAAGGGTAGGCGACCCAATGGCATATATATTCCTAGGTATGTAAATATAGATGAGAAAAGTAAATCAGATAAATTTTTAAGAGGATTTGGATTTCAAGGAGGGGCATATAGAGGTGGTAATTCTGCGAATATTGAAGACTTTGGAGCAAACTTTAAAGAAAATATACTAAAACCTGGCGGCTGGGAAATGTTCATTACCGGTTTTGCAGAATGTTTACCTTATCACGATAATAAAATATCTTTAAATTCAGATGTTTTGGATAAATGGGGACAACCTACATTAACTATAGATGCAGAATTTAAAGAAAATGAAAAGGCGCTAAATAAGCAAATTCAGGAAGATGCAGTGGAAATGCTTACAAAAGCTGGCGTCAAAGACGTTTTAGGTTTTGATAAAGAACATCCACCAGGGTACGGTGTTCATGAGATGGGTACGGCAAGGATGGGGCGTGACCCAAAGACGTCCGTATTGAATGAATTTAATCAAGTTCATGCTGCCAAGAATGTTTTTGTAACAGATGGAGCTTGTATGACATCTTCGTCTTGTGTTAATCCGTCATTGACGTATATGGCATTAACAGCAAGAGCAGCAGACCATGCGGTGTCTGAACTTAAAAAATTAAATATCTAAGTTATGGATAGAAGAAAAGCATTGCAAAAAACCGGTTTATTTGCCGGCGCAACGATACTAATGCCTACCATGTTATCATTGTTTGAGTCATGTAAAACAGAAAACAGGCTAGAATGGACGCCTATATTTTTTAGTGAAAACGAAGCAAAAACTATTTCTAGCTTAGTCGACACAATTTTACCAAGTACGGATACTCCTGGAGCTTTAGATGTAAAAGTGGATATTTTTATAGACAAGGTAATTGCAGAAACTTATGATCAAAATGGTCAAGAACAAATGAGTTTCGAAATTTCTACCTTCAATGAAAAATGCATAAACAAATTTGGGAGAACGTTTTATGACTTAAAAGCCGATGAAAAAATTGAAATACTAAAAGAAGAAGAGAAAACCTCAGGTAAATTTAGTTCAGGTATTTGGGGTACGGCTGTAGGACCTCAAGAAGAAATAGGATTTTACAGAGCAATGAAATCGACTGCTATTTGGGCATATATGACCTCAGAAGAAATTGGTGAAAAAGTTTTAAGCTATGACCCTATACCAGGTGCTTATGAACCTTGTAAACCTTTATCGCAAGTTGGTAATCGGTGGAGCTTATAAATGTATTAAAATAATGGTTAGTGCATTTAAATCCGTAGAAGAGAATATTCTTTACTACGGATTTTCTTTTTGAAACTATTAACTGAACTATCTTTATACCACTTATAAAAAACAACAAATTGAAAAACGGAAGCATAAAAGACGTTGAGAAGAAGTTGTTATCTGATAACTGGTACAAACTTCATAAATATACATTCAAATACCAGAGACCAGATGGGAGCTGGGAAACACAAAATCGTGAAGCTTACGATAGAGGTAATGGTGCAGCTATTTTGTTGTATAACTCTAAAAAGAAGACCGTTGTACTTACTAGACAGTTCAGAATGCCGACATATGTGAACGGTAATGAAGACGGGATGATGATTGAAGTATGTGCGGGACTCCTAGATGGTGATGATCCTGCGGATTGTGTTCGTAAAGAAACGGAAGAAGAAACAGGTTATAAAATCAGTAACGTACAAAAGGTATTTCAAACATATATGTCGCCAGGTTCCGTGACCGAGATTTTATATCTTTTTGTTGGTGAATATGATGAAAGTATGAAGATTGGAGAAGGTGGTGGAGCAGAAGATGAAACCGAAAATATTGAGGTGTTGGAGTTAGATTTCAATGACGCAATGAAGATGGTAGCGAGCGGAGAAATTAAAGATGCAAAAACCATTATGTTGCTGCAATACGCAAAAATTAATGCGTTAGTTTAAAGAATGATAGCCGACTCTTAGAATATGAAAAATGTCAATAAAGTCGGATTTGGTGGTGGCTGTCATTGGTGTACAGAGGCTGTTTTTATGTCACTAAACGGAGTTATAAAAGTTGAACAAGGTTTTATTGCTCCAAAAGAACATCTTACATCTTTTTCTGAAGCTGTTATTGTAGATTATGATTCTAATGTTATTGAATTGAAAGATTTAGTTGCTATTCATTTAGACACACATAGAAGTACAGAAAATCATTCTATGCGTAATAAGTACCGTTCAGGCATTTATTTCTTTAAACAGGAAGACGAGCTTGTATTAAAGGAAATTATGACTGACGTACAGCAAGATTTTGAGACTCCGTTAATTACGGCAATCTTTCCTTTTGGGGCATTTAAATCATCTGAAGATCGATATCATAATTACTATTTTAAAGATACAGAGAAACCTTTTTGTAAAACACATATTTCACCTAAAATTAAAATGTTGAAAGAGAAATATGCCAAACATGTGTCAGCGAAAGTTCAATAATTAATAAGTATCCCTGAGTATTAAGAGCATTTGCTCAAGTCTACTTCGTTCTTCTGATGTAGACGCTCTAAAATGATTATTCATAAAACTGAAAATCAACACTTTTCCTGAGTTTGCAACTAAGTAGCCGCTAAGGCAGTAGTTATTACTCAGGCTTCCAGATTTTGCATAGATATATGGTTGTTCATCTCCTACAAATCTATTTTTTAAAGTACCTGATAATCCCCCGGCAGGGAAAATTGAAAATAAACGCTTTTTAGGTACTAGTGTATATAGTTGGTCTAAAACCGAGACCATGTTTTGCGGAGTAAACAAATTGTATCGTGAGAGTCCCGATCCATCGACCCACCGAGGTTCTTGTTTTAAATTTTTCAACTCATTTTCTAAAATATAATCTCTAATTAGTTTACCATTTAAGGTATCTGTAAGGACACCAGCAGATACGAGTAAAAGCTGTTCAGCTATGAAATTATCACTCTCGTGCATCATACGAACGTAAAGCGAATCGGCATTAGTACCGTACAATGTTTGCTTTTCATCTGAAGGCATTATTGAAGCAGTACCCACTTTTTTGAAAAGCAAATTTTCTAAAATTGACCTTGTAGTCTGGTCACTGGTGATAAACGGAGTTTCTACGGTATCATTTTTTGTTTGCGGATAATAGAACCTATTAGAAGTTTCATTTCTATTGTTCTTATGCCTTAATTCTAAGACACTGTCCTTGAAATAAGTAGGAGATACCATGAGTTCTGGATTCTTACAAATCATCACTACATTTCCATTTAAAGGTAATCCACTTTTCTCCGCAGAATAATACCATTGATAATCGTCCCAAGCCCAACCTGGTCCATATTTTTCATCTTGAAAGTTGTTGGATACAAATACGAGGTTACTATGTTTCTGAAGAAAATTTAAGGCAGTTGAGTCTTTTATATAAGGATGCAAAAACGAAGGGTCACCAGTACCTTCAAAATATAAGGTATCGTTTGTTTCAATATATTTTAAAGTTGGTATCTGAGTTGGTAGCGCTTTAAGCGCTGCGAAAAGTGTAAAAATCTTGGTGTTACTAGCAGGTATAAAATACTTATGACTGTTATTATTATATACGGTGTCTTTCGTAGCAGCGTCGATAACCAAAACACCAGTAAACTGATTTTTATAAAACGTCGATGATAACTGTTTTTCAAATGATTTAGAGATCAAAGATTTCTTTGAACTACAGGCAGAAACTAGCAAAAAAGTAAATGCTAAAAAAAGAAAATTCTTCATGAATTCGAAATTACAAAATTGCATACTTACGAATGCGATAAAAATTTAACAAGTAAGTAATTACTTTAACTTTTCATATACAATATTACAACTGTATTTCTGTTTAACTTTATACAACAACAAATCAATTAATCTAACAACAACATGTCTAAGTCTATGCTAGAGTATAGTAAAACAGTGCTTAAAAAGGTTAGTTTTGATACCTTACTATTTTGTAAGGAGTTGAAAAAAGCCTTAACGACGTTGCTACCAAATGAGGTGGAAGAGTTAAAAGTTTGGTTAGAAAGTTTTATAACTGATAAACCAGAATTACATCAAAGTTTAGTGTATTTAAAAACATAATAGAGAGCCACGTTAAGTGGCTTTTTTTTTTGGAAGCAACCATTAGTTATTTTTACATCTTATATTAAAATACACCATGGCTATTAAATATACTTTTGCGATATTTTTGTTGTTTTTAATGCAATGTCATAATGATGATATACCATTTGATGACATACCTGTTGACGATACTAGTTTGGTAGGCGAGTGGTTGTTAACTGAATCATATGTGAGTCCTGGTGGTACCGCAGAGTGGAAAAAAGTGGAAGAAGGCTACCGCTATTTCTTTGATGAATTCGGTAACTACGAAAGAACTGATTTTAGTAGAAAAATACTAGATATCGGAGCTTATAAAATAAAAGAAGAGGAGCTCTATCTATATTTTATTACCGAGGGACAAAAAGATACCTTAGGGTATTGGGCAGATTTCAATGATAGTAAATCACGATTAACTTTATCACCATCGTATCCATCTATATGTATAGAGGGTTGTTTGTATAGATTTGAAAAAGAATAAAATGCTACTTGTTTAGCGGACTTATAATTTTTACATCTTGAAAAGCGATAGCTCCACGAACAATACCCGTAATTACATCTCGTAAAGCTTCGGTAATCTGTACTTTCAGTTCTTTTTTATGGTAGATAAGACTTACTTCTCGTGCAGGCGATGGATCTTTAAAATACTTTAGATTCTTCTTTTTAACCTCGTCAAGTTCTAAAGTATTTAAATAGGGTAAAAGTGTCATTCCCAAACCTTCGTTAGAAAGATTTATAAGAGTTTCAAAGCTACCGCTTTGTAAACTAAAATGATCACCACCAATTTTTGGTGTTTTACAAAGATTCAAAACACCTTCTCTAAAACAATGTCCGTCTTGAAGCAGTAAAATATCTTCGATATCTAAATCATCGGGTGTTATCTGTGTACTATTTCCTAAACGATGTTCTTTTGGTACATAACCAACGAACGGTTCGTAATACAAAGGTCTTTCAGTTATGAAGTCTACCTCTAAAGGTGTTGCGGCGATGGCGGCATCTATATGCCCATCTTCAATATTTTGAATTAAGTTCTCTGTATTCTGTTCTTTAATAATTAGATTTACTTTCGGATATTTTTGTATAAAATTCTTCAGAAACATAGGTAATAAAGTGGGCATAATGGTAGGGATGATTCCCAAAACATAATCCCCACCGATATATCCTTTTTCTTGTTCTACGATATCTTTTATACGTGCCGCCTCGTTTACAATATTCTTTGCTTGCGCTACAATTTTTTTACCGACTTCAGTAATGGTAATTGGTTTTTTACTACGATCAAAAAGAAGTATATCTAATTCATCTTCAAGCTTTTGAACCTGCATGCTTAAAGTTGGTTGCGTTACAAAACTCTTCTCGGCAGCGAGTGTAAAATTCTTGTATTCGGCAACGGCAAGTACATATTGTAATTGGGTAATGGTCATGTATATAGTATAAGGCTATAAAATTACTAAAAACCATTATTATAACCTATTGACAATACTGATAGAGAAGTTAATTAACCCCTAAAATCGAAGGGTTAATTGCATATCTTCATTTTCTACAGTGAACTTGGCATCGTTAAATGTAGGTGGACCCATTGGCATAGAATTACCGCTCATGGCATAATCTTCCATTGGCATTCCGTTATTCTGAAAATCCATTGAATTATTATCATTGGCATCATGAAGAACAGAAAACGCGTATTTACCAGGTTGTACGTTTTCAAAAGTTAAGATCAATTCTCCTGCTTCCGCTTTATTATGTCTGGTTTCAAGTCCTTCAGCTTTCATAAAAGTAGCTTCATTATGTAATGCGCTTAATACGTGCCCTTCGTTGTTCAGTACATTTTCAATAACAACAGTTAGTGTAATGCCGTCTTTTTCTTGAGCATTCATAGTAATTGTCATTACAAATAAGGCAATTGTAAATAGTAACTTTTTCATTTTGTAAGGTTTTAAAGATTAATTGATACTTCAAAGATGTCTTATGAATACGCTTTTTGAAAAAGTGATTAACTCAATTGTAGAAATGCGTTACTGAATTGTTAAAGGAGTATGATAATACAAATCAACATGAAGTTAAAAAAGGGAATTACAGTATTATCTTCTTTTAGTAATGAAATAATCAAGTCCGAATTTACCCGAACCGAAGCCCATAAAAAAGAGACCTAAGCAGAAAAAAGTAAATGTTGGCATAATACTCCATGAATTATCCCAAGGCCTACATACTATGGTAGTAAACATAGTTATTGTAACGAAGAAGGCTGTTATACGCGTGTTCAAACCTAAAATTAATAATATTCCACCTAGAGCTTCGATAAGCCCTGCAGACCAAGCAAAAAATTCGGGCATATAAGAAAACGGTATTCCGAATTGCTTTACTAAAACAACAAACCAATCAGATACTTCTAAAAATCCTAGTCCTGCAGAATTTGGGGTCCATGGTGTTCCAAATTTATTAACTGCAAGAACAAAAGCAAGTAAGTATCCGGTAAATAATCTAGGAATTAGAATTAATATATTCGGCATTAAACCATCTATTCTGAAAGGGATAATCAACTTTTTTAAAGGTAGTAGTTGGTCCATAGCAGTAGGTTATTGTTACCTAAACTTAAACAAAAGAATTTATTTTAGGTATGATAATTATCATGAATTAATAATACTGTTTTAATTTTTAATTTTATAGATGGTTCATATCCTATTTAATTTTAACCTGATAAATCTAATTTATCGTAGTTCGTTAAAATTGGGTTAAAGCTTTTTAGAGTCAATAGTTTAGGGGGCTTAAGTGTACCTTTGGTTTTCAAAAAGAAATAATTATGACTAAGATAAAAGCTTACGCAGCAGATAACAAAGATGCAAGTTTGAAGCCGCTTGTAATAGAAAGAAGAGATACTTTAAAAGATGATGTAAAAATTGATATTCTGTATTGTGGAGTATGTCATAGCGATTTACATCAAGTACAAAACGATTGGAAAAATTCGGTATATCCAGTAGTTCCTGGTCATGAAATCATCGGTAAGGTTTTAGAAGTCGGTGCTGGCGTAACGAAGTTTAAAGTAGGAGATTTAGTTGGTGTTGGTTGTTTGGTAGATTCATGTCAAACTTGTAGCGCATGTAAAGATGACTTAGAACAATTTTGTGAGAATGGTGCAACGTTTACTTATAATAGTAAAGACAAACATTTAGGCGGTCATACTTTCGGTGGATATTCTGAAAGTGTAACAGTAAATAAAGATTTTGTATTAAAAGTTCCAGAAAATTTAGATCCAAAAGCAGCAGCCCCATTACTTTGTGCAGGTATAACCACCTATTCTCCATTAGCGCATTGGGGTGTAAAAGAAGGAGATAAAGTAGGTGTAATCGGTTTAGGTGGTCTAGGTCATATGGGTATTAAATTTGCACATGCCATGGGCGCACATACCGTTATGATAACTACTTCTCCATCGAAAAGTGAAGATGCCAAAAAATTGGGTGCAGATGAAGTTTTAATCTCTAAAGATGAGGCTCAGATGAAAGCGCATGCAAATTCATTCGATTTCTTATTGAATACAATTCCGGTAGGGCATGATATGAATCCGTATGCATCATTATTGAAAAGAGATGCCACTATGGTTATTGTAGGTGCAGTAGAACCTTTAGACCCATTACATGGCGGTAGTTTGATTATGGGAAGAAAGAGTATTGCAGGTTCTCTTATTGGTGGATTAAAAGAGACACAAGAAATGTTAGATTTCTGTGGTGAGCATAATGTCGTTTCAGATATAGAAATGATTGATATTCAGAATATTAACGAAGCTTATGATAGATTGAAAAAATCTGATGTAAAATACAGATTTGTTATTGATATGAAGTCTTTGAAAAACAGTTAAGTTATAGAAGTTGGTAATTGAAAAGAGCCATATTTATATGGCTCTTTTTTATTTTATATATATGCTCTCAATTTCGAGGGTAAAGTCTTCTTCAATACCGTTTTTAATGATGATGGCAATTTGTGCTAGAAAATCGCCATGATAGTTGGGCAGTTTTAATTCTTCACCCCTAAAGACAGCTTCCATCTCAGTAAACGGAATTTCTATAGTTTGCCATTTTTTACTAGACTTAAAATCATAGCTATATGTATGCCGTTGATGCTCGCCAGATTTGCAGCGGAAAGCATATTTTTTTCCATCTCCCTTAATTCGAATTACAAAAGCATAAAAAGCATCTACAGGTATGCGTTCTAAATCATGTCTAACAAGGCAAAATCCGCCATTGTTTTCTAAAGAAACATGTCCGCTGAAAACACCATTACCTTGTGGGTTGATTTGTATAAGCCCCATTGATAGACCGCCCATAACATCATCATTGACAATATGCCATTGTTTGATGTTGGACTTTTCATTGAATTCAAAAATAGATTTTAATTCGCTCATAATATATAGAGTTTATAGGGTATGCTAATGCGATTAATATTAGGGGTAAAGAAGGTAATCAAAACACTCTAACCATATTTATTTTAACTGATATGCGCAACAATTAAGGCATCCGTTTTTTCATCTCTTCTGCTACTGCTTTCTCAGACGAACCTTGTTTTTCTAGTTCAGATATAATTTTTGGATGGTCATGACTTCTGCCTTGTGACAGTTTGTTTACAGCCTGTATATCTTTGATTTCAATTTCGAATCCTGTGATACCATTTACTTGTCTCATCGTTTTTTTAGACATATCGTTTAATGAAATAGGATGTTCAGATTGTTGCTCATATTTATCTACTAAATCATGTAAAGCGGTCAGCAATTCTTCCGAAGTTTGAATTTTTACGGTACCATAAACATGAACAGCAATATAATTCCAGGTCGGGACTTCTTCATGTTGATACCAAGAGGAAGAAATATAACTGTGCGGACCATTAAAAATACACAATACCTCATCGCCATCTACCAAGTTTTTACTTTGCAAATTCGCCTTGGCAATATGCCCAACAAGTACATCTTTATTATCCGAATTCTTAGATAGTTCTAAAGGAATGTGTGTACCCCAAGGTTTCCCCTTAATAGTATTAATAAGTATACCGAAACTATTTTCTTTCAAGAAGTTATGAATCTCTTTAATGTCGTTGTTTTGATAATGCTCAGGAATAAACATGTTCTCTGGTTTTTAGGTAAATGTAAAGGTATTAAGTAATTATTTTTAGAACCAATTATTTAATGTTTAGTGCTACATAAATTATTAAATCCTTATTATCTTGAAAAGGAATTTTAAAATAAGAATATGCCCTTTATAACAAATACAAAAGCAAAAGAACAAGTAGATATATTCTACGAGGATTATGGAAGCGGACAACCGGTAATTTTAATTCACGGGTGGCCTTTAAGTCGTAAGTCTTGGGAACAACAAGTTTGGAAAATTGTCGAGGAAGGTTTTCGTTGTATATCATACGACCGTAGAGGTTTTGGAACATCATCTTCACCTTGGGATTCGTATGATTATTCTGCCTTAGCGAGTGATTTAAATGCAATCATCGAAGAGCTCGATTTGAAAGATGCGGTTATTGTCGGTTTTTCAATGGGAGGCGGAGAAGTAGTTCGTTATTTAACCGACTACGGTTCTAGTAGAATTGTCAAAGCAGCTTTAATTAGTTCAATAATACCACTGGTAAAACAGAAACCAGATAACCCAGCAGGAGTACCAGAAGAAGCGTTAGATGGTATTATTGATGCGCTGCAAAAAGATAGAGTTGGGTTCTTAAAAGAGTTTAGTAAAGGATTCTACAACTTTGAGGAAAATAAGGGAAAAAGAATAAGTCAGGCGCAATTAGATTATGATTTCACCATAGCTTCCTTTGCATCACCAAGAGCAACGATACAAGCTGCGCTAGCATGGATGCATACAGATTTTAGACCAGAGCTTAAAAACGTAACCATACCGACTTTAATAGTGCATGGAGATGCCGATGCAACCGTACCAATCGAAACTTCAGCAAAACAAGCACATGAGGGTATTAAATACAGTACCTATGAGGTTATTGAAGGTGCGCCACACGGACTAAATGTGACTCACCCAGATGAGTTAAATGAAATATTGATTTCATTTTTAAAGAAATAGATATAAAAGTTGTCTTGAAACAAAAAATCCCGATTGTAAAACACAATCGGGATTTTTTTTATGACTTCAGTAAAAATAGGCAAGCTACTATTTAGCTATAACCAATCGTGCAAATACAGGCAAATGATCAGAAATGTGTTTGTTGTTTTCCATTCTATCATCAATATGAATATATTCTAAAACTTCAAAATTCTCCACAAATATGTAGTCTATTCGGTTAGACAATACTCGGTTTTGGTCAAATCCGCTAAATGTTCCTGACGGTCCGTAGAACGGTTTTTTTGTACTACGTTGACCATCCGTTAGGGCATTCTGTAAGAATTGAATAGGTTTTGTGGAGGGATTTAAATTTAAATCTCCCATTAATACCACTGGAAGCTTATCGCTATTGACCTCGTTTATTTTGGAGATAATGAGTTCGGCAGATTTCTCACGAGTTACAGTGCCTATATGATCAAAATGCGTATTGAAAACCAAGAATTGTTTTTTAGTTGCTACATCTTCAAACAAACCGTACGTACAAATACGCTCCATAGAAGCGTCCCAACCAACCGATATTTCGTAAGGGGTCTCAGAAAGCCAAAATGTTTCACTCTGTAAGAGCTTAAATTTGTTAGCATTAAATAGAATAGGGGAGTACTCTCCTTTTTCTTTCCCATCATCACGCCCAACACCAATATGGTTATAGTCAGAAAGTTGTTCATCTAAATACGTCAATTGATGGTGTAGCACCTCTTGCATCCCGATAATACCTGGGTTGTAATGCTTTAAGAGTTTAACCATGTCAACTTTACGATCATTCCAATTATTCACCGTGTCATTAACATTGTCATATTTAATATTATAGGTCAAAACAGCTATTTCTTGACTATAAAGTATAGCTGTTGAGATGAAAAATGTTAGAACAAAAACCAATTTTTTCATGCTATTCTGCATCTTTATATTTTTCAAACCAAGCGAGAACACTTGCAATTTTAGCGACCAAATTACTAGGTCGGTTCGCAATACCGTGTCCCGCACCAGGTATACGAACCATAGCGGTTTCAACACCTTCTAACTTTAATGCGGTATAGAATTGTTCAGATTCCGCTATAGGTGTTCTGTAATCTTCTTCACCCGTTAACAGCATTGTTGGTGTAGTAACATTGGCAACATACATTAACGGAGAACGTCTAAAATAGTTTTCTGGGTCTTCCCAAGGTTTTTTACCGAACCAGTATTTTGAGAAAAATGCGGCACCATCGGCATATAGTACAAAACTTGTCCAGTTGATAACAGGTTTTGCAACTACGGCAGCTTTAAATCGGTCTGTTTTACCAACGATCCAAGCAGTTAATACTCCGCCGCCACTACCACCGGTGACATATAAATTATCGGTATCTACATACCCTTTTTCAATTACGGCATCAACACCGCTCATAAGATCTTCATAATCATGATTAGGGTAGTCGTGGTGAATAAGATTACCAAATTCCGCTCCGTAGCTGGTACTACCACGTGGGTTACTATAAAGAACTACATAGCCTGCCGCAGCGTATGCCTGTATTTCTGCACTATATACAGAACCGTAGCTAGTAAATGGTCCGCCATGAATTTCAAGAATAAATGGGTATTTCTTATTTGGGTCAAAGTTTGGCGGAGTCACCACCCAACCTTGAATTTTCTTCTGGTCAAAAGATGATTCCCACCAAATTTCTTCGGTTTTGCCTAAATCTCTAAATGAGAAAAGATCATCGTTTACAAAAGTCAGTCTTTTAGACCCTTTTTTATCGGCAGCTCCAAGGTCAGATGGGTGTTCAGTATTACCTAAAGTATAAGCAAATTTTGAATTGTTAGAAACCGTGAAATCTCCAGCGTTATATGGTCTGCCTAATGATAATCCGCCAAGTCCTTCAACAAGGGTAGTCACTTTTCCATTTAGTGTAATATGCCCTATTTTCGTAGCCCCTTCCGTATCATACTGAAAATAAAGACCTTTACCATCATTTGCCCATTGTACATTGGCAATATCTCGATCAAAATCTCCCGAAATTAACTTTGAGTTGCTACCATCCATATTCATCACATAAAGGTTTGTAATCTGGTACCCTTGCAACTTATCATCGGTACCGGTGTAGGCAATCATTTTTCCATCAGGAGATACTTTTGGGGAATTATCAGGTCCATATCTAGACGTTAAAGCCGAAACTTTGGCAGATGCTATATCTAAGGTATAAACCTCACTATTTGCAGGCTCAAAATCCTCATCGGGGTTAAAGTTTGCCGAGAAATAAAGCGATTTATCATCTTTGCTCCAAACAGGGGCGCCATGGTCAAACGATGTTGTCGTTAATTGTTTTGGAGTACCACCATCAATAGATAAGGTGAAAATTTGATCGTGTCCGCCTTTAATGTAACCTTGTCCGTCACCTCTATAATTTAGTTTGTCTATATAGGTTGGCGGTTTATTCCACTTTGCGCCTTCTGGTTTTGCCGGTAGTTTTACAATAGACTGTTCAGCCTCTGGTACAAAAATGGTAAAAGCTAAGTAACGGTCATCATTAGACCAACTTATAGCACCAGGTGTTTTTGGAGTATTGGTCAACGGGGCAATCTCCTTTGTGTCCATCCACATGAGATACAATTTCATTTTTTCATCTTCTTTGTTCGATTTAAAGATGATTTTTTTACCGTCATGCGACCAACGTGGGTAGTAGTCGTTCTGGTTACCGGTCGTTAAAGGTCTGTTTTGCGTACCGTCGAAATTTATGATCCAAAGATTCGATAAATTTCTATCGGTCATAATATCCTTAAAATTTCTAACGTAGATAATTTTACTTCCATCAGGAGAAATCTGAGGGTCAGAAACATATTCCATATTAAAAATATCGGTAAGCTCAAGGTTAGAAGATACTTGAGCAGTGCCCACTGTTGTAAACAGCAGAAAAATAAGCGTTTTCAAGAGAATTTTCATGGTGTTGTTTTTGGTTTGAAATGTAGGTATGAAGATAATGATAATAGTAGTAATTTAATAGCTTGATAAGCTAATTCGAACCCGTAGGAAATAACATTTTCTTAGAAGTTTTGCCTTAGACTTTTTGTATTTTCACAATATGGAAGAAAAAGGCTTTTTACATCAAATTCACCCTGTACTGCCGGTATGGGATGTTGTTGAGGCATTAGACTTTTATGTGAATAGATTGGGCTTTAGAATTGCTTTTGCCGATGATGCAAAGAACCCTAAATACGCAGGTATTTTAAGGGATGATATAGAAATTCATTTGCAATGGCATGATAAAAAAATGTGGGATGTAGAAATGGACAGACCATTGTTACGTATTGTTGCGCAAAATATCGAAGCCTTATACAATGAATTTTCTAGGGTAGATGTTTTTCATGCCCATACGTTATTACGGGAAACAGCTTGGGGCACGCGCGAGTTTGCTTTTTACGACCCATTCAAAAACGGATTAACATTTTACAGAGATGTGTAGCTTGTTATTTAATTGATTATCAGAATTAAAATATAAAAATGAAGGTATTATTTATAGGAGGAACAGGAAATATCAGTACACCAAGTAGTAGATTGGCTGTAGCCAAAGGAATGGATCTGTACCTATTGAATAGGGGAAAAGCCAAGGTTGAAATTGAAGGCGCGCATAGTATTATAGGAGATATCAATAAGCCTCATGAGCTAACGGAATTGAAAAAGCACGAGTGGGATGTGGTGGTGAACTGGATAGCTTTTACTCCCGATGATATAGAACGCGATATTGAGCTGTTTAAGGGGAAGACCAAGCAATACATCTTTATAAGTTCGGCATCGTGCTACCAAACGCCATTAAGTTATCCGGTGATTATCGAATCTACTCCGTTGCACAATAATCTTTGGGATTATTCACAAGGTAAAATTCAGTGTGAAGATCGATTACAGAAGGCGTATAGAGAAGAAGGATTCCCGATTACCATTGTGCGACCTTCCTTGACCTATGACACCGTTATACCGATTGCCATTGGCGGATTCAATAAATTCAATACTGCACAGCGAATCTTGGATGGTAAGGAAATTATAATACATGGCGATGGAACTTCATTATGGACAGTGACACATTCAGATGATTTTGCAAAAGGATTTGTGGGATTGTTAGGATTACAAACTGCTATAGGACACGCTTTTCATATCACATCTGATGAGGTGTTGACTTGGAATATGATTTATAAGATTTTGGCAGATGCTTTAGGGGAAGAAGCAAAAGTAGTGCATATAGCGTCTGATTTTATCTGTAAAATAGAACCCTCGTTTACAGGAACGTTATTAGCAGATAAGGCAGAAAGTGTTTTGTTCGATAATACTAAAATAAAAACCTTTGTACCCGGTTTCAAGGCCACTATTCCCTTTTCGGAAGGAATTAAAAGGACAATAAAGTGGTTATTAGAAAACCCTGAACATCAAAATATAGATGAAGAAACCGAAGCCAAAATAGAGAATGTGTTGAAGGTTTATAAGGGTTTGTAGGTTTGCGAGTAAACTAGTAGGTTGATTCACCATCCGTATTACCCACTCCTTAATCCCCTCATGGGAGGGGAGGTTTACGTTTTTGATTGCGAGCTTTTGTCGAATTTAGCTTTATAGGTTACCGAGTTGGTTTCCATGATAATGATTTGTCACAGGCACTTGCTATTCCCCTCTAGGGAGGGGAGAAATACTTGTTATTTGTGAGTTTCTAGTGTTTTTTAAGTCTTAAGTTACAAGAATCATTCTATGAAATGGGTCGAATAAAGCAACTAAATATTCCCCTCTTGGGAGGGGAGGTTTACGTTTTTGATTGCGAGCTTTTGTCGAATTTAGCTTTATAGGTTACCGAGTTGGTTTCCATGATAATGATTTGTCACAGGCACTTGCTATTCCCCTCTAGGGAGGGGAGAAATACTTGTTATTTGTGAGTTTCTAGTGTTTTTTAAGTCTTAAGTTACAAGAATCATTCTATGAAATGGGTCGAATAAAGCAATTAAACATTCCCCTCCTGGGAGGGGAGGTTTACGTTTTTGATTGTGAACTTTTGTTGAATTTAGCTTTATAGGTTACCGAGTTGGTTTCCATGATAATGATTTGTCATAGGCACTTGCTATTCCCCTCTAGGGAGGGGCTAGGGGTGGGTTTTTGCTTGTACTATTTCACATGTAATTGGTAACTAATTGAGGGTCAATCTCCAGTTGAACTTCAATAGTTTTTTACCTTTTTAGAGTAATTCACCATTCGTATTACCCACCCCTTAATCCCCTCCCGGGAGGGGAGAAATACGTGTTATTTGTGAGTTTCTAGTGTTTTTTAAGTCTTAAGTTACAAGAATCATTCTATGAAATGGGTCGAATAAAGCAACTAAATATTCCCCTCCTGGGAGGGGAGGAATACGTGTTGTTTGTGCGTATTTAGCGTTTTTTAAATATTAATTTACAAGAATCATTCTATGAATTGGTTCGAATAAAGCAACTACACATTCCCCTCCTTGGAGGGGAGGAATACGTGTTGTTTGTGCGTATTTAGCGTTTTTTAAATATTAATTTACAAGAATCATTCTATGAATTGGGTCGAATAAAGCAACTAAACATTCCCCTCCTTGGAGGGGATGGATACGTTTTTTTGCGAGCTTTTGTCGAATTTAGAATCTAATGTCACTGAGTTTGTTTCCTCAGTAATGATTTATCACACGCACTAACCATTCCCCTCCAGGGAGGGGTTAGGGGTGGGTTTTGTTTGTAGACTATATGCTAGTTTTTGATAGGTGATGTTTCAGAAACTATTTCATATAGAACATTTGCCGCAGCTTCATACTTATCACCTTTCACCCAAAAAGGTGTTTCGGGGTCATTGGCTATCAACCTACCTGAGAGCACATAGCCTTGGTAAAATTTCAATAGATAATCATAATCCAAACTATCTGACTCGTCACTAGGTTGATGGTAATATTTGTTAATTTCATCATCAAAGGCATAAAAACCAGTTGAATAAGTAGGAGCGGGAACACCCTTTCTTGCAAAGCTTACATTATCGCTACGATCAAATAGTCCTTGTTCAGGAGCAGGGTCATCAATGGCTTCTAGTCCAAAAGTAGCGGCACCTGCAACAATATGTTTTTGTGCTGTTGTTCTATTTAATCCAATTACGGTAGCCAATTTTGTATTGTTATACCCTCCACCATCGGTATTGAAACCATATACTATTTGCTTGAGTGGAAATATAGGATGCTCAACATAATATTGACTTCCTAATAAACCTTTTTCCTCACCCGTGAAAAAAATGAATATAGCTGATCGTTTGGTAGGAAACTTTCCAATATTCTCTGCCATACTTAAAACTGCGGTGGTACCTATAGCGTTATCTCTGGCTCCATTATAAATGCTATCTCCTGTGGCATCTGGTGTGCCAATACCCACATGGTCATAGTGCGCAGAATACATAATATACTCTTCCTTTAGTTTCGAATCAGTGCCTTCAAAGACTCCTATCACATTTTGAGTAATTAGGGTTTTCTCTTTCTTTCCATCAGTTTCAATTGAATACGATAATTTTGAATTAGTTAATACATCTAGTTTTTCTGGAGTCGTGTTTACCCAAAGATGAATAAAATCAGTTTTTGGATTTTGGTCATCCATAGCATCAGGAATCGTAACATTTTCTCCCATAAAGTGTGATATTCTTGACCACCAGTCTTCATCTAGCAAGGTCATTTCAATTAAACCAATAGCCCCATTTTTAAAAGCTAATTGTTGCTTTTCTTTATGTGAGCCATAAATAGCTCTGGCATCCGAGGCATCTGAAGAGCCCCCTTTAACTATGATTAATTTTCCTTTTACATCTATTCCTCTGTAATCTTCTTCACTTCCAAAACCAAGATATACTGCTTTTCCCGAAGGCGAAGCTGCTTTTGCTTTAACGGCAATGGTATGTGGATAGTTCTCGCCATCTATAGAGACTTTTAGCAGACTTGGTTGGGCTGTTTGTGAAAGTTTAAATGATTGATAGTAAGAATTAGTGGCAGGGTTCGGTTGTATTCCATACCCTCTTAAGGTATTTGCAAGATAAGATGCCGCAATCTTTAATTCTGGCGATCCTGTGGCACGACCATTCAAAGCATCATCTGCCAAAAAATAAATATGACCTTCAATATTATTTTTGTCTACCGTTTTTGTTGCTTTTTCTGTGTCGGTTTGCGCAGAAACTATTGTGTTTAAAGTCAAAGCTGAAAGTAGTAAAAAAAATTTCGATGTTTTCATAATCTCATTTTTAATAGGTTTATTCCGGTAATATTTATATCAATTTTACAATAGCTAAGCAATTTTAAGCACCCCGTAATAAATAGCGGTAATTAGTAACAAAATTAGACTAATGGCTAAAAAACGAATAGATCTTTGCACGTTTCTAAACTTCCATGCCGATATTTTAGAATTGATGTATATCTGTTCCCCTAATTGCTCAAAAACCTCTTTCTCATTAATACTTACATCATAAAATTTTTGAGAAAACTCTTTAATGGTACCGAACTTGGTAATAACATCCCCAAAATAAAATACGTTGTTGCTATAGTTACCTTCTAATTTCGGAATAAAGCAACGTACACTGTAAAAGATAGAGATTACGGTAGCTATAAACCAAAGCCCCATGAGTATATAGAACAAAATGGCATTTGAAACAGAATGCATTACTGGAGCTGCACTTTGGTAGATGAAGTTTAGAATAATACCGTAGAAAGAGAGTATAAGTCCCGCCTTCAATTCCGAAGCCTTTATTAGTCCCGATACATAATTAATGGTGCCCCAATAATGATCTACTAATTCTTCAGAATGTCCTTTAGATTGTAATTCATCTAATAGGTCTCGTTCAAATGCTGTTAAAGGATTTTCCTTTTCTATATTGTTTTTGGTCGTTTGTTTTTTATTTTCTATAGGTTTGGTCATGGCTTTTCATTTAATATCACAAGCTATTCTAACACATTGTATACGGTGAGCGGTTTTGATTTGTTTTTCATACTAATACTACCTAAGTTTTCACATTTAAAGGCCTCTTATACCTCTAATGTCATAATATTTAATTTTGATTTTATAGTTCTTTTGTTTGCTGTAAAATCCAATTATTCACATTGACTTCCAAAACATCCAAGGGAATAGTCCCACTTCCCAAAACCACATCATGAAATGCCCTAGTATCAAATTGATCTGTAAGAGCTGTCTCAGCTTTTTTCCTTAATTCTTTTATTTTTAATTCCCCAATTTTGTAAGCCAACGCCTGTCCTGGCATTGCAATATACCTGTCTATTTCTACAGTAATATCACCTATGCTTTTACCCGAATTCATTTTAAAATAGTCTATGGCTTCTTGCCTAGACCAACCGTAAGCGTGAATTCCCGTATCTACGACTAAGCGAATGGCACGCCACATCTCATACGTTAGTTGTCCATATTTGGAATAAGGGTCTTTGTAGAAACCCAATTCTGGACCTAAGCTTTCCGAATAAAGTCCCCAACCTTCGATAAAGGCGGTGAAATTCAGCATAGATCTAAATTCAGGAACGTCTTCAAGCTCTGAAGCTAGCGATATTTGTAGGTGATGACCGGGAACGGCTTCATGAATACTCAATGCTTCCATTTCCCATTTAGGTCTGGCATTTAAGTTATAGGTGTTTGCATAAAAATAACCAGGTATCCCAGATTGTAAAGAACCTGGGGAGTAATAAGCAGTTGTAGAAGCCTTTTCTGAGTAGGCGGGTACTTGCTTTACACCATAAGGTAATCTAGGTAACTTGCCAAAGAGTTTAGGTAAAACAGGGTCTATTCGCTTACAGATGTCACGGTAAGCTGTGAGCAGCTCTTCTGGTGTTTCAAAGAAAAATTGAGGGTCTTCTCTTAAGAAATCATTAAAGGCGGTAAGGTCTCCTTCGAAGCCAATATCCGACTTCAAATTTTCCATTTCTTTTTTAATTATTGTTACCTCAGATAGTCCCAATGTGTGCACTTCTTTGGCGGTCATATTGGTGGAGGTATGGTAGGTAATAAGTTTATTGTACCAAGCTTCGCCATTGGGCAACTGGTTAAGACCATAACTTTCACGTGCATTGGGTAAATATTCTTTCTCCATAAAATCGGTAAACTTTATGAGTGCAGGATTTATTTTAGTAGCAATAATCTTCTGCGCATAATCTGTTATGGATGCTCTTCCTTCTATAATAATTCCTTCTTTAAGATTGGCGAAGGGGGTATAAAAAACACTTTCTTCGGGAGTATTCGAGATGATTTGTTTTAATTGTTCGGGTACTTGAATGACCGTGTTTCGTGGCATCACGATTCCTTTTTCAATTCCTTCGGTCAAGGTACTTTGAGCCTGTTGCAATAATTTAGGTAGTCCTTCTAATCTGGACAAAATATTTTTCACTCCAGTTGAAGAATTGGTGGGCATCATTTGTATAATTGCAGGAAGATATATGTGGAACCCATCTATTTGATCAATAATTAAATACTTTTCAGGAAACTGACTTTCAAGAGAATATTGAGTACCTACAGCTGCGTTAAAAATATCTAAGTTCACGACCTCTTCTTCTGTCAATTCGTTGACATCAAACCACTTTTGAGCTTCATTGAACAATTTTAAATTAGCTAATTTAATTTTAACACCCTCAGTTGAAAGGTCATCCCATACATCATCATATCCAGGCTTACCATAAAAAGTTGCCATTGCTGGCGATTCCGCTATTTGGTTTTGCGCATAGGCTTCAAAAAAAGCTTTTAAACGTTCACTTTCATCTTCAAAATTAGACTTGTTTCCTATAAAGCTCAGTTGCTCTACAACTGATTGCTTTGTCCTTTGCTTGACATTCTCTTGCTGATACCCGAAAAAAGGAATCAATAAGGCAATCATAAGTACTATGTTGAAAAATTTGAATTTGTTCATTTGATTGTTTTTTTGGTCATGACTATTAATTTATTTTGGCTAGCTATTCTATCACATTGTACACGGTAAGCGGTTGCGATTTATTTTTCATACTGATACTACCTAAGTTTTCACATTTAAAGGCTTCTTTCACCTGCTCATAACAACTTTCACAGATAATAATTTGATTTTCTTTTGCCGCATCTTGCAACCTGGCGGCAGTATTTACCGAGTCTCCTATAACGGTGTAATCTAGACGCTTAAGAGTAGCGGAACCAATATTCCCAGAAATCATTTCACCACTTTTAATACCGATGGATACTTTGGGTTGGTACGTTTCTTTACCTTTTTCTTTAGGTAGGCTATTGACTTGATTTCTAATGGCCAATGCGGCATCAATGGCACGGTCTAAATGATATTCTCCTCTAAATACGGCCATAACGGCATCTCCAATAAATTTGTCGATAATACCGTCTTGCTCCATAATTTCCTTTACCATGGCATCGAAATAGGTGTTGAGCATTGAAACAACGATATCTGGACTCGTGGTTTCACTGATTTTTGTGAATCCGCAAACGTCTACGAACATTATGGTGCCTTCAATATTTTCATTTGCCATAATTTTTGACTCATATTCTTGACCTCCCATAAAATTGAGCACATTTTCATCAACATACATTTTAAGAATATTGTTTTCTTTAATGGCTTGCAGCGTTTTTCTAATTTCCATGGCATGCTTTAAAGTCTTTTCCAAGGTAATGGTAAGGTCTTCAAAATTTATGGGTTTGGTAATAAAATCGAAGGCACCTCTGTTCATGGCAACACGAATATTTTCCATATCCCCATAAGCGGAAACAATAACCGATTTAATCAACGGACTAGATTCATGTAACTCTGAGAGTAGGGTAAGACCGTCCATTTCGGGCATATTTATATCGCTCAAAACAATGTCTATACCGGGATTCTCACCAAGCTTTTCTAGCGCATCTCTACCATTTATAGCAAATACAAACTCGTATTCGTTCTGTCGTATTTGTTTTCTAAATTTTTGCTTGATGAGTATTTCTAAATCTGTCTCATCATCTACTACCATTATTTTTGCCATAGTCTTAGGTTAAGGTTATCAGCTTATTTTTTAATAGTGAAAAATCTAAAGGCTTGGTAAGAAAATCATCGGCACCCAAGTTTTTAGCCATTGTTCTATTCTCATCATCTCCATAGGCAGTAATCATCATGACCATTGGTGGCGGTTTTACGTAATTTTTTTTGATATTTTCCAACAATTCCAATCCGCTCATGCCAGGCATGTTAATATCGGATAATATCAACACGGCTTCATGTTCCATGGTTTTCATGACTTTTAATGCATCTTCCCCAGAAAAGGCAAAAACAAATTCAAGTTCTTCTTTACGTATCTCTTTTCGGAAACGTTGTTGAAATAGCACTTTTACATCTTGTTCGTCATCTACAACTAATATTTTCATAATGTCTTTTTTTTATTAATTACTTATAATGAGGGAACATTATTTCATTGGTAATGCGATAGTGAAGGTGGTACCCTCTCCTTGTATTGTGTCAACCGTTAGTTCACCTCCATGTACTTTAACAATATCATAGCTTAATGATAGTCCTAGTCCGGTACCTTCCCCAGATGGTTTTGTGGTGAAAAAGGGCTGAAAAATTTTATCTAGCACTTCTTTGGGTACACCGTTACCGTTATCGGACACTTTAATCAAAACCAAATTACCCTGCTTCTTTGTACTTACAGATACCGTTGGTTCATACCCTTTAGAATTTTGTTCTTTCTTCTTTTTTACCACATAAAAGGCATTGGTGATAAGATTAAGAATTACCCTGCCCATATCTTGAGCGACGATATTTAATTTACCGATGGAGTCATCAAAATCGGTATTTAACGTAGCATTGAAAGATTTGTCTTTTGCGCGTAGGCCATGATAGGCTAGGCGTAGATATTCATCTGATAAGGTATTGATATCGGTCATTTCTTTTTGACCGGTGCTGCTACGGCTATGTTGCAGCATTCCTTTTACGATACCATCGGCACGTTTGCCATGAAAGATAATTTTATCCTCATTGGCAGCTACATCTTTTGCCAATGCCTTAACTTCTTCATAATTAGCGTTATCTATTTCTTCTTCCAATTCTTCTAAAAGTTCTTTGTTTACTTCAGAAAAGTTGTTGACGAAATTTAGCGGATTCTGAATTTCATGCGCAATACCAGCGGTAAGTTCACCAAGGCTCGCCATTTTTTCTGATTGTATAAGCTTTGATTGTGTGGACTTTAATTCGTCAATTTTAGTTTTAAGCTGAACCGTTCTATGAGAAACACGTTCTTCTAAAATTCGATTCTCTTTAGTCAACTTACGAGCTCTAAAAACAATGTATGCCCTTAAAATACTAGCTGCAATTAAACCGAAGAGCAAGTATGCCCACCAAGTTTGCCACCATGGCGGCTTTATTTTAAATGAAAGTGTATCTGGTACGGACCAGCCGCTATTAGCACCTCTAACAGCCACTTTAAAGGTGTAATCTCCAGGTTTTAGATTGTAATAGTTTTTTGTTTTAGTAGTATAAGAGGCAAAGTTCCAATCTTCATCTTCACCATCTAGAATAAAACGATAGTTTAATTTATCCCTATTAAATATAGCATTACTTCCATAACTGAAACTAATACTGTTCTGGTCATAGGGAAGTGTAAGGCCTTCTGGAATATTATAAGGAGGTTTAACAGAATCCCAACTTATACTGTTGGTACTGACATAGGCTGAAGTTTGCACTTTTGTAGAATCTTTTCCAATATTTAAATCGAACCACGGGTTTTCATCCATGACGAACATGTTGTTAATTTTCACTGTTTCATTAGTACTATCTGGTTGAGGTTCGGAATTAAGAACAAGCAGTTTCCATTCATTGGAGGTACTAGTAACACCAGACCAAAACTGACCGTTTTTTAAAAATAGAGGTGAATTTTGTAAATAATCGTTCGATTTAAAACCGAGTCCACCATTAAAATTGTAGAAGCCTTTATCTGTTGTTTTTGCAGTGGCTTTTTCCATGGCAATTAAACCATTACCACTAGCAGCATACATCATTTTTCCTTTTTCAACCAGATCATAAAAATCTGTAGGGTATAGTCCGTTTTCTTTTTTTATTGGGGTAAGCGTATTTTGGTCTAAGTTAAGTATGTTAATACCATTTGTGGTAGCTAACCATAGCTCTCCTTCGTTAGATATTTTGGCTGTGGATACATTGTTATTGCTAAGACCTTGTTCTTCCCGAAGATAACTTACGGTGTTCGTTTTTAAATTTACCTTGGCTAGTCCGTTCATAGTGGGGATCCAAAGAATTTCTTTATCATAAAATAGTATGGACCCGCTTCCTGCTATTAGAATATCAGGGTCACTTTTGGAAACTACTTTTTTAAAGGTGTCGTTTTCAATATTATAGATATACAAACCAATATTAGTATATATAGCAAACGTATGCTCGTTTAAAATTGAAATACCTGCTCCGAAAATAGCAAGAGAATTGGCGTATGATGTCAATTTGTTTTTTTTCCTATCAAGAATAGAAAAGCCATCTCTAGTATTTATAAAATAAATATTAGGTGTAATCTCTTTAATAAAACTCAAAGTGGTTGGATTGCAATGTAATTGCTCAAAACTTAGGGTTTTTATAGAATTTTTATTCTGGTTGATAATATTGATTCCCGCAGCCGTTCCTAACCATATGTCACCATTTGAATCTTCTTCTATTTCCCATATTTCATTATTTACTAAGCCTCTTGTGTCATCAAAATATTCTGTCTTTAAAGTAAACTCATTGACAATGACTACTCCTTTATCATTTGTAGCAATCCAAATGGACCCATCTTTACGTTTTAAAGGGGTTGGTATTCTCAGAGAGCCTTGAAGAGTAGCGTTTAGAGCAATTGTTTTGGAAGCATCCCTATTTTTATTAAGTATAAAGGCCTCGGTCGATCCAAATATCCATAAGTTGCCTTGGGCATCTTCTTCTATTTTATCACCTGTAATGGTATATCCGCTTTCAGAACCTAAAACACTAACTATTTGCTTATCAATAGCTAATCTTAAAACACTGGAGGAAGTATTGGAATTGCCATTGGGCGTTGGAAAAGGATAACTTAACCAAATATTATTATTGGCATCTTCTTTAATATCCCAAACTATAGAGTTAAGTTCAATTTCGGCTATATTGGAAATTGTTCTAAATTCTTTTCTTGAGGGATCTAACACGCTCAAACCATCTTGATAACTGAGCCATAAATTATTTTTGCTGTCCTCAAATATTTTCCAAGGTTTATTGGAGCCTTCATTTTTAATCTTTCGTAAACTTTTCATTTCCGCATCCATTGCGTAGAATCCTTCAGTAAGGGAGTTCAGGTAGATCGTCCCTGTATGGTCGCAAAGAATATCGAAAGGTGTAAAATTGTCTGTCATAGTAATCTTATATGCCGTATCGTTCTTAAAATCCAATACTGTTAAAAAACGAGGACCCGGACTAACTAACCAAAGTTTACCTTGATGGTCAAAGGTCATTTTGTACACTCCTGGGTAATCGTATACAAAGGCGTTCTCACCATCATAGTAGGTTAGTGGTGTATTGGTCGCGGAAGACCCTATCCAAATACCACCATCCTCAGTTTCTAAAAAGGAGGTAATATCATTAGAGGGCAATCCTTCATTGGTAGAAAGTTGTAGAAGATTTACGTTCGTACCGGCCATATTTCCAGGGGGTTTCATTTTGGTAATGATCGGTTTTTTTATGGTAGATTTTGTGATAGTAAAGGATACAGAATCAAACGTTATATTTTCTGTCGGAAAACTGTCCCAGTCCAAATCGTATTCCTTCATTGGGGACTTTAGCGGTTTAAATGTGTTTAGTTCAAAAGGTTTGCTGGGCAAGGCATCTACGTTTAAATCATAAGTAACGGGAGTTGTCAGGGAATCATTGGTTATGGTTTCCCATTCAAAAGGCTCTGGTTCCGTAAATTGTAATGGAATGGTTTCTGGAACCTTAAAATCACCCACCGTAGTTTCATCTTCAGACTTGCTCTGTTTTTGGCAAGAAACAAGAAATAAACAGTAAATTATACTGAATATAAATATTGGTTTTTTTATTATTTTGTTCTTCATACTGGTCTAGTTATCGGTTGTATTTGGCAATTCTATAATGAATGTGGTTCCCTTGTCTGCTTCTGTTTTTACCAGCAATTCACCACCATGCCCCTTAGTAATAATATCGTAGCTCATGCTTAAGCCCAAGCCGGTACCTTGCCCAGTAGGTTTGGTGGTGAAAAAGGGTTGGAATATTTTCTCTTTGACTTTTTCAGGAATGCCATCACCATTATCAGAAACACTAATAATGATATGTTTATCCGTTTTTTTAGTGTTGACAGAAACGATGGGCTTGAAATTAACATTCTTTTGTTTTTTCTCGTTTACCGCGTAAAAGGCATTGGTAATCAAATTGAGAATTACCCGCCCCATGTCTTGTGGTACAATGTTTACTTTTCCAATGTTTTCATCAAAATTTGTAATGAGTTCTGCATTAAATGATTTATCCTTTGCTCGTAGACCATGATAGGCCAAGCGCAAATACTCATCTGCAAGGACATTGATATCAGTTGGTTCTTTAGTACCGCTGCTGCTTCTGGAATGTTGTAGCATACCTTTTACAATATTGTCCGCACGTTTGCCGTGATGGTTTATTTTTTCAAGGTTTTGTTTGATATCCAATGAAATAGCTTTCACTTCTTCAAGATCTCCTTTATCCAATTCCTCGTTCATTTCATCAACAAGTTCATTGCTTACTTCAGAGAAATTATTGACAAAGTTTAAAGGGTTTTGAATTTCATGCGCAATGCCGGCGGTAAGTTCACCAAGGCTCGCCATTTTTTCAGATTGGATAAGTTGAGATTGGGTGGCTTTTAATTCTTCTAATGATTGATTTAATTCTGATGTTCTTTCTTTTACTTTTAATTCTAACTTTTCATTTTGTGAAGTAATTAGCGCACTCTTTTCAGCTTCAACCTTTACAAGTTCCATTGCATTTTGACGCATATTCTCATTTTTCTCTCTCATGCGATAGGCTACAAATGCCAACATTCCAAGATAAAAAATTCCCTTACCTATTAAGTCGCTATTTACAAAAACTAATCTTAAACTAAGATGATCGCCAGAAGAGAACCATCTTATCATAAGACCAAGAAAAGATATAGTATACGATAAAAATAAACTAAACATGACTACCCGGACAGACACTACTTCTTTTCTGGATTTTAATGCGAAAATGAGTAAGAAAATGGCAATCCCAACTACAGTAATTAGGTAAAATTGAAAACTGTAATACATGCCTAAAGGTGCAACTAAACAAAATAGAATCAGCCATTTTTGAAGTTTTCCATATAGCATCCTATAGCCGAATAAAAGACATAATATAGGGAAGAATAAAAATAAAATATCACGGACATAATATAATGGAATCATGATGTTAGAAGGTAGGGTAAAGAATAAATTATCTCCACCATAGAATGCTGAACTAAAAAACTCTAGGAACATCACAGTAGTAAAAAGAGCAATTATGAGTAACTCCTTTTCATCTCTAATTAGAATATAGAGAAGCCAGAAAAGAATAGAGAAAATTAAAGAACTATAAATGTCAAATAAAGCTTTAAAGCTTAACAAACTCATATAGTCAAAATACTCGTTGGATACAATTCTGGTTGAACCCACTGGAACTACTTTGGAAATGTTTCCATAAGTACTATAGTCAACATAATGTATGGCTAATGTATGTACGGTGTCAGGTTCTAAAAATATTGGGGTTCTGATTTCAAAATCTTGAATATGTTCTTTAAAGGATGCTCGGTCTTTTCCTTTTTTGCCAAATTGGCGGAATAATTTTCCATTTAAATAAATATCCTCTGCAGCATGATCTTCTTTATCTAAATAGAGTGGAAGCTTTGCTATTGCACTATCAATAGTAAACTGCAATCTAAACCATCCTTCAAATTTTCCAGAACTATCTGCCATATCATTAGTTATCTGAGAAGGACTAAATCGTTCCCAACCCCCTAAATCAATCTCTACAGGATATGAATCTTGCTCATTGCCCGATTTAAAAATCCAACCTTCTCTATTTCTCAACGTTAAACCAAAAAGAGGATCAACATCTGCTTCGGTAAAATGTATAATCGTATCAAGAGCCAATCCATTTTTCTCTACAGGATTTTCTTGCCCACTTGCGGTAAATAGTATACAGAAAAATAGCGTGATGAATAGGAGGGATTGTTTAATCATGTATTCTTAAGTTATAGGTTGAACCTGGTTCAAAAATGGTGGTAAAGAAATTGGAGGTTGAAGAGATAATTAAAGATAACTTATTGACGGAAGTACCATTAAAACAAGTGTCATCATTGAAAATGTAAGTATGGGTTGTTAGGTAGACATTTATGTAACCAAGTTGCCATTTGGTATAGATTTCAAGGACTTGATTTTCCCTTTTTACAGCTAATTTCATGCACAAATTGGTGGTTGGTTTAAAAAAAATAGCACTGATTACAACTTCATCCTCGTATTTAATTTTTTGAATTAAACACAAGACAAATAAGGCTACACATCAGGGGGCGATGAGCAACATATTGTGAATCAGAAAATAAAGGGGAATTTTACACCCTTAAAGTACGTAATAACTTTTACTTTAAGAGTGTTTTATTAAGAATTTAGATGCAAGAGATGAACTAGAATCCTTAAAAAGGATATTAGCACGTAAAATATAGTTATAGATTGAAGTTATGTAATAATGGTACTCGGTATTAGTTCTTCCACAATTTCACCATCTTTTAAATAGACGTAGTACGAATGGTTTTCATCGTTTAAGGAAACTGAAGTATGAACTTCACCATCAATAAAATGAATAGCGGAACGGTCGTCACAGGCATAACCATCGGATAGTTTGCCGGTCTTTATGTTTTCAAAGTATAAAGGTCCTCGTGAAGTTTCAGAATTGTAATGCGGGCAGTGGCTCTTGTCTATAAATGACATGCCGCCAACAATACTTAATTCTTTTGGTCTAGAATCTGTAGTACCGCCATTAAACCAGCATAAAGAACCAGCGCTGCCACCACCCATAACTACGCCGTTGTCATAAGCTTTTTTAAGGGCAACATCAATGCCTTGCGCTTTCCAAATGGCGAGCATGTTCAACGTATTTCCACCACCAACGATTATGGCATCCATCCGGGAGATGATCTCATCGAACGATTCTTTTTGATCATAAGAATTAATCCAAACCGAAAGTACATGTGGGGTAACATATATCTGTGAGCACACCTCATAGAAAGAAGCAATATACTGAGCGTCTTCACCACTAGCTGTAGGAATAAAACACATATTCGGTTTTTCCTTGCCGGTAGCTTTGGCAATGTAGTTTAAGAAAGGTACGGTATGGCGTCCACTGCCGTAAATTACCATTTGCTTTTTCATAAAGACGATAAAATGTTTATGCTAAAGATAAAATGAATTTCTAACAGAAGCTATTCGCTTCTGCTAGAATCTGTTCGTTTTTTAGGTCTGCTCGAATTCCTATTATTCTTACCTCTAAAGTTGTTACCACCAGGCCTGTTTCTGTTTTTGTTTTTATTACGGGAGTTGCCTTGTTTTTTTTGTTGTTGTGCCGGTTGACTGCCCGTATCTTGCGGAGTATCTTCATCTACAAATTGATGCTCTGGCATGCGAGGTACAGATTGTTTAATCAATTTCTCGATATCACGTAAGTAGGGTCTTTCTTCTTTGTCACAAAAAGAAAGTGCCGTACCACTTGCATTTGCCCTACCTGTTCTGCCTATACGGTGAACATACGTTTCGGATACGTTTGGTAAATCATAATTTACAACCAATGAAAGGTCTTCTACATCAATTCCCCTTGCGGCAATATCGGTTGCAACCAAAACCTTAAGATCTCCTTCTTTAAAAGCACTTAGTGCCTTTTGTCTTGCAGTTTGCGATTTATTACCGTGTATGGCAGCAGAACGAATACCCGCTTGGTCTAATTTCTTTACAATCTTATTAGCGCCATGCTTAGTTCTTGAGAATACAATTAAGGTATTCGCAGGATTCTCATTAATAAGGTGAATCAGAAGTTTAGGCTTATTCGCCTTACTTACAAAATACACACCTTGTTCAACCTTTTCAGCGGTTGCTTGTTCAGGTTTTATGGTAACTCGTTCAAAATCACCTAGCATTTTACGAGAAAGCTCTACAATGTCTTTTGGCATAGTTGCCGAGAAGAACAGTGATTGTCTTTTAGGAGGCAATTTTGCGATGATTTTCTTGATATCGTGAATGAAACCCATATCCAACATTTGGTCGGCTTCATCTAAAACCACATGCTCTAAATCTCTAAAAGAAATAAAACCTTGATTCATTAAATCTAATAAACGACCGGGAGTAGCAATTAAAATATCGACTCCGCCTCTAAGGGCATTTACTTGTTTACCTTGTTTTACACCGCCAAAAATTACAGTGTTACGTAAGCCAGTGAATTTGCCGTAGGCGGTAAAACTTTCGCCAATTTGAATAGCAAGCTCACGGGTAGGGGTAACTACCAAAGCTTTTACCTTTCGTTTGCTTTGACTTAAACTAATGCCTTCATATAGTTGATGAAGTATTGGAATACCAAAAGCGGCAGTCTTACCAGTACCTGTTTGAGCTACACCTAGTAGGTCTTTGCCTTTAAGTAATATGGGAATTGATTGTTCTTGAATTGGAGTTGGGTGAGTATAACCTTCGGCTTCTAAGGCCTTTAGGATTGGTTCGGCTAGGCCGAGTTCTTTAAATGTCATAAAAATTTTAATAAGTTGCAAAGGTACGCTTTAATGTGGAAGGAACATTATAGTGAGGTTAAAGTAGAAAGTAGAAAGTACAAGGTAGTTCGAAATAAGAAAATAGAAAACAGAGTAAAGAGAATAGACTTTTTTGATTAGTTCCTAATCAAGTGTACTTAACAAAGCTAAATTTTATAATTTATTACAACTTACAACTTACAACTTAAAACTCATTCTGCACTTGAACTTGATTTTTTAGTTTGCCCTTGTATTTAAAACTTCGTTTGTCGGTTAACGACATCAATTATCGGTAAGGTGTTTTTGGGGGTGATGTCGTTTATCGATGCGATTTTACACTTTACCCGAACTTGTGTCAACTAACGAGAATTAAGGGTTTTTCAGCGATTCATCACCTAGTGAAACAAGGTCTGCGGCGTTCTATTATTGTAACAAACGCAAGTCATGAAAACAATAATCGCAACTATCTTCATTATCTTTTTAAGCTTCACTGCTCAAGCACAAAACAATACAGCAGATGTAAAAGTTGAAACTATTGAAATGACCATCGTTACCGAAACAACTTATGAGTTAAACGTAGAAGCGAAAACAGAAGTAGCTAGATTATACAAATTCAAAAACTCAAGAATTAAAAGAGATTTGAACTTCATTACTAAAGCTAACAAGCCTAAAATGGCTTAAGTTTCAGTATTCAGTTGCCGGTTACAGTTTACAGTATTAAATATTAGGTACAAAGTACGAAGTAGAAAAAAGAAAATAGAGTAGAGGGAAAAGATTTTTACTAATGAAAATTTAACTTTGCTAAATTTCCAACAGCCAACAGCCAACAGCCAACAGCCAACAGCCAACAGCCAACAGCCAACAGCCAACAGCCAACTAAAGTCCCACCATGGCAGCTTCGGCGCATCGTTCTCCGTCCATTGCCGCAGAAACGATACCACCAGCATAACCACCGCCTTCACCACATGGGAAAAGACCTTTAATAACAGGGTGTTCTAATTTTTCATTTCTAGGAATACTTACAGGAGACGAAGTTCTAGATTCTACTCCCACAATATTTGCTTCGGCAGTATAGTATCCATGCATTTTATCACCGAAGGCTTTAAACCCTTGGCGTAATCTGCTTCCTATCAATTTTGGCAGTAAAGAATGTAAAGGTGCAGAATTAAGACCAGGTTGATATGACGTTGGATTTAAGTCCGTAGAAAGATTTCCTTCTACAAAATCCGTCAATCTTTGGGCAGGAGCAGTTTGTGTTCTTCCACCAGATGTAAATGCTAATCGTTCTAGATCTTTCTGATATTCTAATCCTTTTAGCGACCCGAATTTCTCGTATTTAGGAATATCCTTATCTACGTTGATTTCAACTACGATTCCCGAATTGGCATACAGATTATTCCGTTTCGATGGAGACATACCATTTACAACGACCTCACCAGGTGAAGTTGCAGCGGGTACAATGAATCCGCCAGGGCACATACAGAATGAATACACGCCACGGTCTTTTACTTGTTCTACCAAGCTATAAGATGCAGCAGGTAATAATTCGCTACGTTCACCAGAACAGTGGTACTGAATACTATCTATAATATGCTGCGGATGCTCTACACGTACACCCATAGCAAATGACTTTGCTTCAAGTGTTATATCTTTTTTATGTAGTAAATCGAAAATGTCGCGAGCGGAATGCCCCGTTGCCAGGATTACTCGTTCAACAGCCATTTCATCATTCTCGTTTAAAACAATCGCCCTTAACGTGTTATCTTTAATAACGAAGTCGGTCACTTTAGTATTAAAATGAATTTCACCACCATGATGCTGAATTACTTCTCGAATATTCTGTACAATTTTAGGGAGTTTATTTGTCCCAATATGCGGATGGGCATCTACCAATATTTGTTCTGTAGCACCATGAAAAACCAAGCTTTCAAAAATGCGACGAACATCGCCACGTTTAAGGCTACGTGTATATAATTTTCCATCAGAATATGTACCGGCACCACCTTCTCCAAAGCAATAGTTACTTTCTGGGTTTACCAGATGGTCTTGGTTTATAGCTTTTAAATCTCGCCTACGATCTTTTACGTTATTACCACGTTCAATAACAATTGGTTTATAGCCCATTTCTAAACAACGAAGCGCAGCCCACATACCTGCAGGTCCGAAACCTATAATATGAATTGGTTTTGCGTTCGATACATCTTTATATTTAAAATTAAGAGTATCGCTGGGGGCAGGTTCATTGATATAAATTGCAAGTTTGTAATTAAAGAAAATTTTAGGCTTACGAGCATCTATAGACTTTCGGAGCACCTTAATTTTAAAGGTGCCATCTTCAAGTCCCAAGTACTTTGCTGTACGAATTTCTAATCCGTTAGGTGTGCCTTCTTCCTTTAATGTTAACCGCAACTGTACATTTCTGACCATGCTGCAAAATTAAAGTAAAAATTATGATGAGAACGCTAGCCAATCAAAAATGCTGAGGAGAATTGTAGTTTTATTTTTCTACAATAGTTCTAAAAGTCAAATTTACCCTTGGTAATTTGCTTTTGGTAGTTGGTGGCAACCTGTGCAGCCAATGGGTCTGTGTTTCATCTTTCATTATCAATAGGCTACCGTGTTCTAAAATAAGTTCAACCTTTTCTTTGGTATCTTTATGTTTAAAGGCAAATTTACGTTCAGCACCTAAACTTAAAGAAGCAATTGCTCCGTTCTTTTTTAAGTCCTTTTCCCCGTCGCTATGCCACGCCATACCTTCGCTACCATCATGGTATAAATTTAATAGGCAAGAGTTAAAAGTTTCTCCGGTTGCTTGCTCGGTTTTGGATTTTAGCTCAAGTAATTCCTGCGTCCAGGGTAGTGCTTGTTTGGTGGTTTTAGAATAGGTGTATTCAAAAGGCTTTTCACCGTACCAGGCTACCTTTCTTTTGGTAATGATTTTCTTCCCGAAAATGATAGCCTCATCGTTTTTCCAGGCAATTTGGTTCAATAAAGTATTGAGGTACGCTGTTGCTTTCGCTTCATTAAAAATTATGCCATGGTAATTCACCGTTCCTCCGTAGGGGAGTAGGTTCTTAGATGGATCAATGGCAATATTGAACAATTTCATAGTTTCTTTTTCACGTTAACCTTTGAACTAAAGTAATTGGTAATCCTATTAAAAACAAAAGCGAATGGTATTTCTTATCTCGGTCGACAAGAAAACCATTCGCTTTATGAATAAAATCATGTTTATTATGAGCTTTTATTCATAGTTTTAATCAGTTTGTTCCATTTTTCTATGGACTGAAATTCTCCACTCAATTGAAAATTTACCGCTGCGTTATAAAACTCAAAGACAACATCTTCGTTATTGGTGTTTTTAGGAAAAAGATTTAAAAGCAATTGCTCTGTAACCTTATCTTTTCTAGCATATGATTTACCGATATTGGCAATTTCACATGTTTTGATAGTAGATAAATCGGCATATTGCTGATTTAAAACTTCCCCTGATTTTGAAATGAAGAACACGAATTTTTTCTGTGCATCAACACCTATGGCGTAGTGACCAAAAATTTCATGTTCCGTAATTTGACAATTATGTTTGTTTGCGATGTCATTTAAAGATGACATCATTTCCTTTTCTTTCGTTTTTCTGCTTCTGCTAGTTACAACAAAAGGCATTGCACAAAGTGCAACAGATACTAAACCAATAGCGGCTATTCTTAATTCCATTTTATAATTTTCTAAATATGATATATTGATTTCTGTATGATGTTTTAAATAACATCATATCAAATAGTTACATGTGGTTATCAAAACGATAACCTTTAAAAAATGGATTACCAGAAACTATGAAAAGGGAAGATGAGGTCAGACTTTTTATGTCTGATCAATAAAGTATTGGCATACAGTTGATACTGCTTAAACCTTGCTACGAAACCTAATTCACTATAATTTATTTGTGAATTAAAACTTGTAAAAAGCAGCTTGTAATTTTGAGATGATATTTCGGCAACATCAGAAACTGAAATTTCAGATTGCTGTGCATGCGGAGATAAAGTTTTTGAAGATGCTGAGAAATAGGTTTTCGAATCATTATCTTGATGTAAAACTACCTCATTAGAAAACGGTAACGAATTGGCAGAACTATATATACCGAAACAATAAATTGTTACCAGTAAAAGCACTCTGAATATGTTATTCGTACTTTTCATATTATGCAATAACCGCTTGGTCGAGAATTACGTTCACTTCTTTCAAACTTTCTTCGTTATCTAATAGTAAAACTAATATGTCATTAGCTTCTATTATTGTCGATCCTCCCGGACGTACAAATTTACTGTCTCTTTTTATCATTACAATAAAAGCGGATCTCGGAAAGTGCAAATCGATAATACGCTTATCTACTGCAAAACTATTAGGCGTTACTATAACCTCTTCCATGGCAGATTTTGGTAAATTTAGAATATACCTGTCGTTCTCAGCAATAGGCTTTACCTCTTCTGGTAATGCTACATTTAACCATTTGGCAAAAATGGACAATGTGGTACCTTGTATCAATACGGAAGAAACCGATATAAAGAATACGATACTAAAAATAATGTTAGCCTTGTCAATGCCTGCCAAAAGGGGGTAGGTAGCAAATACAATTGGCACTGCGCCACGTAGACCAACCCATGAAATATAAAACCGTCTTCCAATTTTCATTTTAAAAAACATTAGGCTTAATAAAACACTAACCGGTCTCGCCACTAAAATAAGGAAAACCGAAATTAGTAATCCAATGCCTAAATAAGGAATAATTTGTGACGGAAATACTAATAATCCTAAGGTAAGGAACAGTACAATTTGCATTAACCACGCCATACCATCGAACATCTTTAAAATAGTAGATTTATGAATTAAATCTTGATTGCCTAAATACACGGCACAAATGTAAATTGCTAAGAATCCGTTACCACCAACGACATCTGTAGCCGAAAATGTAATGAACATTAAAGCGATGACCAATACCGGATACAAACCTTCAAAACCAAGTTTAATTTTATTGATGATAATCTCGCTTAGTTTTCCAAAAGCGAATCCGCCGATAGCCCCTAATATCATTTGTTGCAAAAACAAGGGGATAATAGAAAGAACACTTAAATCTTGATTAATAACCAAGGTTAGAAAAGCAAGTGTTAGTACATAGGCCATAGGATCGTTACTACCACTCTCAAGCTCTAAAGTTGGTCTAAGATTACTCTTAAGCGCCAAGTTCTTTGAACGAAGTATAGAGAATACCGCAGCGGCATCGGTCGATGAAACTATAGATCCCAGAAGCATACTTTCGTATATAGTGAAATCGGTAATGTAGTATACAAATGTACCTAGGGTAAGTGCGGTAAGTAAAACGCCTAAGGTAGATAGTACAAGACCTTCTTTTAGAATAGGTTTTACGGCTTTCCAATTGGTATCTAAACCACCAGAGAATAGAATGAAGTTTAAGGAAACTATACCAATAAACTGTGCAAGCTTAGGGTCATCAAATTTGATGCCTCCAATACCATCAGATCCAGCAAGCATACCAGTAGCCAAGAAAAGAATTAAGGTAGGTACCCCAAATTTATAAGATGTCTTACCTACGATAATGCTAATAAATAACAGAATAGAGCCTACAAGAAGTATATTTTCTATGGTAAGATTCATTGGTGGTTATTGCTCTTAATTTTAATGCACCAAAGTTAAATCATTTATCAATAAACCAATACAAATGTTGAGGTTTGGCAGAATGTTAACATGTAGAGAGCATCCATGTTTTAGTTTTAATATTTATTTGGATTTTGTTATCAGAGCTATAATAATATTGAAAAGATAAAGTAGTTGAATAAAAACCACTAAAGAAAAAATCCAAAAAGCGATAGTTTGAAATTTAAGTAGAGTTACAAAGTCATAAGAGGAACCTTCAGGTACTATGTTAAGTAGAAAAAACGGAATTAAGATAATTATAAGGAACCCAATGATTGTAATAATGGAATGAATAAGTGTCAACTTATTTACTAGCATTCCATTTAGCTTTATGACGACCCAATAGCCAAATCCTAAAACTGCAAAAATGATTGAAATAATTAAGGTAACGTGAATCAATCCAATAACATAATAGATGTCTTGGATGTTTACATAAAAAGTTTTATTAGGTCCCATTAGCCCTATTAATATTGTAATGGGAATCAGAATCCAGAACACAAAATGTGGTGCTTCAGTAATTTTCTTCATCTATAGTTGTAGTATTATTCTTAAGGTCAAGTTAATCATTATTAAGAGAATCACAATTCATGTTTAATCCAATATTTTATAAATACATTTGTATGTATCAATATATTAAATCATCATGGAGCTAAAACAAGTAGAGAAAATTTCTAAGGCATTAAGTGATGTAAATCGTTTAAAGATATTGCAGTATATGCAAAAGAATCAAGGTAAGGTAGAATGTACCAAAGCGTGTAACCTGCTCGATTTAAGTCAGCCTTCCATTAGTCATCATATTAAAAGGTTAGTTGAGGCAGAGTTAATCAACCAACATAAAATAGGACGTAATTATCACTATTCATTAAATCATGAAGTGTGGGATAATTATTTGCTGAGGTTACGGAACCTATAGTTTTTTATTAGATATATAGATACTTTTAAATGTATTAATGAAATTATTGAAATGAAAAATATTAAATATTCTATATTAGATTTAGCTATTGTATCTGAGGGTACTACGTTAAAAGATACCTTTGATCATTCATTGGCACTGGCACAAGCTGCCGAAGAAGTGGGTTATACCCGTTTTTGGTTGGCAGAGCATCATAATTCTGTAGCTATAGGAAGTAGTGCTACCTCTGTTTTAATAGGGAACATTGCAGAAGGAACTAAAAGGATTAGAGTGGGATCTGGCGGAATTATGTTGCCAAATCATTCTCCATTAATCATAGCGGAACAATTTGGGACATTAGGAATTCTATATCCGAACAGAATAGATTTGGGTCTAGGTCGCGCACCAGGAACAGATCAATTGACTGCACAGGCTATACGCTCCGATTTTTTTCAGGCAGCGCAGTCGTTTCCTTTAGAGGTTGAAAAAATTCAACGTTATTTCTCTACTGAAAATGCAGATGCAAAAGTACGGGCTACGTTGGCGGAAGGGGTGGATGTGCCCTTATATATTTTAGGATCAAGTACCGATAGTGCCCATTTAGCGGCTAAAAAGGGATTGCCCTACGCCTTTGCCAGTCATTTTGCGACGACACATTTAATGAATGCATTGCAAATTTATCATCAGGAGTTTCAGCCTTCTAAAGAATTGGAAAAACCATATACCATGGCTGGCGTAAATATTATCATTGCCGATACCGATGAAGAAGCAAATCGTATTTCTACATCGCTTTATAAAATGATCGTTGGTTTATTGACAGGAAATAGAGGCTTTATGCAGCCTCCGGTAGATATGACGGTCGAACTAAGAGAGTTAAGCAAAAACCCATCTGTTCAGCAAATGTTGAAGTATTCCTTTATTGGTAGCAAAGAGACGGTTAAGAAGCAAGTGCAACAATTTATAGCCGATACACAGGTAGATGAACTCATTGCGGTTACCAATATTTATGACGGTAAAGACCGTATAAAATCATACCAATTGTTTGCCGAAATCATGAAAGAATTGAATGGGGAGAAGAAATAATTTCTCTCCATTTTATTCTTTTATGTCCAATATAGATTGCCTTTCCCTGTTAACGGTAAGCTTGGTGACATCCGGTCTTGAATAGTGCCCAACAGGGTCAAAATTTTGACGCTCTTCAAGCACTCTATTAAAATTTATTGTTGTTGTAATGAGTCCCTCTTTATCGATTACTGGGGGCAATATCCATTCCCCGTCAGGTCCTGCAATACAAGAACCACCATTTGCTAAAGTATCTGGACAGTTTTCAAGTATAGCATTTAAGTGCGGAGTATCTTCAGGGAAATCGGTTTTGCTCATTAGGCTTGAAACTGAAACAACGAACGATCTAGATTCCCTGGCAATAAACCTTGTAATATCGGCAGTATTGTAATCGGAACCCGGCCACACGGCAATATGCAGATTTTCGCCTAAGCCATAAAGGGTGGTTCTGGCCATAGGCATCCAGTTCTCCCAACAGTTTAACCCGCCAACACTAAAATTCTTAAGATCATGAACTTGTAGGCCATTACCATCACCTGGCGACCATGTTAATCGTTCTTCATAAGTTGGTTGTAGTTTTCTGTGTACCGATTTAATTTGCCCTTCACTATTTATGTACGCCAGCGAACAATATAGGCTATGACCACCTCTGTTCTGGGCGCGTTCCATTAATCCTAAGTAAATGGCAATTTTATGTTGCTTCGCTAAAGCGCAAATATCATCTAATTCTCCCGCTTCAATTTGAATGGAATTCTTGATATAATGTGCGTGAATTTCTTTCTGTACCGAAGAATTGAATTGAGCACCATCGGTCATGGAAACCCAAAAAGGGTAACCTGGTAATAATGCCTCACCAAAAACCACCAATTCACAATCCTCATCACTAGCTTTTACAATATATTCCTTGATTTTAGTAATTGTAGCTTCTTTGTTCAACCAAACCGGTGAGATTTGGGCCATACCAATTTTAAGGTTGTTTTGATCAGGAGTGTCTATTATTTTGGGCATAGTAGATAATCTTATTAACTAGGTCATAGAAATTTATAGACCAACAAAAGTTCAAAAACTTTATTATATGAAATTCTGTCCGAAATTTAAGGAAATACTAACACTTACGGTAATAATTTAATGTGTACTGACAATGGATTGTTTTAATATACCTCGTACTTTTTTTTATAACCCAAAGGTGTACGATTAGTAATCGTTTTAAACTGTTTATTAAAGTTAGATAGCGTTTGAAATCCGCTTTCGTAGCAAGCTTGCGATACGTTCATTTTCTTTTCTATAAGTAGTTTACACGCATGTCCTATACGAATTTCACTCACAAAATCTGAAAATGATTTATTTGCATGTTGTTTAAAGTACCTGCTAAAAGAAGTTGGTGTCATATTAGTGAGTTTAGCCAAGTCTGCTAGAACCATTTTTCGTTTAAAATTTTTCATCACGTAGGCATATACTTTAAACATACGTTCGGTATCGGCTTCTCTTAATGTGTTAGTGTAACCTGGGCTGGCTAAAATTTGGTATTCTTTAGTGTTACTTATAAAATTTAGAATTTTTAAAAGGTGAAGAATGCCATCGAACCCATCCATCAGTAAAAGATCTAGCATTAACTTTTTTAGGGTTATGGCAGACTGTTCTGTAAATTCCATTCCTCTTAAACTTTTATGGAATACCTGTCGTAGACGAATAGCTTCATCACTGTGTAAAAGGTTCTCTCCTAAAAAGTCTTCATGAAAATAAATTACAACTCCTTCAGACCAAGCAATATTCTTTTCTTGTTCTTGTTCATTTTCACTACGCCACATGTGAGGTAGGTTTGGACCTGTAAATGTTATATCTCCTGCCTTATAGGGTTTTACACTATCACCTATAAATCGAGTGCCACTTCCTTTTAAAACTAAAAATAATTGATGTTCAGAATGAAAATGCCAATGTGGGTCAAAAATGGGCTCATTTAACGTATGTGCCAAGTAGGCACGAGTTTCTGGTATTGGTGATTTTTGAAGTGCAGATTTCATTGGTACTAGCTAAATGAAAGCATTTTGATATGAGCTTAAATATCAACTAATGTATCAAAATTTCATTAATTATGTAAATTGAATGATAAAATACAGTTAGTATGTGATAAGTAACAGTATTTTCTAAGTTATTTTTTAAAGTAATATTGAACTAAGAAAACTACACTCGATATGAAAACTCATTTTTCTTTTATTAAATATCTCTTAATTCTACTGTTTTTTGCTGCTTGTTCCCCCGCCAAAAAAGAGCGGTTAGATGATCAGCCAAGAAGAATAGAATTACTTTTTCTTGGGCATGAATTGGAACACCATAATTCAAGGGAGTATTTTCCGATTTTAGCATCTGCTTTAACCAAAGACGGAATCAACATCACTTACACAGAAAAACCATCAGATTTAAATGAAAAGAATCTGGGGTTGTATGACGGACTTATTATATATGCCAATCACGAAGAAATAGGTAAGAATGAAGAGGAAGCACTTTTAAACTTTGTAAAAGAGGGTAAAGCTTTTATTCCTATTCACTCCGCAAGTTTTTGTTTTAAGAATGCTCCTGAATATATCAATTTAGTTGGTGCTCAATTTATGAGCCATGAAACAGGAACCTTCACTGCCGAAATAGTGGATAAAGAACACCCTGTCACTAAAGATTTGTTAGCATTCGAAACTTGGGATGAAACCTATGTTCATGATAAAATAGCAGACGATATACATGTTTTGATGGAACGTGTGGAAGGAGATAAAAGAGAACCTTGGACCTGGGTCAAAGAAGTTGGGGAAGGCAAAGTTTTCTATACAGCCTATGGTCATGATGAGCGCACTTGGAATAATAAAGGTTTTCAAGAGCTAATTAAATCTGGAATTTTATGGGCAGTAGATGATAAGGTGAAGAAAAACTGGGAAGCCTTTATCAAAGATATACCGACCCTTAAATATGAAGAGAGAGCGAATATACCCAATTATGAAAAACGTGATCCAGCACCAAAATTTCAACTACCACTGTCTCCCGAAGAATCACAGAAATTAATACAAGTACCGGCAGGGTTCGATGTTCAGTTATTTGCTTCAGAGCCAGATATCATTAATCCCATTGCAATGAATTGGGATGAAAAGGGAAGACTCTGGGTCATTGAAACAGTAGATTACCCCAACACGGTTCGTAATGACAATAGTATTGGTGACGATAAGGTGAAAATCTTAGAAGATACTGATGGTGACGGTAAAGCAGATAAGGTTACTGTCTTTGCAGAAAAACTGAACATACCTACAAGTTTCGTTTTTTATGATGGTGGAATAGTGGTTTCTCAGGCTCCACATTTTATTTTCTTAAAAGATACCGATGGTGATGATAAGGCTGACCTTAAAGAAATTTTAATTGACGGGTGGGGAACTTTTGATACGCACGCAGGTCCTTCAAATTTACAATATGGTATAGATAACGATTTATATGGTGTAGTAGGTTATTCAGGATTTGAGGGAAATGCCTTTGGTCAAGATTTAAAGTTCAATCAGAATGTATATCGATTCAATCCGAAGCAAGAAACATTTGAAGTTTTAACAAATACCAGTAATAATACTTGGGGCTTAGGTATTACAGAAGACAACGCCATTTTCGCATCTACCGCAAATAATACACATAGTGTGTTTGTGGCTATACCCAATAAAAATTTAGAAGGAGTAAAAGGTATAGGTGCTGACGGTAGTGCTAAAATAGATGGGCATTATTATATGCAGCCAATTACGCCTAATGTAAGACAGGTAGATGTTTTTGGAGGTTTCACAGCAGCTGCGGGGCATCATTTTTATACCGCAAGAGCCTACCCACAATCGTATTGGAATAAAGTAGCATTTGTGTGTGAACCTACTGGTGGTTTGGTACACCAAGCGAGAATAGTGAAAGAGGGTTCAGGATATGCCGAGGAAGATGCAGGTAATCTATTTGCATCATCAGATGAATGGAGTTCACCTGTAGACGCAAAAACGGGTCCTGATGGTGCGGTTTGGGTGGCTGATTGGTATAATTTTATAGTTCAGCATAACCCAACACCAAATGAAGACAATGGAGGTTATAATGCAGAGAATGGAGAAGGTAATGCTTATGTGAATCCGCTTAGGGATAAAGGTCATGGTAGAATTTGGCGCGTAGTACCAAAAGATGATTACGAGTATGAACCTGTACAATTATCAAAAGACGATTCAGAGGGGTTATTAGAAGCTTTAAGTAGTAATAATCAATTTTGGAGGTTAACCGCACAACGACTTTTAGTAGAAAGAGGAGAAGACGATGTTTTAGACGATCTCTATAAGTTGGTAAATGCAAAACAGATAGATGAAAGTGGTTTAAACAATGCTGCTTTGCACGCTATTTGGGCAATCCATGGTCTAGATGGGTTAGATTTTGATAGTAATACCCATAATGTAATTAAGGGAGCTTTATATCATAAGGCAGCAGCACTAAGAAAAGCGGCTATTCAAATGTTGCCAAGAAATAATGATACAGATGCAGCTTTGTTCAAGGCAAATATGCTGAACGATAGAGATCCTAGCGTACAACTGGCGGCGCTACTATATTTTACAGAAAGACCATCTTCTAAGAAGGTAGGGAATCTGTTGTATGAACTAGCCCAAGATGATACCGTATTAAATGATTCATGGTTATACAGAGCTTTATATGCAAACGCTACTATACATATGAACGGATTTTTAGAAGCATTTCATAAGGCGAATCCTGATTATGAATTACCGGTAGAAACAAACATGAATATGAGTACCGCGAATTACGATGATAGCGATTGGCAAACTATGGAGATTCCGCAATTCATTGAAGATGCCGGGTTAGACATGGACGGTATTATTTGGTTTAGAAGAGAGGTCACAATACCTGCAAATATGGTAAAGGGTAGCACGATATCGTTAGGTCCGATCGATGATTCTGATATTACCTATATAAACGGCGTTGAGGTTGGTAGTATGGCATCTAGCTTTAGTTCTAATAGAAATTACGAAATTCCTGATGGTGTGCTAAAACCAGGTAAAAATACAATTGCTATTAGGGTCGAAGATACTGGTGGCGAAGGTGGTATTTATGGTAATTTTTGGCAGATGCATATAAAAGCTGGTGAATCGATGGTAAGGATTCATGGTACTTGGAAGTATAAGGTAGAAAAGAACTTTACCGATCAAGAGGAAAAATCTGCCACCATTTTCGATATGGTAGCACTTTTGACCAAATATTATGGCGATAAATCAGAAAATTTAGGTGCTGTAGTTACCGATAAAGTAAGCGATGTCAAAGTAATTAAGATCAAAACAATAACAAATGAAATGAAGTTCGATGTTACCCAGTTTACGGTCAAAGCTGGCGAGCAAGTGGAACTGGTATTGCAGAATCCTGATTTTATGCAGCATAATTTGATCATCACAAAACCGGGCAAAAAAGAGGCGGTAGGTAAAGCAGCAGATAAAATGGCGGCAGACCCAAATGCGGCAGAGCTTAATTATGTGCCACAAACGAGCGATGTGCTTTTTGCAACACCCATTTTAAATCCTGATCAAACATATTCGCTTAAGTTCAAGGCGCCGAGCATACCAGGCGAATACCCATTTATATGTACGTTTCCTGGGCATTGGAGAATTATGCAAGGTGTAATGATTGTTGAATAACTGAGAGTAATTACATGAAGAATAAGATAGATTTTGGTGTAAGTACATGGTTATGGCAATCACCTTTTACCACAAAAAGTATAGCATTGTTTCCAAAGATAAAGGCATTGGGTTATGACTTGGTTGAAATACCTGTAGAAGACCCCTTGTTGATCGATGGAAAAATGATTAATAAAGCGCTTGATGATAACGGTTTAATGGTATCTGTTTGTGGTGCATTTGGTCCAACTAAAGACCTTACGCATGAAGATGAAAAAGTCCACTTACAGTGTTTTAAGTATCTAGAACAATGTTTTGACTTATGCAATGAATTAGGTGTAAAGTTCTTTGCAGGCCCAATGTATTCAGCGGTAGGAAAAGCCCGTTTGGTTTCGTCGGAACAACGCAAGAAGGAATGGGATTTAGCAGTGTCCAATCTTAAAAAAGTTTGCAATATGGCTTATGCCCATGGCTTGTGCATAGGGTTGGAGCCTTTGAATAGGTTCGAATCTGATATGATCAATACAGCTGAAGATGTTATGCGTTTGGTTACGGATATCAATCATAATGCGGCAAGAGTGGCTTTAGACGGATTTCACATGACTATTGAAGAGAAAAATATCCGCAAAGCAATAAATATGGTTGGTGATAAACTGATACATCTTCAAGTTTCTGAAAATCACAGGGGAGTACCAGGTACGGGACTCACCCCATGGAACGATTTTAAACTAGGACTTCAAGATATAAACTATAATGGCGCATTGGTCATAGAAAGCTTTACACCAGAAATTAAAGAGTTAGCGGCTGCGGTGTGTATTTGGAAAACTATGGCCAATAGCCAAGATGAATTTGCATCGCAAGGGCTACAATTTTTGAAACAAACGTTTAACGATTGAAAACATTAAAAATGAGCGAGATGAAAATAAAAATAGCTATTGTAGGTTTAGGGTTTGGGGCAGAATTCATCCCTATTTATAAAAAACATCCCAATGCTGAGTTGGTTGCAGTTTGTCAACGTAATGAAGATAAATTAAATGAAATTGCAGATGCTTTTAATATTTCTAAGAGATATACATCCTATGAAGAATTATTAAAAGATGATGAAATAGATGCAGTTCATATAAATACTCCGATTCCGAATCATGGGGAACAATCTATAAAGGCATTAAAAGCAGGTAAACATGTAGCGTGTACCGTGCCTATGGCAACAACGGTAGAGGAGTGCAGAGAAATTGTTGAGCTAACCCAGAAAACGGGACTTACCTATATGATGATGGAAACCGTGGTGTATGCTAGGGAGTTTCTATACATGAAAGAGCTTTATGATAATGGAGAGTTAGGTAAAGTTCAATTTTTAAAGGCAAGCCATCAACAAGATATGGACGGTTGGCCTAATTATTGGCCAGGGTTGCCGCCAATGCACTATGCGACTCATTGTGTTGGTCCGGTTTTAGGGTTGACCCAAAACGAGGCGGAATATGTTTCTTGCTTTGGATCGGGTACCATTCGTGAAGAGTTGATTAAAGAATACAATTCACCATACGCCGTAGAGACTACTCATATAAAATTTAGGAACTCAGATTTAAGCGCTCAAGTTTATCGTTCGTTGTTTGATGTGGCCCGCCAATACAGAGAAAGTTTTGAGGTTTATGGTTCAAAGAAATCTGTTGAATGGCCCATAATAGAGGGGAAACCTTTGGTAGTACATACCGCTAAGAAACCAGAACCAGAAATACCAGAGGAAGTTGAATGTCCCGATTTTGCAAAATTGCTGCCTAAAGAAATTCAAGGGTTTACAACACATGGTGTATATGACGAAGGCGATAATCAACATTTGTCATTTACCCAAGGTGCAGGGCACGGTGGTTCGCACCCACATTTAGTACATGCCTTTGTCGACGGGTTAGTAAATGGCACTTCGCCTTACCCAAATGCAAAGCAATCGGCAAATATTACGTGTGTGGGTATACTATCTCACGAGTCTGCGATGAAAAAAGGGGAAATCATAAAGCTGCCCGATTTCACATTTACTAATTAGAACTATATCGACCTTTACATGTAAAATTACAGTTCGGAAGTCTTAATCGACAATTCGGACTGTAATTTTTTTTATTTAATTCAAAAGCCCTCAAGTTTGCTGTTTAATAGGGCAACTTAAGAAAGAATTATAGTTCTAACAGGAAATCCCTAATTTTAAAGAATTGAAAGCAGAACAGTAAAGCTTTAAGCGCATGGGTAGTTTTTTAAAGGTTTTAAGAGCAAGTATTATCATAACATTAGTTATGGTGATTTTTAATTTGCTGTTTTCTGATTTCGAGAATATAACACTGTATAGAATATTACAATTTGCGGGAATAAGTTTTATATATTCTTTCGTGCTTACATGTGTAAATGCCTATTACAATGATTTTATATCAAATATATATAGTTGGGAAAAGCAGACTCAAAAACGATTGTGGTACGGCGCTATAGGGTCTGTAGTGTTGACCGTTATTGCCTTTGGTGTGGTAAGGTGGTTTATCGAGGTTGTAATGTTCGGCGATAGTTTTGAGCATTTTATAGCAAACGAAAAATTAGAATATTACATATATGCTTTAGCCATTACGCTAGTGGTTTCGCTATTTTTACATGCATTTTACTTCTACAAAGCATTACAAGATACCAAGGTAAAAGAACAAAAAATTATTGCTGGTTCGGCATCTGCAAAGTTCGATGCTTTAAAAAACCAGTTAGACCCTCACTTTCTTTTTAATAGTCTCAACGTGCTTACCAGTCTAATTGAAGAAGATCCTATGCAGGCGCAAAAATTTACTACATCTTTATCTAAAGTGTATAGGTATGTATTGGAGCAGAAGAGTAAAAATCTAATTTCGGTAGATGAGGAACTTAAGTTTGCCCGAACCTATGTGCGACTTTTAAAAATGCGTTTTGAAGATAGTATCGTATTTGAAATTCCTGATGAGGCTACTGATCCCGAGGCTAAAATTGTACCGCTATCGTTACAATTATTATTAGAGAATGCGGTGAAGCACAATGTGGTAACCTCTTCAAAACCATTACATATTAAAATATATGAAGAAGACGGGTATTTGTATGTAGTTAACAACTTGCAAGAAAAACAAGTAGTTAAAAAGAGTAGTGGTGTAGGATTACAAAATATTCGTCAGCGCTATGCCATTCTTACCAAAAAGGAAATGCAGATTTTTAAGACCGCTAAAGAATTCAAAGTACGTTTACCTATGTTGACAAATACAATTTCATTTCGAGAAACCCAAGCCTCACATATAAGTGCCAAGCGTTATGAGAAAGCAAAAGAGCGTGTAGAGCTAATTAAAGGTTTCTATGGTAACCTTACTTCCTATTGTATTGTTATACCCGTACTCGCGTATATCAATTTTACGACGACAAGTTTTGTTTGGGTTATTTTCCCTGCCATTGGTTGGGGAATTGGCTTAATTGCCCACGGTTTAAAGGCATATGGTTATAATCCGTTATTTGGCAAAGGCTGGGAAGAAAGAAAAATAAAGGAATTCATGGAGAGAGAAAACTTTTAAATGAATTTTAAATGGAAACACTATGAAGCTAACAAAAGAGATAACAGCATCTATAAGCGATAGTGTATTGTGTTGGTTGGCAACATCTTCCTCCCATAACATGCCTAATGTATCACCCAAAGAGATATTCGGTTGTTTTGGAGACGATACGATTATAGTAGCAAATATAGCATCACCACAAACGGTTCAGAATATAAGAGCGAACAAAAATGTTTGTATAAGTTTTATAGATATTTTAAAGCAAAAAGGATTTCAATTGAAAGGTAAGGCTGAAATTATAGAGAAATCGTCTTCAGACTTCTCTAGCATGGAAAAAGTACTTCTTGTACTTACAAAAGGAAATTTTCCGTTTGCTACAATTACCAAGATTACCGTTACTAGTGCTAAGCCAATTATTGCGCCTAAATATCTACTGTATTCTAATACAACAGATCAAGAGCAAATTGAAAGTGCTAAGAAATCCTATGGTTTTTAAAGTGATTTAGCTCTTGCAAATACGGCTTTCTACAATTCAGTCGTAAAAAATTACAACTGGGTATTTCATTTTTTCAAAACCTGTACGATCTGCCGAAATTTGAAGTATAGAAATAAAATAGTAATCACCTAAAACTTTAAAAGATGGAAACAAATTTAACGAACGACAGAAATTATAAATACGAAAAAGCAAAAGAAAAAGTACAAGCTATAAAAAGCTTCTACGGCAATTTATTGGCATACTGTATTGTAATCCCATTTTTGGCATATATCAATTATAATACAACAAGTTTTCTTTGGTTCATTTTTCCGGCAATAGGCTGGGGGTTCGGGTTAGTGATGAACGGACTTTATGCCTTTGGATATAACCCTTTGTTCGGTAAGAATTGGGAAGAGCGTAAGATCAAAGAATTCATGCAAGAATCATAACCTAAAAGACTAAAGATCATGGAAAACACAAAATATACAAGAGCAAAAGCAAGAGTTGAAGAAATCAGAAAATTTTATGGTAAAGTAGCATCGGCTATCGTAACCATTTTAATAGTGGCATCAATCAATTATTACTTAAATGAATGGAGAAATGCCTGGTTTCTTTGGGTAGTATTTGGATTAAGCATTAGCTTATTTTTTAAAGCAAATAAAATCTTTAACTTGAATCCGTTTACGGGCAGAGACTGGGAAGAAAGAAAGTTACAAGAGTTTTTACAACAAGAAGAAAATACAAGAAGATGGAACTAAACGAATTTGAACAATCGGATAAATTGGCAAGAGCCCAAAAGAAAGTCAAAGAATTAAAAGGGTTTTATATTCATTTACTTGTTTATGTACTGGTAAATCTATTTCTAATGACTATTACGATAATGGGAATAATGTCTGGTGGAGCATCATTTACAGAGGCTTTGTTTAATATAGGTACTTTAACTACTCCGTTTTTCTGGGGAATAGGCTTGGCTTTTCATGCAGCTAAAGTATTTGGCTATAATCCTTTTTTTAGTAAAGATTGGGAACAGCGTCAAATCAGTAAATATGTAGAGAAAGATGAACGAGATGCCGAAAAATTTAGATAGTATGGTTACTGAACGAGCAAACGATAATTTTTTTGATGGAGAAGACAGTAGGTATGCTAAGTATGAAAGAGCTAAATCAAAAGTTGCGAGTATAAAGCGTTTCTATAATCATGTATTAGTTTTTCTCATAATAAATATCATTTTGTACTTCTTAAGACAAAAGTTCGTTTTCATTTTGGTGAATAAAGATGCATTCGGTAATCCTGATTTTTTAGATTGGATAAATTGGAATGTATACGGCACTACCATTGTTTGGGGACTTATACTGATTATTCATGGAATTACTGTTTTTGGTAATATTTCATGGTACATGAAGAAATGGGAAGAGCGTAAGATTCAGAAATACATAGATTTATATAACGACTAAAGCATACTATTCTATTAAAACCATAAATACAGACCATGAAGACCATTATAATTGAAGATGAAAAACCAGCAGCAAGACGGTTGGGAAGAATGTTAGAAAGTTTAGATTTAAACGTTTCTACCATGTTGCATTCTGTAGAAGAAGCTATTAATTGGTTTCAAGAGAATGAACATCCCGATTTAATATTCTTGGACATTCAATTATCTGACGGACTCTCATTTGAGATTTTTGATGTCATAGAAGTACATAGTGCAATTATATTCACTACCGCCTTTGATGAGTATGCATTAAAAGCTTTTAAATTGAATAGTATAGATTACTTGCTAAAACCAATAGATGACGAAGATCTAGAACAGGCGGTCAAAAAATACAGAAAACGGTTTGCATCTGCCGGTGAGCCTAACAAGATCGCTTTAGATTTTGATGATATTAAAAAGTTATTGGTGAATCCGTTAGAGCGGGAATATAAGAAACGTTTTACGGCAAAGGTTGGGCAGCATTTAAAAATCATCAATTCAGAAGATGTGGAGTGTTTCTATAGCGAAAACAAAGGCACATACGCGGCAACAAAAGATGGGCGCAATTATTTATTGGACACCACTTTAGAACAGTTAGAAGATGAACTGAAACCTCAAGTATTCTTTAGGGTAAGCAGAAAATTTTTCGTGAGTATAGATCATATTAAAGATATTGTTTCTTATACTAATTCTAGATTGCAGATTAAGCTAAATAACAATTCTGATCATGAAATTATAGTCAGTAGAGAGAAAGTAAAAGACTTTAAGCTTTGGTTAGAGTAGGATAATTAAAATATTGATATTAAGTTACTTACGGTATAAGTCTTCTTCTTCGTCAATTCTATTTTCATCAAAGGCAGACGGTAATAATTTCGGTATCAACTTAATAAATATCGGTAGCAAAATTGCTCCTCCAGGTAATATGAATATAGCCAAAGACGGAATACTTTTAAAAATATCTAAAAGTTGATTCTGTACCTTTTTCTTTTCTTCATTACTTAAATCCCTGACCGTAGATTTTGATAACAGACCAACTAGCTCTGCACTTTGCGAAAGCTCTTTAAGCAGGCGTTTACTATTCCTTAGAATCAATTTCTTTACAATTTTACCCATACTATCGTAAAATTGTTTTGCTAGGTTCTTTTCCTTTAAATAAGGAATGACATCAAAATTGAGTTTAAAGAATTCGGTAACGTCCGTAATAGAAGTTGAGATTATTGTTCTGTCAAACCCAAGATCTTTTCCTATTCCAAAAATAAACTCAGATTCGGTATAATCTAAAGAGTGATCTTCCCAAACGGTAAGACAGGCCATATCCAATAGGTAGCGATTTTCCCAATTTTCTTTGTTTAACAATAGTCTATCTCGATAAGAACCATCAAAATTGCTCTCAGCACAATTAATATAGGTTAACGAAGAAGCCAATAACTGAGAAAGCTTATTATCTGTTCTATCAAGTTCTTTTGAGCTAAGTGCGTGGTAGGTAATATTAATGGCCAAGTATTCAATTTCGGCCGCTTTCTCTTTTAAATCAGAATTGTTGTTTAAGTAATGTTTAAAAAGCAAAACATCTATAAATAGAAGGGAATTGGTAATAAGGCTATTAAAGGTTTTACTGATGATATTATCCTCAATATAAATTCTAGAAGTCATCAACTTTTCAAGCTTGGCAGATGTTTTACTGCCTGTAAACCACTTATCAAAGAATCCGGTTTTATTAATTTTCAGTATTTCGTAAAATTTAAATACTTCTTCAACAAAATTGGCGAAGTCATCACCGCTTTTAATTCTGTAGGTGAAGAACAACGCGTGTAATAAATTAATTTTTGCCTTTTCGTCTTCAGAAAGCGTATGTTCCAATTCAATAAATTCTGGTATGCCAGAATTTAGTCCATATACAAATCCGCTTTTTTTAAGCGTACCATATAAAGCTTCAAAAGTTGGGAAAGCGTTTTGGTGCCTTTGAACCACCGAACCATATTTCTCGATCCAACCAGAGGAAGACGGGTTCATATCTTAATTATTTAACACTGCAAAGTTAGCTAATTATTACTTCACTAATATCTATAAATGGTTACTTCTACGCTACAATAGGGTTTATTGAAGGTAGCCAATGGCAAGATTGAAAATAAAATTTAATTTTTTTTAAGAATAAATGAACCTTCCTTTTTTTACTGCGTAAGTAAGGGTGATTCTAATCTAAAAAAAAAGATAATGAAAAAATCAAAATTATTTATGGGACTTGGGGCTTTAGCCTTAGTAGGAGTTCTTTTAGTGGCAGCAGATCATATTGATGCGCCTAGCTCTATGGGAACCTCGGCAGATATTGCCGATTTTTATGCTTTTGAACCAACAGAAGGTTCAGACAATACCGTTTTTGCGGTAGATCTTCAATCTAATGTACTGCCAGATTTGGCTTACGGTACGTTCGATGAAAATGTATTATTAGAAATTAATATCGATACCAATAATGATTTGGTAGAAGATTTAGTAATACAAGCAATACCAAGAGATGGCAAAATGTATTTCTTCGGTCCGGTTGCACCAAGCGAAACAGGCTTAAACGGTTCAATTATGGTCGATGCCCCATTAGGGTCGGTAGATATTTCTGCTGATACTGCTATTGTGGAGACTACGGATAGCGGAGTTTCTTTATTTGCAGGTCCGAGACAAGATGCTTTTTTCTTTGATTTCTTTCAATTCAATGAAGTAATTGGTGGTACGGCTCCTTTAGGTTTTAAACCAGCTGGTGATCCAAATTCTACAGACGACGACGACGAAACTGCTGTTGATACTTTCGATGGTGCAAATACGATGTCTATAGTGGTAGAATTACCTAATAGTCTTTTAGGTACTACCACAGGTCAAAATGCGCTTGGTTTAGAAGTGTACAAAACATGGGTAACTACAAACTCAAAACAATAATAACCTTAAAAAAATATAACGATGAAATATAAAAATATAAAATATACGTTTTTGGCTCTTTTGGCAGTAGCAGCATTAGCTTCTTGTAGCGATGATGATGACAATACACCCATAGTAATTACACCAACATGTGATGATGGTATTATGAACGGTGATGAAACAGGAATTGATTGTGGTGGTACATGTATGCCTTGTGAAGTTGCTATGGAGCCAATGGCACCAGATTTTACAGGAACTTATGCCCAAGTAGATTTTATGGGTAGACCAGGTATCAATACCGTATTGAGTGCCGATGGTGATATTAAAGATGCACATAACATGTCTATTCCTTCAGAAATGGCAGCTAATTTTCAAGCTAATTTTGAAGCTAGGTTAGAAGCATATCATGATGTGTATGCTAATATATTAGGTGCTGATCCAGCCGCTGTAAACTATGAAAACAACATACTAGGTTTAGACGCCCCTACGTTAACAGGTTATTTAGCTGCCGATGTATTAGAGGTTGCACCGAATTTACCAACAACATACTTTAATCCAGGTACCGATGCAGATGATGATGGTAGAATATTGGTGCCAGATGGAGATGAAGTTGCTTTAACAGGTAGAACACCTCAAGACGATGTTATCGATGTTTCTTTGATATTATTATTCGGTGGTATGGAAGGTGATCGTTTTAGCGGTCAAGATACCGATGGTGATGGTGTTGCAGATTTACCAAGATTAACCTCAGATGGCGTTGGGCTAACCGCTACTGTAGGTACTACGTTCCCATATTTGGGAGCACCAGAATAAGAAGTTGCCTTAACCTTACTTATTGTTAGTGGTAGGTAAGATTGGCACATCCCTAAATTGTTTATGAAAGAGAAGGGAAAGGGGAGTTGAAAAACTCCCCTTATTTTAAACGATCCACAAAAAAACAACCTTATGAAATTATTGAAGCTTTTAATAGTGGTGATACTGGTATCATCATGTGATACAAAGAATCAGGACACAATTGCAAATAAAAAAGATTACAACAAGTTTTTAGTAGCTAAAGAGATTAAAACATCATCAAAATATTTTGACCTCTGGAATTCTAAAATAAGACCAGACAGTATGCAGCTTACCAGTTTTGGTGTGGTAGGTGGTGAGTACAACAGATACTTTCAGCAGACAGGCGATATTGAATTTTTAAAGAAGGCTGAAAAGAGTTTAAAAAAAGCAGTTGATATTGCAAATATCGGTAAGCCAGTTTTTTATAGGGCTTTAGCTAGAAATTATATCTCTCAACATCGCTTTAAAGAAGCATTACAATTAACAGATTCTGCAGCTGCAATTGGTGGAGATAAAAGTGAAACTCAAAGTTTGTATTTCGATGTTCATATGGAATTGGGTAATTATCAACTGGCAGAAACCTATTTAGATAGCTTAAAGAACATGTCAGATTTCGGTTATATGATTCGTTTGGCAAAATGGAACGATTATAAAGGCGATTTAGATACGACCATAAGTTTTATGGAGAAGGCTAGAACGAAAGCTGAAATAGCTAAGAATAAAGATTTAATGCTTTGGAGCTATACCAATTTAGGTGACTATTATGGTCATGCAGGTAGAATAGAAGATTCTTATCAGCAATATCTAAAAGCGTTAGAAATAGATAACAATAACGCCTATGCTAAAAAGGGAATTGCATGGATCGTTTTTTCAAATGATAAAAATTCTGAAGAGGCAATTCGCATTTTAGATTCAGTGACCAAAACCTATAATGCCCCAGATTATTTCTTGTTAAAAGCTGAAATAGCCGACTACATAAATGATGACTTGGTGCGTACAAAAAATTTAGACGAGTACTTTACAAGAGTAAAGAATACAGCATATGGTGATATGTACAATGCTTATAACTTAGGCTTATACATAGGCGAAACAAAACAATATGATAGTGCTTTAATTTTGGCACGGAGAGAAGTGGATAATAGACCCACGCCAGAATCTTATAGCTGGTTAAGCTACAGTCTTCTAAAAAACGGTGACAAAGCAAAAGCTATGGAAATTATGAACACCTACGTATACGGTAAAACATTTGAACCGGCTTTACTTTACCAAGCCGCTGAAGTTTATAAAGCGAACGGAGAACAAGAAAGAGTTAAAGAATTAAAAGGAGAATTAATAGGGGCTATTTATGAATTAGGTCCCGGTATGGAAAAGCAAGTCCATGATTTGTAATTGATTGCCCAATTATTTTCATTTCATGTTTGTTTTAGGTTGGATTGTTTTTTTCAACGCCACGATATAAAGTCGTGGCGTTGTTATTATTACGCATTTCATCGAAAATTTGGTTTTTTTTAACAGGCGTATAGATGAAATGTATATATTTATCGACCAAATACATTTAAAATGCCCCAGCATCTTAAATAGCGAACTAAAAGTAACCAAGTAAACCAATTAGTGTTATGGAATATCTACTCTTTACATTATGGATAAGCTTAATGATTTTAATGGTTGGCAAATCAATATTTGCCTATAGGTCTCTACAGAAAACATTAGACCGTACCAATAGAACTAACTAAATCAATTTTCTTAGTAGTACCGGTAGTAATAGCAAATCTAGTATCAATGCTGTTACCAAGGTTACACTTATAATCAACCCTATAGTTACACTAGGTTGATGAATAGAAAATAGCATCACCATAAATCCGAAGAAAAGAATAATGGTTGTAATAACCAATGCTCTACCTGTTTGTGCAAATGTTTTTTCAAGTGCGGCCTCTTTATCCAATCCTTGGCTAATACCTAATTTGTATTTACCTAAAAAGTGAATGGTGTCATCAACGGCAATACCGAAGACGATAGCAAAAACTACCGAAAGTGAGGCTTCTAATGGTATACCCAAGAAACCTAACATACCACCTGCAAATAGTATTGGTAGCACATTTGGCACTAATGATATTAGAAAGATTTTAATGTCACGAAAAACAAAAGCCATAATTACTCCGATTAGTAATAATCCGTACAGCAGTCCTTCTAACAAACTACTTCTAATATATTCAGAGTTTTTGTCCAACAAAATACTCTTACCGGTCACTTTTATGCTAACTAACGAAGTGTCTAATTTCGTGTTGGCAAAATGATCTATATCGCTGTAAACGACTTTAAGTTTATCGGTGCCAATGTCTTGCAATCTACCATTTATACGGGCAATAGTTTCATCGGCGTTTATAAATTTAGCAAGTTGCTTACGTGCCAGTTTACGAGTGTCTTTTTGGTACTTTAAAAACGTTTTCTCGTCGGTAGGTAAGGTAAAATATGCAGCACTATTTAAGTTGTTCGCTTTATTAAAAATCTTATAAGGCAGGTTGGCAGATTGCACATTGCCTATACTTTTAAATGTTTTTAGATACGTTAATAGTTTTTCAATTTCTTGGGCAACTTTAAAATCGGTTACCTTATTGCCATCACTACTCATTACAGCAATTTCTAAAGGTCTGAAACCAGAATAATTTTGTTGAAAATAATCGAAATCTTTTGCTATTTTACTTTCTGCAGGTAATGTGTTCTTTAGTTCTTGATTAGTCTGCACTATGTAAATACCAACAACGCAAAGTATGGTAAAGACCACAGTACCAAATATGATAGACTTAGGATTGTTTTTTGTAAATGTATTTAATTTTAAAAGGTATTTCACCCAATTTTCAGAGATACTTTTTCGTCCGATCAATGATTTTTCGGGTAAAAAAATCAGTAAAGAGCCCGTTAAGAAAATAACCGTTATATAAGCGACCAGAACACCTATTGCAGCGTTTATTCCGAATTCTTGAATACTAACCAATCTAGAAGAAAGTAGTGTCACAAAACCAACGGCAGTGGTTATTGAGGTAAGTAAGGTAGTCATACCCACTTCTCTCAGTGAAGATTTAATTGCCTTATATCTTGGAATGCCTGTTTGTAGTTTTCTTATATAACTGTCAGTAAGGTGTATTACATCAGAAGTGCCTACAATAAGCATAAGAACCGGGTAGAATGCAGCCATAGCGTTCAATTCTTTGCCCAACCATCCTAATAGCCCCATAAACAGTAACAAGGACAATGCTATAGAAAAAACTGAAATTAAAACCACCGGCAAACTCCTGTAGACCAGCAATAGAATAATAAAAACTAATATAGAAGCTACAATAGTGGTCGTAAGTACTTCGCTCTTCTGCATTTCAACAATAGCTTCATAAAAGAATGCCCTTCCTAAAATATGATAATCGGGTAAGTTATGTGCTTTTAAAGAAGTTCTAATACTATTTAAAAGAAGTTCTGATTGCTTGTAATCTAAGTTATCTTCGGTTTGTAATGCTAATACAAAAGAGGTTTTGTTTTTGTCGACAAGTACATTTATAAAAAGGGAATCTTCCTTTATTTTCCTCCAATCTTTCTGATACTGAGAAGAATCGTCAACATGTATGATTGGTAAAGTGGTATAACCGAAAGAAGTTTTAAGAGGGTATGAGAGCGAGGTTAAAGAACTACTTTCAAGAACGTGTATAAAACTTTTACTTTCTTCTGAAAATGCCTTAAATCTATTTAGAAAATCTTGTTGAAATACATCAGGATCGTTCTTTACCGCAATTAGTAAAAAGTTGTCATCTGTGCCAAATTCTTCTACATATTTGTCATAAAAGGCTAAATCTGGATCTTCCTCAGGGAAAAACTGACTAAAATCGAAAGAAAACTGCAGCTCATCTAACTTAGAAGCCGCTAATACGCCCAATAGGACAAAAAGAAAAATGAAAAGCTTTTTGAGAAAGCTAAAGTTAACCTTCATAGAAAATATAAAATCTATTTCGGTTGCAAATTTACCACTCTACATTTTAATCGTGGTAAAAACAATTGAATAAGAATGTAATAGATGAAATAATGCTCATGCATTTACTTTTAAGAATACTAAATGCATGAGTTAAACCTATTTATAGTTCAATAAAATTATCGAGATATAATGTCCAGTCATAATTGCTGTATTCAATCTCAATCCCTTTGGTAGTTGGTATAATTTTATTAGCTTTCAAAATTTTCTTGATACCGCCTTTTCCTCCAAAATCACCTCTAAACCAACTAAATAGAGAAGTAACTTTCACCACATTGGTTTCGCTATTGTATTCACTTGTTTTCTCTAAATGTCTTTTGGTACCAATTTGTAATTGCTCTTGTAGACGCTGCCATTTGTAGATTGCTACTGGCGGGCAATCTTTAGCTCCGCAATTCAATGCAAAATGGACATTAAAGACAGGCTTATCTACTCTCAATTTACGTTCAAATTTGTTTGGGAACCACTTACGTATATATCCCAAACCATATTCCCATTGAGATTTTCTAATGAGTCCGTGTTCTATTTTAGCGAACGAAACCATTTCACCTGCAATTTTAATTTGCTCTAACTTAAAAAAGCTGCCACGGTCATCATACAATTCCGGATTTTTTTGAAGAATAACCTGAATGTAGGCATTATAAATATTCAGCCAAAAAGCCAATCGCTTCTCATTGGTATCTAATGCTCTATCTAATGCTTCAATAGTCGTATTCCCTAAAAAATCTTGTATTTCTTGTGTATCTTGGTCATTGATAATTCGTTGTAAAAAGGTTTCAGATAATTCGTTAAAATCTGTATTTGAATTGGTTTCAACCTGAGCTTGAACATCTGTTTTTGCCATAAAAAATATAGCCAACATAGTTATAAGAAAAGAGATTTTTAATTTCATAGTATTCTTTTAAATTACCCTATCTACGTAATAGTAGCTAAAAGGTTCGTGAATCTTTGGTCGAACTTTTATTAAATTGATTACGTTAACCTTTATTATAAAAAAATGACATGTTTTAAAACTATTATTCCCAACTTACGTAGGTAAGTCATGAATAGAAATATGATATATAAACAATTTGTTATTTCTAAATACTAAGACTTCACCATTTTATGATCAGTATAATTATACCCGTACATAATGAATATAAAAATCTACAACGACTCTTCAATGTTGCTTGTTTTTTAAGTCATGAACAGCTTTTAGAAATTATTATTGCGGTATCTCCGGTTAATTCAGATGCTATTGAAAAGCTAGAATGTGATCAAAAAATAAAATTTTTACATTGTAAAAATAAGGGCAGGGCGGCTCAAATGAACGAAGCTTCTCAAATTGCTTTAGGAAATACCTTTGTTTTTTTACATGCGGATGTAGTACCACCAACGGATTTCATCGATGATATTTTAAATAGTTTACAGAACGGATATGAAGCAGGATTCTTTTCATACAAGTTTGATAAAGATACATGGTACTTACGCGTAAATGCTTCGTTTACGGCTAAATACGGATTATTTACCGGTGGTGGTGATCAATGTCTGTTCATTAGAAAAGATGCTTTTGATAAACTCGGTAAATTTAATGAGGAGCAGGTATTGATGGAAGATTTTGAGTTTTTCCGTCGCATGAAAAAGGAGAATGTACCATATACTATCGTTAAAAATGACCTGATAGTTTCTGCACGTAAATATGAGTCTAACTCCTATTTACGCGTAAATCTTTCTAACTTTCTTTTGGTGGTTCTTTTTAAATTCGGATACCCGGGAAATAAATTAAAATCACTACATAATAAGTTAATACGTACTCCATACAATGGTTGAGATTATAAACGGAATTCAACAAATTGGGATAGGAGTTCTTGATGTTAAAAAGGTTTTCAATTGGTACAGGGAACATTTAGGTTTTGATATTTTACTGTTCGAAGATGAGGCGGTTGCGTCGTTAATGAAGAAATATACTAATGGTAAGGAGGAAAAACGAGAAGCTTATTTATCATTAAATATGACTGGTGGTGGTGGCTTAGAAATTTGGCAGTTCAAAGACCGGACTCCTATGGCTGCTAAAAATCAAATTCAATTCGGAGACCTAGGAATTTATGCGATGAAAATAAGATGTAAAAATCTGACTGAAATGCATTCGTATTTAAAAGGTATTGGAGTATCTCTTCTTTCAGAAATCAATCAATCATATTCTTACAATTTCTATTTTACCGATCCTTTTGGTAATCGGGTGCAAATGATTGAAGATCATTATGTTTTTTGTCATCAATCATCAATAAATGGGGGAGTGCTAGGTGCTGTAATTGGCGTAAGTAATATGGAAACTTCAATCGACTTTTATAGTTCAATGTTAGGGTATTCAGTTATAGAGTACGATAGTATTGAAACACTTGAAAGCGATAATACAAAAGGAAAATATAGAAGGGTAATTATTTCTCAAGAGCGAAAGTCCGTCGGCGGATTCGGAGATCTTCTAGGTCCCACACAGTTAGAGCTTATTCAGGTTTTAGATAGAAAACCCGTAAAGATTTTTGAAAATAGATTGTGGGGAGATTTGGGTTATATACACCTATGTTTCGATGTATCTGGTATGAACTCCATTAGAGCAAAGGCAAAATTAAATGGTCATGCTTTTACCGTTGACAGTGCTAATAGTTTTGATATGGGCGATGCTGCCGGTCACTTCAGTTATATGGAGGACCCAGATGGTACATTGATAGAATTGGTTGAAACCCATAAAGTTCCTATTCTAAAATCATTAGGATTATATCTAAACCTAAAAAAGAGAAATCCACATAAAACTTTACCAAAGTGGTTGGTAAAAAGCCTTGGTTTTCACCGTGTAAATAAAGACAGATAAGCTTTACCTTTTTTGATTTTTAACCCTTACTGGTATTTCTTATCAATCCTATACCAGAGAAAAAAAAGATAGCTCCTAAGACACCAAAAACAATAAGCTGTTTGGTGGTGCCAGTACTATTTCCAAATAAAATTGCAGTGTAAACAAGTCCGCCAATACCTAACAAGGTTAAAACGGTTCCGAAAAGTTTCTTTAAATCCATGGTGGAAAAATAGTAAAAAAAATGGGCAGTTTTTAAAAACTGCCCATTTTCCTTTAGATTTTAATTTATTATGAAGTTGCTACTACACCTAGTGTGTATAGTTGCTCTAAATTTGGTGATTCACTACCACCTGCTGGTTCAAGCGTAATACCGAATGCTTCAGATTCGTTCGGGTTGTTCAATGCAAATACCTTGTTTTCATCCGTTGCAAAATCTTCTAGCAGACCCATACTGGTAGGGGTAAGGGGCGAAAGTTTTAAAGACCATACTTGATATACAAAACCATCTGGTGGTTCAGGTAGACCTTTGGCATCTATAAAAACTTTTTTATTTTCCTTGTTCCAATAAGCCTTAGCGTATGAAGTCGGTGAAACTTCTTGACCACCTAAAGAAATAACACTAATATTCTTATCACGAAGAGTATTCAATAAATCTTGTGTCTGTTCTAATGATGAATCTGTATCTGCAATTTGTTGCTCTAAATCAACATTTTGTTTCTCGACAACTTGAATATTAGATTTTAAATCTTGATTCTGCTGATACAACCAGAAAAGACCAACGGCCAGTAGAACAGATGCTGCCCAGCCAATATATGATAAGAATGGAGAGCTGCGCTTTTCATTAATATCGATTACTTTGACCTCACCGTTAATTCTATCCATTAATGATTTAAATGAATAGTTATATCCTGGTGATGCTTTTCTTGACAACGCTAATATTGAAGCTTCAATAGCTTCTATTTCTTTTTGAATTTCTGGATATTCTTTAGCATAATTGGCAATCTCCAGATTTTCTTTTTCTGAAAGTATGCCAGCTATGTAAAGCTCCAAAATTCCCGATGCTATGTATTTTTCTACATCCATACTATCTTACGTCCATATTTTCCCTTAATTGGGAAATGCAACTTCTGTTTCTTGTTTTTACAGTACCTATCGGAATATCCAATTCTTCTGCAGCATCTTTTTGAGTGTACCCTCTAAAGTATAACAGTTCAATGATCTGAACACATTTTTCCTTTAAATTCTTTACTAGATTTCTCAAACCCTTAGTATCTACAGAAGAACTTTCCTCTTCTTCCTTGTTCTGTAAAATACCTACGAAGTAATCTGCGGAAAGGTTCTTTTTATCATTTTTATACGACCTACTGCGTATTTCATCGATAGCAGCATTTCTGGCAATGTTCAAGATCCATGTAAAGAATCTCCCCTTAGATGAATTATAACTTTCACAGTTATTCCAAATCTTTATAAAAACGTCCTGACAAATTTCTTGGGAAAGGGCATCGTTTTTGACGATAGTATTTATAACGCCACAAATGTTTTCGCTATACATGCCATATAGCTTTTCAAAGGCCGAGGGGTCTTTCTTTTTAAACTGATCAACCAACAGGTCTAGTTGCATAAGTAAATTTTTAAATCGGTTAAAAATAGAAAAAGCTGTTCCAAGAACAGCTTTTATTATATTTATTATTAACTCTATTCAATAATACCAGCACAACTTACACGTGCCCCTGCAGCACCACTAGGTTGCGAAGTATAATCATCAACACCTTGGTGTACAATTACTCCTTTGCCCAATATATTTTTATTTTCATCATCACAGCCAATACACCATTCATCTGTTTCAAATTCAACTTTTGCATTTCCATCTGCATCTGCGGTAAAGTTACCAATATCACCTTTGTGATATCCTTCGGAAGCACCCCATTTACCATGTGGTTCATTAGTTGGGTTCCAATGTCCGCCAGCAGAAGATCCGTCAGCGGCTGTACAATCTGCAGTTTGGTGAATATGAATGGCATGCTCGCCTTCAGATAAACCAGATAACATAGCTATCATTTCTACCTCGTCATCATCTTGGGTGAAAATTACTTCACCTTTTACATTACTATCACTTTTAGGCTCTAGCATAAATTTGACAACGGTCTCATCTTCATCCATTTCATTTTCTGCTTCGTCCATTAATTCTTCAACTTCTTCTTTTGCTTCAGAAGCCTCTTTTTTTACCTCGTTGCAGCTAAAGACAGCTAGTAGTGTCAATAGTGCTATTTCCATTTTAAGTATTTTCATCATGTCCTATTTTTATTATTCGATGTTAAATTACTTATTAAATAGTATAATATCAAAGACTTAGATGCATAGAGCAATCCTTTTAATCTTTAGGAACAAAAAAAATGAGGTACCCTTGAGTACCTCATTTTTACGTATGTATAATATCGGTTTTATTATTTGGTCAATAGCACTTCTGCTTTTACGGCAACCTCGCTCCATGTCTTGCTAACACCATCTTTACCAGTATGTAAAATTTCACATGCTTTGTTAATAGAAGCAACAGCATTCATGGCATTCCAGTTTTCTAACTCCATAACACCATTGAAGACGATTTTGTTATCACCATTCATTTCGTATGCAAGCGGAATATTTTGTGTTTCTCCGTTTAAGGTAACATCCATAGAGCTTTTATCGCCTTCAACTTTAAAAACACCAGAAATTAATTCTGTATCCTTCAATACGCCAAAGAAAAACTCCAAAAGTTTTGGGTCTCTAGTACCGGTTGGGTCATTAGTAAATAAGCTGCTAACAGGAATACTGAATTCAGTTCCATTTAAAGCTTCCATTGCAGTTTCACCACTATTTGTTTTCGTGAAGTTGATTTTTTTGAACATTCCACCAACAGGAACTTTGTCCGTTGTTTTGTAAGCGGTAAAACTAACTTTTGTTGAATCTTGAACCAAACTATATATTTCGGTTGCTTCGCTTGTAGCGTCAACACTTTTAGATTCCTCACCTTTTTTAGCCTCTTTACAACTTGAAAAAACGATTAATAGGGCACTGACGAATGTAAATGCTATTTTCTTCATGATAATGTATTTTATTTATAGTATAAATTTACTTTTTCTTTTTAAAAATGCCACGTAAATCTGTGTTATAAAATACCCCAATTTGCAGGCGGTCGAAGTTAGCCCCTGTAAAGTGATTTTTTAGGTACCCGAACTGCATGCTCAAATCTTCGGTAACATTAACCCCAAGTGCAGCATATGCACGGTTTTGACCAAAGGCACTGTCTTGTAGGTTTATGAATATTTCGTCATAAAAGTTCAAGAAAAATATATCGGTAAGGGGCAAGGTCATTTGTATTCTATACCGTGCCCTGTGCAATGTGCTGCTTTCACCTGTATAATTATTTTGCACGAAGCGTTGCTCCAATCGGTAACGGTGCTCAAACTTAAATTCCCAAACCTTGTTTTTAAGAATGAACTGCTCAAATATGCGATGCTCGGAAATTGAATTGTTTTCGACTAAAGTATTTACACCAAGTTCATCAAACTCCGTAAAAGTAGGGTCGGTTTCAATAAATCCGTAACCTAAAGTGGCAATAGCATCAGGGTTAATGTGATAGTTGATACCTGTACGCAGCAACAACTGGTTAAAGTTCGATGCCATTTCATAATATCTGAATTGTGCCTCGGTATGTATGCTCCACTTATCGGCTATTTTGTTCGTTCCAAAATACATGAACCAACTACCAAAATCGTCTTCACCGGTAACTTCGTTTTGGGCATTTATTTGATTAATAGTTGCTAATAATACTAGTAATGTAAAAACTTTCTTCATTCTTTAATTTAATATGAAACTTAAAATTTTGGCTTTACTTATCGCCTTCTTCAATAGGTGTTGCTTTATCCTTCTTCAAATACAAATCTAAAAAATCTAAAACCCTACTATACGCTTCGATCTGATTTTCTTTTTTTACAAAACCATGACCTTCATCTTCAAAGAGCACGTATTCTACGGGAACACCGTTCTTTTTTACACCTGCAACAATTTCGTCAGATTCTACTTGTAATACTCTAGGGTCTTGTGAACCTTGTAAAACAATTAGAGGTTTGGTCACCTTATCGGTATGAAACAAAGGGGAAATCTCTTTTAACCGAACGGAATCTGCACTGTATGGGTCTCCTAATTCTTTATATAAAGCATCTTTAAAAGACTCCCACCATGGCGGTATACTTTTTAATGTTCGTACCCAATTGGTTACGCCAAACAAATTTACCCCAACGGCAAACTCTTCTGGGGTATAGGTCAATGCCGCCATAGTCATGTAACCACCGTAAGAGCCGCCAATGATTCCAATTTTATTAGCATCTATTTCTGGCTGTTGGGCAAGCCAATTTTTACCTTCTACACAATCTTTTAAATCCTTATCGCCATGGTTTAAATCATCCATTTGATAAAAAGTTTTACCATAACCGCTACTACCTCGATTATTAACGGCTAATACGGCATAACCATGATTGGTCAAATATTGAATAAATGAGCTAAAGTTCTGTCTACTTTGTCCGCCCGGTCCGCCATGAACCCAAACCAATGCAGGTACTTTGGTGTCCGCACTTGCCTGGTGGGGCTTGTAATAAATGGCAGGAATTTCAACCCCATCAAAAGACTTGTAACGTATTACTTCTGCGTTCACCAAGTCTTCACCATTTATTTCGTTATTTAAAACATTGGTCAACTGGGTCTGTTCTTTGGTTTCTAAATTATAAACGAACAAATTAGAAGGGGTGTGTGACCCACCAGCATAAAAACGCATTAGTTTTTCATCATCTGAGAAATCTACACTGGTTACGTCCAAACCATCCAAAGAAGGAAGAGCAATATTTTCACCGGTGCTAACATTCTTAATTTCAATGACATTCTTGGCGTCTTCGTTAATATACGTCACTTGATAGGTACCGTTTTCCGTAAAATAGGTGCCCCATATATCCCAATTTTTCTGCATCACCTTTTCTCTGTTGCCCGTGGCAATATCGTACTTCATTAAATATGAGAATTCCTCTCCATCATCTGTGGTATAATACAAGGATGAACCATCATTGGAAAATCCAGAGCTACTGTTGGCGCTTTGATTTTCATTGATTTTGGTCAGCTTTTCGTCTGACAAAGTGTAAATAAATAAGTCGGAATCATTAGTATTGATCGGTTTCCCTAAGGTAAGGTACTTCATGTTTTCAGAAATTCCATTAATGCTATAACCTTCGGTATTCTCATAAACTAAGCTAGGCTCTAAAGTTTCCAGATTCATTTGGTACACATCATCATTTCTTGGGTTTCTTTCGTTCGATGTATAATAGAAACTTTGGTCATCTTCTGCCCATCCGTAGAACGAAGCTCGGGCACCTTTTGTAGGAGTTAGGTCAGTTTGTTTACCGTCTATATCTCTCATATAAATATGATAGATTTCATCGCCATTACCGTCCATTCTAAATAACATACGTTCGTCTTTTGGAAAGTAAGAAATAGCAAATACCGAAGAACTGTCCGAAGCCGTAACGGGAGTCAACTCTCCGCCACTTATAGGCACTGTGTACATATTGTAAATACCAGATCTATTACTTGAAATTAGCAATTTAGAATTATCAGGGGAAAAACTACCACCACTAATGGCTTCGTTATCCATCATTTGTTTGATGGTATAGGTCTTCATAGTTTCTGCAATTGAAGGTTTTTTAGGTTCTTCATTACAGCTCAGAATAAGCGTAAACACAAAGCAAGCCATTAGATACTTCATAATAGTAGTTTTTGATTATTAGACTTTTACATATTAATTCAAATTAAATACTTCTGTTTCTTTAAAGGGTGATAAATCTAAGCTTTTCATATTGTTTTGGTAATCTACCCATTCTTTTGCGAAGAAAGCGTTTGTTTTTTGTAGCGCAGCTTCTAGGTCGTCTTTAGCAAATTGCATCAGTTGTTTTTCTGTAGCTGTCATGCCCGTTTTTCTTGATCCTACGTAGCGTCTCGCTACTTGTATACGCTGCATTACCGTCATTTCTTTACTACGTGTAATACCTTGTCGTTTATCTACCTTACCTAAATAAATAGCGGTTAGAGAATCTATTTGTTTAATGATATCTTTAGAAGCTTTTATCTGCTCCTTGTACTTTTTATCATCTTCTTTTTTAAGGTCCTTTTGAAATTTTTCAGCAGTTTCTTTGCTCTTGGCCAATTGCTGTACGGCATCTGCTGCAGTTTGCATGTAAGATTCCAATACTTTGCCATTGGCATAGGCTTCATTGATCGCTATCTGAGATACTTCTAAGCGTGGATCTGATTTTACCGTAATTTTAGTTTCTTCTTCCAAATCACCATAAAGCATCTTTATCGTGTACGTACCAGGTTTTACATCTAACCCGCCAGACTCTCTCTTTTTGGTCTGTACTTTTCTAGAAGGTCTATCGGCGCCTTTTTCATCCATTCCCCAGTAAATTCTATGGAATCCGGCTTTTTCTGGAGTCTTGTATTTTAAAGTACGTATCAATCGTTCTCCATCATAAAAATCGAACTGGACGGAGTCTTTCTTTTGAACTCCCGTTAGTTCTATACTATCCTTCTTTTCTTCTATTTTTTCTTCGGATGCGTCTTCCTTTTTACCTTTTGCCGCCTTATCCTTTTTCATAGCTTTTTTACCTTCTTTTAAATAGTACGTAATCATAGCTCCGGATTTTCTATTCTCACCTTGGTACAGGGCATCTGCCCCAAAACGACTTCCTGTAGGTTGTTGATATGAAGCTTGATATGTTGTTGGCGGAGTAAATAATTCTATTTCCTTGTTTAGAATAGAAGCATCTGATGCTAAAGCACGTAACGGACGAATATCATCTAACACCCATGCAGCCCTACCAAATGTGCCGATTACCAAATCATGCTCCCTTGGGTGAATGGCTAAATCTTTTGTGGATACCGTTGGGAAACCTTCGGTCCATTTTTGCCATTTATCTCCTGCATTTAACGAAACATATAATCCGTCATCGGTACCTAAAAACATTAAATTAGGATTCTCTGGATCTTCAATAATAGATAAGGTGTAGCTCTCAACATCTGTGGCATCAACAATTCTTGTCCAGCTTTTACCGTAATCTTTAGTGCGGTATGCATACGGAGTGTAATTGAATCTTCTATAATCATTAGCGATTAAAAGTGCTTCCCCTTTATTGCGGGTAGATGCTTTAATTTGTGGAATCCAACTTCCTTTTGGTAAGCCTTTAATATTTGAGGTTACCTCTGTCCATGTTCCGCCACCGTTTTGAGTGTAATGAACTCTGCCATCATCGGTACCTACCCAAAGCATATCTTTTTCAACTTTAGACGGTTCTATTACCAATATAGTTGTATGATTTTCTGCGCCTGTAGCATCCATAGATAATCCGCCACTTTCGCTTTGTTTTTGCTTTTCTGGATCGTTGGTAGTTAAATCTGGAGAGATTACCTTCCAAGTTAAGGCCTTATCTGTACTCTTGTGTACAAACTGGCTACCAAAGTATACGGTAATGGTATCAAAAGGGTCTTGGCTAATTGCCGAGTTCCAATTAAAACGTAGTTCTGTTGTAGCATCGGGTGGGGTAGGGCGTACAATATAATTGTTACCTGTTACATGGTCAAAACGTTGCACATTACCTTGTTGGCTCATGGTATATCCATATCTAGAATCTACAGGGTCGGGAACGACATCAAATCCGTCTCCAAAACTAATTTCTTGCCAGTAGCTATTGCGAATTCCCTGAGCTTTCCAAACATAGGCAGGACCTCTCCAGCTTCCATTATCTTGCATACCACCATACACTTTATAAGGATACTCGTTATCTACTGCAATATGATAAAATTGCGCAACGGGTAAATTACCAACAAAACGCCATGTTTTACCACCATCTTTAGAGATATTGAGTCCGCCATCATTACCGTCCATCATAAATTGCCCGTTTTCTGGGTGAATCCAAAATGCATGGTGATCTGGATGCACTCCATTGTCCACTCCATAAGCTGGCATTAGTTGATTAAAATTTTTACCGCCGTCTTCAGAAACATTTACATAGGTAAACACAGAAAATACCCTATTTTCATTATCCGGGTCAACATATATTTCTGAATAATAGAAAGGTCTATTGCCAATATCGTTCTTGTCATTGATTTTCTTCCATTTAAATCCGCCATCTTCAGATTTGTATAGCGCGTTCTTTTTAGCTTCCACCAAAGCATAAATAATATCAGGCTTTCCAGGAGCAATGGCTACACCAATTCTACCTAAATCACCCGCAGGCAGACCATCTTCTTCAGTCAGTTTTTTCCAATTCTTACCACCATCATGGGTCATATATAAACCACTACCAGAACCACCGGAATTAAAGAACCAAGGTTCACGCTTGTGTTCCCACATGGCAGCGATTAATTTATTTGGGTTGGTAGGATCCATAATAAGATCCGCCACTCCCGTTTTATTATTTACGAAAAGCACTTTCTCCCAAGTCTCACCACCATCGGTAGTTTTAAACACTCCGCGTTCTGGGTGCTCGCCCCAAGGAGAGCCAATGGCACCAACATAAACCGTATTCGGATTCATTGGGTCAATTTTGATTCTATGGATATGTCTCGTTTTTTCAAGACCCATAGATTTCCAAGTCTTACCGCCATCAAGAGATTTGTAAACTCCATAGCCACCATTAAGACTATTACGAGGGTTTCCTTCTCCAGTACCGGCCCAAATTACGGACGGGTTACTTTGCTGAATAGCAACCGCACCGATGGAAGCAGTGACTTCCTTATCAAAAATAGGTTCCCATTTTACCCCGCCGGATGTAGATTTCCACAATCCGCCAGAAGCGGTACCCACATACATAATATCGGGATTGTCATTAACGACATCAATGGCAGTTACACGACCGCTCATACCACCAGGACCGATGTTACGGGGTTTAAGGTCTTGAGCTAAGTCCATTTTGAATTCTTGTGCAGTAACGAAAACAGATGCGAAAAGCATCAACAGGGAGAGTAATCTTCTTGTCATTTGAGTGGTTTGTTAGTTATGTGTTTAAAAATAGCGGAAAAGAAAGGGAAGTATTCTTAAAAGGATGTTAACAGTTTTGGTTTTTAAGAATCCACAATCCTTTAACAGTTTTGCGGTTCAGTGTTCAGTTGGCAGTTTCAGTAGGCAGTAACAGTATTCAGTAAACTGAAACAACTTTCAGTTCGTCATTGCGAGGCGCTTTGCGCGACTTGGCAATCTGTTGAATTCGTGTACCAGTCCCTTCGACTGCGCTCAGGATGACAATTCGTTTACAAGAATGTCAGTTCGAGTGGCTTTTTAGTTGTAGCATAGCGGAAACTACAAAGTTGTATCGAGAACCATTGGAACACATAAAGGTTCTCGATACTAATTTCTCGTACCTCGAAATTCACTCGAACTGACAAAAGTGGTATTGGTCACAGAGCGTATTTCAGTAGACAGTATCAGTAGACATTATCAGTTGGCAGTTTCAGTTCTTAGTGTTAAGTTTTCAATTTTTATTCGTTTTTGCGACGTGGCAATCTGTCAATATCGAACACCAATAGTTCTCGACTGTGCTCGAACGGTCAAAAATACTAAACAGGTCACTGAGCGAAGCCGAAGTGACCGGACAACGTACAACGGACAAGGGACAACGGACAACCAATCAAAGAACCTCAAAAATCCCAAACAACTCCTTCCCCTGTCTAGGTGTTATCGAATTATAACAGGGATCGAAAGTGATCGTTTTAAAATATGGAGATAAGTATTTGATATATAGTTCTTTGTTTCCTCCAAAAGGGCGCTTTTCCATGTCGTCGGTAAGTGGAAAATTGAACCAGAGTCCGGCTAATTTTCCGTTAGGTTTTAGTAGGCTTGCCATTTGCTTGGCATAGGCACTCCTATTTTCATCAATCGGTACAAAAGAGCAGAAAAAGGTTTGTTCTATAATTAAATCGAACTGTCCGCTGAATTCAAAAAAATCAGATTGATGCATGTTCTCCTCCAGAAAATCAGGATTTCTTTTTTTAAATTCTTGCAGCGGAATTTCCGAAATATCAAGAATATGGGTATTGACAAATCCTGCTTTCCAAAGGTACTCGGCTTCGTAAGCATTGCCGGCACCCGGTATTAAAATCTGAATTGATTTAGCCGTTAATTGATCGGCATATGCTTTAATTGGGGTAGACGGGTAACCAATATCCCAACCTGTATTATTATTCTTATACCGTTCTGTCCAATAAAGCTCTTCTTCTTTCAAGGTAAAATAGTATTTGCTGGTACAGTAAATTTAATCCAATTTTACCAATTTCTACCATCTATGTAGAATTGAATACCATTGATCATAGATTCATTGCCGTAGATAAATCAAATACTTATCTTTCGTATCTACTAAATACCAACTACTTAAACACATGAAATACTCTTTTTTATCGGTAATGGCAGTATGCTTTACGTATGTATGTTCTGCACAGACACAACCAAAGTGGGCACGTTACCCGGCTATTTCTCCCAACGGCGAAACCATTGCGTTTACTTATAAAGGCAACCTATTTTCGGTACCTGCAGATGGTGGTGTGGCAAAGCAGTTAACCTATCATTCTTCACATGATTATGCACCAGTTTGGAGCAAAAACGGAAAAAAGATAGCTTTTGCATCGAACAGATATGGCAATTTTGATGTGTATGTTATGGATGCCAAGGGCGGACCAGCAACAAGATTGACCTATCATAGTAACGATGAAAAGCCATTTAGCTTTTCGGCAGATGATCAAGAAGTTTTGTTTGGTACCATGAGGTTAGACGCTGCCGAGCATCGACAATACCCTACGGGATCACAGCCAGAGTTGTACAATGTTCCTGTAACAGGTGGCAGGGTTGGTCAAGTGCTGACCGTTCCGGCAGAAGATGTGCAAGTAAATGCAGACGGTACAAAAATGGTATTTCATGATAGAAAAGGCTACGAAGACGCTTTTAGAAAGCATCATACATCTGCCATAACCAGAGATATTTGGCTGTATGATCCATCAACAGGAAAGCACAAGCAGCTAACTACTTTCGGCGGAGAAGACCGTAATCCGGTATTTTCTAAAGATGGCAGTGCTATTTATTATTTAAGCGAGCAAGAAGGTTCTTTTAATGTCTTTTCCATGTCGTTGACGGGAGCACCTGAAATTGCTGCACATACCAGTTTTAAGACACATCCGGTACGCTCATTAAGTATTGGTGACAATACTTTGGCATTTGGTTATGATGGAGAAATTTATACGCTAAAAGCCGGTGAAAGTGCTAAGAAGGTAGAAATAATAGTTAGAACGCAAGAAGACAGCAATGCCATTTCTTATAAATCGGTGAACGGTGGCGTTCAAGAAATGGATGTAGCACCTAACGGTAAAGAAATTGCATTTATAAGTCGTGGTGAAGTATTCGTGACCTCGGTAGATGGATCTTTGACCAAGCGTATTACCAACACACCAGAACAAGAACGCTTTGTAAAATTTATGCCCGATGGTAAATCCGTTGCCTATTCAAGCGAACGCAATGGCAAGTGGAGTATTTTCAAATCATCAAAAGTACGTTCAGAAGAACCTTATTTCTTTGCATCTACCTTAATTAAAGAAGATACTTTGGTGACTTCGAAAAATGATATCTACCTGCCAGAATTTTCTCCTGATAGTACTCATGTGGCATACATGGAAGACCGACGAACGTTGAAGGTCAAGAACCTAAAGACCAAAGAGGTGACTACGTTATTGACACCGGATGAAGTTATACATATGCGAGACGGAGACCAGTATTATCAGTGGAGTCCTGATAGCAAGTGGCTGTTGGTAGATTGGAGCGTTTCGTTGAATAATACAGAGCTATTATTAATTTCTAAAGATGGTAAGCAACGTAAAAATTTAACCCAGAGCGGGTATTATGATTTTTCACCTAAGTGGGTGAATGACGGTAGCCAAATCATCTATTTTTCGAATCGTGACGGACTTAAAAGTTACGCTACCAGTGGTTCTTTTGAAACAGATGTCTATACCATGTTTTTAACGCAAGAGTCTTGGGATAAATTCAATAATACAAAAGAAGAATATGACCTGTTGAAAATGATAGAAGAGGCGGCAAAAGAGGAGAAGGAAGAAGATGATGCCGACGATAAAAAGAAGAAAAACAAAAAGAAAAAAGAGCCGGAAGTAAAATCGGTTACCTTCGATTTGGAAGTTGTAGAACGCAGAAAAGCTCGGTTAACCATACACTCCTCTAAGCTATCTGATGCCGTACTTTCAAAGGATGGGGAAAAATTGTTTTACCTAACCAAGTTTGAAAAAGGCTTGAACCTTTGGGAAACCGAAATACGTACCAAGAGCACCAAAATGTTGATAGCCTTAGATGCAAAATCGGGAAGTTTACAGTGGGATGCCAAGAAGGAAAATCTATTTCTTTTGGCAGATGGTAGTATGGTCAAAGTGGACATTGATGGCAGCAAGACCGAACCGGTAAAACTAAAGGCAGAAATGGTTTTGGATGCCGATGCCGAACGTAAATTTATGTTCGATCACATATGGCTTAAGACTAATGGTATTTTTTACACCTCTACCTTTCATGGTATAGATTGGGATGCTATGCGTACCGAATATGAAAAATACTTACCACATATTGGCAATGACTATGAATTCTCAGAAATGATTTCAGAAATGTTGGGCGAGCTGAATGTGAGTCACGCCGGAGGTCGTTTCTCCGATAATATCGAGAACGGTGACCAGACAGCCTCTTTAGGCATTTTCATGGATTACGATCATAAAGGTGATGGCATAAGAATTACCGAAGTCATCAAAGGCGGACCGTTAGATAAAGCAGGATTTGATGTTGAGCCGGGTATGATCATTCAAAAAATTAACGGAGAAACCATTGGAAACACAGTAGATGCAGCCTTTTATTTAAATCGTCTGGTTGGTGATTTTACATTGCTTGAAATTGTTGATGAAAAAGGAAAGAAAAAAGAACTAACCGTAAAGCCAATTTTACTTAGGGAAGAAGGTCGCCTTTTGTATGACCGTTGGGTAAAGAACAACGAAAAAGAAGTATTGGCAAAAAGTAACGGTACCTTGGGTTATGTGCATATACCGGGCATGAGCGACGAACCATACCGTACCATTTATGAAGAAATGCTGGGTAAGTTCAATGATAAAAAAGCGGTTATTATAGATACCCGCTTTAATGGTGGCGGAGATCTAGTGGCAGATTTGGCTATGTTCTTTACCGGTATACCCTTTTTGTCTTATGAAACCGAAGATAGGGTAGTAGGTGGCGAGCCAACCTCTCGTTGGACAAAGCCGACCTTGGCGATGTTCAACGAATCTATGTATAGCGATGGCTCATGTTTTGCAAGTGGCTATGTAGATTTAAAAATCGGAAAAACGGTAGGTATGCCCGTACCGGGTACCTGTAGTTTTGCAGGTTGGGAGCGTTTACCCAATGGTGGCGTTTGGGGAGTAGTACCTGTAAGTGCTAAAAATAAGGCGGGCGAGTGGATGGAAAACAACGAAACCGATCCGGAAATCATTGTGAAAAACCAACCTGATGTCATTGCAAACGGTATTGATCAGCAATTGGAGAAGTCAATTGAGGTATTGATGAAAGAGGTGGAGTAGCCTTAGATTTAAATAATAACAGACGATTACTATTGACAAATATTTTTATAATTAGTGATATGGACAATTATGCACATACACAATTGTTAGGCACAATTGAAAAACCTTTAACGAAACTCTAAACAAATCTAATAATCTTGGACTCCAAAATAAACCCACAATGAAACAGACACAATTAATTATTTTCTTTTTACTGATCACCGTAATCTCAAAAGCACAAACTAGTGAACTTAGCACATTAGCAGATCAAATTTATTTTAATGGAGAGATTTATACAATGGACGATAACCGGCCAATGGTGGAGGCTGTTGCTGTAAGAGCCGATTCAATACTTTCTGTAGGAAGTAAGGAACTTGTCATGAAGTTAAAAGGGGATAAAACCCAACTCTTTGATTTAAAGGGCAAGACCATGATTCCTGGTTTAATAGAGGGGCATGCCCATTTGTATTATGTTGGATTAAATTTATTGGAAGTTGACTTGGTCGGGGCTAAAAGTTATGATGAAGCTATTGAAAGAGTCGCAGAAAAAGCAAAAAACACTCCGAAAGGAGAATGGATTTTAGCAAACGGATGGCATCATGATAAGTGGGATACACAACCTACATTAGTTAATGGGTTTCCCACAAATAAGTTACTATCTACTGCTGTACCAGATCACCCTGTTATTCTTATACATGCTTCTGGACATATCATAATTATAAATCAAAAAGCTATGGATATAGCGGGTATTAATTCAAAGACACCTCAACCAGATGGCGGCGAAATAATTATAGATATTAATGGTGAACCAACCGGAATTCTTAATGAAACTGCAGGAGAATTAGTGTTCAAGTTTGTACCTGAACCTACAAAGGAAGATGTAAAAGAAGCAGTAACTTTAGCTTTAGAAGAGTGCTTTAAAAATGGTATCACCGGATTTCATGATGCAGGTTCTGATGACTACATGATAAACCTTTTTGAAGAAATGGCATCACAAAACCTAATTAAACTAAGGCTGTATGTTATGCTTCGCGGAACAGATTCTGAACTTCTAGAATATTATTTTAAGGAAGGTATTCAATTGAACTTATATGACAATCAACTAACCATCCGGTCTATTAAACTAATGGCAGATGGGGCTTTAGGCTCAAGAGGCGCCTGGTTATTGGAAGAATATACGGATGCACCCGGAGAGCATGGTCATAATTTTACACCGTTAGAGGATATTGATAAAATTGTCAATAAAGCTTACAAAAATGGTTTTCAAGTAGGTATACATGCCATAGGAGACAGAGCAACTCGTGAGGTTTTGGATATTTATGAGAGCACATTTAAGACTAAATCTACAAATAGTTCAAAAGACGCAAGATTTAGAATAGAACACGCCCAACATTTCAATCCAGCAGACATTCTTAGGGTTGCTGAATTAGATGTTATTCTAGCAATGCAGGCTATTCATATGTCTTCAGATAGACCTTGGGTCATTGACCGCATAGGAGAGAAACGTATTACGGAAGGTGCCTATATATGGCAGTCCTTTTTAAAGTCTGGAGCAAAGATTGTGAACGGAACCGATGCACCTGTAGAACCCATTAATCCTATTGCTGGCTTTTATGCTTCAGTATCCAGAAAAACTTTAAAAGGCATGCCTGATGGTGGTTATGAACCCCTACAGAAAATGACAAGGAATCAAGCACTCAGATCTTATACATTGGATGCCGCCTATGCAGCGTTTCAAGAAAATGACAAAGGAAGTATAGAAGTTGGTAAATGGGCAGATTTCACCATACTGGACAGAAATATTATGACAATTCCAGAAAATCAAATATTAGAAACTAAGGTCGCTATGACTATTATTGGAGGAGAAGTAGTTTTTGATAATAAAAAAACTGATTAAACATTCTCTCATCAATATTGTAGGTTGATTATTATGGATTGGTTTGAAAGTAGAAACCTAAGATAATGTAAATTAGAAATCGATATTTTCAAATTATACACAATGAAAACCTGACTGGACATTATTCTTGGGAAACGTAAAACGAAAGGGCTATTAAGAAAAAATGAAATTATTAAATATGCCTAACAACGTATTTAAAAAAATAGCGGTTTTAGTGCTTATACGAAAGATAAATAATAAAATAGAGGTCAATTATAATCCGAAAAGTTAGTGTCTTTTTACACGCTACGTTCCATACATAAGACCGTTGGTAGCAATAAGAAAACCGCCAAACTAATTAAGAACATATGAAAATAGTAAAGAAAATAGGGAAGTGGTTTTTGATTTTACTGGGAGCAATTGTTATGTTTATTTTAGTTGTATTGCTAATAATTAGAATCAACAGTTCTGGAGAAGAAGAACCTTTTTTAGACGAAAAGGGTAATGTACTACCAAATAGTATTGCCATGCACGAGGACATGACAATAAACGGAGTAAAACAACGAATTACAATTAGGGGAAAAGACAAGAATAATCCCGTGCTACTAATAGTTCACGGAGGACCGGGTGCACCAATTTTACCAGTAATTTACAAACTCACGGGAGTTGATTTGGAAGATATATTTACAGTATGTTATTGGGATCAAAGAGGGTCTGGACTAGCCTATAATGATAGTATACCTGATTCTTCCATTACTTTAAACCAAATAGTGGATGATGGTTTGCAACTATCAGAACATTTAAAAGAGACTTTTAAAAAGGATAAGATTTACATCGAAGGTTTATCGTGGGGAACTGCTGTAGCTGCTTATATGGTTCAAAAACAGCCAGAATTATATCACGCCTATATTGGTAGTGGTCTAATGGCGAATCTATCACTTTCAGAAGAATTATCTTATGAATTTGCACTATCGGAATCGCAAAAGCACAATGATACCATTTCAGTCAATCTATTAAAACAAATTGGAAAACCACCTTATGTTGAAAACTCAAAAAATTCAGTAGCTCAAGCCTTTGAAATAGAACGACAAATTGTGATGAAGTATGCACCGATAAAATTAGAAACCGATTTTAATTTTATTAAAAGTATGTTTTTAGATAATGGTTTAACGTTTAGCGAAAAATTTACGGATATGATCAATAGTCCAGAATCTTACTATCCTGCAGCCAAGATTTTGCAACCTACTGCAATCAATATGAATTTAATGCGTGATATCACAGAATTTAAAGTACCCGTATATATATTACAAGGAGACAATGACCATTTTACCGAAACGTCTGTAGCAAAGATGTATTTTGATTCCATTATTGCACCTTCTAAAAAATGGTTTTTATTTGAAAATGGAACACACGGAGTACAAGTTGAATATCCAGAAAAATATCGTTCAATATATATTAATGAAATATTGAAAAAATAGTTATTAGCTCGTGTATAATCCGAAACGAAAGCGTCTTTTAATCAGCTTCGTTTGAAATACGGAGATCGTTGTGTTTTATACTGAAAAACGTAAGGGATAATAAAGAGGGGAAAGCCGAAAACCGATCAATGTAGGCACTAAACTATCAGAATTATGAAAAAACGAACCAACCGATTGATTTTACTCGCAACACTTTTTGCATTCGCTTTTGTATTCCAAAGTTGTGAACAAACACAAAAGGAGGAAATTAAAGAAGTGGAAAAAGAAGTAGTTGTTGCACCCGAAAAACCTGAATATTTTCTATTGCGTCCAGAAGTAGAAAAAGCATACGGATATTCACACGTCGTAAAAATTGGGAATAGCATTAAAATTTCTGGAGCAGTTAGTATGGACAATGAAGGAAACCCAACTGCTATCGGTGATATTGAACAACAGATGAAAAACTGTTATGCTGATTTGGAAAAAATATTAAAACACTTTGACTGCACATTTGACGATGTTGTAAAAGAAGACATTTTCACAACTGATATGACACTAATGTTGGAAAAATCAGCATATCGAGCTGAAATTTATAAAAACCGATTTCCAACTGGCTCTTGGCTTGAAGTAAAAGGATTAGCATTGCCTGAATTTATGGTTGAAATTGAACTTGAATTACATAAATCGGAATAAAAAGATTGAACGCACAACAATGAATTACCGCATTTGCAGCAGATTCGACTACATCCAAATCCACTCAGTATTGCTAACGTCTCTGCTACATAGAAAATTAACCCATATTAACCCGTAACTGATGGTTATACGAAGCCGTTAGCTATCATAACATGAATGTATGAAACACGTAATCACTTTAGTATTCTTTATTCTGTTATTTTCAGGTAATCAGAAACCCTCGGATTGGATTAATAGATCTAAGCATGAGGGGCTTTACAAGCAAGACATGTCGAATGAATTTGAAGTTTACTCATCTGTCGAACATCCGGGAGATATTAAAAATACAGTAGAAGTTCTTGAGTTAGCAAAGAAATATTACGACAGAATTTTTGATGAAAATCTTAATTTCGCAGTACTTTTTATTGATAACAAAAACTGGAACAAATATGCCTTTTCACCACCTCCGGGTATGCCTCAAGCATACAATAAAGGAAATATCGTTTTAGGTTTAGGAAAGTCAGTAATTGCAAGTAATGCTGAAAATGGAATTAAACAAGCTCCTCCGCCAGTTAAAGAGCTCTTAAAACAACATTTTGGTGAAAATATAGACCTTGATTACTTTTACAGAGATGCGCTGTCGCTCCACGAATTGGGTCACCTATATCAATTCTACAGAACAGGTAAAAGCTCACAACGCAGGTGGCTAAATGAGCTTTTCGGAAATCTCTGTCAAGTTGGTGCAGCCCGCAGTTTCGACACCCAAATTGTACTTGATCAAATGGATGTTTTACAAACTACCATGATTCGAGGAAATCAATGGGGTGAGCTTAAGTTCAAAACTTTAGATCAATTTGAAACGGAGTATTTACAAATAATGCAACAAGGACAGAACTACGGCTGGTATCAAACTCAGTTCTACTTTAAAGCAAGGGAATTACACTCAAACTTCGGTGATGATTTCCTCAGGTTGTTTAGAGATTTTTTGATTGACACAAATCCTGACATAATTGGCGAATTGGACAATGCGGAATTAAATCAGAACATACTAGAAACTTTTGGAAGGGAAGCAGCTAAAATTATGAAATGGAAATATGATAACTGGCAATATAAATAACTTCCATTCAGTCGCTGTGTTTAAAATACGGTGACCGTTATAATACCTAACAAAAGACCATTAAACATCGATGAAAGTTTACGGAAAATGTCTTAAGTGTAGTAATGAAATAGCATATGCAACGAGTGCAAATACTCGAGTAGAATTTGCAATGCAAGATGGGAAGATTATAAAATTGACTTGCAAAAATTGCGGGAAAATAAATGAATTTCATGTTGACAAATTACACGCAAAACAATCAAACTTTGCAAAAATTGGTGCTGGCGTTTCTAAATGAAAAGTCGGCAATACATAATCAAAACCTACCAAACTATAACTATGGGAAAAAAACTAGAATCCATCACTCCCGATTTAAAGAAATTCATAGAAAAGCAAAAGATATTTTTTGTGGGTACGGCTGCTGCTGAGGGGAATGTAAATGTATCCCCAAAGGGAACGGACTCATTTCGGGTTATAGATAAGAATAAAATTGTTTGGTTGAATCTCACCGGTAGCGGTAACGAAACTGCGGCACATTTGATCAAGAACAACCGTATGACCGTTATGTTCTGTGCTTTTGAAGGAAAACCTATAATTTTACGATTGTATGGTACTGCAGGTATATACCATAAAAGAGATCAAGAGTTCGCAAAATATATAGACTTATTTCCTGCGAATACAGGCGCTAGACAAATCATTGAAATGCATGTCGACTTGGTACAAACGTCTTGCGGTTTTGCCGTTCCGTTCATGGATTTTAAGGAAGAACGCACAACCTTGAACGATTGGTCTTCAAAACAAGGAGAAGATAAAATCAAAGAATATTGGAAAAATAAGAACACCAAGAGTGTTGATGGATTCGAAACCAATATTCTAGGATAGTAACTAGTTAAAATCAATTACATATTGAAACAAAGCATAGCACGTATTGCATTAGTAGTCGATGATTACGATAAAGCCATTGAATTTTACACCAATAAACTAGATTTTTTACTTGTAGAAGATACCGACCTGGGCTATGGTAAACGTTGGGTTATTGTGGCTCCACAAGGTTCAAGTGAATGTTCTTTGGTTTTAGCAAAGGCAGATAATGAAGATCAAGCTTCACGTGTAGGTAACCAAACTGGTAATCGTGTTTTTCTATTTTTGTATACAGACGATTTCTGGAGAGACTATTATAAAATTGTAGAAAGGGGAGTCAAGATTGATCGAGAACCAGAAAAAATGCCTTATGGTATGGTGGCTGTATTTAAAAATCTTTACGGTAATAAGTGGGATTTATTAGAGCCAGTGCTACAGTAATAGTTGATTTAATATCATTTTTAATACAAATAATAAAATATCTAAAAAGTATATTCAATTGCAAAGCTCAGATGCCTTTGACAGGCTTCGGTACTTCTGAGAGCATTTTTAAATTGAAAAAGCTCCACAGCTTAAATTAGTTTAGTACTATTAGCTCATGTAAATTCATTAAAAAAAGGGCAAAAATCAGTTATGACATTTGCCCTTTTTTATCGCTATAAAAGTAAGTTCTATTTTAAAGTAGATTTAAGCATCCAAATTAATTTTTCTTGTCCTGTGATTAAATCACTAACTAAAGTAGCTGTACCTTCATCATTATTGTCAGAAGAAAATTCTAAAATTTCTCGCTCTTGAATCAATAACTCGTTCAAGTTGTTAATTAGCAACGAAATTCCTGTAGCTCCATCAGATACCTCTTTGATGATTCTAATTGTTTTATTTTCTAGGTAATCTTCAAATGTGTGTAAGGGTTGTTGATCTAAGGTTAAAATACGTTCTGCAATTTCATCAACGGTTTCCGTAGCTTCAGTATATAACTCTTCGAATTTCTCATGTAATAGAAAGAAATTGCTCCCTTTTACATTCCAATGCATGCCTCTCAAGTTCATATAATGAATTTGATAATCAGCTAAAAGAATGTTTAATTTATTGCTGATGGTAATGTTGTAATCTTGGTCTAATCCCACGTTTTTATTTAAAGTTTCCATAATCCTGTTGTTTTAATTTCTTACTGTAAAATTACGTATGATCACCCTGTATTACGGTAACAAAGGTTACATAAACAATACGTTTTACCTATACACTAATCGAAATTAAATAATGATAAAAGTTGTCTTTTAAAGCAATTGTAGTTCACAAAATAGATTCGTAAATTAGGAAGGCAAAAAAAAAGACAACTTAAACGTATGCAAATTCCAGAGATCCCCAATCTAATACACTACGCCATTCCTTTTTTTACGATAACCGTAATCTTAGAAGTCATTTTATCGGTTAAAGTTAAACTCCATGACTACGAGTTTAAAGATGCCGGCACTTCTATAGTTATGGGTTTAGGTAATGTGGCGATAGGGTTGGTTACAAAAGGTATTGCATTGGGGTTTTTCTATTTATTGTATAATTTTTATCATTTATTTGAAATACCGTTTGCTTGGTGGTCGTGGATCATATTACTTTTTGCAGAAGATTTCTGTTATTACTGGTTTCATAGAATAAGTCATGAAAGCAGATTCTTTTGGGCGAGTCATGTGGTGCATCACTCCTCTAAAAACTATAATTTAAGCACTGCTTTACGACAGTCGTGGTCTGGCGGATTTTACACTTTTATATTTTGGACTCCGTTAGTGCTTATCGGTTTTCACCCGGTTATGATTCTGGTACAGATGTCGGTCAGTTTGATCTATCAATATTGGATACATACAGAAATGATTAAAAAAATGCCCAAGTGGTTCGAAGCTATTTTTAATACACCGAGTCACCATAGAGTGCATCATGCCACGAATCCGCAGTACTTAGATAGAAATCATGCCGGAGTATTTATTATTTGGGATAGGTTGTTCGGTACCTTCGAACCTGAAGTTGAAAAGCCCGTTTATGGTTTGGTAGCGAATATTAATACCTATAACCCTATTAAAATTGCCTTTGCAGAATGGTATAAGATGCTGGTCGATTTTTTTACATCAAAAACCACATTGGTAAATAAGTTCAAGTACCTAATAAAACCACCAGGTTGGCGCCATGATGGCAACAGCATTCTTTCTACCGATTTAAGGAAATCATGGGAAGAGAATAACAAATCTGATACATTATAAGTAGTCGATTTTGTGTTATTTATAATTTTTTAACATTCAATGAATATAATAATAATGCTTGTGCTGAAAAGGCTGGAGTTAAGCATTAACTACCTTTCTTAATCGAATTATAAAATCTTTATAAAATCAACGATTATGCAAGAAAAACTAACTATTGCAATTTGCGGAGCTGGTATTGCAGGGGTAGCAACTGCCTACTATATTTTAAAAAAAAGAAAAGATTGTAATGTAATCTTGATTGATAAAAATCAACCACTTTCGTTCACCACAAGTAAGTCTGGCGAAAACTTTAGGGACTATTGGCCCGAAAAAAATATGCGCCAATTTGTTAGTGATAGTATTGAGTTAATGAAAGAGCTTAAAACTCAATATGGAGAGAACTCTTTTGAAATGAAGAATTCGGGCTACAACTTTATTAGTCATGATGTTGATAATCCAATATTTGGATCTGGTGACAAAGAAAATTCTACTAGTTATCTAGAAGAGTTCACGAATACGTCAGCAATTCAGAAGGACTTCCCGTATCTCGACAAAAAAATAGAGAAGGTCGTACGAATAAAAAATGCAGGTAAAATTGATGTATACGATTTGGGTACTTTATTGCTGAAAGAAGCAAAGAACATGGGGCTTACGTTTATTGAAGGTGAGATCGTGCGTATTGAAAAAAGTGGTACTAAATTTCAGATTGTTTTAGATTCAGAAGAGTTAATTGATGCTGATAAAGTAGTAATCGCCACTGGTCCTTTTTTAAACAAGATTGCGACTATGTTCGGTTTTCAATTTCCTATATCGAACACTTTACAGCGAAAATTCATCATACCAGATCCCAATAAGATCATACCTAAAAACATGCCATTTACTATTTATGCAGACAAGCAATATTTAGATTGGTCTACAGATGAGTTGGAGTTCTTTAAATCGGATGAGAAATACAAATGGTTGTTGAACGAATTTCCTGGCGGACTCCATATAAAACCAGAAACAGAAGGCATAAAACTTGGTTGGGCATTTCAAACGGAAAAAAGTGAACCATCATTTGATATACCGGGTTTCGAGTTTTTTCCGCAAGAGGTATTAAAAGGGGCCAGCCGTTTTATTCCTGAACTATCTGCTTATGAAAATGATATTCCAACGCCCTTAATTGAATATGCGGGCTATTATACAAGAACAAAAGAGAACTGGCCGCTTATAGGGCAGACCGAAGTAAACAATGTTTATGTAGTAGGTGCGCTTGCCGGTTACGGTACAATGAGCGCTTGCGCAGCAGGAAAATTATGTGCTAATTACATATTTGATAAACCCGATTTACCTGAGTATGCTGCTTATTTTGACCCTTTAAGATATGAAAATGAAGAAATTGTTAAGGCAATGAATGAGCTGGATAGTGATGGACAGCTCTAGAATATATTTAAAGTAGTGTAACATTATATAACTTCTGTAGTCGAACATGTAACCAATCAATAACAGAATGAACAATAAATTAGTAGCGTATATAGGTATTTTAGGAGTTAGCTTGTTCGCAATTGCGGCAATCGTTGGTCCTTTATTAATTGATGATTACAGTATAGTAAGTCAATATATTAGTGAATCTTTTGCTTCTGATACCGAATATGGTTGGTATTTACAGTACTTCGGATATGTACCTAGCGGAATTCTCATTACCATTTTCTGTTTTAGTGCACCCAAAAAACTACCAAGTTCCAAATTGATCGTAGCCGGTTTTTTCGGTTTGGCGCTTTTCTACGGATTGGGAACGGTATTGGTAGGATTATTTCCGTGTGACGCAGGGTGCCCAACAGATGTAATAGACTCAAGTCTTGCTCAACTCATACACAATGCAGTGGCATCTTTGACGTATATATTTTTTCCTATTTGTTTAATAAGTATCGGGTTGGGGTTAAAAAAGTTTGAGAACTATGGTCGTTTATCTCAAATTGCTATCGTTATAGGAATCATTAGCGGAATTTTTATCTTCTCACTATTCTCCGATCCCAATTCAGGTTACCGTGGGATTTTACAGCGAATTATAGAAACCTCGTTTTTTGTTTTTATCGTTTCGAGTGCATTGAGAATTAGGAAAAGTAAAGGTTGAATTAGTACTCAGTGTAAGTATTAGGTAAAGAATATTAATTACAAAATACAACATAAGCAATTTATAGGTCACTGAGCGTAGCCGAAGTGACCGAAGTGACCGAAGTGAACGTGTTCCAAAAGAACAGATAGCCGCGCTTTGCTCGCTATGACGAACAACCAACAACTACTCTTTATAAATCAATCCATCTTTCATTACAAACGAAACATTTTTAATCACAGAAATATCCTGAACCGGATTTCCCTTTACGGCAATAATATCAGCTAGAAACCCTTTTTTTAAGCTTCCTAATTGATTTAAATGAAACATACTTGCATTGCCAGATGTTGCAGATTTTAAGACCGATAAAGGCTTCATTCCGTAATCTACCATCAGTTCCATTTCACGATAGTTTTCACCGTGTGTAAAAACACCAACATCACCACCAAAAACAATTTTTACACCAGAATCCAAAGCTAATTTAAAAGACTTACGCTTTTGCTGAATACGTTCAGGTTCTGGGTCGGTCGCTTTGTTCCAACCTCTATACTGGGTAATAGCATCGCCCGCAGCTAGGGTAGGGCATAAGCCAACACCTTTTTCTTTCATCATCTTAAAAATCTCAGGTGTACCACCGTCACCGTGTTCAATGGTTTCCACTCCGCCAAGTATTGCTCTTTTCATACCTTCGGGAGTGCTGGCGTGGGCAACTACATATTTACCTGCAGTAGTTGCAGTGGCTACCATGGCATTAATTTCTTCTTGTAAAAAAGTAGGTTTGGAAGCAGCACCTGGTGTCCAACGGTAATCGGCATATATTTTTATTAAATCGGCACCGTTACCCATTTGTCTACGAACCGTTTCAATACATTCGTCAACTCCACTTGCAGGTTCAGCACCTAAAGGCACCGTTACGCCATCATGAAACCCTTTTGGTCCATATGCACCCGTTGCCACAATTGCGGGTCCTGCAACCAATAATCGTGGTCCGTCTATAATTCCGTCTTCAATAGTTTTCTTCAAATACACATCTGTATAACCGGCACCTTCAGCACCCAAATCTCTCATGGTAGTTACACCTGCCATTAAAGAATTCTTTATATGAACGGTACCTCTAACGGCACGTTCAACAGGGGATTCTTTTAAAACTTGATCATTCCAATCCGTTTCATTGTAGGGGTGTAATAATACATGAGAGTGACCTTCAATAATACCGGGCATAAGGGTAGAGCCAGCCAAATTTATTTCTGTGGTGTTATTAGGTAGCGAAACTCCATTCGCATTTCCTACGTAAGTAATTTGATTTCCTTCAACCAACACCACCCAATTGGTATGTAATTCGGTGCCGTCAAATACTTGGTCTGGTTTTAAGAGTGTTTGAGCAAAACATAGGCTTGTGGAGAATAGAAATAAATATAGTATTGATTTCATAAAAGTAATTTGTTTAGTTGACAATGGCAGAATTTAATAAATTGTCTAAGTCAGCTTTAGAATGTTGCATTCCATTAGAAAGTACCATAAAGATGTCTTTGGTATTTTTAATATCTTCTAACGGATTGGTATTTAGTAAAACAATATCAGCAATTTTACCTTCAGAAATAGTTCCGTAGTCTGTATCTTGCTTTAAAAATTTAGCTCCGTTATAGGCTGAAGCTTTTAATGCGTCAAGCGGAGTAATTCCGGTAGCGACCATTGCTTCTAGTTCTTTATGTAGAGATATACCAGGGTAGGTGAAGCTATTGTAAGCTCCACTATCTGATCCCGCCAAAAGAGATACTCCGTTTACATTCAGTTTAAAAGCAAGTGCACCAAAAAAATCATCTAAAGCCTTACGGTCTGTAACTTGCTTTTCAGTGGCATATTTTACACGGTCAATTCTACCTTTATAGGTTTTCTGAATACCGTCGCTCATATATTTTAAATAGTTGTCTTGGCTGTGGTCAACTTCGTCTAAATAACTTAGTACTCTGCCTATGTGGAGTGTAGGTACCACAAATACGTTTTTCGATTTTAAATGTTCGAATGTTCTTAAAGCAGTCGAGTCAGAAAATGAAGATTGGAGTAAAGGCATAGCATCCCAAAATCCGATTTCCTTGTCCACCATCTGTTGAGTGATTTCTTCTTCTTTGCTTGAGCATCCTTTCATAATATAATAAAGGTGTTCTACTGCATCAATACCAGCGTCAATAGTGGGGTCAAGTTCGACGGTAAAAGGCATATGTCCAGAAGTTATTAGGTTTCTCTTTTCTGCTTCTTCTATCACCTTTAGATAATTCTCACCCGAAATACGGCTATCATAAATTTTTACAAAGTCCGACGGTATCGATTGTAAAGAATCTAACGCGTTATTAATATCTGCATCATTGTCCACTTCCAAAGAACCAGCCCATGTACCACCAGGACCATCAATTTTTGGTCCCGATGTAAAAATGGTTGGTCCTACAAGTTCATTGTTCGCAATTGTCTTTCGCCATTCTAAAACCGCAGAGGTAAGGTCACCACCGGCATCACGCACTGTAGTAATACCATTTGCAATAAACAGTTTTAAGAAGTTTTTATTAGCACTGATTAAAGAATCGCCACCTCTAAAATGGGTATGGTTATCCCAAAAGCCTGGTACGATAAATTTACCTTTGGCATCAATTACCGATTTAGCTTTTATGGTCTTAATATTAGAATCGGTAGTAATTTTTATAATTCTATTATTGGTAATTAGTATGTTCGAAACAGAAACCGACCCATCTTCAATATTAATAAGATTACCATTTTTTATGATTACATCATAGGTGATTTGTGGTTCAGATTTACATGATAAAAGAATTGTTAAACAGCATAAGCTTAGACAAATCTGTTTTAATTTAATTGAAATATTCATGTTATTTTTGGTTGGTTTAGTAAGGTAAAAATAATTACCTATTTAATAATTGTCTGATCAAGATAAATACAAAAATGAAAAGACTATAACCTATAAAAAAGGGAATAATGAATGCTTTTAAATCCAATACTAAAAAGAGTCCTATAAGCAATAATTGAAAACCTAGCCCAAATGTAGACACTGCTGTCATTAACCATTTAGGTTGATTTATACCTTTAATGGCATTTTTGTCAAGACCATAAATAATTCGATCATAAGGTCCATAGCAAAATGAATATATACGGTATAGTAGGTCTACGGTTTGTTGATTTTCGCCTTTTAGGGCGATAGGTGTTTTATTTTCAAATACTCTACTTGTGGTATCGCCATCATGCCTATTTCTTAAAATTACATAGTAATAATTATATAGTGTGCCTTGTAATTGAAGTCCGACGAAAGCTACCAGTGCAAAGAAAATAGTACTGTCGGTAATGTACCAAATTGAAAGTATGAACAACAGATTAAGTATGAAATCTGAAATAGAATCAAAGTATCGACCAATGTGCGAAGGTATATTCTTTATACGGGCCAGTTCACCGTCTGCTGCATCAAGAATTGATTTTAAAATGAGAAAAAGTAATGCTGACCAATAAAAGCCTTCTAAGATAAAAACAATAGCTAGAAGTCCGCAGACAGTAAATGCCAGCGTAACATGAATTGGTGTAAATATTGTTGTTTTTAATTGATTGGCGATAAAGAAGGCAAAGGGCCTACCGTAATCTGATAAGTCTAAGAACTGATGTTCTTTCGGTAATTTAGGCATTTTAAATACATCTTCGGGAAAACCAATAACGGAAACACGTTGGCTTGGTACACCACAAAAGTGAATGTAAAAATAAGGTTTAATTAACAATTAGGTAATACTGTTAGTCTACAAATGAAGTCATTAGTGTTCTATTTTATCGTCCGCCACCATCACGATACTTAATGTTTTCGGCAGCGTGATAAATTATTCCTTCAATTCTTTTATTCCTAGTTTCTTCACGCTTTGCTTGATTTAGCCAATAGAGGTAACTTTTACGTTGACTATGAGTAAAGTTTTTAAAGTTGGCAAAAGCAATAGGGTTTTTATCGAATGCTAATTGTAATTCTTCTGGTATTACTCCGTTTTCCACATCATCTAAAGAAGTCCAAGAGCCATTTTCTTTAGCAATTTTTATAGAAGCCAATCCTGCGGCATGCATTCTACCATTAGCTATAAGTTGTTTTATGTAGTTCTTATTGACCTTGCTCCAAACGCTTTTTGGTTTTCGTCGGCAAAAATATTGCCTTCGCTTGCCGTCGCCCAAGCTTTTGACCGTACTATCTATCCATCCATAGCAAAGTGCTACTTGAACAGCTTCTTCCCATCGCATGCTTTCGTTTTCATGTGCTACGGAGTAGAAAATGAGATGAACTCCCGAGTGGTCAGAATGATTATTGTGCAACCAATTTTTAAATTCACTATCATTTTTAAAATATATCTCGGGTTTGTTTATCATAATTCTATTAAATCGGTATTAATTTATCATAAATGTACAATGATTAATACAGAAAGTATTGGTTAATACAGATTCACGCCCTATTTTTATGCTTTCTAAAAACAACTAAACAACAACAATTTACGTATGAAAAAAATCTTCATTGCGCTGCTTTTGGGCTTTGCGCTTATTATTGTCTCATGTGGTGGCAATAAACGAGAGGGAGAACCTAAGGTTTTGGTTTTCTCAAAAACAATGGCTTTTAAACATGCTTCGATACCTGCGGGCGTTGCGGCAATTCAAAAGTTAGGATTAGAAAATGGATTCGCTGTAGATACTACCAAGAATGCAGAACTCTTTACAGATGAAAACCTAAAACAATATTCGGCTATTATCTTTTTAAGTACAACCGGTAATGTTTTAGACCAGTACCAAGAAGCTGCTTTTGAGCGCTACATTCAAGCTGGAGGTGGTTATGTAGGAGTACATGCAGCAGTAGATACAGAATATGACTGGGGCTGGTACAATAAGTTGGCAGGAGCACAATTTTTAAGTCACCCAAGGGGTATGCCAACTGCAGATTTCATTATAAAGGATAAGAATTTTATAGCTACTCAGTTTTTCACGGATTCTGTTTGGACCAGAAAAGACGAATTGTACAACTACAAAAACATCAATCCAGATGTAAACGTAGTTATGACTTTGGACGAATCTAGTTATGAAGGTGGTAAGAATGGAGATTTTCATCCTATCGCTTGGTATCATGATTTTGATGGCGGACGTGCATTTTACACAGGTGGGGGCCACGCAGATGCTAGTTTTTCTGAAGATTTATTTTTAAAGCATTTGTTAGGCGGAATTCAATATGCCATCGGTGAAAACCTAAATCTAGATTATTCAAAAGTAAGTTCTCAAATACCACCTGAGGATGACCGTTTTTCAAAAATCACCTTAATTGAAGGTCAGTTTTTTGAACCTACCGAAATGACGGTATTGCCAAACGAAGATGTCTTAGTGGCACAACGTAGGGGAGAGGTGATGTTATATAACAATGAAACGCAAGAGCTTAGTGAAGTATTGAAGCTAGATGTTTATAGCAAAACATTGAATACTCCCGGGGTAAATGCAGAAGAAGGACTAATGGGCTTGCAAAAAGATCCTGATTATGCGAACAATCATTGGATTTATCTATACTACGCGCCAACAGGAGATGAGTGGATAAACCGTCTATCACGTTTTAAATTTGAAAATGGCAAGTTCGATACAGCATCTGAACAAGTTATTTTAGATGTTGATAGTCAGCGTGAAATATGCTGTCATACAGGTGGTTCCATTGCTTTTGGACCAGATAACTTACTATATCTTTCAACAGGTGATAACTCAACACCATTTAATGAGAAAGATGAAAAATATGTTAATAACGGGTTTGCACCTTTGAACGACACGCCTGGTCATGAGCAATTTGATGCTCGCCGTTCTTCAGGAAACACGAATGATTTACGTGGTAAAATACTTAGAATAAAAGTAAAGGAAGATGGTACATATGACATTCCTGAAGGAAACTTATTCCCGGTAGGTACAGATAAAACGAGACCTGAAATTTATACTATGGGTCATAGAAATCCGTATAGAATATCTGTAGATATGAAAAGAGGATATGTGTACTGGGGCGATGTTGGTCCTGATGCTCGAGCAGATAGCTTAGGTACTAGAGGTCCAAGAGGATATGACGAAATGAACCAAGCTAAAAAAGCAGGTAACTTTGGTTGGCCATTGTTTATAGGTAACAATTTCGCGTATAATGCCTATAATTACGAGACAGGTGAAAGCGGACCCGAATATGATCCTGCCAAACCAATGAATACCTCTCGCAATAATACGGGGTTAACCGAATTACCACCAGCTATGCCGGCTTATGTGTATTATTCTTATGATGATTCTCAAGATTTTCCGCAAACGGCAACAGGAGGTAGAAATGCTATGGCAGGACCTACCTATTATTCAGATATGTTTCAAGGTGATGAGAAACTTCCAAGTTATTATGACGGTAAGGTGATTATTTATGACTGGATGCGTGGATGGATGTTCGCCGTGCATTTAGATGAAAACGGAGATTTCAGTAAAATGGAGCCCTTTGCACCTAATGTAAAAGTGAATAATCTAATTGACATGGAAGTTGGTCCTAACGGTAAAATATACCTGCTAGAATACGGTAGTGGTTGGTTCTCGCAAAATTCGAATTCAGGTTTAGGATATATTGAATATAATGGGGGTAATAGACCGCCGTTAATCAATGAAGTAACGGTTAGTGAAACAGCAGGAAAAACTCCGTTGACCGTTAATGCAACAGTAGAAGCAAGTGATCGCGAAGATGATGCCATTGTGTATATATGGGATTTTGGTAACGGTGACATCAAAGAAACAACCGAACCTAACGTAAGTTACAGTTATGCAGGTGCAGGGGTATATAAATTAAATGTAACTGTTGCAGATGATAAAGGTGAAGAAGCGGTGAGCGAAAGTACTAGTATTATTGTAGGTAACTCTAGACCGGAAGTTGAGATTTCTTTAGGCGGAAGTACTCCAGCATTTTACTTACCGGGACAAAAAATTGCATACGATGTATCGGTAACAGATCCAGATGGTACTGAAATTGATGCGAGCAATATTTTTGTAAGTGTTGATTATTTAGAGGGAATGGATAAGGTAGCCATGAATATGGGTCACCAACAAGTATCTTCTGCCGTAACAGGTAAAGCGTTAACACAGGCTATGGATTGTAAAACATGCCATAAAGAGGCAGAAGCATCCATAGGGCCTAATTACAAAGATGTAGCTGCGAAATATAAAGAACGTCGTGATGCATTAAACTACTTACAAGGTAAAATTGTAACCGGTGGTAACGGCGTATGGGGAGAAGTGACCATGCCTGCACACCCTAATGTTACATCAGATGAATCTAGACAGATAGCACTTTATATCCTTGCCTTAAATGGTGATGATAAGAAAGAAAAATCGTTGCCAGCGAAAGGCACAATAACGGCCGAATCGTCTGCGCCAGGTAATATGTTGGTCATAACGGCTAGTTATACCGATGCCGGAGCAGAAGGGACCATTCCGCTAACAGGTTCTAAATCTGTGGTAATACCTAGTAGCACAGTTAAGTTCAATGACAAAATGAAATTGGACGGAATGCAAGCGGTACAGTTCGGTGGTATGGATCTATTGTTGATCAACAAATCAGCAGGGTGGTTTATGTTGGAGAACATGTCTTTAAAAGGAGTAAATTCTGTTTCTCTAACCGCAGGGTGGCAAGCACCACCAACCATGTACTTTGATTTTGAAATACATGAAAATGCGGTTGACGGACCAATAGTTGGTATAGGTAAATTAACAGCCCAGCCAGAAGGTTCTCAAGGTACTATGATTACTATTCCAATAACGGGAACAGTTTCTGGTGATGGACCATATTATGTAACTTTTAAAGGTGAAGAAGGTAAAGAGCTTTCTCAAGTAGCCTTAACAGGTGCTATCTTTAAATAGAACCCAAATACATTGAAATGAAAAGCCCGCTAAGTAGCGGGCTTTTTTATATGTAAAAGGTGAAAAATGTTAGCTTAATTTTTTGCTTATCAGTTTACCAATTTCCATTAGTAAATCCATTTCAGATTCAGTAAAATCGTAAGGTACTGGTTTAGCAATACCAATAGTGCCATAAAGCTTTTCATTATGCATTAATGGCGCTGCCAATGAACCTTCTACTTTAGTATCTTTTGCTGAGGGTCTAGCTACTCCTGAATCATCTGTTTGTAGATTACACATTTCAACAGGTTTTCTGCGCTCTGCAGCAATACCGGCCATACCTTTACCTATAGGAATAGTAGATAATTTCGGAATCAAAAACTCAGGAATACCTACCTGCGATTGAAGCTGTAGTAAAGCGTCTTTATCTAAAAAATGAAGTGTACCTGTAGAGCATTCAAAATGCGCCAAGGTTACTTTTAAAAGATCGTCCCAGTTGGGGGCTTCCTTTATCAATTCGGCTTTAATCTTAGCTAAAATTTCTTTAGAGTTGTCCATATTATAGTTTACTAAGTATTTTTCAATTCAAAATTAATGATTTCGCTGATTTCATTTGCTCTATCTACAATCATAAAGTGTTCTCCACCTTCAATAAGTTTCATTCTTGTGTTACCTTTAGGCGGAATCAATTTATCTTTTGTGCCATTTATTTTGATAACTTTTGTTGATTGATTTGTATTCTTCCAAGTGGTAAATTCTTGCAGTGCCCATTTTACAAAGCATAGATTAGTATCATCTAATATTTCAAAAAATAGTTTAGAATTATGAGCTCCCATGATGTACTTGGCAACAAACTTAGGAGGATTTAATAGAGAAGCGGGTATAAGCTTCAAAATTCTAGAATTACCTACCCATTTATAAATTAGTCTTAATTCGCTTTTTGTTTGTGCAGAAGAAATAAGAATTACTTTCTTGGCATTAAGTATTTGGTTGATCTCTGTGGCTATTAATCCGCCAAAGCTAACACCTATAAGGGCAAAATCTTTGCTTGCATCAATTACGGCACTCAGTCTTTTAGAATAACTTTTAATAGATTCGTTGCTATAAGGTGTTATCGAATCAATGGGTATTATCTCAATGTCTAAGGTCAAATGTTCAAAGACCCTTTTGTCAGCAACTAAACCACTAACTCCGTATACGTTCAAAATAGGTTGTTTAAAATCATACAATGCACTAACCAAAATAGTATTTTGGTCGATTGCTTACGCAATTATAAAGGTACGTTTTAATCTCTTTTTGAAAGATAATCGAGCTATGCGACTTTACTTTTTTTTGGTGGTTTACGGTACGCGTAATAGCCTAGTACGGTATTTATAGCTTTTTCAATAGCAATCCTTATAGGAAACATTTCTTCTCCTAACGATTCATCTATAGAACGCAGTTGCATATAGTAGTTACTGATCAAGGGATAATTGTTTTTTGTAGCAAGATGAACTTCAGCGTTAGCAACAGCTTCTGGCTTTTGTTCTTTAATAGGTTTACAAGTTACCAAAGTAGGTTTGTTGTTTTTATGTAGCATGGCAGAAAACCCAAACAACCTACAAATGAGTCCGCGGTGGGCATAATCAGAGCAAAATCCTTTTGAACCAGGCGCAATAATTTTATTTAAAATTGGGCAAAGTTTGTTTTCGCTATCACTTTGTAACTGTTCTAACCATTCTTCAGCTTCACCATTTTTTAAAAGGTGGTAGGCTAGGGGTAAAAACTCCAATGCAGTAGCATTGATGTCCGGTTTTAGACAACAGAGTCCGCAATTGGATACACAGCCTAAACCGGTAGAATTTTGAAAGGAGCCCAAGTCCTTATCCAATTGGTTGAAAATACGATCAACCGCTTGAACTTTTTGATATATTGTCACTTATGTATTTAAGGTCGTGCGAAGGTAGACTATGTTTTAATGCGATAAACAAATTAAATAATAAATAATTTACAGTAATTATCGATATTAGACGAGAGGTTAAGGTGTTGAAATTTAATTATTTAAATGTGGTAATGAAATCAAATTAGAATTTTGAGGTCTTCAGACGCAATGGTTTTTGGTTTGTATTAAGATTAATATGAAAACCGATGACACCTAAAACTTGTTCTTCTTCAGTTAGTACTTGAACTTCCCATTCGCCCGGGGTTACATTGGTTTTGTAGGTGTAACCCCTAAAACCACCATCTCTACCTCCCGTAATATCATAACCAATATCTTCTACGTTCACCCATTCTTTAGTTTCATCATTATATCTTCTCCATCGATGAAAAATAGATTTTTTTAAATCTGTAGGGGCAAAAATTGAAGAAAATATATAAACACGTTGATCTGGAGTATAGCTGTAATCTAGTTTGTGTTTTCTCCAGAAAACGAACGATTCTTCAGATTCATAAGTAACTTCATAATTACCGTTTTTTAACACAATATCGTGGGCAACCATACCCTTGTCTAAGGCTAATGGAACCGGTGGTATTAATCTTAGAAAGTAAAAAAGATTTATGATACCATAAATAGCTAAGATTATGGCAATCATTTTACCAAGTTTTATTTCTTTGCGCGTACTAGGACTTTTACTATAGATAAAGGTGAGTAGAACCAAAGTACTAACTAAGCTAACCGCACCTGAAATTAAAAATACGTTGGTGTTTAATTCCTTTAAGAATACAGGAATCATAAAAGTGAAAAATGTAAAACTAATAAAGTAGTATACCCCAAATTGTAAATATTTATTAGAGATTCTTTTTTTTAGAAATTCATTGGCAATCAATAATAACACAAGAATTATAAAAAATGATGCAGTTTTAGATAAGGAAACACTTCTAGAGAAGTAGATGACATAAGCACTTGATAATCCGCCGAAAAAGAATTGAATAGCCAATGGCAAATATTCTTCAAATCGTTCTAAGAAAGTATTTTTCCATTTGTCATCATCAGCTAGATTATAGAGATAGAGTACAATAGATAATGAGGTCATGTGCAGACATAAAACCGTTAGATCATAGGTGCGATCAATACGACCTAATGTTAGGGTGTCAAAAATGAATCCTCCAATAAAAAATAGTATTGGTGCATATTTAGAATGTCTTCTAATAAAAGATCTAAAGGCACTATTTCGATATATCGCGAGCGTTTTTTTCATGGAAACCTAACAAATTGCTGCGGCAAAAATACCTTAATTTAAAAAGGAAATTAACCCTATTTAATTTATGATGAACGCTAAAAATAAATATGTTATTAAGTGAACTTTACGGGTTGATTTCGATATAGAAATTTGGGTCTACACGTAAGGTTTTAGGATTACCTTTCATTTTTTTAGATTGCCATTCCATACTTGGTTCAAGCCAAACTGGTGTGTCATCGATATATACTTTAATAGGCAGACTAAAATTATCTACCGTATTGATAAAGCGATAAGATACTTTTTTACCTTTCACCTTATATTCGAAAACCGGAATTTTGGTCGTTCGTAAGTACTGGTCAAAGAACGGTTTTAAATCGCGCTTCATTTTTATCCCGATTACCTTCTCAATTTCGTCGGTAGTAACTGTTTTATGATAGAATTCAGAATTAAGACCACGTAGAATAGTTCTCCATTTTCTATCATCATTTACCACCTGTCGCAATGTGTGAAGAATATTAGAACCCTTATAATACATATCGCCACTACCTTCATGATTTACATTGTAGATGCCGATAATAGGTTTGTCATTTCTAATATTATTTCGAATACCCTGAACATATGCATTTGCTGCTTCGGTACCATAATGGTAGTCTAAAAATAGGCTTTCAGAATAGCAGGTAAAGCCTTCGTGAACCCACATATCTGCAGCATCTTTATAGGTAATATTATTTGCAAACCATTCGTGCCCGGCTTCATGAATAATAATAAAATCGAATTTTAATCCCCAACCGGTACCTGATAAATCTCTGCCTAAATATCCTTTTTTATATTGATTGCCATAGGTAACAGAGCTTTGGTGTTCCATGCCCAAATAAGGTACTTCTACCAATTTAAATGAGTCCTCGTAAAAAGGGTAGGGCCCGAACCAGTATTCAAAGGCTTGCATCATTTTAGGGGCATCTTTAAAATGTACTTCAGCTTTCTCTAGATTATCTTTTAAAACATAATAATCCATGTCAAGTACACCTTTTTCGCCTTGATATATTTCATCGAAATGTATGTAATCACCAATGTTTACATTAACACCATAGTTGTTAATAGGATTAGAAACAAACCAATTACTGGTATTAGTTTCCTTGTCAATACTTCTAAGGCGGCCGTTAGAGATGTTCATAAGTCCCTTTGGAGCTTTTACACTGATTAACATGCTATCAACCTCGTCGTACATATGGTCTTTATTTGGCCACCAAACACTTGCGCCTAGCCCTTGGCAAGAAGTAGCGACGAAATCTTTACCGTTTGCATCTTTCTTCCATGAAAATCCTCCATCCCATGGGGCTCTAACCGCTTCTTTTGGATGTCCGGAATATGTTACGATTACCTCATTGAAATCACCTACTTGCTGAGGTTTGGTAAGTTGTATGAAATGAGCATTTATGTTATGTGTCACTTCAAGTTCAACTCCATCTTGAGTCACTTTTTCAATACGTAATGGCGGTTGCAAATCTACTTGTAGTACTTGATGAGGTTTCAGCACTTCGTAGCTAATTGTATTGCTTCCGTTGATAAACTTATCAGTAGGATTAACATCAATATCTAGGTGATAATAATTTAGGTCCCACCATTCACGTTCAGGGGTAATACTACCTCTAAGTGTATCTTGTTCGGTAAAGGTCTGGGCTTGCGAAAAAGTAAATATCCCAAGGGTAAAAGCAACTAGTAGTTTGTTCATGTCTAATATAGATTAAGTCTATCTAAAAATTCCATTAGGAAAAACAACCGGGCTCTCGAATCCGTCTTCGCCAACAGCTGATACTCCGAAGAAAAAATTATCGATAACAATGCCTTCTAAAACAAATTCAGAAACGTCACCAACATATCTACTATGGTCCCAAGTTGGCGATGTAGTATCTCTCCAGTATATTTTATATCCTTTTGCACCATCTACCTTACTCCATTGAAATTTAGCGGCAGGTTCAACAATACCGCCTATTTTAACGGTTTTTGGAGCAGGTGGTGCCCAAGCAATAGATGCCAAGTTAATTGCGTTTACAGCTGTTAATTTAGCTGCATATTTAAAGTTAACATGTTTTAAGACATCGCCGTAAGCAATACCGTCTTCAACACGAATATCTTGATGTTGTTGCGTGTAGTTCTCATGAGCTTCCATAATACGAATACCCGGGAAACCTGCATCATTAAAAGGTCTATGGTGCCCACCACGACCAAAACGATCCAAACGATAAATCATCATTGGGTTCATTTCTGGCATGTACTGTTTCACATTTTTATGCACATAGCGCGCGAGTTGTCTAGATACACCATCAACTTCACCACCATAAAAACGTCTTGCTTTACGTTGTGCTTCGGTTTCGGTCGGTGGTACAGGTTCTGAGAAAATTCTAAAATCTACATTGCTTACCGTACCATCGACACCAGTAATATTACCGATCATATCATTATTGAAAATGCCAATAACTTCCCAGCCTTTATCTTTAGCGTATTGGGCAATACCACCACCGCCAAAAAGACCTTGCTCTTCACCAGAAAGACCCATATAGATAATGCTGTTCTCGAATTTATATTTAGAAAGCACACGGGCAGCCTCAAGTGTACCTGCCATACCACTGGCATTGTCATTCGCACCGGGGGAATCATCGGTAAAATTAGTAGGGTCACTTATACGAGAATCGATATCGCCACTCATAATTATATAGCGATTTGGATATTTTGTTCCCTTTTGAATAGCCAGTACATTAACAACTTCTACATCTTTTATAATACGATCGTTAGCACCTTTTTTTACTAAATCTTTTTGAAAGAAAACATTTAAACACCCGTTACATTCAGCTGAAGTTTTTTCGAAATCACTTTTTATCCAACGTCTAGCGGCACCAATTCCCCTTGTTGTTGAGACCGTATCGCTTAACGTATGTCTAGTACCAAAATTTGCAAGTCTGGTAACATCGTTTTCTATTCGTTCGGCAGAAACGGCATCGATAATATCATAAATACGTTGGTCGGTTTGCGCTGTTAACGTCATAGTCGAAGTTAATAAAGTGAAGAGTAACAATTTTTTCATTTCAAGTATTTTTTGAGTAAAGTTAGTTTGGGCAATAGGTTTCTAAAATTAAGTAAAATATAGGGTTGAGCATAATTTCATGTATAAAAGTATAGGAGCTTATGGTATTATTTTGATAGGATAAAAAGGTAGTGCTATTTAAACAGAGAATGGTATCAACTTTTTGAACTACCGCTGTTTTTTTTATTAATATTTAAATTATATACACCAAGCAACGGGCCAATAGCTAAAGGAATAAATAAAAGATAGGTAGGCACTATTGATTGAAGTGATCCTAGAAGTTGAATACTTACAATGGTAATGGCAAAACCAATACAATTTACCAATGTAAGTGCGGTTCCTTTTAGTTCGGGTGCAACAGCCGATGCTACCAAGTTTGAGAATTGAGGAGAATCAGCGGTAATTGCAATGCCCCATAGACACCAGCCTGTTAAAAATAGATATATAGGAAGTGAAAACAGCAAAGGAGAAACTAAACATAGAAATCCTGATGCTACCAATGCTATTAGAGCTACCTTTTTACTGCCTATTCGTTGTGAAATAATGCCGCCGTAGGCACAGGATAATCCACCAAGGGCAATAACGATTCCCGACCAAAGGGATACAGAAATATTATGACCAGATTGTATGGCGTACCATTGTATTGCAACAGGTGTAAATGCCCAAAAAGCATAGAGTTCCCACATATGTCCGAAATACCCGAAAGCAGCTTTTTTAAATTCAAAATTTTTAAAAAGCTTTGGTCCCGCATCAAATTTCAAACCCGTACTTGCCACTCTGTACGGACCATTGGGCACCAGTAAAAAGAGTAATAGTCCGCCCAAAGCTGTAATGCCAGATGTCAACAAAATAACCTTATCTGGATGACTTGCTAAAGGGCTCCCTTTAATTAAAAACGGAAAAGCAGTACCTAAAACTAATGCTCCTACCAAAAATCCCAATGCTTTGCCGAGTCCTTTTTCATAATAATCTGCGGCAATTTTCATTCCCACGGGATAAATACCTGCTAAAAAGAAACCTGTACTAAATCTCGCGAGTAGTAAACCACCCAGGTTCAATTCTGGATAGATTAATGTCAAATTAGAAACAGATGCTAGAAAGGCACAAATCATAAAAACCTTTGATGGAGAAAACCGATCTGCAATCATTAAAACTCCGAATATTAGCGTTCCAACGATAAATCCGAATTGTACCGAAGAGATTACGTAACTAATAATATCTGGACCAAAATCTAACTTTTTAGTTAGTGATTCTATAATAGCATTTCCTGCAAACCAAGTAGAGGTACAGGCAAATTGCGATAGAATAATGATGGGAAGAATATGTAGCTTTTGTTTCAATAGATTAATTGACAAATGTGACTTTAGCTATCTCATTATTTTCGACTTCATAAATAGCTACGCCTTTAAAAGTTTTGCCATTTGCAGTTATTGACTCTTCATCGATAACGGTATTTCCAATAACAATTCTATTGAGAATTTCGCAATGTAGATCAGGGGCAGAATTAAAGAATTCGGTATAGCCAGTACGCATTGCATCTGTGCCTTCAGATCTTAATTCTCCTGGGTAGTTATAAATTTTTGCTTGTTTAGAATACGTGGCTAAAAAACTTTCGATATCTCTATTATTATAAGCTTCAAGTTGCCTTTGAACAATGACCTCTGGGTCAAAAGTTGTTTTTTCATCGCTAATAAAAGTCATGCTTTTTATGAGTCCGGCAGTTTCATAAATAGCCACTTGCTGTTTCTGTTTATCACCAATAGAAACAAATTCTTGGTCAATTACAGTAGCACCAATTACAATTCTTGAAGATACTTTAACTTCTATAGCAGGTGTTCTTTTATAAAAAGCTTTGTAGTTCTCTTTTAATTGTTGTCTACCTGTGTATAAAATATCTGAGGGAAAATTTTTCACTACAACATCTTCTAAATAACAATTTGCGAATGCTTCTAAATCTCGTGCATTAAAAGTATCTACTTGCTTTTGTACAATTTTATCTGGAGCATCTTTAGATACCAAAGAAATATACTTTCCGTTGGGACTAATTGCTAGTCTTGATAATCCATGAATATCAGTTTGTTGAAATTTGAAAAATAAATTCCATTCTTTGTCAAGTGATGGCTTAAAGGTTAAAAGGTTACTATTATTAGCAGTTATTAAGCTTCCATCAGCAGTCCAACAAACATCTTCGATATCTCCTAAAAGTGGAATAATCTCTTTCGTTTCTCTAGAACTTGGGTGTAGTGATTTTATAATACTCTTCTCTACATCTTTTGAAATAAAGCTAATGAGTTCAGAATTAGGAATTTTATGCAACGACCTACCTACATTTTTCTGAGCAGTGTAATTGGTATTTTCTTTTAGGTTATACACCACTAAATCCATACTGTTTTCAACTAAAACCGTACACACGATAATGTCACTGGAATACCAAACATGATAACCCACTTTTAAATTGGGTAATAAAACCTTTGATTCACCTGTCTTTAAACTATACTCATATAAACGTTGTAAGCCATCTTCATCTAAGCGCACGGCTGAAATAGCCTCTTTTTCAGGAATTTTTAAAGGAGAATATTCACTGCCATTGGGTGTATGTGAAAGCCAAGTTGATTTTTTATCGTTTATATCATATAGAATAATATCTGTTTGACTATTTCTAGTTGAAGCAAAAAGAATTTTGTCATCAGAAAAAAATGAAGGCTGATTGTCATAACCTTCGTTTTGAGATATGTTTATAACCCTATTAATTTTCAAACTGTCATTACCCAAATCTAAATTCGCTAAATAAACTTCTGTGCCTTGTTGGGCATAAGTAGTAAGGCTGCAAAAAACACTTACGAATGTAAGGGTGTAAATTTGTTTCATATTAATGAGAGTGGCTAGTATGTAAACTTATTTTTTGTTGGCGAATCTTTTTAAAATTGTACGAACATTTTTAGTGTTGTCAACAAAATATCTTGCTTGTGTTTTTTGACGTCCCACTTTTACGGTAATAGATTCCTCTGGTAGTTCTTGAAACATAAATTCATCGGTCCAATCATCACCAATTGCGAAAACAAAATCGTAATCATGTTCGGTATACACACGCATAGAAGCTCGCCCTTTGTTTACGTTACTACTTTTAATTTCCATTACCTTATTACCATTTAAAACGCTTAAGTCGTCATTGGCAATAAGACTGGTAAGTACCGTATTTAGTTCAACAGAACGCTTTTGACCAAAGTCAGGATCTGTTTTTCTATAATGCCATGCCAAAGAGTAATTTTTCTCTTCAATAAAACTACCAGGTGTTCTGTCAACAAAAGATTCTAACACTGGTAAAATTTTCTCCATCCAGTCTTTCTTAACATTTTCCAGCATTCTAAATTCTTCACCACCTTGAGAAATCCACACACCATGCTCAACAATCATGTTGTATTTTTTAGGTAAGAACCATTTGGTAAACGTTTCCTTGTCCCTACCGCTAATCAAATACATATCTGTATTTGGCTGCGAAGAAATCTCGTCTAAAAGTTTGTACAATTCTTCATCAGGCGATGCCTTTTGAGGATCGGTATGAAAACCAGCCAATGTACCGTCATAGTCTAAGAATACTAGTCTTCTTTTAGCTTTATTGTACTTATCCATTACCGTATTCATAAGGTCGGTCGATAATTTTTTCGACTTATAGGTCTGGTCTTTTTCTTTTTGACCTACTAAAGAATTCATGAAGTCGTTCGCCCATTTCTCTACGTTATAGCGCTCCAATCTTTTTTGCAATAACGTGTTTCTAGAAATTTGTTCTTCTTTTGGCATGTTGATAGCCTCAAAAAGTGCATCTGCTATTTGTTCAAAGTTATTAGGGTTAATTAATAATGATTCATTCATTTCATTGGCAGAACCGGCCATTTCACTAAGGATTAGCACACCTGTTTTATCCGTTCTAGTAGCAATGTATTCTTTGGCTACCAAATTCATACCATCCCTAATAGGCGTTAACCAAGCAATATCTGAAGATGTGTACAGGTCAATTAAATTATCAAAAGGCATAGATCTATAGAAATACCAAATAGGTGTCCAGCTTACGGTAGATAATTCTCCATTTATGCGACCAACCAATTCATCAACCTCACGTTTTAGTAATTGATATTGTGGAACGTTAGAACGCGAAGGAACAGCAAGAATAATAAGTCTTACTTTTTCTTTATACTGCGGGTATTTATTTAAGAAATACTCAAAGGCATTTAATCGCTTCGCAATACCTTTGGTATAATCTAATCGGTCAATAGATAAAAAGAATTTAGCATCTGGTGCCGATTTCTTATGGGTATCCAATCTTTTTTGTAATTCAGACTTTTCGTCTTCGCTTCGCTGAGAATGCTCTTTAGCTGCATCGCTAAATTTCTTGTAGTCGATTCCCATGGGAAAAGAGTCTACTTTTATAACCCTATCGTCAAGGTAGATATCGTTAAAACTTACCTCTAAGCCTAATAGTCTTCGAACAGAGCTTAAAAAGTGACGTTCGTAATCGTAAGTATGAAAACCAATTAAGTCTGAACCTAATAGACCTTGTAGCACCTCTTGTCGCCAAGGTAGTGTTCTAAATATTTCATAAGAAGGAAAAGGAATGTGTAAAAAGAAGCCAATAGAAATCTCTGGTCTTTCAGCACGTACCATTTGTGGTACTAACATTAGTTGGTAATCGTGAATCCAAATAGTATCTTCATTATCTGCTTTTTCTAGAATGGCATCGGCAAATTTTTGATTCACGGCTTTATAAATTTCCCAACTTTCAAGTTCAAACTCAGAATATTCTAAAAAGTAATGGAACAGTGGCCATATAGTTCTATTACTGAATCCGTAGTAAAAACCGTCCACTTCTTTTTCTGTAAGATTTACTTTAGAAGATCCATGTTCGGCTAATGCGCTATCAATTTTAGGAATCAGTTCTTCAGGTATTTCCTCATCTGTTAATCCGCTCCAACCAATCCAAAGACTATCGCCGCCAGTGTGTACAGATTTCATACCAGTGGCTAATCCACCGACACTTGGCACAGCAGTAATGTCTCCATTGCTAATTTGTAATTGTACAGGTAGTCTATTTGAGATAATGATAGTTTTCGCCATAAAAGAGTTTTTTTTGCTACTTCTTGATAATTATTTCTCTAAATTTCGGGAAAAAGGAGGGCAATAGCAATTGAAACCTCATATGAATCAAGATTTTTATTGAATGGATAATTTAGACTACGGAATAATAGGGAATTGTAGAAGTGCAGCATTAATTTCAAAGACAGGAGGTATCGACTGGTGTTGTTTGCCAGAATTTGATAGTCCATCGGTTTTTGCCAAATTGTTAGATGAAAAAATTGGTGGCAGTTTTGAAATAAATGTTGATGATAGTTATGAAATCACCCAGAAATACGAACAATACACTAGTATTTTGATTACTTCATTTAAGTCTGGTAGTAATCATTTTGAAATTCATGATTTTATGCCGAGATATCGAAAAGAGGAGAAAAAATATCATTCTCCACCAGAATTGGTGCGATATTTTAAGTATATATCCGGCAAGCCTTGTTTTTCGGTATTGTATGACCCAAAGTTGGAATATGCGATGGGGAAAACGGAAACCTTTATTAAAAAAGACTTTATAGCAAGTTTAACCCACGATGTAAAGTTCGATACCGTTTTCTTATACACGTCATTTGATAAAGAATCTGTTGTAAATAGTGCTGAAGTAGAGCTGACTCAAGATGAGTATATGCTTATGGGCTACAACGAGAAGTTGTTATTACCAACTACAGAAAGAGCCTATTTAGAGTTGCAGAATACAAAGGTATATTGGTTGAACTGGTCTAATCTAACACCGACCTACAAGAAATATAATGAAGAGATTTCTAGAAGTGCACTGACGCTAAAGCTTTTAAGTTATGATAAGACCGGTGCCGTATTAGCGGCAGCAACGACATCTTTGCCTGAAACTATTGGCGAAGTACGTAATTGGGATTATCGATTCTGTTGGATCCGTGATGCATCTATGGTGATTAAGGTCGTATCTGAATTGGGGCATAAAAATGTTGCAAAACGCTATTTACAGTTCATTATTGATTTGATACCAGATAAGGCAGAGAAGTTACAAATCATGTATGGTATCAACAAAGAGAAGAAACTGACCGAAGAAACACTAGAACACTTAGCGGGTTATAAAGGATCTAAACCAGTACGTATAGGTAATGCGGCATATCACCAAAAACAGAATGATATTTATGGTATTCTGATGGATGTGATATATGAACAGATGGTGAAATTCAGCATAGATATAGAAAATGGTGAAGATCTTTGGGCAATAACAAAAGGAATCGTTTGGATCGTAAGTAACAACTGGAAGGATGCCGATAAGGGTATCTGGGAGTTCAGAACAGAAGATCGACATTTTACCTTTTCAAAAGTATTATGTTGGACAGCTTTAGATCGTGCGATAAAAGTGGCAGAAATGTTAGGTAAGAAACATAAAATTGAAAAATGGGAGCCTATTAGAGCAGAAATTTGGAAAGACATCTATGACAACGCATGGAACGAAGAAGTTGGAGCATACACGCAATCTTACGGGTCAAAAGAGTTAGATGCCTCTGTGTTATTGATGGAATCTTACGGATGCGTGAAAGCTAAAGACGAACGCTATATTAAAACAGTTAACGCCATAGGTAAGGAGTTAAACAATGACGGATTGCTGTATCGTTATAAAAATGAAGATGATTTTGGTTTACCTTCATCATCATTTACAGTATGTACTTTTTGGTATATAAATAGCTTGTTTAAAATTGGAGAACGTAAGAAAGCACAAGAGTATTTTGAACGCTTATTAAGTTATAGCAATCATTTAGGTCTCTTTAGTGAAGATATTGATTTTAAGACAAAGAGATTGTTAGGAAACTTTCCGCAAGCCTACTCACATTTAGCATTGATAGAGTGCGCAATCAATTTCTCTAAAAAAGAAAGTGAAGATCAAATGTTAGAGTCTTTAAGAGAATAATCTGCTTGTTGAAAAAGCTTTGATTTTATCGATCAGGGCTTTAAAATGTTGCTCGGTGGAAAACGGATTCATAACCGTAATACGCATATAATGTGATCCTTTTAGCTTCGTTTGTACAATATAAAATTCGCCGTCTTCTAATAAGAATTGGCGAATTTTTGCATTTAAGGCATTTAATTCTTCTGTATCTAACCCTGGTGAATAGTATCTAAAACATACAATGTTGGACATTGGTTGAAGTGCCAATTCCAAATTTGGCTCTTGCTCAATTAAACTTGCAAATAGCGCGCCCATATCATAGAGTAGGGTAACATTGGCGTCAAAGACTTCTTCTCCGTATAATTTTAGAAGTGTGAACCAATGAATTGCCATCATATTTTTGGTGCATTCAAACGTTCGTTTACCAGAGTTGTACCAATCTTCATACTCAGAATCTGATAATAAATAATCAGCTTTTTGGCTAAAAGTTGCTTTGGCATTTTTTACATCTTTATAGACAAGGGCAGTTGTCAGCGCTGGCATCATCATCATCTTGTGACCGTCGATAACAACGGAATCTGCAAGTTCAATACCTTTAATAGTGTGTTTGTATTTTTTTGAAAAAATTCCCGCTCCACCATGTGCGCCATCAACATGAAACCAAATGTTTTGTTTTTTAGCAAATTCTCCAATCACTTCTAAGTCATCAAAAATACCAGTAGCAGTAGAAGGGGCACTACCAATAATAGCGAATATTTCAATTCCCTTTTCTTGAGCTTCTTTGAATTTAGATTCCATTAAATCCGTATCCATTCTAAATTCTTTGGTTACAGGAACTTTAATAATTCCCTGCTCACCTAAACCCATAATTCTAGCCGCACGATCAACGCAATAATGCGCTTCTTCGCTTACCATAATGCCTAATTGGTTTTGGTTGCCCTTATTCCAAATATCTCTTTTTGTAATTGCTTTACGTGCACTTAAAAGTGCTGTGAGATTTGCTAATGTCCCTCCAGAGGTTAAGAATCCTCCAGAAGTTTCAGCGAAACCTATTTTTTTACATACCAGCTCAATGATAATTCGCTCTATTGCATTTGAGGACATGCCCATTTCATACACAGCAGTACCATTATTTATTAGGGAACTAATTAAGCCTGTTAATGCTGTAATTGGCGCTGGCGGACTCACTTGATGACCCATGTAATGAGGGTGGTGTATATGTGTGGTTCTCTTAGTAATTTCTTTGAACAAATCATTACTATCACCATCCGATAAAAAATTCTTCCAGAATTCAAGTTCCTTTTCAGGTTCGTTCCAGTTAATTGCATTACGAGAAGAAGCATTGAGTTTATCCTCTAAATGAGAAGTCAATTGGTCGATTAAAAGGTGACCATTTGAATTAAAATCAGAAGTTTTGTAAACCTGTTCTAGTAGTTTTTTATGCATGGTTTAAAAGTAGTCGCAATATGAATGTTTACCAAACAAAAAACCGCCCCAATTGGGACGGTTTCGATTCAACTTACCAAACAACAAAAGGTAATCTGAATTAGTCAAACGTATAACCGTTATCTGCAGCAACCTTATCGGCAATTTGTGTGCGTAAGGCAACTACATTAGGGTAATTTGTATATTTCGTGAAACGTTTAAGTCCCATTAACATCATTCTTTGCTCATCACCTTCAGCAAAAGAAACGATAGCTTCTTTTCCTTTATTAATAATAGTTTCAGTAGCATTGAACAAGTATAGTCTAGACATCGCTATTTGTGTAGCTTGTGCTTCTTCTCCAAATCGTTTTGCATTTTTCTCAGTACGTAATAAAGCAGATTCTGCCATGTATACTTCAATAAGAATATCAGAGGCAGCCAACATTAATTGTTGGTGATTCTCTAAATCTGCTCCGTATTTCTGTACTGCAGATCCAGCAACCATTAAGAAAACTTTTTTAAGTCTTTTCAAGATATCTTTTTCTTCAGCGAATAGTTCAGAAAAATCTGGAGTATCAAAAGAAGGAATACCCATTAACTCTTCACCAACAGCAGTAGCAGGACCCAAAAGATCAACATGACCTTTCATAGCTTTTTTAACAAGCATACCTACCGCTAACATTCTATTAATTTCGTTGGTACCTTCATAAATACGTGCAATTCTAGAATCTCTCCAAGCAGATTCCATAGGAGTATCGGCGCTAAAGCCCATACCACCGAAAATTTGGATTCCTTCATCTGTAGTATTTTGACAATCTTCAGAAACAGCTACTTTAAGAATAGAACATTCAATAGCATATTCTTCGACACCTTTAAGTTCAGCCTCTTGGTGCGAATTACCTTCAGCTTCACGAATAGCTATTCGATCTTCTATATTTTTAGCAGCACGGTAACTTGCAGATTCATCAACATAAACGCTAGTTGCCATCTCGGCAATTTTAGATTTGATAGCGCCAAAGTTCATAATCGGAGTTTTGAACTGAATACGCTCATTTGCATATTTAGTAGCTTCACCGATAACTCTTCTTTGAGCATCTAAACAAGCAGCCGCTAATTTAATACGACCAACATTTAAAGCGTTCATTGCAATTTTAAATCCGTTTCCTCTAGTAGAAAGCATATTCTCTACAGAAACTTTTGTTTCATTAAAGAACACCTGACGAGTAGAAGAGGAGTGAATACCCAATTTCTTTTCTTCATCACCTAAAGTAATACCGTTACTTGGGTCATTTTCAACAATAAAACCGGTAATGTTTTTATCATCTTCAATACGAGCAAATACGATAAACATATTACAGAAACCTGCGTTAGAAATCCACATTTTCTGACCAGTAATACTGTATGATTTACCATCTTCAGAAAGAACAGCTTTCGTTTTTCCTGAATTTGCATCAGAACCAGCACCTGGCTCAGTAAGGCAATAAGCGCCGAACCATTCTCCAGAAGCTAATCTTGGCACATATTTTTGTTTTTGCTCCTCAGATCCATATAGGGTAATTGGCATTGTACCAATACCGGTATGTGCACCAAAAGCAGTACTAAAAGAACCAGTAGCACCAGAAATGTAATCACAAACCAACATGGTTGATACAAAACCCATTCCCATACCACCGTAAGATTCTGGTACAGCAACACTTAATAACCCTAATTCACCAGCTTTACGCATAGTTTCTTCGGTAAAAGCGTAATCTTTATTTTCAAAACGCTCCCAATGTGCCCAAAGTTCTCTGTCTACGAATTCTTTGGTGCTTTCACGCATCATGCGTTGCTCTTCATTCAAATCTTCTAATGTGAAAATATCTTCACAATTGGTTTCTTTGACAAGGAACTGTCCTCCTCTAAGAATATCTTTTTTTGCTGTATCTGTACTCATGATGTTAATAGTATTTAGTATAAAGTAATTAGTATTAAGTATTCAGTAAATACTTTTATAGTAATCAGTAAAATTGTTAATTTAAAAATTCAAATATTCCTGCAGCACCTTGACCTGTACCTACGCACATGGTAACCATACCGTATTTGCCTTGCATATCTCTTTTGCGCATTTCATCAAATAACTGTACAGATAATTTTGCTCCGGTACATCCTAACGGATGACCAAGGGCAATAGCGCCACCATTTACGTTAACGATATCTTGATTGATATTCAATTCGCGCATTACTGCCAAAGATTGAGAAGCGAAGGCTTCGTTTAATTCTATTAAATCAATATCATTTAACTTTAAACCTGCTTGCTTTAATGCTTTTGGAATAGCGGCAATAGGACCAATACCCATTATTCTTGGTGGCACACCTGCAGCAGCATAATTTACCAATCTAGCAATAGGTTCAAGGTTTAATTCTTTCACCATTTCTTCACTCATTATCAAAACGAATGCTGCACCATCGCTCATTTGAGATGAGTTACCTGCAGTTACGCTTCCGCCAGCAGCAAAAACTGGACGAAGTTTATTTAATACCTCTACAGAAGTTCCTTTTCTGGGACCTTCATCTTTGGTGACCGTATATTTACGATGAGCTTTTTTTCCGTTGGCGTCTAAATAAGTTTCTTCAACTTCAATAGGTGCTATCTGACTCTGAAAACGGTCTTCTGCTTGTGCTTTTAAAGCTTTCATATGAGAGTTGTAGGCAAAATTATCTTGATCTTCCCGAGATACTTTGTATTCATTTGCTACAGCTTCGGCAGTATTACCCATTCCCCAGTAATAATCTTCATGACCTGAACTTGCTAAGTCATAATTTAGCTCTGGTTTATTACCTGTCATTGGAACAGAACTCATACTTTCTGCACCACCGGCAATAATACAATCGGCCATACCAGCTTGAATTTTAGCTGCGGCAACACCGATAGTTTCTAAACCTGATGCGCAGAATCTATTTACCGTTACACCTGGTACATCAACAATGTCCAATCCCATCAAAGAAATTAGTCTTGCCATGTTTAAACCCTGAGAACCTTCAGGCATTGCATTACCTACGATTACATCATCAATACGTTTTTTATCGAATTGTGGCAATTCCTTCATCATATATTCAATGGTTTCGGCAGCCAATTCATCTGTTCGCTTGAAACGGAAAACACCTTTTGGAGCTTTTCCAACAGCAGTTCTATATCCTTTTACTATATATGCAGTTTTCATTTTTTATGCTTTAGGCTATTAGCTTTTAGCTATTAGCATTTAATTGTTGTTTTAAAATAGGCCCATAGCTAATTGCTATTGGCTAACAGCTACGTAATTTTTAGTTACGTAATGGCTTACCCGTTTTCAACATATGCTGAATACGTTCCAAAGTTTTTCTCTCGGTACATAGCGATAAGAAAGCTTCACGCTCTATATCCAAAAGATATTGCTCAGATACTAACGTAGGTTCTGATAAATCACCACCCGCCATTACATAAGCAAGCTTATTTGCAATTTTCTTATCATGTTCGCTAATATAGTGGCTAGCTTCCATAGCATCTGTACCTACCACGAACATACCTAAAGCCTGTTTACCTAGTACTTTAATATCTTTGCGAGCTGGTGGTTGTGTATACCCAGAATCTGCCATTAAAATAGCATGAGCTTTTGCAGTCGCTATTTGACGGTCTTTGTTAACTACTACAACATCTTTACCTTTTTGAAGCAATCCTAAATCAAAAGCTTCGTAGGCTGAAGTAGATACTTTTGCCATACCTATGGTCAAGAAGTATTCTTGTAATACGTTTAATTCAACATCACCTTTCTTAAAAGTGTCTTGAGCACGTAACGCCATCTCTTTAGAGCCACCTCCACCAGGAAGAACACCAACTCCAAATTCTACAAGTCCCATATAAGTTTCAGCTGCCGCAACAACCTTATCTGCATGTAGTGAAATCTCACAGCCACCACCTAACGCCATACCATGAGGGGCAGAAATTGTCGGAATAGAGGAGTAACGCATGCGCATCATAGTATCTTGGAACATTTTAATAGCCATGTTCAGCTCGTCATATTCTTGCTCGACTGCCATCATGAAAATCATGCCTATGTTTGCTCCAACAGAGAAATTCGGTGCTTGGTTACCAACGACCAAACCTTGAAAATCTTTTTCAGCCATGTCAATTGCTTTATTCAAGCCACTTAAAACATCACCACCTATGGTATTCATTTTAGATTGAAATTCTACATTCAAAATTCCATCGCCTAAATCTTCAACAACAACACCGGCATTTTTAAATACTTCTTTAGATTTTCTAATGTTATCTAAGATGATAAATGAATCTTGCCCAGGAATTTTTTCCATGGATTTTTTCGGAATATCATAAAAATAAGAGCTTCCTTCTTTTACCGAGTAAAAAGAATCTTTACCGGTAGCTTTCATTTCTTGAACCCAAGCAGCAGCATCTAAACCTTCAGCCTTAATAAACTCAAGACCTTTATCTAGACCAACGGCATCCCAAATTTGGAAAGGACCATGTTCCCAGCCAAAACCAGCTTTCATAGCATCATCTATCTTATAAAGCTCATCTGTAATTTCAGGTATTCTATGAGAAACGTAGGCAAATAATTGTCCGAAACTCTTACGATAGAATTCACCTGCTTTATCTTTTCCGCCACAAAGTACTGTAAAGCGATCAACAACTTTATCAACCGTTTTTGTTAATTCTAACGTGGCAAATTTTGCACTCTTTTTAGAACGATAATCCATCGTTTCTAAATTAAGTGTTAATATTTCGGTTTTACCTTTTGCATCTTTAGATTTCTTATAGAAACCTTGCCCTGTTTTACTACCCAACCATTTATTTTCCATCATGGTATTGATGAAACCTGGTAGTTTAAATAAATCGTGACGCTCATCATCTTTACAATTATCATAAATACCATTGGCAACGTGTACCAAAGTATCTAAACCAACAACGTCAACAGTTCTAAATGTAGCAGATTTTGGTCTGCCGATAACAGGACCGGTAAGCTTATCAACTTCTTCAACTGTCATATCCATTTCCTTGACCATATGGAAAAGGCTTTGAATACTAAAAATTCCAATTCTATTACCTATAAATGCCGGGGTATCTTTGGCAACTACAGAAGTCTTACCTAAAAACTTTTCTCCGTATCCATTTAAAAAACTTAATACATCAGCATCTGTTTTTGGACCAGGAATGATCTCAAAAAGTTTTAAGTAACGTGCAGGGTTAAAAAAGTGGGTACCACAAAAATGTTTTTGAAAGTCATCACTTCTACCTTCTGACATAAATTTGATAGGAATACCAGAAGTGTTCGAAGTAATTAAAGTACCCGGAGTACGGTACTTTTCAATATTTTCAAATACTTGTTTTTTAATATCTAATCGTTCAACAACAACCTCAATAATCCAATCGACTTTAGATATTTTTGAAATATCATCTTCCATATTACCCGTAGTAATACGGTTGGCAAATTTTTGATGATAAATAGGTGATGGCTTTGATTTTAACGCCGCTGTTAAAGAATCATTTACCATTCTATTGCGAACTACTTTGTCTTGCAAGGTTAAACCTTTTGCTTTCTCTTTATCGTTCAGTTCTCTAGGAACAATATCTAACAATAAAACCTCTACGCCAATATTTGCAAAATGACAGGCGATACCGCTACCCATAATTCCTGAGCCAATGACCGCTACTTTTTTAATGTGCTTGTTCATGTACTTTATGCTGTATTAATTTGATATGTTGAATTAAAATAATTTTTTGTCTGCAATGAGTTTATTGATGGCATCTGTAACTTCAAAAAAACTTTCTAATTTTTCATCTGTCACTTCATTTTTTACTGCCTCATTAAATCTAAGAACTGTATTTTTAGAATCATTCCTTTTCTCAAGTCCGAAGTCTGTTAGATAAATAAGAACACCTCTGCCATCTTTAGGGTTAGGTTTTCTTAAGATAAGACCTTTTTGTTCCATACTTTTCAGAATCCTAGATAGGCTAGTCGCTTCCATTCCCATTTTTGGACCTAGGGAAGTAGATGGTGTGCCCGTTTTTGGATCAATACTTAGTAATGTAAAACCAACAGCCATAGTAGAATCAAAATTCTTTGCTTCTTCATTATACATTCTTGCTACTGCTTGCCATGTAGCTCTCAACGCATAATCTATCGTTGCTTCCTTCATACTTCTTTAGTTGGTTCCCAAATATAAGAAAATTTATTATGCATGCATAATAAATTTAGTTTAAATTTTGGTTAAGAAGTGATGTTAGAGAAATATGAGCCTATAATTATTTCTACTAATATTTTGTCATTTAAATAATGTAGAAGTGTGTCTATTAACTATATAGGATTAAAATGAAGTATTCATTATGTGATAATACGATTAATGTAATCACTCATAAAACTATAAACACCCAACTAATTATCATTTTTGAGTCTTAGTTGGGTGTTGTGTTTTACTAGTAAATAGCTATTAAATACTATTAGTGTTCATAGATATCATTATACAGCGCCATATATTTCTGCTTAATAATCTTTCTTTTCAATTTCATTGTAGGGGTAAGGTGGCCACCTTCCATACTCCATGCGTCTGGTGTAAGTCTGAACTGTTTTACCTTTTCCCATTTAGCAAATTTTTCATTTGCTTCATCAATTTCTTGTTGGTAACGTTCCAATACTTTTTCATTCTCTATAAGGCTAGAATTTTCTGGAACATTAATGTTATGTAGAGATGCCCATTCTTTTAAGAATTCAAAATCTGGTTGTATCAGTGCAGCAGGCATTTTCTCGCCTTCACCAACTACCATAATTTGTTCGATAAATCTAGATTGCTTAAAACGATTTTCTAATAATTGAGGTGCTACATATTTACCTCCAGAGGTTTTAAACATTTCTTTTTTACGGTCGGTAACTTTTAAGAATCCGTCGCTATCCAATTCTCCAATATCTCCAGTTAAGAAATACCCATCGACAATTACCTCTTTGGTTTTTTCTTCATCTTTATAATACCCAAGCATTACTTGCGGGCCTTTAATACAAATCTCTCCGTCAGAAGCAATTTTAACTTCGGTTCTATCTATAGGCTTACCAACGGTTCCAATTTTGAATCCGCCTTCGCGCATATCATTAACCGAAATTACAGGTGAAGTTTCAGATAATCCGTACCCTTCCATAAGTCCAAATTCCGCAGCATTAAATATTCGCGATAATCGTGGTTGTAAAGCCGCGCTACCAGAAGCGATTAAACCTAGGTTGCCACCTAAACCTTCTTTCCATTTACTGAAAATTAATTTTCTAGCAATAGAAAGTTGTGTTTCGTACCACCATCCATTTTGACCATAAGGTTCATATTTTAGACCTAGTTCTACGGCCCAAAAGAATAATTTCTTTTTTATTCCGGTCAGCTCGGTTCCTTTAGCATATATTTTATCATATACCTTTTCTAAAAGTCTAGGTACCGCTGTCATAACATGCGGACTAGTTTCTTTCAAATTGTCGCTAATTTTATCAAGTGACTCTGCGTAGTAAATAGAAACACCTCTATATTGATAAAGGTATATCAGCATTCTCTCGTATACATGACACAGGGGTAGGAAGCTTAATGCCTTTGTTTTTCCGTCTTCGATAGGGAAGCGCTTAGAACTTTCAATGGCATTACTGACCAAATTATTATGCGATAGCATAACACCTTTAGGTCTGCCTGTTGTACCCGAGGTATATATTAATGTTGCCAAATCATCGGGAGTAACGGCATGCATTAATTTTTCAACTTCATCTTGATTTGACTTGTCTGAACCTAATTCTAAAACCTTTCCCCAGTTGTCACAATTAGTAAGCTCATCAAAAGAATAGACATTTTCTAAGCTTTTGACCTGATCTTTAATTGAAACTACTTTTTCATAAACTTCATGACAAGAAACAAAACAGTATTTAGCCTCAGAATGATTTAGAACATAAGCATAATCTTCTTCAGAAATGGTCGGGTAAATAGGTACGTTTTGTGCGCCAAGTTGAAGAATACCAATATCCATAATATTCCACTCTGTCCTATTGGTAAGTGATATTACGGCAATCTTGTCGTTAGGTTTAACCCCAAGGCGTAAAAGTCCTCGGCTGATGGCATTTGCTTTATCAATATATTCTTGAGTAGATGTTTTTATCCACTCTCCATTTTTTTTTGACACCAATGCCTCTTTTAAGGCATGCTTTTCAAGCTGATAATATGGAAAGTCAAAAAGACGGGTAACTTTTTGCATACTTAATTTCTAATAAGAATTGCAAAATAGTGAAAGAACTCGATATTTTAAAATTGTATTGTTAAATAAATATGCATCTCATTACAATATTCTTAATAAGAGCTCATTAGCTTGTAATGTGACGAATTTAACTGTTCATCTACAATAAATTGTATTTGAGCGTGTTATGTATACATCTCAAATGTTTGTAAGAAATTTCCTTAATAATTTATTTTAGATTTGAGAAGAAATATTTATTTCAAATAGTAGAAATTATGGAAAAAAACTACATAACTACATTCTCTTATAAGCTAATAGCAATCATTATTTATGTTATGCTATCCTTAAATATGAGCGCTCAATCAGAACCGTTCAACTGCGATTATAATGCATATTTATTTCAATATAATGACATTTATGCACTAGATCTTGCATCTGGTAGTTCTTATTTGGTTGCAGAAAATATAACTCCTGGAAATGTAAATGGAGTGGGTTATAATGCAACGGACGGTTATTTATGGGGATATTTATCAACCCCATCTAGTACTATAGTACGAATAGGTAAAGATTATACCGTAGATCAATATACGATTCCAGAATTGCCAACTGGCAATAAATACGTGGGAGATATTTCTCCTGATGGTGTTTATTTTTTCAAAGCAGGTGGTTCTTCCTATTTTAAGGTAGATATTAACCCTGAGTCAGCTACATATCTAGAGTATTTAGGAGCTTTTAAACTAAGTCAAAGCTTAGGTATTGCCGATTGGGCTTTCAATGCCGCTGATGGTATGTTGTATACGGTAGAAGGTAGAACCAGAAAATTATTTAAAATTGATCCTGAAACTGGTAAGGTATATAATTTGGGAGAAGTACCTATTCTTGAGGGTTTAAGCTACACATTTGGTGCGGTTTATTTTGACGTAGATGGTAATTTTTATATTTCTGCCAACCAGACTGGATCGGTATATAAAATTGAGCAAGTACAGAATATTACTGATGGCAATATGAATTCAAATATTTTTGCTTTCGGTCCGGCTGCATCAAGTAATGATGGTGCTCGGTGCCCAACCGCTCCTGTACCACAAGAAGATTGTTTGAACGGAGTAGATGATGATGGTGACGGCTTGGTAGATTGTGATGACCCTTCATGTTCCGGTGTTGCTTCTTGTCCTGTAATTGTTACTACCTCTAGTGCAAATAAAGGGGGATTGGAAAGTAATGACAGATTGGCGAATTTAATTAGTAAAAGAAATTTCAATAGGGCAAAATCTAATTATGTATTTGATAAGTCAACGGCAAAAAAGCTAGTAAAAAATGCATTTTATGGTCTCAGCTCTAAAACAGCAATTAATGAAATTCCTTTAAATAGTTTGGTTCCTTTGGGTGTAGTTGGTGAAACAAGTACAATAGAATCGTCACCGAGCGATTTATTAGATTTGACCAATGCTTCAGATATTTATTCGGTAGATTATTTAAATGGGTCTGAAAACTTAGGGTCTTTAATGGTTATTAAAACCGATGATAAAGTTTATGAGCATAGCAAGTTTATTTGCGACAGATTTTTAGGAGCTCAGTTACTATCGGTCTCAAACATTCAATTACGTGAAAAAGATTTTATAAAGTCGATAATAAAACAACCGGACGGAAGTCTTGAGTTTGCCTTAACTTTTTCTGCAAGGGTAAATGCAGATGATAATTTTACCATAGAATCGCACTGGAATATAGATGCATATGTAAGTGATACGGCTTATTATAATTTTCAAATATGGTCAAATTCTGTAGATGATTTATTACTGTTAGCCGATGAAATTTTAAACTTATTAGAAGTTAATGCAGATATCACCCAGTATAATGGATCAACTCCTCCGCCAGTATTTGTAAAGTCTGCCAGTTATAAAAACGGCGAAGTATTGTTGAATTTAGTGAACAATAATAATTCTGAAAGTATAAATCTGGAAGGAGGTTTAAAACTTACCGAAACTAGCGATACTGAGGTATTGGGAGTAACAGCGGATATTGATGGATATTTAGATTCTGTAGCTTTAAAAACAGGAACTTTGTTCGATTTGGGATTTAGAATAAGTGCAGGTTTGGGTACAACGCCAGATGATTTATTTGTTGCCGATGCTCCATGGGGCTTAGATGATTCTGCCGAAGAGACCATTGTAGCGACATATGAAGTGTTACCTGCAGATGGACCGTATGTTGGTGAAGGTTACCCTATTGAAAGAAATATAAAATTAGAAGGTAGTACTAGTAATTATTTAGGGGTGTATCGTGCTTTAAGTCCGAGGTTTGCAGCTGTCGATTTAAGTGAGTATGGCAAAGTGAGTTTTGAGGCAAAAGGAACAGGTAATTTAGATGTACAATTGATTAAAGGTGATGGTTCAATCTATAAAACCACTATCAGTTTAGTAAGTGAAATGGATGATTATACGTTATCTGCAACCGATTTTAAAAATGATTCAGATGTGGGTACTGATTTCTCTGATATAAAAGTGCTTTCATTTAATCTAGTTGCCGAAAATGGGTATGCAGAAGAGAAGTCGATGACCTTACAGAATATAGATTTTCATAATCGTGAGCTGGGTCAAGAATTCGTAGACTCTGATTTAAATAAATCAGTTGTTTATCCGAATCCTATGATTGAAAGTTCAAGCTTATTCTTCTATGAAGAAAAGGCAGATACTTATCAATTAGATATTTATTCTTTGAGCGGTAGACTTTTAGGAAATCACCATATGGAAGGTGAAAGTATAGCAGGGCAAAATGAAATAGTTGTAGAAAGAAAAGATTTAGCTCCTGGGTTATACCTCTATAAGTTGAAAAACTCCAATGAGAAAATATGGAGCGGTAGATTGTTAGTTAGATAATACGTTTTGGTTGTAAAAAAAGCTGTGTACCCCAGACTTGGGTGTGCACAGCTTTTGATTTTATATGAATTTTAAATATTTATTTTTGATTATCTACCCATGCTTTAGCATTTTTAAAAGCTTCTAGCCACGGGGAAACTTCATCGTTTCTATCCGTTGGGTAATGTGCCCAGTTCCATGGAAAAATAGAACGTTCAATATGTGGCATAGTTACTAAATGCCTACCTGTTTTATCACAAAGCATAGCGGTATTGAAATCACTACCATTTGGGTTTGCCGGATAACCTTCATAACCATATTTAGCAACAATATCATAATTCTCTTCAGTTTGCGGTAAATCGAATTTACCCTCGCCATGAGAAATCCAAACTCCAAGCTTACTACCTTCTAAAGAAGAAAGCATTACAGAGTTGTTCTTCTGTATTTCTACAGAGGTAAAGTTGCTCTCGTGCTTATGAGAATCATTATATGTCATTTTACCATGAACTTCGTGCTCCGGATTGATTAAGTCTAATTCCATGAACAACTGACATCCGTTACATATACCTACAGATAAGGTATCTGGTCTTGCAAAGAAGTTTTTAATGACAGTATTAGCTTTTTCGTTGTATTTAATGGCACCTGCCCATCCTTTAGCACTTCCTAGTACATCAGAATTTGAGAATCCGCCAACGGCACCTAAGAATTGAATATCTTCAAGATTCTCACGACCTGAAATCAAATCGGTCATATGAACGTCCTTTACATCAAACCCTGCTAAATACATAGCATTTGCCATTTCACGCTCAGAATTACTTCCTTTTTCACGAAGAATCGCTGCTTTTGGTCTCGCTTCGTTTCCGTTTAGACTTCGACTTGGAAGCTGTATAGGTGTTGTAGAAGGGAAATTATATTGTAAAGGTTGATTTTTGTAATTGTCAAATCTATCTTTTGCTAAACCATTGGCTGTTTGCTGATTATCTAGCAGGTAAGATGTTTTATACCAAGTATCACGAAGGGTTTCAATATTAAGTCCCATTTCCATACCGTTATTTTTAACAGTAAGAGTGGCTTCATTGGTAGCCGTACCTATTTTCTTAGCTTCAATATTTTTAGATGCGAAAATTGATTCAATACTATCATCTTTTGCCTGTAGAACAATACCTGTATTTTCAGAAAACAAAACTTTAATTGTATCAGCTTCTCCTAAATCCGTTAGGTCAAGATTAGCACCTAAATTAGTATCTGCAAAACATAACTCTAAAAGAGTGGTTATCAATCCGCCAGAAGCGACATCATGACCGGCTACTATTTTATCGGCTTTAATTAAAGATTGAATGGTATTGAAAACAGTTTTAAAGTATGCTGAATCAATAATTGTAGGTGTTTCGTTACCGATACTATTTCTAGTCTGTGCGAAAGATGACCCGCCTAATTTAAAATTATCTTTAGATAGGTTGATGTAATATATAGCACCTGCATTTTTCTGTAAAACCGGCTCAACAACCTTTGTAATATCGCTACAATTGCCAGCAGCTGAAATTACTACCGTACCAGGCGAAATGACATCACCATCTTTATATTTTTGTTTCATGGAAAGAGAATCCTTTCCTGTAGGAACGTTGATTCCTAAATCAATAGCAAAATCGGAAACCGCTTGTACCGCCTTGTATAGACGAGCATCTTCACCTTCATTTTTGCAAGGCCACATCCAGTTAGCGGAAAGAGAGACAGAAGCCAATCCGTCTTTCAACGGAGCCCAAACTAAATTGGTCAATGATTCTGCAATACTATTTTTACTACCTGCTGCAGGATTGATCAATGCAGAAATGGGGGAGTGTCCGATACTTGTCGCAATTCCTTCTTTTCCCTTGAAATCCAGCGCCATTACTCCGCAGTTGTTCAATGGCAATTGTAACGGACCAACACATTGTTGTTTTGCTACACGACCACCTACACAACGGTCCACTTTATTCGTTAGCCAATCTTTACTCGCAACAGCTTCAAGCTGAAGCACTGCATCTAAATAATCGTGGAAAAACTCTAATGAATATTCTGCATTCGTATAATCACGAATAACCGTCTTATCTGTCATTACGGTTTTAGGAGAACTACCGAACATATCAGACAAATCTAGATCCATCGGCTTAGCACCATTGGTTTTAGATTCAAATGTAAAACGGTCGTCACCAGTAACATCACCAACCTCGTACATTGGCGAACGCTCACGATCAGCGATACGTTTTAGAAGGTCGATATCCTTTTTACCGATAACAAGACCCATACGTTCTTGAGATTCGTTACCTATAATTTCTTTGGCAGATAGGGTTGGGTCACCAACAGGTAACTTATCTAAATCTATTTTACCACCAGTTTCTTCAACTAGTTCAGATAGACAATTTAGGTGTCCGCCAGCACCATGGTCATGAATAGATACAATCGTATTTTCATCACTTTCTACCATACCACGAATAGCATTGGCAGCTCTTTTTTGCATTTCAGGATTAGAGCGTTGTACAGCGTTAAGTTCAATAGCCGAGCTAAATTGGCCCGTATCTGCACTAGAAACCGCAGCGCCACCCATACCAATTCGGTAATTGTCGCCACCTAAAATTACTATTTTATTACCTGTTTCAGGCTTGTCTTTTATTGCTTGTTCAATTTTACCATATCCGATACCACCGGCTTGCATGATCACTTTATCATACCCTAATTTACGTTTGGTTTCTGTTGAAGAACTTGTCTTTTCTTCAGAAGATTCAAACGGAGTAGAAGCTTCATCATATTCAAATGTAAGAACAGAACCAGTAATTAATGGCTGACCAAATTTGTTGCCAAAATCTGAAGCACCGTTAGAAGCCTTTATAAGGATGTCCATAGGAGTTTGATATAACCAATCTCTTTCCTGCATTCCTTTTTCCCAAGGTCTTTCCTTTTCTAAGCGAGAGTAGGCGGTCATGTAAACCGCAGTCCCAGCAAGAGGTAAAGAACCTTTTCCACCAGCTAAACGATCTCTTATTTCTCCACCAGCACCAGTTGCCGCACCATTAAAAGGCTCTACAGTGGTAGGGAAGTTATGTGTTTCTGCTTTAATAGAAATTACGGAATCAAACTCCTTCTCTTGATAGAAATCTGGCTTGTCTGCTGTTTTAGGAGCAAATTGCATTACTCTAGGTCCTTTTACAAAGGCAACATTGTCTTTATAGGCAGATACGATATCATTAGGAAACTCTTGAGAAGTTTTCTTAATCAATTTAAATAGCGAAGAAGGCATTTCTTCACCGTCAATAACAAAAGTGCCGTTGAATATTTTATGTCTACAATGCTCAGAATTTACTTGACTAAAACCGAATACTTCAGAATCGGTAAGTTTTCGACCAAGTTTTTTACTGAGGTTCTCAAGGTAGTCTACTTCTTCATCATTGAGAGCTAAGCCTTCTTGTTTGTTGAAAGCAGCAATATCTTCAATATTTAAGATAGGTTTTGGCTCTATAAGAATATCAAATACTTGTTGAGTAAGAGAGCTATATTTCTGGGAAATCATAGGATCGAAACCTGTAAATTTTTCTTCTACAGTATTGAATTCTTCAATTCGTATAATTCCAGAAACACCCATGTTTTGAGTAATCTCAGTGGCATTGGTGCTCCAAGGTGTAATCATTGCGGCTCTAGGACCAACAAAAAAGGCGTCAAGAGACGCCGCATTTATTTTAGGTTGGTTGCCGAACAGCCATATAAGTTTACTTGTATCTTCAGATGAAAGTTCCTTAGCGGTCTGTACCGCAAAAACCTTTTTGCTAGGTTCCCCAAAAAAGTGAATCATTGTAGTGTGTCTGGTATTGATTTTTGAATTACAAAATTAAGACTTTACTTGCTAAGATTTACGGGAATGTGAAACACTTTTAAACAGTAATTGTTAATGAAATTAGTGAGATTTTGTTTTACCTTTATCAACTATAATTATCAATATCATAAAGTTTTGCTTTATCGTATGAAAATTAGATTTTTAATTTAAATAGAGTAATAGTATGTTTATTAGACTTCTTATTAAAGCTATCTATATACGGTAGAATAAAGTTTGATGGTAAAAATAATTAGCATGGCGAAGCAAAATAATAAAACACAGGCACTTGAATATTGTACGGATATGATAGGCGGAAAATGGAAGCCCATAATTTTGTATCATATTAATAAAGGCACCAATCGATTTAATAAGCTTTTTGCAGAAATTGAGGGAATAAATCGCCAAATGCTAAGCAAGCAATTAAAGTCTTTAGAGCGGTCGGGTATTCTTGATCGTACATTGTATGGTGAAATTCCGCCACGAGTAGAATATACGTTGACGCCGTTAGGTAGATCATTACTTCCGGTGGTGCAGGCAATGACTCGTTGGGGACAAAAACAAAAAGCAGTGAAGATTGAGGCACCCGATATTCAAGAAGCCCCTCAAAATCAACAATTACCTCTTTTTTAAAATCATTTTACAATATTTACTAAGGTTTTGGAAAATGAATTTTAATGCCCTGAAAAATCCTATTACTTTAAAATAGATTACTCTGGTTTTGAATTAGATAAAAATTAGTTGTTTCCGCACGCATAACAATCAATTTATGTAACTTCTAGCAGCTAATTCAAATAACCATCATGAAACAAAGAACTACACTATGTGCATTCGCATGTTGTGTATTCGCCTTAAGTGGCGTGTACGCACAAAAGAAAAGATCAAACAAACAAATTGAAAAATTAAAAACTGAAGTCGCCACTATTGTTGAGGAGAATAAAAAACAATCTCAGGTAATGGTAGATAAGATTTTTAGTTTTTCAGAATTAGGATTCCAAGAGGTGGAATCTTCGAAGTATCTAACCGGAATTTTAGCAGAAAACGGATTCGAGATTGAAAATTCTATTTCAGGGATTCCTACCGCGTGGTTTGCCACTTGGAGTAATGGTGAAGGACCTACAATTGCTTTGGGTAGTGATGTAGATTGTATTCCCAAGGCATCCCAATATCCAGGTGTTGCATATCACAAACCAATAGTAGAAGGAGCTCCAGGGCATGGCGAAGGACATAATTCTGGTATTCCGATGAATATTTCTTCCGCCTTAGCGGTTAAAAAAATAATGGAGCGTGAAAATATTGGCGGTACTCTTCTAGTTTGGCCAGGTATCGCAGAAGAGCTCGTGGCTGCCAAAGCTTGGTATGTACGAGATGGTCGTTTTGATGATATTGATATGTGCATTTTCACTCACGTTGGAAACAACCTTGGAGTTTCATACGGACCAACAAGAGGTACGGGGTTAATATCAGTGGAATATGCCTTTGATGGTGAAGCGGCTCATTCCGCAGGTTCTCCGTGGAGGGGGAAAAGTGCTTTAGATGCTGCAGAGTTAATGAATATCGCCTGGAATTATAAGAGAGAACATCTGCATCCTTTAAAACGTTCACATTCTATTTTTACGGACTCAGGTGATCAACCAAATGTGGTGCCTTCTAAAGCAGCGATCTGGTTCTATTTTAGAGATATAAAATATGAGGGAATCATGGAGATGTACGCCATGGCAAACGATATGGCTAAGGGAGCAGCTTTAATGACAGGTACAACCATGACTTCTAAAGTTTTGGGTACTGCATGGCCAAGACATTACAATAAGGTAATAGCAGAAACCATGTATTCTAATATTAAAGAAGTCGGACTGCCAGAATGGTCAGATGCTGATCAACAGTTGGCAAAAGCTGTACAAACTGAAGTAAATTCCGAGAAAATAGAAGGTTTGCCTGTAAAACTAGATGAATTGGGGCTCCCGGTGATTGAGCCTATTAGTGGTGGTTCTGACGATATAGGCGATATTTCTTGGAAAGTGCCTACGGTAACATTGAGGTATCCATCAAACATACCAGGGTTACAAGGGCATCATTGGAGTAATGCTATTGCCATGGCAACACCAATTGCTCATAAAGGCGTCGTAGCAGGAGCAAAGGTAGAGGCAATGACGATTATTGACTTTTTATTAAAACCAGATTTAATGAAAGGTGCCTGGGATTATTTTAATAATGAGCAGCAAAAAGAAACTAAATACCAACCTATGATTTCTGAAAGTGATATGCCGCCAATTTATTTAAACAAAGACAAGCAAGATCAATTTAGACCAGAATTAGAAAAGTTCTATTACGATGAATCAAAGTATGACACATACTTAGAGCAGTTGGGTATTGAATACCCAACGTTGAAAGAATAGGCGCTTGAATACTATCCATCAAAAAAGCCTTTCAATTATAAAAATTGAAAGGCTTTTTAATTTTTAGAAACTAGTATTAAATACTCTTCTCTAACAATGCCATATAAAATCCGTCAAAGCCACTTTTAGAAGCATATATTTTTTTGTCTTTTACCAAAGTGAAATCTTTACCTTCTTCAGATTTTAAGAAAGACTGAACTTGATGGCTATTTTCTTGAGGTAAAATTGAACAGGTAGCGTAAACCATTTTTCCGCCTGGTTTTACTATTTTACTGTAATTTCTAATGATTTCATGTTGGGTCTTTACTATTTTGTCAAGAAACTCCGGTTGCATTTTCCATTTAGAATCTGGGTTTCTTCGCAGAACTCCCAATCCTGTACATGGGGCGTCAATAAGAACTCTATCGGCACTACCATACAGTTTCTTGTATACTTTGGTAGAATCAATTTCGCGAACCTCAATATTATGAGCTCCATTACGTCTGGCACGTCTTTTTAATTCCTTCAATTTACTCCCATAAATATCCATAGAAATCAATTGACCTTTGTTTTCCATTAACGCTGCTAAATGTAAAGATTTACCGCCGGCACCGGCACAAGTATCTACAACACGTTGCCCAGGTTCAACATCTAAAAACTCGGCAACTAATTGAGATGAGGCATCTTGTACTTCGAACATTCCGTTTTTAAAAGCTTGAGTAACAAATACATTTGCTCTCTCAACCAATTTCAATGCAGAAGGGTGACCTTTTATAGGCTCAGCTACGATATTCTCATCTAAAAGTGCTTTACGCAATTCTTCTTTTGTAGTTCTTAAGGTGTTGGTACGCAAAATAACATCTGCAGGTACATTAAGTTTTGCTAGCTCTTCGGTCCATAATTTTTCACCTAAAGCCTTTACGCATAACTCATCGATCCAATCTGGCACAGCCTCTCTATATTTTCTTATTTGAGAAAGCTCATCGAATTTACCTTTAATTCTTCGTTCAGGGGTTGGTTCTATCTGTTTCCAATCTGGTAAACTAATACCTTTCAATACTGCCCAAACTGCCCACATACGAAATAGGTCTGGTCTACTAAAAGGAGCTTTTACTTCGGCTATTTCAGTGTATAAACGCTTGTAACGTACCATTTCATAGGTAGTTTCGGCAATAAAGCCACGGTCACGAGCGCCCCAGCGTTTGTCGTAACGCAATACTTTTTGAACTACCTTATCGGCATATTCGTTTTCGTTAAATATAAGGTTTAAGGCGTCGATCACGGCAAACACCAAATTTCTGTGTAATTTCATTAGAAGTGCTATTATTTTACATGGTCAGAAGATTTGAAGCCGTCATTGTAATGATTATCGTTTAGATAGGCTTTAGTCCTCCAAAAAATTATGGCTGCAAAGGTATTGTTTTAGAAGCGATTCCATTTATTTTTGAGCAACTTTATACCATAATCCTATGCGTTATACTTTTCTTTTGATTGTTATAATGATTTCATGTTCAGAAAGTGTGCAGCCAATTACTTTTAGTTCGGTGAATATTGAAACAGTATATTCAGATTCTTTAAGTATTAGAGCTATTGAGCTTATGGGGAATAGCTTGGCTTTCGGAGCTAATAAAGGCACTTTAGGCACTATTGATTTAACTACCGGTAAAGTGCGCACTAATATTGAAAAATATCATACAAGTGTACCGGCATTCAGAGCAGTGGCACATACATCTACCGATTTTTTTATGCTTTCAATCGAGTCACCTGCACTGCTTTATAAAACTGGAGATAATGGGCGAATGGAATTGGTGTATAAAGAGGAGGGAGAAGTCGTGTTTTATGATGCCATGACCTTTTTAAATGATAAAGACGGAATAGCAATAGGAGATTCTATTCACGGATGTTTAAGTGTTATAATAACTTCGGATGGAGGAAAAACGTGGACTAAATTGCCATGTTCTCAATTACCAGAAGGAATAGAGGGGGAAGGAGCTTTTGCTGCAAGTAATACGAATATTAAAACAATTGATGATACTATTTGGGTAGCAACCACATCTGGACGAATTTTGTTTTCTTCGGATAAAGGCCAGTCATGGGAAACTTATCAAACTCCAATTACCAATGCCGAGCCAACAGAAGGCATTTATTCCATTGATTTCTATGATAAGAATTTAGGTTTTGCAATTGGAGGCGATTATACCAATCCAAATAATTTTAAGGCTAACAAAGCAATTACAAAAGATGGCGGAAAAACTTGGCGTTTGGTAGCTGACGGTAATGAACCTGGTTATAAAAGTTGTGTTCAATTTATACCTGGAACTAACGGAACCGGACTAGTTGTTGTAGGGTTTACAGGAATAACGTACTCTTCTGATATGGGTGAAAGTTGGAAAGAATTATCTAAAGAATCTTTCTATACCATACGCTTTCAGAATGATTCTATTGCCTATGCAGCCGGTAAGAATCGTATTTCTAAACTAGTTTTTAAGTAATTATCGACCGCCTTTATTTTGACGATACTGCTTCATTAGTTGACGTTTAAACTCTTCTTCTGAGCGCAATAGCAATAGTGTTTTTTTAGAAGAAATTACTTTGCTAACATTTTTAAGAAAATTATTATCCAACACTTCTTCCTCTGCTTCAATTTGCATGTGAAGTGCTAACAGTTTTTCAGCCTCTTTTTCGGTAAGGGCATCGGCATCTTTCATTTTACCTCTAATCTGCTCATGACTTTTTCTACGTAAAATATTTCTCTTTTCCTGATACTCATTATATACAGGCCAGAACTCTTGAGCCTCTTTAGTGTTTAATGAAAGCTTTTCAGTAATGAAAGCTATTTTTAATGTATTTATCTTATCCCAATCTTGGTTTCTTTGCCCAAATGAAAGGGTAGTTACAAATAGAAATATGATTATTATGTATTTATTCATTGTCTTCAATATTTAGTTCATCAAAATCACTTACATTTTCATTTAAGTAATCTAGTAGGTTATCGCCTTCAATAGGCGAACTTAAAAAATCTGAATATTCAGTATTGGTTACTGGTAGCACCTCTGCGATTTCATAAGGAGATAACTCAAAATCATTATTCTCGAAATATGCTTCAATATCGGTATTTGCTAAATCGTTGAAACCTAATTCGCTTGAAGAGTTCCAGTTATACCCTAAAGCTATAAGTGCAATAGCAGCAATTGAAGCAGCTACGGACATTATTTTATTTATAGGAAAAAGCGGAATTACCTTTGGTTCATTATCAAGCTTTCCTTTAAGAGATTCATTAAACGATTCAAAATAATTATCAGGCACCTTAAAAGCGCTATCTTTTGGGATAGTACTTTCGGTTTTAGATAATTTATCCATTAGCTTATCCTCAAAGCTATCGAAATAGCCTTCTGGAGTTTTAAACGGAATTTTCTTGTTTTTGTTCATGATATTAGTTTGACAATCAATTGTATAAAAGGTTTAATCTTCTTTTAAATACTGCTTTAATTTTTTTATTGCTAAATGATAAGAGGCTTTTAAACCACCTACAGACGTATTCAATATTTCTGAAATCTCTTCGTATTTCATCTCCTGAAAATATTTCATATTGAATACCAGTTTTTGCTTTTCAGGGAGTGTTGCAATGGCTTTTTGTAGTTGAAGCTGAATTTCATCTCCCTCAAAATAAACATCAGCTTCTAAATTAGATAACAATTTATCTTGATAGTCAGTATCAGATACTCCTTGCAATTTTGCTCGTTGCTTAATAAAATTTAAAGCCTCATTAGTTGCAATGCGGTACATCCAAGAAAAGAGTTTGCTATCTCCATTAAAACCGTCTATATTTTTATAAACTTTAATAAAAGTATTCTGTAAAACATCATTAGCATCATCATGGCTTAGTACAATACTACGTATTTGCCAATACAAACGTTCTTTGTAAGTATTCACTAATACCTCAAAAGCTACTGCTTGCTTGCTTTTAGTTTTTAAATCTAATACTAATGTATCCTCTTCGATCACCTATAAATGAGGTTTGTTCACTGTTGGACTCCGAAATTAGAAAAAGGTTTAATCATTACATTAGGTATTTGATACTTTTTAATTGGTATTCCAATAATTAAATTTTCTATTCGTTATCAAACAAACCAAAATATATTTATATGATTTTAAAGAAAAATTATCTTTTAGTATGCTATTTAATGGCATCAATTACAATTATTTCATGTAGTGACGATAACGAAGATGTAATAATCGAGGACTTAACTGAACAAGCTGATGAAGAGGATGAAATAGTAGAAGAAGAAACCGAGAACGAAGAAGAGGCTGAGGAGGAAACAGGAGAAGAAACAGAAGAGGAAGCTGAAGAATTATCCAGCTATGTTTTATATGAAAATATTGAATTTATAGTTGATACTGATGGTTTGGATACAAAGCGTTTCTTTTCTTCAAGCACAGGAAATTTATACACATACAATGAGATTGATGCAGAAATAGCACTAACTATTGATTTAGCTTGGTATGATATGAGTCCGTCAAATCCCGGATTCTTATTTTGGATGAGTCCTGATGATTTGTTCCAAGATGAGCAAATAGAAGGCGGTACCACAACTAAAATGGAAAATACAGCAGATCAAATGACGGTTGCGGAATTTGATGCTATAACCGACGAAAGTGCACTTATTGACTTAGTTATTGAGAATGAAGATGAGGCAATGGGACCACAAGATTACCCTACTATTGTTTTGTTTGAGAATGCAGCAGGACATAAAGGTGCTATTAAAATGAAGAGTAACGACGGTCAAATTATGATTGTTGATATTAAGGTGGCTAGATAGTTAAACACTTTATATAAAAACTAAAGCCATCTGAAAAGATGGCTTTTTTAATTTATAATTTTTAGGAATAACTAGGTATAAAAATTTATACCAAAGATTGCATCTGTACAAGTTTCTTGTACGTACCATTCAGCTCTAATAGCTCTGCATGAGTGCCTTGCTCAACAATTTCTCCTTTTTGAAGTACAACAATAGTATCTGCATTTTGTATAGTAGAAAGTCGGTGAGCAATAACAATAGAAGTTCTGTTCTTCATCATCTTTTCAAGAGCATCCTGTACCAAGCGCTCGCTTTCGGTATCTAAAGCAGAGGTAGCTTCGTCCAAAATCATAATTGGTGGATTTTTTAAAACTGCTCTAGAAATGGACAAGCGCTGTTTTTGACCACCACTTAATTTATTACCGCTATCACCAATGTTAGTATCGTAACCATTAGGTAAATCCATGATGAAATCGTGCGCATTTGCAATTTTGGCAGCCTCTATTATTTCTTCTTCGGTCGCGTTTTCTTTTCCTAATCCGATGTTGTTTTTAACGGTATCATTAAATAAGATAGAATCTTGAGTAACCAATCCTAACAAACCACGAAGCGATTTTTTACTTAGATTTTTGATGTTGTTTCCATCAATGCTAATATCACCTTCGTTAACATCATAAAAACGTGTTACAAGATTGGCAATGGTACTTTTTCCGCTACCAGATTGCCCAACTAGGGCAACGGTTTTTCCTTTTTCAACTGTTAGGTTGAATTTTTTTAATACATAATCATCTTCGTATTTAAAAGAGATATTGTTAATGTGTACAGCTGTATCAAATGTTTCTTGATGGATAGGATTGTCAATCTCTGAAATCGGATTTTCTGTTTCTAAAATCTCTAAAACACGTTCTGCAGCTGCATTGCCCTTTTTAACACCGTAAGAAGCTTTACTTATGGCTTTTGCAGGTGTTAGTATTTGATATGACAATGCCATATAGGTAATAAAGAGTTCAGCTTCAAGTGTTTTATCTACCAGCACCATTTGCCCTCCATACCAAAGAATGACTCCGATAGCAGCAATACCAAAAAATTCACTTGTAGGTGAAGCCAAGTTTTGTCTATTAAGTAAGCTATTTGAGAAATTAAAAAATCTTTTAGTGGAAGCTTGAAATTTATTAGCAAAGACCGATTCGGCATTGAATGCTTTGATGACTCGTAAGCCACCTAATGTTTCTTCTAAAATAGAAAGGAAGTAGCCTTGTTCATTTTGAACCTTGTCAGATTTTCGTTTTAAAGATTTACCGATCAATGAAATTAAAAATCCTGAAACTGGAAGAAATAGAAAAACAAATAAGGTTAATTTCGGACTAATAGCTAACATGGCTATAATCGTAAAAATGATTGTAAGTGGTTCTCTTACAACTAGTTCTAAAATAGATAAAAAGGAATGTTGTATTTCTAATACATCAGATGTTATGCGGGCAATAGTGTCACCTTTCCTTTTTTCAGAATAATATGATATGGGTAGTTCTATAGTTTTGTCATAGAGTTCATTACGCAAATCTTTAAGAACACCATTACGAAGAAATGTAATGAAGTACATAGCTAGGTAATTAAAAAGATTCTTTAGAAGAAACATCGTAATTATTAATCCTACCATTATCATAAGCACTTCACCTGGATCGCTATGCTCGCTTCGTTCGGTAACATAAAAGTTTAAAGAGTCGGTAACAAAATCTTTTAAATCAGAAATACCCTTCCATTTTGGTTTGGTGTATATTTTTTCTGTTTGATTAAATAGCACATTCAACATTGGAAACAATGAAATCATCGCCAATGTTGAAAACAGTGCATAAAAGATGTTAGATATAATATTTAAAATAGCATATATCTTGTAAGGCTTCGCAAAGCGAAGAATCTTTTTGAAATAGTTCATTAAGCTAAATTAAGCTCAGCAAGAATGCTCTTGACCTTATTGTCAAGTTCTGCTGCTACTTTTTTATAATCTTCAGTTTTTTCTAATGTCGTATTTGTGCTAATGTAAAACTTCACCTTAGGCTCGGTACCACTTGGTCTTGCTGCTATTCTAGTTCCATCCTCAGTTTCGTAGATTAATACGTTAGATTTTGGAATATCAATAGTTTTTTCTTCATCGGTCAATACATTTTTAGCAATTGAAGTGTTGTAATCTTCAATCCACTTTACTTTAGATCCAGCAACAGATTCCACCGGATTTTCTTTAAAGTCCTTCAGCATCTGCTTAATTTCCTCGGCACCGCTAATTCCTTTTTTAGTGATGGAAACTAAATGCTCTTTATAAAAGCCATAGTCAACATAACATTGAATTAAGTCTTTGTAAAAAGAACTGCCATTGGCTTTCGCTTGGCTAGCAATTTCACAAGCCAATAGGGTAGAAGTAACCGCATCTTTATCACGTACAAAATCACCAACCATGTAACCAAAGCTTTCTTCGCCACCACCAATAAAATCTGACTCAGGGAAATCTTTGATCATTTTACCAATCCATTTAAATCCGGTCAAAGAAGTTTTAAATTCTACACCGTAAGCTTTCGCCATAGCTTCCATCATTGGGGTAGAAACTATAGTACTAGCAATAAATTCATTGCCTTTAAATCCTTTTTCTTTTCTTTTTTCTAGAAGAAATTTTGTCATTAAAACCATAGCTTGGTTTCCGTTAACAATTTCCATCTCTCCATCAAGGTTACGAACCGCGATACCTAGACGGTCACTATCGGGATCTGTACCTACAACCATATCAGCACCAATTTCTTCAGCCTTTTTAACAGCCATTGAAAGCGCTTCTGATTCTTCAGGATTCGGAGATTTAACCGTAGGGAAATTTCCATCTGGCTTAGCTTGTTCTTCTATAATAGTCACATTTTCATACCCACCGCGTTTCAATACTTCTGGTATAGCAGTAATTGAAGTTCCGTGTAGTGATGTAAAAACAATTTTAAAGTCATCTTTTCCTTCTGCATTAAAATTTCCTGCTTCGACAGACTGAGCAATAAAAGCTTCATCAACCTCTTTGTCGATTACATGAATAAGGCTATCATTTGCATCAAACTTTATATCTTCAAAATCAAGAGAATTTATTTCTGCAATAATAGCTCCGTCTTGTGGGGGTACAATTTGTCCGCCGTCTGTCCAATATACTTTATACCCATTATATTCAGGTGGATTGTGAGATGCTGTTAGTACAATACCAGCATGGCAATTTAAATGTCTTACTGCAAACGATAGTTCTGGTGTGGTACGCAAATCAGAGAAAAGGTATACCTTAATATTATTAGCAGAAAATACTTCAGCTACGGTTCTAGCGAGCGTATCACTATTATGTCGGCAATCAAAAGCGATAACCACTTTGATTTCTTCGCCTCTATATACTTTATTTAAGTAATTGCTAAGTCCCTGTGTGCTTTTACCCAAAGTATACTTATTTATACGATTGGTACCCACGCCCATAACGCCTCTCATACCACCTGTACCGAACTCCATATTTTTATAGAAACGATCGTTCAGTTCTTCTTTGTCGTTGGCGATAAGATGTTCAATTTCTTTTTTAACAGCTGGGTCGAAAAAATCGGTAAGCCAGGTTTTAGCAGTTTCAAGGATGTTATCCATTTGGTTTTAGTTTTATGTGCAATTAAGTTAGTAAGAATTTTACTATTCTAAAAGTACGGTGTTTATTTCTTCAGAGACAATATATCTTTTTTCTTCTTTCTTAGAACGTATTAATATTTCGCCGATGAATCCGGCAAGGAACAACTGAGTTCCTATAACCATGGCTATCAGTGAAATGTAAAATTGTGGACGGTCTGTAATTAATCTTCCAAACTTGTTTATGAATAATTTATCTATACCTAAATAGATAGCAAATCCGAATCCGATTAAAAACATTAAAACGCCCAACGCTCCAAAAAGGTGCATAGGTCGTTTACCAAATCTAGATACGAACCAAATGGTTAGTAAATCTAGAAATCCATTAATGAAACGTTCCATTCCGAATTTTGTTTTACCGTATTTACGAGCTTGGTGTTGAACTACTTTTTCGCCAATTTTAGAAAAACCAGCATTTTTCGCAAGTACAGGTATATATCTATGCATTTCACCAGATACCTCAATGTTTTTTACAACATCTTTCGCGTAGGCTTTTAGTCCACAATTAAAATCATGCAATCTAACACCAGATGTTCTTCTGGCTGCCCAATTAAATAATTTTGATGGAGTGTTTTTGAAGACGATAGAATCGTAGCGTTTCTTTTTCCAGCCAGATACCAGTTCGTAATCTTCGTTGGTAATCATATTGTATAACTCAGGAATTTCTTCTGGGTTATCTTGTAAATCAGCATCCATCGTAATGATAACATCACCGCTTACTGCTTTGAAACCGGCATGTAGTGCTTGTGATTTACCGAAATTGCGTAAAAAATGAATTCCCTTAACAGCAGGGTTTTTCTCGGATAGTTCTGTGATAATTTTCCATGAGGCGTCAGTACTGCCATCATCAACAAATAGTATTTCATAAGAAAAATGATTGGCTTGCATCACAGATACAACCCAATCATGAAGTTCTTTAAGTGATTCTTCTTCGTTAAGTAAAGGAATTACTATTGATAATTGCATGCGCGACTTCTGGTATTGTCCCCAAAAATACTACAATTACTTAGCATTAATAAGCAGCTTCTTCTTTTTTCAAGATTAATCCGGTGATCAGACCTATTATTAGTCCGATTAGCACATTTATTATTATTAAAACGGGGTAGGATATCCATGCAAAGCTTTTTTGCATTTCTATACCCTGATCAATTTGTTCTTCCGTAAGGCTTGGATTGTCTGCCATTGCTTTGATTTTTCCAATTTCAAATACTTTGTCCATATAACCAGGCTCAATAACGTTAGATAATATAAAGAAATATAATAATCCAACAATTGCAGCTATAAGTGCTACTCCAGCTCCAACTTTTAAAGCATTGGAAAGACTTAAAAATCCGCCGCCAGCTTTTTTAAATTGAACTATTGCTAGAATTATACCCGCAGCTAAAATTAAGGTTTGTGTTATTTGTATTGAGGCTCCTTGTTCGTAATGCATTTCCATTACAAAGAGCATAATGCCAAATATAACACCGATAAGACCGGTTAGCAGCCCGTAGTTCAATGCAAATTTTCCAGTTTTAGGTTGATTTTCTTCCATGATTATAGTGATTATAGGTTGTTTGGTATATTAGTATGATAAATATATCTTTTGTTACAAAAGTGAAAAAATTAAATTTAATATTTTTTTGGTTTTGTAATTGTCTGTTTGTAGAATTTCACTATTTTTGCAGCCTTAAAATGAGTGCCCGTCGGAATGGGTGCGTTAAAGTTTTTAAAATGAAAAAAGATATACACCCAGAAAATTATAGGATAGTGGCCTTTAAGGACATGTCTAATGAAGAAGTATTTTTGACTAAATCAACAGCTGACACTAAAGAGACTTTAGATGTAGATGGTGTTGAGTATCCATTGGTAAAATTGGAAATTTCAAGAACTTCTCACCCGTTTTACACTGGTAAAGCTAAATTCTTGGATACAGCAGGTCGTATCGACAAGTTCAAGAACAAATACAAGAAATTTTCTAAAGAGGAGAAAAAAGAAGAGGAATAGTATTTTTATTTCTTTAATAAATATAACGCCTTCGAAATTTTCGAAGGCGTTTCTTTTGCATTTAACTTTTAAATAAAGGAAGTTGTCTATTATTTATAGATGCTCTACGGATATTTGTTAATTTTGAAAAAAATCATCTTGTATGAACTTTATACTTTTTGATGGTCCTCGAAGGCATCATCTTTTACCCTTCACATTTACTCGTCCCGTTTCAGAAATTCGAGTAGGTATTATGACCTTGAAAGAGCGTTGGGAGGCATTTTTAAAGGTTTCGGTTACATCTTTGACCGAAGAGTATTTAAGTGTAAAATACCCTGTAAATTTAGAAGATTCTAATGTTTTTATAGATGCATCGATATTACCTTCTAACGAGTTGTTAAAAGCGGTGAAGGCTTTGCAATCTGGTGAGGTGTTAATGTCGGGCGAATTGATTATAGCTTATTTAGCTGAAGTTTCTAAAAGTGCAGATGAATTAAGTAATTTCAGTACGGTTGAATTTAAGGATGATATTGTTCAGATCAACAATACTTGGGATATTTTTGATAAAAATGCAGATATCTTACAGTTCGATTTTGATTTTATTACAAAAGGTCGAAAAAGTCAACCGATATCGAGTACCAATCAATTAATTCACCCAGAGCGTATATTTCTTGAAGAAGGAGCAAAGGTTGAGTTTAGTATTCTAAATGCTACTGACGGACCTATTTACTTGGGAAAGAATTCTGAAATTTGGGAAGGTAGTTTAATACGTGGTGGTTTGGCACTTTGTAATAATGCTATCATAAAAATGGGAGGTAAGCTTTATGGAGCGAATACTATTGGTCCGTATAGCAAGGTATGTGGAGAAGTAAGTAACTCGGTTATTTTTGGATATTCAAGCAAAGGCCATGAAGGATATTTGGGTAATGCCGTGTTGGGGGAATGGTGTAATATAGGTGCGGATTCCAATAACTCGAACCTAAAAAATAATTATGCGAAAGTCCGTCTGTGGAATTATGCTACCGAGAGTTTCGAACAAACCGGATTGCAGTTTTGCGGTTTAATGATGGGTGATCATAGTAAAACCGCTATTAATACAATGTTTAATACAGGTACAGTAATAGGGGTGAATTCCAATATCTATGTTCCTGGGTTTCCAAGAAATTTTGTACCAAGTTTTAGTTGGGGTGGAGCATCTGGGTTTACGGCATATCAACCTGCAAAAGCATTTGATGCTGCTAAAGTAATGATGGCTAGAAGAGGGGTGGAGTTTGATGAAGTTGAAGCCAATATTCTAACCCATGTTTTTGAAATAACAAAAAAATGGAGAAAGTATTAAGTATTTAGAATTGAAATTCAACTACTTAGCTTACAACAGCTAATTGAAGTTTAAGTATTTTTACACGCTCAAAGAGATTATTAGATGAAGAAGAAAGTGGCTTTTTACACTTTAGGATGTAAGTTGAACTTTTCAGAAACATCTACCATAGCCCGAAGCTTTGCAGACGAGGGATTCGATAGGGTAGATTTTTCCGAAAAAGCAGATATGTATGTTATAAATACATGCTCTGTAACCGATAATGCCGATAAAAAATTTAAGACTATAGTTAAAAAAGCGCAGAAGATAAATCCCGATGCTTTTGTTGCGGCTGTAGGTTGTTATGCTCAGTTAAAGCCAGAAGAACTTGCGGATGTTGATGGAGTTGATTTGGTTTTAGGAGCTACCGAAAAATTCAAGATTACCGATTATATAAATGATTTAACCAAAAATGATCACGGAAAAGTTCATTCTTGTGAAATAGCAGATGCTGATTTTTATGTAGGCAGTTATGCAATTGGCGATAGAACAAGAGCTTTTTTAAAGGTCCAAGATGGCTGTGATTATAAATGTACCTACTGCACAATTCCTTTGGCACGAGGTATTTCTCGAAGCGATACCTTAGAAAATGTTTTAATGAACGCGGCAGATATATCTGAGCAAGGTATTAAGGAAATTGTTCTAACGGGAGTAAATATTGGAGATTACGGTAAAGGGGAGTTCGGTAATAAAAAGCATGAGCATACTTTTTTAGACCTTGTTACGGCTTTAGACGATGTCGATGGAATACATCGGTTGAGAATTTCATCTATTGAGCCAAATCTTTTAAAGAATGAAACAATAGAGTTTGTTTCTCAAAGCAAAACTTTTGTACCTCATTTTCATATACCCTTGCAAAGTGGTAGTGATGATCTTCTGAAATTAATGAAGCGTCGTTATATGACGAATCTCTACAGGGAACGGGTAGCGAAGATTAGAGAGGTAATGCCAAACTGCTGTATTGGGGTTGATGTTATTGTAGGTTTTCCTGGTGAGACCGAAGAACACTTTTTAGAGACGTATCACTTTTTGAATGATTTAGATATTTCTTATTTACATGTTTTTACATATTCAGAGAGAGATAATACGCCAGCTGCTACAATGGATGGTGTGGTGCCTAATAAAGTAAGAGGTAAAAGGAGTAAAATGTTACGTGGATTGTCTGTAAAGAAGAGAAGAGCGTTTTATGAGAGTCAGTTAGGAAATGATTTAACTGTGTTGTTCGAAGGTGAGAATAAAGAAGGATATATTCACGGATTTACTGAAAATTACGTGAAAGTAAAATCTCCTTGGAATCCTGAATTGGTAAATACATTACATCAGGTTAATCTGACTGAAATTGACAAGGATGGTTTGGTTAGGTTTGATTTTGTAAGCGAAAAAGTAGAAGCATAAAAAAAGCCTTTCAATTGAAAGGCTTTTTAATTTATTAGATACGAATGCCGATAGGTAGCATTTCTTTATACTGTCTTCTATTCTTTCGCAGAAATCCTGCTATATGAGGACTTGTAGGTACAACTCTAAGGTTTCTTTCTTGAATAATACTTAGAACGGCTTTGATGAAGTTTTCTCTAAAATCTTCATTTGTAATTTCTTCTGGAACAACTAATTTGGTAAGGAATACCTTTCGTTCTTGAGAAGAATATTCAATTCTGGCAAGATGACCATCTACAGTAGTTTCAAATTGTCGCAGAAAAGAATTGTCATTAATGATAACATCGTTCATATAGAAAATTTTAGTGTTGTTGTTAGACAAAAAAATTACGATGTTCTCATATCGTAATTTATCATTAGGGAATACTGCATAAAATATAACATATCAAATTGTATATGTTTTTCGTATTCTCTTACAAAAGTAGTTAAAAAATACTTAATTTCCTAGTTTTTACTACGCTTCGTGCCTATGACAGATAATGTAATTCATGTGTATTGTATGCCGGGTATGGCGGCAAGTCCTGCTATTTTCGAGTATATAAAACTACCTAAAGAAAGCTTTGAACTTCATTTTTTAGAATGGAGTATTCCTGTAAAAGGTATTTCATTTGATGATTATGCAAAAAACATGTGTAGTAAAATACAACACGAAAATGTGGTGTTGTTGGGGGTTTCGTTAGGCGGACTACTAGTTCAAGAAATGTCTAAATATCTTGGGGTAAGAAAAGTAATAATTGTGTCAAGTGTAAAAACTAGATATGAGCTGCCAAAGCGTATGATGTTTGCTAGGTATACAAGTGTTCATAAACTGCTTCCTACAGGTTTGGTCAACAATGTAGAATTATTGGCTAAATATGCATTTGGTGAAAGTGTAACGAGACGTCTTTCGTTGTATGAAAAATATTTATCAGTTAGAGATAAAAGCTATATAGATTGGTGTATAAACGAGCTGGTAAATTGGAAACAAGAGGAACCATACGAGAAATTGGTGCATATACAGGGTGAAAAGGATACTGTATTTCCAATAACAAATATTAGCAATTGTTTACATGTGCCGAATGGAACCCATACTATGATAATACATAGGGCAAAGTGGTTTAACGAGAACTTGCCAACAATTATTTTGGAATAAGATAGTTCTATATATACCTTTGGTAGACTAAAGTATTGGTAGAAATAATTTAAAATATAAAATTCATGAAAACTATTAAGAATATATTGATGTTGTTAGGTGTTGTATTCGTTGCGGGTACATTGATATTTGCTGTTGGAAACACTGATGGTATTGTTAGCAACGATAGGGTGGTTGCAAATGATAGTGTTCAAACAAACGTATCTAAGTCTTATAGGATTTCATCAATTGACATACCTGCCGATTTGAATTTTGCAGGAGAAATTGTTCCTCAGGCAGATCCTGAAATCATGGAGCGTATAGATCGCGAATTTTTAGTGAATACCTATTGGCAGTCAAATGCCGTATTACTTATTAAAAGAGCAAATAAGTATTTTCCTATAATTGAGCCAATTTTAGCTAAAAATGGAATTCCTGATGATTTTAAATATTTAGCTGTAGCTGAAAGCGGATTGACAAATGTGGTTTCGCCAGCAGGTGCAACTGGTTTTTGGCAGATAATGAGAGAAACAGGTAGGGAGTATGGTTTAGAGGTGAATTCAAATGTCGATGAACGTTACCACTTAGAAAAGTCTACAGAGGTTGCTTGTAAGTACTTGAACAGATGGAAAGACAAATATGGTAGTTGGGCATTAACTGCAGCTGCTTATAATGCAGGTCCAGGTGCTATCAATAAATACATGGGCATTCAACAAGTAGATAATTACTGGGATCTATTACTTGGTAGTGAAACAGGTAGGTATGTATTCAGAATTATGGCAATCAAAGAAATCCTTTCCAATCCAGAAAAGTATGGTTTTCATATCGAGAAAGAAGATATGTACGAAGCGGTACCGACATTTACTGTGGAAATAGATGAGCCAGTAAGTGATTTTGCTAATTTTGCGCAAGAATACGAAATCAACTATAAAATATTAAAGCGCCACAATCCTTGGCTGAGAGAGGCACATTTAAATAATAATTCTCGTAAGAAGTATACAGTGGAAATTCCAAATAAAGGATACTATAGAGAGGCTAAATAAGATTAGATTTTCTTCAATTGTTGTTGCATCATTTTAATTTGATCCGTCAACATATTGTTTTTATCTAATTTCTTGGCTTCGTTAAGTAGCATTGTAGCTTCTCTTTTACGACGTTTTTGCATAGAAATACCTGCTAGGCTCAATTTAGCCATAGCAACATCATAATCCATAGTTAAGCCAAGCTTTAGTGCTTTTTTAAAGTATTTCTCAGCTTGGGTTAAATTCGTTTGAGAGAATATAATACCGTGTAGGTAATTATAGTAACCTTGTTGCTTAACCGTTAGTGCCCCTTCAGGATTTTTAATTTTATCCAGCCAATTCTTTGTTCCGGTTAAATCTTGCTTACGCATTCTTAAAAACGCCAAAAGAATAATTTCATTTCTAAAATAAAGAAAGATAAATATTAAGGATAGTAGAATTAAAAATATGCCATTTCCGATATTGCCTTCTATAAATTGGTATACGGAAAAAGCAATTATAAGTCCTGCAATGATTAATTTTAAATTTTTATTGAACATATTTTAAGTTTTTATATCTCGGTGATTGTTTGGTCGATATTTTGAAATGAATTGTAACCCTATTAAAATAAAGCGATTTCGGCGTTAAATTTCGATTCGGGCAAAATTAATCAAAAGCTTCGTTTTGTGACGTACGGATTTATAAAAATATTTTTTTTCATATCACTTGTTAAAGAAAAAACTCTTTGTATATTTGCGCCCAGTTTCACAGAGAATTCTGAATAATTCAAATTAAATAGAAAAGGTTTAAGAGATGCCCGGACAAAAAAGAACATATCAGCCGTCAAAAAGAAAGAGAAAGAACAAACATGGTTTTCGCGAGCGTATGGCTTCCGTAAACGGTAGAAAAGTTCTTGCAAGAAGAAGAGCAAAAGGAAGAAAAAAATTGACTGTTTCCTCTGAAACTAGACATAAGAAATAATGATTGTATAGTTTTTATAATATATAGGTGTTACTTTTCCGAAAGTAGCACCTTTTTTTTGTCCAATTCCCAAAATACTAAACTCAAAAATGCCAAAAAGAAAAGATTTAAACTCAATTTTATTAATAGGATCAGGTCCTATTGTTATCGGTCAAGCATGTGAATTTGATTACGCAGGTAGTCAATCTTTACGTTCGTTACGTGAAGATGGTATTGAAACTATTTTGATAAATAGTAACCCTGCAACTATAATGACGGATCCAACCATGGCGGATCATGTTTATTTGAAACCGTTAACTACAAAATCTATAATAGAGATTTTGAAAGAACACCCTCAGATAGATGCGGTTTTGCCAACTATGGGGGGGCAGACAGCTTTGAATCTTTGTATAGAAGCAGATAAAAAAGGAATTTGGGAAGATTTCGGCGTAGAATTAATAGGTGTTGATATCGATGCCATTAATATTACCGAAGATAGAGAGCAGTTTAGAGAGCTAATGTTGAAGATTGGTGTTGGTATGGCACCACAGGCTACAGCAACGTCTTTCTTAAAAGGTAAAGAAATCGCTCAAGAGTTTGGTTTTCCATTAGTAATACGAGCCTCGTATACACTTGGTGGTGCGGGAGCATCGATAGTTTATAAGCCAGAAGATTTTGACGAGCAATTAAGTTATGGTTTGGAGATTTCTCCAATTCATGAGGTAATGATTGATAAAGCCCTAATGGGTTGGAAAGAATATGAACTTGAGCTTCTAAGAGATAAAAATGATAACGTTGTTATTATATGTGCTATAGAGAATATGGATCCCATGGGTATCCATACCGGAGATTCTATAACTGTAGCGCCTGCAATGACCCTTTCAGATAGAACATATCAGAAAATGCGTGATATGGCGATACATATGATGCGTAGCATAGGTGATTTTGAAGGTGGCTGTAATGTACAGTTTGCTGTTAGTCCTGATGAGAAGGAAGATATCATAGCAATTGAAATAAACCCGAGAGTATCTAGATCATCGGCGCTGGCTTCAAAAGCAACTGGTTATCCAATAGCAAAAGTAGCAACCAAATTGGCAATAGGCTATACGTTAGATGAATTAGATAATCAAATTACGAAATCTACATCGGCATTATTTGAGCCGACATTAGATTATGTCATCGTAAAAATACCGCGTTGGAACTTCGATAAGTTTGAAGGTTCTGACCGTACCTTAGGTCTGCAGATGAAATCTGTAGGAGAAGTAATGGGTATCGGGCGATCGTTTCAAGAAGCATTGCATAAAGCGACCCAATCTTTAGAAATTAAACGTAATGGTTTGGGTGCCGATGGAAAAGGTTATAAGAATTATGATCAAATAATAAGCAAGCTTACCATACCGAGTTGGGATCGTGTATTTGTAATTTATGATGCAATTCAAATGGGTATTCCGCTAAGTCGCATACACGAGATTACAAAAATCGATATGTGGTTCTTGAAGCAGTATGAGGAGTTGTATTTTTTAGAAAAAGAAATAACAAAGTATACGATTGCTACGCTATCAAAAGACCTGTTGTTAGAAGCCAAGCAAAAAGGTTTTGCAGACAGACAAATAGCACATATGTTAGATTGTTATGAAAGTGAAGTGTATAATAAGCGAACAGAGCTGAATATTAATAGAGTTTATAAACTTGTTGATACTTGTGCCGCAGAGTTTAAGGCGATGACACCATATTATTATTCAACTTTTGAAGCTGAGATAGAGAAACCTGATGGTACGCGTTATGTAGAAAACGATAGTGTTGTAACCTATAAGAAGAAAATTGTAGTTCTTGGTTCAGGACCTAACAGAATAGGTCAAGGTATTGAATTTGATTATTGTTGTGTTCATGGAGTTTTAGCTGCAGCTGAATGTGGTTATGAAACTATTATGATTAACTGTAATCCTGAGACGGTATCGACAGATTTTGATACGGCAGATAAACTTTACTTTGAACCAGTTTTTTGGGAACATATATATGATATAATTCGTCATGAAAAACCTGAGGGAGTAATTGTTCAATTAGGTGGTCAAACAGCTCTTAAACTAGCTGAGAAATTATCTAAATATGGTATAAAAATAATTGGAACGAGTTTTGAATCCTTAGATTTAGCAGAGGACAGAGGTAGTTTTTCTGAGTTATTACAAAGGAATGATATTCCTTTCCCGCAATTCGGAGTAGCAGAAACTGCAGATGAGGCATTGGCACTGTCAGATGAATTAGATTTTCCCTTATTAGTGAGACCTTCATACGTTTTAGGTGGTCAGGGAATGAAAATTGTTATTAATAAAGAAGAACTAGAAGAGCATGTTGTTGATCTTCTTAGAAAAATACCGAATAACAAATTACTATTAGATCATTATTTAGATGGAGCTATAGAAGCAGAAGCAGATGCTATTTGCGATGGTGAAGATGTATATATCATCGGTATAATGGAGCATATAGAACCTTGTGGTATTCATTCAGGAGATTCAAATGCTACACTACCACCATTTAATCTTGGTGAATTGGTAATGCAGCAAATTAAAGATCACACAAAGAAAATTGCGCTAGCTTTAAATACAGTTGGTCTCATAAATATTCAATTTGCTATAAAGGACGAGGTAGTTTATATCATTGAAGCTAACCCTAGAGCATCGCGTACGGTACCTTTTATTGCAAAAGCATATAAGGAACCTTATGTAAATTATGCTACTAAAGTCATGTTAGGTGAGAAGAAGGTTAAAGATTTCAAATTTAATCCGCAATTAGAAGGCTTTGCAATTAAGCAACCGGTATTCTCTTTCAACAAATTCCCGAATGTAAATAAGAATTTGGGTCCTGAGATGAAGAGTACAGGTGAAAGCATTTTATTCATTGATAGTCTAAAAGACGATGAATTTTACAACCTTTACGCAAGACGTAAAATGTACTTAAGTAAGTAGTCTTATTGTTAGACTTATAATATAGTAGAAGGGGAACTTTGATTTATTTAAAGTTTCCCTTCTGCATATAGTCTTCTAATTTCTTTCTTGTCAAATTTACCGACACTTGTTTTTGGTACTTCATCGATAACAACGTAATTATCGGGAATTTGGTAACTGGCAAAGTCTTTGGCTAAAAATTCTTTCAATTCCTCGCTTGATATATTTTTATCCTTATCTGCTAAAACTAATGTAGCTAAAGGTCTTTCTGACCATTTTTCATCAGGTATTGCAATAACGGCAGCTTCTCTAATATTAACATGCGACATCAGTGCTAATTCGAGTGCAACACTAGATATCCACTCGCCACCACTTTTTATTAAGTCTTTGGTGCGATCGGTAATTTCCATATAGCCATTTGCATCGATTGTGCTTACATCGCCTGTTCTAAACCAACCATCTTTTGTAAAGTTATCGCGGCTATTAGTCTTAAAATAAGACTTAATGACCCAAGCTCCTTTGACCTGTAGTTCCCCCATTGTTTTTCCATCGCGCGGGGCTACTTTTCCGTCATCGCCAATAATTCGCATTTCTATTCCTGGAAATTCAATTCCTTGTTTTGCACGTACTTTAATTTGCTCCTTATAGCTAAGGCTTTCGTGCTTTTTTTGAAGTCTACTGGCTGTGCCAAGTGGAGAAGTTTCAGTCATACCCCATGCTTGAACTCCCTTAATACCGAAATCCTTTTCAAAATTTTCTATAAGACTACCAGACAATGCAGAGCCACCTACTAAATACTCTTCTAAAGCAAGTTTTGTTTTCGGCGGATTCTTTTTCATTTCTTCATACACACCTCTCCAAATAGACGGTACTCCGTTAGCTTTGTTTATTTTTTCACTTTCAAGAATTCTAATAATGGCATCTGGGCGCAGATGCAACGAAGGCATTACCATATCTGAGCCGGTCAATAGGCACATATATGGAAAGCCCCAAGCCATAACATGAAATTGAGGTACAACTAATAAAACGATATCGTTATTACTATAGTTACCCGCATTAGGAGAGAGAATGGTCATAGCGTGTAAGTACGTTGATCTATGGCTGTATAAAACTCCTTTAGGCATACCGGTTGTACCACTTGTGTAGCACATGCCGCTTGCGTCATTTTCATTTATGGTCGGCCAGTCTATAGTTTCTAATTGTTCTCCAATTAAATCTTCGTAATGTATAGTGTTAAGTAGGGTACTGGTAAAGCCTTTTGGGGCATTGATGATTATATACTTTTCTACAGTCTCTAGTTTAGGAGCAATTTTTTCTAATAGGGGAACCAAAGTAGCATCAACAAAAATGACTTTATCTTCAGAATGGTTAATAATGAACTCCGTTTGTTGAGATGATAATCTAATATTGATAGTATGGCAAACAGCCCCTATACCTGGTATTCCGTAATATAATTCCACATGTTGATAATGGTTCCAAGCAAATGTACCGACCATATCGCCTTTAGTTATTCCTAATTTATTTTTTAGGGCATTAGCAAGCTGGCAACAACGCTTATACAATTTCCCGTAGGTATATTCATGCCTGCTTCCGTCGGGTAAGTATGAAATTAATTTTTTATCAGGAAAAGCGCTATTCGCATAATTTAAGATTGTATTTGTGGTAAGCGGGTAATCCATTATTAATCCGTTCATAAAAACATACTTTAAATTGAAATAATTGCTTGACCCTTAAATTTAATCAATTTATAATGAGATATCATCACAATTTTAACATTTGATGATGTAAATAAATGTAGTTGTCTCATAATCGGAATAATCCCTTTTTAAGGTTAAAAAATTATTTTATCCGGTACTTCAATTTTACTCTTTATTGCTAATCTTGTTTTGTTAATGCAAAATTATTAAGGTTGAAAAAAGTTGTACTCATTATGGTTTTTTTAGTGGCGCTATTTGCATCATTTACATACTGGTCATTGTCTAGTACCGACAAAACATTTGATACTTGTGAGATTATAGGGCTCTCTGATGTCAATGAGATAGATTTTAAAAAGTATGACTCCGTTATAGTGGCCGCAAGCACTTTATATGAAGCCAATAGTATTAAAAATGTAATGCAGGGCGAGCAGTATAGAAAAGCTTGGTCTACACCTGTAAAAGTGCCTATATTATATTTAAACGATTTAAATGGTAATGTAAATATTTTAGAAGAAGGTGGTGGTCAACAAACGCATTCCTTAAAATTAAAGAAAGATGACGGTACTTTGATGACGCTGCGCAGTGTTTCTAAAGACCCTTCGCCATTAGTACCGAAAATTGCCCATACTTTAGGGATAGAAAATATAGTAGTCGATGGTATTTCTGCTCAACATCCTTATGCGGCATTAGTAGTTTCTGAACTTTCAAAAAAAGTAAAAATTCTTAATACCATTCCTAAGTTGGTATTCTTACCAAAACAAGGGAAACTTTCAGATTATAACGTTAAATATGGGAATCGGCTATTTCTTTTAGAATATGAAACAGAAGGAAACGCTGATTGGTTAGGCCTTAAGAATGTTGATTCGTTGATTGATACAGATGACCTACAAAAGCTCAAAATTAAAAACACAAGCAAAGTTGGCATAAATGTAAATATATTGGTTAGAGCGCGTCTATTTGATTTGTTAATAGGTGATTGGGATCGGCATGCAAAACAATGGGGCTGGGCTATTGAAAATATTGGGGATTCAATTAATGCAGTTCCTTTACCGTGCGATAGAGATAACGCATTTTTCAATCTAGAAGGTGTGTTGCCGACTTTGATATCTAACAATACTTTTCTTCCAGAAGTGCAAAGTTTTGAATCTGAAATTGAATTTTTACCAGGTTTAATATCTCCGTTCGATGTTTATTTTATGAGAGATATTCCTCGGTCTGTTTTTGAGCAAGAAGCTAAACAATTACAATTGTTACTAACAGATAAAGCTATTGAGTCATCTTTTGACGTATGGACTGATGAAATTTTTGAGTTGGATGGAAAGGAGCTAATTGCAAAAATTAAAAATAGACGAGATGACCTTAAGGAATATGCACTTCAATTTCATCAAGAGTTGACCAATAGTGAAGAATTGACCGAAACGCTAAAAGGGTCTGAAGATATTGAAATGACTAAAGGGCAGATGTCATGTTTTAATTGTGTAAATAAATAATTTGAATTAGAAATTAAGGGAGAATTGAAAAGTGCCGTAATGAATATTAAGAATCAAACTTGAAATTATGAATAAGTCTATAACAGCAAAAGCTGAAAAATATATTAAAAATTTAATGGCAGATCAAATGAACAAGAATTTTCTTTTTCATAGCCAGAGCTTTTCTAATAAGACAATTGATAAGTCGAAAAAAATATTAGAAGCTTCAAGTAATTTAGATGTTGATGTAGATAAGGTATTGATAGGTGTTTGGTTTATTCATGCTGGTTTTGCGGTAGATTATGATAACCATTTGAATGAAAGTGTACGATTGGTCTCCCAATTTTTAAAAGACAATAGCTGTTCTTCAAATGAAATAGAGGCAATCGTTGAACTCATTAAAAGTGCCTGGCAAAATGATGAACCTAAAAATGATTCGGAAAAAATCTTAAAAGATGTAAGCACCTGGTTTTATGCATCTAAAGATTTTGAAGAGATGCTTCAATTATTGAGAATGGAGTTGGAAAATTTTAAGGCATCTATACCCGATTTAGATACTTGGCGATTAAGCTATCTAGAGAAACTTCGCCTACAGCACAAATATTATACAGACTTTGCGAAAGAAAACTGGCAAGAGCAAAAAGAAGAAAATATTCTTGATTTAATTTCTAAATTACAAAAGGCTGAAAAAACCGAAAAGAAAGAAGTTTTAAAAGCGAAGTTGAAAGATGAAAGTCCGCAGCGCGCAATTCAGTCCTTATATCGTATAGAACTTAGAAACCATATTAAACTGAGTGATATTGCAGATACTAAAGCGAATATTCTACTTTCTGTAAATGCTATTATTATTTCGCTTCTTATTGCTAATTTGATACCTAAGTTAGATTCCCCGTCAAATTCTTATTTAATATACCCGACCGTAATATTTGTTCTCTTTAGTATTGCTTCGATGATTATGTCCGTTTTGGCTACACGACCAAAAGTGAGCAATACCGATGTAGTAGATGAAGATATTAAGAAGAAGGATACCAATTTTTTGTTCTTCGGAAATTTTCATACTATGGAATTGGATGACTTTAAATCTAAATTAAGAGATATCATAAAGAGCAAAGAATCTATTTACGATTCATTAAGTATGGATCTGTATTATTTAGGAAAGGTTTTACAAGAAAAATATAGACTTTTAAGATGGACTTACACCGTGTTTCTTATTGGCATAATTCTCTCTGTTGTAGCATTCGGCTTTGCCTTGAAATATTACGGTATGGAAGATGAACTTTTAGATGCTGTAACGCCATTGCCTAAATAAGAACTTTAGTTAAACCAAACAGCATATTTTTTTCGTCTAAGTTCAAGTGCCAATTGCTCTTCCATTTTTAAAGCTTCGGTTTTTGACTTTATTTTATCAATATGATTAAAAAGACTGCCGCGTAGATACAAACCGTATTTCTTTACAATTTTTGAAGATATATTATGTCCTTTTTTGCTTAAGGTTCCGTTTTTATGTTGGTCAAAACGTTCTTTAGGTGTTTTGCTGGTCATACCAACATAAAGACATTCTAACACACCATTAAATTGCGGATTCGCTTCTCTGAACTTTCTATTCTCAGAAAACACTTTTTTAGATAATTCGATAACGTATATAGAATACATAATTCAAGTATGATATAAAGACTTAAGCATATTTTATTGACAGTAATGAAGAATGTAATTACTCTTTACTCTTCGGTAATTTCGATTCCTTCCGTAGTAAAAGAAAACGCTTGTGCTCCTAGTCCGCCAACCATCACTGCTTGAAACAACGGGTTCAGTTGTTTCTTCGAGTACCAATCAATCAAAAAATTAGCGCCACTACCACCAGAAGTATCTTGTTGTTCAATAACGTAATCAATAGACTCCATTGGGGTGAGATAAATAGGGGAGTCGATATAACTTCTAACCAAATCGCCTTCTGTATTATAGTAATCGATCTTACTTACGAATAAGCTATCCTTCAAGCTAGTATTTCTAATGCTTAAGGTAGCGGTAAGTAAAGTTCTAGTATCTCTTGTTTGATTATAAATGTCAGAATAAATAGGAACATAAACCTGCCTAACAAGAGAATCTATTAAAATAGCATTTGCCTTTCTATCAAGAGTATGATTGTCAAGAACTTCAACCGGAACTTCTTCTTTAGAAACTTCTTTACACGAAATAATTGTCGTTGCCACCATCAGTGAAAGGCAAATACTATTTAAAACAGTTTTATATTTTTTCAAATGTTGATTTTTAATCTTCCCATTCTGTATGGAAAATACCTTCACGGTCTAAACGTTCATAAGTGTGAGAACCAAAATAGTCGCGTTGCGCCTGAATTAGGTTTAGAGGTAATTTGCTAGAAGTATACGCATCAAAATACGTAAGTGAATTTGATAGCCCGGGTAGCGGAATTCCGTTTTGTGCACCAAAAGCAACCAATTCTCTCGCAGCACCAACCGTTTCTTTTACTTTACTAACAAAATTTGGCGAAAGTAAAAGGTTAGGCAAATTAGGTTCAGCTTTAAAAGCTTCAGCAATATCAGCTAACAAACCGGCACGGATTATACAGCCAGCTCGCCATATTTTAGCAATTTCAGAGATATTTAAATCATAACCATATTCTTTAGAAGCATCTGCTAATTGGTGTAACCCTTGCGAATAAGTAATGATAAATGAAAAGTATAAAGCTTTTTCAGTAAGCGTTTCTAACTTCTCTTTATCCATATGTGCTACCGAAGGTCTGTCATATAAGGCATCGGCTTTTATTCTTTCATCTTTTAAAGCAGAAATTTCACGCATGCTAACAGCAACATCAATTGACGGTACAGGTATACCTAGATCCATTGCGTTTTGGCTTGTCCATTTACCGGTTCCTTTTTGTTTTGCCTTATCTAAAATTTGATCCACTAAGCGTCCTTTAACTAAGTCATCTTCTTGCTCGAATATTTCAGAGGTAATTTCTACTAAGAACGATTGCAATCTACCGGCATTCCATTTTGCGAAAGTGCTATGTAATTCATCATTATCAAAGTCACCACCTTTTTTTAGAACATCGTAAATTTCAGAAGTCAGCTGCATCAATCCGTATTCAATACCATTGTGCACCATTTTTACGTAGTTACCTGCAGATTTAGGTCCTAAATAAGCAACACAAGGTTCCCCATTATATTTTGCAGATACTGCTTCAAAAATTGGTTTAATATGTTCGTAAGCAGATTTTGAACCACCTGGCATAATACTCGGACCTTTACGGGCACCTTTTGCACCGCCAGAAACTCCTGCTCCAAAAAAGTTAAAGCCTTTCTGTTGTAAATAAGCTTCTCTTCTGTCGGTATCGGTAAAAAAAGAGTTTCCTCCGTCAATAATGATATCACCTTTGTCAATATGTGGCAAAAGAGACTCTATAACACCGTCTACAATTTTACCGGCAGGCACCAATAACATTATTTTACGTGGTTGCTTTAAGTTTTTAACAAAGGTTTTTATATTGCTAGAGGCACTTACTTTATCTAAATCTCCACCTAAAGTCTTTAAAGTCTCTACCTTTTCATCATCTAAATCATATCCGTAAGTAGAAAATCCGTTATCAGCTACATTTAAGATAAAATTCTGTCCCATTACTCCAAGACCTACTAAGCCAAAATCATACATAAATTGATTGTTTTTTAATTAAAATACACAAATATATTACAACACTCTATTTATATATTGTTAGTAACATAATATCAATCAAAAATAATTTAAAATATTGACTTTAATTCCAAATTCCGTCTTAAAGAAGACCAATAATGGCTAAGATTTTAGGATATTTGAACAATAAAGAATATCAACCCATAATGAAAAAGACAGAAAATCAAATGCTCGTAATTTTTGGAGCATCTGGAGATTTAACAGCAAGAAAATTAATACCCGCAATTTTTAATTTATATAAAGGCAATGACCTTCCTGATAATTTTGTGGTTCTTGGTGTGAGTAGGAGTGATTTGGGCGATTTACAATTTAGAAGTAAAGTAGTTCTAGAAAGCACTTATTTAGAAAAAGAAAGAGAGGAGTTTGATGAAGATTATATTCAGAAATTTGCAGATAAGCTTTTTTACGAAGATTTAGGTTCAGATTATGATACATCATATGAGCGTTTAGAAAAGCGTATTTCAGATTTGGATCAGAAATATGGTACTGGGGGCAATCATATGTTCTATTTATCTACACCACCTAGTTTGTATGAGCCAATTGCCAAAAACTTATCGGATCAAGGATTAAATAATGAATCTACAGGCTGGAGAAGAATTATTGTTGAGAAACCATTCGGATACAGTTTGGAGTCTGCCAAAGAATTAAACGATGGTTTACATACCTATTTTAAAGAAGGGCAAATATTCAGAATAGACCATTATTTAGGAAAGGAAACGGTACAAAACCTATTGGTAACACGTTTTGCCAATAGTATTTTTGAGCCACTTTGGAACAGAAATTATATTCACCATGTAGAGATTACAAATGCTGAAAGTGTTGGTGTTGAAAAAAGAGGTGGATATTATGACAAATCTGGCGCATTGAGAGATATGTTTCAGAGCCATTTATTACAAATTGTTGCTTTAATTGTTATGGAGCCGCCATTGAGTGCCGATGCAGAAGAAATTCGTAATGAGAAGCTGAAAGCATTAAAGTCGCTTAGGATTATGAATGACGATAAGACCCTTTTTGAAAATACAATTAGAGCACAATATGTGTCTTCAAAAATTGACGGACAAGAAGTTAAGGGTTATAGAGAAGAGGAGGGAGTTGATAAAAATTCAACTACCGAAACCTTTGCGGCTGTTAAATTCTTTGTAGATAATTGGCGTTGGGCAGATGTTCCTTTCTATGTTAGAACGGCAAAACGTATGCCTACAAAAGTTACCGAGGTGGTAATACATTTCAAAACTCCACATCATCAAATATTTAAAGAATCTGGTATAAGTAATAAGGATAATAAATTGGTTATTCGTATTCAGCCAGATGAAGGTATTTTGATAAAATTCGGAGTAAAAGTGCCTGGACAAGGTTTTGAGGTGGAACGCGCAAATATGGATTTCTACTATTCAAGCTTAACCGAAACTCACGTGATGGAAGCTTACGAGCGTTTACTTTTAGATGCTATGCAAGGTGATGCTACATTATACGCAAGAGCCGATGAGGTTGAGGCAGCTTGGGCATTTGTAGATCCTATTTTAGATTATTGGAAAAAAGGAAAGGATGTAAAAATGTATGGCTATGCAGCCGGAGTTTGGGGTCCTGAGAATGCCAATGAACTTATAGAAGGAGTTGGAGAATGGCGTAACCCAAGTGAGAATTTAGCAGATGAATCAGGATACTGTGTTATTTGCTAAGAAATAGGATATTTAAAGTTTGTATTTAAAATGGAAATAAAAGTTTATCAAAATAAAGTAAAGGTTGCAGAAGAGTTTTCTAAGTATTTGATTGAAAAATCAGGTACTCAGAAGGCTTTTCATATAGCCTTATCTGGTGGTAGTACACCTAAAATTGTATTCGATGTTCTAGCGGAGGAATTTGCTAATGATGTAGATTGGAATAATATTCATTTATATTGGGGCGATGAAAGATGTGTTGCTCCAGATGATGCTGAGAGTAATTATAAAATGACTGTAGATCATTTAATATCTAAAGTTGATATACCTGAGCAAAACATTCATAGAATAAAAGGTGAAAATAATCCTAAAGATGAAGCCCAGCGTTATGGAGAGTTGTTGGATAAAGAATTGCCAAAAGAATTAGGTCTACCTCAATTCGATTTAGTGATTCTTGGTATGGGAGATGACGGGCACACGGCATCAATTTTTCCACATGAAATTAATCTTTGGGTTTCACCAGATAATTGTGAGGTGGCTATTCACCCAGAATCTGGTCAACGAAGGGTTTCGCTAACAGGTAGAATAATCAATAATGCAAAAACCGTTGCTTTTTTGGTAACTGGCGAAAGCAAGGCAGAAAAGGTAAAGATTATTATTGATAGAGAAGAAGGCTATTTAGAATACCCTGCAAGTCACGTAGCACCTAAAACAAAAGACTTAGTCTGGTTTTTAGATGCTGCTGCAGCAAAGCTTCTTACTTCATCTCAATCTTAATATTTTCAGATTCCAATTCTTTAATATATTCTTCTGAATTAAAGGTTTTAGATTCAAATTTAGTGTCTCTTTCTTGAGCTTCTAATTTGCGGTATTTGCTACGTGCAAATCTTCTAATACCTTGGTCATCAGAAATTATTAATCCAGGTACGGGAACATTTTTACCATCTGTTCCCTTAGCTACCATGGTAAAGTAAGAGGAGTTACAGTGCTTTTTAGTGCCCGATGTAATATTTTCAGACTCCACACGAACACCAACCACCATTGAGGTACGACCTGTGTAATTAATACTTGCTTTTAAGGTCACCAATTCACCTACTTCAATAGGATTCAAGAAATTTACACGATTAACAGAAGCGGTTACACAGTACTGTTGCGAATGTTTAGAAGCACACGCAAAGGCAATTTGATCCATTAAGTTTAATATATATCCGCCATGTACTTTTCCTCCAAAATTAGAATGGGAGGGAAGCATTAATTCAGTGATAGATACTCTAGATTCTCTGACGCTTTTAAACTTTTCCATATGGTTGTGGTAATTTTTTAAAGTAATATCTAATTTCTAAAATGTGGTGATTGTTCGGCTTGTACTTCGGTGATAAAATATTTTGAATCGCCTAACCAAAAGAACGTAGCATATCTTTCAACGTAACTTACTTTTACATATTGACCTTGGTATTCTTGAAGTTTATCAATAACCTCTTTATCCTTATCCAACACAGAAAAAGAGAATATTTGAGCGCCTGAAATTCCTTGGCTAATTTCACCTTCCCAAGTTTTAACTAAGACACCTTTGTGGCTAATTTTTATGAGTTCTCCAGAACGTACACCTTCACTGAAGGTAACAAAGTATATAAAGGCGTAATACAGCGAACCAATAACGACTACGCTTAATAAAAGTAATGATACTATTTTTTTCATGTGTTTAGTTTAAATATTAAATTAATGGTTTTTTATTATAGTTTTAATTTCGGTTCTTCGTCAAAATCATCATCTTCAAAAGCTCTGTTTAATAGTGGTTCAGGAATTGATTTTTTTGCTTTCGCACCCATTTTTTTTAGTTTTTCGATGCTCGTGATAATATTACCGCGACCGTCGACTAATTTATTCATTGCCCCACGATATTCTCCTTTTGCTTCGTCCATTTTTTTACCCACTTTTGTTAGGTCGCTTACAAAGCCTTCAAATTTATCATAAAGTGCACCCGCTTGACGTGCAATTTCAATGGCATTACGTTGTTGCTTCTCATTATTCCACATGCTATCAATAGTACGCAAAGTAGCAAGAAGAGTAGAAGGAGTAACAATTATAATATTTTGCTCAAAAGCTTTGTTGTATAAAGAACTATCTTGATTGATAGCTATGGCAAATGCGGGTTCAATGGGGATGAACATCAATACGAAATCTGGACTCTCCATTTCATACAAATCTTCATATTTTTTCGCAGATAATTGGTCTACATGTCTTCTGAGCGAGTTGATATGGTCTTTTAAAAACTTTTCTTTTAACTCCTCTTCGGCATTTACAAAGCGTTCATAATCGGTTAATGAAACCTTAGAGTCAACTATCATTTTTTTACCATCAGGTAGGTTGATAATTACATCTGGCAATACTCGACTGCCATCTACACGGGTAAAACTTTGTTGAACGGTATATTCTCGGTCTTTCTCTAATCCAGATTTTTCTAAAACACGCTCCAATACAAGTTCACCCCAATTACCTTGCATTTTGCTGTCACCTTTTAATGCTTTGGTCAAGTTCTCTGCTTCTTGGGTAATTTTTATATTTTGGGTCTGTAGATTTAGTAATTGTTCTCTTAGGGCAGAATGTATACTGATGTTTTCTTTCTGACTTTCTTCGACTTTCTTTTCAAAAAGCAAAATTTTCTCATTTAGAGGAGTAAGAATGTTTTTGATGTTCTTCTCATTTCGCTCCGTAAATTTTAAGCTTTTTTCTTCAAGAATTTTATTGGCAAGGTTCTCAAATTCTTTAGAAAATTTTTCCTGAAGCTTTTCTACTTCTTCTTTCTGCTCACCATTTTTTTTCTGCAAGTTTTCTAAATCTGCCTGATATCTGACAATTTGATTACCAAGTTGCTCTTTTTCAGATTGTAGTTGTTGTTTGTGTGTTTCACTTTCTTTCAACCGATCTTGAAAAACAGAAAGGTTATTTAGCATTTGCTGTTCACGTTCTTCTAATGTGCTTTGACGGGATTTTGTTTTTAGAAGCTGAATATAGTTACCAAGAAAATATCCTATGGCAAGACAAAGGATTCCTACTAAGAAATAAATATAAATTTCGTTCATCGGTGTACTAACGTAATCGGGTAAAGATACTTGATTGCATAGTAAAGTGTAAAAGTGAGGATCTATTTTAATTAACATACCATATCTAAAATCTTAAATATGTTGAAATTTCTACTTCTTAATCCTAAAAGAACCGGTATTTGAGTCAAAAGAAATGGTGTCAGTAGGGAAGAGAGTATCAAAATTTTTGTTCTCTATTAATTTACAAGGCTCATTAAATGCATTCTCTCTTCCATCTAAAATCAACATTTTATCGCATAATTGTATAGCGAGTTCAATTTCATGACTTGTAAATAAAATAGTTTTGTTCGTTTCGTGGGCAATAGATTTTAAAAGTTTTAAAATCTGAACTTTATGGTATAGATCTAAATGTGTTGTTGGCTCATCAAGTAGTATAATGTCGGTATCTTGAATTAAAGCTCTTGCGATAAGCACACGTTGTAATTGTCCATCGCTTAATTGAAAGCATTTTTTATCTAAGAAAGGTTCTAGTTCTAATAAGGCAATACTTTTATTGATTATGGAGACATCGGTATCAGCCAATTTACCTAACCAATTTGTATAGGGTTGTCTCCCTAATGCTAATAACTCATAAACTGATAGATTTTTAGAAGCGATAGATTCTGTAAGTACCACACTTATTTTAGAAGCCATTTGTAGATAATCATAAGTCGATAACTCTTTTCCTTCAATTTTTATTGATCCAGAAATTATAGGTTGAAACCTACCTAAAGTTTTTAATAGCGTCGATTTACCAATACCATTGATACCCACAATAGCAGCAAGTTCACCCTTCTTTAATTGAAAAGAGATTGCAGAAGCAATAACCATTTTATCGTAGCCAATGGAAAGGTCTTCTATATTTAATACGCTATTTATATTATTCGAATCGATGTCTCTGGCTTTACAATTAAAATATCATTTTTCGTTTACGTACCAATAGCCATATTACCACCGGAGCACCTAATATACTGGTTATAGCGTTAATCGGTAAAACACTTACAGAGCCTGGTAGTTGGGCAATGGTATCACATATTAACATTAAAGTTGCCCCACAACAAAGTACAGCAGGTATTTGAATTTTATGATCAGTAGTATGAATTAATTGTTTAGTGATATGTGGTACGGCTAACCCGACAAAAGCAATAGGACCCGCAAAAGCAGTAATGGATCCGGCAAGTAATCCTGTGGCTACTATGATAATGTACCGCGATTTTTGTAAACCAATACCTAAACTCTTAGCGTAATTCTCGCCGAGTAAAAAAGCATTTAACGGTTTAATGGAGATGATGCTTAGAAAAATTCCTATCATCGTACATAGCGCAACTATTAGTAATTGTACCCATGATAAATTGCCCAAGCTACCAAATGACCAAAAAATATACCGCTGTAATTTTTCAGCTTTGGTGAAATAAGAAAGCACGCTTACAATAGCAGCGGTAATGCTGCCAAACATAAGCCCTATAATCAATAGTGCCATGGTATCTTTTACTTTCGCCGCAACTACTAGAACTAATGATAGTACAAAAAATGAACCTAGACTAGATGCAATAGCAAGTGTAATGTCGTTAAAGGCAGAAAAGGTGAGTGCACCAGAAAATAACGAAGTTCCCATTATTAATAGCGCAGCACCTAAACTAGCTCCGGAGCTTATACCTAATACGTAGGGTCCTGCCAGAGGATTTCTGAAAAGGGTTTGCATGAGCAGTCCACTAAGTGAGAGTCCGCCACCTACTAGTATAGCTGTTATAGCTTTAGGCAATCGGTATTGCCAAATGATATATGTATTAGAGTCATTTTCAGATACTGACCCAAACAATATTTTAAGTGTATCTATAAATGAAATAGTAACAGAGCCTAAACAAATATTGATTACAAAACATATGAGTAATACAATCAGTAGCCCGATAAAATGAAAGCTATATGTAGATTGGTTCGTCAATTAAAGCAGCGGTTTAAAAAAGTAAGGTTCGTAGTTAGGTAATAACCCTGGATGCAAAATATAAATTAAATCTTTTAAAACAAGGTCTGGTCTTTGCGGTCCAAGTTCATAGTATAAGGTACCACCAGTTTCACCTAACGTATTTGCGGTACTGAATATTTTATTGTTTTGGAAAGCATCAAACTGTGCGTAATGTGGACTAGATGATTTCAATTCTTGGTAAGAAGCGAATTGCGCCGGACCGATCCAATATTCGGCATGTTGACCAACGTCAAGAACACTTTCCCAACTTAAAGAAAGGCTACCGTTTTCATCCGTAGCACTCCAAAGGTAATCTGCATTGGCATCTTCTAGAAAATTCGCTGACCAACTTTTTCCGCCAGGTAAATACCATACATCTTTAAACATTGATCCACTAATTACAGTAGGTTTGTTTTTAGCTTTAGAAGCTAATGCTTTGGCTTCTAAATAAGATTCTTCAATTCTATTAAAAATAGCATCTGCTTCTTTTGTTTTATTGAAAAAAGGAGCAAAGAATTTAATCCACTCCGCTTTCCCTAAAGGGGTTTCTTCAACCCAATCGCCATTATAAACAACAGGTATGTTAGCACGTTGAATGGTTTCGTAGGTGCTGTTACCGTCATTAATGGCAAAGCCGAAAATGAGGTCTGGTCGTAAATTTAATATTGCTTCGGTATTCAAACTTTCATTGACTCCTAATTCTGTAATTTTTCCAGAATTGATTCTTTTTCTTGCAGCTTTAGATGAGATGTATTTGGTATCGGGAAAACCAATGAGGTGGTCTAATATGCCTAATTCTTCTAAAGCAGGTATATGAGTAGTTGAGGTCACAACAATGTTCTCTACAGGGGTAGCGATTATTGCGTTATATTCACTTTTGTTTAATGTTACTATGGCTTGAATTTCTTTCGGAACCAACGCATACGTATAAGTGGTTTCTGCATTCACCCAAGGTTTCAGAACTTTAATAATAGTAATTCCGTTAGCCTGCGATTCAATAGTAAAACCATTGGCGTAGCGTATAGTTGTACTATTATCATTGATTTTATTGGATGTTTTATCTTTTTTCTGCTGCTTGCATCCGCATAACAAAAGAAGACAACTTATAAAAAGTAATCGTTTAAACATGGTGGGTTTACATTTAGTTTTCAAATGTAGTATTATAAAAGTTTACTTAGAAAGATTAAACTAAATGTTTACTTTCGCCGTGAATTTTGGTTTTCGTTGCTTAAGGTAATGAGATTAAAAGGGAATCCGGTGAAAATCCGGAACTGTTCCCGCAACTGTAAGTTTATTTCAAACAAATCTATTGGAGAATAGATTTTGTTAGTTACTTCTTTTGAGAAGGTGCTGTTTACTTCAAAGCCACTTTGAAATCTGAACCGGTTCAGATTTCATGGGAAGGCAAAATAGTATTAAACAAGTCAGGAGACCTGCCTTCTTCAAAAAGACAATGTTAAACTTTCGGGATAAAGGTTTTCGTATGGGTACAGACATACTACACTCCCGTTTATGAATTTAAACGAATGAAAAATTATTTAATGTGGCCTGTGGTCACTGTATTGTTATGTGCAAAAGTAGGAGCACAGCAAGAGCAAGATTCTACGGCAACGTTGCAACTAGATGAGGTGGTCGTGAGTGATTCGCGTTTTGAATTAAAGCGTGAAAATTCGGGTAAAACCGTAATTTCGATTTCTCAAAAAGAATTGGAACAAAATCAAGGACGTTCGGTCGCTGAAATTATCAACACAAAAAGTGGAATTGAAATTAACGGAACCAGAAGTTATGCAGGTCAGAACCTTTCTACTTTTGTTAGGGGAGGTAATAATCGCCAAGTTTTGGTCATTATTGATGGTATTCAAGTATCTGATCCATCGGGTACAAGCGCAGAGTATGATTTGAGATTACTGAATATGTCACAAATTGAAAGTATTGAAATCTTAAAAGGTGCGGCGAGTACACTTTACGGAAACTCAGCAGCAACCGCAGTTATTAATATTACGACCAAGAAAGCTAAGAAAGAAGGTCTTGCGTTAGGTGTTATCTCTAGCTACGGCACAAACCAGACCGAAGGGGATCAGAATTATAATATTTCCGATATTTCCAATACGGTGAATTTGACAGCTAAATATGGAAAATTATCTATTCTAGCTTCTGGTGGACATCAAAACACGGACGGATTATCAGCTGCTATCGGAACGGAATCAGATGAAGTTTCTAGAATAGATGGTAATTTTAAAGTGGGGTATCAATTTTCTGAACGCTTTGATTTTAACGTATCTGCTTTTTATAATAAATTGAATAGCGATTACGATAATGGATTTCCGATAGAAGATGCAGATTTCTACTTTACCAGTGAACAGTCAAGATTTGGTTTGAGTTCTGCATACAAGTATGAAAACGGAAGTATTAATGTAAATGCTGCATTTAATCAAATTACGAGGGCTTTTGAATCTAGTTTTCCTGCTAGTTATGATTCACAATCATATGTGTTGGATGTTTTTAATAAGTACACGTTTTCAGATAATATTCATACCATAGTTGGGATAAATTATATAGACAATAAGACCTTGTTCTTTGAGGAATATAACTCTAATACTGTTGATCCTTATTTAAATGCTGTATATGTTGGTGAGCAGGGAATTAATGTGAATGCAGGTGTACGATTAAACAATCATAGTGAATACGGTTCTAACTTCATTTATAATATTAATCCCTCATACAGGATTAGTATTAAGGACGGATATTTAAGGTTTATGGGTAGTTATGCAACTTCATACATTGCGCCTAATTTATCTCAGTTATATGGACCGTTTGGTGCAAACCCTGATCTAAATCCAGAAGAAGATACAACTTTAGAGGGAGGTATGGAGTTTAAGGTATCAGATGCTTTTACTATTAATGTAGTTTATTTTAATAGAACCGAAGATGATAGAATACTATATGAAACTATTGATCCAGTTACTTTTGAGAGTCAGTACAGAAACTCTGCTGAAACAGCACATTTTGATGGAGTGGAAGTAGGCTTAAATTCAGAACTGGCAAAAGGACTTACGTTTGATGCCAATTACACCTATACCAATTCTAAGGAAGGTTTGGCTTTAAGAGTGCCTAAAAGTAAGATTAATGCATCTTTAGGTTATGTAATAAAAGACAGAACATATGTTGGATTGGCATATCAATTTGTGTCGGATAGAACAGATACCGATTTTGCTACTTTTTCAGAAGTGACATTAGATAGTTTTAGCCTAGCTAATTTACAATTGAGGCATCAATTCTGTAGTAATCTATCTGCATTCTTGGCAGTCGATAATCTTTTAAATGAAACATATACAGAGTTAGTTTCGTATACCACTAAAGGACGAAACGTTCGCATAGGTTTTAAGCTAAGTTTGTAATCAAATAAAAAGGACAGCCAATCGGCTGTCCTTTTTATATTAGTATTTTAATACGTTTTAGAATTCTAAATCGTAAACTGTATCATCTACCATTCTATCGCTCATAAGGCTTTTCTCTTTAGAGCTGCTTATTATGTTGATAGGATATTTAACGGTAAAATCGCGTTTACCCGTAGCACCAGTTATCACTTCAATGGCTTTTGCCAGTAATGGCTCGTTTTCTTCACCTAAAATTCCAAGGTTACTATAATCTTCTTTCAACTCGTAATCTGGCTGTAAACCGCTTGTAAAGTCAAAGAAACCATCAGCATTTTCATTTCTACCTATTAAGGGTTGAATAGCCCACTGGTTATCTGGATTAATATTGTTTACTCTCGATGGAGTGTACAAGTAAGAATTATCGCGATCATCTACTAGGGTAGTAGAGAATTCATTTTTTCCTCTTGTTACATCGCCAATCTGTATAACATCCATATAAGGCTCTAAGCTATTGATCAACAACTCACTTGCTGAAGCAGAACTTGAGGATGTTAACACATATACCTTGTTCAACCCTAAAGAATTGATGTTATTGCCATTTACCTTATCGGTAAAATAAATTTCTAATTGGCTGTCATTAAATTGCTCTTGAAGCTTATCGTTGTATCTCTTTCTTAAGAATAAATCAGAAGTATTGGTGCCATAGATCATACTGGCCAATAGCCTTGTAGTATTAACAGAACCGCCTGGGTTATAACGTAAATCCATTACAAGATTAGTGATTCCTGCAGACCTCAAATCTTCTACAGCTGAATATAAATCATCATCATATTCATTTGTAAACTGGTTGTACATAATATAGCCAATATTTTCACCTGCAATTGTAAAAGACTTGGCTATAAATACCGGGTTTTCCGCAAGACCATCTTGTTTGGTAAGCGAAACTTCAATGTCATTCGGTGTTATATTACCATTATCAAAATCTGCCATATTCAAAGTGTAGGTATCATTCTCACCAAAAAGTAAATCGATATAATTAGATGTGGTTAATGTTTGACCATCAACACCTGTAAAAAGATCACCACGCTGAATTTCTACTGTGCTGGCATTTGAGTTTGGTACAATGTAACGAACGAAACCAAAAATATCTTCACTGTCTTGAAAGCGTACGAGTCCGAATTCTAATCCGTTACTTTTTGAAATACCCGCAAGAGAATTTGTAAGCTCTCTGTAATCTTCGTTATAAAAACTAAAACGATCTTCTATATACTGCAATTTACTATCAAAGAAAGCGGCAGGATCGTCGGCAGAATCTAAAAAAGCAGTGTACTCAGCTCTACCTTCTTCGGTACTTTCAAAACGGTCGTCTGCTAAATCATCTATATTTGCCTGCCAGAAATACCAAAAGTTCATGGCCTTCCACATAAAATCTTGAACCTCTACATCTGCAGAGCCATCTGGATCAACTGTGTTCGGTAAAGACAAATCATCATCTTTAGAACACGAGAATGTAACTGCAACAACTAATAATGCTAATATCTTCTTCATAAATAGGGAAACTGAAATATTTTAGATTTATTTCTTTTCAGCAACAGGAATTTCATTTACAGGAATACTATTGTTTAACAACAGAACAGTATTTCTAGGATTATAAAGTTTAGAACTAGAAACCACGTTTGCAGGCATAAGTACGTCGAAATTTCTTTTACCGCTGATACCTGTAATTTCTTGAATAGCTCTAGCAAATAAAGGTTCGTCGGCATTACCAAGAACACCAAGGTTCGTAACATCTTCAGAAAGTTCAATATCAGGAACTAAACCATCTACATAATCGGTAAACCCAGCGCTATTTTCAACTTGACTTATAATTGGCTGTAATCCCCATTGTACATTTGGATTGATGTTATCAACTCTTTCAGCATCATAAACATTACCACCTTCTGGATCATCGACAAATAGAACCGATCCTTGATTTTTACCAACAGTAGTGCCACCGATATGAACAACATTCATATATGGTGCTAAACCGACCATTACTAACTCACTAGCAGAAGCAGAACCTTCTGTAGCAATGATATAAACGGTGCTAAGGTTTAAGGTGTTTAAAGGTGCATCAGAATTTCCGTCAAAAGCTCCTGTAGTATTTACAAAATAATTTTCAGTAGAACTACCGAACTCTGCTTGTAATTTTGCGTTATACACAGTTTTATAAAGTAAGTCTGAAGTATTTGTACCTCTGATTAAACTGGCAAGAACAGCAGCTGTAGAACCTCTACCACCTGGGTTATACCTTAAATCTAATACCAAATCATTTACACCTTGCGCAATAAAATCTGCAAATATGGCATTTAAGGCATCTTCAGAACCAGAAACGAATTGATTGTACATTAAATAACCTATTTTTTTATCACCAGAAGTAATAACATTACTCACATGAATAGGATCTTCAACCAAGCCTTCAGATTTGGTCAATGTTACTTTTCTGTCACTAGGACTAATACCGCCATCTACAATTTCGGCCATATTTAAAGAGTACGTATCATTATCGCCAAAAAGCAAATCTAAATTATTGTCTTCTGGGTTTTCTCTGTTAGAAAATAAAGTCTGGCCGTCAACGCCAATAAATAAATCTCCCCTTTTAATATCTTGTCCAGATGCATTAGAATTTTTAACGATGTATTCTACAAAACCAAATACTTCATCAGTACCTGAAATACGTCCTAAACCAAATTGTAGTCCGTTACTTTTAGAAACACCGGCAGAACTATTTACTAATTCAGTATAATCATCGCTGTAAAAAGTGAATCTGTCTTCAGAGAATAATAATTTATTTTCTAAAAGGTCTATCGGCTCAGCGTTTTCGGTTAAATATTCTTCATAGGCAGTCTGCGTATCAAAACGATCATCCGCTAAATCTGGCACATCACCTTGCCAGAAATAATAAAGATTTAATGTTTGCCAAAAAAAGTTCTGGACTTCAATATCTACAACAGGTACTTCTTCTTCGGGTGTTTCAACAACTTCTTCTTCAATAACAGTATCGTCATCATTATTACAAGAGGTAACAACAAATCCTAAACATAGGAGGGACAAGAAAAATTTTTTCATAGCTTCTTTTTAAATTATAATTTGTGTTTTTAACATTCAAGTGATAGAATGCTCATAGGTACACGGAAAATAAACCTTTACGTAAGTACGTATATAATTAGTATAAGGATGTTAAATTTACTTACAACTCATTAAAATAAAAATTAATTGTAACAAAAATCGTTCTACATCGTCTTCTTTTTGTAAACCGATAAGAAAGTTTACGAACAGCCAAACCAGAATGAAACAAACGGAGTTTTTAAATATTGTGTTACCCTTTAAGGATAAGTTATTCCGGATGGCCAAAAGATTATTGGTGTCTACGGAAGAAGCTGAAGATGCAACGCAAGAGATTTTAATAAAGTTATGGTCCAAGAAGAATAAAATGGATAGCTATAACAATGTAGAAGCTTTTGCTATGACAATGACCAAAAACTTTTGTTTAGATAGGTTGAAATCTAAACAGGCCGGTAACTTGAAATTGGTACATACTAATTATACAGATTCTAATACTTCGTTGCAAAGCGAATTAGAGGCAAAAGATAGTATCAGTTGGGTAGAACGCATAATGGCAGAATTGCCCGAACAGCAAAAGATGGTATTACAATTGCGAGATGTAGAACAATACGAATATGAAGAAATAGAGAAATTACTGGATATGAAACCTACAGCCATACGGGTAGCCTTATCTAGAGCTAGAAAAACCGTAAGGGAAAAATTAATGGAAAAGCATAATTATGGAATTGCATAACATAGAAAAATTAATAGAAAAATATTTTGAGGCGACCACTACGGTTGCCGAAGAAGAAATACTTAAAAAGTATTTTTCAGAGGATAAAGTAGCTCCTCATTTAGAGCAGTATACACCTTTGTTCAATTACTTTACGATAGCAAAAGAAGAGCGCTTTACAAAGCAGGTACCATTAAAACCTAGAAGAAATTATTTGAAATGGGTATCCGTTGCCGCGATAGCAGTCTTTATGTTTGGGCTTTATTTTTATCAGCCTATACCGCCTCCCGTTACTTTAGCAGATGAGTATACGCCAGAGGAAATAGAATCTGCAAAAGAGGCTTTTGCCTTATTAGCAATGAATTTTAATAAAGGTACAGAGCAACTATACCATTTAGATGAATTTGAAAAAACAACGAATAAATTTTTAACGAAAAACAACTAAAATGAAAAAGATACTTGTATTAACGCTTTTGGTGTTAGCCCCCGTAATAATCAATGCTCAAGATATTTTTGAGAAGTATGAAGATAATGATAAGGTAACCTTTGTTGCCATGCAGCCAAAAATGTTTCAAATGTTGGGTAAAATGAGCGTAAGTTCAGATGATCCCGAAGCAAAAGAGTTTTTTGAGTTGGTTAATTCTATTACCAGTTTTAAGGTGATTACCACTGAAGACGCAGCAATTTCTAAAGATGTAGATAGCTGGGTGACAAACAGACTCAATAGCTCTTCTTTTGAAGAACTAATGAGGGTGCGTGATGGCAGCTCTAATGTAAAGTTTTATGTAAAAGAGGGTAAAGATAGCGACCATGTAAAAGAACTATTAATGTTTGTAACCGGTATGAAAGATATGGACATAGACATCAATGGTAAGAAATTGGAAACTGTTCTTTTGTCATTGACCGGAGATATTAATTTACGATCAGTATCGAAATTGACAGATAAAATGGATTTACCTGGAGGAGACCAATTAGGTAAAGCAGGGAAGAAGGGGAACTAAAAAGTATTTAGAAGTGTTGACCCCTTAATTTCAGCACTTTTTCGAAAACAAACATTCATCATTTCATCAATCGCCAAAACCTAAATAGGGTAGCGGCATTAAAAACAACAATCATGAAAAAAGTAGCAGTAGTAATTTTAATGGCAATTTTACCCGTATTGGGTTTTTCACAATCTGTATTTGATAAATATGAAAATATGGATAATGTAGGGTCTGTAATTGTAAACAAAGGTATGATCGACCTAGTTTCTAAATTAGGCGGCATGAGTGACGACGCCGAGGCGAAGGAGTTTATGGAAATAGCCAGCGGACTCAGAAATGTAAAGGTGTTCATGACCGAAGATGCCTCGGTAACGGCAGATATGACATCAACCGTAAAGAAATATCTTAAGTCTTCGAAGCTAGAAGAGTTAATGCGAGTAAAAGATCAAGATGTCAACGTAAAGTTTTATGTGAAAGACGGAAAAAAGAAAGACCATGTATCAGAATTATTGATGTTCGTTAGTGGTTTAGAAAATGTAGACGTAGGGCATAATGGACGTAAACTTGAAACGGTTTTAGTTAGTCTTACCGGTGACATAGATTTAAATAAGATAGGAACTTTGACCAATAAAATGGATTTGCCTAAAGATTTGAATAAAGCATCGGGTAAATAAAAAATATTTGAAAAAGGTCTTCCATTTAATGGAAGACCTTTTTTGTAATTTAAAAAGAATAGTATGAAAAAAGTATATTTTATGATGATGTTGGTACTAGGTTTTGCCATTTCATCATGCTCGTCAGAACAGAGCTTGCAAGAGTTTTATATTTCAAGTGCAGAGAATCCTAATTTTATGTCTTTTGATTTGCCTTCTAGTCTCTTAGATTTAGAAAAAGCAAATTTGAGTGATTCAGAGATGGAAGCGGCTTCGTCACTTAAAAAGTTGAATGTATTAGCGTTTCAGAAGAAGGCTGATAACGAAGCAGATTATCAAGCTCAAAAAGCAACGATTAAATCGATTTTAAAAGCCGATGATTATAGTGAGCTCATTAAAATGAACACGTCAATGGGTAAAGCGACATTACAGTTAAAGGGAGATGATGATAGTATTGATGAGTTAGTAATTTATGGCGATAATGATGAAAAAGGATTAATTCTTGTTCGTGTTCTCGGAGATGATATGAACCCCGCAAGTTTTGTTCAATTAATTCAAGCTATGGAAAAATCTGATTTAAATGGCAAGGGTCTCGAAAAACTCGGAAATTTAATTAAAGGATAAATTCATAATCTAATTGTATTATAAACAGCCCATTACATAATTGTAATGGGTTTTTTATTTGTTCTAATTCCGGTTGACCTCTATTTTTAATGTGACCAATCAATAAAATTGGTGTCCTAATAAGTGAGAATAATATACAAACAACCTAAACAAACATTTTAAAATGGAAAACGCACAAGTATGGATTGACAAAGGAATTGGAATGGCAATGGAATATGGACCAAAGGTTCTTTTGGCTATTGTTATTTATATCATTGGTTCTTGGGTTATAAAAAAGTTAATTGGTGTCACTAGAAAAGGGATGACCAAGCAGGATTACGATGAATCATTGCAGAAGTTCTTGTTAAGTTTAGTGAAATGGACACTTACAATATTTCTGATTATTACGGTTATTTCAACCTTAGGTGTTGAAACTACTAGCTTTGCAGCGGTTATTGCAGCAGCTGGTTTAGCTATCGGTTTAGCATTACAAGGGTCTCTTTCTAATTTCGCTGGTGGCGTACTGCTAATAATTTTCAAACCTTATAAAATTGGAGATTTAATAGAAGCACAAGGTGTATTAGGTAATGTAAAAGAGATTGAAATTTTTACAACTAAGTTGGTTACACCAGAAAATAAGTTGGCGATTGTGCCGAATGGTGCAATGGCAAACGGTAACATAGTAAACTACACCGCAGAAGGTAAAATTAGAGTTGATACTACAGTTGGTGTAGATTACGGTTCTGATTTACAAAAAACAAAAGATGTGTTATTGGCAATGTTGAAGGCAAATCCTCAAGTATTACAAGATCCAGCTCCTTCAGTTAATGTATCTGAATTGGCAGATAGTTCTGTAAATCTTGCAGTGCGTCCTTTCTGTAAGCCAGAAGATTTTTGGGATGTTTACTTTGCAACAATTGAAGGTACTAAGAAAGCATTAGATACTGCAGGTATTGAAATTCCTTACCCGCACGAAGTTCAAATAAATAAATAATATTTAGTCTAGTTAGTTAGTAAAAGCCCTTTGAACTTGCTCAACGGGCTTTTTTAATTTTACTCGATAATCGAAATATAAATACTCTGATGCTTTCCTCGAAATATTTTACTCTTTTACAATCTGTAGATTGTTTTTTCCAAAGTCTAATGTTCGAATAGGGAACGGAATATTGATATCGCGATCATCAAAGTGTTTCTTAATGATTTTAATGGCTTTATGTCGTGCGGCATGTTCTTGTTTCACATTAACACAGTCTGTCCAAAAACGGACCATAAAGTTGATAGAGCTATCGCCGAACTCAGTAAAAAAGAATTCCACGTTTTCGTCATCATTCTGCTTAAAATTATCTGATATAATTTTTACGGTTAAATCTTCTACCATCTGTAAGTCACTTTCATAACCCACACCACAATTCACAAAAATTCTGTTTCTGTCGTTCATAGAATAATTAGTGAATGATCCGTCTATAAATTTAGAATTGGGTATAACCACTACATTATTATCTGGTTTTTTAAGAATAATGTTTCTGAGACTTATTTCGGTAACAAAGCCAGATACACCATCAGCAGAGATAAAATCATTGATTTTAAGCTGCGGCATAAAAGATAGTATAAGTCCGCCAAATGTGTTGCTTAGCGTTCCTTGAAGTGCCAAACCGATTGCTAGACCAACAACACCTGCTCCAGCTAATATACTTGTTAATACCTTGTCAAGGTCTAAAACACCTAAGGCTATAAAAAACCCGATTAGTATAATAACGACAAATACTACTTTGGCTATTATTTCTTGAATGGAAACTTGAGATATTTTTCTCAAAATCGTTCTTTTAAGAACTTTACGTATTCCTCTGGCTAGAAAGTAAAATAAGAACATTACCAAAACAGCCATAGCTAGGTTTGGTAATTTTAAGATGATTGATTCTAGCCAGCCATCTAATTTATCCCATAAATTACTTACTGATTCTTCAACTGAGAAATTTGTTTGCATACAATTTTAGTTTTTTGTTCAAGTGAAATATATGCGTTACGAACCACAATCTAAAATACATATCGCCCGAAACGGGCGATATGGTGTATATGAACAAAAGAAATTTTTTAATGCATTAAAACTGGCTTAAATACCAGTGTAATTACTAGGAGATATTTGTTTTAACTCGTTCTTAATTTCGTTAGATACCTCTAAAGTGTCTATGAAGTTTGCTATAGAATCTTTATTGATTTTCTCGTTGGTACGTGTAAGTCCTTTTAAAGCTTCATAAGGATTAGGGTAATTTTCACGTCTTAGAATTGTTTGAATTGCTTCAGCCACTACGGCCCAGTTATTCTCTAGATCTTGCTCAAGTTTTTGTTTGTTTAAAAGTAATTTGTTCAAGCCCTTTAGAGTAGATTGAAAAGCGATAATAGTATGAGCAAAAGGAACACCTACGTTTCTTAATACGGTACTATCGGTTAAATCTCTTTGCAATCTAGAAACTGGAAGCTTAGCTGATAAATGTTCAAAAATAGCATTGGCAATACCAAGGTTACCTTCAGAATTTTCGAAATCTATAGGGTTCACCTTGTGTGGCATAGCTGATGATCCAACTTCACCTGCCTTGATTTTTTGTTTAAAATAATCCATCGAAACGTACGTCCAAAAATCGCGATCAAGATCGAGAATTATAGTGTTTATACGTTTAAGACCATCAAATAATGCGGCTAAGTGGTCATAATGTTCAATTTGAGTTGTTGGGAACGAATGTTGAAGTCCTAATTTCTCTTGCACGAATTCTTGACCAAAGGTTCTCCAATCTATCGTAGGGTAGGCCACTAGATGAGCGTTGAAATTACCAGTAGCACCTCCAAATTTTGCAGCACTTGGTATATCGTTCAATAAATTGAATTGTTCTTTTAAACGAACTACGAAAACCATAATTTCTTTTCCTAATCGTGTAGGCGAAGCAGGTTGCCCGTGTGTTCTTGCCAACATAGGTATGTCTGACCATTCTAAGGTCAATACATCTAATTTTTCAAGTAACTCAAAATATTGAGGAACATATACTTCGTTCATTGCTTCTTTAATAGAAAGCGGAATAGCGGTATTATTGATATCTTGAGAAGTTAACCCGAAATGGATAAATTCTTTAAATTCAGAAATGCCTAAAGAGTCGAATGCCTTTTTAATAAAGTATTCGACAGCCTTAACATCATGATTGGTAGTTCTCTCAATCTCTTTAATTTCTTCAGCATCTTCAGTAGAAAAATCAAGGTAAATTTTTCTAAGGGTATCAAACTTTGACGTATCAAATGAAGAAAGTTGCGGTAATGGAATTTCGCAAAGTGCAATAAAGTACTCTATTTCTACTCTAACTCTATATTTTATTAATGCTTCTTCAGAAAAGTAAGCTGATAAAGATTTGGTTTTAGAGCTATAACGACCGTCAATAGGTGAAATGGCATTTAATGCATTAAGAGACATAATGAATGGTTAAATTAATAAGGGGCAAATATACCTAATCGTATCAAAGTTTAAAACCATATGTGCTTTAAGTTATGGTCAAATGGATTTATTTAATGAACAATTTTAGATGGTTTATTAATACACTACTTTTTTTCTAGAACTTTTAAGGTCATTCTGGCTCTTGCCTTATATGCAGCACTTCCGCTTTCATAGTTTTGCTTAAGTATTTGTTGTAATTCTGGATGAATCCATGTTATTCTTCTTCCTATTAATAAAAGTGTGGTCATTGAGTATGCTTTTGGGGCAACTTTATAATCACCGATTAGCCAATCAAAAGCAGCTTCTGTAATGGCATTTAAATGATATGTGGTTAAATTTTGTTTTAGTTTTTCAGACTTTTTTGAAAATTCGTTTATTACTAATAACTGACAAATTTTTGAAGCAGGACGAACAGACGATTCTAGTGAAATATGTTTTAACGAATCGATGAATACATCAAGGTTCGTTATAATTGGGGTTAAATTTATTTGTGCAACACTTTCTAAAACCCAACCAGCCTTACATGATATGGGGTCTACATCGTCTTTAATTATCTCAATAAGAATAGGGATTAAATGTAGATTGTCTTCAATTCTAGATACCATTTTACCACGGCTTTCTCTTGAAGCGTTAACATAATTCAAAGCTTCATAAAGTTTTTCCTTATTCATAAAATTGTATCTTTAATTTTCATTTCCCCCAAATATGAAATTACTAAAAAAAATTAGCCTAGGAGTCCTAGTGGTGTTCGTGGCCATGCAATTTTTCAGTCCAACAAAAAATACATCCGCAGGTAAGCATACCGAAGCTTTTATAAAGCAAACGAATCCTTCGCCAGAACTTAAAACTTCATTTGAAACTTCTTGTTACGATTGTCATAGCAACAATACAGAATACCCTTGGTATAATAATATAGCTCCTATTTCATATTTATTGGCAGGTCATGTGAAAGACGGTAAAGAACATTTGAATTTTTCTGAATGGGAAAATTATTCGTTAGATAAAAAGGATCGTTTATTAACGGAGATAGAAGAGCAAGTAGTCAATGGTAAAATGCCTTTATCTCAATACACGCTATTTCATAAAAACACAGAACTTACTACTAGCGAAGTTAATAAATTGGTCGAGTGGGTAAGACAAACTAGAATTATTTATCAATTAGGGAAGCAACCAAAGTAGGAGTTCCGGTTACTGCAGTTTCAGCAATAATAGTTAGATTGTTTTTTTTAGATTTTGTTATAGCAGGCTTTGGGTCAATGAAATATATTGGCGTCGAAAAGTTGACAAAATCTATTAAGCTTGCAGCTGGGTATACCTGCATAGATGTGCCAATAATAATTAAATAATCTGCTTTTTCGGAAATAGCAATTGCTTCTTCAAATAATGGTACAGCCTCGCCAAACCAAACGATATGTGGTCTAAGTTGAAATCCGTTTTTACAGGTATCGCCCAGTAAAATATCTTGCTTACATTCAAATATTTCATTAGTTGAATTTATATTTCGTGCTTTTAATAATTCGCCATGAAGATGTAGTACTCGAGAACTGCCGGCACGCTCATGTAGATCATCTACATTTTGGGTGATAATATGAACATTAAAATATGCTTCTAGCGTAACCAACGCCTTATGTGCTGCGTTGGGTTCGACGGTTAGCAATTGCCTTCTTCTTTGATTGTAAAACTCCAACACCAATTCCGGATTATTCTGAAATCCTTCTGGTGTGGCAACCTCCATAACATCATGACCCTCCCATAAGCCATTAGCATCTCTAAACGTTTTTAATCCGCTTTCAGCAGAAATTCCGGCACCTGTTAATACAACAATGTTTTTCATGGGTTCTAAATAATATTTATAAAAATATACTTTTCTTATCTTGGGGGCATGATCGATTTGAAGCTTTTATCGTATTTAGAAGAATTTATTTCAGAAAATAGAAAACAGCGTTTTGTTGAGATATTAGCTGAACGCACTAATTATTTGACCGTTGCGGTAGAAGATGTATTTCAAATGCACAATACTAGCGCAGTGGTTAGAAGTTGCGAATCATTCGGTGTACAGACTGCTCATTTGATAGAGGATAGAAATGGCCAACATTTGGATGAAGAGATTGCCATGGGAGCGCAGAAATGGGTAGATATAAAACGGTATCAAAATTCAAAACAAGTAATAGATTCGTTACGAGAAAAAGGATATAAAATTGTAGCTACTAGTCCGCATGCAGATAGTTCGTTATTGCAAGATTTTAAACTAGATAGTAAAACGGCTTTGTTTTTTGGTACGGAGAAGAATGGATTAAGCGATTATGTTCTAGAAAACTCAGACGCCTATTTAAAAATACCCATGGTAGGTTTTACAGAAAGTCTAAATATTTCTGTTTCTGCAGCAATAATACTTCAGCATTTAACGACCCAATTAAAAGCTTCTGATGCAGATTGGGAATTGACAGAAGAACAAATATTTGAAACACGATTAGACTGGACCAAAAAGTCAATAAAGAGTATCGACGACATTCTAGAAAGATATAAATCTGATAATTAAATTTTAACTAACTTGTTAATCAACAATTAATTAACCAGCCGATGTATACCGTATTTATAATTATTACAATAGTAGTAACCTTGGTAATTATTTTAGCGCTTATTGCGCCAAAAGGTTATGAGGTTTCGAGAAGTATAGAATTAGATCATTCGCCAGAAAAAGTTTGGCAGCATTTAAAATTTTTAAAGAAGCAGCAAGAATGGTCCCCATGGGCTAGAAAGGATCTAAATATGGACCTTACGTTTACAGGTGTCGATGGTGAAATAGGGGCAACGAGCCATTGGAGCGGAAATAAAGATGTAGGTGAAGGGGAACAGGAGATAACGAGAATTGTGGAAGGTGAGCGTATTGAACAAGATTTACGATTTTTGAAGCCCTATAAGTCTCAATCTGATTGCTATATGACGCTTGAAGAGTATGAAGTAAATAAAAGTAAAGTTACATGGGGGTTTACCGGCAAGAATAAATTCCCAATGAGCATTATGATGCTTTTTATGTCAATGGATAAAATGGTTGGTAAAGATTTTGAACAAGGACTGCAGAATCTAAAACATAATTTAAATAATTAATCATGATAGCATGGTATGAAATTCCCGTAGCAAATATGGTGCGAGCACAGAAGTTCTATGAATCCATCTTAGATGTAACCATAACAGTTAATAATTTCGGAGAATTTGTAATGGGTCTATTTCCAGATAAACAGGTTATAGGTCAGGCTAATGGCGCCTTAGTGCAGCATGATCAATATATGCCTAGTTTAGAGGCTGGGGTACTGGTTTATTTAGCATGTGACGATGCAGCCATAGTTTTGGGTAAGGTTAAGGCAGCCGGCGGACTAGTTTTACAACCCAAAACCGAAATTGGTGAGGAACACGGATTTATGGGGCTTTTTAAAGATACCGAAGGCAATAGAATTGCGGTGCATTCTAATGCCTGATTTAAATTGATGTCTTAATTACTAATTTCTAACAAGATAACTTCATAATCATTATCTAACATCACTTTGTTTTTGTTAACCGTTACTTCAGTTTCAGAAAAACGGTCGTATAATTTTGTTCCATCCCCAAAAATTCCTTTTACTGAAATAGATTTTTTTCCTTTAGGTACATCTAAAGCGATAACTACTTTATCGACATAATCATCTTTAGTGAAGTATCTGCTAAATACATACGGGGCTTTAGAAATTCTTTTATGAATACCAGCACCTATCGCAGGGTGATCATTTCTAAAGGTTCCTAATTTCTGCCAATAGTTTAAGGTTTCTTTTGTTTGTGCTAAACTGTCCAGTTCGTTCCAATTCATAAACGAACGTAACGTAGCATCGCCTTGAGTACCTTCAACTACTAGACTACGCGCCGTTTCATCACCATAATAGATTTGAGAAGCTCCAGGAGTAAGTAATAATACATTTGCAGCTCTCTTAGGGTCTGCTCTTTCTTGATCGAAAGGTTGACCATCATCATGAGAAGTAAGGTAATTTAAAACACTCTTGCCTTTGAAAGTGGTGTGCAGTAATTTGCTATACTTGGTAAAAATAGTTTCGTAGTCTTTTGTAGCATCAGTCTTTAATTCAAAATTGATAAGACTCTTAAATCCGTTATCAAAGTAGTTTACTTTTTTATCACCCAGGTCAAATTCTTTTCCGCCAGAAATTCCGTAATTATAAACTTCACCGACCATGTAAAAAGGGTTGTCGTCTAATACCTTGTTGCTATTCTTCTTTTTCCAAAGCTCGAAAGCAGTAGAAGCTTCTTTGTATAGTTCTGCCCATGAATTTTCATTGGCATGTTTAACAGTATCTACACGAAACCCATCGACTCCGTATTTGTTTACGTAATCGGTAAGCCATTTAATAATATAAAAGCGAGGTGCTCTAGGGTAACCTGTACGGTCAAAAAACAATTCTAATTCATCTAGCTCTTCACTTAGTCTACCTTCAGTTTTCCACTTTGCAAGGAGGGCATCTGGTAAATTTACGGCAGCATCAGATTCGGTCAAAATATCTGGTAGATTCGCAACCAGTGTACAAGCGGTAGTATTCTCGTAAGTAGTGAATTCGCAAGTAGGGGAGGTGCGCACCCATTCTTCTGGCCAAACAGGATCTTCTTCTGTTATTGGACCAGTGTGATTCAAAACAACATCCAATAAAATTCGAATTCCATTTTCATGGGCCGTTTTTATTAGTGTATCTAAATCATTATCGGTTCCGAAATTAGGATCAAGAGCTGTCCAGTCTTTTGCCCAATAACCATGATACCCATACGTATTGCCTGTACCTTCATCTGTAGCGCCATGAATTTGTTCTACAACGGGAGTAAACCAAATAGCATTTACGCCAAGGTCTGTGAAATATCCATCTTTAATTTTCTCTGTAATACCTTGAATGTCTCCGCCTAAAAAACCTCTGAGTTCTCCGGTTTCTTCATCGCGTTCAAAATTTAAATCGTTATCTGTATTACCGTTATTGAATCGGTCGGTAAGAAGAAAATAGACGGTAGCTGCTTCCCATTGAAAATTGGGATTCTTTTTTGGGATTTCAACTGAATCTTTAACTATACCAATAGTTTCTGATTTTTCTTTGCTCTTTGGTTGGCAAGAAATCAATGCTATAGATAGTAGCCCTAGTAAAAACACGTTTTTCATTTCCCTGTTATTTGCAATAAAACTATAACAAGGATTCCGTTTTAAAAAATATTATTTCTTTCTATTTAAAACTTTATATTCTTCATAACAGCTGCTAATGGCGTCAAGTATCTGAAGATCATTGGCTGTAGTGATAAAAGATTTAGAGTAATTACAGTTATTTAAAATATCTTGAATGTCAACTTTTTCTAATTGAAGGAATTCTGTAAGTGTTTCCCTATCGAATTTAGAAGCGAGCAGGTTACGAATATCATCGTCTTCTCTCATTTGTCTAAGCTTACGCATTTGCGCAGGTTTTTTACCAAAGAGGTTACGTAATAAATCTGCGGGGTTTAGAATGGCGCCCAATACCTTTGTAACGGCACTAGGGTTTTTGTTACCGCCTTCATAGCTTACACCTAAGCCCGAAATACTGTATTGATAAGCATTGTTGATAGGAAGGTTCTTTACGTCGATTTCTAAGTAACCGGTTAGTTGATATGGTCTAACAATAACTTCTTCTAGAGCATAAGCAAGCTCTGTTAATGCTATTTCGGTATTTTCAAATTTGAACATATCGTTGGTCACCCTAATTTTCTGTGATTTGAAACCAAGAAAAGAAAAATATAAGGTGTCATTTACTGCTGCGGTAATTGAAAACTCACCCTTTTCATTAGTAATTGTTCCAAAAACCTGGTTCAAGTTAACAACGTGTACGCTCTCAAGAGGTTCGTCGCTTTGGGCATTAATAACAACTGCGCTTAGGCGTTGACCATCTTCTGTTTCTTGTGCGAAACCTATTAGAGAAATAAAAATAAGTATAAGCGATAAAAAGTATTTCATTGTACGAACAGCGTAATTAGGTTGCAAACAAAACAAAAAAAATACGCCGAAGCGTATTTTTAATATACAATTAACTAAAAGAAATCTCCCTTTCTTTTGGTGCTACGTCTTTTTCCGGAGTTAGGACTGCTAGATTCGCTGCGTTCGCGTCTTCTGCCTTTAAAATCGCCGCCACTATCTTTTCTGCCTCTTCCGCCACGATCATCATCTCTTCTGCCGCCGCTTCTTTTTCCTCTGAAGCCACCGCCGCTTCTGCGATTTCCACCACCGCCACCGCCGGGGTTTTTAGAAACTTCTACATTAACAAATCTTCCATCAACTTTAAACTCAGTGAATTTTTCAAGAATTTGTTGGGTAGATTCACTTTCCGTATTAAAAAACGAAAAACTTTCTTTTACATCGACTTTAAAGACGTCTTCTTGTCCAAGTCCTACTGTATCTCTAATAAAATCTTTAAGAGACATCCAGTCATAACCATCTTTTTCACCAACGTTTATGAAATAACGAACAGCACCGCTAGTTGGTATTTCACCACCTCTTCGACCATTACTTCGCTCTCTATCTCTACCGCCGTCAGAAGAATTTAAATCTTTTGACTTATTATAGTAGTTAGAGAACCTTGTAAATTCGGCTGAAATTAATTTCTTTATTAATTCTTCACGATCGATACCTTCTAAAATCTCATTGATTTCAGGTAAATAGGAGTCAACATCAGAATTTGTCTCAGTATCTTTTATTTTATTTGCTAAGTGATGTAATTGAATACCACAAATTTCCATTCCCGAAGGAACTTTTTTCAAATCAAATTTTTGATTGATTTTGTTTTCTATAGCTCTAATCTTACGTTGTTCGCTACGAGTAACAAGAACCATAGAGATACCAGATTTACCAGCTCTACCAGTTCTACCACTACGGTGGGTATATGTTTCAATTTCATCTGGTAATTGGTAATTGATAACGTGTGTTATGTCATCAACATCAATACCACGAGCAGCAACATCAGTAGCTACAAGCATTTGAATTTGTCTTTTACGAAAAGAGTTCATTACCAAATCTCTTTGGTTCTGACTTAAATCTCCGTGTAAAGCTCCTGCATTGTAACCATCTTCAATTAAATTTTCGGCAACCTTTTGTGTATCACGTTTTGTTCTACAGAAAATAACTGAAAATATATCTGGGTTTGTATCTGCCAATCTTTTTAAAGCAGGGTAGCGATCTCTACCACCAACAACATAATACTCATGCTGTACAGTTGATGCTCCAGAATTTTTGGCACCTACCGTAATTTCTTGTGGCGAATGCATGAATTTTTTGGCAATGGTAGCTACTTCTTTTGGCATAGTTGCAGAGAACAACCATGTAGATTTTTCGTTAGGCGTTCCAGAAAGAATATCTTTTATATCTTCCATGAAACCCATGTTCAGCATTTCATCAGCCTCATCAAGAATACAATAGTCTATGCTAGAGATATCGACAAGACGTCTACTGATCATATCTTTCATTCGACCAGGGGTAGCAACAATAATTTGTGCACCACGTTTAATTTGTCTTGCTTGGTCTGTAATACTTGCACCACCATATATAGCGACTACATTGATATTACGTTCGTATTTTGAATACGCTTGCATTTCTTTCGTAATCTGCAAGCAAAGTTCACGAGTAGGTGATAATATTAAACCTTGTGTGGTTCTACTATTACTATCAATTTTTTGAATTAATGGAAAACCGAATGCGGCAGTTTTACCTGTACCTGTTTGCGCTAGGGCGACTAGATCGGTTTCACTTTCCAATAAAATTGGGATTGCTTTTTCTTGAACTTCTGATGGGGTTTCAAAACCCATATCAGTAATAGCATCTAATAAGGACTTCTGCAGTCCCAGTGCTTCAAATTTTGTCATAAATATGTTATACTAAATCGCAAATATGAATGTTGCATAGAGCGATTATCGTATATAACCTATTTAGACTCAGGGCAACACATGCTATACCAGCGGCGTTAATTAAGCTGCAAAGGTACTGCTAATAATTGAATCAGTATAATTTATTAGAAAGTAATACTACGGAGCTAGCGTATAGCCATATATAGATAGGAAAGTGCCTGTAATACCAAAGATAATCATAAGCACAATTAACCCTTTTTGTAGTGTTGGACTGTCATAAATAATGATACATACGGCACCAAGTACTATACAAATTTGAAAAAATAGTAGTGCATAGTCGAATTTTTTGGTCGCGTAATCATAGGTTTGAGTCAATTTTTCCCATTGTTTAACTCCGGTAATAATACCCATTTCTCCCTCAATGTCCTGTACCCAGTTTTCTTTACCCACTTGGTCAGATCCTAATAGAATTTCTGTTTTTTCTGATTTGTACTTTACTATTTTATCTTTTACAATAGTAATTTTTTCTTCTATTACCGGTCTATTTTCCTCTATTACAATACCGCTTTCAATTAAAGTACTTAAATAGTCAAGTTCACTTTCTTTCAAACTTTCTTTAATACTTTTAGACTGGTACCAACTAGAATAACTTACCACATTGTTATGGGCAATCATCATTTCTTCTTCTAATTCGCCGTTTACCATTTGTGATATTGCCATAAGTGCGGCAAATAAAGCGATTAGTACACCACCAATAGCTTCAGCTCTTTCCGATGCAACTGAAACTACTACTGTTTCGCCGTTGTCTTTTTTATTTATCATTAATGCTATTTAAATAGGTAGTCAATTTTTTAAACGCTAGCGCTCTATGGCTTATTTCATTTTTAATAGATAATGGTAATTGCGCAAAAGTTTCTTCATAACCGTTTGGTTGAAAGATAGGGTCATAACCAAATCCGTTATTTCCTTTTTTTGTTTCTATAATCTTGCCATCTATTCTACCTTCAAATATATGGGTTTTACCATTTAAGTTTAAGGCAATTACGGTGTTGAAGTAAGCATCTCGATTCTTTTTGTTTCTTAAATTAACTAATAGTTTGTCCATGTTAGCGTTTGAATCGTTTTCTAGACCTGCATATCTTGCTGAATATACACCTGGCTCACCGTTTAAAGAATCTAATATGAGCCCCGTGTCATCTGCAAAGCAAGGCAGCTGATACGTGTTTGTTATAAAATTTGCTTTAATTTTTGCGTTACCCTCTAAGGTAATAGCGGTTTCGGGTATATCGGTCGTACAACCAATCATATCTAAACTGACCAGTTCGATATATGGCGGTACCAACTGCTGAATTTCTTTTAATTTACTGGGGTTGTGGGTGGCGAATACAAGCTTCATGGGAACATTTTGAAATCTAGTTTGTCAATTTACATCAGCAAAAGTAGTAATTTTATAAAATGGAATTAAAAGTGCCGCCGGCTTTAGTGTTTTTGTGTTTCGGATTGATGATGTACCTATTGGCAGAATTTTTACCGATTGGTTATTTTGATTTTTATGGAAGGATGTTGCTTACCAAAATTTTAGCGGTTATGGGTATTGTAATAGCCTTATTGGCATTGATTCAGTTTAAAATGGCAAAAACAACTATAGATCCAACAAAACCAGATAAAGCTTCAAATTTGGTGGTAGACGGAATTTTTAAATTTTCTCGCAATCCTATGTATTTGGCGCTACTTGTTATACTGTTGGCTCTAGGAGTTTTTTTAGGTAATGCTTTCAATACACTGGTCGCTGCTGGGTTTGTAGGTTATATGAATCGTTTTCAAATTATACCAGAAGAACGAATTCTCTTAGATAAATTTGGGCGTTCCTTCAAAGATTATTGTATATTAACAAGGCGTTGGTTTTAAGCGAGCTTTATACATCTACATTAATAACAACGTTAATAATACTAAATATTAATTAATTAGCTTATAATTTAATATATTAGCGTTTTAACTAATAACAATGATAGCCATAATTACCGGAGATATAATTAATTCTGAAAATCATCCTAGCTCGCAATGGATCGATTTATTGAAGAATTATTTCAACCAATTTGGTGCATCGCCAATGAATTGGGAGATTTATCGTGGTGATGAATTTCAGTTAAAGGTTACCGATAAAAATGCACTGTTCACAGCAATTCGTATAAAAGCAATGCTAAAAACCATTAAAGGTTTAGATGTAAGAATGGGGATTGGTGTAGGTTTAGAAACATATGTAGGTACAGGAGTAACTGAATCTAACGGTCCGGCATACCAGCGATCAGGACGCAATTTTGAAACACTTAAAGAGAGTAAAATAAACCTTAGTATTGCAACTGGCGACACTAAAAATGATCGTACATTAAATTTGATGCTACGCTTAGCACTAGATTTTATGGATGATTGGAGTGTTGTTTCTGCAGAAATTGTAACAATGTCACTAGATTATCCTCATTATTCACAAAAAGAAATTGCACAACAATTAGGTATAAAACAATCTGCCGTTAGTCAGCGTTTAAAAAGAGCAAGATTAGATTTGGTTTTAGATGTATTGTCATATTATAAAGAATTAATTACCAGTAAATAAATATGTTGATTTTCATAAAACTAGTATTGGCTCATTTAATCGGAGACTTTATTTTACAACCTACAAGGTGGGTTCTTCACAAACAATCGAATAAGATAAAATCTAAATTTCTATACCTGCATGTACTATTGCATTTTGCTTTATACATGCTTTTTCTTTGGGATTTATCTTTGTGGAAAATTGCATTAATAGTAGCTATAGCTCATTTTGTAATTGATGTACTAAAACTATATTCAAATAATTCATTTAAGAATAAAAGTATTCCGTTTTTTATAGATCAAATCTTACATATATTGGTCGTATATAGCTGTGCTTTTTACACAGATCTATATACTCATACTTTGTCATTATTTGAAAATTTAGACTGGTATTTAGTCACAGCAATTGTATTTGTGACCTATCCGGCAGCAATTATAATGGGGATGATTTTAGAGGGGATGTCTAATCAAATCGAGACGGATCATAAATCGCTGCCAAATGCAGGTAAGTATATTGGTATTATAGAACGACTATTTGTTCTGATATTCATAGTAATAGGTAGGTGGGAAGTTATTGGTTTGTTGATAGCCGCGAAATCTGTTTTTAGATTCAATGATCTTAAAGAACGCAATAATAGAAAACTAACAGAGTATATATTAATAGGAACTTTAGTAAGTTTTGGTTTGGCAATCTTAGCAGGTCTTCTTTATATCTCTTAAATAAAAGCATAATGTCTTCAAAGAATGTTTTATTCTGTTTATTGTTAATAGCCTTTTCTCAAGCAGTAATTTCTCAATCAAACAAATTAAAATCATTTGACGGCGTACAGATTGCTTATACCGATGAGGGAAGTGGAGAAGCGATACTATTGCTACACGGATTTATAAATTCTAAAAAATCTTGGGGTAAAACGGCTTTAAAGAAAGATTTGCTAAATGCCGGTTATCGTGTAATTATTCCTGATTTACGCGGTAATGGAGACTCGGACAAACCTCAAAATGAAGAAGAGTATCAAGACAATGCCGAAGTAAAAGATGTGGTCTTATTGATGAATCATTTAAATATTGAGAAGTATAAAGCTGTCGGTTATTCAAGGGGAAGCATTGTTTTGGCAAAATTACTGACAAAAGACGATAGAATAGCAAAAGCGGTTTTAGGCGGAATGGGTATCGATTTTACAAATGCCGATTGGGATAGAAGAATCATGTTCGCTAAAGCCTTTGATGGCGATGTAAATGAGATGACCAAAGGCGCGGTAGACTATGCAAAATCTATTCATGCAGATTTACGTTCGTTGCATTTACAGCAAAAGTTTCAACCTGTAACCTCTATTAGTGAATTAAATAAAATAGAGATCGATGTTTTGGTAATTTGTGGGGATCAAGATTCGGATAATGGAAATGCAGAAGAATTAAGTAAAACCTTTAAAAATGGTAGTTTAAAAATAGTACCCGGTGACCATAACGGTACGTATAAGACTGTAGGCTTCTCATTATCTGTTCTTCAATTTTTAGACTAAAAGATTGTCATTTTGTCAAATTACATCATAACATAACATTTTTGTTTTATTTACAGGATAACATTTATCAGGATAAATTAAATTTTTACTTTTGCTACTTATTTTAATAACAAAAATTCTTATCCAACCAAAAGAGAATAATGGTAGAAGTTAGTAGAAAATACGTTTTTGATTTTGATAGTACGTTGACCAGGGTAGAAGCATTAGATGTTCTTGCTGAAATGACTTTAGAAGGAAAATCTAACAAAGACGAGGTTATTAAAGAAATACAGAAAATTACCAATTTAGGTATAGATGGTGATATTTCGTTTACCGAGTCTTTAGAGCGTAGAATTAAGTTATTACATGCCAAAAAGGAAGATTTAGACGGATTGGTTGACAATCTTAAAAATAAAATATCTAAGTCCATTGCTGCCAATAAAGAATTTTTTGAAAAGTATGCGGATGATATTTATGTAATATCTTGCGGTTTTAAAGAGTTTATTGATCCTATTGTAAAAGAATACAATATACCATCTGATCGAGTGTATGCAAATACATTTAAATTCGACGAAGAAGGTAATATCATCGGTTTCGATGAAAAGAATGTGCTATCTCAGCATAATGGCAAAATTGATTGCTTGAAGCAAATGAATTTGGACGGAGAAGTTCAGGTGATTGGAGATGGTTACAGTGATTATGTAATGCGCGAAGCAGGTATTGCAGATAAGTTTTTTGCATATACCGAAAACGTGCATAGAGAAAAAGCCGCAAGTAATGCGGATTATGTTACACCAAGTTTAGATGAATTTTTATTTGTGAACAAGTTGCCAAGAAATATCTCGTACCCAAAGAATAGAATTAAGGTTCTATTATTAGAAAATGTGCACACAGCTGCATTCGATAATTTATCTGAAGACGGTTTTTCCGTTGAATTGATTAAACATAGTTTATCTGAAGAAGAACTGCTAGAAAAAATTAAGGGCGTTCACGTGCTTGGTATCCGCTCTAAAACACAGGTTACCCAAACTGTTTTAGATGCTGCCGATAAGTTATTGGTAGTAGGTGCTTTTTGTATCGGTACTACCCAAATAGATTTAGAGACTGCCAAAAAGAAAGGTGTTGTAGTTTTCAATGCTCCATACAGTAATACAAGATCTGTTGTAGAATTGGCTATAGGAGAGATTATTATGTTAATGCGTAGTGTGTTTGATCGTAGCAGAGAAATTCATGAAGGGCAATGGCAAAAAACAGCTGCTGGATCAAGAGAAGTTCGTGGTAAAAACTTGGGTATTGTAGGTTATGGTAATATTGGTAAACAATTATCGGTTTTGGCAGAAGCTATGGGTATGCGTGTTTATTACTATGATGTAGATGATAAATTAGCTTTAGGTAATGCGGTGAAATGTAATACGTTAGAAGATTTATTAAATGTATCTGATGTAGTTACACTGCACATAGATGATAATAAGGCAAACAAAAACTTCATCGGTGAGCGTGAAATAAAGCAAATGAAGAAAGGTGCCATGTTAATTAACCTTTCTAGAGGTTTTGTGGTTGATATTGATGCACTTGCCGAAGGATTAAAAGATGGTCATATTGGTGGTGCGGCAATAGATGTTTATCCTGATGAGCCTGCTAGTAATGGAGATTTCCATACAAAATTACAAGGCTTTGCCAATGTAATTCTTACTCCGCATGTTGGTGGTAGTACAGAAGAGGCCCAGCGAGATATTGCTGATTTTGTTCCTAATAAAATAATGGATTATATTAATTCTGGTAATACTGTAGATGCCGTTAACTTCCCGAATATTCGTTTGCCAAAACAGAATAAGTCGCACCGATTCTTGCATATACATAAGAATGTTCCGGGTATAATGGCTAAAATAAATAAAGTATTGGCAGAATATGAATTGAATATCTCTAGCCAATATCTTTCAACTGATAATGAAGTTGGTTATGTTATTACAGATTTAGATAAAGAGTATAATAAAGATGTAATCAAAGCTTTGAGAAAAGTTGAAAACACCATCAAATTTAGAGTGCTTTACTAGTTTACAATAATTGAATAAGAATTAATAATAATAGGATTCTTTTATATCTGAAGTGCAAGTTGAAAAATTTGCACTTTTTTTTATCCAATAATCACCATTTGTCACAACATTTTTAATTCTTATAGGTTATGGTAATAATACAATTATAGATTGTAGGAAATATCTTTAAGTATGTGGAAAAAGATTTTATCAAAATTAAAATCCGGTAAAAGTTTCAATAACTATTATCTGTTGGTTTTTACTGTAATTGTATTAACGATAGTAATACAGTCAATAATACAGTATTCACTAGCTAGACAGCGACAAGATGGATTGAGAATAAATGTTGCAGGTAGACAGAGAATGTTGTCTCAGTCTATTGTAAAAAGTGTTTACGAATGCAGGTATGGTACCTGTGATTATGGTCAATTACGTTTAGCAATGGCTAAATTTTCTAATGCGAACAGAGCTTTGCAAAAAGGTAATGATGCAACAGGAATTCCAGAACTTGATAATGATGAAATTCAAAAAAACTTTGATAGGTTGCAGCCACATCTAAATTTCATTTTAGAATCAACAAATGACTTCAATAAACTAGAATTGGTTGATTTAGAAAGATTATCCGCTGAAGCAGATAATTTTCTCATAATTATGGATATTGTCGTGGGTCAATTTCAAAAAGCTTCAGAAGAAGATATTAGTACATTGATGATTATAGAATTAGAACTCGCCGTTTTTTCTTTATTGATTTTAATAGCGGAGATTTTCTTTTTCATTAACCCGTCGATAAAAAAGATGTCAATTCAGAATCAGAAATTGAAAGAAATCGCATGGCATCAAACACATGCTTTTAATTCTCACATGAAAAATATTAAGAACTACAATCATGTGCTTAAGATTGAGAAAAATGTGGAGCATAAAGAAGAACTTATCTCTTTTCTAATGGAAGAACTTGCTGATTTGGAGGGTGTATCTGAAAATATGGTAAAATCGCTTGAAAAGCAGGCTTAACAGGTGTTAAAGGTTCTTGTTGTTTTATTGATGATGATAAGGTTCGTTTTTTAAAATAGTATATCCCCTATAAATTTGCTCGGTTATAAATAAGCGTACCATTTGGTGAGAAAAAGTCATTTTAGATAAGCTTATTTTTCCAGACGCCTTTGAATAGATTTCATTACTAAATCCGTAAGGTCCTCCAATTAAAAAAACCAATTGTTTAATGCCTGAGTTCATCTTCTTTTGTAAAAAAGTAGAAAATTCTATAGACGTATACTGTTTTCCTTTTTCATCAAAGAGAATTAAAACATCTGTAGGAGCTAATCTTTTAAGAATTAGTTCGCCTTCTTTATCTTTCTGCTGGTCTTCAGATAAGTTTTTGGTCTTTTTTAGATCAGGTATGAGCTCTATTTCAAAATTGATATAATGCTGTAATCGTTTTTGATATACCTCAATGAGTTCTTGTAGTTGAGGGCTATCGGTTTTACCAATGGCTAAAAGTTTTATAGTCATATGTCAAAAGTAAATCAATTTCGCAAATGGATTTGTAAATTAGCAATACAATAGATTTAATACTTATGATTCCAGAAAAACAATTTAAAGAAGAAATTACATTAATTATAGCAAATGCCATTCGTGAAGATGTTGGTGATGGTGATCATAGTTCGTTGGCATGCATTCCCGATACCGCTACCGGTAAAGCAAAATTATTGGTAAAAGATGAAGGAATCATTGCCGGAGTAGATTTTGCAGAGCTTGTTTTTTATTTTGTTGATCCTAATTTAAAAATAGAAGTGCTAATTAAAGATGGTGCGCCTGTAAGTCACGGTGATATCGTTTTTTATGTTGAAGGTAGTTCTCAAAGTATATTAAAAGCAGAGCGTTTGGTATTAAATGCGATGCAAAGAATGAGTGCAATTGCAACCAAGACCCATATGTTCGTCAATTTATTAAAAGGTACGGGTACAAAGATTTTAGATACAAGAAAAACCACACCAGGCATACGAGCATTAGAAAAGTGGGCAGTAAAAATTGGTGGCGGCGAAAATCATAGATTTGCGTTGTATGATATGATTATGCTAAAGGATAACCATATTGATTTTGCCGGTGGAATTACAAGAGCAATAGATAAGACTAAAAACTACTTAAAAGAAACGGGTCGTGATTTAAAGATTATCGTTGAGGCAAGAAACTTAGACGAAATCAAAGAAATTTTAGAGTCAGAGGGTGTTTATCGAATATTGATAGATAATTTCAATTATGAAGACACGCGTACGGCCGTTAAATTAATTGGTTCTACCTGCTTAACCGAATCTTCGGGTGGTATCAATGAAAAAACGATTAGGGATTATGCTGAATGTGGTGTCGATTATATTTCTTCGGGAGCACTAACACATTCGGTTTATAATTTAGATTTGAGTTTAAAAGCGGTTTAGATGTCTTTAGAGGTCGAAGAAAAGCTAGAAAAAATTCCTATTGTAAATTGGTTCGTCAGATTTTTAAAACAAATCAGGCTACCCGGTTTTGAGGGGCTTTCTGTTTATGATCTTATAGAAATGTATGTACTTGGTATTCTAAGGGGTACACTATCTACACGTGCTAGTGCTATTGCCTTTAGCTTATTTATGGCGTTGTTTCCCTTGATTATTTTTATGGTGACTTTGGTGCCTTTTTTAGTGTCTTATATAAGTATTGAACATGGCGATTTTGATGTACAGTTCCAGTTGTTTCTAGAATCTTTTTTGCCGAGTGCAACCGGCGATTATTTTGGTGAAGTGTTTCAGCAGATAAAAGATCAAAAACGTGGTGGCCTACTATCATCTGCATTTTTGCTTTCAATTTTTCTAATTGCAAACGGTGTAAACTCCATCTTTGGAGGTTTCGAAACATCGTATCATATCGACCTAACACGACATTTCTTTAGACAATATTTATATGCTTTGATGGTAGGTTTGATTTTGGCAATATTAATTATAGTAGGGTTTGTAGCGTATATATACTTTGAATTTTATGTGTTGGGATATTTGTCTGAGTTTGCTGCTAAGCAAGGTGGATATATTTTGGGTGAAGATGAAGTAATTGGTGTACAAATTGCAAAAGTGTTGTTCTTTATAATTCTATCTTATTTTACTACTGCAATTCTGTATTATTTTGGAACACGAGAGGGCAAGCAAGCAAAGTTTTTTTCTTTTGGTGCTTTAATGACAACGACATTGTTTTTGTTAACATCATATCTCTTCGGAATTTATGTTGAAAAGTTCGCGAGATACAATGAATTATATGGAGCATTAGGAGGATTATTGATTTTAATGGTCTACATATGGTTAAATTCTAATATATTGCTACTTGGGTTTGAGCTGAACGCTTCTCTAAATACATTACGTAAAATCACTAAAAAAGAATGATAAACAAAACCATACAGTTAAGTTTTTTATTTACAATATTTATTACAATGAGCGTTTCTGCACAGTCTGTTTTTGGCATGTGGAAAACAATTGATGATCGAACAGGTTTACCTAAAGGCGTGATTGAAATTTATAAGAAAGAAGGAAAAATGTATGGCAAGGTCGTTAAGATTTTGGAAGAAGGGCAAGAAGGTAGGGTTTGTGATAAATGCGATGGAGAATTAAAGGATAGGCCTGTAACCGGTATGGAAATTATTACGGGAGGTGAACGTCATGATGATGGGGAGTGGAAGGGAAAGAGACTATTTGATCCAGAACAAGCGATGACTTTCAGATTTAAGATATGGTTAAATCCAGAAAATTCAAATGAGTTGAAAGTCCGTGGATATTTGGCATTTATCTACAGAACCCAAACATGGATACGTGTGGAGGGATAACTATGGCGAACTTTATTAATGTAATATTACCTATTCCGCTAGAGAAAAGTTTTACGTACAGTATAACTGAAGAAGAGGCGGCATTGCTACAACCAGGTATGCGTGTAGCGGTACCATTTGGTAAGTCTAAAATATACACTGGTTTAGTTCAAAGCATTCACAATAATCCGCCAGAAGTATACGAAGCAAAGGAAATTCATGAGTTATTAGACGATTATCCAATTGTAAATCTGACCCAACTTAAGCATTGGGAATGGATAGCTTCCTATTACATGTGTACATTAGGTGAAGTTGTGCGTAGTGCGCTTCCTAGTGCTTTCTTGCTGGAAAGTGAAACATTAGTTCTTAGAAATACGGAATACGAAATAGATGAAAACGAACTTTTAGATGATGAGTTTTTAGTATTTGAAGCGTTACAGCATCAATCTATACTAAAGGTTCAAGAAGTTTCTGCAATTATAGAGCGTAAAAATGTACTGCCCATTCTTCAACGATTATTAGAGAAAAAAGTAATTGTTATAAAAGAAGAAGTATACGAACAGTACAAGCCAAAGTTGGTCAGGTTTGTAAAATTGGGTGCAGAGCATACAACAGATGAAAAGTTAGAAGAGCTACTAAAATCATTGACCAGGGCACCTAAGCAGAGTCAAGTAGTACTATCGTTATTTCAATTACAGGGAAAAAGTCAGAACCCTATAAAAGTTTCCGAGCTTGAAGCATCTAGTAATACCTCTAAAGCAGTAATAAAATCACTGGTCGACAAGGGAATTTTAGAAGAGTATTTTATTAAGACTGATCGAGTCAGTTATGATGGTGATCCCGATAATTCTGACACTAAAGAATTAAACGAATATCAAGAGGCTGCTTTAGTTGATATAAAATCTTCTTTCGATGAAGGGAAAGTAACATTATTAAAAGGGGTGACCTCTTCGGGTAAGACTGAAGTTTATGTAAAGCTGATAGAAGAATGTTTGGAAAAAGGACTGCAGGTATTGTATTTATTGCCAGAAATAGCTTTAACAACGCAGCTTATAGGTAGATTACAAGAATATTTTGGAGAAAGAATAGCTATTTACCATTCTAAATATAATGTTCAAGAACGTGTAGAAGTTTGGCAAAACGTTTTGCAAGCAAAACCTAAGGCGCAATTGGTTATTGGTGCGAGATCAGCAATGTATTTGCCTTTTAATAGGTTGGGGTTGGTAATTGTAGATGAGGAACATGAAAGTTCTTTTAAACAATTTGATCCGGCACCAAGATATCATGCTAGAGATGCTGCAATAGTTTTAGGTCATTTGCATAAGGCAAATATTCTATTAGGTTCGGCAACACCAAGTGTTGAAAGTTATTATAATGTGCAAACGGGTAAATATGGTTATGCAGAAATAACAAGACGCTATGGTAATGTGCTAATGCCAGAAATGGAGTTGGTTGATATTAAAGAAGCTTCTAGAAAAAGAAAGATGAAAGGTCATTTCTCTGAGCGTCTTTTTATGGAAATGGAAGAAACCTTAAAAGAAGGTGCGCAAATCATACTTTTTCAGAATAGACGTGGTTTTGCCCCGTTAATGGAATGCTTAACATGTGGTCATACTCCACAATGCCCAAATTGCGATGTAAGTTTAACTTATCATCAATATAGAAATCAATTACGTTGCCATTACTGTGGTCATCATACTGCATTGCCAGAGATTTGTTTTGCATGCGGCAGTCCAGATTTAGATACAAAAGGTTTTGGTACCGAGCAAATAGAGAAAGAGGTTTCGGGGCTATTCCCAGAAGCTAAGGTTGGTCGAATGGATTTGGATACTACGCGAGGTAAGCATGGTTATGAAAAAATAATTACAGCTTTTGAACAACAAGAATTAGATATTTTGGTGGGGACCCAAATGTTAACTAAAGGACTAGATTTTAGAAACGTGAATTTGGTGGGTGTAATGAATGCAGATTCATTATTGAACTTTCCTGATTATCGTGCTCATGAAAGAACCTATCAATTATTAACACAAGTATCGGGTAGGGCAGGGCGAACCAAAAAAAGAGGACGTGTAGTTATACAGACCTATAATCCCTATCATCAAATATTAAAGCAAGTAACCACAAGTGATTATGAAGGCATGTATACAGAGCAGTTATATGAAAGGGAGCAGTTTAAGTATCCACCGGTAAATAGAATTATTAAAGTAACGTTCAAGCATAAAAATTACAATGTTCTAAATGAAGCTGCAGATTGGTTTGCAGGGGCATTACGAACTAATTTTGGTGATACTGTTTTAGGGCCGGAATATCCGCCCGTGGCAAGAATTAGAAATCAGTATTTAAAACATATCGTAATTAAAGTTCGTAAAGTACATTCTTTGGCACAGACAAAAGCAAATATTAGGCGAATAGAAAAATCGTTTAAAGCTGTGGCAATGTATAGAAGTGTTAGGGTGATATATAATGTAGACCATATATAAACTAAAAAAGACCGCTAAGTAGCGGTCTTTTTTGAAAGTAAAATTATACCATATATTATACGTTACTTAGCGCTTCGGCTAGTTCTGTCTTTTTATTTCTACTTAGAGGTATTGATCTACCACTAACTTCAACGTTTTTACTATTGAATTTTTCAACCTTTTCTAGGTTAATGATATATGATTTGTGAATTCTTAAAAACTTATCTTCTGGCAATTGCTTTTCAAAAGACTTCATTGTTGATAAGATTACGATATTAGCTTCGTCGGTTACTAATTTTATATAGTCACCAAGTGCTTCGATCCACTTAATATCATTTAAAATAACCTTTCTTTTCTTTAGGTTGCTCTTTACGAAAATGTGCTCTTCGTCTTCATTGACTCTGTGCAATTGTTCGTAGTTCGCAACAGCTCTTTTAACAGAAGCATCAAAACGTGCCATGGTAATCGGTTTATGTAAATAATCCGTTACGTCATAGTCAAATGCTTTAAGTGCATAATCTGGTTTACCGGTAATCAAAATTACCTGAGGACTGTTTTCTAGTGACTCGAGTAGGTCAAATCCTGTAATAATTGGCATCTCAACATCAAGAAATATAAGATCTATCTCATGGTTCTTGATTCCGTTTTTAGCCTCGATAGCATTACTGTATTCAGCTACCATAGTCAAATTCGGATGATTGTTTACCAACTTGGCAACGGCCATCCTTTGCATAGATGAGTCGTCAACGATGATACTTCTTAACTTCATAAGGGTTGATTTGTGGGGTTAAATCATCGACAAAGAACCGAAAAAACATGCTGAACTGCAACAAAAGATGTGAACAATGCACTGTTGATCGTGTATTTGGTAATGATGATATGTTTAAGATTTGGTTTATTTTTAAATGTTGTTACCATCTAATAACGAAGAATATTCGTATTTCTTATAATTATTTTAAAAAAAATATCTATTTTTGCACTCTTTAAAAACAAATATAATATGAACCATTACGAAACTGTTTTCATTTTGAATCCCGTTCTATCTGATGTTCAGATAGAGGAAACAGTTAAGAAATTCGAAGATTTCTTAATTAACAATGGCGCCAAAATGGTAGCTAAAGAGAATTGGGGGCTAAAGAAATTAGCTTATCCTATTCAAAACAAAAAGAGTGGATTTTACCACTTGTTTGAATTTACTAACACTGGTGAGGTAGTTACACCTTACGAGCAGGAGTTTAGAAGAGATGAACGTGTTATGCGTTTCTTGACCGTTAAGTTGGACAAGCACGCCGTTGCATGGGCAGAAAAAAGAAGAACAAGAAACAAAACCGCTAAAGCTTAAGTATTATGGCAACATTACAACAACAGGCAAAAGGAAAGAAAGATGGAGAGATCAGGTATCTTACTCCACTAAACATTGAAACCAACACTAAGAAGAAGTATTGTCGTTTTAAAAAATCTGGTATTAAGTACGTAGATTATAAAGATGCTGATTTTTTATTAAAGTTGGTAAACGAGCAAGGTAAATTGTTACCTAGAAGACTTACTGGAACTTCATTGAAGTATCAAAGAAAAGTTGCACAAGCAGTAAAAAGAGCTCGTCATTTGGCATTAATGCCATATGTTGCTGATTTATTAAAATAATAAGACAAAGAATCATGGAGCTTATATTAAAAGAAGACGTACAAAATTTAGGTTTTAAAGACGACGTAGTAAACGTTAAGAATGGTTACGGAAGAAACTTCCTTATACCTAAAGGCTTAGCTACTATGGCTACTGTTTCTGCTAAAAAAGTTTTAGCTGAGAACTTAAAGCAAAGAGCACATAAAGATAAAAAAGTTGTTGATGCTGCTAAGAAAGTAGAAGAAGCATTAAAAGCTTTAGAATTGAAGATTACCGCTAAGACAGGTGCTGCCGATAAATTATTCGGTTCTGTTACTAATGGTGATTTAGCTGATGCAATTGAAAAAGAAGGTCATTCAATTGACAAAAAATTCATTAGTATTCAAGGTGGTGCAGTTAAAAGAACTGGACCTTACAATGCACAAATTAGATTACACCGCGAGGTAATTGTTGATTTTGGTTTCGAAGTAGTAGCGGAACAAAAATAATTAACTATCTAAGTTGATAAATTTAAAAGAGCTGTGCGTGCATAGCTCTTTTTTTATTGGTATTTTTGTTAAAGAACTCATAAATAACTCAAAACCAATAAAAATGAAAAACAACTTGTTTTTTCAATTGCTGTTGCTACTTTTTGTAAGTGCAACTTACGGTCAGGTTACTACCTCTAATATTAGAGGTTTGGTAATGGACGATCTAGACCAACCACTTTTTGGCGCAAACATTGTCGCTGTTCACACCCCAACAGGTACAAAGTATGGTTCAATTACCAATGAGGATGGAAGATTCAATCTTTTGAATCTTCGTGTTGGTGGTCCTTATACGGTTGAAATTTCTTATATAGGCTTTAAGCCATATTTACTTACAGATGTCGATTTATCATTAGGTCAAACTTTCAATGTTGAAATTAAATTGGCAAGTGAAAGTCAAGCCTTGGATGAAGTTACTGTAGTTTCTGATCGTTCAGGTACTTTTAGTAGCGATCGTACCGGTGCAGAAACTAGTGTAGGTAGAAGAGAATTAACTCGTTTGCCAACAATTTCACGTTCGGCACAAGATTTTACACGTTTAGAGCCAACAGCTAGCGGAAATTCATTTGGGGGTAGAAATGATCAATTCAATAACTTTTCTTTGGATGGGGCTATTTTCAACAATCCTTTCGGATTAGATGCTGCAACACCAGGTGGGCAAACAGATTCTCAGCCCATATCTTTAGATGCAATTGAACAAATCCAAGTTTCAACTGCACCTTATGATGTAACACAATCAGGATTTACAGGAGCTTCTGTAAATGCAGTTACTAAGAGTGGTTCTAACGAATTTCATGGTACGGTATACGGTTTTTTCAGAAATGAAGATATGACCGGTGGTAAAATTAAAGGTGATGAAATCGTTAAGCCTAAATTAGATCAAAGTCAATACGGAGTTAGTATTGGTGGTCCAATTATTAAAAATAAACTATTCTTTTTTGCCAATTTTGAAAGAGACGAACGTACAGATTTAGGTACTAATGGATGGGTGCCAAATACAGGTTCAGGAGCCATCAACGAATCTAGAGTATTAGAAAGTGATTTAATTAATGTGCAAAATCAGTTATTGGCGGCAGGTTATGATCCAGGTGCCTATGAAGGTTTTACGCATGATGCAGAGTCTACTAAAGGTCTTTTCAAGTTAGATTGGAATATTAACGATAATAACCGTTTAGCGGTTATTTATAACTTTTTGAATGCATCTAAGCAAAAGCCAGCTCACCCATCGGCAATACAGTTTAGAGGTCCTAATGCAAACACATTGCAGTTTCAGAATTCAGGATATGAAATAAACAATGAGCTTAAGTCTATTCAAGTGGAATTAAACTCAACCTTGTCAGAAACAGCTTCTAACAAGTTGCAGGTTGGTTATACTCATTTTAATGATTTTAGAAATCCGTTTTCTACACCGGCTCCTTCTATAAACATAACAAAAGATGGTTCTAATTATATTATTGCAGGTCATGAACCATTCTCTGCGAATAATAGATTAGATCAAAAAGTAATTCAAATTACCAACAACCTTAATTTTTATAAAGGTGATCATACGTATACAGTAGGTTTTTCATTAGAGAAATTTATGTTTGACAACTCTTTTAACCTAACCGCTTATGGTTTTGATTTATTTGGTGGTGTAGATATTGCGGATTTTGATGCATCATCTTATGATTTTGCTGGTCCACAAGCAACATTTAATGCAAATAATGCTGTTCCAGATGGTGAAGGATGGGCATTGGCAGAAACTAATGTAGGTCAATTGGCTTTTTATGTTCAAGATGAATGGAATGTAAATGAGAAATTCAAATTAACATATGGTGTTCGCTTCGATAAGCCGTTGTTCTTTGATTCTGCAACAAAAGCACAAGATGTAATCGATAGAGGTTTTGTAATTGCAGATCAGCCATACCAAAATCCGAATACAGGTGAAACAGTATTTATAGACAATACTCAAATGCCTTCTAATGATTGGTTGATATCTCCAAGAGTTGGTTTTAACTATGATGTGTATGGCGATAGATCATTGCAATTACGTGGTGGTTCTGGATTATTTACAGGTCGTTTCCCATTTGTATGGTTAGGAAATCAAATTTCATCACCAGATGTATTTTTCTTACAAGCTGTAGATCCAGATTATAAGTTTCCTCAAGTATGGAGAACAAACTTAGGCGCTGATAAGCGTTTAGATAATGGTATGGTACTTACGGCAGATGTTTCTTATACTAAAGATATAAATGGTCCTCATGTTCAAAACTGGGCATTGACTTCACCTTCAGGTAATTTATCTGGAGTTGATACAAGAGCAACGTATACGTCAGGAGATTTGTTGAATAGCTTTGGTTTAGGTGCAGGACCTTACGTTTTTACAAACTCTAATAAAGGTAGAATTTGGAACGCTTCATTTAAAGCACAAAAAACATTCGATAAAGGTTTGTATACGATGTTGGCATATAGCTATTTAGATGCTAAAGATGTAAACTCTATTGAAGCAGAGATTACATCAGATGCTTTCGTTGGTAACCCAGTTGTAAACGATGCGAATGCTGATGTTTTGGCGCCATCCAAATATGGAGATAAGCACAGGTTCATTGGTGTAGCTAGTAAAAATTGGGTATACGGTAATGGTAAATGGGGTAGTACACTTTCTACCTTCTTCGAGTATGCTCAAGGTGGTAGATTTAACTATACCTATGGTGGTGATATTAATGGAGATGGGTCAGGCCTTAATGACCTTATTTATGTACCAACATCTGCTGAAATTGGTCAAATGCAATTTGCAGGAGCTGGTCAAGGTGTTGCTTTTGATGCCTATATTGCTCAAGATGATTATTTAAGTGGTCGTAGAGGGCAGTACGCAGAGCGTTACGGAGCCTTATCACCATGGAGAGGGCGTTGGGACGTTAAGTTCTTACAAGATTATAAAATCACTGTTTCTGAAGGGAAAACAAATACTATTCAATTTAGTGTTGATGTGTTGAATATTGGTAATATGATTAGTTCTGAATGGGGCTTAGTTCAACAACCAAACAACATTCAACCAGTTGGTGTAACAGTTGATCCAGATTCAAGTATTCCGACATATACGTTTAATCCAGAATTGACAGAAACGTTTGGATACGATGCTAGCTTGTTATCTAGATGGCAAGCACAAGTAGGATTGAGATATATCTTCTAAGTTTTTAAAATTAAGTTGTAAAAGCCCTAACAAATATGTTAGGGCTTTTTATTTTTGCAAAATGAAATACACGAGGCTAACAAAAGAGCAATTAGAGGAATTGCATCAAGAATTCATTAATTTTCTGGCAACACAATCTATTACGGGCGATGAGTGGGATGCCATAAAAAGAGATAAACCAAAAGTAGCAGAAGAAGAGCTAGATGTTTTTAGCGATTTGGTTTGGGAAGGAGTATTGAGTAAAATTTCTTATTTAGAAAATATTTCAGACAAGCAAATGCATCTTTTTCATTTAACTGAAAAAGAAATGAAATTGATTTCGGTAAAAGTGATGAATCCAGAAATAGATTTAACTACAACCGTTGGTTTCGATTGGTTCAAGAGAAATTGGCAGTCAGATTTTGTAGAGTATTTAACCGCTGCAAAAGCATATACAGATGATAAAAATGTAGACAAATTTTTATTGCTACAGCAAGGTGCGGTAATTACAAAAGGTGATTTGTACAAGTGGTTCGAAAAAGTAATCGTTACCAAGTAAAACAATAATAATCTAGTATTCATACTGTTTAAATATTGCCTTAGTTTTTTGAGGGCTATATTTGTAATACAATAAAAAATTAATGGCACAGAAACCATCTATACCAAAAGGAACCCGCGATTTTAATCCATCTGAAATTGCAAAGCGTAATTATATATTTGACATCATTAAAAGGAATTTTCAAACATATGGTTTTCAGCCAATTGAAACACCTTCTTTTGAGAATTCAGACACGTTATTGGGTAAGTATGGGGAAGAAGGTGATCGTTTAATTTTTAAGATATTAAATTCTGGAGATTTTATAAGTAAGGTGGATGATGCTACTTATGCTGATAAAAATTCAGCTACAATAGCGCCTAGAATTACGGAGAAGGCATTGAGATACGACTTAACAGTGCCTTTTGCACGTTATGTAGTAATGCATCAAAATGAGTTGGATTTCCCTTTTAAGCGCTATCAAATTCAACCGGTATGGAGAGCTGATAGACCTCAAAAAGGTAGGTTTAGAGAATTTTTTCAATGCGATGCCGATGTTGTAGGGTCAGATTCTTTATTGCAAGAAGTAGAGTTGATTCAATTATATGATGCCGTATTTTCAGAATTAAAATTAGATGGTACAAGGATAAAGATGAACAATAGAAAAATCTTAGCAGGTATAGCCGAAGTTATTGGAGCTAAAGATTTATTGATAGATTTTACCGTTGCCTTAGATAAGCTAGATAAAATAGGGGAGGACGGCGTTAAAAAAGAAATGCTTGCTAAAGGAATTTCTGAGGAAGCTATAGAACAAGCTTCTCCATTATTTTTACCTCAAGGAAACAATGATGAGCAATTAGAACGTTTAGATGCACTATTAAAAGACTCTGAAGAAGGTAAAAAAGGATTGGAAGAGCTTCGTTTTATTTTAAATACAATTGCTACGTTAGGCTTGGAATCTGCTAATTTATCCATAGACGTAACACTTGCACGCGGTTTAAATTATTATACTGGAGCCATTTTTGAAGTTGCGGCACCAAAAGGTGTAAAAATGGGATCAATTGGCGGTGGTGGTCGTTATGATGACTTGACCGGTATTTTCGGATTAAAAGATGTAAGCGGGGTAGGTATTTCATTTGGTCTAGACCGTATTTATTTGGTATTAGAAGATTTAAATCTTTTCCCCGAAGCAATTGACCAATCCTTACAAGTATTATGCGTCAATTTTGGAGAGAAAGAAGCAATGGCTGCCCTAAAATTAGTAAGTCAATTACGTAAGTCTGGGGTTAAAGCTGATATCTACCCTTCTAGCGCCAAGATGCAAAAGCAGATGAAATATGCCAATAATCGCAATGTACCTTATGTCATTTTAATAGGGGAGCAAGAGTTGGATAAGAATACTTTTGTGGTTAAGAACATGAAAGAAGGCTCACAAAAAGAATATAGCTTAAGTAAGGTTTCAGATTTTCTAGAGCACATGCGCTAAGTACTTTAAAATCAGATAAAAAATTACTGCGTCATTTTTGATTATATTTGGTTAACCAATCTGGTTGTGCAATTTTATACTGTATGACTGATATGGATTTAAATCAAAGTAAAATCAAGTTTTATAATTACAACATCATGACGAATAGGAACAAATTATCTGGAAAAAATATACTTATTACTGCTGGTGCACAAGGAATTGGAGAAGCAATTACCAAACATTTTATTGATAGTGGCTCCAATGTTGCTATTCATTATTTTTCTAGTGCAGATACTGCAAATGAATTAGTAAAGTACGCGACCGATAAGGGTTTAAAAGCAATTGCTATATCTGGAGATTTAACAAAAGAACAAGACGCCAATGCATTAGTAAAGAAAACAGTTGAAGCATTAGGAGGTCTAAATATTCTTGTAAATAATGCCGGGTCTTTAGTGGCTAGAAAGTTGCTAAGCGAAATGGAAACAGAATTTTGGCACAAGGTGATGGATATTAATTTGACTTCAATGATGTTCGTTACACGAGCAGCAGCACCATATTTGGCAAAGAATGAAAATAGTAGCATTGTCAACTTGGCATCTTTAGCTGGGCGTAAAGGTGGTCACCCTGGATCATTGGTGTACTCTACTAGTAAAGGAGCTATTTTAACCTATACAAGGGCACTTGCATCAGAATTGGGGCCTCAGGGAACAAGAGTTAATGCGGTTGCACCAGGACTTATCTTAGGTACTTCATTTCACAATACACATACAACTAAAGAATCTGCAGCAGAAACTACAAAAGGTATTCCTATTCAAAGAGCAGGTAATGCTGATGATGTTGCCAGAGCTGTGCTGTATTTAGCCTCTGAATATGATGGCTTTATTACTGGAGCTACGCTTGATATAAATGGCGGAGTTTACAACATGTAAAATTCGATAAAATCATTGTAAAACTAGTCGCTTTAGGGTGACTAGTTTTTTATTCTCATACTTATAAAAATATAATTATGCTTAAGACTCCGGTTATACACCCTACAATTATGGAAGCGCTAGGGCGTTCAGGTCATTTTGCTCAAGTAGTCATTGCAGATGGTAATTTACCTGTAGGTGCGATGTCTGGTCCGGATTCTACAACAGTACACCTTAATTTCAAACCAGGTCTATTAGATGCCCTAACAGTTCTTGAGGGTATTTTAGAAGTTTGCCCGGTACAAGGAGCTATAGTAATGGAAAAGCCTGCAGAAGCCAATGCAGAAATTCATGATGCCTATAAAAATTTGTTGGGAGATGTGACTTGGGATGAAATGGAACGTTGGGCGTTTTATGATAAAATTAGAGATCAAAATACAACCTTGATAATCCAGACGGGCGAGCAGCGCCGTTTTGCTAATTTAATTTTAATCGTTGGTGTAGTTAAGATGGCAGAAGAATCCGGATTTTAATTAACTCATTTTTTATAGTCGTATACAGGTTCTATTTACTATTTACTCTATTGGAAATTTCTCTATAAATGTTTTTATAATATGAAATTTCATGAGGTACGTATTTGAATGTCGATATATTTTTTATTGCTTTACCGAACTGTTTTATTGAAACTAATTCTAAGGATTCAACCTCACTTTCCTGCTTTTTTAGAGAGCTAAAGGGTGATTTTAGCTCTGCTATAAATGTGTGGTGAAATTCATAGTCTTTTAATGTTTCTGAATGATTATGAATGGATTTAAAGACGCCTATTTTTTTTAAATCTGAAGGACTAATGTGTAATCCTATTTCTTCTTGTACTTCTCGTATGGCAGATGTTATAATTGATTCACCTGCACCAATATGTCCAGCAGCGGAAACATCCCATAATAAAGGATATACATCTTTTTCTTTGCCACGTTGCTGCATTAAAATTTTTCCGTCAGAAGTATAGAACCAAATATGAACCGTTTGGTGAAACCATCCATTTTTGTGCGCTTCAGACTTCATGGCAGTCGTATTCGTCATGTTTCCATCAGCATCTAAAATGTCAATTAATTCATCCATAGAATAAAAAAATCCCTCCGATTAAAGAGGGATTATAAAAATTTAATCAAAGTAGCTAAAAGTTTCCCCTTCTTTAATTGTTAAGAGTGTTTCATAAATTAAACGAATAACGTTTTCTACATCGTCTTTATGAACCGTTTCTACTGTCGTGTGCATGTAGCGTAATGGTAAAGATATTAATGCAGAAGCAACGCCGCCATTACTATACGCAAAAGCATCTGTATCTGTACCAGTTGATCTAGAGGCTGCCATTCGTTGAAATGGTATCTTATTATCTTCTGCGGTTTTAATGATGCGTTCACGTAATTTATTTTGTACCGCTGGGGCATAAGAAATTACAGGTCCGGCACCAATTTCTGTATGACCTTGTACCTCTTTTTTTATCATAGGGGTTGTAGTATCATGACAAACATCTGTAACAATGGCAATGTTTGGCTGAATAGTTTGGGTAATCATTTCAGCACCACGCAATCCAATTTCTTCTTGTACAGAGTTGGTAATGTAAAGTCCGAAAGGCAACTTAACTTTATTTTCATGAAGTAAACGAGCAACTTCGGCAATCATAAACCCACCAGCACGATTATCTATCGCTCTACAAACATATTTGTTCTTGTTAAGAATTTGAAATTCATCTGGGTAAGTGATTACACAACCTACATGTACCCCAAGTTTTTCAACTTCCTCTTTTGTAGTGGCGCCAACATCAACGGTGATATTCTCAATTTTTGGTGTTTCTTCTTTGTCTCCTTTCCGTGTATGAATAGCTGGCCAGCCAAAAATACCTTTTACAATACCTTTATTTGTGTGAATGTTAACCCATTTTGAAGGTGCTATTTGATGGTCACTACCACCGTTTCTAATAACATGAATAAGACCATTGTCTGTGATATAATTTACATACCAAGAGATTTCATCTGAATGCCCTTCAATTACTACTTTATATTTTGCATCAGGATTTATAACTCCAACTGCAGTACCGTAAGTATCTGTAATGAATGTATCTACATATGGTTTTAGGTAGTCCATCCATATTTTTTGCCCTTCCCACTCATATCCTGTTGGGGCAGCATTATTTAAGTATTTTTCAAAAAAGTCCTCAGACTTTTTAGTAATTATTTTTTTATTAGCCATCAAAATAAATTTAGAATACAAACTTAAGAATATTAGCGTTGTATTAGTAATATCCTTCTTTAATAATCGTTAATTTTGGCAAGACTTTTGCTTAGCCTATGGTAATGAAATATAACATTTTACTACTTTTTTTACTCTTCTGCGGAATTTCTATTTGTAATGCCCAAGTTGAAGAGCAGGAACTTGATTCTATTACGGAAAAGATGATTATAGTAGCTGGTGATTCTTTGGTTCAAAGTTCAATAGCCTTAGAGGAAGCTTATGTATTTGGCAAGCTTAAATTTTCATCTTACGATGAAAAATTGAGGTATTACATTTTGCGTAGAAAGACGCAAAAAGTATATCCATATGCAAAAATGGCTGCGGAACGTTTGGTAGAGTTGAACGATAGTTTGGCTGATATGAAGAATAATAGAAAGCGAAAGAAATACACCAAAAAAGTACAGAAGTTTATTGAAGAAGAGTTTTCTGAAGAGTTGAAAAAGTTGACACGTACCGAAGGTCAGATATTAGTAAAATTAATATACAGACAAACAGGTACAACCGCTTTTGATTTGGTAAAAGACTTAAGAAATGGATGGCGCGCTTTTTGGTATAACACGACAGCGAAGCTTTTTAGCATTAGTATAAAGGAAGAATTTCACCCCGATTTAATAGAAGAAGATTATTTAATAGAAGATATATTACAACGAGCCTTCTCTGCAGGTAAATTAGAGCGTCAAGAAACCGTTCTCGATTATGATTATGATAAGTTGTATAATAAATGGAAGAGAACTACAAAAGTGCCTAAAGATTAACGCGATTTAGTTTTCTTTCCGAAGACGGAGTCTACAATGGTCATAATGCCTTTGAAACCCATAAATACGGCAAAAAAGGCTGTTATTATACCTAATATACAAACCGGCCAGAACAAAAAATGTTCTTGGTTTTTAAATGCTTGCCACAGAATAAGTGGTGCGGTAAACATTAATACGACCGTTATAGCTAAGCGTTTTAGACCAGTTACTAGTAAATCTTTATCAGTTCGTCTCATTGTCTGTAATTACAATACTATCCTTATATTCTTCTACAATGGCAAAATAACCCAGTGCAAAATTATCTGAACGTTCTACATTATCAAAAACCTCGTCATTATCGATACCTGTAATATTTATAATATTTCCACGAACAGTGGCTGCAGGTGTTTGAAACGGACCTTGGTCACCACCAGACTGAACAATGATTTGGTTCATGTAGTTATAAAATGATTCATCTACACCTAAAAGGCTTATATCTACTACAGAGGATGTATCTAGCTCTAAATCGTTATCATAGAAGTATGAAAATACAAAAGTTTGTCCTTGATAAAATTCATCTTCGGTTACCAGAAATTCTCCGAAGTCCAAGTCTAAAAGATAAAAATCATCACTATCGCCAGGGTCTGTAAATGCTACGATAACTTCTGTTTCATCTCCTGAAAATAGTGTTTCATCACCTTGCTCTAAAGAGTCTATTGGCACAGATTTTACATACGTGGTGGTTGCGAAATAGCGCTCTTCGTCGGTTTCTATGGTAAGTTGAAAAACATCACCTTCATTTATGCTACTAACTCTAATTCTTTGATCACTGTCAAATGTTGGGTCTGGGACCCATATTCCAGTTCCCGGTTCTAGTTCTACTAAATTAGATACGCCGCCACCCTCTAGTATCTCAGGAGCATCTGGATTTGGTGTACCATAATAAATGATGGCACTGTTGATGGAGGCAATAGTGTTCTCTTCAAAGAACGAACTACTTTCAGAAACGACTATTTCTATAGGTAGATATTCTTGTGTTTCGTCAACCCTAATAATACCGTTCACGATAAGTCTAGTTTCGTTTTCAGGGAGCTCTATATCGATAACGTCTTCACAAGAAATGAATGACGTAAGAGTTAACAATAATAACAAATAACGTTTCATAGCTTATAGTTTAAAGTTATAGGTAACAGCAGGTACAATACCAAAAATTGAAGTACGAACAGCTTCGTTGACACCGGTATCATCATTTTGTCTAAAGCTAATAGAGGCTGCATTTCTTCGGTTGTATACATTGTATAAGCTAAAGACCCATTCTCCTTTTATTTTTTTATTCTTATTCTTTCTGGGTGTTAATGTTGCTGACAGATCAAGACGATTATATGCTGGTAATCTTTGTGTATTTCGAAGTCCGTAGTAAGGTACTGTCAAATCTTGAAATTCAAATTGACCTATAGGGTAATTGGTCGGCTGCCCAGTTTGGTAAGTGAAGTTACTGCTGACACTCCATTTTTCATTTACATCATAATTTACGAATAGAGACACATCATGCGTTTTGTCGTAAGGTGTGTTGTACCAATTGCCAAAGTTAATACCAGATTCTAAATTACTTCGGCCATCATCTGCGGCAGACGCTCTACCAGGTGTACGTTGCTCAGATTTAGATAATGTATATGCCAACCAGCCTTGTAATTTACCTTCGTTTTTACGTAACAAAAACTCCAAACCGTAAGCACGGGCTTCTCCGTTTAAAATTACCTGCTCTATGGCATTGTTTGCAATTAAATTAGCACCATCGATGTAATCTATTCTGTTTTGAACGTCTTTATAGAAAACCTCCGTTTCAACCGAGTAATCTCCATCCTTTAAATTTTTAAAATATCCGAAGGCATATTGATCTAATAACTGAGGTTTTGTAAACGGTCCGCTTGGTGTCCAAACATCTAAAGGAGTGGGGGAGCTTGTGTTTGATAATAGATGTAGGTATTGTGCTAATCTTGTATAACTAGCTTTTACGGAGCTTGTCTCGTTTAAAGTATACGATAATGATACTCTCGGTTCGAAATTACTAAAGTTCGATAGTGTAGTTCCTCTACCGGGATTTATGACATCAATAGGTTCTGCCTCTTTATAAATTAGCAAGAAAGGATCAAACTCAACAGGGTTGTTATTGGCGTAGACGTTCAATTCATCTTGACCAAGTCTCATAAAATGACTAAAACGTAGTCCGTAACCTAAGCTTAAATTATCGGTAATTCGGTGTTCAAAATCAACATAGGCTGCAAATTCGTTAGCGTATTTTTGAATTAGTTGTTCTTCAATAATTCCTGATTCAGCATTACTAGGTTCTATTTTACCAGGATTAAATTGATAATACACATTATTGATGCCGTAGTTTACCTGTAATTTATCTGTAGCGTAATGTTTTAGATCATATTTGATGTTGAAATTACGGATGCCCGAATTCCAGTTAAATCCTACAAAATCTAATTTTAATCCGTAATAGTAATCCGAATAAATCAGCGATAGGTTTGAGAAAAGCTTGTCAGAGAACAAATGGTTCCATCTAAAATTACCAACGGTATTTCCGTAGGTATTAACAAAACTATCATTGATGCCGAAAACATCTCTGCCAAAATAACCAGATAGAAAAATATTGTTTTTATCGTTCAACCTATAATTCAATTTGGTATTCAGATCATAGAAATATGCTGTATTGTCAACATCAAAAAGAGGAAGAAAAAGATGGGCGTACGAAGCTCTACCACCAATAAGAAATGCAGCTTTGTCTTTTTTGATAGGCCCTTCAACCAAAAGTCTGCTTGCCACGGCACCAATACCGCCGTTCATTTTAAATTCCTTACTATTTCCTTCTTTTTGAAAAATATCTAAAACGGAAGACACTCTGCCACCATAACGAGCGGGAATGCCACCTTTGTAGAGTTTTACATCTTTTATGGCATCAGGGTTAAATACAGAAAAGAACCCGAATAAGTGTGATGAATTAAAAATGATAGCTTCATCCAAAAGAATAAGATTTTGATCGGCAGCACCACCACGAACATTAAAACCTGATGCACCTTCGCCGGCATTTGTAACCCCAGGAAGCAATAAAATAGATTTTATAACATCAGCTTCACCCAGAATTACCGGTATTTTTTTAATGGTACCAACCGATAGTGTGTTGACGCTCATTTGTGGTTTTCTAATATCCATCTTTTCCACATTTTCTGTAACGACAACTTCTTCTAACTGTTCAGCTTCTTCTTCAAGCAAATAATCAATACGTCTATTTTCAGTAAGAATTATTTCTTGTAGGATATCTTCAAAGCCAAGATAACTAATGAGAATAGTATATGTGCCTTCTGGTAATGTAATGGAATAGAAACCATATTCATTGGTGGTAACACCAGTGCCTAATTCAGGGATAGCGACAGTAACTCCGATAAGTGTTTCATTACTGCGAGATTCGGCTATAGAGCCACTTAAGGTAAATTTCTGTTGCCCCCATGATGAAAAAGAGAAGCATAGCAGTGAGATAAGAATAAACGGTAAATATCCTTTCATCAATTTTTTTTGTAAAAATACTTAGAAATAAGTGACACTCCTAAAGCAAATGTAATTCTATAATCGATATTAACCTTAAAGAGAGTTGTTTGATGTTATATGCTTGTATAGTTCAAGAAATTTGAATGAAATTAGTTTGTAAAAAAAAAACACCCTAAATAAATGAGGGTGTTTTCTAAACTAAGATTATAAAATTAAATGGATTTTAAAATACCATTTAAGGTTGTGCTTGGTCTCATAGCTTTTTCAACTAGAATAGGGTCTGGTTTGTAATAACCGCCTATTTCTTGTTTAGAACCTTGAGCATCTATTAATTCAGTAAGAATCTGAGATTCATTTTCATTAATTTCAGAACTTACTTTTGAAAATATCGATTTCAATTCAGCATTTTCATCTTGTAATGCTAATTCTTCTGCCCAATATTTAGCTAAGAAGAAATGACTACCTCTTGTATCTATTTCCTTTACCTTTCTTGAAGGTGACTTATCATTTAGTAAAAATTTCTCAGTAGCACTATCTAGTGTATCACCAAGAATTTTAGCAGCTGCATTTTTATTTTTCTCACCATAAAATTCAAGTGAAACACCTAAAGCTAAGAACTCACCTAAAGAATCCCATCTAAGGTGACCTTCTTCGGTAAATTGCTCTACGTGCTTTGGAGCAGAACCGCCGGCACCTGTTTCAAAAAGTCCGCCGCCATTCATTAAAGGAACGATTGACAACATTTTCGCACTAGTACCTACTTCTAAAATAGGAAATAGGTCAGTTAAGTAATCACGTAATACGTTACCAGATACAGAAATGGTATCCTTACCAGCTTTCATTCTTTTTAAAGTAAATTCAGTAGCCTTAATAGGTGACATTATTTGAATGTCTAAATCTTTAGTATCTTCTTGAGCTAAGTAAATATTTACTTTTTTAATTAACTCTGCATCGTGTGCTCTATTTTCGTCTAACCAAAATATAGCAGGGTCATTTGTAGCCTTAGCTCTTGATACAGCTAATTTTACCCAGTCTTGAATAGGAGCATCTTTCACTTGGCACATACGCCAAATATCTCCTTCGCTTACTGGGTGCTCTATTAAAACCTTACCAGTTTCTTGGTCAATAACTTGAACTTTTCCACTTTGTTTTATTTCAAAAGTCTTGTCATGAGAACCATATTCTTCAGCTTTTTGAGCCATAAGACCAACATTTGGTACCGTTCCCATAGTTGTAGGGTCAAAAGCACCATGCTCTTTACAGAAATCTATAGTAGCAGAATAAATACCTGCATAACTACTATCTGGTATAACGGCTTTAGTATCTTGAGCTTTACCTTCTGCATTCCACATTTGACCAGAATTTCTGATCATTGCCGGCATAGAGGCATCGATAATAATATCGCTGGGTACATGAAGATTGGTAATTCCTTTATCAGAATTTACCATAGCCAAACCAGGTCCGTTGGCAAATGCTTCATCTAAATCTTTATTGATAGCATCCTTTTCACTTGTAGGAAGTTTTTCAATTTTCTGATATAAACTGGCTAAACCGTCATTAGGGCTAATACCTAATTTATCAAATGTATCTGCGTATTTTTCAAAAACAGACTTTAAGAAAGTTTCTACAACATGCCCAAAAATAATTGGATCAGAAACTTTCATCATTGTAGCTTTTAAATGCACAGAGAAAAGTACTCCTTGATTTTTAGCATCTGTAATTTCTTTTCGTAAGAAATCAAGTAAAGCTGTTTTGCTCATTACAGTGGCGTCAATAATTTCACCCTTTAATAAAGCTAATTTATCTTTTAAGATAGTTTCAGAGTCTACTGAAACTAATTTTATTTGAACAGATGTAGCATTGTTCAATGTCAACGATTTTTCATTGGCTTGAAAATCACCGTCGCCCATCGTTGCAACATGAGTTTTAGAGCTAGAGTTCCAAGCACCCATACTGTGCGGATTCTGTTTTGCGTAATTCTTTACAGCTCTAGGTGCTCTACGGTCAGAGTTACCTTCACGTAGTACAGGGTTTACTGCACTACCTTTTATTTTGTCATATTTCGCCTTAATTTCTCTCTCTTTGTCATTCTTAGGCTCATCTGGGTAGCTAGGTAGTTTATAACCTTTTGACTGTAGTTCTTGTATAGCTTCATTCAATTGAGGAACAGAAGCACTGATGTTAGGTAATTTGATAATGTTCGCTTCTGGCTGTTTTGCCATATTGCCCAATTCTTCCAAATCGTTGGACACCTGTTGTTCTTTCGTTAAAAATTCGGGAAAAGTAGCAGCTATTCTACCAGCTAAAGAGATATCTTTAGTTTCAATTTCAATTCCTGAAGATTTAGTGAAAGCTTTTACAATAGGTAAAAAAGACGCTGTAGCCAATGCAGGCGCTTCGTCTGTTTTCGTATAAAAAATTTTGGACATTTGCGGTTTGTTTTAATTTAAGCGCAACAAATATACGATTTTCTAAAAGTTTGAAAGCGGGGAGTGGTCTTAATATTTAAGACTGTGAAGGAAGAATTGTTAAATAACAAAAGCCATATCAATGTACGCATACAATGATATGGCTTTTTAGAAAAAGTTTACGGACAGTTTGTTCTAATTTTTCATTAAAACGGCAACCCTTGATTGCACCCGCTTCACTGATTCAACGTTTAAAATGTTTTTCGATTCTCAGGTACGTAACCTAACATCTACACATCATTTCTTTTTTATTGTCTTCATTGAAGATTAAAAAGCTAATATATAGTCTTTTTAAAAATCAATTAATTTTTAGTTTATAAGCGACAGCCAATAATCTTAAAATTTACCTCATTTAATAATCATTAAATGCATTGGTCAAACAATAATACGATAGAACGTAAACTTCGTAGTGGCAATTAAATGAACGTTTTCTCATTTCCATTTCTTAACCACATTCTAATTTACGAAAAAAAGTAATTCAAACCATATTTTTGTAAACTTTTATTAATCAACACATTATGAACATAGGTTATTCACTTATGTTCATAAAAAAAGCACTGTATCAAAATGATACAGTGCTATATATAATTTAGGAAGAGAAATTTATCCTCTAATCTCTTTAATTCTAGCTTTCTTACCAGTTAATTCACGGAAGTAGTAAATTCTAGATCTACGTACTTTACCACGCTTGTTAACTTCGATTTTTTGAAGTGCAGGTAAGTTAACAGGGAAGATACGCTCAACACCTACTGTACCTGACATTTTACGGATAGTAAAAGTTTCTGTTGAACCAGAACCTCTACGTTGTATTACAACTCCTTTAAAGAACTGAGTTCTCGTTTTTTCACCTTCCTTAATTTCGTAGTACACAGTAATTGTGTCACCAGAAGAAAACTTTGGAAATTCTTTTTTAGTTACGAACTCGTCTTGTACAAATTTTATTAATGATTCCATTGTATAGTTAATTGGAATTAAATTAAAGCAACATTCACGATTATCGTCAGAGGTTATTCTAACAGGGTGCAAAAATAATATTTAAATTAAAATATACAAGCATTTATATGGTTTTTCTTTAATATTAAAAATTAGGTTATTTAAGTAAGTCCGGACGAAGTTTTTTTGTGCGCTCATACGCTTTATCTTCTCGCCATTCTTCAATCTTGCCAAAGTTTCCGCTTAATAGAATATCGGGTACATTCATACCTTTGTATTCCGCTGGTCTAGTATAGACAGGTGGAGCTAATAATCCGTCTTGAAAAGTATCTGTCAATGCCGAAGTTTCATCGTTCAATACACCGGGTAATAATCTAATGATAGAATCGCAAAGTACCGCTGCACCTAACTCACCGCCAGAAAGCACATAATCTCCTATAGAAATTTCTTTGGTAATAAAAGCATCTCTTACACGCTGGTCAACACCTTTATAATGACCGCAGAGGATAATGATGTTTTCTGCCATTGACATGGTGTTAGCTATTTTTTGATTTAATGTAGTGCCATCGGGAGTCATATATATAACCTCATCATATTCGCGTTGTGATTTTAGATCGGTAATACATTTGTCTATTGGTTCTATCATGAGTACCATTCCGGCACCGCCACCAAATTGATAATCATCAACATTTCGGTATTTCGTTTCGGTATAATCTCTAAGATTATGAAAGTGGACCTCTACCAATCCTTTTTCTATAGCTCTTTTTAATATAGAGGCTTCAAATGGGCTAGTGAGTAACTCGGGTAATACGGTAATAATATCTATTCGCATCTTTTGATTTTACATCATCATTTAACCTGCCAAAAGTAATGAAAAGCGTGGTAATCTTTCACCCATCCTAATTTCTCATACAATTTTTGAGCGGGATTGTCAATGGCGGTTTCTAAGGCGAGACCTTTATATCTATTCTTCTTGCAACAAAATTCTTGTGCTTTCAGCAGTAATTGTTCTCCAGTAGATGCTCCTCTAAACTTAGCATCAACAAACAAATCATTTAAAATAAGAGACTTTTGTAAGGATACAGAAGAGAAAGTATAAAAGAGTTGTACAAAACCGATAGCCTTGTCACCTTCATAGGCTGCGAATATGATGGATTCTTCTTTCGTGATTCTATCTTTTAGAAATTTGGCGGCAGCATTAATATCTGACTCCATCTTATAGAATACTCTATATGCATCAAAAAGAGGAATAATATCGGTAATTTCTGCTTCTGTAATTCTACGTATACTTTTCATATCAAAAAAAAGCTCCATTAAGGAGCTTTTAATTATTTAGTTTTCTTCTGTTTATTTATCTCATCTTGTAGTTGTCTACTAACTTTTTGCTCTCGCTCAAGTGATCTTCTTCTGTGATCTTCGTATTCGACCTCTAGTTCAGAAAGATTTTGTTTTGCCTCTTGAGTTAAAATATTACTATTTCTAAACTTGTAGATGAACAAACCAAGGGTTAGAAACAAGCCGCCGATAATCGTCCAAAGAACAAAATTGTATGTTCCTTTAGAAACAGGTATACCTAGAAAAGACATACTATCTTTTTCTTTGGTTACCGCACCTAAATTAGTGGTAGTTTCTTCTAGTTTATTGTTTAAAGAAGTAATGGTAGTCTCATGTTCTGCAATCGTAGCTTTCAGCTCGCCAGTCTTTTTGTTCATGGCTGCTATAGAATCTAAAACATTCTTACGAATCTTAAAAAGATTAGTTTCTTTAACCACTTCATATCTAACGCCATCGGCTCTATAATTACCAGAGCGTTTAGCAATAAAATCGAATTGATTGCTAATAGGACCTTCATCTAGAGATAGTTTATCTTTCTCCTCTTCAGCGTTTTGCGCAAATTGTACATTACTAGCTAAAAGTAATGCCAGTAGTAAAAGTATTCTATAGAATTTCATGTAATAGATTCTTAGGTTAATTTGAATAATTTAGAGTTGACTAAAGTACTTTATAATTGTTGAATTATAAAATAAAGAACAAAGCTAAAAAACCTTTATTTAACTACGTAGCATATCCATGAATGGATGTTATACTTTAAAAAAATTAATAATACGTAAAACGACGAACTTTCGCGATATATTTTGCTAAGCGAATAACCTGATGCGAATAACCATATTCATTGTCATACCATATATAAAGGATAATATTTTTTCCTGAATCTGATACGATTGTCGCCATACTATCATAAATAGATGGAGCAGAGGTACCTATGATATCGGAGGATACCAATTCTTTGTCCAATGAATATTTAATCTGTTCTACCAAATCACCTTCGAGAGCGTATTTTTTAATCATGGTGTTAACACCTTCAAGAGAGGTTTTTTGATTTACATCAAGATTTAAAATAGCTAAAGAACCATTAGGTACAGGAACTCGAATAGCGTTAGAAGTTAGTTTTCCCTTTAAAGATGGTAGCGCTTTTGTAACTGCTTTTCCAGCTCCGGTTTCGGTAATAACCATATTTAGACCTGCTGCACGACCTCTTCTGTATTTACCGTGCATATTATCGACCAAATTCTGGTCGTTGGTATATGCGTGTATAGTTTCTAGGTGACCTTTTTCGATTCCTAAAGTTTCTTCTATCGCTTTTAAAATTGGCGTAATCGCATTCGTTGTACAAGAAGCTGCTGAAAAAACTTCAGTATCATCTGGGTCGTATTCTAAATGATTGACACCATGAACAATATTTGCAACCTCTTTGCCTGGTGCAGTCAATAATACTTTTGAAGCGCCTTTTGCCTGTAAATGTCTTTCTAGTTGCTCTTTAGTTCTGAATGCACCGGTATTATCAATCACCAAAGCATTTTTTATACCGTAATCGGTATAATCTATTTCCTCTGGCATGTTGGCATAAATAACATGTACAGTAGTTCCGTTTATTATAAGTTTTAGGTTAGCGTAATCAACCTTTACACTACCATTAAAAATACCATGAACAGAATCTGTTCTAAGTAAACTGGCTCTTTTTTCAAGATTTTCGATACTTGGTTTACCTCTTACTACAATAGCTCTTAAACGTAGTTGGTTTCCTTTGCCGGTTTTAGACATTAGCTCTCTGGCAACTAATCTACCAATTCGACCAAATCCGTATAAAACAACATCTTTGGGTTCTATGTTCTTAAAATCTTGGGCAAGTTGTAATTTATCGATTACAAAAGACTTTACGGTGTTTAAGATGTTGGTGTCAGAGTGGTATTCGTAGGTTAACTTACCAATATCTAATTTAGAAGGTGGTAATGTCATGTCGGCTATAGAGCGAAGAATTTCTGCCGAATCAAAAATAGATATCGGTTTCTGTACAAATTCGCCAGCGTATTCGTGTAGGTGAATAATGTCACTTACATTTTTGTCAATAACCTGATTTTTAAAAAGGACAATTTCAATAGATTTATCATACCATAAATCACTTACGATTTTAATGAATTCAGTCGTAGCTTTTCTACGATCTGCTTGAAATGCCAGCTCTTTTTCAAATGTGGTCTGTGGAGCCATAATTAGTTGATTATTTTTATAATTCGCACAAAACTAGAAAAATTAACCACTTAAAATAAATATTTTTCAAAAAAAAGCCTTCGTTTTTGCGAAGGCTGTATTTTCTATACTATATTTTTATTGAAAGATTAGTCGGTCTCGTTCTCCGTTTGAGCCTACCATAAAGATAACTGTTTTTCCGTATTTAGAAATTCCTCCAAATGCAGTATAGGCATCATCGATATTTCCAATTTCATGGTCGTCTATCTTAACGATTACTTTTTCAGATAAGCCATAACCTCTGTATCGTTCGGGTACTCCTATAATTTTTACTCCAGAATTGGTTTTATATACTTTCTTATCGTGCTCTGTAAGATTTTTTACTTCTAAGCCCATTTCAGGAACAACCAAAGATTGTCTTTCTTTCAAAATTAAAGGTAGAGTTAATAATTCTTTATCTCTATCTACAACTAAAGCCAAGGTATCTCCCGGTCTTTTAGTAGAAAGATATCCGGTTAAATCAGGATATTTATGAACGTCAATTTCATCGACTTTTTTAATAATATCACCAACTACAATGCCTGCTTCTTGTGCTGCAGATTCATCTTCGACCAATTCTATATATACTCCGTCAATATTATTGATACCTTTTTCTATGGCATCTCTAGTATTTACCGGAGCAGGACTAATACCCATAAATCCTGTTTGAACATTACCATATTCTAAAATATCTTGAACTACTTTTTTCGCAATATTACTAGGTACTGCAAAAGAATAGCCTACGTACGATCCTGTTTGTGATGTAATAGCGGTATTAATACCTACTAAATCACCGTTCGTGTTTACTAAAGCACCACCTGAGTTACCAGGATTTACAGCGGCATCTGTTTGTATAAAAGATTGGTTTTTTCCAAGGTTACGAGCTTTAGCACTTACGATACCTGCGGTAACAGTTGAAGTTAGATTAAAAGGGTTACCAACAGCTAAAACCCACTCGCCAATTTTGGTATGATCAGAATCACCAAAAGCCAAATAAGGTAATTTTTCGTTTGTATCAATTTTTATCAATGCAATATCAGAATTTGGGTCTGTACCAATTAGCTCTGCATTATATGTTCTGTTATTATTTAAAGTAACCTGTAATTGAGTTGCTTTATTAATAACATGATTATTGGTTACAATATATCCGTCTGAAGAAATGATAACTCCTGATCCGGTACCAACCTGTGGTACTGCAGTACCCCCTGTACCATAAAAAACATCAAAAATAGTTTTCGGTCCTTTACTAAGAGTAATGTTCTTAACGTGTACTACGGCATTAACCGTATTTTCTGCGGCAGTTGTAAAGTCAACTTCATTTATGCCAGAACCTCTTGCTGACGTTGGGGTGTAGCTTGCATTTACAACACCGCCATTATTTTCTTGACTGATAATGGTGAAATTTTCTTTCTCGAAAAACAGCTTGTAAGCACCCAATGTAATTGCACCGGCAAAAACAGATACTAACAAGAGACTTGCTAATCTTTTCATATTCAATAAAGTTTTAACGTATTCTACACAAAATTACTTGTTTTTATGCTATTCCATAAGCGTTTAACTACTTTTTAACTACCACACAAAACCTAATTATGTGCTATCTTTGAGTCTTTATTATCCTATGGAAAATACATTTTATAAATATCAAGGTACAGGTAACGATTTTGTGATGATCGATAATCGCAACGGGCAATTCCCAAAAAACGATACCAAATTAATCGCTAAAATCTGTCATAGGAGATTCGGAGTAGGTTCTGACGGACTTATTTTGTTAGAGAATGATAAGGCTACCGACTTTAGAATGGTCTATTTTAATGCCGATGGAAATGAAGGTAGCATGTGTGGTAATGGTGGTAGATGTATTGTAGCTTTTGCTCATTTTCTTGATATTATAAAAAGGGATACTGTTTTTATTGCTGTAGATGGTTTACATGAAGCAACAATTATTGGTGATGTAGTAAGCCTTAAAATGACAGACGTTAGTGAAATAAAAGAGAAATCTAGTGCCCTCTTTATGAATACGGGATCACCACACCATGTTCAAATGGTGAAGGAATTAAAGTCTTTTGATGTTGCCAAAGAAGGAGCGCGTATGCGTTATGGTATTTATGGTGAAAAAGGTAGTAATATCAATTTTGTGGAAGCAAATGCCGAAGGTGGATTTGATATTAGAACTTACGAACGTGGCGTTGAAGATGAAACCTTATCATGTGGTACAGGGGTAACGGCAGTTGCTTTGAGTATGTATCATTTAGGTAAAACAAAAAATAAAACTATTGCAGTAAATGCACTTGGGGGTAATCTTGAGGTTACTTTTGAAGAAGAGCAAGGTTTTTATAATAATATCTATTTAAAGGGAGAAGCGAAGCAAGTATTTAAAGGAGAACTAACGTGGTAACATTAAAAGGAAATCAGATTTATTTAAGGGCTTTAGAACAAAAAGACCTCGATTTCCTGTATGCGCTTGAGAATGATACCGATGTTTGGGAGGTAAGCGGTACGGTTACTCCGTATTCTAAAGACGTGTTACAGCTTTATTTAGATAGTGCTCACCGAGATATTTACGATGTAAAGCAATTGCGTTTGGTCATATGTTCTCAAGATCACCAAACTTTAGGTTTAATAGATGTTTTTGACTTTGAGCCTAATCATCATCGTGCAGGTATAGGTATAGTTATACTTGATAAAAATCAAAGAAATAAAGGAGTAGGAGCAGAAGCAATAACGTTGCTGTGTAATTACTTGTTTGAAGTTTTAGGTTTAAGGCAAGTTTACGCTAATATTTTAGAGGAAAATGCCCCGAGTTTATATTTGTTTAAAAAGTTGGGTTTTCAAGAAATAGGAATTAAAAAAGATTGGGTACGATTTAAGGATACTTATAAGAATGAAATATTATTACAAAAAATAATTAGTTAATGAGCATCAAACGAATTTTATTGGGTGTAGTACTCTTGGGTATAATTGGAGGAGGAATTTTTGGGTACATGGCTTACGGTACTTTTTTTACTCCAAATACTAATTTTAGTAATGAAGAGGAAATCGTATTTATTCCTACCAATGCTACCATTGATGATTTAAAAGAACGACTTTCCCCTGTTTTGGAAGATTTTGATTCTTTTGAATCTGCAGCAGATAGAAAAGGGTATTTAACCAATATAAAAGCAGGTAGGTATAAGATTGGTAAAGGAATGAATAACAATGAGATTGTAAACTCATTGCGAAGTGGAAATTTACCAGTAAAGGTATCTTTTAATAACCAGGAAAATATAAATGATTTAGCGGGAAGAATTGCAAGTCAGATCGAGGCCGATAGTATTTCATTGGTCGCAGCATTCAATGACAAAGAATTTTTAAAGGTAAACGGATTTGATGATGCCAATAAAATATCATTGTATATTCCTAATAGTTATGAATTCTTTTGGAATACATCTGCAGAATCATTTAGAAGTAGAATGTTGAAAGAATATAATCGTTTTTGGACAGCTACCCGTAAAGAGAAAGCAAGTGCGCTTGGTTTAAAACCTAACGAAGTCATTGCTTTAGCGTCTATTGTTCATAAGGAGACAGCAAAAGTAGATGAAAGACCAACGGTCGCTGGGGTGTATTTGAATAGATTAAGAAAGAGAATGTTGTTGCAGGCAGACCCTACTGTAATTTATGCCATAAAGAAAGAAACCGGAAATTTCGATACCGTAATAAAAAGAGTCCTGTATAAAGATTTAGAGATGGATTCTCCTTATAATACTTACAAATACGCAGGCTTGCCTCCAGGGCCTATCGCAATGCCCGATATTACGGCAATAGATGCTGTTTTGAATCCGAAAAAGCATAATTATTACTACTTTGTAGCGAATGTTGAAAAGTTCGGTTATCATATGTTTGCAGAGAATTTAACGCAGCACAACCGAAATAAAGCGCAGTACATCCGATGGATTAACGCTCAGAAAATCAATAGGTAAGCTTTCATCCGAATTTTAGAACTTCTTAACTAAATCTGTATTCTTTTAACAGAACCTTCTTAAACTTATATAATTTCAGGTCTACCTTTGCCTCAGAAATTTAAGCAAGCAAATAGTAGTCGCCGTAAGTCTTAAGAAATATATGATATGAGAAGATGGATATTAGCAAGTTGTCCTCTTGTTGTGATGTTTATTTTATCTGGTTATGGGTTCAAGCCTTTTACGGTTGAAGTGCCTAAGCAGTTAAAAGTGAAGGAATCATTTTTGGTTTCTTATCCTCAAGAAGAGGCTATATTGGCAAATTATCAAATCGCTCCCCCCTTTCTTGGTAGTCAATTTATAGGCTTTAAAGAAGCGTTAGCTTTTAAAGAATCTCAAGGCAATTATTTTGTTACTAATACCTACGGGTATTTAGGAAAATATCAATTTGGGCTAGGTACGCTAGAACTGGTTGGTGTTTATGACGGTAATGGGTTTTTGAAAAATCCTGTGTTACAAGAAAAAGTATTTCACGTTAACACATCTCGAAACAAGTGGATTTTAAGAAAAGATATTAAGCGTTACGTTGGTGTGAAAATGAACGGAATTCAGGTAACAGAATCTGGTATTCTGGCAGCGGCACACTTAGCCGGACCTGGAAATGTAAAACTATATCTAAGGTCTCACGGTAGAATGGAGATTTCAGATGGTTATGGTACTAGTATTTCGAATTATATGAAAAAATTTGCGGGTTATGATGTCTCTATGGTAGAGGCAAAACGAAATCCGAGAATTTAAGAATTTACTTAGATATGAAAATGGGAAACCTTGGCATTTGTTTGTCAAGGTTTTTTTTTATGCCTGAATAATAAAAATAGCAGGTCTTTTATGTAGATCTACATTTTCTCTTTTCCAATTTATGGCAGTTTTTGTTTTAATGTATTCGGTTGGCAATGTAATGTCTGCCGCCACGCATATTCTTGTACTCGGAGCTAAGGTTTTAATAAGCTCTTCAAGCATTTTATTGTTACGGTACGGGGTTTCAATAAACACCTGTGACTGGTTGTCTTCTTTCGATTTACGTTCTAAGCCTTTGATATATTTTTTCCGCTCAGAACCATCTATAGGTAGGTAGCCATTAAAAGCAAAATTTTGACCGTTCATGCCACTTGCCATTAATGCCAGTAGAATAGAAGACGGACCTACTAATGGAACTACCTGAATATTCTTGTCATGGGCTATTTTAACCACGGCAGCACCAGGATCTGCAATACCTGGGCAACCAGCTTCAGAAAGTATACCTACATCAAAACCTTCTAAACAAGGATTCAGAAAACTAGGAATCTCTGCTGCTTCGGTAAACTTGTTTAAGACAAATAGTTTTAAGCTAGGTTGAGATTTTCTAGGACTTATTTTTTTTATGAAATGTCGAGCGGTCTTTTCATTCTCAACGACATAGTGGTCTAATTTTTCAATTGTTTGCTTAATTGAAATTGGTAAAACCTCTAAAGGGGGCATATCACCTAATGTTGTAGGTATTAAATATACTTTTCCTATTTTTCCGTTTTGCACGCTCATTTATTTACTTTGTAATCTTGCGGCTATACTATCGCAAGCTTGGTCAATCATTTGAAAAACTTGTTCAAATCCGTCTTCGGCATCATAATATGGATCTGGAACTTCTTTATCTGAAGAACTAATTTCATTCAAAATTAGCTTCACTTTTACTACATCGTCATTATTTCTTGCTAGACCTATGATATTATTGTAGTTACTTTTGTCCATGGCATAAATGACATCAAAAGAATCAAAATCAGAAACGGCAAATTTTCTGCAAACTTGAGCGCTTATGTCCAATCCATGTTCATAAGCTACCTTAATTGATCTTGGGTCGGGAGCATTGCCAATATGGTAACCACCTGTACCTGCGGAATCAACATAAATTTTGGCAGCATCAACTTTACTTTTTAGAATGCCTTCTGCTAATGGAGACCTGCATATATTACCTAGGCAAACCATCAACACCTTCATGAAACGTAAGTTTTAAGAAAATTTCTTAGTTAAGTCATCTATGTATTTGCGAAACTGCTTATCGGTTTCGGCAAGGTTATCAACTGTTTTACATGCGTGTAAAACAGTGGCATGATCTCTTTTGCCTATTTGTGAACCAATACTTGCTAATGAAGCTTTCGTAAACTTCTTCGCAAAGAACATAGCTAATTGTCTTGCCTGTACTATGTGTCTCTTTCTAGTTTTAGACTGTAAAGTAGCGACATCCATTTCAAAGTAATCAGAAACCACTTTTTGTATGTAATCAATAGAAACTTCGCGTTTGGTATTCTTTACGAACTTTTCTACAACCTGTTGAGCAAGTTCAATCGTAACCTCTCTTTTGTTCAAAGTAGACTGCGCGATCAGAGAAATAATGGCGCCTTCTAATTCTCTAATATTCGTTTTAATATGTTTAGCAACATATTCTATAATGTCTTCAGGTATTTCAACACCATCTCTATATAACTTGTTCTTTAAGATAGAGATTCTTGTTTCGTAATCTGGACTCTGCAATTCTGCCGATAATCCCCATTTAAAACGAGAAAGTAAACGTTGTTCAATGTCCTGCATATCTACAGGTGCTTTATCTGAAGTAAGTATTACTTGTTTTCCATTTTGATGCAAATGGTTAAAAATATGGAAGAATACATCTTGCGTACCAGATTTACCTGATAAGAATTGTACATCGTCAATAATCAATACATCTATTAATTGATAGAAATGAATAAAATCATTTCTGGTATTTTTCTTAACAGACTCTATATACTGTTGCGTAAATTTCTCTGCAGAAATATATAAAACGGTACGTTCTGGATATTTATCTTTTATTTCAACACCAATAGCATGTGCCAAGTGCGTTTTACCAAGACCAACGCCACCAAAAACCAATAACGGATTGAAAGATGTGCCACCTGGTTTGTTAGCAACCGCCATACCGGCAGATCTTGCTAAACGGTTAGAGTCACCTTCTAAGAAGTTATCAAAATTGTAATTAGGATTTAACTGTGATTCTATCTTTATATTTCTAATCCCTGGAATTACAAACGGATTACGTAATTCTGGATTTTTAGATTTAATAGGAACATCCATTTCTTGAGCCGCCATGGCACCTCTGTTCGAACTCGGAATTTTTTCTGTAAAAGGTTCTTTGTTGCCATAGGTGTTTTCCATTCTAATGATGTACACCAACTTTGCAGATTCTCCTAATTCTTTTGTAAGAGCAACTTTCAAAAGTTTAACATAATGTTCTTCTAACCACTCGTAAAAAAATTTACTAGGTACTTGAATACTTAATGCGTTCTCAGAAAGCTTTATCGGTTTAATAGGTTCAAACCAAGTTTTGAATGCCTGCGGTTGGATATTATCCTTAATAAAAGCCAAACAGTTTTTCCATACGGAATTTGCAGTAACACTCATAATAAATTTTACACTTTTAATGGTTAGCGTTGAGCTATAGGCGATTATAAAAAATCAATATAGGTTCTCTTTCAACTTGGGCAAATATGTGAACAAATTATTGAAAAAAAAAATCGATTGTCATTGAATTTGACCTTTTTTTTTCTCATGTTCGTTTACTCAAAAGGGGAGCTTTTAAATATATACTTTTTACTTGAAATAAATGCGAACAAACGAAATTTCTTTTCGAATTAGATATAGTGAAACCGACCAGATGGGCGTTGTCTATCATGGCAACTATGCTCAATACTTAGAATTGGCAAGAGTTGAATGGTTAAGGTCGTTAGGTATTTCTTACAAAAGTATGGAGGAAGGCGGAATTATGCTTCCGGTGATAAGTTTATCAATAAAATATTTAAAGCCTGCATTGTATGATGATTTAATTACGGTTAAGGTTATTTTGAAAAAAAAACCTGCTGTTCGAATAGAATTTGATTATGAAATAACCAATGAAGCAGGTGATTTATTGGTTACCGCGAATACTGTTTTAGTTTTTATGGATATGAAACGTAATAGACCAACTAAATGTCCCCAATTACTTTTAGATAAACTGGAGTATTAGAATCTATTCAATTTCTTTTATTTCTAATTTATGATGCGCCTTCAAAAGTTTCATTGTTTTTTTGAAATCACTTTTATTAATAGATAGTATCATTTTACATTTAAGATGTAAATCTTGCGATACAATATTCAGTTGGTGTTTTTTTACTAAACGCATAACAATATCCATCTCTGAATATTCAAACGTCACCGATAGTTGTTGTTGTAAAACTCTGGTTACTATTTTGGCATTTTCTAAAGCTAACTTTGCCGCTTCTTTGTAAGCACTTATCAATCCGCCTACACCTAATTTAGTTCCGCCGAAAATACGAACAACGGCAACTAATGTGTTCGTCAAATCAAATGACTGTAACTGACCATAAATTGGCATACCGGCAGAGTTGTTTGGTTCGCCATCGTCATTAGCACGATATGATTTTGTTTCAATACCCATTTGCCAAGCGTAACACACATGGTTTGCCGTTGGGTATTCTTTTTTAAGTGCCTCTATATGTTCTTTAACGCTATCTTCGTCAGAAACCGGAAAGCAATACCCGTAAAACTTACTCTTTCGCTCTTTGAACATAATAGGTTCAGATGGTTTAGAGATTGTTTTATAGGCGTCCATAGGGTTAATTAGTAATTTTACATGAAATTTGTTAGTTGCTGGCCAAAAGCGACTAAAATAATGCTAAATATAGCCAATCCTATTCCGAACCAGTTTTTAACTGTTAGGCGCTCTCTAAATAGTATAATACCCAATAAGGTAGAAAACATTACAATTGCCACATTGTTAATAGTGAAAACAGAAGCACTATTCCAGGTAGGGTGTTGTAACGCTTTTAGTAAAAAATAAATAGAGAAGTAGTTTGGAACTCCCAAGCAAATACCGCCAATAATGTTTTTGAAATTTACTTTTAGTTGCTGTTGAGTAGATTTGAATCCGATGAAAAGTAATCCGAAGAAACCTGCAGAAGCAAAAACGGTTGCAGAAAACAACGCATATTCTTCTTCGGGCATATGTGCATCTTGAAAATATTTTATGCTAGTGTCTATGGTTCCCGAGCCAATAAATACTAAAACAGGTAATGCAAAAGCCCATTTTTCAGCTTTTATTTTATGTTCTTTTAAAGAGGTGAAATATACAGCTAACAAGGCAAAAACAATTCCTATAATTTCTAATGCCCCGAGGGTCTCTTTATAGAAGAAAACACCAAATAAAACCGGTATGGTAAGCGACATTTTAGTAGCTACCGATGCAACCGAGACTCCGAGCTTCTGAGAAGTCGCTGCCATTAGGTTAAATATTAGTATAAAAAGAAGACCTAAGGCAATACTTCCCCAAAACCAACTTTTCTGTGGTATTTCAGCTAGGTGTATAGGTTTATCATAATAAATAACACCTACAGTACAAGCGATAAAATAATTAGTAATTATTGCATATATGGTTTGAACCTGATATTTGGCATATAATTTAAAAATGACGAAAATTAAGCTTGAAAATAGAATGCTAAAGGCTAAATATATCATTTAGAGATGGCTTAAGGTTTCAAGAACATCTTCTTTGCCTACTTGAAGATTCCAGCAATGTATACCTAGTTTAGAAGCGCTATCCGTATTTTCTTTAGTATCATCTAAAAAGAAAGTCTCATTGGGTTTTAGGTTATTTTCTTTTAAAACAAACTCGTAAATATCTGCATTAGGTTTACGCATTTTCATTTCTTGTGATAGGTAGAAAACCTCAAAACAGTTTTTGAACCTGTTAAAACGATCCATTCCCATAGATTCTTTCACTTTGTCTATATGTAGATCATTGGTATTACTCAGTAAAAATAAGCGGAATTGATTATCGCTCTTTAATTTTTCAATGAACTTTAATCGTTCTTCAGGGAAATCTAAAATAATAGAATTCCATGCATCTTTAATTTGTTGTTTAGATGCATTGGTGAAAATACCCTGTAGTCGATTAACAAATTCATAGGATTCCATTAAGCCCATTTCATATTCTTTAAAAATGGTATCTAATTTAGGTGTCAGTTCCGTGAATCCGAATTTTGCCATTTCTAATAAAGGAGCTTGCTTATCTAGATTAATGAAGATATCTCCAAAATCAAATATGATGTTTTTAATCATTACGTATTATGGTTAGTTGGTCGGTTAAAATTTGAATTTGTTTTAGTTTGCGTCCTGATATTTTCGGTGCGGCAATACCTTTAGAGAACCTGTTTGTTCCTTTAAAAATTCGTGCTTCATCCCAAAGGTTAGCGTCAATAAAACTTTGTAATGTTTGTGCACCACCTTCGATAATGACACTTTGTATCTGCTCCTCGTACATTAAAGTAAATAACTGTTGTGGTAGATTGGCAATAAAATTTAAGACTTTATAAGTTACCCCGTCTATATAATTATTGCGATCAGTTATTTCGGTACAGATGATGGTATTTTGTTTTCCGTCAAGAACATGAAAATCTTTTGTGATTTTTAATCTTCTATCTATAACAATACGAGTAGGTGCTTTGCCAGCCCAATCTCTAAGATTTAATTGCGGATTGTCAGCCAATACTGTATTTGTACCTACTAATATACCAGCCTCTTCACTACGCCATTTATGTACTAATTGTCGCGATTTAGTATTGGTGATCCAATAGGGTTTTTTTTCCTCTCCACGTTTTATAGGTTCTGGAGCAATGAATCCGTCAGCTGTTTCTGCCCATTTTAAAATTAAGTATGGTCGCTTTTTCGTAAAAAAAGTGAGAAAGCGTTTATGGTGTTCTTCACATTCTTTTTGTAGAATACCAACTTTAACAATACATCCCGCTGCTTCTAATTTTTTGATTCCGTTACCAGCAACTTTTTCATGTGGGTCTTTTAAACCTATGACAACTTTAGGTATTCCCATTTTAATAATCAAATCTGCACAAGGCGGAGTTTTACCGTGATGGGAACAAGGTTCTAAGGTCACATATATGGTTGATGATTTTAAAAGAGAAGCATCAGTAACAGAGTTGATAGCATTTACCTCGGCATGAGAGCCACCGTAGGCACTTGTAAATCCTTCACCAATAATTTTATCATTATGCACAATTACGGCACCTACCATTGGGTTGGGTGCAGTAGTTCCTAATCCGTTCTTTGCAATTTGTAAACAGCGAAGCATATATGTTTCATCGGTAGAAAGCGCATCTAAATGTAACGGCATTGAATTATTGGGATCTAGATTATTAATGGACATCAAACTTTAACATTGTACGCATATCACGTATCTTCACACCTCAAAAATAGTACTTTAAAACCTATTGCCTTATTGATATGGAAAATGTCGTAATTCGCGAAATAAGAAAGGAAGATAACCCGCAAGTAGCCAAAGTTATACGGCAAGTGTTGATAGACTTAGGTGTGCCAAAAGTAGGTACGGCTTATGAGGATCCCTCATTAGATCAAATGTTCGAGCATTATGAGAAACCTAAGGCTACCTATTTTGTTGTTGAGAATAATGGTTCTATTTTAGGTTGTGCCGGTGTTGCTCAGTTAGACAATTATGAAGGCAATGTATGCGAGCTTCAGAAAATGTATTTTTTAGAAGAGGCGAGAGGTAAGGGTGTAGGTCACAAAATGATAACGGTATGTTTAGAACGTGCCAAAGAATATGGTTTTGATGCCTGCTATTTAGAGACGATGCCAAATATGGAGGCTGCCCAAAAATTATATAAGAAAATGGGGTTTGAATATATAGATGCCAGAATGGGAGATACAGGTCATTATTCTTGTCCTGTTTTTATGCTTAAAACATTTTAACTGTGCTTTTAAGAGAAATCAAAAATATATATCACTCAGAATTAGATGCTATCTACGGTAAAGAAGAAGTCAATAGTTTCTTCTATTTACTTATAGAGCATTATTTTGATTTAGAACGTTTCGTATTGGCAATTCAGCCAGATCTGGTTATTGATAAAAAACAGGAGACTATTATATTTCAAGCTTTATCTGAATTAAAATTAGAGAAGCCAATTCAACATATTATCGGTATTGCATATTTTATGGACCTAGAGTTTAAGGTGAATGAAGATGTATTGATTCCAAGACCAGAAACCGAAGAATTAGTTCGTTGGATTTTAGATGACTTTAAGGATACGGCAAAAAATTTGACCATTTTAGATATGGGCACAGGTAGTGGTTGTATTCCTATTTCTTTGTATAAAAACCTGACGGATGCAAAAGTATTCGGATTAGATATTTCTGCTGATGCTTTGAAAGTAGCTGAGGAAAATAACAGATTGCTTGGTGCTAGTGTAAAGTTTTTTCAAGCAGATATGTTGTCTTTGATGTCTGAAACCTCAACGAAAGAATTAGAACAAAAATTTGACGTAATTATTTCTAATCCGCCATATGTGCGAGAATTAGAAAAAGCAGATATGCGAAATAATGTAATAGACCACGAACCAAGTTTGGCACTTTTTGTTCCGGATGAAGATCCATTAAAGTTTTATAACACAGTGGTTAATTTTGCAGCTGAACATTTAAATGAAAATGGTTGTTTGTATTTAGAGATTAATCAGTATTTGGGTAAAGAAACAAAACAATTACTAGAAAAATCTAATTTTAAGACTATTGAGTTGAGAAAAGATATGTTTGGCTATGACCGTATGATAAAAGGAATTAGAAAATGAAAAGTATTGTAGTGTTTTGCGGTAGTTGTGAAGGTGTTGATTCTGTGTATGGTTCGAAAGCATATGAATTGGGAGAGACTTTCGCTAAGAAAGATATTCAGTTAGTGTATGGTGGTGCTAAAATCGGCATCATGGGTAAAGTTACCGAAGGAGTATTGAACAATGGTGGAAAGGTAGTGGGCGTTATTCCCGTATTCTTGAGAAAAAAAGAAGTAGTTCATGAAGGTTTAACCGAGTTAATCGTTACCCAAAACATGCATGAACGTAAATTGAAAATGCATGACCTGTCTGACGGAATTCTAATGTTACCTGGAGGATTTGGGACACTAGAAGAATTTTTTGAAATGTTGACTTGGTCGCAATTGGGGCTGCATCAATATCCGATAGGAATATTAAATACAAATGGCTTTTATGATGCTCTCTTAAAGATGATGCATGACATGGTCAAAGAAGGGTTTGTAAAACAAGAACATATAAGTACTATTTTGGTAGACGATGATATAGATTCGTTGTTAGGGAAAATGGAAAATTATATTCCGTTACCGACACCAAAATGGATTAATAAAGAGCAGCTATAAAAACTATGGAAGCGAGAATACAAGAGTTAAGAGCAGAATTACGCGAGCATAATTATAATTATTACGTTTTGGATAATCCTACGATTTCCGATTTCGAGTTTGATATGAAATTGAAGGAATTACAAGATTTAGAAGCCAAGCATCCAGAATTCTATGATGCCAGTTCTCCTTCTCTAAGGGTAGGTGGTATGATTACCAAAAATTTTGCGACTGTCGTTCATGAGCATCGCATGTACTCTTTAGACAACTCCTATTCTAAAGAAGATTTAGAAGATTGGGAGAAACGTATACAGCGTAACCTAGGCGATGTGCCTGTTGCATTTACCTGCGAATTAAAGTACGATGGTGCATCTATCAGTATTACCTATGAAAAAGGGAAGTTGGTAAAAGCGGTTACACGTGGTGACGGAATTCAAGGTGATGATGTTACCAATAACATTAAAACCATTAAATCGGTTCCGCTACAGCTTATGGGTGATTACCCAGAGAAATTCGATATACGTGGAGAGATTGTATTACCGTTCGAGGGTTTCATGAAAATGAACGAAGAGCGCGTAGCAAATGGCGAAGATCCATACATGAACCCTAGAAATACCGCATCGGGTAGCTTAAAGCTTCAAGATAGTAGTGCTGTTGCGGAAAGACCGTTGGAGTGTTTGTTGTATAGTATCGTTGGTAGAAACCTGAATATAGACTCTCAGTTTCATATGTTAGAGAAAGCCCGTGAATGGGGCTTTAAAGTGCCAACAGTGGCAAAGCTTTGTCAAACGACTGATGAAGTAATGGCATTTGTTGAGGAATGGGATGTGAAACGACATGAATTGCCTTATGAAACCGACGGTGTAGTTATCAAAGTAAATAGTCTTCAAAATCAAGAAGAGCTAGGGTTTACCTCAAAATCGCCACGTTGGGCAATGGCATATAAATTTAAGGCAGAGCAAGTATTTACTACGCTTAATGAAATAACCTATCAAGTTGGGCGCACTGGGGCTATCACACCCGTTGCTAATTTAGAGCCTGTGTTATTGGCAGGTACAACGGTAAAAAGAGCTTCATTGCACAATGCTGATCAGATAGCGAAATTAGATGTTAGAGTAGGTGATACCGTATTTGTAGAAAAGGGAGGGGAAATTATACCAAAAATTATAGCTGTCGACTTCACTAAAAGACCTGCAGATTCAAAACCTACGGAGTATATACATAAATGCCCCGAATGCGGAACAGAACTTACCCGTACAGAGGGTGATGCCAAACATTACTGTCCGAACGAGTATGGTTGTCCTCCACAGATAACGGGTCGTATTCAGCATTTTATTTCAAGAAAGGCAATGGATATAGAAGGCTTAGGTGGTGAGACTGTTGAATTACTGTTTAAAGAAGGATTAATAGATGATTATGCCGATTTGTATAAACTCACCAAAGAAGATGTGTTGCCTTTGGAGCGAATGGCTGAGAAGTCCGCAGAGAATCTAATCAAAGGCGTATCAGAATCGGTACAAGTACCTTTTGAACGTGTATTGTTCGCTTTGGGTATTCGCTTTGTTGGGGAGACGGTAGCAAAGAAATTGGCAAAAGCATATAAGAATATCGATGCCTTAAAAGAAGCTACTCTTGAGCATTTGACTTCGGTAGATGAAATAGGGGAGCGTATTGCACAAAGTGTTATTGACTTTTTTGCAAATGAGAAGAATATCAATGCTATAGAGAGATTGCGTAGTTACGGGGTGCAATTAGCAATATCTGCAGAGAAGTTAGAAAACCAGACCGATTTGTTAGCGGGTAAAACTTTTGTAGTGTCGGGAGTTTTTGAGATTCTAAGTAGAGACGATCTTAAAAAGAAAATAGAAGATAATGGAGGTAAGGTGGGTTCTTCGATATCATCAAAGACTAGTTTTTTGGTTGCAGGTGATAAAATGGGACCTAGTAAGCGTACCAAGGCAGAGAAGCTAGAAATACCTATTATCAGTGAGCAAGATTTTATAAAAATGTTAGCATAAACAACTATGGATATTTTTACAATAATTTCAGTTTTGGTATTTCTATCTGCAATATTCGGCTATATAAATGCGCGTTTTCTAAAACTACCTAACAGTATTGGTTTAATGCTGATTACTATTCTGTTTACCTTGGTAGTTTTTTTAATTGGTTATATTGATGATACCTTAATTAATGCGGAACGATACATTATTACCCAGATAGATTTTAAATCTGTTCTGCTTGATATTATGTTGAGTTTTCTTCTATTCGCAGGAGCATTGCACACCAATTTCGAACAATTAAAAGTACAGCGTTGGCCAATACTGGTATTCTCGACTTTGGGTGTATTGGTATCGACGTTTTTAGTTGGTACGAGTATGTATTATTTATTACAGGTTTTAGGAATGGAAATTTCCTTTATTTACTGCTTATTATTCGGGTCATTAATATCACCTACCGATCCAATAGCCGTATTGGGAATATTGAAGAAGGCGGGAGCGCCAAAGCAGTTAGAAACTAAAATTGTGGGTGAATCATTGTTTAATGATGGGGTAGGAGTGGTTGTTTTCTTAACCATTTTTCAATTAGCATCGGCAACTGAAGTAGCGGTTAGTCCATTAGATATCTTAGAACTTTTTGGTGTTGAGGTTATAGGTGGGCTAGCACTAGGTCTAGCTTTAGGTTGGGGAACATGGAAACTTATGAAATCAATAGATGACTATGATATAGAAGTAATTATAACCTTGGCAACTGTAATGGTAGGTACTTTAATAGCTCAGAAGTTTCATTTATCTGCCCCTTTGGCAATGGTGGCAGCAGGTCTGGTAGTAGGTAATGATACGGTTCGTAATTCGGCCATGTCAAAAACAACAGAGACCTATGTAGATAAATTTTGGGAGCTGTTGGATATCCTTTTAAATACACTCCTATTTGTTTTAATTGGGATGGAAATGCTCGTATTATCTTTTAAAACAGAATATGTAATTGCCGGATTATTGGCAATTCCGTTAGTTTTGATTTGTCGTTACTTATCGCTTTTGATACCGATAAAGTTCTTTGAGAAGAGGTTGGACTTTGTGCCGAGAACCAATTTGGTAATGACCTGGGGCGGATTGCGTGGTGGTATATCCATAGCATTGGCATTAGGCTTATCTGATGATATGCATAGAGATGCGTTTTTAGTAATAACATACATAGTAGTAGTATTCTCTATTATCGGACAAGGATTAACGGTTGAGAAGCTTATAAAACAAGTTGTGAAATGATGCCCAAGACCTATCTTGAATTTGAAAAAAGTTTAGAATTTTCCACTGTTCCAAAAGAGTGGTCAGACGGACTAAAATCGATATGGTACGATGCCAAAGGAGATTGGGAGGCTTCACACAATATTGCCCAAGACATGCATAATACTTTAGGCAGTTGGTTGCATGCGTATTTACATCGTAAAGAAGGTGATCGGTTTAATGCAGGTTATTGGTATCGTTTGGCTAAAAAAGAATATCCCACAATTACCTTAGATGAAGAACTAAAGGTAATTGTGGAATATATCATAACAAATAATACCTAGTATTTACATTATCTCAATTGATAACCTTTGTAATTGGTAGTTTTCATTCTTTCAAAAGTCTCTTCGAAATCACTCTTACTGCTAAAACCGCAGGCAGAAATTAGGGTATTAAGGTCATTTGATTCTAAGAAACCAGAATCAATAAGCTGTTTTGCTTTTTTTACTCTAATCTTGTTTCGGTAGGTTGTAAAGCTAATGCCTTTCGTCTGATAGAAAAAATAAGCGTCATGATAAGGCGGCACATGTAAAAGTTTGGCACAAGCTTTTAGATTGAAACCTTGTTTTAAGAATGCTCCTTGTTGTTCTATAATTGTTAGTGAATTGTTTAATTCCTGATTATCTAATCCGTATATCCGTTCTCTTGAATTGATGTCATTTGAAATAGATGATGAAACCAGTAATTGATTTTTTGGAAATCCGTAAAGTATAGAAGGGAAGTATAAAGGGGCAATACTTATTACCAATAAAACAAGTAATAATATTAGGTTTAGGTTTTGCAAACTAAGCTTCTTTATATTTAAAGTATTTAAGCCTAATAGCCGTTCTACTCCAAAAAATAATGTGATAAATGCCATTATGCTCAGTGCTGAATAAAACAAAAGCAACCATCTATTAAGTGTAACTTTTAGACTATCATTTGGGTTTATGGCCAAGAATCTCTTTAGTAATGGCAGTAGAGATAATACATATACAAATTGCCATAAATGACGTAAGCTAAAGTGTTCATTTAAGCTAAACAGTCCGTATTGTGCACTAAAACGTTCTTTTGGGAAGGCAATAGCATTTTCTACTATTTGATTATAATACGTTGCCGGTTTAGAAAAAACAATGGCGACATCAATAAGGCTTATAATAAATGGAACAAAAAGTAAGAGGTAATGCCATTTCCATGTAAACTTATCATCCATAATTGTTTTAAAATAGAAGTATACAGGTACGGTTATGATGCTATAAAGAAGCAAAGGTCAAAAGTAGAACCATTTAAATTGCGTTAACAAACCTTCTGTAATAATATAGGTTTGAAGACAGTATACAGAATAAATAAAATAAAACAAAGCAAGAAATTGCTGAGGTAATTTATTTACATTCTTCTTTAGAAGTAGTAAAACAGTTAAGAAGAATCCGAAGATTGCAACTAACAGGAAAACAAAATTCATTCAATAACTTTTATAAAAAGTACAATAAAGCGTACGAATTTACAATATTAGGTAATAAAATATATTTTCAGTTATAATTTATAAACGTCTATTATCATAGGTAAATGAGTGTTGTGATAGGTTGGTTAGTTATAAAACCTAAAAAACCCGGACACCATAAGGTAATCCGGGTTTTGTGTGAATTTATTAAAAAAGGTTTAAATCATTTTAAAGTCAAGCAATAACTCTCCTTCTATGGAAGCTTGTAAGTGGTCTCCTTTAAATGTTTCACCTGCACCTATGGCAGGAGTTCCTGTAAATATCATATCGCCAGGATTCAATGTCATAAATGTAGAAACAAAGCTGATAATTTCGGCAAAGTTATAAATGATATAGCTCGTGTTGCCCACTTGTTTCTTTTCACCGTTTATAACCAAATCAAAATTTATATTATCTAACTGTGGAAAGTCTACTACTGGTTTGAAACCTGCAATAGGTGAGGCGCCATCAAAACCTTTTGCCAAAGCCCAAGGGCCTTTTTTCTCTCTACTTGCGGTAAGTACATCTTTTGCAGTATAATCAATACCGATACCTATTTCAGAAATGTATGAGTCTGCCTCTTCTACAGTAACATTTTTAGCCGTTTTACCAATTTTAACCACCAATTCAACTTCATATATCAACTGATTGGTAATAGCAGGGAATACAACATCTTTACTATCTGTAACCAGAGTAGAATCGGGCTTTGTGAAAATGAGTTGTACATCGTTCTTTAAACCTTCTATTTCAGATTTGTCAACAACGTAATTCTTTCCTATACCTAGTATTTTCATGATTGTTGTGTAAGTGTGTTATTCAGTTTAAGTAGTAAAATTAATCATTATACTAAGTATGGTATTGTGTTTAGTTTTAAATTACATTACTACTGCTTTTTGTTTTAACACTTTAGAGTACATTATTCGATAACCTTCATCTCTTTTAAAGCGGATAGTGTAACTTCTTTTCTTTTTTTGATGAAGTCTTGTAGGTTGGTTTCATTAGTTTTTGGTTCTAGATTAGTAGCAAAGAAATAAATATTATCACCAACTTCTATAAAACCTACATACCAGCCATTATATTGGTCATTGCTATTAGATAATCCGGTTTTTCCGCTGAGTTTATAATTCTTTGTTTCCTCGGCAAGCATGACATCTCGCATTATCTTTTTTGTTCTTACTGATATGGGTAGCTGTTTGTTGTAAAAACGTTTTAGAAAATCTATCTGTTGCATTTGGCTAATGCGAGATTCACCCTCTAACCAAAAATTTGTAATGTTGTCTGAGTCGATTTTTAATGATCCGTATTGTATCTTATCTACATATTCGTTCATTCGTTGAGGTCCTATTTTGGCTGCTACTTGTTGGTAACAGGGAACACATGAAAATTGAAAGGCCTCATGTAATACTAAATCTTGTTCCCAAAGGTCTAGCCATTTCTCGTCACCATCCCATTTAAAAATGGTGCTATCACTTTCAATTACTCCCGATTCTAAACCAATTATGGTGTTGGCAATTTTAAAGGTAGATGCTGGTAATTTTCCTTGCTTTGTCCATTCAAAATCATTTGAATAGAAAATATTTTTGTGAAGGTCATAAATCAAAATTGCTCCATTAACATTTGCAGAATCAATAATAGTTTGAAATTCAGACTTTAAAACTATGTTGTCTTCAGATTTTAAGGCTACTGGTAAATTAGTTTTATGTTGTTGCCTACAAGAAGAAATAGATAAGATTAAAAATAGTAGGTAATAGGTTTTCATAGTCTAGTACATGATTTCTTTTAAAAAGGTTACGGTATCAGTAAATTTTAAAGGTAATTATTTGTAGTTGAAACACTTTGATATGGTTATTTCATTTCTTCAATTGGTGTGCTGGCGCCTGAATTAGAAATTAAGATAGCATAGTCAATAAATTCTGTGGTAGATTTTCCTTTTACGGCTTCTCCATTGGAAGTATCATCTTGCATAACGACTTCAATTAAATTTGGTATTCCGTCACTATACGGTGTGTTGGTAGCATTTAACTTGAATAAGGTCATGTCAGATAGTTTGGACTTTTTTAAATCTTCAATACCTAGAAAATATTCTTTGTCATAATCACCAATACCGTAGCCGCCCTCTGTAGTAAACGTTTGGTAATCGCCATTTTCATCATATACATGGTCCCATAAAACTCGGCTATCGGTAAAATAGCCAATGATGGATACTACTTTGTCTCTTGTATAAATGTTGTTCTCAATAAGACGTGTAAAGAATGAGGGATTGTTCCCTTCTCGGTTTTTTTCCAAATGGAAGAATCCAAATCTTACAAATTGTGGATGATTTTTAAAATCGTATAAGGAATCTAGGTGTATATAATTATTGTAAATCACCTCTTCTCGGTTGACTTTTGGGTTGAAGGAATATTTTATGTCTTGAATGATATGCTTAAAAGCAAATTGGTTTTTAATATTTTTTGAGAACAGTGTAGTGTTGGCTTCATAGTGTGCTACAAACATTTTCATGATTTTTTTAGAATAACTATCATAGTACGGTGAGTAATCGGTCGTGTCAAGCTCAACCATTTCTGCTAATTTTTGTATCGCAGCATCCTGATGGTTGTCTGTATCCAAAAGCTCTAAAAGGTGCTTGGAGGTATATTTGTATGTAACCAGTTGATCAATTCCAACTACTATAATTTTATCTTGTTCAGGAAGCTTGTCATTTAATTTTTTTAAGTCTTTCCATTTTTGGTAAGTTTCAATACTGCGCTCTTGTGGCACTCTAGCACCATAGTTGCTGACTAAATCTTTTAATAATAGGGTATCTCCTGTTTGCAGGTATTCATTAAAGAAATGCCCCAAGCTATAATCGGTCTCCGGTAAGTAGAAATCAATAGTTCCTTTTTTGGTCAAAGAGGTAAGTAGGGCGCGTTCAGCTTCTTCTGTTTTTATGCTGCCGTGGTATGCGCCAAAACCAATAATATTAAAATCTTGTTGAGGAAAATTGAACTCAATATTCGTTATATCAATGCGGTTATTTTTTAAATAATCCACTTTTAATTGAGCATAGTTGTATACCGATAGTAATGTAAAAAAGGCTGTAAAGATTTTTTTCATGGTTTGGTTTTCAATAGAGAGAACCAAATTTTAAAATTGTTACAGCAATCCATTCAGAAAATTGTTTTCTGATGTTATTTACAGCATATTCTCTATTAAAGAAATTAGTAGAGGCTACCCATTACCTGAGTGTTCTTTTTGAAAAACAGTTCATTTCCATTTTTCAATTCATTTTGCTTTTCCAAAGCATTCAATTGGATGTTGTTTTTGATAGAATACTTTTCCTGTAAAATGTCTAATTGCATAATATTGAGTTTAGATGAATTTCTAAGATAAAAATTAATCATCTGAAAATCATTTAAATACATGGAAATAGTGTAGGGTTTGGTAAGAAATGCGAATATGATTTTTTCACATAGCTTAAATTATCTATCTCATTATTTTAGCCCGTAAATTTTGCGCTGTTCAATATCGAAGTATCTCAGAATTTTAAATTTTTAAGCTTAATAATCAAATAGTATTTATAACACCTTCTTAAAACAAACACTATTTGCCATTAACTCGTACGGAGGGTAATTTTCGATAATTGTGTAATTATTCTTTTTATAAAGTGCAATGGCTTCCGGCTGGCGTAATCCTGTTTCTAATACAGCGTAGGAATAGTTTAGTTCTTTTGCCCACTCTTCTAATACAACTAATGTTTTTGAAGCAATACCTTTACCACGAAAACTTGGTCGTACATACAAACGTTTAATCTCAACGGAATCTTTATTGAATTCCTTAAAAGCACCGCATGCAACAGGAGTTTCATCAGAATAAAAAACTACACAATTTTTTAACGCATCAATACCGTTAAACTGTGCGTAAAAAGTATTCTCGTCTCCATCTCGTAGTGCCAAATCAGCATCAAGTAAGGCAACTAATGATTTGAAGTTTTCGTTATCGCTAGCGCAACGTTTGTAGTAAAGCATAAGAGGTCTCTTTTTTAGACTTTAATTGTATATCCATTAGTATCAACAGTACTGTTATCAAAATAAAAATCAATTCTACCAAGATTTACTCCAAAACAGCCTACTTGATTTACCAATACATCCCGTTCTGCGGCGTTGGTAACTACTGTTGGTTTATCTAAAAATGTATGGGTATGCCCGCCAATAATTAAATCGGTATATTTTGTTCTCTTGGCAAGTTTTAAATCATCTGGTTTTTGGCTACGGTATTCATATCCCAAGTGAGAAAGGCATACAACCAAATCGCACTTTTTTTCCTTCTTAAGTTTAGTTTCCATATCTATCGCCATTTCATACGGGTCAAGAAATACGGTTTCTTTATAAAGTTGTTTGGTCACCAATCCGTCCAGCTGAATCCCTAATCCGTAGACACCCACTTTAATTCCGTCTTTCTCATAAATTTTATACGGCTGTGTTAATCCGTCTAAAACCGTATTTGAAAAGTCGTAATTGGCACTTATAAAATTAAATTTAGCGTAGGGCATTTGCGCTAAGAGTCCGTCAATACCATTATCAAAATCATGATTGCCAATGGTGGTAGCATCATAATTAAGCATGCTCATTAGCTTGAATTCTAGTTCACCACCATAAAAATTGAAGTAGGGGGTGCCTTGAAAAATATCGCCGGCATCAAAAAGAAAGGTATTTGGGTTCTCTTTTCTAATGCTATCTACCAAACCCGCTCTACGAGCTAAACCTCCCAATCCAGGAAAATCTGCATGGTCGTTAGGGAAAGCATCTACATGACTATGTACATCGTTGGTATGTAAAATGGTAATGTGTTTCTTTTTAGATACGTTGCAAGAATTTAAGCCCAAACCACCAAGGGTTAAAAGACTAGAGGATGCAGCAGTATTTCGTATAAATTTTCTTCTTTCCATCTTACTGTAATTGATAATATCTTAAATCTACTTTTGGTTCAAGGGTATCCACTTTAGAAAAGAAATCTATCATGGCATTACGTATTTTATAATCCGTTTCTGTTTTAGAAAGTGCTTCTTTAAAGAAGGTCATATTATCGCCACCAGTAACTAGATAGTCAGAAGTAGCAACGTAATAAGACTTGTTTTTGTCTACAGGTTTTCCGTTAATCGTAAAGGTATTGACCGTATTATCTTTATTAAGTATGAGCTGTATACCGGCAACAGGGTGTGCTCTTTTAGATTGTATTAGGTAGTCGACCATCTTTAATAGAGCTTCGCCTTTAAGTTCTACAACGACCACCGAATTTTCAAAGGGCATTACTTCGTAGGCAGTTCTGGAAGTGACATTACCTTTAGATATAATAGATCGAATGCCGCCATGGTTCAATAATACCAAATCAATAGTTTGCCCTGTACGTTTTTTGAATATCGGGTTGGTTTCGCTCAATACTATATCTGCCATTAAATTACCCGCTGTGGTATTGAATTTGCCATCGTTTTTAGTGATTACAAAAGGTGCATATGCCAAAGTACTATCTAAAATACTTTCAACGCGATCATGGTAAGGCTGAATAAATTTCTGTATACTATCAATAGAAGTAAAACTAGTGTCGATAGGTATCTGCTTGCCAGTCAGCTCTTTTAGCTGTTCAGGGCTATATTTGCAGGATGCTAAATTTAACAATGTTAAAAATATAACAAAATGTTTTATTTTTAAAATACCAAAGTGTTTTAACTTCGCCATAGAGTTGTAGGGATATTATTTACATTTGTCTAAATGTAAAAATACATGTTTTTAAAAGGAATTAAGGACAAGTTTAAACGGAAATCTGGCCGTAAGATATTAAAACAATTGGTGGCAACACCAGTTGCTGTAACGCGTGAGAGTAAGGGAATACGTTCTGTAGGTTGTATTGTGGATTTGGATAAGTTTGAGAAATCTGAAGTGTTTTTTCAGTTTCAAGAAGAACTATCGTTGCATCCGAATGCAGTAAAAATTATTGGATATAAGCGTTTTTATGATAAAAACTCGCCATATGCCACTCCTGTTTTTTCAGATAAGGATTTAGGATGGAACGGCGATATCGAAAACAGTTATGCCCTTGAGTTTTTAGGACGAGAATATGACCTTTTAGTAAATTATTATAATGAGGATAGCCTGTTGTTGAATTTAATGTCGATGAAGGCAACGGCTCGTTTAAGAGTCGGGTTCAAAGAAGTAGGACCTACTTACAATGATTTAATGTTAGATACGCCGTTAAAGGACTTTCAGATATTTAAAAAAGAACTGAAAAAGTACTTGGGCATTTTTAAAGAGATTTAATTATGAAAGATTTAAGGGGAGCAGGAGTAGCGTTAATAACGCCTTTTAAAGAAGATGGATCAGTAGATGTAGAGGCTCTTAAAAAAGTTGTAGCCTTTAATATTGAAGGCAATATAGATTATTTGGTAGTATTAGGTACTACTGCAGAATCGGTGACCCTTTCAAAAGCAGAAAAGCAATTGGTTATGCGTACCGTTGAAGAAGCCAATCAAGGTGCTTTACCTTTAGTTATTGGTATTGGTGGTAATAATACTGCTGCATTGGTAGAAGAATTTCAAACTACCGATTTATCAGCGTATGATGCCATTTTATCAGTTTCTCCATATTACAATAGACCCACTCAAGAAGGTATTTATCAACACTTCGCAGCACTTTCGCAAGCATCACCATTACCGATCATTTTATATAACGTTCCAGGTCGTACCGGTAGTAATATGTTGCCAGAAACCGTAGTTCGCCTAGCAAAAAAATTCGATAATATTGTAGCGGTAAAAGAAGCTTGTGGCGATATGACACAGGTACAAGAACAAATATCAAAAAGACCAGAAGGGTTTTTAGTGCTTTCTGGGGATGATATTACGGCACTGCCAACCATAGTTGCGGGCGGTGACGGAGTAATTTCTGTTATCGGTCAAGGTTTGCCAGAAGAATTTTCTAAAATGGTACACGAAGGTTTAGACGGTAACACCGAAGTAGCGTATAGCTATCATTATAGAATGCAAGACGGTATGAAGTTGATTTTTGAAGAAGGAAATCCGGCTGGTATTAAAGCTATTTTTGAATATTTAGGACTTGCCAAACCTTTTGTAAGATTGCCATTGATTACTGCGAGTGATGCCTTAAAGCATAGAATTGTTTCATTTATGGAATCGATGATACGCATAACGGCATAAATTTTCGTTAAAACTTCATATAGTAGGACATTCGTGTGCTGTAAAGCCTGTATTTTTATTGGTTTAAAATGTTTTTTAAATCCATTGATAATCACTAATTTTGCAAAATGTTTTTTAAAATGAGGAGAGTTTTCCCAATACTATTGATTGCCATTGCTTTACAATCGTGTAGCGAGTACCAAAAAGTACTTAAGAACGATGATGTAAAAGCGAAATATGATATGGCCGAAACTTTCTATGAAGAAGGTGACTTTAGAAGAGCTAACAGATTGCTTGAGCAAATAGCACCTAAATATGTAGGTAAACCTCAAGGTGAGCGCGTTATGTTCTTTTTATCTAACAGCTACTTTCAGCGAGAAGATTACAACATGGCGGGCTATCAGTTTGAGCGTTTTGTAAAATCATATCCAAAAAGTGATAAGGCGGTTGAAGCTACTTTTTTAGGCGCTAAAAGTTTCTACAAGTTATCTCCAGAATATTCTTTAGATCAGACCGATACAGATAAGGCATTATTGAAATTACAGAATTTCATTAACACGCATTCTGAATCTGAGTTTTATGCCGAAGCCAATACTATGGCGCAAGAGCTAACAACAAAAAAGCAAAAAAAGGCGTTTGAGATATTAAAGCAGTATAACAAATTGGGCGAGTTCAATTATGATATGCTTAAATCTGCAGTGGCTGCCAGTGATAACTTTGTATCAGATAACCCAGGTTCTCCTTTTAGAGAAGAAGCAATGTTTATTAAGGTTGAAGCGTTAACGCATATGGCTGTAAATAGTTTTGAGCAATTAAAAGAAGAGCGTTTAAAGAATGCAAAGTCTGCTCATGCTGCAATGCAAAAACAGTTTCCTGAATCTAAATTCGATAAGGAAGCTACAGATTTAATTGAAAAAATTGATAAAGAATTACAACGTATGCAAGCGCAGGTCGTTGAATCAAAATAAATAATTTAATTATGAATATGAACGATTTAAAAAACTCTAAGGCATCGGTATCTACGGTAACTATTAACCGTAATGAGTTCGATGCACCTACTGAAAATATCTATGAGGCTATTTCAATCGCTGCAAAGCGTGCTGTTCAAATCAATTCTGAAATCAAGAAAGAACTTTTAGAGAAATTAGAAGAGTTTGCTACTTATAGCGATAGTTTAGAAGAAGTTTTTGAAAACAAAGAACAAATAGAAGTTTCTAAGTTTTACGAAAAATTACCTAAGCCACACGCAATGGCAGTAGAAGAGTGGTTGATGGATAAAATCTACCATAGAAATACAGAAAAAGACGCTTAAGATATATGTTGAACGGCAAAAATATTCTTTTAGGAATTACAGGAGGAATTGCCGCCTACAAAACAACATTCTTAGTTCGTTTATTTATAAAAGCTGGTGCTAGCGTTAAGGTCATTCTTACTGATAGCGCCAGTTCTTTTGTTTCCCCACTTACCTTGGCCACTTTAGCTAAAAACCCTGTAGTGCTTGATTTTGTAAAGACAGAAGACAATACCGTCGACTGGAACAATCATGTAGAAATGGGGCTGTGGGCAGACTTAATGATCATTGCACCGGCTACTGCGAATACCATGTCTAAAATGGCAGCCGGTAACTGCGATAATATTTTAATGGCTACCTATTTATCGGCTAAATGTCCGGTTTTCATTGCTCCGGCTATGGATCTTGATATGTACAAACATCCAAGTACAAAAAGTTCTTTAGATGCGCTTGCTTCGTTTGGTAACATGATTATACCGGCAACAAGTGGCGAACTTGCGAGTGGCTTACATGGAGAAGGTAGAATGGCAGAGCCAGAAGATATTGTAAGCTTTATTAAAAAGCAGTTATCAGATGGATTACCATTATCAGGTAAAAAAGTGTTAATTACCGCAGGACCCACCTATGAAGCAATTGACCCTGTCCGTTTTATAGGAAATCATTCCTCTGGATTAATGGGTTTTGAACTCGCTAAAACAGCGGCAAGTCTAGGTGCAGAAGTCTATCTGGTTACCGGTCCTACACATTTATCTGTTACTCACGACAATATTCATGTTGTCAATGTAGTGTCTGCAGATGATATGTATCATAGTGCGCAAATGTATTATGAAACTTCAGATATCGTAATTTGTGCAGCAGCTGTAGCGGATTATAGACCTAAGACCGTTGCAGGTCAGAAGATTAAAAAATCCGAAGAAAACTTCACTATTGAATTGGTGAAGAATAAAGACATTTTGAAAACCTTCGGTAATCATAAAAAAAATCAATTCTTGGTCGGTTTCGCTTTAGAAACTGAAAACGAAATTGAAAACGCAAAAGGTAAACTAAAACGCAAAAATTTAGACGCCATCGTATTGAATTCTATGCGAGATAAAGGTGCTGGTTTTGGCGGTGTTACCAATAAAGTTTCATTTATAGATACCATTTCTAACATTACTACGTTTGAACTAAAGACCAAGGCAGAAGTTGCCGTGGATATCTTCAATGAAATTATTAAAAGACGGTATGCGTAAGGCTGTATTTCTATTACTTTTTTTCTTTTTTGGTTTAGTTGCAAATGCTCAAGAATTAACTTGTGCGGTTACGCTCAATTCTGACCAACTATCTCGAGGTGATCAGCAGGTTTTTAAGACATTAGAACGTTCGTTGAATGATTTTATAAATAAAACCAAGTGGACTAATAGGGTTTATAAAGAGAATGAAAGGGTAAATGCACAAATGTTTATAACCATTACTTCTTACGAGTCTAATAGTTTTAGCGGTAATATACAAATACAATCATCGAGACCAGTTTATAATACGTCATATTCAACTCCGGTTTTTAATTATAAAGACAATGCGTTCAATTTTCAATACATTGAATTTCAACCGTTGATTTTTAATGAGAATCAGTTCGAATCTAACTTGGTAAGCGTAATGGCATATTATGTTTACGTGATTTTAGGTTTAGATGCAGATACTTTTTCTTTGGAAGGAGGAACCGAGTTTTATAGAAAAGCACAGAATATTGTTACTCAGGCACAAGGTAGTAATTCTGCCGGATGGAGTCAGTCTGCCGATTCTAACAGAAGTAGATTTGAATTAATAGATAACCTTTTGTCAAATACCTATAGAGAGTACCGTATTGCGATGTATAACTATCATAGAAAAGGACTTGATATATTACCAGATAACAATAGTACGGGCAAGCAAGTAATTGCAGGTACGATGAATCTGTTTCAAACGATGATCAATAGAAGACCAAATGCATTTTTGATTTCAACTTTCTTTGATGCAAAATCTGAAGAAATAAAAAATATTTTTTCTGACGGACCGAAAGTAGATATCGTGAAGCTTAAAGAAACCCTGAATAAAATAGCACCTTTATACGCAACTACCTGGAACGATATTAAATATTGAACCTTTTTACAAAACGGAATTATAGATTACCTTTGTGAATCTAAAATTCTAACGCGTGCTCTCAACCCTTTCCATTTCTAATTACGCATTAATTGATAGTCTAGAAGTAGACTTTAATAAAGGTTTTACGGTTATTACCGGTGAAACAGGTGCTGGTAAGTCTATTTTACTTGGCGGATTATCCTTAGTGCTTGGTAAACGTGCAGATTTAAGCTCGTTACGAGTTAAGGATCAAAAATGTATTATAGAGGGAACTTTTAAAATTGACACATACGGACTCCAAAATTTCTTTGAAGAAAATGATTTGGACTATGATGATAGTACGGTCATTAGGCGTGAGATTTTACCAAGTGGTAAGTCTAGGGCATTTGTAAACGATACTCCTGTTACGTTAGGGGTCTTATCTACATTGGGTGAAAACCTAATAGATATTCATTCTCAGCATCAGACTATGCAACTAATTGAAAATGATTTTCAGTTAAAATTAGTAGATGCGCTGGCAAACAATCAAAAAAGATTAACGGCATATAGAAAAGATTTAAAAACTTATCGTAAAGCGCAGAAGGAATTAGAGAAACTTATTGAACTTCAAAGCACAGCGAACAAAGAACAAGATTACAATACTTTTTTGCTGGAAGAATTAGAAAAAGCACCGTTAAAAGCAGGAATTATTGAAGAGCTGGAAGAAGAATATGAACAGCTGAACAATGTGGAGTTGATTATGGAGCAGTTGTCTAAAGGAGACCAATTGTTCAATGATGAGCAAATAGGAGTTTTGCCTTTAGTAACAGAAATGCGCCAATCACTTTCAAAACTGATAGATTTTGGGTCTAGCTACAAAGATTTGTTTGAGCGTGTAAAATCTGTAATGATAGAACTAGATGATGTGAGTTCAGAATTGCAGCGTCTTCAAGAAGGGGTGGAGGCGAACCCTGATCAGCTAGAACAGGTGAATAATAAATTACAGCTGCTGTATAATTTACAGAAAAAGCATAATGTCAGCGATATAGCTGAGTTGATTAGCATTAAGAACGACCTTGCTGATAAAGTTTTTGAAACTGCCAATTTAGATGATAAAATTGCATCTAGAACAAAGGAAATCGAAGAGATGGAAGCTGTCTTGGAATCAAAGGCTATTCTGTTACGAGAAAAAAGAAACTTGGTAATTCCACAACTTAAGAAAAAATTGGAGTCCGATTTGGGATTGTTAGGTATGCCAAGTGCATCGTTCGAAATAAAATTAAGCGCTGCCGAGGCGTTTACAGTTACCGGTAAAGATGAGCTTTCATTTTTATTTACCGCCAATAGAGGTGGTAGTTATGGCGAATTAAAGAAAGTAGCATCTGGTGGGGAATTGTCTAGAATAATGTTGGTGATCAAATCCATACTTGCCAAGTATGAAAAGTTACCAACTATAATGTTCGATGAAATAGATACTGGTGTGTCAGGGGAAATATCTGACCGCATGGCAGATATTATGAAAGATATGAGTACGGATTTACAGGTGTTTTCTATTACGCATTTACCGCAAGTAGCATCAAAAGGAAACAACCATTTCAAAGTCTTTAAAACCGAAGGTAAAGAGCGTACGATGACCAATTTAAAGCAATTGACCAATGATGAAAGAGTGGTAGAGTTGGCTCATATGCTAAGCGGTAAAGATCTTTCTGATTCTGCATTGGCCCATGCAAAAGAACTTTTAAGTGCATCTTCAAGTATATAAAACATTACATTTTTGAAAAATGTGATTGGTCTTGTGTCAATTGAGATTTTATGCTACTACATTAAGACTGTTGTTTTAGGGTTTTTAAGTAGTACTTCAATTCTCTATTAACATATTTTGGATATCTTTGAATTTTAAATCTAACTATAGAATCAACCATCATGGGATATAACTTATTAAAAGGTAAAAGGGGAATTATTTTTGGAGCATTAGACGAAAATTCTATTGCGTGGAAAACAGCTCAAACGGTACACGCAGAAGGTGGTACTTTTGTTTTGACAAACGCCCCAATTGCTATGAGAATGGGTCAGATAGACCAATTGGCAAAAGAAACAGGTTCAGAAATTATACCTGCAGATGCTACAAGTGTTGAAGACTTGGATAATTTAGTAGCAAAGGCAGTTGAAATTTTAGGAGGAAAAATAGATTTCGTATTACATTCAATCGGCATGTCTGTTAACGTACGTAAAGGTCGTGCTTACACAGATGAAAAATATGATTTTACGGCTAAAGGATGGGATGTTTCAGCCCTTTCTTTTCATAAAGTATTACAATCGCTTTACAAAGCAGATGCCATGAATGAATGGGGTAGTGTTGTAGCATTGACTTATATGGCAGCACAAAGAACTTTCCCAGATTATAATGATATGGCAGACAACAAAGCATATTTAGAGTCTGTTGCCCGTAGCTTTGGTTACTTCTTTGGTAAAGAGAAAAATGTACGTGTAAATACAATTTCTCAGTCACCTACTGCAACTACTGCAGGACAAGGGGTAAAAGGCTTTGATGGTTTTATCAGCTATGCTGAAAAAATGTCACCGTTAGGTAATGCTTCAGCTCAAGACTGTGCAGATTATACCATAACATTGTTCTCTGACCTTACAAGAAAAGTAACTATGCAGAACTTGTTTCATGACGGTGGTTTCTCTAACACAGGGGTTAGTCAAGAAGTTATAGAGAAGTTTTAATCATAATTTTATTTTTTCAATTTTGTTGGAGCCTATTCATTAAAGGAGAGTAATAATGGACTTATCGTTTTCTTTTATCATTCCCGTATACAATAGACCCAACGAAATTAAAGAACTGTTGGACAGTCTACGTTTACAAACCTATGACAAAACTTTTGAGGTGGTTATCGTCGAAGACGGCTCTACTATTTCATCGGAAGAAGTCATAGGTGAGTATGTAGACGCTCTGGCAATTTCATATTATAAGAAGCCTAATTCTGGTCCTGGTGATTCTCGTAATTACGGAATGTCTAGGGCAAAGGGTAACTACTTCATCGTATTGGATTCCGACTGTATTTTGCCGCCACAATACCTTGTGGAAGCGGAAAAGAGTTTACAAGAAGATTATGTGCATTGCTATGGAGGTCCAGATGCGGCACATGAATCTTTTTCTACCGTTCAAAAAGCAATTAATTATGCCATGACCTCTTTTTTAACCACTGGAGGAATTCGTGGTGGAAAAAAAGCGGTAGATAAGTTTCAGCCCAGAAGTTTTAATATGGGTATTTCAAAGGAAGCTTTTGAAAAAGTAGGCGGGTACGGAAATATTCATCCGGGTGAAGATCCAGACCTTACGATACGTATTTGGAATAAGGGTTATAAAACAAAATTGATTTCAGAAGCATTTGTATTTCATAAGAGGCGAATAGACTGGAATAAGTTTTATACTCAGGTGAATAAATTTGGTATGGTGCGTCCTATATTGAATAAGTGGCATCCAGAGACCAAAAAGATTACCTATTGGTTTCCGACCGTTTTTTGCTTAGGTCTATTGATTTCGTTTGTATTGGCAATAGCTGGGTTTATGATACCCTTATACGTTTATTCCCTATACTTTCTATTGCTATTTGTAGATGCCCTTCGTAAAACTGGTAATTTAAAAGTTGCCTTTCTATCTTTATTGGCAACAGCGATACAATTTATTGGATATGGGTACGGATTTTTAAAATCAACTCTGTATATTAATTCCTCAGGTAAGAAACCAGAGGAAATTTTTCCGAAATTATTTTTTAGAGTTAACTGATGGAGCGTTTAATAGAGTGGATTAAGACAGGACTAAAGAAAAGGAAGGTAAAAGTCTTTCTAGTGTTCTTGTTATGTGCTTCTCTAGCTTGGCTAATTAATAAGTTGTCACTTACCTATACGAGCAATACTACTTTTCAAGTAGAGTATATTAATGTTCCTGAAGAATTTTTATTGGCAAATACTCCCAAAGATGAAATTCAAGTGCGGCTACAAGCAGCAGGATTCCAGTTTTTAGGATACGAACTGAAACCTAAGCATATTCAGTTAGATGTCAGTAAAGTGATGTATAAAGATGATAGCTATTATCTAACATCAGACCAAATTAGAATACAACTAGAATCTCAACTTAATAATTATAGTACGCTTACCGATTTTGAAAGCGATGCAATTTATTTCGATTTTACATCTTTAGAGACTAAAATAGTACCTGTAAAGGCATTAGTGGAACTGACTTTTGCGACCAATCATATTCTTGAAGGTGATATTAAGGTAAAGCCAGATTCTATTCAAATATCAGGGCCTAAAAGCCAAATAGATTCTATTAGCCAAATTAGAACGGTCTTGTTAAAAAAGAATAATCTAAATAGTTCATTTTCAAATGAAATTGCCTTGCAATTACCTGAGCAATTGAAAGGCACGACATTTTCGAGTCAAAACGTTGTAGTCTCGGGTAATGTGGTAAAATTTTCAGAACAGGTGATTAAAGTCCCGGTTCATGTAATTAATTTACCTGAAAATGTAAGGGTTCGTACATTTCCAGAAATAGTTGAAGTTCGTTGTCAAGGTACATTAGAGCATTTGAAAGAACTAGAAATAGAAGATTTTTCAGTAGAAGCAGATTACGCCAAAGTGTCTAAGGAAACGGAAAATAGATTATCAGTGAAATTGGTGAAATATCCAAGAACTTTGAATAATGCCGTTATAAGTACAAATGAAGTCGAATTTATACTTCGAAGAGAATGATAGTAATTGGTCTTACAGGAGGTATAGGAAGTGGTAAGTCTACCGTAGCGGCTATGTTTCAAGAATTGGGTGTTCCAGTTTATGACTCAGACAAACGCGCAAAATTTTTAATGAATACTTCTGAGATAATCAATAAACAATTGGTTGAGTTGTTAGGGAAAGAAGCTTATGTAAAAGGAAAGCTGAATAGATCCTATATAGCAGAGAAAGTATTTAACGATTCAGAATTATTGGCAAAACTCAATAATATAGTTCACCCAGTAGTTAGGCAAGACTTTATAGATTGGACAAAAAATCAAGAATCCTGTTATGTAATTCAAGAAACAGCATTATTGTTTGAAAACAAATCGCAAGGGTTATACGATGACGTAATTTTGGTAACTGCCCCAAAAGAAGTTCGTATAGAGCGAGTATTGGATAGAGATAATAGCACAAGAGAACAAGTTGAAGCCCGTATGACTAATCAACTTGATGATGAGATAAAATTAGAATTAGCAAATTTCATTATCGAAAATACTGATCTAGAAAGAACTAGAGAAAAAGTTCTACAAGTACACGCATCAATCCTTACTGACTGCTAGTAAAATAGCAATTTTAACATTTTTGTTAAGGTTAGGTTAAACGTACTAACCTCTAACTGTTAAATCTTTAATTTTAACATCCAATGAACAAAAAGTTATTTGTGCTCTTAGTGGTTTTAATGAGCCTTTCACTTATTGGTCTGATTTTCGTTCAAAGTTTCTGGATTAGTAAATCTATAGATAGCGGAGAAGAACAATTCTCTAGTAGCGTTTCCGAAGCGTTGAACAGTGTCACCAATAAGATTACCGAAAGAGAATCTAAGAACTACTTCGACAGGTATTTGCAAGCAAAGGATAGTGCGGGAGGAGAGCTAAAAGGTACTCAGCTTACTAATTTTTTCTTTATTGATAGAGATGTCAATTCTAATGAAATATTACTGTACGAACATGGTATTTTAGAAGAAGATTACGGAATATCGTCTACGTTCTTTGATAGTAGTGATGGTGCAGATACAACCATCATTAAAAGTTATACCAGTAAGCGTACTACTTCAATTTTTAGAGCAGATGTCGACTTAGAAGGAAACATACCACGTTTAAATCCTATTCAAAGATTTGAAAAAATCGGAGGACTTAATAAAATGGAGAAAGCTGCCATGGAAGATGTATTTATGGTGTATGCCAAACGTGTTCCTATTCATAAGCGTGTTTCTAAACAAGAAATTGAGTTGCTTTTACAACGAGAGTTGGAAAATAGAGGAGTTGATATTGCATTTGAATATGGGGTCTATAGCAATGGTTTACCGACCAAAGTGAAGTCATCCAAATTTAAATATGCAGAGGTGAATATTTATAGGTCACCCATGTTCGTAGATTATGAAGGAGTTTCAAATTTCGATTTGTTAATTTCCTTTCCGAAGAAAAAAAGATTCTTGGTACAATCTATTTTAGGTCTGGCAATGCTTTCGTTATTGTTTACCTTAATTATTGTGGTAGCTTATGCAGGGGCAATTTATCAGTTAATTCGTCAAAAACAGATATCTGAAATAAAAACAGATTTCATAAATAATATGACGCATGAGTTTAAAACTCCGATTGCGACCATAAATCTTGCTGTTGAGGCGATAAGAAATCCGAAGATAATTACGGATCAAGAAAAGGTTTTAAGGTATTTACAGATGATTCGCGATGAGAACAAAAGAATGCATGCTCAAGTTGAAAATGTATTGAGAATCTCTAAGCTTGAGAAAAATCAGCTTGATATTAGTAAGGATAGGGTTAATGTGCACGACATAATAGAAGACGCTATTACTCACGTAGAATTAATAGTAGATGACAGAGGAGGATATATTCATACGCATTTAGATGCAGAGCGTTGTGAAGTTTTAGCTAATGAAATGCATTTTACCAATGTAATCGTCAATATGTTGGATAATGCTATTAAGTACTCTGATGAGGCACCTAAAATAGATGTGTTTACAGAAAGGGCTAAAAATTATATCATTATAAAAGTACAAGATCAAGGTGCTGGTATGAGTAAAGGTGTAGTTAAGAAAGTATTTGAAAAATTCTATCGAGAGCATACCGGAGACATACATAACGTGAAAGGACATGGATTAGGATTATCTTACGTTAAAAAAATAGTAGAAGATCACCAAGGCGAAGTTTATGCCGAAAGTGAAAAAGGAAAAGGAAGTACATTTTACATAAAACTGCCGTTAATATAAAAATATATGGAAACAATAAACAAGAAAATACTTTTAGTAGAGGATGACCCGAATTTTGGGATAGTATTGAAGGATTATTTGTCAATGAATGACTTTGATGTTACTTTGGCGAAGAATGGAATGGAAGGTTTTGAGAAGTTCAAAAAAGATAATTATGACATTTGTATATTAGATGTTATGATGCCTTACAAGGATGGTTTCACGTTAGCGAAAGAAATTCGTGAGAAGAATGAGAATGTTCCAATTGTTTTTTTAACGGCAAAAACAATGAAGGAAGATGTTCTTAAAGGATATAAAGCTGGTGCAGATGATTATTTGAACAAGCCATTTGATTCTGAAGTATTACTAATGAAATTAAAAGCAATTCTTCAAAGAAAAGCTTCTAACGTATTAGCTGATAGCAAGAAATTTGAATTTACAATTGGTGGTTTCCACTTAAATTCTAAATTGAGATTCTTAAAATATAAAGATAACGAGCCAATTAAACTTTCCCCAAAAGAGAATGATTTATTGCGCTTATTGGCTTTACATGAAAATGATTTAATGCCAAGAGAATTAGCATTAACGAAAATATGGAGAGACGACAACTACTTTACATCTCGTAGTATGGATGTTTATATTGCTAAATTACGTAAGTATCTAAAAGTTGATGATACCGTAGAAATATTGAACATTCACGGTGAAGGATTCCGTTTGGTAGTAAAGACTGAAGGAGAATAATTTCAACAAGAATTAGTATAAAAAAAGCATCCGTAAGGATGCTTTTTTGTTTTTATAACTTTTCGATAATATCGTTTACTATCTCCTCGGGAGTTTGGTCTATAGATACTATTAAAGCTTCATCAGGAAATTCAAGTATATCAAATTGAGATTGTAATAGTCCCGCAGGCATATAATGATTCTTTCGTTGACTTAATCGAGCATTGATGAGCTCAAAGCTACCTTCTAAATAAACGAACTGATGTTTGTTTTCTAAGTTTTGCCCAAGAATGGTTCGGTACTTTTTTTTGAGCGAAGAGCAAACAATTACCGCTCCCGTAGAGATATTGTCTTTACCAACTTCATTTAACTTCTCTAGCCAACCTTGGCGATCATCATCGTTTAATGGGTGACCTTCCTTCATTTTCTTAACGTTGGCTTCTGGATGAAAACTATCACCGTCAAAAAAAGGAATCTGTAATTTATCTGCTAGTAGTTTACCAATCGTAGATTTTCCACTACCGGAAACTCCCATTACAAATAAGATTTGTTTTTTAACCATCTTTTAAATTTACAATAAGATTATCAATTTCAGGTAAAAGCTTTTTAGGATCGTAATCGTATTCAACCCAATGAGTATCTTTATTTTTAAAAAACCAAGTAAGTTGTCTTTTGGCGAATCTTCGGGTGTTTTTCTTAATTTCAGATATAGCGAACTCTAAAGTCCATTCACCATCAAAATATTTAAAAAGCTCTTTGTAGCCAACCGTTTGCAAGGCATTATATTCTTTATAAAATAACAGATCTTTGGCTTCATCTAAGAGTCCGGCTTCGACCATAAGATCAACACGTTTGTTTATTCGCTCATATATTAACGGGCGTTCAGCTTTCAAGCCTACAGATAAAACTTTGAACTCTCTTTCTACTTTTGGTTTGTTTAAAAATGAAGAATAGGGAGTGTCACTACCAATGGTCACTTCTAATGCTCTAATAACGCGCTGAGGATTATAGATATCTACCTTATCAAAATATGTAGGGTCTAATTGTTTTAACTTCATTTGTAAAGCTTCAATACCTTTTTCTGCTAATTCGGTATTTAAATCTTCACGAATTGATGGGTCTACAGTAGGGAAGTTGTTTAGTCCGTCTGTAACGGCATTTACATACAGACCACTACCGCCAACCATAATTACGACATCATGTACTTTAAATAGGTCGGATAGTTTTTGAATAGCCTCTCGCTCAAAATCACCAACAGTATATTGTTCAGTAATGCTTTTATGCTGTATAAAATGATGATTAGCTTGGGCTAGCTCTTCTGAACTAGGTACTGCGGTACCAATATTCATTTCTTTGAAAAATTGTCTAGAATCGGCTGATATGATTTCAGTTTTATAATACTGGGCTAAAAGTATAGCCAATTTGGTCTTGCCAATGGCTGTAGGACCTACTACCGATATAAGTTTTTTATTCATTTAATATTGATCCGCAATTATAACAGTGTTTTGCATCATCTCTATGACCTTCTTTACTACAAGTTGGACAGCATTGTGTGTTGATGTGAACATAACTTCCAGATGTCTTAAGGCTTGAACTATCTTTACTCTGTTTTGAAAATTCAGCAGTGACCATACCTGTTGGTACAGCGATGATGCCATAACCTAAGAGCATAATTATTGTTGCAATTGCTTGTCCTTGTGGGGTAATGGGTGCAATATCTCCATACCCGACCGTAGTAAGTGTAACGATGGTCCAGTAGATACTTGTGGGTATACTAGTAAAACCTGCTTCATCACCTTCTACCAAATACATTAGGGTTCCCATCATAACAGATGCGATTAGTACAGCAAATAGAAATACGGTAATTTTTGCCCTACTTGCTTTTAAAGCTCTTTTTAATTGCGAGGCTTCACCAAGAAAACGAGCAAGTTTTAATATACGAAATACACGTAATAATCTAAATGCACGAACAGCTAAAAGGACTTGTGATCCTGCAAAAATATAAGATATGTATAATGGAATTGTAGATAAGAAATCTATAATTCCGTAAAAACTAAAGATATAATGACTTGGTTTTTTAATAGAGATTATACGAGCAATATATTCAACGGTAAAAAATATGGTAACTATCCATTCTAATACAAAGAGAACCTCGTGATATTCTGCATCGATAGCTTTAACACTTTCAAGCATGATAAGGATTACACTGAAAATGATAATAATGAAGAGAATAATATCGAACAATTTACCCATAGGGGTATCTGCTTCATAAATTATTTCATGAATTTTATGTTTCCAAGGTGATAGTTTTTCGTCTTCCTTCAAACTAATCGTTTATTTCTACTATTTTGAGTACTCTCTTTTTTCTTAAATAGGATTCAATAAGATAATTAGCATCGCGAGTACCGTTCATAGGTGTAATTATACTTTCTAAGATATGAATATTATTTATTTGATAGTTCAAATCATAGAATCCAAAACCAACTAAAGAGCCATTTTTGATTAAAATAGCACTTTGCTCCCCAATTTCTCGACCTTTATCAACCACAACAACCTTATTGCCGTTGATACTATTTTTAGTAGTTGCCGCAATAACACGTTTATTGTATTCTTCAACGTCTTCTTTAACTATACAAGCGCCTTTACAATTACCATCATCATAACCAGAGCAATTGTTTCGAGCTTCACTGATACCGTTTACTTTCTCGCACAGTTCAAACTCCTTTGTAATTTTATACAAATAATTCTTAGCACTGAATACACCGTTAAAAAGCCCTAATGGCTCTTTGCATTCTCTATAAGGTTTAATGTCTAAAGAAAAATAACCATTTTCGTTTACGCTTTTGCAAATAGCGTGGCTATACATTCTTTTTTTAGGAATGACACTATATTTTGGTCTGAGCTTCAATAGCTCTTCATATTCTTTTAGTATGGCAACTAGCTCATTTCCGGTTAATTCGAAAGTTACCTTTTTGGTGTCTTTCGCTAGCTTTCTAGATTTATCATTAGTTTTTGTGAAGATTTGATTGACCTTCTTTTTAATATCGCTTGTTTTACTAAGGTGAATAATATCTCCATCCTTATTGTGCATATAAAAGACGCCCGTTTTATTTGGTAAGTCCCGAACAATATCTAGTTGTTTTTCAGAGAGCTCACCTTGGGTTTCTTTTCTAATAGTGTCTTTAATGATAATTTTTTCAGAATCTTTGGCAAGTAAAAGTTTAAAGAGTTTTATCGTTGCCAAGGCATCGCCATTAGCCCTATGGCGATCACTTACTGGTATGCCTAATGATCTTACCAATTTACCTAAGCTGTAAGAATCAGCATCGGGTAATAATAATTTAGAAAGATCTACGGTACAAAGGGTTTTACGTTCAAAATTATAACCTAAACGTCTAAATTCTGTTCTTAAAATTCTATAATCGAATTGAGCATTATGCGCTACGATGACAGTATCTTCTGTAATTTCGATAATGCGCTTAGCTACCTCGTAAAATTTAGGAGCCGTTCTAAGCATTTTACTGTTGATACCAGTAAGTTTGACTACAAAAGGTTGTATTTCCCTTTCAGGATTTACCAGGCTTATAAATTTGTCAATTACTTTTTGACCATCAAATTTGTGAATAGCAATTTCAGTGATTCCCTCTTCATTAAATTTTCCTCCTGTAGTTTCAATATCTAAAATTGCGTACATGTATTATAATATAATTTATGGGGTGGTAGTGTTTTAGATATTAATTTCTTGACCCAAAGATACTACTTCCTATACGTACCATGGTGCTGCCTTCTTCTATTGCGATATTGTAATCACCACTCATACCCATTGAAAGAATAGTAAAATCTGCATAATTACTTTTAAATTTTGTGAATAGCGTTTTAAGACTGGCAAATTCTCTACGTACTTGATCCATGTTATCGGTAAAGGTTGCCATACCCATTAATCCTACAATTTTTACGTTCTTAAAAGCTTTAAATTCTTCGTTAGCTACTAAATCAAGTAGCTCTTCTTCATTAAATCCGAATTTCGTATCCTCTTCTGCAATGTGTACTTGTAATAAACACGAAATAACTCTGTTGTGTTTTTCTGCTTGTTTGTTTATTTCTGCCAATAATCTAGGGCTATCAACACCGTGTACCAAAGAAACGTATTCAGCCATGTATTTGACTTTGTTACGCTGTAAATGTCCGATCATATGCCATTCAATATCTTTAGGCAAGCTCTCCCACTTCTCGGTCATTTCTTGAACCCTGTTTTCCCCAAAAACTCGTTGCCCTTCATCATACGCTTCTTGAATGCATGACATTGGTTTTGTTTTAGAAACAGCAACTAAAGTTACCGTGTCGGGAATGTTTTTTTTGATGGCTAATAGATTTTCTTTTATAGACATATAATTATGAATTCTTAGCTGCTTCTAGTTTGTAAATTGGCTTGATACTACTTCGGCTTTTCTACTTTCGGCGTAATCATAAAAGCCTTCTCCAGATTTTACTCCCTTTTTACCTGCCATAACCATGTTTACAAGTAAAGGTGATGGTGCGTATTTCGGATTTTTGAATCCGTCGTGCATTACATTTAAAATAGAAAGGCAAACATCTAGCCCTATAAAATCTGCTAATTGTAACGGACCCATTGGGTGTGCCATACCTAACTTCATTACAGTATCTATTTCTTGAACACCAGCAACCCCATGATGTAAGGTTTCAATAGCCTCATTGATCATGGGCATTAAAATTCTATTGGCTACGAAGCCAGGGTAGTCATTAACCTCGGTCGGAGTCTTGCCTAGTTTTTTAGAAAGCTCCATGATGGCAGTGGTTGTTTCATTAGAAGTACTGTAACCTCTAATAATCTCTACCAATTTCATGATCGGAACAGGATTCATAAAATGCATACCAATAACTTTTTCAGGTCTACTAGTGGCTGCGGCAATCTGGGTAATGGAGATAGAAGAAGTGTTTGAGGCTAAAATGGTAGTTGCATCGCAAACCTCATCTAATTCTTTAAAAATCTTTAGCTTGATAGTCATATTTTCTGTGGCAGCTTCAATAGCAAGATCAACTTTTGACACACCAGCTTTCAGTTCTGTAAAAGATTTGATATTTGCTAGTGTATTGTCTTTATCCGTTTCGCTTATTTTTTCTTTAGCCACCATACGATCTAGATTCTTTGCTATAGTAGCAAGACCTCTATCTAATGCTTCTTTGGAAACATCTATTAAGTGAACTTGAAATCCGTTTTGAGCAAATACGTGGGCTATACCGTTACCCATTGTACCTGCACCTATAACTGCTATTATATTCATAATTTCTTTGGATTAAACGCTGCAATAATTTGTAAGGCAACTTTTAGAGCTTGCGTACCTTGTGTTAAACTTACTACCGGGGTTGTATTGTTGTTGATAGCTTCGGCAAAAGATTCAAGCTCATCTAATATGGCATTATTGGTCTCGATAGAAGGGTTTTCAAAATATATCTGCTTTTTGATACCTTCGGCATTTTGTAGGATCATATCGAAATCGCCCGGCTCTTCTGGGGCATCTTTCATTTTTACAACTTCAACCTTCTTCTCAAGAAAATCTACCGATATATAGGCATCTTTTTGAAAGAAGCGAGATTTTCTCATATTCTTTAAAGATATTCTACTTGCGGTTAAATTCGCTACACAACCATTTTTAAACTCCAACCTCGCGTTTGCAATATCTGGTGATTGACTGATCACTGATACTCCGCTAGCATTGACTTGTGTTACTTCAGAATTTACAACACTTAAAATAGCATCGATATCATGAATCATTAAATCTAAAACTACAGGTACATCAGTACCTCTAGGGTTAAATTCAGCCAATCTATGTGATTCGATGAACATTGGTTCTTTAATAGCGTGCTTTACAGAAGTAAAAGCAGGGTTAAAACGTTCTACATGCCCTACTTGTCCTTTTACTCCGTACTCTTTTTCTAATGCAAGAAGTGCATTAGCCTCTTCTAAAGTATGGGTAATAGGTTTTTCAATGAATATATGCTTACTTTTTTCAATAGCTTTTTTTGCACAATCGTAATGAGAAAGGGTAGGGGTTACAATATCAACAACATCTACGGCATCGATTAAATCATCGAGATTATTGAAATAAGTATATCCAAATTCAGAACTCACTTTTTCTCCGTTTGAACTATCGGCATCGTGAAACCCTATCAGTTCATATTTTTTAGATTCGTTTAGAAGTCTAAGGTGGATTTTTCCTAGATGCCCAGCTCCTAAAACACCAACTTTTAGCATTTGTTTCGTTTTCCCCAAAAATACGCATAGTTAGGTACTTTTATCCTATGGGTTATTTCAATTTTATAAAAAATGAAGATTAGTTTTCTTTGCTTCTTCCGTCGTTTGAAGAACTTTGTTAACTTTGAAGGACAAACCGACTACCATTGAAAGATACCTTAAAACACAGGGGCATGCGCAACCACTTAGCGCAAGTATTGATAGACAAAGGAATAGCTGATAAAAAAGTGCTAGATGCCGTTAGAGAGATACCTAGACATTTATTTATTGACAGTAGTTTTGAGGGGCATGCCTATCAAAACAAAGCGTTTCCTATTGCTGCAAACCAAACAATTTCGCATCCATACACCGTTGCTTTTCAAACGGAATTATTAGAAATCGAACCCGGACAAAAAGTATTAGAAATTGGTACCGGTAGTGGGTATCAAACTGCCGTTCTTTTAAAACTAAAGGTTAAAGTGTATACTGTTGAAAGACAGCTAGAATTATTCAAGAAAACAAATCTCTTTTTTAAGAAGATGGGTTACAGGCCTAAACAAGTAATTTTTGGAGATGGTTATAAAGGATTACCTAAAGAAGCACCTTTTGATCGTATAATCGTAACTGCCGGTGCGCCAGAAGTGCCTAGAGCTTTATTGTCGCAGTTAAAAGTAGGGGGTAGGTTAGTGATACCAATTGGTTTTGAAGAACAAATAATGACCTTGTTTGTTAGAACTACTGATAAAGAGTTCTCAAAAACAGAGTACGGTTCTTTTAGATTTGTGCCTTTACTAGAAAATAAAAACTAATTATTGAAATTCTTTTTAATACGATCAAGGTCTCTTTTATTATCACGATCCTTAATAGACTCTCTTTTATCGTAGAGTTTTTTACCCTTAGCTAATGCAATCTGCATTTTTGCAAAACCTCTTTCGTTTACAAATACACGAAGTGGTACAATTGTTAAACCAGACGTGTTTACCTCTTTACTGAGTTTTTTAAGCTCTCTTTTTTGTAAAAGTAATTTACGCTCCGCTTTTGGTTTGTGGTTAAAATGTGATGCATGAGAATATTCATCAATCTGCATGTTGATAACAAACAGCTCATCTCTATTGTTAAATTCACAAAAACTTTCTGAGATAGAAGCTCGACCTTCTCGAATAGCCTTAATCTCGGTACCCGCTAGAACAATACCTGCCGTATATTTATCTAAAAGCTCATATTCAAAACGAGCTCTTTTATTTTTAATGTTTATTGTATTCTGCATCTTAGGCAAAAGTAAGAACATTTCAAAGAATGTCTTAGCCTTTTAAAACTAATTACTGTTGTTATTAAAAGAAGGAAATATTAATCGGGACAGTTACAATTGAATATGAGTTTTTCTACTGAAGATATTCCATTGATGATTTTGACAATAAATAAGGTTCCGTTCTCGCTATCGTCGATATCAAAATACTTTTGCTCATCAATTAACTTGTTTACAAACTCTGGAGTAGTGTTGCTGTGACCAACGATTAAAACATTGTTATTTAAATGGTCAGCTTTAAATTGAGAAATATCAATAGTGCTGGGGTCATAATACTGCACATCAATATTTTGCTTTACCGAAGTAGGTGCTGCTGTCATAGCGGTTCTATTATAATCAGTAGAATAAATAGCATTTAATTCCGTGTCCGCAAGAATTTCTGCCCAATGCATTGCTCTACCTAATCCTTTTTGATTTAACTCTGGGTCAGCATCATCAGGATTATTTCTGTCCTTTTCGGCATGTCTAATAAGGTAAAATGTCGAAATTGAAGTTTGTTCTTGAAATCTATCAATTACTGGTTCATCTTTGCAAGAAAGATTGATTGCTAGCAAAATAAAAAGAACAATTTTGAATGCTTTCATGAAATTATGTTTGGTGTATTAAATTAATAACTAAAATTACTTCAAAATAGTACTATAAATAGTCTATTTTTTGTTTTTTTGCATATGAAAAAATTTTGTGGGGCACTTCTTATCGGATTTGTAGTTCTAGGTCTTAAGGCTCAAGAAGTCGTTTTACCTACAGATTTTAGGCAACAAAACCTCACGGAGTATAACGGGAGTTTGATAAATCCTGCTTATAGTTTAGACCGTAATAATCCTTCTTCAGTAGCTTTATGGGCTAGGTGGCAATGGCAATCATATGATGGTGACCCAACTTCATTATTTTTAAATTATACAGCAAGGCTCAATGATGTTTCTGCAGCTGGTGTTGGTTTCTTTCAGCATAATACAGGAATTTTCTTGAATACAGGAGCAGTTCTTAATTATGCTCATACCATAGAATTAAGTGAAGGTGTTATTTTAGGTGTTGGTTTGAACGTATTTGCCTTTCAACAGAAGTTAGCAGACGAACGCTTTTTTGTGCCTAACCCAATACAGACTACAGCAGAAAATGATTTTATTCTACAAATGGCACCTGGTATTAATTTAAACATAGATAGATTCAATATAGGCTTAGTTTCAGAAAACCTATTCGATTATAATTTTACTTCTAATGAACGCAATACGAGTCCTGAGGATAGAATGTTTCAGGCATTGGTGAGTTATGATTTCCCTGTTAATGTGTTAAGTACAGATGATAGTTCGGTTTTAAGACCTATGTTGTATTACAAGACGATACCGGGTTTAGATAACCAAGTAGGCTTGACTACCTTGCTTACGACTAATAAGTATTGGGCGCAGGCAGGTTATAATAGTTTTTACGGGTTCTCAGGTGGTATTGGAGGTCGTTTCTTTAAGCGATTATCTTTTGGTGCGTTAATCGAAATTGGTACTAGTTCAGACTTAAAAGGTCAAGATCCTTCTTTTGAATTGGTAACATCATATAAACTGGGTACACTACAATCACCAGAAGAAAAACTAAGAGAGCAATTATTAGCTGAAGAGGAAAAGCAAAAAGAAGATGCTCTTGTTGAGCAAGAAGAAAAAGCAGTGGTTTCTAATGAATTAACCAAAGCAGAAAAGTTGGCTCTAAAGCGTGAATCTAAAAAACAAGAGCGCTTAGCACTTATTGAAAGTAATAGAATTAAAGATTCAATTCAGCTCGCTTCACGAAAATCTGATTTGGTAGTAAAAGAATCAAAGAGAAATATCAGAAGAAAAAGAGATTCTATAGAAAGTGCAAAGGCGGCTCAAGCACTCGCTTCTGCAAATGCCTTAAAACAGCAAAGGCAACAAGATTCTATAGCTGCGGTTATGAAAAAAGAAGCAGCTGCAGTAGCGTTGGCTCAACAACAAAGACAAGATTCTATTGCTCAAAGTGAAGCTTTGGCAATGAAAAATGAAGTTGTAAAAGTTAAAGCTGGTGAGAAGTATGAAGAAGTAACAAAAGAGGGCTCTTTAGAGCCAGGTTATTACTTAATTGCCAATGTATTCGGTACTAAGAAGTATTTAGACGCTTTCTTGGCAGATATGCAGAAACGAGGAATCAATGCAAAATCATTCTTTAGACAAAAGAATAAATATAATTATGTTTATCTAGCCAAGTACAACTTTATTAAAGACGCTAGAGAAGCAAGAGACTCCAAATTAGGAGGGAAGTACACTGATAAAATCTGGATATTTAGAGTAACGGGCGAGTAGTTAATCTAATCGATGTTTGATTGTATTGGTTGGAAGGTGTATGGTTGAATTGAAGGGCTTATTTAAGTTCTCTTTTAATTAACACATCTAAATACGTTACTGTATTTAATAGGTATTTACGGTCAGTTGTAATCGTTGCCATTGCAATAGCTCCTTGAATAATAGTGAATAATTGTTTAGAGAATTGTAATGGAGTAACAGGAAGTTTGAATTCTCCATTGTTTATGCCGTTTTCAAAAGCTAAGGCAATTTTTCCTTCAATGTCCTTTATAGTTTCTTTTGCTGCAGCCGCAAGAAGTTTGTTATTGTGTTGCGCATCTATACCAACGTTTAATACGGGGCAACCACCCATATTCATAGTAAATATATCATACTTCTTGTAGAACTCGATAAGATTCTCAATTTTATCCAAGGCCTTACCTTCAATTGCTAAATGTTCGTCAATCGCAGTAAGTAATAAGTTTCTGTTATATTCGAAAGCAGCTAAAGCTAGCGCTTCTTTATTTTCGAAATTACCGTATAGCGCACCTTTGGTTAAGTTAGTGGCATCGGTTAAATCGCTCATGCTTGTGCCTACATACCCATGTTTATTAAAAACTGGTGCGACAGTCTCAATAATATAAGCTGTAGTTCTTTCGGCTTTGGTTGACATAATAGACTGTTTTATGCGAATATAAATAATCTATACTGCATGGTATATATTGTTGATAAAAAAAAGCGTCCATATATTTAATATGAACGCTTTTCTGTCAAATTTTTAAAATTAGACTGTAATTTCTTCTTGATTCCTAAAAACTAAACCATTATCAGAGGCGTCAAGTAAAACAACGCTGTCAGCTTTAATTTCACCGCTTAGTAGTGCCTTGGACATGTTGTTTAGAACTTCTTTTTGAATAGTTCTTTTAACTGGTCTTGCACCAAATTGAGGGTCGTAACCTTTCTCTGCTAAATAATCGATAGCCTCTTCTGTGGCATCTAAAGTAATTTGTTGCTTATCTAACATTTTCTTTAAATTTTCCAATTGAAGTCTTACGATTTCTTTGATGTTATCTTTGGTTAAAGGTGTAAACATGACAATGTCATCAATTCTATTGATAAACTCAGGTCGAACTGTTTTCTTTAAAAGACCCAGAACTTCAACTCTTGCAGTCTCTGCTGCACTATAAACATCTACTGCATTTTCAAATGTTTCTTGAATAATATCGCTACCCATGTTACTGGTCATGATAATAATCGTATTCTTAAAATCTGCAACGCGACCTTTATTATCGGTTAATCTACCTTCGTCCAATACTTGTAATAAGATGTTGAAAGTATCTGGGTGTGCTTTTTCAATTTCATCTAAAAGAACAACAGAATAAGGTCTTCTACGAACCGCTTCGGTCAATTGTCCGCCTTCATCATAACCCACATATCCTGGAGGTGCACCTACAAGTCTACTAACCGAATGTCTTTCTTGATATTCACTCATGTCTATTCTTGACATAGCGTTCTCATCATCGAATAAATACGATGCCAAGGTTTTCGCAAGCTCTGTTTTACCAACACCAGTTGTTCCTAAGAAAAGAAACGAACCAATAGGCTTTTTAGAATCTTGGAGTCCGGCTCTACTTCTGCGTATGGCATCAGAAACTGCTTCAATAGCTTCTTCTTGACCTACCACGCGTTTGTGCAGCACTTCTTCAAGTTTTAATAGCTTTTCGCGTTCACTTTGCAACATTTTAGTAACAGGTATGCCAGTCCATTTTGCAACTACTTCTGCAATATCATCACTGGTAACTTCCTCTTTAATTAAAGTGCCCGCATGTTGTTGCTCTGCTAAGTCATCTTGTAACTTTGTTAAGCTTTCTTGTGCTTCTTTAATTTTTCCGTATCTAATTTCTGCCACTTTACCATAGTCGCCATTTCGTTCGGCACGTTCAGCTTCAGCTTTGAAGTTTTCAATATCGAGTTTTGTCTGTTGAATATTATCAACTACAGATTTTTCACTTTCCCATTGCGCAAAAATTTCGTTTCGCTCTTCTTTTATATTCGCTAAATCTAGATTTAATACCTGAAGCTTTTGCTTATCATCTTCACGTTTAATCGCTTCGATTTCAATTTCGATTTGCATAATTTTACGATCAAGTACATCAAGCTCCTCAGGTTTAGAATTAATTTCCATTCTAAGTTTAGATGCAGCCTCATCCATAAGGTCAATTGCTTTATCTGGCAAAAATCGATTGGTTATATACCGCTGCGATAACTCTACGGCAGAAATAACCGCTTCATCTTTAATACGTACTTTATGGTGTGCTTCATATTTTTCTTTAATACCTCTAAGTATAGAAATAGCACTTTCTGTATCTGGTTGGTCTACAACCACTTTTTGAAATCTTCTTTCAAGAGCTTTGTCTTTTTCAAAATACTTTTGATATTCATCTAAAGTAGTTGCACCAATTGATCTTAACTCACCTCTTGCAAGAGCTGGCTTTAGAATATTAGCAGCATCCATAGCACCTTGTCCGCCACCTGCACCAACAAGGGTGTGTATCTCATCAATGAATAAGATGATATTACCATCTGCACTGACAACCTCTTTGATAACGGCTTTTAGCCGCTCTTCAAATTCACCTTTGTATTTGGCGCCAGCAATTAAAGCACCCATGTCCAAAGAATAAATTACTTTATCCTTTAGATTTTCAGGAATATCACCCTGTATAATTCTATGCGCTAAACCTTCAACTATAGCGGTTTTACCAACACCAGGTTCACCTACAAGAATAGGGTTGTTTTTAGTACGTCTTGATAAAATTTGTAGAATTCTACGTATTTCTTCGTCACGCCCAATTACCGGGTCTAGTTTACCGCTATCTGCTAATTCATTAAGGTTTTTAGCATATTTATTAAGCGAGTTGTAATTATCTTCGGCACTTTGAGAAGTAACCTTTTCGCCATTACGTAGTTCGCCGATTGCAGCCATTAAGTCTTTCTCGGTTGCTCCTTGATCTTTTAAGATCTGTGCTATTTTACTTTTAGATTTTAAGATGGCTAAAAATAGATGCTCAATAGAAACATAATCATCTTCCATTTTTTTGGCGATGATACTAGCTTCGTTTAAAGTCTTACCGGCTTCTCTAGAAAATTGTAAGTCTCCGCCTTCTACTTTTGGAAAGCTTAAAAGTTCTTTTTCTAAAATCTGTTGAACAAGTGAAAAATTAATCCCTAATTTCTTGATTAAAAAGGGCATTACATTTTCTTCAACTTCGGTAAGTGCTTTAAATATATGTTCATTTTCAATTTGCTGATGTCCGTTATTTTGGGCAATCAGCTGGGCTTGTTGAATAGCTTCCTGTGATTTTATAGTGAAATTATTTATATTCATATTCTTTAAGTTTTAGTTAATTGTGATACTTTTGATAGCTAATATTCAACAATCTTACCAATTAGGTTTATAGGACAAAATGACTGTAAATCGAAAAAATATACTGACAATTAGTCAGTTTGGTTCTGTTGAAATGACAATATTAAATTAATAGTTTTATGGGAATATTTGGTGGTTTATTTGGAGGTTCTAAAAGTGATGATGGAAATAATTCATCTGGCATACCATGGATACCTCTTAACTCTGTGACTCAATTAAATGATATTAAAGAAGTGTCTAGTAGTAGACCACAGGTGATATTCAAACATTCGACATCTTGTGGAATCAGTAGAATGGTGCTAAATATGTTTAAAAGTAGTTACAGGCTAGAAAATGGGCAAATGGATCTTTACTTTTTGGATCTGTTGGCGAATAGAGATGTATCTAATGCGGTTGCATCTGAGTTTGGTGTTATGCATCAATCTCCTCAATTATTAATAGTAAAGAATGGGGTAGTGGTGGTGCATGATTCGCACAATGCAATATCTGATATTAAGTTAGAGCAATATATATAATTAAAAAGCCCCTAGTAACGGGGCTTTTTTTAATTAAAACTTTGATTGTTCAATATATTTTTAAGATTATTCTTTAAATCTTCACCGGCATCATAAACCATTTGTTCGTTGCTGGGAAATGGTACTCTTGCGAGTTGTAAAAGAGAAACTAAGTCATTATCTAGCGCTCTTTTATCGCCATCATAATTAGCATAAATATGTTCGAATATGAATTGACTTGTTAATGGGTATTGATTTATTTTTTGTTGTTTCTTTAAGTCGATAAAATTTACTACACCAGTTACCTGTGCGCTTTTAAACTGTGTAAACTGGTAAAAATTACATCGTACCGTTTTAAATTTATCAACTTTAATACTATTGCCTAAACTGTCAGAAACTACATTGCCATTACCGTCTTCAACAAAAGTATATCCATCTTTGATTTGTCTCTCCTTGCTAATTTGTTTCTCCCTAATTTGTTCAGGAGAGATGTTTATATCTTGAAAGGAAACTTCCATTTGATAGTCATACACTTGATTTTGTATCCTGTTGGTGTGGTATTCTGTCCAATTAGAATTTAAGCCGTAAGTATTTAGATTTAAAAGCTCGTCTTCTAATCTTTTTGGTATAATCTGATTCGTATTGTTTGTCATATCCACAATAACATAATCTAACCCTTTTTGATATGCTTCATCTATTTTAGATATAACATCTTTATAGTTAGGGTTTATTTCTTGTAAATAATTTAAGTCATTGTACGCATTTCTGTAATCCATTTTATAGTTAGCGTCTTTTAAAAGCGTGTTTGCTTTATTATATAAAAACTCAGATAAATTAGATTTTGCGGCAATGATATCATCATCATAATTCTTAAAGCTGAATTGCGCTCTTCTACCTTCATCTTGTATTTGTAATGGAAGTAACGGGCGAATTCGCTCTTGAATAGATTTTAATCTACCGTAAGTATTGAAAATCTCCTCATAGTTTGCGGCATTGCCATCCTTTTTGAGGAATTTAATGTGTTGCAATTCTCTTTCGGTATTTTTTTTATACCCTTCTTCGAGAAGAACTATATATTGCTGATTGCTTTTTTTGGTCTTGTTCTCTGCGATATTCATTACTGCCTTATTAATTGCAGCCTCGTAATTACCAGAGTTCAGAGCCTCCTGCGTTTTTTTAACACCACTACAAGAAAGTAGCAGCCCGATAAAACTAAATAGTAGAAATTTTTTCATGTCTATTATTTTTTATGATTTATAATAGCTATTCAACAGCCGTGCCATAAAAGGGTTGTTATTAAACGTAATAGGACGAGAAATAGTATATTTTCGATGAGATGTATGAATTCATTCTTATTTAAATAAGCAATAACAGTAGAGTTATTAACTAATTTTAATAAATAAGTTATGTGTTTGTGCTCTTTTTTATATTTCAATAGACACGCTATTTGTATTTTTGCAACTTATTTAAAAGAAATATCTACATGCAACGCGACACGACTATTTTTAATTTAATTGAAGAAGAGAGACAACGTCAAATTAACGGCATTGAATTAATTGCCTCTGAGAATTTCACTAGTCCTCAGGTAATGGAAGCTCAAGGGTCAGTACTTACAAATAAGTATGCTGAAGGGTATCCTGGTAAAAGATATTACGGCGGTTGTGAAGTAGTTGATAAAGTAGAACAATTAGCTATTGATAGGGCAAAAGAGCTATTTGGTGCGGCATATGCAAATGTACAACCTCACTCTGGTTCTCAGGCAAATGCAGCTGTGTATCATGCATGTCTTCAGCCAGGTGATAAAATTTTAGGATTTGATTTATCTCATGGTGGTCACCTAACACATGGTTCGCCTGTTAATTTTTCGGGTAGATTGTATAATCCTGTGTTTTACGGGGTAGATAAAGAAACCGGAAGGTTAGATTATGACAAAATTCAAGAAGTTGCTACAAAAGAACAGCCAAAGCTTATTATAGCTGGAGCTTCTGCATATTCTAGAGATATTGATTTTGAGCGTTTTCGTAAGATTGCAGATAGTGTAAATGCTATTTTATTAGCAGATATTTCTCACCCTGCAGGATTGATTGCGAAGGGTCTTTTAAATAACCCAATTCCTCATTGTCATATCGTTACAACAACAACCCATAAAACATTGAGAGGACCAAGGGGGGGATTGATATTGATGGGAACTGATTTTGAAAATCCTTTCGGTATCAAACTTAAAAACGGAAATCTTAGAAAAATGTCTGCTTTATTAGATTTAGCCGTTTTTCCAGGAAATCAAGGTGGTCCATTAGAACATGTTATCGCTGGTAAGGCAATTGCTTTCGGTGAAGCGTTAACAGAGTCGTACGCAACGTATATAGCTCAGGTAAAGACAAATGCCGATGCAATGGCTAAATCTTTTGTTAAACGAGGTTACAATATCATTTCTGATGGTACTGATAATCACATGATGCTTATCGATCTAAGAAATAAAGATATTTCGGGTAAAGATGCTGAGAAAGCATTGGTTTTAGCAGATATTACCGCAAATAAGAATATGGTACCTTTTGATGATAAATCTCCATTTGTAACGTCTGGTATTCGTTTTGGAACAGCAGCAATAACAACACGAGGTTTAGTTGAAAGCGATATGGAAAAAGTAGTAGATTTTATTGATCAGGTAATTACCAATCCTGAAAATGAAGCTATTATAAAAGAAGTGAAAGAGAAGGTTAATGCAATGATGAATACAAGACCAATTTTTAATGCATAATTAAAAGTTAGTAATTGATTTAGAGTTTTTATTCTGATAAAAACTCTAAATCACCACTAACATAAGTATTTTTATTTACGTCGTAAATAGAAGCCTCATCGTCTTTATCTAAGTAAATTCCCCAAAATTCAGAATAAGATTTTGGAGCCATATTTAATTGCTCATCATCTGCTTCAATATTCTCGATATAATCTTCGAATATGGGAACAAAAATTTCGTAAGGTTTTTGAGTAAGTCCCCTTGTTAAAAACACATAATTAAACGCTATTTGTTTAAAAATATCATTTACTTGCGTTGATATACTTCGGTTATAAATTCTTTTTATAACAATACTTGTATCATTTAAGAAGAATGTAAGTTCTTCAATGTCAATGTTACATTGATTTTTTAAATCAAGATTCTCTAAAGCTATATGTAATGGAGAATCTTCTTTTCCACTATTTCCCCATCTACCCGTATTAAAGTGAGCAAGTAATTCAAGTAAATTTAAATTACACGAAACCTCTAAAACCAAACTAATAGAATTAAAGGTAATATGCTTATTGTTAAGCTTTACACTAGAAAAATAATGAAAATCAATAGCACTTAGAAATTCATCGATACCCGTAATTTCTTTGGTGTACTCTAGTTTCGAATTATTAATGAAATTTTCGTAGTTAAACGGCATAAAGGTAAAAATTTATAGCATTCTTTTACATAAAGATACTTTTCTAACCTTGTATTTTGACTTATGAAAACCTTAGAATTTCGGAGGATATTATGATAAAATGATTTAATTAAACATAATAAACTGATAATCAGAAAGTTGTGATTTTATGTCTAATTTATAGAAAACCACGTGTTTTTGCTTCATTTATTAAAGCAAGATCATTACCATTTTTAACATCGAATAAAGCTTTTAACTGTCTTTTTCTAGCTTCTACCGTAGTGTTTGCAGAACCAATTAATGGAGCTATGTCTCTAGTGTGTATACCTTGTGAAAGATGATATAGAATCTTTTGATCTTGTTCATCGATAACTATATTGGTAGACATTCTGCGACGTATTGCAGATAAAGCACTTGCTGTGTAATAAGGAGATTCATTAACAATAGTTTCAACCATTGTTTTAAGTGACATTTCGTCTATTTCAGATTTAACCATATATCCGTCAGGATTTACAGTTTTGAAAATATTATTTATTCTATAGTTGTCACTATATGAGGACATGAATACCACCTTTGAATTAGGCACTTCGTTTCTGGCTACAATGCCTAAATCAATACCTGTTCTGGGGTCTTTAGATTCTGGTGAGAATAATTGAATATCTAAAAGAATAATGTCGTAAGGTACCGCTCGCTTTGAAGTTTCAATCTTAGTTTTCCCTTTTTCGAAACTTGTAGCTATTTCTACCTTAACATTAAAGTCGGCAAATTCAGAATCCTCAAGAATATATTTATATCCAAGAGCAGTCATTTCGTGATCATCTACCGCTAAAATTCGTACAGTGTTCATAAATTACGATTCAATTGTAATTTACTAAACGTTTTTATATTAGGTATTATTATTGGTATTTTTTTTAATGTCAATATTTATGGGAATATTTAAAGAAATCGTAGTGCCTTGCCCTTCAGATGAGTCAATATGAAAAGTACCATTTAACTTATTTATTCTAGAGGTGATATTTCTAATACCGATACCTTTTTTACCTTTATTTATATTATAGCCAATTCCATTATCACTCATTATAACATTGAATTGATCGTCGTTTCTATAAAAAGTTACTTCGAAGTATGTGCATTTAGAGTGTTTAATGGCATTTTGAAAAGTTTCTTGAATAATACGATATACATTAATTTTAATATCACCAGCCAGGCTATCCCAATTTTCATCTTCATTAAAATGAAAGATAGTTTTAATATTTACATTTTTGTTATTGGCAAGAAGTGTTTCTACTGAATCGGTAAAATTATTGATATTTTGATAGGCACTATGGCTTAACTCGTGCGAAATGGACCTAATCTCATTCTCAATTTCTTGCAATGAACCAAGAGCCTTAGACTTTTCATGAATTGCTTCGTCTGTAGTTCGTTTGTTTAAACCGGTAAGAATCATGCGGGCACCAAGCATTTTACCTAGCACTCCATCATGTAGTTCTTCTGAAATTCGTTTTTGTTCAAGTCGTTTAACTTCGTCGACTTTTTGTTTTTGGGTTAACATGAGGTTGAATATCTCTTGGTTGTTAGCCTGTTGTTGCTGATCAAAGCGTAGCTTTTGGTTTTTTGCACGCTGATTAATTATAATGTAGATGGATAGACCAAGAAGAAAGAAGCCGGTTGCTATACCGATCCAAATTTGCTTTTGTTTAGAAAGAATTTCTTTCTCGCTTTCAAGCTCTATGTTTTCTGCTATGAATTCATCGGTTTCAAAGCGTATACGTGCAAATTTATTTTGTTGCTTACGGTCTTCACGTTGAAGGCTATCATTAAGTTTTGTATATTTTTGAAAATAGTAAGGTGCCTTTTCTTTATCTAGGTTGGCTAATAAAATATAGGTTACTAACAATCGTTCATTGTTGTTGCTTTCAAGTGATAAGTCTAAGGCTTTTATGGCATTATTAAGAGCAGATATGCTATCTTTTTTATAGATATTATATTCTGATAAACTATAGTAGCTTGATGCCAAACTAGCTATATCATTTTCTTTCTGTTTAATATCAATAGATTTGGTAAATAAGCTGTGTATGCCAAAAGTATCTTTATTGTATAATTTGGTTGTGGCAAGATTACTTAAAGCTTTTGCATATAAGCTTGGGTTTTTTACGAATAAGTTACTGGTGTTTATAACTTTTTCAAAGTTCTCGATGGCTTTGGTGTATTGTTTAGAATTTCGATAGACTATTCCAATATTATTAATTATGCTTGCTTCGCCAAATTGGATATTTTCTGACTTTCTTAAATAATAAAGAGCTTCATTATAATAAGATAAAGATTTTTCAAATTCACTTATATCTTCTAAAAGAATGCCGAGTAGGTTGTAGCATCGGTATAATCGCACGTTATTATTTGTTATTTTAAAATTTTCAATAGCTTTTATAGTATTTGCTTCACTAGCGGTATAATCTTTAATCTCCATTTGTATACTAGCCATATGCAAATACATTTCTCCAGAGTTCGATGTATCTCCGATGTCATCAAAAATTTCTAGTGCTTCTGAGTAATAGTAAAAGGCGCTATCCTTAACAAATTTCTTTTTCAAGAAATAGCCCAAATCCCAATAGGCATTGCCTAATGCAGAAGAATCGTTGATTTTTTTATTAGTGCTTATAGCTCTATTATTTATTTTACGAAATAATGAACTGTCAGTTATAAAGTTTTGACTGTAGGAAAGCGAAGAAAATTTGTTGGCTTTTAAAGAGTCATTACTTAAATTATCAGCAAAATCAAATGCTTTCAATTGCAGCTTTAATTTTTCTTCCTGTGAGGTGTTGGGTTTTTGACTTTCTGTTACCCAGATAGAAATACTATCATTTTCAAATGTAGCTGTGCTAGTTTCTGAGGAAGATTTTGTTCTTATACAACTGGTACATATAATAATTAGTACTAATATTGAAATATTATATTTATTCAAAAAAGATTATTTGGAGATTAAAAACCAAGGTATAAAAAAATAGCCTTTAACATGATGGTTAAAGGCTATTTTTGTTTTTATAGATTTTATTTATGCAATCCCTTTTGGCGGTTTTCTATCTCCTAATGGAGCGTCACAATCATCACAGGTTAAAGCGTTAGAAATATCGTTAATAAAGTCAAATTCACTAGCTGTGTTTTGAATAATTGATGTTGCCATACCTATTGTCATCATTGCAACGGCTAAAATACTTGTAACTTTTTTCATATTGTCTCTTTTTATTAGGGGTTTTTGGTTTATGATATAGCTAAAGTAATAGTGTTCATTGAGCAAAGAATGCTAAATTTTAGGTCTTAAGTAGATGACCTAATTCTGCTAGTATACGAACCAGTTGTGAGAGAATTCTTTAATTTAAGGAGGAAAAGGTGTTTTTTGAAAGAATATTCTTGAGGTTGTTCATATTCTCTCTGTATGTTTTTGAAAAAGGAATGTTCTCTTTTACCGCTTTAATTGCGCAGATAGATTTTCCGAAGTTGATACGAGAAACATAACTCGTGTTTACAATATAACTTTGGTGAACACGTATAAAATTATCGGGCAAAGTATTTTCAAAAGTCTTTAACGTCTTATAGGCGTTTATAATTGTACCGTCTTTCATGAAAAACTCGGTTGTATTGTTATCTGCCTTTAAATAAAGAATATCGTAGGTATTGAGGTATTGAAAATCGTTGTATGATTTAAGACATATTGTAACGGGGGCTTTTTCTTTTGGCATCCGTTTTTGTAATTTCAATAATGATTTGCGAATATCGAACTCATTAAATGGTTGTAGCCAATAATCGAAGAACCCATTTTTTATGGCATCGTACGCATAACTCTTTGTAGATGCAATACCAATTAAGATAGGTAACTGATTCATGTATTGATGAATTTCAGTAACCATTAAAAATACAGAAGAATAGTCATTGTTAAGATTGATAAAAACAATATCAGGAGAGTACTTTAATATATCATTTAATCCGTTGGAAGGATTGTTAGTGGTATTTATACACTCAAAGTCACCATATTCTTCCAAAAATGCATGTAACTGCAAATTTGAAACAGCATCAGAGTCGATTATGGTATAAGTATAATTCAAATGAAATAGCGTATACTACGAAATTAAACATAGGTAAGAAAAGGTAGACCTAGAATGTCCTTATAAAAAGTGAGGATATATTGATAAAATCAGTATTCACGGGGCTTGTGAGAGAAAAATCTTTCATTTATTCTCGTAATATGATCAAAATTCCTTCTCGATGGCTTGATATGCACCCAAATCTGGATTAGGTATTCTTGTTGTTTCAATGATATCTAAAGGCGCAGAATTCGCAGTATTTAAATCACCTTTATTTATAACTTCAGAATCTAGCCCTATTCTAAAATCATTATCGAATGGTTTAAAATAATCTAATTCTCCATTTAATATAACATTAGGGTAGTGGACGTCGCTTTCAAAATCATAAAATATATTATTCTCTGTAGAAGATTGATTTTCATTGAATTTGATATAACAATTTTGAAAACTAAAGTTGAAAGAATTTTGATTATTGCTCTGAAGCGAAATTTCATTAGAGCTATTACCGTCAATGATACAGTTTTTAAAATCAGCAGCCAATAAATCAAATCCGCTATTTGGAACAGTAATCGATGAATTGCTTATAACCAAACTGGCGTTAAATCGAAAGCCTTTGTTCCAGTAGTTTGCAATAGTGGCATGTGTAAATAAATAGTGGCCGCCATTCTCAATAAAAAGTGAAGAATTGCCTGCACCGCCTAATATAATATTGGTAGCAATTACGTTGGCGTTTTTAGTCCAGAGGTTATATGTTGCGCTGTTGAAAATGCGACTGTTTGTTATGGTCAAAGTTTCTTCTGCTTCGTTCTCTTGCCCTTCTACGAATAAACCTATTTCAGCGTTCTTAATGGTTAAATGATTGATTGCATTGTTTTTGCTTCCGGCACTTATCCAAATAGTTCCCCATTGACCAGTAATATCCTCAAATTCAGGTTCTAATCGATCTCCTTCAAATATAACTTCATTTTCTAAAAGCTCAACATCAGTACTCAATCTACCATTTATTGTAATCGTTGATTCATCTTGTACTAAAATACCTGAGTTTTGGTGAAAATATACTCGAGCTCCTTGGTCAATTATAAGTTCTTTGCCTTTGGGAATAATAGCATATCCGTAGACTATATATGACTTCTCTTTTTTAAAATTTAAATGATTATCAGGTATTAAGAAGCCTGCTATCTCAATGGGGTTGCCAGATTCATCATTATATAAAGTAATAGTCTCAGCTTCAATTTCATTGGTGTCGCTGGGATATAAGAATATAGCATCTTTAGCTAGAGTCACCAATTCAACCGATTGTTGAAAGGGTTCGCTGTCAAATTGAATAGCATCTGTATACAGTAATTCGTTGAGTGAATCGTCGCTAATATCAATCGTTGTTTCTATTAAAACAAAAAGACTGTCTTCTGCGTAAAGGGGAATGTTCTCGAATTCTTTGCCCGCAACACCGTCAACATTTAATCTGTAAAAACTATTAACGCCGTTTTTAAGAGAAATAGTAGGTATGATAATATCATCTTTAGTATCGTTATACACTTTTAAAGTATACGTACTGCTCCCAATATTTGAGAAAACCGTGTCTAGGTAAACGGTATCTTTAGAAAACGAAAGATGTCCGTTACTTGAAGCGTACTCAAAATCTTTTCTACACGAGGCGCTCCAAAGAATAGTGAATAAAATAGTGAGTATAGTTAAGATTCTAAGGCGCACGATAAAAGGTTTTACTTCATCTAAGTTAAAGGAAAATTTCTTTGATCTCTTCAGGAATTCGTATCGGTCTATAAGACTTACTATCAAGAAGACACCATTCTGTACTTGACCTAACCAGTAATTTGTTGGTCTTGCCGTGTTTCATCTCAACAATTCTAACACATTTGGCACCAGAACTAGATTCTATATGCGTTGATACAACAATTAGATCATCTAATACTGCTGCCCGCTTATATTCTATATGATGAGTTAATACTACCCAAATAACATCTTGCTGCATTTTTGCGGTTGCAACTGTTTGCCAGTGTTCTTTAGAAATATCCTGTATCCACTGTACATAGCGCACATTGTTTACGTGGTTTAAATCGTCTAAATCGTCATGCGAAACAACAATCTCTTTTTGAAATGCCATATTTCTATTTTTTCTCTATTTGCACTTCAAACATTTTGTCCCAGAACTTACCCGTAACAAAAAATGTTTTACGTTCTGGGTGATACGCTATACCGTTAAGTACATAATTTGTTTTATCCCAATTTTCAGTTTTAGTAATGATATCACTTAAGCCACTAAAATTGATAACTCCTTCAATTGCACCTGTTTTACTGTCAATAATCATGACACTAGGTTTTTGATAAACGTTGGCATAAATTTTACCATTAACGTATTCTAGTTCATTGGCCGAATTAAATATAGATGAATTGGTGACCGTTTCTATGTAGCCTTCTTCGGTCATAGTATTCGGATTCACAAACCATATTTTTTCTGTCCCATCGCTTTTGAAAATTTTAGAACCATCGTTTGTTAATCCCCAGCCTTCACGACTTTTTCCGTACTGAAAATTGTCCAACTTTTTAAAAGAGTTTAAGTCGTATATAAAACCTAGACCGCTTTGCCACGTAAGCTGATAGATTTTATTGTTTAATATAGTTATACCTTCTCCAAAATAAGTTTCGTCCAAATCTATTTGTTCAAAAACTTCTCCAGTTTTAAAATCTAATTTTCTCAAGAAAGATTGTCCCTTTTTACCTGTAGACTCATATAAGGTGTCATTATAAAATTCTAGTCCTTGTGTATAAGCTTTAGTATCGTGTGGGTATTCATTGATAATAGTGTAGGTGTAAATTTCAGGAGCCTTCTCAGAAAGTACTTTTAGGTTTTTGTTGATGTCGACAGTTTCACCATCAAAAGTAATTTTCGCAGTTAGAATTTTGTTTCCTAATGTGGGTAAATCAATTTTAATTTTATCATTATTGACCGGAATTTTGTTGCCATCAATGCTATATTCAACACTTTCTATCTGTTTTTCCTTTTTATTTTTAATACTAATGCCTATTTCTTGGTTCAAATTAACTTGGCTTGCATTTTTTTCTAAGCTAATTTCGAATAGGGAAGATGGTTTTTGATTGCCACTGCCGCAAGCGTTAAACAAACTGGTAATAAGAGCGATACAGAAAAAATTTACAATTTTCATTAAGAAAATGGGTATTTAAGTTTATGTAATACGTGAGTGCAAGAAGAGTTTCTTGTTATTAATAGGCAATTTAATTCATAAAAATTAGAAACTAAAGGATTGTCAAAGTTTTAAAAGATTGTATATTTGCACCTGGCAAGTCCTACACGACCAGCTCCTGTAGAATCCCCCAGGGTGGGAACGCAGCAAGGGTATACGGTCGTAGCGGTGCGATGTAGGTAGCTTGCCTTTTTTTGTGCCTTAAAGTGAAATTTTTAAATTTAAGGTAACATATTCAAAACCAATTCGGTATAATATTTAGCATCGCTTATTTTCTATAAAATGAAAACAAAAGTAGTACTAATTACAGGTGGATCTTCAGGTATTGGCAAAGCAATAGGCATACATTTAAAAGAAAAAGAGTATATAGTTTACGGTACCACACGTAACAAGAGTAAATATCCGTCATTTTCTGATTTTCCACTTCTAGAGATGGATGTTAGAAAAGAAGAGACTATTAAAGGTTGTATTGCATCATTACTTGAGCTTGAACATAGAATTGATGTATTGATAAATAATGCAGGTGTAGGTATTACCGGACCTATGGAAGAAACTCCACATGAAGAAGTTTTAAAAGCCTTTGCAACAAATTTCAACGGACCATTAAATGTGATGAATACTGTTTTGCCAGTTATGCGAGAGCAGAAAAAAGGTCTTATCATTAATATAACCTCTATTGCAGGGTATATGGGCTTACCATTTAGAGGAATCTATTCCGCTTCGAAAGGAGCATTAGAAATTGTGACCGAGAGTTACAGAATGGAAACCAAAGCTTTTGGCGTGAAGCTAACAACATTGGCGCCTGGCGATTTTGCAACTAACATAGCTTCGGGTAGATATCATACCCCGGTATATGAAAATTCAGCATACAGAAGTGCCTATAAGGATACATTAGAAGCGATAGATGCAGATGTAGATAGTGGTGGTGATCCAGCTGATGTGGCTAAGAAGATTGTTAAGATCATAGAAACTAAAAACCCTAAACCTCATTACAAAGTAGGTTCATTTATTCAAAAATTCTCCTTAACGCTCAAGAGTTTATTACCAGGTCTTTGGTTTGAGAAATTGCTTGAAGGGCATAGTTCTTAATTACTAATACTTTTTTATTTCTTGTATATATTAGAAAATCCATCTACTATTACTGCATTATCTGTAATAATAGCTTTATTCATTGGGTAAAGCACTAGTTTCTCAGTAAGCTCTTTGAAATCGTTGCTGTGGTATTGTAATGAAGAATCTACACCAAGGGTGGCAATTATAGTTTTCCACTGATCAAAATCGGTTTTAATATTAATACCTATTAATTCGTGGTCTGGTCTTTTTTCTTTTAGAACTGCAATTCTTTTAAAAATCTCTAAGTATTGTTTTTTGTTAGTACCAGACCAGAAATAAAACATGACTTTTTTATCTGCCGCTATTTCAGTTAGCGTTTTACTTTCATTATTAAATGTAATAACATCTAAATCTGGAATTACTTTTGTTGGTTGAAGATTTGCAATACCTTGATACAAGTTTTCAATTTCTTCAATATGCATATTGTTTTTTGAGACTTTCTTAAATTCGGTTAAGAATATTTCTGTGTTTTCAGGGGCATCCTTTTTCTTTAATAAATAATCAAATGCTACATTTCTAAAAAGATTATCTCTTAACTCTTTCTCAATAACAAGACTGTCGATTAAGTGTAATTTATGTTTCTTATAATGTAATTGTTTGTTTTCGTCACCATGAGCATTGTTGCACTCATTTTTACAGCTCATGTAAGATAAGTTACCAAAATGAGCTTTCATAAAATCGTAATACGGTCTTAAATATGTAAGTGTATGGTCATCGTAATTTATTTTATCTCTGTACGAGTAGAAATTTTTAGGTAGACTATGAAAATTTTCTTCGGCAGTTTTTCTTTTATGTTGAAATGGATAAATTTCTTTGTATCTGTTATACGTGTAATTTATACTACCGTTTAATAACTTGATTGCTTCTTCAGAAATTAAATTTTCAGAATTTAACTCGTTTAGTTTAGCAACTTTATCTTGTCTTAAATTTTCTATTTTATCTACGAAGTCTGCCGGTTCTAATTCGTAGTATTCAGAATACATAGAAGAATCTTCTTCTTCAGTGGCTAAAAATAGTTCTAATAGAAAATTATTGGTTTCTTCATTACTACCAGAAAAAACTAAAGACTCATCAAAATAAATGGTGTTAAGTCTAACCATAAGACTATCACCTTTTTCTAAATAAACATATTGATGTTCTGGAGCCAAATTAAAGTGGTACAAACCATTTTCAATAGAAGAAAGCTTAAACTTGAAACGGTTTTTGTCATCAATCTTAGCAGAATCAACCTTTACGCCGCCTTTTAATAAAATAACTTGGTCACTAGTGGGGTTCACTATCTCACCAGCAAACAGTACTGTTTCAGAATCTTTTTTTGTGGAGGAACAACCCACTAATAAGGCTACGCAGGTAGAGAGTAAAATTCTTATCATATAGTATATGGGACTGGTGATAGTCAAAAATAACAAACCTAATCACCAGATGTTGTTAATAGCTAGTTAAATGTTGTCAACCGCTAACTTAATAATCTTTTGTTGAATTTGATGGTAAACTAGGCAGTGTAAGCCTAGAAATTCAGTATTTTTGCACGGATTTTTAAAATTTTGTTTCTATGTTATCTGTTTCTAATCTTTCTGTTCAATTTGGAAAACGAGTATTGTTCGATGAAGTAAACGTTGCTTTTACCCAAGGTAATTGCTATGGTATTATTGGTGCCAATGGTGCCGGTAAATCTACTTTTTTGAAGATTCTTGCTGGGCAAATGGATCCTACTTCTGGTCATGTTCATTTAGAGCCTGGTAAGAGAATGTCAATATTAGAACAGAACCATAACTCAGCTGATGATTTTACTGTATTAGAAGCGGTGGTAATGGGTAACAAGCCTTTATATGAGATTAAAAAGGAAATCGATGCACTTTATGCTGATTACGATGATAAAAATGCAGATAGAATAGGGGAGCTGCAGGTGAAGTTTGAAGAAATGAACGGTTGGAACGCCGATAGCAACGCAGCTGCATTACTTTCGAATTTAGGTATTAGTGCAGATTTGCATTCTACTTTAATGTCTGAGCTTGATTCTAAATTAAAGGTACGTGTACTTTTGGCACAAGCGTTATTCGGTAATCCTGATGTATTGATTATGGATGAACCTACCAACGACTTGGATTATGAAACGATCAGTTGGTTAGAGAATTTCTTGGCAGATTATGAAAATACGGTTATAGTAGTAAGTCATGACCGTCACTTTTTGGATACGGTATGTACTGACATAGGTGATATTGATTTCGGAAAACTGAATTTATATTCTGGTAACTATACATTTTGGTACGAGAGTAGTCAGTTAGCAGCTCGTCAACGTGCGCAACAGAATAAGAAGGCTGAAGAAAAAGCAAAAGAATTACAAGAATTTATTGCTCGTTTTAGTGCAAACGTCGCAAAAAGTAAGCAAGCTACTTCTCGTAAAAAAATGCTTTCTAAATTAAAAGTTGATGATATTAAACCATCAAGCCGTAGGTATCCTGCAATTATTTTTGATCGAGAGCGTGAAGCTGGTGATCAGATTTTGAATGTAGAAGGACTTTCTGCTTCAACCGACGAGGGTGAGCTATTATTCAGCAATGTAAACATCAACTTGGCAAAAGGCGATAAGATTGCTATAATCTCAAGAGACTCCAGAGCTACATCAGCATTTTATGATATCATCAATGGAAACAAAAAAGCAGATAAAGGTACTTTTCAGTGGGGTATAACTACTACACAATCGTATTTGCCTGCAGACAATTCAGACTTCTTTACCGGTAATATTAACTTGGTAGATTGGTTACGCCAATATGCTAAAACAGAAGAAGAGCGCGAAGAAGTTTACATTCGCGGTTTCTTAGGTAAAATGTTATTTAGTGGAGAAGAAGCACTTAAAAAATGTACAGTACTATCTGGAGGAGAAAAAGTACGTTGTATGTTAAGTAGAATGATGTTGATGCGTGCTAACGTATTAATGTTAGATGAACCAACTAACCACTTGGATCTAGAAAGCATTACGGCGTTTAATAATTCTCTTAAGAATTTTAAGGGTACTGTAATGTTGACTACACATGATCATGAGTTTGCACAAACCGTTGCAAATAGAATCATAGAATTAACTCCTAAAGGCAACATTGATAGGTATTCAACGTTTGATGAGTATATGTCTGACAAGGCATTAAAAGATCAGCGTAACAAAATGTACGCTAATTAAGCATAGAATAGATTAACCCAAATCGATGTTTTATGAAAACCTACAAATATGTGGCTTGCTTTGTGCTGGCCTTTAGTTTCTTTGCATGTGAAAAATCTTCTGAACCAGTTGAAGAAGAAATCGCTACTAGTGCACAAGTTGACTACACAGTTTTTTTACAAAATAACAATCAATTAAATGGTGTTGTTGTAGCATCTGCTAATGAGGAATTTACTGTAAAAAGCAACGTTAACTTATTTAGCAATGTTCCGTCTAATGCTCTAAAATATCGTACATCAAACGATTTAGGCTATTATTCTTCAACTAATTGTCAGGCAACATTTCAGTGGTTTAATGCAGAAAATTCCGCTTCTCAATCAGTAGCCTTATTTAGCGATATAGATGTATGTTCTATAAATGTACTTACAATGGCATTTTCAAATGAGCTTGCCGCAGTTGCTTATGAAAGAGAGTTATTAGGGAAGGATAAGCAATTTATTGTTCGTATAAATCAGCTTATTCAAGGATCAGTTAGTCCAGAGGAAATTTCTTTGGATAAGAAACCAATGGAAATCGTTATATCATCAAATCGATTATTTGTATTGACGTTAAATGAATTTGTAAGTGATGAATTTCATTTATCGGTAATTGATCTCGATAATAGTGAAGTTTTAATGGAATTGGATTTAGGTTTAGATGCACAGCGTTTATTTACCAACAATTCTGGGGAAGTAATTATTAGTTATCCGGAGTATCATACTACTTTAAATCCCAAAACTTTAGATAAGTTGTACACGACTTATGGTGAGGATACCGAACCTGGCTTCATAACAACAAATGATTTTTTCATTGATAGTGCTGGTAAATTTTATTTTCATAAAAAAATGCCAAATGCTGAAATTGAAGAGGTGCCTGCAATATATGACTTTGAAAAAAATAGTACTGTAGTGTATCTGTTTGAAAATTTCTTAACTGAAGCTGAATTGAATATCAAATACAGCATAGCACAAACAACATCAATAGCGTATGATGAGAAAAACAATTATGTTTTAATAGGCTATCAGAAAAAAGGACATATAGACAAAGGTGGAATTCTAAGAATCACTCCAGCTCCCGATTTCAAATTAATTGATAATATAGATTTAGAGGGCGTTCCAAAAACCATATTTGTCAAATAAATTGACCTCAATTAACTGTTGAAGTATTTACTGTTCCAAATAGCTGGATTAAAGTTTTTGCCCATCGCAAATCCATAGAAAATTACAACAGAAGCAATACACTTGAACATAAAGAAGTTTAGAATCCAAAATTGAGCATTTGAATTCGATTTGGAGAATAGTCCGTCTGGTATCATCATTGTTGTAATGAAACTCATTAATAAAACTAAAATGGCAAGATTTACAATGCTCTTAAAGGGCCACATTAAAAACTTACGTAAAGGGTGAAGGTCATTTCCCCATTGATGTATTAAATAATGATAACCATTTCCGATGGGGGCAAATAGCAAAGGATCATCTTTATCTTCAAGTTTAAAGAGCTTAGAAGGCGCTATAATTTTGAATCCTTTTATTTCTAGGTTATGTTCTTTTTCTAGACTTTTAATTTTTGACAACGCTTCTGCAGGGATTGATCCTTTAAAATATGAAGTATCTAAAAAACGTAATCGATAATCTATACAAATTTGTTTGATTTCGTCAATGTGATAAATTTTAGAACTTTCTAATATTTCAAAATTAAATTTATTAATAGGTACACCCTTACTTGTTGTTACGTTTTGCTCAATTCTATCAAATTCAGCGTCTAGATTTGAAAGAATATTATGCACCTCTTTCATTCTTTCATCTTCTGATAAAATCTGTCCATTTCTAACTTTGGTCAGCTTTTCTTCAATGTTTGTTTTAGATAGCAACATGTTCTTTTTTTTAGCAATACACTCAAAGTTAATCAATTAGTGATTTTATCAAAATCTTGTTTAACTTAATTAAAAGTTAATAAAATGTTAAAACCCACTTATGTCATAATTTATGCTAGGTGTCAAAGACATCTAATTGTATATTGACGACGAAATCGAACCGTTTATCGATTTTTAGAACATTTGCCCCTTAAGAACCGACTATTATGAAAAAATGGACATCCCTCGTGTCCCTGTGTGCCCTATTTTTAGGAGTTCAGACCTATGCACAGGACAATTTGATTGATTTTAAATTTGAAAACTTAATATCAACTATTCAATCGGAAAAGTCTATTATTGAACGCACGGCAACCTTCGAAAATCATTCTTCATTATTGAACGCACTTCAAGCTACAAATCTAGACAAGGTTTTAGGTTATACGGGAGAATTTACTGTTTTTGCACCATCGAACCTTGCATTCGAAAAGCTATCAAAAGCTACTATTGATAAGTTATTTGATCCAGAAAATAAGAAAGCATTAAAGGCTATGCTTTCTTATCATATAATAGCAGATAAATTATCGGCTTCTAGTATTTTAAAAGCAATGTGTAGAGGTAATGGTATCGCAAAATTCACTACTATTCAAGGTGAAAAAATAACGGCGACCATGAAAGGTATAGACATTGTACTTACCGATAAATCTGGTAACAGTGCCATAATTACGACGGCAGATTCTAATCAATCTAACGGCATCATTCATGAAGTTGACACCGTTTTTGTTCCAGAAAAAATGCTGTAATTAACGAAGTGTCGCTCCTAAATTACGTTCGTAAGTACTTTGTAATTTAGACATAATTTTTTCTATTTGCTTTTCGGTCAAAGTGCTTTTATCATCTTGTAAAGTAAAGCTCACTGCATACGACTTCTTGCCTTCTGGTAAATTTTCACCTTCATATACATCAAAAAGAGTCATATCCTTTAAATATTTACGCTCTGTACCAAAAGCAAGGTCATGCAGTTCACGATAAGTTGCTTTATTATCTAATAATAAAGCAAAATCTCTTTTTACTTCTGGGTGCTTGGGTATTTCTTTAAAAGTGATCGGTGCTATCGAAATTTGCTTTAAAACAGCTCCCCAATCAAAATCGGCAAATAATATATCTTGTTTTATATCAAAATGTTTTAAAATAGATTTTTTAATCAATCCGAAAGAAACCAATTGTTTTTTCTTGTTCGTAAATGTTAAGCCTTCTGAGAAAATTGTAGAAGTGGTAGGCTCACTTTTCAAATCGGACAAGCCAAGTCTTAATAATACCGACATAACAATAGACTTTAATTCAAAAAAGTTCGCTGGCACAGCTTTTGTCGTCCAGTTATCATGAACGGAATTTCCTGTTAATAAAATACTTAGATATTTTGGTTCTATTCGTTTATCACCTTTGGAGTAGTATGTTTTGCCAAATTCGAAAAGTTTTAAACTACTTCTTCTTCTGTTAATGTTATAGCTGGCAGTTTCTAAAGCAGAGAACAAAGAGGTTCTACGCAATACAGAAAGATCACCACTTAATGGATTGATAATTTCTATAGACCTACGTTCTTCATCCTTATCGTCTAATAGTGTGGTATAATCAGGGTTAGTTAAACTATTGGTTAAGATTTCAAAATAACCTTTCGCTGCAAGCGAGTTACCAATAGTGTTTTGTATGGTGTGGTCTGCCGTTGCTTCAGTGATTGCAATAGAGGCATTCAGCTTTTGGCTAAAAGCTACATTATTGTAACCATAAACTCTTAAAATCTCTTCTATAACATCTACTTGGCGTTGCACATCAACACGGTAAGAAGGTACTTCAAGACCCATACCAGATTCTGTAACATTTTTAACCTTGATTTCAAGAGATGCCAATATAGATTTAATAGTGTCTTGTGGTATTTCTTGACCTATTAATTTGTTTATTTTTTCAAATGCAAGAAAGACCTCAAAATTAGGATGCTTTTTAGGGTATAGGTCATAAATGTCAGATGTTATTTCGCCACCTGCAATTTCTTTAATTAATAACGCTGCACGTTTTAAACTGTACTCTACATTTTCAATATCAATACCACGTTCAAATCTAAATGAAGCATCTGTATTCAAACCATGCCTTTTGGCTGACTTTCTAATAGAAACCGGATTAAAGTATGCGCTCTCTAAAAATATAGATGTAGTTTCTTCAGTTACTCCGGATCCTAACCCGCCAAATACACCTGCTAAACACAAAGGTTTTTCGGTGTCACAAATCATTAAGTCATCTTCATGCAAGGTTCTTTCAATACCATCTAGCGTTGTAAATTTGGTGCCTTTCGGTAAAGTCTGAACCAAAATTTTATTTCCCTTTATTTTACTGGCATCGAAAGCGTGTAGTGGTTGCCCAAGTTCGTGCAGTACATAATTTGTAGCATCTACGACGTTGTTCTTTGGCGTAAGACCTATAGATTTAAGTCTATTTTGAAGCCAGGTAGGCGAGGGTTGAACAATTAAATTACTTAAAGTAACGCCGCAGTAACGCGGAGCCAATTCAGTTTTTAATACATCAACATCAATTTTAAGCGATCTATCGTTAATATTAAAATGACTTGTAGAAGGAGTAATCAGTTCTTTGGTGATTTCCTTTTGTTTAAGTCCTGCTTTTAAATCTCTTGCTACACCAAAATGACTCATGGCATCTGCACGGTTTGGCGTTAAGCCAATTTCAAAAACTTCATCTTCTTCAATTTCAAAAACTTCTGAACATGGAGTTCCGACTTTTAAATATTTATCAAGCACCATTATACCATCGTGACTGCTACCAAGACCCAATTCGTCTTCGGCACAGATCATCCCAAAGCTTTCTTCTCCTCTTATCTTTCCTTTTTTAATGGTCCAAGCTTCACCTTCGGCAGTGTATAATGTTGTGCCAATTGTAGCTACAGGTACTTTTTGTCCGGCGGCAACATTCTTAGCTCCACAAACAATTTGTACAGGCGCTTCTAAGCCAATATCTACCATTGTGACATTTAACTTGTCGGCATTTGTGTGTTTTTCGCAACTTAATACGTGACCCACAACGATACCTTTTAATCCGCCTTTAACAGATTCAAATTTTTCAACACCTTCAACCTCTAAACCTAAATCGGTTAAAAGTTCACTGGTTTTTTGTGATTCCCAATCTATTTGTATGAACTGTTTAAGCCAGTTATATGATATTTTCATTCAAAAAATTTATAGGTTGCAAAGATAAAACAATGCCCGTATACATTCAATAAGCTATGAAGTCTTTATTTTAATTTTTAATTCTGCCATTTTAATTGTTTATTAGAAGTTAAATTAAAAATGAACTATGAGATGTAGTATTGTAGTACTATCCATTTTAATGTTATTGATTGGATGTAAAGAGAATAGACAAAATTTAAATTTATCTGAGGGTATTTGGCTTGTTGAGTTAGATGTAATGGATAGCCAAGTATTACCTTTTAATTTAAAAGTCAATAAAAAGGACGATGGCATTTATGCAATGCAAATTTTTAATGCGGAAGAGGTAATTGATGTAGATGAAATTGAAATTAAGGGTGATTCTATCATTATGCAGACACCTGTCTTCGAAGGATATTTGGCGGGTACTTTCACCGAAAATTCAATACAAGGTCAGTTTATAAAAGAAAGTTTAGATAGAATAGTGCCATTCAAGGCTATATTTGGTTCAGAAGATAGGTTTAAAGCTAAGAATGAGAGTACTAACCGTAATGTAACCGGTATTTGGGAAACATATTTTAGTCCAGATTTAAAAGAGGAATATGTGGGTAAGGGTATTTTCTTGCAAGAAGATAATCGAGTTACAGGTACTTTTAGAACTACAACAGGAGATTATAGATATTTAGATGGTATACTTGATGGAGATTCGTTAAAATTATCTGCTTTTGATGGTGCCCACGCATTTCTATTTAATGCAAGAGTTACCGATTCTACCATGAATGGAGTTTTTTACTCTGGCAATCATTTTAAAGAGCCTTTTGTTGCTACAAGAAATGACGGATTTGAATTGCCTAATCCTGATTCACTAACTTTTTTAAACGACGGATATGATAAATTGGCATTCACTTTCCCAGATGTAGAAGGAAATCTGATTTCTTTAAGTGATGATACTTATCAAGATAAGGTGGTGGTTGTTCAGCTAATGGGTACATGGTGCCCAAATTGCTTAGATGAAACTAAATTTTTGGTAGATTATCTAGAAGAAAACAATGATATTGAAGTTATTGGTTTGGCTTTTGAATCGGCAAAAACCAAAGAAATTGCAATAGAAGGTATTGAGCGATTAAAAGAAAGAATAGGGGTAGATTATCCTATTTTATTGGCGCAGTATGGTACTTATGATAAACAAAAAGCACAAGAAAAATTACCGATGCTGAACCATGTACTTTCTTACCCAACCACCATATTTGTTGATAAAAAGGGGAATGTTCGAAAAATTCACACAGGATTTAACGGTCCTGCAACAGGTGAGAAATTTATTGAATTCAAAAAAGATTTTAACGAATTAATGACCGAGTTGCTTAGTGAATAATTTAGATAATAGTAGATTTACCTAAGCCTATATTTTCATCGTTAATACTAAAATTACCATCTAGCTCCATGATATTGTCGGCTATAAAGTCACCTACATAGTTGGTGCCATATTTAGAACTTCCTAAAATATCTGGCGTCACAATTTTCTTAGAAAAGGATTTTAAAACTGCGGCTACAACGGCATTGGACTCTTCGTTCATTTTGAAATGTTGCAAAAGCATAGCCATACTTAAAATAGAAGCTACTGGGTTTGCAATGTTTTTTCCTGCAGCATCTGGGTAAGAACCATGAATTGGTTCAAACATAGCATACTTGAGTCCGACAGAGGCCGATGGTAAAAGTCCTATAGAACCTGCAATGACACTACCTTGGTCAGAAAGAATGTCCCCGAACATATTGTCAGTTAAAATAACATCAAATTGAGACGGATTTAAAACCATCTGTACTGCGGCGTTATCAATAAATTGACAGTTAAGTGTTACATCTGGATAACTATCAGATATCGATCCAACAACACGTCTCCATAAACGAGAAGTTTCAAGCACATTGGCTTTGTCAACAAGTGTAACTTTCTTTTTTCTTGAGCGAGCAGATTTGAAAGCTAAATGCGCAATTCTGCTAATTTCAGATTCGGTATAGGTACAAATATCTGTTGCAGAATTTTTCTCCTCGTCAATGGTTTTCTCTCCATAGTATATTCCTCCAGATAATTCTCTGAAGATTACTAAGTCTGTATTTTGTACTTGAGCCTTTGAAAGGGGAGATTGCTTTACTAAAGACGGAAATACTTTAACGGGTCTAATATTAGCAAATAAGCCTAATTCCTTACGCAATTTTAATAGTCCTTGTTCGGGCCAAACCTTTGCTTTTGGGTTGTCGTCAAATTCGGGTAGTCCTAATGCTCCAAATAAGGTAGCATCGGTGCTTTTACAAAGTTTAAGAGTTTCCTTTGGCAATGGGCTACCGGTCTCCTTAATTGCAGCAGCACCAATGAGTCCTTTTTGAAAGGTAAAACTATGGCCAAAAGTTTCTTCAACAGAACGTAAGCACTTAATAGATTGTGCTACGACCTCAGGTCCAATTCCGTCTCCTTCTAAAACAGCAATGTTTAAATGCATAATTAGCTTATACTATGTATATCTATATTTGAGGTTTCAATAATTTGATGAATATCATCATCTTTTACTTCTTTTCTTGTATCGGCATACTTTAAAAACTCTTGATAAACATCATCTAATTGAGTTTTAGTCAACTCGTAACCTACAATTTTAGCTCTATAAGCTAGGGCGGCTCTACCACTTCTGGCAGTTAAAACAATAGAAGACTCGGTGACACCTACATCTGCAGGGTCAATGATTTCATATGTTTCTCTATTTTTTATAACACCGTCTTGGTGTATTCCAGAACTATGTGCGAATGCATTTGCTCCGACAATTGCTTTATTAGGTTGTACCATCATTCCCATTTTTCTAGATACCATTAAACTGGTATCATAAAGTAATTTGCTATTAATGGTAGTATCATAATTTAAATCTGGGTGTTGGCGTAAAATCATTACAACCTCTTCCAATGATGTGTTACCTGCACGTTCACCAATACCGTTAATGGTACATTCAATTTGTCTTGCGCCATTTATGACACCAGAAATCGAATTTGCTGTAGCCAAACCTAAATCATTATGGCAATGACAAGATAAAATGGCTTTTTCGATGCCTTTTACATTTTCACGTAAATATTTTATTTTGGCGCCATATTCGTCTGGCAAGCAATACCCGGTAGTATCAGGAATATTCAAAACGGTTGCACCTGCTTTTATAACCGCTTCGCAAACACGAGCTAAAAACTCATTATCTGTACGACCGGCATCTTCGGCATAAAATTCAACATCTTCAACAAAAGTCTTTGCATATTTAACTGCATCGACGGCCCGTTCTATAATAGCATCTCTGTTAGAATTGAATTTATATTTAATATGAGAGTCAGATGTACCAATACCAGTATGAATTCTTGGAATTTTAGCATATTTCAGAGCTTCGGCGGCAACTTCAATATCATTTTTGACCGCACGGGTCAATCCACAGACTGTAGCATTTTTAACGAGCTTTGCTATGGCTTCGACAGATTGAAAATCTCCCGGGCTAGAAACAGGAAAACCGGCTTCGATCACATTAACACCCAGTAAATCTAGGCGCTCAGCGATGACCAATTTTTGTTCCCGGTCTAATTTACAGCCCGGTACTTGCTCTCCATCTCTTAAAGTAGTGTCAAATATTTGTACTATCTCTTTACTCATTATATTTACGTAATTTTACTCGTCAAACGAATATATAACCTAAAATACAAGTTACTTGAAAGTTGTTATCTTGTTTACAACGTTAAGTCAGTTTTTTAGGTATGTAAGACATTGAATAACAATTACTTAAACTCTTATTATTACGATGACAAATGCGCATAAAGATGCTTTGTTCGTTTTGGTTAAATCACTTTCTAAATCAGAAAAGCGTCAATTCAAGCTTTACGTTGGTAGATTAGGTGTAAATACAGATGCCAAATTCTTGGCACTCTTCAATTTATTAGATAAAATTAAGCAATACGACGAAAAGACCATATTAGAAAGTGGTATTGTTAAGAAAGCTCAGCTTTCTAACCTTAAAGCACACTTATACAAGCAGATATTAGTTAGTCTAAGATTAAATCCTGTTAACCAAAATATAAGGGTTCAGATACGAGAACAACTAGATTTTGCCACAATACTATATCAGAAAGGACTTTATAAACAAAGTTTAAAAATATTGGATAAGGTAAAAGGAATTGCCATTGAGAATGAAGAGAAGAATATAGCGTATGAGATTGTTGAACTAGAGAAAATAATTGAAACACAGTATATTACAAGGAGTATTCCTGATCGTGCCGATGAACTTGCTATACAGGCAAAAGAATTGTCTGGGCATAATGTAATGACCAGTAAGCTCTCGAATCTTTCTTTACAGCTTTACGGAATGATGCTAAAAGTAGGGTATGTACGAAGTGATGAAGATTATCAAAAAGTGAAAACTTATTTTAATGATCATCTACCGCTGTATAATATTGAGGATTTAGGTTTTCGAGAAAAATTATGGTTATATAAAGCCTATTTGTGGTACAGTTTTCTTACTCAAGATTTCTTGTCGTGTTTTAAATATGCCAGTAAATGGGTTGATTTATTCTATGATCATAAAGACATGATCTATTTGAATCCTGTTTTCTTTTTAAAAGGAAATCACTATTTGCTAGAATCTCTTTTTTATGTGCAATATAGTTCGCAGTTTAAAGAAGTTTTAGAGCGTTTAGAATCGACCATCAAAGAAAAAGATTTTCCTGATAACGATAATATTAACTCGCTGGTATTTATGTATTTAAATGCCAATAAATTGAACCTTCATTTTCTTGAAGGTACTTTCGAAAAAGGCTTGTACTTGGTGAAGATTATTGAATACGGCATTAATAAGCATAGGGATAGAATTGATGTGCATCATGTAATGGTTCTTTATTATAAAATTGCTTGTCTGTATTTTGGTGTTGGAGATAATAAAACCTGTATTCAATATCTAAAAAAAATCATCGATAATAAGAATTTGAAGATGCGTGAAGACTTAATGTGTTTTGCACGTGTTTTAAGTTTAGTAGCTCACTATGAGGCAGGTATGGACTATCATTTAGAAGTTCAATTGAAAAGTACATATAAGTTTCTTTTGAAAATGAATGATATGCATGCAGTGCAAAAAGAGATGATCAAGTTTCTAAGAAGTTTAGGTGGTATTTATCCAAATCAACTAAAGGCAGAGTTTCAAAAACTGTATACTGAACTTAAAAAGTATGAAGATCATCCATATGAAAAAAGAGCTTTCTTGTATTTGGATATATTATCATGGTTAGAGAGTCATTTACAGAACAAACCGGTTTCTCAAATTATGAGAGAAAAAGCCCTGGCCAAAATACGCTAACCGTAATTGATGTAGATGAAAAGTAATCACCTTCAGCATTTGTTAGAAATTAATCTTGCAATGCTTTTTGTAGCTACTTCTGGGGCATTAGGGCGTTATGTTCAGCTACCAGTTCCGGTCGCAATTGGTTCAAGGGCAATATTAGCTTTTGTGGCACTATTTATATATTGCAAATGGAAGGGTTTTAGTTTAAATGTTGATAAAAAAGATATTCCGGTAATATTGCTCAGTGGGGTATTAATGGGAGTTCATTGGATTGCCTATTTCTATGCTTTAAAGCTGTCTAATGTGGCTATTGGTATGCTTTCTATTTTTACATACCCGGTGATTACGGCATTTTTAGAACCTATTCTTCTGAAAACTAAGTTTCAATTGGTGCATTTGCTTCTTGCTTTTTTAGTACTTACGGGAATGTATTTTTTGAGTCCTACCTTAGATTTTGAGAATTCATATACTATAGCCATTGGTTTTGGGGTATTTTCAGCTCTTGCATATGCCCTAAGAAATATTCTTTTGAAAAAGAAAGTGGCGAAATATAATGGGTCTATGTTAATGACCTATCAAACCGCTATTGTAGGTGTTATTCTGTTCCCATTTTTATTTATTGTTTCAGCAGATACCATTATAGGCCAGTGGGAAGTTCTTGTTGCGCTCGCTGTTTTAACTACAGCAATTGGTCATACGATGTTTTTAATGACATTCAAGCATTTTAATATTACTACAGTAAGTATTTTAAGCAGTGTACAGCCGGTTTATGGTATTATAATCGGAGCTATATTTTTATCTGAAATACCTAAGGGAACTACTATTTTAGGCGGAATACTAATTTTGAGTTCTGTTGTAATTGAAAGCATCCGTTCTAAAAGACCAACATAAATGGTCGTTTTAATTTTGAGAGTTTATACCAGGTGTACTAGATCCAAACTGACTAATTATATTTTCTCCGAATTTAGTAAACTGCTCATTTTTTGCCATTTCTCGAACTTTTGCAGGGTCAAAATTACCATTGAAATATAAAAAAGAACCTGTTTGACTATTGTTATTGTAAATAAGAATTTCTTTGACCAGATTTTTCTTCTCTCTTACAGAAACTACACTACGTTTTAAATCGTCATTTTTTCTAAAAACTTCAATAAATGAATTACCGGTAATTCCATTCATTTGTTGATTTAGAAATTGAGTTTTACTCGATGTTGTACTCGGAAACTGCATATATCTCAAATCTTTGGCATTACCGACCATAGCCTTCATTTCTGGTGAAATTTCACTAATCATTGATAACATAAATTGGGGAATACGAACAGCGGTTACCTGATTATCATTTTTATGGGCATTGTAAAAGGTGTCAATAGAGTTGTAACTACCACATGAGGTAATTACTAAGAATAAACTTAAGGCACAAATTTTCTTTAACATGGTTATAGTGTTTCTCTAAAAGTAGTAAAATTAAAGACATGCATTCCAAATAGGGTCATTTGGTGGAGGAGCAATAATTTCTAAAGGTTCTTTTTTTACCGGATGCATTAAACGCAGTTTTCTAGCATGTAAATGTATACTTCCGTCAGCATTGCTTCTGTCGAATCCGTATTTTAAATCTCCTTTAATAGGGCAGCCTATTGCCGTTAGTTGCGAGCGAATTTGATGATGGCGACCTGTTTCTAAATCAACTTCTAAAAGAAAATAACGGTCTAACTTTTTTAAGGTTTTATACGTTAAAATGGCTTTTTTACTATCAGGGACCTCCTTAATCTTGGCGTAAGATTTATTTTGTTTGGTGTTACGCTTCATCCAATGAACTAATCTTTTCTCAGGCTCTGCAGGACTATTCTTTACAATTGCCAAATAGGTTTTTTTTGCATCTTTTTCTGCAAACATTTTGTTCAACCTAGGCAATGCTTTTGAGGTCTTTGCAAATACCACAATACCCGATGTTGGGCGATCTAGACGATGCACGACCCCTAGATAAACATTACCGGGTTTGTCGTACTTTTTCTTTAGAAAAGCCTTTACGGTGTCGCTCAATGGCTGATCACCGGTTTTATCACCTTGTACAATATCACCAGGACGTTTATTAATGACAATTAAGTGATTATCTTCAAATAATACCTGAAGGTTATCTACTGTAGAGTGTTCTTTTTTTGACAAAATGGAGTCTTAATTATTTGATTGTTGAACTTCTTAAATTGCAATTTTTTTTCCTCTAACTATTAAAAAAATAAACATAAATAGACCAAGGGTAACAGCAACATCTGCCATATTGAAAATTCCTGTTCGAAAAAAACCTAATCTAATTTGAAAGAAATCTGTAACTGAGCCATATGCTATTCTATCTATTAAATTTCCTAATCCGCCACCGATAACCAGTGCAAAGGCGATAATAACCAATAAGTTTAAATTAGGTTTACCCATTATTCTGTAGAGCAGTATCAATAACAATAACTTTGGCAACAACTGCAAAAGAAATCTTTTTAAAATAGGAGGGAAGTCTTGTCCGAATCCGAGGATTGCACCAGTATTTTCAACATTGGTAAGAATCAAATGATTCTTAAGTATAGGTATAAAAGCTTTTGGGTCAACTTTTTGGCGTGTGATTTCTTTAGATACCTGATCACAACCAACTGTCATTAAAACAATGATTAGAATCAAGAATTTACCAAAATATTTAGAACGACTCAAAAAGTATATATTAATTAATATTGCTCATCATCATTAGGGAAATCTTGACTTTTTACATCGCTTACATAATTGGAAATGGCATTGCCCATTTCTTCATAAAGGTTCATATATCTGCGTAAAAAACGAGGGTTGAATTCATGTGTCATTCCTAAAAGATCATGCACTACTAAAACTTGTCCGTCAGCATGTTTTCCACCTCCAATACCGATTGTTGGTATGGTTAAACTTTCAGAAACTTTTTTAGTTAGTTCCGCGGGTATTTTTTCCAGCACCAGACCAAAACAGCCTAATTTTTCCAGTAATTTGGCATCTTCCATTAATTTTTCCGCTTCTTCCTCTTCTTTTGCACGAACAGTATAGGTTCCAAATTTATAAATGGACTGCGGAGTTAGACCTAAATGGCCCATAACAGGAATACCTGCGGCAAGAATTCTTTTTACCGATTCCTTTATTTCCGCACCACCTTCTAATTTTACGGCATGTGCACCACTTTCTTTCATAATTCTAATTGCAGAACGCAAAGCTTCTTTAGGGTCGCTTTGGTAGCTGCCAAAAGGTAAATCAACTACAACCAATGCTCTGTCTATAGCTCTAATAACAGAAGATGCATGATATATCATTTGATCTAAGGTTATAGGTAATGTGGTTTCATGACCGGCCATTACATTACTGGCAGAATCACCTACCAAAATTACGTCGACCTTAGCGGCATCAACAATTTTGGCCATTGAATAGTCATAAGCAGTAAGCATAGAGATTTTCTCTCCATTCTTCTTCATATCTACTAATGATTTTACCGTGACCCTTTTGTATTCTTTTTTAGCTACTGACATATTCTAATATTGATTAAGAGCCATAAAAGTAAGGAGTTTTCCTGAGATTAAGCACTCCCTAAATAGAATCCATCTGAAGTGTACATTCAGAATTTACTTATTTTTAACGCGAACAACTTTTTAAAAGGTAACCCTATGAAATATTTCTCTTTACTATTGACAGTTTTATTGGTAAACTTGATAAATGCACAAATAGAAGAAGAAGTAAAAGTTAAGTATGCAGTAGAGACTTTTTTTTATGCTTTTAATGGCAAAAATGAATTTGCCATGAAACGTGTTGTGGATACAGATGTTATAATGCAAACGGTAAAATTAAATATGCTAGGTAATATGATCGTTGAAAAAACTAATTTTAATGATTTAATTAACTTCATGATTACCACGCCCGATTCTATAAGTTTTCATGAAAAAATACTCGATTATAAAATAGAAATAGATGGTGGTATGGCTCATGTTTGGGCGCCGTATGAATTTTGGTACAAAGGTGAATTCAGTCATTGTGGGGTTAACTCGTTTCAGTTATTTAAAGATGAACATGCATGGAAAATTATTTACCTAGTTGATTCCAGAAGAAAAGAAGATTGCAATCCGGTTTCAGAGTAAATGATAGTATGCTATTTCCAAGGTCTTGAGTTTGATGCATCGGCCCCAGGGAAATCATTTGGAATTTCTTGCGTAACATCTCCTGTAGCTGCCCATTCTGTTCCCCTTTGTAATGTGGTGATAAAACCTACACATTCCATTGAATAGTCAAAATGCCCTAATGTAGAATGAAAAACACGTCCCTTACCATAGTTGATAGCCATTAATTGTGGTACGTTTTGTCCTAAGCCAGTAATGTTTGGATCCCATGGTGGAGCATTTTTTTCAACATCGGCAAAAGCCGTGGCTAAAATAGTTGCATTTTCAAACGGTCCTCTCATACGCTCGTACATTTCATCTGGTGTATGTAACCATTTTTCTGGTATGCCTTTCATTATAGGGTGTTCTGGTGTCCTGGTGGTTAATTCAAATTCATATTCAGGTCCGTGAGATCCACAAACACCTTCAGAAGGGTCTTTTATTAGTTCACCTGCATCGTTATAATATACATACGGTCCAGATTTTTCATCTCGACCACCCCAAGCACCTAATCCGATCATTTTATTAAATTCATCCCATTCACCCCAGGCATTGTCAGCAGCATGAACTACTACTAAGCCACCACCATTATTCATATAGGTTTCAAAATCTTTTCTGGTTTGCTCTGGCCATAAGGGAGAATCTGAACCTAGGTTAGAAATAATAACATCAAAATCATTAAAATTGAATTTGAAATCTGATGTTTGTATGGGGCTCTCGGAAATATGATAGGCCTTATCTGATAATGGGTAAGTTTCTATAAATGAATGGTACGCCTCTGGTCTATCCTTATTGTATTTTATGCCTAACCAAACAGAGTCCATTCTTTGGACATCTACCGTAAATAAATCGGTCTGTTCTAGATAATCTTTCATCATCATAGTAGTTTTTGGCCAAATGTAATGGTTGTTCTGTCCGTCAATAATTAAAGCTTTCAGTTTAGCTGGTGCGTGAACTTGCGCTGCTATTTCCTTCTTTTTCTCTCCACAAGCAGAAAGTAATAAGCTTATTAAAACAACTGCCATTAAATTTTTCATGTTGATGGTTTATGGTTACATTCTATTGTTGACTTTAAATGTACATGAAGAAGTTTAGATGACAAAAACTTGATGGAAATAACTAAGGAACAAAAGTAAATTTCTTTTTGCTGAAGATAAAAACTGATCTTAAATTAGCATGAAACAAAAGTTGAATACAATGAAAATATTAGGAATAGGGTCTAGAATATTACATACAGAATATGGCAAAGGAGTAATTACCAATGTGTCTAGCAGTATGTATTGGGTTACGTTCGTGGATAAAGGATTGGAAACTATTGAAATTGATGCTGATTTTGAAGTAATTGAAGCTATTGATAATGAAGTGGATGCCGTAAGCTTTTTTGATGTAGAAAGTTCATTGGTAGCTATTCTGCAAAAATGGAGCGATGCTACCCAACGTGTAGCCATTGCCGACAAATGGAAGGGTGGTAATTTAATACTAGAACCTGGTGAAGCAGGTATGAGTGCTAAAGAAATTCCCATCAATACCTTCTTTCACAAAATTGTAATGGTACGTGACCGTATTCGTGTAATGGAACAGAAAATAAATTCGAGCAAGAATTTAGATGATCAAGAAAAGGTTGATTTACAACAATATATTACGCGTATTTACGGTAGCTTAACAACATTTAATGTACTTTTTAAAGCTAAAGGCGATCAATTTATTGGAGAAAAAGGAGGGAAGTAAATTTCTTACGACATTTTAATTTTGAACTTTAAGAGCTTTAGCAATTTCATATTGCTTATCAATTATAGCTTGATTATAACCATGGGCTGCATTAGAAACAGTGAAATATTCTTTTCTAGGGGCCCTAATTTTTTCAAAATATGGTTTGTTCAGGTCTGCAGAGCATAAGATATCATACTTGCCCTGAATCATAATAATAGGCAATCTAAAGACGACTGCAGTATGCTCAAAGTTGATATTGCTAACCATTGATTTTATACCCATTTCATCATCGCCAACGAGATTTAAAAAAGAGTAATCATCACCATTATATCTATCTCTACTATCTTCATTATTCTCATATGCTGCTGCCACTTTATACCAAGAAGAAGGCGCTGGAGTAGCATTTTCTCTTTCGTATTGTTTAATGACACGTAACAATTGTCCGTAAGTTTTAGCTTTTTTATATGGTGGTGCACCCAAATTATTCAATTTATCCAATATAGTTTTTTCATCATTAAGCTCTGCCATTTTTTTCACCCCGAAATATGCATTTTCAATATTGCTAGAAAAGTTTATAAATTGTGCATGACTGATATACGCATGGTATAAATCAGGATTCTTTTGAGCCATTTCCGTAGCCAGTATTGAGCCCCAAGAGGTTCCTATTAGTATTACTTTTTTCTTATTTAATTGCTTTAAAAGATATTGTGTTACCAAAATACCGTCATTGGTCATTTCGTTAATTGTCAACGGATTATTCAAATAAAACTCATTATTAATATCCTTCGGGCAGTTTTTTCCAAAAGTTTTACCGGCACCTCTTTGGTCCCAGTGAACTATAGTGAATTCTTTCTTCCAATCTTCGTAAACATCATCTTTGAAGTGGCTCATAGTGCTTCCTGGTCCACCATGTATGATAAGTACAATAGGGTTGTTAACGTCATCACCTTTAATTGTTACCCACTGTTCAATACCCCCGATTGTTATAAACTTTTCTTCAGCAATTTTTTTTTGAGCAATAGTTGCATGCGTAATACATATAAGTAATATAAAAAAGGTAGACTTTAAATGCATTATGAAAACTTTTTGAAGATGAAAATAAAAGATACGAAGATATCGTGCATTGTACAACTTATTACTACCACTTAAATACATTAATTAATATTCACTTTTTATATATTCTATAAACGTTTACTGCAACAATTAAAATAGAAGAACTGTTTTTATTCGTTTAACGTATCCTACAAATAAGGAGATTAAATGTTCTTATAAATTTTAATCTTTTAAGTATCTCGGTATGATAATAATTCATTTCATTCTGATGTTGATATATTTTTTAACAACTATGGTTTTTACTTTTTCATTAACTATTTTAGGTTTAAAATTATATTATGGGCAAGATTATAACATTCGGTGAAGTTTTAATGCGCATTTCTCCACGTGGTAACAAAAAATTCGTTCAATCGAATATTGTTGAATTTTATTTTGGAGGTACAGAATTGAATGTGGGTATTTCCATTTCTAATTTTGGAGGAAATGTAAAACATATAAGTGCAATTTCTGATGATTTTATTGGAGATACCGCAATGACCTATATTCAAAAGTTTGGTGTAGACACATCTTCTATCGTAAAATCTAAAAGACCTTTGGGAGTCTATTTTCTGGAAGTAGGCGCAGTTATTAGACCAAGTATGATTTCTTATAACCGATCCCACTCCGCATTTTCTGAAATAGAACCATCTAAAGTGAATTGGGAAAATGCATTAGAAGATGGAGAGTGGATGCATTGGACGGGAATTACACCGGCCTTGTCTCAAGGAGCTTTTGACGTATTAAAAGAGGGTTTAAAATTAGCCAGGGAAAAAGGTTTAGCTGTTTCTGCTGATCCTACGTACCGTAGCGGATTATGGAAATATGGTCAAGATCCTAAACAAGCACTAATTGAACTCTTACATTATTCTACGATTTTTATCGGCGGTGTCAATGAAATTAATGAGGTGTTAGGTACAAATTTTGGCTATAGCAATGAAGATTTTATTGAAGCTAGTAAACAGTTAATAGCTCAGTTTCCGTCTATTGAAAAAGTTTTCGATAAAATTAGAACTTCATTGAATTCTTCATGGCATAAAATTCGAGCTAGAATGTGGAACGGTGTCGAATTTAAAGAAACCGAAGATATCGACATTACCCATGTTGTTGACCGTATTGGAACAGGTGACGCCTTTGCTGCAGGATTAATTTATGGTTTACAACAGTATGACGATTATAAAGCATTAGAGTTTGCTAGCGCGGCATGTGCCTTAAAACATACATATGAAGGCGATGTAAATTTTGCTACGGTTACTGAAGTCAACAATATAATTGCCGGTAATATCACGGGTAGATTAGTACGATAGGTAAAATTTCTAAAGCTTGATGTTTAGTTCTTGAAGTACTTGAACTTAATTAATGTTTGAAAATGTCTTAATACTGCCAGATATCGCGCATGAAAGTTTAACGGTATTATAGATGGTACCGTGTTTTTCAATATTCTTTTTCAAAAGCGAGGTGTTTAATTTTTCGTCATCGCTGTAAATGGTCAAGTTGTAAATAATGTTATCCATTCTTGGTGGATTATCTAGTCGTTCTGCTTTGACTTCTAATGTGGTTCTTTCATATTTAAACTTCATCATTTTAGAAAAGCGTTCTACATTTTTAAGCATGCAAGCGGCAAAAGAGCCTAAGAACACTTCTGCAGGGTTGGGCAACACTTCAGATGTTTCGGTAGTAGTTCCAAAATCTATATTAGATTCTTTTATATGAATTACAGCATCACTATGGTAAGTGGAAGAAGCTTCTATTTGATAACTCATAATTTTACATTTTATAATTACTGGAGGTCAGATTGCATTTCTAATAAGCAAATTAAGAAAAGGATTAAATCTCTTTCATAAAGATTCGCCAAAATACTATGGATGGTAAAACTTCATTTTAAGATTTCAATGGTAAAGCTACGATGGGTGTATTTCATGAAATATGACCAATGTCATAATCGGCTATTTATTGACAAATCAAATTGTTTAGTAGAAAAAGTATTGAATAAGGTATTTGTGTAAAAACTAATGAAGTTATTCATTAGCCATTTATTTAAATTTGGTTCATTCTCCTATACTTTTAATGTAATTCTGAGGCGGAAATCTTGGAAGATGAAAGAGCACTGATTTAAGAGGATATTTCTCATCTAATTTTAAAATTCAACTATTTATTGAAGCAAACAATTGTCTTAATAATCAAAATTGTTAAGTACAATTGAAATACATTTCAATATAATATGACGTTAAATATTATACTGCTTCTTTCTTCTCAGATAAATATTTCCAATAACGCTTTGGTACATGTTGAACATGTAGCTTGTTATTAATACGAGATTTTATAGTTGTGCTTTTAAAATAATTATTCCAAAGGTCTTGATATTCATACTCAGCATCTGTAAATGCAAAACTTTTCTCAATACTATTAGTGTGAATATCTGATAAATCTAATGAAATGATTTCAACAGTATACAAATCATAGAATAGTCCGTATTTACGTTTGAGATCATAAATAATCCATTGTTGGTCAGCGTAACGATTTCTAAAATGCTTGGAGATTAAAGGTAGTACATCAAAATCGGGTTCTATATTCGCAAAATAAACATCATCTTTTGTTAATTGAAATCGTACAAAAGCTTCCATACGATGCTTTTCTCTTCCAACCTTATGTGCAAGTTGATTTATTTTTAAAACTCCATCATCACTAAAGTCAGTTGCTCCCTTATATTTACTTCCCATCAATTTTTGAATGTAACGGTAGATTAGAGCTTCCATATTATTCTGTTCGCTCAAGAAGGCAAAATAAATATTTTTTATAGCAGAATTACTTTTATTTCGAACACCGTTCCAAACCCTTTGTGCTTTTTCAATATTGGTGAAAATTGTTTCCGTTTCAGCAAAAAGTCCACTTTGTAATTGTCCTTGTTTTTGAATATCGGCATGCGTAAGCTTTTGTTCAAAGCCTATGAATACAGCAGTTAAAAAACCATTAAAACTACCATCGTAAACTAAAGTTTTTGAAGCATTCATATAACAAGTTTTAGAAGTTGAAGAAAAAGATTCGTGATACAATTTTTAGCCTTTTTTTAATTTTAGTCTTTAATAATACCATATGGTATCCTATCGCTAATATTTGACTCTGACTACGGTCAATAACGCTGTTTGAAATTGAAATATTTGTCGAGTTCAAGGTGTTATTCATATTTTCCATAGTCTTTGGTTTTAATTAAATTATTAGTTTAGTTAAATAACGATAATTGATTGTTATACTGATTTTTGAATTTGCTATTTTGAGATTGAAGAATCATTCCTTTTATGCTAGCTGCGTCTAAATCTCTTCGTTCCCAATCAGTGGAGTTACAGATAATGAAATACTTTGCTCGATTAAGAGCAATCCCCATTTTTTTTAGATGTTCCCAGTTTAAACTACGGTACTTTCTTCCGCTAATAATTTTATGAACTGAGCCCATTCCTATACCTGGAATTCTTGCCAACATTCGTGGTTCTGCTTTATTGATATCAACTGGAAAATGGTTTAAATTTCGAAGTGCCCACATCAATTTAGGATCAATATCCATATCTAAATTCGGATTATCGGCGTCTAGAATTTCATTGACGCTAAACCCATAAAATCGAAGTAGCCAATCTGTTTGATATAATCGGTTCTCACGTAGCATTGGAACTTCAGAACCCAAAGAGGGTAATCTGCTATCTGTAGATATAGGCACATAACCAGAGTAATACACACGTTTCATCTGGAAGTTCTTGTAAAAATGAGTAGCAGAATACATGATATCTTTATCACTTTCGCCCGTTGCACCAACAATCATTTGGGTGCTTTGACCTGCGGGAGCATATTTTGCGGTGCTTTTGATAATTTTACGCTCCTCTTTATATCGAATGATTTCATTCTTCACCTTTAACATTGGTTTAATGAAATCTTCATGTTTTTTATCTGGAGCTAAAAGTTTAAGGCCGGAAATAGTGGGGATTTCAATGTTGACCGATAAACGATCAGCATATAAACCGGCCTCATACATTAATTCATCACTTGCGCCAGGTATAGATTTAAGATGAATATATCCGTTGAAGTTTTCTTCTTCTCTAAGCTTTTTAGCAACGGCAATTAGTCTTTCCATAGTGTGGTCTGCACTTTTGAAAATCCCCGAACTTAAGAACAGTCCTTCAATATAATTTCTTCTGTAGAAATTGATAGTTAAATCAACTACCTCTTGAATTTTAAATGCAGCTCTTTGAATGTCGTTGCTTTTTCGGGTAACACAATAAGCACAATCAAAAATGCAATGATTGGTCAGAAGAATCTTTAATAGAGAAACACAACGACCATCTTCGGTATAGGTATGGCAAATACCATTACCGGTGTCACCTAAGCCATTATTCTTGTTTTTACGGTTACTGCCACTACTTGAGCAAGACACATCGTATTTGGCCGCATCTGCCAATATATTTAATTTTTCTTTTATTCGATTAAAATCCATAGCAATTGGTAATTAATCCAAAATTATGGAAATAATCCTAATTATGGAAATAATCCAAATAATATTTTGGATATAATCCATAATCATTATATTTGAAGTATAAAGAGGTATTAAAATTTTTATTGAAGCGGAAAAGATTATGGAAAACGAACTGACATTAAAGCGATTTACCGATTTAAGAAGGGAGCTAGGCTTCACTCAAGCTGATTTTGCAGCACTTATTGGTGTTTCTAATACTACAGCAGATATTGAGCGTGGTAGAACTAAACTTTCGGGTAAAGTAGTTTTAGAGTTGCTGAAACAGTTTAAAATTAATCCGCTTTGGTTATTTGGTGAAAGTGATGAACAGTATTTAGAAACTTCAAGAACCAGTGTCATACCTAAAGTGGTAACCGTCGATTCTGCAAATCGTGAAAATATGGTTCTTGTTAATGCAAAAGCGGCTGCTGGTTATCCTCAGAATATATCAGATACCAGTTGGTATCAACAATTACCTGCATTTGATTTACCAATTCCAGAATTTAGAAATGCAACCTATCGAGGTTTTCAGGTGGAGGGTGATAGTATGTTGCCCAATCTACATCCGGGTGAGTGGGTTTTGGCAAGGGCTATAGAGCATATAGATTATGTGAGTGCAAATAAAATGTACGTTGTTGTATTACAAGATTCCATCATGGTTAAGAAAGTAGAAAAGCGACCGAACTCTAATAATATAACGCTAATATCTTTAAACGAAACCTATCCGCCTTATGATATTAAACCATTTCAGATTCAGGAAATATGGGAGGTAAGTAGTAAGATTACTTTTAATGTAGATGCCACTACAGATAACGGATTATTACGTCAATTGCAAGAATCGATGAAAGAGTTGAAAGATCAATTACAACATGTTAAGAAGGTTAATTAAAGTATAACTTTAATATTTTTTAATATACATACCGCTCTCTTTTAATTTAAATCCTAAGCTTTTGTACAAGGAAATTGCTGCAGTTCTGTGATGACCACTAAATAATAGAACATCGTCAAGTTTGGATTTTTCTGCTTTCTCTAAAAGTTTCTCCATTAGCTTTCTGCCAATACCTTGACCCCTATAATCAGAAGATACCACAACATCTTCAATCATTCCTTTGTGTCCAGAAACTACTTTGTATTTTGCCATCATGGCAATACCAACTAATTTATCATCATCCATACAGATTACAACATCTGTGGTATTATAATCTGAAAGTGCGGTTGCCAGATCTAATTGTGTTAACTCAGCATTCAATTGTTTATAGAGTTCAGTAAGTTGAGATTGCAGATCTGCGGTTACTTCGTTAAAAGTTATTAGTTTAATATTCATACCAATAATTGCTTTAAGTAGTTAAACTTACTTCATTTTTCCTGATTATTATAATCTGCCTAGACTTTCTAAAATGATTATATTTAAAAGAATGTAAACCCGACCGTGTATATGAGAACTCTTATAATTGTAATTGTATTATTAATTTCAATCTCAGTAACCAGTCAAATTGATGACAGAAAATTACGTATCGGCTACACTGCCGCCGCGCCTTTTATAGTTGACAACGGTGATTATGCAGATGGGCTCAATTTCTGGTTATGGAAAAGGGTTGCCAAAGACTTGAATATTGAATATGACATGATACCTATGGAGTTTCCAACATTGTTAGATTCTTTGCGTACTGGAGGTATTGATATAAGTATTAATCCGTTGACCATTACCAGTCAGCGTAGTAAAGAGATGGAGTTTACACATTCTTTTTATGCTTCTAATGCTACCATAGCTATTGCCGAGATATCTTCTTTTGATAGATTAAAGTCGTTTATAGGCAGTTTTTTAAATTTCGAATTTCTAAGTGGGTTGCTCATATTGCTATTTATCATATTTTTATTTGGAGTTTTAGGATGGCTATTTGAGCGTAGAAAGAATCCTGATGTATTTAGACCTGGCGGTAGGGGTTTGTGGGACGGTATGTGGTGGTCTGCTGTAACTTTGACTACTGTGGGTTATGGCGATAAGGTGCCTGTTACCAAATCTGGAAAGATAACAGCGTTGGTTCTAATGTTTGGCGGACTACTATTTATTTCTGGATTGACAGCGAGTATTGCATCTAGTTTAACAGTAAATCAGTTAACCAACAATCCTGATGGGTTTAACGAATTTAAAGATAGGGCAGTAGGTACCATTGGGAACTCGGGTACCGAAAATTTTTTATCAGAACATTTCTTTAAGGATCTTCATTCATATCCCAATGTACCGACTGGTTTAAAAGAGTTGAATGAAGGTAAAATTAAGGCTTTTATATACGATGAGCCTATTTTAAAATATGCAATTCAACGAGATTCTACTTTACATAATTTAAAGCTCTTACCAGTAAAATTTGATATTCAGTTCTATGCCTTTGCACTCCCAAAAACACATGTAGAATTGGAACAACGCTTCACCCAACGAATTCTTGAAATAATGGAAACCGAAGAATGGGATATCGTTTTAAATGAATATGGTTTGGCAGAATTCTAGCCTTTACGACGTTCTAATAATACCATCATCATTAAGCTTAAAATGATGATATCGTCATCATTTCCGTTTAGTTTCTTTACTTCACTAACCTTAAAACGACGACCAACCAATGATTTTTCTTTGGACAGTCGAACTACAGTTTCATTGTTTCCGTTGATTACCAAATATGCTGGATTCAAAAATAGTCCCGTAAAAAGGTTAATGATAGGTATTTGACCAACTAGACCATCCATTACCTTTACCCAAGCGTTCTCTTCTCTAATAGTGTATTTTAGTTGTTTGTTTTGGTCAAAAACTTCATAATGTGCTTTCCATAAAGATGCCCATCCTTTGCGACCAATTTTTCCAAATTCCTTTCCTGTTGTATCAGAGAAGGAGTAACATGCAGAAAAGTCAATCCACCTGTCAGCTTTGATATTGTATAGTAAATTAGATTTACTATCATTTTCATAAACACCAACATTTTCCTTGAACTTGAAAAGTTTTTGTTTTACGTAGGCCACCATTTTACCGTTGGCATCTACAGCTGAAAAATCGTTTGATAGTGTACCGATATGGAAAGTAAAATCTAATGGAAACTTATAATCTTGCATAAAAGGGCTTTCTTAGGTGAAATAATAAAATTTTTATTGAATTATTAATTGTTAATAGGTTCCCTTAACATCTCCCATTGATATTGAAAGGGGACCAAGTTTGTGTTGAGTAGGTAAGAAAACACCACTTTCTGTTTTGATCCAATCTTCCCAAGTAGCTTCTAAACCACCTATTGGGATGATTTTTGTCCAAAGTTTAAAACTTTTAGGTCTTCCGCTAGGTTCTATAATCCAAAGATATGAATCACCGGGTGTATCGCCACCTTGGGTGTATGTTACAAGAAGCGCTTCAGAACCATCTTCCATGTCTACTAAATATCGCTCGGTGCCTCGGTCAAAAGCTTTGAAAGGTGCCACAAGCCAAAAAGAATCGTTATTGAAATAGCTTTGGGCGTCTTCAATAAGGTCTTGTGTTTTTTCATAAGACGCAGGCTCGTTATTGATTGTAGCGGTACTTGAGTGCGGAGTGATCAAATCTAAGTTAACAACGACGTCATCATAACTTACCACAACTATTTGTTTTTCTTTATCCCATTTATAGGTGTGGTCACCTCGAAAAGACCATTCTAATACTTTAGTATTATTGAAATTTTTGTAATTAAGGGCATCGAAAATTCTGTACGCCAAGGCATCAGCTTCGGGTCCAGATTCGCCAGTAGGTACGGGTTCATTATAGAGGTAATATAAGACACCATAACCTATTACTGAAAGTAAAATGACAATACCAATTAACTTAAATAATTTCTTTAGCATAACGTATTCAAATATTTCATTGATAAATATTTATATTTAAAATGCAATCGACTTAAAATTTAATTTAGAATAGTCTAAAATCCGACGGCAGCATCATCTCCACGTTTATCGGCACCCCCTTCAAGTTTACCATTTGCTAAAACGCGAATAGCATCAACTTTACCAATAATTGGGGTTCTTTCTTCATTGATAATATATCCTTTAGATTTTAATTCTTCTTTTAGTTCAGCAGAGAATCCGTCTGGTTCAAAGATGACCATATCTGGCAACCATTGGTGATGAAAACGCGGAGCATTTACAGCATTTTGCATACTCATTTTAAACTCATATCCATTCAATATGGTTTGTGCAACTGCAGTTATGATGGTAGAGCCACCAGGCGTACCTAGAACCATCCATAACTTACCATCGCGTTCAACGATAGTAGGGGTCATGCTGCTTAACATTCTTTTTTCTGCCGCTATGCTATTAGCTTCTGCACCAACCAGCCCGAACATATTGGGTACACCAGCTTTAGCGCTGAAATCATCCATTTCATTATTCAAGAAGAAGCCTAACTCATCTGAATATAGTTTAGAGCCATACGCACCATTTAATGTTGTTGTTACAGAGACGGCATTACCTTCTTGATCTACAATAGAGTAGTGGGTAGTTTCCATACTTTCTACTATCTCAATATTTCCATGTTCAACTTCAGAAGATTTAGTGGCCTTGTCAAAAGAAAAATTAGCCATTCTTTCAGTAAGGTATTCGTCACTCAATAATCTATCATATGGTATTTCAACAAAGTCAGGATCGCCTAAAAAGTAGTTCCTATCGGCATAAGCCCTTCTCGATGCTTCTGTAAATAATTGTACCATTTTGGGGGAGTTATGACCGAGTTTGGCTACATCGTGCTTTTCCATCATTTTGAATATCTGATTGATGGTAACACCGCCACTGCTAGGCGGACTCATAGAAATGATGTGCAAGTCTTTATAGTCAAATGAGATTGGGTCTCTCCATACCGCCTGGTATTTTTCTAAATCTTCTTCTGTAACATATCCCCCTTTTTCTTGAATGAAAGTGGCGAGTTTCTTAGCTACTTCACCTTTGTAGAATCCGTCTCTACCATACGTGGCTATACTTCTAAAAGTATTTGCCAGTGCAGGATATTTAATGGTGTCATTAGTTTTGAATACAGTAGCAAATTTAGTGCTGTCAGTGTTTACCTCTATAAATTTATCTCGTTGACTAGCCAATCGTTTTTCTTGATTAGCGGTAACTACAACACCACGTTCTGCTAGAGCAATAACCGGAGTCATAATCTCTTCTAATGGAAGTGATCCAAACTTTTTGTGAACCTCAATAATACCGGCAACGGTACCGGGTACGCCAACAGCAGTGGCACCTAAAGTGCTTTTACCGGGAATCACGTTACCTAAAGAATCTAGGTACATATCTTTGTGTGCAGATAATGGTGCTTTTTCTCTATAATCTAAAGCACCAACTTCACCATCTGCTTTTCTGTATACCATGAATCCGCCGCCACCAAGATTTCCTGCAAATGGGTAAGCGACAACAAGAGCCATTTCAGTAGCAACCATGGCATCAAAAGCGTTACCGCCTTTTTCCATAATATCACTACCTATTTTAGAGGCTTCTTCGCGAGCAGATACTACCATTGCTTTTTCGGTAACTGTGCCTGTTGGTGTCGCAGGATTCTCTTTGCAACTGGCTAAAATTACGAATGCAGTTAGCATTAATATTAATTTAAGTTGGTTCATAGTTAGTTTAATTTTTTAGTTTAAGTAATTCAAATTAAATTTTTGTATATCAAAGTATTATATTATTTTTTATTTACTATTGATGTAAATTTATCTTTCGAGAAAGTAATAAGTTCTTCAAAGAACTCAGTAAATTCTTCTTCAAAAGCATCATAATGTTCTTCAAGGTCTATGATGGCAAAATTCATTTTAGATTTATTATTCGTTCTACGGTTCATACCGTTCAGTACACGAGCAATTCCATCCATTTTTGAATAGTTGAAAATCCAATTATCAGAAATCATATAGGGCATCATTTTTTTTATCCCGATGGGCAAAATTTCGTAATTATCTTCTAAAAGATCATAGAAGTCATCTACAAAAACATCCAACGGAATATCAGAATATGTAGACCAGTTTTTTGCTAAAAAGTGATCATAGTAGATATCTACGATAACTCGGCTGTAATGACTGTAGTTTGCATGTAGTCTTTTGCTGCTAATTTTTGGTATCGCATGGCTATCGGTATATGTATCTATATGGCGGTGAAGTTTTATGCCTTTCTGTACTTTTGTTGGTAGGTGGTCAAATTTATTGGCGCGAATGCTATCCGCTATAAAATTGCCTATGGTAATTTCTTTGTCGTTAAAAGACAGGAATATATGAGCTAAAAAATTCATTCGCCTAAATTATGCTTAGTAGTTCGAATTTACAAAGAAGGGCAATAGTGATAAGTATGATACGTTTATATTTGCAAAAAACTTATTAAGATTATATGACACTAATAAAATCTATTTCAGGAATACGAGGAACAATTGGAGGTAAACCAGGAGACAATCTTACACCTATTGATGCAGTAAAGTTTGCTGCTTCTTACGGCATCTGGTTGAAAGACTATTCTAAAAAGGACAAGTTAAAAGTTGTTATTGGTCGCGATGCCCGTCTTTCTGGGGAGATGATACAGAACCTTGTAGTTTCTACTTTAATAGGTTTAGGTATCGATGTTGTTGATTTAGATTTATCTACAACACCAACTGTAGAGATAGCCGTACCAATGGAGAATGCCGATGGGGGAATTATATTAACAGCAAGTCATAATCCAAAACAATGGAATGCCTTAAAGTTGTTAAATGAAAAAGGAGAATTCTTAGATGCTGCACAAGGAGCTAAAATTTTGGAAATCGCAGAAAAAGAAGATTTTGATTTTTCTGATGTTGATGATCTTGGGGTCATAAATAAAAATGATAGTTATATCGATATACATATAGATGAAGTTTTAAACCTTTCTTTAGTAGATGCCGAAGTAGTTAAAAAAGCTAAATTCAAAGTAGTAGTTGACGGTGTAAATTCTACCGGTGGCATAGCTATACCAAAGCTTTTAAAGGAATTCGGAGTAGAAGTGGTGGAGTTGTATTGTAAACCAACTGGTCATTTTCCACATAATCCGGAGCCATTAAAAGAGCATTTAAAAGATATTTGCGATTTAGTAGTTAAAGAAAAAGCTGATTTCGGTATCGTAGTAGATCCAGATGTAGATCGTTTGGCGTTTATTAGTAATGATGGTGAAATGTTCGGTGAAGAATATACCTTGGTCGCTTGTGCTGATTATGTTTTAGGTAAAACAAAAGGAAATACGGTTTCTAACCTATCATCTTCTCGTGCATTGCGCGACATTACTCAAAAACATGGCGGAACATATGAAGCCGCAGCTGTTGGCGAAGTAAATGTAGTTACCAAAATGAAAGCGAATAATGCTATTATTGGCGGTGAAGGTAATGGAGGTATCATATATCCTGAAAGTCATTACGGTAGAGATTCATTAGTAGGTACAGCTTTGTTTTTAATGTTGATGGCTGAAAAAGGTGGTACAGTAGCAGAATTAAGAGCTAGTTACCCAAGTTACTACATGAGTAAAAAGAAAATTCAATTGACACCTGGTTTAGATGTGGATGGTATTTTAAAATCTATGGCAGAAAAGTATGCAAATGAAGAGTTGTCTACAATTGATGGTGTAAAAATTGATTTTGCTGAAAACTGGGTGCATCTTAGAAAATCAAATACAGAGCCAATTATTAGAATATATACAGAAGCTAAAAGTCAGATAGAAGCAGATGATTTAGCGGACAGAATTATTGGAGAGATAAAGTCTATAGCAGGTTTATAATTTCAATATCTGTTATTAAATAAGAAACCGGAAGCAGTTCAACTGCTTCCGGTTTTTCTTTTATTGAAATTACCCAACTTCGGCAAATGCCGCAGGTTGTTTTCCTCTGTGTTTCCAGCGTTTGTGGGTCCATAGGTAATATTCTGGTTTTTCTCGAATTTGTTCTTCGGTAAATCTTAAAAATCTGTTTGTAATTTCGTGTTCTTTAGTTTCCTTACTATTAATGGCTATAGGAATAAACTCTGCTTTGTAGTGACCGCGTTTTACCTTACTTACTTTTAAAAATACTGTAGCTAATCCTGTTTTACGGGCTAATGCTTCTCCGCCGTTGAAAATAGGAACGGTAATACCCATGAAATCCGTCCAATAGTGTGCTCTGTGCGCTTGTGGAGATTGATCACTGACCATTCCATAAGTTGACCGCACATTATTTCTGTAATTCTGAATAACCGTTTTAGCGGTTTGGGCTTGTGTAATTAAGGTTGTGTTCCAGCGCGCTCTTACTTTTCTGATGAAATTATCAAAATAAGAGTTGTTTATTTTTTGGTAAACTGCATACCCTTTGGAGTTGACGTAATTATTAATACTTACATTCCATTCCCAATTGGCATAGTGTGCGCATAAAATAATAATGCTTCGTTCTTTTTCGATCTCCAGTAAAACTTCTGGATTTACAATGTGGTATTTTTTGGCAACAGCCTCTTTGCTAAGATTCATGGTTTTGACCATTTCTAAAAACATATCACAAAGGTGTTTGTAGAATTCTTTCTCGATACGATGAATTTCATCTGCAGACTTATCAGGAAAGACTAAATTCAAGTTCTCTTGAACCACTTTTCTTCTATACCCGAATACACGGTAAATAAAAAAACAGGCAATATCAGATAAACCATAAAATAAGCGATGTGGCAAAATAGAAACAACCCATAAAAATGGATAGATTAAAACAAAGGCCAGTAGTTGCATTTTCAAAAAAATTATGGGCAAATATAGTTATATTTGACGCCAAATAAATGGCAGGTAATGTACAACATTGATATAGCGACCATAGCAATAATAGCGGCAAATGTATTAGTGTCAATGAAGGGATTCAATGATACTACTTTTTTTGAACGCTACAAATTTAGTATTGGGGCAATTAAAGCAGGTCAGAAAGAACGTATGGCAACATCGGGTTTTTTGCATGTAGATATTTCACATTTATTGTTTAATATGCTTACACTTTATTTCTTCGCAGGTGTAGTGATTAATTGGTTTGGTACAACTCAGTTTTTAATTATTTATGCCGTAAGTCTTATTGGTGGTAGTTTATTGGCATTAAGCTTTCATAAAGATGAGCCTTATTATTCGGCGGTGGGAGCAAGTGGTGCTGTAACCGGTATTTTATATTCAGCTATTCTATTGCAGCCAAATATGCAATTAGGTATTATGTTTATTCCAATTCCTGTACCGGCCTACGTTGTAGGTATTGGTTATTTATTATACTCAATTTATGGTATGAAAAAGCGATTAGGCAATATTGGGCATACCGCTCATTTTGGAGGAGCGATTGGGGGGTATGCTTGTACCTTATTGTTCATGCCTAGCTTGTTGCAAACAGAAACCCTAATGGTTGGTTTACTGGCATTACCTATACTTCTGTTGTTAGTACTTGAAAAAATGGGTAAGATTTAGATTGCTTTTTTAATTATTTTAGGATAAAGTGTATTAATCACCTAAATTATGTGCATTTCATCGTATTTCTCTGTATATAGACAACAATAGGGCAACTCGGGTCGTTAATGCAAAAACCCCGATTATAATGAAATCAAACCTATCTGTAAGAAAAGTATGGATTTTGTCAATTCTTGCTTCGTTTTTTGTAGCAAGTTGTAGTGATGAGACCACGGTTTTTGAAAACCCAGAGGATAATTTAGTATCTGAAACCGATCAATCTAAACTTGATAATAGTATTAGTTTTGATCGTGCTGGAGTGTTGGATATTTATGAAGATCCAATTAACAGTGCCAAAAGATCAAGTTTAACAGGAAAAGAAGAAGCTGGCGACTACCCACTTACCTTAATCGCTCAAATAGCACCTCCATCATTTAGTAATGGTGAAAACCTAGCTGCCACACACGTAGTTTTAGATGGTGATTATGGTTATGTATCCTACAATACTGTCGGTATGGATTATGTAGGTGCCATTGACGTTATCGATATCAGTGATCCTAATAATCCTGAAGTTACTTCTAGAGTATATTATACCAATGCAGATTTAAATTCTATAGCCTATGATAATGGCTATATATATGTGGTAGGTGGTGTAGATGCAGAACAGTCCGTTACGGCAACTGCTAATTCCTTAGTGGCTAAAATAGCTGTAAGTAGCGGTAGAATGAATACTTCTAATATTTCGTATGGCTTTCAAGAAGGCTTTAATGCCACAGATATACGTGTTGTTGATAACAATGTCGTCGTTACCAGCGGTCAAGATGGTTTTGTAGTTGTATACGATAAAAATGATTTAAGTGTAATAAGTGAAGCTGCTTTTGCAGATTTACGTTCTGTCGCTTATAATGGTAGCGAAATAGCTGTATTGGACGCTGCTACTGGAGTAAGCTTTTTAGATGCAGCTTTGAATGAGGTGAGAAGTATTAATATAGATTCTGATTTTGGTGTAGATGCCAAGAGGACTCTAGATTTCTCAAATGATAAAATAATTGTGTCTGAAGGTAGTAAAGGTGCTGGTATTTACAACGCGACCTCAGGTAACCTTATAGAATACTTGCCTATACTTACAAGTCCTGAGAATGCAGAACCTGGTGAGATTGTTACCAATGGTGTTGCAGTTAACGAAGATATATTGTTAATGGCCAATGGGGCAGGTGGTTTGAGTCTATCTGAGAACATTGATAGCGATGCATCTGCTGTAGGTGTAATCGAATTAACAGGTTCAATCAACTATGTGGCATCTAAAGGTGATTATATCTTTGCAGCGTCAGGAAGATCAGGTTTTCAGATTATTAAATTGAATAGACCAACGGAAAGTTTAGTGAGTAGCTGTGAGAATTTAGAATCTTTTAATGGAAGCTCTAATTATACCGTAGCGCAAGGTAGTGAAGAAGCGTTTTCAGGCTCTAAGAGATTTAATTCAATCACGGTAAATGGCTCTTTATTGTTATGTGGTTCTTGGACCGTTAAAAATGATTTAACGATAAATGAAAACGGTTTATTCGAAATGAACGGAACTATTGTGATAGGTAGAGTTAATCGTCAAAGAGATATCGTTGTAAAAGCTGGAGCGACACTTCGAGTTGAGGGAACGATGGCTGTATATGGAGATTTAATTTTAGAGGAAGGAGCAACGTTAGAGTTTTTAGGCGATAATCCTATTGCTGCTATTTGGGGTTCCGTTACAAAAGCAAACGGCGCAACTATTACCGGAACATTTAATGATTATTATGGTAAGTTCTAAGTCGAATATGCAATAAAAAAACCCTCAAGGTAGCTACCTTGAGGGTTTTTTTATTTTTAATTATATCTTAATTCAGTAGCTCGGCAACTTTTGCTTCAAGTGCAGGACCTCTTAAATTTTTGGCAACAATGATTCCGTTTTCATCTAATAAGAATGCAGCAGGTATTGCATCTACATTATATAATTTAGCAATTTTATCATCGAAATAAGCGATGTTTGAAATATGGTTCCAAACCAATCCGTCTTCCGCGATTGCTTTTTTCCAAGCTTCATCGGTTCTATCTAAAGAAACACCTAGAACGTTTAATCCTTTGTCGTGATACTTATTATAAACAGCAACGATATTAGGGTTCTCAGCTCTGCAAGGTCTGCACCATCCTGCCCAAAAATCGATCAAGGTTACTTTTCCCATTACATCTTTTAAAGCAAGTTCTGTTCCATCTGGACTCGGACCTGAGAATTCAGGAGCTTTAGCACCAATACTAGAATTTTTGCCTGCAGCTTCAGATACCTTTAGTTTTTCAATACCTTCTAAAATTTGCTTCCCTGGTTTAGAGCTTTTAATTTCTTCAGATAACGTGTTGTAAATTACTTCTGCTTCTTCTAATTCAACTGCTTTTGTAGCAAGTGCTCTATCTAGAACCAACGCAGATATTAGGGCGTTAGGGTGACCTTTTACATAATCCAATTCAAAGGTTTTATACTCTTCTTGTAACTCCTTCATTTCGTCTTGCAAAGCTAATGCAGCCTCACCCGATGCAGCTTTCATATCTTGTTGTATAGATTGCGCTTGCATTGAAATTTCTCTCGATTGTTCCATATAGTCTGCGAAAGCGTCATTTTGGAAAGTTCCGCTTATATCAGCGAAGCCCATACTATCTCTTTGAGCACTAAATTGTATTTCTCCGTTTTCAAGAATTACAGCAGTGTAGCCAGGTAGTTGTTCAACAAAGATGTAGTGTAGTTCGGGAATATCAGATTTTCCGGTAAAGGTAAACTCACCATTTGTTGTGGTAGCGGTATCAACTTCCATTGGTTGATTATTTTCTCCTATTTTCTTCAAGAAAACACGAGTGCCATCAGTCATTTCGCCTCTAAGTTTTCCATTAAGGGTAAAGCTTTCAGGCTTTGAGTTGCAGCTAAAAAATAAGACTCCTGCAAGCAGTATTAAAATACTATTTTTCATAAATTTCACTTAGGTTAAGTTACAAATGTACTTATATATGGGATATAAAAAAAGACCTCTAACACAATGGTTAGAGGTCTTAATAATAAATTGTTATTTGCAATTAAAATTGGTATCTAATACCTAGTCCAATGTCAAAATCGAAGTTATCTGAGAAGCCGTCGTAACCGACAACTCCTAATTCAGGTCTAAAATCTAAAGAAAGAATCAATGGAATGTCAAAATTGTATTCGATACCGATATCACCAGCGGCAAAAACGAATAGACCGCCATCATCACCAGGAAAATCCACATTTCCTAATCCGCCACCAACACCGTAGTACCATTGAAAATCACCTTCAATTGGTCGCACCCACTGGTAAAGCCCCGCTATTTTAAACGCATTAAAATTTCTACTATCCCTCCATCCAAGGTCAAATTCGACCCTAGTGTCTCGTGTAAGAGATTTTTGATAACTGACTTCAGCCCCGAATCCGTCACTATCTCCTAATCGTAATCCTAATGCATGATCTGAAATTTCTTGTGCAGAAAGTGTACAAGTTGCCATAAATAGTAATACGCCAATACCTTTTAAAATCTTCATATAGTTATTCTTTTTTGTGATTAAAAATGAGTCCATTTGTAATGTACCTCACACAATAAAACTTAATTTAGCATTCAAAATTGTGTTAAGTTGGATAATAATTCGCTGTCAAAGTTACAACAAGAAATAGAGGGAGATGTACGATTTGATAATCTTACCAAGACCATTTACGCTACAGATGCGTCTGTATATAGAAAAATACCATTAGGTGCCGCTTTTCCAAAAAGCGTCGATGATATCAAAAAAATTATAAGGTTTGCCAACGATGAAAATATTGGTCTTATACCTAGAACCGCAGGTACTTCTTTAGCAGGGCAATGTGTAGGTGACGGTTTAGTCGTTGATGTGTCAAAGCATTTCACAGAAATACTAAGTTTAGATCAAGAAAAGAAGCAGGTAACCGTTCAGCCGGGCGTTATAAGAGATGAGTTAAATCAATATCTAAAACCCTTCGGATTGTTCTTTGGTCCCAATACATCAACTTCAAATAGATGTATGATCGGTGGTATGGTCGGTAATAATTCATCGGGTACCACATCAATTCAATATGGGGTAACGAGAGATAAGGTTATCTCAATGAAAACCATCTTATCAGATGGTAGTGAAGCTGAATTTGGAAGAATAACAGCGGCAGAATTCAAACAAAAGCAGCAAGAAAACACATTTGAAGCATCACTTTATAAAGGCATATTTAAAGAACTCGATAATAAAGATATAGCTTCTGAAATTATAGAGAACTTTCCGAAGCCAGAAATACATAGGAGAAATACGGGTTATGCTGTCGACGAGTTATTGAAGTCCGATGTATTCGGTGGTGATTTACCTTACTTCAATATGTCAGAATTGCTATGCGGTAGCGAAGGTACTTTAGCTTTTACAACAGAAATTACGGTTCAATTAAATGATTTGCCACCAGCGTTATCGGCAATGGTCGTTACGCATTATACGTCTTTAGAAGATTGTCTAATGGATGTGGTACCTGTTATGGAACACCCATTGCAATTGTGCGAAATGATGGATAAGGTCATTTTAGATTGCACAAAGAATAACCGTGCGCAATTGGCTAATCGTTTTTTTGTAGAAGGTGATCCTGCGGCACTATTAATGTTACAAGTATCGGCACATACAGAAGCTGAATTGAATGAGGCTATAGCATCGTTACAAAAGACTATAGCCCAGTCGGGACTCAGTTACTCGAACCCTGTACTATACGGAGATCAAATCCCTAAAGCGATAGAGCTACGTAAAGCAGGCTTAGGTTTGCTGGGAAATATAGTTGGTGATATGAAAGCTGTGGCGTGTATTGAAGATACTGCAGTTGCATTACCGGATCTTAAAGATTTTATAGCAGAGTTTTCTGTGATTATGAAGGGTTATGGTCAGAGTGCGGTGTATTATGCACATGCAGGGGCGGGCGAATTGCATTTACGACCTATTCTAAACTTAAAGAAATCAACCGATGTTGGGTTGTTTAGAGATATTACAACCGACGTTGCCAAGCTTACCAAAAAGTATAAAGGTTCGTTTAGTGGTGAGCATGGCGATGGTATTGTACGTGCCGAGTTTATACCCATAATGATCGGTGAAAAGAACTATGAACTGTTAAGAAGAATCAAATCTTATTTTGATCCAAAAGGCATATTCAATCCGGGTAAAATTGTAGATGCCTACCCTATGGATAAATCTTTTCGATATGAGGTGGATCGCATAGAACCAGAGATTAAGACTTTATTGGATTTTTCTGATAGTGAAGGTATACTTAAGGCGGCAGAAAAATGTAATGGTAGTGGTGACTGCAGAAAGACCCATCATATGAACGGTGGTATGTGCCCTAGTTATCATGCAACCAAAAACGAAAAAGATACTACCAGAGGTAGAGCAAATACTTTAAGAGAGTTTTTAACTAATCCTGATAGTGCGGCAAAGAATAGTTTCGATAGTCCTGAGATTAAAGAGGCTTTTGATCTTTGTTTAAGTTGTAAGGCCTGTGCAAGTGAATGTCCAAGTAATGTAGATGTTGCTACTTTAAAAGCCGAATTTTTATACCAATATCAAGAAGCGAATGGGTATTCTTTACGAGGAAAATTGTTTGCCTATAACACCAAGCTAAACGGCTTGGGAAGCAAAGTTTCTGGTCTTACAAATACTATTTATGATTCTAAATTTCTTGGCGGATTGTTGAAAAAAACGAGCGGAGTAGCAAAAGAACGTACTTTGCCCAAGGTTTATAGTTTTAATTTCGATAAATACCTTCAAAAATTTGGTAATCAAAATAGTAAGTCAAAACAAAAAGTGATTTTATTTATTGATGAATTTACCAAATACTTAGATATTGAAGTTGGTAAAGATGCTATTGAGCTATTAACGAAACTTGGCTACGATGTTAATTTGTATTATGCCGAAAGCGGAAGAACATTTCTTTCAAAAGGCTTTTTAAAACAGGCTCAAAAACTGGCAGTTAAGAACACCCAAGAATTAAAGAAGTTCGCAGATGCTGGTTTACCGGTTTTAGGTTTAGAGCCTTCGGCAATACTATCTTTTAGAGATGAATATAAGCGTATGACATCTAATAAAGAGATAGCACAAAAAATAGCTGATAACTCATTTTTGATAGAAGAGTTCTTGGCAAAAGAAATAGCAGATGGCAATTTAAATTCGTCTGATTTTACAGAAGAAACTAGAGATATAAAAATTCACAATCATTGTCATCAAAAAGCGTTGAGTAATCAGAAAGTAACTTTTGATGTATTGAATCTACCAACAAATTATAAGGTTACCATTATAGCATCTGGGTGTTGTGGTATGGCAGGTTCTTTTGGGTATGAAGAAGAGCATTATGAAACTAGTATGAAAATTGGCGGATTAAAATTATTCCCTGCAGTTAATAAATCAACTCCAGAGACAATTATCGCAGCCAATGGTACAAGTTGTAGACATCAAATTTTTGATGGTACAAAGAGAATAGCACAGCATCCGGTTAGTATATTGAAAGAAGCTTTGGTGTAGTGACTAACTTTCAAGTCCGTCTTTCTCTTTTTGATTATGTCTTTCTCTAGCCTTTCGTTGTGTAATTGTTTCAATAAGCTCATTCATATTCATAGACTTTAGTTCTTCGTCCATATAAAAAGAAGCAAGTTTATCATTTTCGTAACGGTACAGTTTCCAGCGTTTAAAAGAGTATTCAAGGGCGGTCATGTGTTTTACCCAATCTCCAGAGTTAAGGTAAAGACATTCTCCTTTTTTTGTTTCAAATAGTTGCTTGTTTGGAGCATGGCTATGACCACAAATTATGGTATCATAATGTTGTTTAATAGCCATTTTTGCTACGTTTTTCTCAAAAAGTGCAATTTGAATAGGGTCACGTTCTCCATATTCCAATTCCGGATTTGAAAAAGGTTTATTTTTCTTTCCGAAAAGACGCATTGTTTTTGTCTTAAACTTTGCAAGTTTTAAAAGCAGGTCAAAACCTGTTCCTCCGAAATTCAAAAGCCATTGCGAGTGTCGAAACGAAAAATCGAAAATGTCTCCGTGAAAAAAAAGCGTATTTTTCCCATTAAGTTTTAGTATCAATCTATTGGAAACTTGTATTGCTCCCATATAAATCTCATCAATTTTACGAAAAGGTTCGTCGCGGTTACCGGTAATGAAGTGCACATCGGTACCTTTTGAGGCTAACGAAAATATTTTCTTGACTACTTGTAAATGGGAGGGAGGAAAGTAATTGTTACGCATTTTCTTTGCGTCTAATATATCGCCATTCAGAATTAAGATCTTTGGGTCAATGCTAGATAGGTATGTTAGTAATTCTTCTGCATGGCATGCGTAAGAACCCAAGTGAATGTCAGAAAGCACAGCTATTTCCAGTCGGCGTTTTTTCAAGGAGATAATTTTTAGGGCAAAATTAAACCTAATTGTATAGGCGGCAGTTACTTACTTGGTCAATAATTTCTAATCATAAGGTTAACTAATCATTATCACAAATAAGTAATGTTAAGCTAATATTATGCGCTTTTTAAATTTTTCATTCCAGCATTTAACATTTACCTTTGAAGTCGGTTGATTTGTAAGTTTTACAATCAGTATTACATCATTAAGAACGCATTTATTATGGCTGGAAATACCTTTGGAAACATATTTAGGGTAAGCACTTTTGGAGAATCTCACGGAAAAGCAATTGGAGGAGTTATTGATGGCTGTCCGTCCGAAATAGAATTAGATTTCGACGCCATACAAAATGACCTTAATCGTCGTAAACCAGGTCAATCGGCTATTGTTACCCAAAGAAAAGAGCCAGATGAAGTAGAATTTTATTCTGGAATATTTGAAGGTAAAACTACGGGGACACCAATTGGCTTTGCTATTCATAATACCAATCAAAAATCTAAAGATTACGGACATATAAAAGATTCGTACCGACCTTCACATGCAGATTACGTTTATGATAAGAAGTATGGCTTTAGAGATTACCGTGGCGGTGGTAGAAGTTCAGCACGTGAAACGGCAAGTAGAGTAGTAGCAGGCGCTATCGCAAAGCAGTTTTTAAAAGGAATAGAAATTCAAGCTTTTGTATCTCAAGTAGGAGATATGAGTTTAGGTAAGCATTACACCGAATTAGATTTATCGTTAACAGAAAGTAATGACGTACGTTGTCCTGATCCGGAAATGGCAGGAAAGATGGAAGAATATATCAAGTCTATTAAAAAAGACGGCGATACCATTGGAGGTATTATTACCTGTGTAGCCAAAAATGTACCGATTGGTTTAGGAGAGCCTGTTTTCGATAAACTTCATGCCGAATTAGGCAAGGCCATGTTATCGATAAACGCTGTTAAAGGCTTTGAATATGGTAGCGGTTTTGAAGGTGTGAAGATGAAAGGTAGTCAACACAACGATCAATTTAATAATGATGGTTCTACAAAAACCAACTATAGTGGCGGTATTCAGGGCGGAATAAGTAACGGAATGGACATTTATTTCAATGTCGCTTTTAAGCCAGTAGCAACTGTAATTCAAGGCTACGAAACAATTGATAAAGAGGGGAATACCATTAAAACACAGGGTAAAGGTAGGCATGACCCTTGTGTAGTTCCAAGGGCTGTACCAATTGTTGAGGCTATGACCGCATTGGTTTTAGCAGATTACACCTTATTGAACAGGACCATCAAATTATAGGTTCCGTTTTTAGCACTTTTCCTTGCAAAATACTATCTTACTTCCCTAAACTAATTTATATATGAGGAAGCTTGAGTTGCATTGGCAAATTCTAATAGGAATGTTAGCAGGAGTTTTATTTGCTTTAGCCATGGTTCAATTAGATTGGGGACCAAAAATTATTTCAGATTGGATCAAACCTTTTGGTAATATTTTCATCAACTCATTAAAGTTAATTGCCGTTCCTCTAATACTAGGTTCATTGATAAAAGGAGTATCTGATTTAAAGGATATTTCTAAACTTTCTCAAATGGGCGGTCGTACTATCGGTATTTATATCGCTACTACCGTTATTGCCGTTACTATCGGTTTGGGTGTTGTAAACATTGTAAAACCGGGTGCTTCAATAACAGAGGCAACCAGAACAGAACTTGTAGAAAATTACAAAGGTGATGCTGATGCTATTAAAAGTAAGGCAGATAAGCAAAAGGAAGCCGGACCATTACAAGCGTTGGAAGATTTAGTGCCAAGTAATATTTTTGCGGCAGCTTCTGACAATGGTAATATGTTGCAAGTAATATTCTTCGCTATTTTTTTTGGTATTGGACTCATACTTATACCTGAAGAACAAGCCTCACCTGTTAAAAAATTCTTTGACGGATTCAATGAGGTTATTTTAAAGCTGATAGATTTAATAATGCTCGCAGCACCATATGGTGTATTTGCCCTGTTGGCGGCATTAATTGTAGAATCACCAAGTTTAGATTTATTTAAGGCATTGGCATGGTATGCATTCTGCGTTGTTTTAGGATTGTCATTAATGTTAGGTGTATATCTTATTTTGGTGTGGGTTTTTACAAAAACGTCGCCGAGTACATTTATGAAGGGTATGTCACCAGCTCAATTACTAGCGTTTTCAACGAGTTCAAGCGCAGCTACCTTACCTGTGACTATGGAAAGGGTAGAAGAACATTTGGGTGTAGATGAAGAAGTGACAAGTTTTGTATTGCCTATAGGCGCCACAATTAATATGGATGGTACTAGTTTGTATCAAGCGATTGCCGCTGTATTTATTGCACAAGCTTTTGGAATGGATTTAAGTTTATCGGCGCAACTAGGAATTATTGTTACCGCAACCTTGGCTTCAATAGGAAGTGCTGCCGTACCAGGAGCCGGTATGGTCATGTTAGTCATCGTTCTTGCTCAGGCAGGTATACCAGAGGCTGGTTTGGCATTAATATTTGCGGTGGATAGACCATTAGATATGTGCAGAACCGTTATTAATGTTTCAGGAGATGCGTCTGTTTCAATGATGGTGGCGAAATCTGTAGGTAAATTAAATGAACCTAAAATCAAGAATTGGGATGATAACTATAAAAAATAAGCTCATTTAGTTATTATACTTGCGGTAAGCAGCTGTACTGAACATAAACAACCCATAACAAACTAAACCCAAGGCAACAATTCCTAAAAGCCATCTGCCGTATACTTGTTCTTGGATGAATGAAAAAGCTTCTGAAGTGCCTTTTAGTTTTTGAGAGCTTGTTCCTCTAAGGTTCATACCGGCTGTTATAAAGAAATACGAGACAATGCTCGTGACAATTCCTCTGGAAATTAGTCCGGCATAGCCAATTTTTTTGATATATTTTCTTTTGTTAATAGATGAAATTGACCCTATTTGAAACTTTTCAAGGAAGTCTCCTTTATACGCTTTTATAAATTGGTACGTACCTTTTAAGGCTAATCCGGTTCCGATAATTACAAATATTATAGACCCGCTAGTGCCCGAAAGTATAGAAGATTTTGAATTTCCGTTACCAGTCAAAAGAATAATATCCAAAGCATCAATGATTGCAATCAATCCCAAACCTGCGTAGATAATTCCACTAATTGTAAAACCAATTCGCTTTACTATGTTTTTGGGTTCGGTCCCTATATTTTCAGGGTCCATGATGCCTTGTAATAATCGCCATAATGCATAACATAGTAATCCGAGTCCTAATACTATGACAATAGATGCACCAAAACTTTGTTCTTCTAAATAGTCAATAGTTGATAATTTACCCGCTTTTTGGCCACCCATATTAATAGTTGTTAAGAAGGTCAGTACACCGGTCATTGCGTATACAACTCCTTTTGCGGAATAACCTATTAAAGCGACTTTCTTTATTTTATTGTTCATGGCTTGTTCTCTATTTAAGCTTATCTGCACCTTCAGTGGCATCTTGATAGTTAAGATCATCATCTACTACATCCTTATAAGCTTGAATCCATGCATTTCTAAATATTCTTGTTACGGTAGGCCAAACCTTTGTTTTTACATTATTTAAGTCGCCCTCAACCGGTATTTTAGTGGCAAGTGTATCTTGTTTGTGGTTTTTTAGAACAAACTTAAAAAAGCCTACAAATCCTTCCCAGAGGGTTTTTAGAAATCCGTCGTCCTTACCTATTAGTTTTGCGTTCTTTAAAATGGGCTTGAAAGAGCCTTTCAAGTAACCGTCGGCAATAGCTAGTTCCGCAAATAAATCGAACGAGCCCTCATCAAAATCGATACCCGCAAAATGGTTGGTGAAATCGTTAAGCGCTTTAGCATTAGCGTTTTTTAAACTAAAAGCCACATCCATATCAGGAATTTCTTTTACTAAATTCATATCCCCATCTAATACCACATTCCCATTACCAATTGAAGTTGCTGTGGCATGAATGTTAGAAGGTAGTGTTCTTGATTCTTCTATAACATTTCTAAGGTTAGAAGCAGATAGTTGTACGTTAGATAGATGTAGGTCTATATTTGGGTCTGCCTGTAATTGTAAAAAAGCAAATTTTCCATTTTTTATAGTGAATTGGTTAATATCAATAGGGACTAAACCGGTAAGTGCTTTTGACCAGTCTTCTGTATTGGCTTGACCTGTGGTGTCTTGTTGATCCTCAAATACATAAATTACAGTAGGTTCGGTCATTTCAATTTCACTAACAATTTTACCATGAAAAAGTGCATTCCATTCTATAGAAATGTCGGTTTTTTTTAAATCTAAGAAAGGGATTTCAGTATTGGCATTTACGGTATTCAAGTACATATCATGAATAGTGTAAGCCCCACGAATAATGGATAGATCTATATCTTTAACTTGACCGTAATAACCAGGTATGTCTGCAAGAACATTGTTTACATAGTTCTTTATAAAATAGGGGAGGGATAGCCGAATAATAATGAGCAGTACTATAAGTGCAACTGGTAACATATACCTTTTTTTCTTATAACGTTTTCTTTTTGCCATACTCATTTAATTCAATGTTTTATGTAACATCGAAAAGATAAGTCATAAAATTGCAAACGACTGAAGTTACGAGTAATAGGAATAAAAGAATTACTGTTAGGATTAAAAAACGCTAAGAAGAGAAGCGCTTGTTTAATTTTTATATGAATTTGCTCTTTAATTCTTCGGTAGGAATCATACAGGCGTCTTTTTTACCATACCACTTGTATCTATTAGCGGCAATAAAATCGTATACGATATTCCTAAAAGACTCTGGTAGCCATAGTAATATAGAAGAAACAGTACGAATGCCTTTTAAATCTTTACCGATTTCGAGAGCCGCGGTTGATTTGGTGTAATAGGCGATATTCGGTTCTATTAAAATAATAGAATCAATCTCATCGGTATCAATATTGCGCTCGGCCAATAACTTTTTGCCCGTTTCACTTTGTATGGCAGCGTACCTGAAAATATCATGTTCATCTCGTTTTATAGCAAACTGAACACTGCTGTTGCATAAGTTGCAAACACCATCAAAAAGAATGATTTTTTTATTTGAATTCACACTGTAAAATTAAAACAATATTTAATCAATTTTTCACAACAATTCCATAATATTCAAACGAGAAATAATTGATCTTAACCTAAACTATTCAATATAATTAAAGTTTCAAATTGTTATAAAATCGTATACGATATTTTGTAACTAATTGATATAGAGGTTTATTTTTTCCTTTCGACCATTTCAAGCTGGTCTACACTTACGTTTGTCGTAAATATGCCGTAGTTTACAATAGCCTTACCTTTTTCAAGAGAATCAATACTACCAACTGCTTTACCGTCTAACATACGAACACGGTCACCTATGTTAAAAACGGGTCTTGGTTTATTCTTTTCCTTAAAGACGGCTTTTTTCTTTTCCACCTTCTTTTTTTCTCGAATTACCTTCACTTCTTTTTGAACTTCTTCAGCGACTTTCGCTTTTTTAACACGTTCTGCCTTGGCTTGATTAGCGGTTTTCTTTTTTCTTTTGCTATTCTCTGTCTCGACGATTCTCAATAGCTCAGAAACTAAAGGACGTTTTTTGTTATCCTGAAAATACTTATCGGCAGCAACATTTACTTTGTTGCCCAACTGTATCATACGTTGGTCATGGTCGTATAGCTCTTGGTAGTTTTCAAGTTTAGATTTGATTTTAGCGTTTAGCTTTTCTAATCTTTCGTTTTCTTCTCTCGCTTTAGTTTCCTCTTCTTTTAGTCTTGAACCTGTTTGAGCCATTTTACTGCGCTCTTTCTGTAGTTTTGCAATGGTAGCGTCGAAACGAACTTTGCCACGCTCTATTTTCTTCTTCGCTTTATTAATAAGCGAGTAGGGGATTCCGTTCTTTTGGGCCACCTCGAAGGTAAATGAACTACCGGCTTGTCCTAAAATCAGTTGAAAAGTAGGTTCTAATGTTTTACCATCGAAAAGCATATTGGCGTTAGTGACATGTGGTAATTCATTGGCCAAAGCTTTAAGATTTGCATAGTGTGTTGTAATAACGCCGTATGAGCCTCTTTCATAAAAGACTTCTAGAAAGGCTTCAGCCAAAGCACCACCCAATTCTGGATCACTACCTGTACCAAATTCATCGATTAGAAACAGGGTGTTATGGTCGCAACGCTTCAAAAATTGGTTCATGTTCTTTAAGCGATAACTGTACGTACTTAGATGATTTTCAATACTTTGGTTATCACCAATATCTGTCAAAATCTTTTTAAAGAAACAAACTTCACTTCTTTCATGAACAGGTATCAGCATTCCGCTTTGAAGCATTACTTGAAGTAAACCAATGGTTTTTAGTGTAATACTTTTACCGCCGGCATTAGGTCCGGAAATAACTATAATTCTATTTTCTTGATGTAGTTCGATAGTTTGCGGATAGGTCTTTTCATTCTTACGCTTATTGTTCAAAAACAACAGCGGATGGTATGCATCTCGCAAAAACAATTTATTATCGGAATTGATTTTAGGCAATAGAGCATCAATATCTTCTGCGTGCTTGGCTTTCGCCGCTATAACATCCACTTGAGTCAGAAAATCTTGATAATCGCTTAAAAGCGCCCTAAATGGTCTTATTTGATTTGTTAGTTGCTTAAGAATACGCTGAACTTCTTCCTTTTCTTCAAACTCTAGGTTATTGAGCTCTCGGCTGTATTTTAATGCGGCTTCAGGCTCTATGTAAACGATACTTCCGGTTTTTGATGTACCCATAACCGCACCCTTTACTTTCTTGCGGTACATTGCCTTAACTGCTAAAACACGCCTGTTTTCAACGACAGATTCCCTAATTTCATCTAAATAATCAGATGCTTGGTAGGTATTCAGTGCAGAGCCAAAACTTTGACTGATTTTACCACGAACCATGTTTATTTGCCTTCTAATACTAAATAATTCATCCGATGCGTTGTCTTTTACTTCACCAAAACGGTCAATGACATTGTTGATTAAAATCGGAATTTCAGCGTTCTGCTCCAGTTTCAAGGCGAAATCATGGAAAAGGGGATAATATTCTTTAAATTTTTTAAAGAATTTTTGGTGCTGTGCCACAGTGGTACAAATGCTGGCAATTCTCTTGAAGCCTTGTAATTCTAAAGTTGTGTTTTCAATCTTTAGAAGCTTCAGGTCGGCATTTATTGCATCGAAACCATGATTAGGAATTCGGTTTTCACTGATAAGAGAAGATAAATATTCGGCTGTTTTGCCAAGTTCTACCTTAATTACCTCGTCAGTGATAAATGGTGCAATTTCTAATGCAGCTTCTTTACCCAATTCCGTATGGCAACGCGCAGAAACTTGTTTTAATACAGAAGGAAATTCTAAGTCTTGTAATGTTTTGGAATGTATGTTAGCCACGTTATGTTTTAATGAGTTGCAAAGGTACGCATTGACAATGAAATTTTATAAATGAGATCGTGTCGACTCATAAAATAAAGTGTAAACAAAAATTACTAATTTATGTCGGGTGAAATAGAACACGGTCTGATGAATTTGGGTATTGTCCAACAGCAGGGTTAACAGTAACTTTGATGCTATAAAAAATTAAGCGCCATGGATATGGATTTGGTAAAGAGTTGGAAAGATCAGTTGCAGCCAGAATTTGACAAACCCTATTTCAAAGATTTAATGCAATTCGTACAACGCGAATACAACGAGCATAATTGTTATCCAGAGTATGCCGATATATTTTCTGCTTTTAATTACTGTAAATTTGAAGATACAAAAGTCGTTATTATTGGTCAAGACCCTTATCATGGTCATGATCAAGCAAACGGATTATGTTTTTCGGTCAAAGAAGGTATTAAGCATCCACCTTCATTAATCAATATTTTTAAAGAAATTGAGAGTGATTTAGGTAATCCTTACCCCGAAAGTGGCAATCTTGAACATTGGGCTAATCAGGGTGTTCTCTTATTAAATGCTACGCTTACGGTAAGAGCTCATGAAGCCGGAAGCCATCAAAAAAAGGGTTGGGAGGTTTTTACGGATGCTGTAATTTCAAAACTCTCAGAGAGTAATGAGCATATTGTTTTTTTGCTTTGGGGTGGTTATGCAAAGAAAAAGGCAAAACTTATCGATGCAGATAGGCATTACTTGTTGACATCTGGTCATCCATCACCTTTAAGTGCCAATCGAGGATATTGGTTTGGAAACAAGCATTTTTCATCTTGCAATAAAATACTAGAAGATTTAGGCAATAAAAATATAGCGTGGTAAGTTAGATACTTATTAAATGTTTTAAATTTAGATTGTACTTTGGGGTACAATTGTAATTAACAACTTAAATAACAGCTCAAATGAATAATTTAGAAAGGTTGAATACTATTTTACTGGTAGATGATGATGATGCAAGCAACTTCTTACATTCCATCTTTATCAATAAATTGGATATGGATGTGAATATTAATTCTGCCCTAAACGGTCAAGAAGCCATTGATTTTATTCTTGGTAAAGGTCAAGAGCAGTTAGAATTGCCATGTATGGTCATGTTAGACCTAAGAATGCCGGTAATGGACGGATGGCAGTTTATGAACGCTTATGAAGAATTAGTGCCTAAAAAATTAAAGGAGCAGATAACTATTGTTCTTGTGACTATCAGTGATAACAAAGAAGATAAAGAACGTGCAGTAAACAATAAGTACATTGCCGATTTTGCCCAGAAACCACTTTCAGATGAGACGTTTAAAGCGTTGATTCAAAAGCATTATAGTTTAGCGGCAATCTAAATTACTTTAGAATTTCATTTACAGGAATTACTTTATCTATCAAATTGAGTTCCTTCAGTGTATTCTGAACTTTGATTAATGTAGCCTCAGGTATTTGTTTCTGGCTCCATTCGGTAATTTGTAGCCATTCTTGTATGTCTTCTAGTTTTTGATGGTATCGGTTTGCTAACGTGCTATCGATTCTCGGAATTTGTTTGAACTCAACCGTATACATGTTGATGATTTCGAGAATATGGTTCAATATACCCTCATTTTCCTTTAAAAATGAATCAGTACCTACCAAGACAAAACACGGCCATGGTGTGGGGCAGTTTCCTAAATGCTTAAATACACCGCTATCTACAAGCGGTTTTGTGGTAAAACGCTCCCACATAAAATAATCTGCCGTACCAGAAGATAGACTCTCAACTGCTCCATCAAGATTATGTATTAAATTGAATTTCAAATTTTCAGTGTCCCAGCCCATATTTGTAGCTTGAACGTAAGACATTAAGTGGCTACCACTACCATAACGGCTAATAGCAGCTGTGGTGTCCTTTAAATCATTTAGAGAGCTATATGAACTATTGCCGTTCACATGAATTCCCCAAAGTAGGGGCGAGGCAATGTATTCTTGAATAATTTTAACCTCATTACCTTCCGTTATACTTTTTACTATTCCTTCGGTTAAGATGATAGCTAGGTCGGTCTCCTTATTTTTAAGCATTTCGCTCATTCTGCCAGTACCTTCGGGCACTTCTGTCCATTCTAAGTTGATGCCTCTTTCTTCAAAAGCACCTTCTTCGATAGCTAAATGCCACGGAAGGTTAAAATGTTCTGGTACACCAATAATCTTAACGGTTTTCATCTAATTTATTTTTAAGGTAATCGTAAATGGCATATTGAGAACGTATATCTTCTTGACCTGGAGCCTGAGCAACCTTTTCATTAGAATTTTCTAAATCTAATACACGTGCTTTTTGGTTGTCATTTAGCTGTAGCGTTAGAATATGTTTCAACTCATCAAAAATATCTGGGTCTAGAATGGGAGTCAACACTTCTATTCGTCTATCTAAGTTTCGGGTCATCCAATCTGCAGAACCAATATACATAAGTTCATCTCCACCGTTTTCAAAAAGGTAAATTCTACCATGTTCTAAATAACGGTCTATGATACTTGTAATGTAAATATTGTCCTTCATTCCCTCTTTAGGATCTTCGTTAGCTGTTAAGTAGCAGCAAAACCCCCTGACAATAAGGCGAACATCAACACCGGCATTAACTGCTCTGTATAAAGCCTTAATCATATCAGAGTCTTCAAGACTGTTCATTTTAGCGGTGATGGCAGCTTTTCTGCCTTCGCGAGCAGCATTGATTTCGTTCTGAATAAGATTTAAAAAGGTAATTCTAGTCGTAAAAGGTGAAACCATTAGGCGTTTCAACTTTGGTACTATAATTTTTCTTTCCAATACTTGAAATACTTGACCTAAGTCTTTAGTAATTTTTTTATTAGCGGTAAAGAGACCATGATCACAATATATTTTAGAGGTTTTGGCATTGAAATTACCAGTACCGATGTAGGCATAACGTTTTACCTTATCTTCTTCGGTACGATAGACCATTGCTATTTTAGAATGTACCTTTACTTGTGGGATACTAAAAATGACTTTAGCACCTTTTTCCTCGAAAATACGTCCCCATTTAATATTATTGGCCTCATCGAATCGAGCTTGGGCTTCAACAAATAGGGTGACTTGTTTATTGTTATCTAATGCCGTTAAAATAGCATCTGCAAGAGAAGACGACTTTGCAATACGATAAATAGTCATTTTTATAGCATTTACCTGAGGATCGGTAGCTGCCGTGGTCAAAAATTCTTCAACAACCTTAAAGTCTTGATACGGAAAATGTACCAATTGGTCTTTTGTTGAAATGCTTTCAAAGATATTTTCGGCATAGGATAGTTCTGGATGTGGTAATGCCGGTTTAACTTGGTATTGTAAGTGTTCTGTACCTTCCGGAATGGGAAAAGAAAAGAAGTCGGATAAATTGTGATACTTTCCGCCAGGCGATAAATCAACCGAACCTAAATTGAAGTCCGTTTTTAAAGCATCAATTAACCAACTAGGCATAGTTTCGTCGTAAAGAAGCCTAGTAGCTTGTCCTGATAAACGTTTATCTAATGAATTATAAATTTTTTCTACTAATTCAATATCAGAATAATCATCTTCTAAATATAATTCGGCATCCCTAGAAATTTTGATGGAATAACAGGCATCAATATCTTTGTTGGGCAGTAATTTTTGAATATTCAGCCTAATAGCATCATCTAAATAACAAAATTGATGACCGTCGCCCGGTAAAGCTATAAATCGATCTTGATTTTCTGTCGGTATCGCTACAATGCTATATTTATGGTCAGAATGTGTAACCGCCAAATATAGTGCCCCATCGGTTAATTCTAAGTTTTCTTTATGTACCGAGCAAAATTCTTTAATGCTGTCATCGAATAACGATGCTAAAAATTGTTTTTGCTCGTTTGTAAAGTTTGATGTGTTGCGAACATAAATATTATGTTCTTCAAGTTCTGAAAGTGTCGCTTTTATTACATTTCCAAATTCGATTTGCTGCTCGTTTATGGTTTTTAAAATTTGTTGTAAGGTGCTATTCGCCTTAAACATTAGTTTCTTTCGAAACTTTTTGTCTAGATGCTTAATTTGGCGAAGTTGAGAAACACGCACTTTAAAGTATTCATCTAAATTAGAAGAAAAAATAGCCAAGAATTTTAATCGCTCCAACAAAGGCGTGTCGATACTTTTAGCTTCAAGCAAAACACGTTCATTAAAATAGAGCCAATTAATATCTCTATGCTTCAGGTTGTCTTTTTTCATGATAAGATTTGCGCAAAAATAAGAAGTACAATAGTAAAAAATTGTAAAAGAATGTTAAGCCAATCGTTTCAAGCAAAATTCAATGAGCTTATCGACAGATTCGGTAGGCGTAATAGAAAATTCGCCGGTTGATCTATTGGCCAAAATACAATTTAGAGATACGGCTTCATGACCAAGAAGTTGAGCTAGTGCATATATGCCTGAAGTTTCCATTTCTAGGTTGGTCAATTTTAAGTCTTTGTAACTGAAGGTCGATAATTTCTCCATGAGTTCCATTTGGCTGGGCTTAATTCTCAGTTGACGTTGTTGTGGTCCATAGAACCCCGTATTTGTTCCTGTGAAGCCTAATCGTATACGATTATCGCTGAACAATTCCCCAAGCTTTTCGGAGTAGGATAATACATATGGTCTCGCTTTGTAAGCATCCCACGATGTATGAGCTATAAACTCATCTTCTATCTCAGGATAGTTGATTTTATCATGCTCGTAGAAGTGTAACAAACCATCAAAACCAATTGAATATTTACTGATCAAGAAAGAATCAATGGGAATATCTGGTTGTATGGCACCAGTAGTTCCAATTCTTATAATATTTAAAGAAGTATGATTTTCTTTAAGCGTTCTTGTCTTGAAATCGATATTTACCAAGGCATCTAACTCGTTTAAAACGATATCGATGTTGTCTGTTCCGATTCCCGTAGAGATAACTGAAATACGCTTACCGTTCAAATGACCGGTATGTGTGTGAAATTCACGCTTACCCTTTTTAACCTCTATAGTATCAAAATGTTTAGATACTTGATGTACCCTATCTGGATCGCCAACTGTTATAATGGTAGTTGAAATATCTTCTGGTAATAAATTGAGATGATAAATGCTACCATCTTCATTGATGATAAGCTCAGCAGGCTTTAGTTGCATGCTATAATTTTAATATTCGGTTTGTATTAGTGTTATAAAGGAAATTGTACTTTAAAGCACCGCCTAAATACACATCATTGTCTTGAATACAAGAATAATAACTGGTTCGACCGTCTAAAATCTCTTTTCCTTTTTTAGAAAGGCGAACAGGGTTTAGACTAGTGATTAATGGTTTTAACCTAGTTAGTGCGCGGTCGTACTGCGTGTTCGAAAAACCTAGGTTGCCCTGATTTCTGAGTAAAACATCCATGTACTCCGTTTTGGACTTAGGTTTTTTATCAATTGCAAGCTGTAAAATAGTGTTTTCCATTTCATTTAAGCCATTATTGATACTAGGGAAACGTTTTAAGTGAGACTTTACGGCATCACCAAGATAATCGAATTGATAATCATTAAAGTCGGTAAGGTTTTCTAATCGAATCGGATTATTGCTACAATATAATTGCCAAACATAATCGGCATACTCGGTATCATCCTGTGTTAATACCTTCTTATTCTTGTAGAGACCTAATAATTGTTCATCGGTAAGCTCATTAAGGCTGTACATCTTATCGGTAGCATCTTCTTTGCCACTGCAGACTAAAGATATTTGAGCATATTTTCTGTGTGTTAATAGCCAGCTAATAACCGCAAGCATATTAACCTGACAAAAAAGATCATACTCGAACCAAAGAACGATATGATCTTGTTGTTTGTGGTTACATAGCGACCGATATTCTTTAAGGGTCTTTTCAATAAACCAAGATTTTGAAACTTTATAGTTTTTATGGAGAAACTCAAAACGAGCTTTCCAGAAGGTTTCTGAACCAACATTAGGTAGTGTTTGTCCTTCACATAGCATTTCGCGCCAAGTGATGACATCGCCATCTAAGTTTAATTTTTTAAGACGTTCGGTGAAAACATCTCCATTGGTAATGTGCAAGAGAGAACTCATACCAGGATTGATTTTAGTTAGATTAGAATAAAAATAATACTAATAACAACGTTAAAAAATAATTTAACAGAAAACAAATTTAGCTTTCAAGGTAGCGATTTTTACTTAATTATCCGCCTACACGTTTAACAGAGAAGCCTTTGTCTTTCAATATTACCATAATTTTATCTCTGTAATCTCCCTGAATAATTATTTTACCATCCTTAAAACTACCACCAACACTTAGTTTTGTCTTTAATTCTTTGGCTAATTTCTTAAAATCTTCATCGGCACCAGTATACCCTTCTAGAATTGTAATTGGTTTGCCTTTTCGTTTTTCGTATTTGCAAATAATGGGGTCGGCTTGAAGCCAGATAGGATTTTCCGCTGTTTTTTCAACGGGAGTTTCTTCAGGTTGATGCTCTGGGAATAAATTTTTTAATTGGTCTTTCAAATCCATGTCGGCTACTTTTTAATTAATCCTAAATCGATTAATCTTTCATGTAAAAATTCACCTGCAGTAATGTCTGCATATAGTTTCGGGTGTTCATCATCAATACAGTTATCTAAACAATTCAAAGACATTTCACTTACCGGATGCATAAAGAACGGAACTGAATATCTAGATGTGCCCCATAATTCTCTAGGAGGATTAACTACTTGGTGTATTGTAGATAGTAACTTGTTATTGGTGAGGCGAGATAGCATATCACCCACGTTAATCATTAACTGATCAGGTCTTGCAATAGCATCAACCCATTCGCCATCATGGTTTTGAACCTGAAGTCCTTTACCATGGGCTCCCATTAATAATGTAATTAAATTGATATCGCCATGAGCTGCGGCTCGTACCGCATTTTTAGGTTCTGAAGTTATAGGTGGGTAATGTATAGGTCGTAAAATTGAATTTCCGTTTTTGATATAATTATCAAAATAGAATTCATCTAAGTTTAAATGTAAAGCCAATGCGCGTAAAACGTACTTCGCTGTTTTCTCTAACATTTTATAGGTTTCTTTACCTACTCTATTAAATTCAGGTAATTCTTTTACAATGACATTGGCAGGGTATTCTTTTTCCAGTTCGTCATTATCTTCTACATACTGTCCGAAATGCCAAAACTCCTTTAAATCGCCCTCTTTTCTTCCTTTAGCATGTTCTTTACCGAAAGACGTATAGCCACGTTGACCCCCGATACCTTCAATCTGGTATCTGTCTTTTACATTTTCTGGTAAATCAAAGAATTTCTTAATTTCATCATATAATGTATCCACTAATTCTTCAGACAAAAAATGTCCGCTTAAAGCAACAAATCCTATTTCTTCAAATGCTTTTCCAATTTCATTAATAAACTTTTGCTTCCTTTTTGGGTCTTCCGAAAGAAAATCCGACAAATCAACACTAGGTACTAAGCTCATAATTTTAAAGATTTTAAGTAAAATTAATAATTATTGTCGATTTATAAGCGTTGTTGTAATCTATACTTGCTATATACATTTTTGTTACATTTATATATTAATTGCCAAAATTACCTTTATCAATGAATTACACCGATTTTAAAGTAGCTCAAGACGTTAAGTTAAAGCTTTATAAATCAATGCTAAAACCTCGTATGATAGAGGAAAAAATGTTGATTCTATTACGACAAGGTAAAATCTCTAAATGGTTTAGCGGCATTGGTCAAGAGGCAATTTCTATTGGCGTTACTTCTGCGTTAAGTAGTGATGAGTATATACTGCCTATGCATAGAAACTTAGGAGTGTTCACTACTAGAGAGATACCGTTATATCGATTGTTTGCACAGTGGCAGGGAAAGGCAAGCGGATTTACGCAAGGTCGTGATCGTAGTTTTCATTTTGGAACCCAAGACTTTAAGATTGTAGGTATGATATCTCATTTGGGTCCGCAATTGGGTGTGGCAGATGGTATCGCACTAGCCCATAAATTAAAAAACGAAAAAATGGTAACCGCCGTTTTTTCAGGAGAAGGAGCAACGAGCGAAGGTGATTTTCATGAAGCATTAAATGTCGCTTCGGTTTGGGATTTGCCAGTTCTTTTCTGTATAGAAAATAATGGTTACGGGTTGTCGACACCAACTAACGAGCAATTTAAATGTGAGAATATCGCAGATAAGGGTGTGGGTTACGGAATGGAATCTCATATTATAGATGGAAATAATATTCTTGAAGTATATTTTAAAGTATCTCATTTGGTAAGGGATATGAGAATAAACCCGAGACCCGTCTTATTAGAATTCAAAACTTTTCGCATGCGTGGACACGAAGAAGCCAGCGGAACAAAATATGTACCACAAGAACTTTTAGATACCTGGGCAGAGAAAGATCCATTAGAAAATTTTACGAAATATCTAATGAGTGAAAAGCTACTTACCGACGAGAGTATGGCGAATTATAAAGCAGATATTCAAGCAGAAATCGATGAGCATTTACGAATAGCTTTCAGCGAAGATGCCATTACCCCTAATGAAAGTAAAGAATTAAATGAGGTATATCAAAAATTTGATTTAAAGGAGATAAGACCAAGTAGGTTTGTTACCAATATACGTTTAGTCGATGCTATTTCTGAAGGATTAAGGCAGTCTATGAAGAAATTTGATAACCTGGTTATCATGGGACAAGATGTAGCCGAGTATGGTGGTGTTTTTAAGATAACAGATGGTTTTGTAAATGATTTTGGTAAAGAGCGTGTACGTAATACACCTATATGTGAGTCGGCAATTGTATCTGCAGCAATGGGTCTATCCATTAACGGAATGAAAGCTGTTATGGAAATGCAATTTGCAGATTTTGCAAGTAGTGGCTTTAACCCTATAGTAAATTATTTAGCTAAAAGTTTTTATAGATGGGGAGAGAATGCAGATGTAGTTATTCGTATGCCTTGTGGTGGCGGAGTCTCTGCTGGTCCGTTTCATTCACAGACGAATGAAGCTTGGTTTACCAAAACTCCCGGTTTAAAAGTAGTATATCCAGCATTTCCATATGATGCAAAAGGCTTGTTGGCAACTTCGATAGAAGACCCTAATCCGGTTTTATTTTTTGAACATAAAGGGCTGTATAGAAGTTTATACCAAGAAGTGCCTGTTGATTATTACACATTGCCATTAGGGAAAGCGAGTCTTTTAAAGCAAGGTGACCAAATAACAATTGTAACCTATGGTGCCGGCGTGCATTGGGCTTTAGAAACCTTAGCGAAGAATACAGACATACGTGCAGACTTATTGGATCTACGCACGTTACAACCTTTAGATGCCAAAGCGATTTATGATTCTGTTGTACGCACAGGTAAGCTAATTATATTACAGGAAGACAGCCTTTTTGGAGGAATTGCCAGTGATATTTCAGCTATGGTTATGGAGAACTGTTTTGAGTATTTAGATGGTCCCATTAAAAGGGTAGGTAGTTTAGAAACTCCGATTCCTTTTAACACTAAGCTAGAAGAGCAATATCTTGCTAAGTCTAGGTTTGAATCTGATTTAAAGGAACTTATCGCATATTAAGTAAATCGGTTAAGAAATTTGTTAAAAGAGGTAAGAGGTATTCTTATTTAGCAGCATCTTTGCAGTGTTATTTGGTCGAATAAATATTAATTAACCGTCCAAAAAATGACAAGCAACGTATATAGATCAAACCTAAATAATTTACTTATGAAAAAAATAATTTTACTTTTTAGTATCGTACTTTTTGTAACCTCATGTTCAGTATCTAAAGATGCAAGGGCAAAACGAAATCTATTAAGTGGTACCTGGACTTTAAATGATGTTTCCTTTGAAGGTAATACTGGTAATGTAAAGGCAGTATTATTCAATGACGTAGAAGATATATGTTTAGAAGGTAGCGAGTGGTTCTTTAGAGATAACAATAGTACTGGTAGATATACTATTGATCAATCTACATTTTGTACTGGTGGTGACCGATATATTAGATGGTCTGTTGTTGAACGTGAAGAGAACTACACTAGTCAGTTACAATTTAAATTCATAAACGAAAAAAATCAAGATATTTCAGGAGGTGCCGGTTATCGATTAAACATCGAAAACCTTACCGAATCGGCTATGACATTAAAATCTAATGTTATGGTAGAAGGTTCACCAATAAATGTTGTTTACCAATTCAGTAAAAAATAAACCTACTTAAAAATTTAAAATAAGCATATGAAAACAATGATATTACGTAGAACTAGTTACATTCTTGCTCTTGCCTTGGTAATGAGCTGTAGTACTGTAAAAAACGCAAATAAAACACAAAAAGGAGCAGTAATCGGTGCTTCTGGAGGAGCTGTAATCGGTGGAATCTTAGGAAACAATGTTGGTAGTGGTAATAATACGGCTCTTGGAGCCATATTAGGAGCTGCAATAGGTGGTGCTGCCGGTGGTTATATCGGTAACAGAATGGACCGTCAAGCAGAACGTATTGAAGAAGAAATACCTGGTGCAGAAGTAAAGCGTGTTGGTGAAGGTATCAACGTAACTTTCAATGAAGATGCGGGTGTATATTTCGATACAAACAAATCTAATGTTCAAGGTACATCTGCAGTTACTTTAGATAAACTAGTAGGTATTTTTAAAGAATATCCGCAATCTAATATTTTAGTCGAAGGTCATACCGATAGCGCCGGTGCAGACGAATATAATTTGAACTTATCAAAGCAAAGAGCAGAATCTGTAACTAACTATTTAATTAGTCAAGGTATAGACGCAAGTCGTTTTGATACGAAATGGTATGGTGAAACACAACCTGTAGGTGATAATACAACTACAGCCGGTAAAGCTAAGAACAGACGTGTAGAGTTAGCCATTGTTGCAAGTGAGTCTTTAAAACAAGAAGCACAGACACAAACGAACTAAGATTTACAATATTTAGTATTGAGTTAAAATAAAAGCCCTGCACTTGCAGGGCTTTTTTGTTTTTGGTGTAACTTCCATGCAGTGAAAGAACACGGCATACTTATTATTGGAGGTGGATTGGCAGGTTTGACTGCTGCAATTCATTTAGCTTTGGAAGGATTGGATGTTGCTGTGATTGAAATGCAACAATATCCGCATCATAAGGTATGTGGAGAATATGTATCTAAAGAAATAGATCCGTATTTAAAGAGATTAGGCGTTGACCTAAAGACTGAAGGGGCAAAAGATATTTCACAATTTCAAATAAGTACACAAGACGGATTTATCATTGAGACCGATCTACCCATGGGCGGATTCGGTATAAGTAGATACGCTCTAGATAATTTGTTATTTGAACGTGCAAAAAAGCTAGGGGTCATTTTTTACTTCGAGAAGGTCGTTGCAACGGTGTTTAAGGCTGATTTTTTCACTATTTCTACCAAGTCCAATAGCTATTCTTCTAAAATAGCCATTGGAGCTTACGGTAAGCGTTCTGTACTAGACAAAAACTTAGAAAGGGCGTTCAGTAAAAAGAAGCAATCTTGGTTAGCAGTGAAGGCACATTACAAACTTGAAGATTTTCAAGAAGACATAGTGGCTTTGCATAACTTCAATGGTGGTTACGGCGGATTGTCAAAAACGGAAACCGGAGCGGTGAATTTCTGTTACCTCGCTAATTATGAAAGCTTTAAAAAATATAAAGATATTCAGAGTTTCAATACTGCAGTAGTTGCAAAAAATCCATTTTTAAAACATTTTTTATCAAATGCAACTGCTGTTTTTGAACAACCTATGACCATTGCCCAAATAGCCTTTGACGAAAAAGATAATGTAGTTGATCATATGCTTATGTGTGGCGATACTGCTGGGTTAATTCATCCACTTTGTGGTAATGGAATGGCAATGGCTATTCATAGCGCTAAAATTGCTTCAGAATTAATATCAAAATATGTTAACGAATCAGATTATAAACGCAGTGACTTGGAGCTCGATTATAAAAAGGCATGGTCAAAAGCTTTTAGTACCCGTTTGTGGTTTGGCAGAAAATTACAATCCGTCTTAATGAATAAAAGATTAGTTTCGATGGGAATTAAATCCGTCGGAAAATCAAAATCAATATTGAAATTTATTATTTCTAAAACCCATGGAGAATTAATATCGTAATGGTAGATTTTACAGAAAGAAGTAGTGAAGTTGAGATTATGGATACCTTTTCTGGTACAACTTATGAGCTAGAAACGATACTGCAAGATATCAATAGGGTAAATAAGTTACTTGGTGGGTATAGTATTACCTTAGATTCTGTTTTTAAGGTGATTGCGAGAAAAGAACAAGAATCGTATACGATTTTAGATATGGGTTGTGCCGAAGGTACCATGCTGAGAAAGCTGGCATTAGCTGCTAGAAAGAAGAAAATGAAACTCAATTTGATCGGCGTCGATTTTAATAAACAAGGATTACAATTAGCACAGCAATACTCAACTGATTACCCTGAGATTAGTTATCTGAATACTGATATTTTAAAAACCGATTTTTCTGAATGGAATGTTGATGTGGTAATGACGACATTGACCTTACATCATTTTACGGATGAAGGAGTAGTTGAGTTTGTAAATCGTTTTGTAGAAATAGCAAAGTTGGGTGTGGTCATAAATGATTTGGAACGGAGTCCTGTTGCGTACAATTTGTTCAAGGCATTTAGTTTGTTTTTTATCAGAACCGAAATTGCTAAGAAAGACGGACTGTTATCTATACGTAGGGCATTTAAAAAGGAAGAGTTACAGCGTTTTGCCAGCCAGGTTGACAACGTATCGCATTATATAAAATGGAAATGGGCTTTTAGATACGTATGGGTTTTACAAAAGAAATAGGTAGATTGAAGATCAAGAATAGCTATGAATCATACAAGAATTGTTAGTGTTACGAAAGAATTACCACCGTATTCAAAAGATACCAAGGATATCATTCCCCTTGTTGAATTTTGGTTGAGCGGACAAGAAGAGCGTTTTTCACGTAAGGTCGTTAAGATTTTTGAAGGGGCTGCGGTTGACAAGCGGTATTCTATTATGCCGCCCGAAGATGTGTTTGTAACGACTTCTTTTGAGGATAAAAACAAGATTTATAGCGAAGAAGCCAAACGTATGGGGACTAATGTTCTTCGAAACGCGCTACATAAAAGTAATTGGGATGCTTCCTCAATCGATTATATCATTACGGTAAGTTGTACTGGTATTATGATACCTTCTTTAGATGCTTATTTGATTAATGAATTAGGGTTGCGTCAAGATGTGGTAAGGCTACCGGTAACTGAAATGGGTTGTGCAGCAGGAGTATCTGGGCTTATATATGCCCACAACTTTCTGAAATCGAATCCAGGCAAGCGTATTGCTTTGGTTGCTGTTGAGAGTCCCACGGCAACTTTTCAACTGCAAGATTATTCCATGGCCAACATGGTAAGTGCAGCGATTTTTGGAGATGGTGCGGCTTGTGTGTTGCTATCGTCAGAACAAGATGCCGTCGGTCCTAAAATAATAGGGGAAGAAATGTATCATTTTAAAGATGCAACTGAGATGATGGGTTTTGATTTAACCAATCACGGATTAAAAATGATTCTTGATCCGGCAGTACCCGAAACGATATCTAATCACTTTGGTGATATTGTACATCCTTTTCTAGAAAAATATGGAAGTAATATGGAGAAGGTCGATCATTTAATTTTCCATCCCGGAGGAAAAAAAATAGTTCAGACCGTAGAATCACTTTTTGGAGCGTTAGGTAAGAATATAGATGATACAAGAGAAGTGCTGCGACTGTACGGTAATATGAGTAGTGCCACTGTTTTATACGTTTTAGAGCGTTTTTTAGAAAAAGATATAGTAGAAGGTGAACAAGGTTTAGTATTGAGTTTTGGTCCCGGTTTTTCTGCGCAACGAGTATTAATAGAATGGTAACACAATCGAATAACAATTATGAATAGTAATTATTGGGCTTTGATTTTAGGAGGAAGTAGTGGGCTAGGGCTAGCAACGGCAAAGAAATTGGCTAGTCACGGTTATCATATTTTAATTTTGCACCGAGATCGACGTTCGGCTATGGATGAGATTGAAAAGGGATTCGATGAGATTCGAGCTTTTGGAAATCAATTGATGGCAATGAATGTAGATGTTTTGAATGCTGAAAAACGAACAGATATCATTTCGAATATTCAGAATCAATTACCAGAAGGGCATCAAATAAAAGTATTGATACATAGTGTAGCTAAAGGAACGCTTAAGCCTATGTATTCTGAAAGTAAACCAACCTTGGTCGATACCGATTTTAAAATAACTTTCGATGCCATGGCCTTAAGTTTGTATGATTGGACCAAAGCCTTGGTTCAAGCAGGTTTGTTTGCAGGTGATTCTCGCATCATATCATTTACAAGTGAAGGAAATACAAAGGCATTACCTAATTACAGCGCTGTTTCAGTGGCTAAAGTAGCTTTAGAGGCGCTAACCAGAAGCATTGCGTTAGAGTTTGCACCTATTGGTGTAAAGGCAAATTGTATACAGGCAGGTATCACCATGACTAAATCGTTATCTATGATTCCCGGGTATGAGCAGATTAAAGAAAATGCATTGAAGAGAAATCCGCAGAAAAGACTGACATTGCCCGAAGACGTAGCAAATGCGGTGTATTTGTTAACTATGGATGAAGCAAAATGGATTACGGGAACCGTTATAAAAGTTGATGGCGGCGAAAGTTTGATGTAATATTTAAAGGTGATGAAAGAATCTTATAATTGGATAATGAATCAACTGCCCTATACAGCGCCATTTCTGTTTGTTGATGAGATTCAGTATGTAAATGACAAAGGCGTTGAAGGTAGTTATCGTTTTTCGCCAGATGCAGATTTTTACAAAGGGCATTTTAAGAATAATCCCGTAACACCGGGAGTGATATTAACCGAATGCTGTGCGCAAATTGGTCTGGTTTGTTTGGGTATTTATCTATTAGGTCAAAAGACTGCATTAGAAAATTTAGGCATTGGTATGAGCAGCTCTGAAATGGAATTTCTGTTGCCTGTATTTCCAGGTGAACGCGTTACCGTGGTTTCTGAGCTTGCCTACTTTCGATTTCAGAAACTAAAATGTGAAGTAAAAATGTATAACAAAGATGATAAATTGGTCTGTAAAGGGGTTTTAGCAGGCATGATAGGTGTTGTAAATGAATAGACGTGTAGTTATTACAGGCTTAGGGGTATGTGCTCCAAATGGCGTAGGTCTCACCGATTTTACATCTGCTTTGCTGGAAGGCAAAAGCGGACTACGGCATCAGCCAAATCTTGAGAAGCTAGGTTTTGGTTGTCAGGTTGCTGGTGAGCCATTGGTGAAAGACAATCTTATCGATAACTATTTTACCCCATTAGAGCGCAGAGGCTTAAATGCTACGGGAATTGTATATGGAGTAATTGCGGGAGTAGATGCATGGAAAGATGCTGGTTTAGAAAAGAATACGACCGATGAACCAAGCTGGGACCGGGGAATTATTTTTGGTACGGGTATACTCGGCGTCGATAAATTTAGAGAAGCCATTCATTTAATAGATGAAGGTAATGTTCGTAGACTTGGTAGTACTTCGGTAATACAAACCATGGCAAGCGGCATAAGTGCCTATTTAGGCGGTTTATTAGGCTGCGGAAATCAAGTAACCACAAATTCCGCAGCATGCACCACGGGTACTGAGGGAATTATCATGGCATATGAACGTATACGTCAAGGTAAAGCCGAAATTATGCTAACCGGTAGTTGTAGTGATAGTGGTCCCTATGTATGGGGCGGTTTTGATGCCATGCGTATATTACCTAGAGCGTATAATGACAATCCTACCAAGGCAAGTAGACCTATGAGTGCCACTGCAGCGGGATTCATTCCTGGTAGTGGTGCAGGAGCATTGGTGCTGGAGTCCTTAGGAAGTGCCCAAAAACGAGGTGCACATATTTATGCCGAAGTACTTGGAGGTGAAATTAATAGCGGCGGACAAATAGGAGAAGGCTCTATGACTGCACCCAATAGTATTGCAGTGCAACGTTGCATACGAAATGCAATGACTAATGCAGGTGTTGAAGCTTCGGACATTGATGTTATTAATGGTCATTTAACGGCAACAACGAAAGACGGATTAGAAATTGAAAACTGGAGTATGGCGCTTGGTAGAAAGTATGATAATTTTCCGTATATCAATTCATTTAAGGGTTCGGTAGGTCATTGTTTGGCAGCAGCAGGTAGCATTGAAAGCGTTGCCACAGTATTGCAGTTTAAGGAGCAAGTTGTTTTTAAAAACATGAACTGTGACGATATACATCCTGAGATTTCCAAGTTGATTTCTGATTCCTGTATTCCGAGGGAAACAACAAATCATGCTCCGAAAGTAATCGCAAAAGCAAGTTTCGGATTCGGAGATGTAAATGCTTGTGTTATATTTAAGGCGATTTCAAAAGAATAATTTAAAAAGTATAATAATACCAAAAGGTATTTTAATTGAATTTGTATATGCTTAACGAGGAAAAATACCAGAAACTAAAAGAAATAATAAAAATCTATCTTCCCGAAGACGTAGCGGTTACTGACATTGATCAAGATAGTCACTTCATGAACAACTTAAATATCAATTCTGCAAATCTTGTAGATATTGTATTAGATGTAGAAGATGCCTTTGATATTCGCCTTGAAAATGATGACATGGATCAAATGCAAACAGTCAATGATGCCATGGCGATTATCGACGCCAAACTAGCAGAGAAGTAACATCTAAAAATAACAACTTAAGAACTACTCTTTGTCCTTAATTAATATTGAAGCTAAAATTCCCGATACCAACGCTACTGAAATAACAGTTAAAGAAACCCATTCCGGTAAATGTATGTAATGGGAGAATAACATTTTTAGTCCTACAAAAGCAAGAATAACTACTAAACTGTAATTGATATACTTAAATTTTTCTAGCATTCTAGAAATTAAAAAATACATAGAACGCAGTCCTAAGATAGCTAAGATATTAGAGGTGAACACTATAAAAGGATCTGCTGTAATTGCTAAAATTGCAGGTATACTATCTAGAGCGAATAGAATATCGGTAAGTTCAATAACAATTAGTGCTACAAATAGGGGAGTAGCCGCATTGAGTCCCATTCTTTTTACAAAAAAATCATGACCGTGCATGGTAGAGGTTACTGGGTATATTTTCTTGATCTGTTTAAATACGAAAGAGTTTTGAGGATCAAAGTCATCATCATCACCTTTAAGCATATTAAATGCGGTGTACAATAAAAACACACCGAACACATAAATAATCCACTCAAATTTAGTGATAAGGGCAACTCCGAAAAATATCATTAAAGCCCTGAAAACGATAGCTCCAAGAATACCCCAAAACAAAACGCGGTGTTGGTATAATGGCGGTATCTTAAATGATGAGAATATTACGGCGATTACAAAAACGTTGTCTACACTTAGTGAAAGCTCAATAAGATACCCTGTAATATATTTTAGAACGGCATCGTTTGGCGTTAGTCCCGTTGGGTTGGCAATAATTTCTGCACTGAACAACCAATAGATAACACCACTAAAGGCAAATGCGACGGATACAAAAATAGCCGTCCAGATTCCTGCTTCTTTAGATTTAATTACATGTTCATCTTTATGAAAAACACCTAAATCTAATGCAAGAAATATAAGTACAAAAGCAATAAAGACAATCCAGACTATCATAAAGAATTTTTCAAGATGCAAAGGTATTAAAAATTGACTTTACCTATTTCAATTCTTTGAAATGTTGTTGAATTGGCAATCAATTTACTAGTGAATTCTTTTTATAATGCAAATTTGTATCATTATCCCTTTATAGTTGGATGTTTTAGCTCAAAATAGTAACCTAAAAAAATGGAATATGAAATTAGCGTGCATCCCTGTTTAAAAACAGAGGTTGACAACATTATTAAAATAAAAGGGTAATGGCGTATTTGATTTTAAAATTTGTGATACCCTGAAAATCAATATAGTTGTGTGCCAATTTTTGGCTTATTGTATAAAATAGATAAAAAAGTATTTTTATCCGATGAACTACTTTTTAATTTAATAATTAAGAGAATATCTAATTTTTTGTTTTAATTTTAAAGTAGAACAAGCTATTAAAATGAAAAATCTAACCCTTTTTTGTGGGTTTTTGTTATGCTTTATTTTGAGCATACCAACAATCCAAGCACAAGATTCTTTGAAATTAGAGGCTAAAGTAAAGCAGCGAATGCTTTTAAATCAGTTTGAATCTGATTATGTCTTGACAGCTTCTGAACGCATTGCGTTAAAGCAAAGTCGTATCACATATCAATATAGAATGAAAGCGTTGTTAGATTCTATCGATATATCTGATGCTAAAAGAAAACGTATATTACAAGAATTGAAGAAGAACCCTTTTTCTGAGCGGGTTCAAACCGTGATTGCCAATCACACGGTTTCTGATGATAATATAAAACAATAAAAAAAATGCAGTCTAATGAGACTGCATTTTTGCTTTTCTTTTTTCCAATTGTCGTTGTAAATCTTCTATAGATGAAGCAATTGCAGCTTCAAAACTACTAGAAGACGACTGCGCAAACAGGCGAGGACCTGGTGCACTTAAGCGTATGTTACACACCATACCCGAATCGGGGGAAGAGGTATTCTCCTTTTTAAAGAAAACATCGGATCTAACTATAAAATCGAATTTATCCAATAGTTTCTCTAATTTCTCAGCAGCCATTATCTCTAATCGATTGCTAGCTTTTACATCGTCGTATTCAAAATTGATATTCATAGGCTAAAAGTTTAGTTTAAGATACTCATTTCAATGATGCATTACAATTAAAAAAATCTTAATACTTATAGTTCTCTGAGTTAAGGTTGTTTAATCGTTTTGTTTCCATACCGTTAGCTAAAATGAGCTTATTTAAAAGTAAAGTTAAACTTACACAAACATAGTTCAAAAATGCCATGATTTTTTTAACTTGAGGTAAAATTCCCACATTTTTATTTTTAAATTCTACTGGTATGGAAAATGTAAAGGATAAATCTACTTGTTTAGGAAAATTGGAACGGTGTAAAAACACTATTCAACATTTTAAAATTAGAGTAGATTCTTATTTATATGAACCTACTACTGTCGCTTTGTTTGAAACTAAAGTGTTTTTAAAAAATAAAATTTCTAAACTTTCTGAGGCCAATAAGAAATTATTGGAATACTTAAGGTCGACAAAAGAAGTATTACCTGAGCAATACAAAATGGTCAATTTTCATATTCGGGAAACGTCTGAACTGGAATTTGATTTTATGGAGTATACCTTAAAATTTAGAAAACCGGTCAATGTAAGACAACCCGTTTAAATACCTATTTCTTAGGTAATTGGTAAAAGTCGGTATTATTTCTCTATAACATTCATGTATATAAATCATTTCAAAAAAATGTTACTATTTTAGACATAGAACATTAATGAATTTGACATGAAAATTTTTACGCGGCTAGCTATTTGCTGCACCTTTTTCTGTACAGCTATGTTGTACTCACAATCCAAAGAATCTACTGTTACAAAACCGAATGAAGAAGATGAAGGTCCGGTAATGTTTCAATTTGAACCTAATTATGAAACAGCAGTGATGCTTCAAAGAGCTGCCTTACAAGAAAAAATTAGAGGGTTGGACACCCTAGATATTTCTGACCGTAAACGTCATCGATTAATCAAGGCATTATACAAAGAATCTAGAAACGTCAACTTTAAAAAGTCAGTATTAGTAAATACCGAATTTGAAGAAGAAGAGTTTGATGATTAAACTTCATTTTTTGGCATAGATTTCGTAGCTTATTAGGTGATTAAAAATAGCACCTATGAGAACTTCACTTATCATTATATTTGCATTCAGTGTTTTGCTAGGTTGTTCCTCTTCAAAAACGGCAATTAGCGATTCGCATGCTATACACGGTTTGGTAGCATCAAAACAAATAGAATTTACGGCAACATCTGCCAACCCCACCGTCACTCAAAGTTTAAATTCAATTGCGAATAGCGGTCTTTTACCGCCTGGTAGTAACATTTCACGAATAGACCTAACTGGTAACAATAATTATTTGAAGATTTTTGGAGATAGCGTTTCGGCCAACTTACCTTATTATGGAGAACGCCAATTTGGTGGTGGTTATGGTTCTGCTACAGGCATTGAGTTTAACGGACTACCAGATAACTATACGCAAGAGTTCAATAGCAATAAGCAAAAGTATACCATAAGTTTTCAGATTTCTGATACCTCTGATCAGTATACTGTTTATATGGATATTTTTCCCAACCGATCGAGTAACGTTTCTGTTAATATGGCAAATAGAAATGCTATTCAGTTTAGTGGAACTATAAGCTCTTTAACTATTGACAACTAAAGTTCTTCATAACCTAAGTTGATTTATTGTTTAATAACTACCTGTATTGGTTATAAATGCTATTTTCTTGCTATCTGGTGACCAGCTTGGTACATTAATACTTCCTTGACCACCATAAATATGTGCAATAACTTTTGGTTTTCCTCCATTAATGGGCATAATGCGTAACATACAATGCTTGTAGAAAGGATGCTCATTCGGATTGATATCTTTCGGAAATGAAATAAAGACAATCCATTTTTGATCCGGACTCACATGAGGAAACCAATCATTATATTCATCAAAAGTTAATTGCGTTTGCTTTTTACCATTGACCTTCATTCTATACAATTGCATAGTGCCAGATCGAACGGAATTGAAAAAGATAAACTTACCGTTCTTGGTATATTCTGCACCATCATCTAAAGTTTCGAAATCCGTTAACTGTTCTTCTTTTCCTGACTTTACATTGACGGAAAATATGTTATATGCTCCATTTCTTTCTCCTGTAAATAACATCTCCTTGTTGTTTGGAGACCATCCGTGAAGGTATGAGGCGCCTACACTTGGTTTGGTAACCATTGTCGGATTAGAGCTTCCATCGGCAGGTAGATAATATAAGGCAGAAGAACCGTTGTCTTTTTGGTTGTGATGGCTAATTCCTAAAAGTTTACCATCAAAAGTTAAAACATGGTCATTATTATTTTTTACTGCAAAACCGGTATTAAGCGGAGTAATGAAGTTTGTTGTCAAATCATAATTATACAAATGACCTTTAGAATTGTAAATCAATTTTTTTCCATCGACCGTCCAATTGGGAGCTTGTATAGAGTGTGAAGAATGATGAATTATCTCTCGCTCACCAGACGCTACATCCATCAATTCTAAATTACTGCCAATGTAATCTCTATATGGTTTATAGTCATCTTTAACCGGTTTTATGATTCGTACATTACTAAAAGTGGCACTTTCTAGCACCTTTGGGTTATGAGAACATACATATAGACCTACATACACCTCATTATCCAGATCCATATCCGTTAATTGTATGCTCGTAAGCTCCTCACCAAATTTAGCCGTAGACATAATATAGGTGGTCCCTCTGCGCTCTAACTGAATAATGGTTGGTGAGTTGTCAGGTGATTTGATTTCTTCTGTAAGCCCGTCTACAGTTTTACGATACTGTAATGATGTTAATCCGTCACCATGTGTACTTGCGTTTACATGGGCAGCGTTATCATCGAGATTATTTTTAATTATCCATCCGGCTTTTCGGTGAGGATCAGCCCCTTTTCCATCAAAATGCACCGTTGTCCGCAATATAAAATCTCCTTGAATAGTGGTCCAAACATAATTGAATTCATCTGAGCTGAACCACATATTGGTGCCAGCTCCGCTAATACTATAGGTTTGCTCATCAGAATTAAAAGTTGCTGTGCCTTTGACTTTAGGATCGCCAATATTTGTATTTGCATCAAAAATACCTATCGTGTGTTGCGCGTTTAATGGAATGGTCAAAAATGTTAGAAGAACTGTAATGAAGAGAGAATGTGCTTTCATGTTGCGAAGTTGAAAAGTTGATGGTTTGCTAAATATTAGATAAGGTGGTTTTATTGATTCATCTTAAATGATAGCAATTAAGGTACTAATTTTTGGCTTCAGTAGGTTGAGATCAAATGGTTTGCACATAAATACTTGAATATTATGTTAACAAGAGGCTAAAATGGGAAGGTTTTGTCATAATCTTCGTTATTCCCTATTGAGAATAATACCTTTGCGGCTTAATTAAGTGAAATAGTAGAAATCAATAGCATGAGTAAAGTAAAAGCAGATAGTCAGGTAAAAGTACATTACACAGGTAAATTAAGTAATGGTCAAATATTTGATAGTTCAGTAGATAGAGAGCCTTTAGATGTAAAATTAGGACAAGGTAGTTTGATACCAGGTTTTGAAAAGGGATTGTTGGACATGGAAGCAAACGATAAGAAGACTATCGTTATCGCTAAAGAAGATGCCTATGGTGAAAAGCAAAAAGAGCTTTTTCAAACTGTACAAAAATCAGATTTACCACAAGATATGGAGCCAAAAGTAGATATGGCACTTATGGCAACAAATGCTGATGGTAGTGAAAGACAATTACGTGTTGCAGAAGTAAACGAAAATGATATCGTTGTAGATGCGAACCACCCATTAGCTGGTGAAGATTTAACCTTCGAATTAGAATTGGTTGAAGTTCAATAAGACGTAAGTTAGTATATAGAAAACCGCTTAATAGGCGGTTTTTTTATGTCTAAGAATGTCGGTTTCATGGTACTTAATATTATATTTGAATATGCATTTAAGAATAGTATATATATTGATTTTAGGGCTTGTATTTGTTGGTTGTAAAGAAGAAAAAACCAAGACAGTTACACCCGTAGTCATCGAATCTGTTGTCGAAAAAGTTGCTACTTCAACCTATGAAGATTTAAAAGGTAATCCCATAGAATTAAGCGATTACAAGGGTAAACGTGTGTTATTGAGCTATTGGGCTACCTGGTGCAGGCCGTGCATCGAAGAAATGCCAGATATGGAGAAAGCACAAACTATTCTAGAAAAAGAAAACTATGTATTTCTATTTGCATCTGATCAGTCGGTAAAGAAGATAATGGCTTTTAAAGAAGCACGCGGTTTTCAGTTAGATTTTATAAAATTCAATGGCATGTATGCCGAAAAAAATGTGAGTGCCTTGCCGGCAACATTTATATATAATGAAGTAGGGGAGCAGGTATTACGTTTTGATGGCGGATTGAAGTGGGATAGTCCTGAAATGATTGAAAAACTTAGAGCGGTACAATAATGGGTTTAAATTCTAATTTCTTGTTACTTGTAATAGCATGTAGCGTGATGCTAAGTTGCAAAGAAACACCTAAAAGTATAAAGTCGGAAGCACCGGTGAGCGTAGTCGAGAATATGATTTCTCCTGCAGACGCTTCAAGTGCATTACCACATTTGATGTCGAATAAAGATGTTGCTTTACTTTCATGGGTAGAAACCCTAAATGATACCGTGGCAACAATGCGATTTTCCCAATTGATTGATGGCGAATGGCAAGAAGCACAACATATTTTGAGTGGCACGGATTGGTTTGTGAATTGGGCAGATTACTCTATGATTACCGAGAACAATGGTAACTTATGGTCTCACGTTTTAAAAAAATCTACCGAGGGTACATATTCGTATGATGTAAAAATGAACGTAAAACCTAAGGGTGCAGCGAATTGGACAGCCGATTTGGATCTGCATACCGATGGTACGCCGACCGAACATGGCTTTGTAAGTGTAGTGCCTTATACTAACAATTTCTTTGTCAATTGGCTAGATGGTAGAAATACCGTAGAAAATGAAGCAGGAGAACGCGGAGCGATGACCTTACGTGGCGCTGTGATATCTACTACAGGCGAATTGTTAGAAGAATATGAACTGGATAATAGCACTTGCGATTGCTGCCAAACCACTGGGGCAATAACAGATAACGGTCCGGTTGTGATCTATCGAGACCGATCAGACGATGAAGTTCGCGATATTAGTATTGTGCGCCAAGTAGAAGGGGAGTGGACGGCACCTAAAGTAATACATGAAGATGATTGGCAGATTAAAGGGTGTCCGGTAAACGGACCAAAAGTAGAGGCTTTGGGTAATAATTTGGTGGTAGCATGGTTTACAGGAGCCTCGAATAAACAAAAGGTACAAATCGCTTTTTCTTCAGATGGGGGAGCGGAATTCTCTGATCCGGTTTTAGTTGCCGAAGGTTCAATTATGGGACGTGTAGATGTGCTATGGATGGATGAAGATCAAGCTGTTGTAAGTTGGATGGAAGCCAATAATAAAATCGCTTTATTCAAGGCGATGGTTGTACATAAAGATGGAACAATTTCCAATGAACAATTGATTACCGAAATGTCAGATTCACGAAAATCGGGATTCCCTCAAATGGAAATAGTGGAAGAAACCCTATATTTTGCATGGACCGAGCAAGTTGGTGCAGTTACGCAAGTACAAACAGCAAAGATGTCGGTCGATGCGTTTTCGATTAATTAACCGAAATCAATTCAATATCAAAAACCAACACAGAACCACCAGGTATACCATTAAAATCAAAACTACCATAAGCTAAGTGAGAAGGAATCAATAATACGCCATTTCCTCCTTCATTGAACAGGGGAATACCTTCTGTCCAACCGGCGATAACCTGATCAAGACCAATAGATAGTCCGTCAGTGCTTTGGTCAAAAACGGTACCATTTAAAAAATATCCTCTGTAAGCAACTGTAACATTAGAAGAAGCAGATGGTTTTGCACCGTCACCTTGGTTTTCAATAATGTAATGTAAACCAGAAGCTGTGGTTTGCGACTCGAGTTCGTTAGCAGTTAAATATGCATTTATCTCTTCTTCATTGATAGCGGTATAATCAATAGCTTCAAGAGGTGTTGTTTTATCATCAGAACCACAAGAAATCATAGTAGTTACAAGAAGAAGTAAGGTAATGTATTTCATTATATTTTTTTTGGAAAGATAGTTTTTGCTCAAGAAACATGCAGCTATTTAAGATGCATTTAACCATTGTAATGAATAATAGGGTATATCAATTATGCGATAAAGGTGTTAACCGAAAAACGGACGCTACAATTTTTGTAAAGGTATTTTTGAAATTTTATGGCATGAGATTGCGATTCAAAAATAACGGCTTCTGTAATGCTGTTCGCTAAAACAAGATGCCCAATAAGGTATTCTACGTAGTAGGTATTGTTTTCAGAAAGAAGAACAAAATTTGGTTTGGTCGTCACACTAGTTATTTTACGATACTAAAATAAAGCATTTATTTATGTGATCCTAATTTTTTTGAGTTTCCTTGTTAAATGGGTGTTCTATTGCGTTTGTTGATTTTCTTTTTGCCATTCAGCAAGCAGGTTAGATTACCTTGATGGTGTTTTTATTTGGAATAGAATTATACTAGTTTCAATTCTTGGCATCATAGTTGCTTCTCATATAGTAATTATTAATATCAAATTATATTACATTTATGAGTACAGGAACAGTAAAATTCTTCAACGATGCTAAAGGCTTCGGATTTATTACAGAAGAAGGTTCAACGAGCGATCATTTCGTTCACATTTCAGGATTAGTTGACGAGATTCGCGAAGGCGATGAAGTTGAATTCGAACTAACCCAAGGAAAAAAAGGTTTAAACGCAGTTAACGTTAGAGTTATAGAATAAACTTCAGAAAGTCCGTCAGCAATGACGGACTTTTTTTTTGGTAATGGCTTCATACAAACCATTCTAATAAAATCTAATTATTAAACAAAGAACCGCTCAGAAATGAGCGGTTTTTTTGTTCTCTAGGCTTTGTTCTTTGGATGATTTTAAATTTATGCAAGACGAAGTGATAGTGGAGTATTAAAAAGTCTATTTTACATAATATAAATTATGATTCAGAATTAGAATCATAATTTGACGTTATATCAAATAGCGAAAAGTTATTAAATAATTCCTTTCAAAATGTGCTAGTATAAACAGGAAATTTATGATTAGATGAATATTTTTCGAAACTCGCGTGGTGTACAATTGTTAATTCGCTTAAATGCTAAATTGAAACGACTTATAGAGTTGAAGCCACATTCATAAGAAATATTGGTTGTGCTTTTATCGGTTGAAATCAATTTACGCTGAGCTTGGGTAATCATTGGGTCGATGACCTGGGCGGCTTAACCATATCTAAATGGAAAAACGACTTTCAAGCGGAATTTAAAATTCGAGCAGACTGGTGTGTTGAGTATTTTTTACCGTTTGATATGTCTAATAGAAGTATACATTGAAATCTTGATAAATAATATAATCAGACTCTTGGTAATTATTCTTCCTATTTCATTTTTGTTTTAATAATACAACCTAAAATCAAGTAATTTACAGACATTGTAATGTCTTTGGTGTAGCTCTTCTACGACCTCAAACATATCATCATCTTCTTTAAATAAATTAAAGAACGCTTTGTCAAGATTTGCGCTGCTTACTCCGTTATATGCATTACCGTACCCAGAGACGGCTTTGGCGTTGGTAATATCTAGAAAATATTGGGCTTCATCTTCGTCTAAATCAAGAATTTTAGCATTGGAAAAATGTAGGATCTTTCCTTTTAAGCGACCTTCAAAAATTTCGGCAATTTCTTGTAACGTATAGTAGTAGTCGTTTAAACAGATGCTATTTGCTTCGCCATGCATTACTAAATAAATAATCTCATAATCCTTAAAATTATGGTCATCTAATACCAGTGCATTAAGGCTATCTTCTAATCCTTCGATGGTATCACAAGTTTTATAGATACTTGCAATGCCATATTTCATAACTAGTTGCTCCAAGCTTTGCTGTGCCTCGGTTAACTGTTCAGTTTCTATGTCATCAACCCCTTCTAAACAGTATATGAAATGGTCTTCATCCGTTAATTGTTCTTGGGGTAATTGTCGTCTTTTTTCTAGCAAGTTTTTGAATTATTTGGGGTGCATGAATTACAAAATTACAGTAATGTACTTACTCTTTTTAGCGTTTTCGGGTTAAATATGGTTTGTAATAAATAGTGCTTCCCTCCTACTGATAGCCATTGGGGTTTTGTTATTGCTGAAAATTTTTGCTATTAGATTTCAGCTTTCGAAAACCCAATACAACCAAGACGACTATTAAAACTAAAAAATAAATACTGGTAGCACTACTTTTAATAACTGAAAATAAGCTTGTGATATGTACAGAAGTCTCTGTAACGGTTGGGAAGGCATTCAGCATAGTAACAATACCAATGTTTTCAATATAATCTGCTATACCGGCAATTATAGGCAATAGACACAGATATAAATAATTAGGGTTTAGTTTGGGTAGTTTCGTGAGGAAATAAGCCAGTACTGCTGCATAAGAAATACCAAAGAGTAATGGGTAAATCATATCTACAGGAATTTGTTTGGTAAGATACGTTTGGCGGCCGATATGGCCTAGTGTATGAAAAAGGTTGTTTACATACTCTAAATCATATCCTGCGGGCATCATATCTAATAATTGCAATCCGTTCGAGAAGGCCATCGTTTCCGGAATGGTAACTAAAAGCATATACGCATAAACGATATTGGTGAGTAGAAAAAGCACTAGAACCTTCTTTCCGGAATGTTGTTTTTCTAACTGTTTTATGAATCTTTCCATCTTACTATTATGCTATTTAATTAATTGTCTTGCGATGAACTATAGATAACCGGCATTTGCCCCTTCCACTTATCCCATAGGTTATCGTCATTAATGAGATCAGCCATAAAATGGGCAACATTAATACGGCTTACTTTACCGGCATTAAATATGGCGCTACGTGTAGGTGAAGGATAAATTTTATAATCGCTAACCTGGTCTTCATTTATTAATCCGTCTGGTCTAACAGCTACCCATTCAATGGCTTTATTGTTTTGACCAATTTGTATTCTTAAATAATCTGCCGCCTTTTCATTATCTACATGAGGAGGAAGTAATAAGCGAAGCAGACCTATGACACATTTTTGTGCAAAAGAAATACGTTCGTCCAAATCACGATTTCGATTCCCGGTCGTATTCATTAGAACAAACTTTGTAGTGCGTTCTAATTTATTAGATTTTATGGCATTGCATAGGCGTTTTGTAGCATCGGTAACCAGTTTTCTGGGTTGACCATAGATACCCTTCCAGGTTAAATTATGCCCTAGGCACGATGCTACTGCATCGCAATCATTTACTATTACCCTCATTTCATTTTCGCTTAGGTCAAGAATGCTAGCTACAATAATTTGTAGATGATCATTGTTCTTCCATGATTCAGGTAGCTTATGGGGAGAACGTACAACAACTTTTACGAAGTGTTGTTTCAAAAGAAGTTGCGCTACCAATTGACTACCTGTGGCACCACTGGCGCCGACTACTAAAACTTTCATACTGATTTGATTGATTGATTGATTGATTGATTGATTGATGGTTTGCCTGTAAGACGACGTAAAACTATACTTGTTACAGAATTGTATGTCTATATATTTAATTTTAAGTTAGTTATAATATTTTTGGCTATTTTCCTTTACGTAGTATTTTAACCACTCTGCTATGGGTTATTTCTAATAAGTTCCATTGATAGCCTTCAAAATCTGTCGTATTCATAAATTGCACGATCACGGCATCAATATCTTTATGGTATTCTGCCAAACATTGGTAACCAGCAGCTAAGCCTCCATGATTAAATTCATAAAGTGAGGTGTAGATTTCCATTTCTTGTTCATTGAGTAAAGAGCCGTCGTTCAATGCTCTTACGAATTTACCAACATCTTCTGCGGTAGCCAACATCATACCGTAATCTTCATTTTTAAAATCTTTATCTATTCCTACATAATAACCACTCATAACATCTTCAATATTTACTTCGTTGATAGATCCGTAAGTATTGTTAAGTCCTAGCGGTATTAAGATTTCCTTTTTGAAATAATCTTGTCGGCTTCCACCAGTAACTTTTTCTATAATTCGGGAGAGTAGTAAGTAATTGGTATTGGAGTAGCCATAATCTTTGTTGGGTTCAAAGTTAGCTGGTAAATCCAATGCATATTTAAGCACATCTACATCGGTGTTCGGTTGGTTTTTCCAATACTCAGGATTATCCGTGAAATTGGGAATACCGCTTCGGTGCTGTACCATCATTCTCAACGTAATTTTACCGGCATTTTCAACTCTATCCGAAAGCTCAGGAAAATAATCGGTAAGCGGTTTATCTAAAGATATTCGGTTTTCATTGGCTAATCTTGTAATAGCAACAGCAACATATAACTTACTTATACTTGCAATTTTGAATAAAGCGTTTGGTTTGGCAGGTATTAGTTTTGCGCTATCGTGGTAACCGGCGGTATAGATAGCCGGTGGCTTACCAGCTTCATCAACGTAGACAATGACACCATCAAATCCGTATCCTAAGGTTTGATCTACTTGCTCTTGTACCGTATTCGGTAATGGTAAAATCCATGCTTTCACTAAGATCCACGGTACAAACCATAAAGAAATGAAGGTACTAGCAAATAATATGATTCTGAAAATCTGTTTTTTCTTACTGGTTTTTGGTTTAGTATTTTCCATTTTTCTGTCCCGTTGATGTAATTGATGATGCAAACTTATATGGAATCAAGATAACATTAAATTGAGGATTACCGAATTGTAATTTATTGAGGATGAATTGAACAATGTTTGCTTCATTATAGTTCATCATACTCTTGAACTTTGCAATTAAAAGTGGGAAGCATCAATGCGATTCAAAACCTTCATGAATAAAAAATAGCGCGGTAATGCGCTATTTTTTATTTACTGTATTCAATTTTTTACAAGCCCTCTAACTTGAACTGCGTTACAAAATCATCATCAATATCTTTGTAGCTATTGGTGCAATATATATGGTCAATCGATTCTTTTAATTCATCAAATCCATAGTTGAATTGGGCGTGGGTAACATATAAATAAACCTTTGCGGCACCTTGTTTTTTTAATGCTTCCGCCAAAAATTTGAATGTTCTGCCTCCATCGGCTAGATCATCAACAATAAGGCATTGTTTGTCCTTTACATCACCTTGTATACTAATCACCGGAGCGCCATCTACCCGTACTTTATTGGACGGTACTAAATCGGCATTCAGCTTTTCGGCAATTTCATGGGTTGTTTTATACGCACCGGCATCGGGACTCACCAAAACCGGATTTCCAATTTCGTTAAAAGCTTTTTCAACATAATCCACATGCGATATTTTCTCGGCATTATGTATTAGCGCCAATGAAATAGGACTATGAGGGTGTAAGATGGCAACGGAGTCAAACTTCATGTCATTGATAAACTTGCAAATGATTTTTAAATCGAACGACTCTCCTTTATTGAATCGCCTATCTGATCGTTGCCCAATAAGGCAAAATATAGTCAGTTTGGCTGTGGCTGTTTTGTTGGTTGAATTTTCAGCATCCCAAGCTTCTTTAATGGCAGCAGCTCTGAACAAATCTTCATAACTGTTCCCTCTTATTTTAATATGAATATCTCCGCTTTCGGTAATTTTAGCGGCTACTTGTCCGTCTTTAAATTTTTTAATTTCGTATTTCATATTCTAATTCTTAATGTTGAAATTATGTATTTCTTGTTTCAATATCTCATTCGAGCTTCCGTAACTGACTATACTCAGATCTAAAGGAGTATTTCTGAATTTCTCTAGTGTTTTAAACAGTGATTCTAATATCCAATCTAAATCATTACCAAAAGCCCCACCTCCTACTAAAGTTAAAAATACCTTATTTGACTTGTTGTTTTTAAGATTTAACATTGCCGTGTATAAAGTGGCTTCATAGGTAGCTTCCAAAATAATTCTGGCAAAATTCTCCCAATAATAGGATTCGATATGCGAATAAGCTACAGGCAATGCAGAGCAATATATTTGAGATACAATTTGTTTTTCATCCGTTAGGGTTACTTCAGTATTCCATTGTATTCCCACCTTTAATTTACCTTTTAAATACTCTCTTTGAGTATCTGTAAAGCTTCCTATTTGTTTATTAATGGCAAGCAAGCCTTTTTGACTTAATACCGCATAACCGTTGGTCATACTCCATAGCTGAAGCTCTTGATTATGAAGTTCTTTACCTATAGCATCTAAACAATCAATCTGATATGCACCTGTTTGTCCGATTTGACCCCCAATAGGCACAAAATAGTTTCTGTATATGGTACCTGCACCACAAGCTATGGCACATGCGGGACCTTGGGTAAAGTCATTTTCGTAAATGCCAACTCCCGCTTTAGGCGAAACCTCAGGACCGACCATTTCTAAAAGATTAAATTGAGAGGCGGCTTGAAAAAGAGCATTTGCATTATTTTGGTTACAATGTACCTCTTGAATATCGGCTACCAGTTCTGAGACCTTTAATTCATCAGAAATGTCCAAAGGTATATCCTGCTCTCTTAATTCTTCTAAAGAAGAAATATCTAGTTTTCCGAATTGATAGGATCTATTATTGATTTTTGAAATCAAATACTGTCCGTGAATGATGATATTATCACGTACATTTTTAGGAGATAACTCTGCAAACCCTGTCAATTCTTCAAACCACATCATATTCAGCTACTTTTAAAGATTCGTATTAATACGTTCTCGTATCTCCTGTATATTTACTTGGTTCACAAATTGTCCATCTTCGTAGATAACTTGTAGCTCGCCCGTGTTTTCCTCTTTAGGCGTCACTTGGTCTACCAATACATATTCGCCGTTTTGTAATTCTACTTTTACCAATCCTTTAGCAGATTTTTTAACTCCGTCATCGGTAATAGGATCTTTAAAAATTTCTCTTCGTTCACCATTTACCACTACAGAAGTTGCTTTCATAGCAAAACCAAAAGTATCTCTTGTATTGAACTGATAGGTAAATGAACCAATGCCAAGCACCACGTTAGTAGTAGCAAAGCCTTTATCGCTTAAGCGTTGACATATAGCCTCTGCCCTTTCTGTGGTTATACTGTCACCATAAATAGCACCTATGTGACTATCCAATACTTTGTACCCCTGTTCGTTTACGGTACCTCCAAAAATATCCCAAAGTAGCTCCACTACCCCTTTATCTTTAGGCGTGTTACTACCAAGCTCACGAGACTCGCCACAAATGATATCAACAGGATCTCCGCTATCTGGTCTGATCACTAATTTACCATCTCTTGATAATACCTCTTCTTTAAGTTTAGGAAGGTAATCTGTCAGTACTTTCCATAAATCCCAAGTATCGCTAACTACAGATAAAATTCCCGTTGGGTATGTATCCATTAAAGCTCTAAACGTACCTATTTCATCATCTTTAGTGCCGGCACACATAACCGAGTGTTCTGTAGCATTTACAGAACCAACTACAAAACCTTCAGCCTTGTAATAGTTACGTAGGCTACTGATAACAGGTAAAGTATCTGAACCTAAGAATACAGATGCATGCCCCATACCCGATGAAATGGCACTTTGCAAACCACCCATACCTCTCATGGAGAAATCGTGCCCTTGAAAATCGATAAAAGCCAAATTTTCCTTATCGGTCTGTAAGGTCCATTTTTTAAAAATTCTTTTGTAACATAAAGCAATAGAAGCCGATGTCATAGGTTGCCATAGCATGGTAGATAAAATGGTTTCTAAGAAATTAGTAATCCAGTAGAATTTTTTATCTGTGTTTACTACGGTTACCATAGGTGCTCTAATAGGAACTTCTACCCCTTCTACTATTGATTTTACTTTAATAGGCAAGTATTGAAGGTCATGCAATTCTTCATAATGAGTAACATCATAATCTGTACCTAAATAAAGTGATAACTCTTCTTTCAATTCATTACAAACCTGAGCTTTTGGCTTAGAAAAGAAGTTGTCCTGAAAGTAATCATGCAACCATTGAAAAACATATTGCTGCCCAAAAGAAACTACTTTGTCGCATCCTTTTGGTGCATATTTATTACTCCTTGGGGTCCAGTTAGAATAAACTTCTTCTGTTCCCTTTGGGTATTGTTGGTGGTGTCCTGTTTTATATCCGTCTGTTAGTAGTAATCCGTTCATAATCTTTAATTTATAGGCTGTTTATCAACAGTGTTTTCGCTTCTGTGATGTTATTAAATATTGGAGTGTTATACTTTTCGCATAAAGTATGTATATAACCACTTTTGTAAAATTCTTTCGGACAAATAACAATGAGCTTGTTAGAGGTTACATACATACCCAGTTCTACTAAAGAAATAGGTGATTGCGCATTGGGCAGAAAATTAAGTAAAATTATATCCGATAGTTCTAAGGCATCTAACTCCCAAGTTACATGATGCTTCATTTGTTCACTATTTAGATTATCATGATTCATGTTTGTTGGGTCAAAGATGTCCATTGCTCTAAACTCGGCAATAGCTTTTGTTCTCCAACTCCCCTCTTGTTTAGGATCCATACTACCTGCTAGAAAAATAGAACGTTGGTTACGTTTATTTATTGGTAGTATGTCGTTAGGTGTATACATCATATAAATCAATTTGCGTAATTATAACGCAAATATAAAATATAATTTGAGTATATAAAGAATTATTTGTGTTTATTTTACACAAACTATAAATTAGAACTTTAAATTTCGAAGATGATACCCTCTTTTTTTAGCTTGAAGTACCTGTTTTTATTAAACATAAAGAGGTTTGCAGGTCTGCCAGAACCTTTAGAAACTTTTTCATCTAATTCATCCAAAACATTTAAACCCAGCATTTTTTTTCGAAAGTTACGCCTGTCGATCTCCCTCCCTAAAACAGCAGCATACAATTTTTCTAAATCAGAAAACGGAAATTTGGTGTCCAATAATTCAAAGCCGATAGGTTCATACGTGATTTTTGCCTGTAATCTAGTAATGGCAAGTTTTAGAATTTCGGCATGGTCAAAAGAAAGTTCTGGGAGTTTGTTAATGGTAAACCATTGCGCCTCTTCTGCATCGGTAGAAGCAGCAAGTTTAAAAGCACTTGGTTTTATTAATCCGAAATATGCAACGGATACTACTCTATTTCTAGGGTCTCTTTCTGGATTCCCAAAGGTATATAGTTGTTCTAAGTAATTAATTTTAATACCTGTTTCTTCCTTTAGCTCCCTCTCTACTGCTTCTTCCAACGACTCTGAGTCTAAAACGAATCCGCCGGGTATTGCCCATTTTCCTTTAAAAGGGTCATATTTTCTCCTGATGAGTAACACGGATATGGTTTCAGATTCATACCCAAAAACTACGGCGTCTACAGAAAGCTTGATCGATTGTTGCATACAATGCGTATATTTTACGCTAATATATGAAAGTTTGTAGAATTAGAATGAAGTATTTTATGTGGATCACACTACCCTATTCAATAATCTTATCAGGATAGGTCTTGTTCTTAGACTTTGTTCAATGTGGACGACAGAAAATAAAATAATCAATCAATACTACTTTCAGAATCATATCTCACGTCAAATTATTAATTTAGCGATGTAAACTTTAGGAGTAGCTATTTCATAGTTTGAGAAATATCCTTAGAACCTGATTTGATTAAGATCAACGTAGGGAAAAGTTAACAGGATCACCCCCCTGAACTTTCCGTTTTTCAATCCATTAGATCAATTCTTTCTGTTTACACCGAAACCCATATCAATGTTGCGTTTTGCATTTTTGATCAATTAATGAAGCAGATGATACACATAAAAGTAAACGACGCCCCTAAGAAAATAGCAGAAACTACTACGCTAGAGGAAATCATTAAAGAACTGGACATTTCTGTGAACGGTATAGCAGTTGCCGTAAATGAAAACATCGTCTCTAAAGCAACATGGGGAAATAAAACGTTAACCGAAAATGATGAGGTACTGATTATTAGGGCTACACAAGGAGGTTAAAGAAAATAGAACTGCTAACCGTACAAACCAAAACAAATGATTGTAGTAATAGCACCGGAAAAAGATATACCCAATGAGATAGCTATTTTACATGAGCTGTTTCAAGAGGGCTTGGAGTATTATCATTTGAGGAAACCATTTAAAGACTATCAAGAACATTGTGATTACTTAGATGGTATCGATAAAAAATACCATGATAGAATTGTGGTGCACTTACATCATACACTGATAAATAGTTACAATCTAAAAGGATTGCATTTTCAAGAGCAAAAGCGAATAGATCATATTGATAACCCTGGGCAGTATTTTAAAAAGTTCGATATGTATGGTAAAACCATAAGCTCCTCTTTTCACAATCCAAAAGTATTGGAAGCATGCGAGTTCGAATTTGATTACCATTTGCTGAGTCCTGTATTTTCATCTATCTCTAAAAAAGGATATGAAGGGAAAGGTTTCGACGTCAACGCTATTGACAAATTCATAGTGGGTATGGGCGGTATTACCGATAAGACCATACCGGAAACCTTGCAATTAGGTTTTAAGGGTATTGGCATTTTAGGCGGAATTTGGAATATGGAAAATCCGATAAAAAGCTTTTTGGAAATACAGAAACAATATGAACGATCATGGAACGAACAGCGAAAAACATCGCTAAGAAATACAACAAAAGACATTTAAGTTAAAGAAATTATATGATTCCAACATTACATTATATATCACAGGGGAAAACACCAGAAGAGCATTTATATCATATACAAAAAGCCTGTACGGCCGGAGCGGAATTGGTACAACTACGCCTTAAAAAGTTACCTGGTAAGGTGGTATGGGAAACGGCAAAAAAAGCAAGGGAAATCACTGAGAAATATCAAACTAGATTGATAATCAACGATTTTTATAAGATTGCTGCAGCGGTAAAAGCCGATGGTGTTCATTTGGGTAAAACAGATACGTGCCCCACTGTAGCTAGAAAAGAACTTTCTTCTTGGCAGATTATAGGTGGCACTGCCAATACCCTCGAAGATTGTGAAACTTTAATCGATAAGAAAGTGGATTATATAGGTCTGGGTCCTTTTCGATTTACGGAGACCAAAGAAAATTTGAGTCCTGTTTTGGGCTTAAACGGTTACTTGAGCATATTGGAAGAACTGAAAGCAGAAATACCTGTAATTGCCATAGGTGGCATTGTTATGGACGATGTTACAGAAATAATGAAAACCGGTGTTCATGGTATTGCCGTATCGGGTGAAATAACAAGGAATTTCAATACAATATCAGAATTTAAAAAATTGATTAATGGAGGTCCACTTGACGAGCAGCGTTGGATATCCGAAGAAAAAAGAAAATAATATGTTTCAGATAGCGGACAAAAAGTTTAACTCCAGATTGTTTACGGGAACGGGAAAATTCAGTTCATCTATCGTAATGAAAGAAGCTATATTGGCTTCTGAGAGCGAGTTGGTAACAGTGGCATTAAAACGGGTAGATGTTGAAGATAGTCAAGATGATATTTTACGGCATTTAGACCATGCGCATATCAATTTGTTGCCCAATACATCGGGAGTGCGAACGGCAAAAGAAGCGGTATTTGCAGCGCAGTTATCTCGTGAGGCTTTAGAGACCAACTGGGTGAAATTGGAAATTCATCCGGATCCAAAATACCTACTCCCCGACCCTATTGAAACACTTAAAGCGGCTGAGGAACTTGTAAAATTAGGATTTGTTGTTATGCCCTATATACATGCCGATCCCGTTTTATGTAAACGTCTCGAAGAAGTGGGAACACAATGTGTAATGCCATTAGGTGCTCCTATAGGAAGTAACAAAGGCTTAAAAACGCAAGAGTTTTTAGAGATTATCATTGACCAAAGCAATGTGCCCGTAATTGTAGATGCCGGTATTGGTGCGCCATCACATGCTGCCTATGCGATGGAATTAGGTGCAGATGCTGTGTTGGTAAATACGGCGATAGCTGTTTCCCAGAATCCCGTTGAAATGGGCAAAGCGTTTAAAATGGCGGTAGCCGCGGGAAGATTAGCGTATGAAGCAAAGTTGGCGCCGGTAGTCCACAAAAAAGCGGAAGCCAGTAGTCCGTTAACCAGTTTTTTGAATTAAAGTAATATGGGCAGTTTTAAAGACATTTTCGATACCTATAATTGGGACCAAACCATAGAGAGCATTTTCTCTAAAACGGAGCACGATGTATTGCGGGCTTTGGGCAATACGAAAAGAGACTTAGAGGATTTTAAAGCATTGATATCACCTGCCGCCACACCGTATTTGGAGCAAATGGCACAGTTAAGCCGTCAATTGACAAAAAAGAGATTTGGCAATACCATACAAATGTATTCGCCCATGTACTTGAGCAATGAGTGCCAGAATATTTGTACCTATTGCGGCTTTAGCATGACGAACAAAATTCCAAGAAGAACCCTAACGGATGACGAAATCTTAAAGGAAGTAGCTTATATAAAATCTAAAGGTTATGATCATATTTTATTAGTAACTGGGGAGGCAAATAGAACAGTTGGCGTTGATTATATAGATAATGCCTTACAATTGATTCGTTCGCAGTTTGCTAATATCACCATAGAGGTACAACCATTGTTGCAAGATGAATATGAGCAATTGATAGAGAGCGGACTCTATGCAGTTTTGGTTTATCAAGAAACTTATCATAGAGATGAGTATAAAAAACACCATCCGAAGGGCAAAAAATCCAATTTTGATTTTAGACTGGATACTCCCGATCGATTAGGTAAAGCAGGCATTCATAAAATTGGTTTAGGAGCTTTATTTGGGTTGGAAGATTGGCGAGCCGATAGCTTTTTTACAGCCTTGCACTTAAAGTATTTACAGAAGACTTATTGGAAGACGAAATATTCCGTTTCTTTTCCAAGATTACGACCACATTCCGTTGGATTGGAACCGAAGGTAGAAATGACCGATCCTGATCTGGTGCAACTAATCTGTGCATTTAGGTTATTAGATGAAGATGTAGAACTATCCATTTCTACCCGTGAAAGCGAAATCTTTAGAAATAACATTGTCAATTTAGGAATAACCTCAATAAGTGCGGAGTCCAAAACCAATCCCGGTGGGTATTCAGTTGCACCTGAATCTTTAGAACAGTTTGAAATATCTGATGAAAGACCAACAGAAGAAATCACCGCTATGCTAAAATCGCAAGGACTTGATGTGGTTTGGAAAGATTGGGCTAATAATTGGGAATAGACAGCTTACGTTATTTATGATATTCATCATCCGTAACGGGTTGAAACCATTCCGCAGCACCTTGATGACGGTCAGATATGGCAATATGTGCAAACTGGGAATTTGCAGCGGCACCATGCCAGTGTTTTATATTCGGTAAACACTTTACCGTCTCTCCTATGCGTAATATACGTTTGGGTTTTCCTTCCTCCTGATAATAACCTTCACCTTGGGTTACGATTAGTATTTGCCCTGCCGGATGTGAATGCCAATTGGTACGTGCAGCGGGTTCAAAAGTAACCAAACCGGCATACATGGTATTTAAACTGTCCGGCGCTGCCAACATATTTAACCACGCGGTACCTGTAAAATTCGAATTTTCTATTTTAGTCCCTCTTTCAAAAAGTTCAGCTTCTTTTTTACTTTCTTTTGGCGTGTTGCAGGCGGACAAAAATATCAGTAACATGGCAATAGTAAGGTATCCGGAATTTTTCATGGCTGTTTTATTCGGTTCTACTTTTCAATACTTCTTTTAGAATTGTTTTTGTTGCAAGAACATTATCTTCAGTTGTGGTAACCACTAAGGTTTCGGTAAACTCTTTTAATTGTTCGGCTTGCCAGCCCACGTTCAATGATAGGTTTAAGTGGCTTCTTAGCATAGGCTCTAAACTTCCCAAACTTGCAATGACGGAAATGGTCACCAATTCACGTTGTTTATAGGTAAGTACATCGCGCTCAAAAATATCCGCAAATAAATGCTCTTTAAGAAATTTGTCCATTTCAGGTGAAAATTTTTGATACGCTGGTTTTCCATCCAACGGTCGTCCAACCAATTCTTCCAAAATAGCCTTTCCTCGTTCATATTTACTGCTGGAATCGTCAATAGTTGTGGCTTTTGGTCCCCACTCATCTTGTATACCTTTAGCTGTTCTTTCTTCCAGCACTTCTAAAAGTGTTTGCAAACCGCGTATACTTCTTGGGAACCCTGCATAGGCGTACAAGTGAACCAACACCTCTTTAGCTTCATTTACGGTGAGCTTATGATCTAATCCTTCATGGAGAACATCTTTGAGCTGAGATAAATTACCTTGGGCAGTGTGACTTGCAATTTTGATTATACTTTTCTCCTGATCGGATAAAGCATTATCTGATGTTCCTTGTTGCGCTGTAGATTTACAACTAATCAATACTACCACCCAAACCAAAACTGTCGCCGTGCTAAGAATACTTTTTAAATGCATGATAACTTTAATTTCATTATTAATGAATTAGTCCTTCAGTTGATCGGCAACACTATCATAATATTCTTGTGTTACCACTTCGGTCCATGTAGTAGGTTGCCCTCCTCCATAAATCGCTAAATATGTAACATCGCTGTCTTTTGTTGAAGCGTGCCAATGCTCTGTTTCTTTATCACATTTAATGACATCGCCTGCTTTAAGTATCACTGGGGCTTTTCCTCTTTCTTGATAATAGCCTTCACCGTCTACGTAAATAAGAACTTGAGATGTTGAATGTTTATGCCAGTCCAACGTAGAATTTGCCTTAAAAGTGGCTTTGGTAATATTAAAGTCGGTTTCATCATCTGCCTGTAATACACCGTTCAACCAAGCTTCGCCAATATAATGCGTATTTGGTGCCTTAAAGCCCTCGTCTTTGTATGAAGACACTTTGTAGTCCGTATTTTGGGCAAAAATGCAAATAGGAAGCATAAACAGTACTGTTGTAAATAGATTTTTCATTTCTTTTATTTTTAATTTAATTTCTTTTCTTCTAGCCAATTGTACATCACATCGGCAATTTCTTGATTGTTTAAATCGGACATGGGAAAGTGTGTATTTCCCTTGATTCCTATTTCCGGTAACACTACTAAAGTAACGTCACCACCAGCGTCGTTTACGGTTTTTGTCCATTTACGTGCCATGGAAAGGGCGGCACGCCATTGTTCTTGACCAGGGTTTTCAACTTCAGTTTCAGGTATATAATCCCCATAATAAATTACAATAGGAATCTTGGTCAGTTTTTGAAACTCTTCCATAGCAACACCTTTAGCACGTAATATTCCGCCCACATAAGAAATAGGCTCAGGAATGTCTTCTTCTGGAAATACAAAATTACTACCAGGTTCGTACGCTACTATAGCTTTTATACGATCGGTCTTTAGAGCGGCACTCCAACCTTGTCCCCCACTATGGGAATGGGTAACAAGGATTCCGTCGCCAATTTTTCCGAATAATTGAGAAACGGCGTCAACATTAAGATTGATGTTTAAAGGTCCCGTATCTGGAGTACTACGACGGAAGAATTGATTTAAAGCTTCATGGTCCTTAGAAAACTGAACATTCGGATAAAAACGTGTACCCTCGCCCATTCTGAATATGCCGAACCACAGTTGGTCTTCAGTTTTAGCTTCCAATGTTTTTGGTTCTAAGCTTTGTCCTGCCAAACCCCTTCTGGGTTGATCTAATAAATAGACAGGATACCTTTTTTTAAGGAATATACTTTGAAACCCTTCCCTGCCATCTGGAGTGCTTTGCCAAGTTCGCATGGACTGACCGTAGCCGTGCCAAAACACTAGCGGAAGCTTACGCGGTTCTGTAGGAATTTGATAAAATATCGATGCGTGGTCACCATGTAAGGTCTGTCCTTCGGTACTTTGATTTGAAGGATTAAAAGCACCATGGGCAATAGGGTCGAAAGTTCCAGGGCTTTGCTTAACCGAACCACCAACGGCAAAAGTCCCTTGTTTTTGAATAGAAATAATCTCATTCGACTCAACAGGTGTATTTGCGATCTGCTTGTTTTGTTCATTACAGCCAATACATAAAAGTATGCTTGCAAGTACAAATGTATATTTTAGCTTCATGTATCACTTTGTTTATGTAGTCATTTTGATAAGGGTTACACCTTTTTTTTTAAATCTTTCTTTTTGTTGGAAAGCTATAGTTCAATAGTACGCTCCAAGTGAAATCATCATCGGGCAATATTTGGGTGCTTATGCCTTTATTTATAACACCTGTCAACGAAAATGGACATTGCTTTTTACCAATGGTCAAGAACGCTGAGGTATAATATCCAGTTAAATCGTCAGAGGTAAGATAGTAAACTTGTGGTGTAAAATTGATAAAAAACGATTCTGAAATGGGAATTTGACTAAAGGCAGCATTGAGCACCAAAAAATTAGTTTCTTTTACCCCAGCATCAAAGCCGCGACCATATAGATAATACATACCAATACTCGTATGCTTTGATAATTTAAAACTGGGTACCACTTCGGCACCTAAATACCTTCTAGATTCTAAAAGTTCTTCGGTATTGCCGTTTCTAATTACATTTACGGTTCTAAAATTCAGCCCGGGATGCGCCCCTACCCTCAGTGAAAACTTTTCTTTTTCAATCGCCTTATAGCGAAACCAAAAGAGCATAGTCCACGGTTTAGCATCTAGAGAAAAACGCATGTCCGGCTCAAAACTTAACTTCTTTTTGGTAAATTTTAAATCGAACAGCAAAGCGGGATCACCCAAGGAAAAAGAAGGAACCAATGAAACGCCATTATGGGTGATGCTAGCACTTCCTCTAAAATCATCTAAAAACCTATAGTTTTCATCTTTTGCATTTTCCTGTGCATTAGCGGTACTGAATAACAGCAATAACATTAAAGTTACTATCTTTTTCATTCTATGTGATTATAATGTCAAAATTAGACTAAGAAAAAGGGTAGTATACTACCCAAATAACGGATGTTTATACCAAAATTACAGATAATACCTATGTAGCTTGATGATGTGACCGGCAATAGGTTATCTTTATTTTAAATACAATGAGTCGTGAAGAATATTTTAGAAATTAAAACTATTGCAGACTACTTTAAATTAAGAAATTACGAAGTTCTGCATCCTTTGGTAGGTATTGTCGATTTTAAAAAGGTAAACCAATCCGGATATACCAATAAATCGTACGACGGATTTCATTACAGCTGTTATGCTATTTTTTTGAAAGATGCAGTGGGTTGTAAACTTAAGTATGGCGGTAACTCATATGACTATGACGAAGGTACCTTGGTTTTTATGGCGCCCAACCAGACTATTGAACTTGGCGGCTATGAACCGGGTTTTGTACCCAAAGGCTATGCTTTGCTTTTTCACCCAGACCTATTGCTGGGTACAAGTTTGGCAAATAAGATTCACGAATTTAATTTCTTTGCCTATTCAAGTAATGAAGCTTTGCATTTATCCGCAAAAGAGCGAAAACTCATTTTAAGTTTATTGGAAAAAATTCAGTTTGAATTGGAACAGTCAATTGATAAACATAGCAAGAAGCTGATCGTGACGAATATTGAACTATTTTTAGATTACTGCCTTCGTTTTTATGACAGGCAATTCATTACACGTGAAGTGGTGAATAAAGGTGCTTTAGAGAAGTTTGATCATCTACTTTCTCAATATTTTTCATCGGATAAGCCAAAGATTAATGGTTTACCTTCGGTAGCTTATTTTGCGGATGAGTTGCATTTATCATCCAATTATTTTGGGGACTTGGTTAAAAAGGAAACCGGTAAATCTGCCCAAGAATATATTCAAGCTAAATTGATAGATGTAGCTAAGGAAAAAGTATTCGACCCTAACAAATCAGTAAGTGAAATTGCCTATGAACTCGGCTTTAAATATCCACAACATTTTAGCCGTTTGTTCAAACAAAAAGTAGGGCATTCACCAAAGGAATTTAGGGCGACGTTGAATTAAACAGATTAAAAACTATAAGTTTGAAAATCACTATTTAAACAAACCTTCTAAGTTTTCCAGCACTCCTAGTGCAGCATTTTCGCCAGATAGCATTGCGGCATTTAAAGAGCCGTTTAGCTGTAGATCCCCGGCTAAATAAATGGTTTCGGTCAAGCGTGTTTCAGAAGGCGGTACTTCGTATTGCAGTTGGCTCAATTTAGGTAGTGACTTATGTAAGCTGTAGTGTTTTATTAATGTACCAGAAATACCACAAAATTCTTTTAGCTCCTTTTGTATTTGTTCAACAAGGGCTTTTCCAGATAAACGCTGATTATTCACTACCGTTACCGAAAGCAACTCCTTAGCGCCGCTTAACTTGGTTTCAAGACTTGTAAGGTAAAAAATGTTATTGATTAACGAATTGGTTTCTGGAAGAAGACCGATTAATTTTTTATTGATTTTTCTGTTATCGGTTTCAAAATATAAGGTATCGCAACTGCGCCATTCCGTAGCTTGATTCTTTAGATTTCTGATTAATTGACTAGGTTCCGTAGCAACAATCGTAAAATCGCTTTCCAATTTAGTTCCGTTGGCAAGCAGTATTTCTTTTTCGTTAATTGAAGTTACGGCGGTATTGTATTGTATAGAAGTGTTTTGTAACTGACGGACTAATTGCTTGGGAATTTCTTCCATCCCTCCTTTTGGTACTGCCGCATCACCTTCGCCGAACATTTTATAAACAAACTCGAACATTCTACTTGATGTTTCTAGCTGGTCTTCAAGAAAAATTCCACCGAAGAAAGGCTTAAAAAAGTCCCTTATCATATCAGCTGAAAAGCCAAAATTCTTCAAATAAGCAAGGGTGGATTGCTCTTTGGTGGCAAAAATCTCTGAAAGGGATTTATTTTTAAGTTTTGTGTTTAATTGTAAAATTTTCAGTTTGTCGGAAACTGTTCCGATATTTGCGAAAAGCGTTGAGAATATAAGGCTTATATCTCTTAGCGGGTCGCCTATAATGTGCTGTTTTTTATTCTTGAAAATTGCCGCGCCAGGTAAAAATCGTTGTAGTTCTAAAGATTTGAAATTGAGATATTTTTGAGCGGCAGGATAAGCCGTAAGTAGCACTTGAAACCCTTGGTCTAATTGATAACCGTTTATAATATCCGTTTTTACCCTACCTCCTGCTCTTTCAGTTGCTTCAAGAATTATGGGAGAAAATCCGTTTTGTTCTAAAACAGTTGCAGCTATCAATCCGCTAACACCGGCACCAACAATATGTATTTTATAATCCTGCTTATCCATATTTTCGTCCTACGCTTTATTGCTATTCCTAATTTGAAAACGTAAAATTAAGGAAGCTTTTCAATCTTTTTCATTATTTCATCAGCTTCAAAAGCTTTTTGATCACTCATTTTTCTGTTTGTGGTCGATAAGCTATGAGCTTCTTTCAATAATTTTTCATATTGACTTCGCAATTTTTCTTTTTCTGATTTTTTTTTAAATAGTCCGAACATATTTTTTATGTATTAGTGAAGTATGTATCTAGTAATAGATTATACTGTAAAGATACAGAATGTTTAATTATTTTCGTATTTAATTAAACAAAAGTATTATTATGATATGTAGCTAAATACATGTAGTTGCTAATCTACTATGTAAAACTATAGTACGGATTAGCTTAAAATGTGGATACTTAATATGTTTTTGAATTGAACAACATGGATCCGTATTTTAGCAAGTGCTGTATTATCCTTTAAATTACTGTGCCATTGTCTAACCAACGTTGTAACAAACCATCGTTATGGGAAATCGCTACAAGATGAAATATTGTAAAACGTTTAAATACTCTTGATTCTTTTAAAGTTTCCATACAAACTGATACAGGATTGAGGTAGTTGGAATGTATTAGAAATAACTCTCCATTACGTTTTAGCAGGTAACCCACATGTCCCTCATCAAAACCTATAAAATAAAGTCCCTCTTGGGTTAATGCATCTATTTCTTCAAACGCCTTTTCATGAGTTTCTTGTTGCACTTGGCTTATTACCGCGCCACAACTAATCATTTTAGCCTCGTCAATAGGTGATTTTTGAGCCAATTTATATCGATTAATATTTACACCCATATCTCGCAGTGTAGTAGAAATAAAATAACCACATGCAATTTTACCTTCATTAGGCGTAGCTGTATGTCCGCCAAAACTCCAAGGAGTACCATACCAATGAGGTATTATTTTATCTACTAATTGATTGGCAAAAGCTGTTTTAATATGGTCTAAAGAAATAGTACCTAACCTAAGGTCTTCTTTTAATCGCAAACGAAGTTGATCGGTATTTTCTTTAGTACTGGCATAAGAGGCAACAATAGAATCTGATGAAGTATTAAGTAAACATATTTCTTCACCAAAATTCTTAGATTTTTTTACTGACGAAAATATTTGAGTAGTGATATAACTATCCTTCACCTTGTCATCATTAGGTGGTATCTCATTCGAAAAGCCTAAAGAAAGTAGAAGTGAAAAAAGAAGCATAGGTTAGTGTAGATTTAAGTATAAGGCGTTATTATTAGAACGTGTTAATTATGAGTAAATTACATATAAAAAGTTAAAGTTTTATCAAGCTTTTAAGAGAGAATTAGACACTTAAATTTACAGCCCACCATACATCATAATCTCTAGGCACAAGTGGTCTATAACTCTGAAAACCTTGATCTGCAATTCTAAGTCCGCTAATCACACCTTTCTCATCAAATACATAGCTTATGAAAATAAATGAATGTCCGTATGGATCTAGTTTTTTAACGTCGGTACCCTTTACAACCTCTTTATAATCTTCTCTGTAGCGCCAAACTTGCATGAGTGCGCCAGGTTTTAATTTTCCATTCCAAATACCTGTTGAATCGACCAATGTTCCCATACCGGCGTAAGTAATAGCACCGGCATTACCTTTGCCCCTATATGCTTCAGGTAGAGATTGCCAGCTTTCATTTGGTTTTGAAGCAGTAACATAAAGCAAATTAAATACCTGTTTAGAAGTGTATGTAGCAGTGGCCATGCTGTCGGGTAGGTCTTGATAAGGTAAATGACCGTGCACTTCTTTGTACGCGTTTTCAAAACGATTTTTACTTACCGAAAGACAATGACCGCCTGGCTCTTTAATTGGGCTATTGAGATAATTTTGAACTATTCTATTGGCTACTGGGCTATTGTTGGGCAAATTAGACGATATCGCATTCTTCTCTTTTTCTCTAACGGTTTTTTTAAAATCCAATGAATCCTTAGGGTTCGTTGTTGTAAATATATCGGTTGGTTTTAGACTGATATATGAATGGTCATCAAGACCATAATTTTGAATATTAAGTATATCTTTAGCTAAATTATCTTGAACGTGAGCGGCACTATTATCGACTCTTATTATCTCTTCATGCTGATTGTAGTTTTTAGTCGGAGCACAGCCCCAGACAATTAAACCAATTAAAGCATTGTATGTAATTAAGTTTCTTGAAAAAATTTTTAAACTGAAGTGCCTCATCTTACACCTTTTTGAGAATAAGATTTATTAAAGAAATAGTTGTTTGACCTCGTAATATAATTGATTGAGCATAGCTATAAAGATATGCAAATTACACTCTTGCTACTAAGTTAAATAATTGATTAAAATGATAAATTTTAATAGTTCAACATTTTTATTTCACCCAGTATTAAAAACATTTAATCGTCTCGCAATCTAGAAATTACCTTACCTACATTCTTTTCCTCGAACTTTCCAATAAACTTAAGGGTATAGGTTATAAAAGTTGATTTTGGAGATTTGATGAATTCTCCCAATTGTAAAACCGCTAAATCCATATTGCGTATCGCATCATCTTGGTGCCCTACTCCTAAGCCCCAAAGCAAATTGGCATTGTACCATGAAAGCGCTCTGGCTTTACCTAAACTAAAATTGATAATTTCTTCGTCGGTATTTTTTCCGGCAAGATCTAAGAGAAAAAGTAAGGGGGAAACACGGCTAAGGCGGTCTTGCATTTCATTTACAATATTGCCTAAAATAGTATTTACGGTATTGAAATCATTTTCGATTTCCAAAATATCCGTTTGCTGCATTACCATACTGGCAGCCAAACCCAAATCTAGATTTATATGGGTGTTAATACCAAGCATTATATGCTGTAAAATAGTTAACGGTTCATCTTTGGAACCAAAGGCAAATTGCCACGATTTACTGATTGGCGCCTGCTTTTTATACCCGTTATATGCATCAATATAATAGTTGGCAAAGGCAACATCAAAAATTTCCATCCGGGCATTGTCCTCAAAGTTGCCCAACACTATTTCATTTTGAATTTCAGCGGTAACCCTTCTATAGAGATAGGTAAAATAACCAATACGGCTATTTGTTTCAATGGCATCATAAATAAAGATATCCAATTGATCTAGTACTTGCTGTATGGTAGTTGGTCGGCTAATGGTTTTGTATTTTTTACAACACTAAGCTCTTATTTAATTGTAAGAACTTATAATAGTTCTAATTTATTCATTTTAGATCTTTTATGAAGAGATACTATAATTAATTTTCGATTTAACTTATCAAGTATAATAGCGTTTAAGCGTTTTAATAGCTTTTATCTAAAGAACAATAGTAGAAACCAAGAAGGGGTATTTAGCGGAATAGATAATGAGAATATATAGATAAATGGGTCTTTAAATATTTATTTTATTGAGGCCTAATGAATTAAAAAGTTATTTTAGAGGGGTATTTATATGTACCGTAAAAAGCATATTTAAAGACTCTTTCACACCTTTCAACAGAATTAATTTTTCGTTTAGAGACAATAGAATACTTTTCCCCTCTAAACTCAAATAGTATGAAACTCGAACTTGTTATTGTTGATGACTCGCACCTTTGGTTGTCGTTAGCAGAAAAGCTAGCAAAAAATCATCCTTTAGTACATAGTGTACTCACTTTTGAAGATTCTTATGATGCATGGGTACATATACAAATAGCAAAACCACAAGTTGTCATGTCAGATATTGAAATGCCTGGTATGAACGGACTTTCTTTTCTAGAAATGTTCGCAGACCGTTTGCCATTTATATCAAGTTCTACCAAACAAGAATTTGAAGTTGTTGCTAGAGAACTTGGCTGTGTTGATTTTGTAGCCCAACCATTTAGCAAAAGTGAACTTCACCACGCTATAGATTCAGTTTATCATAAAATCTATGGGAAGAAAGTGAGCGCATAACTCTGCAAAATAACTACCTTACAAAATAATACTCAGCCCAAAAATCTTTCGATATGGGTAATATATACTATGTTTAATAAATAAGGGGTTATTACAGTCTCTGCCATAGAGATATATAGATACTGTAAACGAATCACCACTACCGGACTCTTATCATTCTGAAGGTCGCGAATAGGTATATATTAATTCAGAAATATTTGTACCTATAACCATCCCGATAACCGATTCAGACGACCATGATAAGAATATAGCAGTTGTAATTTCTGATTACACACTTACTGTTTCTGATTTTGAAGAAGGAATAAATGTTGATATAGGTTGAGAGATAACAACTGAAGTTCAAAATTCATCTAAAAGTACATCCGAAGAAAAAATAGCTAAAAAGGGTAGCATCAGTTATAGAAACAAAAGCAACTGAAATTCCAATAGCCAAGAAAGCCGAGCTACTACCGGAAACTACTAAAAATCTAGCTGTAGCTATTACAAGTTTTCCTTTACATTGTATTGCGATGTTGGGCGTTTTTAAAGACCCTAATAACAAAAATACAATTGTATAAAAGCTTAAGACTTTGGGCTATCGCAACGAAGCTATGACAATATCATTGTTAACAAACATAAGGTTTTGTTTCTAATGTTAAATATGCTGTTGATTGTTAGTACCCAATCATTTTCAGGAAATTCCCAATAATTTAGTAGAAGGATTTGTAGACTACATTTGCCGCCTTAAAATTGTTATCAAGAATCTCAAAAAAGGAGATAGCAACCTGCAATAACAAGCAAGGTGCTAAATAGATAAGCCAGTCATGCCACCTTGGTAAGTACTATCAATATGGCGATTGCAAATAATAAGGTATCGATCATCATTGCAGGTCCCATTGCTAAAACGATAAATGATGAGTACCATTTAGACAATAAAAATACAGCGTAAATCTTAGATATTTTTGCATGTATAATTCAAGGGCTACTTCCCTACGGTGCTCAGGTTTTAATGATTTTAAGCTTCTCAGATGGGAAAATCGATTATTTAGATTTGGTAAGTAATACGTGGTATCTACTGCTTTTATTTGTTTATACGTTATTGTTTATCGGTCTTAAGTACCAAAAAAGAGCTAGATATTAAACTAAAAATGAATTATCAATTCCCAATAAATTGCATTAAAATCCGCACTGAGGTTCTTGGGTTGATTAATTAGCAATACCTAGGGTAAAATAAAGTATAGATTTCAAACAGAGTGTTAAACAATACGCATAGATAAAAGAATTTTCCTTAAAAAAGTAATTTTGATAAACTTATTAAAATCACACACTAAAATTTTTAGTAAAATACATTATATATCATGTAATGTTTTGATTGTCAGTATTTAATGTGGTTTTGATTTTAATCTAAGTAATAGTAGTTTTAATCAATTATCAAATTTTACATCATTTATTATGAAACATTTAAGCGCTGTTTGTGCAGCTGTTTTATTTAGCACGATATCTTATGGTCAATTGCAGGTTTCTGCAAGTTCAGGATTAGCAATTGGTAGTGCAACCATGAAATTAGGAGAACGAGTTAATGCTTCTGACACCGAGAACTCATACGGTAGTTATGGGGAAGGCGTAAATTTTCAATTAAGAGGGACCTATTTTTTTGATGAATCTTTTGGTGTTGATTTAGGTGTTGGTTACTTAAAAGGTACAGACCAAGACGTATCAATTGTTGATTTACCAAGTAAAGAAGTAAATGCAATAGCAAGAGCACGTGCATTCGGTGCTTCAGCTTCTATGGTATATAAGTTTACCAATAATATTTATGGTCGTTTTGGAGCATTATTAAAATTAGGAGGAAAAACTGAGGGAGTTATCTACCAAAAATCTGTTTTCTCTGAAGCTGAGGCAGAAGCTTTTGGTGTTCCAAATGGTTCGTATTCTGAGACAAATTACAAAGAAGATTTTCACGGACATTTTCCTTTAGGTTTCGTAGGTGCACTTGGTTATAAGTATGATTTAGATTCTAATTTCAGTCTTTTTGCAGAAGTAGAGTATTATGGTATTAGTTTAAAGCGTAAAGATTCTGAAATTTCAGAATTTAATACCGATGTTAAACTTCCTGATGGAACTGTTGCTGTTAGTGGTTTATATACTATTGATAATTTACCAGAAGGCATAAATAGAAATACTACATATGTAGACGAGTTATCTAATACTAATACGGATACTACTCAAGAACTATCTCAAAAAGTACCTTATTCTTCATTTGGTTTAAACATTGGTGTTACCTATAAATTTGCAAAGGCAAATAAAGAGTAATCTTTTAGTTATTTAAAAATTTAACCCCTATTGAAACAATAGTTTCAATAGGGGTTTTTTATAGCAGTTAAGTAATGATCATATACCATTTAATTCAACTGAATATAATATGTCACAGTTGTTCGTCCAGTTTTTATTTTGGAAGACCCTGTAGTGCTTTATGGTAAAAAATAATATCAACTAAAGAGTTGTTCAATTTTTTAAACGTATCTTGAACTATTATGCATGCATAGTAAATTCACTTAAATAATTAGTAAGATGACCAAGTACAAGCATATTTTTGAGCCTTTGGATTTAGGATTTACCACCCTTAAGAATCGAATTTTAATGGGTTCAATGCATACCGGATTAGAAGAGGAAAAAAATGGTATAGATAAAATAGCGACGTATTATGCCGAACGCGCTAAGGGCGGAGTCGGATTAATTGTAACCGGTGGAATAGCGCCCAATGTACAGGGTTGGACAGGTCCTTTTTCTGCACGTATGAGTACTAAAAAACATGCGAAACACCATAAGATCATTACTGATGCCGTACACAAAGAAGGTGGTAAAATTTGTATGCAGATACTACATGCTGGTCGTTATGGCTATCACCCTTTTGCAGTGGCACCATCTGCTATAAAGTCCCCCATCTCCCCTTTTAAACCATTTAAGCTCAACCAATCTGGTATTAATCGTACCATACGTGATTTTGTGAATTCTGCCAAACTTTCTAAACTAGCTGGTTATGACGGGGTAGAGATTATGGGATCTGAAGGCTATTTGATTAATCAATTTATTACAGAAAGAACAAATAAACGTACCGATACTTATGGTGGTAGCTATGAAAATCGAATGCGTTTACCTATAGAATTGGTGCGCCAAACACGTGAAGCCGTCGGTAATGAGTTTATTATTATCTATCGCTTGTCAATGCTAGATTTGGTAGAAAAAGGTAGCTCTTGGCAAGAAGTGGTTGCATTAGGTAAAGAAATTGAAAAAGCGGGAGCAACAATCATAAATACAGGTATTGGCTGGCATGAGGCACGCATACCAACTATTGCAACATCGGTACCTAGAGCGGCATTTACTTGGGTGACCAAAAAGATGAAAGAAGAATTAACGATTCCGTTAATTACCTCTAATAGAATAAATATGCCCGAAACTGCTGAAAAAGTTTTAGCGGAGGGTCAGGCAGACATGGTTTCAATGGCAAGACCATTTTTAGCAGATCCAGAGTGGGTAAATAAGGCTAAGGCAAATAAGGCAGATGAGATAAATACCTGTATTGGTTGCAATCAAGCCTGTTTAGACCATGTTTTTGAACGTAAAGTTGCAAGTTGTTTGGTTAATCCGCGTGCATGTCATGAAACCGAACTTAATTATAAACTGACAGAAACAAAGAAAAGAATAGCCGTTGTAGGTGCTGGTCCGGCAGGTTTGGCAGCTTCAACAATAGCAGCACAACGTGGTCATGATGTTACACTTTTTGATAGCGAAGAAGAAACTGGCGGACAATTTAACCTAGCTAAGCAAATACCAGGTAAAGAAGAATTTTACGAAACAATTCGCTATTTTAATAAGCAACTAGAGCTGCATAATGTAACTGTAAAATTGAAAACTAGAGTAACTGCAGAAGACTTGAAAAATGGCAATTTTGATGAAGTTATAGTTGCGACTGGAATAAAACCAAGAACTCCGAAAATTGAGGGTATTGACCACCCAAAAGTCCTCAATTATATAGATGTATTAAAATTAAGAAAACCGGTTGGTAAGCGTGTTGCTGTTATTGGTGCAGGCGGAATCGGTTTTGACGTCTCTGAATATTTAGCCCATGAAGGAGAAAGTACAGCTCTAAATATTGATGCTTGGCTTAAAGAATGGGGAATTGATAAGACTTTAGAAGCTCGTAGTGGCATTGAGAATATACAGGCAGAAGTACATCCGTCACCAAGAGAGATTTTCATGTTTAAGCGTAGCAAAGGTAAGTTTGGAGGCAATCTTGGCAAAACCACTGGTTGGATCCATCGATCTACATTAAAAAAGAAAAATGTACAGTTTATTAATGAAGTGCAGTATACCAAGATTGATGATGAAGGTTTGCATTATAGCCAAAATGACGAGCAAAAAATACTAGAAGTAGATACTATTATTATTTGTGCAGGGCAGTTACCCTTTAAAGAGCTGTTAGAGCCATTACAGGCAAAAGGGATAAAAGTACATGTAATTGGTGGTGCAGATGTTGCGGCAGAATTAGATGCTAAACGAGCCATAAATCAAGCTTGTAGATTAGCCGCCGAAATTTGATGTATTTTAAACATCCGAAGGTGCTAAATTATAATGAATTAAGTGTCACAATTGCTAGCGCATAACGCTGTATTGACTGATTTGAACTTTTGAATGAAATCAGGTAACCAAAAATGTTTGCGGATTTTGGGTGTGCCTATCAATAATTGACGATGCATATATCTGCAGTTATATATTGAGAATCTAAAATGGATTAAATGTCTATGATAGTAAACAGAATTATGAAATTTAAAATAGCATTTAACCTTTTTGAAAAAAGAATATAAATACAGTGTTGCTCTCCTGCATTCTAAACCAATACTATTGATACTTTAAAAAAACAATATCTTTATGAGTAAAATTATTAATTAACATAATACTTGAAAATGGGCGCCGAATCTCATATATCTGTAAACGGACATAACCATGTCCTTTATAAAGAAAATGCATTGTCTAAAGAAGAACTCATTTCTAAAAGTGATGCCTTTTATAAACATTTAGATGAAAGAAGGTCAGTAAGAGAATATGCAGATGCCCCTGTGCCGAAAGAAGTGGTCGAAACTATAATAAAAACGGCATCAACAGCCCCGTCAGGTGCACATAAACAACCTTGGACTTTCTGTGCTGTTTCTAATACTGCATTAAAGGTAAAGATCAGAGAGGCTGCCGAAGCAGAAGAAAAGGAAAGTTATGAAAGTAGAATGAGCGACCGTTGGTTAAAAGATCTTGAGCCGATGGGTACAAATATGTACAAGCCCTTTTTAGAAGATGCACCTTGGCTTATTATCATTTTTAAGAAAGTACATGATTTAGATAGCGATGGTAAAAAGGTAAATAATTACTACGTTAATGAATCTGTAGGTATTGCCGCAGGTATGTTAATAACTGCTATACACAATGCAGGTTTGGTTACATTAACACATACTCCGAGTCCGATGAACTTTTTAGCAAAGTTATTAAATCGTCCAAGTAATGAACGTGCATTTTTGTTGTTACCGGTAGGCTACCCAAAAACACCAACGTATGTGCCAGATATTGAAAGAAAACCATTGGAAGCTATTTCAAAGTTCTATGAGTAATACTTTAAGTAATGATACTTTAACTATTAATTAATAATGTCTTAAATAGAATTTATTGCTTTTACTATCTGTGTATTAAACAGCTTTAATTACTGTGGTATAAAACAACAAATCCCCATAAAACTAATGAGGATTTGTGTTGCTGTAAAAGTGTAACTATCGCCTTCTACTTGCTTAAGCCATTGCCAATTCTTGTAATTCTTTGGCAGCTTTAGCAGGATCTTCTGCGCCATAGATAGCTGCACCGGCTACTGCAACCGTAACTCCAGAGTTTTTAACCGCGGTTATACTGCTTAAATTAACACCACCGGCAATTGAAACTGCCACTCCTGCTCTTGTTGCTTCATCAATTAATACTTGAATAGAGTACCCGTCTTCAGCTTGCTCATCTAAACCAGCATGCAATTCTACGAACTCAGCACCTAAAGCAATAGCTTCTTGTGCACGTTTAACTCTATCCTTTACTCCAATAGTATCTACAACTACACTTTTACCATGTGCTTTTGCTGACTTTACTGCACCTGCAATTGTTGAATCGCCAGTTGCACCTAAAACTGTTATATAATCTGCACCAGCACCGAAAGCCATATTAGCCTCTAGTTCACCTGCATCTGCAGTTTTAAAATCAGCTAATACCAATTTATCAGGAAAAGCATCTTTCATCTTCCTAATACCTGCTAAACCTTCACTTTTAATAAGTGGTGTACCTAACTCAATAATATCTATATACGGAGCAACTTTTGTTGCTAATGCAATAGCGTCATCAATGTTTAATAAATCTATTGCTACTTGTAATTTTGCCATAATATTCTATTTTAAATGTTATTTTTTTATATCTATTTTTCTATTTGTAATTATTCCATATTCGCATGACGTTTCCATAATTCAGAAGCAGTACTACCGTCAAGATCCCAAAGTGTTTGTATCAAAGCATCGAAAACCAAAAGCAACGATTGTTCAAAAAGGCTACCTGCATATTGTTTAGAAACATTTTCATCACGCTCTTGTTTTTGAGCAGCAGGTATAAGTACCGTTTGTATTGACAACTCAGCCAATGGTGAACTGCTATTGGTTGTTATACAAACTACATCTGCACCAACTTTCTTCGCAGTTTTTGCAGCGTTTACAATTCCGTTAGTAGTACCAGATCCAGAACCTGCAATGAATAAATCACCTTCACCTATAGCCGGTGCCGTAGTTTCACCAACGACATGAACGTTATACCCTAAATGCATTAAACGCATAGCAGCAGCTTTCATCATCAATCCTGTTCTACCGGCACCCATTATAAAAATATGCTTGGCATTATTTATAATTGGAATTAGCGCTGCTACATCATCATATTTTAAAGTGTGCACTAATTTTATGTGCTCATTTATAATGATGTTGATAGCACTTTCAACCAATTGGGAATTTTTATTTTTAAGTAAATTTTTCATAGTTACTACAATATTTATTACAGCTTCATCAATTCGTGTACAAAGTTATAGTGGTAATTACCGAAAGAGTTATACTATTTGATAGATGTGTGGTACAATTTGCCCATACCACAAAAATCGTTAGTATTATTTTCTATTTTTGTGGTACAATTTGGAAACAATAGCGTTTTAGGTTGAATTTAAGCTGAATTGGAATCGATTATAGAAGTACAAAAAAGATAGAATTATGCTGAGTGATCAAGTATTATATATTAAAGATTTAGGTAACTGTCCCCCAGCCTATTTAAATGACCCTGCCAGAAGAGATTTCTATGAGATTGTATGGTTGGTTAATGAGGATGCGCTTCATGAGCCACAACATGATTTTCAAACTTTAAAAGGGGATTGGATTTATTTGATTCCCCCTCACAGGGTTCATCAATTGAATAAAGCAGGAAAAAATGGAGTGCTTATTTCTTTTAAGCAAGAATTGTTGGAAGGTGATTTAAAGGAGTTTTTATTAGATGTTTTTAGAATTTTTAATATACAAGGAGAGTTTTCTTGTTTACAGGTAAATGAAGAGACCAGTAAAGGATTGGCGACCGTTCTGCAATTGTTAAAAGATGATTACAATAAAGAGACTGTAAACTTAATTATGGTGAAAGCACTTTTAAAAGTCTTTTTATTGAAGTTGATTCATTTAAAAGAACAACATTTTACGCTTCAAGATATTAATGAAAAGCGTGTTTATGAGTTTATGCTTTTGCTTGAAAATAATTATAAGGAAGAGCGTAATGCCAAGTTCTATGCAGAGCAATTGGGTATCAGCGCAAAACGACTGAACCAAATTTTAAAAGAAAAGCTAGATAAAACCGGAGTACAATTAATTCATGACCGATTAATTCTAGAAGCCAAAAGGCAGATTATACATAGTGAGAGTACGATAAAGGAAATTGCGTATAATCTAGACTTTAAAGACCACTCTTATTTTAGTCGTTTCTTTAAGCAACACGCAGAACAAACCCCGCAAGAGTTCCAGAAAAAGGTGAAAGAACATGTAATATCGCATGATAATACCTTGTATAGCTAATATATTTTAAACTTGTTTGTGTGCTAGGTTTTACCTTTTCAAACGATGACCTTGTTTTTGCCTGAACTCTTAATGACCAATTAACAAGACTCATTATTATTCGTTTTTAAGTAATAAGATTTAATTACTCATATGTTATAAAACAAATATTACTTATTTCGGTAAAATAATGGGGACAATTAATTGAAAAAGCATACAATTAAAACATCATAATACCTTTAGGTCTTCACGGTTTCTAAGTAGAACAATCATCCTATGTCTATCTATTATAGATTTGATAAAATAACATTGAATTACCGAAAAATATTATATTTTATTAATTGATTTTTAATATTTGTTAAAATAAAATCATCAAATATTCATATTCATTAGGATTTCATTAAAATATAGCTTATATTATAACAACAATAAAACAAAGATAATATATGAGGCAACTGAAGATCACTAAGCAAATTACAAACAGAGACACTAAATCATTAGAAAAGTACTTTCAAGAAATATCAAAAATTGATTTGATTACCGCAGATGAAGAAGTGGAGCTAACTAGAAGAATACGCGAAGGAGATCAAAATGCCCTAAATACCTTAGTAAATGCCAATCTACGTTTCGTAGTTTCTACGGCAAAACAATATCAAGGTAGCGGATTAAGACTTTCAGATTTAATCAACGAAGGAAATATTGGCTTGGTGAAAGCTGCAAAGCGTTTTGACGAAACAAGAGGTTTCAAGTTTATTTCCTATGCCGTTTGGTGGATCAGACAATCTATACTATCATCAATTTCTGAGCAATCGCGTATGGTACGTATTCCTCTGAATAAAATTGGTGAAATCAGTAAAATAAAAAAGGTGTACTCTTTTTTAGAACAATCTTTACAAAGACCACCTAGCACCATAGAAATAGCTAGAGAACTTGATATGAGTAGCACTCAAGTAAAGCTTGCTATGAAAAATTCTGGTAAACACTTATCGATGGATGCGCCTTTTCAAGAAGGAGAATCATCTAACTTATATGATGTAGTAAGCTCAAAAGATGCGAACAGACCAGATGCAGGTATGATGATGGATTCTCTTAAAACAGATCTTAATCAAGCATTAAATACACTGCCGAGTAGAGAAAGTGAAATAATTAAGCTCTATTATGGTATCGGTGAAAGTCACCCTAAAAGTTTAAGTGAGATCGGAGAACTTTTTGATTTAACTAGAGAGCGTGTTAGACAGCTTAGAGAGAAGGCTGTTCGCAAGCTTCGAAATAAATCTCAAAACGAAATGCTAAAAGCTTACTTGTAGAATACAGGTTTAAATTTATCAAACAAAAAGCCGACTTATTTAAGTCGGCTTTTTGTTTGATATAGAACTATACATAAATGGTGCTACCAAAAAATTATTTTTTAATATTTTATTGATTTATAATGGAACATATTTCTTTTGATGATTTGGGAGTTGTTAATTAATCTAACTGCAAATCTAGATAGTTGTTATTGTTTTTTTAAAGTATTCTTGAACAGAATAGTATGTTATTAAATATCCCCTTTACTTGTTCTTTTCTTTTTTGAAATTATATAATTAAACGTACTTTAAATCCAAGAAACAGTATCCGCTGTATACATGGTCATTCAAACCTAAAATAGTAATATTTTTCTGACAATACTATTTAGGCATCATATAGCGTTAGAGTAAGACAATTTAGCTATTATTTTAACTTAATAAATAATTTTTATTGGTTGAAATATTTCTTAAATTCATGTTAAAAGATGGTTTATGTATGTTGTTCTTTCTACTCTAATACTACTGTTAATAGTTTCTACGTGTATCCTTCTTTTATTCAATTTAAGAAATAGATTAGGTTTAGCTCCATTATATATATTACTTGGTGGCGTTCAGTATTTTCAAATTAACATTGAATATATAGAACCATATAAAATCTTGGGAGAATTTCCAGTATTTCCTCAATCTATTGTATTGTTTAGTGCTATGTTATTCGCCGTTTTATTACTTTATATAAAAGAGGGTGTCGTAAGTGCTAGAACACTCATTATTGCAATTCTTATTTCAAGTTTATTTATTATAGGTTTGTTTGAAATCTCAGCTCTTCAAGATTATTTTATAAGAAATGCCAATAGAACTGAGGATATTAATTTCACTTTATTCCCCAATTTAAATTTTAAAATATTTTTCATTGGAACATTTCTATTATTTTTTGATTTTGTCTTACTCACTAGTATTTATCAATTTTTGATTTCTAAGATTCATAAAGAACATTACTTTTTAATTCTTTTTTTATCACTTTGGTTAGTTCTCATTTTTGATGCGTTTACATTCCATACAGTTCTTTTTGTTGGTACTTCGAAATACACAGCTTCTTTAATAGGTAATTTTATTGCAAAAACATTATCTGCAATAATCTTTTCATTAATACTTTATATTTATTTGAAATACATAGATAAAGTATTCGAAACTACTTCATTTATAGCCAATCAAAACCGCGAAGTTCTTTCAATTTTAAATTACAAAAAAAAATATCTTGACCTTAAAATTGAAAAGGAAATTAGTGAAAAAAAGATCAGTGCTCAGTATGAGAAGACCTTAACCAGTATCTCTGATGGTATCACTACTTTAGATTCAAATTGGTGCTATACCTATGTTAATAAGCAAGCAGGTAAATTTTTGGGTAGAACCCCTGAAAGTTTGAAGGGTAAACATATATGGACCGAATTTCCTAATGTAGTCAGCCTATCATTTTATAATGCCTGTATAAATGCCTTTAAATCTCAAGAAGCGAATATTTCAGTAGAATACTTTTCTTCTTATGGTAAATGGTTTGAAAATAGGATATATCCTACCCCTGATGGGTTGACCATTTACTTTACAGATATTACTGAGAAAAAAGAAATAGAGAAAGCCTTGGTTGAAAGCGAAGCCTTTAATAAGGGTATTCTATCATCACTAACGGCTCATATTGCTGTAATTGATAAAACTGGCGAAGTTTTGGCCGTGAATAAAGCTTGGAATGATTATTCTGTAAAAAATGGAGGGCACAATTATGAAAGTAGTTCTGTTGGAAGCAATTATATAGAAGTATGTCAAAAAAGTATATCGGAAGGAGACCAATTATCACAAAATATATTGGATGGATTAAGGTCTGTTCTCAACCAAGAGACTAACCATTTTGAAATAGAATACCCATGTCATTATAAAGATGAAAAACATTGGTTTTCAATGCATGTAGAACCTTTTGGTACTGAATCGGACAAACTGGTTATATCACATAACAACATAACCCAACTTAAAATTGCTGAAGAGAAGTTAGAACGTACTAATTTAAAATTAAAGGAAGCCCAAAGAATGGCTAAACTTGGTAATTGGGAATATAACCCTGTAACCAAAGAAATCTTTTTCTCAGATGAAATTTATCAAATTTTTGAATTGGATAAGAATTCATCACAAGATTTATATGCAAGTTATAAATCAAAATGTATTCCAAAAGATCAAGATGCTCTTGATAAATTGGTATCAAATGCAATTAAAAATGAAACAGGATACACTATTGGTTATTATATTAAGTCAAATAAAATTGGACAAAAATATATTCAGGAAGTTGGTGAAATAGTAAAAGATGAAAACAGTAATGTGTTTTTAAAAGGCACAATACAAGATATTACCAAAGATAAATTGATAAGTGATGAATTAACTCAAAGCAACGAAGAATTACTTAAAATCAATACTGAACTAGATCGTTTTGTGTATAGCGCATCTCACGATTTAAGATCTCCATTAACCTCATTACAAGGATTAATACAAGTTCTTGAAATGCAAATAGATACTTCTGCAAAAGTTGATAAAGAACCCATTAAGTTAATGTCCCAAACCATAGATAAAATGGATAAGTTCATAGCTGATATTTTAGATTATTCATTAAATACAAGAAAAGAATTAACACATGAGAAAATTAATTTTGAAGCGCTCATAAAATCTAGTTGGGAAGACTTAAAGTACATGGATCTCGATTACAGACCAAAGCTTACTTTGGATATAAACCAAACTGTAGATTTCCTTTCTGATCCAAAACGTGTATCAATAATATTAAACAACCTTATATCAAATGCTTTTAAATACCATGACAAGAACAAAACAAATCATTTTATAAATATCTTTATTGTAGTAGATGGTGAAAAAGTTGTCATCGATATTGAAGATAACGGTATTGGTATCAAAGAAGAGTATGTTGATAAAATATTTGATATGTTTCATAGAGCCACTACATTATCTACAGGCTCTGGAATGGGACTATATATTGTAAAAGAAACGATAGAGAAACTAAAAGGGTCTATACATGTAGAATCTAAATTTGAAAAAGGAACTAAATTCAGTATCAAAATACCTAATTCCTAATAATAATAAATTTACTATGAAGCTAAAGGAGATAATGTTAGTAGATGATAATTCTATAGATAATTATGTTTCAAAAATTGTTGTTGAAAAAGAAAATTTTACAGAGACCATCACTGTAAAATCTTCAGCAATAGAGGCTTTGGATTATTTGAAAGCTAAAACCGATAATTTCCCTGAACTTATATTTCTGGACATTAAAATGCCCATTATGGATGGGTTTGAATTTTTACTTGAATTTTCAAAATTTACAGTCGATAAAAAAGAAAACTCAGCTATTGTAATGCTAAGCTCTTCTATAAATAATGCAGATATGGAAGCAGCTAGTAATGAACAACATGTAATTGATTATTTGTCAAAACCTCTTAGTAAAGATAAATTAGCTAAAGTGTTTGATATACTAATTCAAAAAAAATAATATTAAGAAGTTTTATTGGTCTTTCAGATTTTCGAAAAGCTATCTGCGATACAATTTTTATAGAATTTTAATGAAGAAATTAGATGAGCATTCTCCAAATTTGTACAATTAAAAAGTAACTACTAACCAATATTTACAGGTAGTATAGCCACTATATAAGCTATTTAAATAACTCCGTTCAGCTTCTAAAGAATCTAATGATGAAATTAACTAAGCAGCCAAACGTTCGTCACCCAAATAAAAATATGAGGTTAGACAGATTACATCATAATCGGGTGCTTCAAAACTTATCGATCATGGTTGTTTAGAATCCTTAGATTTTGAATTCGTAGTTGTAGTTTGAGCTATGTGATTGGCTAATATCTTCTCTACCAATTCGTCTTTGGTCAAGTGGTGAAAAATGGTTTTTACTTTAGTTTTAAATTCCTCAGATACTTCGCGATTAGGCTTGGTCTTAAAGATTTTTTTAGCCCAAAGTAGCGTATTATTTTCTTCAATACTCTGCGCATCTGCCTTTTGGTACTTTGAAAATGAAATACCTAATTCTTTTTCAAAATCAAAGACTTCGGCAATTTCTTCTTTTTGTAAAATAGTTAACGAAAGTCCCTTCTCCCCTGCTCTGGCAGTTCTTCCGCTGCGGTGAACATAGGCATCGAAAGTATCTGGTAAATGATAATTAACCACATAACCCAGTTCTTTTACATCGATACCACGCGCAGCTAAATCTGTTGCAACTAGTATATCTATATGGCCCTCTCTAAACTGACCCATTATACGATCACGAATACCTTGAGATAAACTACCATGCAAAGCACCCGATGAAAATTTATTTATAGCTAGGTTTTTCGCCAGCTTATTGACTGCAGCTTTTGTTTTACAGAAAATAATGCCACGCTGTCCCTCTTTTGTATTTAAGAAGTGCATAAGCACATCTAATTTTTCAATAGGCTCTACAACAACATATTTATGATCAATACCTTGATGACCAACGGTAGACATATCTGCTTCTAAATGTATCACATGTTTAGACATGTAATTTTGAACCAACTGTTTTATTGCTCCAGACATGGTAGCGGTAAACAATAATGTACGTCTAGCCTTTGGTATGCCTGCTATTATAGTATCTAAATCTTCTTTTAAGGCTGTAACCATTTCATCGGCTTCATCTAAAACCAAAAACTTTAGTTTTTTAATATTAATAGCCTCACGTTTTACCAAATCGACCAAGCGACCAGGTGTAGCAACTACAATATGAGTTGTTGTTTTTAAACGCTCTATTTGAGGTTTTATGGGAATACCGCCACATACCGTTGCTATTGATATAGCAGGACTATGTTTCGCATACGAAATTAGGTTGGCATGAATCTGTTGTGCCAATTCTCTGGTCGGTGCCAATATCACAGCTTGTACAGCGGTGTTCTCTGTATTGATTAATTGTAGTAACGGTAAACCAAAAGCTGCGGTTTTTCCAGTTCCGGTTTTTGCTAAAGCAACAAGGTCATCTTTTTTATTTAAGACAACAGGTATACATTTCTTCTGAATATCTGTTGGAACAGTAATCTGTAACTCTTCTAAACTTTGTACTATTTCTTTAGTAATTCCTAAATCTGAAAACTGATTTGACATAAAATAATTTTCGGCAAAGATAGGTACAGTTTTATTAGGCAACCGTATAAAGGGCTAAAGCTTACAATTAAAGTTCATTGGCTGTTTACGTTTTAATGGCATATTAAAATGAACATAACAAAAAAACTTGCACCATATTTTAATGATGCAAGCTTTAGAAATTTGAGTTGTTTTTAGGGTTTTGATATCCTAAATAAACATGAAGATTATTTTTTAACGTTTACAAAACCTCTTAAAGGAACTAATTCTTCCATTTTAGCAATATTTAAGCCAGGATTTTCAGCAGTACCTTCATCGCCTAAATCGCTAAGGTCAACACCTTCTGTACCACGTGGTAAATCATAAGATTCTCCAACTGATGCAGAACCATAACCAAGGTCTCTCATAGAACCGGCAGTAATTCTACTTAAAGGATTTTCTCCAAGATTTAAGAATCCGGTCATTAGTTCGTTATTAAGTGTAGCTTCTCTCCAATGGCCTAAAGCGGTACCTGGACCACCAAAGTTTTCTACAGGTAATTCATTAGTTCCGCCTTCTGCATTCCAAAATACATTTGCTTTTTTACCAGTGAAGTAAGGGTTGGTATCAGGACCAGCTCTCAATGTTCTGTCAAAACCAAAAGGAGCTGTATTCCAAAGTGTACCTACACCTAAAACATGACCCATTTCATGAACGATAACTTCTTCGAACAAATCGATTTCTTCAAGAAAATCTAAATCTTCAACATCAAAAAACATAACGCCTGTCAAAGATAGAAAGTCATCTGTTCTTACGAATTGTGGACCTGCCTGACCAAGAATTCCTCCTGGTCCATCAATTGGAGCTAACGCTACCTCTATAACCAAATCATCAATTGAATCAATATCAGGAAAACCATTGAAAGCAGAAGGAATTGGCCCTGCAACATCTGGTACATCTTTGATGATAATTCTTTCCCAGCGTGCTGCTGCAGCTTCAAATACCTCTACTTGTCTTTCTGTAGGTGGTAGTAAATACTTTAAGGTAATATTGTAACGGCCTTTTTCTGCGTTGCCGGACTTTGCTGTTTCTAAATTGGTAACGCCTAAATCATTAATGATTATTGGGGTACTAGTGGGGGCTTTTAAGGCAATTTCTAGCGATTTACTTTCTTGCGTAATTTCAATTTCAGAATCTAATTTTTCTTCTGTGCAAGATGTCATAAAAAATGCACTCATAGCGCATCCCATTGCTAAAAATTTACCTGTCTTTTGTAAAGTGTTCTTCATAAAAAAAATAGTGTTAAGTGTAATTATTAAATGTTTATTATTAATTGACTGTATTAAACATATCAATTTTGTTAAAATTAACATAATAAATTTTTTTGTGCAATTCTGTTTAACAATTTTGATTTCTATTTTATGTTGTCAAATCTCTCCATCGTCTCATTCCATATTCATACAACTTATCACCTTGTAAAATCGAAAGATTATTGTTGCGCTCTACTTTAAACTCTATCGGCTGATTATATAATTGTCCGGCTTTCCATGCGCTAAAGCATTTTATAAGAGTCTCTATTTCTTCATCTTTGGTAACGTCCATATCTAATTTATATAAATCTTGCACTAGCGGTATCAATTCTTTAACTGTATGCTCATCGTAGTGTATTAGTGGTGATAGGCGTATTATTTGTTCGTTAAGCGGTTTCCCTGTTGATGCCTTTAAGAACATCATGGCAATGTAGTTAGCGGTATCTGGTGGTTGATATAAAATGGTTTTGGCCTGGTGTAAAACTGTTTCTTTAAAAAAGTTTAATTGTGGTTTCCATTTAGAAAAGGCAAATTTCTTTGTTCTAAAAATCAACGCAATCTGTTTCCAATCCCAAAAGTCTTTCTTGGCATCGGCAGACATTAGCGTATTACTAGTGCCCAGAGATATGACCTGTATTGTTTTTAAATCAATACCTAGCTTATACGCTTCAATAATTCCTGCTAAAATTGGGTTATTGAATCCGCCTAAAGCACCATCCCATAACTCATAAAAAACTTCGCTCTTCTTAGCTTTAAATCGTGCGGGAAAATCAAAATATTGAACAGGTGCATTAGACGAACCGTTTATAGCTTGGGTTAATCTAACGGAGTCATAGCCTTCAGGATTTGTTGAGAATGATTTAAAGAATTTTGCCCTGTTGTTTAAAGCATCATACGTGGCAATAACTATTTTGAGGGATTCTTTACCAATCAGTATGGGTATTTGATCCATCTGAATTTTATCAATTTCAGGAAAAAGATATTCAAAAGCTTCTTTTTTACTCTTTGAGCTATATTTAGGACCAAAACCGGCATTGAACAAACCAAGATAGTCAACTGGAAAATATCTATCCTTAAAGGAGTTTTTATGAAAAATTAATTCTCTGTTTTTCTTTTCTTTAAAAAGAGAAATAGCTTTGTCTATAGTATAATTTTCAGCCAACGCAGCTAAGACAATACTGCCGCCTGAATTGGCAATTACGAGATCAAATTTCTTTAAAATATCGTGACCCGTTAGATTGCCATATCTATCTTTTAAGGTAAGTAGTTGAATAATAGCCCAACTGCCACCGCCATCTAGAGATAGAATTTTATACATTTTCAAAAATAATTTGGGATATTAACGTAATGTCTTCAATTTGAAATTAAAAAAACGAGGGAACTACCTATAATTTACTTTCTAAAATTAGAGAAATATGAAATAAGTTGTTTATAGAATGTTGTTAGAATATATAAGGACATTATGTTTTTCTATCGTCTTTTCATCCTGTTCAAATTAAAGTTCTGTTAATAAAAAAGAATGAACGTTCATTTTCTGTAACTTTGAAACACAAATAATAAGTATGGCAGCATTACAGAAAAGCATAGATAAACGAAACGCATTAATAAATGCCACTATAGAGTTGGTGAACAATGATGGTTTTCATGCGACACCGATGAGTAAGATTGCAAAAATGGCTTGTGTATCTCCCGCCACCATATATCTCTATTTTGAAAACAAACAAGATTTGGTAAATAAAACCTACATAGAGGTTAAGGCTAACTACACTGCTTATGCCTTTGCCACATATTACGAAACTATGCCAGTTGAAGAAGGTTTTAAGGTGATTTGGCACCGTATAGCAGAGTTTAAATTGAAAGAAAGTGCCGATGCCATGTTTCTTGCACAATGTGATAATACACCGATGATAGATGAAGCAAGCAGACAAGAAGGTATTAAGCACTTACAACCCCTACTAGATTTATGGGCACGTGGTAAAAAAGAAGGTATTATAAAACCATTGTCAGATTATATGCTATATGCCTATGCAATTAATCCGCTTTCTTTTTTAATGATCGCCCAAAATAGAGGTTCGGTAAAATTAGATAAGGAGCAATTGGAGCAAGCTTATGAAGCGGCATGGAGCAGCATAAAAACTTGTAAGTAATATGAAAAAAACAGCTATAATATTAGGAGCTTCGGGTTTAACAGGTGGTCTGTTATTAGAGAAGTTAATTGATGACGATAGGTACGACACTATAAAATTATTTTCTAGATCACGAATTGAAGGATTACCTAATAAAGTGCATCAGCATATTGGAAACTTATTAGAGCTTGACCAATTTGAAAAAGAATTCACGGCAGACGAAGTGTATTGTTGTATAGGTACTACTGCAAAGAAAACTCCAGATAAAAAACGCTACAAAGACATTGATTACGGTATACCTGTTGCTGCGGCAAAATTGGCGAAAGAAAATGGAATCTCTACCTACTTAGTGGTATCTGCAATGGGGGCAAATAAAAAAAGTAAAGTGTTCTATAATAGAACAAAGGGAGAAATGGAGCAAGATGTTTTCAACCAAGGCATACCCAATACATCAATTTTAAGACCCTCATTAATTGGTGGGGAAAGAGATGAACAACGGATGCTTGAAAAAATAGTATTAGTAGTATTTAAAGCCATTCAGCCTCTATTTTTTGGTCCGTTGAAAAAGTACAAAATCATAAATGCAGAAACCATAGCTCAAGCAATGGTGAATTTAGCGAATACTAAAAGCAATAGCGATGTTATCATAACATCTAACGATATAGAACAATTAGCAAAACGCAACTTAAAATAGAAAGATTAAAATGGAATTATTAGATAAATTAAATTGGAGATATGCCGCTAAGGCTATGAACGGTAAAAAAGTAGCCGAAGATAAAGTAGAACGTATTTTAGAAGCAGCTCGTTTAGCACCAACATCTAGCGGATTACAGCCTTTTGAAATTATAGTGGTCAAGAACCAAGACATTAAGGAACAGATCAGACCCGTAGCTTGGAACCAATCTATGATTACAGATTGCTCGCACCTACTTGTTTTTGCAGCTTGGGATACTTATACCGAAGATAGAATAAATTATATGTTCGATTTAACCAATGAAATAAGAGGTTTTAAAAACGAAGGATGGGAAAATTATCGTAAGATGTTGCTAGATTCTTATCCACAGAAAGATGAAGAAGAGAACTTTAATCATGCAGCAAAGCAAGCATATATTGCTTTTTCGCAAGCTATTGCAGCAGCAGCTTTTGAAGAAGTGGATGCTACCCCTATTGAAGGGTTTGATCCGGCTGCGGTAGACAAAATTTTAGGATTACGAGAAAAAGGATTGCGTAGTGCAGTTTTATTGCCATTGGGGTATAGAAATGAAAGTGAAGATTGGTTGGTGAATCTAGTAAAGGTGAGAAAACCAATGAAAGACTTGGTAACGGTTATCGAGTAATCGTTTATTAAACTATAAGAATAGATTATAAATTAAAAAGAAGAGAGAAAATGAACAATTTTGAATTTAAGAATCCGACCAAAATTATTTTTGGAAAGGATACCATAGCGAAATTAGAAAGTGAAATTCCCGCAGATGCTAAAGTACTACTGCTTTACGGTGGCGGAAGTATAAAGAAAAACGGTATTTACGAACAAGTTACCAAAGCATTGTCTAAGGTAGATGTAACTGAGTTTGGTGGTATACCTGCAAATCCTGAATATGCCGTGCTGATGGAAGCATTAGAGGTAATAAAAGATAAAAAGATTACCTATTTATTGGCAGTTGGTGGAGGATCAGTAATAGACGGAACAAAATTTTTATCTGCCGCATCGATATATGATGGAGATTCTCCTTGGGATATCTTGACAAAGAATATCAGATCTAAAGAAGGAATGCCTTTTGGTACCGTTTTAACCTTACCGGCAACAGGTTCAGAAATGAATTCAGGTGCGGTAATTACAAGAGCGGAAACCAAAGAGAAATTAGCCATGGGCGGACCAGGATTGTTTCCTGAGTTTTCAATTTTAGACCCACAGGTAATTAAATCAATACCTGAGCGTCAATTAGCAAATGGTATTACTGATGCTTTTACACATGTACTGGAACAATACATGACCTACCCTATAGGTGCATCTTTACAAGATAGATTTGCAGAAAGTATTTTGCAGACTTTGATAGAAGTTGCTCCAAAAGTATTGAAGGATCCAACAGACTATAAACCGGCTGCAGATTTTATGTGGAGCTGTACAATGGCATTGAACGGATTAATTCAAAAGGGAGTGCCAGGTGATTGGGCAGTGCATATGATGGGTCATGAATTAACGGCGTTGTTCGGTATTGATCATGCACGTACACTAGCCATTATAGCGCCAAGTCACTATAAGTACAATTTCGAAGCTAAAAAAGAAAAATTAGCACAGTACGGCGAACGAGTTTGGAATGTAACCGAAGGTAGTATTGATGATAAGGCTTATGCAGCCATTGAAAAAACCGAGGCATTCTTTCATCAGTTAGGTATCGATACCAAGTTATCTGATTACACTAAAGATTATGAAGGTACTGCCGAAGAAATTTCTAAGCGATTTACAGATCGTGGTTGGAAATTAGGAGAACGTCAAGCTTTATTGCCAGAAGACGCTCAGAAAATTGTTAAAATGGCTTACTAAGTACGTCAAACATTATATTTCTTGGAAAGAGCTGCCCTTTATAAGGCGGCTCTTTTTATTTAATTAAATTGTGAATTTATAATAGTAGATGATTTTCAAATCTATACTTCAGAAAAACTAAAAACCAATATCTTCGCGCGCATTATGTGGATGTACCTCGGACTTTTAGCAGCGCTTTTTTTAGGATTACACAACTTATGTAAAAAACATGCCGTACAAGGTAATGATGCCTTTTCTGTTCTTTTAGGTACTTTAATCGCTGGTTTTTTATTGTTTTTGCCACTGTTAATCGGTTCAAAATACTATCCTGAAGAACTTCAGGCAATTGATTTATTTGTATCTGATATTTCCTTAAAAACACATGGGTTCATTATCATAAAAGCCATGATTATGGCTTCTTCATGGGTATTGGCATATCAAGCTTTGAAACATTTACCTATTACGATTGTAACACCCATACGTTCTGCAGGTCCGTTTTTTACTTTTATTGGTGCAATTTTTATTTATCAAGAACGCCCTAATTTTTGGCAGTGGATCGGTTTCTTCTTAATTATATTTTCCGTTTTCCTATATTCTAAAATCGGAAAAAAAGAAGGTATAAACTTTAAGAACAATAAATGGATATTCGCCATTATAGGAGCCACATTTTTAGGTGCTTCAAGCGGATTGTACGATAAGTTTTTGATACAGAGTTTAGAATTAAATCCCCCTACCCTACAGTTTTGGTTCTGCACATACACCATGTTGATTATTGGGATGGTAGTTCTTATTACACGATCTACTAATCCGAATTTAAAAGGCACTTTCAAATGGCGATGGACGATACCTATGGTGGGTATTCTCTTGCAAACTGCGGACTATTTTTATTTTAAGGCATTACAAGACCCGGAGGCGTTGATTATGTTACTTTCTGCTATTAAACGTAGTCAAATATTGATAGCCGTAGTTGTGGGTGGTTTTATATTTAAGGAGCAGAACAAGCGTAAAAAACTTATACCGCTAGCAGGTATTATGCTTGGTGTCTTTCTAATATTATATTCATAAGAAATGGTGTTGCCTTCTTGTAATAAGAAAATAGAGCCCTATAATATCGTTAGCCCGTAAGTAGGCTGTATCTTTGCAAAATTATATATTCTTAATAAACGTAGAATTTTATAAAACATATTATGTCTTTTAAAAAACTGAACCCATACATACTTGAAACTTTAGAAGAATTTTCTATAGATGAGCCAACACCGTTTCAAAAGAAAAGTATTCCTATCATTAAAAGTGGTGCGAATGTATATTGTACAGCAGCAAAAGACAATGGTAAAACAACAACTTTAATACTTACCACTTTACAAAAATTAAAATGTAAAGCAGAAGGTAATGCACCTAGAGCCGTTGTAGTGGTTCAGAACAAAGAAAAAGTACTAGAACTTTATGAAGAGTTTTTAAGATACACTAAGTACTGTTCATTACGAGTGTATGCTAGTTATAAAGAGCTGCATATAGATATTCAGAAATCAGAAATATTTGAAGGAATAGATATTTTGATTACGACCCCTACTACCCTACACAAGTTGTTTTTGTTAAATGGTGTTAGTACATCTCAATTAAAAATATGTAGTATTGATGATGGTGATTTCTTAATCCAAAAATCAGACTATACAGCAATGATTACGGTTGCGCAGAGTATTATGAAATGCCAGTATGTAATATATTCAGAGAAAATGCATCCAAAATTAGAACGATTTGAAGATTACTTTATGGAACGTGCTAACCATGTAAAGCTATAAAATTCACTTTCTTATTACTATAAATATCCTTGTTCTTTTAACGTATTTACAGCGCTATTATACCCAATTTCAAAAATGGCATCTATCGATCTCATATCAAATGTGCCATAGTCACAAAGCTCTTCGGGTGAAATAACGAGTTCACATTCTGAAAATTTTGCAATAGATTCAGAGGCAGATTTTATTTTGTAAGCTCTGTCCAATACATTATAAGAATGTTTTAAGTCCTTTATTTTAATAGCCTTTAGCGCATTCACGTAGCTACCGATTATTTTGTCGCAAGAAGGTTTCAATGGCTCAATTGGAAAATTGTTTAATACACCACCATCTACATAAAATGAGCCATCAATATTAATAGGGGAAAAAACACCAGGAAAAGTTGCCGATGCAAGTATCGGTTTAATTAATTCTCCTTCATCAAAAATCTTTAATTCTCCTTTAATAATATCGGTAGCAGTTATAAAAAGCGCTTTCGGAAGTGATTCGAACGTGTCATCTGGAAAGAACTTTTTGAATTCATCATAAAATTTCTCGGTATCTAAAAAACCAGGTTTTTTAAGAGCAAATCTATTGGCATGAAAAATAGGGATTACTTTAAAAAATTCAAGTATATCTGCCCAATTTATACCACCGGCATATAAAGCGCCGACAATGGCACCTGCACTTGTACCAGAGATATGAGTAGGATAGATATCGTGTTCTTCTAATGCTTTTATCACTCCGATATGTGCTACTCCCCTAATACCTCCGCCTGATAGTACTAATCCCGTATTTGTCATAATTAATATGCTGAATATGCTTTAAAATAATCATTTTTGAGCAACAATGTCAAACTTCACCAATCCCCCATTAATTTCTGCTTTTTCTAAAAAGCCATTTTTATAGTAGTAAATGTTCTCATGGTTTTTAGAATTTATCTTTTTATATGAATGATTGCCCAAGACTTCAATGGTATTAAAGCTTCCGTCTTGTTCAGAATAACATCGCTTTACATTTATTGGTTCATTAAAATAAAGCAATATGGTGGCGTAGTTGATTTCCTCTTCGACCACCAATTCTTTTTTGTCATTCTTTGAAATTTGGTAATAATCTATTTCCCAATTGGTAAGAATGTCTGCGTAAGGTTTATCATTCACATCTATAAGTACGTTTGCCCTCATTAATTTTTTGTCCTCATAGGTAACGTTGAACATATAGTTCACATCTATTTCCTTAATAATTCTTGTGCTTATTGAAGTTACACTATGGTAATGAGCTTTAGAATCTTTAATTGTTTTTGAAGCCTTTAAGCTGCCGATAACTTTTTCTTTGTGTATAATATCAAATAAAAGTGAGTTTTTAACAGGCTTTGCATCTTTGGATATAGCACCCGAAGGACCTAAAAAAATGAGCATACAAATTATAATGAATTGATTTATTGATAACATACTCTAAGTATAAAAAGGTTTTGAATCCTAATCTAGTTACTTGGGTAAAATTAAGAAATTCAGATTCTTCTAAACCTAACCAAAATCATGTTTAAAAGAGTGAAATAAAAAAAGGGCTTACGAATTTTTTTGTAAGCCCTTTTTTTTAAAATTTATATGTAACTATTCCATATCAATAATACCAACAACCTCGTAGGCTCTAGAGCCGTCTATTTGTATTTTTTCATACAGTATGTTAGCGTACTCGTAATAGGTAAAACCATCAATGGTCGCTTTTTCATATCCATCTGGTAATTCATAAACTATAGTTCCGATTTCAGGATCTACAACTTCATATCCTGAATTTGCCTCAATATAAAAGGTGCCACCAACATTAAAGTACAAATTGTTGTTGAAACGAACCCTAGCATAGTTTGGAGGTAAAGTGTTTATTCTAAACCCTACCTTAGGTGCAATGGCGATATATCTACCCCGAGATGCGGTATAATATCTATTATTAGAATAGTAATAATTTTGACCATTATGTTTTACTACAGTTTTATTAGGTACATTTCTAACCGATACTACTTTCTTTGTAGGTGTTCTATACTGAACTCTTTTACTTGAAACTCTACCTGGAGTTTTAGTAACAGTTGTAGTTCTCGTAGTCGTTGTTTTTGTTGCCGTTCTTTTACGGGTTTGAGCTGTACTTGGTAAAGCAAATGCTATTAGAAATAAACCTAGTACTACGTATGTTTTAGTATTTGTTTTCATCGTTTTAAATTTAAAAGGTTAAACTTTTATTTTACATTCAATACTTTGACATGTAGATGAAATAATGGTTTAATCTAAAACCTCATAAATAAATTATAAATAGTAGAGCAGGCAATTTTTCTATGAACCTTTAATCTTTTTTAGAAGTTAAAAATTTAATATTTCGATAGAAAAAGGGAAATTAGGTGGAAGTCGGATTATTATCTTGTTGCGTCTCTAATATTTTTCTGATAGATTCACTATCCCAATGATTATCGTATTCAACAATACCTCTTTTAAAATCTTCTTCTAATAATCGTTGTTGCTCCTCTAATTCTTTACGAGCTTTAAAAATATAGTTTTCTTCTCCTTTTGGTTCAGCGGCCAACCTTCTTAAACTTGTTTCATCGTATTTAATGAAATTCTGTACCTGTTGATTTAAAGTGTATTTTCTAAAGCCAAGTTTGCTTAAAACATCTTTTGCTAATGAAAGTGAAGTATCTAGAGATTCTCGATAAATATTCTCCATACCCATATTCAACAATTCGTAGGCATCATATCTATTTTGAGCCCGTATCATAAGTTCTACATGAGGGTATTTTTCTTTGACCATTTTGGTAATTTCTTTTGTAACACTTGGGTTGTCTATGGCACAGATTAATATTTTGGCTTGTGCAATACCTGCAGATTCTAATAGATCAATACGTGTGGCATCGCCATAATACACCTCAAATCCCATTTTACGAAGAAAGTCGACTCGATTAGAATCTTGGTCCAATACTGTTGGTTCAATACCATGCGACCTTAAAAAACGACCAACTGTACTACCAAAATGACCGAAGCCTACAAGAATAACATTTTGCGATTTTGCAATGTGGTCCATAGGTCTTTTTATAGATTCTTTGGTTCCAATATTCGGAAGAATCAATCGTTCGTTTACAATACTTACAATTGGTGTAATAGACATGCTCAAGGCAGTAATTACCAATAAAATATCCATTTGTTCTTGTTCTAGAATATTCAATTGAAATGCAAACGAGAGTAGTACGAAGGCAAATTCACCAATTTGTGCCAGTCCGAAGGTTAATAATAGTTTCTGGTCAAGCTTCATTATAAACACCGTTCCGGTAATGAACAGAACCAAGGCTTTAATCAATATTACAGCTATTAAAATTCCGCCGATGGTCAACGGCATTTTTGCAATAACCACAAAGTTTATCGAAGCCCCAACAGCAATAAAGAAGAGACCTAGTAACAGATTTTTAAAGGGTTCTAAGGTGCTTTCTAGCTCATGTTTATATTCACTGTTAGATAGTACTACCCCACCTAAGAAAGCTCCTAAGGCTGGTGAGAGCCCTACATATTCCATTAAAAAAGAAATACTAAATACGATTAAAAGAGCAGACGCAATTAATAATTCTCGAACACCGGTTTGAGCTACTTTTCTTAACATCGGAACTATTAAATACTGCCCCGCAACTATGATTAATGCCACAGATAGAATAATGGCAAGGGTCTGGTATCCCATAGGTAGTCCATCTAAAAGATTGCTACCGGCTTCATGATTGTCAGTAGTAGATGCTACATCTGTATTTGAAAGCAACGGAATAGCACCTAACATTATAATCACAATGATATCTTGAAACAATAGTATAGAAAAGGCAGAATTGCCAAATGTGGTTTCCAATAGTCCCTTTTCTTTAATGGTCTGCATGGCTATTGCGGTAGATGATAGGGCTACTGCCATAGAAATGACAAGCGAAACTTTCCAATCATAATCTAATAGTATAAAAAAGATGTACGCTAATAACATGGTGCCCCCAACTTGTAATCCACCCATTCCAGCAATGGTTTTACGCATATTCCAGAAATTCTTTGGCTCAATTTCAAGTCCAATCAAGAATAGCATTACCACAACTCCGAATTCAGCAAAATGAAGAATATCTTCCCCTTCTTCCCCTATAAATCCTAATACATAGGGACCTATAATTACCCCGGCCATTAGGTAGCCCAATACAGAGCTAAGTCCTAATTTTTTAGCTATAGAAACACAAATGATTGCTCCCAACAGGAAAACAATTGCATCAAAAAGTAAGCTGCCGGTCATAATGGTTGGTTTATTTGTAATGCTGTTATTTCGGCATTATTTAGATATTTAAATAGTGATTTTAAGTTTGTAATTCGTCAATAAATGAACTGTACTGCGCTCCATAAACCTCTAGTTCATCATCTGTTAACCTGTAAGTTCCCATCACGGTAAACGGTTTATGATAGTTCATTAAACACAAATTAGCAGTTTGCTCAAAAGGTCTTAAAAATTCTGTTATCGTATAACTATTTGTTCCTTGGGTGCAGTATAGTTCTTTACTACCACCAGTGGTAATAGCGTTTAAACAAATTTTAGAGGATAAAGCTGTTCCATTCGGTCCGTACGCCCAATTAAATTCTAGCACCATGTCTATCCATTGTTTTAAAAGCGGAGGACAACTATACCAATACATGGGGTGATGCCATATTATGACATCATGCTCTTCTAACAACTTTTTCTCGAAGGGTACGTCTATATGAAAATCTGGGTACTTTTCATACAAATCATGAAAAGTAACACCTTCTTTACCTTTTATATGATTTACTAAAACCATATTCGCTCTAGATTTTTCGTACTTAGGATGCGCAAATAATACTAGTACTTTCTTCATGTTCCATTAATTTAAGGAAAACAAGTGGTTATCGGTATGGGCAGTTATTTAGTTATAAGATTAAAAGAAATTTTTATTCCTTCGATAATCATACCTGTACCAATAATGGCTATGATTAAACCCATAATTTTACCAATTACCGAAATAACATTGTAGCCTACTAGTCTAACAATTAAATTACTCAATCTAAAAGTAAAATAAGTTAATAAACTCATGAAAGCAAAAATCGCAATTACTATGGTAATATGAACAGGTTGTGCGCTTGAAACAAAGTTCATTGCGGTAACAATAGTTCCAGGACCAGCTAAAATTGGAATTGCCAATGGGGAAACAGCAATATTTTCATCAATATTTACATGTTTAATATTCTTTACATTAGATTGTTTGGATTGCAGCATGTCAAAACCGATATAGAATATTAAAATACCACCTGTAATTTTAAATGCAGGAATGCTAATATTAAATAATTCGAATATATATTTTCCTAAAAGAACAAATACCAATACAATGATAAAGGCAATAATATTTGCCCTTTTATTGATATCGGCTTTGGTTTTTTCATCAGCCCCTTGGGTTAACGACAAAAAAACGGTCATGTTAGATATTGGGTTTGTTATGGCAAAAAAACCGGTAAAAACAGCAATAGAAAACGTTATTAAATCATCCATTATTTTAAGCGAAATTTAATCGTGCAAGAACTTGATTTCTTGCTAAAATTCCTAGGAAATTTTGAATCTTTTGGGAATTATTAGATTATAAGAAAAGCCGATAAAATGTTACATAAATCTCGGCATATTACATGTTGGATAAAATATTTTAGACTATTTAATGTTCGAAGCTTTAAATAAATTTTTTAATATGTTTTACAGTTTTATTTCTTTACTTCAAACAAGATAAATTGATTGAGCTGTGGACCATAAAGACTAAAATTATTATCGGCCACTACTACTAAAGAGCGATTACCATTTTCAAAATCCGGACCAAAAGAGATTCCTTCAATATTATCAACAATATCGTTGGTAAGTTCTTTACGAATATCCTCAAAATTGAACAATAGTTGTTTGGTTGCTTTGGTATAAACAGCCCCTTTAAGACTATCAATACTACTTACATCAGTCGCTTTTGTAGCATCAACATCATATATTTTAACTGTATTACCACCGTCATCATATCCCATAGAATAAGAACGTTCTAAAACAAAAAATCTATTGGTGTCGTATTCTAGAATCTCAACAATACCATTTAGTTTAAATGTAGCTCCGTCAACTGCAGGACGGGAAACTTTGTCCAATTCATACACTATTTCCTTTTCGGAATGCCCTGTTTCTTTATTAATATATACTATTCTTACAGGTGAGTCTGTTTCTTCTAAAGTAGGTTCAACTCCGTCTTCTTTTAAAGGAAGCTCCATGGCAACCCAATACCCTTTTTTATGTTTACTTAAAGATATTCCTTCAAAAACACCGTTATGTCGAGGTCCCAAATCTTGATTGTCATTAGGCAAATAGCGATTCGCAAGATTCATTTCTTTAACAAAATTTCCTACTGAATCTGAAACGCGAACAAAAGGCTTTAACCCATTCTTTATATTTCCTTCACTGGTCCAAATAAAACAACCGTCATCATATCTAATAGATTCGGGATCGACAATTCCCATAGATATCTCTTTTCCATTTGAATCCTTAAAATGAGTAGCAGATGTTATTTCAATCGAATCAAATCCGTTTATATCATAAGAAATATTTACTTTATAAAACCTCGGAGAATCACTATCATCACTTATAGCATACCAGTTGCCATTTGCATAATCTATACCAGATAAGCCACCTACTTTAGTTTTTTTAAATTTGGTTTCGTCGGGTAAAACATATTCATCTACAAAACGTAAATTAAGGCTGCTATCAGTCTTTTCGGTGGCTTTTGTATTACCGCATGAAAATACAGTCATAAATAGTGTAAATACAAATAACGTGCATGCTACTTTACTCATTTAATTAAATTTTAAATACCAGTATCAACGATTGTAAAATTACTCTTAATCAATTGAGTGATTATATAAACAAATGAAATGGGGCATATTTTAGAGCTTAAAATTCAAAACTTAGACAAGGTTTTAGATAATGCTAAGAGACATCGATTATTAGTACTAACTATTAGTTATGAACTGATGTTCTTGAGCTAAATACTTATGAATATCACTTACCACAATAGAGCCTTCACCAACGGCGGAAGCTACCCGTTTTACCGAACCTGAGCGTACGTCACCAACTGCAAATAATCCTGGTAAACTGGTTTCAAAAGAATACGGCTTCCTCTGGCTAAACTCAAATTCACTATTTAAAGCATTGTCACAAATGGTAAGCCCCGTATGTACAAAACCTTTGGCATCGGTATCAATAATAGTATCTAACCATTCCGTGCACGGTTTTGCTCCTACAAAAGTGAACAGGTAATTGATGTTATTCTCAATCAACGTATCATTCTTTTTGATTTCAACCTTTTCTAAATACGTATCCCCGTCAACTTTAACCACGTTACTACTGGTCAATACTTCAATATTTTCACAAGCAATTATACGTTGCACCAAATAATCGCTCATTTTGGCACCAATATTCTCATTTCTGATGATTACATAAACTTTGCGTGCATAATTAGCTAAAAATAATGCTGCTTGACCCGCAGAATTACCACCGCCAACAATACCAATTTCACTATTCTTGCACATATTGGCATGCATAGATGTGGCGCTATAGTAAATACCAGAGCCTTCAAATTTTTCAATTCCCTTTAAAGGGAGTCTTCTATATGCAGCGCCGGTGGCAGCAATTACTGTTTTAGCTTTTAAGATTGAAGTGTTGTTAGAGTTGATTTCATAGTAACCTTCTTTACGTTCAATGCCTTCCACTCTATGCGGTACCGAAATAGTACAGCCAAACTTTTGAGCTTGAATGTAGCCGTTGTTGGCTAAATCCCGACCTGAAATACCTGTAGGAAACCCAAGGTAATTTTCAATCTTGGAGCTCTTACCAGCTTGTCCGCCAGGAGAATTACTATCAATGGTCAATACATTTAACCCTTCTGAAGATGCATATACGCTAGCAGCCAAACCGGCAGGACCAGCGCCTATGACCAAAACATCATAGATTTCATCATCTAGTTCTAATCGAACTCCCGTACACATACCAATTTCATCAATCGATGGGCGAACAGAAATCTTATTCTGACTATTGATCAATACCGGTAAATCTGATTCCTTTAAGTTGAAAGTATCTAACATCTGTACCAATCCGTCCTCCTTATCAGAATCTATAAAATTGTACCAGATATCATTTTTATCCATGAAATCTCGGATAGCGTACGTTTCATTAGAATGCTCAGAACCTATTAGTTTTATGCCCTGAACGTTGTTTTTAAGAGCGTTTTCCCGCAATAAAAAGGCATTTAAGAGTGCATCACTAATATCGCTGAATTTAGCAATGGCACTTTTTAGCTTTTCGGGACTAATTCGTATTAGTTGTGTATTTTCTAAGGTTTCACCACATACACCAATCGTTCTATGAGATAAAATACTACTTGATCCAGAAAATTGATGCCTTCGGTGAATGGTAAGACTGTCATTTTTTTTAACAGGATCAATGATTCTTATTCCACCAGTGAGTACAACAAAAAAATCGTAGTGTTGATCACCAAAGTCCAACACCACGGTGGGCTCTTTATAAAATTCGATTTCACCGTAAGATTTAAGCTTCTCTACTTGCAGATCGGTAAGTTCTGGATATTTAGGATCAATCATAGTTTTTGGTTTAGTAAGTTATAAAAGCTTCATCAGCATAGTATTGAAACATGACATGTACGTTTTTTGAATGGTCACCATAAGAGCCTTATTCTTTACAATTTCGTAAATGTTTGCTTAATGCATGAAGCTTATCATAGTTATTTTATCTCAAAGTTACCGTTACTTCTTATGTAAATCACCGTTTCTTTAGCTGCTGAAATGATTGATGTTGCATTTTCTTCAGCTCCAAAATAAGAACCTGGTTGCAACTCGTTTTTAGCATCCTTTTTAGAAAATTGATGGATTAATCCACCAGAAATAACTACAGCTCTAAAATTCGGACTTAAATTTTTAATGCTTCCGCTAAAACCTGCAGGTAATTTTAAAAGTGTAGCACGTAATTTGTTTTCCTCGTGACTACCTCATAAAAATGCGGTTTGCACATTACTCTTTGCAGAAACCCATTCAATATCGTTAGCATTTAGCCAAACCATATTGGTTTTGTCTACATTAATTGGTCTTTCGCCATTGTCAAAGGCTTCAGATGTTGGTTGTACCAAATATGGTCCTTCTTGAATGTCTAAAAAAGCCATGTTTTCATTATCATCAGCAGCCGTAATGTGGGCTTCTCCTGCTGGTTGTTGCCAATAAGATCCTGCTGGCAACCACTGTTTTTCCGCGTTTTCATCATCATTATGTAATAAACCTTGTATTACTACACCTCTATAAGTGATGTTGTGAATGTGTGGAGGCGAAGAAAATCCTTTTTTAAACTTTACTAAAAATCCTGCAGGTTCATTTTTTGTACGATCTCCCCAAAGTTTTCCTGCAGCCGGACTTTTGTCCCCACGTAACGGATTTAACCAACCCCATTCTACGTTGTCTGCCGTTACAACCTCATTTACAGATTTGGCAGGATCCGTTGTTGGTGTTTGTGCACTTGTATATGCCGTTGTAGCTATTGCTAATGCAAGTAGTATTGTTTTTTTCATTTTGATGTTTTAATTCTTAAACTTAAAAAGTTCCAAAGTTTTAGAAGATTTGGAACTTTTTCTATTTTATCATTCTTAGCAATTGTAATTTCTTATTTCCAAGTGACTATTTCATTAAATTCTCTTCTGATTTTTGGATGTACTGGATCCGCTTTTCTATGTCCAAATGCAGCCATAAAAGCTAAACCGTATTTATCTGTATCTACATCAAATTTCTCTTTAAGCAATGCCTCTGCTTTTTCTTGGTGAAAACCTTCTATGGGGCAAGAATCTATTCCTGTAAGTGCAGCAGCAGTCATCATATTTCCTAAAGCGATATAAGTCTGCTTTGATGACCAATCAAATAACTTCTTGTCTGAATCTAAATTAAAATCACGCTCCTGAAACTCTCTATAAAATTTAGAGTACATTTCTACAACCTCCGCAGGCATTTGTTTTACCTCTTTCATCATATGTTCAATATATGGCGCATCATGCTTTACCATAGGGGCTTTCATTGCCAGGCCTAGAATAAAGTGACTAGCAGTTTCTAATTTTACTGGAGCGCCCCAAGCTACTGGCTTTAAAAGCTCGCGTAGTTCTTTATCTTGAACAACGATAAAATGCCAAGGTTCAAAACCAAATGAACTTGGAGATAAATTGGCTGTTTTTAAAATGAAATTGATTTGCTCATCGGTTAATGTTTTTGACGCATCAAATTCTTTGGTGGCATGTCTGTAATTAAATGCTTTTAAAATATCTTCTTGTGCAATGTTTGGTATATTCATCATTATGTCTTTTTATAATTGATAGATTTATCGATCACAAAGATAATTGTAACATGCACCTTAAGTAAGGTAAAAAAAAAGGAGAATAAGGTATAAATGGAGGTTTTTAAGTGGGAATTTCTTAAAATATTGCCAAAATGAGCTTTTAACAGGTAAAATTATCAGTTTTTAATACTTTAATTTAATGTTAATCCTTTATTAGTACAATTCTAATTGGTAAGCTCTGTCATTTTATAAGCAGAAACATTCTCTAGTTTATCTTTAGATGAAAGCCTATAGGCAGCAATGTGGTCACTTTGTGAATGTTTATTCAAATAATCTTGATTCACCCATTTCTCGTGGAATAAAAACAGATTCGGGTTATCGTTATCTTGATGTAAGTCGTAAGCAATACAACCTTCTTCTCCTCTAGTGGGACTAATAAGTTTTAGCAATTCGGCTTTTATTTCTTCTCTAAATTCTTCTTTTACTAAAATGTGTACCACTAAGGTTAAATAAGATTTTTTCATAAGATGCTTTAAATTGGTTCTAAAATTAGAACTATAAAAGTAAAGATTGATGCCGGATAAATTAACCGACCCACCTGAATGTTAGGTTAATTCTTGGGGAAATTTGTTTTAGGGTCTTCGGTATTTTATGTTTCCAGTTTTCTTGGGTGGCGCTTTGCATCAATAAAAGACTGCCATTTGCTAATGGAATATCTACACGTTTTAAATCTGCTCTTGATACATGTTTTAATTGAAAGGGTCTAGTTGCCCCAAAGGTAACTGAAGCAATAACCGTATTTTTTCGTTGTTCCCTCTGCCCGTCTACGCTATCTTTTCCTTCGCGATAATAACTGAGATTACTTATTTCTTGCAAAGATACTGGCTTTGACAGTACTATGAAGTAGTTACAGAGGTTTAAATTGTATAAATAAAGGTTAATATTTGTAACGAGTATTTGTTTTATAGTATTTTCGTTCATATATCCCTTAACTATCCTAAAAATGCAAGTATTAGAAGCGTATAAACCTTTTGAAATACAAGAAATTGAACTGACGGATTGGAAACAACGCCCCGTTAAGAATAATTTTTTTGAGCTGGTTTTAATAAAGGATGGAGAAGGTACGCAGTGTATCAACTACAATGATTATGCCTACGGCAAGAATAGTATGTTTCTGTTACCACCTTTAAAATGTCATTCTTTTACCATTGAAAAACCGACACGTTTTGTCTTTTTAAAGTTTACCGATTCTTTCTTTAAAAATGCGAATAGAATCACTATAGATAGAAATGAGTGGTTTAAAGAGGCATCGTACATCTTGTCCAATTACAATCAGTTGCCGGGTGATATAATTAAGAACGAATTAGACCGTAATTATCTTGAAAACCTTATTGAAATGATACTTCAAGAGTCTAGAAATTATGGGGAAGAGTCTATAAATTTAGTGACTAGTTTAATGACTAGCATATTGGAAATTCTGATCCGGAATATTAAAAAGAGCAGCTATTTTGAATTAGCGAAAAATAATTCAGATGATAGAATTACTAAAATGCTTACCTATATCAATACCAATATAGACAAAACGGAATTGCTTAAAGTTGAAAATTTAGCCGAAGTTTTTCAGATGTCGCCTACCTACGTAAGCGAGTATTTTAAAAAGCAGGTGAATATGTCTTTACGCGAATATATTATAAAGGGTAAGCTTAAATTGGTAGAAATTCGTTTATTGAATTCCGACTTCCGTTTAAATGAAATAGCCGATGAATTGGGTTTTACAGACGTAAGTCACTTGTCCAAAACCTTTAAACGCTATACCGGTACATCAATACGAGAGTTTAAGAATAATGGTGAATATATGTTATTGAAAAGAGCATCTTGCACACCAACGCCAAGTGCTTAGGCGATCTTTTCCATTTTTTTGGATTCTCTAATTAACGCGCTAGCTAAAACGGTAGTGGCATCAATAATCAAGCTATCCTCTATTTTCTCATACTGTATAGCAAGCGGAATCTCGGTGCAGCCTAAAATTACGGCTTGGGCACCTTTTCTTGATAAGTACGTCGCTGCCATACCCAAATTTTCTTTCGCTTTTTGATTTACAGGATTTGAAAAAGCCTTTATACCATATGATGTATCGTAAATAGAAGGGTGTACAAATAAATCTTGAATATCTTCAGATGGTTGTATTACTTCAATATTGTACTTGGACAATACTTCTGGGTACACCTTGGCAAGAATAGTACCTGTAGTACCTAAAACCCCTACCCTAGTAATTTCCGGATGCTTTTCAGAGATATTTTTGCCTACTTCTTCAATAAGGTTGACCAAAACACACGATTCTGGTATACTTTTCTCAATTAAGCTTAATATTGGTTTAGCATGTGCCGTGTTACATGGAATGCCAATAATACTTGCTCCGCTAGCGATTAAAGAAGCAATTATTTCAGATATGGCTATACCTGGGTTAATTTCTGTTTCACCCAAAAGGTATTTGGTACGGTCAATGATCTTATGAGGAACAGAGAGCATAGATACCGGTAAATGATCTTGATCAGAACTCGCTTCGGTAAGGTCGTAGACCTTTTTAATTAAATCGATACCAGCGTAACTACCCACACCACCAACTATGCCTATCATTTTATTTGTCATCATAATCTAATCTTTAGCTAGAAAAAGAAATAAGGCACCAAATTAAGAGCATTTAAATCAGTAATGGTCTTAATAAATCTATAATTTCTAGTATATCCTTTGATCAGTTGTAATTACCACCGTTTTTTTGACTTGAATAGGTGAAAATGTAGCGCAATACTATATCCGTCAATAGTTAAATTCTTATGGTCAATACTAGCCGATTATAGCTTCTATATTGTGATAAATCAAATAAAAACACAATGAAAATAGAAGATAGCGTAATAATTATAACTGGTGCATCTAGCGGAATTGGTAGAGCAACAGCAATCAAGCTGGCGGATAACGGTGCCAAGGTAGTATTAATGGCCAGAAGCGAAGATGAATTGAACGATCTAAAGTCCGAAATCACTAAAAAAGGTGGAGAAGCCATTGTAGTGACAGGTGACGTGACCAAGAAAGAAGATTTTGAAAAGGTTGTTTCGAAAACAAAAAATGAATACGGCAAAATATCTGGTCTTATTAACAATGCAGGTTTAATGCCGCTTTCATTCGTAGAAAAATTAAAAACAGATGAATGGGATAAGATGGTAGATGTCAATATTAAAGGAGTACTTAATGGGGTTGCAGCAGTGCTACCAGCCTTAAAAGAAAATAAAGGCGGTAATGTCATCAACATTTCTTCAATGGCTGCGAATAGGTATTTTCCTGGTGGTGCAGTGTATTGCGCTACAAAATCTGCTGTAAAAATGTTTTCGGAAGGATTACGTCAAGAATTGGCGCCTAAATATGGAATCAATATTACATCTATAGAACCAGGTGCAGTAGCAACTAATTTAACGAGTACCATTTCTGATGAGGATATTCAAGAGGAGATTAAAGAAATGCAGAAAATGGAAACATTAGAAGCAGAAGATATTGCAAATTCCATTTACTATGTATTAACTCAGCCTGCAAGAGTTAATATCAATGATGTTTACTTAGTGCCAAGTGAACAACAATAATATTAATTTTAATAGCATAATATATGTCAACGACAACAAAACAAAATACATTCAAAACAATAAATCCTGCTACGGGTAAAGAGATTACCTCTCATACTTATATGACAGATGACCAAGTAAAGGAAAGCATACAACAATCTCATAAGGCGTTTTTAAAATGGAAAATGAAATCTATTGAAGAGCGCGGCGAGATTATAAAGTCTATTGGTAAAGAACTTCAAAATTATAAGAAAGAACTTGCTGAGTTAATGACCGATGAAATGGGTAAACTACTTTCTCAAAGTGAGCATGAAGTTGACCTATGTTCATCGATTTGTGAATACTCTGCAGATAACGCCCCGGAATTTTTAAAGAACGAAAAACGAGATTTACCTAGCGGAGGAAAAGGAATTATAACCTATTCTCCAATAGGCATTATATATGGTATTCAACCTTGGAACTACCCAAGTTATCAAGTACTACGTTACACTATTGTAAATCTAATGGCTGGTAATAGTATTTTGCTAAAACATGCTTCTAATGTAACTGGTACAGCCAAGTTATTGAAAACTATATTTGATACCGCTGGTTTACCTGCCGGACTCTTTAACGTAATGGTTATTGAGCACGAACAGTCTAATGCGATAATAGAGCATAAATTAGTTAGAGGGGTAACTTTAACCGGTAGCCCAGTTGCAGGAGAGAAAATAGGAGAAAAAGCAGGTGCGCAACTAAAGAAAACGGTACTTGAATTAGGTAGTAACGATGCTTACTTGGTTTTAGAAGATGCAGATATAGATTTAGCCGTAGAAAAAAGCGTTATGGGCCGTATCTACAATAATGGAGAAACTTGTATTGCGGCAAAACGATTTATTGCTACTGAGAAAGTTTATGACGAATTCAAAGAGAAATTCGTAAAGGCTATGGATGCCTTAAAAGTTGGAGATCCCAAAAAAGAGGAAACTGAATTAGGACCTATGGCTCGTGAAGATTTAAGAGAAAAAATTCACGATCAAGTTCAGGAAAGTGTGGATAAGGGAGCCGAAATTTTATGTGGTGGAAAAATACCAAATGGAGAAGGCTACTTCTACCCTGCTACAGTCTTAGGTAATGTTTCACCAGGTCAGCCAGCGTATGATGATGAATTATTCGGTCCTGTTGCTTCTTTGATAAAAGCGAAAGACGACGAAGATGCTATGCGCATAGCGAATGATAGTAGATTTGGTCTAGGTGGAGGAATTTTTTCTAAGAATATTGAGAAAGCTACCGAACTAGCCGAGAAACATTTTGACACGGGAATGGTATTTATAAATTCCTTCGGATTGGCAGAACCAAGTATGCCTTTTGGCGGAGTAAAAGATTCCGGTTATGGACGCGAACATGGAGGATTTGGTATGAAAGAATTTGTCAATGTGAAGTCCATCATGATTATGGATTAACTATTTGAATATTAAAAAGCACCTAAACAGGTGCTTTTTTTTAGACCGTAATTATGGTTCATTCTATAAACCTATGTTAAAAAATGAATGTTCATTCTTTTTTTGAATACCTTTGAACTGTAGTTATAGTCAAACATAAATACAAAGGAATTTTCAATAGATCAATACCTTATTTAATGAGGGTTGACCAAAATTTCAGCTAGAAATTATTATAAAAATTAAAACATAACTTATGAGCAAGTCAATTAATTTAAAACAACGTCCGGTAGGTACTCCTACCCTGTCCGATTTTGAATTTAAAGAGTTGGACAATGATTTAACCGTCTCTGAAGGTGAAGTCTTGTTAGAGGCAAAATATATATCGGTAGACCCTTATTTACGTGGTAGAATGAGCGATGCTAAATCTTACGTACCACCATTTAAAGTTGGTGAGCCAATCAGTTCGGGTATCGTAGCAGAAGTATTGGAATCTAAACATGAAGATTATAAGAAAGGGGAATTCGTATCCGGATTATTGGAATGGAAAGAACAACAAATTTCGAACGGAGAAGGCTTACAGAAAGTGGATAAAAGTAAGGCTCCTTTAAGTGCTTTTTTAGGTATAGTAGGTATGACCGGCTTAACAGCTTATTTAGGTCTTCATGAAATTGGAAAACCTAAAAAAGGTGAAACTCTAGTAGTATCTGGCGCAGCAGGTGCGGTTGGTAGTGTTGTAGGACAGATCGGGAAAATTCTCGAATTGAACGTTATAGGAATAGCCGGAACAGATGAAAAAATTGATATGCTAAAATTGGAATTCGGTTTTGATCACGGTATCAATTATAAAACTACTGACGATATGAAAGCGGCAATTGAAGAAGCTGCACCTAACGGAGTAGATATTTATTTTGATAATGTTGGCGGACCAATATCTGATGCCGTATTGTTCAACATAAATCAGTTTGCACGAATAATTATATGTGGAGCAATTTCAGTGTATAACAAAACCGAAATACCAATGGCGGTTGCCGTTCAACCTTTCTTGGTAAAGAACAGTGCATTGATGCAAGGGTTTATTGTAAGTAACTATGCCGACAAATTTCCACAGGCAATGAAACAATTATCTACATGGTTAGGTGAAGGTAAATTAACGTACAAAGAAACCATAGTAGAAGGATTTGAGAATACGCCACAAGCATTTTTGGATATGATGGATGGTAAAAATAAAGGAAAAATGATAGTTAAGGTCTAGTTTAAAGACCAACTATTAATCAATAACTAAAAACAAAAAACATGAAAATATTATTTGTATTAACGTCTCATGATGAATTAGGGAACACAGGAAAAAAAACAGGATTTTGGGTTGAGGAGTTTGCTGCTCCCTATTATGCCCTGTTAGACAAAGGAGCTACAATTACTGTAGCAACACCAAAAGGTGGTCAAGCACCGATTGACCCTAGTAGTGATACTGAGGACGCTCAAACAAAAGATACAAAGCGTTATAAAGAAGATAAAGCGGCACAAGATGTAATTGCGAACACAAAAGTACTTTCAGATTTAGATGCGAGTGATTTTGATGCGGTTTTCTACCCTGGTGGCCACGGTCCTTTATGGGATTTGGCTAATGATGTTACTTCTGTAAAGCTAATAGAAACATTTAACGAACAAGAAAAGCCTATCGCTTTTGTTTGTCATGCACCTGCAGCGCTTAAAAGAGTTTCTGGTACAGACGGTAATTCTTTGGTAAAAGGCAAAAAAGTTACCGGTTTTACCAATTCAGAGGAAGAAGCCGTTCAGTTAACGAATGTTGTTCCTTTCTTGGTAGAAGACATGTTACAGGAAAATGGAGGTATCTATTCTAAAAAAGAAGATTGGGCAGCATATGCGGTTCAAGATGGTAATTTAATTACAGGTCAAAATCCTGCATCATCTGAATTGGTGGCAGAGAAGTTATTGGCAGCACTGAAATAAGAAGTTTAGTTTGGTTGTTAGGTAATAGTCCAGAAAATCACTTGGTTTTCTGGACTATTTTGTTTTAAAATATTACGAATTATAATTTATAGAATACGTATTAAATACCAGTCCGCCATCATAAGATTCGGTGTCCGTGAGTACTAATTGATAACCAGATGTAGATTCCCCAAATAATCGTACACCAGCTCCTAAAATCAAGGGGTTGATTTTAACCTTAATGACGTCTATAAGTTGATTATCGAAAAGCCATCCGGCAAAAACGCCACCTCCGCATAAGTAAATATCTGTGGTTGAGTTTTGTTTCAGTTCTTTAATCTTGTCTAAGTCGTAATCAGAAATAATATGTACTTGATCACTTTTACTATCGAACTGTAAAGATTTAGAGAAAATATAATGCTGCATGTGCGCATACGCTGGCTGCCCAGGTTTTAATCCGTAGGCATATCCAAATTCATAGGTGTCTTTACCCATGATCGTAGTTTCAAATCCCTTTAAATCTGACATATATTTTGTGACCCCACTACCCTCACCTACAAATCCGCTGATATCACCATCGAGTCCACAGATAAATCCGTCAATAGAAATAGCTACGTAATAAACTATCTTGTTCATTGTTATTGTTTATTTCTTCATAATTTACAATATAGGTTTTATATTTTGATATTTTAGTTAGGTTAACTTATTGCATATTAATATATTAACTGTAACAAAATTAAAAATAAAACATCTTTACTGGCGAATGCTAATCGAAGAATCATGCGGTTTACTATATTATTCCTTTATCTTTTTTTTACCATTTTATTTTATGGACAAACTTCTTTGAAAGATATTAATTTTGACAATGGAATGTTTACTGTGGGATTTAAACATTATAATGCTATTGATAGTACAAGAACCTTTAGAGTACATAATGGCTTTAACAATCAATATATCAACAGACCTATTCCAATTAGTATTTGGTATCCCGCAACAATTGAAAAAAAATCAGACTCGTTAATTGTTTTAGATTATCTAAAAGTCTTAAAAGAAGAAGAAGAGTGGAAAAACTTACCAGATGAATTTTTATTGGATTGGTTTCCGTATTTATGGAATACACCAGAAAACAAATTGCATTTAATGGAAAATGTTAGCGCTTTTTCTAACGCTAAGTTTTTAAAGGGGAAATTTCCCGTCATTGTGTATGCACCTAGTTATCAAGCTTCATCAATAGAAAATTTTGCCATGTTCGAATATTTGGCTAGTAATGGTTTTGTCGTGATCTCTAGTCCTTCAAGAGGAACGGAGACCAGGTACCTAGAAGGTGGAACTACAAAGGATATGGAAACTCAATCTAGGGATGTGGAGTTTCTTTTAAAGGAAATAAATAAATATGAGAATATTGATGTGGAAAGAATAGCACTTATGGGTTTTAGCTTTGGCGGATTATCAAATGCTATAACGGTTATGAAAAATCAGCGTATAAAGGCTTTGGTTAGTTTAGATGGTACTGAAAGATATAATTATTCTGTTCTTGAAAAATCAGCTTATTTTAACTTAGATGATTTCAATGTTCCTTATATTCATTTTGCCCAAAAAGAAATTCCAAAAGAAGTATTGATTAGCGATAAAATTTCTGCAAATGTAAATTATGAGTATATATTATTTGACTCTTTGCGGTACAGTACTATTTACAGCTATAGATTTCACGATTTAACCCATTCCTATTTCAGTACTTTTGGTGTTTTGTTTACGAATAGAGATAAAAGACAGGATAAAAGTGATGATAAAATTATGGCTTCCTATAAATTATTATCCGAACATACTTTGAATTTTCTAGCTATGACTTTAAAAGATAAAAAAACAGGCACAGAGTTTATTGAAAACATCATAAAAGAAAATGGCTTTTCTGAAACGTTGGTTTCAAAAAAAAGTAAACCTGCTGAAATAAGAGAGTTCAATTATCAGGATTTTATTGATTTGGCACTTAACCAAGGTTATCAAGATTTAATTTCGTTATTTCAAAAAACTACTGTTATACATCCAAAGTTAGAACTTAAAGAAGGAATGCTCAACACTCTAGGTTTACGATTATCCTTTAATCCTAAAACAGCACAACAGGGCGTTAATGTTTTTTTATTAGCATTACATTTATATCCTAAATCAGCTAACTTATATGATAGTTTAGGCGAAGCTTATTTTTATAATAATGATTATAAAAGTGCTATTAATAGTTATAAGAAATCGTTGGAATTAAATCCTTCAAATCAAAACGCAATAGATAGATTAAAACAACTCCGTAAATAATTCCACCATCGGGGAACAATTAAGTTCATGCCTTCAAAATAAGCTAAACTTAGCCCGCCATGTATTTTTAACTCTTTTCTAGCAAAGCATCCACATCAGTTATCAATTGCGCTATTGAGGCACGGTTGAGTCCGTTGTAAATGCCACGTATGTGCCTGTTTTTATCAATAAGTAGAAAATTCTCTGTATGCAGAAAATCATTTATGTCCTTTGGAATTCCTAAGTCGTTTTCCACAAAATATTCATTTCTGCCTAAGTTGTAAATTTCAGTTTTATCGCCGGTAACCAAGTGCCATTTAGAATCAATAACTCCGTTCTTTTCAGCATATGTCTTCAATACAGAAACGGAATCGATTGACGGGGTTACGGAGTGCGATAAAATAGCAACCTCAGGGTTGTCTAAGAATGCCTCTTGTACCTTGGTCATATTATTTGTCATTTTAAGACAAATACCAGGGCAAGTAGTAAAAAAGAAATCAGTTATATAAATTTGGTTTTCGAAAGACTTCTGGGTCAATGTATCTCCTAACTGATCAACCAGCTTAAAATCAGGAATTTTGTGAAATTGTTTTTCTTCTTCAGTATTTGGGGTTAACCAATGTGGAGTAAAAGACTCATCATTATAATAAGGCAAGTACTCTACCCTACTAGTCTCATTAACCTGTATGTTCTCTTTTTTTACTGTCTGTTTGCAAGCAGAAAAAAGAATTAAGGTAGCTATATATAATATGGTCTTTTTCATAATGCTTCATTTTCTGATTTAACCACAACTTCATCTTCTAATTGGTAACAAGAATTTGCTCTTCGTAACCCGAATATACGTCCGTTTTTAGCTTCATAATTGACATATAATGTACCGTTTTGTAGCCAAGCTTTTTGTAGCCCCTCTTCCTTACCGTTGACCAATTGTCTTTCTTTCGCCAATTGACCGTTTGCATACCATTTTTTCTCTACACCATGCATCTTGCCATTAACATAATTGGCTTCTTGTGCTAATTGTCCGTTTTCCCACCAAGTTTTATAAGAACCTTCAAGGCGATTGTTTTTATAATGGTATTCAACGCGAAGTACTTCATTAGCTGACCATCTTTTGGCAACTCCTTCTCTCTTTCCATTTATAAAACCCACCTTTTCCGCCAAAGAACCATTTTCATGTAAGGTTAAAGCATAACCATCATAAGGTGAGTTTTTGTAATACCAAGTACCTTCTAATTGATTGAGTGTCAATTCTTCCTTAAATTTTGTTTCCTGTTTTATGGTCACAGGTTCTATTGTTTTGGCTTCAGTTTTGGGTGTAGTATTACAGCCCAGTTGTAAAACCAGAACAAACAAAATAATATGGAAGTTGAGGATTCTCATTTTTAATATCCTTGAAAAGGACCTGCAAATGCTAAATAAGATCCAGTGGTTGAATATACTTCGTTAATAATGTGATAGTGATATTCTTCTTCACCATCTGAATATTGAGTTATAGAAGTATGACCGCCGGAAGCGTCTAAATCCGTAGGATAATCTCCGGTAGCACTACATTTTCTTCCGTAGAGAAATACTCCGTCCAATAATATACCTACTAGGTTATCGTCATCATTGGTAAAAGCCTTTGGCTCTAGGTGATAATGATACACACCCGGACCAATATGTGCTCCTGTCCAATCTAAACTTGCCGCAGCTTGATCCAATGCGCCACCACCTTCTTGGTCGTTAAATAAAGAAGATCCGCTAACCGCAATACCAATGGTGCCTAATTCTGTTTGTACCGTACTACCTGTCAAATTTGGGGTAGCATCAACACGAATGGTTGTAGCATTGTTATTACTGGACATAATACTTGGTGTAAGGGCTACATCTGGCTCTTCTTTATAAAGAGAGTTTCCTTCTCCCCAATAAATTGTTTCATGATTAGGTAACCCCGTAGTTTCGATAACTACTTCAGAACCATCTAAATAAACAGTTACAGCATCTGAGTTAAAAGCAGCATAAGCGGCATGTAATTCTGTTACGACTTCTTCAGAATCATCGTCAGCGTCATCATTATTGGCAATGTCTTCCGTAATTTCATCATCAACACTATCACTACTACATGCGATTAAAGCAATGAATGATAATGCCAAAACAAATGACAATTGGGGAATTTTTTTTAGACTATTTTTTTTCATAATATTTAATTTGAGCTAAGTTTCTATTTATAATTAATACAATGCTAAGTACTTAACGCACACGAATATGTGCAAATCAGTAGATGAAGCGAAGTTTTCAGTGAATACCCTTTAATTTTCCGATACTACTAACTGGTGTGCCTTAGCTAGAACTTTTAAATGAATTATAAAGAGATGACATGTTAACTAACATAATGTTTCAATGGTCTTCGGTTATAGCGATTTCAATACGTTTTACTGCATTATCTTCAGATGCCTTTTCAAAATCTGGGTCGGCATTTTTACTTTGAATTGCCACAGTCGAATCTGTAGCTTCAAAATCAGTATCATATACTTTGGTAGTTATTTTCACTACCTATTCTGCAATTTCATTATCTGGATCGATATCAGAAATGTTATCATTATCTCTACAAGCCATAAAAGAAGGAATAATTAAGAAAAGCAATATTTTTTTAATTGGAAAAACAACTCTGATATTTTTATGGCTCATGTCTTAATTTTTAGAATTACATAAACTTAGTTTCTATTTCTTCCTTTTGGCTTTGGTGCTTTTTCGAATTCTTCTTCAGAAATGAACCCATCTTCATCGGTATCGATTTTAGAAAAATCATCTTTTAAAAGACCTTTAATTTCATCTTTAGATAGTAAACCGTCTTCATTTTTATCCATGTCTTCTATAAGCTTCGCATAAGTAGGCGGTTCTTTTCTTTCACCCTTAGATTGCGCACTTACGGTAACAGTACCAAAAGTTACTAACATGGCAAATAATAGCCCTTTTGTTAATGTATTACGTTTCATATTTTATTTTTAATGATTAATAATTTGTTTACAAAGGTGTACGAATCTTCAACACCAGATGCACGTTTTAAGTGACTGCCGTTTACTTTTAAGTGAATGGTTCTAAATAAACAACCAACAATTTATTTTGACCTTATTAACAACTCGTTATCGAAGGTTGTTTGAAATATTAATGCTTTTATTTGCATCATGAATAGACATAAGATTTTTATATTTCACGTAGCGTTATGGCTTCTTATCTGGGCAACGGCATGGATTTTCAGTGGTGGAGATTCTCAGTTTGCCGGTGAGAATTTTATGGCACTACTCTTTCAAATATTGGTTATTGCTATATTAATATACTATACCGTACCGCAACTTTTACTGAAGAAAAAGTATGTGGCATTTACTATAGTCTCAATAGTAATAATTCTCGTAATCACCTTAATTTTAACCAGAATAATACCAAATTCTATATTAGGTATTGAGGGAGAAATGGGAAGGTTGCCAAGACCTGGACCAAGACCCGGACCAAGATTTGAAGATGGTCAGTCACTATCAGGAAACCCCAGACCACCTTCGCGGTTTTTCATCAACGTATTATTAATTGCAATAGCTTATGTTATTGCGACATTGGCAGAAATATTTTTATTTGCCAAACGTAAAGAAGAAGAAATAATCATCAATAAAAATGTAGCATTACAGACAGAATTAAAGCTGTTGAAATCACAGATTAATCCACATTTTCTATTTAATGCGCTGAACAATATTTATGCCTTATCTGCCATAGATTCAGGTAGAACGCAAAAAAGCATTAGCTATTTATCAGACATGCTTCGCTATGTATTGTATGAATGTGAACAAGAAATTGTACCTCTTTACAAAGAGATAGATTATATAGAGAACTACATCAAACTGTTTTCTCTAAAAAGTAGCAAAACCTACCCTATTACTACTTCTTTTTCTATTGAAAATCAAAATGTTCAAATAGTACCCATGTTATTGATTCCTTTTTTGGAAAATGCCTTAAAGCATAGTAATATTGAAAAAATTACAGGTACGTTTATAAATTTGACTATCATTTCAACTACAGCAAGTATTGATTTTGAAATTGAGAATAGTAAACCAGAATTTAATGTTATAAAAGATGACGTAGGTGGTATTGGTATCGAGAATGTAAAAAAGCGATTGGCTATATTATATCCCAATCATCATGAATTAACCATAAATGAAACTTCACAGGCTTTTAAGGTAAATTTAAAACTTCAATTAAATGGCTAGTATCAATTGTATTGTTGTAGATGATGAAGAATTGGCAAGGGCGCTACTAAAAACGTACATCGAAAAATTAGATTTTTTGAATTTAGTTGGCGAAGCTGAAAACCCGCTAGAGGCATTACAATTAATGAAGGATCATCAAGTAGATCTTTTGTTTTTGGACATACAGATGCCAGAGGTCAAAGGAACCGATTTTGCCAAAATGATAGGTTCAAACACCAAGATAATTTTCACCACTGCATACTCTCAATATGCATTAGAAGGGTATGAATTAAATGCTGTCGATTATCTTTTAAAACCTATAACCTTCGAACGTTTTGTTACTGCCGTAAATAAGGTAAAAACCAATAAAATAGTAGAAAAGTCAGATTTTATTACTATAAAATCTGGCTATGATTTGCATAAGGTAAAGTTTGAAGATATTCAGTATATCGTAAGCGATAGTGAGTATGTTACTTTTCATATGGCTAATAAGAAAATCATAAGTAATCAACGTTTAAAAGCCTTAGAACAAGAGTTGCCAAGTGCTATGTTCATGAGAGTGCATAGATCATATATCGTAAATAAGAACAGCGTAACCGGCTTAAAAGGTAGAGATTTACTGCTGTCAGATGTTATAATACCCGTAAGCGATTCGTACTATGACCGCGTAAAAGATGAATTGTTTTAATTAATATTCTTTTCCATTTTTATACTATACAATTATTTAAAACTTCTAAAATTCACGAAGAACCTATAAGTATCTAATTTTAAGGAGACTATACTCACAACCATTAAATTGTGAATATCTATTGCGTTTTTTGGCTTTTCAAACAATGACTAAGAAGTATATTTAGCACCCCAAAATAAAAGGAAATTATGAGTGCAACTTGGTACGAGTGTAAAATAAAATATAGAAAGCTAGACGAAGCTTCAGGAATGTTAAAGGTAAAAACAGAGCCTTTTTTGGTTGATGCCATTTCTTATACCGAAGCCGAAAGTAGAATTACGGAAGAGATGTCAGTTTACTTAAGCGATACAGAAGAAATTAAAATCACCAATATTAAGGTCGCTAATTTTGCCGAGATTCATCCGTTCGAAAATTCAGACAGATGGTTTAAATCTAAGGTGTCATTAATTGCTTTCGATGAAGAAAGTGGAAAAGAACGTAAAACGAACATGTATTTGTTAATACAGGCGAATGACGTTAAAGAAGCTTACGATAATACTATTAGTGTAATGAAAGATACCATGGGCGAATACTCTGTGCCTTCAATAGCAGAATCTCCAATTATGGATGTTTTTCCATATTTTTCGGGAGAAGAAGATGATATGGAACGAGTAGAGAAATTCAATGTTTTAAAAGATTCAGTACCTGTTGATAATTCAATGGATGAAGCATTAGAATTAAGTGATGTTTTAAGTAGCGAAGAGTAATAGCTTTTTACATAAATAATTTAAAAAAGAGGACCCATTGGGTCCTCTTTTTTTATTCATAGAAGTTTAGAGTTTACTTCATTAAAAGCACGTCGTTAATTACATGAACGACTCCATTAGAAGCCTTTACATTTCCTAAAACGACTTCTGTTTTATTTCTTTTCTCATCTTTCAACGTAATTTTTTCCCCTTTCAAACTTGCAGTTAGTTCTTTACCACCAACTGTGGTAAAAGTATACTTACCATTTGCACCGTTAATAGCTTCTACTAATTTATCGCTAGTAATTACACCAGAAACAACATGATATTGTAAAATCTTAGTCAATAGCTCTTTATTATCTGGCTTACCCAATTCTGCAATAGACATGTTTTTAGGCAATTTTTCGAATGCATTATTTGATGGCGCAAATACGGTATAGCTACCAGGCTCAGATAACATCTTATCTAAATCGGCTGCTTTAACTGCAGAAACCAATGTTGATAGTTCTTGATTATTACTTGCTACTTCAGTAATACTAGTTGCCATCATTTCTTTTTGCTTAGCCTCTTCTTTCATTTTCATTTCCCTAGCTTTAACATTCGCTTCATCCATCGCCACTTTTTCTTCCATTGCTTTTTTATTAGCATCCATTTTTGCTTGATCTTTACATGAACTTAGAGCGAAAATCGCTATTGCAAAACATACTATACTTTTGATATTTCATAGTTTCATATTTTTGGTATTTACTCGTGTTTCGAGATTAATTATCAAGAGGTAAGCCTCCAGATTTGTATTTATTCTATAGAATAGACCTAATAGGCTTTATTAAAGGTCGCTAACGTAATTACGTACTAATTAATAAATAGTTTTAATTTTATACTTTGGGTACAATGCTAATTAAACAGGCACTTTATCGGAATGTTCTCTTCTATCCCAATTACGATGCTTTGCAATACTAGTTACAAAATTAGCAGCCGAATCGTTGACATGAACAGCCTTATCATCTTTGAATTTAGAAACGAATGAATGGTTTAAAACCTGTTCCCCTTCATCATCAACTGCAATTGCTTTACAGTACTTAAAAGTTTCATTAATGAATTTTATGTACTTTCCATTTTCAATCAAGGTTTCAATAGATTTTTTACCACCAGGTATATAAATGGCATCGAATAAAACACTTTCAGTAGTTGCAATAGAAGCATCTACTTTATGCTCCATACCTTGATCACATTTAATTGTACCACCATGTGGAGCAATTAACTTTATCATCGCACCTTCTTTTTCAAGTTTATCTTTAATTGGTTGAAAGTTGGTCATACTAAAACCATCAGCTACTAGAACAGCAATTTGCCTTGTAGCAATACTATCAAATCTTGTATTTGCCATACTTAAGGCTTCTGACTTATCTAAATAATTTTTCTTTTTCCCAGGTTGATGTTTATTAACATCTGCATCTGCACCAATTGCCTGGTTTATGGGATGTTCGATATCTTTCGGAATATCCATTCCTAGTCCGTTTGCTACAGTTTTTGCAAGTTCATCATCAATTTGTGCTATTAACCAAAGCATGCGTTGTTTGATATGATCATGATTGCATTTGCCAAGTTCAAAAGTATAGGCAGCTGCAACGTGCTCTTTTTCCCAATCGGCTAGGCTTCTGTAAAACAGTGCAGGTTGTGAGAAATGATCACTAAAGCTTTCGCTGCGTGTTCTAATTTTTTTGGCATCGATACGTTCTTCATAAGAATGAAATGCGCCTTCTGCCATTTTCGATAAATGTGGACAGCCACCACTTAGACTATTTGGAAAATATGCAGTTTGCCCTTTCGGAATAGACATCTGCATATGAGCATCACGTTGATTGTTATGAGTATCTACAACCGGACGATTAATTGGTATTTGATGAAAATTAGGACTCCCCAATCGTGATAATTGAGTGTCGCGATAAGAAAATAAGCGACCTTGTAATAATGGGTCATTTGTAAAATCGATGCCTGGTATTATATGTCCTGGTAAAAATGCAACCTGCTCCGTTTCAGCAAAAAAGTTTTCAGGATTCTTGTTCAACGTCATCTTACCAATAATTTTAACCGGTACCATTTCTTCAGGAATCAACTTCGTAGGATCTAATAAATCGAATTCATATTTATGCTCATCTTCTTCAGGCACGATTTGTACACCTAGCTCCCACTCTGGGTAATGACCAGCTTCAATGGCGTCCCATAAATCTCTACGATGAAAATCTGAATCTGCTCCATTAATTTTCACAGCTTCTTCCCAAGTGACGGAATGTACACCCAAGGTTGGTTTCCAATGAAATTTTACAAAGTGAGCTTCACCTTTATCATTTATCAATCTAAATGTATGAATTCCGAATCCTTCCATCATACGAAGACTTCTAGGTATTGCTCTGTCACTCATTGCCCAAATATGATTGTGTAAAGTTTCAGTCGTTAATGAAACGAAGTCATAAAAGGTGTCATGTGCAGAGGCTGCTTGCGGTATTTCTTTGTTTGGTTCAGGTTTTACAGCGTGTATTAAATCTGGGAATTTCATGGCGTCTTGTATGAAGAAAATGGGCATGTTGTTTCCTACAAGATCCCAAGTACCTTCCTGGGTATAAAATTTAACGGCAAAACCTCTAACATCTCTTGCCAAATCGGGAGACCCCTTAGATCCAGCAACCGTTGAAAAACGTACAAATACTGGAGTTTTACGTTTTGTATCTGTAAAAATACCTGCTTTACTATATTCTTCTATACTTTCATATAATTCGAAATATCCATGAGCAGCGCTACCGCGAGCATGTACTATTCGCTCTGGTATACGTTCATGGTCAAAATTTGTTATTTTTTCGCGCAACAGAAAATCTTCTAATAATGTAGAGCCACGTTCGCCAGATTTTAAACTATTATTGGTATCGTTGACTTTTAAACCCTGATTTGTTGTCAAAGCTTTACCGGTCATGTCTTTTTGCGACTTTTCTAAGTCCTTAATTTTTGTTGATTTATCATTTTTCATTGTGTAGGATGTTTCAATTGTTCCAATAAAATTATCGGTAATTAAAACCATCAATTAGCTGTGAAAAATATAAAACGGGCTCTATAAGAAAGAAATAATTAGAAAGTTGTTTTGCTGAAATAAAATAATAATACAATTAATGTACTCATTAAGAGAGGTTTGAAAATCATAATTGATTAGTGTACGAGATATCTAGAATTTTGAACACACGCTTTACCTTTCCTAAATTTAAGGTGGTAGTATCACCAACATGTTTAGAAATTAAGACTCGAGCAATTGGAGATAGAAACGAAATTTTACCTTTCGCTATATTTGCTTCATCAACACCTACTATTTGAAATTGTTGTGATGTTTCAGTAGTATCGATTACTACTGTTACCGTGGCACCAAAACGAACTTCGTTTTGAGGTTGTTCGTTTAGGTCTACAATTTTGGCACTTGCAATTCGCTCATTCAGCAATTGTAATTTAGCATTGATTAAATTACTAGCTATACGCCTCTCTTTCTCATTGTCATGTGGTAAAGATTCTTTTTCAAACAAGAAAGCATTTCTTTCTTCTACTAAATTGTCATAACCTGCTTTGGTGACATAATTAACGGCTCCGATGGGTAAATCTGCCCTTGGTGGCACTATCGGTATTTCTTCCTGATCTTCTTCTTTAACAAACCCTCTGCTCATTACATTTTAATTTCATACAAAATAAAAACATATATTTAGATGGCATTAATGACATTAATTAAATAATTGTCTCAAAGAATATTTTCAAAAATCTTATAGCCTTACCTATAGTTAATTATTCGAAAAATAGGGAGCTAGACTAGAGTTCAGTTTGAGATTTTAAGGCCGTCAATTGCTGTTGAAGGTCTTTTAAACGCTCTACTTCTTCGTTACCAGGTATTTTATCGACACCGCCAACAATGTATGATAGATAGGCTATTTGTGGCACTAACATTTGTTGTGGATACGCTCCTTCCTCGTTCTTTATTAATTTTAGAACTGTCTCTAGAGACTGTTTTTTATCTCCTTTACTTATTTTGATTTCAGCTTCCAATTCCGATTGAAATTTTCTCGCTTCGGTTAGTAAATTCAAGACCTTTTTTTCAAAAGCTAAATGCTCGCTAATAATAGTTTCATCAATTCCTTCTTCAGCTAACCGTGGGTCAACTACTATTTCAAAAGGCTGCTCGTATGTCTCTTTGCCAACTATCAGTTTAACTGTGTACATACCTGGCGGCACTATAGGTCCGTTTTTGTAACTTCTAGATTCTTTATCGCTCCACGCTCCTTTTTGGCGCATATCCCATTGAAATCTATTAATACCTTTCTTCGTTTCTAGTTTATTGTCAAAGTAGCTAAAAGTCATACTTAGACTCATATTATCCACTTCTTCTTTAGTAGATTTTACTTTTGTAGAATCACTTACTATAGTAGCTATCGATTGCTTGTTGGCATCAAGTATTTCTAATTGTACATCATTCTTACCTTCTTTAGGTAAATAATAATCAATTACCACACCTGTCGAAGGGTAATCAGGAAATCCTTTTGATCTTCTTGGTGTTCGGTATCTAATAGTATTATCAGGCTTAAATAAAACAGGTGAATTACTTAAGGTAGCAACATCGGGATTTCTTAATGAAGTGATATTGTCCAATACCCAGAAACCACGACCCATAGTACTTAAAACTAAATCTCCTCTCTTAATAATAATATCGGTAATTGGGGTTACCGGTAAGTTTTGCTGAAAAGATTTCCAATCTTTACCATCGTTTAAAGAAATGAACATTCCGTATTCGGTACCTGCAAATAAAAGTCCCGCAGTTTTTGGATCTTCGCGTAATACTTTAGCGGTATGATCAGACGGTATTCCGTTTGTGGCAGTGCTCAATAATTCCCAAGTTTTGCCATAATCTTCGGTTTTATAGAAGTACGGAGTAGGATCACCTAATAAATGTCTATCAACAGATATATATGCTGTCGCAGGATTAAATTGCGACGGTTCAATAGATTCAACTCTACCACCTTTCAACAATTTCTTAGGTGTTACGTTAGTCCAAGTTTGTCCGCCATCTTGGGTAAGAGAAACTACTCCGTCGTTGGAGCCTGTCCATATAAGGTCTTTTTTAATCTTCGATTCTCTAATAGAATAAATAGTGCTGTAATATTCTTCACCGGTAATATCTCGAGTTATCGGACTTCCAGAATTTACTTGTTTATCTGCTTCAAAAGCAGTTAAGTCGGGAGAAATAGTTTCCCAAATAACGCCATCGTTTCTTGTTTTATGCACATACTGTGAGCCCATATATACAACATCAGGATCATGTGGAGAAACATGAACAGGAGCTACACGCTGAAAACGATATTTTAAATCCTTCGGATTATGACCGTAAATATTTGAAGCACCAATGGAGTATTCTCTACCTACACCTGTAATTTTATTATAAACACTAAAGCGCCCCTTACAATTGTTATAAACGATATTATGATTGCCCGGTTTTGGTATAGACGGACCAGTTTCACAACCACCAACTTCAATCATTACTTGTGTGCCTTGAACAGAAGTTCCACTGGGTGCTGAACTTGGTATGGCTATCGTCGTATTATCTTGCTGGGCACCATAGATCCAATAAGGATATTGGTCATCAACAGCAACTTGATAAATTTCTGCCGTTGGTTGATTGAATTGCGATGACCATGTTTTACCACCATTATGAGAAATATTAGCACCACCATCATTACATTGAATCAATAACTCTGGATTGTTTGGGTTTAACCATATATCATGATTATCGCCATGGGGAACTGACATCATCGTCCAATTTTTTCCACCATCAATAGATTTTAATAATGGGTTGGCATTAGAATATACGATATCAGGATTAGTAGGGTCCAACTCTATATTGGTATAATAAAACGGTCTATTGACCAAACCTTTATTATTGGATGTTTGTACAAATGTTTTGCCCTGATCTACAGATTTGTATACTCCGCCTTCATCACCTGGCGCTTCAATTACAGCATAAAGAATACTGGAGTCCACTGCTGATACTGCCAAGTCTATTTTACCGATTAATCCCTTTGGTAATCCTGATTCTAGCTTAATCCAGTCTTTTCCTCCGTTTACAGATTTATATATTCCACCTTCTTTATTCTCTCCACCAGATATAATTGTCCAGGGTGTACGTTGCGCTTTCCATGCGGCTGCATAAACTACATTAGGGTTGCCGGGTAACAATTCTAAATCTGCAAAGCCCGTAGTATTTGATATGTGCAGCATCTTTTCCCAAGAAACTCCACCATCAATAGTCTTATAGATACCACGCTCCTCATTTGCTTTGAAGGCGTCGCCAATTGCAGCAACCCAAACTATATTGTTATTCGTAGGGTCAATTTCTACAGCACCAATTTGTCCAGCTTTTGCCAAACCGATATGATTCCAAGTTTTACCGGCATCTATAGATTTATAAACCCCTTTTCCACTGATGATATTACTACGTAAACCATCAGAACCAGTTCCCACATAAACAATATTAGGATCATTTATAGCTACTTCAATAGCACCAATGGAAGGCGTATCAAAAAATCCGTCAGAAACATTATTCCAAGATGTTCCATAATCATCGGTTTTCCATACTCCCGCACCAGAGGCGCCAAGGTAAAAAGTACCAGGTAAAACGGGTGTACCTGTAACCGTAGTTACACGACCACCTCGCGACGGACCAATAGTACGATATTCTAATGCTGAAAAATCTTGTGAAAAAAGTGATGAGGAAAAGCATACAAACGATGCAACGGCGAAGTGACGAAAGAACGATTTCATTTAGGTCAGAATAATAGTTTGGTTAAGACCTAAAGTTACTTAAACCATTACGCAAAACATACGTTTAAGGTGATTTTTACGATTTTCTTATTTTGACAAATCCTTACTGAGATTTGAATTAATCTGTTGGAAGAAATTTATGCACTATTAATTTGCGGTATTATTTCTTATTCAATTTGTCTGCTTCTTTAAGCTTATCATTTTCCCAGATACCACTTATTACAGAACCATCTTTCTTATGAAAAATACCTTTTCCATTTCGTTTATCGTTTTTCCACTGACCTTTATACTTTTCACCGTTAGGCCAAAAATAAGTGCCTTCACCATTTCGCATGTCATCTTTGTAACTGCCAATGTAATATTCACCATCAGCCCAGTAAAATGTGCCGTTGCCCTCACGTAAATTGTCTTTCCATTCACCTTCATACCTACTACCAGTTTCAAGTACTGCAATACCGGCACCATTGGCTTTATTATTTTTTACTTGCCCAACATAATGTAAAGCAGTCCCTTTTTTACTGGTAAAACTAAGGTATTCGCCAAACGATTTGTTATTAAGTTGCTTTCGCATATTACTTAACTGAACTCGTGCTTTTTCTAGGGCGAAATTTAGAGAATCGATACTTCTAATTTCACTTTGGCTAATTGGGGCAATCGCAATAGAATCGATAGAAATTGCTTCATTCACCTTTTCTGAACTTCTTTTAATATCATTTTGCATCAGCTTTTGAGCTAGTGCTATACGTAAGGGAATAACCGAATTGAGCTCTTCGTGATTTTCAAGGGTGGTGTTATAAAATTCAATGGCTTTATTATAATCGCCTTTCATTAAAACAGAATCGATGGCTACCAATTCTTTATTACCGGTTACTAGAACATCTAACTCCTCTTTTGCCTTGCTACTTTCCCCTATTTCATTTTGAAGCGTGCTTGACTTGATACCAAAATAAATCGCCAATATAGATATGATGGCTAACAGACCGTACAATGTTACATCTCTTTTTTTCATAGTGTTTTTGCTCTATGGTATTAATCTGTTAAATGAATTTCAGGAAGTTTGTTTTTTACCTTTCTGAAATCTGGTGAATAATACACGTGAAAACGCATAGCCCAACTTTGCTTGTAATAACCGCCGTTCTTTAAATCTTGACCTTGAGAATACATGGCGCCTGCTGCTACGGTTAATCTTGGCGTAAGAATATAACCTAAAGTAGTTGTTAGTCGTAAATCTTCCATCGGGCTTGCAACGACTGCTTTTCCGCTTTGCATAATTAATTCAGCCTCTGGTGCAACGTATAATGTCTTTGGTTTTAACTTGTGATCGTTTAACGGAATTTTCATTCTAAACATATACCTCCAACGGTTTCTAAAGATATAATCGCTATTCTCTACAAAACTTTGTGTCCAACGATGTTCAATACGAATACGGTGATAAATCATCATACTCGCCAATGACTGTGCAAATTGATACTGATGCCAAATACGCCATTCTGGCACCAAATTACGGTCTGTAGAAGCTTCGTCCGTATTGAAGTTTAAACGTAACACTCCGCCTAAACGAACGTTAAAATATTTAGAGTGAATATACCCGATAGCATGTCTATTATAAACCTGTGCAACTTGACCAAAAAAGGGTGTAGCTTCTGTTTCCTCTAATCTTAAATGCGTTTGTGCATCCCAAAATAAGCGTTTGCTTATTCTAATATTTCCGTAAGTATTGATCCAAGTTTTGGTGCCTAAGTCTTTATATTTCGAATATTCTGGTAATTCTACAGCTTCTTTTTCTTGTGCTACAATTTGGAATGTAGCAGTAAACAAGAATAAGAATACGAGCTTAACGATTTGTGTACGAAACGTTTTCATAGGCTATTGCTTTGTAGTGTTTTGTACATTCAACATCTCTAATACGGTAACAGGATCTTTTTCCTTTTTAAGTTTTCGTTCAAGCTTTTTGGTATTTTGATCTTTTAGTTCTAAAATCTTTTTGTACGTAGCTGTAATATTTTTGTTTAAATCTTCAATAGATTCACAAGATATTTGTTGTTCTATTTCAGTTAAGAAGTAAGGTTCTAAAATTTTAGTATAGGTAGAAGTAATCCGTTTTTTAATATCCTCATCCATCAAGGTTGCCATAAACGGATTCCAAATACGATCGGTATAATTTTCTATTATATCCGTTTGGTATGCTGGCATTAGCGAAACTGTTCTAGATAAATCGTTTAAGTTATTTAGACAATCAACAGTACTTCTGGCAGCAGCTAATCTGTTTTGAGCAGATTTTACTTTAGAATACTCATTTAAGGTATTGTTGGTAAAAGATTTCAATTGTTTTAAAGCTGTAGCATATTTTAATGGAATAGTTGCACTTGTAGAATCGATAAAAATCACCATGGAATCATTTTTTTGAATGATTTCCTCTTCTAAACTCGCCAACTCATTCTGTCGTTTTTCTTGCGTTAAGGTCTCTTTAACTTCGTTTGCGATAGACAAAATACCGTCATATCCCATTTTTGCAACAGCTTCAATATTAACTATAATAGAATTATCATTATTGATTGTATCACTTGAAGGAAGCGAATATGATTTAGAAGATGTAATACTATCTATTTGTATCTCAATATCCATTTTAGATTCGGGCATTCCATCTGAAAATACGTGATTAACCAATTGCTCTCGCGATGTATATTCTAGAATATTTAAAGAATCATAATTTACAATTTCTTCAATAGGTTTTAAGAATTTTTCTTTTAAATAAAGTACCGTATTATACTGATATGCTGTATTGCTATCAGATAATTTTAAGATATTCAGCTGTGAATTTTGTAAGATAGATTCACTTAATTCATTTGCTTTTTTATAATAGGATACAATGCTATCAACATTAGCGACCTCTAGTGAATCAAGCGGATAATAAGGAACCTTAACTTTAAATTCAGGAAGAAATTCTGACTTGCCTAGTGCAGATAATATATCATCAACCTCTTGGTAACGTGCCGCATTTTGCTTTAAAAGTTCGGGTAAACTATTATGGTGCAAAATGTCAATATCTACTTGAGAAAGTTGAATTTCCAAAGCTTTAATATAACCTGCATTTAGATTTATGATTTTAGTTTGACTATTATATCCTTGGAAAGCCTTTATAGTTTTATGATCACTTTCATCATCTACTCTAATAGACTGCAATAAACCATCTTTAAAATACCAGCTCTCAAATTGGTCTATTCCGTTAGAAGGAAACAATGACCATTCATCATGAGCCAAACCATCTCTTAGAAATCGACCTACAAGAGTATAGTTTTCGCTATTAATACTAAAGTTTTGCTGTGGAACACCATTATCAAAAGAAATGACACTTTTAAATAAGGTTTTAGATATTTCAGAATTTTCAATTTCTTCTTCTAAAACGATCCATTTGCCATTCGGTTTTCCCATTTTGATTTTTCCGATAGCAGATTTCTGAATTCCACTTACAAGAACACGGTATTGGTAATCTATGACTTCAGACTGACTTTTAGAATTAAATTCTCCGAATTGAAATTTCCATGGTCCGTTTGCAGTGCCATCAACGAATGACCCCTTAAATTGAAACGAATAATCTTGCTTCTCTAAAAGTTCTTGAAGATTGGAACGTAATACCGTAAAATCACCATCGAGAACAGTGTCGTTCTCAACAAGTTTATAAGAATACGTTGCGTTACCGTTATACTTACCTATTTGTAAAGGTCCGTTATACGTTTGTGTTTCTTGAGCGCTCACCGGAATGTAAATTCCGACAACTATATATACAAGAAATTGTAGTAATGGTTTGATAGTTAGCCTAATCATGCAGCAAAAAAACGAAAATAGATTCAGACTAGTAAATAAGAACAGTAAGAGTTTTGACTTTTTATTAAATGTTTCTAAACAATTTAGGATGCAGCAATAAAAGCTATTAAAATTACGGAAGTCTCAATGATATTAAGAAAAAGCATGAAAAAAAAGACCAATAACATCAATTGGTATTAATGTTATTGAAGAGTATTATCATAAATTATGATATTAAGTACCCTGAAAAGCCATAATAACGTTATCGAAATTTTTCATTTCTAGGTCTTTATGCTCAATTCCGAAGTAAATAGTCGAACTGCCACTAAACTTTTCTAAATTGTTATCATCAGTGTCAAGTTGAAGAAGTAATTTGTATTTTTTAGATAACTCTAAAACTTCAGATTCCTTAGTTTTCCACTCTTTTTGTGTAGTGATTTCTAATTCAATTTCAGCAAAATTATATGTTACACTTGATTGAATTGAACGATCAAAGCCTAATACTTGATGAAAACTATCTATATCTAACTCTGTTAAATGTTCGATATACTCATAAGTTGAATGATAGAGATTATGAAAATCTTCATAATTGTCTTGCAAATTCTTCAAGATAATGCTCTCATCATCAGGCATGGTATAAGATTCAAAATATTTTATCTTGGAAGGTTCAAAAATTCCTTCATTGAAGTAATTGAAAGGAAATTCTGTTCTGATTAATTCGTCTGTGTTTTCTTGAAAAATAACTTTATATGAACTTTTCTTGTTTAAGAAGCCCGGCCATTCTTGGTCAATATAAATAAAAACATAAATTATTCCTCTAGACGGTAATTCGTTAGAAACATCATATATATTGATTTCCTCTAAATTATATTGAGCACAAAAAGTAAGAAACTCATCATCCATTTTGGGCCAATCAAAGTTACTTGGTAAATCGGGCTTACCTCCAATTTTTGATGAGCCTATATTAATATTCTTATCATCTTTCACTATTGTTCTGACTCCCACAGTTGGCTGAACCAATTTACTAAGTTCTATTTTATAGCTATAAGGAATATTAAAATCTGAGATTAGTATTTGATTCTTAATTTTAGACAAGTTATCTTGACTGTTAACCATAATGGAATATAAAATAATAACTAAATAAAGGTAGCTATTATTTCTTTTACTCATTTAAAGAAGTGTTTTTGTATAATTAAAAGTATTTGTCTACCAATCAATGGGGAAGTAATCCTTTAAAAACTTACCACACCAATGTTTACCTGTATTTATACCATCAAACAAAGGATCCATAACTCTAGCCGCACCATCTACAATATCTAAAGGAGGCTGAAAATCGTGTACTTCTTGTTTCTTTTTAGCCAATTCTGCTGGATCTTCATCGGTTACCCAACCAGTATCAACGGCATTCATGAAAATTCCGTCTTTCGCCAGTTCGCCCGCGGCAGTATGTGTCAACATATTCAATGCAGCTTTCGCCATATTGGTATGTGGGTGACGAGATTCTTTGAAGAAACGGTGGAATTTACCTTCCATCGCCGTAACGTTTATAATATGTTTTTGACCCGTGTTCTCTTTCTTCATCAACTCCGCCAAACGATTACACAACACGAATGGAGCAACTGAATTAACAAGCTGAACTTCAATCATTTCAGTGGTTTCAATTTCTCCTAGTTTTAATCGCCAGCTGTTCGTTTTACGTAAATCTACCTGTTGTAAATCTGCATCTAATTCACCCGTTGGGAAAACTTCTTGGGCAACCAATGCATTATCAAAACTATACGGAATTTGAGATAGTTTTGCAGAAGCTCGTAAACCAATACCGGGTTCTGGTCCATGCCATGTTACCGGCATATTTTGGTTGGGAGAAGCTTTACTACTGAACGATTTTAATTCATCTAAACAACTTACATGGTCACTTAAAACCATTTGAGCAAACTTAGGTAATGAAGAAATTTCTTTTTCTTCATTTTCCATTAGGTGATGATAGAAACCTGCCGGTCTTCGTACGGTTTGTGCAGCGTTATTGATAAGGATATCTAGCTTATCATATTCCTGCTCAATGAAGTTACAGAAGATTTCAACACTAGGTATATGGCGTAAATCTAAACCGTGAATTTTAAGTCGGTGACCCCATTCTGTAAAATCCTCCTCCTTTGAAAAACGAAGAGCTGAATCTACAGGAAAACGAGTTGTTGCAATAACCGTTGCACCTCCACGAAGTAGCATTAATGTAATGTGATAACCAATTTTGAGACGAGATCCGGTAATAACCGCAACTTGTCCTTTAACATTGGCATTTTGAAATCTTTTAGCGTAATTGAAATCACCACAATCGGTACACATGGTGTCATAAAAATGATGAAGTTTGGTAAACTCTGCCTTACAAACGTAGCAATTACGAGGAGTGGCAAGTTCAGGTAAATCTTTACTAGCCAATTCTGCAGCAGGTAATAATTTAGGAGCAACAAATACATGAGCTTCACGAGCACTACGTATACCTGTTTCTTTACGAGCATGCTTATCGCGAACTGCTTGCTTTCTTTTTTCGTTGCGTTTGGCATCTTTGACCCTTTTAGCAAACTCTTGCTTATTTGGGCGAGATAACTGACCAGCAACTTTAATTAAGGCAATTCTTCTATCTTCAGGAATTTCAAATATTTGATTGGTATCGGTTACCAAACGATTTAAAATTTCAATACAACTTTCAATCTCGGTTAAATCGATTTCAGTCTCGTTCTCGTGTTGTTTATCCTTCATCATACAACCTTAAAAAGGGCAAAAATACTAACTATGGTTAAAGTACGGTAATGCGCACTTTTTTCTTTTTTAATCGGGAGTTGTTTAACTCATTTACAAGTTTATTAGATTTGCTTTTAGGTACTGCTACAAAAGCACAATCTTGCTTTAGTTCAATATCACCTAACTGCTCTTTAATTAGTCCGCCTTGCTTAAAGAAGAGTCCCGCAATATCACCCTTTGATATTTTGTCTTTACGGCCGCCAGAGATAAATAAGGTTTCCCATAGAGGATCTCCTAGCCTATTGGTCTTACTAATATTTATTCCTTTTGACTTCTTAATAAACTCAGGTAAAGGTTCTTTATCCCATTGTAAAACATAAGCTGTGCCAGCTTCATTTACACGAGCGGTTCTACCGTTACGGTGGGTGAACTCTTCAATACGATGTGGTAATTCGTAATGAATTATAAATTTTAATTCGGGTATATCTATACCCCTAGCAGCTAAATCTGTAGCAACTAAAATACGACTACTTCCGTTTCTGAATTTTATTAAAGCACGCTCTCTGTCTTTCTGTTCCATACCACCAGAAAAGCACTCGTGCTGAATACGTTGCTGGCTTAAATAATCACGAACACTGTCAATACTATCTTTAAAATTACAGAAGATAATACCTGGTTCTTCACCTATATATTTCAATAATTGAACAAGTGTTTTTAACTTGTCTTTGTCTTCTGAAATTACCGTACTAATGGTAAGTTGTGATGGTGTGTCTTTTTTAAGAAAATTGACACGTTTAGGATTCTCCATACCCACAAACTTCGGAATCTTAACACCTTCGGTAGCTGAAGTAAGAATACGCTTTTTGAGGTTCGGTAATTCCGCTAAAATTTGACTCATTTCCTCTTCAAAGCCGACTTCTAATGATTTATCGAATTCATCAAGAACCAATGTTTTAATATGGTCTTTTGTAAAACGATCAGCCATAAAATGGTCCAAAATTCTACCGGGAGTACCTATTAAGATTGCAGGTGTATGTTTGAGTTCTATTTTATCTTTAGACATGGGTCTGCCACCATAAATGGCATTCACCTTAAAACCAGTACCCATATTACGAATAACCTGTTCAATTTGAATTGCCAATTCGCGTGAAGGTACTAGAATCAATACCTGAACTTCAGGATTATCATGGTCTAAAAAATCTAAAACCGGTAAAAGAAAAGCCAATGTTTTTCCTGTACCGGTCGGAGAAAGTAAAATGGTATTATTTGATGTTGAGATAGCATCTAACGCACTTTCTTGCATCGGATTTAACGCATCAATATTCAATTTTGATAAAATCTGTTCTTGATTTTTCATGCGCTTTACGTTACCATTAATTTATAAACGTTTATGCCTCTTGAAGGTCACGTTTCGATTTTCTGTACAAATAATTTGGGAAAATGGTTCTTTTCGCGAATCTGTTCAACTTATTAGAATTGATCATTTTCTGAAAAATAGGTTTCGTTACACCGAAATACTCATAAGTAGCACCATCAACGAAAGTAACTTCTAAAACTAAACCATTATGCTGAAAATCGGCAACACCAGAGTATATAGACTCGTTGTATACCTCTTTGTTGGCTTCTTTAGTTTCTGGAGCGATACTTACTAAAAAGTGGTACCCGTCGATTATACGACGACTTTGAACTTCAGCCTCTTCTCTTTTTTCATCACCTTCTTGAAACTTGTCTGGGTGCCATTCTTTAACTAAACCTCTATACGTGGACTTAAGTGCCTTAAGTTCAATTTCTTTTTCAACCCCGAAGAGTTTCTTGTATTCATTAATGCGCTTCATAATACAGCTTTTTTGCGGGTGCAAAACTACATCTTTATTTTGACGTGAAAGCTTGAAATTCAGTAATAAAAGAAAAAATTAACCTCTTATTAATTGTTATTCGTTATTGAGTCCTTTTTCAAGAACCGATTTAATACCTGCTAAATTTTCAGAAAAATCCATCATTTGAGAAAGCACTTGTGCCATCTCATTAGCATTACCGAATCCTTTTAGCCTATTATTCTTTACAAATTGCTCTTTAATAGCACTCCATCGTGTATCTTCTTCAGCTGAAAGATTTCCTATTAACTCATTGTACTTTAATAAATTAGCCTCAGCAGAACCTGTCAAAGTTTGTGCTTCGTTCTCATAATGTGAACGTAACATTGTATTCAGTTCTTTTTCGTTCATGATTGGGACTATTTGAGCCACCAATTTATTCATGTCTCTATAAGAACCTTGAAGCTTAAAAGAAGGCTCTGTACGGTATTCATCTTGCATGGCAGCACTTTTAATGTAGGTTGCATTTACTATTAGCAATACATCTCTTACTCTTAAAACCTTTTCAAGTACCTTTTTATACTCATCAACTTCTTGACTTGAATGATTACCAATAAGTTGTCCTTCATCAGACTTAGATTCAATTTGCTCAACTAGCGTATATACATCGTCAAATTCTTTGCTTGCCAATTGCTGTAAAATAGGATTTGCAGTAAGTGAATTCTCTATAAGGCTAAGTTTAAACAAATGCTCGGTTTCGCCAATAATATCGCCAAGGTTGTAAATATCGGCACGGTTAGCAAGCATATCTGGAATCTGGAATTTCTCTCCACTTTCCGTATATGGGTTACCGGCCATAATAACACAGAACTTTTTGCCACGTAAATCATATGTTTTTGGCTGACCCTCATAAACACCTTCTATTTTACGAGTACCATCTGATAGCGATATAAATTTCTGCAAAAATTCTGGATTACAATGCTGAATATCATCAAGATATAGCATGACATTATTCCCCATTTCAAAGGCTAAATTCAGTTTTTTCAGTTCTTCTCTTGCTGCACTATTCTTAGCAGAGGCGGGATCAACATTAGTTACTTCATGACCAATAGCAGGACCGTTAATTTTAACGAAGATTAAGCCTAGACGATTAGCAATATATTCCATTAAGGTAGTTTTACCGTAACCTGGTGGAGATATTAATAGCAACATACCCATTCTGTCAGTTCGTTTGTTCGCCCCAACCGTACCTAGTTGTTTCGCTAAATTGTTACCGAAAATTGGAAGATATACTTCGTCAATTAATTTATTACGCACGAATGAGGTAAGCACTCTTGGCTTAAATTCCTCTAACTTTAAATCAATTTTTAGTTTTTCGGTTATTTCGTGTTTTGTCTTTTTAAACTTTAAAAATGCCGGAACTTCATCTGACACAAATAAGTTCATTCTAGAAATAAAATCATGATAATTGAATGGATAAACTCCTTCAACAATAGTTTCGTGAGAACCCCTTAGGTCTTTTAGAGCTTTATTAGGTGAAACAGCCTTAATTTTAGAAGCAGATTCATCTCTAAAAAGAAGCGCAGAAACAATTTCATTTTCATATCTGTTTAAGTTAATAGTAGCACCTACATTTTTCTTAGATTTTAAAAATGCACCAACCCATTGTTTTACCAAACGGATCTTAGATGCTAGTTTCGGAGCTTCTTCAACACTTTTCTTAAATTTTAAATCTGCCTGATGAGATTTAAGTAATTTTATAAATTCATCTTTTAACTGAATAGCAAAACTGCTGAACACAAATTCTGCATCAGATTTAAGCTCTTCAAATAAATACGCTGCAATATCTTCACATAAAAGTGCGTCAAAAAGCTTCGTTTCTTTCGCGAACTCTTCAATTTTATTTTTTAATTCCTCAATTATAGAAGTATACTCTTTGGACTCTGGGAAGTATTGAAGAACCTCACCAGCAGCTTTTAACCCTTTATCTAACTCATTCTTTACATCCTTATCTAAATCATTCCAGAAAAATTGGGCAAATCCTCTAATTTCTGGTCGGTAGGTAAGTAAATCCAATTCATGATGTTTGTGAACTAAAAGCTTAAGTATACGAGAAGCATCTACATCATGAACTCCTTTAATATAGCCCTCAGAATAGTCATTTCTACTTTGTTCTTGAACAAGTTTCAATAATTCTTCTTCACTTAAAGGCAATAAATCTTCTTCGGTAAATTTTGTAAATATCTTATAAGCTAAATATGCGCCACGATAAATGTCATCAGTTTCAGAAACGTATTCCTGATTCCATAAATGTCTATTTTTAACGAACTCTTCATTATTCAGTACCTTATAAAAATCTGTACCTGTTAAATGATAATTAAGTTCATTATTATGAAAAACAATGGTAAGATCTAACTGTTGTTTGTTAACTCCGAATTTGTGTTTTCCTAATCGAATTACACTATCACCGTCTTCATAAAGGTCTAGTTTATCCTTTAACTTTCTTAGGGCATCTTCCCTAGCCGTTTTTAATTGGGTTTCAATCTCTTCAGCTTTACCACTATCATCAAGTTCTTGTAACTGAGAAATGATATCACGCAGCTTATTAATCATTAGATCAGACGCAAAGTACCCGTTGATTTCCACAGCAGAATTAAAACTCTGTGCCTTTTTCTGAACACCCTTTAATATTCTTACTGATGCGTTTGCTAAGGCACTAGATTTTTTATTTCGTTTTTCAACTAAAGAATTTTTTCTCGCATCAAAAGCCGCATAAACCTCTTCTCTCTTTTCAATAATGGTTTCAATAAACTCTTCAAAGTCGGTGAATTTACCTTCTAGCTCCTCTAATTGTATAGATGTTTTAGTTTGATATTCATCACACTTTTCGGGTGTAGATGCCATATCAAGGTAATTGATGATACTTTGGTCTATTAGTTTTAACTGAGCGGCAAACTCTCCTTTGGCTTCAGATATACCAAGAGAATTTCTTTTGTTTTTTAAAGCCGCCTTAAGTTCATTTATAGTAGAGAAAATCAATGAAATATCATCGATTATTTTAGTGGAATGGGCAGTATCTTCAATTTCTAGATTAGAAACAATATCGATCAGCATTTCTAGTTGGGTGCTAATCTCATTAATTTCTTCTTCCTTCTCTTTAGCTACAATTACCTTTTCAACAGTAGCTATAAACTCTTTTTTATCTTTTAAAGCGTCATGATACGGTTGTAGCGCATTCGGGTTTAAAAGAAACTGAACACATCGTTCAGATATCTTTTTAGTCTGCTCCCCTATTTGCTCTTCCAGGACCTCAATATATTCCAAATCAATATATCGTACTTCTTTGAGCGAAATAGCTTCACCTCTTAAAGATCGTAATCTGGTAAGTAACGCAACAAATTCATCAATACTTTTAAATGAAGTACTTTTGATTTTATTAAATAACTCCTCAGAATTCTGTTGAATTAGTTTTAATTGATTTTGAGCATTTTTACGAAGTTGTACTACTTTTTCAAACTCATCAATAGCAGCGTTAGATGCTTTGTTGATTTCTTCAATAGGCTCGTTTAATTGATGTGTATCTGGCTCTGGTAACCAATAATACGCATCTAAAATATCTTTCGAGAACTTTGCAATATCACTATAGAGTCCGGCATAGTTGTCATTTTTATTCAATAATGTAATTAAGCCATTGACTTCTGCCATAGCTTTTACAATATCTTTGTTTCCTATTTTATAAAGTAAGGTGTCTTCATGCTGCGAGGGCACGTAATCACCTTTTAAATAAGGTGTTTGCCAAATTTGAACAACATGATGCTTGGTTTGTTCTTGCTCTGTTTTGAAATAACAAAGTTCACCATTTTCTAAAATTGTAAAACCATTACAGATGATAGGCGTTTTAATAACCTGGCTTATGATATTATAAGACATGAGGTTATATAACCCCTCTGCAGCGGAATAGAAAACATACAAAAGATCTTCTCCATTCGGAGAAATAATACGTTCTTGAAATTTTACATTAGGGATAGCATTATCAAAAATGTGATACTCTCCCGTTTGCAAATAATACCCTGTCGGAAAGATGATACCTTGATCATCTGGCAGTAAAATACAGGCATCTTTAATAGAATCAATTTTTTGAACCTCCCTCATTTTGTCATTGAAAACAAAATAACGGGCAGCTTCTTGAAATGGCTTTATCTCTAAAATTAAAAGGTTGCCTAAATCTCCAAAACGATATTGACCGTCATCTAAAGTTTGGTCAACATATTCTACAGGTTCATCTAAAATACCTTTTCCTTCAGCAGTATTGTCCTCAATTTTAATAGTAAGATCGCCACCAATAGTTTCTACAAATACCCGGTCTTTAATTGAAACATGAGAGTGAACACCATAACGATGCATATCTCTAGTAGCTTCTTGCCATTTAAACTCTTGTTGAACAGGAAATTTGTATTCATGTTCGCTACGGTTATCAATATATTTTAGCGAATTGTCTACCACTATCCATTTAAAGGTTTTGATATCCGTAGGACTTTCACTTAGCTGAAAAACCATATGTAGATAATTTCCAATTATGGCAAAATTGGAAAATATCGTATTTCTGTAGTATTTATATAAATTGGTAAAATCTGTTTTGAAGGTTTCATCTTCTAACAAATCTAGATTAGCTACTTTAAAGCTGTTATCTGTAAACGTATAACTGCTAAAAACGTCTTTAATATTTATCTCGGTTCTAAGACCAAAATGAACATTATACCCGAACAGGCAAGTGTCACCAAAAGAAACGATATCTCTTGCTATACAATTGTTCTCTGTATTGATTCTATCATTAGCAATAAGCTTCGTTTCTAATGAGCCAAAAACGGTTTTTCTATCATTATTTAGCTCGATCAGCTTACTCTGTAACAGTTCCTTCTGCTTTTGCAGTCGGTTTTTAATTACATCATAAGTACCACCATCTAAAATATGTTCTTCCGCTTTGTCTGTTCGGGATTCTTCTGCCATAAAAATAACTAGGCTTTAGTATTACATTAATAATTGACTTTAAAAACTCTTTTAGTTAAGCAACTACCTTAGCTTTTTATCACCCATACCTAAACCTTTTGCAAGGTTAAACAGGTTACTAAATAACGTTTGCTCATCGGTATCGTTAGACTTTGACTTTAGGTCCATCAGTAAATTAGCAATAGTAACATTTTTAAGATCTTCAGATGAAATACCATATTTATCAGCGAATTCTTTTACTTTCTCCAATAAATTACCTTTTACATCATCACTACCTAAAATGGCATCTTTTACATCTTGTATGTTGGTGCTATTTTCAACTAATCTATCATACCCTTTCGCTCTAGTTATTTGTCCGATTATTTGATCAAAGAACATAGTTTCACCCCCAACAATATCAATTTTAGCAGCCTTAAGTGCATCACCAATAACTTGTGCCTGAGCATCTGCTATATCTTTTTGAATATTGATGTGAGCAAGATCTACTTGTAGTTCTTTATCTAAACGCAATTTAAATTCTTCGTGCTCTTTACCAACACCATCTAATTTCTTCATTGCATTCGCTTTCTCTTCAATACCAGCGGCATCTGCTAAAGCTTTTTCTTTTATAACATCTGCTTCTGCCAAGCCGTCTTTGCGTTTCGCTTCTGCTTTCGCTTCGATACCAACAGCTTCTGCTTTCGCTTTTTTCTCTATAATAATGGCTTGTACAATTCCTTCACGTTCGTAAGCATCAGCTTTCGCGTGCATTACCTGAGCTTCAGACATACCAACGGTTGCCTCTTCTTTCGCTTGAGCTTCCGCTAAAATTTTCCGAGCTTCAGCCTCTTTTTCACTAGCTTCTTTATGAGCTAAAGCTTCAATGTTAATCTCCTCAGCTTTTTGCTTCGCAGCTTCTTTTTGCGCCTCTGCAGCTTTGATTGTTTTAATTAAGTCTTCTTGAGCATTTGCTTCGGCAATTGTAATTTTTACTTGCTTATCTCTATCGGCAGTTTTGAAAGCTTGAATATCTTTCATGTTTTCTTGTTCTTCCACTACTCCTTTTTCAAGAGTAACACGATCACGAATAACATCTTGTATATTCTTCTTCTCTACTTCTACAACTTTCTCTTTTTCAATCTGTGCAAGAGTAACAACCCTTTCTCTTTCGGTAGCTTCTAAAAGTCTATCCTTTTCAACTCTCTCTGTTTCCACGGCATCTGTACGTTGCTTATTCTTTAAAGCAACAATTATTTGACGCTCCATGTTTTCTTCGGCAACCTTCACTTTTTCACGAGTTGCAATACGCGCAGTTTCGGACTTTAATAACTCTTCTTCAGACACCTTTAATATTTCAGATTCTTCACGAGATTTAATATTCGCAATTTCTCTTTTTTGCTGTTCTTCTTTTTCAGCTAATTGTTTGTCAAGTTCTAGAATAGCTTCACGTGCTTCAACATCTTGCTTACGGATAGTTTTCTCCTCATCACGCTTAATAAGATTTGACATAACATTTTGGGCTGCTGTTAAATCATTGATTTTCTTAATACCTTCAGCATCCAGAATATTATCTGCCCTTAAATGTGCAACAGCGGTTTGTTCTAGGTAGTCAATAGCACAATCTTCTAAAGTATACCCGTTAAGGTCTGTACCGATGATATCAACTATTTCATCTCTAAACTCTCTACGTGCTTCATATAATTGAATAAAATCGAACTTCTTACCAACTGTTTTTAGAGCTTCAGAAAACTTAGCTTCAAATAACTCTTCGAGGGTTTCTTGGCGAGATGCTCTTTGAACACCAATGGTTTGTGCTACTTTTTTAATGAAATCAACTTCATTATTTACTCTAACGAAGAATGCCACTTTAATATCGGCACGCATATTATCTTTACAAATTAAACCTTCAGTAGCGAGTCTTTCAATTTGAATTTTCTTTACTGAAATATCCATTACTTCAACCCTGTGAAATACTGGTACAACATACAGACCTTTGTCTGTAGCTACTTTAGTTCCTCCAAATCCGGTTCTGACCAAAGCTTGACCTTGATGAACTTTTTTGTAGAACATTGCAATGATTGCAAAATAAACAATGATAAGGAAGAGGATAATCCCGAGACCTATACCGATAATTGAAAAGATGGATTCCATAAATGATTTAAGATTTATTGATTATAAGATTGAACTAAAAAATATGTATGATCCGCAGATCTTTTGATGATTAAAACCGAACTGCCATAGGTTAAGGGTTTGCGGTCTAAAGACTTTACATAAATAGAATGACTATTACCATCTGCCTTAACTTCTGCATTACCCATTTTATCTTCACTAATATTAGATAGCAAAGTAGCTTGCCTGCCTAAAAAGTCTACGGGTGCATCACCATCTTTATTTAATTGCTTAAAGAAGCCTTTAAACGGAGCGGTAAATAGCTTATTAATAAATAATGCGGGAAAAAATGCACCGATCATAATTATAAAACCAAAATAGTTTTCATATGTAAAAGTTATAGTGGTCATTAGTGTTGTAATCAACCACCAAACAAATATCCAGCAGGTAAACGTAAACATAAAAGGTAGCCCTACAAAGTTGAAGTAGATAAGGAAAATTTGCCACCATTTTAGCGGTCTACGCTTTTTTCCTAAAACGTCATCTTGATTAACTTCTGTATTGGAGATATCTTCAAAATCAAGATTACCCCCTTCAATACCGGAGTCCAAATCTATATCTGCATCTACGTCAATATCGACATCAACATCTAAATCAAAGTCAAGACCACCTATCATGGTAATGATCCAATACACTAGAAGAAGTATCAATAATAAGGTCAATGTAATATTTACCTCAGAAAACAATATGTCTATTAGTTGATTCAAATTATTATTTTTTGGATTTGTTAAACCCTAGTTGTTCTTTTAATTTTTGAAGTTCATCATCTGCAGCGGCTTCAGTGGTATCAGCAGCTTTGTCTAATTCTTCATCTATAGATTTACTAGATTTTGCTATATCGCCATAAGCTTCGGCTAAGGCTTCTTCTTGAGCAATTTTCTCTTTCATTCTTTCAAGCATTGACACCGTACCAGTACTATCTAATTCAGCCATTTGCTTATTTAAATTTTTCGTGGCATTACTAACCTTAACACGGGCTTTTAACGTTTTAAGCTCATTTTCCCAGTTACCAATGTTGGCTTTCAAAGCTTCAACATTACCTTGCATTTGACTAACATTAGCTTCGAATTTTTCAGTTTCGGTTTTGGTAGCTGCTAATTGCTTTTCATTTGTTTCTTTTTGGACTAAAGCTTCTTTTGCAAGTCTATCTGCTTCGGCAGCATCCATTTCTTTACTGTTCGCCTTCTTTAATATAATAATGGCTTTGTCTTGATATTCCTTTGCCTTGTTTTTATATACGTCTTGATCATTCTTAGAACGTATTGCAAGTGCTTTTACTTGTGCAAGAGCTTCTAAACTTTTATCAAGATCTAATTTCATATCCCTAATGCCCTGTTCTGTCATTTTTATAGGATCTTCCATTTTATCAATTGCTGAATTGGTTTCAGCCTCTCCTATTTTAAATAGTCTTTTAAATATATTCATGATTTTTATTTTTAATATTTAGAAAATTCAATTATTTGATCTGAGTATTCACTCATTAGTAAGCTTAAAGAATTGAGGCTGGCCTCAAACTCATTTAGATCCATATTTTCGATTTGTAACGTGTCTCTGAATATGACCCGATTTGCTGTTTCATCTAAAACAAAAGCTCCATGAATGATATCTCTATTTTTTTGAAGTAAATTCTTAAAGATTTTTTCGGATTGATTATGAACAGAAAATATAAATTGTTCCATTATCAAAATTGGTGGTGAAACCCCTAAAATCAAATTCTTTATTCCGAAGTCTTCTTTCTCTACAACCAAAATTCCGTCTGCCCTATTCTCTTTTAAGATATTAAAGTTTAATTGAAGAAGATAATCTCTGGTTATATTAAAATGGTTTTTCATAGGTGTTGGTTTATGTAGGTGGATTCTTAGATTCAATATTACAACATATTATTGTTGTGTTTTTTTAAATTCAGATTAATAAAGCTAAAATGTAAACAACGACGATGAACATAATATTGTGTTTTAAAATCGGTTAATATAAAATACTAGCTCAAAATAATAGCAGATTAAATAATTATTGCTAATTTTGTTAGACAAATATAATAATATTTTTATTAATTGCAAATTATATTAGCAAAATATGTCATACTTCGGAAAGAATATTAGAAAAATAAGGAGTTTAAAAAGTCTAAGTCAACAGGCGTTTGCAGAGCTATTTGAGCTTAAAAGAGGTACTTTAGGTGCCTATGAAGAAGGGCGAAGTGAACCTAAATTAGAAACACTAATTAAAATTGCTAATTATTTTAGCATCCCGATAGATGACCTATTAACTACAGAATTAACCGTAAATAATTTATTAAAGTTTAAAGGAAATTTAACCGTCGAACAAGATTTAGGAGAGCAAGAGTTTTTTATAAAAGTACCTTGCATTACTACACTAAATCAGTCAGATTATATTAAGTATTATAATAAGGATTCTTACATTCAAGACTTACCGTTTTTATCTTTACCTATAAATCCTGATAAGAAATTTCGTGCTTATACGGTACAGAATTTAGAAATGAGTAAAAATGAATTGGGCATGTTTCCAAAAGATATCGCTATAGGTGAATGGATACCTCCAACGGTATATTCTAAATTAAATAATGGAACACTTGTTTTTGTTATTACGGATAAAAGCATCATTCTAAGACGATTATTTATAACCAATGATACTTATGTACTTCGTGCAGAACATAAAAATGTAGATGATATAGAATTACAATCTAAAGAAATAAAAGAGATGTGGCGTGTTCGTTATGTGTTCTATCACAGATTGCCAGAGACGAATTTTAATCTAGAAGAGAAATTATTTCAATTAGAAAAAGATTTCGATAGACTTAAAAATGAGCGGTAATAAAAAAAGCTCTTCATTTCTGAAGAGCTTTTTATTAAACTTGAAAGTATATATGTCTTAGATAACTTTAACGTTCACTGCGTTTAATCCTTTGTTTCCTTCTTTAAGTTCGAATTCAACTTCATCGCCTTCACGAATTTCGTCGATTAAACCTGAAATGTGTACAAAGTGGTCTTTTTCAACTCCTTCTTCAGTGATAAAACCGAAACCTTTTGTGTCGTTGAAAAATTTTACTGTTCCTTTACTCATTGTAATGTAATTTAATTTATAATACTTATTAAGAGACAAAGATGACGCCAATAGTTGACAAACAGCGTTTAAAGTTCTTTTATATCTGTTTTTTGTGAAGACTTTAAGAGTTTTCGGACTTGAAATAAGCTAAATGATGATTTATAAGCCTTTTTGGACTATAAATTCTCACTCAATTATAAATTTTAAAATTTAAAATCGGAACAATTTTAGATTCAAATCTTGAATTATAGTAGGGTAATTTATGATACTTTAGAGGAAACAACATTTATCAACATCAATATTCAACAGAATGAAAAACTTATTCCAATATAAAAATGCCTTATTAGGTATGTTATTTATTTTGCTTTTAAATTTTACTACACTAGCTCAAAAACCTAAATTCGATATATCTAATGATTTATTATTGTTACAGTTAGATTGTAAAACCGATATTGACGATTTGCATACCGCTGCAGGTTTTGCTACGTTAATAAATCACCCAGACTATAAGGACTTAAATTACATTGCTGTTGCAGGTACTTATGGCATTCAAAAAGGTTTATATGTACCACCAAACGAATTAATGCAAATAGCATTCAATGAAAATTGGATAGATGCAGATAAAGAATGGAAAACTTCGGTTGATAAAGTGTTAAATAAAGCATTAAAAATCATTGATAACGGTGGTTCTATATGGGTCGCTGAAGCGGGGCAATCTGATTTTACTTCTGATTGGGTTTCAAAACTTTCAGAAAAGCATCCTACTTTCAATATAAAAGAGAAAGTTCATGTGGTTCAGCATAGCGATTGGAACGAGTCGGTTACCGAACCTGTTAAACTAATATATACAAAAACGGTTATAGATTACCACAAAATTGCCGATGGAAATGCCGTAGGTAATGGTACCCCAGGTTTTAAGTCCGAAGGAAAAGTTGATTGGGAATCTAAATTGAATGACGAACATTTAACAAAGGTTTGGGCTACTGCTATTCGTTTAGGAAATCAATATAATGGTAAAGATGGTAGATATTTAAATGAAAGTGTTGCTGAAGGCGGATTGGATTTTTCTGATTTAAGTGAAGTATGCTACATTTTAAACCTTATGGATATAAAAGATGCAGATGAATTTTTTACATATTTCAAGGTAGACTAATATTTTATTTAAGTTTTAAAAAGGCCTCTTGTAATTTTTGAGTTACAGGGCCTTTTTTATTTTCTGTAAATAGCAAATGGTTATCAATTTTTTGAATCGCAGCAATCTGTGTACTCGTACCTGTTAAAAACGCTTCGTCAACAGTATCGATTTCCTGTAATGAAATAGGCGTTTCTTTTATCTCTATATCAAGAGCGTGGCAAAGCTCGATCACTACAATTCTAGTAATACCATTAAGAATATACTCATCTGCCGGATGCGTGTATACGACACCATTTTTTACAAAAAACACATTACAATGCGATGCTTCGGTGAAAACGCCATTTCTATGTAATATGGTTTCGTAACACTCATGTTGCATAGCTTCTTCATTAAGCATCACATTTCCTAAAAGAGACGTCATTTTAATATCGCAGCGAGACCATCTAAAATCACTTCTAGTAATTACATGTGCATTTGTAGTATTTATTTCAGGCAAAAGTTTTGGTACTGCATACATCATAACCGTTGGTTTAATGTCATTAGGAAAGGAATGTTGTCTTGGTGCTACTCCCCTAGTAATTTGTATGTAAAGCATACAATCTTTATCTGTTAGCTCTGCCACTTTTAATAAAGTGGTAATTTCATTGGAAAGAAGGCTAACGTCAAAATCTATATTAATTTTTAGTAGTCCCGATTTTAAGCGGTCTAAGTGTTCTTTCTCATAGAAAAATTTTCCATTTATCTGAACCATCACTTCGTATAATCCATCACCGAAAATAAATCCGCGATCGAAAACTGAAACTTTAGCATCCGCAGGATTTACAATACTTCCGTTTAGATATACTTTATCAGGGTAATTCATAAAACTTATAAATAACGTTGAAGATTCATTTTGAAATAGGTAGCGCTATCGGTTATACTTTGCATAGAGTTTTCGGCAAAATTACCACCTTGCTCTATATAGTAATATTGCAAATCATCTTTGTTGATAGATGATAATATGCTTTTGTAATCTATAGATCCGTTACCCATTTCAGAATAATCTCGAGTTACTTTGTCCATATCTTTTATATGCCACATCACATATCGGCCAGGATTTTCGGCAATTAATTCTGCCGGACTCTTATCTGAAGAATGTTCGACCCAATATATATCCATCTGTAGTTTTACCAAATTTGCATCTGTACCAGATAAAATTATATCATAGCCTTGCTCACCATTATGATCTGTAAATTCAAAATCGTGATTGTGATAAGCGAATTGCAATCCGGCATTGGTTACCTGCTCTCCTATTACATTTAATTTATCCTTTAGAATTTTAAAATTTTCAATTGTTCGATATTCGGGCGCCAGCCATGGCCATGTAATGTATTTGCTATCTAAGGTGGCAGCACCTTCTATACATTGGTCTACATAACGTTCGAGCTTTTCTTTAGGCTCCATAAATCGACTAGAGAAATCGTAATGTCCGCTTGAAATGGTAAAATCTAAATCATCTATCTGTTTTTTAAATTCCTTAGATTTTATACCGTAATACGTATCGTTATCAACATCATAACCATAAATTTCTCCGTCAACGTATCCTAATTCACGTGTATATTTAATACTCTCCATCGGGTTTTTAGACATTGCATCTCGAATAGTAAATAATTGCAAGCCCATTTTATATTTATAATCCATTGGCAGAACAGATAATGGCAGTATAGAACTTACCGAAAGTACACCTGTCTGTTTTAAAAATGTTCTACGAGAATTAGAGTTGTTCATAGTACGCTGTTGAAGTTGAAATACATTCGAATTATAAATATAAGGGTTGCGAAAAGAACATAAACATTTCGTAGCTAAAAAAGCAGCCGTTGATGGCTGCTTTTTATAAATTTAAGATGTTGTTCTTATTAGTTACTCACAACGGCGGTATTACTGTATGAAAGTCTATAAATTGCATCTCCGTAATCATCAGAAATAAGCATAGAACCATCATCTAATATTAATAAATCAACTGGTCTTCCGGTTGCTTTTTGAGCTACTTCATCTAACCAACCGTCAATAAAAGTTTCGCTATTAACAACTTTACCATCTTCAATGTCAACCAACATTATTCTATAACCGACTTTTTTACTTCTGTTCCATGATCCGTGTTCTGCAATAAAAGCTTTACCCTTATATTCTTCAGGGAACATAGTACCGGTATAAAATTTTATAGCTAATGGAGCAACGTGAGCATCTAACTGTAAAGCAGGGGCGACAAAATCTGAACAAGGACGCAAATCTCCAAATTCTGGATCTTTTACAATACCACCATGGCAAAATGGATACCCGAAATGCTGACCAGCTTCGGTCACCGTATTTAGTTCGCAAGGAGGAATATCATCACCTAACATGTCGCGACCATTATCGGTAAACCACATTTGTTTCGTATCAGGATGCCAAGTGAATCCGACAGAGTTTCTAACTCCTCTAGCATAGATTTCACGATTGCTTCCGTCAGGGTCCATTCTTGAGATAGTTCCAAATCGCTCATCTTCATCTGTTCTGTTGCAAATATTACAAGGGGCACCGACAGGTACATAAAGCTTATCGTCTGGTCCGAATGCTATATATTTCCAACCATGATGAAATTCCGTCGGAAAATCATCATAAATTAATTCCTTATTTACCTCACCACCTATTTGATCTTCAATATTTGGATATTTCCATAGACTACCCACTTGCGCTACGTACAAATCTCCATTTCTCATAGCAATACCGTTGGGTACTTCCATCGTATCGAGCACCATAATATTATCAGCTTTAAAATCTCCATTAGTATCTTGAATCGCGTAAACATTATTTTCAGTACGTGTACCAACGAATAGCGTTCCATCATCACCCATAGCCATAGATCGAGCACCATCTACTCCCCTCGCGTAAACTTTAATTTCAAAACCTTCTGGTAAGTTTAAGTCTAACAAAGCCAAATCTGTGCTATCAAGTTCTACTTCAGTTACAGCGCTATCATTGCTTTCGTTTTTATTCTCTTTGCAAGATTGTATCGATATCGCTAAGGCTAGCGCCATAGCCATCTTTAAAAATGGAATTTTCATATTTCGATTGTTTAGTTATTACGAAGATACGTAACATGCTTTAGTATTAATATTTTGAAAAGGTATTGTAAAATATTTTTAAACTTAAAAAAGCCAAAACTAACAGCGCTAGAATTGACTTATATATTTTTTAATAGAATATTTATCGTTGCCTATTAAGCATCCATAGCTTTACCTATTAATGTATCGCCTTGTATAATTTCGAAAGTCGAATTTATAGCGGCATCATCATGTAACGACCTTACTAGGGTTTGCGCTACGTCATCTCTAGTGATAGAACCTTGCTTGTTTAATTTAGATTTTAACTCAATTTTGCCGGTACCAGCATCATTTGTTAAAGAACCAGGTCTTACAATCGCATGCATTAAATTTGTAGCTTTAAGATATTCGTCTGCATTGTGTTTTGCTTTTAAATATTCTTTTAAATCGCTAGCTTCTTCATGGTTATCTGCCCCCATTGAACTTAACATAACAAACTTTTTAATATTTGCTTTTTTAGAAGCGTCTATTAAATTTTTGGCGCCTTCTTGATCTACTTCGACTACCTTTTTGCCGCCAGATCCAGCAGCGAAAATTACCTTATCTATATTTTCTACCGTATGTGATAAATCTTTTTCTAAATCACCAAGTACTGTTTTTATATTTTCCTTTTCAAACTGTTCTTTTTGTTCCTCTTTACGCACCATGGCGATAGGCTCGAAATATTGAGAACTCTTTAAAAGGTTTACTATTTTTTTTCCTGTGGTACCGTTGGCACCAGCTACTAATACATTTTCCATTTTCAAATTATTTATTTGCAAGTTGGCTAAATGCCACCGTTAACTTTAGTGCTTTAACGTTTTTTCTTAACACGATTACATTTGTTTATTGACTTCGAGTTTTTTAATTCATTTTACTTTAAAAGAGCATAAATATAATGGGAAAGCGATAATGTTTACTAATATGAACATATACCTTGAGTTTCTAATATTTAATAAAATAACTATGAAAAATGAAAATAAGAAAGCGGACTATAATTCTGATGTTACAAAAGAAGATTTATCTGCATTAGGAGAAAAGACAAAAAATTCTAGAACTGATGGTGGAGATGATATTCAATTAATTAATCGAGAGAATGATATTGATTTTGCTGGAAATGATCTAGATGTACCTGGACGTAGTTTACCTAAAAATCAAATTAAATTAAAAGATGAAGAGAATCAACTATATAGCCAAGGCGGATCAGAAAATGAAAATTTAGAGCAGGACAACGAAAATATTAGATAGTAAAGAAAATAAAAGCAGCCAAATGGCTGCTTTTATTTTTACATCGCTTCTTTAAAGCTTTAGTTTTCTTCGCTGTATTCTGGATAATCTATATAACCTTCTTTACCTGGAGTGTAAAAGGTGTCTGCATCCCATTCTGCAATTGGATAATTATGTTCGAAACGTTCTACCAAATCCGGATTAGAAATAAACGGTTTTCCGAATGCAACTAAATCCGCATAACCTTCTTCAATAACTTTATTACCAGATTCTTGGTCAAAGCCAGCATTGATCATTAGGGTTCCATTATAAAGAGGTCTAAAATGCTTCGCAATATGTTCTACGGCGAATGGTACATTAGATACGTCATTAAATGGTTCTGATAGATGAACATAAGCCAGATCATAATCATTCAGTTTCTTAATAATAAATTCGAAAGTTGGTATTGTTTCTTCATCTAAAGTAATACCGAACATACCGTTCAAAGACGGATTAAATCGTACTCCTATTTTTTCTTGCGGAATAACCTCTTTCATGGCATCTAAAACTTCAAAAAAGAAACGTGTTCGATTTTCCATATTCCCACCATATTCATCCGTTCTGTGATTGGATGTTCCATTAAAAAATTGATGAAATAAATAGCCGTTAGAAGAATGAATTTCTACCCCGTCAAATCCGGCTTCAATAGCATTGATAGCAGCGTTTTTAAAATCTTTAACCGTTTGTTTAATATCTTCTATGGTCATTTCTTTTGGGGTCACGGTATCTTTAAATCCTTCAGGTGTATAAGATTTCGCATTCGGATTTAACGCTGACGGAGCCAATGGCAACTCACCATCATGAAAATCTGGGTGAGACATGCGCCCTACATGCCACAATTGAATAAATATTTTTCCACCTTTCTCGTGAACGGCTTTTGTTACTTTTTTCCAGCCTTCTACCTGTTCTTTAGAATAAATTCCCGCAGTGTTTATATAACCTACGGCATCTTTTGAAACTTGCGAACCTTCGGTAATAATTAATCCTGCAGATGCTCTTTGAACGTAATATGTAACATGTAAATCTTCGGTAGGTATATTTCCTTCATTTGCCGCTCTACTTCTGGTCATAGGTGCCATAGCTACCCTATTTTTTAAGTCTAAATTCTTATGAAACGGGGTTAATAATGCTTGATTGCTCATATATGTTTGTAATATATTTGTTTATGGTACAAAGATCTTACTATTAAATGGAGCATTTTGACTCTTACCGTTAAAACATTGTTATAAACCGTAAAAATTAAGGCTAGCATCCATATCCAATAAGTTTGCCGTTTTCTAACAATCGTTAAAACCTTTATTGTTTTTTATCGTAGGTATTGCAAAAGACAACCCTATCAAAATTTTATTTTATGAATTATAGCTGTAATTGGGCATTGAAGCTGCTGATATTCAACTTTTTACTTATAGCGTCAAAAAGTGTAGAAGCACAAAACCTAAAAGGAAAAGTAACCGATAAAGAAGGTATTGCGTTAGAAAACGTTGGCATTTTTAATCAAACATCTGGTCAACACAGCCATACCAATTTATCAGGTAAATTTTCACTACCATCAACATCAATAAATGATTCTGTATACTTCTCTAATTTAGGTTTTAAAACCTTTATACTCGTTATTAAGCAACAAGATATAAAGAACGGAATTACTATTACCTTAGAGGAATCGAGCATCAATTTAGATCAAGTGGTTGTAGTTTCAAAGGTAGATGCAATGAGCAAAATTGTACATATAGATGTGCAGAACGATCCTGTAAAATCATCTCAAGAAATACTTAGAAAAGTACCCGGTCTTTTAATTGGTCAGCATGCAGGTGGCGGTAAAGCAGAACAGATTTTTTTAAGAGGATTTGACATTGACCATGGTACAGATGTCGCCATCAGTGTAGATGGAATGCCCGTAAACATGGTATCTCATGCCCACGGACAAGGCTATGCAGATTTACACTTTGTAATACCTGAAACTATAGATAACATTAACTTCGGAAAAGGACCGTATTACGCTGATAAAGGAGATTTTAATACGGCAGGATATGTTGATTTAAGCCTTAAGAAAAGTGTAGCTAAAAGTATGGTTTCTTATGAAACCGGACAATATAATACGAATAGGTTTGTTGGGCTTTTTAATATTTTAAAAAGTAGTAAAAGTGATGCGTATTTAGCCTCAGAAATTTATTTAACTGACGGACCATTTGACTCTCCGCAAAACTTCAACCGAGTAAATATTTTGGGTCGTTATCATTATAAAGATATAGGAAAGGAAGAACTGACAATAACCGCTTCTCATTTTCAAAGTAAGTGGGATGCCTCTGGTCAAATTCCACAACGCGCCATTGATCAAAATATCATAGGTCGTTTTGGTGCTATTGATGACACTGAGGGCGGACAAACAAGTAGAACAAATGTAATGTTGAATCATACCAAATTCTTAGGTGAAGATCAATTTTTAAAGACACGTGCTTTTGTAAGTAAGTATGATTTTGAACTGTTCTCTAATTTTACATTCTTCTTAGAAGACCCTATAAATGGTGATCAAATACGACAGTATGAAGACAGAACGATTATGGGCGCCGAAACTGTTTTCGAACAAATAGATATTGCTGTTGGTGCTGACGATAGATTCAAATATGCTGCAGGAATCGGATTTAAAAATGATAATGTAGATGATGTAACGCTAGAGCATACCTTAAACAGAAAAACATCTTTAGAACAATACGCATTTGGCGATGTTGATGAAACCAATATATACGGGTTTTTGAATGGAGAATATAAAACAGGAAACTGGACCTTTAATCCTTCTGTACGATTAGATTACTTCAACTTCAACTATGAGAACAAACTAAGTGAGTTGTATGATAACAAAAGCGAAAGCAAGGCAATAGTGAGTCCGAAATTCAACACATTATATTCTGTCAATAGAAATTGGCAATTATTTTTGAAAACGGGCTTAGGATTTCACTCAAACGATGCACGCGTGGTTACTGCAAATGAAGGTCGAGATGTGCTGCCAAAAGCATATGGCGTAGATTTCGGAACTATCATTAAACCTATAGATAAGCTTGTGTTAAATGCAACTTTATGGGGCTTAATTTTAGATCAAGAATTTGTGTATGTTGGTGATGCAGGTATTGTTGAGCCAAGTGGTAAAACCAGAAGAGTTGGTATAGAAGTAGGTGCTCGTTATCAAATGTTAGATTGGCTATACCTTTACAGTGATGTTAATTACACCTATGCTAGAAGTACAGAAGAAGCAGATGGCGAAGATTATATTCCTTTAGCCCCAGATTTTACTGCTGTAGGCGGACTATCAATTACCGATTTAGGGAATTTCTCTGGGAATTTAAATTATAGATATTTAGGAGATAGAGCTGCAAACGAAGTTAATAGCATTATTGCAGAAGGTTACTTTGTAACGGACTTAAACCTGAACTACCATATTAAAAACTGGACGGTTGGTGTAATCGTAGAAAACCTATTTGATACAGAGTGGAACGAAACACAGTTCGCTACAGAAAGTAGACTGTTCAATGAAACAGCATCGGTAGAAGAAATTCATTTTACTCCCGGTACTCCATTTTATTTAAGAGGTAAGGTTTCTGTGAGGTTTTAATAAAACTGTTGTTTAAAAAATAGAAAGTTTGAATTATTACATATGTAATGATTAAACCTTTTTTTAGACCAAAACTTCATGCAAGAAGTTTTTAAAGATTTTAGTACTGGTGGATTACTTAAAATTGGTAATGAGTTATTATTAGAAACTTATAGAAAACCAAAGCAAGCCGGAATTTATATTTTTATTAGAACCACTACTCAAAAAGCTTCTCTAGAAGTAGATGGTGTTCCGTATACCATATCTGAAGATAGTTTATTGGCACTGACTCCTGTCCAGTTTTTTCGATATACAGAAGGCAGCGAATTAGTTGTCTATCAATTCAATCGGGAGTTTTATTGCATTAAAGATCATGATCAAGAAGTTAGTTGTGCAGGTTTATTATTTTTTGGTAATGCTCACATACCTGTTATAGATTTAGGCGAAAAAGAGCAACGAAAATTCGATACGTTGCACGAGGTGTTTGTCGATGAGTTAGAAACAGAAGATACTATACAAGCAGAAATGCTTCGTATGCTCATGGCTCGTTTTATGATTATGAGTACCAGACTTCTTAAGGCTAAAGAAGGGTTCAGCAATGAATCCAATGATGTAAAGGTTGATTTATTAAGAGGTTTTAATCTATTAGTTGAAACTCATTACAGGACAGAACACTCTGTTTCATTTTATGCGGATAAACTATTTAAATCATCAAAAACACTTTCCAACACCTTCTCCAAATTCAATACCACTCCGTTACAAATAATTCATGAGCGTATAATTCTTGAGGCAAAGCGATTACTTATTTACACTGATAAGACGACAAAAGAAATAGCTTATGAGATAGGCTTTGATGATGCCTCTCATTTAAGTCGTTTGTTTAAAAAGCAAACACAGCAATCTCCTTCAGATTTCAAAAAACAACTCAAAAAATAGTTTAGGGAAATATTGACAACATTTCGGGTGATATTGCCCATTTTAAGATTCATGATAACTAAATCTTTGTAGTGTAGAATTAAAACATTAAAGACATGAACTTAAAACACAAATCAATTTTCAATTTAATAGAAATATTTACATCTAAGAAGGCGGTAATAACTAATACCATTAATGTAGAAAAACATTGTAATCATAACTATTTATCAGATTACTACTGTGATTCTGACAGCTCTTCAAAATTAACCAAAGCATTCAATTCTTTTTTATAAAGGAATAATTGACACGTAGAAAGGAAGTATCTACATGATTAGAACATTAGACTGAATATACCTTTGTACCAGATAATCAAATAAAATTATTATAAAATAAAATTAAAATCATGAGCACATTTAATGTACCAACAAGAGAAGAAGTAAGCGAAAATAATCAAGCTATTTTTGATCACCTTAAAAAAGCATTAGGCTTTGTACCAAACTTATATGCAACCTATGCAAATAGTAATACAGCTTTAGAAAACTATTTAAACTTTGCCAATGCTAAAACATCATTGTCAGCTAAAGAAAAAGAGGTTGTAAACTTAGCTGTTAGCCAAGTAAACAATTGTATCTACTGTTTATCTGCACACACGGCAATTGGTAAAATGAACGGATTTAATGATGAGCAAATTCTTGAACTTAGAGCAGGGAAAGCTTCCTTCAATACAAAACTAGATGCACTGGCACAGTTAGCAAAAAACGTTACGGAAAATAGAGGACGTACAGATAAAAATGTTTTAGAAAACTATTTTGCCGCAGGTTATACAAAAGCTAATTTAATAGACACTCTTTCTTTAGTAGGTGACAAAACAATTTCGAACTATATACATAGTACTACACAAGTACCAGTTGATTTTCCTGTAGCACCATCATTATAAACAATTCATATTAATCTATCCATTTGGGCAAAAGCCCTTAAAAATTTAAAACAAATGAAAAAAGTATTATCAATTTTAGTTACCGCATTAGCATTTTCATTCAGTGCCAACGCTCAAGATAAAATGATGAAGCATCAACCAGTTAAGAAAAATGCTTTAGAGCAAACAACTGGTGAGTTTACACAGAAATCAATTACTGTTAGCGAAGGCACATATATTTTTGATATTGCAAATAACAATGTAGGTAAAGATGTTGGTTTGGTATTGGTAAAAAAAGAGAAAGACGCATCTAAACCAGAAAACCATATTCAAACTGCATATGCAACTTCTGCAGTAAAGAATAATACAGTTGGCCACTCTAAAGAAACTAAATTAGAAAAAGGCGAATATGTATATTTCTGTCCTTTGAATCCTACTCCCCAAGACAGTCTTATTGTTGAATAAGAAGTAATTGACTATAAATAAGAAGGGCTGTTCTTAAAAGAACAGCCCTTCTTATATTTTAAAATTCTCTAAAAATAGAAAATTTGAATTCAAATTAGTCTTCTGGTGGATGCCCGTGAATATCTTCAAAAACAGAATCAAAATTTTCTCTTAAATACGCATTAAGTTTCTTTTGGTAATCATCTTTTAACCAGCTTAAGAAATTGTAGGTACTCTTACTAATACACTTTCCGTATACATGAATACGATTATCAATATCTTCCTTTAGTAATTTAGCTAAAGCCAATGCATCATAAACATCTTCGCTGTTTTCTATACACATATACGCATGGTGAGCGATAGAACGTTCTAAAACTACTTTAGAAGATTCCCCAGCAAATGTTGCCGTTTCGTATGTTTCTTTAATATCAAAATAAGTTTCCTTAGAGTTTTTGAATTCTTCTTTAACTTCATCAGAAAGCTCAAGCTTGAAATCACTTTCAATATCCTCATCATCTTTAATGCGGTCCATGTAGAAGTTCGGAGACTTGAATATAGCTCCCCAATCTAAATCTGCACCCCATGGTCCGAAACGATAAAGGTTGTTACCTAAATCAATAACAGTAAATTTCGATTTGTTATTCAAAACCCTAGAACCCCTACCGATCATTTGATAGTAAAGTGTAAGTGATTTTGTTGCTCTATTTAAAATAATAGTATCAATAGTAGGTTCATCAAAACCTGTAGTTAAAATACTAACCGATGTTAATATTGCATCAGGTGTTTCTTTAAACCATTTTAAAATCTGTTTACGCTGTTTTTTGGTAGCTGTATTATCAAGGTGCATGATGTTTAAACCTGCAGCCTGAAAAGTATGGTAAACCTGAATAGAAGTTTCGATACCATTATTGAAAATCAATGTCTTTTTACCTTTAGAATGTTTTGTATACGCTTCTAAAAGTTTGCTCAACATTGCTGGACTCGTATATAAATCAGCAGATGATTTAACGGTGTAATCACCATTAGAACCAATTTCTAGAGATGTAAGTCCCATGTCATACTGAAATACCTCCGCCCTAGCCAAGAAATCATTGGCTATAAGATTTTCTATGGTTTCACCTGGTATAAGCTCGTCATAGTTTTTGTTCATTGGTAAGTCCTTATTTGAACTTAACGGAGTTGCCGTAACACCAAGAACAAAAGAATTTTCAAAGAACTTAAATAGTTTGGTGAAAGAATTATAGTGAGCTTCATCGATAATAACTAGGCCAACATCAGAAATATCTAATTGATCGTCGTTCAGCCTATTATTTAAGGTTTCTACCATGGCCACATAACAGCTATAACGCTCGTGGTCATCAAGATTTGCTTTACTATTGACTACTTTGTTAACAACGCCAAAACTAGTAAGCATTGAAGAAGTCTGGTTACAAAGTTCAATACGGTGCGTCATTACCAAAACTTTCTTGTTATGGTTCTTTAAATACTGACGTACCATTTCGGAAAAAATCACTGTTTTACCACCACCGGTCGGAAGTTGGTAAAGAAGGTGATAATCATCTCGTTCTGAATCGAACTTGTCAAAAATTTGTTGAATTGCTCCTTGTTGATAGCTATAAAGTTCCTTATCTGTCTTTCTATCTTGTAATTCAAAAACTGTCTCTTGCATAAAATCTTCTCTGGAGGGCACAAAGGTAACATTCTCTATAATAGATTACTAATTCATGGGTTAAAAAGGGTATCTTTTGCGACCATATGCCATCAAAATAAATTGTAAGCGGTTAAATTAATGCAACACAGCCATTTTAAAATCTATAAACCCTACGCAATGTTAAGTCAGATGACCTCTGGTGAAGATCGACAACTACGTAAAAAAAGATTTTTAAGTGAGCTTTACGATTTTCCCCATGGGATAATGCCGATTGGACGGTTGGATGAAAAATCTGAAGGATTACTATTAATGACTACGGATGGAAAGTTGAGCGACACCATAAATAATTCAGGAATAGAAAAGGAATATTTAGCCCAACTGGATGGATTAATTACACCTGAAGCAATTCAAAAGATAGCAGAGGGAGTAACCATCGGAATATTCGGGAAGAAATACACGACCAAGTCTTGTGAAGTAAAAGTTTTAGACGATTTACCATCTCTACCCGATGCAGATCAGGCATTACGAATTGGTAGGCACAGACCAACCTCGTGGATAAGTATTATAGTTAAAGAAGGGAAATTTCGCCAAGTTCGTAAAATGACTGCAGCCGTAGGTTTTCCAACAGTTCGGTTAATTCGTGTACGCATTGGCACTATTCATTTAGATAATATGAAACCTAGAGAAATTTTACCTATTAAGATTAACCCACTGGGTCTTTAGGAATACGTTTACCTGAAAACCTCGAGAAGATTGTCAAGCTCTTTTTGGTATTAATGAAATAGACGCCTGTTAAAAGAACAACCGATGCAATCGCTGATTGAGCGGTGATATCTTCATTTAAAAAATACCAACCAAGAATCATTGCAATTATAGGGTTAACATAAGAAGAAGTAGCAACTTTTTCTGGAGATACTATTCGAAGCAAGTAATTGAAAGCGGTAAAGGTTACGATACTACCAAAAATAATTAATAGTAACATCGATGTAATAACAGGAATACTCCAATCAATCGGCGATATCCATTGTTCGCCAAACAGGGTACTTATAATCAATAACGATATGCCGCTAGTTAACATTTGGTAACCCGTATTTACAAAGAAGTTCTTAGGTAAATCGGCGTTGCCGACAAATAAACTACCATAAGACCAGCTAAGCATACATACAAAAATTAATACCATGCCCAATATCGCTCCGTCTTGAGCAATTATTTCTTTCTGTCCGACAAGTAGAAAAATACCTGTTATACCCAGAATTACACCAACTATTGACATTGGCTGTATTTTTTTTCCTTGAAATACACGCATCATTAATAAAACTACCAAAGGTTGCGCTGATACTTCAAGAGCGGCAAAGCCACTATCTACAAATTTAAGAGCCCAAACGACAACACCGTTTCCGAAAGTTAGAAATAGAAAACCTGCAAGAATAGTATTCTTGAATTGTTGCTTGGTAATTTTAAGTGAGAAGCCTAATATTTTTGAGATAATAAAAATAAGACTGCCGGCAATTACAAAACGTATACCTGCCAACATAAAGGCGGGTAATTCGGTTACTGCAATTTTATTCCATAAATAGGTAGAGCCCCAAATGAAATAAATGGCGAAAAATGACAATACTACCAATACGGTGTTACGTTGCATTTTCGCCATTAAAAATCTTTAAAACTAAATTTTCTTAACACGAACGGCGTTCATACCCTTCATGCCCTTTTCTAACTCGTAAGAAACTTTATCGTTTTCCATAATCTCATCGATAAGACCACTAACATGAACGAAGTATTTTTCGTTGTTCTCAGCGTCTATAATGAAACCAAATCCTTTTGTTGTATCGAAGAAAGAAACTTTACCATTTCTTACTGGATCGAATTCTTCAACATCACCTTCTTCTTTTTTAGGAATACCTAAAACGATATCTTCTGCCTCAATTTCGACTTTCATTGCTGGATCTGGCGGAGTATCTACCAAGTTTCCGTTGAAATCTACATAAGCAAGTGGAATACCAGAAGTACCACTTTCTTTTGCAGCTGCTTTACGAGCAAGCATTTTTTTCTTCTTTTCTTCACGCTTTTTTAAGCGCTTTTTTTCTTTTTCAGTTTTATTAAATGTTTGTTGCGATTTTGCCATTCGTAATTTTAATGATAATAATAGATTTTGCAATAAAGGAATTGAAATACGTGGTGACGTGTAAAACAAACGGTAAGTTTTTTGAGAAAACCTATTTATCCTATTTGTTGTAAGGTCATTGCAAGAATCATCTGCATCCCTTTAAAGTTCTACAAAGATATGATTTGTATTTCAATTATTTAGCATTAGAAGGGTTCAAACTGGCAAACTTTTAAGAGACTTTATGATAATTTTTAAATACCATCATATTATATACTCTTTTTTATAAGCTTTCACCACTTTCTCCTACCCTTAAAATATCTTTAGATTACTTAAATCGTGAAAAAATGTTAAAATTTTAAAATTCACAAATTGAATTAAACGACTGAATCACAGTTATTTAGTATGAATTTCGAATAGTTTTTTGTTAAAAATAGTACCTTTTTATGCATAGTACTGTAACAAATTTCAAATAACCTCGTCTAGTAAGTATAACAATATTATTAATCATCAATTAAAAATCAAACATCATGAGAACATTTATCAGAAACACACCGACAGAAACAAGAAGAAATTCATTCTTTTCAAGTTTTAAGAACAGTAAAAGAGTACAATGGGCTTCATCACGAAATCATACCCATTAAAACAGTAACAAAAAACATTCATCAATCACTCGGCTAATCACCGAATTTAAAAACAAACATCATGAGAACATTTATCAGAAACACACCGACAGAAACAAGAAGAAATTCATTTTTTTCAAGTTTTAAGAACAGTAAAAGAGTACAATGGGCATCATCAAGAAATCATACCCATTAATAATACCTTAATTAATCATTCATCAATCACTCGGCTAATCACCGAATTTAAAAACAAACATTATGAGAACTTTTATCAGAAACACACCGACAGAAACAAGAAGAAATTCATTCTTTTCAAGTTTTAAGAACAGTAAAAGAGTACAATGGGCATCATCAAGAAATCATACCCATTAAAATAGTAACAAAAAACATTCATCAATCACTCGGCTAATCACCGAATTTAAAAACAAACATTATGAGAACTTTTATCAGAAACACACCGACAGAATCTAGGAGAAATACATTTTTTACCAGCTTTAAAAATAGTAAAAGAATACAATGGGTAGCTTCTAGACATCACACACATTAAGAATTTATCAATCAAAATTAAATCAATAATCATTCGACTAATCACCGATATAAAAACGAACATCATGAGAACTTTTATCAGAAACACACCGACAGAAACAAGAAGAAATTCATTCTTTTCAAGTTTTAAGAACAGTAAAAGAGTACAATGGGCATCTTCGAGAAATCATACCCATTAATAATAATTATTCCAAAATATGGGCTCCAATTTCAAATATTTTGAATTGGCACGGATAAATTAGACAGCGACTAAGTCTGAAAAATAGTAAAAGAAAAAGGATAAAATCACTTGAACCTTATCCTTTTTTTCTTTTCTAAAAATTATTGCTTTAATCTTCTAAGGTAATTTCTTCTACTACTCCATTAGGGTATGTTAAAATGGCTAAATCATCGCATGTTGAATCTCCGAAATCAACATTAACTGTTAATCCATTTTTTGTTAGATCCATATCTCCACCAGATACATACGAACAGGTAATAGCGCTAGTTAAAGCGTTGTTTACAGAAACATTATAGGTATTACCTTCATACAAAACTGTCCAATTTCCGGTGATACTAAACGTAGTAGTTACTTCGCCAAAAAATAAAGTAGTAGCCCTTACACCATTATCAGAAATAATAGAACCATCTTCCATCTCTACGATCATATCACTTGTAACCTCAAAGGTTAATGCACTACTATCGGTATTCGAGTTAAATTCGAACGATCTTGAACCATTAATTTTTATATCTCCTATATAAAAATCATCATAACTCGCAGTAAAAGAACCAGATTGATCTTCTAGATCATATGTTACTGTTAACGTTCCATTTACATTTTCAGTACCGTTTAAAACACAATTATTAAAGGTAGCAACATAACCTGTGTCTGAATATACGGCAGTATAACAATCAAAACTGTAAGATTTACCAGTAGACGCGGCATTGGCATTTAAATTAAAAAGAGCCAAATCAACACCGTTAGTAATTTCATCAATTTCTAATACCGCTTGTAAATCTGATTTGGTTAAACTAACTTCTTCATTTACAGTATCATCATCACTACAGCTATAACTAAAGATAGCAACGCTAATTAATATAAAAGGCTTTTTGAATATGTATTTTAAATACTTCATTTTTTCTTTTTTGTAGGTTAAACTTTTGAAACGTTTAAAAATGTATTATAGTATTGATACAAGGTATATTAACGTAGATTTTCGATGAAGTAAATCTTTGTCGATAAAGTTGGGTGTAAAAGCGTTTATAATCGTATACGATATATTATATTTGAAGTATGCTGGTTAAAATGAACTTAAGAGATCAAGTAAGGGATTATTTGTTGTCAGAAATGACAACAGGGAACCTTAAAACTGGCAAGACCATAAATTTAGCGGCTCTTGCACGGCATTTAAAGGTGAGTGTTACTCCAATTAGAGAAGCTTTGACCCAATTACAACAGTCTCATATTATAAAAGCTGTACCCAATAGAGGTTTTATAATTGCCGAATTAGATGTAAAGGAAGCTGAAGATTTGTATGAACTAGTAGCGAACTTAGAAGTGATGGCTATTGAAAACTCTGAGTTTAATGTAGAAGATATCGATAATTTAAAAAATCAACAAGAGGTTTTTGAAAAAGCATCCAACGCCATCGATAGAATTCAGGCAGATTTAGAATTTCATAGATTATTGACAAAGGGTTATAAAAATGAATTGGCACTTAAAATTCTTCATGATTTAAAGACACGCATCTTCTTCTATGAACATGCCTTTACCAATGATGATTCTTTCTACAACAAATCTGATAATCAACATGATTCTATCATTTCTGCTATTGCCGATGACAATATACCGACAGCCTCCCTCCTATTAAAAATGAATTGGATGCTTATTTTAAATTACGTTCAAAAGAAACTTACTGAATAAAGAATTTATTCTAATTCTTGTATCAACTCTTGGGCAGATTGGGTTATTTTAAGGTATCCATTATATGCCCATCTGCAGAAAAACACCATTATTATTAATGTTATAGCAAATACTATATATTGTTCAGTTTTTAAACTAGTTAAAAATACGTTCTTGTTAGAAATAATTTTAGAAGTTACAGGTACGATAAAGAAGAGTGCAATAAAACCGACAGCTATACCAATTTTTTGCAATCTTAAAAGTCTATTCTTAGTCTTCAAGTAGAATTTTAAATTTTCTTTATACGACCCATTTAGTATATCTATGTTTTTTAATCTTTTTAGGGTTGTAAGTACCATTACAGGTAACACAATTAGAAATGAGAGGGTGAGCACTCCGCAAACCTGTAGGTACCAGGTGTCTAATTTACTAAAGTTAAGCAATACAAAGAATGCTACAACAAAACAGACAACAGCGCCTAAAGTTTCGTATTTGGTAATGGTTGTAAATTTATTCTGATATTTCTGTTTTGTCATATCTAATATTATTTGGTTCGTCAATTTTTTTTGATGATTTAATTCATCACTCATTTGTGTCCATGCAGACTTTAGCTCTTCTAATTCCATGATTTATTGCTTTGCCATGTTAATTTTTAATTTCTTCTTTATCCGAGATATCTTAGTACCTACATTGCTATCATTTAGCCCTGTAATTTGCGCTATCTCTTTATAGCTTTTACCTTCAAGTAAAAGAAAAATAAGTCCTTTTTCTAAGGTGTTTAAATATTTTAAATGCTGATATAGCAATCGTAATCGCTCTTCATAAGTGTCATCATTAGAATCTGATTGCTTTACAAAAACATCTGCAATGGGGACGGAATCTGGTCTTCTCTTTTTCTTCTTAATAAAGGTAATTGACGTATTCATCGCTACACGATACATCCAAGTGGTTATTTTTGAATCGTTGCGAAACGAGTCAAAATATTTCCAAAGTTGGTAGACTATTTCTTGAAACAGATCTTCTTGATCCTCTTTATTATCTGAATAAATGGAAGTTACCTTGTATAAAAGGGACTGATGCTCTCGTATTAAATCAGTAAAGACTGCTTCTTTTTGCATTTATATAAACCTATTTTACCCATTAGTATGCCTTTTATATAGTTTGTCACACTTCAACTTAAATTCTTTTTTAAATTAGAGTAAAATAATCCTAACTCATACAACATGAGGTGTATATGTACGTTTTATTATAAAAATATTCTGATATGCAGTTTTTAAATCCCGAAATAGAAGCATTGACAAAAAGAAAAAATACCCCAGCACTTGCTAAAAAACAAATGTCATGCGGTATTTTTCAAGATGTAAAAGATATTCCCGTTAAAGCAGAAACGGTAGTACTTAAAAAAGTATAATCTACTTTTCAAATAACGATGCATCTAAACCAGGAATAAGGTTCAGCGCGTTTTTATAGTACAATTTCTTCAATACATGGTCAGGTAGGTTTAATCCATACATGGACCAAAACGCATGGTATTTCTTGTAATAAGGAAAATACTCATCGTTACTTTCTAAAACCCTAAAATACGTCGGGAATTCTTCTGGTTTCCAACTATCCTTACCAAATAATACCCTGTCTTGATATTTTATAAAAAAAGCTCTTGCATTTTGTGGCTGTCTACCTAATTCTGCAATAACAGCAGATATACCAACATTCATATTAGGCATTTCATCTAACAGCTTTCCCAGTTTTTCAAGATTGTTTGCATGCCACCCCATGTGAGCATTTATGAATTTAGTGTTCGGATGTTTTTTGAACACATTATGTTGCTCTTGAATAATCTGCTCGAAAGGTGCAGGATCTGTAGCTGTACGTTTTCTTCTAGGGTGCGTTTTTAATTCTAGCCAACGTTCGTTATCAGCATCCATGTCATCCCAAAAGGACTTTGGGTCAGCTGCATGAATTAATACCGGAACCCCCATTTCAGCACATTTTGCCCAAATAGGATCTAAACGGGGATCATCTATCGCCAAACGGTTTCCGTCCGCATCCTTATTACGTAAGCCTAAGCTTTTAAAAATCTTTAATCCTTTAGCACCATTCTTAATATCTTGCTCTAATTGGGCTGCAGCCTGTTTTCCCCATTCCATATCTTTTGCACCTTCAAAATCTACATTTGCAAAAACTACAAACCTATTAGGGTAACTTTTATTAATATTATCAATTTTCTCTTTTAGACTTTCGCCAGACCTTCCGCTCAAGTTTACCATTATGGCTTCGTTCATGGCATCCATATGAGTAATTAATCCATTTAAGGCTTCAACTGACATATCTCGTTGATGGCTATGTACATCTATAAAAGGGAATTTCGCTTTGGTGATTTCGCCACCAGGCACCACCAAAGTAGATTTCGGATTATATTCTTCAAAGCCCATTTCTTGGGCTAGTATAGGAGATGAAAGTAAGGAAGTCAGAAGTATAAGAATTGTATATTTTAATTTAATCATATTACGTATTAAGCGTGTTATTGGTTCGGTTTATTAGATTTTGGTATTCTAGGTTTGTGTCTATATCAACAATTTGATCTGCCGCATTTAATGAAATAATTGCATTGCTTTCATCGTTTAAAATTTCTTTAGCACCGAAATCTCCTTTTAATGTAGACAATTCTTTAAACAGCAATTTAGGAAACAATGTGGGTACACCTAACTTTTTTCCGTAGTTTGTTGCTATAACTTTTGATGGGTGTTTTACGAACTCTTCAATTAAAGAATTTAAGTATTTAAAACTCAACAAAGGCTGGTCTGCAAGACAAATTAAGATGCCGTCTAAAGTAGATCTTTGCTTAAGTAACACTTTAACTCCGTATGCAATACTATCGCCCAACCCATTTTCCCAATTAGAATTAACGATGATATCTATATTTTTTTCTTCTAAACTACACTGTGTAGTAATAAATTCAGCGTTTGAACCTAAGACTACATGAACTGATTCCGAATTAGTGTTTTGAACAGTTTTAATGGTTTCTAATAAGAAATTAGAATCTTTCCAAGGCATTAATTGCTTTATGCCATCCATTCTTCTAGAGCCACCGGCAGCCATAATAAGCACTGCTATATCTACTTTTTTCTTCAATGAATTGATTTCAATTTGTCTTTTAACATTACAGGTTGTGTTTTTCGAATAACGGTTAAAATTTCTGCAAGAATTGATATTGCTATTTCTTGGGGAGTCTCTGCACCAATATTCAATCCTGCTGGTCCGTGAACACCTTCGATAAAATCTAAGTCAACGTCCATATCATGTTCTAATAATTCAGACAGTAATTTCTCTCTACGCTTTATTGGTCCTAAAACTCCCAAATATGTAGGGCTACTATTCTTAAGCATCATTAAATACTTCAAATCTTTTACGTAGCTATGCGTCATTAAAAGAATGGCTGTATTCTTATCTATTGTTTCAACAGGAAAATCTTCGGGTTCACAATCATACAAAGCATCAATACCAGGGAAATCTGAAATTGATTTATTCTCTTTCGGAGTAACGGCTACATTAACTTCCCACCCCATACTTAATCCGAAATGCGCTAATTGCACAGCATCGTGCTCTCCGCCAATTAATAAAAGTCGTTGACAAGGTTGCATTGTTTGCGAAAAGACTAAAGCTTTTGACAGCGTTATGGTATGTTTATTAAAAGTATAGGAGTTGGAGTTAAGTTTTATGAAACTACCATATCCATTTAAAATACCATATTCTTTTTGATATGTTGTACTAAGTTCAAAAGATTGACGGTTTTCAATGACTAGGTTAAAATCATTTATGAGTGCTTCGCTTGGTGAAAAAGATTCTAGTACTATGTAAAGTATGCCTTCGCAACCCAATCTAAATCGACCATCATAGGTCATTAGTTTTGTAGTTTGATTCTCAAATACAGATTGTGCCTGAAACAAAACTTCTTTCTCTACACACCCGCCACTAACCGCACCAATCATTACATCATCTTCGCGAATTAGCATGCGAACACCAGGCTTACGATATGATGATCCGTCTAAATCGACTACCGTTGCCAAAACACATTTTAAGTTTGCAGATCTAGCAATGATATACTCTTTAATAATTTTCTTGAATTCGTGGGTCATTGATAGTAGTTTTACATCTTCTAAGTTAGTAAAATAAAGGCTAATATTTCGAAAGTGTATTTGACTTAAACCTAAGGAAATATAGGTATTTTGAAACTTTAGGTATAGAGTAGCATCCGCTTTAACAATCTTTAACATTTATTTTTTTAATCGCCATAATTTAAATAAACTTTGTCCGTTCTGCTAGTTGAACCTATAATTAATGAATATGAAAAATGTTTTAAAGATCTTCAGTGTGTTATTTATTGTAACACTACTTGTTTCTTGTGGTAATGCAGATGATGATGTAAGCTTGAACCTAAATACAGGCGACGGATTAGGAAAAGGAACTAAAGTTGATGATTGTTTGGGACTCGAAGAAGGAGAACTGGTTTTGTCTATACAAGAACAATACACAACCCTACCGGGTAAAGTGTCTGTGTTTTTTAGAGTATCTGATACTGGTGGCAATCCTGTACCCGGTTTAACTGCAAATCAATTTACTATTTACGAGCAAGGTAGAAATGATGATTGTTTTAATACTATTTCTACATCAGAGTCTTCTGCACGTATTTCACCGAACTCACAAATTTTCTCAAATAATACCTTACTTGTACTAGATTTAAGTAATAGTGTATTGAGCAGTAGCTTAGAAGAACTGAAATTAGCCTCAACAAGCTTTATAGAAGCTGTTATGCCAGCAACAGCAACAGAGTCCGTAAAAATGGCAATCTATTGGTTTGATGGTGAAGATGAATTGCATTTATTAAATGAACTGACTTCCTCAAGAGTTGAGCTTACAGATGCCGTTGATGGAATTACAGATGACATTAGTAATGATCCATCTACTGATTTGTACGGTGCAGTTATAAAGTCAACAGATATCGCATCTGATTTGGTTAAGGTATCTACTGCAGATGGTAAAATTGGTGCAGCATCAGTAGTAATATTTACAGATGGTACGGATCAGGCTTCTCGTTTTACAGAAGAAGCAGCATTGAAAAAGGTTAATCAAGCGAATGCCAATATATCATTCTTTAGTATTGGTTTAGGTGCAGAAATTGACACTGAAGTTTTAACCGCTGTAGGTAAAACGGCTAGTGTATTTGCTACCAATAAAGATGAGCTAGAAAGAACATTTAGAGACATTTCTGAAAAAGTATCAGAAAGAGCTAATAGCTTTTACTTATTTGAATACTGTAGTCCTAAAAGAGATGGTAGTGGAGAAAACAACTTAGCCATACAAATAAATACAGGTTCTAGACAAGGAGCTGTACAAACCAAGTTTAGTGCAAACGGATTTACCGGTGGTTGTGAATAGGTAACTCACCTACAAATTATGAAAAGAAGCATGTAAATGCTTCTTTTTTTTTGCCCTAAATCGAAATCAACAACATGTTGATAATCATTTTGTTGAGTTAGATATTTACAGTGCTACCTGCATAGTTCATTATGTTTAAACATCCGTTTGACGATTTGTGCCGTATATAAAACCGATTAAACTAATATTAATTAAAAGAGAACAAAATGAAAAGATTATCCTTAGTTACTATAGTATCGGTAGTGCTTTTAACTTCATGTGTATCTAAAAAGAAATATGTTGCTTTAGAAGATAACTTATCTCAAACACAGAGTACTTTACAAAAGACTCAAGTTGAAAAAGAAGAGTTACAAGCTCAAATGACAAAGATTGAAGCTCGTGTAGAAGAGTATAATTCTAAAATCAACTCTTTAAAGGACATGAACGATAGTCAGTTCACTAGCGTTGATGATGTTGCTGTTATGAGTAACAATACAAAAGCTAAGATGAGAAATACATTGAAAAATGTTGATCCAGCTAAATTAGCTGCTGCACAAACATTACAAGATTCAATGAACTTGGCGGTTTCTTACAAATTGAAGCAATCAATTTCTGAAGAAGGTGAAGATATCGATGTTAGCATTGATAAGACTGTAGTTATGATCAATATTTCTGATGAGTTGTTGTTCAACACAGCAAGCTATAATGTTAGTAGCAAGGCTAATAAAATTTTACAAAAATTGGCAGACGTAATTAAGTCTGAACCAAGTATGGAAGTTATGGTTGAAGGCCATACAGATTCTAGAACAATCAACACACCAATGGTTACCGATAACTGGGATTTAAGTGTAAAACGTGCAACTTCAATTGTACGTAAATTACAGAAAGAATACGATGTTGATCCTTCTCAATTAATCGCTTCTGGTAGAAGTAGCTACTTGCCTTTAGTAGAAAATGATTCTAAAGAAAATATGGCGATGAACAGAAGAACAAAAATCATCATCTTACCTAACTTAGATAAATTCTTTGCACTTTTAGATGCAGACGATAACATGTAAGAACTACGGTAGTATATAAATAAAAAGGGAAGCATTTGCTTCCCTTTTTTTATACTTTAAATTAATCTAGTTATCTAAAGATCATTCCGTTTGGAACTTGAATTTCAGACTCCTTTAAGTTTACTAAAAATCCGTTAATTACCCCATATTCAATGACTCCCGATTTTTCTAAAAAGAAAGTAGGATTAATCCCTGGAGCAAGATTCAATTCAGGAATTATAAATTTTGTGCCCAATATATGTATAGGAAATGGTGAATTGATATTTTTTGAAGGAATCGATGATACACGAATATAGCCGTAACCTTGTTTCAATATCTCTTTAAAATTCAATGCCTTTACATCATCAAAATTAGTTAAGGTCTTAGGATACACCTTTGCTTGCTTTATCGTATAACCAGTTGCATCTAAGGTCTCATACCCGTAATAGGTAGATAAATCTCCTTGATCTAAAATTCTGCTACTGTACCAAAAAGAGTTGTGGTCAGGATAATCTACTTCAATTTGATTCATGCCTAAGTCAATAGTATACGAATTACCCATAAGTTTATAAGTGGCACCCAAAATCTTTAAATCGAACAGTTTTCTATCGTTTTCGGGAATTTTCTCGTATTCTTCAATTCCAATAGATTCATAAGACTTTTGAGCAATAGTATATATGGCAGATAAGATAGAAGTGTAATTTAGTTTTCTAATTTCCTGCTTCTCTACATCGTCTGCATATCCGCCAGATTCAATTAGAATGGTGCTTGTGCCCCATTTTTGAATATTATCCCCGAAAGCTCTTGGTTCAAAATCATCATTATATCTACCTACTTGACCCAGAGCATATTTTTGTAGAATATCATTCATAAAAACGATGATTTTCATGGCGTTACCACGAGTTTTATTGATTTCCTTTTCATAATTATATGCAGGAGCCAAATACGATATCGTAGCTGGCTTTTCGGTGCGTTCAGCATTATAATATGTACTTTGATCATGAAGGTTGAATCCGAAATCGGCATCTAAACTATCACGAACCTTTTTTAAGGTCTGAGATTCTGGCGACTGCAAACGCAGGGCATCCCTATTAATATCAATACCTAGCAAATTTCTACGTTGATAGAGCTCAGCACCATCAGGATTCAACATTGGTAAAAAGTGAACCGTTAAGTTGGCAAGAATAGCCTCTTTTTCTTTTTCAAAATCAGCACTATCAAAGAAATTAAGAATATCAAAAATAGCTTGTGTAGCCGTTGGTTCATCGCCATGCATTTGTGACCAAAGAAATACATCGGTCTCGCCGGTACCTATGCTGATAAGGCTTAAATCTTTCCCACCGATAGACTTACCAACGGTTGCTACCTTAAACTTATTATTTGAAGAAAGCTTATTTATAAGGGGTTGTATGTCTGTTCTTTTTATCCGTCGACTACCAATAGAGCTCTCTTTGTAATTCTCGTAGGTATCATATAATTGAGTAGTAATATTGTCAGATTGCCCTATAACCGAGAGCGAGCATAAGCTTAATATAGATAGAAATATCTTTTTCATTTATTATTATTCTTTAGTTGTTTTCTATTGTTTAACGGGTAGTTCTTTAAAATCTAAATTCTTCACTGCCATTCTTACGTTAGCCATAAATTGAGGTCCAGGATCTGTTTTTACGGTTCTATAGCCTTCATCTGTTTCTAACCATAAAGGGTGATTCTCAAAAAGGGTATATTCGTAATGACCGATTAAATAGTCGATATCATACTTATCTTTCAAATACTTCACCAACCAAATATTAGACTTTAATTGTGCTTTGGTCAAAGGTAATTCTTCGGTCCCTCCAACATTTTCCACTCCAATTGCACAATGGTTTAGCCCTATAACATGGCGCGCCATAGTCGTTTCTGGTAACAATTGATAAATAGTACCATCTCTATCGACCATAAATTGAGAAGACACATTTAAGCCACTTACATTTTTAATATCTGGTCGCCAATTGGGTAATGTAACAGGGTCAAAAGCTTCAAATGATTTTTCGAAAGTTGGTATGACCGTCCAATGTAAAACAATCATTTTAGGTTCAATTTTTGGAGAATCTTGCTCTAGTCCGTATCTGTTTTGAAGGTACTCCAACGTCAATATTTTGCGCTCTTCATTAAAGGTGATAGGGTGTTCAACAATTGTTTTTGTAGAAGAACATGATACTATTACCAAACACAAAACAAAATATACTACACGTTTTTTCATCATTCAATAATTTCTAAACTATCTTTTTCAACGGCGTACAATATGTTAATTTTTCGCCTGCCCCATTTTTTTGCCTTATTAACATTTTCGCCCATGTAGATATCAATACGATTTCTCCATCGCGAATGCATTTTATCTTTCACCAAATAAACACCCTCAAACGTGTCTATTTTAACCATGGTATTGTAATGTAATCCCTTTTTCAACAGGTCTCTAGACACTGCTATCCATTTCTGACCTGGCTTTATAGAATCTCCCCATGCAGTAATTGCGGGGTGCTCGTATGAAGTTTGGTACGGTAAAGAATTATAGGCAGTTGCAGTAACCGTCATGGGTACCCAATTATACTTATCGTTCAAAGGTTTATCTGTACAACTAAATGCTGTAAGCAGAAAAAACACCATGAACAATTTTTGCTTCATACCTACTAATGTAGTTTATTTTCTAAAATTAAAAGGTCGGTATAACTTTCCTTCCAGACTTTTTTAAAATGTTTAGGAACAGGAGTAAAAGAGTAATTTAATGCACTTAGCACCAAATCATCATCACCATCATTGTCAATATCGGCAGCGTCCATAAGAAACCATCTACCCATATTTATATCTGCAAAATGTTCTGAAATAAATGTATAATTGGCACTATCCTCATTTTTTAAATAGACAACATTATAATCAGGGTGCTTTTCATAATCAGGAAACGTCGATAACAATGCAAAATCTAAATCGCCATCCTTATCAAAATCATTGGCAATAACTCTGGTGGCACCGTTTAATGGGAAGAAAAATGTTTCGGTAAACTGATTATTTCCATCATTTAAATGAATACGCATGCCGTGGTAAGGTTTGTGAATCATAGATTTGTCTGCGTTATCACCGTTAACGGTAATGATATCATCGAAACCATCACCATTGTAGTCTACCAACTCAAACCAACTAGACCCAAAAACGGGACTAAAACGAATTACTTTTTCAACATCAAAAGTCAAATTTTCTTTTTGGTATACTATGTAAATAGCTTCATCGCCTTGAGCTGCCATAACCACTAGATCTTGCTTTCCGTCGGCATTCATATCTTTAGCGATTACTCTTATAGTGCCAGGTACATTCAGTAATGTTTTGTTTTTATAGAAACCGTATTCATCTTTTTCAAGTAGCGTAAGTTTACCTTTTAGGTTACCGAATTCGCTTATAATAATTTCTTCGTTTCCATTATTATTTAAATCAATGTACAAGGTATGTACAGGTCTATGCAAAGAGTCTTGTAAAACAGCAGTTGCACTTCCGTTTTTAAGAACAACTTTTCCTCTAGGTATTTCATTGGGGTCCATAATACCCATATTAGTTACAAAAATACTGTCACCAATAATTCGAGCATCTGTTATGGCTAAATCAAAATTCCCGATATCGCTACTTGTATGTGTTTTAAGGTCATAAGAGCTCAATACCCCTCTCCTATTACCGATAAGTATTTGTTGATGTAGCGTGTCTATCTTTATAAAAGTATATAAGTTGCCTTTAATACTGTCTAGTGTAACAGGTTTGGTATTAAATTGAGATAGCTCAGAATTTTCAATTTTAATAGGATTGTTGACTACGCTATCTGGTGCCATACTAATAATATAACCGACCAATTGCTCCCAATCTTCCTCATTTATGATGGGTCTACTTGGGTAAATTCCGGTTTTAATTATTGCAATTTGTTCATTAAAAGAATACTTGTAATAAGGGTGATTTTCTGGTGTAATAATTCCCAATCGAGCGCCCATATCTGGCAGTACATTATCTCTCCATATATCTTTTGGTAAATCATTAATATTCGGAGCCAAATGGCAGCTGGCACAATAGGTTTCGTAAAGAACAATTTCTTTCGAACGCTTTTCTGTATTACACGATACAATTAGGCATAACAAAATGAGATAAAAGGCAGATTTAATAGCCATTAGAATTAGTTCGTTTTATTGAATTCAGATTTGAAGAATGGAAGATACCCATACCGTTAAAATCTTGCAAGTGATAAATGCGGGCTTTTCTTTAAATTTGTAGGGCTATGAAAAAAGATAAAAAACCAGATAATGTAGTTTTCAATGAAGATACCCAAGAGTATCATGGAAAACTATCCCCTTTTGCAACCGGAGTATCCGCACCAAAAATTACTCCGCCAGATGTAACTTCCTGGAAGAATACGCATATTGTAAGTGCAAATAATCAGTTTAAGGCAGAATATGAAGCACTACAAGCTTCGTACAAGAAACTGATGGATAATTTTGAATACAACAATCTTGTGTATAGTGCTAAATTCAGTTTTGAGCCCATTGTTGGTAAGGAATACCATTTATATAAGGCAAAAGATGAAAGCACATTTCTATCATTGATTTTACCTCAAGAATGTAACTTTAACCATGTTGGTAGTTTTAAGCTTACATCAGATAAAACGTGGCAGAAATTGGAGTAATTCTAGCGAAACAAGAAGTCTATACTAACTTAAGATCTCATCACATTTTAATTTTATCAAGAACATAATAAGAATGAAGAAAAGAAAACTGCTTTTAGGCATTGTCTTAGTAGGTATCATTACCGCGGCATATTTTAACTACCCAAAACTAAATCTAATTTCTGGCTATGCTTCTAAAAACATGGCCTCTAGTGTTTTTATTGCGGATAGAGATGCTGATGATATTACTCTAAACGATAATAATATGCCGTTGATTAAATTAGCGGATTCTGAGGTGTTAGAAGAAAATAAATCTGCCACTGCCACGGTATATGGACTAATGCCAAGAACAGCGGTGTTTAAAGAAGGACTTGGCACTGTACTAATCAACAAAGAATTTTCTAAACATAATTTTGACATTGTCCCCAATAGATTTAAAGTGCAAGATTCACTTCCGTTCCCTTATGGAAATAACGGAGTTGTCGATACGGTATTAGAAAATGTAGCCTATGATAAACTAGAAGTGGCATTCGAAAATGCTTTTAAAGATCCAGAACAAAAAACAAGATCTCTTTTAGTAGTTCATAAAAATCAAATTATAGGGGAACGTTACATTCGCGGATTTTCTAAGGATACAAAAATTCTTGGGTGGTCAATGACCAAAAGTATCTTGTCTACTCTTTATGGTATTTTAGAGTATAAAGGTGCTATAAAAATGGACTACAAACCTTTTTCTCAGGAAATACGTATGAAGAAGCCGAAAAATGGTATAACTCTTAATCACCTATTACGTATGCAAAGTGGATTGGAATGGGACGAGAATTATTTTAAAATATCTGATGTTACCCGTATGTTATTCTTAGATTCTGACATGACTTTGACACAACTTAATAAAAATGTCATTGCCCAGCCAACAGAAGTGTGGAATTATTCTTCTGGCACCACTAACTTACTTTCTGGTATTCTAAGAGATCAGTTCGCTACACATCAAGAATATTTAGATTTTCCCTATAAAGAATTAATCGATAAGATTGGAATGAATTCGATGCTATTAGAAACCGATTTATCTGGTAATTATATTCTATCATCTTATGGATGGGCAACCACTCGAGATTGGGCTAAATTCGGATTGTTATACTTGAATAAGGGAGATTGGAACGGTAAACGCATCTTTTCAGAAACTTGGTCTAATTATGTTGCCAAACCAACCATTAACTCTAACGGATCTTACGGTGCGCATTTTTGGTTAAATGCCGAAGGAAAGTACGAAGACATTCCTACAGACCTTTATTCCGTTAACGGATTTCAAGGACAGCGCATCTTTATTATACCATCTAAAGATTTAGTAGTGGTGAGAACGGGACTGGAAGAACAGACAGATGAGCAATTCAACACGCTACTCAAAGAAATAATAGCGTCTATTCGATAAAAGGCATAAAATTTTAACCTTGTAAATACAATACCACATTTATACAGCAGTTCACAACAAAACTCTCTTGTGTGGCAACAATAATTTCAAAGAACTCTAAATGATATATACATTTATAGTGTTATTAAAAACGAATTAAAAAATTTTCATTTTCATATAGTGTTCTCGTAAAAGAGTCTGATCTTCACTGATCGGACTCTTTTTAGTTACAGCTAATTCAGTTTTCAGTATTCATTTGGCCGTAGGAGTTTTCAGGTGAGAAAGTATTAAGTACTGCTTAATTGATTCCGAAACGCTTCTCGTTCTAAAAACCAGATTCAGTTCTCGACTGCGCTCGAACAGACATACTTTTATTTTAGCCTTTAACCTAAAAAAGTTCATTCTTTCATATGAAAGAATGAACTTTTTTAATACAGCCAACAGCCAACAGCCAACAGCTATTCTAAGGTAACCAATTATCTTTACCGAAGTTTGGTTTACGCTTTTCTAGAAATGCATTTCTACCTTCTTTTGCTTCTTCGGTCATGTAGGCTAATCTTGTGGCTTCACCTGCGAATACCTGTTGTCCGACCATACCATCATCGGTTAGGTTCATAGAGAATTTTAGCATTTTTATAGAAGTTGGAGATTTTTCTAAAACTTCTTGTGCCCATTGAAAAGCAGTATCTTCTAACTCGTCATGCGGAATTACAGCATTTACCATACCCATATCAAAAGCATCTTGTGCAGAGTAATTTCTCCCTAAAAAGAATATTTCACGAGCTTTCTTCTGTCCAACCATTTTCGCTAAATATGCAGAACCGTATCCGCCATCAAAACTGGTGACATCGGCATCGGTTTGTTTAAAAATGGCGTGTTCTTTACTAGCTAAAGTCATATCGCAAACCACGTGCAGACTATGTCCGCCACCTACGGCCCATCCCGGTACAACGCATATAACCACTTTTGGCATAAAGCGAATCATCCTTTGAACTTCTAAAATATTTAGACGATGCTGACCATCTTGACCAACGTACCCCTTTTCTCCCCTAGCCTTTTGATCACCACCAGAACAAAAAGACCATATTCCGTCTTTAGTAGAAGGTCCTTCCGCAGAAAGCAAAACTACTCCGATAGAAGTATCTTCTTGAGCATCATAAAATGCTTTAATTAGCTCGCTTGTCGTATGTGGTCTAAAAGCATTTCGTACATTAGGTCGGTTAAACGCAATTCGCGCTACGCCGTCACATTTTTTATAGGTAATATCATCAAATTCTATAGCCGTTTTCCAGTTGGGTGATTTCATATTTTCTAACAATTCTATTATCGCATAAAGATAAGGGTTCAAGGTATACCTGTGCAAATTTGAGAACTAGGTTACCTGACTTAAATTTTAAGTATTAACTCAATCGAGTCAGTTATCAATTTATTTGAAACAGTAGAAGTACCCGTTATCTACTAAGTTTACACAAAAATAAATAGTACGTTTCATGAAACAATCCCTTTTTACATTTATAAAATCGCTTCGTGAATTTTTAGCGAATAAATTAAACCAATACAATACAACGCTACCCTATGTAATTACGGTCATTGTAGCTTTAGTAATTGTTGTTGGTGGTATTAATCTATTTGTAGAATTGACAGAAACACTAAAGACAGAGATGCTTACAACCTATGATACTGCAATTACAGATTATGTAATTTCTTATCGTAATCCTGGTTTAACCTCGTATTTTAAATTCATGACCAATATTGGCGATGTGTATGGGTATTTAATAGTACTTGCAGTTTTTCTTTTAGTATCTCTTTTGGTATTTAAACGTTGGAAATATGTTGTACAAGCAACCTTGGTTTTAGCGCTAGCGACCATTTCTAATATGATGCTAAAACGTTTTATTGACCGTGCTCGACCAGGTATTGAGCATTTGGTTTCGGTAGAAACGTTGAGTTACCCAAGTGGACATGCCATGAGTGCGATGGCTTTCTACGGATTTCTAATATTTCTAGTTACCAAATTCAATATTAATAAAGTGATGAAATATGTATTGATTTTGGTTTTGATAACACTAATTTTAAGTATCGGCATTAGTAGAATCTATTTGGGAGTCCATTTTCCTTCTGATATCGCTGGCGGATTTATTGCCGGATTAATCTGGGTTGTTTTCTGTGTACTAGTGTTTGATTTAATCGAATTATTTAGAAAAGATCCACAAACTTAAATTGCAAACCTGATAATTGTCATAAAATTTCAAGTTCCAATAAGTAATTTTATTCCGCAATAACATACCAATAGAATTTTTATGAAAATAGCTGTTTTTAGTACAAAATCTTATGACCAAGAATACTTTGAAAAGTATAACGATGAACACCAATATGCGTTCTCATTTTATGAAACTGCATTAAATTCAGACACTGCTAAACTTACTAGTGATAGTAAAGTAGTTTGTGTTTTTGTGAATGATGTTGTCGACAAAGAAACGATTAAAGTATTAGCAGCTAACGGAGTAAAATTAATAGCTTTACGCTGCGCAGGATATAACAATGTAGATTTAGAGGCTGCTGAAAGTCATAATATAAAAGTTGTTAGAGTTCCCGCATATTCACCAGAGGCAGTAGCAGAGCATGCGTTAGCACTGATTTTAACTCTCAATCGAAAAACACATAAAGCTTATAATCGAGTTAGAGAAGGTAACTTTTCATTGAAAAACTTAATAGGTTTCAATCTACATAATAAAACGGTCGGAGTTATTGGTACAGGACAAATCGGAGCTACGTTCTGTAAAATAATTAAAGGATTTGGGTGCAATATTATAGCTTATGATATAGCCGAAAATCAAGAGTTATTAGATTTGGGGGTAACATATGTTTCATTAGAAGAAGTATTTAAACAATCAGACATTATATCTCTTCATTGCCCGCTTAATAAACACACGAAACATATAGTCAACAAATCCTCCATAGCCACTATGAAAGAAGGTGTTATGATTATTAATACCAGCCGTGGTGCATTAATTAATACTGCAGATGCAATTGAAGGTTTAATTACGAAGAAAATAGGCTACTTAGGTATTGATGTATATGAACAAGAAGAGAACTTATTCTTTGAAGATTTATCTGAACATATTATTCAAGACGAACAAATACTACGATTGTTGAGTTTTCCGAATGTATTGATCACTTCCCACCAAGCTTACTTTACCAAAGAGGCAATGGATCAAATAACCACAATTACATTAGAAAATATAAAATCATTTGAGACTGGTAGCGAGATAGCGAATGAGGTGAATTAATTAAAATCAATTCCAGATGACATGAAAGCAATTACCAAGAAAGTTTATGGCGGACCAGAAGTACTTCAGCTAGAAGAAGTAGCAAAACCGGTAGTAAAGGATCATCATATTTTAGTTAAGGTGATGGCAAATTCAGCAAATCCGGCAGATTGGCATATTCTTCGTGGCAAACCCTTTTTTGCGCGGTTATCATTCGGTCTCTTTAAACCTAAAAAGCCCATATTGGGTGCTGATTTTGCTGGAATTGTAGAAGAAGTAGGCAATAGCGTTGAGAATTATAAAATGGGTGACCATGTATTTGGTGAAATGTTAGACGGTGGTGCTTTTGCTGAATATCTATGTGTACCGGTAAATGCATGTGCTAAAATGCCAGAGAATGTCGGTTTTTCTGCCATGGCAGGTGTTCCCATTGCTGGTCTAACAGCTTACCAAGCGCTGATAACACATGGAAAAATCAAAGAGGGAGAATCTGTTCTAATCAATGGTGCATCAGGTGGTGTGGGTCATTTTGCAGTTCAAATAGCAAAGGCATATGGAGCACATGTAACCGGAGTATGCTCCTCTAGAAATATAGATTTTATAACATCAATCGGCGCAGATGATACCCTTGCCTATGATGAAGAAAATATTCATGAACATAATGATAACTATGATGTCATTATTGACACCCACGGAAACCTATCGCATTCAGATTATAAAAGAATGGGTAAACGAGGAGTCATGGTAGGTTATACCACTATGGCGCATATGCTTTCTGTTTTATTGAAAAAGGTATTTAGTAAATTTCCATTGATCCAATTTACGGCCGAAGCAAATACCCACGATTTAGAAATTTTGGCATCACTAGTAAGAGAAGGTAAAATGAAAGTACACATAGAAAAGACATATTCGCATACTGAAATTCCGGAGGCAATTGTCCATATAGAGAAGATGCGGACAAGAGGTAAAGTAGGTATGGAATGGGAACGGTGAGTATATATAAAACAAAACCCTTAAAATCCGTTAAAGTATTGTTCCTTCAAAATTCATAAAACACTTAAACTATTCCTATCTTATGGTTTCCTAACATAAGACAATGAAAAATAACACCATAGCATTAGCATCATTACTACTAGCTTTCAGTTTTACTAGCTGCAAGAATACTACTAAAAAGTCAGCTGAATCTACAGAAGAAAGCACGAATGAAAATAAGTCAACTGAAACCGTTTTCGCAAGTGACGTAATTCCGTTTTTTGATGATTGGAAATTAATTTTAGGCGATGGTACAAATGCGGGAATCGCCAATGACTTTGAAAATAAAGATTTCTTCTATACCACAAATGATGGTAAAGATGATTGGGTAGTTTTCAAAGCTCCCAATGGTGGCGATACCCATGGCACGTCGAATAATACAAGAACGGAACTGGCCCAGATTAAAAAATGGTATCCAAAAACGGCAGATGATAAATTGACTGCCACCTTAAAAGTAATGAACGTATCTTCTACGGGAGATGCCCGTGTTGCTTCAACACACGCTGTAGTAGTGGGTCAAATTCACAGTGCAGATGCGTTTGAAAACGAGCCATTAAAAATATTCTATAAAAAATACCCTGGTCATACCAAAGGTTCTGTGTTCTGGCATTATGAAATCAACACCGCCGGAGATGATAATTCCGGAAGGTGGGACTACTCTACCGCCGTTTGGGGCAATGATTTTTCGGTAGTGGGCAAAACGGCAGACTCCTATCCTGCAGAGCCAGAAGATGGTATAGCTTTAGGAGAAGAATTCAGTTATGAGGTTGTTGTAAAAGATGGCATCATGAGCTTGAAGTTTATGAGTGACGGTCATGAAACCAAAACGTTCACCAAAAATTTATTGGAATCGGAATACACTACAAAAGCAGATATTCCTGAGCAAACAAAGAAATTATTTTTTCCAATTGGTCAAGATGGTGTGGAACGCAAAGAAGCCTATGCTGGAGAGGGTTGTTTCTTTAAGTTAGGTACTTACAACCAAACAAATGGTAAATCTCCAGATGAAAATATGAACTGGTGCTCTGGCGCAGAAACCCATGGTGGCGATATTGAAATGCAATATGCAGATGGTAACTATGCCGAAGTGTGGTTTAAAACAGCGAGTATTCAAGTTAGCAATGCCGCCGTATCGAACGAAGGATATTTTACGAAAAATGATTGATTATGCCTGCAAATTAGAATTCATATTTTAAACACTGTCCGTTAATAACTTATCAAAATGGTAACATGATTTTGAAGGCTGTTTTATTCATTATCCCGATCTTAGTTTATTCCGTTTAAAAATGAATCAACCATCATATTATCAACTATTAAAATGAGCAGTATTGCATTCGTATTACAAAAAATAAGAACCAAGAGTCCGCTAGTACATAACATCACTAATTATGTGGTAATGAACAACACTGCCAATGCGTTGTTAGCGGTTGGTGCATCGCCTGTTATGGCACATGCTATTGAGGAAGTTAAGGACATTGTTACCATTTCTTCTTCTCTGGTCATCAATATGGGTACCTTGAGCGAGAAATGGGTAGAAAGTATGCTTATGGCCGTACAACAAGCAAAAGCAACCAAAACTCCGTTCGTATTCGATCCTGTAGGTGTCGGCGCATCTGCGTACCGAACAGCAATTGCCCAAAAAATTATTGAGACTGCTACACCCAATGTAATTCGCGGTAATGCTTCAGAAATTATGGCACTGGCAAAAGTGACCAATTCAACAAAGGGAGTGGATAGTACCATGGATACTAAGGATGCTATTGAAGGCGCTACCCTTCTCGCGCAGAAATTGAACAACACGATTGTCATTAGTGGAGAAACCGATTATATCATCACCGGTGACAACATCAGCAAAATTGAAAACGGGAGTCCGCTTATGGCTAAAATTACCGGCATGGGCTGTACGGCAACGGCACTGGTAGGTACCTGTTTGGGTGTTGAAGAAGATATTCATTTAGCGGCTACGGTGGCAATGGCGATTATGGGTGTCGCAGGAGATTTGGCACATGAAAAAAGTGCAGGACCCGGTAGTTTTCAAATGAATTTTTATGATAGTCTTTATGAATTATCGCCAGAAGTCTTGGCAGAAAAAGTAAAGACGAATGCCTAAAGTAGATTACGCTTTAATGTATGTGACCGATGATAGCATTAGGGATGATCATTCCTTTTTTGCCATTCTAGAAGCGGCTTTGAAAGGTGGGGCAACCATTGTACAATTACGTGAAAAAACCTGCGATACCGCTACCTTTTACAAAAGAGCAATTCGGTGTAAAGAACTCTGTGGCACTTATCAAATTCCTTTACTGATTAATGATCGCTTAGATATTGCGCTTGCCATAGATGCTGACGGAGTTCATATCGGTCAGTCCGATATGCCTTATAATGTCGCTAGAGAATTATTGGGTAATGAGAAGATTATCGGGCTTTCGGTTAGTACTACGGCCCAGGCTATAAAATCAGATGCCCAGTCGGCAGATTATATCGGCATCTCCCCTATTTTTTCAACGAACACAAAGACAAACGATCTAGCAAAACCTTTGGGGATTTCGGGACTAAAAGAGATTCGCGAATTGTATACAAAGCCTATTGTTTGCATTGGCGGAATTCACAAAGAAAACACCAAAGAAATTATAGCAAATGGAGCGGACGGAATAGCAGTTGTTTCTGCAATTTCTAAAGCCGAAGATGCTGAAGCGGCAACAAAAAAACTTAAAGATATTATATGCAAGACTGGTACAAACTAGCAAGACAACGAACAGACCATATTCTAGAGGCTATAAAACAGCAGCCTTTTATCAAAGAGCTCATGAACGGTACCTTACCTTCAGACATTTTTCAGTTTTATATTCATCAAGATGCCATGTATTTGGCTGCCTATAAAAAAGTATTGGCAAGTGTTGGTGTAAAATGTGAATATGAAGATGACACCCAATTTTTTCTAGATTCCGCAACAGGTATCATTCATGTAGAAAATGCGCTGCATCAGATTTTCTTAAAAGAGAATCAGCTAGTTCATGAGCCCTCTCCTACTTGCGAACTATACACAAGCTATTTGAGCCGTATAGTGGCGAATCATTCTTTAGAAGAAGCATTGGCCGCCGTACTGCCATGCTTTACCATTTATAAAGAAATCGGAGATTATATTCAGGCGAACCAAACCAATAAAGAAAATAATCCCTTTCAAGATTGGATAGATACCTATGGCGGCGAAGAGTTTGCCAGTTCTGTAAACAACGCCATAGCGATTACCAACAAATACGCAGCCAACGCATCTGAAGAAGTTTTGGCTAAAATGGAAACGGCTTTTACCAAAGCATCAAAATTGGAGTGGATGTTTTGGAACAGCGCCTATACTAAAGAAGCATGGAAAATATAGACCCACGATACAAAAGTGTATTGAGCATTGCCGGAAGTGATTCTGGCGGATGTGCCGGTATACAGGCGGATATTAAAAGCATAAGTGCCTGCGGAGCTTATGCCGCTACCGTGATTACAGCAACTACGGCTCAGAACACAACGGGAGTCACTGACATACACGCCATACCCATTCCACATCTAGAAAAGCAGTTAGATGCTGTTCTCAGTGATATTGATTTTGGTGCCGTTAAAATAGGTATGCTCCATTCTTGTGAAGTGATTGAAGTAGTGCAGCATAAACTAAGTGAATACAAGGCTAAGAATATTGTTTTAGACCCGGTTATGGTAAGCACATCTGGTCATAAATTAATTGCCGATGACGCTATAGCGTGTCTAAAATCCTTCTTGCCACACGTAACGCTGATTACCCCTAATATTCCAGAGGCAGAACTTTTGATCGATGAGAAAATAGATAGTGACAATATGGAAGAAATTGCACAGAAAATTGGAGAGCGTTTTCAGGTTTCCGTATTATTAAAAGGTGGTCATATCGACAATGGCACCATTGTAATGACCGATGTCTTTTATGTGCATGAAACCCAAAAAGTAAAGGTAATTACCAACCCAAGGGTGAATACCAATAACATTCATGGTACGGGCTGTAGTTTATCTTCAAGTATTGCCGCTTATTTGAGTTTAGGCTATCCTATGGATGATGCCATTACCAAAGGATGCAATTACGTGAACCAAGCGATCATTGCCGGTAAAGATAAAATTTTAGGTCATGGCAACGGACCAATTAATCATTTTGGGTTGTAGTTATTATTAATGTTTTCATTGTTGAAATCCCATAAAAAGATTCAGCAAAATTTGTAAACACTAAGCATATTAATTTTTAGAACGTAAATTAGAATAGTGAATTCCCCATTCGAAATTATTATAGCTTCATTGTAATTGTCTAAAATAATGAGAGATTAAAATGAAATCAGCCCAAGTAAAAATAACGACAGTTCTTATCATATTGTTTCTAGGTGTAACCGCTTGTACTTCTCCCGCGGATATTTCGGGTACATTACACGGATTAAAAAAAGAAAATGTAAAAATCTATTTGATTCAACCGGATGCGTTAAAACATGTAGCGGCATCTTATTTAGGGAAAGTCATAGACTCAGCGGTGGTAGCCTCTGAGGGTAATTTTGAGTTCCATAACCTACCAACTACCAAAGAACCTGTATTATTAGAATTGGCAGTACAGCCCACCGGAAAAAGCGGTAACTATTTACAAAACGACGACCCAAAAACGGCGAACTATATGCCTATTGTTTGGCAATCAGGCGAAACACTACAAATCTCGGCAGAGTACAATAATTTTCAGCAAAGTTTTACCATAGATAACCCCTCAGATATAAATACCACTTTGTTAGAACTACGAGATCTGAAATTAGAAGCGTATCGAACCAATCTTGCCAACAAGCAATGGCAAGTGGAAGAAGGTGATGAATTACTAGCCAAAGAACATGCTATTTTACAATATCGTACAGTATTAATGACCTTTGCAGAAAACACTCCGCATCTACTACCAGCTATAATAGCATTACGGTGGGTAAGTCCTGAGAATGATTATGAGCGCGTTCCAGAATTTTTGGTAGACCAATGTAGCAAGTGGCAAAAAATACAACCCGATCACCCTTGGGTAAAACAACTGTGTAAAGAAAGTGCTCCAGCAAATTTGCCTGTATTAATAGGCGATGAATTTCCAAATGTTGAACTACCTACCATTACAAAAGATACCGTATCTCTTAGAGACTCATTGGGCAAAAAGCTTACGATTGTCGACTTGTGGGCATCTTGGTGTGCTCCTTGCCGATTAGAGAACCGTAATGTTTTAGTACCCCTATATGATGAATACCACGACCAGGGCTTGCAAATTGTGGCCTACGCCCTAGAAAGTAATGAAGCAAGCTGGAAAGCAGCTGCAGAGCGCGATGGCGCAGATCGTTGGCTACAAGCTTCTGACCTGCAAGGCGATGATGCCCCATTTTTAAAGAAAATTCGTGTTCGTACCATACCATCAAACTTTATTTTGGATAGTAACGGAGTCGTGATCGCAAAAAATTTGCATGGTGAAGAATTGATGGATTTGGTGAAGAATAATTTTGAAAAGTAAGTTTGAACTACCATTAGAAACCTCATTATAATTAGTTATTTCGTTAATAACTTGATTACAACTCATATTGTAAGTACTTGCTTTCAATTTTTGAAAGAACGAAATTCGTTATCATCCGCTAAAAGGAATTAAAACTCCTCTTAGCTCCACGTTGTGTGTAATACTAAAAAAATGAAATGATAGAAAATTTTTTACCATTGTTAGAAAAAATTTCGCCCGCAATAATTACAATTCTTGGAAACTTAATTTTCTACTTATGGATTAAAGGAAAAGTTGATAAATCATTGGAAAAAAATAAAATTGCATACGGTGGAATTTTTAAAGAAAAAGTAAATATCTATCGTGAGTTATTAGAACGCACTTATGGGCTAAAAAAAGAGTTAAGTAGATTTCAGTATGTGGGTGTAAAAGAAGATGGAACTGTTATTATGGAAAAAATCAACGATTACATTCAATTCGCATCTATAAACCAACCTTTCCTTTCAAAAGAAATGCTATCAGATGTAAATACTCTACGTACCGAATTTCAAGATGTATTTGATAATTTTTATAAACACATAGCTAATTCAGATTCCACGCAATTGAACAATTTTTTTCAAGCTGGGAATAAGCTTAGAGCTAATGAACCATTTAAAGAAATTGAAGACAGAATAGTTACTGAAATGCGCAGAGACTTAAAAATTGAAAATTTCGATGCGTAAAAGTACTACACACAACAAAACCTAAACGTAATGCGGACTTTAGGGCAAAACCGAAAGGTCTGTGTATATTTATAATGTCGCTAAATCTGATGGATTTAGCTTTGGAACAAAAAAAGAAAAAGCAAAACAATAAGCTTTAGCTTCGTGCGCAGACGGAAACGCAAAGTTTCCTTGCCTGCCCTACTTGCCATAGCCGTGACGATAACGAAACCACCAACTTAACCTCTATTCTTCTCCTCTATCCATTTACTCATAAACTTAGTTGCAGTCATGGTTTGGTACTGTAATAAAACACCAGTAAAGTTTTGTGTTCTATGAGCAGTAATTGATTGTTGCAGCTGTGCTATCGTTTCTAGATACACCTGATCCAAACTGGTTTTAGCATACAAGGTATTGACCAAAGTTTTGCCTTGGTCTTTTGCCGTTTGCCAAGATTGCTGAAAATGTTCATGATGAAGATGTAATGGATTTGTGAAGAATTATTTTAAAAGCAATTGGCAAGATTAGCTTCAACGCTGATTATACTTTAAAAAGAAATCCTATTATTAACTCAATCGTTAATAACTTATCACAACCTACTTTGCAAGTACTTGCTTTCAATTTTTGAAAGAACGAACTTGGTTATCATTCGCTAAAAGAGTCTTTTCTGAGCTTGCCGAAGTATTGAAACTTCTTTTAGCTCTTTGTTGGCGGTAATTTAAGTAACCCATTAAAACTGAAATTTGAGAATAAGTAAATCAGAATACAAACAGAGAATACAGTTAATACAGGATAAGATTAAAACTAGCGAAATTGACTCTTTAATCATTTCTGAAGAAGAAGATATCTACTACTTAACTGGGTTGACTTATAAAAGTCTTGAAAGATTATTTTTATTAGTAATTAAAGAAGATAATGTAAGTTTTATTGTTCCAAAAATGGAATTGGCACATCTAAAAAAAGTAGACAACGTTAATGATATAGAAAGTTATTGGGAATATCCTGCTCAAAAACCAGAACGTTGGAAAGATATACTTTTAAAGAAAGTAAAAGACAGTAAACTAATTGGAATTGGTGGTAAAACACCTTATGAAATATCAGCTTTTTTAACATCAGTAAATCTAAAAACTGTAGAAAACGCAATACTGGAAAAACAAAGATGGGTAAAAAGTAGTGCAGAAATTCAATTAATTAAACAAGCGTCTACATACTGTGATGTTAGTATCAATAAACTAAATAAAAATGCCTATTTCGGAATGTCGGAACTTGAGGTTTTTTCAATTGGACGTTCTATTCAACAGAAAATTATTAAAGAAACGCCTTTTGACTATTTAGCTACAAATATTCTAGTAGCAGCTTGGCCAAGTAGAATTTCTTATCAGCCTCACGGTATACCAAAAGTTTCAGATCTACTAGTTGAAGGGTCGCATATTAGTTTGGCTTTTTTAAGAGTAAATGGATATTCGGCTGAATTAGAAAGAACATTTTTTACAAGTAAACCAACGAAAGAACAAGAAGAAGCTTTTGAATTGATGATGGAAGCAAGAAGAAGAAGTTATGCTGTTTTAAAAGAAGGAGTTATTGCAGAAGAAGTAGACCTTGCTGCCAAACAGTACTTAACTGACCAGGGACTAAAAGATAATTTAATGCATAGAACTGGACATGGAATAGGTTTGGGTAATCACGAAGGACCTTATTTAGCAGAAGGAGACAAAACCGTTCTAAAAGAAAACATGGTTGTAAGTATAGAGCCAGGAATTTATATTGAAGGAGTTGGAGGTTTTAGACATTCAGACACTGTATTGATTACAAAAAATGGATATGAAATTCTCACGAACTGTCCTGATGAATTGAAAGACTTGACTTTTACTACATCTAAACCTTTACAAAAGTTAAAAGGGAAAATTATAAAGAAAATGTACAGAATATAACTACCGCCAATATTGCGGTATAAACCGATAACTAAACCACCAATTACCCCTCTATTCTTCTCCTCAATCCATTTACTCATAAACTTGTTAGCCGTCATGGTCTGGTGGAGCAACAAAGCACCAGTAAAGTTTTGTGTTCTATGAGCATTAATTGATTGTTGTAGCTGTGCTATCTTTTCTAGATATACCTGTTCTAAATTGGTTATGTATACATGGTATTTACAAAAGTTTTTCTTTGATTTTGTGCCGTTTGCCAAGATTGCTAAAAATGTATCTAGCTCAACCTCTTAATCACTCTCCTTTATTTTTATAATTATAGTATCTTCAAACTGAAAACCAAACATACGAGACGAGACCGTTGGCGGTAATTGTAAAACAAACTCATTATTAGTCGTTTTAACGATTAAGGTAATATGACTGACTATCTAAAGAAACATCTAAATCAAAAATTAATACTTTCTGATGAGAAATTAGAAAGTGTATTAATTTGTTTCAAGGAAATACATACTAGGAAGAATCAGATATTGATTCATCAAAACAAAGTTTGTAAACATTTATTTTTCATAAAAAAAGGATGTTTACGAGTTGTATGCACTAGGGATGATGGTCAAGAATGGACAAGGCAAATTGAAACTGAAAACAACTTCATTACAATATTTCCTAGTTTCATCGAACAAACAAATACCAGTTCATACCTTCAGGCTATCGAGGCAAGTGAAATATTCTATATTTCATTTACAGATTTTAAAAAGCTTAATAATATGCTTCCTGAGTGGAAAATATTCTATACCGACATTCTTGAGAAAGCATATATAAATAGTGTGAAACGAATTGAAAAATTAATAACAATGAGCGGAAAACACCTTTATCAAGATTTTAAAATAAATCATCCTGAGCTTTTAAGAAGATTACCTAATAAAGTTCTAGCGAGTTACCTAGGTATGTCCCAAGAAACACTGAGTAGACTAAAAGCTAAAAAAAATGAGACTTCTTGATTTTTGTCAATTTTATTTACTTAGATGAGTTCTAATTTTGTACTTAAATTAAAAATCATATGTATTTAAGAACTTTATCATTTCTAATCATTTTATTTGTTTTCTTACCTTTTACAGCTTGCAATAACGATAATTATAAAGACCAAAGTTTTCAAAATTATTTGCAAACACATAAATATGCAGTTGGTCAAACCAATTTTACATTTCTTGATTCTTTAAGAAACAGACCTTTAAAAACCGAAATATGGTATCCGACAAAAGACACTACTAAATTTAATGTCACAACCGAATACCCTTTTAAGTTACCTCCTACTTCAAAAGACGCAGAACCTATTGTAGAAAAATCTCCCTTGATTTTACTCTCTCACGGAACAGGAGGAAATAGAATTAGCCAAATGTGGCTTGCTTGTGAACTAGCTTCCAACGGATTTATAGTAGCTGCAGTTGACCATTATGGCAATACCTTAGATAATAAAATTCCAGAGAATTTTGTAAAAGTTTGGGACAGACCATTAGACATCAGTTATGCACTCGACAATCTGTTGAATACTTCAGAATTTAGTTCGATAATTGACTCAACAAGAATCGGAATGGCAGGATTTTCATTGGGCGGTTACACGACAATTTCACTAGCGGGTGGCGTGTTGAATTATGAATTACTAAAAGAATTTTCCAATACCAAAGAAGGAAAGGTGGAGTTTCAATTACCTGAATTGGGAGATGTTTCAAAACTTATTACTCCCGAGATTATTGAATTGGGAAATAAAGAATATAGATACCTTAAAGACAATAGAATATCTGCGTTTATAGCAATGGCTCCTGCTATTGGACAAGGGTTTAATGAAAAAAGTCAATTTGAAAAAGTTGATAAAACAGTTTTAATCATTGGTGCGCAAAATGATGAACGGACACCTGTCAATACCAATGCTAAACATTATAGTAAATTATTAGATGGCTCAAAATACATAGAATTGAGAGGAAAAGTAGGGCATTACATTTTTATGAACGAAGCAAAAAATAGTCTTAAAAGAAATGCTCCCATTGTTTTTAAAGACGATAAGTCTGTTAATAGAGATGAAATACACAAAGAAGTTTCCACTATGACAATAGAATTCTTTAATAACGAATTGAATAAAAAAAGCTACTAACACTGCATATGAAATCATAGCTAGTACCACAATACAATTCATATACTCATCAATATCTAGACCACCAATCTACCCTCTATTCTTCTCCTCAATCCATTTACTCATAAATTTTGTTGCCGTCATGGTTTGGTGTTGCAACAAAGCACCGGTAAAGTTTTGTGTTCTATGAGTAGCAATTGATTGTTGCAGCTCTATTATATTTTCTAGAAACACCTGTTCCAAATTGGTTTTGGCATATAAGGTATTGACCAAAGTTTTACCTTGTTCTTGTGCGGTTTGCCAATTTTGCTTTGTAGTATATAATTGAATCGCTGCTGCTGCAAATTCGGCAGGGTCATTTTTTATAGCGCCGTTCCAGTCTAAAATACCGTGCATCCCTTCTGCGCCGATAGTTGTGGTAACGCTTGGTGTACCATTTTGCATGGCGGCAATCAATTTACCTTTTATACCCGCACCAAAGCGCAAGGGTGCCAAACAGACTTTTGCGGTACGCATCACTTCATCTACACTTTCCGTTCTGCCGTGTACTAGAAATCTCGTTGCTGGGCTATTCATTTCTAACAATTGCTGTGGTAAGTAGGCTCCGTAAATATGTAATTTGGCATCTGGCAGTTCTTTTTTAATGAGCGGCCATATAATCGTTTTTAAGCACTTAACGGCATCAATATTGGGCGCATGTTTTCCACCGCCTATGAAGATAAAATCGGTTCTTTCTTCAAATGTTTTCCAATTGGATTCTTCCCTAATTTCATCAACCATAAAAGGAAGTAACAATAATAGACTTTCGTCTATTTTGACAACATCGGTCAATAATTGCAACTCATAGCTAGAGATAATTAGGCAAAGATCACAACGATAGATACTGGCAATTTCTCGTTTGGTTTTGTCATCTGCCAGCCACGCCTCTGTAGTAAATGGAACATTCTTTTTAAAACACTGCTCCCGTACATGGCGTAGGCTATGCAAATCTTCGGTATCTAAAATTCGTAAGGCATCTGGGCAATTTTCAGCGAATCGCCACCCAAACTGTTCTTCGGTCAAAAAGCGATCGAACAGCACCACATTTGGGTTCAGTTCTTTCACGAAAACATCGAAAGAGCTATCGTTCATTTTAATATCCGCAGTATGGAATCCCAATGAAGAGAAATCAAACGAAAACTCCGACTTCGAGGCCGCCGAAGCAATGGTAATCGCATATCCCTGCTTTTTGAAAACATCCAATAATTGCATCATCCGCACTCCCGCAGCTGTAGAAGCAGGTTCGGGCCATACCAAGGCGATTACGAGAAGTGTTTTCGTGTTGTTGATAGTTGTCTGTTATCTATTGTTGGTACAAAGTAAATGAATCGTTTTACGGTGGGCAAGTATTTAATTGGGAGTTCTCAGTGGTCAGTTGGCAGTAACAGTTTTCAGTATTCAGTATCAGTGTTCTGTGGGCAGTTTTCAGTATTTGTTTTTAGTATCAGTTTTTAGTATTTATTTTCGCTTCGCTCGAACCATTATATATTTAAATTACTTATATCAAAAACTAGCAACTGACATCGAATAACTCAGCTTTACCCACTATTGCGCAATCCAAATCAATTATTGATGTATCTGCAACAATATTGCTAGAATCAATCTAGTTTTATACTTTTGAGGGACTTTAAAATCAGCTATGGAATACGCAGAAAATATACTTGGAACAATTGGTAACACTCCGCTTGTAAAAATAAACAAACTTACAAAAGAGTTACCTTGTTTAGTATTAGCTAAATACGAGACCTTTAATCCGGGAAACTCGGTTAAAGATCGTATGGCCTTAAAGATGATCGAAGATGCCGAAGCGGATGGAAGATTACAACCAGGCGGAACAATTATTGAAGGAACTTCTGGGAATACCGGAATGGGATTGGCATTAGCGGCCATCGTAAAAGGCTACAAATGTATTTTTGTATTAGCGGATAAACAGTCAAAAGAAAAGTGTGATATTCTACATGCTGTAGGTGCAGAAGTTGTGGTTTGCCCAACTGCGGTAGAACCAGATGATCCAAGATCATATTATTCGGTTTCTAAAAGATTAGCGCAAGAAACAACGAATAGCTGGTATGTTAACCAATATGACAACCCAAGTAATGCCATTGCACATTACCAAAGTACCGGACCGGAAATATGGAAACAAACAGAAGGAAAGATTACACACTTTGTAGTTGGTGTGGGAACTGGCGGAACCATATCTGGCGTGGGCAAGTACTTAAAAGAGCAAAATCCTGATATTAAAATTTGGGGAATTGATACTTACGGCAGCGTATTCAAAAAATACCACGAAACGGGAATCTTTGATGAAAAGGAAATCTATCCCTACGTGACCGAAGGAATCGGTGAAGATATTTTACCAAAAAATGTAGATTTCAGCATCATTGACGGATTCACCAAAGTAACCGATAAAGACGGCGCGGTGTATACACAACGACTGGCAAAAGAAGAAGGAATGTTTTTGGGTAACTCCGCCGGTTCGGCTATAAAAGGAGTATTGCAGTTACAAGAGCACTTTACAAAAGATGATGTGGTAGTCGTATTGTTCCATGACCACGGCAGTAGATATGTTGGTAAAATGTTCAATGATGAGTGGATGCGCGAGCAAGGTTATATTGATTAATCCACCACTACCTTATTTACATACTTTCAACAAATTTCGTAAAGACTTCTTTGTGGCGTTCGACATCCATATTCGGAGAAAGAGAAACACGTGCTATATAATCCTTGTCGTCCTCTTTTGTGGTGCCTTGGGTCGATGTTGCAGGTATCGTCCAATAACAACCCTTTAACTGTCCGTAACTAACACAGTATTTACTCTCTTCAGGAATTTCGGTGATCATAAGATGTATCAACCTATGGTTTAGTTCGCGTTTGTAGGCTTCACGTTCTTCAGCAGTATCTCCTTTGGCAGGCAGATCTAATGAAAAAACAGACGGCGTAAACCCTTCTTTAGCCAATTTTTCCGATACAAAATTAATTTTAGCGGTGGGTAGCGTTTCTGAAATGAACGCTACAAATTCACGCGTATTTGCATATGCATCTTGAATTCGCTTTTTCATGGAAGGCATTTGTTGCGCAAGAATTTCATATTGCAGGTCTGTAGCCTCATTATCGCAAAGCTCTAAGTGCAATGCTATTTTATCCATTAAGGTATCTCCTTTTTTATTTGCTATGCAATAGCCTGCAGTACATTTGCCACCACTAGGGAATTTTGAACCACTAGAAAATGATATTGTTCTAACGGATGAAAGAATATCGTCATCCCCTAAAAAGTGAACATTTGGGCAAAACGTTTGATCTAGAATAAATACAGGCTCGATAGCATCGTCACCATTACTAGTATTTCGTTTGGCACTTAAAACAGCCCTTAATTTTTTAAGATCAGGAACTTCTACCCTCGGATTTGTAGGTATTTCTGCAATAATATACGGTATGGCATCCTCTTTAGCGATTTGCTCTAAAACCTTATCGATACTTTGCACCATATCGTTGTCGCCATCAACCGGTAAATCAACAATTTCGATAGCATCGTTACAAGCGGCGACACGCCTAGCCTGATCATTGGTACCACCATAACAATTTGGCGGAACAACAATTTTAATTTCCTTGCCCTTATAGTTTTCAGCGGCATAATGTACCAATCCCATCATAATTGCATACTGCACCGATAGTCCGCTTGATGCAACCAGTGGCGTGGTAATTGTACCACTAACTTCCCTTATTAAATCTATTACCTGAGACTTGTTCTCAGCTGAGTTTGTTTTTTTGTTATCGGCTATTGGTTGGTTAATAAAAGACTTTAGCGCATTAAGACAATTTGCTGGTGTCATTGCTACGGTCTCTCTTCTTCTGAAATGCTGAATGTCGGATATAAAATCTTTATTATCGGCTCCGTTAACCAATAGAACACTACCAAGACCGGAGTGTATGTTGATATAAAAATCAATATTTGAAATTACCTTTTCAGCCGAAAACTTATCTTGATGCGATACAAAAATGGTAGAACCGTCAAAGTCTAAAATATTCGATGGATGATCCACTTGTTGCAACTCGAAAGTATAGCCATATACTGTGCGTAATATTTCAGCATCAAAAGAACTAGGTAGTTCTCCAGTGTAAGCAATCAGCGTGTTTTTATGAGTTAATAAATTTGTTCTTAGGATGGATAAAATAGGAGCTGTCTTTGACAAAAAACTAATGACCTCGTCTGGTGATATGGTATTGATATTGGCAATTGCCCATTCTAAAATACATGACAGCGGATGACCTAACCTGATATAGTCGTAAGCAGTAGGTAATTCACTTAGAGCGGAAGTATCTGAAATGTTATCATTTGCTAAGTTTTCGAACTGGCCTAAAAATTGAACTTTAGCTAATTCTTCATTGTAAATATCTAATCGATGGGTTGTTAGGTTCAGCCAATCCGATGGCATATTTTTAATGACTTCTTTAATAAACTCCTTCATTTTAGTAACCTCCATAAGTATCGACTTTTGACTGCTCGAAATTACGTAATAATTAAAACTATATAAAGTTTTCAGTAGGCAGTTTCAGTTCTCAGCTATCAGTAACAGTTTACAGTATCAGTTGGCAGATTAAATTGGCAGATTCAAATTGATAAACGTTTTTGCGAGGAGCTTTTCGCGACGTGGCAATCTGCCGAATCATTGTAATTAAGTATATTTTTAGTACCTCTGTCAGTTCGAGCGGCTTTTTAGTTGTAGCATAGCGAAAACCAAAAAGTTGCCTGCCTGCCGGCGGGCAGGTATCGATAACCCTTTTGTGTAACAAACGTTCTCGATACTAATTTCTCGATACTAATTTCTCGTACCTCGAAATTCACTCGAACTTACCATTCATTAGATAGTATGTAGGTGTGTCCCGAAGAAACAGATAGCCACTTTCCACTCGCTATGACCAACAACCGACAACCAACAACTAACTTCCTGAAACCCCGATTTCATCAAGGACCATCACCCCATAATCTGTTTGGTCAAAAATGAATGTGATGTTACTTACCTCTTCTAGATTTAACTCAGGATTTATAGAAGTGAATTTCTCTAATGGCAAATGATAAGTCTGTAGTTGTACTTCCCAATCTTCACCAATCATTTCTTTATCTAAAAAAGCGAATTTGGTGAACCTGGTTTTTAATGGTTTTGGTATTCCCTTGATATCACTAACTTTTAGTGCAGAGGTTTGTCCTGATGCATCAGTAAGTTGTATGGTGAAATCCAACTGCGGAACTTCCCGTTTATCATCTTCATTTTTTGCTTCCTTTTGTTTTTCGGTTAAATTGATATCTAACCACTCATGATTTCCTGCACCCAAGGTAAATTGCAAAGTTGAATTTGTTGTAATGGCAATAGAATCATCCGTTGAAAGCCGTAATTCATACATTGCTTTATCCGAAGAACTTGTATCATTTTTATAATCCCATCCCAAAATCACAGCATTGTTTTCTTGACTGCCCTCATCGCGAGTCGGTAGATTTTGTTCCTTCCAAAGGGCAAGATTAACACCTTTTATTATGGTGCTATCTTTTGCCGTAGTAATATCTATATCTTCCTCAAAATTTGCAATAGTCTTATGATTAGACGATTCATAAGAAGTTAAATAATGTTCTACAGGTAACCATTGTTTGGCAACCGAAACATTCTTGAATAGCCCACGATATTCTTGATTGTTTTTTAAAGTAGCTTCGGCAAAGGCGCTTATAAAAACCTTGGCGGCTTCTTGCTGTTGTTCTTCTTTTAATAACGGATTTAAATTCAACAGCCATTTTGAGGGAGCACCAAAATCTGAATTTCCCCAAGTTGAATTAAACTGTCCGTGATTGGCGTGGTGAATATAAACACCCGATTTAAATCTAGAAATGCTATCCGTGTATTCTAAACGACGGTAAGGGCGCATCCCCCAAAAACTAACCTCGTCAGCATCATAAGAACCCTGTATACTTAAAAAATTAATATTGTTCAATACTATTTTACGGTCATATCTATAATCAGTAGGTGCCAATGCCACCACCCCTTTAATATTGAAATTGAAATCGAATTTCTCTTTTGCTTGATCAGGAAAATAAGGTAACGGATTAAATGCTGCGGCAATAGAAACCGCCTCTCCACCACGAGAATGCCCAACGAACATAATATTATCCATATCCACTTTATGTTCAAGTTCGTGACCTTCTTCATTATTCCAGTTTCTCCATAGCTCCAAGTGTTTTAATAGCAACCAAGCTCGAGCCGGCATTTCTTTACCCCTAAAATCACCCGACCAATGTCCGTTTAAAAAATTCTCGTCAACCGAAACAGCAATTATTCCCCTACTCGCCAATAAACTTCCCAAATAGCCATAACCATCATCAGAATAATCGATCATATTATGATTGCCATGAACAATTAGGGTTAGAGGAAATGGTCCTTCACCTTGGGGCATATACACTCTGCCGTTAAGCGGAAAATTATCTGACCCAAATCCCCAATAGCGCTCACGCCATTTTTTCTTTTTACCTGTCCAATCTGGTATCAGCCAAGTACCATCAACCGTATTGGTTTTGTACTTGACTCCCCTTGAGAATTCCGTTCTTTGTTCATCTGTACCGCTACCATATGTAAATGTATTTATTGAAAAATCACCAGATGCTGCCGGGTTATCAAATAATACCTCAGTAGGGGGAAACCCATTATCATTAGAAAATGCCAAGGGAATTTCTTTATCATAAGGGTCGGAACCAGAACCCGCTAAAACGAACAGCATATAACCCGCACCAATTAACATGAGCACGAGAAATATACTTGAAAGTGCTGTTCTTTTTATTTGAAATAGATAAATCGAAATACAAAGCAGGATACCAATAACGGCAATAGCCGAATAGAAAAGTACAGGCCACCCGAAACCAATATATTTTAAAATAATGAAAACGATGATACCACCTAGAATTGCAGTTACGGTTTTCATCGGTATATTTTTTGAGCCTTTACCGATAATATTAAGAAACACGTAGATTAATGAATTTATACATAAACCTATGGTAATGGCTATGAACATCATGACCAAAGGGTGCCAACCGGTAAGAAAGTGATAGCCGGCAATGGCATAAAAGACTACGGTAAGTAATATAATGAGGGTAAATAAGCGATTTTTCATTGGTTGGAATAGTTCTGGTGGTTCTAGCACTTGAATTTAACCAACTTCTGCGGATATAAATAACCGACTCGCCATTTTTAAAAATCCGGTAGTAAAGACCTCTTTAGAATATAAAATCGATAACCAGATAAAAGATAATTCTGAATATCAAATACCTTTAAAAATTACATTTTTGCAGCGAACATCTTAGAGATTTTAGAACGCAATTTTCGTTCATAATCCTCTTCTAGCCATTCTTTATAATTTTTGGTATTGTTCATAATACAATACGAATATTGGCGTACGCGATACTTAATTTCTTCTTTTAATTTTTTCGCTAGAATACGGGCATCAAACACATCTTCAGAATTTTCTACACATATTTTTGCATGCTGCTGAATACTCTTTTCAAGAACCAGTTTAGATTTTTCGCCATTGGCAAAACTCTTTTTATATTCCGCTTTAATATCAAAATCTATGTCTGTCGAATTTGCAAATTCTGCTCGTAGATCTGCAGGCATTTCATATACGAACTCTCGTTCGATCTCTTCATCGTTTTTAATGTTCTCCAAGTAAAAATCTGGAAAGTGGAAAATCTCTTGCCAATCGATACCTGCATTCCATAATCCGAAACGGGCAACATTGTTCCCCATATCAATAACGTTGAATTCTTCTTTATGAGGAAGGTATCTAGAACCACGACCGATCATTTGAAAATAAAGCGTTAAAGAACGTGTAGCACGATTAAGAATAATTGTTTCTACACTTGGTTCATCGAAACCAGTAGTTAAAATACTTACAGATGTAAGAATAGCATCAGGTGTTTCTTTAAACCATTTTAGTATCTCTTTTCGCTCAGTGGCATTATTCTTATTGTCTAAATGGCGAATATTGTAACCTGCCTTTTTAAAGGTCTCGCAAACATATCTAGACGTGTTTATACCATTGTTGAATATGAGCGTTTTAGTGCCTTTACCAATTTCAGTATAGGCAGAAACAAGCTTATTAAGCATGCTGTGGTTACCATATAATTCATCAGAAGATTTTACCGTATAATCACCGCTTATACCAAGTTTTAAATTCTGTAAGCTTACATCATAATTATACATATTTGCCTTTGCCAAGAACTTTTTCTGAATCAACGATTCAATTGACTCGCCCACAATCAACTTTTTATAGTTGTCTTTCATGGGGAGTTTTATGTTGGAACTTAGCGGAGTAGCGGTAACCCCAAGAATAACAGAGTTTTCAAAGAATTTAAAAAGTTTACGGAACGAGTTGTAATGCGCTTCATCAATTATTACCAGTCCGATATTATTAATCTCGACCTTTTCTTCTTGCAAGCGATTGTTAAGCGTCTCGACCATGGCCACAAAACACATAAACTCGTCTTGATCTTGCCACTCTTTGACCTCGCTATTTATTATTTTGTTCTTAACACCAAAGCCATTCAACATTCTTGACGTTTGCTGACTTAATTCTATACGGTGTGTTAGTACAATTACCTTTTTATTGGTTCTTGCGATGTAGCGTTTGGCAATCTCAGAAAATACCACCGTTTTACCACCACCGGTAGGCAATTGGTATAACAAATTAGAATTATCGCCATTCTCATATAAATACTTAAAAATAGTATGTAAATCTTCCTCTTGATAATCGTAAAGGGTTTTCTCAGCAGTTTCTTTATGTAATTTCAAAAGGTGTGTAGGCGTTTATTTATGTTAATAATGCAAAAACCTTATAAAATTATAAGATTTTTATGGGTCTAGGAAATAAAAAACCTGAAAAAAACAATATTAGTAGCCCTTGTCAGAATCTACTAAATTCTGCAATTTTTCTCCGGAATTCAACCTTTTATAATTTTCAATAATCTGCGGAATTACGGAATTGGTATCGGAAACACTTGCGTAATGGGGAGTCATGTGCACTCTTTTATGATCCCAAAAAGGATGGGTTTTAGGCAAGGGTTCTGTATGGTAAACATCTAAACAAGCTCCAGATAAATGAACTGAATCTAATAAATCGATTAAATCTTCGTCAACTAGATGACCGCCACGGGCAACATTAATAACGTATGCATTTTTAGGAAGCTGAGACAAGAGCTCCTTGTTTAGAATACCTTCAGTTGCTGTTGTTAGTGGCAACAGACAGACTAACACATTGGTAGTTTTCAAGAACTCTTGTTGTTCATCTGCACCAAAAAAAGTTCTTACGCCCTCAATATTCTTTTTACTCCTACTCCACCCTTGTACCTTGAATCCGAATCTGGTAAGGTCAGAAGCAGTAAGTGCACCTAATTCACCGAGACCCAAAATACCAACAGTTACATCTTTAATTCGTAAATAACTTTTAGGTTCCCATACATGTGCTACTTGATCTAACTTGTAAATGTTTAAATTTTTAAGGTAAGCAAGTAAGACACTCAGTATATGCTCAGACATATCACCCGCTAAAAACGTATCCACTATACGTGTTATAGGAATATTTTTAGGACGTGTATTATCTTCAAAAATATAATCTACACCAGCACCGGCAGATGCAATACATTTTAAATTAGGGTAATTTGCTAGCGTACCGGTTGGATGCTTCCAGATGACCGCCATGGTTATTTCATCTTTTGGGTGACTCTCTAAATAGCTATACACCTTTATAGAACTATCTGCCTTTTGTAAGGCATTCTTCCACACATCTATCTTATTATCCTGCCTAATAACTACTATTGCCATATACTAATCTATAATATCTAAAGCCTTTGAGAATTCATCCTCAAAAAGCCACTTTTGATTTTGCGTTTCGGTATATATGTTTAAAATGCGCGCTCGAAATTCTGGAAAGACACCTTGAACGGTAGTAAATTGAATAACCTCGTTAAATGAGTTTAGCATACTTCTATAAAAAGAATCTGGTACATTCTTCTCCATCGAGAAGGTTTGTGCAATTTCGAGATTATAGCACATAACATCAGCAATTAAATGTGGGTCTACCCCCAGCTTGACGAAATGCTTAATAAATTTCTGTGCGACAGACCTACGGGCTTTAGGTTTTCTTCTCTTGAGCGGAAAATATTCGTTAGATATTTTAGCTTTTGCATCTTGCACCAATTTATCTTCTTTAGGGTTAAATGCAAAATCGTAATAAGTTTTTACGGTCGGAAATTTCTCGTAAAGCTCTACGATTTGTTCTTCCAAAGCCTTTTTTGGAAGTTTGGAGAGGTATGTTTTTAAAGCCCGTTTACTCATAAAAATTCAGTGTCTATATTCAAAAATACGCTTTACAGGAACAATGTCCTAAAAGGCTAAATCTTTGTTAAAGCTAATAAATGCTGTAGAAGTATAGTGAAATTCATTAGGAAATACGGATAAAAAGCGGTATACTGTAAACTTGTACAACTTCTAAATTCCATACACACATATGAGGCAACTAAAGATTATCAAGCAGGTAACGAATCGTGAGTCGAAATCACTGGATAAATATTTGCAAGATATCAGTAAAATTGATTTGATTACAGCGAATGAAGAGGTAGAACTGGCGCAGAAGATTCGTGAAGGTAGTCAAGCAGCTTTGGAGAAATTAACCACTGCAAATTTAAGGTTCGTGGTTTCCGTAGCAAAACAATATCAAAATCAAGGTCTTAAATTACCAGATTTAATTAATGAAGGAAATTTAGGCTTAGTTAAAGCAGCAAAAAGATTTGACGAAACAAGAGGATTTAAGTTTATATCCTATGCCGTTTGGTGGATCAGACAATCTATATTACAAGCTTTGGCTGAACAATCTAGAGTTGTTCGTTTACCGTTGAACAAAATTGGTTCTATAAATAAAATCAAAAAGACATTTTCTTATTTAGAGCAGGCACATGAACGTCCGCCTTCTCCAGAAGAAATTGCAAAAGAATTAGAAATGACGGTTTCTGAAGTGAAACAATCACTTAAGAATTCAGGTAGACACGTATCTATGGATGCACCTTTACGTGAAGGCGAAGATTCTAACCTATATGACGTATTACGTTCAGGAGAGTCTCCAAGACCAGATAATATTTTATTACAACAGTCTTTGAATACTGAAATCAATAGAGCTTTAGATACATTATCGCCAAGAGAGGCTGATGTTGTTAAACTTTATTATGGCATCGGTGATCAACAATCTATGACTTTGGCAGAAATTGGACAGACATTCGATCTAACAAGAGAACGTGTACGTCAAATTCGTGAAAAGGCAATTCGTAAATTACGCCATGCCTCTAGAAGTAAATTGTTAAAGACGTATTTAGGCTAGACTTTATTATTGTTTTAAAAAAAGAAAGCGCCCGTTATAAACGGGCGCTTTCTTTTTACATAATGTTTGGGAACACTACGAATAGGTCAATTTGTTGATATTAAAGTTTACTAGGATACTATTAAGATCCTGAATAAAGTTTTGATACGATGAGAAATCTTGATTTTGGTGTGCCATGGGTGTATTTTTTTTGGTTTTGGTTTGATTGACTCTTACATATAGTCCAACTCTGCTAATTCGTTGATACTAAGAATCTCATTTAAATCTTGAAGAAACAAAAGGTATTCTTCTCCGTAGGTGTCGTAAAGCATATTGTAGGTTTAAAAGTTAATCTTAATTTGGGTATTCATATCTTGAAGTAAATATATACTGATGATAAGGCTGTGACAACAAAATGTGGTGAACTAATTTAAATATGTTGTAAAACCTATAAAAAAGTGTTGTTTACTCATCTAAAACCTATGAACCCTGTAATTGGCTAGGCTTCACAAGTGGTATTTCATCCTATTTATTGGTATTTTAACGATATTCTTCAAAAATCAGGTATGTTTCCCCACTAATGATATTTCTCTAAGAATGAAATGAAAGTAAATAATCCTTTATATTAAAGAATCATGTAGCTTTATTTCTAGAGTACCTTAAACATCCTATTTAAATAAAGAAGAAGGTATTTATCATTACAATACCATTGATCTAATTACGTTTTTACAATAGTATAAATGGTATATCATATTCCAAGACCTTTGATTAAGCTGAAAATATAATTACAATGACAAGATTCTCACATCTACTATTCAACCATAAAGTCCCTATTCTATTAATTTTACTTTTTATCTGGAAACCCGTAAAAGCAGAAAATAGAAGCACTATAGATTCCTCATTTGAAAATTTACAATCATTAGAATTAATTCTAAATAGTCATAGTTTTAATACTCATGAGCGAAGTACATTTTCTTATGCTTCTCAAACCGAATCAATAGAACGCGGATTAACAATTGTTCATCTACAAGCAGATAATAAAGTGGAGTTCAAAACTTTTGATACCTATGGTAGTAAAGAAGATGTAAAAACATTTTTAGAAGTGCTTACTCAAATGATAGAATCTAAGGCGATTTTTGCAATGTTGGCACATGATTCTGCAGCAGCACAATTAACAGGATTCGAAAAGCAGTTATCTGATTTAGGCTTTCTACAATTAAGCGCCTTAAAAGGAAGGCAAGCATACATTATGCATAATATAAATGGTACTATTACTGAACAGGTAAATGATAATTCCATCACAGAAACCTTAAGTATTACATCATCCGTTGGTAGTACTGCTATTTATTTTCCGAAAGAGGTATATGAATTTGAATCAAATATAGATAGATACATTGCCCATGCCGGTGGAGAGATTAACGGAGTGAAATCTACCAACTCGAAACATGCTTTAGATGAGAATTATAAAAAGGGCTTCCGAAATTTTGAATTGGACATTATAGAAACATCCGACGGTAAATTGGTGGCGGCACATGATTGGAATATGTGGGCACGTTTTACAGATTATACAGGTACCTTACCTCCTACTCACGCCCAATTTATGAAACAGAAAATTTATGGCGATTATACGACCTTAGATATGGATGGAATTAATGCCTGGTTTAAGAATCACCCAGATGCGACCTTGATTACCGATAAGGTGAACGATCCAATAGCCTTCTCTGATTCGTTTATAGATAAAGACCGTCTAATAATGGAACTATTTAGCGTTATGGCAGTAGAAAAGGCATCTGAGCAAGGTATACACCCCATGATTTCTCAAGAACCGTTGTTAGCTATTAAAGGTGATAAAGTAAATTTTCTAAAAGTCAATAACGTTAGTCACGTTGCAGTTTCAAGAAGAATAATCTCAAGTCAGAAAAAATTGATGCTGCAATTAAGAGATGCGGGCATTAAAGTATATGTTTTCAACGTCAACTTCGACGCAGGCAAAGATGAGCAATATGTTTACGATAATGAGTTAGGTTTGGTGTACGGTATGTATGCCGATAAGTGGATATCTGCTATGCAGTCTAAAAATTAAACTCATAAGTTAAACCTGCAGATATAGAATAAAAATAGCTGCCAGGATCAAAAGATTGCTCTTGTCGCAAAACCCCTACATTAGTTCTATAGGCACTAAGGTTATTTTTACTGGTAAATTGATATTCAAAGCTTAATCGTTGCGATTCGATATACAAAAGTGTTTCTGCCAACAATTGATCGCCCGAAGTAAACTGTCTCAACTCAGGTGAAAAACCATAACCTACATTTAAACCCATATAATTTTCGGCATCCTTTAAATATTTACGTACTAGTAAGTTACCCGAGACCCTAGTAAGCTTATTAGACTCAGGCGTTATATATGAGCGTAGCGAGAAATAATAGTTTCCCTTATAATAACCTAAAGAGTTGGTAATTGATTTGACATCTTTAGTCGCAAAATTTATAAATCTACCACCGGCAGAAAACTCAACACCACTTTTATGATTATAATACACATCGCTACCCATTTTGTGATTGGGGTATAGGTCAGATTCAGAATATCCATAATTTACATAGGCATAGAACCCCTTAGCAATTTTAGGATACAAATCGAGGTCTAACTGAATTCCGTTCTTACCAACTCTATTGCTATTATTTATTCTTGGGATAATTGATCCAAAAGGAGTTTGTCTTTTGTAAGCAATACTAGACGTGGTAATAGGATCAAAACGTTGGTCATAAAACGTAACTGAACTATTGACCATTACAGAATTTTTGAGTTTCTCTTCTGTCACTGGCGTTTTTCTTAATAATTCACCGTTTTTATCATCAATAACTTTCGCCTCCGTTTTTTTTGATTTTTTAGCGCCTACTAATTTAGTTTTAACAGCGCTATCGACATTATACCAACCATCTTTGGCATACGACAAACTAGTAATACCAACTTTAGCTAATGCCTGAAGCCTTTTTAGTTCTTTATCATTTTCTATGTTCGCCAATGCTTTATTTGCCAGTCCCAATGCTGTAGCATAGTTTTTAGCATACAGTTCGTTTTTAACCGCAGAAATCCATACTTCTCTATTATTCTTATTAGTTGATAATATAGCGTTGAATTCGGTACGTGCTAAATCATAATCACCTCGCCAGCTCAATGTACTCGCCCATAATATAGAAGTATTTATATCGGTAGCAGGCTTGTTAATCATTAAATACAGCATATTATGTGCAGTATTGGTTTTGCCCTCATACGCCAATGCATATGCAGTATCGAAATTACCAGCAGTATCTTGACCACTAACACGAACAATACCGGCTAATAGGGTCAAAAGAATGATATGTATAAACGTTTTCCTCATTATTTAACAGATGCTATGGTAGTAGCGGGTTCTTTTTGTTTTGGTTTGTGTACTTTGATACCGGCATTTCTTGCAATTGTTCGGGCCCTAGAAATTTTATCTACAATCTCATTGGCACTAGAACTATTTGCTTCGACCTTATCGATTAGCTCTAAACCTTCATTCAATTTATCTGACCAGTAATACACATCGAAAAGTGCAGCATAAGAATCTATATAATTCGGATTAACAGAAATACACTCTTGTAATATTTCAGCTGCTTTTTCATGATTCCCTTTCCATGAATTCACTCTTCCCATTAATATTTTAGTGTCAATATGACTAGGTGCTCCAGAAAGGTTATAACGGCATAGCAACAAGGCTTTATCCCATTTTTTATTCCATGCTAAATCCCGCGCCTTAAAATATCCTTTATCAGAATCTTTACCGTCGTAAACACTGTTCAACCAGACGGTTTCACTATCGGTAAATTGTTCTTTTTGAATCGTGAAAATTGCCAAACTATCAGGAATTATCTTGTTCTCTGTAGTCACATAATGGTTCACAGATTTAAATCGCTCTAAGGTAGATTCAATAGAACCACCACCAAAAGCAGAACTGACATTCATATTTTCGTCTAGTTCCATAATATCGCCATCAGTATATAGTTTTTCTTTACTTATATATTCTTTCAATTCGTTCTTATTACGCATCAACGGAATATTTTTTGTAGACCTAAATGCAGTTTCCATATCAAGTGCACCACCCATCCAAGCCACTTTTTTAGGCATTTTCAATTCATAAGAATTTGATAGTAAAGCCAATATAGACGGAGTAATATCGAAATGTGATGAAACAGAACTCATTTTACGTGTGGTTGTGAGCATAGGGCTGAACATAATCATCGGAACATGAAAACGGCTAATAGTATTACGCTGTGGTATAGGTATAAGCCTATGGTCACCAGTAATGATGAAAATCGTATTCTCGTAATTTGGTTGTGTTTTGTATGATTCCATAAACCATTTTATAGCATCATCTGTATACAACAGTGTAGCGAAAACGTTATCATTCTTTTCAATGATTTTCTCGACTCTAGAGTCAAAACTGCCATTTTCTAGTATATTCTTTACTTTACCTTCAAACAAATCTTGATTTGGCGGAATAAAAGGTTCGTGTGTACTAATAGTCATGTAAACCTCTAATCGTGGTTGATTTTCACCTCTTTCAAAACTTAAACTTTTCTTAAACAATTCCATATCAGGATACCCCCAAGAAGAACCTGCGGCATCTTCAGCTTGTTTTTGGTATTTACTTCCGAATCCTGATTTATCTAACACAAAATCAACATTCTCACTAGTTAAAAATCGGTCAACCTTATCAAAAGAACTATTGGTGCCTTGATAAAATGAGGTATGATAACCATTATTTTTAAGCACACTGAACATGGTCAATTTGTTTGGGTATTCTTCTAGTTCCATGAATCCGCTTTTACCAAAAGGCAACGAACCTAATAATGATGGTAATACTCCGAATGTCCTACCCGTATTACTCAAGAAATTTTCCCAGTATAAAGATTTAGTAGTTAGAGAATCTAAGTAAGGTGTGAATCCGCCATATTCGGCACCTTCACCAACAAAATCTCTACCCAAACCTTCGACCATTATAAAAACGATATTAGGTTTCTCTTCTTTAAGATTAAAATACTCACCCAGCACATTTTCTACATTTGCACTTTGCACCAAAGGATACTCTTCTTTCGATGTATACGAATTGTCTTCGGTACTGGTATTGTATACATTAACAGCGAGATATTGTACTTTATTCTGATTAATAGGTTTGCCGTCTGTAAATAAAGAAGCCATAAACAGACTAAATAAAACAATCGTAAACGGATACATTTTGCTAATTCGATGATAGACTTTAGAAGTAATTCTATAGAGTGCTAAAAAGAGACTTATTAATATAGATATGCCAATGAGCAGATAAAATGAAATCATGAATCCGCCAGAATTAGCTATCGTTATTTTCATATCTGCATAACTATATCCTAAAATATCTGAACCTAATGGCACTAATGTAGTACAGTAGTAGGCCGTAAGTAACGCTTCGAATATGAGTACAAAACTCAATAAAACGAAGACAAGGTTAAAGCCGTATTTGGAGCGCAAATTTTCCCAAAAATTGAAAGGTAACACCATTACAATACCCATCAACGCGGTAAAACCTATTTGATGAACAATAGCTTTTAAAAAACTTACTGAAAAAATAGTATCGATAACCCCTTTATAATACAGCATACCGTATTGAAAAAGCGCCAACACGAACAAACATCCGAAAAAGGATATCATAAGCCGTGTATACTGCTTTAAGGAATATCTATCTATTTGACTTGTGTTCATTGCTTATTAAGATGCTTTTGCAAAACCTTTTCTAACTTGGGATCCCCAACCAGATTTTATTTTGAATAATTTTTTATAGTTGCCCCTAACTGCAGCATACACTACAATTGGGTGAAAAATGAAAGGCTCTAGAATTGCCAGACCCATAAGTATTAAAATGTCTTTTGTTTTACGATATTGGTTATAAGAATACACATCCCAAAGAATGGCATAAAATGAAATCATGATAGAGAAAAGGAAAATTGCCAATGTAATCATGAAAAAGAATTCCCAATTTAGAATGCCTAAATAGGCAAAAAGTATAATGGTGAAAAAGCCAAAAAACTCCAATAAAGGAGAAAGCCATTCATAGAAAAACCAATATGGATAACTTAATAAACCAAGTCTACCATATTTTGAATTGAACAACATGTCTTTATGTTTGAACAATGTTTCTAAATTACCACGAGCCCAACGGTCTCTTTGGTTGACTAGAATTTTAAGATCTTCAGGAACCTCGGTCCAACACAACGGATCAGGAATATATTCTATCGTATATGGTTCTTTTCTATCATGCATATAACGACGCATTTTAAAAACGATTTCCATGTCTTCACCAACAGTATCAGTATCATACCCACCAACCGCTAACGCAATTTCACGTTCAAAAAAGCCAAATGCACCAGAAATTATAAGTAAGCTATCAATTCTACCCCAAGCCATTCTACCTAAAATAAATGAACGGGTGTACTCTAAAAGTTGAAATCTAGCCAACCAATTAGTTGGTAATCTAATTTCTTCAAGTTGACCACCTTGTATGATACAAGAGTTGGCTACACGTATTACTCCGCCGACCGCAATCACCCTTTTCTTAGAACGTTGAAAAAATGATTTGACCACGTGTAATAAAGCATCTGGTTGTAACAGGCAATCGACATCGATACAACCTACATATTTACTGGTAGACAATGAAACACCAGCATTTAAAGCATCTGACTTGCCACCATTCATTTTATCAACAACGGTAAGCTTTTCAAAAGCCCTGTTTTTTGATTTATAGATACCACGAACTGTTTTAGATTTCCAGTCGGGATCCATCTCAACAGTTATTTTTTCGAGGTCGTAAGAATCAATCAGTTTTTGTAATGTATCATCTTTACTTCCATCGTTCACGACCATAACATCATAATTGACATATTGAAGTGATAATAAAGAGCGAATATTTTCTACAATGGTTAAGCCTTCATTATAAGCGGGAGCAATTATAGTGATGGTTGGCGCCAAAGGAGAAGCCATTATTTTGGTGATATCTGTAAAACTGTTTTTATTTCTATAATGAAGAGAGTTCTTTGTAGAGAAATACGCCATTAATGAAAACAGGACAAACAGAATTAAGGTAAAAACAAAGAATACAAAATTGATGTATTCCAATACCACACCAAATAGTTCACTATCCATTTTTCTTTCGGTATAAGGAGTTGGACATGGAGCATAATTGATCGAACAAAGTAGAACCATTTTCGTTCGAAACAGATCTTTTATGTTCTGTTGGCCTATTAAATTCTAGCTCAAAACCGACATTAAAAATGGAATCTTCGTCTGATGCAATAATAGAATGATCAGTGACTACTGCCAATTGCGACTTTATATGTGCTAGGGCTTCAGTAGCCTTTTTTACGAGAGTTTTTGATTCAGTTTGAATAACATTATTTAAAAGATCAATTTCTTTCTCGTCACCAACTTTTTTAATTTCGCCGATAAGCATAAGTTTTGTCTCATAATCGGCTAGATTATAAATATCTGTAAATACACTTTCGGCAAGATCATTATCATCAGAAAACAATTCATTTGGTCGTGGTGATTGGTATGAGAATTTCTGAATTAATTCATTTGCTCTCTCGATAACTACTTCAGAACTATTTTCTTCTATAATTTGGTATAAAAGGATGAGTTCGCGACAGTCACCAAGCTCAGATATGTTTTCTAACAATACCATGGCATCAAGCTCTTCTTGAGGCATAAAATTCGCCGTGAAAGAAATATTATCATTTTCAAAAGAAATAAGCGGCTCAGCCGAATCAGCTGTGTTGATATCCACTTTATTTTGCTCTATTTTTTCTGAATTTAAAGTAGACCAATCAAGTCCATTATTTATATTCGTTGAAATATTATTTAACGGATTTATAGAAGACTGCTCTTGCGTATCTTCCATTGATTCATCATCTAATTCAAATAACGGTTGAAAATCGTCATCTTTATAAGAAGTAGTTACTTGTTGAATAACATCTTCTTCTACAACATATGGTAGAAAACTAAAAGTAAGCTCTTCTTCTTCCTTTAATACTTCTTGTTCTTCTTCTTCTAATTCTTGGACTTGCTCACTGTCGACTACAGTCTCATTTTCTTTTATTTCCTCTAATGCTTCTTCATCTTTAATATGAGGTAAAAAACTTAAATCGATATCTTCTAATGACTTGACCTTCTTTATTTCATCAACATCTAATGCTGTCTCATCTTTTTGAATCAGTTCTTCAACAGTTGCTTCCTCAATATCGTTAAGTGCAACATTTTCTTCAACGGTAGGTGATATTACTGTTATGTCTTCAGTAGTTGTTGTTTCAACATCTACTTCAGTAGAAACATCTGCATTCTTATCTTCTAATATTATATCTTCATGATTATCGATAATTGAAAGATCCTCTTCTTGCAATGCATCATCACATATAACATCATAAAAATCTGGCTTAGATATATTTTTAGTTGGTAAAACTCTTTCAGGATCAATTTTGTTGAGTGTTCCTATTACTTTACTTTTTATATTAAAGTTGCGTTCTGTCAAATGCAGATTTTCTAAAAAAGAAATTTCGGCCTTTGTACCCAATTCTCCAATGGCATCTAAAATGGCTATTTTAATATCATGACTAGCCTTGGAATACACTAATTTTAATGTTTTTAAAGCATTCACGAAATGAAAATCTTTAATGCACTCAATAGCTTCTGCCTGAATATCTCGATTCTTATGTTTTAACAGGGTAATTATAGATTGCTCAGCATCGTTCTGACTATAATATTTAATCAAACGCAAAGAAAACAATACTACGTGGATATTGGTAGAAGTTAACCAGAGCCCGAATTGTGGCGGACTATAATTAGGCTTATGTCTAAGTACATCTAACAACTTTAACTGTTGCCATTCAGCAATCTTAAACTTGGTATTATCAAGAAAATATTTAATACCCTCTTCTTTAAGATTAACCACTGCAATTTCTGCCTGTTTACGAATGGTACTTTGTTTATGGTTTATGAATTTTATAAGTAGTCCGTATGACTCATCAACCTCCATAGTTGTCAATTCTAGTATACCACTTGAAACAACTTGCCATTTTCTGCTGCCTAATTTTTCGTAAGCATTGTGATGTAGTCCTAAATCTTTATATAAATCAATTAATACCGTTTGCGATTGACCAGATAAATCTTTTCGTAGATCAAGCAAAACTTCGGTAAGAACATCTCTATCGAAATTATTCTTTATTAATTCTCTAATCTGAACTTTTAGGTTTAAATAATTCATTTTTTCCTCCTTAGTATTTGAATCTTCATAAAAAAGAAATTCATTGATCATAGGGGAAAACTCGACCTTTTTATTTTTGGTACGACTGTTATTTGATGTAATTTTATTTCTGATGATGAATACACCAACAAAATAAATTACCGACAACACAAAAAACAATATAGTAAGCCACCAGAGATATTCTAAATTGAATTCTGGTGCAGTTATTAGCGATATTTTAATTTGATTAGGGGGAATCAACAAATTTTTATCTTACTTATTTACTTATTTCTCGCGCTATTCGAACTAGTAATTCCGTTGGACTTACAGGTTTCGTTATAAAATCATTTGCACCTAATTCAAAAGCTGTAAGAACGTTCTGCTCATTACCTGCCGATGATATAATAATTATAGGTGTCTTTGATTTAAGTTCATTTCGAACATAATCAATAAGCTCGATACCAGAACAATACGGCATCATAATATCACTCACGATAATGTCGGGCATTTTATTTTTTAAATACTCCTTTACTTCTTTTCCGTTGGCTGAATGATGTACTACATAGCCACCTTTTTTCAGTCTAAAGTTTAATAAAGACGCTAAAAGTTGGTCATCATCTGCTAATAGAACACTTTTACCCATCTTATTTTTTATTCATTATTTCTAGTTCACTGTTCAAGTTTTCCTCTAATAAAGGATAATCGTTTAAAAACAATTCATATAACTCTTTTACTGTTTCAAATTGATTTGTTTTACAGCTACTTTCTAGTTCAACAATTAACTTTCGCATTCCATCAGCTTTTATCATGGCAAAACCAGCCTTTAATTTGTGGGCAGATAACGCGATTTCCTTTAAATTTTCGGTTTTTAAATGAATTTTTACATTACCTATGAACTCAATGGCGTTCAATTTGAACAACTTTACTAATTCATTTAGCATATCAATTTCACCGAAACAATCTTTCATTAGATGGTTTAGGTCTATAACCGTGGTTTCTTTTGGTTCTATCATTGGCTTTTGAAGTATTGAGGCAAAATCTTGATGCTCTGTGTTTAATTTTTTGTTCTTTACTATTGTTGACATTAAATCGTCTAGGGTGTATGGTTTTAATAAGAAATCATTAATTCCTATCTCTTTACAATCTTTACTATCCTGCTCTGTAAAATCAGCACTAAAAGCAATAATTGGTACTGAATTTACATTTGAATTTTTATGATTTCTGATGGCTTTTGAAACTTCAAATCCATTTTGACCAGGCATTTTTAAATCCATTAGAATGAGATCAATTTTTCTTGAAGACAGCAAATACAAGCCTTTATCTAAATCAACATCTGCATGAACCGTACAGCCCCATTTTGTCAATTGTTCAACAATAAGGTGTTCGTTCATCTTATTATCTTCAAATACCAATATTTCGGTACCTACCAATAAACCACTGTTATCGTTTTTTGTAACCTTCTTTAAAGATTTACTTGGTACCGTAGTAGGACTAGCTATAGCATACGGCATTCTAAACCTAACAGTAGTTCCGCTATCTATTGTACTATCTATTTCGATTTCGCCATTCAGCCTACCTATAATTTCTTTAGTAATGGTTAAACCAAGTCCAGTACCACCATACTTCTTAGAAGTATCATCTTCTGCCTGGGTGTAACCTTTAAATATGGTTTTGATTTTTTCTTTAGAGATACCAATACCAGTATCGGCAACAGAAAACTCTATAAGACATTCGTTATTAATACGTTGTTTGGTGAAAACTTCTAATTTTATAAATCCTTGATGAACAAATTTCACCGAATTCCCTAATAGATTAAGAAGTATTTGAGATAATTTAGATGGATCGCCTTTTATTATTTTAGGCACGTTCTCGTCGATATCTATCAACAGTTCTATTTTGCGATCCATTACCAATGTCTCACATAAGAACATAACGTCATTAAGTAAGCTATGCAGGTTAAATTCTACCGTCTCAAAATTGTTATTACCCGAAGATAATTTAGAATATTCTAAAACTTCATTAATCAGCTTTAAAAGCGTATTTGATGCAAACTGAATGGCATCTACTTTTTTATGTTGCCCACGGGTTAATTTTTCTTCTTTTAAAAGATTCGCATACCCAATAATACTATTTAATGGGGTTCTAATTTCATGACTAACGTGAGCTATAAATTGCTTCTCTGAAGTGTCTTGATTTTCTGTAACAGAACCCTCATTTTTATTGGAAACAACGTGGTCTGTTTTTGGTGCATAAATATGTCTTTCTAAACTAGAACGAAAGGTATTAAAAGAGCTTTTTAACTCTTTAGCTTCAGCGGCATTTAACTCTTCAAAAGAGAATTCGCTAACTGTTCTTTCTAGTTGAGATAATTGACCAAGTAAATCCTTAGTATTTGAAATTGACATAAATAGGTATTCTTTAGTTTAAGAGGGTTGTTATTTATAATTACCTAAAAATGCATCAATACCGCTGCGAGAACAATAAAATGTTCTCTAAGAGTGGTTATTTGTTGTGAATACACTTAAATTGTAGGTCTAAACTCATCTGATGAAGCATCTTATCTATTTATTATGTGTACTAACCATAATCTCTTGCGGCGAAAAAAAAGAGAAAATTGAAGAAACTACCTTAGAAAAAGCACATCGAATTCATGATGATGTTATTACCATTGATACCCATAATGACATTAATGTAAAAAACTTTGTAGATAGTGTAAATTACAGTCAGAGGTTAGATAACCAAGTTAATTTACCGAAGATGAAAGAAGGTGGTTTAGACGTCACTTGGCTTATCGTTTATACAGGTCAAGATACGTTGACAGATGAAGGCTATGCCAAGGCAAAAGAGAACGCAATGTCAAAATTTGATGCTATTCATAAATTGTGCGAAGAAATTGCCCCCGAAGACATAGAATTAGCGTTAACTTCTGCAGATGTTGAACGAATAGTTGGTTCTGGAAAAAAAGCTGCTATGATCGGTGTTGAAAACGCTTACTCTATCGGAACAGATTTAGCACAGTTTAAAACCTACCATGATTTAGGCGCGCGTTATATATCATTAGCACATAACGGCCATAGCCAATTTTCAGATTCTAATACCGGTGAAGCCGATGATGAATGGTTGCATAACGGATTAAGTGATTTAGGTAAGCAAGCAGTAGTAGAAATGAATAAACTAGGTATAATGATAGATGTTTCTCACCCTTCAAAAGAAGCTATGAAACAAATGATATCATTATCAAAAGCACCAATTATAGCTTCTCATTCGTCTGCAAGAGCATTATGTGATCATAGTCGAAACTTAGATGACGAACAATTAATGTTGATGAAAGAAAATGGCGGCGTAGTACAGACCGTTGCGTTCAGCTCTTACTTAAATACTGAAAAACATGAAGCTAGAGCAGCATACATGAAATCTATTTATGAAAAAGTAGCTGATTCTTTAGATATCGCCTGGTACGAGCGCTCTCAGTTCTCAAGTTTATCTGATACTGAAAAAGAAGCCTTTATGGAAAACTACCCAAAGGTTTTAAAAATAGGAAAGGAATTGGTCGTTAATATGACTGATGCACCTGAAGCCGTAAATGTTTCTGATTTCGTGAACCATATCGATTATATGGTAAAGTTAATTGGTATTGACCACGTAGGCATTAGTTCTGACTTTGATGGTGGCGGTGGTATTGCAGGATGGAATGATGCTTCAGAAACCTTCAATGTTACCCTTGAGCTAGTAAAACGTGGATATTCTGAAGAAAATATTGCCAAATTATGGGGTGGTAACCTTATGCGAGTACTTGACGAAGTACAAGCTATAGCTAAAGAAATGGGTGAGCGTTAAAAATCATCACCCATTGCTGCTAGTCGATCTTTTACAAATTCTATTTTAGTTTTACCGTGTGCTGCAGGTTTTCCATTTTCACCAAGGTTAACCATAATGATGTTGTCTACGGTAACTATAGTTTCATGGTTCATTTTATTACGAACCTCGCAATTTAGGGTCAATGATGTTTTACCAAACTTAACTACTTCAATACCAATTTCAATAACATCGCCTTTAACGGCAGCGCTCATGAAATTAATTTCTGACATATATTTGGTAACCACTTTACCGTTTTCTAATTGAATTATAGCGTAAAGTGCTGCTTCTTCATCTATCCAAGCTAATAATCGACCTCCAAACAATGTTCCGTTAGAATTCAAATCACCAGGCTTTACTAATTTTCTAGTATGAAATCTCATAGTCTTTTTTTTGAAAATTTACTTTGCAAAGTTATGTCTAAAAATTTTCTACAGCACAATTTAACCGTTATTAGCAACACGATTTGCCAATTGTAACATTTACGTTATTAATACTTTACATATTAACAATTGTCTCTAGATAGAATTATGATAACCCTAATTTTCTTAGCTCTTTTTTGCCTTAAGCTTTATTGTTCATAACAGGTTAAAAACTTATTTATGGTATTAAACAGGCATTTTATCTAATACGTATCTTTAAGTAAAATCAAAATATAATGGACAGGACACAGAAATTGCAATCAATTCGCCCTTTAATTGCCTCTGCCAAAATAATGCCCAATATGAGTGATGACGAACGATTTCAGAATGAAACGTTACGCCCCATACTAAAACTTCAAAATGATTTACTTCTAGCATCTTATCAGAATTATATCAATAAAATGAAGAATAGTTTTTACGAGCTAAAGCTTAATAAGCGAATGGGCTACATTGCCAATTCTATTCAAAAAGATATTAAGTTCAGAAACTCCTTAAAAGGAATGATCATTGGTCAATTTACTGTTGAAGAGTATGAAATTTATATAAAAAACTCTTCTGCTTTGAACAAGAGAATGATGAATATGGTTGTAAAAAGAATTCAAGATCAGATTCAATATTTTGAAAAATATGAGCTAGTCCAATAATGATTCGCCATTTAAATTAGTGGTTAGAATTGTACTCATTAAATCGAAATAAGGGCGTATTGCAATAAAACTATCGTTTACTTTACTTGCAAAATAATCTGATAACACCTCTTTGTCGGTAAACTTTCTTACGAAGATGTACTGCTTTTTACGTATAAATTCAATATTGGGGTCTTCTTTATCAAAACCTTTAGGTGAAGTTTTCAATTCATCACCAACCAATGGTCCCCAAATAGACTTGAAATTTTTATTATCGATAATGTCGGTCAAATCGGTAGTATCTATTTCCCACTCTTTTCTAATACGCAACAAGTCTTCTTTTTCAGGATTCCAAAATCCTGTTGCAACAAAGCTATCACCAGGTGCTATCTGTAAATAATACCCGCCTCTACGGTGTTTACCTGCCCTTGAAAAAGATGCAGATAAATTATTTTTATATGGTGTTTTATTTTTAGAAAAACGGACATCCCTATAAATTCTAAATACTTTTAATTTTTCAATTTCATCATGTGTCTTTAGCATTTCAAGTACATGATTAAAAAAGCTTTTTACTTTAGTTTCCTCCGCTTTAAATTCCGCTTTATGCTCTGTAAACCACTCTCGATTATTGTTTTTCTTTAGCTTATTTAAAAATTGTAACGTGCTTTTTGTAATCTTCGTTTCTAACATTCGACTTAGCTGTTGTGATTTTAAGCTAAAGTTAACCATTAGATGAGAAGTACTTTTACTTATTTGGTTAATTTTGATGATCTAACGAAGACCTATGGACCATCGATCTATAATCGAAAAGATTAATACCCACAAAAAACAACCGAATTTAAGATTTCGCTTAAAAAAGAATACGGAAAAATTTACCGATCTTCTTTTTTATATGTTGTTCGATATTGAAACACCAGTAGCCGAAAGTTTAGATAAACTTGAAAAGCAATTTGATGAACTTGTAGATTTAGCATGTTGGGAAAGCGATAAACCTTGTAAGAAAGTATGGGAGAATTATGTAGAGAAACTTCCTTTAGTTCTAGAGAGTTTAAATCTTGATGCTGAAGCGACCGTAAACTGTGACCCTGCCTCATTATCAATTGAAGAAGTATATATGGCCTACCCAGGGTTTTATGCCATTTCAGTATATAGATTGGCACACGAGTTATACAAGACAGGCTTTCCGTTAGTACCAAGATTAATGACAGAATATGCACACCGACAAACTGGTGTCGATATTAATCCTGGAGCACAAATAGGGAGATCGTTTCATATTGATCATGGCACCGGAGTTGTAATTGGTGAAACTGCCATTATTAAGAATGACGTAAAAATATACCAGGGCGTAACCTTAGGCGGACTCTTTGTTGCTAAAAAATTACAGCAAACCAAACGCCATCCAACCATAGACAATAACGTAACAATTTACGCAAATGCCACTATTTTAGGAGGCGATACTATTATCGGTGCAAATAGTGTAATTGGTGGTAATGCATGGATTACGGCATCTGTACCACCACATTCAACAGTTTTTCACACGCCTGAAATTAAAATAAAAACATTACCACATGTCTAATACTTTATTATCGCTTATTGGCAATACGCCATTGGTAAAATCACGAGTACTTAATACAAACCCAAATGTTTCTGTTTATTTTAAATTAGAAGGGCATAACCCTGGTGGCAGTGTAAAAGATCGTGCAGCTTATAATATGATTAAAACTGGTTTTGATAATGGAGATTTTACCGTTAATGACAAATTAATAGAAGCTACTAGTGGAAATACTGGTATCGCCTTAGCTATGATTGCTGGTGTTTACGGACTTGATATTGAATTGGTAATGCCAGAGAATGCTACAAAAGAACGCGTTCAGACGATGAGAGCGTACGGAGCCAAAGTAACGCTTACGTCTTCAGATGTAGGTATTGAAGGTGCACGAGATTATGCAGAAAGTAAAGTTGCCAACGAGGGTTATGTTATGATGAATCAATTCGGAAACGAAAACAATTGGAAAGCTCATTACAAAACTACAGGTCCTGAAATATGGAAAGATACCGATGGTAAAATAACTCACTTCGTATCTGCAATGGGAACAACAGGAACCATTATGGGGACTTCTACATTTTTAAAAGAAAAAAATAAAGATATTCAAATAGTTGGTGTACAGCCATGCGACAATGCAAGCATACCAGGTATAAGAAAATGGCCCCAAGAATATTTACCTAAAATATTTAATCCTAAGAAAGTAGACCGCATAATGGAAGTCAATGAAATAGAAGCTAAGACAATGGCTAGAAGATTGGCAAAAGAAGAAGGAATATTCTCTGGTATGAGCAGTGGCGGCGCAGCAACAGTAGCCTTGCGTTTAGCTCAAGAATTAGATCACGGTGTTATAGTATCTATAGTTTGTGATAGAGGTGATCGCTACCTATCGTCAGATTTATTTGAACTATAACATTTTTCAAAATAGCATATAAAAAAAGAGCCGTCTACACGGCTCTTTTTAATTTTAACATAAACGCAATTCTATTTCTCTAACATTGCAGTATCACTAGGTTTGCTATATTCTTGTACTAAGAATTCTAAATTTTCACCATGTTCATTGGTGAAGATATAGGTGGTCTTATTATCTGCTACCTCTTTGCTTTTTAAACTTAAATTTTCAACAATTTTTAAGTTTTCACCTTCGTTCATGGCGACAACCAATTCGTCATTTTTAGAAACTAAAACAAAATCTTCTGGAGTTTCAGATTCATAGCTAAAGACTATTTTTTCGTCAAAGGCATCGTCATCATCATTGTCTATTTGTACTGTTTTGATAATCGTTGAAACACTATCCACTACTCTATCTTGATTTACCTTCCCTTGGTCCTTTTCAGCATTTTCTATGGTATTTAATCTCTTTGTGGTTATAACTACAGTATTCTTTACCAATTTCTTTCCGTCATTAATTGTGTACGATTTAGAAATTTTGGTATCTAATACTTCTTGATTTTGTTCTTGTGCCGACATAGTACCGGTCATTAAAAAAATTGCCGTAATTGACATATAAATGGTTTTCATTTTCATATATATTATTTTAAGTTAACAATAGACTTAAACACAGTAGTATAAAACGTGTTTAAATCGCTTATATCTAATAACTTAGACGTAGGCAAGATATATGAAATGTATTAGTAATTATGACCCATTACAATTAATCTTTAATGGAAATGCTTTGTAGAACAATATGAAAACAGAACGCTTGTAAAGCAAATATTAAAGCCACTTTTTCTTTTTAAAATAAAACATCATACCTATAAAAAGAATAATCATAACAGCCCAAACCACATGGTATCCGTATTTATAATGAAGCTCTGGCATATGTTCAAAATTCATACCGTATATACCAGCAATAAATGTCAAAGGAATAAAAATGGATGCCATAATAGTCAAAACCTTCATGACCTCGTTCATTTTATTACTCATATTACTCATATACATCTCCATTAAGCTCATAGACATCTCACGATAAATCTGTAAACTTTCGTTTATTTCAATGGCATGATCCAAAACATCGCGAAGAAACAATTTTGTATCCTTTTTAATCAGCTGATTTTCGGTATCTATTAGTCTACTTATCAATTCCTTGACCGGGAATATCCACCTTCGTATTTTCAGGATTTCCTTTTTTAATTGTTGAATATTTTGAGCTACAATAGGCTCAGGATTCTGATAAACCTCTTCTTCTAAATTCTCTATTCTATTATTAAGGTTTTCAATCGCTAAAAAATAATTATCTACAATAGCATCCAGTAAGGCAAAAAATAAGTAATCAGCTCCCCTAGTTCTTATGCGCCCCAGCTTACCGGTAATTCGTTCTCGTAATCCATTAAAAACATCGGCTTTTACTTCTTGAAAAACCAAAACTGTATTTTCATGTAGAACAAGTGCGATATGTTCACCTACAATTTCATCTTCGTCAGAAATGTATAACATACGAAAGATTCCGAAAATGTAATCTTCGTATTCATCTATTTTAGGGCGTTGTTCGGTATTGACAATATCTTCAAGAACCAAAGGATTCAAGTTAAAATGCTTTCCTAATTTTTCAATAAAAGGCTCATCCGTAATACCAACTACATTTATCCATGATATTTTGTCGGCTCGCTCTTCTTTAAAAAACTGTTCTATGTGTGCAAATTCTTTAGTTTCGAATCCGTCAGCATTATAGGTCGTGCTATGGATAAAACTATCACTTCGCTCCTTATCACCCATGTAACTTATGGTTCCCGGTGCTTTACCAAGCTTATTCTGCTGGCGAGACTTTTTCTTTTTACGCTTAGGGAAGTTGAGCTTCTTATTTACAGCCATGAACAATTTTTTATAAATATATTAAAACTACAAACTAATTATTGAAGTCCAGTTTGTTTAAAATTAAACCAGAACCAGGTGCAATAGTATTTAGTTTATGGTCAGAACCAGAAACTAAAGACGCTTTAATTTCTTCTATGGTAAGTTCGTGTTTACCAAGTTGTACCAACGCACCCATAATCATTCGTATTTGATATCTTATAAATCCCTTTCCCTTTATCTTTAAGATGTAACTATGCTCAGGAAAAAAATTGGCTATCAAAATATCATTGGGTACAATGGTACATTCTTCGATTTCACGAACTGTAATCGTTGTGGGTTTTAAAGATGCAGTGTACACACTAAAATCATGTGTACCTTCAAACAGCGAAGCACCCTGCTTCATTAACTCTAAATCAAGGTGATCTATGTAATTGGTTATAAAAGGCGCGCTAAACGGGTGATTCTTACATCCGAAGGAAAAGAAGTAATTATACTCCTTCGTTTTACTATCCTTTATAATATTAAAATCTTGACCGACAGATTCAATGGAAAGTAATCGAATATCTGAAGGTAAATTTTTATTAAAATCTTTTAAGAAAACATTTAGGTCTTCTAATGGTTCATCAATAAAAAGTTCAAATGCACCATCTAATGAAGAAACCTTAGAATCGGTTCTACCGGCACCCAGAATTTTAAAAGGAGTATTGGGGTATATAAATGTAAATGTTTTATTAAGCATACCTACAATAGTTCGTAGTTTAGGTTGTACTTGCCAACCATTAAATCTAAAGCCTAAATACTGCAGACGAACCAAATAACAAAAACGCTGTTTCTTCATAGTGTAAATGTAATTACATTATAAGCATTACTATACACCTCGTGTAAATTGTCTTCATTTACATCTACTTGCGTCCCTTGTTTTAGGTGGTAATTACATTATAACTTCCTACACCATTATTATAGGTATTTTATTGTTAATGTTCAGAAAAAATGGTAATATTAAAATATGATTATCTTAAAATCAAGGTCTTGAACAACAATGTTAACCGTTTGTCGAATTGTTTGGAAAAAAACAATATCATGCCATTACTTGCAGCAAAACTATGGTTCCTTTTTAACCATAAAAACTAAATTTCATGAACTCTATCAAAGGATTATTAACTTGGAAACGAACCTTAATTGTTTCAATTGTCGTGCTTTTTTTGTTGAACATCTTTAGTTTTTATGGTTTATACACCAATAAGTTTTACTTTTTCAAAATAGATAATTACATCTTTCCTATTCTATCCATTATTCACTTTGTATTTCTATATGTACTCTGGTTTAAAATTAAAGAGAATGAACTAAGTGACCCACCAATGCGAACATTAGAATATATTCTTTATATCATATCATTGGTATACATATATAAATTAGTAGAGACAATGATTGTATTGTCTAGCTATTCTGATTTTGAAAACCATCTTATACCGGGTACATTTTTACCTATCGGATATTTAATGTTGACATTATACGCAGCCTTATTATTGGTAACTCTTTTAGCTGTAGTATATAGAAAAGAAATGGTCGGCACATATCTATTTGATGATATGAACCAACATGTTGACCACTGGAAATAACTAGAACTCAAAAATTATCTTTAGCCCTCGTTAAGAAATTATCGAGGGCTTTTGTTTTAAATACGTTCAATTACATAGCAACAAAATAGCAACAAACTACCAGATATAGTCGACTTGATTATTCCTGTATTCTTAAGTTTTTAAATACAATTATCTATAAAAGTTTAAATATGCTGTAATTATCATAGCATTCCTCGACTTACTTATAAGCTAAATTATAGTGCGTTAGAACATTTGTCGTTCGCTGTGATTTTTCTGTGATACTTTTTTTCTTTATTCGTAATTGATTATGAAACGTATACTTATTATTGAGGATGATCCTGAAATCATTAAGCTATTAGAACTACATCTTTCTGATGTTAGTTATGAAACCACTATGGCAATGGATGGCAACGAAGGACTACGCCTTGCCTTAGAAAATGATTACGAGTTAATTCTTCTAGACCTGACACTACCCGGCTTAGATGGTGTTGAAATTTGTAGAAAGCTACGTGCTACTAAAAATACACCTGTAATTATGTTAACCGCTAAATCTGAAGAGATTGATCGCGTCTTAGGTTTAGAAATTGGTGCTGATGATTATATGACAAAACCCTTTAGCATTAGAGAGCTTTTGGCAAGAATTAAAGCTGTGCTTCGACGATCCAATAAAGTGGAAAAGAAGCAAGAGGATACGTCTATCATTTTGGCGGAAGGACTTTCAATTGATATTGATAAGCGAAAAGTGGTTTTAGGTGATTATAAAATTGAATTATCACCCAAAGAGTTTGAATTACTAGTATTAATGGCTTCTAACCCTGGTAGAAACTATACTAGAACAGAGTTGCTGAATATGATATGGGGATACAATTTTGAGGGCTATGAACACACCGTAAATTCTCATATTAATCGGTTAAGATCTAAAATAGAATCTGATATGGCCAACCCCAATTACATACTGACAACTTGGGGTGTTGGTTATAAATTTAATGAAGAGATAATGGCATGATAAATAACGGCAAAACTCTTACTCCGAAATTGGTAAAGAAACTATGGATGGCTTTCATATTTCTGATCATTCTAATGGGAGCTTCATATATTTTCATTACAGGTTACCTAACGCTGAATTATAACCAAGCTATTACACAGCGTATAAATGCGAATGTAGCAAATCATGTAATTCAAGAAAAGTTTCAAAATGCCGCTCCGTTTTTAGAAGATGGCACAGTTAACAAGGCACTTTTTGGAGATTTAATGCACGATATGATGGCGGTAAATCGTGGTATCGAGGTATATCTTCTTGACAAATCTGGTGATATTCTATATTCTGTAGTTTTAGAACATAATGATAATGAGCCGATGAAATCGGTTTCATTAGAGCCTATAAATAGGTTTATTGAAAGTAATGGAGAAGAATTTATTTTAGGTGATGACCCCTTAAATCCAGAAGCGAAGAATATCTTTTCTGCTGCACCATTTTCTATCGATGGTCATGAAGGTTATATTTATATTATAGTTGCCGGTAAACAATTAGCGCTCATTAGTGATAGTCTTTTTAGAACGTATTTCACCAAACTAAGCATAGGCGCCATTGTACTGACCATGCTTTTTGCGGCATTGATCGGAATATTAAGTATTTGGTTCTTGACCAAAAATCTTCGACTGATTACTCAAACCGTTCGTAAATTTCAAGAAGGTGATTTAGATATTAGAATTAAGAATCCTGAGCAATCAGACATTGAAGTTGTTGCCCTATCTTTTAATGAAATGGCAGATACCATTGTAGATAATATGGACAAAATGAAATCTGTAGACAATCTACGAAGAGAATTAATTGCAAATGTCTCTCACGATTTACGTACGCCGTTAGCTGTTTTAAAAGGATACATTGAAACGCTTCAGATTAAGAAAGATACGCTTACAGAAAGTCAAAAAGAAGAATATTTACAAATTACACATAACAATATTGATAAGCTCTCAAGTCTGATCAATCAGTTATTTGAGTACTCTAAATTAGAAGCTGAACAGGTTACCCCTATAAAAGAGCCATTCTCAATTACGGAACTTTCTCATGACCTTATTGCCAAATTCAGGCTGCTTGCAGAACAAAAACAAATACACCTTCAATTAGAAAATCCTGAAGAGAACTATATGGTATATGCAGATATAGGTCTGGTTGAAAGAGCACTACAGAATCTAATTGAAAATGCTATAAAGTATACAGAACCAAATGGTAAGGTTAGGTTAAGCCTAGTAAAAATGGGTAAACAAATTGAAATCAATATAACAGATACCGGTAACGGTATACCAGTGAACGATCAACCATTTATATTTGACAGATACAAACAAGTAAATAAGAACACTCAAAAGCAAGGGCTAGGTCTTGGCTTGGCAATTGTAAAAAAAATAATGGATTTACATGATACCACCATCGTAGTATTAAGCAAACCATATAAAGGTAGTTCCTTTATTTTCAAATTGCCCGCTTATCAATTGCCATGAATTTAAATATTGCTGTGAAAAAGAGAAAGCCCTATTCGTAATGAATAGGGCTTTTTTGATTCTAGATATCTTTTAAGAAACTACTGTAGAGGTCTTTAAATTCAAAACCATCTGTAAAACGTTGCTTATTTAATTTTTTGTAGGAGACCAATCCCCATAACAACAATTCTTTTAAGAAGTATACATCTTTAGTATCATAATCTGGCTGATGGTCTTTTAACAACTGATTTAATGCTGGTATGCTATCTAGAGCACGTTTGTACTCTTCATCCGTAAAATCGTCCATTAGCTCAATACCTTCACCTTGAAAAAACCAATGCAACAGCTCGTCATAAACGGTTTCTTCATCTTTACGCTCTAGTTTATTTATTTTGGGAAAATACTTTGGGAACAATGATTTTACAGCATCATCAATTAAAATTGCCGCAACGCCGTCCGCTCCCTCCTGCTCTCCTTCATACACCAATTCTATCTTACCGGTAATTGCAGGTATAATCCCCAAGAAATCACTTAAACGAACCATGGTATTATTTCCACCGTTCAATAAAGATCTACGCTCTGCAGTACTTAATAAGTTTTCAAAAGCAGTAATACTGGTACGTGCACTCACACCACTTTTAGCATCTACATACTCACTTTCACGAGCTTCAAATATAATTTGCTCTAACAGATCCTTTGCTAAATCCGGAACATAAACAGCATCAGTTTGTCTAGAATCTAACTTTGCCTCTTGCTCGGTAATCTTGCGGGCAATTTCAATATCATCTGGGTAATGCGTTAAGATTTGCGACCCAATTCTATCTTTTAGTGGAGTAACGATACTCCCTCTATTGGTATAATCTTCTGGGTTAGCCGTAAATACGAACTGAATATCCAAAGGTAATCTCAGTTTAAATCCGCGGATTTGAATATCTCCTTCCTCCAAAATATTGAATAAAGAAACCTGAATACGTGCCTGCAAATCGGGCAGTTCATTAATCACAAAAATGCAACGGTTCGCACGAGGTATCATTCCGAAATGAATTACCCTGTCATCTGCATATGACAATTTTAGGTTTGCTGCTTTTATAGGATCTACATCACCAATTAAATCTGCTACGGTAACATCGGGTGTTGCTAGTTTTTCTGCAAAACGCTCATCTTTATGCATCCAAATTATGGGAGTGTCATCGCCTTTTTCCTTGATCAATTCCATGGCAAATCTGGACATGGGCTTCATAGGGTCGTCATTGATTTCTGAACCCTCTACAACGGGAATATATTCATCCAATAAATTGACCATTAAATGCGCCAAACGAGTTTTTGCCTGACCACGAAGTCCCAATAAATTAATGTTATGACGAGAAAGAATAGCCCGTTCCAACTCTGGAATTACCGAGTCTTCATAGCCCCAAACACCTGTAAAGGCATCTTCGCCCTTTTTAATTTTTTCTACAAGATTGTCTCGCAACTCATCTTTTACACTTTTGGTTTGGTATCCGGCAGCTTTTAACTCCCCAAGTGTATGTATGTTTTTATAATCTAATTTCATAAAAATTTATTTCTTTAAAATAGCAATAGTTTGTTTTAACTCGTCCGGTTTCTTTATTCGGATGTTTATGGAAATGTATTCCCATTTATCGTTTATATTTTCAGCCAAAACATCCATTTTTGATCTTATATTATTTATTGGTTTATCTCCTCTAACATCTATAGTAATTCCGACAGAATCACCAGACTGTGAATAACCTACAGAACCATTTAACAAATCTAAAGAACCTAAAGGTTCTAAGTTACCAAGCAATTTTAAAACTGTAGAATCCTTTTTTGCAATTTCTAGAGCATCTTCGCATATTTCTGGCTCTGAATATGCCTTCGTTAAATAAGAAATATTACGAGACAATTCCGGGGTTAATGTTGAAACCAATAAACCTACAAAAACTAAAAAGAATAGCATTATCCATGTCCTTTTCAACTTATACCAAGGTCTTTTATAAGATGTCATCTTTTAGTCTTATTTCAATCTTTTTTTTCTATTTGCTTCGTAATCCTCAAATATCATTTCGCCTAAACCTTTTAATCCTGTAAAGAATGCCTTGCCTTTATTAGCCTCTGTAAAATGGCGAATAAACTGCATCAAATACGGGTCTTGGGCAATCATAAATGTCGTAATGGGAATATGCAACTTACGAGCCTGGCGCGCCATATTATAGCATTTCTCTACTATAAAATCGTCTAGTCCCACACTATTCTTATAATACGTACCGTCTGGCATGCGCAAACAACTTGGCTTACCATCGGTAATCATAAAAATCTGCTTATTGGTATTTCGTTTTCTACGGAGCATATCCATTGCCAATTGCAAACCTGCAACGGTATTGGTGTGATACGGACCAACCTTTAAATATGGTAGATCTTTAATAGGTATAGGCCAGGCATCGTTACCGAATACCAAAATATCTAAAGTATCTTTTGGGTACCTGGTGGTAATCAACTCTGCCAGCGCCATGGCAACTTTTTTAGCGGGCGTAATACGATCCTCTCCGTACAAGATCATACTATGACTAATATCGATCATAAGTATGGTACTCATTTGTGCTTTATGCTGGGTATCTTCAACAACCAAGTCATTTTCACTTAAATGAAAACTGCCCACACCGTGATTAATTTGAGCGTTTTTAAGACTCTCGGTCATAGATATGTTTTCTAGACCATCGCCGTAACGGTATTCCCTAAGGTCGCCCGTATGCTCATCTCCTTGTCCTGATTTACCTGTTTTATGATTACCGGCACCACTACGTTTAAGTTTTCCAAAAATTTGGTCTAATGCACGCTGACGGATGATACGTTCCATTTTCGCGGTAATGGAGATATCACCACCGCCAGAACCTTCTTCCCCATCTTCACCATTACCACCGCCATCTTTAAACTCTTCGCGTATGTAACCTTTTGCCTTAAGGTCTTCTATAAAATCGTCAATGGTATAGTCTTCGGTCGTCAATTCATATTCCTTGTCCAGCTCGCGTAACCAATCGATCGCTTCGTCAAAATCACCAGAAGTATGTGTAATTAGCTCTTGAAAAATATCAAATAGCTTATCAAAAATAGATTGTTCGGGTGCTTCGTAAGTTTCAAAGCGGAACCCCTTTCTTATATTCATAGCCATACTATAAAATTAACACTTTTACGCTGGATGCCCACGGCTTTTGGGAAATGTTAACGTTGTTGTTTAAGTTTGGTTGTTGGTTGTTGGTTGTTGGTTGACTGTTGTCGGTTGACCGTTGATGGTTGTTCGTTGTTCGTTGTTCGTTGTTCGTGTTGAGTTGGACGCTGTACGCAATACGCTGTGCGCTTTTCGCGTGGCGCTTAGTGTTTCAAGGAAGCAACTTCGGCTACGGAGTATAATTGGTAATAAACAATTATTAGTTGGCAGTATCAGTTTTCAGTATTCAGTAACAGTATTGATATTTCAACAAACACTATTAACGAACAACGATTAACGAATAACGATTAGCGCATTTCGCAAAAATATTCGTCTTTGCGAGGAGCATTTTGGCGACGAAGCAATCTGTTTGTTTCGTGTACCTAAGCTACAGATTGCCGCGCTATGCTCGCAATGACGTTTAAATGAAGTAACTTCGACTACGGGAGACAAATAACAATAAACAATTAGCAATAATCAGTATGCAGTTTCAGTAGGCAGTATCAGTTAACAGTATCAGTTTTCAGTATTCAGTAGACAGTATCAGTAGACAGTATCAGTATGCAGTATTGATATTTCAACAAACACTATTAACTAACAACGAACAACGATTAGCGATTAGCGATTAGCGATTAGCGAAAAACAAAACACCAACAACCGACAACCAACAACTAAAAAGATAAACCATCAACCAGCAACAAACATTAATCAAACAGATACAAGGCTTTTTAAGTACTCCGCCGTTATGGGAAGGTGTGCAGTTTGGTGTGCCTCAGTTTCAGTTTCCGGAGATGGTGATAGACGGTTTTGTGCCACGATCTATTCCTGAGAAATTGCGGTTGGGACATCGGATGGAATATGTGTGCAAGCAGTTGTTAGATGCAAGTGCGGAGTATAAAGTGCTATTGCATAATTTACCGATACGGGAAGAAAAACAGACCATTGGTGAAATAGATTTTATTGTTCAAGAAACCGCCACACAGCAGCTGATACATGTAGAACTCACTTATAAATTCTACATTATTGACACCGAAATAAAAGAACCCATACATCAACTGATCGGACCCAACCGGCGTGATTCTTTTTACACCAAGCTAGAAAAGATAAAGAACAACCAGTTTTCATTACTGCATACGCCCGTTGGGCGTTCGGTATTGTTGGAAAAAGGAATAGACACCGCTACCATAGCGCAAAAGGTATGCTATAAAGCCCAACTCTTTAAACCTTATAAAAGCGCTCCATTGCCCATTTCTCAAGTAAACCCAAATTGCATTGTGGGCTTTTGGTTACGGATGGCGGAGTTTCTTACGGCTGACTTTACGCCACATCATTTTTATATTCCCACGAAGGGTGAATGGGTAGTAGACCCTGAAGACGATGTTGAGTGGCTCACACACCAAGAAGTTACCATTGCTATTACGGAACGCTTAGAAAACAACAGTGCTCCCATGGTTTGGATGAACAAAAACTACACCTCATTAGAGAAGTTTTTCATAGTGTGATGGTAAGCATTATTTCTTAGTTTACATACCACAAATACCTGTTAATAACTGTTGATAGGTCTTTTTTTATGTGGGTGGGAATTAGATTACTTTTATAGATGGAATATTTGCAATTGTTGTAGCACATTTAAGAAAAACTTTGGAACTAATAGAAAAAGACATAGAAGATTGGATTGAACATTTTGCAACTATTGTTGGAGAACAAAAAGAATATGATTTAAAATTGCGTGAACAAAATCCGTCTGAATTTTTCCTTCAATTAACATTACCAAATAATTATCAAGAATATGCAATTGCTTTACACTCATTCTGGATTAATAATAAAATACCAAAAGATAAAATTGTAGTTCGAGAGTTATCAAATGAAGAATTTCCCGAAGATGATTTTTCTCGTGTAACTTGGAAAGATTTTCACGAAAGAAAATATCGAGGGTATGATTTGAATAAAGCCATTATGGATAGTATTAATCATACTCACTCATATGACAAGCAACTAAATAACGAATTGTATCCTGTCGAAGGATTAATGGATAAAGAACATTTAATTAGTTTAGTAGAAATAGTATTAGAATTATATGGAAATCAAGAAATTGAACTATTTTATACTTTTCTTGCCACGAAAAACTGGGAAAAAGATTTGATTTACAGTGGTAAAATAAGTGAACTTCCAAAATTATTTGAAATTGACAATTTGAGATTAACACCAAGTCTGATTTACCCAAAAGAAAAAAATTGGGTTGTGAATACCGATTATGATTTAGCGTTCACAACAATCGGAGGAGAAAGGAAGTTTATTTCGGAACTTTCAGAAAGAAATCATGACGGAATAGTAAAAATTGCGCGATAAAAAAGTGCTACAATTACGTATATAGCTCATAGCTAATTAGTTGATTAGTTGATTAGTTGATTAGTTAAAGTTAAGGCATATTTGGAAAGTCGCCAAATTTTCTAATTTGCATGCTACGAGCCATCTACAAAACCGTTTTTAAACATTTTAAGATTGAATAAAATTCACCTGATTTCCATTTTAATAACTCTTGTTCTAATTCAAATTTTAGGCTATGTTTCAATCAACTACCTTGGAGATTATGGGTGGAGTGTTTTTCTCTTTATTCCTTTTTTAATTGGTTTTTTACCTCCTTATATTTCTGGAAAGAAAATTACTATAACTAAAAGTATGGCTTACAGATTAAGCTTTGCCGCCTTAGGGATTGCATGTCTGGTTCTCTTAGTTTTTGCAATTGAAGGTATTATATGTTTACTAATGGCAAGTCCTCTTCTTGCCCTTGCTGTTTGGCTAGGATCATATATCGGATATAAAAGCACTGGCTCAAATTTTATGAACTCAAAAAACACAACTATTATATTAGTTTTACTATCGCTTGGGTTCACCGGTTTCGATTATAATAACAAGCCGAAAGACTTAATACCCGTACGGACTAAAATAATTGTAAACGCTCCAATTGAGGCAGTATGGAAAAACGTAGTCACATTTGATAAAATTAACGAACCTACTGATTGGATTTTCACCACTGGAATAGCTTATCCAACTGACGCCACTATCGTAGGAAAGGGTGTCGGAGCAATTAGATATTGCAATTTCACTACCGGCAGTTTCATAGAGCCAATTACAACATGGAATGAACCAAATTTATTACAATTTGATGTTCAGGAGCAGCCAATTCCTATGAACGAATTAAATCCATTTTGGAATGTTCATCCTCCACATTTAGATGGATATTTTAAATCCTATAAGGGACAATTCAAATTAACCAAAATATCTAAAAATAAAACGGAACTAGAAGGTACGACCTGGTACAAGGTGGATATTTATCCTGAAATATATTGGAAAGGCTGGTCTAATTTCATAGTTCATAGAATACACGAAAGAGTTTTAAATCATATAAAGTACGAATCGGAATAAAAACGTTTTACAACGGAACCTAAACGTAATGCAGACTTTAGGGATAAACCGAAAGGTCTGTGTATATTTATAAAGTCTCTAAATCTTATGGATTTAGCTTTGAACAAGAAAAAATAAAGCAAAACAATAAGCTTTAGCTACGTCGGCAGACGGACAGGAAAGGTTTCCTTACCACCGCACTACGCTTAGCCCAACCGTTGTGTTTAATATGGTACGATATACAAACATCCTTTACAGAGTTATAGAAACATCGTTTACACTTTTTAAGTTGCATTTGAAACCAAAATTCAGATGCTATGCCTTG
>NZ_SNZW01000013.1:548725-684860 GCF_004364175.1 Maribacter caenipelagi | reverse complement strand
CAGGTCCTCACCTATTCTCGATTCTTATCTCCACAATATTTCAATGAACTTCTATCCACTTAACCTGAAATCTCTCCATTCCCCGGCCTCGTTTCACTTAGGTGTTTCCCTAAGCGGCTGCAAATATACAACTGTTTTTTAACCTGGCAACTTTTATCGAAAAAAATTATTTTTTCTTTTTTTCGCCAATACAAAACAACATCTATATGAACCTTTTCCCAAACCCCGATTCCGAATCAATCTTCCTCGTTTGCGGGGTGCAAATGTACACACTATTCTTAATATCACAACCATTTTTAAAAATAAAATTAAAGAAAAATTTACATCAAGATGCAACATCCTAATAAATAACACTTTAACAATATAGCGCATCATAAACGCATTGAATTTTACCATAAAAACTACTCATAAACTCAAATATACTAAAAGAATAGACCTCCAAAACTGACATTATATTAAGCTATACCAACAACAAACAAACCAGTACTATATGTATCCCTTACATTATAGTATGAATCTATTGCGGACGTGAATAGTTCCTATTATCTTTGGCACCCTATAATATGTACAGCAAATGATTAAAATTACACTTCCGGACGGATCGGTTAAAGAATTTGAAAAAGGAACAACCCCTATGGAGGTTGCCAAGAGCATAAGCGAAGGATTAGCTCGGAATATTATTTCAGCAAAATTCAACAATACTACTATTGAAACTGTAACGCCATTAGAAACCGATGGTAGCTTAATTTTATATACTTGGAACGACAAGGAAGGTAAAACCGCATTTTGGCATTCTACTTCACATATTGTAGCACAGGCTATAGAAGAACTTTATCCTGGTGTTAAATTAACTATAGGGCCTGCTATTGAAAATGGATTCTATTATGACATTGAACTTCCTACAGGTTCTATTTCTGACAAAGACTTTCCATCCATCGAAAAGAAAGCTATAGAAATTGCAAGAGGGAAGCATGATTATAAAATGAGAGCTGTTTCAAAAGCAGAAGCTCTTGATTTTTACAAAAATCAAGGTAATGAGTATAAAGTAGAATTGATAGAAAACCTTGAAGACGGTACTATTACATTTTGTGATCATGACAGCTTTACAGATTTATGTCGTGGTGGCCATATACCAAATACCGGAATTGTAAAAGCAATTAAGATATTAAGTGTTGCCGGAGCGTATTGGAGAGGGAACGAAAACAATCCGCAACTTACCCGTATATATGGTATATCGTTTCCGAAACAAAAAGAGCTTACAGAATATTTAGCACTTTTAGAAGAAGCAAAGCAACGTGATCATAGAAAATTAGGTAAAGAATTAGAGCTATTTACTTTCTCTCAAAAGGTTGGACAAGGTTTACCACTATGGTTACCTAAAGGCGCCGCACTAAGAGAACGTTTAGAGCAATTCCTAAAAAAGGCACAAAAGAAAGCTGGTTACGAAATGGTGGTTACACCTCATATTGGTCAAAAAGAACTTTATGTTACCTCTGGCCATTATGAAAAATATGGTGCAGATAGCTTTCAACCTATTCATACACCAAAGGAAGATGAGGAGTTTTTATTAAAACCAATGAACTGTCCGCATCACTGCGAAATTTACAACTCCAAACCATTTAGCTATAAAGAACTTCCTAAAAGGTTTGCTGAATTTGGTACTGTATATAGATATGAGCAAAGTGGAGAATTACATGGACTAACCAGAGTTAGAGGGTTTACTCAAGATGATGCACATATCTTTTGTACGCCAGATCAATTGGACGAGGAATTTAAAGAAGTTATAGACCTATCATTATATGTACTTGGATCATTAGGCTTTGATGATTTCACCGCTCAGGTATCGGTACGTGATTTAGATACGCCAGAAAAATATATTGGATCAGTAGAAAATTGGGAAAAAGCAGAACAAGCAATTATAAATGCTGCTAAGGAAAAAGGACTTAATTATGTAATAGAAAGTGGTGAAGCCGCTTTTTATGGACCTAAGCTAGATTTCATGGTAAAAGACGCTTTAGGCAGACAATGGCAATTAGGTACAATTCAGGTAGATTATAACTTACCGGAAAGGTTCGATTTAACCTATAAAGGCAGTGATAATGAACTTCACAGACCAGTAATGATTCATCGTGCCCCATTTGGAAGTATGGAACGTTTTATTGCATTATTAATAGAGCACACGGGTGGTAATTTCCCTTTATGGTTGACCCCTGAACAAGCTATTATTCTTCCTGTTAGCGAAAAACATGAAAAATATGCTCAAAAAGTTTTAAAATCCCTAGAAAATAACGAAATTCGCGCCCTTATAGATAGTAGAAACGAGACTATTGGCAAGAAAATACGTGAGGCAGAAATGAGTAAAGTTCCATTTATGCTGATTGTAGGGGACAATGATGAAGTTGCAAACACCATTTCTGTGCGTAAGCATGGTGGTGAAGACTTAGGAGCGATTGACGTAACTATGTTTACAGACTTGGTCAACAAAGAAATAAATAGTACCTTAAAGACGTTTAAAGAATAAAAGTTTAATTAAAATTATTTAGTCATAGCAATACGTAAAAGATTTAGACCACAACCTAGAAGGGAAAATAAGAATCCCCATAATATCAATGAAAAGATAACAGCCCCAAAAGTTAGGTTGGTAGGTGACAATGTTGAAGTAGGTGTATATCCTTTTCCTCAGGCTCTTGAAAAAGCAGAAGAATTAGGTTTGGATTTGGTGGAGATATCCCCAAAGGCTGACCCTCCTGTTTGTAAAATAATGGAGTATAAAAAGTTTTTATACGAGCAGAAGAAAAGAGACAAGGCCATGAAAGCGAAAGCTTCTAAGGTTGTTGTTAAAGAAATAAGATTTGGTCCTAATACAGATGATCATGATTATGACTTTAAAAAGAAACACGCTGAAAAGTTCCTTAAAGAAGGAGCTAAATTAAAAGCGTACGTATTTTTCAAAGGTCGTTCTATTGTCTATAAAGATCAGGGTGAAATTCTATTATTGAAATTAGCTTCTGAATTGGAAGAATTAGGAAAAGTAGAACAGATGCCTAAATTAGAAGGAAAGCGTATGACAATGTTCATTGCGCCTAAAACTAAAGGAAAATAAAACAATACTTCGGTTAAACATTGCGACCGATTTGTATTTATAATATACTAAACGCTGCTTACAATTGTGGGCAGCGTTTAGCATGCAAAGTGAGATTAATATATAAACTAGGAGAAAATGCCTAAACAAAAAACAAAATCCAGTGCTAAGAAGCGTTTTAAGCTTACAGGTACAGGTAAAATTAAAAGAAAGCACGCTTTTAAGAGTCATATTTTGACTAAAAAATCTAAAAAGCGTAAGCTTAAGTTAACACATGATGGTTTAGTTCATCAAGCAGATGTTAACAGTATTAAAGAGCAATTACGTTTAAAGTAACCAACTCTTTAACCGGTAAAATTATTAACCATGGAGTTAGGCTTTAAAAGTTCCTTAAATTAAAAGGACGCCTACTACAAAAAATTAGAAAAAAAATGCCAAGATCAGTAAATGCAGTAGCTTCAAGAGCCAGAAGAAAAAAGGTAATGAAGCAAGCCAAAGGTTACTTTGGAAGACGTAAAAACGTTTGGACAGTAGCCAAAAATGCGGTTGAAAAAGCAATGTTATATGCTTACAGAGACCGTAGAAACAAGAAAAGAACTTTTCGTTCATTGTGGATTACCCGTATTAACGCAGGTGCCAGACAACACGGAATGTCCTACTCTCAATTTATGGGAAAAGTAAAAGCTGAAAATATAGAACTGAACAGAAAAGTTCTTGCAGATTTAGCAATGAATCACCCAGATGCCTTTAAGGCAGTTGTAGATCAGGTAAAATAAATTAATAACAATCTCACTTTTTGAAAAATCCGATTCTTACGAATCGGATTTTTTAATTTTAGATATTGCCGCTTTAAATTCTTCCCAGTCTATTAGTTCATCGCCATTGCGATCATAACCTTCAATTAGCTTTGAAGATACAATACCTCTAATGAAACCGCTTATTTCTGCTTCTTTCAGAAGCTTAACAATTTCTGCCTTGGTAAGCTTCTGATCATTATCTCTATCAAAAAAATTAAAGGCCATCTCAGGTGTTTGGAAATGATTGGTAATTAGTATTTGAATTTTATTTAAAATAGATTCTTCAGTTGTCATATTCCTTTTGCTTAACTTCAAGTTAGTCAAAAATCAATTTCCCCACAATGTCAAAACTATATTTCTACCAGACGCATAATTTCTATGCTCACAAAGATAAATTCCCTGCCAGATACCCATATTCAATTTACCTTTGGTTACTGGTATTTGTACCGAAGCACCCATTATTGATGCCTTAATATGTGCAGGCATATCGTCTGACCCTTCATAATAATGTTTGTAATACGGAGCATTTTCAGGAACTAATACATTAATATGAGATTCAAAATCTTCTCTAACCGTTGGGTCAGCGTTCTCGTTAATGGTTAGGCTAGCAGATGTATGCTTGATAAATACTTGTAAAAAGCCCGTATGTATTTGCTTGATTTCAGGGATACTTTTAACGACAAGACCCGTGATTATATGAAACCCTCTTGGGTAAGATGGTAATGTGATTTCATTTTGAAATAATTTCATACTCTATATATTATTAAATAAAGGTAAAACTTTACTTTTTAGCCACATTGGTAAACTTGGTTGAAATATCTTTGTAGTAAAATACAATTACATGAATTTATCAAAGATTAAAATGGTTGTTTCAGATATGGACGGGACACTTCTAAACTCTGATCACCAAGTTAGCGAACAATTCTTTGACATTTTTAAAGATTTGAAATCTCAAGGCATCACCTTTGTAGCAGCGAGCGGTAGACAGTACAATAGTATTATAGATAAATTAGCCGCTATAAAAGATGATATAATAGTCATAGCAGAAAACGGAGGCTTTGCCATGAAACAGAATACTGAAATTCTGGTTACACCCTTAGATAAAAACCATGTACATGATATTTTAAAAACTTTAAAAGAAATACCTAACATTCACCCAGTGCTTTGCGGCAAACATCAAGCTTATTTAACCGGTCAGTCAAATGAATTTGTAAGCAAGCTAGCTGAATATTATACCAAATTTGAAATTATAGATGACCTTTCAGCTTTCAATTCTGAAGTAATCAAAATTGCCATTTACCATTTTGAAAGTTCTGAGAAACATATTTATCCTTTTGTAAAACACTTCGAGGGTGATTTAAAAGTAAAGGTTTCTGGCGAAAACTGGTTAGATATTTCTAATATAAATGCACACAAAGGCTATGCATTAACTAAGGTTATGGAAAGTTATAATTTGACATCTAATGAAGTAATGGTCTTTGGAGATTATAACAACGACATAGAAATGCTTGCCTTATCTGATTTCGGGTTTGCTATGGAAAACGCTCATCCAAATGTAAAAAAAATTGCAAAATATAGCACATTGAGTAATGATGAAAATGGTGTAGAGCATATATTAAAAATGTTAATCAAATAAAGTCATCATAATTAATTACTGCACTGCAGGTTTTAACTCACTTGGCACATAACCCATAGTTCTTTTAAAAGCTGTGGTGAAGTGCTGCGGATTTGCATAACCTACTTCGTATGCTGCATAAGCAATGGTAGCCCCATCTTGGGTAATTAAACTTTTAGCAACTTCCATTCGTAATGCTGTAATATATTTAAAAACTGTTACCCCATATATTTTTTTAAAATCTCTTTTCAACTTGGTAGCATTGAAACCCGCTATATTGGCTAAATCTAGAATTTTCAATGGCTCTTTCAGGTTATTTCTTATATGGGCTTCTACTTTTACAATTGCCAAATAATCTGAGTTCAACAATTTAATATTGGTCTTAGAAAGCTTTGAAGTTTGCCTACCCAAAAGAAAATCTATCATTAAAACCGTCAATTTACTTTCTAAATATGTTTTTCTAATCTCTCCTTTATAAGGGCATTGTATTATTTCATTTATTTTGCTTCGAATTTGAGGAGGAATGAACTTACTCTTATCCCACAATACAAATGAGTTTGAGTTAGATATTGCTGCTTTTAGTTTTTCAAATGAACTTTCAAATTCCGTTCCCAATAAGTTTTGTAATAAACTAGGCTTTACATAGATCTCAAATAGCTTAGCATTTCCCTTAAAAAATATATCTCTACCCTCGGTTGTTGGGTAGTAAAACATATTGCAGTGATTTTCTGGAATTTGAACTAAATATTTAATATGCCTTAACGGTTGATAGCAATAAGTACCCTCCAAAGAAAAATGAAGTTTTATTAAATGTTCGTCACTGGTTACACTAATTTCAGAATCGAACTGATGAATAGCCTGGGTATTAGAAAAATCTGCACCCCTAATAAAAGAATTATTATCCTTTGTGGTTACTTCTACTTCATTGAACTGGACAGAGTTATCAATAAATCCGTTTTTAAACAGTTCATCTACCCGTAATTCTTTTCGTAACAACTCGCTATTCATATGCTTTTCCTCCCATATTTCAATACTTCCTTTTGCGTATGTTTAAATTCCTTTCTCGGTACTTGCCTTCTCATTCCTGCTTTAGATTTGCAAAACTAATTTATTTAGACTAAATCTTAATAAAGATTAGTAGCTATTTTAAAACAAATGAAAAAATTCTTTACTGCTGTACTTTTCTTTATGTACATATTTGTTCAAGGGCAGCAAATTCTAGGTACTGTTTCAGGTACAGTACAAGACACATCTGGCGATCCTTTACCTTTTGCAAGTGTATTAGTTGAAAGATCAAAACTTGGTGTTCTTACTGATGAAAATGGTTTCTACTCCATCAATAAGGTTCCAAAAGGAAAATACAACCTGGTAGTTTCATTTGTTGGTTATGGCACACGGTCGGTACCTTTTGAAATATCTGACCGTAATAGTAGAGTCAGTCTCAATTTCACTCTACAAGAATCAACGGAGAATTTAGATGAAGTTACTATCAACGGTAAATCGAAAGAGACAAAACTAGAAACAAAAGGTTTTGCTGTTAGTGCAATAAAAACAGAAGAAGCTAGCCTAAGAAACATACAAACCAACGAATTACTGAATACTACCGTTGGAGTAAAAATTCGTCAAAATGGCGGATTAGGCTCAGATGTTACCTATAGTTTAAATGGATTATCTGGTAACTCGGTACGCATATTTATAGATGGTATTCCGATTTCAACTTACGGTAATTCATTCAACCTAAATAGCATACCACCATCTATGATTAAAAACATTGAAGTTTATAAAGGAGTGGTGCCTGGCTATTTAGCGGACGATGCCTTAGGCGGGGCTATTAACATAGTATTGCATAATGATGCAAAAACAAATTTTAATGCATCTGTGTCTTATGGGTCATTCAATACGGTTCAAGCTAGTGTAAATGGCTTATATCGTTTTGATAAATCAGGATTAACAGTTAAGGCATCTCTTTTTCACAACTACTCTGACAACGATTATAAAGTATCTGGCAGAAGTGTCGTTGTAACCGGACTCGGAGGAGTTCAAACACCAATTACCGCAAGAAGGTTCAATGATGCTTACCGATCAACTGGAGGAAAAGCTGAAATAGGATATACAGATGTAAAATGGGCAGATCAATTCTTTGTTGGAATCACTGGGTCAGATGACTATAAAGAAGTACAGCATGGTGCATTTATGACCATAACGCCATATAAAGATAGATTTTTAGAATCTGACGCCCTACTAGGTAGCTTAACTTACCAAAAGAAAGATTTATTTACCAAAGGGCTTGATGTAAACGTAAACGGTTTATATGGAAAAAGAAACCGTGTGGTTAACGATACCGTCTCTTGGGCATATAGTTGGACCGGTGAACGTGCTATCGACTTTAGAGGAGATGAATATCAATACACATGGCGCTCACAACAAGAAGGCGGTCCTACTTTAGCTAAAATCAAAAGAAACGTAGCTTCTATTAGAACAGGGGTTTCATATGCCATAAATAATCATCATAAAATATCTGCAAACCATGTATATAGTGGTATCGACAGAGAGGATAGCGATCCTTTACAATCTGTATTAGAAAACACTTTTTTAGGTACAAGAGATTTAAAAAAGAACATATACTCTTTAACCTACGAATTAACTGCTTTTGACGAAAAATTAAAAACAAGTTTATTTGGCAAGCATTATCAGCAAAAAACAACAAGTGTTGACCCCGCAATAGAAACCGATGAAAACGGAAATGATGTTATAGTAGACGAAATAGTAAGTAGCAATAAAAATTATGATGGTTATGGTTTTGCTGCTTCCTACGAAATCGTACCCAATATCACCCTATTAGCATCCGCAGAAAAAGCAATTAGATTACCAGACGAAACTGAGATTTTCGGAAATGACGGAGACAATGTTGTAGCCAATTCAAGTATTGATCCTGAAAGTAGTGAGAATTTCAACTTAGGCTTCAGGTTTGGAAATTTCAATATTAAAAAACATGATTTTACGATATCTACCAATGTTTTTACCCGTAACATAAAAGACAGAATTGGTCTACCTATTGAAACTTCTTTAAATGTTGATGACGAATTAATTGTATATGTAAACCAAGGCAGTGGCACTTCTAAAGGTTTTGATGCTCAACTAAATTACTCTTACGATAACAATTTTGGTTTGAACTTCAACATTTCTCGATATGATCTTAAAATTGAAAACCAAGGAATAGAAATCGATGTGCCTAACACGCCATTTTTTACCATGAACGGTGGCTTACGTTATTCCTTCAAAGATTTAATTCAAAAGAAATCTAGGCTTAACGCTTTTTACAATTTATACTTCACTGATGAATTTTCATTCTTGACCGCGCAAGGCAGCAATACTGTTGGCAATGAATTTTTTTCTGTACCCCAACAGATTTCACAAGATTTCGGACTTAGCTATGCATTTCCAAATAACAGGTTTATAGTAAGTTTTGATATTAAAAATATATTCGACGAACCCGTTTACGATAACCTTTCTGTACAAAAACCAGGAAGAGCTTTTTACCTAAAATTAAATTACGCAATTAATAAATTTTAATCTTTTAATTAAAACTAAAAATGAAAAGAACGTTTCTAAATCTTAAAACCTTTGCTGCAATTATATTCACGGCTGGTCTTATGACCGCTTGTAGTAATGAAGACGATACTGTTGTTACACCAGAACCAGATACTGAAGAACCGGAAACAGAAGAGCCAGTAGAACCCAGATGGATAACTGTAGCCGCTGCTAAAATGGGAGAAGATCCAGGTGATGGTAATGGCGGAACTTTAATATATTCTGTTACAAGTGAGGATGCAAAAAACCCAACTGTTTCTATTGAGCCTTTTGAAAACGGATTTATAGCACCTTCTAATAGAACGGCTAGATTACAATCTTCTGAAGATGGTAAAACCATTTTCAATATTAGTTATGCTGGTGATACTGGTGGTAACTATACGAAATATACTGTAGAAGGTGGACAAACTTTTACTCCGTCAGGTTCAGAAGTTAGTATTGCACCTTACGTGGGTACAGCCCCAAGATGGATAAAATTATTTGATGGTGATCAAACTGGTGCCGCTGTTTATGTAAACAATGAAAATGAATTTGACGAGAATGATGCATACACTCGTACTGAGGCTACTATTGGTGTAGTAACTTTAGATTTGGTTAATTCATCTATAAAAGAATTCCAAGAGCACAGCGTACCTTTATCTGCTGAAGAAGAAGCTGCAGGCTACTATATTTCTAGAATTGACATGCCAACTTTAAATGCTGCAGGAGATAAGTTATATATAGGTGCTCGTTTGAACAAAGTTGATCCTGCAACCGCTGAAAGTGATTCTGATTTTGAGATATTAGGTTCTAAAACCATCATATTAGACTACCCATCTTTATTGAATCCGTCGGTTATTACTTCTACTGTTGGTCATGGAAATACGAACGGATACCGTAGTATCAATTCATTTGAATACAACGGTAGTGTTTACCAAGCAAACCAAAGTGATCCAGAAGGTTCTTATATTCTAAAAATTGATTCAGATAATGAATATGACGATACATACGATTTCAATTTAGACGACGCTTTAGGGGTTGAGGGAGCATATATTCTTGCCTGGAGACCGGCTGCTAATGGAAAAGCCGTATTAGCATACCGTCATGATGGTTCTGCAGAAGGTGTTGCAGGTCCACAAGGCTTTTTCGCCCTAGTAGATCTAAATGCCAAGACTGCAGTTAAAATTGAAGATATACCTTATGATCCAGATTTCTACTTATTTCAATACCAAGGCTTTGTTGTTGAAGGTACCGAAATTTACCTTACCCAAGGCGCTGTTGGTCAAAATGGAAATATCTATGTTGTAGAAACTGAAACTGGTGCAGTAACTAAAGGTGCTGAGTTGGTGAATGTTGCAGGTAGTCACTTTATTGGAGTATTCTAAATCTAAAGAAGAAACTTTATAAAAAAAACCGTGATCAATACTTTCGTATTGATCACGGTTTTTTTTATTTCAATAGAAACATGAATTCAATTTATGTCTTTTGCTTCTTTTTTCTTGCTGCCGGAAATAATACATTATTAAGTATTAATCTATACCCTGGTGACGTCGGGTGCAACTCTAATTCTGTTTTTGGGTCCCCTACCCTATGCTGGTAATCTTCAGGATCGTGACCACCGTAGAAAGTAAAGAACCCTTTTCCTTTAATTCCGTGAATATATCTTGCTTCTTCGTTTAACTTATTTTCCCCTAACACTAATACCGTCGGCTTAATTTCAGAACGTGTAAAAGCAGTAGTTTGTCCCATAAAGCCCTTTACCAAAGAAGTATGATTCTGACATAGCATAGTAGGTATTGGATCCCATTTAGCTGAAAAGTCCATTAACGAAAAGTAATCTGATTCTTTTGGTACGTTACCTCTCTTGTTGGTCATATCTATAGAAGAGAATTCATATTTCAGCGGACTACGTTCTAGAATAAAATCTGTAAATGCAAACGTTTTCCCATAATCTAAATTGGCTTGATAGTTAGGGTCAGAAGCATCACCATCGAACATGGGTTCAACTATATCAATTCCGTCAGCAGCTAAAGCAATATCGAAACTATCAGTTGCAGAACACATGGCAAACATGAATCCGCCACCAATTACATAATTTCTAATCTTCAAAGCAACCGCTCTTTTTTCTTCGGAAACCTTATCAAACCCTAATTTATTAGCTAATTTCTTTGCATTTTTCTTTCCTTCAATATACCATGGTGTAGCTCTATATGCACCATAAAACTTACCATATTGACCTGTAAAATCTTCGTGATGTAAGTGAAGCCAATCATACAGAGCTAGTTTATCTCCAAGAACCTCTTCATCATAAATTGTGGTATATGGAATCTCAGCATAAGTCAAAGCCATGGTTACTGCATCATCCCAAGGTTGTTTATCTTTTGGTGAATAAACAGCTATTCTTGGTGCTTTTTCTAGAATTACTGCATCCTGATTAACGGAAGGACTGCTAATATCATCTAAAATTCTGTTTGCTTGTCCATCCGATAAAATCTCAAAACTTACCCCTCTAATCTGACATTCTTTTCTAATACTTTCCCCATCTGGTAATAAAAAAGAACCACCACGGTAATTCAATAACCATTGTACTTTCTGTTGTTTTGACAAAACCCAATACGTAATTCCGTAAGCTTTTAAGTGATTTTTTTGGGTATCGGCATCCATAGGTATTAAAATAGAAGATGCGAGAAGCTGTACTGAAATTAAGAGAAAGAAAACTGATGTTATAAATCTAGACATAAAATATGATCAAGGTATTCACCCAAAGATATAGTAAAATCTTTGGAGCATTAATTAGGGTTTCGTTAAAGCTATTGTAATTAAGATAATGAGAATTGTCGAAAATGAGTTAACTATAAAACAAAAAAGTCTCCCTAATGGAAGACTTTCAAACTTATATATAAGTTCTTTTTTAGAAAGGTACATCATTATCCTCATCTAGATCAGGACTACTATTCATACTACTACCAAAAGCATCATCTGCACTTGGTAAATTTTTAGTAGCAAACGGATTCTCTTCATTTGCATTCATTTTGGATTGGAATTCGAACGGTGAATCAAAATCATCAAGGTTATCGAACTTACCTTGGTTACCGATAAACTTCAATCTAATATTTTCTAAACCACCATTACGGTGTTTTGCTACAATAAATTCACCCTGACCTTGTGTTGGTGTACGCTCTTCATCATCCCATTCTTCTATCTTATAATACTCTGGTCTATAGATGAACGAAACAATATCGGCATCTTGCTCGATTGCTCCAGATTCCCTCAAATCCGAAAGAATAGGTCTTTTACTGCCCCCACGTGTTTCAACAGCACGCGATAACTGAGATAATGCAATTACAGGTACGTTCAATTCTTTTGCTAGAGCTTTTAAGTTTCTAGAAATCGTAGAAATTTCCTGTTCCCTGTTTCCACCTTTTTGACTACCCCCAGCTGTCATTAACTGTAAATAATCGATCATGATCATTTTTATACCATGCTGAGAAGCCAAACGTCTTGCCTTTGCACGTAAATCGAAAATAGATAGTGATGGAGTGTCATCAATAAACAAAGGTGCCTTTTCTAAAGTTTTCACCTTTACATTCAGTTGTTCCCACTCGTGCTTTTCAAGCTTTCCGGTTCTCAATTTTTCTGAAGACAAACCAGTTTCAGAAGAAATTAATCTCGTAATCAGCTGTACCGAGGACATCTCCAATGAGAAGAATGCTACGGGTGTATTTGTATTTACCGCCATATTTCTAGCCATGGATAAAGTAAAAGCCGTTTTACCCATACCAGGACGTGCAGCAACGATAATTAAATCACTTGGTTGCCAACCCGAAGTAAGCTTATCTAGCTTATCGAATCCTGATGCGACACCACTCATCCCCTCTTTACCGGCAATCTCTTCAATTCGTTTTTTGGCTTGTATTACCAAATCTTGCGCAGTCTCTGCAGAACGTTTTAAGTTCCCTTGGGTAACATCATATAGTTTTGCTTCGGCAGTATCTAATAAGTCAAATACATCGATAGCCTCATCATATGCCTCTTCAATAATTTCACCGGAAATTTTAATCAAACTACGCTGAATAAACTTCTGAAGAATAATACGTGCATGAAACTCAATATGAGCAGATGATGCTACTTTTTGAGTCAATTTTATCAAGTAAAAATCGCCTCCACAAACCTCTAATTTACCTGCTTTCTTAAGTTGTGACGAAACGGTTAATAAATCGATAGGTTGCGACTCTTCAAAGAGAATGAAGATAGCCTCGTATATAAATCTATGAGCGTCTTTATAAAAAACATCGGGGTGTAATATATCGATAACTTCATCAACACCTTTTTTATCTATCATCATAGCACCCAACACAACCTCTTCTAAATCAATAGCTTGCGGTGGGATTTTACCTTTTTGAAGGCTTATAATATTAGATTTGTCGATCTTTCGGGCGACAAAAGGTTTCGTGTTCTCCATAGTGCGAAAGTATACAATTAACCTTTAGTTAACGTGAAAAACATCGAATACGATGTTCACAATTGACTAACAATTGATTGTTTATAAGTTACGATTTTCTGTTAATAACATAAAAAAACCGAGGAATAAAATCCTCGGTATATTTTTAAGATGCCTAAAACGTATATTAGCCGTTAAAAACGCCCATCTGTGCGTATTTATCCATACGCTGATTTACCAATTCTTTTGGTGATAACTTTTGCAAATCATCAAAATGAGAAGAAATTTTATTTTTTACGGTTTCAAAAGTTTTAGGTCTGTTAGCATGAGCACCACCTGCAGGTTCGCGAATGATTTCATCTATTAATTTCAACTTTTTCATATCGGTAGCTGTCAATTTCAAAGCTTCGGCAGCTCTCTCTTTATACTCCCAGCTTCTCCATAAAATTGAAGAACAAGATTCTGGTGAAATAACAGAATACCATGTATTCTCTAGCATTAATACCTTATCACCAACACCTATACCCAATGCACCACCAGAGGCACCTTCACCAATAATTACAACAATTATAGGCACTTTTAGTCGGGTCATTTCAAGTATGTTTCTTGCAATTGCCTCTCCTTGTCCTCTTTCTTCTGCCTCAATACCTGGGTAAGCACCAGGTGTATCAATTAAGCAAACTACAGGCACCTGGAATTTTTCGGCAGATTTCATTAAACGTAAAGCCTTTCTATACCCTTCTGGGTTGGCCATTCCAAAATTTCTATACTGACGTGTTTTAGTATTATATCCTTTCTGTTGACCAATAAACATATAGCTCTGATCACCAATTTTACCTAAACCACCGATCATGGCCTTGTCATCTTTGACGGTACGGTCACCATGTAGTTCCAAAAAGGTATCACCACAAATAGCTTTTATATAGTCTAATGTATAAGGTCTATTTGGGTGTCTAGATAACTGAACTCGTTGCCAAGCAGTTAGATTCTTATAGATATCTTTTCTAGTTTCGGTAAGTTTCTTTTCAATCTGTTTACATGTCTCGGTAACATCAACATCACTTTCCTCTCCAATTACCATGCACTTGTCCAATTGCTCTTCCAATTCTTTAATTGGAAGTTCAAAATCCAAATATTCCATATTTCTTTAAAGTTTCTTTAGTTGCGGCTCAAAGATAAAACTTTAATACCTAAATCTTGGGTACCCTTTTTTTAATATTTGCTCTTTGTTTCAAAATACCGTTCGCAATGACCGTACTGAGTATAATTAAGGCTCCCACATAAAACATTGGTTTCATTTTTTCTTCTGACCCAAATATGACCCAAGCCAGCAGAATACCATATACTGGTTCTAAATTTGTAGTAAGCATTACGGTATATGGCGTTAAAACTCGCATAATTTTAACCGATGCGATAAATGCATATGCCGTACAGATAAGCGCTAAAACAATCAGGTAAATCCAATCCATTTGAGGCAGTGTTACCAATAACATATTAAAATCACCTTTAAATAATAAGACTATAGATAAAAAAACCATACCCACGCCTAATTCATAAAAAGAGATGATCGATGGTTTATTGTTTTGTACTAGCTTGCCATTGATCAATGAAAAAACAGCTGCTAAAAATGCCGATATTAATGCGATTATCATTCCGTATACATACTCCGTTTCAACTTTAAAAATCAAATAGAGTCCTGCTACGACCATTAAGCCAAAAAGAATTTCATAACCGATTATCTTTCGTTTGTACCAAAAGGGTTCCATCAACGCTGTAAAAAAAGCTCCTGTAGACATCATAGCCAGTGCAACTGAAACAGTAGATACTTTTATTGCCAAAAAGAAAGTGACCCAGTGTAATGCTACTACGATACCACCACCGACCAACCACCAAAACGTTTTTTTAGAAACTTTTAAACTGAATTTTGCAAAGAGAATATAGATAGCGATAAAAAGAGTTGCCAACCCCATTCTAATCCAAACAAGTGGTAGCGAATCTATGGTAATTAACTTTCCTAAAATCGCTGTAAAGCCCCAAATGAAGACAATGAAATGTAAGTGTAGTAAATTAAGGACTCTATCTTTTTGCATTTTGAAGTAGATAAAATGCCAGACATCCAAATACTACATTAGGTATAATAACCGCTAACAAAGGCGAAAAGCCCGATTGCTCAGCGAGTACACCGAATACCTTATCAAAAAATATGAATATAAACGCAATCAAAATACCGAATGCCAAGTTAGCTCCCATACCCCCTCGCCTTTTAACAGAAGAAACAGAAACGGCAATAATCGTCAAGATAAAGGCTGTTAATGGCAATGCCCAACGCTTGTACTTCACCAAAACATACGTATTAATATTAGAGGCTCCCTTTCTCCTTTGATCTTTAATAAAAGTATCTAATTCAAAAAGGTTCTTTGTTTCAGCAACATAAGATACAGGGGTCAAATCTCCTATATCAAAAGCAAAAATGGTATCTAGTCGACGTTTACTTTCAATAATTGCCGTATCGCCTAAAACAGTTCTCTTTTTGTATGATGTTAAGCGGTAGCTAGAGTCTTTATCGACCCATCTAATATTAGCTGCAGATATTTTAAAATCTAGCTCATTATTCTCATTAAAACGCTCAAACGTAAAATTATGGCCAAGCTGCCTTGCCGGATCAAAACTACTCACATAAATAAAATCGGTTTCATTCAGCTGATTGAAGATATTGTTGGTGACCCGATCTTGCTTCCCTTTTTTTAGGTATTTATATTTGAATTCATTGAAACCTACACTGGCATTGGGTACAATGAACATGGTCATAAAGAACATTAATATTGCGACCATAGAAGCCCCTATTAAATAAGGCCTTAAAAAACGCCCATAAGAAACTCCTGAACTTAATATGGCAACAATTTCGGTATTGTTCGCCAACTTAGAAGTAAAGAAAATTACGGAAAGGAATAGAAAAATAGGAAATAATAGATTACCAATGTATATAGTGAAATTCACATAATACATTACAATTTCATTCAACGGTGCTTCATTATCGATCATTTTACCGATCTGCTCTGCCAAATTCACCATGATACCAATGGGAATAAACAACAAAAGCATCAACGAAAAAGTTGCTAAATACCGCTTTAGAATGTATTTATCTATTATTGATAGCATTATAGCCTTTTATCCATTTGTTTAACCATCATATCTTTCCAGGTTCTAAAATCACCTGCTATAATATGTTTACGAGCTTCGCGCACCAACCACATATAAAAGCCTAAGTTATGAATTGTTGCTATTTGTTTCCCTAAATATTCGTTGGCGGCAAATAAATGTCTTAAATACGCTTTAGAATACTCATGATCTACGAAAGTTGTACCCATTTCGTCAATAGGCGAGAAATCATCTTCCCACTTCTTGTTCTTTATATTAATAGTACCATGTGCCGTAAACAACATTCCGTTTCTTGCATTTCTTGTAGGCATTACACAATCGAACATATCAATACCTAAAGCAATATTTTCAAGAATATTAATAGGCGTACCTACACCCATTAAATAACGTGGCTTGTCCTCTGGTAAAATCTCGCATACCACCTCGGTCATGCCATACATTTCTTCTGCAGGCTCACCAACTGAGAGTCCGCCAATGGCGTTACCTTCTGCACCGGCATTCGCAATGTATTCTGCCGATTGCCTTCTTAAATCTTTATACGTAGACCCTTGTACGATAGGAAAAAATGTTTGTTCATAATCATACTCAAAAGGTGTTTTAGAAAGGTGATTAATACATCTATCTAACCACCTATGCGTCATATGCATAGAGCGCTTGGCATAATTATAATCGCAAGGGTAAGGTGTACATTCATCAAAAGCCATGATAATATCTGCGCCAATTACCCGCTGAATTTCCATAACATTCTCAGGAGTAAATAAATGCATAGATCCATCTATATGAGATTTAAATTTAACTCCTTCTTCTTTTATCTTTCTATTCGCCGATAAAGAATATACTTGGTAACCACCACTATCGGTAAGAATATTTCTATCCCAACCCATAAATTTATGGAGTCCGCCTGCTTTCTTTAAAATCTCCGTTTTAGGTCGAAGAAATAAATGATAGGTATTACCAAGAATAATATCTGGGTTTACCTCTTCCTTTAATTCTTTTTGGTGCACCCCTTTTACAGAGGCTACCGTACCCACCGGCATAAAAATTGGGGTTTCAATGATACCATGGTCAGTAACGATCGTACCTGCCCTAGCCTTTGATTGTAAATCGGTATTATGTAGTGTAAACTTCAAATTTTCTAAATCTAGCTGCAAATATAATGAACTGTGTTTGGGAAAAACTTAATAAAAAGCAAAGATGTTACTGAAAGTAATAAACTAAGATGTTGGTGATTGTAACTTGATAAAACTGAAATTAACCCAAATACACTCGTAAACAATAAAGATATTTTACCTCCGTTCTGATGGTATAACGAGAAAGGGAACATTTGGTATCGTATTTGATACCTATTTCACTCAAAACAGCAATGATTATGAAAAAAACAATTTTAGTTGCCTTTATGGCGCTCTCTGGGTTTTATGGGATAGCACAGAGTGATTCGGGATTTGGAATTAAAGGGGGATTAAACTACAACGCTAATGGAGATTATTTTGAATCTGCCGGTGATGCTGCAATAAATCCAGATAGAAACGTAGGATATCATGTTGGTGTCTTCGGAAAATTCGGAGCTTCTAAGGTGTATTTAAGACCAGAATTGGTATACACCAAAACAAAGTCTGACTATGACGGAGCCGATTTTGACATGAGCAAATTAGATGTACCCGTACTGTTGGGCATCAACCTAATTGGACCGTTACATGTTTTTGCAGGTCCTAGTTTTCAGTATATTTTAGATACCGAATTTGATGGTGTTACCATTGATGACGTAGAGAATGATTTTTCTGTTGGGATGAATATTGGTGCCGGAGTAAGCTTTGGTAAATTCGGTATCGATTTACGTTACGAAAGAGGTTTTAACGATAATGAAGCATCTTTTATTAATACCAACATTACAAATTTAGGTCCGAGTAGAATTGATACCAGACCAGACCAATTGATATTAAGTTTGTCTTTGGCATTGTAAACAAAACCACAAGAAATAAAAAACCTCTTAAGAATTCTTAAGAGGTTTTTTTATGCTTTAAAATGAAATACTATAAGTCATTATCAAGATGATCAGGAGTACCGTCACCATCTGTATCTAAGAAACCAACAAAATTACCATCGGCATCCAATTCAATTTCATCTATTGTTAAAATACCATCACCGTCATCATCTGGATCTAAATAATTTGCAACATAGGTTCTTATATTAGCTTCTGCCTCTTCATTAGTATTATCATCATTCAAATATCCGTTACCATTTAAATCTTCTAAAATAGAAGGAACACCATCACCATCTAAATCTGAATCAGGCTCATATGCAAATGCATCTACCTTAAAAATCAATGGCGAATATATAGGTACATCAGTATTTGGTGATGCATCGAAATATGCCAAAGCTGCAGGCATAAAAATAGCTCCTATACCGTATCCTTCATAGCTAACAGTACCATCACCATTTTCAATTGGACCTTCACCAGTTTGAAAGTTTTTCATACCATTACCAAACCCTCTAACCACAGAAGAAAGGTTAAAGCGTATTGGTTGATTGACCGAAGCATCAAAAAGAGTTCCATCTAATAACAAACCCTCATATCTAAGAATAGAAAAATCACCAATTGTAGGCGTACCATCTACAACACCTTGTCTTACTACAAGAGTATATAATGTTTGATCAATTATTTCATCATCGTCAGCTCTACCTAAATCTTCAGAATTAACAGAAATAGTTTGAGTTATTAAATTCGGACTATCAAAAAGCGATTGTTGAGTACTATTTGCACCAGCAATCGTATCAAATTTAATTTTAAAATCGAAACCTTCTGGTGGCGTATCAAACTCTTCTTTATTATAGAAATGCGTTTTTAAAAATTCTATAATTTCAGCATCGTCCTCAACAGTAACTTCACTTAACAACCTTGGCGGTACTACTTCACCAATAGAATCATCATCACTTTTGCAAGAACTTATAATCAATAAGCCAGCTATTAGCAAATAGGCATTTTTCAATTTCATCAATAATTTATTTTGAACGCGCAAGATACAATTTTCCCTTATTTTTGTTTGGAAGTTAACAAAGAAATACAACCAGTAATGCGCATAGATAAATTCTTGTGGAGCACACGATATTTTAAAACCCGAAACATTGCCGCTACAGCATGTAAAAAAGGGCATGCAAAAATTAACGGTATTACTGCTAAACCAGGAAAAGAAGTTTTTCCGATGGATGAAGTTGTGGTACGTAAGAATCAGATTGACTATAAATTTACGGTTCTAGACATACCGCCAAGTCGTGTTGGGGCTAAACTAGTAGATATTTATAGAAAAGATACTACACCTAAAGAAGCCTTTGAACATAACGAACTCTTACAATATTCTAAAGATTATTATCGAAAAAAAGGTATTGGTCGACCGACTAAAAAAGATAGAAGAGATATTGACGATTATTTAGATGGCGACACCAATAATGATGAAGCTAGTACCATAGATCATGAGAATAAAAGTAAAGAAGTTGAAGATTAACTAAAACTTTTAAAAACATACCTATCTTTATTGTTTTAAGAACAGCACATGCAACAGACCATACTTTCACATCTACAGATTCAACATAAAATAGAACGTATAGCGTACCAAATCTATGAGGCAAATGTTTCTGAAGAAGAAATTATTATTGCAGGTATAGATGGCGGCGGATTACAATTCGCAAAAAAGATCGTCGCAAAGCTTAAAAAAATTACTGAGGCTAAAATTGTACTGTGCAAATTGTCTATGGATAAGAAAGACCCGTTATCTAGTGGAGTTACAACATCATTACCCGATAATGAGTTCATAAATAAATCGGTAGTTATAGTAGATGATGTACTAAACTCAGGCACCACCTTAATTTATGGTGTACACCATTTTTTAAAAACTCCATTAAAGCAACTAAAAACTGCTGTGTTGGTTAATCGAAACCATAAAAAGTATCCGGTCAAGGCAGATTTTAAAGGAATTTCTTTATCTACCTCTTTACAAGAACATGTTAATGTCCATTTTGAAACTAGAAATGACAGAGTGTATTTAGACTAGTTTCTTTACGATCATTTCTGCAATCTCTGTCGGAGTATTTAGATTGCTCTTGACCTTTTGATGTGCTTGATTATAAAAATAGCTTCTTTCGAACAAATGCTTTCCAATAAATCCGATTAGCTCTTCATCTTGTAAATGAGAAATCATTGGACGGTGGCTTTTTTCCATCAATAAACGATCAGCAAGTTCATTTATACCCACATTCAAATAGAACGAATTAGCAGTTTTTTCATTTATCAAGGCCATGTTAGTTCCAAAACAAGGAGTACCACCACCAAGTGAAAGCACAAAACTTTCCTCATTTGAAAATATTTTGTTCAAATATTCAATTTCTTTTTTTCTAAAATAGATTTCACCTTTGGTCTCAAAAATGCTAGCTATAGGCATCGCTTCAACTTCCTCGATATAAGTATCTAAATCTAAAAATTTAATATTCAAATGGTTAGCCACTATTCTACCAACAGTAGATTTACCGCTACCCATATAACCTAACAATACGATTTTCACATTTTTCATTATTACAAAATTGGACTAAAAAATAGGCTTTTCAAAAAAAAATAAATTTATATTGAAAAGGGTTTGTAAAATAAAGTAATCGACTTATATTTGCACCCGCATTGAGGGAATATAAGTTCTGAAAATGCTTTTGACCTGGTAGCTCAGTTGGTAGAGCATCTCCCTTTTAAGGAGAGGGTCCTGGGTTCGAGCCCCAGCCCGGTCACCAATAAATAGTAGCCTCTTCACCAAAAAGAGGCTTTTTTATTTAAGTGTTTAAGCTTATTTTATGAGTAATTAACGCTAACGCTCTTAACATTTTTTTGACCTGGTAGCTCAGTTGGTAGAGCATCTCCCTTTTAAGGAGAGGGTCCTGGGTTCGAGCCCCAGCCCGGTCACTTTTAAACCTTCAAATAGTAATTATTTGGAGGTTTTTTTGTTTACGGTAAAATTAAGTCACAATCATAAATCCTTATCAATTAGATAATAAGCAAAAAAAAAGGGAAAAAGCCATGCTCCTCCCTTTTCAATATGTCGTGGTTTATGTAAGCTATTCCACCACAATAAACTCAGACCTTCTGTTCAACTGATGCTTTTCTTTGCTACAAGGTATATCGTTGCTACAGCCATTGGTAAGCTCTGTTTCGCCATAACCTTCATAAGAGATTCTGTTGCTCGGGATTCCTGCCGCTATCAAATATTCGGCAGTTGCCTTAGCCCTATTCGTCGATAATCGCATATTGTACGCATCGTCAGCACGTGAATCAGTATGCGAGCGTACTTGTACGTTTACACTTGGGTATTCATTCAAGTATGCCATTACTTTATTGATACTGATCCTTGCATCTTCTCGGATGAAGTACTTGTCGAAATCGAAATAAATAGGTTCTATGTTCAGGTATTTCGCAAGGTCGGTGCCTATCGGTGACGATGGGTCTACCTGTGCCAGTACTATCTCTATGCCGGTCGCATCTTCAGCTTTGACGGTCATGAAGGTCTTGTTGCCTTCTTCGTAATAGGTCTTGGTCGCCACTACTTTATAGCTTCCTTCCGCGCAGGTGCCCTCCATTTGGAATGCTCCGTTAGCATCGGTGCTTGAACTCGACACTACCTTGTTATCCTTGTCGTAGACCATTACCGATACATCCGTTAACAGTGCATTGGTTTTTTGGTCCTTTACGATTCCCGTGATTGCCGTATGGCAGGCAAAGTCCAATGGGGTCCTTTCTACAAAACTATAGATATCGTCGTTCCCCTTTCCCCCTTTTCTGTTGGATGCAAAAAAACCTTTTCCGGTCTCTTCATCAATAATATAAGAGAAGTCATCTTCCTCTCCGTTCAAGGGACGTCCTACATTGTAGATCTCTCCCTTTTCATTGTTCAGGTCCGTTGCGAAGACGTCAAGTCCACCTAGTCCCGGATGTCCATCGGATGAAAAATAGAGTTTATCACTCTGGGTCACGAAAGGAAAGGTCTCCCTTGCCTCGGTATTGATCCGTTCTCCCAGGTTCTTTGGTGTACCGAAAGTACCGTCCTTGTTGATATCTATTACATAAATATCCGACTGCCCTTTCGTTCCCGGCATATCGGAAGCGAAGTATAGTTTCGTTTCTCCTTTATTTAAGGTCGGATGTGCTACAGAATAGCTGTCCCCGTTAAAGGGCAATTCTTCAATATCGTTCCACTCTCCTTCTATTAATCTTGCCCTGTATATTTTTAGTCTACTTACACCTTCATCGTCCCTTTCGAACTTGCCCTCGTCGGAATTGTTCCTTGTAAAGTACATCGTCTGTCCGTCCTTGGTAAATACAGTCGAAGATTCATGGGTCTTCTTGTTCAATCTTTTGCTCAGCTTGTCCACATTGGTGAAGTTACCCTGATCATCTTGTGATGCCTTGTATAGATTTAAAAACGATCCGTTGTTCCATTTATGGATGTTCTTAGATAGCAATCCACTGTCCCTTGCCGTCGAGAACACCAATCCTACTTCATGGAAAGAGGGTGCAAAGTCCGATACCTTCGAATTCAGCCCAATGTTCTTTAGTTCGTACCTTCCCGAGCGTTCCTCAATCTGTTCCAGATAATCTCTGTTCTCATCGAATACCAACGCACGTTGATCGTTCTCTCTTGCGCTCTTGAATTTGTTCATCCACGTGTCGGATTCTTTATAGTTTTCAAGTGACTTTAAGGTCTGTGCGTAACGGTACATATATTCAGGGTTGATATCCGCTCCTTTGAGCGAGAACAGCTTGCCATACCAGCTTGATGCTTCTTCGTAGTTCGCGTTCAGATAGTTTGCATTGCCCAGGTTCTTGTACACCTCCTCTTCAGTATAACCGTCCTTTACCAATTGCTCGTACGATTGTATCGCCGAGGCATAGGCGTAGTTCGTGAATTTTGTATCCGCTTTTTGTACTTTCTTGTCCTGTGCGCTTGCCATCATAGTCACTACCGCCAAGCCACAAAATATATATCCTGCTTTTTTCATGTCGTTTTTTTAAAAGAATCTTGGGGTGATTACTCGTCTGTACTTGTTCAAGAATTCATATCTGAGCATGAACTCGAATGACCCATCATTGAACCTAGTAGCTCCCAAATCCGTAACCTCTTTGTCATAGGCAAGTCCCAACATTAATTGGTCGTTTAACTGAAAGCCGAACAGTACGCTCAATGCCGCATCCCATCTATACGCCGCCCCTAGGGAGAATTTATCGTTGAACAGGAAGTTTGCGCTAAGGTCCACTTGTAACGGTGCGCCCTTTACCGCCTTGATAAGTGCCGCAGGTTTCAATTTTACGTTTGTGTTCAGATCGAAAACATAACCTGTAATCAGATAGAAGTTCATTCGTTCTTGTGCGATAAGGCTGGAACTATTCGTATCCGAACTGTCGAAATGCTCCGTCTGTAAAAAGTTAGGTACCGAAAGTCCCGCATAGAATCGATCCGTATGGTAATAGATGCCAGCACCGAAATTCGGAGAGAACTTGTTGTCAATGTTCGGTAGGTTGCTCTCCGCACCGTAGTTCCTCAGTTTCGTGAAATCGACGTTGAACAGGTGTCCGCCCGCTTTTAGACCGAAGGAAAGTTTACCTTCCTCCGAAGTGATTACCGTGTAGCTGAACACCGCGTCGATATAGGTATCTTGATTGGTACCGTTACCGATCTCGTCGTTCACCACAGATAGACCCAGACCTACATGGTCCGATACTGGGGTATGGAAGTTCAGCGTCTGCGTAGTCGGTGCTCCATCTAGCCCCACCCACTGCGAACGGTGTAGTGCTACTATACTCAACTCCCCACGAGAACCCGCGTACGCAGGGTTCACCGAGATGGTATTGTACATATACTGTGTATATTGCGCGTCTTGCTGGGAATAGCCCATGCAAAGACCGGAAATGACTATTAATATGGTCAGGAAATGTTTTTTCATCGTATTGGTTTTTGGGGAAATTTTATCTGTTTATATATAGGTAGCCGGACTTGTTCAGCTTGTTTCCGTCGTTATCGTACTTGATCACATAGAAATATACGCCTACAGGAAGCTCTGAATCTTTACTAAGCGTTGCTCTACCATCTGAAGACCCTGTGAATACATTTGTTCTATTGTCATAACCTGACATTTCATACACCAATATTCCCCATCTGTTATAGATCTGAACCGTATTGTTCGGGAAAGATTCTATATTCTCTATACCAAAGAAATCATTGGTTCCATCTCCATCTGGGGTAATTACTTCGTTGGCAACAGCTATTCCGCTATCAACTATCTCAGCATTACAACCAGCATCAAAGGGTGGAAATCCGTTCAATGAATCACATGGGTTCAATGGATCAGTACCATCGATTATTTCCTGTCCGTCCGAGATAGTATCACCATCAGTATCGGCAACATCTGGGTCAGTACCGATTGCATCTTCTTGTGCCGTATTCAATCCATCGGCATCACAATCGCTATCTGGAAACGCTGTACCGCCAACATGATCGCAATCGTCTAAAGGATCGGTATTGTCCAATACTTCTTGCCCGTCGTTTATACCGTCGCCGTCCGAATCGGGGTTTAATGGATCCGTACCTAAATCTACTTCCTCCCCGTCCGTAAGTCCATCGTTATCGGTATCCGGGTTGTTCGTATCTGTACCCAATGCCGTTTCCTCATCGGTGGACAAACCATCATCGTCACAATCGCTAGTACCCAATGGAGTACCACCTACATGGTCACAATCGTCTAAAGGATCTGTAGTATCAACGTTTACTTCTTGACCATCGTTGATACCGTCCCCATCTGAATCAGGGTCATTGGGGTCCGTTCCTAAAGCAACTTCTTCGTTATTTGTAAGTCCATCGTTATCAGTATCCTCTGAAATCGTCACCGTACCAGTCCCTAAATTACCGGTTTCATCCGTTACAATAACTTGTATAACATCTTCATCAGAAAGAGCAGGAAGACTACCACTATCAGGAGTAGCGGAACCGGTATCTATACTCCAATCACCATTTAAATCAACTGTCACACTATAGGTTACATCAACTATATTATCACCATTAGTATCCAATTCAACTACAAGACTTTCGTTAGCGTCACCTTGCCCAGTTACAATTGGAGTGACATCCGAAGTACTAAAGCTATCTGCACTAGGAGCCGTAGTATTGAGCACTATTGATTCTAAGTCATCGGCAGTATTGCCTGCAAAATCAGAAACCTCAGCATTGACCGATATCGGACCATTATTCAATCCTGAAATATCAATTTCATTAGCCGTCCAGGTTCCAGCAGTTACCGTTGCAGTTGTAGTAACAGAATTTACACCATCATCTAAAGTAACGGTTACTGTTTGGTTGTCTTCAACCCCAGTGGTAACCCCTGAAATTATTACATCGGCTACCTCAGCTTCGCTAACAATATTATCTATTTCAATAGGAGTATTTATCTCAATGTCAATAATAACATCATGAACAATATCCCGAGCATCTTGCGTAGCAGGGTTTCCTGCCAAATCACTCACATCTGCTGTGATGGTTTCATTGACATCCAACGCCTGTGCATCTGCTGCAGGTACATCTAAACTCCAAATGCCACCGATAACTGTTGTTGTATAAGTTTGACCATTCAAGGTTACCGTTACAGTTTGACCATCTTCGGCATCTGTAGTACCACTAATAGTAACATCGTTATCATCTTCAACTCCATTGATAACATCATCGTTAGATACTACATCTATAGTTATTATTGGAGGAGTTACATCATGTTCGATACCTCTTGTCGCCTGAATAGCAGGATTACCGGCTACATTACTTACATCTGCAGTAATGGTTTCGTTTGCAACTAATGCCTGTGCATCTGCAGCTGGCACCTCTAAACTCCAAGTACCACCTGTTACCAAAGTAGTGTAGGTTTGTCCGTTCAAGGTTACCGTTACGATTTGACCGTCTTCGGCATCTGTAATACCATTGATGGTAACGTCACTATCGTCTTCGACCGCATTAATAATATCATCGGTTGATACTACATTGATGCTTATCGTTGGTGCCGTGACATCATGTTCAATATCGCGTGTAGCTTCAACAGCAGGGTTACCGGATACATCATTTACATTAGCAGTAATCGTTTCATTTGCATTTAATGCCTGAGCATCAGTCGCAGGCACATCTAAACTCCAAATACCACCAGTTACCGTTGTTGTATACGTTTGACCATGCAACACCACTGTAACTGTTTGACCATCTTCGGCATCTGTAGTACCATTGATGGCAACATCACTATCATCTTCCACAGCATTAATGATATCATCGGTAGATACTACGTTTATTGCTATTATTGGTGCAGTGACATCATGCTCAACATCTCGTGTTGCCTGTGTTGCAGGATTACCAGCCAAATCACTTACATCTGCAGTTATGGTTTCCGTTGCGTCCAATGCTTGGGCTGCAGCTTCAGGTAAATCAAAACTCCATGTTCCTCCTGTTACCGTTGTCGTGTATGTTTGTCCGTCTAATAAAACGGTCACTATTTGACCATCTTCAGCATCTGTAGTACCACTGATAATAATATCGCTATCATCTTCAATCGAGTTGATAACATCATCTAAAGCAACTACATCAATCGTAATTACAGGAGCGGTAACATCATGTTCAATATCTCTAGTAGCTTGTGTTGCAGTGTTCCCCGCCAAATCACTTACATCTGCAGTAATCGTTTCATTAGGGTCTAAAGCTTGGACGTCTACTGCCGGAACATCTAGGCTCCATGTGCCACCTATTACCGTAGTTGTGTAGGTTTGACCATTTAAGGTAACCGTTGCAGTTTGACCATCTTCGGCATCTGCAGTACCACTGATGGTAACATCACTATTTTGCTCAAATTCATTTATAATATCATCTGTAGAAACCACATCTATTGTGATTACCGGAGCGGTATCATCATGAATAATATCTCGTGTTGCTTGTGTTGCAAGGTTACCTGCCAAATCACTAACATCTGCCGTAATCGTTTCCAAAGGATTTAATGCCTGCGCATCTGCTGCAGGTAAATCAAAACTCCATGTTCCTCCTGTAACCGTTGTAGTGTACGTCTGTCCATTTAATACAATCGTTACAGTCTGACCATCCTCTGCTCCAGTCGTTGTTCCACTAATGGTTACATCAGTATCATCTTCAACAGCACTGATAATGTCATCGCCCGATACAACATCTATTGCAATTGTCGGAGCCGTAACATCATGCTCAATATCTCTTGTTGCCTGCGTTGCCGGGTTACCCGCCAAATCACTTACGTCTGCAGTAATGGTTTCCGATGCGCCCAATGCTTGAGCTGCTGCTGCGGGCAAGTCAATACTCCATATTCCTCCTGTTACAGTAGTCGTATATGTTTGTCCGTCTAAAAATACAGTTACGGTTTGACCGTCTTCGGCACCTGTTGTTGTTCCACTAATAGTCACATCTGTATCATCTTCCACGGCGTTTATAACATCGTCTCCAGTTACTACATCGATTGTTATAGTTGGCGCAGTGACATCATGTTCAATATCTCTGGATGACTGTATTGCAGGGTTACCTGCCAAATCACTAACATCTGCAGTAATCGTTTCCGTTGCACCTAATGCTTGGGAATCCGCCGCAGGCAAATCAAAACTCCAAATTCCACCGGTTACTGTTGTAGTGTATGTTTGTCCGTTCAACTCTACAGTTACAGTCTGACCATCTTCGGCACCCGTAGTGGTACCACTGATAGTTACATCGGTGTCGTCTTCAATAGCATTAATAATATCATCAGTAGATACTACATCTATTGCTACAGTTGGGGCAGTTACATCATGTGTAACAACTCTGGTTGCTTGAGTGGCAGGGTTACCGGCAGCATCACTTACATCTGCAGTAATCGTTTCCGTTGCGCCCAATGCTTGAGCTGCTGCTGCTGGCAAGTCAAAACTCCAGGTACCACCTGTTACGGTAGTTGTGTATGCTTGTCCGTGTAAAGTTACCGTAACGGCTTGACCGTCTTCGGCATCTGTTGTTGTGCCACTTATGGTTACGTCCGTATCATCTTCAACTGCATTGATAATATCATCGGTAGTAACTACATCTATCGTAATCGTAGGTGCAGTGACATCATGTTGGATATCTCTTGTCGCCTGAATTGCAGGGTTACCAGCAACATCACTTACATCTGCAGTGATTGTTTCCGTTGCACCTAATGCTTGGGCAGCAGCCGCAGGTAAGTCAAAACTCCATGTGCCACCTGTTACTGTAGTCGTATAAGTTTGTCCGTCCAATAGTACCGATACGGTTTGACCATTTTCGGCATCTGTTGTTGTACCGCTTATAGTTACATCCGTGTCATCTTCAACTGCATTTATAACATCATCGCCCGATACAACATCTATTGTAATTGTCGGAGCCGCAACATCATGCTCAATATCTCGTGCTGCCTGTGTTGCAGGGTTACCCGCTACATCACTTACATCTGCAGTTATGGTTTCCAAAGCATCCAATGCTTGGGCTGCAGCTGCAGGTAAATCAAAACTCCAAGTACCACCTGCTACCGTAGTCGTATATGTTTGTCCGTTCAATACCACTGTTACAGTCTGACCATCTTCGGCTCCAGTCGTGCTTCCACTAATGGTGACATCAGTATCATCTTCAAGGGCATTAATAATATCATCGGTAGATACCACATTAATTGCTATGGTGGGAGCAATCGCATCGTGTTCAACATCTCGCGTCGCTTGAACTGCAGGGTTACCGGCATCATTACTTACATCTGCCGTTATTGTTCGGGTCGTACCCAATGCCTGAGCATCTGCAGCAGGTAAGTCAAAACTCCATGAACCACCAGAAACCGTAGTCGTATAGGTTTGACCATTTAAGGTTACCGTAACTGTTTGACCGTCTTCAACATCTGTTGTTGTTCCATTTATGGTCACATCATCATCGTCTTCAACTGCATTGATAATATCATCAGTGGCTACTACATTTATTGTAATTATTGGTACCGTAACATCATGTTCAATATCTCTGGTTGCCTGTGTTGCAGGGTTGCCTGCTACATCACTTACATCTGCAGTAATAGTTTCTAAAGCATCCAATACTTGAGCTTCTGCCGCGGGCACATCTAAAGTCCAAGTACCACTCGTAACTGTAGTCGTATAGATTTCTCCGTTCAATACTACAGTAACCGTCTGTCCATCTTCGGCATCTGTAGTACCATTAATTGTTACATCTGTATCATCCTCCAAAGCATTTATCACATCATCTATAGCCACTACATTTATTGCAATTGTTGGTGCAGTTACATCATGTGTTATATCTCGTGTAGCTTGTGTTGCAGGATTACCGGCTAAATCACTCACGTCTGCAGTTATGGTTTCGGAAGGGTCCAACGCTTGGGCATCTGTCGCTGGCATATCTAAAGTCCATGCATCGCTAGTTACCGTAGTCGTGTATGTTTCTCCATTTAGAACTACTGTTACGGTCTGACCATCTTCAGCCCCGGTGGTCGTACCGCTAATAGTAACATCACTATCATCTTCAAACCCACTAATAATATCATCTGTAGAAACCACATTAATAGTAATTGTAGGTGCCGTATCATCATGTACAATATCTCGTGTTGCCTGTACTGCAGGGTTCCCCGCCAAATCACTTACATCTGCAGTTATGCTTTCCGTTTCATTCAATGCCTGTACATCTACTGCCGGTACATCTAACGACCATACACCACCGGTTACTGTAGTTGTATACGTGTGCCCGTTTAAAACTACTGTTACGATCTGACCGTTTTCGGCTCCTGTAGTTGTACCACTAATAGTAACATCACTATCGTCTTCAATAGCATTGATAATATCATCGGTAGATACTACATCTATTGCTACAGTTGGCGCAGTTACATCAATCGTAAGTAAAGCCGCATCAGAAGTAAGAGGAGAACACACAAAAGTTAAATCGGTAATTATAACTCGGTATTCAAATCCATTTTCGGTAGCGGTAGCACCTGTTAACGTTAAGGTTTCTGTTGTACTACCTGTATAAATATCCGTTCCATTGGCATCATCGATAGCTACAAAACCACCACCCAATTGATCATCTACCTCCCATTGATATGCTAATGAGATTCCTGATGCCGTAACAGTGAATGTTTCTGAAAAACTAGCATTTGTCAATACATCTTGTGGTTGATCTGTGCTTGATGCTATAGTTGGAGTTTCCCCTAGCTGTTGAAAATCGAAATCTGTATTTGTAGTACTATCTACATTATTTGGTTCGGTATATCCGTCAACTACGTTGGTACCAGTTACAACACCATCTGCGTCTACTACCAGAGCTCCGTCTCCTAAAATTCCATCTCCATTATCATCTGTAAACCCTGCCTCTATAACATCATTACATAAATCGCCATCCGCATCCAATTCCAAGAAATCTGCAATACCATCCGGAGTTGTCTCCGAATCTAATACTGTATAATTTACAGTACCACTATCTTGTTGACCGCTTGCTTGAACCGAATCTGGAATACCATCTGTACCAACATCGCCATCTAATAGACCATCAGTAAACGCTTGTCCACTACCCGATTCTACAATATCATAAATTCCATCATTATCGGCATCTAAATCGAAATGATTAGGTACGCCATCATCATCGGTATCAAAATCATCTACAATTCCATCACCATTTGCATCGACACCCAAATCGGTATCTCTATAGTTTAGAATTCCGTCAGAGTCATCATCGGCACTTGGGTCTATACCTGAAGGACTTTCTAAAGTATCTAAGATTCCGTCATTATCATCATCTAAATCAGCAGAATCAGCGATGCCATCCAAATCATTATCATCAATAGCATTTTCTCTATAATCTACTTCAGTAGTTGTGGTCACAGCAATATTAGGTAAATCTGATGCACCATTATCTTGATCATCATTAGAATCGAAGGGTAAACCTGTAGTATCGACATCGTCATAATCATCAAACAAACCATCATGATCATTATCTAAATTATTCGATGCCGCAGTAAAACCAGCTTCTTCCGTATCTGAAAGTCCGTCACCATCCGTATCCAAATCCAAATAATCTGGAATTCCATCTCCATCCGTATCTATAGGTGAGACACCTTCATCTCCTGTACCTTCATACTCGTCTCCTAAACCATCACCATCAGTATCATCATTTCCATTTCCATCTGTATTGGCATTTCTTGCAACATAACCACTTGTAGTTTGCGCTTCAACATTATCTGGAATACCATCGTTATCAGAATCAATATCCAAGTGATCTTCTATACCATCATTATCACTATCAATACCTTCGTTAATGGTATACACAGGAGCTGTACCCGGACCAGATGTTTCACCTGAAGGCGTACCGGCAGAATTTACTGCCGATGTAGTATTTGTAGGTGTAAATAATCCGTTAATATCACAGGTTTGAAACAATATAGATCCTAAATAATCATTGGATGAAAAACCTGATTGCAACTCACCTGAGAAGGTTACCGTAAAGTTAGTAGTATCATAATAATTGAAATAAACGGCAAGTTTTGGTCCAAAGTCAACTCCTGACCATGTTTGCGCGGGACCTTCAAAAGTAGTTGTTCCCGTAGCAGCATTTTCTGAAATATTTAATAATGTATTACTATCTACCGCATACAAGCCTGGTTGAGCCAAGGTTACACTTTCTTCGGTATTGGCACCGTCAATATCATAAATTACACCACCAAAACGAATTAGATTTACTTGAAAATCTGTTCCTGTTGCCACCAACCTAATATTGAAAGTAATACTACCAACAGCACCTACACCACCACCTACATCAAAACTAGGTTGCCAAGCATCATCACTACCAAAACCACCATTATCAATAGAAGTTAAGGTTGCATTGTTTATATCGGTAATGGCAACAATTGCATCTAATACACCTAGAGACGAGGTAACCACAGTTGAAAAACGATACTCGGCACCTACAGTACCCGCACCACTACCTGTAGCCGCTATATATGAGCCACCTGTAAAAGATCCTGGCGGTATACCACATTCATCTCCTTTTGTATCCGTAGGTTCAAAACCTAATGATTCCACATAATCCAAAATATCATCATTGTCATTATCCTTGTCCAAATCATTATTAACACCGTCACCATCAGTATCTATAGGTGTTAAATGCACATTGGCATCCCTAAAATCTACTTCACTGGTAAAGGGATCTTGGTCGTTTGGAAAGTTATCTACATCTTGGTTATTATTCGTTGCCCCATTTGCATCTGCTATTCCATTTGGTGCGCTAATACTTAAATCGAAATTATCATCTAAACCATCATTATCGGAATCTACTCCCGAAATTGGAGTATCTGCCGTATTATCGGCATCTGTGTCATATGCTTCTACATAATCGCTTACACCATCATTGTCAGAATCTAAATCTCTAAAATCTGGACTATCTTGACCATCGGAATTTTCAGGTTGATTAATAGACTCACCAGAACCGGCAGGAACCACTTCGTAATTATCTGCCAAACCGTTACCGTCAGAATCTGCAGAAGGACTCAAATAACCCGAAGTTGATTGCCATTCTATATTATCTATAATTCCATCATCATCACTATCCAAATCTAAATAATCTGGATGCGAATCACTGTCAGTGTTTACCAGTGTATTGGTAAAGCTACCTCCGTTATCTGCATCAAAAACATCATCTATACCATCATTATCACTATCGTTACCCGATAATTGAACCAGACCGGCATCGGTTTGAGATTCTACCAAATCTTGAATACCATCATTATCAGAGTCAATATCCAAGTAATTGGCACCTCCGGTATTATCACTATTAACAGGAACCGCAGTAACTCCGTTTCCATCAACACCTCCATCTTCTGCAGAATTAGGAATACCATTAGTACCTGGATCGCTTTCACTTGGGTCTATAGACCCATTACCATCGATATCTAAACTTCCATTGCCTGTCTCCACGACATCTGGAATACCATCATTATCACTATCTAAATCTTCATTATTAGGAATACCGTCATTATCAAAATCGCTAGTTCCTTCAACAGTATCCAGAATACCGTCGTTATCATCATCTTCATCATTAGTGTTACATATTCCATCTCCATCGGTATCTATACCGTCATTGTCTGGGTCGAAGTTAGCACCGGCAGTAAAATCATTGCTTGCCGTTGCACCACAATCATCACAACCATCACCATCCAAATCTTGACAAATGGAAGGGTCTAAAGGATCAGTATCAGAACCATCCGCTACGCCATCGTTGTCGTCATCAGGATCACCAGAGTCACATAAACCATCACCATCGGTATCAGTACCATCATTGGCAGGGTCAAAATTAACTCCCGCAGTAAAATCATTGTTTGCGGTTGCGGAACAATCATCACAACCATCACCATCAGAATCTTGACAAACAGATGGGTCTAATGGAGCAGTATCTGTGCCATCGGGCACACCATCATTATCATCATCGGGATCACCAGAGTCACATAAGCCATCACCATCGGTATCCGTTCCATCGTTGGAAGGGTCATAATTATCACCTGCGGAAAAGTCAGTACTTGCCGTTGCCGAACAATCGTCACAACCATCACCATCCAAATCTTGACAAATGGATGGGTCTAACGGAGCAGCATCCGAGCCATCGGCTACGCCATCATTATCATCATCTAAATCTGAAGAATCACAAATACCATCACCATCGGTATCGGTACCATCATTATCCGTATCAAAATTAGCGCCTGCAGTAAAATCATTACTTGCCGTAGCAGAACAATCATCACAACCATCGCTATCTAAATCTTGACAAATGGAAGGGTCTAACGGGGCAGCATCCGAGCCATCGGCTACGCCATCGTTATCATCATCGGGGTCACTAGCATCACAAATTCCATCACCATCGGTATCGGTACCATCAGTATCCGTATCAAAATTAGCGCCTGCAGTAAAATCAGTACTGGCCGTTGCGGAACAATCGTCACAACCATCACCATCCAAATCTTGACAACTACTTGGGTCTAAAGGAGCATTATCGTCACCATCCAAAACTCCGTCATTATCATCATCAGGGTCACTGTCATCACAAATTCCATCGCCATCGGTATCGGTACCATCATTGGAAGGGTCGAAATTATTACCGGCGGAAAAATCAGTGCTAGCCGTCGCGGAACAATCATCACAACCATCACCATCTAAATCTTGACATACAGAAGGGTCTAATGGGGCAGCATCCGAACCATCGGCTACACCATCATTATCATCATCGGGGTCACTAGCATCACAAATTCCATCACCATCGGTATCCGTACCATCATTTGAAGGATCAAAATTATTGCCGGCGGAAAAATCGGTACTCGCCGTTGCCGAACAATCATCGCAACCATCACCATCTAAGTCTTGACAGCTACTAGGGTCTAAAGGTGCGTTATCGTTTACATCCAGAACTCCGTCATTATCATCATCAGTATCGCCAGAATCACAAATTCCGTCACCATCGGTATCGGTGCCGTCATTGGCAGGGTCAAAATTACTTCCCGCTGAGAAATCAGTACTTGCCGTTGCAGAACAATCATCACAACCATCACCATCCAAATCTTGACAACTGCTTGGGTCTAAAGGTGCATTATCATCACCATCTAGAACTCCATCATTATCATCATCTGGGTCGCCAGAATCACAAACTCCGTCACCATCGGTATCGATACCATCATTAGAAGCATCAAAGTTATTACCTACCGAAAAATCGTTATTTGCCGTGGCAGAACAATCGTCACAACCATCACCATCTAAATCTTGACAACTACTTGGATCAATGGGCGCATTATCATCACCGTCTAGAACTCCGTCGTTATCATCATCGGCATCGCCTGAATCACAAATACCATCTCCATCGGTATCGGTGCCGTCGTTATCCGTATCAAAATTATTTCCAACAGAAAAATCAGTATTTGCTGTTGCGGAACAATCATCGCAACCATCGCCATCCAAATCTTGACAGCTACTTGGGTCTAAAGGTGCATTGTCATTTCCATCCAGAACCCCGTCATTATCATCATCGGCATCACCAGAATCACATAATCCATCACCATCGGTATCTATGCCATCATTAGCAGGATCAAAATTATTACCTCCTGTAAAATCGTTGCTTGCCGTTGCAGAACAATCGTCACAACCATCATTATCCAAATCTTGACAGCTACTAGGGTCTAAAGGTGCGTTATCATTTCCATCTAAAACTCCGTCATTATCATCATCGGTATCGCCAGAGTCACAAATACCATCTCCGTCAGTATCCGTACCATCATTGGCAGGGTCAAAGTTATTACCTGCTGAAAAATCAGTACTTGCGGTTGCCGAACAATCGTCACAACCATCATTATCCAAATCTTGACAGCTACTTGGATCTAATGGAGCATTGTCATCACCGTCTAAAACTCCGTCATTATCATCGTCTGGGTCACTAGCATCACATAAGCCATCTCCATCGGTATCTGTACCGTCATTTGCAGGGTCAAAATTATCACCGACAGTAAAATCGTTACTTGCCGTTGCAGAACAATCATCACAGCCATCACCATCCAAATCTTGACAACTGCTTGGGTCAAAAGGTGCATTATCATCACCATCTAGAACACCATCATTATCATCATCGGCATCACTGGAATCTGGTGTACCATCACCATCAGTATCTGGATCATTAGTTACCGTTATGTTTACTGTTGCGGTTTCACAAACATCTGGATCTGGATCTGTATTACAAACTTGATAAATTACCGTTACGGTTGACCCGTTCTCCGTAAGTAATGGTGTATACGCCAATTCACCGGTTAAAGCATCTAAAATTGCAGTACCACCAGCTGTACCGCCAGTTCTGGTAATTGTGGTAGTACCCTGATTATTTGGGTTATTATTTGGAAAATAATCATCATTACTTAAAATATTGATATTGGTAGCTACACCTAAAGTTGCGTTTACATTTTCATCTTGAGCGGTTGGCGCATAGGGATTAGGGTCGGTAGCATCTAAATGACCATCATCATCACTATCTATATCTAAATGATTAGGTTGACCATCATTATCCACATCGTAAGCGTCGGGCACTCCATTACCGTCAGCATCGTTATAATTAGTTGTGGTACCATCTCCGGTATTACCAACATCTTGACTTGTATCTTTAAAATTTAAAATACCATCTCCATCTTCATCACCAAAAGGATCAAGACCAGGGTATTCATCTAAATCTACAATACCATCATTGTCGTCATCGGTATCATCATTATCACTAGTGCCATCACCGTCACTATCTCTTGGATCTCTCCAATCTCTTTCTCCTCCGGCAGGATCGTCATCTTGAAATGAATTTGGAGTTTGACCATTGTTTGTTGCTGCATCAGGATCATCCATTCCGTTAGCGTTCTGATCAAAATTATCGTCTATACCATCTAAATCGGTATCATTTCCCGCTAAGGTAGTTTCAGCAACATCATCACCGTTGGTATCGTAAGCTTCAACAGCATCTGAGATACCATCATTATCACTATCTGGGTCTAAAAAATCTGGAACATTATCAGGTGTAGCAAAAGCTACATCTGTATTAACAGGAATAAGACCCTGATTACCAGAGCCTTCATAATTATCATCTAAACCGTCGCCATCTGAATCATTACCAGACGGAGCGATATAAGAGCCACTAGCCTGAGCTTCAATATTATCAGGTATACCGTCATCATCGGAATCTAAATCTAAATGGTTGGGATAGCTATCATTATCTTGACTGGCTTCGTAAACATCTGGTACACCATCGGAATTAGCATCGGTGTAATTGGTAACGCTACCATCGGCATTGGCGTTATATGTGGGAACACCGTCACCAGAATTATCTAAAACATCTTGAAAATTAGGAAGTCCGTCACCATCGGCATCACCGTTAGGATCATTACCATTTGACTCTACAATATCTAAAATACCATCGTTATCATCATCAATATCTACATTATCAAAAACACCATCTCCATCTGAATCTCCTACACAGACAGAATATAACACTGTGTTTATCTGATATTCACTTTGGTTAAGATCAAACTCTTTTATAAATCCAGGGTTTGCATAAATATCAAATTCAATAAAATTTACATCATTAAACTCAAACATTAAATTACTTTCCGGACCATTCGCTTCTGACTCGGTACCTGCAGAAAGTAGCGTAGGCGGAGTAGTATCTACATTAATATTAGTTGGTATATCTGTGGCTGTAAACCGAACAGAATTATCACAGTCTGTACCAACAGCTTCGTTTTCTATAGGAATACTTGGATTTGCAGCAGCAGGTGTGCCATCAATATCGTTAATTATAATTCTAAAATCATTAACAGGTATTAAGGTAACTTTGTCTGAAGCAATGAAACTAATTCGTATTCTTGAAGGAGCTGTTGTTCCACTATTGGATGGGTTGCTATAAAAGAAATTGTCTACTGCACTTGAGTACCCTATTTCTCCGTTATTACCAGCACCACTTACTTTTTGAACCCTAACATAAGACAGTGATGGGATGGTTGGTGAGGTAGCATTGAAGTAAGCGTCTACTACTGTTCCACTTGAAATACTTGTTATTGAAACATTTTCAAAGTTCTGTGCATTTACGTTTGCAGTTAAAAATAATATGATAGCTAAGAACGATAATTGAAGTTTACTGCTATTTATCATAAAATGTAGGTTTAAACTTTTAGAAACAAACTTTTGTAAAAAGTCACCTTTCATTAGAGAACTGTACTTTTTGAAATAGTTTTGAATAACCTTTAGAAATACTGCGAATATTTTGACGAGGAGCGAGATGGTTTTGTTCATTTTGAGTTAGCCTATACTGATCTTATTTACGAGATATTATTATCTGAATTTTAAAATTTTATATTTTCTTTAGATAAAGACCACATTTTATTACTGAAAAGGGTGAATGCACAAAGTCAAAGAAAGAATTTAAAGGACTTAAAAAGTGCATTTTACATTCCGATGAAGATTTTCTAAAGGTGAATGGTATAAATGTATCGTTGAACGGTATCATTTTTATAACATCCATTTGTATTTGAATACCAAAATTCTCTGCATAAACTCTTTTTTTAAAAGTTTGATGATTCCTACAATCAATAACATCATCCATAAATTAGAGTTAGTTTAGTTTTTTTAAAGTAGTCCAAGGACTACATAAAACTAGGTATTTTTCCTAAATATAAAGTGGGTATTGAGCTATAATAAAATATTGTTGTCAATTACAAAAGATTGTATGAGAAAGCTAACTATTTGTATGTCTAAATAAAAAAAGACTGTATTTTGTCGATAAAATATAATATATCAAATAGTTACATATTATCATTTTTAGAAGAATATCTAAGAAATCAGTTTATATAATTTCAGTTTTAGTACTTACAACTAAATACAATCGTATAAATTGACCAAAAAACTAAAAACAAATTCCTACAAATATTTACTTAGATTTTACCTACTATATAATTATCCCGGAATATCTTGAGATAATAAAACCACCATCTTGTATTCTAGTTTTATATTTTAAGGATGTCAAATGGATTTGAATATTCATTATTTCCGTTCTTACCAAATATTGCTGACCTTTATATATCGCAATTGAAATGCAATAGATATGACATCAGTTGAAGCTAAATTAAAGGAGCGCGTCAAAGAATTAACCTGTCTTTATGAAGTAACATCTATAATTGTAAATTCTGATTATGACCAATTAGAGGCTTCGCTTGAAGCTATCGCTTATTGCCTTAAAAGAGCTTGGCAATTTGAAAATGTAACCGAAGTCTTTCTAAAAGTGGGCGAATATCAGGTGCAAACCGATGATTATTATCATGATATGGTCGCTTTAGTATCAAAGATCAAGGTCTTTAATAAAATAGAGGGCGAAGTAATTGTAGGGTATCCTTCAAACAAGTATACTCTTGACGATTTTTTGGTTGAAGAACAGACTTTGTTGAATAACGTAGCTTTAGATATCGGTAATCTTATTGAACGTAAACAGATTCGAGATAGTGAAGCCATTACAAGAAGAAAGATGGAACGTACGGATCGTTTACATATACTTGGTGAAATAACCGCGGGAATTGCCCATGAATTGAACACACCTCTTGCCAATATTCTTGGTTTTGCTGAATTATTGACAGATAAAATAAAAGATAAAGAAGCTGTTAGAGACCTCGAAAAAATAATGGACAGTGCTATTTTCAGTCGAGAAATCGTTAAAAAACTCATGTTTTTTGCTTGTGAAATGCCACAAGAAATGAAAACGGTACAACTAATACCTATTGTTACCAGTGTTGTTAAACTACTTGAACCCTCTTTACGATCCAAGAATTTAAAATTGACAAAAGTCTTTGACAATGAAAATATTGAGCTTAGAGCAGATACGGTACAGTTGACTCAGGTTATGTTCAATTTAATCATGAATGCCATTTACTATTCTCATGATGGTAGTACTATTGCTGTACAGGTTTTAGAAACCGATAGTCAGATAAGTATTCAAATTTCTGATCAAGGAAAAGGTATACCAACAGAATTAGAAGATAAGGTATTTGAACCTTTCTTTACTACCAAACCCATTGGAGAAGGCACTGGCTTGGGCCTTAGTGTAGTTCACGGAATTATTACCAGCCATAAAGGCAAAATAGAGTACAAACCAAATACACCTAAAGGGACTATATTTACCGTTGACTTTCCTAAATTGTAATCTATGGATTTGCGCAAAGAGAACATTCTTATAGTAGATGATGATATTGACATATTAGAGCTTTTACAAAGGCATCTACAATCAATGGATTATCATACCTATAAAGCGGTTTCTGTAAAAGAAGCGTTATTTATACTTAAAGATACCTTCATTGATTTGCTCATTACAGACATACAAATGCCTGAAATTAATGGGCTACAATTATTGAAATTTGCTAACGAACATTATCCTGAAATTCCAAAATTGGTGGTCACCGGGTACCCATCTGTTGAAGGAACATTAGAAGTCATAAAATCTGGCGCTACAGATTATTTGACCAAGCCCTTCACCAAATTAGAACTTAAAGAAGCAGTTGAAAAAGCGCTGAAACAAAACAAAGCACGCAAAAAAACTATACAAAAAGACGTACATCAAAAGCCAAATATCTATTCAGATATGGTCGGTGAATCTGAAGCTTTTAATAAGGTAATTAATATAATTGACCGTGTAAAGGATAATAAAGCTACCGTAATTGTTACCGGTGAAAGTGGTACCGGTAAGGAATTAGTTGCTAGGGCAATTCACTATTCAGGTAAGTTTTCTAGAGAACCGTTCATAGCCGTAAACTGCGCTGCCATACCAGAAAATCTTCAGGAAGCTGAACTTTTTGGCTACATAAAAGGTGCCTTTACAGGAGCTAACGAAAATAGAAACGGATTCTTTCAAGCAGCAAAAGGCGGCACTTTGTTTTTAGATGAAATAGGTACGGCTTCTTTAGCCGTACAGACCAAATTACTGCGTGCTCTTCAAGAAAAGGAAATTACACGGGTAGGATCCCAAAAAGTGGAAAAGGTAGATATTCGAGTTATTGCAGCTACAAATGCCAACTTAAGAGAGGAAATCAAAAACAATACGTTTAGGGAAGATCTGTATTACAGATTAACGGTAGTAGAAATTAATGTACCACCATTACGAGAGCGTAAATCTGATATTGCCCTTTTAACGGAGAAGTTTCTACGTAAGTACGGAATAGAGTTTAAAGATCGGTTACTTCGTATTTCTCCGGAAGCTTTACAAATACTCCAACGATACAACTGGCCCGGCAATATAAGAGAACTTGAAAATATTATTCAAAGAGCCGTAATTATGGCAGATGGCAAAATTGAAGTAAAAGACTTACCAGATTTTTTAAAGTATCAAATTGATTTTTCTGATAACGAGCTGCGTCCGCTTCGAGATATAGAGCGAGAATATGTTCAGCGTATCCTCAATCATACAGGTGGTAACAAAACTAAAGCCGCCCAAATTCTTCAAATAGATCGTAAAACCCTGCGAGAAAAATTAAAATGACCGGGTAATTTCTACCCTATCGGGTAATTTTTCCCCACTTACAAAAACTTCCATTAAATTATTATCGAACATAAATAATTGATTATCAATTATTTATAAAATTATCTACATTTTAAATTCTTTATAGGCACATCAATTGCTTTATAGACCACGAATAGAAACTATAAGAAATAGTTCTAATAGTTAGTGGAATCATTAAAAGGCAACAGATGAAATACGGTAGTCTCGTTTTTGAAGAAAGTGAATTCTTGAGCATTAAAAAATTTCAAGAAAAGAATCTAACCATTGAAGATTATGCACACAAAAATGTGCTGGAGCTTCTTGGTCAACATATGACTATTGCTATGTGTTTAAATGACGAAGATATTCCGTTCGATATTATCACTATCAACGCTATTATTAAAGTTAGCGGAGCATCTGGCATTCGGCAAACATTCCAAATAGTGCCTCCTGACGAAGTAGATATAAAAAAGAATAAAATTTCTGTTATCAGCAGTTTAGGCGCATCGGTCATTGGACGTGCCGTAGGAGATAAAATTTCTTACGGACTACCAGGAGACCTAGTGTCATTGACAATTACCAAAGTAACCCAACCAAACTCAGCCAACAAAAACGCTACCAAAGTTATTGAGACCAAAAAAGTAAAAATTTATTAATTCTAAAATATTCAGTTATGATAAAATATGCAATAGCCCTTTTATTTTCAGCAAGCATGTTACATGCACAAGACAATACAAACACACCATCCAATGTAAATGTTGGTGATGTTTTTGAAATAGGAAAACCAGAGACGAACAAGTTCAAGCATATAGATTTCCCTAGAGAAAATTTCATTATTAAACGCGGTGGCATTGCCAATTATAGGCGTGCCCATGGCGAAGAAGTTGTTGTAACCGCGGTAAAAGAGAAAAAAGACGGTACAACCGAAATTAAAATCAAAAGAAATGATGGTGGTCGCTTCTTTAACAGTCACACCGTAGTAACCGCAGATTTCAAAGAAGCCATTAACTCTGGTGAATTACAAGCTCTATAATTTTTTTTAGTTGATTGATAATCCACTTGGTCTCTATAAATAAGTTGGCTGATTTATTAAGAAACAACCAAGTGGATTTCCTAAAAAAATAATTTAATTAAGACAGAACTCATGTTTAAAAAACTTAAAACACCGCATAGAATGCAAGCTGGCTTTATACTAGCTATCGCATTTTTATTGGTGTTGGGTTCTAATAGATTGTACCAAAGACACTTCTCAACATTGCAGAACACGGTAAATTCAGTCTACGAAGACAGAATTAAGGTTCAAGATTATATATACCAATTAAGCAACATTTTTAACCAAAAGAAAATTCGATTTATTACCGAAGGAGATTTTGCCCTAGTAACAGATGAAAATAAAAAAACGGAAAAATTACTTTCAAACTTTGCCCTAACAAAATTAACTACCAAAGAATATAATACATTGAACGAATTGACTTTACAATTCGATAAGCTTAAAAAGTCTGAAAAAAAAGTAATGCAGTCCAAAGACAATTTAAGAAGTGGTGTTCATGTATTATCATTGAAAACCTTAGAACAAATAAATCAAAATTTAAATGTGCTAGCACGTATACAGCTTGAAGAGAGTAGGCAAATGACACAGCGTTCTAACAAAACCCTAGACACCAAAATACTAATGTCTAAATTAGAGTTAGGCTTTTTAATAGCTATCGGACTTGCCTTATTGGCTTTAATCTTTTATCCCTTGAAAACAAAACTACCTGTTTTGGATCATTAAAAATATTACGCAAACATTTTAATATAAGCGCGATGAAAAATTATATGCGGAGCATATGCTCTACCTGCACCTACGTGACATTTTGCTCTTTAACAAATGATAAAAATTCAATTGTTTCGTGCAGTGAATATGTACATGTAGTAGACATCACCAATGAACCTATATTGATCATTTCTAATGAAATGGCAAGTAAAGAACTTAAAAGAGAATTAGTCTTAAACTAAATATAATGATAGCAAAAGTAGCATCTAAAAAAGCTCCTAAACAAGGTATGCTTGAAAATGTAATGCGACAATTTGATAATGCCGCAGACATTATTGAACTAAACACCAATATTCGAAAAATATTAGAGGTGACCAATAATGAAATAGTTGTTCATTTTCCTGTGCGAATGGATAATGACGAGGTTGAAATTTTTACTGGTTACCGTGTTCAGCATAACAATGCGCTTGGACCATATAAAGGCGGACTACGCTACCACCCTACCGTTGATATCGATGCCGCGAAAGCATTGGCAATGTGGATGACCTGGAAAACCTCTTTAGCAGGTTTGCCCTATGGTGGTGCAAAGGGTGGTATTCAATTAGACCCAAACAAGTATTCTAATTCTGAATTAGAGCGTATAACCAGAAGATTCACTTATGCGTTAGGCGATAATATTGGTCCTGAGTTAGATATTCCTGCTCCAGATGTAAATACCAATCCGCAGACAATGGCTTGGATTCTTGACACCTACATGTCTACCAAAGCACCTGCAGAACGATCTACCAACATGCACGTAGTTACAGGCAAACCTATAGGTGCAGGTGGCTCAAAAGGTCGTGATAGAGCTACAGGTTATGGTGTATTTCTAACCATTAAATTCTGGGCAGAAAGTCATAATGTAGATTTAAAGGACAAAAAATTTATAGTACAAGGTTTTGGTAATGTTGGCTATTGGGCAGCCTATTTCTTAGTGAGCGAAGGTGCCATTTTAACGGCAGTACAAGATGCCTATGGCAGTATTGTAAATGAAGAGGGTATTAATGTTGATGAGCTGCTTACCTACACACAAAGTAATAAGGGTAGTATACTAGGGTATGCAAAAGCAAGAACTTTGGACAATAAAGATTTCTTCTCTTTAGACTGTGATATCTGTATACCGGCTGCATTAGGTAACCAGATTACACCAAAAAATGCCAGTAAGATAAAAGCCTATTTAATTGCTGAAGGTGCTAACGGACCAACAGATGTAGATGCCGAAGAAATTCTATTAAAAAAAGGCATCGATATTATACCTGACATTTTGTGTAACTCTGGCGGAGTGATCGGTAGTTATTTTGAGTGGTTGCAGAACCGTAATGGCGAAATATGGACTTTAGATGAAGTAATGGTAAAATTAGAAAAGAAAATGAAAGAGTCTTTTACCACTGTTATAGAAACATCGAAAAAGAGAAAAGTTGACATGCGTACGGCAGCATTTATAATAGCCATTGAAAGATTGGAAGAGGCCTATGTACAACGTGGCATTTTTCCATGATAAATAATACAGAATTTAAACACAGATAATGATTTTAAAAAGTATGTATTAAATACTGCTATAATGAGCGCGGTCGATTTCTTTTTTATAAACTCGACAGTATTATCGGCTGCGCTTACAATAGCAATGAACTATACTTTTAAACTCATATCTCAATAAAACAATTAGAAAATGAAGTACGGTAATCTGGTTATAGAGAAAAAAGAATACGTGGTACTTAAAAGGTTTATGAACCTATCTGGGTACTATAAAGATGATACGTTACGCAAATCGGTAAAAAAACTGGTCGGTGAATTAGAAACTGCAATTATCTGCGATGCATCAGAAATGTACGAAGATGTTATTCGGTTTAACACCACGGTTACTATCGTATCTGAAAACGGGTGGCATAAAAAATTTAAGTTGGTGATGCCTACGGACAGCGATATTAAAAATGACAAAATATCTATACTCACACCAATGGGTGCAGCAGTTATTGGGTATAGCGAAGGTGATGCCATCGTTTGGGAATTTCCATCCGGAGAACAAAAACTAACCATAGAAAAAGTAGAACAAGAGAATGAATATATGAACATAAATATGGTACTATGATCGCATCTAAACATTTTTATCCGCATGAATCGGACAAAAGAATCATGATGAAAAAAGATCGATTAGAAATTAATAACTGGACAGATGAGCTTGAGTTTTTAAATAAGGAAATCGAATTCTATCTAGATATTGAAGACAGCATGATCCATAGTTCGAAATTGTACCAAGAATTACATGGCATACGTAGAGAAAATGCATTGATGTTGGCTGCACTTTACCGATATGATAATGCTGTGAGCAAATCTATAGAATGTGACACTGTAGCATGTGATGCCTATTATCTAAACCATCATGAAAAGAAGAGAGATGCTTACCTGGCGTTAATTGAAAATTACAGAATTCTGAAACTTAAAATATTATCACAAGTACTAATTAATGCAAGAAGTTAAGTGAATTAGAAACTGCCTTTGCAAACCAAACCTAATCAAAAAGGCTAAAACATACCGTCATGGAAAATAGAATACTATTACCAACAGATTTTTCGAAGAACTCATGGAACGCAATACAGTACGCTATAAAACTCTTTGAAGAAAAAAAATGCACTTTTTACATTTTGCATGCCCATTCTAAAGAAACCCATGGCTTAGATAGTTTAACATTATTAGATCCCGATGAAGCCTTTAATAAATTATCTGAATTAAGAGCTAGACAAGGCTTAGGTGATATTTTGATACAATTATCTAGATTAAAAAATAATGAAAATCACGAGTTTCATGTAGTATCAGAATCTACATTGCTTTTAGATGCCATTAAGACTTTGAATGAAAAAATTCATTTTAAAATGATTGTTATGGGTGCCAAAGGCATTACTAACAAGACCGGAGAATCGTATGGTAGACAAACTCTTGAGATTTTAAAACAAATTAGAAAATGCCCCATTTTGGTGGTACCATCAAAAGTAGATTTTAATCACCCAAAAGAAATTGTATTAACTACGAATTTCAATACTAAAATAAAATCATCTGAAATTAAATACCTGGTTGAAATAGCCAAATTAAGTGATGCCTGTATTCAGGTATTAAGTCTTACACAACCGAATAAACTGAGCTTCTCTCAAAGAAGAAATAAGGTATTTGTTCGAAGTCAGCTTAAAGATGTAGAATACAAATTTAATTCGCTACGCAATGTAAAAATGGCAATTGCCTTAAGTTGCTTTGTTGAGATTAGAGCCTCTAACATGATCAGTTATGTAGATAAAAAACCGTCGTTCTGGGAGCGTCTTGGTTTTGGTAAACTATCGCTAAGCAAATTGGGCTACTATGCCAACGTGCCGGTATTGGCGCTACATGCTAAATAAGCCTTTTAAGTATATATTCGTCGTTTCTAGCTGTTGCATATCGTACCTTTGTATCGCAAAGATGAACAAGGATTATGAACGACGGATTTAACCGAATACTATATAACTACCTTGTAGAAGGTGGTCTAAATGAAACCGCGGCCTCGTATTTGAACCTTGCCGTTTTATTAGTTCTTGCTTTAGTTCTTGCATATTTCTTAGATCTTATAATTTGGAAAGTGTTACGCTCAGTATCAATTAAACTAGCCCGAAAGTCTAAAACTAACTTTGATAATTTTCTAGTAGCTAATAAAGTCCCAAGGTACATTGCCCATATTATTCCTTTAAGCATACTGGTAGAATTGGTTCCTTTTGGGTTTATAGGTTTTGACTATGCCGAAAAAATAGTTTTAAAATTTTTAAGTGTACTGTTCGTAGTTCTTACGCTCTATGTTGTTAAAAGTGTATTTACAAGTATCAATGATTATTTAAAGACCAAGCCTAGGTTTAGAGATAAACCTATGGGCAGTTACATACAGGTATTTATGATCTTCGCCTGGGTGGTGGGTATTTTCACCATTTTCGCCATTATAACAGAAATACAGGTTTGGAAGTTCTTCACCGCTCTTGGTGCAGGTTCAGCCGTAGTATTATTAATTTTTAAAGATTCTATTCTAGGTCTGGTTGCAAGTATTCAAGTAAGCATTAATGATATGGTTCGTATTGGCGATTGGATCAGTTTTGACAAATTCGGTGCCGATGGTGATGTAATTGATATTTCTTTGGCCACGGTAAAAGTTCAAAATTTTGATAAAACCATTACCACAATACCAACCTATGCCCTAATATCAGATTCATTTCAGAACTGGCGAGGAATGCAAGAATCTGGCGGAAGACGTATTAAGCGAGCTTTGATCATTAATCAAAAAAGCATTCGTTTTCTGTCGGATGCCGATATTGAAGAATTTCAAAAAATACAATTAATTCAGCCCTATTTAAATTCAAAATCAGAGCAAATTAATACTTATAATACAGCAAATAATATCAATAAAGAGCTTGCTATAAATGGTAGAAATTTGACGAATATTGGTGTGTTTAGAAAATACGTGAACGATTATTTAGAGAACCATTCTGCCGTAAATAAAGGTATGACCTTAATGGTGCGTCAATTAGCACCAACCCCACAGGGTATTCCGCTAGAAGTATATGCTTTTAGCTCAGACAAACGCTGGGAAAATTACGAGTACGTAATGGCAGATATTTTTGACCATCTACTAGCCGCCCTACCCTATTTTGATTTACAGGTATATGAAATACCTTTACCGATTGCTACTTCTTGATTTTTCGTATTTTCTAGATTTATTTTTAAATCAACTAGACAAGTTGGCTTTAGTTTAAAATTGTATCTTTCTTGGGTAGATATACCGTATAATATGTTTGCATTGGCAGCTATAAAAAGACAAGTATGCTTAGAGAAACATTCATAAAACTTATGACAAAATATACTGCCGATAAGGATTTGATGAACGTACTATGGGCAGAAATCGAGAAAAACTATTCAAGCAAAAAAAGACATTATCATACCTTACAGCACCTTGACAATTTACATTCTCAATTAACTATTGTAAAGCGAGAAATAAAAAACTGGGAAACCATCTTATTTACACTCTACTACCACGATATAATTTATAGTTCAACAAAATCTAACAATGAAGAAAAAAGTGCTGAACTTGCTGAAAAACGTATGAAAAAAATTTCTGTTTCAAATGAGATTATAGAACAATGTAAAAAACAAATTTTGGCTACCAAATCGCATAGTAAATCAATCGACAGTGACACCAACTATTTTATAGATGCCGACCTTTCGGTACTAGGACAGAGTTGGGAAACATATTCTTTATATTTCAAAAATGTTAGAAAAGAATATGGTATCTACCCCACCTTTATGTATAATTCTGGACGCAAAAAAGTTCTAAATCATTTTCTCTCAATGGATAGAATATTTAAAACAGACTTTTTTTATAATAAATTTGAAACACAAGCTAAGCAAAACTTACAACAAGAGCTGCAATCGCTATAATTAAGAAACGCTAAATTATACTTTTCAAAACTATTAGGCTTGAGTAGCGATTCTTATCTTGAACTATTGAAACTGAAATTTGTAGCCTAAGGTAAAATCTTCTAAAATTAAAAGATACTAGAAATGAAAAAGAATAATCTTTCAGAATTAACTGATGAAGAGTTGGTAGTTAAAAAAAAGAAACTGAAGAAAACAAAAACTATAAATGCATTTTTAATCGGATTTCTTGCTAGTATAATAGTTATAGCGGTTGTTTCATCGATTTATGGGAAAAATTACTCGATTCTTATTCCATTATTATTTCCCATCTATTTTATTTATCGAATAGTTGGTAATTCAAATAAAAACAAAGAATTAGAAGCGCTCTTGAAGAAACGTGGTATTTGAAATAAAACTTTTTACCTAAATCAAACCGAAATCACAATCTAGTAGTAAGTTCTAAAAATGAACAAATAATACAATAAAGACCTTTATTTTGTGAAATTTAAGAGTATTACAATATACTAATCACATCAAGAAACTGAGTACAGAAGAAAGATAATAGCCATTTTAAATGGCTTCAATTGAATATATAAAAAAAGGAGATTTTGTTTCTGCTACAAAAGGGTAATACTAATTTTGAACAAATGCATTCCATTTAGGAAAGTCTCTTATTAACCTATATAAAATTCAATTATTTGCCCTAAACAATATTCATGAAATTGAAGATTGATAAGTTTGTTTTTTTTATAATTATTGCAATAGTATTAGCATACTTATTTCCACAGTGGGGAACAGAAGAAAGTAAATTTCCATTAAATACGATTAGTAGTATTGGTATTTCACTTATTTTCTTTTTTTACGGACTCAAGTTAAGTCCCGATAAATTAAAGCAGGGGCTCAAAAATTGGAAACTACATTTGTTGGTGCAAGGGTCTACATTTTTGCTTTTTCCATTATTGGTTTTACTATTACATCCATTTATTCAAAATGAAGAACAACAACACATTTGGTTGGGTTTCTTTTTTTTGGCTGCCCTACCATCTACAGTATCATCTTCAGTACTTATGGTCTCATTAGCAAAAGGGAATATTCCTGCAGCAATATTTAACGCCAGTATTTCTGGCATTATAGGTATTGCTCTTACTCCTTTATGGATGGGGTATTTTGTAAGTGATTTACAAACCGACTTCGATTTTAAAGATATTTACATTAAACTAATCGTTCAAATAATAATACCTGTAATAACAGGGCTTCTTTTACATCGCTTCTTTGGTTCTTTTGTACAAAAACATAATAGTAAAATTACGCTGTTCGATAAATCGATTATTTTATTGATTATTTATAAAAGCTTTAGTAAATCTTTTGAAAAAAATATTTTTAGTGCTGTTTCTATATTAGATTTACTTTTCATATTAATCGGTGTCATTTTCTTGTTTTCAACTGTCTTTTATCTCGCTAAATTAATATCAAGAAAACTACACCTCAATAAAGAAGACCAAATTACCGCCCAATTTTGCGGTACTAAAAAATCGTTGGTACATGGAACCGTTTTTTCTAAAATACTATTTGGCAATATAGCATCTATTGGTATCATCTTATTACCGCTCATGTTATTTCATGCCATACAAATACTAATAATTAGTGTAATGGCCTCAAAATTATCGATTCGAAATTTAGAAGAATTTTAATAGTTAAATTATTATTATTGCCCTTTTTAATTTCTAAAGAGATTAGAAATTAAAGCTAGCACTAAAATTGCTGTACATAGATACTATTTATCATCAAAATAATTCATATGCTTTTATCAATTTTAGGTGTACACCTGTTAAGTCTATTTAAAAATCAATAAAAAGAATATGTCAGTTTATCAGAAAGTTGAAGCCTTAGCCTCAAAATTTTTAAAGAAAAATACCATTTTTAAATATGGCTTTAATCTATCACCAATGTACAAACGAAGTACTGCAAAGATAATTGAGGTATCAGAAGATTTATTACACGTAAGAATTAAATTACCGTTATCGTATAAAAATAAAAATTACGTAAATTCTATTTTTGGTGGTAGTTTATTCTCTGCCGTAGACCCAATACCAATGATTCAGTTATTAAGTATTATGGGTAATGATTATGTAGTTTGGGACAAATCTGCCGAAATCTTCTTCAAAAAACCGGCGAAAGAAAACCTGTTTGCAGATTTCAATTTTACCGAGAAAGAACTTATGGGAATTAGAGAGCAGGTAGCTGAAAACAAAGAAATAGATATTATAAAAATTACTCAGCTCACAAATAAAGATAAAACCCAAGTTTTTTGCGAGGTTAAAAAGACCATCTACATAGCTGACAAAGAATATTTTAAACAGAAGCGTAAGAAAAAATAAATGGCCTTTGGCTAGTTAAGTAAAATATTCATAAAAGTTGAATTTACGCTTACCAATTATAAACAGTTGAAATCCATTTGCGTAAAACTTATAAATTCTTAAAGTTCTAGTTGAATTTTTAATGCAATAAATGTTCAATGGCTATGAATATTCGTAGAAATAGTATCTTTATTTTTTACTCCCTTTTACTCAACTATTCAATAACAAAAGAGGGTAAAACATCTTTTAACAATAAAAAATAGTATTCAATCATGAAAAATTTATTCGCACTATTACTAATGACAGTAAGCTTCATTAGCTACGGGCAAACAATTACTGGGCAATGGGAAACCTATGACGACGAAACTAACGAGAAAAAAGCTCTTATTGAAATTTACAAAACCAACGATACTTATTTCGCCAAAATAGTGAATAGTTATAAAAGTGATGAAAACAAGGTTTGCGACAACTGTAAGGGCTCAAAAAAAGGACAAAAAATAAAAGGTCTAGTAATCATTGAAGACATCAAGAAAGACGGTGATGAATATAACGACGGTACAATTTTAGATCCTGAAAACGGTAAAGAATATAAGTGCTACTTAGAACTAGAAGAACCTAACAAATTGAAAGTAAGAGGTTATTTAGGATTTTCGTTATTAGGAAGAACCCAATACTGGATAAGAAAGAAATAGAAAACAGCAATGCAAACGATACTTGGGGCTAACGGTCAAATCGCAATTGAGTTAGCGAAAGAGTTAAAGAAGAAGTATACTTCAAATATAAGACTGGTCAGTAGAAACCCTAAAAAGGTTAATGAAACCGACGTGCTTTTTTCTGCCAACTTATTAGACAAACAAAAAACCGAAGAAGCTGTAAAGGGAAGTGAAATTGCATACCTAACTGTTGGTCTACCAATGAATACCAAAATGTGGGTGAACCAATTTCCTATAATGATGCGAAATGTAATACATGCATGCAAAAAACACCAAACAAAACTGGTGTTCTTTGATAACACCTACATGTATGCACAAAATGATACTCCTTTAACCGAAGAAAGCCAATTTGCGCCTGTAGGGCAAAAAGGTAGAGTAAGAGCAGAAATTACCAATATGCTTTTAGATGAAATAAATTCAAATAATCTAGAAGCAGTTATTTGTAGAGCGCCAGAATTTTATGGTCCTGGCAAAACACAGAGCATCACCAACGCCATCATTTTTGACAATATTAAAAACAATAAAAAATTAAAGGTATTCATAAGTGATACTACATTAAGAACTCTAATATGGACACCAGATGCCAGTAAAGCAATGGCTTTAATTGGCAACATGCCCGATACTTATAATCAAACATGGCATCTACCTTGCGATGATTTTCGACTTACCTACAAACAGTTTATTGCTTTGATTACTAAGGTTTATGGCAAACAATTTGAATATACTGTAGTTCCAAAAATTGCTTTTAAAATAGGTGGTATTTTCAATACACAAATGAAAGAATTACAAGAACTATTACCTAGGTATAAGCGCGATAACATATTCGTCTCCACCAAGTTTAAAAAACGATTCCCAGATTTTACGGTCACCACTTATCGAGAAGGTATTGAACAGATAAAAAATGACACTATCATACTTAACCGAAAGTCAACAAAATAATATAAATCAAGTAATGTGTTAGAGGCAAATTATAAGTAGTTTAGAAAAATATTAATGAGAATACATCAGCATTAATTATTTTAAAATCGAACATTTAAAATGCAAGACGAACACTTTCTAAAGAATATATTCTCACCAAATACTTTCACAAAAAAAGAACTGGAATTGATTATTCCTAATTTCAAAAAAGTAAATTTCTCTAAAAATGAATATCTATTAAAAGAAGGCATAATTGAAAACCACTATTGGTTTATAGAAAGTGGATTTGCCCGTTCATTTGTAAACGACACAAAAGGCAACGATATTACTACAGATTTTTATGGTCAGGGCGATATTGCAATAGATTGGTCTTCATTTTTTCTTCGCAATCCTACCCGTGAAAATATACAAGCTTTGACCAACATTGAATGTTGGCAATTAGATTTTGATACTTTTCAAGAACTATTTCAGAGCATAGAATCCTTTAGAGAACAAGGTAGAAAAAAGCTTGTTGGTTCTTATTTTGCCCTTAAGAATCAGCGTGTATCATTTATAGCAGATGAAGCAAAAGAACGCTATCTAAGATTATTACAAGAGAAACCACACGTTATTAAAAACGTTTCGCTACAGCATTTAGCCACGTTTTTGGGCATTACCAAATATTCATTAAGTCGTATTCGGAAAGAAATAGCATCGTAAAGTCCGTTTTTGCCATAGGGCAATTTTTTAGTGGAAAGTGCCATATATATTTGTCTTTATAACCACAGCTATTCAAAAGGCAAAAAATATAAAAACACTTTATGAAAACAATTTTCAATAAGAACACTAATAGCGAATTAATTGAACGAATTCAAACCCTGAAAGAATCGGACACCGCAAAATGGGGTAAAATGGACGCATATCAAATGCTAAAACATTGTACGTTGGGCGAAGAAATGTTTCAAGGTAAAAAGCAATATAAAAGACTCTTCATCGGCAAATTATTTGGCGGAATGACATTGAAGGGAATCATGAAAAATGAGCTTCCGATGAAGAAAAATCAGCCTACTCATCCTGAATTTAAAATATCTGGATCAGGAGATTTCGATAGCGAAAAGCAAAAGTGGATTAGTTTACTAAACGGTTATCACGGTTATTCAAATTCAAACTTCATTCATCCGTTTTTTGGAAAAATGACTAACAACGAAATTGGCATATTTGTTTATAAACATTCTGACCACCATTTAAAGCAATTTGGTAGATAATTAAATGTTATGCTAGAAGCTATATTTTTATTTATTACACTATTGACCTTATCCTTGTTTTATATTGGAACAGGAAAAGACTTAAGGCTAGTACTTATTTTTATTGTTTGGCAGTTACTAATAGGGCTTCTGTCCTACTTTGAAGTCTTTAAAGAAAAGCCCCAATTATTCCCAATGGCTATCGTCGCTACTATTCTATTATCTGTTTTGTGTTTAAGGATGATCACCGTCAGCAAATTGAAAAGAAATTTTTTAATAGGAATTCACATTGTTAGAATCCCTGTAGAACTATGCCTTTATGCACTTTACATAGAAAGTCAGGTTCCAGAAATTATGACATTCTCAGGTTGGAATTTTGATGTTTTAATCGGGATATCCGCAGGTACTATTTTTATATATGAACTTGTAAAAAACAACACGGTGGCACGTAAATCTTTCATAGTTTGGAATTACATAGGACTGCTGTTTCTATCTTTTATTGTTATCATAGCAATTTTATCTTCTCCTTTACCCATTCAGCAATTTGCATTTGAGCAACCGAATGTGGCTCTTTTTCAATTTCCATATTGCTTTTTACCTACCTGTATAGTCCCTCTAGTTTATTTGTCTCACATTTTATTGATTAAAGACACCATAAATTACAATAGCCAAAAATAAAAAGGATACTAACTAGCAGGAAAATTGGTAATAAATCATTTACAATCAGCATATAACATTTAACTCAATATTCTACTTTCTTGAAAAAAGACCATTTATATTTAGAGCAAAATATATCTATTGCGGCAATATTTGCGCTTTTCTATTCTTATCATATTAACCTCTTTTACAAGTTTTGGTCAAGACAGACCAACACTTATAAAAGGTAAAATAACGAGCGCTAAAATGATGTATCAAATGTTTTGATCATCAACTTAAATACAAAGAACTCAACCATTACAGATTCGTTCGGTTTATTTAGTATCGAAGCCAAATTAAAAGATTCTCTGCGTATTTCTGCTGTTCAATACTTGCCCAAAGAAATTCTCATAACAGAAAATGTTTTGAGTGCTAAATTAATAGTTGTCGACCTAATTGAAAATATTATCGATTTAAAAGAAGTTACGGTTACCCCCTATAATTTAACTGGAGATATTAATTTAGATATAGATAGACTGGCACTTAAAAAAGCGGTTACTTCTGCATCGTTAGGCTTACCAAATGCTAGCTTAAATAAAATGACCCAAAGTGAGCGGTTGCTATTAGAAGCAGATCGAGGAAAGTATGTAAGTCTACAAACAATGGATGAGTATGGTAGGCTAAATGAAATTTTGAGTTACGTTGGTTTGAGTGTTAAGGTCAACACACACAAAATCATGAACAAAGTCTCTGGCAGAACCAAATATTTAGAAGAAATGGTTGAACGCGATGAAAACATGAAATTGGAAAAAGAAATCATTAATAAATTTTCAAAACGAACGATAGCAGAAAGCTTTGATATTCCAAAATCTAAAGTCAATGGTTTTCTCACCTACTGCCTTTCTCAACCAGATTTTAACGAACTATCTAATGCTGGAAGTATGGATCAAATTTGGGCTTATTTAGAAAGAAATAGTGTAGCGTTTAAAGAACTACAATCACCTAAAGAATAAATTAAAATTATTATTTCAAACTAATAGTCAATTTCAACATCGTAGAGCTTAATGAATACAACCAACGCAATTGTTCCCAAATAAGTTGTTCTTCTTGATGATTTCGTTTTAGCGTACTATTATCTGCTGCATTTAAATTCACATTTTCAGATTCGAACTTGGGCAATTGTTTTTCAAACGAACCTACCTCTTCAAAATTTGGCTCATCGCCAATAGCAATACTATTAGAAAGCGCTTGTATTACCAAACCAAGGTTTTCATCTATCTTAAAAACAATGCTATTAAAACGTTCTGACGCCTCTGTGGTAGTATGGTGTTGTATATAAATACTTAATGATGCCAGAGATGATAAAAAGTTATGGTTCAACTCTACCAACTCATAAATCTTATTCAGATTCTTCTGTTTAGAATGTGGTTCTTGTGTCATTCTCTGAAAAGCTGAACTTAAGTTGGAAGTCTCTAAAAATGCATTCTTACGGGCAAGACGGTAGCTGGTAGGTACACTACCTTTGTGAATATAAAAATCTGCAATCTTAGCTAAGTACACTTTATTGGCTTCAACACTTTTGGTAACATCTTTTTGTATTTCTTGAAAGCTCCAGCTGGGCCATAAAAATAGAAATCCTAAATACGACAATCCTGCACCTAGAAGAGTATCAACAATTCGGTATTGAATTACCGCCATAACATCTGGTTGCAATATTCCGTAAATAAATACAATACTAAGCGTAACATATATGGCAGATGCTTTATAGTTTTTCTGTAGCATTGAAAGTGCAATCACAAACGAAATCAATGCCAACGTAGCATATACATAAACATCTTGTACTAAATAAACAATGACCGTGGCGATGACTCCGCCAATAATTGTACCAATGATTCTGTCTTTAGAGCGAGCTTTAGTAAGACCATAATTAGGTCTCATAATCAAAATAATGGTTAAAAGAATCCAATACGGATTCTGAAAAGCGAATACATTACCTAATACAAATCCGATCATCAGGGTGACCGCCATACGTAATGAATGCTTAAAAATGGTAGACCTAAAGCTTAAGTTTCTTACTAAAATACGTGGACTATAATCTTGAGAAATCAAGAAACGTTTTAAAATCTCTTTATCAATAAATTCTTCTGAAGCTACATCGTGATCACTCAGCAGCCACTTCATTCTTTTAAGTTTGTCGAATTGCTTTTCTTGATACTCTAACAAATTCTGAAACATAATAAAAGCTTCGTAAGCTTTAGCCTCTTTTACAGTCCCAAGCTCTGAAATCTTAATTCGCAATTCTTCAAAATGTTTTGTTAGCGCATCATGCTTTGGCATTTTACTAGGCTTATTACCAATTTCAGAAATTAATTGCAGTTGATTGGCCATCTCAAAAGTCAAGCTTTGAAACAACTTGATAAATTTTGGATATAATTTAAACTGCTCATCCATCTTCGTATAATTTACCGGATTCGCCCCTGCAGTTTCTAACATTTCTATTAATTGCACCAATACCAGAACACGCTTACCATTATATGTAGACCTACCAGAATTTTTACGAGATAAAATAAGAATTTCACGTAACGTATCATGTTGTTCTGTAAGCTCGCTTTGAATTAGAAACAGCCCTTGCTGCAGTTTTTTTCTATTGGATTGTTCATCAATCAGCTGCCCACGTTTCATTAAAAGTTTACCGGTTCGACCAATGGTTTCATATAATATTTCTTCGGTCTGACCCTTCGGATTTATCTTATACCAAAGAAGAGATACTGCCAAATACCAGAGTCCGCCTAGACCAACCAACAACGAATATTCATAAATTTTTAACTTATCCGGAGTATGGGCAAAGCTTAGAATCAGCGCCAATAATCCTGAAAAACTGATGAGCGAAGCTCTAAATCCATAAGATGAAATCAAAGAAATGGCGAAGCTGGTCACCCCTAAGATTATCAAAGATAGCCAGGGTGAATAATGAACATACCCCCCTATAAAACTCACTACCATAACCAAGGCTGCAGAGAATAAAATACCGTAGACCTTATGCTTAAGACTACCATTAACATCACTAGGATTACACCAAAAAGCACCAAAACATATCGCCACACCAATTTCAGTATAGCCAGTAGAAATACCAATGGACAAAGGTGTAATAACCGCAACTACGGTAAGCACCGATTTTGAAAAATTAGTACTACGCAAATATTGCAGCAGTTCATTAATAGAAACAGAAATAAAATTTTGAATTTTGTTCAACACCTATAGAATCAGGTACAAAGATACACTTTGGAGCGAAGCGGTATTGACTATATAAAAACAAAAAGTGCTGAGATAATGTAATCTCAACACTTTTCTACATCTTAAAAAAGGTTAACCTAAATTTTCAGTATAATTATCTATAATGAACAGCGATTTGGGCTAGTTGACCTACAATTTTAACAGAGTCTTTCATTGAAAGTTTAGACCCATTTGCGTGAATCCACCTTTTTAAAGGTTGTTCGCAAATCATGCTTTTTACGGCTGTTTTACCAAAGTACTTTTTCATTCTCATGAATAGCTCAACATCGAAAAGCCATTTGGTAACGAATTTCTTTTTAAACATTTTAGAGGCAATTTCACGATCCATCACCTTTGCACCACATTGGGTGTCTTTAAAGGGCATTCCTAAAATAGTTTGAATGATCAAATTAATCGTCATACTAATTAGCTTACGAGCAGATTCTTTAGTGATGTTAGCGCCCATTCTTTCGATTCGAGAACCACTTACGATTTTAAAATCTGAGCTTTCAATTGTTTTTACCAAATCATCAAAATCTCTAAAATCTGTCGATAAATCGGCATCTAAAAATCCTATATAATCTAATTGTTGATCCTTTACAAGATGCAGCATGCCTTGTCTTACAGCTTCGGCTTTTCCTCCATTTTGCTTACAATTATAAATACTAATATTATCGGGATTATCTTTTTTTAATTTCTGAAGCACTGACAACGTATTATCTGTACTACCATCATTTACAAAGCACAAATGATACCCAAGATTCTTATGTGCAAATTGTTTAAATTCTTCACTTAAAAGTCGCTCTTCTTCATTATAACAAGGTATTACGACACCTACACAATTCTTCTGAAGAATACGTGTATCAGATTTTTTCGCAGTAACCACTCCCTTATTTTCAGGCGCACCTATTATTCTTTTTATTCTAGCAGCCATTTCATCTAGACTTACCGGTTTTTTCAGGTAATCGTTAACCCCTAAATTAAAATTCTGCATAATTAGATTTTCATCTGTATTTCCAGACATTACAAGAATGGGCGTATCATTTTTCATAAATAGGCGAATATATTTCACCACTTCTGTACCGGTACATGAAACCAATTCTGTACCAGACATTTCTGGCATATTCATATCTAGTAAAACCAAATCCGGTTTAAAAAAGTTAAATAGTTGTATACCAGATTCAATTGAATTGGCGGTTTGCACTTCATAACCTAATTCTGATAATCGTTTTTCAACAGAAAGAAGAATAAGTTTTTGATCATCTATGGCTAGAATTTTCATATGTTAGATTTTGGTTATTTATAGTTTACATTGACAAATTTACTTGTCAAGCCCTAAAATTTGAAAAGACCAAGATGGGTAACAGTTTACTGTAGACGAGAGGTTTATAACATTCGATAATCTCTGGTTTTGAAAACGTTTGATCTTTAGATTTTCATAATTTAATAATAACAGAACAGCATATTGTAGGTATTCTATTATTAAAATTTCAACTAAACCCTTTTTATTGTATTGATCATCTCATATATTTAATACCTTTATATAGAATTTGATTCTAATCTAACCTTTGGAAAAAAAAACCAACACCCTCTTAATATTAGCTTTAATCGTAGGGCTTGCTTTTCACGGTTCTGCTATCTTCTTTACGTTAGAATCTACTTACGACGCATTAATTCATTTATTTTTCGCCGATCATTATGCCAATAGTTGGTTTGATCCGTGGGAATATAGATGGTATACAGGCTTTACTGTACAGTCCTATCCGCCATTAGTACATCAACTTATTGGTATACTTTCGTACATAGGCGGTTTAAAATTCGGTATGTACACGGTGGCATTAATAGCTATTGTGCTCTTTATTACCGGTGCATATAGGTATACTCTTTTAATGACCGGTAGCCGTAGAATAGCAGGCTACGGGGCTGTTATGGCAGTTTTCTCATCAACTTTTGTCGAAACCTTACATATTTTCGGACAGTTACCCAGTATCTCGGCACTATCAATTTTACTGCATTCTATGACCGAAATATACCTGTGGATCAAAACAGGCAAAACACGTTATTTTATAACATCGGCGACTATGCTTGCGGTAACGGTTACTTCGCATCATGTAACGCCGCTTTTTGGTATGGTCTTTTTCATCGCACCTTTAATGGGTATGGCGGTTATGGATGCTTCTAGAGAAAAAGTAGCATCTTACAAAGCGCTTACATTTAAGGTATTCTGGGGCACTACCTTACAACACTTTTGGCGCATAGCGAAGTTTGGTGGTACGGCAATATTTTTACTTGTATTCTGTATTTTTCCGTACTGGTATAACTCAAAAAGAAACCCTATAACCCAAGTAGCCATACCACATGGGTCACGAGATAATTTTTTAGAAATAACCTCGTCCGGGCTCGTGTTCTTCATAATTCCGTGGGGAGTATTTCTATTTATTCTCCCCTACTTTTTTTACAGATATTTTAGTAAAAGATATGTATTTTTCGGATTATCTTTTGGGCTTTTAACGATTTTAGGAACAGGTGGCACGACCCCTATTCCACGTATGATGTTGGGAGAAATGGCCTTCAATATTCTTACATTGGATAGGTTTACATTATGGGCAACCATTATGGCGCTCCCTATATTCGCAGAGTTCGCCTACCGGATGGTTGAAGGAGATTTAAAAGCGTTGATTCAAAAAAGATTCGGCGGAGTTTATCATAGGGTCTTAGGTGGGTTGATTGCAGGCGGAATGTTGTTTATGGTACTATTTACCATGACCTTGGGCTATTTTAGACCCTCGCAGCCCGCTAAAATTAAAATGCTGCCTATTGTCAACTTTCTAGGGGCTGATTCGCATGATTCTTGGCGGTATTTACCACTTGGTTTTGGTGATCAAATGGCTTGGCTTTCTGCACAGACAGGTGCGATGACAGTCGATGGAAATTACCACTCTGCAAGGCGATTGCCAGAATTGACCACTAGAGCGATCGAACGCATAGAAAATTCAAAGTTTAGGGGTGTTGAGGGTATAGGATCATTACAGCAATTTTTGACCGTACCCGAAAAATATAATTTAAAGTACATTTTCTCGAACGATAAATTCTACGACCCCATACTCTACTACTGTGGCTGGCAACGTCTACAACAATTAGAAAATGGCATTATGGTTTGGGAGAAACTTAATGTGGCACCCATACCACAAATAATGCCTAAGCAAGATGTACCTACCATAATGAAAATTATGTGGGGTATAATTCCGCTTTCGACAGTACTAATAGCCATATTTGTGAACATTCAGATGATTTGGGTGCGGCTATTAAAGTCTAGAAAAGTTCCGGTTCATTCTTTTATGAAGTTAGAACTACCGTACAATAAATTCTCGTCTAAACTTTTAACCTTTTCACATTGGTGGGCTTTACTAGTACTGATATGTATGGGCTATGGCATGTATATATTTTACGTAAAAAATGTTACTCAATTATCGCCGAACAATGTTGTAGAATCTTATTATGATGCCTTAGATTTTAAAGAATTCTCTAGAGCACATTCGTATATAGATCCAGAGCAAAACATAGACATTGCCCAGTATATGTTAGAGGTATCTGTGACCGATGGTATTTTAAGTTCGTATGCAAAACTAGATTCGTTAGGTATAGAAATTTACGATAAAACCGAAAATAGTGCAAAAGCCAAAGTATCAACAAGGTGGATTACCCCTTTAGAAAATGTATTCAACAATGACCACCACGAACTGATAAAACGAAAAAATAAGTGGTACATTAAATCATTAAAAGTAGATAATGACATACCACCAGATCAACTTTTCACCTCAAACGGCACAACCTATTATAACCACGGTAGACGAAAAATTACGACTCAAGAAACCTATCATGAAGATGTATTAAAACAGCCTGTTCTTGAAATCCTAAGTGCTAAACTGGTAAAATATAAAGGACAATATAGCATTATAGGTGAATTACAAAATGTCGACAATACACCAGCAGATATTGTAATTAAAGCAACCTTGTATAATGATGATAACAAGGAGTTGGCGAATTATAACGCCAAGCATCAAATTAAACATAAGTTGATGCCAAAAGAAACGACAACGTTCAAAATTAACTTTGAAGGTATTGCATGGTCGTCTACCAAAGATACCCTACCCCCTACTTTTGATCCTGACCAGTTTACACCTATTAGTTTCGAAGAACAACCTACTAAATTCAACTTGCAATCAGCAGGTAATACGGCAAATACTGACTTATATAAGCATGTTGCTTTACAAGATTTGGTTTACACAGAACAAGGTTTCAATGGTGTATTGTTCAATTCAGGTGTGCAAGAAGTGACTATACCTCAACTTATAATCTCGTATTACGATGCAGAGGGCAAGTTACTTTGGGTAGATCATAAGTTTATAACCGAAGGGGTGCGAATACAGCGTAAGCAGTTTTTCAATTACAAACCTTTAGATCTTGATAGTTTAGCGGTTGTAAGCAGTAGTTTAGAAAATTGTTTTGTAAACGGTTCGCCTAATAAAGCCATAGCCGATAAATTATTCCCCAATAGAAAATTGACGCATGGCATGAAGCAGGCACAGCCTTTTAAAGGAAAAGGATATGAATACATAAAGTTTGAGATTAACAGTTACATCGGTAATCCTAAATAGTATGCGCGTTAAAATTTTAATGATTTTAAGTCTTGTACTACTTGGTTGTTCTAGTAAAGAGGAAGAACAACCAAAGGAAACGAACACCCCAAATACAACCTTTATTACGTCAAAGAATACTAGTATAGCGGGCGAGGCAATTACCTTAGCTTTTAACACAGATCAACCGAATGCAAATTACAAACTACAAGTAAAAAATGCTTATGGTAATGTTTTACTGAATCCTAAAAACTCAACTGATAAAAACATCACTTTCAACATCCCTAAAAACTTTACTAGAATTGCCGGTCCGTTTCGGTGGAAGTTATTATCAAATGGAGAAACCCTACACAATGGCAAACATTCAATTACAACAAATGCACCGAAAGCAACATATGTAGAATCGTATTTTGGACCGCGTAGTGTTACCGCGGGCAGAAATGATTTCTCAATGCTAACCATATCACCCACCGACGCTTATGACAACCCCGTAGATGATGGTACCGAGGTAACTGTTAAATATCAATTTTTAGAGAATATAGACGAGCAAAAAATAACTACAGAAAGCTTTATAGCTTGGTACAATGTGGCATCTACCTTAAAATCAGGGAGGATATTAGTAACATCAGAATGTAACGGTACTACTTCAAAAGAACTGGCAACAATTGTTTATCCTGCGAATGCGGTCAACTTTAACATCAGTAGTTCTAGTGCGCATAACTTTGCAGATGGCAATCAAATTGTAACGTTTACATCAGATATTATAAAAGATGAATTTGGTAATGTGGTCACCAATGGTACATTAGTAACCTTTGTCATTAAAAATGAAGATAACTCTTATCTGTACACAATAGGTACCACTATAAACGGTATTGCCGAAGCGAAAACCTTGCACCCAGATAAAGCTGCATCATGGGAAATACAAGCATTTGTAACTGGTGCTGCAGAAAGTAATACTACAGAATTTGAGTTTAAAGCTGCTATAAAAGATTATCCCGTTCATTTTTCAAAAGGAAACAGAAATATAGATATTGGTCCGTTCGAGAGTTTTATGAAACAGCTTATTCCTGACGGACTCCTATTAAAACTAGAGGTTTATGATACCGAAGGTAATTTTATTGAGTCTAAGATAACCACCACAAAAAGCGGAGTTTGTAATATTTTCTTAGGGGAGTATTTTTTACCAGATGGCGAGTACTTATTTAAAATAAATGCTGCAGGTATCACAAAAGAATTTACAAAAAGTATAAATGGCGATACAGTTAAATAAAACATTATACAGAACCGTATTGATAGTTACGTTTTTAGCTATAAACGGACTTATTCTATATGGAATAGGAGCTGCATGGTCATTTATGAATACCGGTGCAGATAAAACTTCAATGTTGCATTTAGAAGTACCGATGGATGATGTGTATAAACCAAATCTAGAATGGTCTGACTTAGATAACCCAGGGCGACCAATGGAAGAACAAGCATTAGGCGAAATTACCAACGATTATATGAATGCATGGCACGTTCGAAATATTGCGTTCAAGAAAAATGACCGTTACGGTATTGAAGATTTTTACACCGATAGCGCAAGAGTTAGACTTTACGATAATATTGACCTCAACAAAAAAAACAACCACTGGTATAAACGCACCACTTTAAACCATAATCCCGCATTAGATTTTTATACGGCAGATGGTACCATGGTCGTATTTAAAGATTATAATGTTGAAGAATACCAAGAAACGTATGAAGGTGAAACACTAATTCTTAAAGAAAAAGATACTACCAGCTATCAAGTAATGATGCTTTTAGAAGACGGGTTTTGGCGTATTAGACATTTAAAAGAAATACCAAATCTGCTAGATACTACTAAAGTAGTTGAACGAAACATTGCTACAAAGCTTGAAAAGATCAAAAATCAAAAAGGTATTAATTATTACCCAAAAGATTCTCCTTGGGATACTTTTGGTAAAAGGTTCAATGACACCATTATCAATCAAGATTTTCAAATAATTCAAGATATGGGTTTAAATACCATTAGGGTATTTATTCAATATGAGGATTTTGGAAAAAACAGGGTCGATACCAAAAAGCTTACACTTCTCAACAAACTCTTAGATAAGGCAAAAGACCACGAATTAGATGTTCTAATCACTTTATTTGATTTTTATGGGGATTATGATATTTCTAACTGGACACTAACCCACAGACATGCAGAAGCGATTGTAAATGCGGTTAAAGACCACCCTGCCCTCTTGGGTTGGGATATTAAAAATGAACCGGACCTAGATTTTGAATCACGAGGTAAGAGCAATGTAATTCAATGGTTGAATCAAATGATGTTAGAAATTAAAAAATGGGATAAAAAGAACCCAATAACTATTGGATGGTCTAACCCCGAAGCGGCATTGCACCTATCAAATGAAGTTGATTTTATTTCTTTCCATTATTATAAAAAGCCAGAATACTTTTTGGAGTCCTATAAGATTCTGCGGTATTTAACGCCCAACAAGCCCATTGTTTTACAGGAATATGGAGACTCTTCTTATGGCGGTATGTGGAGTTTATTCTTAGGCTCTGATGAAAAACAAGCAGCTTATTATAAAGAGATGCAGGGCTATTTAGAAAAAGAGAACATACCTTTTTTGTTTTGGACGCTGTATGACTTTGAAAAAGTACCTAGCTCTGTAGCAGGCAGCTTACCTTGGAAAACCAAAAAGCAACACTTCTTCGGTTGTATAGATTCATTAGGAAATAAAAAACCAGCGTATTACGAACTGGCGATTAAAAAATAGCGTAAGTATTCCACTTTATTTCTAACCTATCGACTTCCATTTTAAGAATCTAAATAATAGGCATAAAAAAAGGCTGGTTACCACACCAGCCTTCAAATACTAACCATATCGATTCTTAATGAACCAATTTCTTCTCCATAGTTGATATATCAATATTGAAACCGCTTTCTTTCGATTTCTGGATTGCCTTAAAGTAATCTATATACATTTGTGTAATGGCAGACATTGGTAATGAACATGCCGCTTTATAATTTTGTTTCGCCAATTGTATTCTATAAGTATCATCGGTAATAATTTTCTCAATGGCGTTTGCTAGAGATGAAGTATCATGAGCATCAAAAAACTCGCCTACATAACCTTCTTCCTTTACTAAAACACTTAAGTCACCTAAATCTGGTAAGGCAACAGCGTTACCATAACTACCAGCTTGGTGTAAAACCCCAGAACTACCGGTGGTAGAAGTATAAGGAAAAACAGTTACAGCACTAGCACCAAATATTTTCGGCACATCTTCTTCTGCTACATAACCGGTATACCTGATTTGAGGTACATGGCTATATTTCTGCTTCATTTCTTCTAAGTAACCAGGGGTATTTGGGCTGTCTGTACCCGCGATAACAATTTCTATATCTTCATTGGTTCGAGCTCTAATTTCTTCTACGGCCTCAATAAGTATTTCTACTTTTTTATACGTACCGAACTTACCGAAAGCCATTACCTGTTTTGGACCTGCCGGAAGTTTAAAATCGGGCTCTGGCGGAGTTTCAAAAGCACCATGCGGAATTAAAGCTACATTCTTAACCTTGTACTTATCTTCAAGTGTAGTCACATATTTACTAATAGTAACGGCAAGTATATCTGAAGCTAATACAAACTTGGTCAATGTCGTACCTATAAAATTATAGATACTTTGTAACAGCTTGTTTTTAGTAAAGCCTGCATTCTCTAAATCAACTTGTTCTAAAATGTTATGTAATAATGAAATAGTTGGTATACCCTTAGACTTGCAAATAAAAGGAAGCATCAACCCAAGTGCAGCCGGTATTTTCTTATCTCCGAATTTTAAAAACTGTAGATTGAACAAAACGGCATCTGGCTTTGTTTGCGAAATAGTCTTACTAATACTAAATATATTGCTGTAACTATTAAAGCTCCAACATTCTTTCACCGTAATCTTACAACCGTTCTCTTCAAAGTTTAAGTCTTTAGGTTCATCGGTTCGATCAGTAATCAGAATTAATTCGGTCACTTCTTCTTGAAGTCTAAAGTGTTTTACCAAGTAATAGCCATACTCTGTTAAAGTTACTTTACTAGGCGGATAGGCGGTTACGATTGCTAATTTCATTTGAGCTAAATTTTATTAAATAGGGTTGTTTTGTGTCGGCATAGTCGTGCTAAACCAAATTATTTTGTTCTTTTAAGGCTGATGAATCCTTTTTATTCTTGATGATAAAAAATAATAACTGTGCTACCAATAATATGACCATGGCAATGATTTGCATGTGAACTACGGTTTCAAGATTATCGTGATATAGCATGATTAGTACTACTTGAGAGAAACCCAATAAACCTGATAATATTACAGGTGAATATTGATTTAACGAAAGAAAGTAATAAGCAAAAATATTAGAGACTGCGAATAGTGATGTCGCCAAGGCATACTTCCAAAGCAGATGTGCAATAGATAAATAGGCATCACCGAACATTAACGTAATAATCAAATTCGGAAACAGAAAGCATACAAAAACTATGAAGGTCGATAAACCACCAATAAAGAATACATACTTAAAGAGTACAGGAGCCGTAGGCTCGCCGTCTTTTTGTTTTTGAATTACCGTAGGCATTAACAGCATTACAAACATCCAAGCCACAAAGTACACTACCCTACCGATCAATGCCAATGATGAATACAAGCCTGCTTGTTTATCATCGAAATAATGCTTGACCAACAGAATATCGCTATTGTTTATAATAATCTGGGTAAGTTCATAACCCGCCGTAAGACCGATAAAAATCCAGACTTGTTTTAAATCTACCGCAGCTAATTTGTCTTTTGAAAAAACCTGAACTCCTTTAAAATCTGACGGAAAAAGTCCGAATACAAAAGAAAGTGCAATACCTGCCGCAATTAAGATTCCCGGTTCAAAGGGTAGCAATAACAGCAAGGCAAAAGTGATCAATAACCTACTCCACATTTCAGTTTGGTAGGTACCTGCCAATTTTCCGAAATCATGCTTTCCTTGAAACCTACCTCTGTTAACACTCATAACAAAGTATAAGGGTATGGCAACAGCAAAAATCATGAACATGTAATGATTCTGCGTATTAAAAAGTTCTTGTAGATTTTTCGAAAAAATGAGAACCAAAATACCGGTAAAGACACCGAATACCAATGCATATCTATACATGGTATTCTTAAAAGCGACCCACGTGTAACCTGTAAATAGCACAGCAAATTTTGTGGTCGCTAATTGAAAAGTCATACCAACAAAAGACAACACTAAAAGTAATGTTACCAATAGGGCGGCATCGGCAAATGCCTCAGGACCAAGTAGTCTGCCTAAGAGTAAGTTGTATAAATAGTTACCACCATTTACCAGCACAGCACTGCCCATAAACAAATGTTTAGAGGAGATCCGCTTTAAAGCCAATTTAATTGCTGTCATGATTTTGATAGGGTTTTCGGGGGTTCGGTAGTACTTATTTATCTGTAGACAAAGGCGATTTTTGCCAACTGACCAACGATTTTGACAGAATCTTTCATTGATAGTTTAGAACCATCGGCATGAATCCATCTTTTTAATGGCTGTTCACAAATAAGTTTTTTAGCTTCGGTTTTACCATAGTATTTTCTCATTCGTATAAACATTTCAACATCGAACAACCACTTGGTAATAAATGGCTTATTAAAAAGTAAGGGAACAACTGAACGGTCCATTACTTTAGCACCACATTGCGTATCATTAAAAGGCATTCTTAAAATGGTTCTAATGATAAGATTAATGGTCATACTAATTATCTTACGAGCAGATTCTTTTGTAATATCTGCACCCATTCTACTCATTCTAGAACCACTGACAATTTTAAAATCAGATTGATCTAAAGTTTCTACTAAATCATCAAAATCTCTAAAATCGGTAGAGAGATCGGCATCTAAAAACCCTATATAATCTAATTGAGGATCTTTTGCCATGTGTAACATACCCAAGCGTACCGCTTCGGCCTTACCACCATTTTTCTCGCAATCGTATATACTAATATTGCTTTCGTTACCTTTCTTTAATTCTTCTAAAACTTCGAGTGTTTTATCTGTACTACCGTCGTTTACAAAACAAAGGTGGTAGCCTAGGTTACTATGCGCAAAATCTCTGAATTCTTTACCTAAAAGACGTTCTTCTTCATTATAACAAGGTATAACAACACCAACACAATTTTTTTGGAGCATTCTAGTGCTAGTAGACTCTTGAGCATTCAGTTCGATAACTGGCGCACCGATCAACCTTTTAATACGAGCTGCCATTTCAGACAAACTCACAGGCTTTTTCATATAATCGTCGATGCCTAAATTAAAGCCATCTGTAATTATATTTTCTTCGGTGTTACCAGACATAACTAATACCGGTGTAGTATTACGTTTACTTGTTTTAATATGTTTAACAACATCTAAACCAGACATATCTGGCATATTAATATCAACAAGAACTAAATCTGGTTCAAATGAATCATATACTTCAATTCCTTTTTGACCAGAATCGGCCGTTTTTACATCATAACCTAATTCGGTAAGTCTTTTTTCAACAGACAATAAAATAAGCTGTTGATCATCAATGGTTAGTATTTTCATGGTTTTACGTAAGTAAGATTTAACTTACATATAACGCATAATTTCACAAAAATTGTAGTTCTAGAGCAAAAAAATAAAAAAAAACAGTAAGCTTAAGCCCCCTAACCTACTGAGACTTACCTAAAAACCAGTAATACTCCCATTTTAAATTATTTAAATATTTTAATAGTAGAATAGCCCTATATAATTAAAAATGCCAATTAAATTGATGAAAATAAAAAGGGAGTAGCTAACCACACTACCCCCTTTTTCACAAAACCTAACCAGAAAGTTTATGCCATTAATTCTTTTTCTACCATAGGTACATCTAAAGTGAAACCTTTAAGTTTTGCCACTTGTAATACTTTAAAATATTCTACATACATTTTCGTAATAGTTTCCATTGGAAAAGAACACGCTGCCCGAAAATTTGCTTTTGCCAAATATGTTCTATAAGAATCATGTTGCAAAATTCTTTCAATGGCGTCTGCTAATGAAGCTGCACTTTCAGGATTAAAGAACTCTCCCTTATATCCTTCTTCTTTTACAAGTATACTAAGGTCACCTAAATCTGGTAATACAACCGCTTTACCGTAACTACCAGCTTGGTTCAATACACCAGAACTACCTGTTGTAGATGTATATGGAAAAACAATTACAGCGCTTTCACCAAATAATACCGGAACATCTTCTTCTGCAACATAACCTGTAAAAACCAATTGCTCTACATTAGCATATTTCTTTTTCACACTTTCTAAGTATCCTGGTGTATTTGGGCTATCCGTACCGGCAATCACTATTTGGATATCTTCATTAGTTCGTTGTCTAATTAACTCAATTGCCTCTATCATTATCTCAACCTTTTTATAGGTACCGAACTTACCGAAAGCCATTATTTTTTTTGGTCCTGCAGGTAAGCTATAATCCGGAGTTGGCGGAGTTTCGAAAGAGCCATGCGGAATTATGGCCACATTTCTAGATTGATATTTGTTCTCTAAGATTGATTGATATTTGCTAATAGTCACTGCAACAACATCTGACGCCAAAACACATCTTGTTAATACATAGCCGATACCATTATAAACTTTCTGTAGAAGTTTATTTGAGGTAATACCAGCGTTGTCTAAATCTACTTGCTCTAATATATTATGTAGTAAAGAAATAGTAGGTATTCCTTTTAACTTACACATTAGTGGTAACATTAAACCTAGTGCGGCAGGAATTTTTTTATCCCCGAATTTTAAAAACTGTAAATTAAAAAGTACAGCATCGGGCTTTGTTTCTGAAATAGCACTATTGATTTTAAATATGTTTTTGTAGTCATTAAAACTCCAACATTCCTTAACGGTAATTTTGCATCCGTCTTCTTTAAAATTTAAATCCTTATTACCTTCGGTCCTATCTGTAATTAAAATAATTTCTGTTACTTCTTTTTGAAGTCTGAAATGTTTTACCAAGTGATATCCGTATTCGGTAAGTGTTACTTTGCTTGGGGGGTATGCCGTTACAATTGCAAGTCTCATAGGTTAAGGTTTTAATTTGTCGCTTGGTTATTTCTTCTACAAATATCTAATTAAGAAGAAGGCTTTTTGATCGATTTTAGGTGGATGAAAGGTTACTATAGACGAATGGAAGCTATAATTAGATAAGCCATATTATTCTAATTTATATATCGGCAAATAACTTTTTCAGCAGTAATCATAAGTTAATGGTTTAAGACAGAATTATTAAAAAAAAGCCCGAAGATGGGGGATTTCTTCGGACCAGACTCACCTAATATTGAAGTATCAAGAGGTCTTGTTCAATATATTATTATGAGCAAAATAAAGCAACTGCGCCACCAACAAAGCAACCATGGCTATAATTTGAACCTGCACTACCATATATAAGGTACTATGAAAGAAAATGATCATGACAATCTGCGATATACCTAATACACCAGAAAGTATTACCGGTACATATTGATCCAGAGATAAAAAGTAGTAGGCAAATATATTAGATATTGCAAATAAAGAAGTTGCCAGTGCATATTGCCATAATAACGGTGCCATTGACACATAGGCTTCGCCAAACATTAATTGAATAATTAATTCTGGAAAAACAGCACAGCAGAAAATTATAGTGATAGCCAAAAGCCCAACATAACTAACATATTTTATTAATATAGGAGCTGTTGCCTCTCCATCTTTTTGTTTTTGTATAACGGTAGGCAACAAGAGCATTACGAACATCCAAGCTACGAAATAAACGGCACGCCCAATCATGGCTAAAGAAGAATAGAGTCCGGCGTCTACGGTATCAAAATAATGCTTTACTAAAAGAATATCACTATTATTAATAATTATCTGGGTAAGCTCATAACAGGCGGTCAATACTATAAAACTGATTACTTTTCGTTTATTTTCTTTAGATAGCGCAACCTTTTGAATGATGCTCTTTATATTAAAGTCGGTAGGAATCAATCCGAATACAAACGACAATCCAATTCCTAGTGCTACTAAAAAAGTTGGTTTAAAAGGTAATACCCATAATAAACCAAGTGTGATCACTAACCTACTCCACATTTCTGTTTGGTACGTAAGCGATAATTTCTGATAATCTTGCTTGCCTTGATATTTACCTCTATTGACCGACATAAAAAAATATAAGGGCACTGAAACGGCGAAGGTTTTAAATAACAAAGAAGATTCTGTATGAAATAGTTCTTGTAAGTTACCTGCAAAGGCAAATATTAGAATACCTATTACTAAACCAAAACCTAAAGCATACTTATAGAGTATTTGCTCTAAAGCAAGCCAATCATCATTGCTGAACAAAATTGCAAATTTAGCTGTAGCCAGTTGAAAAGTCATTCCTAAAAAAGAAAGCACCAATAATAAGGTAATCAATAAAGCAGCCTCGCTATACACAGCCGGACCAAGTAGTCTACCCAAAACAAGATTATATAGATAATTACCCCCATTTACAACAAGTACGCTGCCCATAAATAATTTTTCCGGAGAAATTCTGTGTAGTACTAGTCTAATTGCTGTCATAATCATATTTTTTTTAAGTCTCAACATTGACTTGGTTCTACATCAAATATCATGAAGACTACCCTTGTTTTTTAAGGGCTTTAGGTCGATAACCAATTACTATAGACGAATGGCAATTATCTTACTTCCATATCGGTGAAGTCAATTTTATCTTTACAATATTGAAAAAGACAAATAAATCGCAATAATTACCGTTAGGTATTTGTAGTATTAATCTCACTTTAAATGATTCGTAATTTAGTATTCCTTATTCTTTTAACCTCATCTTTCTTGAAAGCACAATCTGATATGACCAAAGGCTTTGGTCTTTTGGAAAAAGGTGATTTTCAAGAAGCAGAACTTTTTTTTGGTGAATACATTAAAACAGACACAAACAATAAAACGGCATTGCTGTGTTATGGTCGAGCAGTTGGCTTAAGTGGCGAACCTCAAAAAGCAACAGGTTTATTTTCTGATCTATTAGAAGATTACCCTGGTGATTTTGAAATTTTAATTAATTACAACGAATCTTATTTATGGGCGAAAGAGTATGAACAAGCCAAACCTTTATATGCCGATTTAGTAGATAAATTTCCAAAGAAATTTGGTGCGGTATTAGGGTATGCAAACACGTTAAGTAATTTAAAAGAGTATAAATTAGCCTTAAGTTGGGTCGAAAAAGCAATAGAACTTCAGCCCGAAAATGAAAGTGCAAAAATTTCTAGAAAATTTATGCGATTGGGTTATGCCAACGAGTTTGTAAACAATCAGCAATATGGAAAAGGAGAGCAAACATTAAAGAAGATTTTTGAAGATTTTCCTGATGATAAAGATGTATTGATCAACTTGGCGAACCTGTATCTTATAATAAAACAAGCAGACAAGGCAAAAAGTATGTATGTTAGATATGCAACTACCCCAAAAGATTCTATTACCGCACTAAACGGTATTGCATTGGCAGAACATATAGATGAGAATGATAAAGAAGCTCTTATCATCTCTAAAAGTGCAATGGTAAAGGTTGATAAAATTAATGATGTAAAACTTACCGAAAGCACATACGATAGGTTTGTACAAGCCTTAATATGGAACAGAAAGTTTATTTCTGCTAGAAATAAGATTGATAGTTTAGAAGTTCATTACCCCAATAAGAATTGGATATTAGCCCTAAAAGCAACGTTAGGTCTATATACCGGTGATGCTAAATCTAGTGTTGAAAGTTATGATAGAATTTTGGTTAATGACAGTGCCTCATTTGATGGTAATTTAGGTAAGGCAAATGCATTATTTGCATCTGACAAGATTATACCAGCATACAATATGGCAAGCCAAACATTAAAGTTCTATAAAAATCAAAAAGATGCTAAAGGTTTTATCAATAAACTGAACTTAATGCATACCCCTACAATTGAAGAGCATGCAGCCTATACCTTTGATAATGGAAATAACACTGCCTTTTTTACAAATACAACGATAGATGTACCTTTTTCAACTAAATTTAGAAGTACGGTATCTTATTTCTTTAGATCTACCGAAAATACGGTTACCGATAATAAAGCAACTTCGCATGTAGTATTAGTGGGTTTGCAGTACAAGTTATTTCCTAAAACGGTTTTAAAATCCGTATTAGGTTTAAATAACTCCAGATTTTTAGACCAAGCCTATACACAACCTGTTATTGATATAAAATTAGATTTACAACCTTTTAAGTTACAGAACTTAACACTTGGTTATCAAAGAGAAGTGCAGAGTTTTAACGCTGAATTAATTGAACGTGAAATTGTACAGAATCATTATGGTTTAAATTATAATTTAGGTACCAATGTTAACTTTGGTTGGTATACCCAACTAATGCATACCCAGCAGAGTGATGAAAATGTACGTAATTTACTTTTTACATCATTGTATTACAATGTGTTACGCAAACCTGCATTAAAAATGGGCCTCAATTACCAGTATATAACTTTTAAAGACCAAGTACCTACCATATATTTTAGTCCCGAGAAATACCAGGCTGTTGAATTATTTGCAGATGTACGTGGTAAAATATCTGAAAAGACAACCTATATGGTTAGTGCGGCTACAGGTATTCAAAAAGTAGAAGATGACCCCAACACCAATATCTTTAGAGCCGAAGCTTCTGTGCAGCATCAATTTTCACCACGTTTCAGTTTAAATGTGTACGGGAAGTATAGTAATATTGCCTCGGCAACTGCTGCAGGTTTTGAGTTTACCGAAATCGGATTAAAAGCAAAATGGTTGTTTTTGAAGAAACCATTATTTCACAAAAAATTAAACTTAGATTAGTAATAATTAAGCATTCCACTTCCAAAATTTAAAGACTGTTTAAGGTCTCTTATTTCCTTAATTTTATACTTTTCAAATAAAAGTTCAGATATAGGTGAAATTATATTCCTATATTAGATACAATGTAAGAATTTTACCTACCTTAACGTAAGTTTAATAAACGTTTCCCCGCTCGAGAAATTCAATTGAAAATGAAACTCTAATCGATTTTATATGTGGAAGAGAGTTTTTAAAATGTTTATTGGCCTTTATGTGCCCCTTTTTGCGCTTAACCTTTTTTTGTATTACTCCCAAAAGGCAAAACAAATTGAAGCTATTATGGAACGTCAGATTCGTGCAAACACGATGAAGAAAGTTTCCTTTGAAGAAGAATGCCATTCTTTTTTGCGTAATACCCATTATTGGGCCACTTTAAAATATCCAAAGAATTTTGATCCTTTAGTAGAGCATTCCTCATTCTTAAGGTCTTATCTAGAACTTATTGAGGATATTACTTCTTATGATCAATTTCGCTTTATAGATTTAGAAGGAAAAGAATTTTTTAGAGCTGAACGGGTTGGAAATGATTCTATTATAATTAGCGCCATACAAAATAAAAATTACCATCCTTATGTAAAAGCAGGATTACAATTAAAAAGAAATCAAATATATCTTTCTCAAATAAGCTTAAATAAAGAAAATGGAGAAATTGAAAAACCGCATAAACCAGTAATTAGAACTGTGGCTCCTATTTTTGATAATGAGCAAAATCAAATAGGGTTAGTGGTCATCAATTTTAAAATGAAAAAAATTCTGGACCAAATAAAATCCACAGTTGAAGACAAAAATGTTTATTTGTTAGATGAGGATTTTAGAGTTATAACTTCAAGTACTATAAAAGAAGATTTACCCTATGAATCTGGAAATAAAAATAGTACCATAGACGGTATTTTAAATACCAAAGCAATAACCCATATTAGAGATAGCACTTTTGTTGAAAATGGTCATATATGGTCTCAGCAATCTATTAAATTAAATGGAGCAACATTTACGTATGGTTCTATATCTAACTTACCAACAGAAATAGTAACCCCCTCTAATTGGCTTATGGCCTTGGAAATACCTCCAAGATTAGTAAAAGCCGTATTACAGCCTGTATTTGAAAGCTTGTTAATCTTTAATATTATTTCAATTATTGGCTTATTCGTATTTTCTCATATTTACCTAAAAAATAGAATTGAAAAAGAACAATTTTATAAAGAGTTAGAAAGTAAAAATATATTGTTGACTAGAAGCAAAGACCAATTAGAAGAAAATAATGTAATGGTCAATGAAATGAACAATAGCTTAGAAATCAAAAATAAGCAGTTAAGCGATTTCAACTATTTAATTTCACATAACCTACGCTCACCAGTTACCAGTATGTCTGTAATTGTTGACATGATACGGAAAGAAAAAAATCCAGAATTATTAAATCAGTTGCTACCTAAGCTAGATAAGGTAGCCAAAAGCATAACCCACCTCACAGAAGACATAAACGACTATGTTGCTATTCTTGATAATAAGGAAATTAAGATAGTCGATATAGACCTTAAAGAACTGATTCTCGAAGTCAAACATGAATTTACAGAAACACTTTTAGATAATTCCGGTTTTGAAGTTCAACTAAATTTAGCAGCTTGGAACCATATTTCATATTCTAAATTCTATTTACAAAGTATCGTTCACAATTTCATATCTAATGCTATTAAATATAAACGCGACAATGTTGATTCACATATTCAATTTGAATCTGCACTAGAAAATAAACAAAAGGTATTGTATGTACGAGATAATGGCATAGGATTAAATCTAGATAGACATGGCGACAATGTCTTTAAACTTTACAAAAGATTTCATAGAAACATATCTGGTAAAGGTATGGGGTTGTTTTTGGTGAAATCTCAATTAGAAGCACTTAATGCAACAATAACAATAGATAGTAAAGTAGGAGAAGGAACTACATTTAAATTAATATTCGAAAAATGAACACAAAACCGAACATATTGCTGGTCGATGACGACGAACTGTATTTGTATATAATGGAAAAAACAATTCATCAATTATCAAAAGAATTGGTGGTTTCAACATTTACAGACGGAGAACAAGCTGTTGAATATATCTCAAAATGTACTGAAGAAAAGGTTGAACTACCTGAAGTTATATTTTTAGATATTAATATGCCATTTTTAGATGGCTGGGGCTTTTTAAACGAATTCAAAAAACTAAAACCAAAAATTATTAGTAATATTAATATTTACATGGTTAGTTCGTCTATGCGCGATAGTGACGTAATAAGAGCTTCTAATTTTGAAGAGCTTACCGGGTATGTAGTAAAACCAGTAGACAAAGTTCAGCTAGCAGAAATATTCAAAAAGATTTATCAAGAAAATTGGTGAATATTACTTTAGAAAAACTTAAAGCAAGTTTAATCGTCTCATTAATTCTGGACGGTTAGACCTACTAATGGGTACCACATTTTTAGCTATTAGCACGCTATTATCTTCAATATCAATAATCTTTGTAAAATTGATAATATAGGATCGGTGTATTTGAAGAAATAACTTTTCAGGTAATTTTTCTTTTATTTTTTTCAAGGTAGTATGTACCCTATGGTGTTCTTTTTCTGTTTTAACATCAATGTAATCACCTTTGGCCTCGATAACCAAAATTTCATTGAGTTTCAATTTAATTAACCTTCGGTCAATATTAATATACAAATCTTCACCTTCAGATGAATTTTGTTGTGTTGCTTCTTGAGCCTGTGGCTTTTTAGCATAAGTATTCTTAATTTTTTCTATACTTTTTTCAAAACGCTCTAACGTAATCGGTTTCACTAAATAATCAACGATACATTCATATTCATAAGCAGCTATTGCAAAATCTGTATCTGAAGTAGTCATAACCACTTTAGGTGGATTTTTTAGTGTTTGTATAAAATCGACACCACTAAAACCTGGCATATGAATATCTAGAAAAATAACATCAATATTCTGTTGATTTAAAAATTTGATTGCAGAAATGGCATTGTCAAATTCTTCAATAACATCGAGCTCAGGTATTTTTGAACATAGTTGCCTTACAACTAGTCTAGCCGTGGCTTCATCATCGATTATAATACAGTTCATTTATATTGTTTTAATGTATTTTTCAATAGTATCTAATACTTCAACGAATTTAGATTGACTATCGTGCTTGCCATCCAATAATTCCATTTCATAAGCAACTGCAAGCTTGTAAGAATTTTCCATTCCTAAAATATTGAACTTATGCTTTAGCTTATGAACTATTTCGGCTGTTTCTTTTACTCTTGTATTTTTTACATGACCATAATATTCTTCCTTTTCTAACGGAAACTCGTTTTTAATAATATCAAGAAATTGATTTCTAAAAGCAATATCGTCACCGGCAAGTTCGTCTACATAATTAAGGTTAGGTTGTTCTATCATGAATTCTTTTTTAATGTGATATAAAACGTAGTTCCAACGTTTTCTTTTGATTCTAACCGAACATCGCCTTCATAAAGTACTGCAATTTTCTTAACAATTGCAAGTCCGATGCCAGTAGCATTATTAGCTGTCTCTAACTTTTTAAACATTTCAAAAATTCCTTTTTGATGCTTTTCGGGAATTCCTTTTCCATTATCTGAAACACTGAATTTCCAATAGGTGTCATCTGGTTGGTATCCGATTTTGATTTCACCTTTTTCTACATGTTCAGTTGCCGTTACAGCATTAGTAAATAAATTCATGAACAACTGCTCTAGCCGTGCTCTTTCAAAGAACATTTCTGGCAATTCTTCATCATACTCAAAGGTTATATTTTCAGGTACATAAATCGTTCTTTCGACATCTTTAAGACTATCTTCTAAACTGAACGTTACCCTATGCTCTTCGGTTTCACCCATTGTGGCGTGTTTTAGAATACCACTTATAAGCTTATCCATCTTGGTAAGGTTTTGAGATACCAAAGTGCAATTTTCTTTACTGGTTTCAGAAAATTTCTCTTTTTCATCTTCCATTATCCAACTCATCAACGCATTGATATTTCGTATAGGAGATTTTAAATCATGCGATACCATTTGTGCATAATTGTTCAAAGATTCATTCTGATTTTCTAAATTTCTTACAAGTTTATCTTTTTCTATGGTCATGGCAGAAACCTGCGATGCCAAATTACTTATATAAGATGCTAGCTGCTCTGTATTAAACTCGTCCTGAATCTTTACATCCTTTTCATCATTTAAATTCTCTCTTAAACTACGAATAGCCTCTTCTAAAGAAAAAAGAATACTCTTTTGTTGCAAAGCCTCTTTCTGTAATCTTTTATTGGCTTCAAAAAGTTCATCTGAACTTATTGTAGAAGCTCTATGAAGCATAGAGAATTTATCTTCATAATTCTCATACGATTTTTCAATAGCTTCTAAAAAGCTTCCTATTTCTGGATGCTCTTTTAGGTCTTCAGGTAAATATTTTCGAATTTGTCTTGTTAACAGAGAATGCATTATTCGCTAAATAAGGTTAGAGTCATGGTCTGATTGTGCAATTTACAACTATCTTGACCACTAAATGGTGCCATTTCGCCGTAAGAATAGAAGCCACTTATTACTGTATTATCGCCTACAACAGCTTTAACTTCTTCAATTTCCTCTTCCGTTCGTTGATCCATCACCAACTTTCTACCAACACAACTGATCAATAAAGCCAGCTCTGGAGAATTCTTTCTGCCACCCATAGCGAGTTCTGCTGCATAAGAAGCTCCATTAGCAATATCATCGACCGATGACATCATTAACTGTACTCTAGACCCTTCAGGAACGTCACCTGCCAGTGTCATTGTATTTTCAACTTCATCAATATTAAGTATAGTTCGTACTAAAGGATCTGAGTCTTCGGTTGCCTTAACACTTAACGGATAGAGCAATGCCGACTTCGGCAATTCATCTGCTTTCTCACCTAAATAGGTTTTGTAAAGATCTAAAGCAGGCTTACCATCTAGCTCATAAAGTAGATTTCCTTTAGATTTTGTAATAATACGTTCTGGACCAAAAGAGGTCCAACCGCCATAATTAGAACTTGTAATTTCTAAGGTATCACCATAAAAACCTATGGCTACTATTTCCCCTTCTTTTGGGTTTTCATTGTAAGATGCCAATGTTCGCTCAAAACGATCATCATCTCCACATAGTCCGCCAGAGAGTCCAAAACTCGTATTTTCCATATTTTCTAAACCCTCTATAAGCGCACTACCATTTACAGTACTACCTTCTGATATTACAAATAGATGCTTTAAATTTTCTTTAGGGAATTCAGCAATTAAGCGCTCTCCAAGTTTTTTATCTTCATTATGAAAATCTGCTACGTTGCTTCTTTTTACCAAAATTGAACTCTTCTCAAATTCAATAGCAGTTAATACAACGCATCCGTCTAACACATTATCATCTATAATCTCACCCGAAGTGGTACCAAAAACGATATGACCGTCTGGAAATAACGTATTAACCTCGTCATATATCTGATTACTTTCTAACATATATCTATTACCAAAAACCAGTACTAAAGGTTCTTTAAGAGCAACAGCATCTTTAATTATAAAAGACTCATTTGGTTTTTTAATTCCTTGTACTATTTTCATCTTACATCTTATTAGTTATGGTTTTTCTTTATAGTAAAATGAAATTGGGTTCCTTCTCCAACCACACTATCGATCCAGACTTTACCCTGATAACGATCAATAATTTTCTTTACAATTGAAAGTCCGATACCAGTTGACCTTTCATTATTTCCGATAGATTGAAAAATATCGAAAATCTTCTTATGATACTCTTCTGGTATACCTACCCCATTATCGCTGATAGTAAATTGCCAGAAATCGCCATCATCTTTATAAAGTACTTCAACAAGCCCGACTTCTCTTTCGATATGCACAACAGCATTACCAATAATATTTTGAAAAACTTGATGAACTTTAATTCTATCTGCCAATATAATTGGTAATGTCTCAGGAATTACCAATTTTACGTGCTCAGGAATATAGATGGTCTCGCCGATATCGTTTATTACCTCATTTAGGTCAACTTTAGAATCATCTAAATCAGAACTATTTGCAGTAGAATATTCTAGAATACCATGAATTAATTTATCCATAGAGGCTACTTTCTCTTGCATAAGCTCAAGATTTTGCTTACCACCTTCATCTAAAACATCTTTATAATCATCACTTAGCCAAGTTGCCAAAGCACTGATACTTCTTAATGGAGACTTAAGGTCATGAGAAACGATATGGGCATACTCTTGTAAGCCTTGGTTACTGTTCTCTAAATCTTTTAATAATTTTTCTTTTTGAAGTTCTAAAAGTTTTTGATCTGTAATATCTAAGTGAATGCCGATAGAACCAATTACGGCACCAGTATCATCATATCTTGGGGCTCCACTAATAAGCCAATGCATAATACCATTGTTTTTATTATAAACCTCAACCTCATAAGATTCTGAAACCCCGCCTAATCTATTTTCATTTTTCTTTTCAATGATATTATCCCCTTTGAATTTTATGGTTTTAGAAGCCACGTTACCAATAAGTTCTTCTCTTGTAAAGCCGCTCATGTTACAAAAGCTTTGATTGACCATTTGAATAACATCTTCATTATCTACCTCAACCAAGCCCAAATTCATGTTAGCAATAATACTACTATACTTTTCTCGTTGCGTTTCTAAATTCTTTCGATAATTTTTAGAAATAGTAATATCTTGATAAGCCCATAAGTGCCCCTTGTAATCACCATCATTATCAATAGGAATAAAATCTCTTGCTAAAATTCTACCATCGATCATTTCAAGTTCATCTGCCAAAACAGTTTCTTTTTTAGCTAAAATTTCTTCTATTCTACTAACGAAACCTTTTGGATTCTTAAAATACTTTTTATACTCTTCTTCAGATTCTGCACAGTCAACACCAATTATATTCTTTGGAGATTCTTTAATATGAAATAAATTACAGAACTTTTGGTTGGTCAATGCAATTTTACCTTCCTCGTCTTCTAAAAGCACACCTGTTTGTAAATTAGAAATAAGAGCAGTTAATCTATTTTGAGATGCTTGTAGTTTTCTATCTGCCTCTAATTGATGCGAAATATCTTCTATTATAGCAACCTGATAATCTTTTTTTCTATGATCGTCATGTATCGCTGAAATTCTGGTTTTTCCCATTATGGTCGAACCATCTTTTCTTTTAAATTTCCATATTTCGGTAAATTTTTCAATTTTACCAGCATACATTTCATCTAGTTGATTTAATGCATCTGTTGTATTTTCTGGTTCTGATATTGATTTAAAAGAAACATTTTTAAGCCCACCTTCTTGATAACCAAGCATTTCGACAAAAGTATTATTTGTTTTAAGAATTACACCGTCAACCGCTAAAACAATACCTAAGGGAGAATTCTCAACTATAATATCTAATTGCGCCTTTTGCTCTGCAACAAGTCTTTTTACTTCTGTTTCTTGAGTAACATCTCTAATTATACCTTGAGCAGCAATAGGTTTTTGATTTTTATCGTATACCAGACTTGCGTTTATCTGAATCCATTTTTCAGAACCATCTTCAAGAATAATTTGTGCACGATAATTTTTTAAGCTTCCTACCTCGATCATCGACCGCATCGATTCTTGTGTATATTCGAAAAAATCTGGGTGTATAAATTTTGAAAGGTTTACAAGCTTATCGTTATGATCAAACTGCAAAAGATTTTTGGCAGATCTGTTCATATTAATAACATTGAATTGTAGATCCGTTACTACATAGGGATCGATAATATTTATAAAAATACCATCTAATTCAGATGTTTTTTCACTTAGTAAATTTTCGAGTTTACTGTTAGATTCTCTTAAATGACTGGTAACATCATAGAGCTCCTTAGATTTTTCTTCTAAGATACTCTCAGCCTGTTTACGCGCCTTTTTCTGGCGTTCGAGGGCTTTTTTTAAGAGACGAATTTCCTTATTATCCATGTTGCACTACATCAAATTTCACTTCGGTACCATCTTCCTTAAGAAGTTCATATGAAATATCGGCTTTACCGTTAAAATGTTCAAATGCTTTTTCAATAAGACCATGTGCCAATCTATATAATCCTCTTGACGAAGAATATATCATAGAAATAGAATTATCGGTCTTTTCTAGTATCTTAAACGTAGGTAATTCTGCTTCTGGATAAAGTTTTTTTACATGTACATGAATATGATCTTCTATAGAGTACAATAACCCTATTGGTGATCTGTAACTTTGTATAACTTCTGGGTGTGCATTTTTTAGACTTGAGAACAGATATAGCCCAAATGCGTAAATTAAATCTCCGGCCGGTAAATCCACTTCTTCACTCAGCTGGGTAATCAAAGCTACCATTTCGTTAAATTCGTAAGTAGCTACAGACGTATATATGCCCTGAGAAGGCAAATCTGATTTTTCAATAATATTATCAACAGTCTCTAAACCGAATTCAGATTCGACCATTTCTAAAAACTCAGTAAATACAATTCCTTTCATTTGAATATTTTTATCACATTCAAACGTAGGAAAATTAATACGTAATTACGCAAAAATGTTGTGAAATGAGCTTTTTTGTTAGCCTTTTACTAGTTGATTAACATTCCAGTACTCTAAAACAGCGTTTAACTTGTACTCGTAATCTTCATATTTCAATGGTTTAATTACATAACCTGCAATACCAGCTTGGTAGCATTTCAACAAATCTGCTCTATTTTCTGAGGTAGTTAAAATAATTGTAGGTAAGTATTGAAGTAACTCATCTGCCTTTAAAATCTCAAGAAATTCAATACCATTCATTCTTGGCATATTCAAATCTAAGAGAATGATATCTGGCAATTTTTCGCCAGACCTTAAATAGGTTAAAGCTTCTTCACCATTTTTTGCTTCTATAATTGAATGCTTTAAGTTAAGTTTAGAAACCGTACGTTTCAACTTCATAACTTCTATTAAATCGTCTTCTATAAGTAATATGTCCATAGGTCATTTTTATTAGTTCAACAAATGTCAAAGATTTATACCTTATAAAATGATCAATATAGGTGAGTAGCAGTTTACTGTCGGTGAATGGTAATTCTATGCCGACGAGTATTTTTTAATATCTTTAAAAAGTTCGATCAGGGCTGAATGCTGTAATTTTCATAGAAGTCTTAGTATCAGTCAATAACTCTGAAACTAGCTTACCGGTAGCAGGTCCTAAACTCCAACCCATCATCGCATGCCCAGTGGCAATGGTCAGGTTTTTAATGCTTGATGATTTACCTATATATGGCAGACCATCTGGTGATACAGGTCGCAATCCGGTTTTTACATTTTTAATTTCTGCATCATTAATATTTATATCTGGATAAAATGCCTGAGCGCCATTGGCAATTGCTGTCACTCTTTCTTTTCTGACAATATCATTATTCCCAGAAAACTCCATCGTACCTGCGAATCTTGTAAACCCTTTCATAGGAGTAACGGCTATTTTAGATTCCATTAATATAGCGGGAATTGTAACACCTGTATCACGCTCCATATTTATTCTATATCCTTTACCGCCCTGTAATGGTAGTCTCAACCGTAATTTTTTCGCCAGCTCACCGCTCCATGAGCCAGCAGCCAAAACAACTTCTTCTGAGCTATAAGAACCGCTATCTGTTACCACCTCTTTTATGGTGTCTCTAACACTCCTAATATCCAAAACCTCTTCATTTGTTTTAATCACAACACCTCGTTTCTTTAAATAAGCAACTAATTTGGGCATTATCTCTGTCGGGGTCGTGTGCCCGTCGCACTCATAATGTATAGCACCTTCTGCATCAATATTTACATTAGGTTCTAATTGATGTAATTCTGCCTTGCTTAAATCAGACACCTCTAATCCTTCAAAAGCTACTCTTTCTGCAACCTGTTTTTCATGTAAGTAACTCGCTTCGGTTTTATACAACATCAATAAGCCTTTTCGCTCTAGCTGAAAATCGCCCAAATCGCCCGAATTTCTAATATCTGTAAATAACTCCCTACTTATTAAATTTATGTCTTTAATTAAAGGAATTGCCTTTTCTACCTTTGCCGGTGTTGAAGATTTATGAAAGTACCATGACCATTTTAAAAAATCAACATCTAATCTTGGCTTCATGTAAAACGGACTGGCAGAATTGAACATCATTTTAATACCTTTCGCTATGATACCTGGCGATGCTAACGGAATTATATGACTTGGGGTAATATACCCTGCATTTACGAAAGATGCGCCAGAAGTTATATCACCTTTATCAATGACAGTGACGTCAAAACCTTCTTTATTTAGAAAATAGGCAGTGCTTAAACCAACAATGCCTCCGCCAATTATAAGTACATTCTTCATTTATAAGTACTTGAATTTAAATTACTTGAAATCCGTATGCATACGGATCATCGTCGTCTATGGTAATAGTGTTTTGTCCATATATTTTTGCCCAACCTTTAATACTCGGTGTTATGGCAGGTCTATCAACTAAAACCGTTTCTTCTTCTACCCTACCCACAAATTGAGATCCTATATAACTTTCATGAATAAAATCTTCACCAACACCCAAATAACCCTTTGCATGCCACTGTGCCATTCTTGCAGAAGTACCTGTACCACATGGCGATCGATCAATTGCCTTATCGCCATAAAATACGGCATTTCTTGCGGTAGCAGTATCAGAAATAGTGTTACCGGCCCATAACATATGACTCACATTTCTAATAGTTGGATCCTCTGGGTGTATAAATAAATCGGGATATTTCAGATTGATTCTCTTCCGTAATTCTTGACTAAACTGAATAAGCTGACTGGCAGAATAATCTTGAATTCCGCTAAAACTCTTTTGTGTATCTACAATAGCATAAAAATTACCTCCGTAGGATACATCAAAAACAATCTCACCCAAATATGATGAAGTTACTGTTAAATCTGTTGCTGCCAAATACGACTTCACATTGGTCAATTTTACCCAATCTACTTTATTACCGGTTTGTTGATAGGAGATTTTCACTAACCCTGCAGGAGTTTCCATACGAACTTCCCCTGGTGTTTTAGGTACAATCAATCCTTCTTCTATACCAATAGTAATAGCGCCTATAGTACCATGACCGCACATAGGTAGGCATCCGCTAGTTTCAATAAATAATATTCCGAAATCATTATTTGGGTCGCTCGGAGCATAAATAATACTGCCGCTCATCATATCATGACCACGAGGCTCGAACATGAGTCCTTTACGTATCCAATCATATTCCTTTAAAAAATGCTGCCGTTTTTCACTCATAGTAGCACCTACCAAATCAGGACCACCATGTTTTATAACCCGAACAGGATTACCGCAGGTATGTGCATCGATACAAACAAAAGTGCTGCTAGCCATGTTTAAGCAATTAATTATTCTAGATTATTTAGTTGATTTAATAATTCAGTTTTTAGTGTAAGCACCCTCTACCAAACGAGTGATACCTAACGGATTCTCATTTTGCAAAGCCATTGGTAATAATCTGTTTGGCCAATCTTGAAAAGAAACCGGGCGTACCCATCTCTTTATTGCCGATGTACCAACAGACGTAAAACGAGCATCTGTAGAAGCAGGAAACGGACCACCATGAACCATAGATGAATTTACTTCTACACCCGTTGGCACGCCATTGAACAATATACGCCCTACTCTACTTTGTAGTGCATTTACTAATGAAGCATGGGCAGCCAAGTCTTTTTCAGAACCTAATATAGTACCTGTTAACTGACCTTCTAAATGATTTAAAATAGTTTCTAATTCCGTAGTATTTTCACATTCAACTACTACTGAAAACGGACCAAAAACCTCTTTGTGTAATTTTGTGTTCCCTAAAAAATCGGCACCGCTAACCTTTAAAATAGAAGGCTCTGCCGTATTTGGATCTGTAGCTTTTTTATAATCTGCCGTAATAGTTATTCCCTTTTGTGCATATAGTTCTTTTTTACCTTCATTGTATTTTGCATATATATTCGGATGGAGCATACATGTTGGCTCTAATTTTACAATTTCTTCGGATAAGGTATTGATGAAACTATCTAAATTTGTTCCTTTTAAACCTAATACCAAACCAGGATTGGTACAAAATTGACCTGCACCCATAGTTATCGAAGAAGCATATTTAGTAGCCCATGCCTCGCCGTCATTCTCTAATGCCGAAGGAAGCAATACTACAGGGTTGATGCTTCCCATCTCTGCAAATACAGGTATCGGCTCATCTCTCTCATTCGCCAATTTGTAAAGTGCAGTGCCACCATTTATGCTACCCGTAAACCCAACAGCTTTTACTTTTGGGTGGTTAACCAACTGCTGCCCTACTTCTATACCACTACTATTCAAGTTTGAAAATACACCATTTGGCATTCCTGTTTTTTCTGCTGCTTTGATAATTGCCGATGATACAAGTTCACCTGTAGCAGCATGCATCGGGTGACTTTTAACGATAACAGGGCAACCTGCTGCCAGCGCACTTGCCGTATCACCACCTGCCGTTGAAAATGCCAATGGAAAGTTGCTAGCACCAAATACTACTACAGGACCTAACGGAAATAACATCTTACGAATATCTGACTTGGGCATTGGCTCTCTATTAGGTTGGGCTTTTTCAATTACCGCTTCTACCCAAGAACCCTCTTTTAATAAATTTGCAAAAGCGCGTAATTGTCCCATCGTACGACCTCGCTCTCCTCTTGCTCTACCTTCTGGCAAACCCGATTCTTTACAATAGGTATCGATAAGTTCATCTCCAAGTGCTTCAATCTCATCAGCAATCGCCTCTAAAAATTCCGCTTTTCTAGCACCAGAAAAATCTTTATAAACTTTAAAGGCATCAGTAGCTAAGTCTACCGCTTCATCAATTTCATTTGAAGATGCTTCATAAAAAGTCCATTCAGTTTCTTTATTTTCTTTAGGATCAAAAGTTTTAAAAGTTTTATTTCCTTGTTTCGAAGATTTACTTCCTATTGCATTTGTACCGCTTATCATTTTCTATTTTTCTGATGTTTCTCAAAAGTAAATAAAGAAGCCGAAACAAATTTCGATTCTTTAATTTACATTTCTAATATGCCCCATAAATGTATTGCGGCATAAAACATTCTTTAAATTAATTAATTCCTTTATAATTTGGCAATGTTGGTCTGGTGGCCATACCATGTTTTATTACCGCTGCTACTCTTTCGCGTTCTGTTCCAATTAATGGCAGCCTTGGAGCGCGAACATTTTCTGTACCAATACCCGTTGCAACCTCTGCCATTTTAATATTCTGTACCAATTGCGGACTAATATCAAGCTCCAATAATGGTAAAAACCACCTATATATTTCTAATGCTTCTTTAATTCTACCAGCTCTAGCCAATTCGAAAACAGCACACGTTTCCGCCGGAAAAGCACATACCAAACCAGCTACCCATCCATCAGCCCCCATTAATGTGCTTTCTAAGCCTAATGTATCAACCCCGGTTAGAACATTAAGTCTATCACCGAATCTTGATTTTATACGTGTAATATTAGAAATATCTCTTGTAGATTCTTTTACCGCCTGTATATTATCGCAAGCCATAAGCTCCTCTAACATATCTAGGGTCACCAGTATACCATAATCAATAGGGTTGTTATAAATCATAATGGGCAAATCGGTACTATTCGCCGTTTCTTTAAAATAGGTTACCGTTTCATGATTATTCGCTTTATAGCGCATAGGCGGCAACATCATTAAACCTGTTGCACCACATTCTTCGGCAACTTCAGCAGCATGAATAGCTCCTTTCGTTGTTTGTTCAGCAATATTAATAATGACAGGCACCTTACCTTTTACCAACTTTACAGTCTCTTTCATAAGCACCTTTTTCTCGTCATAAGTTAAGGTACTTGCTTCGCCCAAGGTTCCGCCAAGAATGATTCCGCTTACACCAGCATCTAATTGAGCTCTAATATTGACAGAGAACATATCTAGATCAAGTTCATCTTTATCGGTAAATTTTGTTGTAACTGCTGGCATAACGCCTGTCCATGAAATACTCATTCTATTTTTTTTTTGATGATATCCAAATCTACGGGTAGTATTAGAATTTAATTGTTTTCATATTAACCACATATCGTACTATTTTACCATTTTAATCATTCTTTTACAATAAATAGTGCTAAATTAGATGCATATGAAGGTTTTTCCGTTTAAAATACCAAAACCAATAGATGAGCATTTAATTATTCAAATAGATAAAGAACCTTTCTTTTACAACCGCTTACATCAACATGAAGAAATTCAAATAAGCTATATTATAAATGGAAACGGAAAATTGTTGGTCGGTGATAGCTTACACCAATTTTCTGCAGGAGATATTTATGTAATCGGCAGTAATCTACCTCACGTTTTTAAAAGTATTGCAGATGATGAAGATGCTCATATGCTTACGGTTTTCTTTACCGATAATACGTTTGGTGTAGGCTTCTTTGATCTACCCTATTTCAAAGATTTGCAATCGTTCTTTAAATATGCCGCTTCCGGCTTTAAAGTGCTATCAAATAAAAATCAAATAACTCAACAACTCTTAGCACTGCAAACGGAACATAAATTAAAACGCTTTACTTTCTTTTTAGAGTTATTAGAACAATTAAGCAACGCGTCTACCGAACCATTAAGTAAGTTCATTTATGCTAAAACCCTAAGCTCTAATGAGGGTGAACGTTTGCAAGAAATATTTGACTTCGTCTTTAAAAATTTTCAGCAGCCTATATTATTAAATGACATTTCTAAAATGGCATACATGACCCCAAACGCGTTTTGTCGTTTTTTTAAACAACGAACCAATAAAACATTCTTTCAATTTTTAATAGAGCTTCGTGTAGAACATGCCTGCCAGTTACTAAATTCTAAAAAAGAGTTGAATATAAATATGATATCTGACCTATCTGGTTTTAATTCCATTTCTAATTTCAATAAGAAGTTTAAAAAGATAAAAGGCTTGACACCAACCCAGTATCAAAAATCGCAATTACTATAAATAAGTTAGCCTATTAATAATCACCAATATATTTTAAATTGAAAGATAGGTTTCTATCTTTACGCTCGAATATTCTTCAAGAATGCCCACGTGGTGAAATTGGTAGACATGCTACCTTGAGGGGGTAGTGTTCGTAAGGACGTGCTGGTTCGAATCCAGTCGTGGGCACAAAAGGTTAGATTTAGGTCTAACCTTTTTTATTTTGATAATTTTAACGCTCAAGTACCCTAATGCATTTTAATAAATTGTAAATTTGTTTAATCCTTTTTAAGAAAACATGAACAATGTAAAAAAGCAGTTTAGTATTAGGGACCTTGAAAACCTCTCTGGCATTAAAGCACACACCATCAGAATTTGGGAAAAAAGATACAATCTTTTGTCTCCTGAACGTACCGACACAAACATTAGAACATATAGCCTTTCGAGCCTACAAAAGTTACTTAATGTTACATTGTTGTATAATAACGGACACAAAATATCTAAAATCGCCAAGATTTCTGATAAGGATATTCCGTATGTAGTTCGTGAGATAGTAGCAAAACATAGTCATAAGAGTCAAGCTATAAATGCTTTTAAGTTGGCAATGGTCAATTTTGACCAAACAATGTTCTTTAATACCTATAATGCTTTATTGAGTGAAAATTCGTTTAGAGAAATCTTTAAAGAAACATTTGTTCCCTTATTGAACGAGCTTGGTCTTCTTTGGCAAACTGATACTATTAGTCCGGCTCATGAGCATTTTATGAGTAGCTTGATTAAACAAAAAATTCTTCTCAATACCGAGAAGCTTCAACATTTAGAACCTACAAGAAAAGATAAAGTATTTGTTGCCTTTTTACCTGAAAATGAAATACACGATATCGGATTATTGTATATTAACTACGAAATTATTTTAAAAGGTTATAAGTGTATATATTTAGGTCCTACGATACCTATGGAGAATCTAGAAGATGTATTAAAGTATTTCGATGATATTTATTTCGTTTCGTATTTTACCGTTTTCCCAGAAAAAGATAAAATTAATAAGTATTTAGAAGATTTCTCTAAGCTTGTTGCCAAATATAACAACCCTAATTTTTGGATTTTAGGAAGACAAACCAATTTTATTGAAGAGGCTACGAAACCTAAATTTTGTAGAACATTTACTTCCATCGATAACTTGGTTAACAATTTATAATCTCTTTGATACAAATGAATAAAAATTGCATAGTAATTGGTTCTGGTTTTTCATCATTATCAGCAGCATGTTACTTGGCAAAAGGTGGCTGGGACGTGTCTATATATGAGAAAAACAACACCGTGGGTGGTAGAGCTTCTCAATTCATAAAAGAAGGATTTACTTTTGACATGGGACCAAGTTGGTATTGGATGCCAGACATATTTGATAAGTTTTTTGCCGATTTCAATAAACAAACATCAGACTATTACCAACTAGATAAGCTGAGTCCGGCTTATAAAATATTTTTTAGTGACGATATTATTACCATTGGTGATAGTATGGATAAAATTTGCGTAGAGTTCGAAAGAATAGAACCTGGCAGCTCAAAAGCGTTAAAAAAGTTCATCGCTCAAGCACAAGAAAACTATGATATTGCCATCAATAAGGTAGTTTTAAGACCGGGACTTTCTCCTTTAGAATTAGTGACAAAAGAAACTATATTAAAGGTTGACCAATTTTTTAAAACTATTAGTTCGCAAGTACGTAAGTCTTTTAAAAATCCGAAATTGGTATCTACTTTAGAATTTCCTGTATTGTTTCTTGGCGCTAAGCCTAGCAATACTCCGTCGTTCTATAATTTCATGAACTTTGCCGATTTTGGCCTGGGTACATGGCACCCAAAAGGCGGCATGTATAAGGTTATTAAAGCCATGGAAAGTCTTGCTAAAGAACTTGGTGTCAAAATACACACCAACGCGCCGATAGAAAAAATTCAAGTAACTAACGGTAAGGCTACAGGGGTTACGTGCAATGGAAAAACCATTAACGCAGATGTTGTTTTGAGCGGAGCAGATTACCATCACTCTGAAAGCCTTTTAGATGAAAAATACCAGCAATATTCTCAAAGCTATTGGGATAAAAAGGTATTTGCGCCCTCTTCCTTATTGTTCTACATAGGGCTTGATACAAAACTGAAAAACGTTGAACATCACAACCTATTTTTTGATACAAATTTTGAGCTACACGCCAAAGAAATTTACGACAGTCCAAAATGGCCTACAAATCCATTGTTTTACGCCAATTTTCCGTCTATTACAGATGCAAGTATGTCACCTGAAGGTTGCGAAACAGCATTTTTTCTAGTTCCGATTGCAACTGCTCTTGAAGATACCGAAGCATTGAGAAGTCAATATTTTGATTTAATTATGGATCGTTTCGAAAAAAGAACAGGGCAAGACATTAGAAAAAATATTATATTCAAAGAGACATTCTGTGTTAAAGATTTTGTTGAACGATACAACTCATACAAAGGCAATGCATATGGCATGGCGAATACTTTAACACAAACTGCATTTTTAAGACCTAATTTAAGAAGTAAAAAAGTAGTTGATTTATATTTTACAGGACAACTGACTGTGCCTGGTCCCGGTGTGCCGCCCGCATTAATCTCCGGTAAGTTAGTGTCAGAATTAATTATAAAGGATAATTAGTTAACCTATGAAAGATACTTTTGATCAAGTTTCATACCAATGCAGTAAGATTGTTACCAAACAATACAGTACTTCTTTCGCATTAGCCACTAAGATGCTTCACTCATCTATTCGTGGTCATATTTATAATATTTACGGTTTTGTTCGATTTGCAGATGAAATTGTAGATACGTTTCATGATTACGACAAAGAAGTTCTTTTCGATAAATTCGAAGAAGAACTTGAAGCTTCGTTACGAGATAAAATAAGTCTTAACCCTATTTTAAACTCTTTTCAACATACATATCATACCTATGATATACCAAAGCACTTAGTTGATTCATTTATGAAAAGTATGCGAATGGATTTGGTGAAGAATATTTACCGAACCGATGCAGAATATAAAGAGTATATATATGGTTCTGCAGATGTTGTCGGCTTAATGTGTCTTCAGGTGTTTGTGAAGGGCAATGTTGAAGAGTATAATAGATTGAAAGAATCTGCAATGGCTCTTGGATCTGCATTTCAAAAAGTGAATTTCTTGAGAGATGTAAAAGCTGATTTTGAGGAACTCAATAGATCATATTTCCCAAACACCAACTTAAAAGAGTTGGATGAAGCATCTAAAAAACGCATCGTTGAAGAAATAAAGGCTGATTTCAAGAAAGGTTACGAAGGAATTATAGGTCTGCCTACAGATGCAAAATTCGGAGTATATACAGCGTATAAGTATTATTACAAACTACTGAACAAATTACAAAGCACACCATCTTTAGAAATAAAAAATGCACGAATTAGAGTGCCGAATTACCAGAAATTTGGACTACTTGCACGTTCTTATGTTAAATTTAAAATGAACTTGGTATAATGAATATAGTTATTGGAATACTGATTTTTCTTGGAACATTTTTGTTCATGGAATTCATGGCGTGGTTTACGCATAAATATGTAATGCATGGTTTTCTATGGAGCTTACATAAAGATCATCATAAAAAAGATCACGATTCTTGGTTTGAAAGAAATGACCTGTTCTTCATCTTTTATGCAATTGTAAGCATGTCTTTATTTTATGCAGGCACTACTGGATTTTGGTACGGCTACCCGTTAGGATTTGGAATTTTGGCATACGGAATTGCTTATTTCTTGGTGCATGATATTTTTATACACCAACGCTTTAAGCTATTTAGAAATGCAAATAACTGGTACAGTAGAGGTGTTAGAAGAGCACATAAAATGCACCACAAACATATAGGCAAAGGTGATGGTGAATGCTTCGGGATGCTGTTTGTTCCTTTCAAATATTTTAAAAAATAAAAATGCCAAAAGCTCTGGTCGTAGGTGCCGGTATTGGCGGCATTGCCAGTGCGTTACGTTTACGAAAAAAAGGGTACGATGTTACCGTAGTGGAAGCAAATGAATATCCTGGTGGCAAACTACATGCTATCGAAAAAGAAGGGTTTCGTTTCGATCTTGGTCCATCATTATTTACTATGCCACATTTAGTTACTGAACTATTTGAATTATTCGGCAAAAATTCGGAAGAGCATTTCCAATACAAACAAAAGGAAACAATTTGTAATTACTTTTGGGAAGATGGGCTTCGTTTTACGGCGGCTTCCAAAATAGATGATTTTATATCCCAGGCTTCAAAAACTTTCGACGAACCTCATTCTAATATTTCAAGATACATTGATAAAAACAAAAAGAAATACGACTTAACCGCTCCTATTTTTCTTGAAAAATCACTACATAAATTAGATACTTACTTATCGATACAAACTTTAAGGTCCATTTTTCAAATGGGTATTTTAGACGTTAATGATACGTTAAACAAAACCAATAAACGATTTTTCACCAACCCGAAACTAATACAGTTATTCAACCGTTTTGCAACATATAACGGCTCATCACCATACACAACTCCTGGTATCATGTCAATGATACCCCACCTAGAGATGGACTTTGGTACTTTCTTCCCAAAAGGTGGAATGCATCAAATAAGTTTAAGTTTATACAAATTAGCCCTCGATGAAGGTATCATGTTCAATTTAAATGAAAAGGTACAAGAGATTATCATAGTCGATAATCAGGTAACTGGAGCTATTTCAACTAAAAACACTTATAAGACAGATATCATTGTTTCTAATATGGACATTTATCCTACATATAGGAGTTTATTAAGAAAGCAAAAAGCTCCAGAAAAGACTTTAGCCCAAGAAAGATCTAGTTCCGCACTAATTTTTTATTGGGGAATTAACCGAGAATTTCCAGAATTAGATTTACATAATATTTTTTTTAGTGCATTCTATGAAAAAGAATTTAATGCTATTTTTAATGATAAATCACTATTCCACGACCCAACTGTATATATTAATATCACCTCTAAAGACAATCCTACCGATGCTCCAGAAGGAACTGAAAATTGGTTTGTAATGATAAATGCCCCAGGAAATTATGGGCAAGATTGGGAAATGTTAAAAGTAAAAGCACGTCAAAATATTATTTCAAAAATTAATAAAGTACTGAATATTGATCTAGATAAATAAATTATCACCGAACATATTTTGGACCCTGTAAGCATTGAAAAAAACACAAGTTCATATCGTGGAGCGCTTTACGGGGCGGCAAGTAATAATAAATTTGCAGCATTTCTAAGACACCCAAACTTTTCTAACACAATTAAAAATTTATATTTCTGTGGAGGTTCCGTTCACCCAGGTGGCGGCATACCTTTATGTTTACTTTCCGCTAAAATTATAGGCGACCTTGTGCCCAAATCTGAAGAATATGATTGATGTCTTCGTTAAAAATAAAGTTCGCTTAAGTGTTGGTATAATATGGCTATTTCATATTTCTGCAATTATTGGAATATCATTGGGCTATTTAGACTGGTTCATAAAAAAAACACCCATAAATCTTGGACTTTCTTTTTTACTGTTTTTACTAATTTACCCTATTAACAATATAAAAAAAACTGGTGCTTTACTCTTATTTTTTATTGGTGGTATGCTTGCCGAATGGCTTGGGGTAAACTATCAAATTTTATTCGGAGAATATGAATATGGAAATAATTTTGGACCTAAGTTAGATGGTGTACCGTATTTAACTGGAGCTTACTGGGCACTTTTAACCTTTATTACAGCAAGTATATTAGACTTCACAAAGCTATCTTATAGAATTAAAATTATTGGAGCTGCAGGTTTAATGGTTCTTCTAGATTTTTTAATGGAAAAAAGCGCACCAATTTTTGACTTTTGGGAATTCGCTGGAGGTAGTCCAACTTTTGAAAATTATTGGACCTGGTTTTTAGTGGGAATTATATTTCAGTCCATTATAAAAATTTTAAATATTCAGGGACACCGAATATTATCACTGAATTTATATTTGGCACAGTTCGTCTTCTTTTTATACTTTTATTTCTAGAATTAAAAAGGAAGCTCATCAATACCCTTCCAATTTCCTATGGATTTATAAGGCTGAAAGCGCGAAAATAATTCCTCACTATACCAGTCTAGCTCTTTTGTTTTTACTATTGCCCTTGCATGTTCTTTACTTCTATACACAAATTGCTTTAAAGATTCTTCATCCTTCCAAATACTAAATGTAGCCATTTGCAAAAAGGGAACTTCACCTATTCCTTTTGTATAAATTAATCCGCTATTACCCGCTAGTGGACTTTGAGAAGTTGGAACATACTTCCAAAATTTGTATAATGACCAAGTTTTTATCGTAGCTCTAGTAATTACCGCGATAAAGGGATTATTTTGACTTATAGTATCACTTTCTATAAAGGGATTTTCACCAGACCAAAAACCTCTAGATTTGGTGTTTTTCAAAAATAGGGTATACCGTTCTTTAGTCCTTTTTATAATGCGTTCAATTAAAATAGAGGTAGAAAAAAAGTTATTTGCCGCATCTTCATTTTCCCATATTTGAAGCAATGCATAAACCGACCAATCTGCAAAAGGATCAAAACCATCCTTTCCGCTTCCCATGAGTTTATACTCTTGCAGACCATTGACTTTTTTTAATGGGCTGTGCGCAAATTGCATCATTACAAAAGCCCACAGCTTATTAAAAAAAGTAGTATATCTAAAGAAAGTTATTGTTGTAATTTGAGACATCTGATTACTCCGATATCAATTCGTTTAAAAGCCTATTTACCTTTTCGTTACTCCAGTCTGAAATAGCATTTTGGTGAATTACTATTGAACCAGCTTTATCGATTAGGTATGAACCTGGTGGTTTCAACAATGATACAGGACTAGGCTCTCCAATAATTTGATACGTTACAGGAAAGGTATAGCCTTGCTTACTCATAAAAAGTTCTACAGGAGCTCTTTCCTCGTTAGTAATAACATAGAACTTCATCTTGTCGCCATAAGTATCATAAAGGTACTGCACGTCTTTTAACTGCGCTTGAGAAGGCATATGCCATGAAGTCCAAAAAGTTATGAACGCGACCTTACCCTTTGCCTCATCAAAATTAAATAATTTCCAATTCTGATCTTTTAACTTCCAATCATAGTCCGTTATCCTACCACGATTTTCAGATTTAATAATTGTCGGGGAAGTGGCAAACACCCTATTAAGAATAATTTTGCTATAATCACCCAAAGGGGTAACGAAAAAAGAAATTACAAAAGCAATGATCAATAAGGTAAAAACCGTTTGTCTGGTCATAAAAGTTAGATAGGGGTCAAAACTAAAAAACTCCTGATTAATATCAGGAGTTTTCCTTACAAATTTTGAGTTGTTGAATTATGAGGCATTTTCCCTCTTAATAACGTTTAAAGCAGAACCTTCTCTATACCACCCTATTTGTGCGGCATTATATGTATGGTTCACTTTGATTACATCATTGCTGCCATCAGCATGAACAACCTCTACGGTTAATTGCTTATCTGGCGCAAACTCTGCTATATCTATAAAATTAAATGTATCATCTTCTTGAATAAGGTCATAATCACTTTCGTTCGCAAAAGTTAATCCTAACATACCTTGTTTTTTAAGGTTTGTTTCGTGTATACGTGCGAATGACTTTACAATTACCGCAGCAACACCTAAATGACGTGGTTCCATTGCAGCATGCTCGCGCGAAGAACCTTCTCCATAATTATGATCACCTACAACGATACTTCTAATCCCAGCTGCCTTGTAAGCTCTTGCCGTATCTGGTACACCGCCAAATTCTCCGTTCAATTGATTTTTAACCAGGTTAGTCTTATGTCCAAATGCATTAACAGCTCCAATTAAACAGTTATTAGAAATATTATCTAAATGACCACGAAAACGTAACCATGGTCCTGCCATAGAGATATGATCCGTAGTACACTTACCAAATGCTTTGATCAATAATTTGGCACCCATTAAGCTTTCGTCTTTTATAGGTGTAAACGGCTCTAACAACTGTAAACGTTCAGAATCTGAAGCAACTTTAACTTCAACACCAGATCCATCTTCATCAGGTGCAAGAAAACCGGCATCTTCTACTGCAAAACCTTTAGGAGGCAATTCCCATCCTGTTGGCTCATCGAACATTACTTCTTCACCTTTTTCATTGATTAGTTTATCCGTCATCGGGTTAAAATCTAATCTACCTGAAATTGCAATTGCAGCTGTAATTTCTGGTGAAGCAACAAATGCGTGCGTATTTGGGTTACCATCTGCACGTTTTGCAAAATTTCTATTGAAAGAGTGAACGATACTGTTTTTTGGAGCATTTTTTGGGTCACTGTAACGTGCCCATTGACCAATACATGGTCCACATGCGTTGGTAAAAATCTTGGCATCCAATTTCTCGAATATTCCAAGAATACCATCACGGTCTGCCGTATATCTAACTTGCTCAGAACCAGGATTAATACCTAATTCGGCTTTCATTTTAATACCTTTATCAATAGCTTGCTGTGCGATTGAAGAAGCTCTGGATAAATCTTCATAAGAAGAGTTGGTACAAGAACCTATTAATCCCCACTCAACAGCTAATGGCCATTCATGAGATGTAGCCTTCTCTGTCATGTCTTTACCCACTTTCGTAGATAAATCTGGTGTAAAAGGACCATTCAACAATGGTGTTAATTCTGATAGGTTAATTTCAATAACCTCATCGAAATATTGCTCAGGATTTGCATATACCTCAGCATCTGCAGTTAAATGCTCTTTGACCTTATTTGCTGCGTCAGCGATATCGGCTCTATCAGTAGCCCTTAAGTAGCGCTCCATAGACTCATCGTAACCAAAAGTAGAAGTTGTTGCTCCTATTTCTGCACCCATGTTACAAATAGTACCTTTACCTGTACATGATAAAGATTTTGCACCTGAACCAAAATATTCAACAATTGCTCCTGTTCCACCCTTAACGGTCAGAATTTCGGCAACTTTTAATATTACATCTTTTGGTGCTGTCCATCCAGAAATAGTTCCAGTTAACTTAACACCTATCAGTTTTGGAAATTTAAGTTCCCAGGCCATACCTGCCATAACATCAACAGCATCTGCGCCACCAACACCAATAGCTACCATGCCCAATCCACCCGCGTTTACGGTGTGTGAATCGGTACCGATCATCATTCCTCCAGGAAAAGCATAATTCTCCAATACAACTTGGTGAATAATACCAGCACCCGGTTTCCAAAAACCAATTCCATATTTATTAGAAACAGACTCTAAGAAATCAAAAACTTCTGCACTTGTAGTGTTCGCTGATTTTAGATCGGCAGTAGCACCACTTTTAGCCTGAATCAAGTGATCACAGTGTACCGTAGTTGGCACAGCAACCTTTGGCTTACCTGCTTGCATAAACTGCAATAAAGCCATTTGAGCCGTTGCATCTTGACAAGCTATACGATCCGGAGCAAAATCAACATAGTCTTTACCTCTTGTAAATGGTTTAGTCGGGCTACCTTCCCATAAGTGAGAATATAAAATCTTTTCTGAAAGAGTAAGCGGCTTACCCACAATCTCTCTTGCCTTGTCTACACGTTCCGACATGGAAGCGTAAACCTTTTTAATCATATCTATGTCAAAAGCCATAAAATCTATTTATAAATATTGTTAATCTATCTTATCTGTACAAGATACGAAATGTACAGAGATTTTAAGAGCGCATATGAAATTAAGAATGATTATAAAAAGTAAAAACAAAACACTCTAGCATGGGTAATAAGGCACTTAATATTCTAAAATGGTATTTATTTATCTCTTTAATCGGGTTACAACTTTTATACTAGGTTTGTATTTCATATAATAATTGACCAATATTTTATCAAAAGAGCATTTATCACCACTATAATTCATCTTAATTAATACAAACTTTTATATGATTTAAACTTCATGTACTTTACACCAAATTAAAAACTTCATGAAATCACCCTTTCACTTATCAAAAGAAGAAATGCAATCTTATGGTTATAAGATTGTAGACTTAATTGTTGAGCATTATACAGAAATTGAGAGTAAAAACCCCGTAAGTATCGCTTCTAGAAAAGAAATGGATTCTATTTTTTTACAAGAGGCTCCAGATAAAGGAATGACTGCAGACAAAGTATTAGACTTTGTTATGGACAATGTAATACCTAATTCTAATATTTCTGGTCATCCAAAATCATTCTCTTTTGTACCAGGACCAAGCAATTATATAAGTGCAATTTCAGATTCTTTAGCAACAGGATTTAATATTTTTTCTGGCGGATGGATTGTTGCGCCCGCAGCAGCAGAATTAGAAATCGTTACTTTAAATTGGTTGTTGAAAATGTTTAATTTTCCAATAAAAAAAGGCGGAGGAATTTTCACAAGTGGAGGTTCTATGGCAAATTTAACGGCTTTAGTTACTGCAAGAAGAATAAAATGCGGTGACGATTTTTCTAATGCCATTATTTACTTATCAGACCAAGCACATTCTTCAAACATTAAAGCAATTAGGGTCTTAGGTTTTAAAAAAGAACAGATTAAAATAATACCTACAGATTTAGAATTTAAAATAAGCATTAATAAACTTAAAAATGAAATTGCAAAAGATAAAATAGAAGGTAGAAAGCCTTTTTGCATTATCGCATCTGCCGGTACTACCAATACCGGTACGGTAGATCCTTTAGACACTTTAGCAGATATTTGTGAAAAAGAAAAGCTTTGGTTTCATATTGATGGGGCATATGGTGCAGCTGCAATTTTATCAGATAAAGGAAGTAAAGCTTTACAAGGTATTGAGCGTGCAGATTCTTTAACGGTAGACCCTCATAAATGGTTTTTTCAACCTTATGAAATTGGATGCCTACTAGTCAAAGATGCATCTTGGTTAAGTAATACTTTTAGTGAAAAACCAGAATATTTAAGAGATATAGAAGGTAACGAATCAGAAATTAATTTTTATGATTACGGTATTCAATTAACAAGAAGGTTTAGAGCCCTAAAGTTTTATATGTCTATAAAAACGTATGGTTTGGATGCTTTTAAACAAGCAATTACCTATAACATTAATTTAGCCGATAAAACGGAGGATATATTAAGAGAAAGCGGAAATTGGGAAATTGTGTCGCTAGCAACTTTAGCTATTATTAATTTCAGATACAATCCGTTAGAAACAAAATTATCAGAAGTGCAATTAGATAAATTAAATCAAGAGATTTCAGCAAGAGTTGTAGCATCAAAAGAGGCGCTTTTAGTAACTACTGTTTTACAAAATCAAGTGGTTATTAGAATGTGCTTAATTAACCCTGACACGACATTAGACCACATAAAAGACACTCTAAACCAATGCGAAACATTTGCAAAACAAATTCTTTTAGATTGGAAAAATGCAGTTTAAAATTAGTTATTAAAATGACCTTAATATTCAAATCTATTTATACTCAATAAATAGATTTGAATATTAACAAAAAATGCCTGAGTTAAAACTCAGGCATTTTTAATATAAATTCGTCATTTACTGACTATCTAACCAATTGCTTTGTTGAAGGCTTAAACTTCGTTAAAACAATACCATCAACAGCAGCTTCATATTCTGCCATAGTAGGTGTTCTACCTAATATTGTAGATAAAACTACTACTGGAGTAGAAGATAATAAAGACTCCCCTTTTTTCTCACCAGAATCTTTTACAACTCTACCTTGAAACAAACGGGTTGATGTTGCCATTACCGTATCACCTGGTTCTGCCTTTTCTTGGTTACCCATACAAAGATTACAACCTGGGCGCTCTAGGTATAGCATATTTTCATACTTGGTACGTGCCAAACCTTTCGGAGCATTATCATCAAATTCGAAACCAGAGTACTTTTGAAGCACTTCCCAGTCACCTTCTGCCTTCAATTCATCAACAATATTGTAGGTTGGTGGTGCAACTACTAAAGGAGCTTTAAACTCTACTTTCCCCTTTTGCTCTTCAATGTTTTTCAACATTTGAGCTAATATTTTCATATCGCCTTTATGAACCATACAAGACCCTACGAAACCTAAATCTACTTTTTTAGTACCGCCATAGTAAGATAATGGTCTAATGTTGTCATGCGTATAACGTTTTGATACATCATCATTATTAACATCTGGATCAGCAATCATTGGTTCAGCAATTTCATCTAAATCGATAACAACTTCTGCATGATATTTGGCATTTGCATCTGGTCTTAAAGATGGTTTAATACCCGTTTTAAGTTCTGTAATTCTAGTTTCTGCTTTATCGACTAACCCCTGAAGAACTCCCTTGGCATTGTCCATTCCTTTCTCGATCATGATTTGGATACGACCTTTTGCAATCTCTAAAGATTCAATTAAAGTTTCATCTTCAGAAATACAGATAGACGCCTTTGCTTTCATCTCTGCCGTCCAGTCTGTAAATGTAAAAGCTTCATCTGAAGTAAGCGTTCCAATGTGTACTTCAATTACACGACCTTGAAAAACGTTTTCACCTCCAAATTGCTTTAACATTTGTTGTTGTGTTGCGTGAACTACATCACGGAAATCCATATAAGATTTCATTTGCCCTTTAAAGGTTACTTTAACCGACTCAGGAATCGGCATTGAAGCTTCACCTGTAGCAAGTGCTAAAGCTACTGTACCAGAATCTGCTCCGAAAGCAACACCTTTAGACATACGTGTATGCGAATCTCCACCAATAATGATGTCCCAATCACCAACAGTAATATCATTCAAAACTTTATGAATAACATCTGTCATTGGAAAATATTTCCCTTTTGGATCACGACCGGTAATTAAACCAAAATCGTTCATAAAGCTCATTAATCTTGGAATGTTAGCCTTAGACTTATCATCCCAAACAGAAGCTGTATGACAACCAGATTGATACGCTCCATCAACAATTGGAGAAATAACCGTTGCGGCCATCATCTCTAATTCTTGAGAAGTCATTAAACCTGTAGTATCTTGAGAACCTACAATATTTACTTCTGCACGTACATAAGAACCAGCGTGTAACGTTGCACCTGATGTACCTACTGCATTTCTATTGAATATTTTTTCTACTGCTGTTAAGCCTTGACCCTTAATAGTAATTTCTTTTGATGGTGCATACACAGGTACAACATCGATACCTAGTACTTTAGATGCAAAAGTTTGTAGTTTTTTACCAAAAACAACAGCGTAAGAACCTCCTGCTTTCATAAACTCCATTTTTTGAGGCGTAAATGCTGCAGAGACATCTTTCAATTCTACTTTACCATGATATAATTTCTTCTCTTTGGTATTAATTGTAAGCACCGTACCTGTTGCTACAGAATACATTTGCTTTAAAATTGGTTCACCATCTGCATCAACTATAGTATTACCATTTTCATCTTTTTGCTTTACCCAGTTTTTAAGATCTAAACCAATACCACCGGTTACACCAACAGTCGTCAAGAAAATTGGAGCAATACCATTGGTACCTGCAATTACTGGAGCAAAATTGATAAATGGCACATATTTACTAAAAGGTACACCTGTCCATAATGCTACGTTGTTCACGCCCGACATTCTAGAAGAACCAACTCCCATTGTTCCTTTTTCTGCAATAAGCATAACACGCTTATCCGGATGCTCCTTTTTTAAAGCCAATAATTCATTTTGCATCTCCTTATTATGCTCAAACATACATTGACCATGTAATTCACGATCTGACCTTGAGTGCGCATCACCACCTGGAGATAATAAATCTGTAGAAATATCACCAACACCTGCGATATAAGTAACTACTTGTATTTCTTCTTCAATTTCAGGAAGCTTTGTGAAAAACTCTGCCTTGGCATAGCTTTCTATAATATCTCTTGCAACTGCACTACCGTTATTTAGAGCTTCTTCTAAACGAGTAGTATCTGCTTCATAAAGGAAAACTTGTGTTTTTAATACTTCAGCTGCTTGTTTGGCCAATGAAACATCAGAACCTAAAGCTACATCTAATAAAACAGCTACTGAAGGACCACCCTTCATGTGAGATAATTGTTCAAGAGCAAAAGAAGGAGTAATCTCTTTTACAACCGACTCACCAAGAACTATTTCTTTTAAAAATTTAGCTTTAACCACAGCGGCACTAGTGGTACCAGGTAAAACGTTATAGATAAAAAAGTTAAGAGAATCTTCTCTATACTCATTATCGACATCTTTAATTTGCTCAATAATTTTGCTAAGTAATTCAGCTCCATCAATCGGCTTTGGGTGAAGACCTTGAACTTTACGCTCATCAATCTCCTTTAAGTAATCTTTATAAATGCTCATTAAAAAGTGATTTGAATATTAATTTGGTTGAGAAATTGCTGTATTGATTTTCATATTCCTTTCTGAAGACTTGTGGATGAAAATACTATCACAAGAACTGTAACTTGACAGAAAATATTGATTATAAATTAATTATTTACCGGATAAGAATAAAGTATACTTTTCTAATAATATCAATATTAAATGTCATCTGTTCTTTAAATTTAAGTTAACGCAATTTCGTAAAATTACGTAATATAGAACGTATTTAAAATTAAATAAGTATGATTACCTGCTTTTTCTCAAATGAGGCAGAATGAGTGTAAATATCAAACAATAATGACAGCAATTTTGTTTAATTCTTTACGAAAATGGAGAAAAATAGGTATTTATTAGAGTAGTTTATCAATAATATCCTCTTCACTGATGCCTTCTGCTTCCGCTTTGTAGTTTTTAATAATACGATGACGCAGTATACCTTTGACTACGGCATGCACATCTTCAATGTCTGGAGAAAATTTACCATGAATAGCCGCATTTGCCTTTGCCCCCAAAATAAGGTTTTGAGATGCTCTAGGACCAGCTCCCCAATCTAAATATTGTTTTACGTAATCGGAAGCCGAGTCTAAGTTAGGTCTTGTACTGTTTACCAATTTTACCGCATACTCGACAACATTATCGGCAACTGGTACTCTACGTACCAAATCTTGAATAGCTAAAATATCTTTTGAATTGAATAGCGGATTAATCACTTGCTTTCTATCTGCAGTAGTATTTTTTACCACCTGAATTTCTTCTGCTACAGATGGATATTTTAATTCTATAGCGAACATAAAACGGTCCAATTGCGCCTCAGGCAAAGGGTAGGTACCCTCTTGCTCAATTGGGTTTTGAGTTGCTAATACAAAATACGGTAAATCTAATTTATGCTGATGACCGGCAATCGTTACCGCTCTTTCTTGCATAGCCTCTAAAAGTGCTGCTTGCGTTTTTGGCGGAGTTCTATTAATCTCATCTGCCAAAATAATATTTGAAAATATAGGACCTTTTATAAACTTAAAGTTTCTATTCTGATCTAATACTTCGCTACCAAGAATATCACTTGGCATTAAATCGGGTGTAAATTGTATTCTCTTAAAATCAAGACCTAATGCTTGAGCAATGGTATTCACCATTAAAGTTTTTGCCAAACCTGGTACGCCGATCAACAATGAGTGACCACCTGTGTAAATAGAAAGCAGTATCTGTTCAATAACCTCATCTTGACCTACAATGATTTTGGCTATTTCCTTTTTAAGCTCAGCATGTTTTACTACTAGGCGTTCTATTGCTGCAACGTCTGACATATATTATTCTTTTACCCAATTATTAGCGAACTCACAATCTTTGTTCTCATCGTTCACACTAATATAGGTATCTTCAATATGTTTGTCCATCCATTTTTTAATGGCGTTGTATTTCTTTTCAGTAAGTGCCAATTCTTGAATTTTGGTATAATCTTTAGAGAAATCAGCAATATGCTCATCGTATCTATTGGTGATCTTTAGAATCTTATATTTTGGTGCACCACCTCTTGGATCTTCTTCTAATACAGGATATGTTATTTCATTATCTTTCAAATTCTGAACTTGGTTGTATAACGTAGGATCCATTTTAGTCAACTCAAATTTAGAATCAAAGTTTACAGGGTTACGTAACAATCCACCATCAAATTTTGTTTCTTTCTCATCAGAGAAATTTAAAGCAGCTTCTGCAAACGTAAATTCGCCATCAATAATTTTCTTGCGAATACTATCTAACTCCGCTTTCGCTTCATCCATTACATTTTGAGATATTTCTGGTATAACCAAAATGTGTCTTAAATCTAACTCTTGACCTCTAATCTTTTCGATATAAATAATATGGTAACCAAAAGCAGTTTCAAAAGGCTCTGAAACTTCACCTTCCCTTAGACTAAAAGCCACATCTTTAAATTTCTTATCAAAACCAGTGTCTTTGGTAATACTATAAAAACCACCTTTTGATTTTGAACCGGGATCTTGAGAATATAAAATTGCTTTTACACTAAAACTAGCATCGTTGTCATCAACATCTGCCTTGATCTGATTCAATTTATCTATTACCTTTTGTTTTTCTTCTTCCGATGGTTCTGGCTCTTTAGTAATCTGGGCAATCTCTAACTCAGCACCAAATACCGGACGTTCATCTTCAGGAATTTTATTAAAGAACTGACGCACCTCTTCAGGTGTAATTTCAATTTCTTTAATTATATCTTGTTGCATACGCTCAGATAGCATACGTAACTTGTTTATTTTATAAAGCTCTTCTCTAAAAGTAGCTTCATCCACTTTTTTGTAATACTTCAGCACCTTGTCCATAGAACCGATCTGTTGCACCAAAGACTGTAATTGACGATCACCGGTAGCATTTACCTCATCATCAGATACCAAAATACTATCTTGAACTGCTTGGTTAGCGTACAAACGATCTTCCATCAACTTTCCTAAAAGTCCACAATGGGTAATATCTTCCGTAGATGCACCTTGACTTTTAAGATCAATAAGTGTTTTTTCAATATCAGAATCTAAGATTACGTAATCGCCAACAACAGCGGCGATACCATCTAGTTTAATTCTTTTAAAATTAATTGAAGAGTCTTTCTTCACGGGGGCTGCTTCTGCTATAGTTTCCATCGGCTCAGCTTCATTAGCCGATTCGCTTGGTATAGAATCTTGTGCTGTTGCAATTCCGGAGAACAGCAAAGCTGCAACTATGTAAATACTATTTTTTGTTTTCGAAAACTTCAAATTCATTATCCTTGATTGCTTCATCTAATAATTCGGTTTCTAATTTGCGCAGGTAGTCCATTTTTCTACGACTCAATAATACTTGTTCAATAGTAGGCTTAATAAAAGATAACGGTGCAATGTCATTAACATCCTTCGTTTCTTCTATTTTTCCCAAATATACCCCGATTGAATCCTCCAATTCAAAAAATTGTGAATTTTTTAAGTACTTATTGGCATTGTCTGCTGTAATTGGGGGTATTTCTTCGAATATTCTAGTGTATCGCACCCATATAGAATCGTTAAAATTCAATTTAGTGAATTGAACACCAATAGAATCTAAATACCGAATGTCATCTTTTTTAAATCTTTTTAACCGCTTAGCAACCTCATCTTGATCTAAAAAGCCTTTTGGCAGTGCAACAAAACGTATCCTTGCAATTTGCTCTTTCAGTTTAAAATTCTCTTTTGCATTCTCGTAAAACGAACTTAATTGCTCATCTGTAATAACTGAATCGGTTGCCTGTGCCACCAATGCCTCTTTATAAACCCTAGTATACAGCTCAGTTCTATAATCATCTACCAGCGCATTGTATTCTGCCAGTTTTTCTTCTGATAAGTTAATCTTAGCCTTAGATAGTAACAATTGTTTAGAAGCCCAATTATTTATATAGTTGATAGCAAAAGAAGCACTATCGCCTTTAGTCATATTTTCAGTTAATAACGGCTCTAGGTCATCTTCGTATAAAAAAGACTCACCTACCCTGGCAATGACCTTCTTCTCTTCATCTTTCTTAAAAAGACCGTCACATGAAATAAAGACAATAGATATTAGCCCGATAGTTACTATAGGGAATAATTTACGGAGTAAAAACATTGATTTCTTAAAAAACATCGAGCAAAAATAGTAATATCCAAATCGTGTGCAAATGCTTAATGATTTACTTAACACGTTTTTAGGGCTTACAAGATATAACAAATAGCTAATAATCAATTAAAAATAGCGATTCACAAAATAGCAATCTCGCTTGAAACTGATTATAAACTGCCATTTTTTAGCTAAATTTGTGTACTTTATTTTATAATCAAACACTACAAATTTTTGAACCGACAGATAAAACTAATATGGGATTTTAGAGGTCCTGCAGCATTAAAAACGGCAGAACATCATGTTAAGCATTTGAATGAATTCATAGCTGTGGAAAAAACCGCTTTAAATATCACAGGTTTTAAAGAACTTAATGACATGTATAGCATTGCTTTCATGGTTGTTGAAGAAAAAGAGATGATTACGGTAAGAGATTTATTAAAACCTCATCGTGGAGAAGTCTATACTCCATAAAACATACTAATATGAAGCACTTTCTTCTGTTTATATGTTGTATTCTTTTGTCTTCTTGCGCTCAAGAGAAGCAGAATTTAAATTTTCTTGAAGTTGCCCTATCTTCAGACGACTCTAGAATAAAAAGAGTTATGGATAGCATTGAAGACTATCAAGTTCAAATTAGATATACACAAATTGATAGAAGAAATGACAGTGTTGTATTTACCGACTATGATTTTCAAGTAAACGATAGCATGTATTTTTATCCGGCGAGCACGGTTAAATTCCCAACTGCCGTACTAGCATTAGAAAAGCTTAACCAAATAGATAGCTTAAGTATAAAAACCAAATATTATATAGAAGGCGATACCATTGAAAGTACGGTTGCCAAAGATGTATCTGACATTTTTGCAATTAGCGATAATTTAGCAAACAATAGATTGGTAGAGTTTTTAGGATTCGAAGCCATTAATCAGAATTTAAAGAAAAAGGGAATATCTCCTATTAGACTTAGCCACAGATTAGGATATCATTCAGATGACTTAAGAACCAAGCCCTTAATTATTTATTTAAACGACTCAACAACGGGCATCACTAAATCTTTACTGAACAAAACACCTAAGAAGCTAGAACTTTTAGAAATAGAAAAGGGAATAGGTTTTTATGAAGATGATGAGCTAATTGAAGATCCATTCGATTTTAGTCAAAAAAACTACTACCCTATTTCATCGCAACACAACCTATTGAAAAGAGTAGTATTTCCAGAGAATTTTGATTCATCGGAACGTTTTGACATTAATACCGAACAACGAACACATCTTCTAAAAGCAATGCATACCGTACCTCAAAAAGTCGGTTATGACCCAGCAACATATTACGATGGCTATTGTAAATTTTTCATGTATGGCGATACTAAGAAAGACATACCAGAGCACATTAAAATTTATAATAAAGTAGGTTTTGCCTATGGCACGCTAACCGACTGCGCATATATAAAGGACACAGAAAAGAGTATCGACTTTCTATTAACTGCAACAATTTTAGCAAACAAAGATGGTATTTTTAATGACGACGCTTATGAGTATGACGAAATCGGAATTCCGTTTTTAGCACAATTAGGACGAGAGATTTACCTACAAGAAGTAATTCGTAAACAACAATAGAAACAGCAAGCTGACTATGCAAGACAATGCCAATAAAACAAGGATAAACAAATACCTCAGTGAAGCAGGTTATTGCTCACGTAGAGCTGCAGATAAGCTTATTGAACAAGGCAGAGTAACTATTAATGGAGAAGTACCCGAAATGGGAACTAAAATTTCAGCTGGCGATGTTGTTAAAGTAGATGGCGAATTAATAAAAGAACCGAAAGGAAAATCTACGTATTTGGCATTCAACAAACCAATAGGCATTGTTTGTACTACAGACACCGGAGTTGAAAAAGATAACATTATAGATTACATCAACTACCCGAAGCGTATTTTCCCTATCGGAAGACTTGACAAACCTAGTGAAGGCCTCATATTCTTAACCGATGATGGTGATATCGTTAATAAAATTTTACGTGCCCGTAACAATCACGAGAAAGAATATTTGGTAACGGTAGACAAACCTATTACTACAGATTTTTTAAATAGAATGCGAAAAGGAATTCCTATTCTAGACCAAGTAACAAGAGAATGTGAAGTTTTTAAAGTGAGTACATATCAATTCCGTATCATTCTTACTCAAGGTCTTAACAGACAAATTCGTAGAATGTGCGAATATTTAGATTATAGGGTCAAGAAATTGAAACGGATTAGAATCATGAATGTTAAGTTAGATGTTCCCGTTGGTAAATGGAGAGATTTAACAGAAGACGAATTGAAAGAAATAAATAGATTGGTTAGCACGTCATCAAAAACATTTGATAGTAATAAATAGTTACGCAATCAGTACTTTTTCTCTTTTCGATCATCTCCGTTAATTTAAGCATAAACAAGGTGCTTAATTAACTAAAAATCATTATCTTAAAACAAAAAGCTACACTATGTCAAAAAAAATTCACACCGTTATTAGACACTATAGTCTAAAGTATCTATTAATACTTTTTCTATTTGCAGGATCAGGTCTCAATTCTGTTTTTGCCCAAACAATCAATTACACCGAATATACTGGCGAAGTAATAGATGCAGATAGTAAGAAACCATTAATTTTCGCTACACTTACCGTAGACAACACCAATGTAACCACTATCACCAACTCAGAAGGACAGTTTTCACTTAAAGTCCCAAATGAGTATTCAGAGAACAAACTAACAATTGCTTTTTTAGGATACAAAACAAAACAGATTGCTATTACAGATTTAAAGGAGGAGAAGAACAAAATCTTAATGACAGAATTTGTGATGGCATTACCTGAAGCTAATATTGATGCCCCTAATGATGCAGAAGCACTAGTAAAAGAAACATTGAACAGAAAAGGCGACAACTACTTAAATGAAAGTACTGTAATGACTGCCTTTTACCGAGAAACCATTAAAAAGAGAAGAACAAATGTGAGTCTTTCTGAAGCGGTAGTGAACATTTATAAAACTCCATACTCTTCTAATAAGACTGATGCTCTAGAGCTTTACAAAGCGCGTAAAAGCACTGACTACACTAAGTTAGATACTGTAGCTCTAAAACTTCAGGGAGGTCCGTTCAACACTTTATTTGTTGATATGGTAAAATACCCTAAATATATCTTTACCGAAGAAACCTTAAACTACTATGATTTCTCTTTTGACACTTCTACACGTGTAAATAATCAGCTAATTTATGTTATCAATTTTAAACAAAAGCCTGAAATAATCGACCAATTATATAACGGCAAATTATATATCGATGCTGAAAACAAGATTCTGACCAGCGCTATTTACTCTCTTAATATTACGGATAAAAGATTGGCTTCTCAAATGTTCGTCAGAAGAAAGCCTAAAAATGCTGAAGTGTGGCCAACAGAAGTATCGTATCGCGTAGATTACAGAGAAAAAGATGGTAAATGGTATTACGGGTATAGTAATGTATTATTAGAATTCAAAATCAATTGGGACAAACGTTTGTTCAATTCCGTATACAGCATGAACTGTGAAATGGCCATTACAGATTGGGAAAAAAATACTGATAATGCCTTTCCAAAATATAAAGATAGAATGAAGTCTTCTATTATATTAAGTGATGAAGCTATTGGTTTTGCTGATCCAGATTTCTGGGGAGAATACAATATTATTGAACCAGAAAAATCTATAGAATCTGCCATCAAAAAAATACAAAGACAATTACGAAAAGATAAATCAAGTAACCGCGGTACAGCTGCTCGTTAGAAAATTTTAAAAGCTTAAAGTAGCGTTTAGAAAAAATCCCTTTGCCATTCTATTATAAGAATTACAAAGGGATTTTTATTACAAGTAATTTGATTTACTTATTTTGGCATTACCACAGCATCTATTGCATGAATAACTCCATTGCTAGCAGCAACATCAGCTATTATTACAGTGACCATATTTCCTTTTTCGTCTTCTAACATTACTTTATCACCATTCAATGATAAAATGATTGTACCACCCTGTACCGTCTTTACAGCGAAAGAACCGTTGTTATCTGTAATAGCTTTGATAACATCTGCAGCTGCATACTTACCAGATACCACATGGTACGTTAACAAACCACTCAACGCATCTTTACTGCTCGGCTCTAACAAAGATTCAACAGTACCAGCAGGTAAAGCCTCGAATGCACTGTTTACAGGAGCAAATACCGTAAACGGACCTTCGCTGCTTAATGTTTCTACCAAATCAGCAGCTGTAACCGCTGCAACCAAAGTTGTAAAATTTTCATTACCTACCGCTACATCTACAATAGTTTCAGACTGGGCAGAAATAGTTGTTGCGAATAACGCTAGAGCACTTAACATTGTAATTTTTAAAATTTTCATAGTTCTTTTTTTTTAGATTTCTGTAAATGTAGTACGGAAGTAAAGTAGATTATCTTAAATTTTGTTTAAATTTTAAATAAAAAAGTTAAACAAAATATAATGTATTAAATATCAATTGATTATGAGTGAAAATAAAAACCAAAGTATGGTTTATCTAAAATAGACGAAATAAAAAAAGTCCAGTATAAATAGAAAATTGTGTTCTATCTATACTAGACTTCCAATAAATATACATTTAATCAACTTAAGAAAAATAGAACTTAAGCGTATGATAGTGATTAATTCGCTACTTCACTAATAAATTTTAAGCGGTACAATCTCAATTCTTCTTCTTCATATTCACCATCAAATTCAGACATCGCTTCTTCTAAATCGTCTGTGTCAGATTCTAAAAAATATTCATGAATCTCTTCTTGCTGATCTTCATCTAAGATATCATCAATCCAATAATTAAGATTTAACCTAGTACCACTGTATACAATCTGTTCCATCTCTTTGATCAAATCCGGAATTTCTAATCCTTTAGAAGAAGCAATATCAGACAGCGGTAATTTTCTATCTACATTTTGTATCACATATAATTTCAAAGCAGAATTTGCACCTGTACTTTTAACTACAAGGTCATCTGGTCTTATAATTTCATTTTCCTCAACATACGTATTAATAAAAGCTAGAAAAGGCTTACCATATTTTTTCGCTTTACCCTCACCTACACCATGAACATTTAATAACTCTTCATGCGATATCGGGTATTTCAAAGCCATATCGTCCAATGATGGATCTTGAAATACTACAAATGGCGGTACACCTAATTTCTTGGCCTGAGCCTTTCGTAAATCTTTTAATTGTTTCAATAACTTCTCATCGGCAATACCACCAGATTTTGCGGCACCAACTATAGCATTATCATTCTCAGCATTATACACATGATCTTTAGTCATCATAAAAGATGATGGTTTAGCCAAAAATTCCTTACCATTATCAGTAACATGCAATACTCCGTATTGCTCTATCTCTTTCCTTAGAAGTCCTGCAACCAATGTCTGGCGAATAAGCGCCATCCAATAGCTTTTATCTTTATCGGAACCAATTCCAAAAAAGTCCTTTTCATTGGTTTTATGTGATGAGATAATGGCATTAGTTTTTCCACGTAAAGTATTAACAATCTCCTTTGACTTAAATTTTTCACTAGTACCAGTTACCACTTTAAGCAGCTTCTCAACATTATCTTTAGCTTCTTCTTTTTCTTTAGGATTTCGGGTATTATCATCCATTTCGGCACCTTCACCATTGACCTCGTCAAATTCCTCACCAAAATAATGAAGCATAAACTTACGCCTAGACATAGAGGTTTCGGCATACGCCACCACTTCTTGTAATAGAGCATTACCTATTTCTTGTTCAGCAACTGGTTTGCCCGACATGAACTTCTCTAGCTTCTCAATATCTTTATAAGAATAATAGGCCAAACAATGTCCTTCACCACCATCACGACCAGCTCTACCGGTTTCTTGATAGTAACTCTCGATACTTTTCGGAATATCATGGTGAATTACAAAACGTACATCTGGCTTATCAATCCCCATACCAAAGGCAATGGTTGCAACTACCACATCTACATCTTCCATCAAGAACATATCTTGATATTTTGATCTTGTTTTAGCATCGAATCCTGCATGATATGGCACGGCGCTTACGCCGTTTACCTGCAACACTTGCGCTAATTCCTCCACCTTTTTACGGCTTAGGCAATATATAATTCCTGATTTACCAGAATTTTGTTTTACAAAACGGATGATATCTGCCTCAATATTTTCTGTTTTGGTACGTACTTCATAAAAAAGATTAGGGCGGTTAAATGAAGCTTTAAAAAGCTTTGCACCACCTATACCTAGATTCTTTATGATATCTTCTTGAACTTTTGGAGTCGCCGTAGCGGTTAGCCCAATAATAGGAATATTATCTCCCAATCGTTCTACTATAGATTTGAGATTTCTATACTCAGGTCTAAAGTCATGACCCCATTCAGATATACAATGTGCTTCATCTACCGCAACAAAAGAAACGGTAACGGAGCGCAAGAACTCAACATTCTCTTCTTTTGTCAGCGATTCTGGTGCAACGTATAACAACTTGGTAACACCATCCGTTATATCTTGCTTTACCTGCTTTATCTCCCCCTTGTTTAAAGAGGAATTTAGAACATGGGCAATTCCTATTTCAGAAGACACTCCACGAATGGCATCTACCTGGTTCTTCATCAAAGCGATCAATGGGGATACAATAATTGCCGTACCCTCTTGCATAAGCGCCGGTAATTGATAGCACATTGATTTACCACCACCTGTAGGCATAATTACAAACGTGTTATTCTGTCTTAAAACATTCTTGATTACTTCTTCCTGAAGTCCTTTAAACTGAGAAAAACCGAAATATTTTTTTAAAGAGGAATGTAAATCGATATTGTCAAATTCTTTACTGTCTGTCACATTTTACATTTAAGGGGACACTACTTACTTTTAAATTTATAAGTGAACAAAATTATAAAATACCAAGCTTGGCGTTTCTAAATTATTATGCGATAATCAGCATTTAAAATTAAGTTTGTTTAATTTTGTCATCTTAAAGATAATACATTCTTTTAGGAATACAATCCATAATTTGAATAATAGATTGATTGCAACGGACACCATTATTGGCTTAGCGAAAAAAACCATTGAAACTGAGCGTGATGCTATAGCAAAACTTTCCGCACTTTTAACCAATGATTTTGCTAGTATCGTAAACTGCATTATTGAAGCAAAAGGACGCGTCATAATTTCCGGTATTGGAAAGAGCGCTATCATTGCCACCAAAATTGTAGCTACTCTGAATTCTACGGGTACTCCCGCAATTTTTATGCATGCCGGCGATGCTATCCACGGAGACTTGGGAACCGTACAAGAAAATGATGTTGTTATCTGCATTTCTAACAGCGGAAATACACCAGAAATAAAGATGTTGGTTCCACTGATAAAAAGAGGTACAAATAAGCTAATAGCCATGACAGGGAACACTGATTCTTTTTTGGCAAAACAAGCTGATTTTATTCTAAATACTCATGTTGACAAGGAAGCTTGCCCTAACGGACTAGCACCTACAACAAGTACTACAGCCCAATTAGTTATGGGCGATGCCCTTGCAATTGTTCTTTTGGAAATTAAAGGTTTCAGTAGTTCAGATTTTGCAAAATACCACCCAGGTGGATCTCTAGGAAAGAGATTATATTTAAAAGTAGCAGACCTAGTAAGCAAAAACCAAGTGCCTCAAGTTCAAAAAGATGAAGAGGTAAAAAAAGTAATCGTAGAAATCTCTAAAAAAATGTTAGGGGTAACTGCTGTTCTTGATGGCGAAAAAGTTGTTGGTATCGTAACTGATGGCGATATTAGACGCATGCTAAACAAGCATGATAATATTAAAGGGTTAACTGCCAAAGACATCATGACCACAAACCCTAAAACCATACCTGCAAATACTCTGGCTATTAAAGCTTTGGAGCACATGCAAAAAAAGGGAATATCACAATTGTTGGCCATGGATAAGGATACCTATGTTGGTGTTATCCATTTACATAATTTAATAAACGAAGGTATTTTATAATGAGTTCCAAAACTACCACGCCACCAAACGAGATGTCGTTTCTTGATCATCTAGAAGAATTAAGATGGCACTTAATTAGATCCGTATTAGCTGTTGTTATCATTGGAAGTGTTGCCTTTTTGATGAAAGGTTTCATCTTCGATACGATTATTTTCGGACCTAAGAATATGGATTTTCCAACGTATCGCTTTTTTTGTGATATCGCTACGTGGTTAAATAAAGTACAATCTTTTACAGTAATAGATTCCTCTTTTTGTGGTGATGAATTCCCATTCTCTATACAGAGTCGCGAAATGGGCGGACAGTTTTCTGCCCACATCTGGACTTCTATTTGGGCTGGTGTAATTCTTGGATTTCCCTACATTCTATATGAAATGTGGAAATTTATTAGTCCGGGGCTTCATGCAAATGAACGCAAGAACTCCCGCGGATTTATACTAATCGCCTCCATCTTATTTTTTATTGGTGTTTTATTCGGCTACTATATCGTAGCTCCACTTTCTATTAACTTCTTAGGATCTTATGTTGTAAGTGACTCCGTCTTAAACGAATTCGATTTAGATTCTTACATAGGCACACTAAAAATATCTGTACTTGCTTGTGGTATTTTATTCGAGTTACCGATTGTCATTTTCTTTTTGACCAAAGTAGGTTTGGTTACGCCAGAATTAATGAAAAAGTACCGAAAAATTGCTTTGGTAGTTGTTTTGATACTTTCTGCGGTAATTACCCCACCAGATGTTACAAGTCAAATTATAGTTGCCATACCGGTAATAGTACTATACCAGATTAGTATATTTATATCTGGAATGGTATTGAGAAAAGAAAGAAGAAAAGCTGAAAAAGAAAAAAAGAAAAATAAAAATGTCAAACCAAATTGAAGAATTTAATGCCTACCGTTCTAAGATGAACGATAAGTTATTGGCTGATAACAATAAAATTGTAAAACGCATATTTAATTTAGATACCAATGCCTTTGCTGCTGGTGCGTTAGATGTAAAGACCAAAGAGTTATTAGGTCTTGTAGCATCAACAGTATTACGTTGCGATGATTGTGTTAAGTATCACTTGGAAAGTTCTTATAACGAAGGTGTTTCTAAAGAAGAAATCATGGAAACTTTGAGTATAGCAACCTTGGTTGGTGGTACTATTGTAATTCCGCATTTAAGAAGAGCCTATGAATATTGGGAAGAATTAGAAAACCTACAAGGTTAAAAAATCGCCAATTACTTTTCTAACAGACCAATAACCAATAGATTTGAAAACATGAAGTTACGTGCCGACAATATAATGAAGTCCTACAGAGGTCGTAGGGTGGTTAAAGGAATTTCTCTTGAGGTAAACCAAGGTGAAATTGTAGGATTACTAGGACCAAACGGTGCTGGTAAAACAACCTCCTTTTACATGATTGTTGGTCTTATAAAACCAAATGGTGGCAGTATCTATTTAGATGATATGGAGATCACCAAATTCCCCATGTATAAAAGAGCTCAAAATGGTATTGGATATCTGGCGCAAGAAGCATCGGTCTTTAGAAAGCTAAGTATAGAAAAGAATATTCTGAGTGTACTTCAATTGACCAAATTGAGCAAAAAAGAGCAACACATGAAAATGGAGTCGCTAATTGAAGAATTTGGTCTAGGTCACATTCGTAAAAGTCGTGGTGATTTATTATCTGGTGGTGAGCGAAGAAGAACTGAAATTGCACGTGCTTTGGCTACCGATCCAAAATTCATTCTACTTGATGAGCCATTCGCAGGGGTTGACCCTGTAGCTGTAGAGGACATACAGCGTATTGTAGCGCAGTTAAAAGACAAAAACATTGGTATACTTATTACCGATCACAACGTTCAAGAAACGCTTGCTATTACAGAGCGTTCTTACCTGATGTTCGAAGGTGGCATTCTAAAGTCTGGTGAACCTGAAGAATTGGCTGCCGATGAAATGGTACGTAAAGTATACTTAGGTCAAAACTTTGAACTTCGTAAAAAGAAATTAGATTTCTAAAGAGTACTACAGCTACTCTATTTCCGTATACTTTTTGAGATTATAAAATCCCCATCCGAAAAATATTAATTCTAAAAATAATGCTGGAGTAAATAGCGGTGATACGCCGTCAAAGATTGTACTTATTATTCTACCAAATGAAATTCCGCCCATAAAGAGCATATTACTTAAGGTTGCTCCATACCAAAGTTTCGTTTTATAGGACCCCAATATCCAAAACAGCCCTACACCCATATAAATACCCATTACCGCACGCAGCATATTCTTTAGCTCTAAATCAACCACTTCAAAACCTAAGAGTTCAGGCATAATATAGGTAGGGTGACCACCATAGACTATACCGGCTATGATGACTATGACTCCGGATAATAATAAATTAAGATTTTTTGGATTCGTCATTGAATGGTTTGCCATAAAGTTGAAAATATCTGAACCCCGCTATTGCTCCAATAAAAGAAAATACAGCTAGCATATAAAATACATGTTGATGTCCTTTTAAGCCGGGTGATGCATCTAATAAATAACCCATTGCGGGGCCAGCAAAAATATCAGGAGTATACCCTATCAGTGAAATTAAACCTACCGCAGTACCTGTTAACACCAACGGAATCTTACCGCTTTGCATGACGGCGAAGTATAACGAACGAATGGCATAAACCCCTAATGCCACAATCATAATAGAGAATAAGAATATAAAATAAGAAACATCTGAAACCATTCCTGAAGCAAATATTAAGGAGCCCACCACCGCTATTACAAAACCGATCAATAAAAACAGGCTTGGTCTAGAGCGATCTGCAATTACCCCTATAAAAACGCCAACAATAGGTCTTACGAATAATAAGAATGTACCTACTTCTGCAGATTCTACCTCATTGTACAACATAACATCTTGCGCATAAAGCGAAAAAACATCGGTGATTTTATACCCTACATAAGCACATAAAATAATAATCATCAATAGTAAAACCGAAGGTAAACGAAGTACTTCTTTAATTTGGGAAATAGTAATTTTTTCAATAACAATCTCATTTTCAATACTTGCAGGTAATCGCATAAAAAACCACACCAAAACTCCTACAATAGAAACTATAGCTGATGAAGTCAATATCACATACCTAAAGGCAAACCTACTTTCTTCTAAAGAGGCTACTTCCAAATCTGCCGACATAAAATGAGAAAAGACAAGTACGCCCAACGTCCCAAAAAGTGCGCCTACCAAACCTCTCCCCCCATCTAAAAATCCGAAAGCTTTCCCTTGAGAACTTTGACCGCCCCAAACACGAGTTGCTTTTATCATAGGTGACCAAAAGAGAAATATCGTCGTGAACCCCCAAAAGCCATAAAGTAATTGTAGGGTAAAATAATCAGGAAAAGTAGCAAAAACCAATCCGCCCAAAGCGGTCATCCAAAGTGCTATAGCTATCAATTTTCTTGGCTGAAATTTATCCGCCAAAGGTCCGCCCAATAAGTAGGAAACCAAAGCAACAAAACCATATACAGAGAAGCATAAACCCAACGAAACATTATCAAGCTCAAAAACCTTTAAAACGGTTGGTCTAAAAACGCGTTGTAAAACAAAGGGTAAAATAAAGACACTCTCCCCTGCTAAAATCAGCAATAATAAATAATACCAAGGGGCTTTTTCGGAGTCTTTCATTTTGCTTTTATCGGAATCCACACTTCTTCTTCTGAATCGGGATCATTGTTTTTATATCTAGAACCCAACACTTCAAAATGTTGACGGTCATCTAAATTATAATCAGATTTAACTATCCATTCCTCATAAATATATTGAAAAAAAGCTTGTAAGTTCTGTGCGGTCCCCTTGTAATTGAATACGGCAAATAGTCCGCCATCCAAAACAAGCCCATTCATTCCTTCAGGAACAGAATTGAAATCTTCAACCTCAACACAAGCCCACTTCACATACTTTGTAATAGGAGAAAATTCCTGAAAATAGTTAGCAGGGTATTCTTGCAAGGAAATAAAATCATCAGAAGACCTATTGACAATTTCTGAGCTTCGTTGTCTAAAGTTTTTCCAAAGTTCAGAAGTTCTATTATCCACCAAACTCATCTCGGTAGATAATCCGACCACTTTTTTCTCTTTAAGCCTAACGATTTTCGGGGTCATATTATTCATGCTAATCGTCAAACTTAAGGAAATCATTCAGAATCTAGAAAATTGACCAACTCCAATTATAAATTCTTATCACCAATAATTTCAATAACCTAAAGATAAAGTTGAACTAACATGTTTTCATCAGAATTAAAACAATTTTGAGGAAACTAAATGACCAGATGAAAACGACGAAAAACACCAGAAGAAATTTTATTCAAAAAACCTTAATGGCATCAGGGGGTATCATTTTAGCTCCTAACTTTATAAGCTGCAGTGATGATGACGATTTACAAGTTGATTATGACGAATCTCAGTTAACGGTAAAGAACTTCACGTATGGGGTTGCCAGTTTTGACCCAAGTAATTCCGGTGTAATAATTTGGACGCGCTATATGGCTGCAGATGTTGAAATCATTTGGGAAGTTTCAACCCAAAACGATTTTAGCAACATTTTAAGAACGGGGAAAATAACCACCGAAAGCTCTAGAGATAACACACTTGCTATTGAATTGACCGAGTTGGAAGCCGATCAAAAATTATATTATAGGTTTATTAGCACTTCGGATAATTCTATTTCTGTTGTTGGGGAGACCATTACCCTACCAACCGATGCTACGCAAGCAAAATTAGCGGTATGCTCATGTTCTAATTTCCAAGCAGGTTTGTTCAATGTTTACGATGCCATGGCAAATTCTGATGCTGACATTATTGTTCATTTAGGGGATTATTTTTATGAATATGGCGCCGGTGGGTATGGCTCTACGGAAGAAAATGCTTTCTTAAACCGTTTTCATGAACCTACGGGAGAAATTATTTCTTTGGATGATTACAGAACCCGTTACAAGCAATATAGATCAGATGCTTCCTTACAATTGGCACATCAAAAGAAACCGTTTATATGTGTTTGGGACGATCATGAAATTGCCAACGACACCTATAAAGAAGGCGCAGAAAACCATGATGAAGCTACAGAAGGTAGTTTTGAAGCCAGAAAACAGAATGCGCTGCAAGCATATAGCGAATTTTTACCGTTCTCAAGAATTTCAGCAGATGATAACAGCGTTATTTACAGATCCGTAAATATTGGAAACCTTGTAAATCTTGTACTTATGGATACCCGCTTGATCGGGAGGGACAAACAATTGAACATTACCGATTATTTCACCGCTACAGGTATTGATGCCGTAGCCTTCCAAACTGCATTAACGGATCCCACACGTTCTATTTTAGGTACAACACAGCGAGATTGGGTAATTTCTGAAATAACCAGCAGTTCAGCTAAATGGCAAGTATTGGGGCAACAGGTACTAATGGGTAAAATGAATGTACCGGCAGAATTATTAACTGCATTTGGCTCTCCTAATTTTGCTGGCATACTTACAGAACTGGTAACCATAAAACTTAGATTGCTAAACAACGACCCAACATTAACAGCAGAAGAAACTGCCCGAGTAACCTCTGTTATTCCATATAATTTAGATGCCTGGGACGGCTACCCAATTGACCGCGAAATAATATACGGTACATTGAACGGCAAAAAGATCGTAACACTTGCCGGTGATACCCATAACGCTTGGCAAAACACACTTACCGCTGCAGATGGATCAGAAGTGGGAATTGAATTGGCTACATCTTCTGTTAGTTCACCTGGTTTTGAAACCTACCTTGGCGCTAATGTTAATGCAGAATTAATTGCAGGTTTTCAAAATGCCATGGTAGCCTTAATTGATGACCTTAATTATTTTGATGCTTCTAGAAGAGGTTTTATGATGACCACTTTTACCACCACAGAAGTAACTTCTGAATGGATTTTTGTAGACTCTATTCTATCGGAATCGTATAGTACTGAAGTTGGGTACTCCCTAACCTATTCATAAACCAAACCATAATTTATATTTTGAAGCTGCATTGAAAATTCAATGCAGCTTTTATTATAGAATTAATAGTCCGTGTTCTCTTAATCCTAATACTTGTTTTGAATACCAAAACAATTCAAAATCTTCAAATTGCGCCTCAAAATCTTTCTTTAATTGTGCGTATGTGGTCGGTTTGTTTTCCGGACGTAGTTTTTCTAAACTTTCTAATAGCCATTGTCCTTGCTCTCTATCTACCGTAATTTCATAGGCACCTGAAGTGGAATGAAAATACATTTGCAATTGTTTCCATGTCATCCCTTTTTTCTTTTTTTCGTGCTCTTGTACTAATGGCAATTGACCTATAAAGACAACTTTTGCCGTAGGTTTTGTTTTTAAGACAACTTCCTGTTGCAAGCAATCATAAATATAATCTGGCAAAATCGTTGATGGCGGAATTTCAAAATCGAACCATTCTTGCAGACCCATATCGAAACCGATACCGTGCATAAAATTGAAGAGCGATTTTTTTAACCCAAAGCTAAAAATACTATGGTCGATGCCCGTTTCATCTTTAAAATCAATATCATTGTTTGCAAAGCTGATGTTTTTCAAATCGGGCAGTACTCCGTATTCTTCCGGATGCAAACCTACCGGACTATGAGCGGTCAATGCAAACTGATGCCAAAATCCTGATTGTATGATTCCTAATTCAAACAACTGACGTACCATTTCTAAACTATCAACCGTTTCTTGAACAGTTTGTGTTGGGTAGCCGTACATTAAATACGAATGCACCATGATATTCGCTTCGGTAAAATTTCGTGTTACTTGCGCCACTTGCTCAACCGTAACGCCTTTATCTATTAGTTTAAGAAGTCGGTCAGATGCTACTTCCAATCCGCCTGAAACCGCAATACAACCTGATGCTTTCAGTAAAAAGCACAAATCTTGCGTAAAGTTTTTCTCGAAGCGAATATTTGTCCACCAGGTGATGGTCAAATTTCTTTTCAAAATCTCCAATGCAAAAGCTTTCATTAATGATGGCGGTGCCGCTTCATCTACAAAATGAAATCCGGATTCACCGGTTTGTTCCACTAATGTTTCTACACGGTCAACCAACAAACTAGCCGCTACAGGTTCATATATTTTTATATAATCTAAAGAGATATCGCAGAAAGTACATTTCCCCCAATAGCAGCCATGCGCCATGGTCAATTTGTTCCAACGACCATCGCTCCACAAACTGTGCATGGGGTTGGCGATTTCAATGACGGAAATGTAATTGTTTAATTGTAGGTCAGAATAATCTGGCGTACCAACCTCTTGTTGCTTATAATCTTGCTGTTTGCTATCATTTTTATAAACAACTTTATTATCCTCTATAATAAATGTCCGTTTTAATTCCCCTTCTCCATTAGTTACATATTGATGAACAAGCTCCAACGGAAGTTCACCATCATCCAACGAAATAAAATCAAAGAATTCAAACACACGAATATCAGTTAAGCTTCTAAGCTCTGTATTGGGAAAGCCGCCACCCATGGCAATTTTTACATCAGGATAATTTGCTTTTATAAATTGAGCACAACGAAAAGCACTATATAAATTACCAGGAAAAGGAACTGAAAAGCACACCAATTTTGGTTGTACTTCAGCCAATTGCTTTTTTAGAATAGCTAATGTTAACTCATCAATAAAAGTGGGTTCTTCGTTTAAATGATTATAAAGCTCATCGAATGAATTGGCACTGCGTCCCAATCGTTCTGCATACCTACTGAATCCGAAATTTGGGTCAATGCATTCTACAATAAAATCTGATAAATCTTCAAGATACAAGGTTGCCAAATGCTTGGCTTTATCTTGCATACCCATAGTACCAAAAGCCCATTCTAAATCATCTAACTGCTCGAAACGAGAAGCTTTTGGTAAAAAATTATCGGTACATAATTGCCTTGCCAAGGTGTCATTTTTACCCTGTAGAAATAGGATTATGGCGTCTAAGGTTTTTAGATATTCTTGACGTAATGCATATACTCTTTGCGTGTTTTCAGAAACAATAGCATCTGTTTCGTAGGCTATTTCGAATAGTTTTTGAAATGTATTTTTATTGAAGAGGGCCAGAATAACCTCTATCCCTAAATCGGACTGAAAAGAAGAAATCCCTTTTGTATTCAAAAAACCTTTAATGTATGCCGTTGCCGGATACGGAGTGTTTAACTGGGTAAAAGGAGGTGTTATTAAAAGAAGGTCTTTCACTAGTGAGTTTTAGAACAATACCGCAAAGATAACAGTTACCTTACTCATTATTCAATATCTCACGCCTCGCTTGTAGATATACGCTTAGATTGTTGACTTCTTTTGGCAAGCTTCTGAATAGTGCGGTAATTCTCTGCACGATCTGGCAAAAAAGAAAAGAATTTTTTTTCAATATTTACTATAATAGCATCTTTAGTTTTTCTTACTGTAAGTATAGAATCAATAAATTTCCTTGCAATTAGAACTTTTAGCATTTCATCCGTTCTCTCTATAATTTCCAATTCCAACAATGGATTTTTAATCATTTCATTAAACTGGTCCCAATTTTCTTCGCTATTTTCTAAACTTAAACTATGCTTAGATTCTAAAAAATCTTCATAAGAAATTTCATTATACTTTTCATAATCAAACAGTTGCCAAAAAACAATTCCAAAAGACGTCATGAAACTAATAATAATCTCAAAAACCCAAAACTTTAAATCAAATCCATTCAATACATAGGTAAGAAAAAAAATACTTGGAAAAATTGTCAATATTTTCAACACAAACTTAATCGTTTTGTTTTCCATACTATTGAATTTTAATTAGTTAACACTACTAATATAACAATTAATTATTTTTCATTATTCAATATCTCGCGAACCGCCTGCTGATATGCTCTTGGATTATTAGCCTTTTTTATCTTTTTAAATGCCTTATGCGGATTGGAAGTTGACAATGCAAAATACTCCCAAAATCCTCTCATTTTCATTTTAATAGGTGTTGGTCCTGATAAAGCTTCATCATATTGCTGGTATATCGTATCATGAAATTCTGAAAAAATCTTCCAACGGTCTTTTGGGTATTCGGTGGTATTGTTCTTGATCATAATTGGTAGAAATGGGTCGGCAATTAAGCCTCTTCCCATCATAAAATGCTCAATATTAGGAAAACGCTCTTTCATCTCTTTGAACTTAGCTACAGAAGTAATATCACCATTATAGTACAATGTATGTTTGGTACTTTCCGTACATTTCTGAAAAGCATCTAAATCTACTCCGCCTTTATACAGTTGCTTTCCTATACGTGCATGAATGACTATATTCTTTAGCGGATATTTATCTAAAATAGGAAAAACATCTAAAATTTCTTCTGCATTTTCATAACCCATTCTCATTTTCATGGATACCACCACATCGGTTTCTTCATGAGCGCGTTTTAAGATATGATCAATTTTTTGTGGGTTACAAATGAGTCCGCTACCCATACCTTGTTTTGTAACCATAGGATACGGACAACCCAAATTCCAATTCAGTTCTTTATAACCTAAACTCTGTATGTATTTAGTGACGAACAAAAACTCATCTGCATCACCCGTCATTACTTGAGGTATAACCTCTAAAGTAGTATTGTTTTCTGGCTGAAGATCTTTCTGATACGAATTTTTAATCACCATTTTACCGTTTAAGCGAATGTATGGCGCATAAAAGGTATCGATACCACCAAAATACTTATGGAATGCATTGCGGAATCTAAAATCGGTAAAGCCCTGTAATGGGGATGATAATAAGGTAATTGACATGTATTTATGACTGTGTTATGTGCAAACCTTTCAGTTTTGCAACAACAGATTCAGCTGCAAAAATAGCGCCTTCCATGTAACCAGAGTGATGTTTTGAGGTTTCTGCACCAGAAATAAACAATTTATTATTAAATAATGGTGCTTGATACAGTGCATGACCTCCGTTTTGATGCGGAAACAAATTATCTGCTTGTCTATGAGATTTGGTAAACTCTTCATTATACCAAGCCGTTTCATGATACGATTCATAATTTAAGGCATTATCACCAAAAACCAATTTCAACTGTGCTTCTATCTTTTCAATTCGTTGTTCTTTAGTAAAACGAGCACAGCTAACAGATGCGAAACCAACAAGGGCATATGACTCCTTCTCTAGATTAGATTGATCGTAGAATTCGGTCAAAGGTCCCACATTACTAAATATCGTACCCGATTTACCTTGCTTTCTCCAAAACGGCTTTTTATAGGTTAGGGCAACTTTAATGGAATCTTGCATCCAAGTGTGGGTTTGTTCTGCCAATGAAACAAATTCATTTGGTAACTGAGCTGTAAATGTTATTTGATCTATTAAAACTGCAGGTGGTAATGTGGTAATAACGATATCTGTATTTAATGTAAGACAATTGGTCTTCACTTCAACATTATCATCAATCATATTTACCTCATTGACCTCTTCACTTAAAAAGATGGTATTTGTTTTCAGTTTAGCAGCTATTGAATTGAGTAAATCAATAGTTCCGTTTTTAAATCGGTAACTTGGGCCATCATTGGGTACCGTTATTTCTTGTGGCGGTACATTTGAAAAGGTCTGAAAATAAGAGATACCGGTCATGAATTGTTCAAAATAGGGAACCTTGAATTCTTCTATAATATCCAATAAATGAAAATGACTATCATTAAACCAAGTAGCGCCCATTTCAACTTTAGCATTTCCAGACTGCAAGGTGTGTATTCTACCACCTATTCTATCTCGAGCCTCTAATACCTTAACATCAAAACCCAATTCTTGTAAACGATATGCTGTCAACAAACCCGTTAATCCTGCGCCGATAATAACTACCGATGTATTCATGTTGTTAAGTTACTCTAATTAAAATAAATGATAAAATAGCTATTGCCAAATTTGTTGAGTACCTAATTGCACTGTCAGTTCGAGTGATTTTGTTCCCTTTTTAGGAACATAAATTGTATCGAGAACCTTGTGATCAGAAAGGTTCTCGATACACTTAATTTTTCAATGAAAATATTGTAAAATGAAGCACTCGAACTGACATTATTACTTTTTACACTCATTTGATAAAAAAATAATCAAATCTTTGACTGCAGTACGCTAACGGTCACCAATAACTGACCCATATGTCTTTGGCTATGTTCCGCTGCGTGAAATAGTAGTCCGATTACGGTAGACGGTAATTTCTTTCTACCCACCGTTCTTTTCTCGGTAAGTGTACTTTCAGGAATGGTTCGAAAGTATGTTAGCGCTTCAGCTATTTTTGCAGAAAATTGCTCCTGCAAATGGGTAACCTCTGTGTTCATATCAAAGGCACCTTCCTTTTTTAAAAATTGAAATTGTTCTTCGGTAAGAGATTCGCCTTTTGCATAGGTGATCATTCTATCCAACACCCCAGTGATATGATTCATATGGAAACCAACGGAAGCTCTACCCGCGGTTTTCGCCCATAATAATTCCTTAGGGAAATCTTCAGTGTATTTCTTTAACTCTCGATCACTTTGCAACAATGCGTGTGCTGCGGGTTGCAACAAATTTGGTACATTGGGTATAGGACCGCTTAACCAATATTCATATTCTTCATTTTCCATAATGCTTCTTCCTATTTAATGTAATATTAAAGTCTCTCTTGTATAACAGAACTTACTACATAAAACAGAATAATTAAAGGAATAGCCATGAATTTCATGGTTACAATTAACACCAAACTAATAATGATAAAGATATACCGCATAGCATTATCCTTAAAGCTAGTATTTTTAAATTTCAATGCAAACAAAGCTAAATTAGCATTTAACAAATAGGCACTTACCAATGTTAGAATAATTAAAAACCATTGATTGAGAATAATACTATTTAAGAAGTCATTATTTTGATACAAAAGGATTAATGGTAATGATAAAATTAAAAGCGCATTTGCAGGAGTTGGCAAACCGATAAAAGATGACGTCTGATTTTCATCAATATTGAATTTCGCCAATCGATAACCCGATGCCATGGTGATGATAAAACCTAATAAAGGTACCAAGTGTATGTATTGAAATTTACCATCTTCCATAAAAAAGTGAGAACTATCTCCCCACCCACTAGTTTGTGACATTGCCAATAATTGAAACATTACAATACCAGGTACGAGTCCGCTAGTAATCATATCTGCCAAAGAATCTAACTGCAAACCTAGTTCGCTTTTTACATCTAAAACACGCGCAGCTAATCCGTCAAAAAAGTCAAAGAAAATACCTAGCGCAACAAAAATTGCAGCAAGTTCTAATCTATTCATGACAGCGAACATGGTAGCCACACAGCCGCAGAAAACATTTAATAAGGTGATAAAATTAGGAATGTGCTTTTTCATGATAATTGGTCTAATGTCATAAATGCAAAATGGTTCAATGCCTCTTGGCAATTATTCCTCTAAATTAAGATAATTATATGGTCGTAGTGGTATTCCTATCTAAAAAGCTAGAAGTCCATCTATATTTTGAAAAATAGCAAAATTACTAAAGCAAATTAATACTAGATAACCCTCAAATTTACAACCACTTAAGCCTATCGTGTTGAAATTAAGAACTAACTTTTCAGAGGACCTATCACAAATTAGTGCTTAAATGAAAAATATTATGCACGCATAGTATTGTTTAGTTGATATATTAGAATTACATTAAAGACTTTGTAACAATTTCAGATAAAAAATCAAGTTTTATAACAAAAATTCAAAAACACTAACCATTAAATACATTGCCAAAAAATGAAGATTAAAAAGGTTTTAGTAGCGAACAGAAGTGAAATTGCAATTCGTGTATTACGAGCCTGTACTGAGCTAAACATTAAAACAGTTGCCATTTACACTTATGAGGATCGCTATTCTCAGCACCGAAATAAAGCAGACGAGTCTTACCAAATTGGTGAAGATAATCAGCCATTAAAACCTTATTTGGATATTCCGCAGATTATAGCATTGGCAAAAGCTAAAAACGTAGATGCCATTCACCCAGGTTACGGATTCTTATCTGAAAACTCAGAATTTGCAAGACAATGTGCTGCAAACGATATCATTTTCATTGGTCCGGATCCAAAAGTAATGGATGCCCTAGGTGATAAAATTACTGCCAAGAAAGTTGCCGTAAAATGTAACGTACCTATTATTGAGAGCAACAAGAAGAAATTAACCTCGCTTAAGGTTGCACTGTCCGAAGCTGCAACAATTGGATATCCTCTAATGCTAAAAGCTGCCTCTGGCGGTGGTGGTCGTGGTATGCGAATCATTAGAAAAGATGAAGACTTAGAAATGAATTTTGATTCTGCTAGAAACGAAGCTTTAAATGCTTTCGGTGATGACACCATGTTTCTAGAGAAATATGTAGAAGACCCAAAGCATATTGAAGTACAAATTGTTGCTGATAACCACGGCAATATTCGTCATCTACACGAACGCGATTGTTCTGTGCAACGTCGTCACCAAAAAGTGGTAGAGATTGCACCTTCGCATAATGTTGGTGAAGAAGTAAAACAGAATCTTTACAAATATGCAGTTAGCATTGCCAAAGAGGTGAACTATAACAATATTGGAACGGTAGAGTTTTTAGTAGACCCTAATGACAACATTTATTTTATTGAAGTAAACCCAAGAATACAGGTAGAACATACGGTTACAGAAATGGTTACCGGTATTGACTTGGTAAAAACACAGATATTCGTTGCCGGCAATTATAAATTAGATAGCCAGCAAATAAAAATTTACGGTCAAGAAACCATTGCCACTTATGGTTTTGCTTTACAATGTCGTTTAACCACAGAGGACCCAGACAATAACTTTACTCCCGATTACGGTACTGTAACGACGTATAGAAGTGCCTCTGGTATGGGAATTCGTTTAGATGCCGGCAGTATATATCAAGGCTATCAGGTGAGTCCGTTTTTTGACTCGATGCTAGTAAAGGTATCGTCTCACGGTAGAACCTTAGATGGCGCTACCCGAAAAATGGTACGTGCATTAAAGGAATTTAGAATTAGAGGAGTTAAAACCAATATTCATTTTCTACAGAATGTTATTCAGCACCCAACGTTCAAAGACGGTAAGGTAACGGTCAATTTTATTCAGAACACCCCTGCCCTATTCAAGATTAAATTACCGCAAGATAGAACATCAAAAGTGGTTAATTTTTTAGCAGAAGTAATTGTAAACGGCAATTCTGATGTTAAGTATATTGATCAGAACAAAATTTTCAGAAATCCGAAAGTTCCTAAATTCAATCCGCTAGAAGCACATCCGAAGGGAACAAAAGATATGCTGACCGAAATGGGTCCCGAGAAATTTTGTGCATGGTTAATGGATGAAAAGAAGATTCATTTTACAGATACCACCATGCGTGATGCACACCAATCTCTATTGGCAACGAGAATGCGTACTTATGATATGTTACGTGTCGCAGAAAGTTATGCAAAGAATCACCCAAATACCTTTAGTATGGAAGTTTGGGGTGGCGCAACCTTCGATGTTTGCATGCGTTTCTTACATGAGAGTCCATGGACACGTTTACGCGAACTACGTAAAGCAATACCGAATATATTATTTCAAATGCTACTTCGTGGTTCTAACGGAGTTGGCTACAAAGCATACCCTGACAATTTAATTGAAAAGTTCGTTGAGAAATCTTGGGAGAACGGCGTAGATATTTTTAGAATTTTCGATTCGTTGAACTGGGTAAAAGCAATGGAACCAAGTATTAATTATGTACGTAATAAAACTGGTGGTATTGCCGAAGCAGCTTTAAGCTATACTGGCGATATACTAGATGTTAACGAAACAAAATACAATCTAAAATATTATACACAGCTAGCGAAAGATTTAGAAAACGCAGGTGCACATATGATCGCTATAAAAGATATGGCAGGTCTATTAAAACCTTATGCTGCTACTGAATTGGTTTTAGCGTTAAAAGACACGGTAAAAGTACCAATACATTTACACACGCATGACACCTCTTCTTTACAGACGACAACCTACTTGAAAGCAATTGAAGCTGGTGTTGATGTGATTGATGTCGCTTTAGGCGGATTATCTGGATTAACCTCTCAACCGAACTTCAACTCGGTAGTTGAGATGATGAAGAATCAGCCACGAGCACATGAATTTGATATGCTGAAACTCAATCAGTTTTCTAACTTCTGGGAAGATACAAGAGAATTGTACTACCCTTTTGAATCGGGATTAAAAGCGGGTACAGCAGAGGTATATTCACATGAAATACCTGGCGGACAATATTCGAACTTGCGACCACAAGCAACTGCTTTAGGTTTAGGTGACCGATTCGAAGAAGTAAAAACCATGTATGCCGAGGTAAATAAACTCTTTGGTAACCTAATTAAAGTAACGCCCAGTTCAAAAGTAGTTGGAGACATGGCAATATTCATGGTAACCAACGATTTAACTACAGAAGATGTTATGACTCGTGGTGAAGAAATATCTTTCCCAGATTCTGTAATCAGTTTTTTCATGGGAGATTTAGGTCAGCCTGTTGGCGGGTTCCCAAAGAAACTTCAGAAAATCATTCTTAAGAACAAAAAACCATACACCAATAGACCAAATACACATTTAGCACCAACTGATTTTGATAAGGAATTTAAAGCCTTTAAAAAGAAGTTTCAAAAAGGCTTTACGCGTGCTATTGAAATGGAAGATTTTCTTTCATATACCCTATACCCTAAAGTGTTTGAAAAAGCCCATGAGAACTATAAGTTGTATGGCAATTTAGCGCTGGTACAAACAAAGCATTTCTTCTTCGGTATGAAACTTCGTGAAGAAACCTTAATAGAGTTAGAACCGGGTAAAACAGTAATTGTAAGGTTACTTTCTGTCGGCATACCTAATGAACAAGGATTGCGAACCGTATTCTTTCAAGTAAACGGAGAGAATAGATTTGTTGATGTTCTAGATACTTCTTTAAATCTTAAGATCGAATCTAATGAAAAGATAGATTTAGAAAACCCGAACCAAATTGGTGCTCCGTTGCAAGGTTCTTTATATAAGGTATTGGTCAAAAAAGGTCAGACCATAAAAGAGAACGATCCTTTATTTGTAATTGAAGCCATGAAAATGGAGACTACTGTAACTTCTTTTAAAGCGGGAACGGTTACTTCTGTGAGTCTAAAAGAAGGCAGTATGGTAAAACAAGACGATTTGATTGTGACTATTGAATAGCCATTAAATTGTAGATAATATATTTAAAAAGTCACCTCAAGAGGTGGCTTTTATATTTCTATCAAACAGCTCTTTACTGAAATTGTTAATTGACATAAAATTATAAAAAAGCAATATCTGTGAAGTCTGTTATTATTCGCATCTTTGCAGCTGCTATGCGCTAGTAAAAGTATGTTCAAAAAAATCACGTTTTTAATTCTACTTTTTACTGCATTTTGGGCACATGCTCAAAATGCACAACTGTCTCCATTATCAAAAATCAGTTTATTGACCGTAGGTACAGGTGAAGACTTAGCTGCTAAATTCGGACATAGCGCCATACGACTACAAGACCCAACTTTAGGCATTGATGAAGTTTACGGTTATGGAACATATGATTTTGAAGACCCTAATTTCTATTTAAATTTTACCAGAGGTAAATTATCATACACTATTTCTAGAATTCCGTTTAAATACTTCGATTATTCTTACCAACAAGAAAAACGCTGGATTATAGAGCAAGTTTTAGATGTCAATTTAGAACAACGCAACCAGATTGTTACTTTTCTAGAACACAACTTATTACCCGAAAACAAAAAATATAAATACGATTTTTTGTTCGACAACTGTGCTACTAGAATACCTATGGTATTTGAAAAAACTTTAGGGAGCACATTCAAATTTGACTACGATTATTTAGAAAACCAACTCACATTTCGAGAGTTAATCCGTTTGAAGTTGAATCCGAATTCGTGGTCTAATTTCGGCATTGACCTTGCTTTAGGTTCGGTAATTGACAGAGAAGCAACCCCACATGAACATTTGTTCTTACCAATTTATGTGTATGAGCAAATGAAGCATACCACACTAGACGGTAAGCCGATAGTAACAAAGGAATCCGTCATATTAGATATACCTGAACAGGAATACCGGTATCCGCTATTTTTAACCCCACTATTCTGGCTTTGTATTTTACTTGCATTGGTTGGCTATATCACCTATACCGATTATAAAAACTTACGAAGAAATAAATGGTTGGACTTCGGACTATTCGCAATAACGGGATTAGCTGGTATTCTCATTCTTTTTCTATGGTTTGCCACAGACCATTTAGCAACAAAAGCTAATTTTAACTCTTTGTGGGCATTTGCTCCGAATATTATAATAGCATTTATGATGATTAAAAAGCAAATTCCGTCGTGGATGATCACTTACATCATATTTTTAACCATATTATTGGGCATCACTGGTATCCTGTGGATGTTTAAAATTCAAGTGTTTTCCATATTACTAATCATCGTATTATTAGCATTAGCTATCCGTTATCTATATCTCATCTATTATTTTAAGAGTACATATTTAACTAAAAAATAAAATCAAGTTACTTTACATGAATCTACTTACCGTTGAAAATATTTCGAAATCCTATGGCGAAAATGTTCTTTTTGATAACCTATCTTTTGGGATCAATAAAGACCAAAAAATTGCTCTAATCGCTAAAAACGGTACAGGAAAGACTTCTATACTTAATATATTGTCAGGAGCTGACACTCCCGATTCTGGTCAGGTAAACTACCGTAAATCTACGCGAGTTTCCTTTTTAGCTCAAGAGCCGGTAATGGATCCGAACTTAACCGTAGAGGAAACTATTTTCGCTTCAGACAATGAGGTATTGACAGTATTGGCCAATTACGAAAAGGCATTACTAAACCCCGAAGATGCAGATGCTTACCAAAAAGCATTTGATGCGATGGATCGTTTTGAAGCTTGGGATTTTGAAACCCAATATAAACAGATTCTTTCGAAGCTAAAATTAGACGATTTAGATGCCAAGGTAGGCAAACTCTCTGGTGGACAAAAGAAACGTTTGGCACTTGCCAATGCACTTATCAACAAACCAGATCTTTTAGTATTAGATGAGCCGACCAACCATTTAGATTTAGAAATGATCGAATGGTTAGAAGAATTCTTCGCAAAAGAGAACATGACGCTATTTATGGTAACGCACGACCGTTACTTTCTAGAGCGTGTATGTAATGAAATTATCGAGCTTGAAAACGGAAAACTTTATCCATATAAAGGAAACTATTCTTACTATTTAGAAAAGAAAGAAGCCCGTATAGAGCAAGAAGCCACAGAGCAACATAAAACAGAATTACTTTTTAAAAAAGAATTAGACTGGATGCGTAGGCAGCCAAAAGCCCGTACGACCAAATCTAAATCGAGAATTGATGATTTTGCCGTAATTAAAGACAAAGCAAGCCAGCGTAGAAAAGATCACCAGGTTCAGCTAGAGTTGAATATGGAACGTGTGGGAAGTAAAATTCTTGAACTTCATAAGATTTCTAAATCCTTCCCTGGCAAACCAATTCTAGATAAGTTCGAATATGTATTTCAAAAAGGAGAGCGTATTGGGATCATTGGTAAAAACGGTACCGGTAAATCTACCTTTCTAAATATTCTTAGTGGCCGCGACCAACCAGATAGCGGTAAAGTAATTGTTGGGGAAACAATCAAATTTGGTTATTACACCCAAAAAGGTATTGAAATAAAAGAAGGTCAAAAGGTAATTGATGTTATTCGTGAATTCGGAGATTACATTCCTTTAATGAAAGGAAAACAGATTTCTGCACAACAGCTATTGGAACGTTTTCTATTCGACCGAAAAAAGCAATACGATTTCGTTAATAAACTTAGTGGTGGTGAGCGTAAGCGACTATACTTATGTACCATATTAATTCAGAATCCGAACTTCTTAATATTAGATGAGCCTACCAACGATTTAGATATTGTAACGCTAAATGTACTGGAAAGCTTCTTAATGGATTTTCAAGGATGTTTAATGGTGGTATCTCACGACCGTTACTTTATGGACAAGATTGTAGACCACCTATTTGTATTTAGGGGTGATGCGGTTGTAGAGGATTTTCCAGGTAACTATTCAGATTACAGAGCGTACGAAGACAGTCAGATATTAGAGAAACGCGAACAGAAAGAAGTTCAAAGTGCCCCAAAGACTAGCTGGAAAGAACCAGATGCTTCACCAAAAATATCTTACGCAGACCAACAGGAATTTAAAAAACTAGAGCGCGAAATTCAAAAATTAGAAAAAAAGAAAGTTACGCTTCAAGAGAAGTTCACTGATGATTCATTAAGTGGCGATGATATTAAAGACCTAGGTATAAAACTTAAAGAAGTAACTGACACTATTGAGAGTAAGACCGAACGCTGGTTTGAGCTTTCAGCATTAATGGAAGGTTAGCCCCCATCAACCCTTTAAATTCCGAATACATTTTACATCTACATAAACCGTAGACGATTGATTTTTACCATTCGTCTACAGTTAAATGCTGCCCGACTATGAGCGGCAAAATATGTTTGTTCATCACTGTACTTTAGCAGTGTAAAACAAATATTATGAAATCAATTATCCTTTTAACCGCTCTTTTCTTCTCTACTTTCTTAGTACAAGCGCAAGCTAACAACGAGAATGTTTCTTTAGAGATCGAAACTACACAAGTAGAGATGGTTCAAACAATTGAAAGTAATGATATTTCTGTTCCAACAATCGAAACTGAAAACACAATCGAAGTTGCAAGATTGTACAAGAACAAAAACAACAGAGTGATCAAGGCTTTAGAATTCACAACAAAAATGAACAACGCTAAACTTTCTTAATTCAATTTTTAAACACCCTTTTCGCCCCAAACATATACCTAACCATTTCTTACCAAAACCTACTTTTTACTAATTCGTCTTAAAACAAATCATAATTCATAACAGATTACCGAGTCCGGCAAGTTGAACGCATTACCTACTGCTTTTAATTCCAAATAACTACCACTGGTCTTGGTATATTGTTTTCAGTAACTTTTCGGAATAAGAATTGAAATACTCCACCATATCAATACTCACGGATGCTGAGCGAATATCCAACAACAATTTTCACCACACATTCCAAACCTCAACAAGTTAATAACCGAACCTAATTTACCATTCGTCTATAGATAAATGGCGCCCAACGACGTGCTTCAAAATATGTTTATTCATCCCTGTACTTTAGCAGTGTAAAACAAATATTATGAAGTCAATTATTATTTTAACCGCTCTTTTCTTCTCTACTTTCTTAGTACAAGCACAAGCTAACA
>NZ_SNZW01000013.1:0-548628 GCF_004364175.1 Maribacter caenipelagi | reverse complement strand
CCCTGTACTTTAGCAGTGTAAAACAAATATTATGAAGTCAATTATTATTTTAACCGCTCTTTTCTTCTCTACTTTCTTAGTACAAGCACAAGCTAACAACGAGAATGTTTCTTTAGAGATCGAAACTATACAAGTAGAGATGGTTCAAACAATTGATAGTAATGATATTTCTGTTCCAACAATCGAAACTGAAAACACAATCGAAGTTGCTAGATTATACAAGAACAAAAACAACAGAGTAATCAAGGCTTTGGAATTCACAACAAAAATGAACAACGCTAAACTTTCTTAATACAATTTTCAAAAACCCTTTTTGCCCCAAATATATACCTACCCATTTCTTACCAAAACCTACTATTAAGTTCAATCTCAAAATTCAAGTTCAAGTTCAAGTCAAGTTCAAAATTCATTCTCAAGTCAAAATAACCATTCAACCGTATATCGTATTTTTGTAATAGTTAGCTTCGGTATAAATTAAAAGCAGATAACATCAATACTTACGCTTATTGAGCGCACTATTAAATTCTCGGACTGCCTCCTATTTCACCTTCTATAAATTTAATAACCGAACCTAAATTACCATTCGTCTATAGATAAATGACGCCCAACGACGTGCTTTAAAATATGTTTGTTCATCACTGTACTTTAGCAGTGTAAAACAAATATTATGAAGTCAATTATTATTTTAACCGCTCTTTTCTTCTCTACTTTCTTAGTACAAGCACAAGCTAACAACGAGAATGTTTCTTTAGAGATCGAAACTATACAAGTAGAGATGGTTCAAACAATTGAAAGTAATGATATTTCTGTTCCAACAATCGAAACTAAAAACACAATCGAAGTTGCTAGATTGTACAAGAACAAAAACAACAGAGTGATCAAGGCTTTAGAATTCACTACAAAATTGAACAACGCTAAACTTTCTTAAAACAATTTTCAAAAACCCTTTTTGCCCCAAATATATACCTAACCATTTCTTACCAAAACCTACTTTTCAAATTATTACAGTTCTAATTTCAACCATTATCTTTACTTTTTTAAAAAATTGAAAAAGTAGATCGTGTTCCGTTTTATATCCTACATTAAATTTATTCTTACTTCTACCAATCAACATGGGGTACATTCACCTTTTGTATATGATTACATTACCAAATGTCTTTATAAGAAAAAGGAACTTAAGCATCCTACAACCCTAAAAGTGCTTATTAAAAGTATCGGGTATTTCAAATATGATGCTATACGTCTAATAGGAGATTATAAAACATCCGAAGAAATTATAAAACAATACTACCCCAATATTTCATTTACTGAAAACAATACCAGTATTATCATTTGCAACATCTCTGAGGCAATGCAAGCCAATTTAGATATCAGTACGTTTTCTAATGACGGTATGTTACTTTTAAACGACATACATGCCAGTAGTAAAAATCTTAAAACTTGGGAACACCTTAAAGAATTAAACCATGTTCGTGTTTCAATAGATATGTTTTATTGTGGAGCCCTATTTTTTAGAAAAGAACAAGTAAAGGAACATTTTAAAATACGGATATAAACCAGTAATTTTAGCTAAAGTAAATTTTTAATGAACAGTAATACTATTTATATTACCCTAGGTGTCGTTTTCGCTATTTACATAGTTATTCGCATTACCAGTAAAAGTAAATCTAGCGAGCGTAAATCAAGAAAGTTTATGGGAGATTATGAACGCAAAGACAAGAAAGAGAATTAATCATTCAGAATTTTAACTGTTATTATTCTTACTATCTATTATTAAATAATCTACACCATTACTTTCTATACTCTGTAAAATGAAAATATATACCAAAACAGGAGATGACGGCACTACCGGACTTTTTGGAGGAACACGCGTACCTAAACATCATATTCGTATCGATAGCTATGGTACGGTCGATGAATTGAATTCTTGGTTAGGTCTAATTAGAGATCAAGACATTGCCCCTACTTACAAGCAACAACTTACTTCCATTCAAGAGCATTTATTTACTGTAGGCGCTATTTTGGCCACCGATCCAGAAAAAGAAATACTCAAAAATGGTGAAGAGCGATTAAAAATAACCAAAGTAGGCACTAGTGAAATCAATTTTTTAGAACAAGCTATAGATGAAATGGACCGTCAATTACCGCCAATGACCCATTTTATTCTTCCTGGCGGTCATACAACAGTGTCATACTGTCATATTGCGCGTACCGTTTGTAGAAGAGCAGAACGTATTTCAACTTTATTATTTCAAAATGAGCCATTTGATAAAAATGTGCTATCTTTTATAAATAGGCTTTCAGATTATCTTTTTGTATTGGCACGAAAATTGTCTTATGATTTACAGGCGGATGAAATAAAATGGATTCCTAAAAAAAAGGACTAATAATTCTGTAATTTATTCGTTATCAATAAACAAATGCAAAAAAAGTACGAGATAAATATGAAATTTATTATTAATTTCTTTGCTGTCTCAATTTAAAAATTACTTTTGCAAAAAATTAAAATTAAACTATTACTATGTATTGGACATTAGAATTAGCATCTTATTTAAGTGATGCACCTTGGCCGGCAAGTAAAGATGAGTTAATAGATTACTCCATCAGAACTGGAGCCCCTCTTGAAGTCGTAGAAAATTTACAATCTATGGAAGAAGAAGGTGGCGAAATATATGAATCTATCGAAGAGATCTGGCCTGACTATCCAACGGAAGAAGACTACCTCTGGAACGAGGACGAATATTAATATTCGATATCATAATAACTACTAAAAAGTCTCCTCGGAGGCTTTTTTTTTATGTAATTTTGGCAGGTTATTAGGTTAAACTGTCCAAATATCAAGACTGGAATACCTTTTGCTCTTTAAGAGCATCGATTATAATTGTCGAATATAAAATATTTTGAAAGCTATTCTCGCTAGAATTATAGCCAGAAAAGTTTCAATTCTAATAGTTTAAAATATATGAGTTTCATTAATTCCATCCTAAAGGCATTCGTTGGTGATAAATCACAAAAAGATGTAAAAGAATTACAGCCTTTAGTAGACCAAATAAAATCATTCGAATCAAAGCTAGAAAGCCTTAGTCACGATGAGCTTAGACAAAAAACAATAGAGTTCAAGAAGGCTATTCAAGATTCTATCAAAGAAAAATCAGATCAAATTAGCGCTTTAGAAGAAGAGGTTAAAAACTCTACCGACATTGATAAAAATGAAGACCTTTACACAGAAATAGATAGATTAAAGGAAGAATCTTATATAATTTCTGAAGATACTTTAAATAAAATTCTACCTGAAGCTTTCGCTGTTGTTAAAGAAACTGCCAAACGTTTCGCTAATAATGAGACTTTAGAAGTGACTGCCTCTGAATATGACAGAACGTTGTCAGGTTCTAAAGAATATGTCACTCTTGAAGGTACCAATGCTATCTGGAAGAACTCTTGGGATGCCGCAGGAAAAGAAGTTACCTGGGATATGGTACATTACGATGTTCAACTTATTGGTGGTATTGCCATGCACCAAGGTAAAATTGCAGAGATGCAAACTGGTGAAGGTAAAACCCTTGTTGCTACGCTTCCTTTATATTTAAATGCCTTAAGTGGTAACGGTGCCCATTTGGTAACCGTAAATGATTACTTAGCAAAAAGAGATAGTGCTTGGATGGCACCTATATTTCAATTTCATGGACTTTCTGTAGATTGTATAGATTACCACAGACCAAATTCTGATGGTAGACGTGCAGCTTACAATGCGGATATTACATACGGTACTAATAATGAATTCGGTTTTGATTACTTAAGGGATAATATGGCGCATACGCCAAAAGACTTGGTACAGCGCCCACATAATTATGCCATGGTCGATGAGGTCGATTCAGTTTTGGTCGATGATGCTCGTACCCCATTAATTATTTCTGGTCCAGTACCAGAAGGTGACCGTCATGAATTTAATGAACTAAAACCTAAGGTTGACGAAATTGTAAGAAAGCAACGTCAGCATTTAACAGGTGTATTGGCAGAAGCTAAAAAATTAATCGCAGAAGGTGATACCAAAGAAGGTGGTTTTCTTTTGCTACGTGTATATCGCGGGTTACCGAAAAATAAAGCATTAATAAAATTCTTAAGTGAAGAAGGAGTAAAACAATTACTTCAAAAAACTGAGAATTATTACATGCAAGACAACAACAGGGAAATGCCAGTTGTTGATGAAGATTTGTTGTTTGTGATCGATGAAAAGAACAACCAAATAGAATTGACCGATAAAGGGGTTAATTATATTTCGGGCGAACAGGATAAAGATTTCTTCGTGATGCCAGATATTGGTGGAGAAATTGCCAAGATTGAAAATCAAAATCTTGAAATTGAAAAAGAAGCCGAACTTAAAGAAGAGCTTTTTAAAGATTTTACTATTAAAAGTGAACGTATACATACCATGAGCCAATTATTAAAGGCTTACACCTTATTCGAAAAGGATACGGAATATGTGGTAATGGAAAATAAAGTAATGATTGTTGATGAGCAGACCGGTCGTATTATGGACGGTCGTAGATACTCTGACGGTTTACACCAGGCAATTGAAGCAAAAGAGAATGTAAAGATCGAAGCATTAACTCAAACTTTTGCGACTGTTACGTTACAGAACTACTTTAGAATGTACAGCAAACTTGCTGGTATGACAGGTACTGCTGTTACCGAAGCTGGTGAATTCTGGGAAATCTACAAGTTAGATGTAATGGAAATCCCTACCAACAGACCTATTGCTAGAGAAGATAAAAATGACCTTATCTACAAGACAAAAAGAGAAAAATACAATGCTATTATTGAAGAAGTTACTAAAATAAGTCAGGCAGGAAGACCTGTATTAATTGGTACTACTTCTGTAGAAATATCAGAATTGTTATCTAAATTATTAAGTGTACGTAAAGTACCTCACAACGTACTGAACGCGAAACTTCACAAGAAAGAAGCAGATGTAGTTGCTGAGGCCGGTAATGCCGGTGTTGTAACTATTGCGACCAACATGGCCGGTCGTGGTACCGATATTAAATTGTCTGATGCTGTTAAGAAAGCAGGTGGACTAGCAATTATAGGTACTGAAAGACATGATTCTCGTCGTGTAGATAGACAGCTACGTGGTCGTTCTGGTCGTCAAGGAGATCCAGGAAGCTCTCAATTTTACGTTTCGTTAGAAGATAACCTAATGCGTTTATTCGGTTCTGATAGGGTTGCTAAGATGATGGACAAAATGGGCTTGGAAGATGGTGAAGTTATTCAGCATAGTATGATGACCAAATCTATTGAACGTGCTCAGAAAAAAGTTGAAGAAAATAACTTTGGTGTACGTAAGCGTCTTTTAGAATACGATGATGTTATGAATGCACAGCGTGAAGTTGTGTACAAAAGAAGACGTCATGCATTACAAGGCGAGCGTTTAAAGCTAGATATTGCCAATATGGTCTATGATACCTGTGAGGTTATCGTAGAGAGCAATAAAGCTGCAAGTGATTATAAGAATTTAGAATTTGAATTGATTAAATACTTCTCTATTACATCACCTGTAGATGAAGCTGATTTTGGCAAAATGACAGCTCAAGAAATTACCGGTAAAATTTATAAGGCTGCATACGAGTATTATAATGACAAGATGGAGCGTAATGCTGCAGCGGCTTTCCCGGTAATCAAAAAGGTACATGAAGATAATGCCAATAACTTTGAGCGTATCGTAGTTCCTTTTACTGACGGAATCAAAAGCTTGAATGTAGTAACTAACCTTCAAGAAGCATATGACAGTAACGGTAAGCAATTGATAACAGATTTTGAGAAAAATATCTCATTGGCTATTATAGATGATTCGTGGAAGACACATCTTCGTAAAATGGATGAGTTGAAGCAATCGGTACAATTAGCGGTTCACGAGCAAAAAGATCCTTTATTAATTTATAAGTTCGAAGCATTTGAACTTTTTAAATCAATGATCGAGAAAGTAAACAAAGATGTGGTCTCTTTCTTGTTTAAAGGTGAATTACCTTCTGAGAACCCTAATGCTATTCAAGAAGAAAGAAACGTTCAACGTAGAGATAATTTACAGACGTCAAAAGAGGAAATTCCTAATAGTGATGAGTTAGCGGCACGTAGTAGAGCAGTAAGTCAAAATCAGGCTGAACGCCCTGCGGTTACAGAAACCATTACAAGGGAACAACCAAAAATTGGAAGAAACGAGCGCGTTACCATCAAAAATGTAATGAGCGGAGAGAGTAAAACGATAAAGTTTAAACAAGCTGAGCCACTTTTGCAAAACGGTTCATGGGTGTTGACTCAAGATTAAATTACATCTAAATTATAAAGTTAAAAAAGGCATCCGTTTGGATGCCTTTCTTGTTTCTTTCATCTAACAAGCTATACCTAAACGAAATAAAGGTAAATTAAATGTTGAATAATTTTTCAGGTTTATTTACAAATACAACCAATTAACAATAGATTTAATATTTTTAACCAATATTTAAGCAAAAAAAATATATAATTCAGAAAAATAATAGTCGTTTTTATCATAGTTAAGTCGAAAATACTAGCATAATGATAAAAACATAATTAGATTTACATTACGTAATTCGTATGTTTTCTAGTACATAAATAATATCTATGCCCGGATTTACCATTGACAAAGAACGTCTACAGGATAAAACCAAATTATTTTTAAGGGTTAATTATACCACTAGCATTATCTCCATCCTATTTGGAGCCTTGTGCTATTTCTTTTTGAACATTACCCAAATTATACCTTTTGCTCTTGCTGGCTTTGCTATTTTAAATATTATCAATTTACTATACTTTAAAGCCCATAAAAATATAGTACCTACTTTTAACTTTTCATCTATTATAGGTTTAATAACCGCTGTAGTCGTAACCGTTTATAGCGGCGGAATTCATAGTCCGTTTATATTCATGATTCCTTTGATTGCTTTTGGCGGATTCATAAACAGCACGAGATATGGGCGAATTTATCTAAATATTATCATTATTTTAATTCTATTGATATTTACCCAAACCATACCTGAATTACGTATTACCGAAAATTTAGTTACAGAAGAATCAAGCTCAGTTTTTAGTCTTGTATCCGTTTTGTTCGCTGTATTTATATTGGGAAATACTTTAGGAAAAACGCTCTTAAAAACCTACAATGCCATGTACAGTTCAAAAAGGGCCTTGGCAATGCAGGTACATGAAAAAGAAAATCTTTTAAAAGAAGTACATCACAGGGTAAAAAACAATTTACAAACAGTTTCCAGTTTGTTAAGCTTACAATCGAGAAATATAGAAACCGGACCAATGAAAGGTCTTTTAAAAGGAACTCAGAATAGGGTAATTGCCATGGCTATGGTACATGAAATGCTTTATATGCGTAATGACATTAGCCATATCGAATACAAATCTTACGTACAAGAATTAAGCGAATATTTAATTCGTTCTATAAAAGGCAATGACAATAACGTAGATTTAATAATTGATATTCCTGATATTAAACTGGGTATAGATACAGCGATTCCATTAGGACTCTTAATTAATGAAACTTTGACAAATGCCTTAAAATATGGTATTGAAAGTGATCAAGATGGCGAAATCAGTATCAAATTACAGAAAGACAACGAACAAGAAAATTGTTATATTCTAGAAATCGGTGATAATGGAATCGGGTTCCCTGAAACCATAAATCATAAAAACACTAAATCTTTAGGGTTAAAGCTGATACACAATCTTACACGACAATTAAGAGGAACTATACAACGTGATAATTCTAAGAAAGGAACAAATTACATTATTAAGTTTCAAGAAATTAAGCAACAATTATCTCCAGTTGCTTAACGAACATACCTTATAAATAACAATTTCATTATTTGCACTTAAAGTTGGTTTACCAACACACTAATTTCTGATGCTTTGGTTATATTTAAGGTAACTAACTCAAACTACCACTTTATGTTACGCAAATTTCTGCTTGCAACCGCAATGACCTTCGCTGTCTTGCTTTCCGTCAACGCCCAATCCTTAGAAGGCGATGGTCCACATTCGCAATTAATTATTAGAGGCGTTATGCTTATTAACGGCAACGGTGCACCACCACAAGGTCCTATTGATATTGTGGTAGAAAACAATATTATTAAAGATGTAAAAGTAGTTGGCTACCCGGGTGTCGCCATTGATGATGCCAAAAGACCGCAATTAAAGACAGGTGGAAAAGAACTAGATTGCACCGGCATGTATTTAATGCCCGGTTTTATTGATATGCACACCCATATTGGCGGTGACGCTCAAGGTGCAGATCCAGATTATGTATTTAAACTGTGGATGGCCCACGGTGTTACTACTGTTCGTGAAGTTGCAGGAAGGGGTATTGATATTGCAATGGATTTAAAACATAAAAGTGAGAAAAATGAAATTATAGCACCACGTATTATATCATATACAGCATTTGGGCAAACGAGTAAATCTTTTAATCCGTTAAACGACATTCCAATTTCAACTGCAGAACAAGCAAGAGAATGGGTACGTGCCAACGCAAAAAAGGGAGCTGATGGTATTAAATTCTTCGGAGCCGAGCCTGAGATTATGGCTGCAGCACTTGATGAAAATAAAAAATTAGGATTAGGTTCTGCATGCCATCACGCACAAATGAGCGTAGCCCGTTGGAATGTTTTACATTCCGCCAGAGCAGGTCTAACCTCTATGGAGCATTGGTATGGGTTACCTGAAGCTTTGTTCGATGATAGAACCGTACAAGATTTTCCGTTGGACTATAACTACCAAAACGAGCAAGATCGCTTTGAAAATGCAGGAAAATTATGGGAACAAGCTGCAGAACCTTATTCTGAGCATTGGAATAATGTTATGAATGAACTATTAGCGCTTGATTTCACCATGGATCCAACCTTCAATATTTATGAAGCTAGTAGAGATTTACAACGTGCCAGAAGAGCAGAATGGCATGAAGACTATACATTGCCTTCATTATGGGAATTCTATCAACCTAGTAAGGTATCTCATGGTTCTTACTGGCATGATTGGGGTACAGAGCAAGAAGTTGCCTGGAGAAACAATTATAAACTTTGGATGACCTTTATCAATGAATATAAAAATAGAGGCGGTAGAGTAACAACTGGATCAGATTCCGGATTCATATTCCAACTATACGGGTTTGCTTATATAAGAGAACTGGAATTAATGAGAGAAGCTGGGTTTCATCCGTTAGAGATCATACAATCCGCTACGTTAAATGGCGCGGAGGCACTAGGTATGGATGACAAATTAGGTTCAGTCACCATAGGCAAACTGGCAGACTTTGTCATTGTTGAGGAAAATCCGCTTCAAAACTTCAAAGTATTATACGGTACGGGAGCTATAAATCTTACCGATGATAACGAGGTGGTTCGTGTTGGTGGTGTAAAATACACCGTTAAAGATGGAATCGTTTATGACTCCAAAGCATTATTGGCAGATGTCAAAAGACAGGTAGATGAGGCTAAAGCCAAAAGTAACTATACAATTAAACAGCCTGGTATAAAAAATTAAAACTTACGTTTGTTCACCGGCACTTTAACGGTACGTACTTTTTTTTCGTTTTTTGAAGTAAAAGCTATAGTTGCAATAACGATAAGTGCAGGTATTATAATTGAAAGTAACATCATATTGAAAAATTTATAAGGTGCTTAATTGCACCTTTTTATATAGGGCAAAGATTATGCCAACTTACTATATGACTTCTTGGTAATAAATGCTAATTCTTTGTTAACCCTAGCATTTTTGTATCTATATAAACGTGCTACTGAGGTTTCAGCAGTAATTGCAATCGTTTTCTTGTTGCTAATATCGTTAAGGCTATCAACCAAAACAATACCCATTTTAGTAGCGTTAACTTTATCATCTGTTTGGGGTGTTTGTGCCAACGCAAATGCGCCAGCGAAAATTATTATAAATAAGGTTACAAGTGCTTTCATATCGTAATGTTGAACAATGTAAAAGTACTTTGAGGTCCACCATTGAGCATCTTGACCTCGCTAAACTGCTATAATTTTCGGCTAGCGTAAAAATCTGTGACGAATCGTCAAAAAGTGTCGACGAACGGTTTTAAACCTAAAAACACCACACCGATTCGGTGTGCATTTCATCGGTATTTTAAATTTAGATACGAAGTAACAACAGCTCAAAATTGAGTAATATTTGAAAGCTTTGCTCCTAAAAAACAAAGCCTCTTAATAGAGTAGTGAGTAAATTAAAATTTGTGCCTTCCGCGTTTACCGTAGTTCTTGTCGCCACGAGTTTTAGATTTCGTGTATTTCTTTTTAATGATGCGCTTATACGAACCACCTTGATTTTCCTTTTTATTCTTGTCAGACTTTTCATGAAAGCTAGCTCCACGTTCATCTTCATTAATATTTAAAGGGTTTTCGTGCTCTTTGTGCTTAGGTTGCTCGTCGAAAGTAAGTTGAGTTGCAATTTCAACATCACTAGGTAAAGGCAGTAAATTGACCTTATGCGACATTAAATCTTCAATGGCATCTTTGGCTTCTTCTTCTTTCTCTGTAAATAAAAGAATAGAAGTCCCCTCCTTCTCTGCCCTACCCGTTCTACCGATTCGATGCATATAGTTTTCAGGATACGTCGGTGTATCAAAATTTATAACATGAGATATCTCTTGCAAATCCAATCCACGAGCCATAACATCGGTAGTAACCAAAATACGATTTTTACCCTCGTCGAATTGATTAATGGATCGTAGTCTATAATTCTGAGTTTTGTTGGAGTGAATAATACAGATTTCTTCACTAAAAAACTCTGCCAATTCTTTAAAGAGTAAATCGGCACTACGCTTGCTTGAAACAAATACTAGTACTTTATGGTAAAGTTCTACATTCTGCAATAAATTCACTAACAGATTTACCTTCGTATAAAAATTCGGGGTAGCGTAACCGTATTGGGTAATATTCTCAAGGGGAGTTCCGCTTACTGCAATGGCAATTTTTTGAACACCGGAAAAGAAATCGGTTATGAACAATTCAATATCATCGGTCATTGTAGCCGAAAACATAATGTTCTGTCTCTTCTGTGGTAAAAGCTCAAAAATATTTACGAGCTGAAACCTAAAGCCTAAATCTAACATTACATCGACCTCATCAATAACCAGTTTCTTCACTTGTTTTAACTGAACTGCCTTTGTTAAGATCAAATCATATAATCTCGCTGGTGTTGCTACTAGAACATCAGTACCTAAAGCCAAAGCCTCTTTTTGGCGTAACATACTCTTACCGCCAAATACTCCAAGAACACGAATGCCTGCATATTTAGCCAATTTTTCTGCCTCTTCTACCACCTGTACCACCAACTCTCGTGTAGGTACTAGAATAATTACCTTCGGATGAATTTCTTTAGAAAACTTAAGCGTATTTAAAATAGGAAGTAGATAAGCAAATGTTTTACCAGTACCTGTTTGTGCAATACCTACAACATCACTACCACTCATTACAATAGGAAAAGCTTTCTCTTGAATGGGAGTAGTATTTTCAAAGCCTAGATCTTCAAGTGCTTTTTCTAAATTTCTAGATATTTTTAAATCGGTAAACAACGGCATAACAATCACTTTTGTATTTCAGTTGCAAAGCTATGCTGATTAGTTGACAAATCATGTAAAGTGAGGCAATTATCGATAATTAAGTAAATAATGACTTTTAAAGTTTAATGGTAAAGGGCATTTTCTTTTTCACGTGGACAAATTAAAATAGTTTACTTTGAAACTATTATTTGAATACAACATAAAGTATTATATTTCAAAAAAGAAAAGATTATTCTTATCTAATGAAATCAAATACATTCCTATTAGTATCGATATTCCTTTTATTTATAAATGAAAGTTTTGCCCAAATGATCAATAAGACATATGATGAGGCAATTAATAATGCCATTGCCAAACAATATCCGGAATACCATACAGGACTTATAAAAGTATTAGATGATTTTGAAAAAGAATTAATTTCCAAAAAAGTAATTACAGATGGTACCCATGAAAACTACGTCAACCTTTTAAACGAAATAAGTAATGATAGTACTTATGAAATAGTAAGTGATTACGCTTTGGGAGATTCTTTAAAGATAAATTCTAAGCGCTATAATTATGAACTCATAAACATTATGAAGACAGTGCCGTTAATAAACTATAGAAATAAAGCTCAAGCAAAAAGCATAGTTTTTAATCAACGAGCATCTGAAATTACTGCTAAAAAAAGAGAATTTTTCCGTTCAGATTACGCATCACTTTTGTTAGAGGTATATGATAAAAAAGACCTTCGACTACCAACAATACGAACACAGCTGTATCGTTTTCTTGACCCAAATACAGATTACATTTTGTATACATATATTGGAAAGCCCACTTCAAAACAATAATAAATGAGCTTTAAAATTGCAATTAATATAAAATTACCCTTCTTTTCGTAACACCTGTAATGGTGGACTATTTAATACCCCTTTACTATTCATTAATCCAATAGCCAATACCAATAAAGTTATACCCGGTAAAACCACCAAAAATGGCACCCATGAAGGAATAAAAGGTGTGTCGAAAATGAAATACGCCAATAAAAAACTACTAACTAAAGAAAGTATTACTCCTACTCCGCTACCTAAAACTCCTAAGAATAGATATTCTAGAGCATTTATCTTTAATATCTGTTTACTCTGAGCACCTAAAGTCCTTAACAATACACTTTCTCGAATACGTTGGTATTTACTATTACGAACAGATCCAATCAAAACAATAATACCAGTAAGAATACTAAAGAAAGCCATAAAAGATATGACCCATGAAATCTTATCCAAAATATCTTCAACCAAGGTTACTACCTGTCTTAAATCAATAATAGATACATTTGGAAATTTCTTTACCAGCTCTCGCTGCAAATTTGCAGATGAGGCTTTATCTGGGGCATTTGTGGTCACCACATGAAACTGTGGTGCATTCTCTAATACGCCTTTAGGGAATACAATAGAGAAATTGAGTTGCATACGCGCCCAATCTACTTGTCGAATATTACCTACAACGGTAGTCATTAACTTTCCTTGAACATTAAATACTAAGGTGTCACCAATTGTCACTAAAGCATCATTTGCTACATTGTCTGCCAAAGAAATAGGTATTACCGTGGCATTCGGGGCAACAGAAGGTATCCAATCCCCTTCCAATAATTTTTCAGAACCGATCATAGAATCTCTATAAGTTGTTCTAAACTCATGGTTAAGAATCCATTTGTTAACCCTAGTTGTAGTATCTAATCGAATATCATTAACGTCTCGATCTTTTATACGCTCTAAACGCATGGTAACAATGGGGATATTATCTATAACAGGCAATCCCTTTGGGGTTATTGTATTTGCTACAGCATCGCGTTGATCTGTCTGAACATCGAACAATATCAAATTCGGACTCTCAGCACTCGCTTCAAAAGAGGTTTTGGCAAGTAGAAAATCTTTAGTAAAATATAAAGTACTAATTAAAAATGTACCTATTCCAATAGATAAAATCAATACTACTGTCTGATTATTTGGCCGGAATAAATTCAACAAGCTTTGTCTGGCAGCAAAGCTCCAAGACTTCGGGAAGTAGCGTTTTATCAATCGCATAAATAGAATTGATACTCCCGCTAAAATGGAAAATGTCACCAAAATTCCCGCTACGAAACTCAATGCAAACTCCCATCTGCCCAATAACCAAAAGGCGAATAACAAAACAAAAAGAACAATGGCAACGACTACCCATATTTGATAAGGCCTTGCCTTTCTACCCGTATCTTCTTGCACACGTAATACTTGTAAAGGCGAAATAAACCATGTATTCACTAATGGCGACAAAGCGAATAAAACAGACATGCAAACGCCTAATAACAACCCTACGAATATGGCTTGAAATGAAGTCGATATTTCAACTTCAAAAGGTAAAAACTCTTGTAATATAAGTGGGAAAGTTTGTTGTAAGATCAAGCCTATAATAGTACCTATGAGTCCGCCCAACAAGCCCATTCCTGCAATTTGAATCAGGTAAATTAAAAACGTTTGTTTTCGCGTAGCCCCTAAACATTTAAGAACAGCAACCGCCTTTAATTTCTCTTTTATATAGATATGCACAGAACTTGCGATACCTACACACCCTAAGAGAAGTGCAATAAATGCCACCAAATTCAAGAACCGACCCACATTTTCATATCTACGCCCCAATCGCTCACTAGTATCAGTATGGGTATCCATATCTGCATTTTCAGCGTCTAATAACGGGTCCACTTTTTTACTTAGTACTTCTAAATCTGCCTGATCGTTATTAAAATAGTAATTGTAACCTAAACGACTGCCTCGTTGTAACAGGCCGCTTTCTTCCATAAACCTAAATGGCACAATAATGGGTGGTGCAGCTGTCGCACCGATACCTGTACTACCAGGTGCTGTAATCAATGACCCAACAATGGCAAAAGTTGTTGTTCCTAACTTTACACTATCACCTGGTTTTAAATTATACTGAAGCATTGCGGTGGCATCAACCAAAGCTCCGCCTTTTTCTAAATATTCTTGAGCCGCATTGTCAGGTTCGGTTTCTAACTCCCCATAAAAAGGAAAATCACCTTCGATAGCGCGTACCTGCACCAATTTTGTAGCTAGACTTTTTGGAAATGCTGCCATCGAAGCAAAATTGACCTCTCTAGCATCGTATCCACCTAAAGAATCCATTAATTCAGTTACACGTTCATTGGCAGGCTGATTACTATCTATAAGAAAATCGGCACCCATAAGTGCTTTAGATTGTAAGCCGATATTGTCTTTAAGATTATCACTAAAAGATTGAATGGATACCACTGCAGCGATACCTAAAATAATAGATGCCATGAACAATAACAAGCGTTTACCACTAGCTTTGCCATCTCGCCAAGCCATTTTCAACAACCAATTAAATGATGCTTTTGATGTTCTTTGTGTTCGATTCAAGATATGGTCGCGGTTTCGTTGATTACTATTTTACCACCTTTAAGTCGCAATACATTTTTATTTAATTTGGCCAGCTCTAAATCATGGGTTACAATTACCAATGTAGTGCCCATTTCTTTATTAAGATCAAATAATAATTTAATGACTTTTTCACCGGTTTCCTCGTCTAAATTACCCGTTGGTTCATCGGCAAAAAGTATAGAAGGTTTATTAGAAAACGCTCGTGCCAAAGCAACCCGTTGCTGTTCACCACCAGACAATTGAGATGGGTAATGATCATGACGATCACCCAAACCAACTTTTTTCAAAAGCTCCATAGCATCTGTAGATGCATTTGCTGCACCTTGTAATTCAAGTGGTACACTAACATTCTCTAAAGCTGTTAATGTGGGTAGTAATTGAAAGTCTTGAAAAATGAATCCTACTTTTTCATTTCTAAGAAGAGCTCGTTGATCTTCGTTCAATGCGCTTAAATCTTCCCCACAAAGTTCAATTGTTCCTTCGTTAATTTCATCTAATCCGGCACAGAGCCCTAATAAGGTAGTTTTTCCACTACCTGACGGACCTACTATTGCAAAAGTGTCGCCTTCTTCAATAGAAAAAGAAATATCATCAATAACAGTCAAATTCTTAGATCCGCTCGTATACGTTTTCTTTAGATTACGTACGTTTAATATCTTTGTCATAAATCATTTTAATACAAGATGACAAAATAAACAAATGATTTGGAATCTAATAAGTTAAGACTATGTTGAAAGTATTAAAGTTTCGTTATTTTTTATTGGCGTTGTTATTCGTTGGATGTGGAGAAACTACAGAAAAGAAACAATCTGACACCCAAACAGAGAATGTTAACAATACTGAAAACGAAGAAATTTCAGTGGACGACAAAGTGATATTATTCTATGGAAATAGTCTTACCGCAGCCTATGGCTTAGATACGAGAGAAGGATTCCCGAATAGAATTCAACAAAAATTAGACTCTTTAGGTCTAGATTATAAAGTAATTAACTCCGGATTGAGCGGAGAAACCACTTCTGGAGGATTGAATCGTTTAGACTGGGTACTAAATCAGCCGGTGGATATTTTTGTCTTGGAATTAGGGGCAAATGACGGATTGCGAGGTATACCGATTACAGAGTCTATGAATAACTTACAATCGATGATCGATATGGTCAAAGATAAAAACCCTGAGACACAAATCATTTTGGCAGGTATGCAAATACCACCAAATATGGGTGCAGATTATGCATCTCAATTTAAGATGATGTATCCTGCCTTAGCAAATTCTAATGATATAATGTTGATTCCGTTTTTATTGGATGGTGTTTCCGGTATTCCGAAATTAAACTTAGAAGATGGAATTCACCCAACTGCAGAAGGACAGCGAATAGTAACAGAAAATGTTTGGAAAATTTTAAAGACTGTCGTGTTACCTCAAAGTGGAACAGGGGTAACAGAAGAACTTGTAGAAGAATTGAACTAGGCTAAAGAAATTGTTCTTACTCTTATCTTAAAAAGTAAGGCTTGTTTGACTCTTGCATTTTTGACTTTAAAAAACCTTGCAGCTGTTTGGAAACCCTGAGTATTTACGTCAGACTTAATTATTACATCTGCCATGGGCATAATAATCGTCTGTACTTTTATGTCTGGTGACTTTGATTGTGCTTGGGACTGGGTTCCCAAACAGATAACAAGGAATAAAAAAATAATTGTACGCATAATAAAGTAGGTAAATTTGGTTTATAGATAACCACCTAGGTGTAAGTAAACGTATTTCCAATTCGATAAATGGTACAGTTTTTACGATGAAAAGTTCGCTTTTCGATGTACTACCAATTTTTGTAGTCCGTTTTCCTACAAAATTTTCCTCCATTAGACTGCGTATTTGTGCAGTTCATCGAGTTAATAAGCTTTTTCCTACAAAAATATACTTATATCATATAATAGGACTACAAGAGGTGAGTTCAAAAATGAGAATTGAGAACATAGAGATGAGAGAATAGTTGTTAGTTGTTAGTTGTTAGTTGTTAGTTGTTAGTTGTTAGTTGTTAGTTGTTAGTTGTTAGAAACTATAAAATTTACATCATTTAAACACAATGACTTATTTTGCCACTTATTACTTTCAACCTTGTACTTTGTACTTCCCACTTCTTACTTAATACTTTTTACTCAGTACTTAATACCAAAATTTTATGCCATTTTTGGTTTGTTCGCTTTAGTTAAGAAGTTTAAATCTCTTTTGATTCTAGAGTTTTTGAATTTGTATAATCTAGCTATTTCTGTAGTAGTGTTAGCTTTTACTTCATTTGTTGTTTCAGTAACGATGCTCATCTCAACAGTTTCAACTTTTACTTCATTAGTAGTTTTTTGCGCTTGAGCAGTAAAGCTTATAAAGATGATGAAGATTGTTGCTATTATTGTTTTCATGATTTGCGTTTGTTACAATAATAGAACGCCGCAGACCTTGCTTTACTAGGTGATGAATCGCTGAAAAACCCCTAATTCTCGTTACTTGACACAACTTCAGATGAAGTGTAAAATCGCATCGATAAACGACATCACCCCCAAAAACACCTTACCGATAATTGATGTCGTTAACCGACAAATAAAACTTTAAGTACAAAATTAAGAGTCAAGTTCAAGTTCAAAAAATAGAAAAGAGAGGGAAGTATATAGATTTCAGTTGTTGGTTGTTGGTTGTTGGATTTAAATAAAAAAATCTATATTATATATTCTCGCTTCTAAATTCTAATTACTTAATGCATAGGACTCTGGACTATCTAAATAACAACCTACATTTTTAAAAGAAGATTTGGATCTGGGCAGTTTTCTTTATAATAGGACAACTGAGATTCAGCACATACTCCTGGGTAATCGCCTTCATTACCTTCTAAGTCCTTTATTATTTGAAAATGAAGGTGTGGCGCGTAGTTTACATTAATATCGGGTGTACCTAATGTGGCAAGCACATCTCCAGCTTTAAAGATCTTTCCTATATATAATCCTGATAAAGAATCTATCGCTAGATGACCATATAATGTATAAAAAGTAATATTTTTTAAAACATGTTCAAGAATAATGGTTGGTCCGTAATCACCAATAGTAACATTATTTTTAAAGCTATGAATTTTTCCATTTAACGGCACAATAACCTTCGTACCTGCATCACACCAAAAGTCAATTCCCAAATGAATGTTTCGAACAGGTTTACTACTAGATGTAAAACCTTCCTTATCATTATATAAGTTTCTTTGTTCTAAATATCCGCCATAGGCGATAACACCTTCTTTACTTTTAAGCACTCTATTTATATAATCTTGACAAACGGCATGATCGGTAATATCTAAATCAATCAAATCTTCATTGTACTTAGAAAGATTTAATGGCACATATAAGTCAGAAGAAATAGTGTCGTCTAAAATACAGATCGTTTTTACAGAGTAAGATTCAAGGGCTTGAAGTAATGTATTCATTTCTCAAAAATATAATATCCTTTACTCTCGTTAACATTTTTTAACCCTTTTCCTCGTAAGGTCTTTGTAAATTACCTACAAATTGCAAAAAGAAAATTATTATGAAAATATTACAAATCACTTTGTTGGCCTGTGCGACTTTGATTGCGACTAGTTGCCAATCTAAAGTCAAGAAAAAAACCATATCTGAAAACACCGAAATAGCAGAAACGGAACACGAAAAAATAGAGGAAGAGATAAAGTTGAGTCCGCAACAATTAAGTAAATACGAGACCGCTTATTTTGCCAGCGGATGCTTTTGGTGTGTTGAGGCTATTTTTGAAAGTGTAAAAGGAGTTAAAGAAGTTGTTTCTGGCTATGCTGGCGGCGAACAAAAGAACCCGACCTACGAAGAAGTAGGTTATGGTAAAACTGACCATGCAGAGGCTGTTGAAATATATTACGACCCAAATGAAATTTCGTTCACCCAATTGGTACAGGTATTCTTTGGTTCTCATGACCCAACTCAATTAAATAGACAAGGCCCCGATCGAGGAAGACAATATCGCTCTATTGCTTTTTATAAGAATGAGGAGCAAAAAAATATAATAGAAGGTTATATGCAGGCGCTTACAGATAATAAAGTGTATGATAATGATCCAATTACGACAGAAGTCGTACCTTATACTATATTTTACAAGGCAGAGTCGTATCATCAAGATTATGAAAAGAACAATCCTAACAACTCGTATATCAGAAATGTTTCTATACCGAGATTAAATAGATTTAAAGAGAACTTTGGAGATTATCTAAAGAAGAGTGCCCATTAAAAGATCTCCCAAAATATTTTATATAAAAGCATCTCGTTTGGGATGCTTTTTTTATGTAACAGCCTGTACAATAATTACACAGCACATTAGTTAAACTAAGAACAAGTAGGTTCTTTTTATTTTATTATATCTTGTTGCCACTTATATAAGTACTATAAATCTTACAGAACTTAAGAAAATAGTATTTTTGAACTATAGATTCCAAACAGATATTATGAAATGGACTATTTATCTTTTACTTCTTTTAGGCGTTTTTTCATGTGCAGAAGTTAAAAGCAAGAAAAATTCTCAGTCAACCCCAGTTTCTTATATTAAAGATGCCCCTGCCCTCGATGGCAGAGCTATAGAAAACTATTGGAATTTATTAGATTGGAAACCAATTGATCAAAATTGGATCGGTGGTCCTTTTGACCATGATGATTACAACGGCAGATACAAAATTGCTTGGAACGAAGACGGACTATACCTTCTACTAGAAATAGTTGATAATACTATTTTAGATAAAACCGATGATCCCTTAAAACTTTGGTGGAACGATGATTGTGTAATAGTTTATATAGATGAAGACAATTCTGGAGGTCAGCACCGCTTTAATCACAATGCATTCACTTATCACGTAGCCTTAGATGGTAATGTGGTAGACTTAGGTGTTGATGAAAAACCTACACTGTACAACGATCATATAACTTCTAAACATCAAACAGAAGGTAATACAACGTATTGGGAAATGTTTGTTAAGGTTTACCCAGGTATATATAATGATGATCCTAGCATTAAGCCGGTTGTACTTTCTGAAAATAAAAAAATTGGTTTTGCTCTAGCATATGCGGATAATGATAGTAGTGAAGAGCGCGAGAACTTAATAGGTTCTGTATTTGTGGCAGGAGAGAATAAAAACATGGGGTGGATAGATGCCAATGTGTTTGGCACATTACAATTGGTAAAATAACTATTGCAGTATCACTTCACTATAATCTGATGTAATTACGATAGATCGTTTACTATTATTTTTTAAGTGATGCCCTTTATAAATAGTTGTAGTTCCGTTTTTAGTTTCTTCAATCTGTAAACCTGTTGGTAATTTCAATGACGATGAATTGCCTTTCACATAAACGTTGGTAGCCACCTTTGGCATTGTTACCGTTAAATCGCCGTTTCTTACACTAATATCCAATTCTTCGAAGTCATTACCCATTTCAAGAATATGCACTGCGCCAAAATCATTCTTTACAAAAGCATTTTTGAATAACTTATCGATCGTAACCTCAGACGAAGTAGCCTGTAATTGTAATTGAACCACCTCTGATAATGATATTTCTTCTGAATATGATGTACTTAACTGTCCGTAATTCCATTTTTGAACGGTAACCGGAGTATATGAGGCAGAAACAATTGTTTCTTCGCCATCGATAGTAACTGCCCAAAGCCTTGAATGCGAAAGCTTCGCATTCAAGTTTTTAGTATTCTCAGCTAATTTAACCTCACCATGGCGTACATCCATTTTAATTTTAGTTGACTTTGGCAAGGTAATTTTTATGGTCTTTTTGATTTTAAAATTCTTTTGTTCACCTTCATTTGAAAAGTAAAATACATTGGGTACATCTGCTCCATTTACTCTTGAAGTGCCTATAAAAGACCGAAGTTCTTCTCTTTCTTTCTCAACATGAGCACGTTTCTCTTCTAACTCTTCGTGTCTTTGTTGCATATCTTCATGGCGTTTTTCAAGTAACTCGGCTTTTTCCTCCATTAATTGAGCCCGCTCTTCATTACGTTTCTCCATTCTTTTTTCGATTTTTTCTGCTTGCTCCTCCATACGCTCAGCCCATTCTTCCAATCGTTTTTGATGTTTTTTATCAAAACTCTTTTCAAAATTCTTTTGCCATTTTTTCATGTATTTATCACCATCCTCTTGGTACTCTTCATAATCAAATGTAAAGGCATCGGTTAATGGTAGTGGTGGCATTTCTGGAAAGGGAGCTATCTGAGGTACACTTACTACGAACGAAGCAATTTCTGGAACCTCTATTCGCATACCACCATGATTAAAGATATTTTCAGAATCAAAACTTGTAAAGAAATCATTGTTCTTAGATTTTGAAGATATTTTAATCTCTTTACTATTACCTAATATTTCAATAGGGCTATTCTTAAAATAATTCTCTGCTTCTTCTTTTGTAGCTCCCTCAAGGGTAATGGTGGCTGTTATAGCCACCTCATCCTTGTCCCAAGTTTCAAATTCAATATCGGCATAACTGGTATTGATATTTACTACCGCATCTTCTGCAACAATAAATCGTTCTTGAAATGTTTTACTCTCTTCTTGCGCCATAAACGCGTTTGAAGTTAAAAGTGCTAATGCAATGATGAGTTGCTTAGATACTGTTGTCAATGATCTGTTCATTTTTTGATAATTTTAATTCGGTTAACTTTCTTTTTAATTTTTGTAATAATTGTAATCGTAACTGTAAATTTTCTATCAGTGCCGTTATCGTTTGGTCATTCGGGCCTAGTTCTTTTAGTTCATCATTTAAAGATTTATATTCAAGGTTTAAATTATTGAGCTGTTCCATAAAACTATCGATCAACTCTTTGGTGTCTGGCGACACTTCTAACTTTGCCAGTTCCATATTAATATTGGCTACATAATAACTTTCCACCTTTTTCAAGTCTGGCGAAAGATCTCCGAAAGTAAATTCAGATTTTTGTTCATCTTGAGTAGCATTATTAACTACAGTTGTCGTGTTACCAGTATTTTGATTAAAATACAAGAACCCTAAACCGATGCTTATAATTACTGCAACCGATGCCGCAATTTTCAACCAACCTTTATCAGTTTTCTTTTGTGCCGGTATCGATTCTTCTAACTTTTTTAAAAAGCGCTCTTCATGACCATGTTTAATAGTATACTTTTGCTCTTCTCGATCCTTTTTGAACATTTCCCTAAGATCCTGCTCCATATTTTTTTCCTTTTAATAGTTCTTTTAAATGACCTTTACCACGCGATAATCTTGTTCTGCAGGCAGATTCTGAAATATCTAATACTTCTGCTATTTCTTGATGGTCATAACCTTCGACCAAAAACATAAGAACTACGTATTTGTATTTATCCTGTAGCTCATCTATGGCACATTTAACCTGTTCAATACTAATAGCTGCCGGTACATTCCAATTATCATCTTCTGCAACAACTTGCATATAACCTTCGTCTAACGAAACTTCTTTATCCTTTTTAGATTTGAGAAAATCGATACTCTTATTCACCACTATGCGTTTTAACCAAGCACCAAAAGTTACATCGCCACTAAACTGATGTATCTTTTGAAAAGCCTTAATAAACGACTCCTGTAAAACATCTTCTGCATCATCTCCATTTTTTACAAAGCGCATTGCCACAATGTACATACCGTCACAGTATTTCCTGTACAGCTGTATTTGCGCCGCACGGTCGTTTGCCTTACATTTCTCAACAATACTGCTTTGAAACATGAATTAATTAGTTTGGTTTTGGGTTGTTGCTATAATAAGGACGATATAAAAAATAGAATGTTGCAAAAATTTTTATTTTTACACTACACTATTAAATATTTCCTTTGAAACAAGTTACAATTTCCAATGCCTATTTAACACTCATGGTGCTTGATTATGGCGCTACCATTCAAAAATTACTTGTAAAAGGCGCAGATGGCGAGTATACTAATGTAGTAGTTGGTTATAACCACCCGAGTAGGTATCGTTTAGATGATAATGTTTTAGGTGCCAGCGTAGGGCGATATGCAAGTAGAATTTCTAATGGAGGATTCGTAATCGATAGAGCTAGGTATGATGTGTATCAAGAAGATGGTGTTCACCTACATGGTGGCAAAGAAGGTTTTCATCAAAAATATTGGATTATAGAAGAGGTAGATCAAAGTGACAAACCTTATGTAAAATTGAGCTATACCAGCAAACATTTAGAGGAAGGCTACCCAGGAAATTTATCTGTTAGCGTTACATATAAATTAATGGATAATGCATTGCAAGTTATTTATGAGGGAGTTACGGATAGAAGTACGGTTATTAACCTTACCAATCATTCTTATTTTAAACTAGATACCAACCCTTATATTGATGATTATGAATTGCAATTGAATTGCCCTTATAGATTAGAAACGAAAGAAAACTTATTACCTACAGGCGATATTATACCGGTTCGTAAAACAAAATACGACTTTCTTCTTACTAGAAAAATAGGCGTACAAAGGTTAGATACTATTTTTGTTAAGGATATTGGTAATGAGAAGGTTGCAGAAATACAATCAAAAACCTCTGGCATAAACATGAAAGTGTATACCAACCAACCAGCTTTGGTAGTTTATACTCCGTCAGATTTTCCGGGAATTTGTTTTGAGACACAGAACTACCCTGATGCACCTAATCAACCCGATTTTCCTAAAAGCATCTTAAGACCTGGTGATATCTATAATAACATATCTATCTTTAAATTTGATATTGTCACTCCAAGCTAATTTAAGCATGGAACGCTACTAAAATTTTGGTTCCTATTTACAAGTAGTACCTTTATTCCCCTTGCAATTATATAAGTAGTTAGAATGAATTTAGCCAATCTTACCACATCAGAATTTCTTGAAGGTATCTATGCCAATAATGTTGCCATAGTGAGCAAGGCTATTACCATAGTAGAAAGTACCAAACCAGAGCACCGTATAATAGCAAATGAAATTATTGCCGGTTGTATTTCAAAAAAGCATGATTCTATAAGAATTGGTATTACCGGGGTGCCAGGTGCCGGAAAAAGTACATTTATAGAACAATTTGGTGGTTTACTAACCGGTTTGGGCAAAAAGGTAGCGGTGCTTACCGTAGACCCCTCTAGCAGTAGAACAAAGGGTAGCATTCTTGGCGACAAGACTCGTATGGAAGAGTTGGTCAAAAATCCCAATGCGTATATAAGACCTTCAGCTTCCGGTTCTTCATTAGGTGGTGTCACACGTAAAACAAGAGAGAGTATCCTTATTTTAGAAGCGGCAGGTTTTAACTGCATTTTAATTGAAACTATTGGCGTTGGACAGAGTGAAACTGCCGTTCACGACATGGTAGATTTCTTTTTATTATTAAAATTAGCTGGTGCAGGTGATGAGCTGCAAGGCATAAAAAGAGGTATTATTGAAATGGCAGATGCTATTGTCATTACAAAAGCAGACGGAGATAATATAAAACGAGCAGATTTTGCTAGGATGGAATTCACTAGGGCATTACACATGTTTCCGCCCAAGGAAAATGGTTGGACTCCTGAAGTGCTGACTTGTTCTGCAATTGATAATAAAGGTCTTGAAGAAATTTGGCAGTTAATAGATAGGTATTGCGAAGACATGAAAGCATCCGGATATTTTAATGCTAATAGACAACAGCAAAATGAAAATTGGTTAATACAATATTTAGAACAAGAACTATTGACCGAATTCTACCAACATACGAAGACCAAAGAAATGCTACCACAATTAAAAAAAGAAGTCATCAGTGGTAATATCTCTCCGTTTTTAGCTGCAGAAAAGCTCTTGAAAGCTTTAAAACAAAGCTAAATCGTTTAGAATGTTACTAACGTTCATGTACATTATCTTAAGGATAAAAAACATAACTTTGCACCTATTCAAAAAACAACCCAATGCAACCTGTTACCACTTCCCTACTTTCGGTAGTTGTTCCTTTATATAACGAACAAGACAATGCGGCTCTTTTAACACAAAAGATCCACGAAAGCTTGGTTGGCTACGATTATCAAATTATTTATATCGATGATTTCTCGACCGACAACACCAAAAAAGTAGTCAAAGGTCTTAAAGATGAAAAGGTTCATCTAATTGAGTTGAAGAAAAATTATGGACAGAGTTTAGCCTTGGCAGCAGGTCTTGATTATGCCGAAGGAGAGTACATTATTACCATGGATGGCGATTTGCAAAATGACCCATCTGATATACCGCAAATGCTGACGTATGCCGTTAGCGGTGAATATGATGTAGTAACCGGTATTCGTCAAAAAAGAAAAGATTCTCTAGTAAAAAAAATACCCTCTAAAATTGCTAATTTTCTGGTACGTCGCGTTACCAAATTAGATATTAAAGACAATGGTTGTGCCTTAAAAGTTTTTACAAAGGATATTGCCAAAGATTTAAATTTATACGGTGAAATGCACAGGTTTATTACCCTACTTGCATTTCTAGAAGGCGGTCAAATAAAGCAAGTACCGGTAAAGCACCATGCACGCCATGCCGGGGTCTCTAAATACGGATTAGAACGCGTTTTTAAAGTAGTTGCAGATATGATGCTCTTGCTTTTTATTCGCAAATATTTTCAACGCCCTATTCACCTATTCGGTATTTCTGGTTTTTTAATGATTATGGCAGGGGTTTTTATTAATATTTATCTAATGATCGTTAAGTTCGGTTTTGGTGAAGATATTGGCACAAGACCTTTGTTGACAGTAGGTATGATGTTTATTTTTGCCGGTATTCAATTATTCACAATAGGTATTGTAATGGAATTATTAATACGTACTTATTATGAATCTCAGAACAAAAGACCATACCGCATTAAAAAAGTAAGTGTAGGTGGCGAAGTTAAATAAGAAAGTAACCACCGGATTAAAAGTACTGATCAGTGCCGTTTTAATTTACTTCATTTTTACAAAAATAAATGTAAGTGAGATCAAAGACATACTGTTTAAGAGTAATCCGCTTTACTTAATTTTAGCAGCTATCTTCTTTGTACTTTCTAAGTTCATGGGGGCAATACGCCTGAATCTATATTTTCACAGGCTTAATATTATGCTTACCAATGCAAGCAATTTTAAGCTATACCTATTGGGCATGTTCTACAACCTGTTCTTACCTGGTGGTATAGGAGGCGATGCTTACAAAGGCTACATTCTTAAGAAAACCTTTGATGTCAAAACTAAAAGAATGGTGAGTGTGTTAGTCTTAGATCGACTTGGCGGACTATTATTATTGTTTATATATGCCTGTGCCCTATTAGCTTTTCATAATGCTGAGATTTTAATTGGATATCGTTGGATGTTACTTTTGGCCATACCAATATCGGTTATCGTATTTTGGTTATTGACCAAGAAGTTTTTTAGTTATGTACTACCCATTTTCTGGAAAACAATGGCATTATCTGCTTTGGTACAATTGGCACAATTAATTTGTATTTGGTTTATTTTGCTTGCACTGAATATTGAAACGAATCAAATATCATACCTCATCATTTTCTTGATTTCATCTATTGTAGCAGTAGTGCCTTTAACATTAGGAGGAATAGGAAGTCGTGAAGTAACCTTCTTTTATGGGGCCAAATTATTGGGACTAGACCAAAATATATCTGTTGGGGTAAGTGTATTGTTCTTCTTAATTACTGCTATAGTTTCTTTTTTTGGCGTTTGGTACCATTTTAAGAAAATTAAATTGAAGTTGGCAAATATTACCATCAATTCAACAAACGACTAGCTTTAATAAATATGCAACAAGTGCATTTTGCGCGTTACTTTCTTACGTGTATTCGGGTTTAAGAATTTTGCTTGTAAACGTGTTATTCTGAATTGATCAACAGAAAGCTGAGAATCCCAATCGAAGCCTTTTTCTTGTAACATAATCTTCTCATCATCATTCACATATACCCAAATATCTTTTTTGCTTTTTAAACCCTCTGGCGTAGTAATTTGAACAGGAAATTGATTGTAAAAGTCCAATGACCAGGTGTAATCTTTACCTACTTTATAAATTCGATCTACAGGAATATCTTTTTCAACTATCACCTTAGACATAGAAGACCCACCTTGATAGTCTAATAAATTCGGATAAAAATGTAAGTTCAAAACTGCATTTAAAAGTAGTGATGCACAAACGGAAATTGTAATCAATTTCATGTAAACGCCTTCCCTTCTTAAGGTATAATAGATGATTAGTATTGCCGCTCCAATTAAAAACACATATGCTACCACATTTCGTAATTTGAAGACATAAAAACATATTAACGCTGAAGCAATCAATACAATACTGAGCACAAAGTATTGCCCTATCATTAAATACTTCACCGTTTTTTCTTTGTTTGTAGAATACAAATTATAGATATAGGCAGCGGTAATAACCGAAAATAACGGAATAGTAATATTCAAATAATGAGGTAATTTGAATTGGGCAAAACTTATAATAATGAAAATTAAAGTGATACCGCCAACGGTTAAAAATTCAGACCCTTGAACATACTTAAACTTCTGATTGATAAATAACTTTATCTTATGATAGAATGCAGTAACCCCTAATATGGTCCAAGGAAGAAAAACCCATAAGAATGTATGAAAGAAAAAGAAGTAATCACTACTATTTTTACCGATACCTTCGCCGCTTAAACGTTCAAAACTCTGTTCCCAAAAAATGAAGAATATACCACTGCGATGGTCTTTACCACGTATCACTTTTTCCGGGTGCAAATCAAATTGCAAATAATACGCATATAACATTGGTGTTATCGTCACTGTAAATACAAACAATGCCAAAAGTACTTTCCAGCTTATAAATGCTTTCCAATTACCCGTATAAAACAAATGACAAAGTATGGGCAATCCTATTACTAAAAGAGCTATTTGCCCTTTTGTAGAGAATGCTATACCTGCTGCAAAAGCACCAATTGCTATTGCCAACATACTGCCTTTCTCAATATATTTTGCCAATTGCCAAATCGCTAAAATACTAAAGCCTGTTAATACGGCATCTGTACGAACATCAATAGCACCCAAAACAATTGTCTGCGCGGTCATAAAAACCAAAGCAGCTAGTTTACCAACATGTTTATTATAAAGTAGGCTACCTAAACCATAACAGCTATAGGCTGCTAACAAGGTAGCTAATATGCCAGGTATACGATAAGACCAATCATAAATACCGAATATTTTATACGATAAAGCTGCCAGCCAGTAATGCATGTGCGGTTTATCTAAATACTCTTCAGGACCTTTAAAGAGGCTAAAAAAATCATTCTCTTGCACCATTCTCATGGCCATCACAGAAAACTGTGCAGAATCATTTTCAAACAACGTTACAAACATACCTGCAACGTATACCAAAAAAATTAAAACAATTAAAAACCAGTACCTTAGATTAGATATCATAGGGAGAATTTGCGAAGTGCAAATATAAATAACTTTACAAACAACCAGCCGAATAGCGAGCCTATTACTGCACCGGTAATAATATCAAGTGGAAAATGTACTCCGATATACACTCGGCTAAATGCTACCAAGGCTGCCCACAGTACTAAAAAGATGCCTAAGTATTTGATGCTAGATCTTAAAATACTACCAAAAAAAACGGCTATTGCAAAAGAGTTCGAGGCATGAGCCGAGAAATAACCAAATTTACCGCCGCAGTAACTTTTCACCAAACGCATATAAGGTTCAACTTCGGGATCATGGCAAGGTCGTAATCGAGCAACACCGTACTTAAAAAAATTACCTAGTTGATCTGTAGCAGTTATTAAAAGAGCAATAGATATTAAGAGAACCATAGTTTTCTTACCTCCATATTTCTGATACGAAAGTATGAGCAAAAAAATGTAGAGCGGTATGGCACTAAACTTATTCGTGATAAATTGAAAAAAAGTATCCCATTGGGGCGTACCTAATCCGTTTAAGAATAAAAAAAAGTCTTTATCTAATTGTAAAAGCTCTTCAAGCATAATTATTAATCTTCGTATCTAGACACTTCACGATCGTAAAATGCAGTTGCATCTTTAATTAAGTTTTCGGCTTCTTCTTCCAATTCTTTTTCATCTTCCTTCGAGAATTCTTCAAGCCATTCTACCTCATCATCTTCAAGGTTGATTATAAACCTTGGAAACTCGGTGTGTACTACAAATATTGCTGTCGGATAATCTGTATTATCACCCAATAAAAATTTCGGAAATTCCATAAAAATTATAATCTATAAGTTGAAATGTAATTGTTGATAACAATCATAAATAGACCGTTATGCGGCAATTAATTTTTTAGTTAAATAATTAAATCGAAGATACAACATAATCGCCGATGCCGTTAGTCCGGTCAGTAAACCAACCCAAATACCGGTACTTTTCAAATCTGTATGAAGACATAAATAATAACTAACAGGAAAGCCGATCAACCAATACGAAATAAACGTTATCACAGTAGGTATTTTTACATCTTGCAACCCACGTAGTGCACCCAAAACAACTACCTGAACTCCGTCTGATATTTGAAAGAAAGCTGCCACTAACAATAGTTCTGCGGCGATAACCAATACTTCTGTATTATCGGCAAAATTTGTCATGTCTTCAATATCTAAATATAACGACGGAAACCAATGTCTACCAATTAAGAAAAGCGCGGCAAATATAATTTCAAGTAAAAATGTCAATAGAAATATAGACTGTGCAATTCGTCGAAGCTCTTTAAAGTTTGACAATCCCTTTTGATTGCCAACCCTTATCATTGCTGTAACACCAAGACCCATACCGAACATAAAAGTCATACTACTTAAGTTAAGTGCTATTTGGTTTGCTGCTTGGGCATTTTTACCCAGAACACCACTTAACCATACTGCCGATGTAAAAATACCAACTTCAAAAAACATCTGTAAAGCAGAAGGGAAACCTAATTCTACAATCTTTTTCATTACCGTTTTTTCAATCTTCGCGAAATTGAATCCGGTTACGTAGTACTTGAATTTCTCTTTGGTTTTTAAGATGAACCAAAGATATAATACCATAAAGAATCTTGAAACCAACGTACCAATAGCGGCACCTACAATTCCTAATTCTGGAAATCCGAAATTACCGAAAATCAACAGGTAGTTTAAAACAATATTAATCACGTTAGCAACTATAGTAGCATACATGGGGTATTTTGTCTGAGACAAGCCTTCAGAAAACTGCTTAAATGCTTGAAATATTATCAAAGGTACTAATGAGAAAGCCACCAAATCCAAATATGGCAATGCCAGCTCTACCACCTCAATAGGTTGTTTCATGGCATACATGATAGGTTTTGCCAATAAAATAAGTCCGAATAATGTCAACCCTAAAACGGTACAAAGTAATAACCCGTGTTTTAGGGCACTTTTAGCATTTTCCTTGAGTCCTGCGCCATCAGCTTCAGCAACCAAAGGTGTAATTGCCGTAGAAAAACCAATACCTAAAGACATGGCAATGAATACAAAACTGTTACCTAAAGATACCGCTGCCAATTCTGCCGTACCTAATTGACCGACCATAATATTATCGGCTAATTGAACAAAGGTGTGACCCAGCATTCCTAAAATAACAGGAACAGAAAGCTTAATATTATAACGAAATTCTTTGGTGTAATTCTGTAACAAAACCTAAACTAAAATTTTTGGCAAAGGTACCGTTAATTGAACAATTAATATTCGCTATATCGAGGTTAAATAATCGGTAAGGTTATTATATTGGGGTGCAGATCACTAAACAATCTCTAGAAGATTTAGTTAATTAAATACAAGATTGTTTTAAAATTATTGAACCACACATTACATACATTTATAATCTAAACAAAATACAAATCACTGAAAATCAATATAATAATAAACAAAAACCAGTATATAAACACATAAATACTATCTATTGATACTCATAAAAGGTTCATCTACAGATTTTACAGATACTATTATACTATAACAGGTCGTTATTATTACAAACACACCAAGTACCATTAATTACAAAAAGTATGAACCAAGATCCATTGGTTTGGATAATCGACGATGACGATATATCCAAATATGTAATGAAACGATATCTAAATCAGTTGTCGGTAACTAAAATTATCGATTTTCCAGATTCAGTGCAACCATTAAAGCTGATTCACGATAAGTATAATTCTTTAGACAAATTACCAGACATTATTTTCCTTGATTTACATATGCCTGTTTTAAACGGCTTTGATTTTATTAAGGATTTTCAAACGGTAGCTACAAAAATTGATAAGGAAATAAAAATTATCATGCTAACGTCGTCTATAAATGCAGAAGACGTCGACCACGCCAAAAGCTTCCCCGAAATAACAGATTATTTTATAAAACCAATTAAACCAAGAGACTTGGCGAGAATTATGAATATAGAACTAAAACAATAACTTTCATTCTTTAGTTTTTGCCTCATTCCAATAGACATCCATTTCTTCTAAAGACATATCATTCATTTCCTTACCAATTTCTTTTGCTTTAGATTCAAGGTATTGAAAACGTTTTATAAATTTTTTATTGGTTCGCTCTAATGCGTTTTCTGGGTTGACACCCAAAAATCTAGCATAATTAATCATAGAGAAAAGTACATCTCCAAATTCTGCTTCAATCTTCTCTATATCACCAGCCTCTACTTCTACTTGAAGTTCACCGAGCTCTTCTTGTACTTTCATAAAAACTTGTTGTGGTTCTTCCCAATCAAATCCGACACCAGATACCTTATCTTGAATTCGATTCGCTTTTACCAAAGCAGGTAAACTTCTTGGCACTCCTTCAAGTACACTTTTTTTACCTTCTTTTAATTTGATCTGTTCCCAATTTCTCTTTACATCTTCGGCATCAATAACCTTTACATCACCATAAATATGTGGGTGCCTATTTACCAATTTGTCACAAATAGCATTTGCCACATCGGCTATATCAAAATCATTGGTTTCTGAGCCTATTTTTGAATAGAAAATAATATGGAGAAGCACATCGCCCAATTCCATCTTAACTTCATTAAGGTCATTATCTAAAATAGCATCGCCTAATTCGTACGTTTCTTCAATGGTAAGATGCCTTAACGATTGCATCGTCTGCTTTTTGTCCCAAGGGCATTGCTCTCGCAACTCGTCCATAATGGTCAATAGCCTATCTAATGCCGCCAATTGTTCTTTCCTACTATTCATGCCTAATATTTTTACAAAAATACGCAACCACAAATTGCCGCACTAAAAATCCTGTTTAGTTTTCGTACATTTAAAATCGTAATATTATTTAAGAATTTCAGTATTACGCAAGCGGATTTCTGATAACTTAAAAAATCAAACAACACCACTATACACCACACCAATGAATACAAGACGAAAATTTATAAAAAATGCCGGTCTATTAAGTGTTAACACAGTTTTACTGCCACAAATAACTATGGCAAGTATTAGAAACTCAAGCTATGGCGTTCAGTTATATTCCTTCAGAGATGAAATGCTTGCCAACCCAATGAAAATGTTAGAGAAAATTGCTAGCCTAGGTTTTAAAGAAATCGAAAGTGCGGGCTCATCTAAAGGATATTATTACGGATTGACGCCGGCTCAAATGGGTAAAACCTGTAAAGCATTAGGAATGTCTCTTACCAGTGGTCATGTACATTTAGATGATAAATTTGAGCAAACCATGGCAGATGCCGTTGCTTCTGGTCAAGAATATCTAATATGTTCATCAATGCCATCCGACGGGCAAACGGTAGATAATTACAAAAGAGTAGCAGAGCAGTTCAATATAGCTGGTGAAGCTTGTAAAAAGCATGGATTAAAATTTGGTTACCATAACCATGAATATGAATTTGAGTCAGATAACGGAGAAGTGCTTTATGATGTACTTATGGATAATACACAAAAAGAATTAGTACATATGGAACTGGACTTGGGGTGGGTAGTCGTTGCCGGTAAAGACCCCTTGTATTACTTTAAGAAATACCCAGGCAGATTTCCCCTTTGGCATTTGAAAGATATGGATGTGCATAAAAAAGTAAGTACAGAATTAGGTAAGGGTATTCTTGATGTTCCATTAATGCTTGAAATGAAAGAACTATCTGGTGTTCAACATATTTATATAGAACAAGAAGAATACGCAAGTACACCTTTTGAAAGTATGTTGTATAACATGAACTATTTAAAGAACTTATAGCCACATATATGAAATTTTATAATCGATTAATTTTCACATCCCTACTATTGTCAACAATAGTTTCTTGTAAAACTCAGCAAAAGGCATTGATTACCGATGGCTCTGAACTTGTACAGATTGCTAATAATTTCAGCTTTACCGAAGGGCCTGCTTCAGACAAAAATGGTGATGTATATTTCACCGATCAGCCAAATAATAAGATTCTAAAATGGAACCACGCTGATAATTCTATAAGCACTTTTATGGAATCATCAGGTAGGGCGAATGGTTTATACTTCGACAATAATGAAAATTTACTGGCTGCAGCCGATGATAAAAATGAATTATGGAGAATTCATAAAACGGGTGAAATAGATACCCTGATCACAGATTTTGAAGGTAAAAAATTAAACGGACCAAATGATATTTGGGTTGATACAAAAGGTGGAATATATTTTACAGATCCTTACTACCAAAGAGAATATTGGACAAGGACCGAAGCTGACATCAAAGAAAAAAATGTCTACTACATTTCACCAGGTTTAAAAAACATTACAATAGTAGCAAAAGGGCTAACCCAACCTAACGGAATTATTGGCACACCAGACGGAAAATTACTATACGTTGCAGATATAGGTAACAAAAAAACATACTCCTACTCCATTCAAAAGGATGGCACATTAAGTGACCGCAAACTTTTTACAGACATGGGTTCAGACGGCATGACAATTGACAATAAAGGAAATATCTACTTAACCGGTGACGGTGTTACCATCTTCAGTTCAAAAGGCGAACTATTAAAGAATATTCCGATTAATGAAGACTGGACAGCCAACGTTACGTTTGGTGGCAAAAAGCAAGATGTATTATTTATTACTGCAATGGGTTCGGTGTACACCTTGCAAATGAATGTACGTGGTGTTAGATATTAGAATTATTGTTTTACAAATTTCCTGTTTAACACACCTGGTAAGTCTTCGTTTACGCCCTCGATCAACACAGATGAATTTAAAACCATCGCACTAAAATTAGATGCGTTTAGGTCAAGTACGCTACTTTGAAAAGTCCACTTACCGGTGAAGTTATTAGTTCTACCGCAACGAATAGCATAAAAATCGCCGGTTACACTAGTAATATCTAGTTCTACTAAATCAAGATCCCAAGTACCGTCTGCATTAATGGTTAACGTACCGTTTAAACAATCGAGCTCATCTAACATATTATTCGAAGCAGTACCGTCTTCATCAACATCTTGGGCGACATTCACATTTATTTCGCTCAAGCTATACGTACCTATGACCAAGGCACTATCGTCAGTTGCAGTTTCGCTGTCATCAGATGAGCAACTTATAAAAACTAGAACTAGACAAGTAAAAAGATAATAGGTATATTTTTTCATGAAAATATTAAAATCGGTTAATCCTACATTGAAGATAAGCAAAACAATTTTATAATATGTTGCTAGCACCGCGCATTAGGTTCTATAAATATTTATCTAAATACCGATACTTCTGAAAGTTTACGAATAAATTTTTATAGACATTATATTGAAATTCATATAATTACATACTTATAATTATCAACTACTCAACAAAGGGTTTTAATTCTTCATAATTCCTCGATTTTCTTTATCTTAAACCACTTAAAACCCAACCAAACTATGATTACATATATTTTTGAATTTATTGGCACTGCTATGTTAATTTTAATAGGAAATGGCATTGTTGCCAACCTTGTTTTAAAAGGCACAAAAGGTAGTGACGCCGGCTGGACAGGAATTTCTATTGCATGGGGTATTGCCGTATTTATTGGGGTATTTATTTCAGCCGATGCCAGTGGAGCTCATCTAAACCCAGCAGTAACCGTTGCACTTGCCGTTGCCGGAAAATTTTCTTGGGCACTAGTACCAGGTTATGTTGTCGCACAAATTTTAGGTGCTATGATGGGTAACTTTTTAGTATGGCTCAATTATAAAAAACAATACGAAGCTACCGAAGACACCGATGCAATTTTAGCCACCTTCTCCACTTCACCAGCTATTAAGAGTCCATTTTGGAACTTAATGACTGAAATTATTGGAGCATTCGCTCTTGTATTCGGCGTATTTTTTATTGCTGGCGGCACCATGGGCGAAAATGCGATTTCTCTAGGGTCTTTAGATGCACTACCTGTTGCATTATTGGTAATGGGTATTGGTTTTGGGTTGGGCGGTCCAACGGGTTATGCAATAAATCCTGCTCGTGATTTCGGCCCTCGTTTATTACACGCTATTCTTCCAATAAAAAACAAAGGAAATAGTAATTGGGGTTATGCATGGGTTCCAATAGTTGGACCTATAATTGGCGGAGTTTTAGCTGCCTTAGTATTTATACTCATTGAAACCATTTAATAAAATTATTAATTATGAAACGTCTAATTCTACTTACCTGTATTCTTACCTCTATGAATGTACCTGCCCAAAAAATGGTAGACTTACCATTTGATTCTGAACCAAATGTAAATTGGCCAACAGCCGAGAAAGAATATTACTCAGATATTTGGGAAACAAAGGTAGTAACCAACGTAGCTATACCTAGATTAGAAGTTTTTGAAGCAGACCAGCCAAATGGCACAAGTGTTATTGTTGCCCCTGGCGGCGGACTATATGGTTTAAGTATAGAAAGTGAAGGTCGAGATGTTGCAAAATGGCTAAATAAAAAAGGAATTACCGCTTTCGTTTTAAAATATAGATTGGTACCCACTGGCATTGACGGCATACAAGAAATATCTGATGAAAGCGTCAATAACCCAGCGAAGATCGGAGAAAGGGTTACTCCCGTTTTACCACTGTCCATTTCAGATGGCCTTTCAGCCATTACATACGTAAGAACCAACGCAACCGAAATGAATTTAGACCCAAATAAAATTGGTTTTATGGGCTTTTCTGCGGGCGGTGCCGTAACCATGGGCGTAACATTCAACTATAATGCAGCAAATAAACCAAATTTTATAGTACCTGTTTACCCTTGGATGACCGTTTTAGGTGATTATTCAGTACCAGAAGATGCGCCACCAATGTTGGTTATATGTGCTTCGGATGATCCATTAGGATTAGCAATGCCAAGTACAGATTTATATTCGACATGGTTGACAAATGGAAAGATAACCGGGATGCATATGTACTCTAAAGGAGGACACGGTTTTGGCATGAAAACTCAAAATCTAGCATCAGATGATTGGATATCCCAATTTTACCAATGGGCATTAACCGAAGGTTTTACAGTAGCCGCGAATAAATAATACATCTTCAACTAACCAAATGAAAAGTTTGAACTCAATTGTAACTATTACATTTTGTACCTTTTTACTATCAACTGCAAGTTTCGCACAAGCAGAAAATGCTTTTACGAATGAAGTAAAAGATATTACTACTAAATACGACAGCATTTGGGACTCAAATAAAGAGACCATTGTTTTTACAGGTAGTTCTAGCGTACGATTATGGAAAAAGTTAGAACAAGAATTTCCTAATCATCAAATTGTAAATAGTGGTTTTGGCGGCTCGCAAGCTTCAGACTTATTGTTATTTACAGATGAATTGATTTTATCCTATAACCCAAAAAAAGTATTTATCTATGAAGGTGATAATGATTTATGGGCTAAAAAAAGACCTACCGATGTTCTTGATACGACGGCAGAGATCATCCGTCGAATAAAATCTAAAAATCCTGCCACTGAGGTTATATTAATAGCGGCAAAACCAAGTATTAGCAGATGGAAGATTCGAGGAAAATATAAGCGGTTGAATAGAAAAATGGAACGTTTTACCAAAAACGACCCACAGTTGTACTACGTAGACGTTTGGAAACCTATGTTGAACAAGCGAAAGTTAAAAACCGATATTTTTATTGAAGATGGTCTTCATATGAACCAAAAAGGTTACGATATTTGGTTTGAAGCCATAAAAGATTTAGTTAACCAACCTTAATTACCCTACATAATGAAGACCTTTTGTATTCGAAGTCTATTTTTTGCAAGCATAACCCTACTATTAATTGCTTGTGGCGAAGAGAAGAAAGAGCGCATTAAAATGCCAACAACCGATTTATCTAAAGCTAGCTTAATACCTAAGCCTTTAAAAACGATACCGACAAATTCTGCTTTTGCGTTAGACCAGTTCACGGCAATTTACACCTCTAAAGATGCTACAGGTTTTGAAGAAGTAGGTACTTTTTTAGCAGACAAAATAAAAGATAAAATTAACCTGAGCATACCGGTAAACAGTGAAGGTGCAAATACAGTAGAGCGGGTAATATACATTAACCAAAGTGATAGCACAGCATTAGATTCACCAGAGGCATATCAATTATACATTAATCAAGATTCAATCATTATAAACTCTAACACTGCAGAAGGTGCTTTTAGGGGCATACAAACTTTAAGACAATTAGTACCTTTAGAAAGCAACGATACTTTGGCATTGCAGAAAATATGGCCTGTACCTACGGGTAAAATTACCGACAACCCTAATTTTGCATATAGAGGTTCTATGTTAGATGTAGCACGGCACTTTTTTAGTGTTGACGATGTTAAAAAGTATATTGACCTGCTATCTTATTATAAAATAAATGTGCTTCATCTACATTTAAGTGACGATCAAGGCTGGAGAATTGAAATAAAATCGTGGCCTAAACTTACCGAAGTTGGCGGTAGCACCGAAGTAGGTGGCGAATCTGGCGGATTCTACACCCAAGAAGATTATAAAGAAATAGTTCGATATGCAGCCGAAAGATATATGACCATTATACCTGAAATTGATATGCCCGGCCATACCAATGCAGCATCTGTATCTTACCCCTTCTTGAATGGTAACGGCAAAACGCCTAAACTATACGAAGGCATGCGCGTTGGTTTCAGCACCTTTGATACTCATAAAGATACTGTTTATGCTTTTATAGATGATGTAGTAAGAGAAATCTCTGCTATCACTCCCGGTCCATATTTTCATGTAGGCGGAGATGAAAGTCACGTTACCAAAAAGAAAGACTACATCTACTTCATTAATAAGGTTGAGAAAATAGTACAGAAACATGGTAAGCGTATGATCGGTTGGGACGAAGTTGCTATTGCCGACGTAGATTCAACCTCAATTTCTCAATGGTGGGCAAGCGAAGAGAATGCTAAAAAAGCAGTTGATAAGGGAATGCAAATTATCGTTTCTCCGGCGAAGAAGGCATATTTAGATATGGAATATGACACCTTATCTAAGTTTGGACTTCACTGGGCTGCTTACATACCTGTAGATACCGCATACATCTGGACACCTGAAGAATATGGCATACCAATGGAAAACATTTTAGGTGTCGAAGCACCACTTTGGTCTGAAACCATTAGCAATATAGACGAGCTTGAGTATTTAGCTTTTCCAAGAATTATTGGTTATTCTGAATTAAGCTGGAGTATTAAAGAAAATAGAGATTGGGAAAATTACAAAGTACGATTAGCAGACCAAGCGCCATTTTTAGATAGAATGGATGTCAAGTACTACCCCTCTAAACTGATAGATTGGAAAAAGAGCAATTACACTTATGAGATCATAAAAAAAGACTAAGTAATTACACTACATAACAAAAATCCTTGATTTATAAAATCAAGGATTTTTAATTACAACTCAATTTTTTTCGATTTTAACTTAGCCAGAACAGTATTTAAATGCTGAAAGTTTATAGGTTTTTCTAAATACTCTATAATATTATGATAACCATCTGCCTTTAATTTATCATCATCCCTAAATGAAGATGTAGTTATAACAACAGGTATATCTGAACATAGATTCAATTCGTTTACCTTATCAAGAAAATCCCATCCGTCTAAAACAGGCATATTGATATCCAAAAGAATTATATCAGGACAGGTATTGGTTTGTAAATAATCAAGTCCTAATTGACCGTTTAAGGCGATGGTAATGTTTTTATATCCAAATTTCTCTAGGTTTGTTTTAGCTATAAAGTTCGTTACCTCGTCGTCTTCAATTATTAATATTCGTATCATTTTGCGGAGTTTTATTATGGTTGTGATTATTTATTTAAAAAATTATGATAAACTCTGTTCCTTTATTTACTTGACTTGTTACATCAATTTCGCCACAGTTTTCACCGATGATAGTTTTCATGATGTACAGTGCGACACCTAAACCATCTACATGCGTATGTAAGCGTTTAAATAAGCTGAAAATTTTATCAGAAAATTCCTGTTCAAAACCTAGTCCGTTATCTCTGAACGACAATTGAACTTTGCCATTGACTTCTTTTGTTTCAATTTTTATGTTCAGTTTTCTTTTAGGATGCCTATACTGAAGAGCGTTTGAAATAAGGGTTTGAAGAATCGTCTCTAATTGTAACTTGTTATAATTAATTGAAGGGCATGCTGAGTAATCTTCTTTTATGATTGTTCTACATTCTATAATTTCCTTAGAATAACTAGTTTTTAATTTACCGATAACATCTGAAAACTCTAACGTTGTTTTAGGTGCGCCAAAATTAGCTTTTGTAGCAATCACCATATTTAAAGCAGTAATCTTATCACACATTACTTTGGTGACCACATTCATTTTTTCAACGATAGGCATAACTTCATTAGCGGGAAGATTAGATTCTAAAGCCATTCGCAATAGACTCTTTAAATTGGTTAGCGGGGCTCTTAGATCATGAGCTGCTACAAATGAAAAATCTTCTAACTCTTGATTTTTCTTTTTTAGATTTTCATTGACTTCTACTAATGAAGCCTTAGTAGTTTTTAATTTTTGAACCGTATCAATTACATTGGTTACATCAAGTGTTGTTATACCAAGGTGATCTCCAATTTTAAAAGCCCTAATCATAAAGGTATATTCTGAAAATTCACCTTTGAAGAACAGTTCGTCAAAGCCAATTGGCACACCTGTTTCTATTACATTTTTATAATCATCATATCTCTTTGTACCCTCTAAATATGGGAATATGTCAAGAATGTTTTTTCCTATAAAATTTTCTTTTTCAATACCAATCGTATCTACACTAGCTTGGTTTATATCAACAAAATTCATTTCTCTGTCTAAAATCACGAAAGGCGAATATGCATTTTCGAAAAAAGCACTTTTCAATTCACAATCAATTTCAAAATGATTTACATTCATAACACTCAAATTTTGTTTAGACTATTTAGCTATACCACAAATTTGCAGCATTTAATATCTTAATTCAATTGATACTAGTTGTATAAGAGAAAGGTATAGATGAATGACAAAAAACTGTAGATGAGCAGCTTATGTAATTAATTGAAATTGCTTTACCATTGATTTTTGAACAAAAAAAAAGCCCTAAAAGGGCTTTTTATATTTATATTATAAGAGTTAGACTATTCTTCTTTGGTAGCTTCTTCATTTTCAACTTCTTCACTTGAAAAGTCGGTAATCTTATTTTCAGTTAAAATATTATACCATTGAATAACCTTTTTAATATCACTTACATAAACACGATCTTCATCGTAGTCAGGTAGTACTTCAAAAAAGTATTCTTCTAATTTAATTTTCTCTTCTTTATGACCGATTGATGTTTTACCACCATTTTCCTTCTCTTGTATTTTCTTGAACACATCTCTTAAAGGGACTTCTTCCTCAAGTGTATAAATAGCTATTTCAGACAATACGCTAACGCTACTACGTAAGCTTACTGTTATTCTTTTTCCATCTAATAAAGACTCAGCTACAAAACCTGTTCTAGTTTGCGTAATCAATTTATATAAACCTGGTTTCCCTGCAACTGATAAAATTTTCTCTAACCTCATAAACTATTTTAAAATTTTAAGTGGACAAATATTACACTTTTCTATTAATAATAAAGGCATTTTAACGTCCTTTTTTCATCGCAGGAAATTTCATGCGATAGTCTACACTAATCTTTCCTTTAGAAATATTAGTTAATCTTCCTTTCAACATTCTCTTTTTTAGTGCAGATAATTTATCTGTAAACAAGACACCTTCAATATGATCATATTCGTGTTGAATTACACGAGCCAATAAACCATCAAAGGTTTTTACATGCTCTTTAAAATTCTCATCTAAATAGGTGATTTTTATCGTTCCTTTTCTGCTAACATCTTCGCGAACATCGGGTATACTTAAACAACCTTCGTTAAAAGCCCATTCTTCACCTGTTTCTTCCTCTATAGTAGCATTAATAAATACTTGTTTAAAGCCGTCTAACTGTTTTTGTTCTTCTTCAGTCAAATCTTCATCACCAGAAAAGGGGGTAGTATCTACCAAAAATATACGAACTGGCAATCCTATTTGTGGAGCCGCAAGCCCAACACCACTAGCATTATACATGGTCTCCCACATGTTAGCCAGCAAATCATTCAGTTTTGGATGGTCTTTATCAATATCATCCGCAACTTTTCTTAATACGGGGTCACCGTATGCAATTATAGGTAAAATCATTTTTAATCTTTAAATCTAGTTCTAATTACAATTTCTTCATTTAACCAATAAATAAGGTCAAAATACAAAAAGCTAAGCTTAAATCTTTTTTTTCCGTTCGGCGGACGTCCGTTATTCTTGCTTAGATCTCTTTTAAACTTTATATGCTGGTGGTTAGTTAAACCCTCTATTTCATCAAAAGAAAAAGAAAGTTTATTCTTGAAACTCATTTCATGGAACTCCTTGATATCTGAAGGAGAAACTTCTCTTCGATCACATATAGTGAAAAAGTAATTATCCTTAGAAATTTCTAACATTCTTTGCTTTCTTCTGTTCCACTTTTCTTGGGCTTCATCAATACTTTGATAATGTTGAAAATGTATTTCAACATCTCCTAAAAGCGCAATTGGATGGTTATTATACGCATCTGCATATTTTGAAATTTCAATAAATTCCTTTTGCATATAAGAATCAAAATTACGTAGCAATTTCATATAACATTGCCCATATAAAAACAACCCAATAAAGGGGGAATTATAAGGCAACCCTAGCCATTGATATGCTTGACCTCCCCAACAGTTTCTTGAAATTAAAACAAAATTATTATTCTTTAATTTAGTAATATCCCTTTTACTGTAATAAGAATTAAAAGTTTGCCTTAGTTTACGTTTTATAAAAATTTCCTCCCTTATCCACATAAAATTCAAGCTATACTTAAATATGATTGTAAGATAATTGTTGCACTAATCTCATCGATTAATGCTTTGTTCTTTCTTTGTTTCTTCTTTAATCCGCTATCTAACATGGTCTGAAAAGCCATTTTAGATGTAAACCGCTCGTCATGCCTTTTAATAGGAATAGCAGGAAATTTCTCTGCCAAAGTTATCAAGAACGGAGCAATATGCTCTTCAGATTCAGAAGCGGTATTATCCATTTGTTTAGGCTCGCCAACAACAATAGTCTCCACTTTTTCTTTGGAAATATAATCGGTTAAATATTCGAAGATTTCGGTAGTGGCAACAGTCGTTAATCCGAATGCTATCATTTTCATATCATCGGTAACCGCTAAGCCAATTCGTTTTTCTCCGTAATCAATTGCAAGAATCTTTCCCAAACTTAATTTTTGGCAAAAATAAAGGATAATTTGTTATATGTGTCCTTGCGCATGGGGAATTACTGTACTTCAACTTATATTTGAGAAAATTTTATGAAAATGACAGAATTACAAGCACAAATAGAAAAAGTATGGGACAATAGAGACCTTCTAAAGGAATCTGCAACCCAAGACAGCATAAGAGAGGTAATTAACCTTTTAGATATAGGAAAATTAAGATGCGCCGAGCCAACAGAAGACGGATGGCAGATTAACGAATGGGTAAAGAAAGCGGTAGTAATGTATTTCCCTATTCAAAAAATGGAAACCTTAGAAGCTGGTATTTTTGAATACCACGACAAAATGCCTTTAAAAAGAGGTTATAAAGAAAAAGGAATTCGTGTGGTACCAAATGCCGTTGCAAGACATGGAGCATACATTTCATCTGGTACTATTCTAATGCCTAGTTATGTAAATATCGGTGCCTATGTAGACGAGGGTACTATGGTAGATACCTGGGCAACAGTTGGTAGTTGTGCACAAATTGGCAAAAATGTACACTTAAGTGGTGGTGTCGGTATCGGTGGTGTTCTTGAGCCGTTACAAGCCTCACCGGTAATTATAGAAGACGGTGCATTTATTGGCTCTCGTTGTATTGTTGTTGAAGGTGTTAGAGTTGAGAAAGAAGCTGTATTAGGCGCAAATGTTGTTTTAACAATGAGCACGAAGATAATTGATGTTACAGGTGAAAATCCCGTAGAAACCAAAGGTGTTGTACCTGCCCGTTCAGTAGTGATACCGGGTAGCTATACCAAAAAATTTCCTGCAGGTGAATTTCAAGTACCTTGTGCATTAATTATTGGAAAAAGAAAAGAAAGCACGAACAAAAAGACATCATTGAACGATGCACTTAGAGAGTATGATGTAGCGGTTTAATTTTTGAACGCATTTTATTAAAAAAATACCATCAAATAATAGTCTTTTCTAGATAACAACAGTTAATCCGTACAAAATGATTTAAATTTTGTGCGGATTATTTATATAACAAAAAGGATTTCAGGAACTTAATTATTTTGAGCTACATGCTTATAGGATAGTTGTATTATAATCTGCACAAAATCTAAAATAATGAGTTAGCAAATACTAAAAAACTTTTTGATAATTAAACGCAACCATTCCAAAATACACCCTCTTATAAATTCAACAGAGCTACACAATTGGATTTCAGTTATGTAAGAATTTACTTCTTAACACAATTTTTTAATCCTTTTTTTGTTATAACTTTGTTCGCTCCGATTAGAGCAAACCTATCAAATTGGATTGTATGATTACCAAAAAAGAACAACTTACCGCATTAGTAATTACGTATAACGAAATTGGGTACATTGAAAAGTGTATTGATTCAGTTTCTTTTGCCGATGAAATTATTGTAGTTGATTCTTTCAGTACTGACGGAACTTATGAATATTTAAAGGACCACCCTAAGGTAAAAGTCATTCAAAATCCGTTCGAAAATTTTACCGCTCAAAAATCTTTTGCCTTAAAACAAGCTAAAAATGATTGGGTTCTATTTTTAGATGCTGACGAAATTGTTTCTGATACTTTACAAAATGAAATTACGGAAACCATTTCAAGCGACACTGAAATTGCCGCTTTCTGGTTTTACAGACAATTCATGTTCAAAAATGAAAAATTGAATTTCAGCGGATGGCAAACAGATAAAAACTACAGACTTTTTAGAAAAAGTAAAGCTGCTTTTTCCGATTGTAAAATAGTTCATGAAACATTAGACGTTGATGGTACTTCTGGAATTTTAAATGAAAAACTGACCCACTACTGTTACAAGAATTACGAAGATTACAAAGGTAAAATGCTAAAATATGGTCGTTTAAAGGCTATTGAATCTTTTTATAAAGAAAAGAAATTTAGCTATGCAATGATGCTTTTAAAAACCAGCTGGAAATTTTTTAATCACTACATTTTACGTCTTGGTATACTTGACGGTAAAAAAGGTTTCACAATCTGTTATTTAAATTCATTGGGCGTTTTAGAACGTTATAATGAACTAAAAAGATTGGAGCAAAAAAATGAGTTAGCGTATTACTTAGTAATGCCGTAGAACGTCCACACGCTTTTTTCCTTTTTAGTCGCATTTCTTATACCTACATTTTTTGCAATAGATTCAGGTGTTTTATACCCTCTTTTATGGTCTAAATGCACACAGACTGCACTATACCTTAACTGTTTAGATTTCAAACCAAAATTAAACAAACGTTCCCCAAGCTCTCTATCTTGACCGCCATATTGCATGCGTTCATCAAATCCGTTTACATTTTCAATATCTTTTTTCCACCCAGAAGAGTTATGTCCGTTCCAACTTGCATTTGTTGGAGTAACCCAGTTCAATACTTTAGAAATAATACCACGTGCAGTTAACTTATTGTTCTTAAAGGTTTGCGGTATTCCCTTTTCCTTTAACCACTGAATATTGAAACAACGTTGTTTTTCAATATCATCTAGGGTTATCAATTTAGAAATATTCATGGGTAGCATATAATAACCGCCAGATATAAAATAACCTGGTTGTTTATTGATATAGTGTACTTGAACAAAATCTTCTCTAGGTATACAATCACCATCGGTCATGATAATATAATCTGCAGAACAAGCGGTAACCGCTTTATTAAGTATGCGAGATTTTTGAAATCCATCATCTTCTTGCCAAACATGCACTATTGGGTAATGAACCTTTTCGGCCATCTCAGCCAATAATTCTTTAGTAGGTGCCTTCGATCCGTCATCGGCGATAACAACTTCAAAGTCTTTGAAAATTTGTTGCTCAAAGCCCCAAAGTACCTTCTTTAACCACTCTTCGGCATTATATGTACTTACTATGATACTTATTTTAGGAATCTCCATGCTAGGTTTCAAATTACTGCAAAAATATAAAACTCTTATCTATCTTTGAGCTAGAAAAGACTGTCTCTTAATAAAGTGGCAAATTACAGCATTGTAAAATGAAGTTAAAAGAAATACCTGTATCAATTTACAATTCAGCTAGACTATTAGCTCTTTCTTCTAATAATATGGTATCTGAACCAAAGGAGGAAATACCGGTAATAGTCTCTTTAACCTCCATTCCCTCAAGGTTAGGCACACTTCATTTAACTATACGAAGTCTTTTAAATCAAGATGTAAGACCAAAAAAAATTATTTTATGGTTAAATCATTCCTTGAAAAATGAAATACCAAAAAAACTGGCAACTTTAGAAAGTAGTTTATTTGAAATCATGTATTCAGATTTGACTTGTTCTCATAGAAAGCTTATTCACAGTCTAGAATTATTCCCAAATGATATTATCGTCACTTGTGATGATGATATGATATATAGAACTAATTGGCTTAAATTATTATTTGAAGAACATCAATCACATCCATATAAAATTATAGCTAATCAGACTAGATATATAACTTATAATAATGTTGGAGAATTACAACCGTACAAAAGTTGGACTTTTAGTAAAGGATTAAGGTTAAATACATCTGCTGTGATACCTATTGGTGCTGAAGGGGTTTTGTATCCACCCAAAAGCCTTTCTAAAAAGGTAACCGATTCAACTTTGTTTTTAGAATTGGCACCAAAAGCAGATGACCTTTGGTTTAAAGTAATGGCTTTTTTAGAAGGAACAATATCTGTTCAAGCCAAGAATAAGGCCAAAACACCTATACCCATCATTGGATCACAAAAACAATCGCTCAAAAAGACGAATATTGGAAACGATAAGAACAGGACCCAATGGATGGCGATAACTAACTACTTTAACATTACTCCAGAAAATTTTCTATAATACAAGCAAAATACAAATGACAGAGGAAATCAACAAATGCATAGAAGTTTTAGAAAATGGCGGACTCATACTCTATCCTACCGATACAGTTTGGGGCATTGGTTGTGATGCTACAAATGAAAAAGCTGTAGAAAAGGTATATAAATTAAAACAGCGCGATGATAGTAAGGCAATGATATGTTTAGTTGCCAATGATGCCATGCTCGAAAAGCATGTTGAAAAGGTATCTGATCTCGCGTATGACATTATTGACCTTTCTACAAAGCCGACGACCATAATATTCGACAAACCCCGAGGTGTGGCAAAAAACTTAATAGCAGAGGACGATACCTTAGCTATTAGAGTAGCATCAGATAAGTTTTGCAAATACTTGATCGGTAAATTCAAAAAGCCAATTGTATCTACTTCTGCCAACGTATCTGGACAAAGTACTCCAAAATCTTTCCAAAATATAGATTCAGCCATTTTAAAAGGTGTAGACTATGTGGTAAATTTGCATCGTGAGAAACAGAATAACTCTGCCTCGTCAATTATTAGACTTGCTAATGATGGTACGGTGAAGATTATTCGAGATTAAGAACATGCAAGAGAGCTATACAGACGCTTTAAACAACCCAATTTTCAAGATTATTTCAGAAGCTGCAGAAGAACTTTCTGTAGAATGTTATGTTATTGGAGGTTTTGTAAGAGACTATTTTTTAAAACGTAACATACCTAAAGATATAGATGTTGTTGCCATTGGCAGCGGTATTAAGCTAGCCGAAAAAGTTGCTTCTAAATTAGAAGGCAAACCCCAGGTATCGGTCTTTAAGAATTTTGGTACCGCCATGATCAAAAGTGATGGTATTGAACTTGAATTTGTTGGTGCACGTAAAGAAAGTTATCAACGCGATAGTCGAAAACCTATTGTCGAAGATGGCACTTTAGAGGACGATCAGAAAAGAAGAGATTTCACTATTAATGCTTTGGCTCTTTCATTGAACAAATCGAACTACGGAGAGCTACTTGACCCTTTTGGCGGTATTGCCGACTTAGAGAATAAGATAATCAAAACTCCCCTAGAGCCAGGTATTACCTATTCAGATGACCCTTTGCGCATGATGCGGGCAATACGTTTTGCTACCCAATTAGATTTTCAGATAGCACTACCCTCATTACAGGCTCTTACCGAAAATAAAGACCGCCTAAAAATTGTTTCTAATGAACGGATTTTAGACGAGCTTCATAAAATCATGTTGTGTAAAAAGCCTTCTTTAGGATTTTCTTTACTGCATAAAACAGAATTGTTAGAATTAATTCTACCAGAACTTACCGCGTTACAAGGTATTGAAGAAATAGAGGGGCAAAAACATAAAGACAATTTTTGGCATACGCTAGAAGTTGTAGACAATATTTCTGAAGCCACGGATGACTTATGGTTACGTTGGGCAGCCCTATTACATGATATAGGTAAAGCACCTACTAAAAGGTTCCATAAAAAAATTGGCTGGACATTTCACGGGCATGAATTCGTAGGGTCCAAAATGGTCTTTAAATTATTCAAGCGCTTGCGTATGCCATTGAACGAGAAGATGAAATTTGTTCAAAAGATGGTATTAATGAGTTCAAGACCAATTATATTATCTGAAGATTATGTGACGGATTCTGCCGTACGTAGATTGATTTTTGACGCTGGTGACAACGTAGAAGATTTAATGACTTTGTGCGAGGCAGATATCACTACTAAAAATCCGAAGAAGCAACGTAAATACCATCAAAATTTTAAAATTGTTCGTCAAAAGATTGAAGAAGTAGAAGCTCGAGATCATATTAGAAACTTTCAACCACCAATTAGTGGAGAAGAAATAATGGAAACTTTTTCATTAAAACCGTCGAAGGAAATTGGAATTATAAAAGAAGCAATTAAAGAAGCGATTTTAGAAGGAGAAATACCAAATGAATATAAAGCGGCACAGAAATTTATGTATCTTAAAGGTGCTGAATTAGGTTTACAGAGTACAAAATAGAATCGATATGATTTATGGATATTACATTTAGAAAAATTGCCAAAATATCTTTGGTATTAGTTTATTTAGTGATTGTCGCAGGTGCTGTTGTTAGAATGACAGGTAGCGGAATGGGCTGCCCAGATTGGCCCAAGTGTTTTGGTTACTATATACCACCAACAGAGGTAACAGAAATACAATGGCAACCAGATCGATTATTTGAAAAAGGTCAAGTAATTATTTATGGCGAAACTTTACAGGTTTCTAAAAAATCATTCACTACAAAAGATTCATTCAATTCAGGAAATTGGGAGGCGTATACCAAACATGACTATGCAGAATTTAATCCGTGGCACACGTGGATCGAATATATTAATAGGCTATTGGGAGCATTGGCAGGTCTTGCCACCTTACTTTTGGCCATAATGTCAATTAAATTTTGGAAGAGGAAAAAGCAGATACCCATAATATCATGGTTAGTGGTTGTAGGCATGGTCTTTCAAGCTTGGCTAGGTGCAACTGTGGTATACTCCGTTTTAGAACCCGCTAAAATCACCGTTCATATGCTTATGGCATTGGTAATTGTAGCGATGTTACTTTATATTATCTATTTAGCAAACGAAGAGAATAAACGAATTAGATACGATAAGTTGGTATTGAATATCAGCATTGTAGCAATTGCATTGACACTTGTTCAAATTGCTATGGGTACACAAGTACGACAATTTATCGATGAGCAAATAGACATTTTTGGCTATGATGCAAGAGATAATTGGTTGAGAAATCCAGAAGTACTATTTTATATACACCGTTCATTTTCTATCATTGTCATTTTAGTAAACGTTTTCTTAGCATATAGAATTACAAAGTTAGATCTAGGGCACTTTAAAATTTACTGGGTCTTGTTTTTACTAGTAGTTGAAGTATTTACGGGTATTGCCATGAATTATTTAGATTTCCCTTTTGCTAGTCAGCCGTTACATCTTGTAATAGCCTCTATTCTATTCGGAGTTCAATTCTACATACTTTTAGATGCATTAATGCCTAGAAAAGACTCGAAAACTTCGTAACTTTGCCCTCCCGCAAAAATTAAGGTATGATTTATAAAATTCGTGTAATTCTAGATGCTGAAGAAGATATTTTCAGAGATTTAGAGATTGAGTCCCATAATTCGTTAGAAGAATTTCATAATGCAATTACTCAGGCATTTGGTTTTTTAGGTAATGAAATGGCTTCTTTTTATACATGTGATGAAGAGTGGAAACAAGACGAAGAGATTGCGCTTTTTGATATGAGCGAATCTGGTTCTGATGTACGGTTAATGAACGAAACCTTTTTAGAGGATATAATGACCGAGAACAACCCTAAACTAATCTACGTTTATGACTTCATGAACATGTGGACGTTTTTCGTTGAGCTTGCAGATATTCAAGAGAATGAAGATGGTCGTGCTTACCCTAACGTACTTTTTACATTTGGTGAGCTACCAGAAACTCCCCCTGAAAAAAACTTTGAAGCGGAGAATAGTGCCTTCGATTTTGATGATACTTTTGATAATTACGATGATTTAGATTTCGATGAAAATTGGAACTAAATTTTGAGTAAAAAACACATTTTAGCTTACTAACCATTTAATTTAGAACATTTTATGATTAACCTATATGCAACCCAAATTGAAAGTATTTCTATACATAGAGTTGGTAACAAGAATAAGAATGAAGGTGTTTTTCTATCAGAAGAGCCCTTTAGACTTAACGATGAAACGACTGGTTTACTAAAAGAATATTTTTTTAAACCTTTTAGAGAAAAAGAAGAGAACTACTATAAATTAGCTAATGAAGTTGATGTTGAATTCAACGAATTGTATAAAATTGTAAGTGAAGTTTTTGAAGACCCTTCTAAAGCACATTTAAATTCAAAAAAAGTAGCCTCTTTATTATTTGAGCAATCTAACCACCCACATATTAAAAGTGGAGAAGTATATGTTACTTTTCTTTCTGGATTACTTTTAGATAACAAAAAAGTAGATGCGATTGGTATTTTTAAGAGTGAGTTAAAACACGATTTTATTCAGTTCGAAGAAAAAAACAGCAATTTAGATATCGTTATTCAACAAGGTATCAATATCAATAAATTAGATAAGGGTTGTTTGATCTTCAATGTTGATAAAGAAGAAGGGTATAAGGTACTTTCTGTCGATAGTAATAAGTACGATACTAAATATTGGATTGAAAACTTCTTGGGTGTAGACCCACTTTCAGATGACAACTTCAAAACTAAAAACTATCTGAAATTTTGTCAGAATTTCGCAAAAGATGTTGTATTACCAGCAGAAGATAAACAACAAGAGGTATTGTTCATGAACCGTGCGGTAAACCATTTTGCAAAAAATGATTCTTTTGAAGAATCTACTTTTTTGAACGAAGTAATGGAAAATCCGGAGTTGATACCAGAGTTTAAGCACTACAAGACAGAAAAAGGTCCGAAGTTCAGTATTGAAGATGTTTCTACATTTGATATTGCAAATAAGGCAGTTTCAGATGCTCGTAAAAAGATAAAGAACGTTATTAATTTAGATACCAATATTCAGATTAAAATGGACTTCATAAACCCCGAGTCTGCAGAGAAGTTTGTAGAAAAAGGCTGGGATGAAGAAAGACAAATGTATTACTACTTGGTATACTTTAACAAAGAACAAAAGAGTTAGAATTTCTTAAATTTGCTAAGCTCTTAACAAGCAAAAAGCCCTCTATTTTCTTAAGATAATAGAGGGCTTTTTAAATACCTGACTACTCGAATATCTTTTAGTTATTGATTTTAATATTGTGTTCTATGATTTGTTTAACACTTACATCTTCATAATTTCTACGAACAAAATTAAGCGCTAGATCTAGTACTTCGCCCATAGTTTTACAGGTCTGAAAGTCCATATCCATCGTAAGAACTTCAATCTGTTCTCTTAGCATCGCAATATTTTCTGGTGTAGAAATTTCATCGGTTTTACAGATAGCTCGTAATTTTTTAATTCTGTTTCCAGAACTTAGAATTCTCTTGGCGACCATCGAACGTTCTTCTAATTTATATTGATCAACAGAATCATGGGTTAGTTTTTTTCGAACCAATTCTACCATTTGGTAATTTTCCTTAAAAAATTGAGGTCTGTAAACTTTCAATTTCCCTTCAAAACATTGCTGATCAAAATCGATGGCACGTATTTTATACACCACGTGGTCAAAATCATGTGTAGGTACTATCACATAATTATATGAGCGCATATCTCCCAACAAGCGGATCATACAACGTTCATTGAATTTTACGAATTCTTTTGCCAATTGTGCTTTTTCACGTGGTGTACATTGCGGCAAATTATGCTTGATAAATTCATCACCAGGTATACCTGCAATATGCTCTTCGATCAAGGTGTCTTTATACACCAAAAAGTTTAGGTTGTATGGCGAAAGCATATGCTCCAATTCTAAGCCATAAATACGAGATGCATCCGTTTTTTTTATGTAGAAATAGGTAAAATTATCATTCAAAATATTTCTTATCTTAATTCTAAAAGGCTTAGAATTACCGAACGTACAGAAATCAACAGCATCAACATTCAAATATTGATGAATATTATCGCTTCCATCAGAATGTAAAATAGAATAAACTTTCTTTAAACTATCATCTATTTCTTGCCTATCGAATTCTGAATAATACGCACGTACCCAAAGGGTATCTTCATCATTTTTATCGTACACTACAACTGACCCAGAAAAACGAAGTAAATCGTCGTAGAAAATGGGTATTTCAATCTTTCTGCTATAGTGTTCTAAATAGCCATCTAAAGCCTCACTTACAGGATAAGCAGGTTTTTTCTTTGACATCAATCTTTCTTCTGACATGCTTCAAATTTACTTCCAAAATAAACAATTCAACCCAATATAATTCATCAAGTATATAGAATTTACCCTTACAGCAACATATATCGCGTGTATACAACATTTTTTTAGCCAAGAGAAAAAAGCGGGCTTTATTTGTTTATAGTACTACTTGAAACCATACCAATGATTACTCAGATAAAATCGAATATTAAATTTCTCTTATTTTTTCTAATTGCTTTCAGCTCATTTTTGGGTACTGCGCAATTAAGTGATCTTCATTATTTACCACCAATGAAGCAGGGTCAAAACAACGCAGGTATACAGAACCAAGCAATATATTTATCTACACCAGAAACCACACCTTTCAATGTTTATGTGTATCGAGGTACTTCTAACACCGTTGAAAGAACTATAACTATAGATAATCTTAACCCAGGTGTTTGGACTTTAGGCAATGGAGATAATAATATTACCCTTGTAGACAACAATAATACCGGAGTAGTATTGAACAACAGTGGTTTGCGATTTATATCTGCTGGCGGAGAAAAATTCTATGTAAACTACAGAGGTAAATCTGGTTCACAAGCTGCATCGTTAACAGCCAAAGGTAGGCAGGCAATGGGTACTAATTTCAAATGGGGCGGTGTGCCTAACAAAGGTACGCATTCTTCCAAGTCCAATACCTTGGGTATTATGGCAACAGAAGACAATACTACTGTTGTATTATCTGGTTATGACCCTGGTTGTGAATTTAGAGTAGGTACCAATAGGGCAGGTATTACAGCCAATTCACATACCATAACCTTAAATGCAAACGAATCTTTTGTCTATGAAACCTACATAGGAACTAATTACACCAAAGCTCATGAAGATGGTTGGATCGGTGCATCCATAGTTTCAACAAAAGATATCGTTATAAGTAATGGTTCTATAAATTTCGGTAGTCAAGATAACCAAAGTCACAGAGATGCAGGTATAGATCAACCAGTACCTATTAATAAATTAGGGAAAGAATATGTATTTATTAGAGGAAACGGAAACACTAACGGTCTTACTGAATTTCCTTTAATCATCGCAACCGCAGATAACACACAAATATTCGTAAACGGAAGCACTACTCCCATAGCCACAATTAATAATGGCGAATATTATAAGATTCCGAGTAACCATTATTCATCAAACTCTGTTGGTGCAAATTTACTTGTTCAAACATCTAAAGATGTATATGCTTATCAATCTATGGCAGGATCAAGCAATTTATATACTCAAGGTCTAAACTTTGTTGCCCCTGTCAACTGTTTGTTACCAGATGTAATGGACAATATACCTGATATTAGAAATATTGCAGGAACAACTGTAACCGGTGGATTAACGATTATTGCATCTGTTAACACTACAGACGCCAATGTTAAGGTATTTGAAAACGGAATTGAAATTTCAAAACCAGCTTCTGACCCTGTAGCCGGATCAGACGATTGGAAAACGTTCTACATACCTAATCTTGATGGAAATATCAGCGTAACATCAACCGGACCGATGGCCATTGGTTTTTTTGGGTATAATGGTGCACAAGGTGTTGCCGGTTATTTCTCAGGTTTTGACACCGTACCAGAAGTAGTTTTACAGATTAATGGGGGTACCTTAGGAGAATGTTTTGCTGGGTCAAGCATTTTTGAAGCATCAGATGATAATTTTGATGCTTACCAATGGTTTTTTGATGGCGAAGCCATACCCGGAGCTAATGCTTTCGATTATGCAGCAACAGTTGCAGGTGACTACTATGTAAGAGGAACAAAAGGACCTTGTACCTACGATTCACAAACCATTAAAATTTTCTATTGTGAACCAGATGTTCAAATTGAAAAAACAGTTGACAAACCTGAAATAATTGAAGGAGAAACTGCCACTTTTACAATTAGGGCAGAAAACTTATACTTTAATGATATTACCAATTTACAAATAACAGATAATATCCCTGACGGTTTAACTTTAATGGAAGCATCAACAATTACCGGGTCTTTCAACGGAAGTGTTTGGAATATTGGTACATTGGAACCAGGAGAAGTTGCATTTTTAACTCTAGAGGTAACAGGAAACGAAATTGATACGCTTCCTTTAGTAAGTTTAACGAACACAGCATATAATACACAAGACCAAATAGACGCAAACATTACAGAAGATAATACATCTGCACATATTCTTGTACATAACGATTTTGATAAAGACGGTATCATTGACATAATCGATTTAGATGACGACAATGACGGTATTTATGATGAAGATGAGTGTGAAACATTATCTGTTAATATAAACAACGGTAACACCGTAACCAGCGAATTACTGAGTGTTAATAATTACTTGATTCTTGATATTTATGAGTTAGACAATTCATTTACCCTAAATATTAACGGTAATGATGTTGCGGGAGAAGTGCAGTTTGAAATTAATACCGCTGGCAATACTGTTAGATTCTTAGATGGCACAAGGTATGGGCAAAATGGCAATCCAAATATTTGGACTATTAGTGGATCTATTGGTAATCCGGTATTGCGAGTTATCATTGATCAAAATGGAAAATTTGAACTTTTCGCAAAAAGAACCACCAGCAGCCCTCTCGAAGTAATGGTATTGGATACACCTGCAAATACAATTTCTTGGAATACATCTGGTGCCAATTCAGTTACCATAGGCCAAGAACAAAAAGGACCTACAGTATTGAGAGGTAATCTTTTAACCGCAGGTTGTGATTCCGATAGTGATAGCTACCCAGATTCGTTAGATTTAGATAGTGACGATGATGGTTGTAGCGATGCCAACGAGTTCTATAAAAACGATGCCACTGACGGTGGTGATGGCGGAGAATATGGTACAGGAGTTCCTGTAGTTGACCCAACAGATGGTACCATAAATGCAGCATCTTACAACCAAGTATTTGCACCAGTAATCGTATTGGGCAATACATCTGAATTATTGGGCGGTACCGATATCAATGGACAAGATGTTGATTTAGGAGACACTTACAATTATGTATTAAGATTTCAAAATACAGGTGATGACGATGCAACCGATTTCACCATAAAAAATATACTACCAGATAATGTAAATCTAGACAATATTAATATTGATGATGCACCTGGTGTTACTAGTAGTTATATAGAAAGTACGCGAACTATAGAGTTCGCAATCCCAAATGATTTAGTTCAAATAGGTGATCCAGAATATAAAATTAAAATGACTGTTTCTGTCGCAGGTGACTGTTCTGAGTTTGTTGCTGCCTGTGCTTCTCAATTAGAGAATCACGCTTATGCAGAATATCAAGGTACGCTGAACACTAATACATTTTCAGATGAAGATGGCAGTAACCCTGCAGGTGCTTGTACCACTACTTTAGAAGTAGCGGCTAACAATGTTTCTGACGCATTGGCAAATTGTAATGTTGCACGTACCGTAGAACTTTGTGGTGCTAGTGGAACACTTTCTGCAGGTTTAGGTTTTGACACCTACACTTGGGCAATAGATACGAATAATAATGGAGCCATAGATTCTGGAGATACTATTTTAAATGACGGTACTTCAAACACGTTGACCGTAACAACTGTAGGTAATTATATTGTTGAAAAAACATCAACGGCAGGGTGTGCCAGTCATACTGAATTAATCACCGTAGAAAGATATGGAGAAACACAGACCAACCCAATTATCAGTTACTTAAATCAAGTAAATAGTGATAGTAACCCTGATAATGATATTCAGGGTGAAACAGTTTCTTGTTCCAATGATAATAGTGATATGCCCCATATATTTCTATGTGGTGATACTGATAGTGCATTTATTCAATTAGGTATTACCGATGCTTTATCCATTAAATGGGAAAAACTTGATGAGACCAGTTGTAATGTTGCTACTTGTGGCGATGTAAGTGATAACTGTGCAAATTCTAATGGTGGATGGACATGGAACGAAGAAACAGATGCCGATAATTTTACGGTAACAGAAAGTGGTAAATATAGAGTGGTTATCGGTTATGAAGGCGGATGTTTTAGTAGATTCTATTTCAATGCTTATCAAAATACTTTAGACATTCCTGAGCCAGATTCATCTGATATCATTTGTGACACCGAAGGTTCTATTAGAGTAATTAATTTAGGTAGCGGTTACGGTTATCAGTTATATGATGTTGAAAACAATTCTATCGCAGTGCCTTTTAGTGCTGGTCAAGGTCCGAATTTTGCTATCGCAACTAGCGGTACCTATATAGTACAGATTGCACAACTTAATCCATCAACGGGTGCTCCAATAGAGAACAGTTGTGTATTCGAAACTGAAGAAATTGGTATTGCCGAAAGAATTTTTGAAGTAACCCCTAGCACTACCCCTTTTGATTGTAACGATACGGGAACAATTTCTATACAGGCCTTAAACGTTTCGCCAGAGTATAGCTATGAGCTTTACTTTGACAATGGTAGTGGTGGCAAAGGAGCTTTGGTAGCCAACAACTTAGTTTCGTCTGATAACACGCATACATTTACAGGTCTTGCAGCAGATGACTATGTTATTGTAACCTCTACTATAGATGGTTGTACAGATGAGCAAACTATTACCGTAGACGAAATTCCTGAACTACGATTAACAGCTACAAACCAAGAAAATATTACATGTACCGCCGGTGTTATCAACTTAACTCCGTCAGGTGGAACTACGGATTATGAATTTGCAATTTATAGTAAAGATGGTATAGCTCCATATGCTGATGAAACTACTATTCCAGATTCTGATTTTACATCAAATTCAACATTTTTATTCGGATATGAAGGAACACCTTCAACATATATACCTAATAAAGATGGAGAATATATATTTGTAATCAGAGATGCTAACGGGTGTTATGGCTTCTCTAATATAGTAACAATGGAAGATTTGGGTACAATCGCAATTGGTGCATCAAACTCAGCTATTACCTGTGCAGATTCTTCTACAGCTGTATTGACGATTAATGCATCTGGTGGTAATGCCCCTTATAAATATAGTCTTGATGGTGGTACTACTTACCAAACAGAGAACTTTTTCAACAACATTTCAGCCGGTAATTATACTATTACAGTTATGGATTCTAGTGGTACAACTGGTAATGGTTGTATAGAGACTTATGAATATGAAGTTACCCAACCATTTACATTAACAGCATCACCTTCTATTATAGAAGATGCATCTTGCGATACTTCTGGCGCTGCAACACCTAATGCTCTAGTAAAGATTTTAAATGGTAGTGGCGGTCAAGCTCCCTACCAATATAGTTTTGACGGTGGTGGTACTTTCTCTTCAGTTGACCAGCAACGTTTAACTCCAGGCTCCTATCAATTAGCTATAAAAGATGCTTTAGGTTGTTTCACAGATTTAGAAATTACGGTACCTAGCGCTGCTATTGATCCTACTTTTACTAATGATATTACATATGAATGTGATGGAGTCGGCGTAGTTACAATTACCCCATCAAACACCACAGACTTTACATATACCTACAAATTAAACGGTACGGATAACACTCCATTAGATAGCAATATTTTCAACAATGTCGCTTCTGGTACACAAACCATAACAGTAGGTTATACGAGTTCTATAGCTGCTGATCAAAGTACATTATTCCTTGAAAATTTTGGAGCTGGTGTTACTACACAGATAGCAGAAATAGGAGCAGGATATTGTTATGAACCACAAAACGGAACAGATACGGATTGTAATTTAGGTCCTGCAGGAATTCTTGTAAATGCTGAATATGCTGTTACGAACAGAATAACCAACCCAAATGCTTCTTGGAGAAGTCCTAATGACCATTCAGGTATAACAGATGGTAGGTTTATGGCAATTGGGGTAAGTACATCAGCAGGCAATAATAATATTTTATGGTCAAGAACGGGATTAGAAGCTCTTGCCAATCAAGATATCACCATATCATTCTACGCATATAATATTTTAATAGATAATGCTTCAGGCAACGACCCAGAAGTATTGGTAGAATTAGTTGATGGTTCTGGTAATGTAATCAGTAGTCAAGCAACAGCAGCTATTCCACAAAACAACGATGCAGATGACTGGCATTTGAGAACAGTTACATTTGATCCTGGTGCAAATACTGCAGTTGGTGTTGTATTACGTACCAATCTTGATAGTGATAATGGTAACTTCTTGGTACTAGATGATATTCAGGCTTCGCAGACTCCAGAGTTATGTGAGAAAACTGAAGACATTACAGTTATTGTAGAATCTGGTAAAACTTTTGAAGTAGCAATTTTAGGTAGTACCGACCCTAAATGTAACGGTAGCGATAATGGTAGTATTCGTTTTGAGGTTTTAAATTTTGACCCTGCTTTCGGATATCAATATTCCATAGACGGTGGTACAACTTGGACGACGGAAACAACATCTCCAATTACAACATCTTCTACCCTTGCAGATGGTACGTATTCTATTATGGTCGAAAAAATAGACGATAATACATGTACGGCAATCTCAGCGACGACAGTCACCTTAATATCGCCAAATGCGTTAACGGCAGATATTCAACAAATGGCAGAGTTCACCTGTTTTAATACTGGTGCCACTTTACAAGCATCTGCTACAGAAGGTACACCAGGGTATGAATATCAATTAGAATTAACCGATAACACTATGGTTAGGGCTTTTAGTACATCAGCACAATTCTTGAATGTACCAGCTGGCGAGTATCATGTTAGGGTTAGAGATCAGAATAATTGTGAGGCAGTGTCCGTTTCTACTGTGACCGTAATTCAACCAGAAACTATTGCTTTTGATTTAACAGCCACACAGTGTTATGACGGTCAAAACAACGGTACGGTAACCGCTACTGTTACTGATGGTAATGGTAATTACTCATTTAGAATTAATGGCGGAGCTTGGCAAACACCTTCTCCTATTACAGAAGTAACATATACATTTAGTAACCTATCTGAAGGTACATATGATGTTGAGGTAAATGACCAATATGGTTGTGCTTCAGCTATTCAATCAATAACCATAGCTCCCACAATTTCTCTTAGTGTAGTTCCTGTAAATGCAAGTTTATGTGCCGATGGTAGTTTGACGGCAACAGCTTCAGGCGGAGACAACAATTTCATGTATGCATTTATTCCTTCAGGGAATACAGTTACTGATGCTGATTTCTCTACTAGTAATTCGGCAGCAATTGCGCTAGCAAATATTGGGGATTATGTCATTTACGTAAGAGATAAGGCAAATGCTACCGATGCTTGCCAGACAATGGTAACCGAAACTATTGCTGCCAACCCGGTATTGGACATATCAGCAGTAGCAACAGACCCAGATTGTCATGATGGCACAGGTAATATTGAAGTAACCATCAATGACGGTCTTTCTCCTTTCGATTACCGATTGGTAGATGTTACTAACGGTACACCAGATCAAGTACAAACTGATGTCATAGGAACCACTAAAACATATTACAATCTTGGTTCAGGTAATTATGAAGTTGTTATTACCGACGAAGCAGGATGCTCAGAAACTGAATTTGTGACAATAACTGCACCAATTGAATTAACTGCCGATGCAGAAGGTAGAACTCCGATAGCATGTACAGGTGATCCAAATGATTTCGGATTTGATATTCTAAATTATCCAACCACAATTGGCACGCTAGAATTTAGTGATGATGGTGGTACAACTTGGCAAACATCTGATCAGTTTAGGGGCTATACCTCTGGTCAAGAAGTTGAACCCTCTATAAGAACGGTAGATGGAAGTGGAAACACCATCTGCAAGACAGATTTACCAAGAATAATAATTCCTTTTCCATTAGATGATCTGGACATAACTATACTGCCGATCATTGTAAATTGTAATGAGCTTCAAGTAAGTGTTCGTGGTCAAAATGGTACTGCACCTTATGAATATACATATTCAGAGGATCCAGCTAACTTTAACTTAGTTACTCCTGTTAACGGATGGACTACACCGTATGCCGCAGGTACCACACACACATTTAATAATTTAGTACCAGGTAGAACCTATGCGTTCTATGTTAGGGATGCCGTTGGTTGTGTAAGACAAAGTAGTGTTAACGTAAATGATATCATTACCAACCCTATGGATATTACTTCAGTTATCACGCCGGCTTGTGAAGGCTCAAGTAACGGAGAGATAAGTTATACTATTGTAGATACCGATGGTAGCATAGAACCTGACATGGAATGGTTTCTATATGATATTGATGGTAACATTGTTAGATCAAGTGGAGGTATTATTAGTTTTTCAAGTACCATTGACATCATAAGCTTACCAGAAAATGAATACTACATTGAAGTACAACAATATAATGGCGGAACACCACAATGTATCAGTGCAAGTGAAAATGAGATTCTAGAAATGTTGGATGAAATTACAGGAGACACCCAATCTATTCAAGATATTTCTTGTGAAAGCCCTGGGTTAATTTTAATTGACAACCTACAAGGTGGTGGTGGTAATTACTTCTATACCATTACAGGTCCTGCTCCTTTTGCTAATATAACAGCAACAGGCGATAACCCTATAGAGATACCGGCAGGTTCTCCCGCAGGAACTTATACGGTTGATGTAGAAGATCAATTCGGTTGTTCGTATTCTCTTAATGATGTTAATATGATTTTTACGGCCGCGCCAATTATTGTTGATGTGGTAATTGCTAATTGTGATACAAATGCGTCAGTTACTATTAATGCCACTGGTACAGGAACTATTCTTTATTCTATTGATGGTGGTAGTACATACCAAAACAACAACGGGACCTATAACACAGTACCTGCAGGTAATTATGATGTGTATGTTAAAGATGAAACTGGTTGTACAGATACAATAAATATAGATGTTCATCCTACCCTACAAGCTTCTGCAAGCTTAGATCAACAGTTAGGTTGTGGTGCCGGTTTTGAGGCAGAAATAGCTATTGAAGGTATTTCAGGTTCTGGAAATTATGAGTTTGAGATTCTTGATAGCTCATCAAATGATGTTGAAACACGACAAACTCTTACAGGTGGTACAATGAATGTACCTGTTAGCGTACCAGACAATACAATAGATACAATTTACACCGTAAATGTTTATGATATTGGCACTGCTTCTCCAAATTGTAGTAGAACTTTTGCAGTAACTATTCCTGCGGCCATACGTCCAGATTTTACGGCTACTCCTATTGAAGTTAGTTGTTCCGGTGCTAATGATGGCAGCATAGAATTGGTTCAGGTAAATAATGGTAACAATCCGTTAACTTATGACTTAAGCCCAATGCCTGCAACTGCATCTTGGAATGCGGGTACACAATCTTACATTGGTCTACCAGGTGGTTCATATGATGTCACCGCTAGAGGTCCAAATAACTGTACTACAGTAAAAACTATAATTGTTGATGAAAATATAGGTATCACATTTACCGCCCCTGTTCCAGTTCAATTTGCATGTACAAACGGAAACGACACCAACAATGCTACAATTACCATAAACCCAGGCACTATTAATGGTGGAAGCGGAACTTACAATCGCTTTGAATTTATAAATGATGCAACTTCAGATATCCTTCAAAACAGCAGTAGTTTAACGTATACTCATACTGATGCCGCTGGTGCAGATATTATTGTTCGTGTATATGATAACAAAGGTTGTTCGGCCGAGCACTTAGTTACCATAAATCCTTATGATATTTTTGTTGATGCAACAATTAACGTAGACAGAGATTTAGATTGTGTAAACAGTGGTGAAAACATTACTGTTAATGTAACTAGTACAGTTACGAACACCACCGCCAATCTTGCTAATTTTGAGTTTAGAATATTACCATCTACAACATACCAAACAGGTGATAACGTATTTACGAACTTGGCAATAGGAAGCTATACAATTGGTATTAAGAATGTAACTACGGGTTGTGAAATAACACGAACTCATATCGTAGAAGACCCTAATACATTCAATATTGAAGTCAATAAACTTTCTGATTTAGTATGTTTTGGAACAGATGGCGCTATTGAGGTAACGTTTACCGATGCTACTTATATTGGCGACTTCAACTGGGAAGTTTTAAATGCCGACGGAACAGCCACAACACGCACAGATGATGCAGATACTTTTACAGGAACAGGAACAACAGCTTCTATTCCGGTAGCAGCAGGTAGCTATATCTTGAGAGCTTCACAAGTTGGAACTCCTGAATGTATTCAAGAAAGATCATTTACGATTACATCACCTAGTGCAGCAATTACTTTAGCGACAATAGAAACAAAAGATGTTGGTTGTAGTAATGATATGGGTAGTGCAAACATTACTCCTAATGGAGGTAAAGCACCTTTCAATATTGTATTGACACATGTAAGTTCAACAACTACCTACACGGCAAACCAAGTTAACAGAAATTTATTTACAGGTTTAAGTGATGGTCAATATACAGTAGAAATTACCGATAGTTTAGGTTGTACAGAAACCTTTACCAATGCGTTTACGTTGACTCCGCCTGAACCAATTGTTGCAAATATTCAATCAGTTATAGGTCTAGAGTGTGAAGGTGATACGGACGGAATAATTACGGCAGCGTTTACGCCAAGATCCGTATCAACAAATTACAGATACATTCTTAAAACATATGATGGCAATGGTACAGGTGCTAACCTTTTACAAACATCTAGCTCACAGACTACAGCAACATTCACGAATTTAAGATCAGGATATTACAGTGTTACTATTCTAGATGACCTAAACTGTTCTGATGAAACGAACATTTTTGAAATTGCCGAACCAGTAGAAGTTAGAGGTCAACTTGTAACTGAGCAAAGAGCAACTTGCTTAGATGATGCACAACTTTTATTAACAGCTTCTGGTGGTACGGGCCCATATATGTGGAATACAGATGGTACATCGGCATTCAACGCTATGAATGAAACCAACGGACCTAACACCCATTTATTTACAGGTGTTCTACCAAATACATATCAGTACTATATTCAAGATAGTTTTGGTTGTGTATCGGTTATAAGTAATAGCGTTACTATAAATCCGATAATTCCTTTGACTGTTACTTTAGATAACGACAACCCAACAATTAGTTGTAACGGTGACGATAGCGGAGTTATCAATGCAGAAGCACAAGGTGGATTGGGTAATTATCAATATGCATTATTTTCTGATGCAGGTTTAACCAATGAAATTCGTGCAAATCAACCAACAGGTCTGTTAACAGATTTATTGGCTGGTTCGTATTATGTAAGAGTTCAAAGTGATGATTGTGAAGTAACATCTCAATTAATTTCGATTACCGAACCAGAAGAACTTCTTATAGACACCGCAAATACCACTATTAACGATGTCACCTGTAATGGGCAGGAAGATGGTAGCATTACCGTGAATATGCTTGGAGGATCAGGTACATACCAATATGCAATTTCACCTAACCTAGATCGCTTTAGTGATGACAACACTTTCGATGAATTGACACCTGGTGATTATATTATTATAGCACAAGATTCTAATGGTTGTTTTGAGCTAATTGAAGCTACCATTGTAGAGCCAGATGTTTTAGAAATAACAACAGAAAGCACCCCTGAAATTTGTGTTGGTGAAGAAGATGGTACAATTGATTTAACTATAATTGGTGGTACTGCCCCATATAGCACTCGTTTAGAAAACGAAACAGATTTTGTTCAAGACAGATTAAACTTTACCAACTTAGCAGCTGGTGATTACATCATCTATATAGAAGATGCGCAAGGTTGTGAAGAAACAATAATAGTTACTATTGACCCAGGTGTTGATCTTGGAGCAACAGTTGATCCGGTTTATGGCTGCAATGGCACATTCCCTAGCAACTATGTAAATATTGTTTTAAATGATCCAAGCATAGAAAATGATGTACTATTTGGTTTAGATACTATAGATCCATTAGAAATGCAATTGACTCCTATCTTCAGAGAGTTGACTCCGGGTACTCATTATATCAGTATTTCTCATGCAAATGGTTGTTTAACCACGTATGATGTTGAAATATTGGCATTCGATCCTCTTGAAATGACCGTAGAAGAAAGTAACATTAATCAGATCACTGCTACCGTAACCGGAGGTAGAGAAAACTACACCTATTATTTAGATGATATAGATATGGGGTCTGAAAACGTATTTTACATTACCGAAACAAATACATATGATGTTACCGTAGTTGATGAAAACGGATGTGAGTCTACTGCCAGTATATTCATTGAGTTCATTGATATTGAAATTCCTAATTTCTTTACACCGAACGGAGATGGGGAAAATGATTTTTGGACCCCAGAAAATATTGAGATATATCCAGAGATTTTCATCAGCGTCTATGATCGATATGGTCGTTCAGTTTACACCTTTAAGGATAATGAAGATGGATGGGACGGATTCTATCTAAATGCAGAATTACCGACAGGAGATTACTGGTATGTCATAAAATTAAATGGTGCAGCAGACACAAGAGAATTTGTAGGTAATTTTACCCTTTATCGATAAACAACTTAACAGAGGTAGCTGACTCCGTTACCTCTTGTTTTTTCTGGCGATAACCACTTTAAACAATCGTTTTACAACTATTAACTGTGATATAATGACGATTTAAGTTTCTTTAATTTTCAATACTTATTCCTGGCAAGCTTATAATGAAGTAAAAGTTTTTTTTACTTATTTTATTGATGATGGTTTCCGCAACTGGCTTTTCCCAGCTAAGTGACCTTCATTACTTACCGCCGTTAAAAAAGGGTAGTAATAACTCATCAATTAACGAACAAGCCATTTATCTTTCAACTCCAGAAACAACCTCATTTACGATTAACGCTTATATTCGAATAGCTACAACACCAGACGCAACATTCTCTATTTCTAATATAGCTCACAGGGAATTTACATTGGCCAATGGTGACAACAATATTACTATGGTACAAAATGCCAATAAAGGGGTTGTTATTAACAGTAGCGAACTCCGATTTGAATCTCCGGGCGGACAAAAATTTTATGTAAATTAAGGAGGTACTTCTTCAGCACATGCAACATCTTTAACTTCTAAAGGAAGGCAAGCCTTACGTATAAAATTTAAATGCGGCGGTGCGCCAAATTATGCAACTACTTCAGATATATCAACATCTTTAGCTATTAAGGCAATAGAAGATAATACGGTAGTAGATATTACCGGTTATGATTTTGGTTGCGAATTTCGCTTGCAGAACGATAGAGATGGAACTACAAGTGATAATATTCAAATTACTTTAAACAAAAATTAAAGTTTTGTGCTATAAGCCTATACTAATGAAACTTCGGCAAACATAGACGGGTGGCTAGGGGCATCAATCGCTGCAACAAAAAACATTGCCATTAGTAATGGTGGTTTAAATTACGGGGTAGCATCCAGCTCATCAAGCAGCAGAGATGCAAGTATAGACCAACCAGCACCTATAAATAAAATTGGTAAAGAGTATGTATAACAGAGGAAATGGTCAAAATAGTACAGAATTTCCAATTATTATCGCTACTCAAAATAATACGGACATTTTTGTTAAAAACACTGCCAGCTTCTTTACCAGTAGCAGGATCTACAGATAGGAAGACATTTTATATTTCTAACCTTTAAGGAAATGTAAGTTTACAATCTACTGGACCAATTGCCGTAGGTTTTTTCGGTGTAAATGCCTATCGTGGAATTGCGGGTTATTTCTCAACATTAGTCAATGTTCCAGAAGTTGACCTAGAAGTTAATGGAGGCGGATGCTTAACTGATGCGTGGATTAGCGAAATTGATGCCGATTTTGATGCGTAGCAATGGTAAGAAAACGGAACTTTTGTACTGAGGGCAATATTTTCAAGTTACAATCCTAGCGAGGCGGGCGATTATTTTGTAAGGGTTACCAAAGGTAGTTGTACCTATGATTATCAACCTATTGCAGCTTATTATTGTTTACCCGATATTATTATTAAAAATATTACAGATACAAAAACCGTTACTGATGGAGATTCGGTAACTTTTACCATTACTGTAGAAAGTCTTGGTATTAATCCGATTTCAAACCTAGCGATTAAAGATATATTACCTGATGGTATTTCTTTGCTCTCATCATCTGTTTCTAAAGGTAGTTTTACAGAACCTCAATGGTCTATTGGAAGCATGAACAATGGAGATTTAGAAACTTTAACACTGGTAACTCTAGTTACTTTGCCCTATTTCAGTACTTCAACTGCTACCCACACAAATAATATTAGTAATACTCAAGGTCAAACTGATAGTAATATAACTACAGATGAACCTTCAGAAACCGTAAGTGTTACTTTTAATACACCTACAAGAGTAATCACTAATAGAAGAATTACCTTCAGGGCAACAAGATTTTAACTTCTTATTGTAACAATCTTATACGTTTGTCGTCAAGTATACGTAACCAATCAAAAAACACTTGACGTGAGTACTATTTTAACAGTCAATAATCTTACTAAAAAATTCGGGTACCTTACTGCAGTAAAAGATTTATCGTTTACTATAGAAAAAGGCAATGTTTATGGAATTTTAGGTCCGAACGGTAGCGGCAAATCAACTACCCTTGGCATCGTTTTAAACGTAGTCAATAAAACCAGCGGAGAATTTGCTTGGTTTGGTGGCGATACCTCAACACATGAAGCTTTAAAAAAAGTAGGCGCCATCATCGAACGCCCAAACTTCTACCCTTATATGACCGCTTTGCAAAACTTAAAACTAGTTTGCAAGATTAAAGACGTATCCGAAGAAAAAATTGAAGAAAAGCTAGATATAGTTGGACTCTTAGATAGAAAAAATAGCAAATTCAGGACTTTCTCCCTTGGTATGAAGCAGCGTTTGGCTATTGCCTCTGCCCTATTGAACGATCCAGAAATATTAATTTTAGATGAACCTACCAATGGTCTAGATCCCCAAGGTATTCATCAAATCAGGGAAATCATTAAGACCATCGCAGCAAAAGGTACTACTATTCTTTTGGCATCACACTTATTAGATGAGGTCGAAAAAGTATGCTCGCATGTAGTTATTTTGAGAAAAGGCGAAAAGTTATATTCTGGCAGAGTAGATAGTTTACAAGCGAGTTTCGGTTTTTTCGAATTAAAATCTGACAACTTAGAAAAACTAAAATCATATTTGAGCACTAATGAAAATTTTGGTAGTATAAAACAAGAAAATGGTTTGGTCACGGCAATCTTGACTTCTGAATTAGATGCACAATCATTGAACAAATTACTTTTTGAAAAAGGCATTATCGTATCTCATTTAGTAAAACGAAAAGAAAGTTTAGAAGAACAATTTCTTGCCTTAACTAAAAATGCTAACGCCTAAAACACCACCTTCATGATACGATTACTTCAAATAGAATTTATAAAACTTTGGAACAATAGGGCTAGCAAAGTGTTGATTATCTCATACTTCGCACTTTTAACCTCTATCGCCTTGGTAGCTGCTATAAAATTTGACATCGGCCCTATAAAGTTTCATTTAGCAGATCAGGGTATTTTTAATTTTCCTTATATCTGGCACTTCAACACATTTATTACAGGGTTCTTCAAGTTATTTCTAGCCATTGTTATTGTTTCGATGATGTCTAACGAATACAGCAATAAAACGATAAAACAGAATCTAATTGACGGACTCTCAAAAAAGGAATTTATACTTTCTAAATTCTTGACCGTCATTACTTTTTCACTGGTCTCTACCTTATTCGTATTTATTGTTTCTCTAATTTTAGGCCTATTTTACTCAGATTTTACAGAAGTTTCTATCATTCTAAGCGATTTAGAGTTTATTTTGGCATTTTTCATTAAGCTAACCGGTTTCTTTTCTTTCTGTCTATTCTTAGGCGTTTTAGTAAAAAGATCAGCCTTTGCTCTTGGTTTTTTAATTCTTTGGCAAGTTTTTGAAGGTATTTTTAGAGGTATTATTCGATGGAAGTTTTTTGATGGAGAAACTACAGATACCATCATGGGCTTTTTTCCATTACAGGCAATGTTCAACCTTATCAAAGAACCGTTCTCACGTTTAGGTGCAGTACAATCTGTCGCAAACCAAATGGGTGAAAAACTCGCATTAGATTATTACATACATTGGTATGAAATTGTAATTGTTATGGCGTGGATAGCTATTTTCATTTACGGATCTTATGCTATTCTAAAAAAACGAGACCTTTAATTCATCTGCCGTAAAGGGTAAATAATCTTAATTAACAGCACACTAAAAGAATAGATTTTCATTTTGTAGTATATTGTATTGTTTACGAAAATGCTATGAAAAAAAAATGGGACATGAGAATATCCAAAATATTGGTTATGCCAATATTTTTCATAGCATTGCTATTCATTATTTTTAAATCTTCGGCACAAGAATGTCCCGCTCTTATAAATCCCGTAAATAGTTCTACCTTGGTTCCCGTAGATGCTACTATTAGTTGGGAAGCTGTTACAGGTGTACCTGGTTATATTATTTCACTAGGTACCACAGAAGGCGGCAATGATATTTTAAATGAGAGAAATGTTGGTTCTGCAACAAGTTACACCCCAACTACGGGCTTACCAGAGAATACCGAAATATTCGTTACCGTTACACTCTTTTTTTTCAATCAACCAAATATAACCTGCGATAGCCAAAGCTTTACGACGGCAGCCTTAAGTGAAGTTCCGCAATGTGTGTCATCTACTATCCCAACAAATAATGAGATAGATGTAAATACGGCAACTAATATTTCATGGAATGCAGTAGCCGGTGCAAGCGGTTATTTTTTAACAATTGGCACTTCTTTTAACGGTGGTGAAATTCTTGCCCGTACCGACGTGGCAAATACATTAAGCTATAATCCAGCTACAGATTTACCCGCGGAAACTGATATTTACGTAACAATTATACCCTACAACAGAATTGGTTTAGCAAATAGTTGTAGTCCATCAGTCTTTACAACAGCTGCGGCAGCGATATTACCTTTATGCACAAGTATGACCTCTCCTTTAAATGGAGAAACGAATGTACCTTTGAGTCCGACCTTGGAATGGAACGCAGTGCCGAATGCAGTAGGTTATAGAGTATCTATTGGAACCTCTCCTTTTGAAACGAATATCTTAGAAGATGCCATATTTTATAGGACCTCAACGGTCATTATTGATTTTGAACCCAACCGAACATTCTTTATATCCATCTATCCTTTTAACGAAGCAGGTGAAGCAATTGGTTGTACTCAAGAAACCTTTTCTACACTGGTCGGCTGCGGACCATATTTTGACCCTTTAAGTGGCGAATTGTTGGTATTGAATCCCGATTTAACTTTTCCTGATACCATTACAATATGTTTAGAAAATGACCTCGGTGTAATTATGGCAACTGATGAAGCAGACGGCTATCGGTGGTATAAATTAGATGATAGAGGAAATGAAACATTACTTTCAAGTACTGCAGAAGTTTTAATAGCTGAAGAGGGTGAATATATTTATGAAGCTTATGTAAATTTTGAGGACTCCGGTAGAACATTTGAATGTGCTTCGTCAAAAACATTTAAAGCAGAAATATCTCAAACCCCAGAAATAGAAAATGTTAGGGTACAAATAAGTGCGAACTCTCTTAACTATGAAATAAGTACTACCACAAACGGCAATTATGAATATGCGCTAGATACAATAGACGGACCTTATCAAAATTCTAATCGCTTTACAAACATTTCGCTACAAAACCATACCGTATACGTTCGCGATAAAGCTGGATGCGGAATTGCCGAACGTTTAGTTGAGCAAGATTTGACGGTGAACGGTTTTCCAAATTTCTTTACCCCTAATGGAGATGGTATCAATGATTATTGGCAGTTTATACCGCCTGTTGAAACGGGTGAAAACAATGTTTCAGTAATTTATATATTTGATAAATTCGGTACACTACTAGCCCAAATAGCACCAAATACAAATGGCTGGAACGGAAATTTAAATGGCAAAGCACTTCCCGAATCCAATTACTGGTTCAAAGCAATAGCCACCAATAATAAAATTATTAAAGGTCATTTTAGCTTGAAACGATAGCTGAATTAATTTATATAAAAATGAAAAAAATGTCTTTCTTCCTAAGGTTGATATGCCTCTTTTTGACAAATTCATTTTTTTATGGACAAGATTGTACAGAATTTTCATTTCCAAACAACGGTTCAGATAACGTTGAAGTAAACACTACACTAACCTGGACCGAAGTTTTAGGTTACAACGGCTATATTCTCTCAATTGGTACCACTCCGCAAGGCACTGAGATTTTAGATAGAAAACCTATTGGAACAAACCCTTTTTACACTCCGCCAGTTGGTTTCCCAGACAATACGACCATTTACGCAACATTAAGTTTAGTTCCGTATGACGGTCCGCCAATCAGCTGTGACGAACTTGTTTTTACAACAGTAGAAGTTACCACACCCCCAACTTGCTCCGTATTAATTACGCCAGATAATAATGCAGGTAGTGTAACCATTATCACAGATATTGAATGGGCATACGTACCGACAGCAACGGGCTATTATTTATCAATTGGCACCACACCGAATGGTAATGAAATAGTAAATAATCTTGATATTAACAATGATTTGAGTTATGACCCGCCAGATGATTTACCACAAAACTCAAATATTTATGTAAAAATTGAACCCTATAATGATATCGGAATAGCGACATCTTGTATTGAAGAGATATTCACTACTAGTTTTGCAGTATATGTTTGTGACCCCTACATTTCAGAAACTACCGGCGAGTTAATATATAGGGCTCCAATTATTAATTTACCCAATACAGTAGGTATATGCAGTGACGAACTACCTTATACCATATCATCAAACGATAATGCCGATGGTTTTAGATGGTATTTAACAAATATCGGTAGCGAAGAAACATTGTTATCAGAAACACAAAGTGTTGCAATTTCTGCACCTGGCAAATATAGATTTGAAGCGTATAATAATATAGCTACCGACGCGGGCGATATTGAATGTATTAGTTCTAAACTTATAGATGTAGTTGCATCGGAAGAAGCTACTATTACGGCAATAGAAATTACAAATACTGCACTTGGTAAAACTATAAATATTAATGCTACAGGTGGTGGTCAATATGAATACGCGTTAGATAACCGTGATGGACCATACCAAGACTCCCCCATATTTACCGAAATACTAGGTGGTAATCATTTTGCTTTTGTTCGAGATAAAAATGGATGTGGCATCACTCAAAGAACGGTTGATAGAGATATTACTAGAAAAGATTTTCCTTCCTTTTTCTCACCTAATGGTGATGGTATAAATGATTACTGGCAGTATACGCCACCTATTGAAAATTTTGAGGCAGTAATAGAAGTGATACACATATTTAATCAATATGGAAGTTTAATACAGCAAATTAACCCAAACAGTATTGGATGGGATGGCAATTTTAATAATAGAGAAATGCCACAATCTGACTATTGGTATAAAGCAAGTTTTCTTAATCAGAAACCAATAATGGGTCATTTTTCACTGATTCGATAGACTTAATGAATATTTGTATTGCACTCCTTTAAATCGCACTTCTTTCGTAATTTTACAGTATGAAATTCAAAGTAGTATCAGAGTTCAAACCCACTGGAGATCAGCCAAATGCTATCAAGGAATTGGTTAAAGGTTTAAATGAAAATGAAAAATACCAAACATTGTTAGGTGTTACAGGTTCAGGAAAAACATTTACTGTAGCCAATGTTATTGAACAAGTTCAAAAGCCAACATTAATATTAGCACATAATAAAACCTTAGCGGCCCAGCTATATTCAGAGTTCAAGCAGTTTTTTCCTGATAATGCCGTAGAGTATTTTGTGTCGTATTACGACTATTATCAACCAGAGGCTTTTATACCTACAAGTGGCGTTTACATTGAAAAAGATCTTTCTATTAATGAAGATATTGAGAAATTACGTCTAAGCACTACTTCGTCGTTACTTTCAGGCAGAAGAGATGTGATCGTAATTGCCTCAGTTTCCTGCCTATATGGTATTGGTAATCCGATCGAATTTCAGAAAAATGTTATCTCCATAAAAAAAGACCAGGTTATTGCTAGAACTAAGCTAATGCAACAATTAGTACAATCGCTATATTCTAGAACCATGGCAGATTTTAAAAATGGAAACTTTCGAGTCAAGGGAGATGTTGTAGATGTTTTTCCTAGCTATGCAGACCATGCCTATAGAATTCACTTTTTCGGTGATGAGATAGAGGAAATTGAGGCATTTGACCCGTTTAACAACAATATTATAGAAGTATATGAGAACCTAAATATATACCCTGCTAACATGTTCGTAACATCTAAAGATGTGTTACAGAATGCCATTCATAACATTCAAGATGATCTGGTTAAACAGATAGAGTACTTCAAGGATATCGCGAAACCACTTGAAGCCAAAAGACTAGAAGAGCGTACTAATTTTGACTTAGAAATGATACGTGAACTTGGGTATTGCTCAGGTATAGAAAACTATTCTCGATATTTAGATGGTCGTGAGCCAGGTACAAGACCTTTCTGCTTGTTAGATTATTTTCCCGATGACTACTTAATGGTGATAGACGAAAGTCACGTTACCATACCCCAGGTACATGCTATGTATGGTGGTGACCGTTCAAGAAAAGTAAATTTGGTAGATTATGGTTTTAGATTACCAGCTGCGATGGATAATAGACCATTAAAATTTGAAGAGTTCGAAGCGTTACAAAATCAAGTTTTATATGTGAGTGCAACACCGGCAGATTACGAATTACAATTAAGCCAAGGTGTATATGTTGAACAAGTGATTAGACCTACCGGACTTCTAGATCCAATAATTGAGGTAAGACCAAGCTTGAACCAAATTGATGATTTGGTAGAAGAAATACAAATTCGTGTTGAAAAAGATGAACGAACATTAGTCACTACCTTGACCAAAAGAATGGCAGAAGAGTTGGCCAAATATATGGACAGAATTAATATTCGCTGTAGATATATTCATAGTGATGTTGACACTTTAGAGCGCGTAGAAATCATGCAAGATTTGCGAAAGGGAATTTTTGATGTGCTTATTGGAGTGAATTTATTACGTGAAGGATTAGACTTACCTGAGGTTTCTTTAGTGGTTATTTTAGATGCGGACAAAGAAGGCTTTTTACGTAGTAATAGATCGTTAACACAGACCGTTGGTAGAGCTGCAAGAAACCTAAATGGCCGTGCAATTATGTACGCAGACAAGATAACGGCGAGCATGCAAAAAACCATCGACGAAACCAATTACCGAAGACAGAAACAGATACAATATAACACGGATCATAACATAAAGCCGAAAGCTTTAAACAAGAGTTTGGACAGTGTACTTTCCAAGAATTCAGTCTCTACATATCACTTCATAAAAGAGGAGTTGAGAGCTGCCGAACCAGACATGGATTATCTTACAAAAGAGCAAATTGAAATGCTCATAAAAGACAAAAGAAAGGCGATGGAAAAAGCTGCAAAAGAATTAGATTTTATGCAAGCTGCGAAGCTGAGAGATGAAATAAAGTCATTGCAAGAGCAAGAATAAGACCATTTTAAGCAAATTAGACCGTAACTTAAATTATCTACATTTAAGCTTCACCTTAAAAAACTTAAACTACTGGAAAATAAATATTTAAATAATATTTTTAGACAAGACTAAATTAAAAAAATACTATATTAAATGAAAAATTTAATAAATTTTTTGCTTATTTCAGCATGTATAAGCAGCAGTTTAAATAGCTTTTCACAGAAGTTAAAAAGCGATGACATTAGATTAATGGTCGATGAAAATTTCATAACCTCTACTACGAATTTACATCATTTTTTAAGATTACCAAATGACGGTAATTTTCCAGAACAAATTGAAAATAATAAAGCTTGGTGTGATAGTGTTTTTAAGAGTTTAAAATTCAAAACACAAACCTTAATTACCGAAGGCGCACCCCTACTCTTTGCAGAAAAAACGTTTCATAAAAATAGAAAGAGCATTCTTTTTTATTTACAAATCGACGGCCAACCAGTCGACCGTTCTGAGTGGTCTCAAAACGATCCTTTTGAACCCGTATTTAAGACCTTAAAAAATGGAGAATGGACTACGGAGGAATTTGATTTTTATCATAAAAACATGCCCAATGATGTGAGAATTTTTGCAAGGTCTGCATCCGATTCTAAAGGTCCGGCAATGTCATTAATTTCAGCATTGAAAATTTTAGAAGAACAACAAATCACTCCCGAATACAACATAAAAGTTATCATGGATTTCCAAGAGGAACTTGGTTCACCAGATTTACCAAAAGCTGTTCTTAAAAATAAAAACCTCTTACAATCAGAAATGCTTTTGATCATGGACGGCACAAGACATCTTTCTAATTTACCAACTTTGACATATGGTGCCAGGGGTATTACCACAGCCACAATTACCATTTTTGGTTCGACCGATGCATTGCATAGCGGCCAGTATGGAAATTACGCACCAAACCCAGTTTTTAAAGCAGCACAATTAATAAGTAGTTTCAAAAATGATAAAGGCATAGTTCAGATTTCTGGATTTTATGATGGTGTTCATCTATCTGAACGCGACAAAGAACTACTTAGTTCTATACCAGAAAATATGGACAGTCTAAATTCGAGATTAGGCATAGCTACATCAGAAAAGGTTGCAGAAAACTATCAAGAGGCATTACAATTTCCATCTTTTAACATTAGAGGCTTAAAAGCAGGATGGACAGGCAAGGAAGTCCGCACCCTAATACCTGAAGAAGTAATCATTGAAATAGATATGCGATTAGTACCTGAAACGCCCGGGGAAAGACAAATAGAATTACTACGGACGCATATTAAAGAAGAAGGTTTTCATATGGTCGACTCCATACCCACGAAAGAAGAAAGAGCAACTTATCCTAAACTTGTGTCACTAAATTGGAGAATTGGCTCAAAACCGTTTAGAACAGAAATGGATAGTTCTATCGGTGAGTTTTTAAACTCAGCTTTAACTAAAGTGTTCGGCAATACTGTAGTAAATATGAGAACCACTGGCGGATCTCAACCCATGGCACCTTTCATTGAAGCATTAGATATACCTGCGGTGTCTATTCGAATTCCTAACCCAGACAATAATATACATGCCCCTAATGAAAACCTAAGAATGGGAAATTATAAGGAGGGTATAATTTCATGTATTGCGGTATTAACTGAAAAATTACCATAAAAAAAGTGCTTTGATTTCTCAAAGCACTTCAACTAAACAACTCAAACCAACCTAATAAAACTTAGTAACTAAAACCTACTTTAACTCAATCATTCTTTTTGGCTTTGGTAAAGCCTCTTCTTTTTTCGGAAGGTTGAATTTTAAAATTCCATCTTCGTAGGTTGCCTCAATTTTATCTGTTGCAACTGTTTCAGGTAAAGTAAATGCTCTTTTAAAAGATGAGATACTAAATTCTTTTCTTGTGAAATTTTCTTTCACCTTATTACTCTCTTCCTTAATTTCTGCTGAGATTGTCAAAACAGCATCATCGATTTCTATTTTAAAATCATCTTTTACCCTACCAGGTACAAAAAGTTCTAATTCAAAATCTTTCTCATTTTCTTTTATGTTCACCGCTGGTACAGATGAACGTGAATTCTCAGTTCCACCAAACCAATCTGGTCTAAAAATCTCATTCATTAATGCCGGGAACAAAACATCATTTCTCTTTGTTAAACTCATAATCGTATTTTTTAAATAAATTAATTTAATAGTCGAAATGAATAGAACAAATCATGTACCAACCGAAATTATGCGTCATTTTGTCACCTATAATCTTTACAGTAATGTCATTTTGTCATTATTAGATTATACGAGGTTGTAATTTTAGCATATAAGACAGTTATCTGTGGACACATTCATTAGCTTTATATAGAGAATTTTCAGAATGGATAGACTAATTAACATTTTTCAGCAAATACGAACCAGAATTGCCTTTTATCCCACCATAATATCTTTAACGGGATTACTGTTGGCTTTTTTAATGATATACCTTGAACAAAAGAATATATCTGCATACCTCGTCGAGGTAACTCCTGCATTGGTAATCGACGACACCGACACCGCTAAAACCATTTTAAGTACCCTTATAGGTGGTTTAATTTCATTAACTGTATTTAGCTTCTCAATGGTTATGGTGTTATTAAATCAAGCGTCTAGTAATTTCTCACCAAGAGTGTTGCCAGGCATCATATCTGACCAGAAGCATCAAATTGTTTTAGGGTTATATATTGCAACGATACTTTATAATATATTTATCCTGATTTCTATAGAACCGACTGAAAACTCTTATCAAACCCCCGGCTTTTCGGTATTATTGGGTATTATTCTCGTAGTATTATGTTTGGCGGCTTTCATATACTTTATTCATCATATCTCTCAAGCGATACAGGTAGGAAATATTCTAACAGCTATTCATTCTAGAACAAAATCTGAAATAGCATCGATTATAAAGAAACAAGAGGTGAATACATTTGAGTTTCCGAATCATGAGTATTGGGAAACATATGAAATTACCGAAACAGGATATTTCTACGGAATACTTGATGATGACTTACTTGAGTTATGTAAAGAGAATGTTATAAAGATTACCATACAATTATATAAAGGACAATTCATTTTAGATGACACTATAGGGTTTAAAACTGAAAAGCCTTTAGATAACGAATTAAAGCAAAAGATAATAAGCACATTACTTTTTAGTAACGAGGAACTCATTGGTGAAAACTACATCTATGGCTTTAGACAAATTTCAGAAATTGGTGTAAAGGCAATGTCTCCAGGAATAAATGACCCAGGAACAGCTTTAAACACTATTGACTACCTAACTTCGCTCTTTTTAGATTTAATGCGTAAAGCAGATTTTGAATACCTAAGTGACGAAGAAGGTGAAAATTGGGCATTCATTAGAACTTCAAAATTTTCAGAAATATTATTTAATGTCATGGCGACCTATAGACTTTACTGTAAACATGATATTACAGTAATGAGAAAATTGATGCATATGCTCAAGACGCTTATAAATCATGTGATAAATTCCAATCAGCTAGAAGTTATAGAAGCGGAAATCCATGAATTAAAAGCAGATGCCAATAACAACATCGAAAACAAAAGAGATCTTAGCAAATTAGATGCAGATTTTATTTCTTGGTCTTAATTGTAGTGTGCTTTAAAAATAGTAATCAACACCTCTGGCGGCACTATTTTATTAGGGTACTTATGCATTATAGCAAGTACTTGCTGAATTGCACCAGGTGGCAAACCCATCTTTAAACCAATATCGTAAATTCTTTTAACCTCATTTATATCTTGCTTGTCATCAACGTTCATAAGCAACACCAACCTATGAAATTGTAAAAGACGTTCTGATTGAGATTTGGGGATTACATGCTCGACATTAGCTGTAAATAGACTATCAAAAGTTTTCTTGCTCACTTCTAATTGCTGTGCAACTGAAAAAAGAAAATCATATTCAGACTCCTTCACCTCGTTATTAACTTTGGCAAATGAAATCATTTCTGATAAAATACTTAACTTCTCTTTATTACTAGGCATATTCTTGTGTAACAAATTGATATTCAGATGCTACATATTTTTAACGTATAATTCAGCTATTTTATTTCATATAGGTCGATTTTACCATCCTAAAAAATGCACCAAGAAAAAGAATTTAATTTAAAAGGTTATTCGTTAATATTCAGTTTATTATTCACACAAAAAAAGCTTACTGTATTTTTATTCAAATTTTTAAACTACCTGAACGACGTACTATATTATACGATGTAGATATTCTGACACATAAAACGATATTTACTAACCTAGATTCACATAAATCAACCTATTAACAAGGCACATCAACCAACAGGTCATATTTTTATAATAACTTGCAGTCCTTAAAATTGCGGTATGACTAATAATGATATATTTAAAAAACTAAGAGTAGCTTTAAAATTCAGAGATGATGAAATCGTAGAAATTTTACAACTTGTAGATTTTAAAATTTCTAAAAGTGAATTAGGTGCTTTTTTCAGAAATGAAGATCACCCTAATTATATGGAATGTGGCGATCAAGTGCTACGTAATTTCTTAAACGGATTAGTTCTTCATCTACGCGGAACAAAAGAAGACCCTAAAATACCTGGCGAAGTTCTTTTGGCCATGTCAACAAGCACCAAAAAACCGGCTCAAAAAACTGCTCCAAGAAATACTGACAGAAGAGACTTTAAAACAAAACAAATGAATAAGGTAGATACTGCCGTTAGCTCTGTAAAGTATAAAAACAAGAAAAAATCTTAATACACCTCTGTGTATTAAGATTTTTTTAAAGCATAACCTAATGAGTTATGCCTCGATTCGTACAGGAATGGTATATACTTTACCTTCCTCTACATCTGCCAAATTAACTTTTTGATAGTTTAATTTAGCTTTGACAAAACTTTCCATTTTATCGAATGTTGTACTTACAGATAATACAACAATTTCACCATCTGCATTTAAGGTAAAACGCACCTGTGCAGTTAAATCGTTGTGCTCTTCAGAAAAATTATTCAATGCTAACATTTCTGAAATCTGTTTTGAAAGATTTTTAGAAGGGTTTTCACCTTTTACATCGTTAGCTAATACATTACCTGTTGCAAGTAGCATTGCAGCTACGACTACTAAACTTAATTTTCTCATGACTTTTTGTTTTTCACTCCAGTTTATACTGAAATGTGATTAATAATTGATTGATGATGAATTATTAAAAAGACGACTGAAAAATAACAATGTTACAATTTGAGCATATTTTAACATCTCTTTAATATTAATTCCTTAATTATTCATGTCAAAATTAAAAATACAATTCATAGAAAAAACACATTTTTAAAGGCTTAACCATTATTTCAATCTGGTAACCTTAAGTATATATTCATATCCTTAATTATTACAATAAATTAAAACTACAAACGCAATCAATACACACCTTAATTATTAAACAAAAAAAAAGAACGCTTTTATAGCGTTCTTTTTTTACTGTAAATTTCAGATTATTATTGAGCTATTTCTATTGGTATAACATAAACCACGTTTTTATTACCTGGCTCAAGACTTTCAAAATCAATTCCTTCTTTTAAAAATTCTTTCAAAAAATGATTATTTGATTCAACAGATAATAATCTATACTTACCATCATCTGCAACCGCAATTTTTATTTTAGCTTTAGCCCCTCTTATTTGATCAGGTATATCCTCATCGGCCAACATCTCATAAATTTGAGTAGTAACCCATTTAGCTCCTTTGTCCTCTTTATACTCAATATCATTAGCTGTAGCAGTACCGATACCCACTGCCAACATAGCTATTAATAAAATTTTAATTTTTTTCATAATATCTATTTTAAGGTTTGACATAACACGTCAATAAATTACACATACCACAAAATAAAGGATTAATAATGTTAATATGATAATTTTAACATCTATTTAATATTAAATTAATAATATAAATAGATTTTACCCCTATTAACTACATTTTCAATAATTACATTAAAAATTAAAACAAAAAAAGACCATTCAAAATGAATGGTCTTTATATAAATTAAGATATGCAAACTTGTTTAAGCCAATACAGCTTTTACTTTATCTGCAGCCTCTTGAAACTGTACGGCAGATTGTACTGCTAGTCCAGAGTTATCAATAATCTCTTTTGCTAACTCAGCGTTAGTACCTTGTAATCTTACAATAATCGGCACTTTCATTGAATCGCCCATATTCTTGTAAGCATCAACAACACCTTGTGCTACACGATCACATCGAACGATACCACCAAATATGTTAATTAGAATTGCTTTGACGTTAGGATCTTTTAATATAATCCTAAAAGCCTCTTCAACTCTTTTAGCATCTGCAGTACCACCAACATCTAAGAAGTTAGCTGGCTCGCCACCTGCCATTTTAATTAAATCCATCGTTGCCATTGCAAGACCTGCGCCGTTAACCATACACCCAACGTTACCGTCAAGATCTACATAGTTAAGTCCAACTTCTCTTGCTTCCACTTCAATAGCGTTCTCTTCTCTAAGATCACGCATTTCAGCATATTGCTTTCTACGGTATAGTGCATTATCATCTATAGAAACCTTAGCATCAACAGCCATGATTAAATCATCGGATGTTTTTAATACAGGGTTAATTTCAAACATATTAGAATCACTTTCTACATATGCTTTATATAATGATGCAACGAATTTTGTCATCTCTTTGAACGCAGTACCTGAAAGACCTAAGTTAAAAGCAATTTTTCTTGCTTGAAAACCTAACAATCCTGTAGCTGGATCAATTTCTTCTGTAAAAATTAAGTGCGGAGTGCTTTCAGCTACCTCTTCAATGTCCATACCACCTTCTGTAGAATACATAATCATATTCTTACCAGTAGCTCTGTTCAATACAACAGACATATAGAATTCACTAGTTTCACTTTCGCCAGGGTAGTACACATCTTCGGCAACCAATACTTGGTGTACTTTTTTACCTTCCGCAGAAGTTTGCGGCGTAATTAAGTTCATACCAATAATCTGGTTTGCTATCTCTTCTACTTCTTTAAGGTTTTTGGCTAATTTTACACCACCACCTTTACCACGACCACCTGCGTGTACTTGCGCTTTAATAACATGCCATCCAGTTCCGGTTTCAGCAGTTAATTGCTTTGCAGCCTCAACAGCCTCTTTTGCATTTTGGGCAACTATTCCTCTTTGGATGCGCACCCCAAAACTTGCTAATATCTCTTTTCCTTGATATTCGTGAAGGTTCATATATATGGTGAATTTAATTGTTAAGCAAAAATAGGAAACAGGAAGTAATAATCTAAAAATACTGGTGATTAATTAGAATAACTACTATAATTAACCTGGTAAAAACACAAAACGCTTGAAATATTATTACATTTTACAGCTAAAAAAGACTTAAATCTCTAAATCTTTAAAATCTAATGGATCAAAATTTTTAAAATGACCATTAAGTTCGATCGCCTTTTTGGTTCTATTCACTTCTGACAATACCGTAATCGTAGATGTTAAGTGTAAGCCTATAAAATTAAGGCGATCATTTTCCTTCGGTATTTGTAACAGTTGGTACTCTTGTTCGAAAGACAATCCAATTTTGTGTGCAAGGGTAAAACTATTGAATTCTTTTGCGTTGAGTTGGGTATAAGGCACATCCATAATAGCATACAATTGCTCTATACCATTAATAATAGTTTGTTTTTTTTCTTCGGATGCTTCATAGTCGTACTCCAACAATTTTACAATACCACCGGCATATAATTTATTCTCCATGATATTATCGAAAGCCAGCAATTTAAATACTTGCCTTGCAACGCAGACCACATCCATTTCTCCGCTTTCGTAAGTAGTCACTACTTCTACAAGCTGCACCTCAACACCATATTCCATCTTATTGTTTATAAATACCGGAATACCAAAAGTGATGGCTTCTTCTCTACAATCTTGTATTAATTGCTTGTAGCGATCTTCAAAAACATGAAGGGGAACTGTCTCCCCTGGAAAGAATATGGACTGTAATGGAAATAAAGGTAATTTCATATGCTAAAAGTACAAAGGAGTTTATATAGCTCCAAAATAAATAGAACTCTCAACTGTTACAAATATCACAACTTGTTATTTTTAGCGATTTTATGTTATTATTTTTGTTCTTAATAAATTAGAAAAGTAAATTTGCCTTAAAATTAGATAGTATGAGAAATGAGGATTTATTGCAAATCGCAAAAACCTATGGTGATCCGGTGTATGTTTATGACTCGGAAAAAATAGTTTCACAGTTCAATAGATTGACCAAAGCTTTTGGCTCTGTTAAGAAATTGAAACTTAACTATGCAGCCAAGGCACTTTCTAATATTACTATTTTAAGATTAATGAATAGTCTTGGTAGTGGTCTTGATACCGTATCTATTCAAGAAGTTCAATTAGGCTTGTTAGCTGGTTTTGAACCAGAATCGATCATATTTACCCCTAACGGAGTTTCTTTAGAAGAAATTGAGCAAGCTGCCAAATTGGGAGTACGTATTAACATAGACAACCTTTCTATATTAGAGCAGTTTGGTAGTAAGCATCCAAATATCCCAGTATGTATAAGAATTAATCCGCATGTAATGGCAGGTGGAAATTCTAATATATCCGTTGGTCATATAGATTCTAAATTCGGAATCAGTATTCATCAAATTCCGCATTTACTTCGTATTGTAGAATTGACTAAAATGAATATCAACGGTATTCACATGCATACAGGTAGTGATATTTTAGATATCGATGTATTCTTATATGCTTCTGAAATTCTTTTTGATACTGCTCGAAATTTCAAAAATCTTGATTTTATTGATTTCGGTAGCGGCTTCAAAGTACCTTATAAAGAAGGAGATATTGAAACCAATGTTGAAGAACTAGGTAAAAAACTTAGTACTCGATTTAATGAATTCTGTAAAGAATATGGTAAAGATTTGACATTGGCTTTTGAGCCGGGTAAATTTTTAGTGAGTGAAGCAGGTGTTTTTCTTGCAAAAGTGAATGTAGTTAAACAAACAACATCAACCGTATTTGCAAGTGTAGATTCTGGTTTTAATCATTTAATTAGACCAATGCTTTATGGTGCTACACATACCATAAACAATATTTCTAATCCAAGTGGTAGAGAGCGTTATTATTCTGTAGTAGGATATATCTGTGAGACCGATACTTTTGCCAGTAATAAAAGAATCAATGAAATTACCGAGGGCGATATTCTTTGCTTTAAAAATGCAGGCGCGTATTGCTTTACCATGGCAAGTAACTACAACTCAAGATTTAGACCACCAGAGGTTCTTTGGCATAAAGGAAAAGCAATTCTTATACGCGAAAGAGAAATTTTTGAAGATTTAATTCGCAACCAAGTAGATGTAAAAGATTTGTTCGCTGTTAAAGAAACCGCAAAAGTGAAATAAAGCATTTAAAAATACGTTAGTTTTGGTATAATAGTTGGAATATACACTCAAATAAAACTCATGAAAACGTATTCTTTATCTTTTTCTAAACCATTTTTATTTTTAGCCGTACTCTTTGTTTCGGCTGCTAGTTATGCACAAGAGGTAAATTGGATTTCCTGGGATGAGGCTGCCGAATTAACTGCAACCGATACAAACCCAAAGAAAGTCTTTATTGATGTGTATACAGATTGGTGTGGATGGTGCAAGAAAATGGATAAGGACACTTTTCAAAACCCCGAAGTAGCTGCTTATATGGCAGAGAACTACTACATGGTTAAATTTGATGGCGAAGGTAAAGACCCTATCGAATATAAAGGAAAGACATATAAATTTGTTCCATCAGGAAGAAAAGGGTATCATGAATTTGCCGCAGCCTTAATGCAAGGTCGTTTAAGTTACCCAACTACCATTTTCTTAGACGAAGAATTAAATATGCTTTCACCAATACCTGGTTATCAGAAACCAGAGCCATTCTTAGAAATAGCTCGTTATTTTGGTAGTGATATTTACAAAGAAAAAGACTGGAAAGCATACACAGGCGAGGCTGGTAAATAATTTTCAGAATATATACCTGTCTACTATAGTCATTAAAGATATGTAATGACTTCTCGATAATTTTATTTTCATTTAGAGTTATACGTTGTTGAAAAATTGGAAAGCAATTTCCATTAAAGTACTTTCACAACAATGTATAATGCCAACTTATGAAGAACCTATTTTACGCTAGTTTTTTAGTTCTCTTTTTAATTTCGTGCTCTAACGAAAATAACACTGCAAAGTCCATTGAATCTGGAGTATCAGAAGATATGGCAACCCAAAGAGCTTCGCTAATCTCAAATGTTCATTATAACCTAAGTTTTGATATCCCTAAAGAACAAGATGCTCCTATATCATCAAAATTAGTTCTAAACTTCAACTTAGTGGAACTTCAAAAGCCAGTTTACTTAGATTTTAATGAGGAAACTTCAAAAATAAAATCGGTATTTATCAATCAAACAGATGTCGCTATTCTTCATAAAAATGAACACATCATTTTGCCAAAGAAATATTTAATAAAAGGTAATAACACTATTACAATTGCGTTCAATGCCGGTGAACTTTCTTTAAATAGAAATGAAGATTACTTGTATACCCTATTAGTGCCAGATAGAGCAAGAACACTTTTCCCCTGTTTTGATCAACCAAATATAAAGGGGGTTTATACTTTAAATATTACCGCACCTGGCGACTGGAAAGTTTTAAGCGGTTCGAAAAAAATAAAGCAAACTCAGAAAGGCGAATACACACAACATGAATTTGGTGCTTCTGATCAAATGAGTACCTATCTATTTTCATTTGTGGCAGGCAAGTTTGAATCTGTAACTCAAAATCCGGCAAATATGGATATGACTATATTATACCGAGAAACAGATACTACGAAAATTAAGTACAGCTTAGACTCTATTTTCAATCTACATCAGCAGTCCTTATCATTTTTAGAGAAGTATACCGCATACCCCTTTCCTTTTCAAAAAATGGATTTCGCTGCAATACCCGGGTTTCAATATGGAGGTATGGAACATGTGGGAGCAATCCAGTACCGAGAAAGTTCTCTCTTTTTAGATAAAAGCGCAACGGCCAATAATAAATTAAGCCGTGCAAAACTAATTGCCCACGAAACATCGCATATGTGGTTTGGCGATTTAGTAACTATGAATTGGTTTAATGACGTTTGGATGAAGGAGGTATTTGCAAACTTCATGGCAGATAAAATCATGAATCCTGCTTTCCCAGATATAGACCATCAATTAGCTTTTATGATCAATCACTACCCAAATGCTTATAGTGAAGACAGAACATTGGGTACAAACCCTATTCGACAAGATTTAGATAATCTAAACAATGCAGGTTCACTTTACGGTAGCATCATCTATAATAAAGCACCAATAATGATGCGCCAATTAGAGACTGTTTTAGGCAAAGAAGCATTTCAAACAGGTATTCAAGAATACATAAACACATATGCTTTTAAAAATGCTGTTTGGGGCGAACTAATTGCCATTCTAGACAAAAAATCTACTACAGATATGGTTGCATGGAGCGATGTTTGGGTTAATAATTCTAGTAGACCCATCTTTAGTCATGTTATAGAATATGATGATGACAACTACATAACATCATTTAAACTATTTCAAAATGCAGAAGATAAGACTAATCATTCATGGCCACAGACATTTGAAGTGCTGTTTCTTTATCCTGATAAGTCAAAAACGTTGACCGTAAATATGATTGATAACGAATTGGTCGTACAGGATGCTATAGGCTTGGCTAAACCAACTTCCATATTATATAATTCAAATGCTGAAGGATATGGAGTATTTCCAATACAGGAAAAAGATCTAGAAATCATACCGACTATACATGACCAAGTGGCTCGTGGTTACGCCTACATAAATGTCTACGAGAATATGCTAAATGGAAGCATAACTCCCGCTAAAGCCATAAAGCTATACTCAACAGGACTAGTTAATGAAAAGAATGAATTATTAATTAGTCTCATCTCTAGATACACCACTTCAGTATTTTGGAAATACCTTACCGCAGAACAACGTCTTTATTATCAGAAAGAAATTAGCGAGCAAGTATGGTCTAGATTACAAGAAGAGTTACCTGCCAATATAAAAAAAACCTTATACTCCTCATACAAATCTATTGGCTATACCAATCTATCATTAAACCATTTATATAAAATTTGGAAAAAAGAATTAGTGATTAACAATCTAAAGCTTAATGATGACAATTATACGGAGCTAGCTATGGATTTAGCTTTGTACGGACACCCAGAGAGTGAAAGCATACTAAAAACGGCAGAACAAGCTATAAGTAATAATGATAAATTAAACAGGTTTAAATTTTTACTACCGTCTTTGTCAAAAGACCAGCAGACTAGAAATACTTTTTTCGAATCACTTCAACTGGAAGAAAATCGAGCTAAAGAGTCATGGGTGGCTAATGCAATGAATAACTTAAATCACCCTTTACATCAAGAGAAATCCATTCAGCATCTACGACCAAGCCTTGATTTAGTTGAAGAAATACAAAAAACTGGTGATATCTTTTTCCCGAAGAGATGGCTGAGTAGTACCATAGGTAATTATACTTCACCGGAAGCTTTTGAAATTTTACAGAGTTACTTAAAAGAAAATCCGGATTTAAATTCATCCTTAAAATCAAAAGTATTACAAGCTTCAGATGATTTGAGAAGGGTTCAGCTTCTGCAGAAACAGATTGACACCTCTTTAGATTAATATTGAGACATAAAAAAGAGGTCCTTTAGACCTCTTTTTTTATACACTACTAAATTTTCTATCTACTATAATTAGGGCTCTCTTTTGTAATGGTAACATCATGTGGATGACTTTCGTTAATACCACTAGCTGTAATTTTAACAAATCTACCATTGTCTTGTAATGATGCAATATCCTTTGCCCCACAGTATCCCATACCAGCTTTTAATCCGCCTACAAATTGATGAATACTTTCATATAATTCCCCTTTGTAAGGTACACGACCAACGATACCCTCAGGTACTAATTTTTTAATATCATCTTCAACATCTTGAAAATAACGATCCTTACTACCTTGTTTCATAGCCTCTACAGAACCCATACCTCGGTAAGACTTGAATTTTCTACCTTCATAGATAATCGTTTCTCCGGGAGATTCTTTTGTACCTGCTAAAAGTGACCCTAACATTACCGTATCGGCACCTGCTGCAATCGCCTTAGGGATATCACCCGTATAACGAATTCCACCATCTGCAATGACCGGAACACCTGACCCTTTTATAGCCGCAGCTACTTCTAATACCGCAGAAAACTGAGGAAAACCAACACCTGCAACAACTCTGGTTGTACAAATTGAACCCGGACCAATACCAACTTTAACGGCGTCTGCACCAGCGTCTACCAAATATTTTGCTGCTTCGCCAGTAGCAATGTTACCAACGATAACATCTAGGTTAGGAAATTTTTTCTTTACCGCCTGTAATACAGAAACAACACCTTTTGTATGACCATGAGCAGTATCAATTACCACTGCATCTACACCAGCATTAACCAATGCCTCTGCTCTCTCTACAGCATCGGCCGTAACACCTAAAGCTGCTGCAACACGAAGTCTACCGAACTGATCTTTATTTGCACTTGGCTTTTGGGTAAGTTTTGTAATATCACGAAATGTAATCAAACCTACCAACTTATAATTTTTATCTACAACAGGTAGCTTTTCAATTTTATGTTGTTGTAAAATATCTTCTGCTTCTGAAAGTGAAGTACCTTCAGCAGCTGTTACCAAATTTTCAGAAGTCATTACTTCAGAAATTGGTCTTTCGTTATTTTTCTCGAAACGTAAATCTCTATTGGTTACTATACCTAAAAGTTTACCATCGGCATCAACGATAGGAATACCGCCAATACTATACTCTTTCATATTGGCTTTGGCATCTTTCACTTTCGAATCTAGTGGTTGTGTAACCGGATCCAAAATCATTCCGCTTTCAGCTCTTTTTACCTTTCTTACTTTCATTGCCTGTTGCTCAATACTCATATTCTTGTGCAACACACCAATACCACCTTCTTGAGCCATGGCAATTGCCATTCTAGACTCCGTTACCGTATCCATCGCTGCCGATATAATAGGTACATTGATTGTAATATTTCTTGTGAATTTTGTCTGAATACTAACTTCTCTTGGAAGCACTTCAGAATACGCAGGTACTAATAATACGTCGTCGTATGTTAGACCTTCTCCTAGAATTTTATTTTGGTGGGCTTGCATAGCAATTAAGGATTTAATTGCGTGCAAATATAGTGAATATTATTGGTTAAAAGTATTAGCGAACTGTTTGGAAAATGTTAATTGATACAACACAATCATAGCAGATACCGTGTATGTCGTTGTCATTAATATACCCGATACTATTACTATATATTTAAACCAAGTAATACCAGACCAAAGAAAATAGATTCCACCAAAGGTGAGCAATACTGATAAGAATGGCTCTACGGTTAAAACTACCTTGAGTTTTGTAGGTAGTTTAGTTAGCCACACCAATATACCTAACAAAAAAAAGATAAAAGACATTGATAGAATATGGGTATGTATAATAGTTAGCATTTGTCGTTCGCTCTTTTTAAACTTCATGACATCAGCATTTTCATCTGATTCATTACCCAAGTAATTCTCTTCGATACCATCTACAGAAGCAGTACTGGTTTCAGAAACAAAGAGTAATCCGGTAAAATACCCAACGGAAAGAACAATTACAAAAGCCCCTATAAATAAGCGAATTGATTTTGGCAGCTCTGGTAAAAGACCATTAAAGTTCATTATAGCATTTTATTTTCTTGCAAGATAGTAAGTGTTTGCAAAAGGTCATCAATTGCATTGGTCATGGAGCGAACAGATATTGTTGCACCTGCAATACCATCAATATTAGTTTCATGGTTTAAGCGGTCACCTGGTTTTTTACCAATGAATTGTTTTAACCAGCGCTTGCTTCCTATTTCACCACCATACTCTTCGCGATAAATTAAAACCTTAGTGTGTAGAATTTTAAAATTAGCATCAAGCAAAACCATATAATCAAAGTTTGCTGTCTTACTTGGGGCTTGTTCTACATATATATAACCAATATGACTTTGACCGTCAAGCACACGAAATAAGTTTTCTGCATCAATTTTACTAGGTAAATCTAATTGGGCATTTTTTGTAACCGCAATAGCCTCCATAGTAAAAGAATCAATCTCAAAATAACCAGATATTTCTTTTTCCACCTTTTTCTGAATATTTTTTGGCAGACCAAAACCCATTACTATACCTATAGCAAGTATACAAACTATTAATCTTAGAACCTTATTATTCATATCTACTGATTATTATAACCTGATTAAAACCAAACACCTATACCAAAATTAAGCCTGTCTTTTACATCTTCAACGTCTGAAGCATTGCTTCTAAATTGATAATCACCTTTCAAAACTACACCAGGTGCAAGGTGATAAGTTAAACCTGTAGTAACATCTGTTCTGTTATAAGCATCATTGCGAACTATACTACCTTCGGTATCAACATGCGTATCATATTGTTCGTAACGAGTAAATACAAAAAGCTTTTGCTCTTTATCCATCGGTAGCAAATTGTATGCCCCTTCTACATAAAAGCCTCTAAGTGTACTACCTAAATCTCTTCCTGTAGCCGTATTATATTCTTCTGTATCCGATAAAGATGCATTTACAAACTGACCACGTGCCGTAAAACGATCATAAGCGTAACGAGCATCTAAGCCAACCATTGCGATACCAATATTTGCACCTTCCATAGTTTCTATATCATCTGCTGCTTGAGTTTTTCCGAAATAAGTCGACATGCCCAAACGTAAACCAGAAATACCGTAATAATCAAGTTTGGTAGATAAAGTAGGACTATCGATGGTTGATTGAATTGCTTTTTGACGACCACCTCTTAATCCACTAGAACCACCTAAAAATCCTGATAGACCTCCTTCACCATCAGCTTCAGTAGATTTGAATCCGTTAAAAACATAAGCTTGGTATCCTAAATTAATATCATTGAATCTACCTGCAACCCCTACACCGATCTCTCTCCATGTAGTTGGTACAATGGCATTATCCATACCTGGACGTTCTGTTCCATTAAAAGTAGTAGGTTCGTGAAACTCATTAATAATACCCATTGGCACCAACATTAAACCTCCACGTAAGCTGATATTATTACCTACGGAATAGTTTACAAAAGCCTGCTCAACAAAAACTTCGTTTACGTGCTCAAGTTCAACTTCGGTTACAAATTGTGTTTTATCATTGAAACGGTATCCAAAAAGCAACACCATTCGTTGCACATCTAACTCCCCATTATCACCTTCAGGTTGGTTGTATAACATTTCGGCATAAGCACCAACTGTAACCGCAGAAGCGTAGTTACCAGAAAGTAATCGCTGCGCGGCATTAATTTGAGTTTGAGGAACTAATGTAATGGAATCAGTTTTAGTTTGTGCCTGTACACAAGTAAAAGTAAATAGCAATACTAATAGGTAAACGTATTTCATCTTCTTAAATCTGCTTATAATAATCGTTAACATTTTATTAACGGAGTGCAAATTTATGACCTATAAAGATAATAGCAAAGTTTATTTGTAATAAATCTAAATAAACTTAACGTTAATTAATCATTCACCAAGAAGAAGATAGCCTAAGTTAATGATACGCCGTAAACAACTCAGTAGCTTTATTGTAAGAAGCTTCAAACGCCATCCAATTTACGCCTGAGTCTATTTTCTCTGCAGTAAAATACGATAGCATTTTCTCTGTAGGCATATTGCCGGTTAAATCGTCTTTGGCCATTGGGCAACCACCAAAACCTTTTATGGCGCCATCAAAACGTCTACACCCAGATTCATATGCAGCAGCCACTTTCTCGTGCCATTTGGCAGGCGTAGTATGCAAGTGCGCACCGAATTCAATAGTTGGATATTTAGGAATTAGATTTGAGAACAAATATGAAATCGTTTCGGGATCAGAAGAACCAACGGTATCTGAAAGAGATAATATTTTAGCTCCCATTTTTGCGAGTTTCTCTGTCCACTCCCCTACAATATCAACATCCCAAGGATCTCCATAAGGGTTACCAAATCCCATAGAAATATAGGTAACCACTTCTTTATTGGCGGCATCTGCCAAATTGAATATTTCTTGTAAAGTCTCTACCGATTGTGCAATTGTTTTATGCGTATTTCGCATTTGAAAATTCTCTGAAATAGAAAAAGGGAAACCTAAATAATCAATTTCAGGGTGTAAAACAGCATCTTCTGCCCCACGAACATTCGCAACTATTGATAGTAATTTAGAGTCTGTTTTTGATAAGTCTAATTTTGACAAAACCTCAGCAGTATCTACCATTTGCGGTATTGCTTTTGGCGAAACAAAGCTTCCGAAATCTATAGTATCAAAACCACAGCCCAACAACGATTGTATATACCTTACCTTTTCACCAGTAGGTATAAAATGCTTAATGCCTTGCATGGCATCTCGTGGGCATTCTACTAATTTGATCTTTGAATTAGACATTTCGTAAAAATACGAACTCTAAATAAGTATCTCATATTAATAATTCAAATAAACTACCCGAAAAATAAATAAACAGCAATACCGATGAAGACAATAATCTGAACCCATTTTAAAACAAACCCCGTTCTTTTGTTGGATCTCAAAAAACTGGAGATTTGACCAGACAATACTGCAATAGCACCGAAAACAATTGAAGACATTGCTATAAATAAAAAACCAAGGGCATAGAATTGTATGACGTTGCTTAAAGAATCTGAAAATAGAAATCCTGGAAAAAAAGCTAGAAAAAATATCGTCACCTTTGGGTTTAAAACATTCATTATAAAACCCTGTTTATATAATGCACCTAAACTTTTTCTATTTTTTGTTTCTGCGCTAATAGAGATAGTATCTCCCCCTCTATACACCATTACTGCTAAATATAACAAATAGGCAGCCCCGAACATTTTAATAAAGCTAAATATAAAAGGGGTATTTTTTATAATTGCAGAAACCCCAAATGCCAATAAGGTAGTATGCACTAAACAACCGGTCATTAGACCTGCGACAACCGCTAATCCATATTTTTTACCATTACTAATACTTTGTATAAGTACAAATATATTGTCAGGCCCTGGTGAAAGAGCCAACACAAATGTTGCCATCGAAAAAGCTAATAATATGTCGTAATTCAATCTAGAAAATATAAGTTAGACATGAAAAGTACGAATAACAATGAATTACACCTATTTTTAATATCTTGTATAAAATTCACAGACTATGAAAATTAAATTATTTCTTTTACTAATTAGCATTTCATTCATGTCAAACGCTTTTGCGAAGACAGATGAAAACATGACCACAACAATAATGATTCAAAGCGATAGCCTTTTAAGGCATACTGTCTTTTTTAAGTTTAAAGAAGGCACTACTGCCGAACAGATAAAACAAGTAGAAGATGCTTTTAGCGCATTACCTTCTAAAATAGAACAAATTAAAGCATATGAATGGGGATTGAACAATAGTCCTGAAGGTTTGGATAAAGGCTTTACACATGCCTTTTTTCTAACATTTGAAAGCGAAGAAGATCGTGCTATTTACTTACCACACCCAGACCATAAAGCGTTTGGTGCTGTATTGACTCCGTTTTTAGATGATGTCTTTGTTGTCGATTACTGGACAAAATCATAAATTTAAATCTTTCATATATAAAATGCCCTTATACAGTTTGTATAAAGGCATTTTATATTTTATAGCAGTATATGAATTCTTAAACGTCAGCTTTTTCGATAAGCGCTTTATTAATTTCTTTTACCAAAGCCGGACCTTCATATACAAAGCCCGTCCATAATTGAATTAAATCGGCACCAGCTTCTAATTTCTCGATAGCATCTTCAGCAGAATTTATACCGCCTACACCAATAATCGGAAATGCTTTATTACTTTTCTCCGCTAAAAATCGAATGACCTCAGTACTTCTATCTTTCAAAGGAGCTCCACTTAGTCCGCCAGCTTCTTCCGTCACCAAAGCATGAGATTTTAAATTCTCTCTAGAAATGGTTGTATTAGTAGCTATAATACCATCAATAGTTGTTGTTTTAACAATATCAATAATATCTAACAATTGGCTATCGGTAAGGTCGGGCGCAATTTTCAATAAAATAGGCTTACGCACAGTCGATTTACGGTCGCTTTGTTTCGAGTTTTCTAATTGTAGCTCATTAAGCAAAGCCGTTAACGGCTCTTTATCTTGTAACTCTCTTAACCCTGGGGTGTTTGGCGAACTTACATTCACCACAAAGTAGTCTACGTGATCGAACAATGCATCAAAACAGATCAAATAATCTTTAATTGCTTCATTATTCGGTGTTACTTTGTTCTTACCAATATTACCACCAATTAAGACCTTATGTTCTTTCTTTAAATTCTCGACGGCTTCGAAAACTCCGTGATTATTAAAACCCATTCGGTTTATGATAGCTTTATCTTCCTTTAAACGAAATAATCTTTTCTTGGGATTGCCATCTTGGGGCTTAGGGGTAAGAGTACCTATTTCAACAAATCCGAATCCGAAATCTGATAATTCGTTATATAGAACTGCATTTTTGTCGAAACCAGCAGCTAGACCAACCGGATTCTTAAATTTAAGACCAAAAAGCTCTCGCTCTAAACGTTTATCTTCTACCACGAACATAGATTTAATAAGACCAGATAGTCCTATTTTAGAGAAAAACTTAATGCTTGAAAAACTAATATGGTGAACTTTCTCTGGATCAAAAAGAAATAAAAGAGGTCTAATAAAAAGCCTATACATGTATATATTTTAGAAGCCGCAAAAATACAAACTGTAAATGAGAAAGTTAAGCAATATTTTATCTGTTTTCAATAGATATACTATCTGTATAGACCGCGGGTACTACAATGTAAGCTGAACGAGAAGCATCTTTACATAAAGACAGGTATAGTTCATATTGATTCGAATTAAACAATGCCAACATTTTCTTGTCTATCATTTCTTGAACCGCCGCCATACTGTCCATTACCACTTTGTACTTATCTGCTAATTGACGTAGCTCGGTAACACTACTTTGAGGGTGTCTACTCTTTACGTTTTCTAATTCATTACTTAAAATATCGTTACGATATTTTATCTCTGCACTAAAACTTTCTAATTTCTCATGTTGCATTTCGTTCAATTGAAAAATATCAGAAATTATAGAATCGCTTGTAACGCCAACGCCAAGGATACAATCTGCCTGAGCATTTAAATTTGCGAAAAGTAAAAGAAAAGCCAACACCACTACATATCTAAATCTCATCTTCAGTTAATTTATCGAATCTTACGTTTACTAATTTACAATTTATAACCTTATTTTTGATAAAACTCATTTTACATGCAGCATATCATTGATCGTTTCATAAGTTATATTACTATTGACACGCAGAGCGATTCATCATCTGACACTACACCAAGTACGGAAAAACAGTGGAATTTAGCGAATAAATTAGTGGACGAATTAAAGGCTATAGGTCTGTCTGACGTTACTATAGACGACAATGCTTACATAATGGCCACCTTACCTTCAAATGTTGACCATGACGTACCTACTATTGGTTTTATATCTCATTTTGATACGTCTCCTGATTTTTCGAGCACCAATGTAAATCCGCAAATTATAAGAAATTACGATGGCAAAGACATTGTTCTTAACAAGGAAAAAGACATCATTCTATCATCATCGTATTTTGATGATTTATTACAATATATCGGGCAAACAATTATAACTACAGATGGCACTACGCTATTAGGTGCCGATGATAAAGCAGGTATTACAGAGATTGTAACTGCGATGGAGTATTTAAAAAACAATCCGGAAATAAAGCATGGCACCATAAGAATTGGGTTTACACCCGATGAAGAAATTGGTCGTGGCGCCCATAAATTCGATGTTGAAAAATTTGGTGCGGCATGGGCATATACTATGGATGGTAGCCAAATTGGAGAACTAGAATATGAAAATTTCAATGCGGCATCAGCAAAAATTACCGTAAAAGGTAAAAGTGTACACCCAGGCTATGCAAAGGGTAAAATGGTAAATGCAATTTTAATTGCAAACAAGATTATAAGTGAATTCCCTAAACATGAAATACCAGAGGAAACATCTGGCAGAGAAGGCTTTTTTCATGTACACCATTTTGAAGGAGAAATTGAAAATGCAACGGTAGAACTTATTATTAGAGATCACGATTTAAAGCATTTTAACAAACGAAAAGAATTGGCACAAGATATCGTCAAGAAATATAATACCGAATTTAACAATTGTATTGAGCTAGAGTTAAAAGACCAATACTTTAATATGAAAGAAAAGGTAGCACCTGTTTTTCATATTGTGGAGACTGCAAAAAAAGCAATGGAAGATATTGGTATAAAACCGATTATTAAACCTATTCGTGGCGGTACAGATGGTTCTCAGCTAAGTTACATGGGCTTACCATGCCCTAATATATTTGCTGGCGGTCATAATTTTCATGGTAAATATGAATATGTACCTGTTGAAAGTATGCAGAAGGCAGTAGAAGTAATCGTACGTATTTGTGAGTTGACGGCAAACCAATAATACAATGGAAAAGCAAGAAAAAATAGATATTTTTTTTAGCGAGACCCATCTATTTAAAAATGGTGTAGCACAGCTAAGAACACTTGCTTTAGCCTGCGGCATGACTGAAACTTATAAATGGAATTTCCCTACATATATAGTCAATGGAAAAAATATTATAGCCATTAATAAGTTTAAAAACCATTTTGGAATTTGGTTCTTTAATGGTGTGTTTTTAAGCGACCCAGAAAAAGTACTTGAAAATGCACAAGAAGGAAAAACAATGGCAATGCGTCACTGGAAATTTTCTTCAGCAGAGGACATTGACGAAAAAGTGGTTACAGCGTATTTAAAAGAAACAATTGAAAATCAAAAAAAGGGACTGCAATTGAAAGTTATAAAAAAATCTAAACCCAAAATTGAGATTCCCGCTCACTTATCTATCGCATTAGAAAACAACGTTGACATAAAAGATGCTTTTAACAAATTATCCTATTCCAAACAAAAAGATTACGCCGAGTATATTACTACCGCCAAACAAGAAAAAACGAAACTATCTAGATTAGAAAAGATAGTTCCGTTGATATTGGCAGGTAAAGGTCTAAATGACATTTACCGTAAGTAATCTATTTACAAAGTTGGCAACTTCCAGCCGTTATGATACTTTGCTTTTAAAAACTGATTGGCTTCTTCATTTTTAAATTGCCCTGTGGTTTCATCCCAATATATTCTATTTCCTGTTTTAAAGGCAACATTACCCATATGTGAAACCAAAGCGGCATCATAACCAACTTTTATTGGCGCGTTTAGCTTTGTACCATCCCTGCTTTTAACCGCCTCTATGAAATTCTTGGTGTGCAAATCTAATCCGCTAAAATCACCTTTGCCATGAGATACCGCTTCAATCTTAGGTATTCCGTCTTTGCCCCAACCTTGAAATTCTTTTTCAGGAATTACTTCCCAGCCACCTCTATCTACTACCAAGGTTCCATTATTTCCAATAAAAGCAATACCGTGGTTTCTACCGTAATTACCACCATCTATACCCGTTGCATGTTCCCAAAGAATTGAGAATCCGTCATACTCGTATACGGTCTGTAATGTATCCGGAGTTTCTGATGCATCATTTGGGTATGCAAATTTTCCTCCCAACGCCATTACAGATTTTGGTGTTCCAGCTTTCATACCGTACAAAGCATAATCCATTAAATGTACTCCCCAATCCGTCATTAATCCGCCTGCATAATCCCAAAACCATCTAAAATCGAAATGAAATCTATTTTTATTGAAAGCCCTATCTGGAGCCGGACCTAGCCACATTTTATAATCAACCCCTTTAGGAACCGGAGTATCTGCCACCACCGGCACAGGTTTCATCCAACCTTGGTACGCCCATGCTTTTGCCAAACGTATTTCACCTAGAGCACCAGAATGTACGTATTTAATAGCATCTACAAAGTGTGGCTGGCTACGTTGCCATTGCCCAATCTGAACCATTCTATCACGAGACTGTACAAAGTCTAACATAATGTTCGCCTCTTGAACAGAGTTGGCAATAGGTTTTTCACAGTACACATCTTTACCTGCCTGCAAAGCATCTGTTAATTGGAGGCAATGCCAATGATCTGGTGTACCTATAATAACAACATCTATATCTTTATTCTCGTATAATTTTCTATAATCGCCATACCACTTTGGCTTTTTAATTCCCGCTTTTTCAAGATCTGCTGTTCTTTCTCTCAATACATTCTCATCTACATCGCACAAAGCAATTACGTTGATTTCGGACATTTTTAAGAAAGAGCTTAAATCTGAAAAACCCATTCCCTTACAACCTACCAAACCAACATTAATAGTATCGTTTGCGCCAACTTTCTTTCGTATCATTGATAGTAATTCCATCGGAAACATAAATGATGCTCCTGTCAATACGAGCCCTGCTGTGCCCTTTTTAATAAAACTTCTCCTGTTGTGTTGCATGTTGTTGATTTAAGTGTACTTAAATATAACACAATTGGGCAAAAAAAACACCGACGTTTCCATCGGTGTTTTTTTATATGAATTCAGAAAAAGTTATTTCTTTTCTGGAGCGTTTAATTTAGCGCTCATTTCCATGGATATGGCAGATCTATCAAACTTTAATTTTCCTGCCATTGTTTCCAACACACAAGAAGAATCTTTATCATTCAAATCTACTACTTTTCCGTGCAGACCACTTTTGGTAATAACACGATCACCACGTTTTAATTCTGCCGAAAATTTCTTTTCATCCTTTTGTCTTTTCATTTGAGGTCTGATCATAAAAAAATATGCGACCACAAAAATCAAAATCATCGGAAGAAACTGCCCTATATCACCCATTTTTGGTATATCTGTAATTTATAATTATTTAACAGGTCCTAATGGAGCTGCTCCTTTTGGGTTAACAAAAGCTTTAATTCTCAAAAGCTCTGAACCTTTTTCTGTGTTTGCCGTAACTGTAATAGTTTTAGTAACCTGGTTTTGACCAGAACCGTTAAAGTTAACTTTCAACTCACCTGTTTCACCTGGTGCAATTGGATCCTTTGGAGGATTAGGAACTGTACAACCACAGCTACTTTTAGCATCAGTAATAATTAATGGAGCATTACCTGTATTGGTAAATGTAAATACGGTCTCTTGTGGAGTACCTTGCTCAATTGTACCAAAATCATGTTCTGCTTTTTCAAAAGACATTACAGGTACCGCTTTAGCAGCCTCATCTCTTACCGCAGCTTCTGCTACATTATCCGTTTTAATTTTACTTGATGCATTGTCTTTACAAGAAGTAAAAGCTACCATTGATACAAGACCAACGATTAGAACTATTTTTTTCATACTATTTAGATTTATCAATTAATTGTAAAATTATAAAATATTTTTATAATAGACCTCTTCCCATTTTGTTAAGCTTTCCTTCTGACTTGTATTCTTTAGTAAGCTTATCGAGAATTCCGTTTATAAAAATGCTACTTTTTGGTGTAGAGTATTCTTTGGCTATTTCTAAATACTCATTTATTGTAACCCTTTCTGGTATAGAAGGAAAATGTAGTAACTCGCAAATAGCCATCTTTAACAAGATACTATCAATACCAGCGATACGATCTTTATCCCAATTTGGTGTTTTACCTTCTATCTCTTTTTCTAAGGCATCGTTCTTCAATAAGGTTCTTGTCAACAACTGCATGGCATATGTCATATCCTCATCATCTTTCAACAAACTTGGTAAAAAGTAAGATTCTGGGTGTACCTGTTTAACTTTTTTAAAATGCTTTAAAATAAAGGTATTAACAATAGGTATATCATCTACCCAAGTTAGCTTATCATCTTCAAAGTAATCGTAAATTTTCTCGTTAGGTGCAATAATGTTTTTGAACAAAGTTATCACCAACTCCTTATCAGCAGCATAATCGCTTTCTGATGTAGACATATATTCTTGGTATGCATCGCTCTCTAAAATTTCTTTATAGATAAGTTTTACATACTCCTCTTCTAAATACCAGTTATCTAACTTTCTATGATTAAGTTCTTCCGTTAAGGTTTTATTCTCCACAATTTGCAATAACAATCTGTTTTGAATAAACTTATTAGGATTAGGGAATTCTTTCTTTTTGTCGTTAATATATTTATTAGCAGAAAGAGAGATTTGATCTGTTGCTCTTTTTTGTATTTCTACAAAAAGACTAAGCCACAATAAATATAGCGTATAGGTATTCTCTATGCTTACCTTTAAAAACTTCTCTTGTTTCTGTAACGAATCGTCCTTAGACTGAATTAGAGCGTAAATACTCTGCATTACCTTAACCCTAATGTGCCTTCTTGTAAGCATTTGAAAGAACTTATTTAATAAATTAGTAAATAAAGCCGCAAAGGTAAGTATCTATTTAAAGGGTCACAATAGCAATCGTATTTATCTTAGCTTATTTATAACATATCGTTTTAGGTCAAAAAACTATCTTTGCCCATAGAATTTTACACTATTATTTTTTTCTACAACTTATGAAAGAACTTAAGCATCTAAATAAATACTTTAAAAAATACTGGCTTAAGCTTTTTTTCGGGATCATTATAACCATAGTCGCAAGGCTATTTCAGTTGATCATGCCGTCTTACGTTAATAATTCAATAACTGTAGTTGAGCAATATATTAAAGCAGAAATAGAAAAATCGACCGCCCAAGAATTGTTGACGGAATACATTCTTATAATTATAGGTGCCGCTCTGCTATCTGGATTCTTCACTTTTTTAATGCGTCAATTAATTATCAATATTTCTAGATACATTGAATACGACCTTAAAAATGAAATATTCGATCACTATCAAAAACTAAGTCTAAACTTCTATAAGAAAAATAGAACAGGAGATTTAATGAACAGAATAAGTGAAGATGTAAATGAAGTACGTATGTATGCGGGTCCTGCTATTATGTACGGCATACAGACACTAACCTTATTTGCCTGCCTAATACCACTAATGTTTATAAAAGCGCCAACGTTAGCTGCGTATACCTTATTACCATTACCTTTTCTATCTGTTTTGATTTATCAAATAAGTAAGGTAATACATAAGAGAAGTACCATTGTTCAGCAGTATTTATCTTCACTATCTACTTTTACACAAGAGATATTTTCAGGCGTTTCGGTTATAAAAGCGTATGCTTTGGAGCCACAAACCAATGATGACTTGGTAAAACTTGCCATTGAAGGAAAAGAAAAGAGTGTTAGTTTGGCGAAAGTAAATGCCTGGTTCTTCCCCTTAATGATTCTTTTAATAGGTATCAGTAATATTTTGGTGATATATATAGGAGGTAAACAATACCTTGCCGGTGAAATTGAAGTTGGTCTGATTGCGGAGTTCATACTATATGTAAACATGTTGACCTGGCCCGTTGCAATTGTAGGATGGCTTACATCTATAGTTCAAAGAGCCGCTGCCAGTCAAGAACGCATCAACGAATTTTTAAATCAGGAGTCAGAAATAAAGAACACTCCCACACACGAGCATACGGTAAAAGGTAAAATTGAATTTAAAGATGTTGATTTCTCTTATCAAGATACGAACATCAATGCCCTAAAACACTTATCGTTTACCATAAACGAAGGAGAAACCACAGCTATTATTGGCAAAACGGGATCCGGTAAATCTACTATTCTAGATTTAGTTGCCAGATTATACGATACCACATCGGGTGAAATTCTAGTAGATGACGAGCCTATTAAAAATATTGACCTTACCTGTTTAAGAGAATCTATTGGTGCTGTACCACAAGATGCTTTTCTGTTTTCTGATAGTATAAAGAACAATATTAAATTCGGAAAAGAAGACGCTACAGACCAAGAGATCATGGACATTGCCAAAGATGCCGTTGTTCACGAAAACATAATGGGCTTCTCTAAAAAATACGACACCGTATTAGGTGAACGAGGTATTACGCTTAGTGGCGGGCAGAAGCAACGGGTGTCGATTGCAAGAGCCTTAATTAAGAAGCCACAAATTTATTTATTCGATGATTGCCTTTCTGCAGTTGATACAGAAACTGAAGAAGAAATTTTAAGTAACCTTAAAAAGGCTTCTAAGAATAGAACTACATTAATTGTAAGTCATAGAGTTTCTTCAGCTAAAAATGCCGATAAAATACTGGTTTTAGATGACGGTAGACTCATTCAAGAGGGTACGCACGACGAATTAAATACTAGAGAAGGGTATTATAAAGACCTTTATCACAAACAGCTCTCTGAGAAAGAAAGTTAGAAAATTGTTGTCGGATAACGATTTTTTTTTCATTTTTGATAGCATAACGACACTAAACATTAGAAATGAGCGAAAGAGATTTATCAGATCAGGAAGAAATTCACTCCAAAGTTTTACGCGCAGGTAGAAGAACGTACTTTTTCGATGTAAGAAGTACTAAGGCCGGGGACTATTATTTAACGATTACAGAAAGTAAGAAATTTACACATGACGATGGATCCTTCCATTACAAGAAGCATAAAATTTATTTATACAAAGAAGATTTCGATGCCTTTAAAGAGAATGTAGAGGAAATGATGGATTTCATCATTAACGAAAAAGGTTCTGAAGTAATTTCAGAAAGACATCAAAAAGATTTCAAAAAAGAAGAAGCTCAAGTTGATACTGAAGTACCTGTAGAAAATACGACTACAAGTACGTCTAGCTTTACAGATGTAAGTTTTGAAGATATTTAATCTTTAAACTTTCTTTTACAAATTAACGGCCCTTTGAAAAGGGTCGTTTTTATTTTGTAGATTTTTGATTATTATCACAAACCAAATTTCACCAACAATACATTTACTAAAGTCATAATGCATACACATAGTATTGCTATATACGGAGTAAAGATTATTGATAATACCAGTAACAATAAAACCATATAAATAGGATAAAAAATTATCGCGATGGCGAATCTGAATGTCCCCATAAACTCATCTTCAGGTGTTTTTGGCTTCAACCATAATTTCCAAATTAATACTACAGGGAAATTTAGCAATGTAAATATCCATTTGAACATATTGAAACCCTGTCTTTCTGAAACAGCCTCAATTGAACGATCTACACCATGTTGGTTGAAAATTTTTATCTTTTCGTTGACAGAGTTGGGATTAAGAAAATCGACCTTTGCTGCTATTAACGTATTCAACACAGCATTGTAATCTTTATTATTTGGAATATGCGTGGTCAAGCTTTCTAAATTAGAAGAAATTTTATTTTTTATGGTATTGACAGATTTATTCAAATCATTCTCATCATATAAACTTCTTGCCGAAATTGGCTTACCATAGCAAATTGCCACCTCATCTGGAAATTTAACTGCATTCTTATAATTAAACCCTACAGGAATTAACTGAACATCTAACTCTGGATACTTTTCAAAAGTTCTAAATAATATTCTTGTAAAACCTTTACTCAATGGTCTAACACTACGTTTAAGATTATGATTTGCCTCTGGAAACAAAAGCAAGGCTTCTCCCCCATTTAAAATTTCTGCACATGAATTAAAAATGGCATCGTTATTAGAAAGTGTATCTCTACCATCACGCATTCGGTAAATTGGTAACATTTGAAAGTAAGAGAATATACGTTTCAAGAAATTCCCCTTAAAAACATCTGATCGAGTTAGAAAGTAGGGTTTTCTATTACAATCTGTAGCAACCAATAATACATCTATTAAGGCACTTTGATGATTTGGTAAAAACATGACCGGTTTATCTTTCGGTATATGTTCTAAACCCGATATATGAATTTTCTTATGGTAGCCGTAAAGTCCGGTTTTCACAACAGATTTTACTAATGAATATATGAATGTACTCACGCTATCGTTTCTTTAGCAACTGATTTTCTATTCCAAAAAGCAGCTAAAATTAAACCTGAAACAATATGCCATATACCCCAAAAGGCAGCAAGAAGTGCCATACCCCCTAATCCATCGAAAAAAGTGAAAATCAATAATAATCCTAATCCAGAGTTCTGTATTCCTGTTTCTATGGTTATCGATCGAAGATTATCCTCTGGTAATTTAAAAACTCGTCCAAGGCTATATCCTGTAGAAAATGCAACTAGATTATGAATTAAAACAATCCAAAAGACATAAAAAACATAATCCATAAAGATGACGTGGTTATTGTATAGCGCAATAAAAACTAAGCATATAAAAAAAACTAAGGATATTACTTTAAGCTTCTTGGCTATTTTCAAAGCTATTTTTGGTTTTCTATAATTGACATACATACCCAACATCAAAGGCAGACCCAATAATAGAAAAACCAATTTTATCATCTCAATCGGCGATATAGAAATATCTTGAATAAGATTAGAGCTAGGCTCATATAACATTGCATAAAAATGAAAATTTAATGGTGTCATGATAACCGCTAACATAGTAGCAATAGCGGTAAGACTAACAGATAATGCCGTATTCGCTTTAGATAAATAAGATATAAAATTTGAAATATTACCACCAGGGCATGCTGCGACCATAAACATACCCAAAGCAATGCTTGGCAACGGTTCAATAACAAATACCAATAAAAAAGTCAATGCCGGCAATAGTATAAACTGACTACATAAACCTACTAACAATGCCTTCGGTTTTGACCATAAAGGCTTAAAATCTGATATTGATATTTCTAAGGCTACGCCAAACATTACCAAACTTAACACAAGGTTCATTATCCATAATGAACCTGAATCAAAATTAATATGAATGTTATCTAAGATATTATCAGTCAAAAATTTAGGAAATTTTTAATCCGTTAGGCACTTTCATTTGAGGTTGAAGAAGCACCACTGAACTATTGTCTACAGCACCTAATATAAGACATTCACTCATAAAATCGGCAATTTGTTTTTTAGGAAAATTAACAACGGCGGTAACTTGCAGTCCAATAAGATCCTCTTTTTTATACTTTTCTGTTATCTGAGCAGATGTTTTTCTAACCCCAATTTTATCACCAAAATCTACATGTAACTTGTACGATGGGTTTCGAGCCTCTGGAAAATCTAATGCGGCTATTATAGTGCCTATTCTCATATCAATTTTACTAAAATCTTGCCATGTAATTGTTTCTTCCATTAGCTCAATTTAAGCTTTTTTATCAAATCTTTAGGTACATTACCAGCATACATGCCGTATGCATCAACTAACAAGCCTTTTTCACCGGTACTAGTTTCAATGACATATAAAATAGTGTTATCATCGGGGTTGCTCATACCTTCAAAACGATAAAATTTTACCACTTCTAATTCGGTAGCTTTATGAATGTTTTTCTTGCTTTTATTTTCTACGCCAGCGTCACACAAATTAAAATCTTCTATGTAACCTTCTTCTTGTAATGCCTTTATTGCGATGGATAAAGAAATATATGAATTTTCCATATTAGTATTTTTTTATAGGTTTATGAATACTATAAAGAAAAGGCAAGCTTAATATAATCCTTAACTTAGTACCATAAATTATTAGTTGATATGGCAAGAACAGAAAGCAAAATGTTAGCATTGGGTACGGTTGCTCCAGAATTTAGTCTGTTAGATACGGTCAGCAAAAAAACCATGAATCTACACTCTTTAAATGGTGATAAAGGAACGGTGATTATGTTTATCTGCAACCACTGTCCGTTTGTAATTCATGTGAATCCAGAAATAACTATAATGGCTTTAGAATATCAGAAACAGGGTATTAATTTTATCGCCATATCTAGCAACGATGTGGAGAAGTACCCGGAAGATGCCCCTCAGTTCATGAGAATAAAAGCAAAGGCCGAAAATTATACTTTTCCCTATTTATATGATGAAGACCAGTCGGTAGCCAAAAAATATGATGCCGCTTGCACTCCTGATTTTTATCTTTTTGACGAAGACTTAAAATTAGTATACAGAGGTCAGCTAGACGATTCTAGACCAGGAAACGGATTATCCTTAACTGGTAAAGATCTTAGAGATGCTATTGAAAACCTTTTAAAAGGTGAAGACATTAATCCTGTTCAAAAACCTAGTATTGGCTGCAATATTAAATGGAAATCTAACGCTTAATAATATTAGCTTTTTATTTTAAATTATGGAGACTAACATTCAGTTCGTAAAGCTGAAGCCAGAACTATACAACACTTATATTGAAATAGGCACAAAAGCCTATGACCAGCATTACAAACATCTTTGGCCCAATGGTGACACAACCACCTATATTAAAAACAGTTTTACCAAAGAAGTACTCTTAAATGAAGAGAATGACACAGACACCGTTTTATATCTTATCAAAATAAATTCGGCATACGTAGGTATACTAAAAATTACGCTACACAAACAAGTTCAAGAATATAGCAAAGCTGATGCTTTATATCTTGATAAAATTTATATTCTCAACGAATTTTCAGGCAAAGGCATAGGCTCTAAAAGTCTAAAATTTGTTGAGCAAGTTGCTGTAGATCTTTCTAAAAGAGCAATTTTTCTGGAGTCTATGCAAAAAGGTTTGGCACTACCCTTTTACCTATCAAAATCTTTCTCAATTGTTGCAAACACTCAAGTACCGTTCAGCAATGTTATTGAAAAAGAAAAACCAATGCATTTACTAAGAAAAGATATCTAAGAGTATTACCAACCTTTACTTAATGCTAAATTTTCGATGTGTGCAAAATGGTGATTGCTATGCCAAGCATATTTACCAATATTTTCTGCCACAGAAACATTAACATTGCCATCTGGGTGAATATAGCTTTTTTCAAAATCTGCCGATTCGAGGTGATTTAATAAATAGACCAACTTAGCATGAAGTGCTGCTAAATAAGAAAGTGATAAAGATATTGGTGCTGTTTTGGCATCTATAAGTTCGCTCCATAACTTCTCCTCATAAACTTTAATGAGCGGTCTATTCTCCGTCAATGCCCATTTAAACCTAGTATAACTATGGTGATGACTATCTGCCATGTGGTGTATTACTTGCCTAACAGTCCATCCACCTTCTCGGTAAGGGGTATTTAACTGTTCTTCAGAAAAACTATTGACTAGATTTGACAAACGTTCAGGTAACATATCCAGCACTGTAATCCACTTTTCAATATCTTCTTTCGATATAATCTCGGGACAATTAAAATGCCCTATTGGGTATTTTAGTTTTTCTAGGTCTTCCATAGTTAAAAGTAAAAAATTTAATAGACTTTTAACCTAAAACCTTTAGTCAAGATTATATAATCTACTAATTTTATAGGATAATAAATAAAACACACAAACTTATATAATTATGGCAACAATACGATTAGGTGATAAAGCACCGGATTTTACAGCAGATAGCTCAATGGGCACAATTAATTTGTACGATTACCTAGGTGATAGTTGGGGAATATTATTTTCTCACCCGGCAGATTTCACTCCTGTTTGTACTACTGAATTAGGTACTGCCGCTAAATTCAAAGATGAATTCGACAAGAGAAATGTTAAGATGATAGCATTAAGTGTTGACGGTGCGGCATCACATGCAGAATGGATAAAAGATATTAATGAAGTTCAAAATACAGTGGTAAACTTTCCAATTATTGCAGATGAAGATAAGAAAGTATCTGATTTATACGATATGATTCACCCAAATGCAGATAATAACCTTACGGTACGTTCTGTATTTATTATTGCACCAGATAAATCTGTAAAATTAACATTGACCTACCCAGCATCTACAGGAAGAAACTTTTACGAACTACTAAGAGTAGTAGATTCCTTACAGCTTACCGCAAACCATAAGGTTGCAACACCAGCAAATTGGGAACATGGTAAAGATGTAGTAGTGAGTCCGGCTATATCTACCGCCGATGCAAAAGATATTTTTGCAAAGGGAGTTACAGAGGTTAAACCATATTTAAGAATGACACCAGACCCTACTGCATAGGTCTAAAAACAAGTTCATTCTCAATGCATTAGATAAAAATTGTTAACCTTAAGATAACGTACAAGAATTTAAGTTTTTAAACAAAAAAAAACTATCTTCGCTCTTTAATTAATATTTAATTTTTCTATTATGAGTAAAGGAACAGTAAAATTCTTCAATGATTCTAAAGGTTACGGATTTATCACTGAAGATGGTTCAAACGAAGATCATTTTGTACACATTTCTGGCTTAATCGATGAAGTTCGTGAAGGTGATGTTGTAGAATTTGAGCTACAACAAGGTAAAAAAGGATTAAACGCCGTTAATGTGAAAGTAATTGACTAGGTAACGATTTAACTTTTTTATAGTATAAAGCCCGAACCAATTGGTTCGGGTTTTTTTATGCCCTATATTTTTTTTAAAAGAATTGTTCAAGTTAAACGCAACCTTTTATATAAATACATATCTATTGATTAAACAAGAACGGTTCCCCAACCTTATACCATGTATTTATGACCACATTTTTGACCGTATTTTTAGTTTTGATGGCAGTTAACATAATTTTGCTTTTGGGCAGTTTTGTTACTCGTAAAAAGTAATCATCAAAAAAAAACACCCATATCGAATGATATAGGTGTTTCATTATTATTTTATAGTATATAGGTTTCTTAACCTACCTTCATTAATTCTACATCAAAGATAAGTGTAGCATTTGGTGGTATTACGCCACCAGCTCCTGCAGATCCATACGCTAGATCAGAAGGGATTACAAAACGTGCTTTATCACCAACTTGTAGTAATGAAATACCTTCATCCCACCCTGGTATTACCTGACCGATACCTAATTGAAAATCAATAGGAGAGTTACGTTTGTAAGACGAGTCAAAAACTTGTCCGTTCAAAAGAGAACCTTCATAGTGTACAGAAACTTTTTCACCTTTTACAGCTTTAGCCCCATCACCTTTTTGAATCATTTTATAACGAAGTCCAGATGCGGTAGATTCAAATCCTGCTGCTACTTTATCAAGTTCGGCTTCTTGTTTAGCTTTTTCTTCTGCCAATCTTGCTTCACCCGAAGCATTGAAATCTTCAAAAGCCTTTAATGCATTCCATTTCTCGGCAGTATCACCAACTCTAACAATTTCTAAAGACTCAATAACATCATCTTGAGCAATAGCATCTACAACATCTTGACCAGATTCAACACGACCAAAAATAGTATGCTTGTTATCTAACCAAGGTGTTGGTACGTGAGTAATAAAAAACTGACTACCATTGGTACCAGGACCAGAATTGGCCATTGAAAGTACACCAGGTGAATCATGCTTTAATTCTGGGTGAAATTCATCATCAAATTTATAACCGGCGTCACCAGTACCTCTACCTTGAGGGCAACCACCTTGTATCATAAAATCTGGAATAACCCTATGAAATTTTAAACCATTATAATATGGCTCTCCTTTACCTTTAGCACTATTTTCTTTATCTCCCTCAGCTAGAGCTACAAAGTTACCTACTGTACCTGGAGTTTTATCGTGAGTTAATTTTACTAGTATTTCGCCTTTACTTGTATTGAACTTGGCGTAAATTCCGTCTTCCATTTTTATTTTTTTAGTATCCGGCAAAGGTAAAGAAATTTAACGATTTGAACATTTCGTTACCTTCAAAACCATAAATTGATTGCTTTACTATTTTTGAAGATGTGACTTAGTTTAGAATCCGTATTTATCTATCAAATATATTAAACTTGCCATCGATGCAGCACCTAATTGCAGTTCTCTTTTATTAACATGTTCAAAAGTATCGTTTTCGGCATGGTGATGATCAAAATAACGTTGAGAATCTGGTCTTAAACCTGCCAATACCAATCCATCTTTTTTCAACGGACCAATGTCGGCACCACTGAATCCTTTTTCAAAATAGTGCACCAAATATGGTTTAAAAAGATTCTTCCATTCCAATACTTTCTCAAAATCCTTATCAGAACTTTCAAAAGTAAATCCGCGAGGAGAAAATCCGCCAGAATCACTTTCTATTGCGAATATGTGCTTTTCATTTTTAGCATTCGCAAATTCGGCATATTTATTACCACCTCTTAGACCATTCTCTTCGTTCATAAAAAGAACAACTCTTACTGTGCGCTTTGGCTTATAACCTATTTTTTTAAATAGGTTTAAAACCTCCATACTTTGAACACAACCAGCACCGTCATCATGAGAACCATCTCCTAAATCCCAAGAATCTAAGTGACCGCCCACAACGATAACCTCTTCAGGTTTCGTAGTTCCTTTAATTTCCCCGATAACATTATATGATTCTACATCATCGAACTGTTTACAGTTTTGTTTGAAATAAAAGTTGATATCAGGATTTAGTTTTAACGAGGTACTCAATAATTCAGCAGCATTAGTACTAATTGCCGCAGCAGGAATTCTTTCAGATCCCGCTTGTTCGCCATAACTCATCGAACCCGTATGTGGGTAATCGTCTAAACGAAGGTTCATTGAACGCACAATAACACCCACAGCACCATACTCTGAAGCTTCTAAAGCACCAGCATAACGTTGGTCTACACAATTTGAATAGGCAGTGAAGGTATTTATCTGAGTAGCATCCATCGGTTTATTGAAGAATACTATTTTTCCCTGAATTTTGTCTTTACCTAATGATGATAACTGCTCAATACCCTCAACCTCTATGATATTAGCCTTAATACCTCTAGGAGGAGTCGGTACCGAACCACCTATTGCACAAATAGCTACATTGGTCGTTGCACCAGGGTTTGTTTCAAAATAAGCAAATTCTGGTGTTCCTCTCACCCATTTAGGTACCATTACCGGTTGCAACCAAACTTTGTCTACCCCTAAAGAATCTAGCTGGGCCTTTGTATAATCTACAGCTTGCTGTGCCTGAATAGATCCAGAAAGTCGTCCCCCAATTTGATTGGACAAATAGTTCAACCAATCATAACCCGAACCTTCTGTAAGGGCAGTATCATAAAGTTTCTTTATTTGTTCTTCGTCTGAATTTTGTGAAAGTCCCACATATGAGAAAGCAATGACAAAAAATAACGCAAGTTTACTATTCACCTTGTAGTTGTTTTTCATAGCTGTCTAAATTAGCCATTATTTTTTCACTCAACATAGGCTCCTTGATATCTTTATATTTTTTTAACGATTCTAATAATATAGATGTCACAATTATTCGCGTTGCTTTTTTATTGTCTGCAGGTACCGCAAACCATGGCGCATGATCGTGGGTAGTTTTAGAAATAGCTTCTTGGTAGCAATGCTGGTAATCGCCCCATAATTTGCGCTCCTTTAAATCACCTGGTGAAAATTTCCAATGTTTCTCTTTTAAAGCAAGTCTTCTTAGCAAACGTTGACGTTGCTCTTCTTTTGAAAGATTGAGAAAGAACTTAAAAATTAAGGTACCATTTTCTGCAAGATGGCGCTCAAAGTCATTAATCTGCTCAAATCTTTTATCCCAAAATTTTTGACCAATATCTTCTACCGTATGTATACCAGGTATATGTTCGTTCAAAATATATTCTGGGTGTACTCTAGTAACCAACACGTTTTCATAATGTGTTCTATTAAAAACACCGAATTTACCTTTCGCAGGTAATACCAAATAATGACGCCATAGGTAATTATGGCTGAGTTCTAATTCTGTAGGCACTTTAAAACTATGCACCTCAACACCGCTTACATTGAAATCTTTAAACACCTCTCGTATTAAACTATCCTTACCTGCGGTATCCATACCTTGTAGACATACCAGAATACTATATTTTCCATGGGCATAAATAGTATCTTGAAACTCCCCTAACGCTCTTCTTATCTTTGATAATTCTTTTTTCAGCTCTTTGTCTGACTTACCAAAATCTTCAAAAGTCTCATAATCAGAGATTTTAAAATTATTATTGGTTCTATATTTGTCTACTTTTATTTTATCCATTCTGAAATATAAAATTTAATATTAATGAATACTAATTCTCTAACAAAACCTAAGTAATATAATTCTCACAAATTCCGTTTATCGTAATTGAAGTGTATTGTATCGAAAATAATATTTTCAACAAGGTAAAGCATCTAAATTTATCAGTGTAAGATCCCAAATTTTACACCTTAATTACCTACTTATGAAGAAAAATATCTTTTTTTTCTGTGCTATTGCACTACTATCGTTATCATCATTCAGCACGAATGTAGAGTGCGAATATGCTAATTCTAACATGGGTTATGCAAAATCTCAAATAAGCGCCGCTTTACTTACTCAAGATATTAATCAGGCACGGTTTTATGCCTACAAAGCTTTAAGTGCTTTAGAAAAATCTAAAAAACAATTAAACGTTTGTGGTTGCAAATATGCAAAAGAAAGTATGTTAGAAAATATGGAGGTGCTATCACTTGCAACAAAGTCTACTACTTTAGAAGGTACAATTAGCCATTTGAATGCATCTATTGAACTAACTAATAACACTATTCTTATATTAGAATCTCACGATACTCATGAAAGTGCTTATGCTAACGATGAACTTTCTATAAACACGAATTCTTCGGCAAACAAAACACCAGTAACAAAAAATAGTAATAAAAAAGACCTATTTGAAACCATAGATACATCATTAGAAAAATATCGTATTTCGCTAGATAAGGTAGTTCAAAGCGTAAATTGCAAAGACGCCACTGCGTTCGCTAGTAGAATTTATGATGAATGCGAAGCCCAATTATTAAAGTCGAACATTTCTGAAGGTAGTAAGTATTATAATTTACGTACTAAAGAAATTACCGCAGAAGCACTAACCAAGATTGGAGATTGTTCTGCGGCAAAATAAGTTCAATTGATTACTTACTGGCAAATAATTTTACATCATCTGCTGACACCTCTTGACCGCCTAGTATTATTAAACGCTCGACAACGTTTCTCAGTTCACGAATATTTCCGGTCCAATCATACGCTTTCAACATTTTAATTGCCATGTCTGAAAACGTTTTTCCGGCCATACCTTGCTCAGCGACAATTTTTTTAGAAAAATGTTCGATTAATAACGGTATATCATCACGTCGATCATTTAAGCTAGGTACTTGAATAAGAATAACTGCCAACCTATGGTACAAATCTTCCCTAAAGTTACCCGCTTCTATTTCTTTCTTTAAATCTTTGTTCGTAGCAGCAATTACACGCACATCTACCTTTATATCTTTATCTGTTCCTACACGCGATATTTTACTTTCTTGAAGCGCTCTTAACACTTTAGCCTGTGCAGAAAGACTCATATCACCAATTTCATCTAAGAATATGGTTCCTTTATTGGCTGCTTCAAATTTACCAGCTCTATCTTTCACTGCTGAAGTAAAGGCTCCCTTGACGTGACCGAATAATTCACTTTCAATTAATTCTGATGGTATAGCAGCACAGTTCACTTCTATAAAGGGCGCTGAACTTCTAGCACTCTTTTCATGTAACCAATGTGCAACAAGTTCTTTACCTGTACCATTAGACCCCGTAATTAAAACACGAGCATCGGTAGGTGCAACTTTTTCGATCATGTCTTTGATAATAGCTATCTCACTACTTTCACCGATCATTTCGTAATTTTTACTCACCTTTTTCTTTAAGTTTTTGTTCTCGACAACCAAAACTTTTCTGTCCAACGCATTTCTAACGGTAGTAAGTAACCTATTTAAATCTGGTGGTTTGGAGATATAATCAAAAGCACCCAGTCTCATTGTATTTACGGCGGTATCTAAGTCTCCGTGACCAGATATCATTATAAACGGAATTTCTGGTTTTATTTTTCTAGCAGCCTCAAGTACCTCTACACCATCCATTTTAGGCATTTTTATATCGCAAAGCACTAGGTCATAGTCATTGTTCTTAATAGTCTCAATACCTTTTAAACCATCTTCAGCTTCTTCTACAGAATATGCATCATTTTCTTCGGATAAAATCTTAACCAATACCCTTCTAATTGCTGCTTCATCTTCTATTACTAATATTTTTGGCATAACTGCTTTTTAAATTCCTATTCTAATTCCTGTTCTAAAATATAGACCCGAGGCATCGTTTAATGTAAATATATCATCTCTTTCCTCGTTTCGTAACGCACTATTTTGATAAATAGAACGACCGCCTATAAAGTAAACGGACATATCTTTAGTTATCTTATACTGGTAACCTATTGTCAATAACAATGCCGTAGAAGAAACATCTGTAGATAAATTATTGCCAGGCAACAAAATATCGTTTTGAATATTTACATAATACCCATCTAAAAATATTTCAGTCTGAAAGAAATGTCCCTTTTTGGTAAAGTATTTCATCCCCGATTTTGGTGCGCCCAAGGTATAAGCCCAGTTCGGATGAAATCGTTTCTCAAAATACACAAACGGTAGCGGCACGTCTATTGGTGATGTACCATTATAAGAAATACCTAAAACCAACATATATGGTTTATCAATATCCTTTACATTTTTATATGCACCTAGCGTATAGTTCATATTAAAATCTTCGTTCTGCAATTCTTGAACAAAATTCGTAGACCATCTTGGCGTAACTACACCTATTAAGCGCCAGGTTTCAGATAACTTATACATATATGCCAAGTTTACATCTAAAACATGAAACTTGCTTAAGTCATTAGAATTAGGAAATAAATCATCTGGAACCTCAAAATTGTATCTATTATACTCCGCACCAAGAACCAAAAAATCTTTCTTGTCACGAACTGCAATTGGTACGTTCAACACCAACTTAATACGCGATGTTTCAACGTCTCCACTATTTTCTGGCATTAGCATGTATTCCAATCTAAAAACGTCTGGTGTTTGCGCCATGATTGAATTAATAGCGAAAAGCAACAAGAATAAGGAAAGAAAAAAACAGCTACGTTTTCTCATTATTCTCTGAATTTGGAACATTGCTATGTTGAAATGGCCCTTGTTGAAACAAATGAACATCTCTTTGTGGGAAAGGAATGGAAATTTTATGCTTTCTAAATTCAGCATCAATCTTATACCGTACTTCGCTTTTTACACGGGGATCGGTAAAACTATCGGTAATATAAAAATTGATTGTAAATATGAGCGCAGAATCACCAAAATCTTCGAATATCACAAATGGTTTTGGGCTCTTTAAAATAGTTCTTTGCGTCTTAACGATATCTAAAAGTATTTTAGTTACCAATTCAACATCACTACCATAAGCCACACCAATACGCACCAATTCTCTTGTCGTTTTATGATTTTGAGTGTAGTTGTATACAATATCACTTATAAACTTATGATTTGGTATAATTATTACCTTATCATCTCTCGTTATAGCTCTAGTGGTTCGTAATTTAATTTCAAAGACCTTACCGACCTTATTATCTATTTCAATAATATCGCCTACTCTTAACGATTTGTCTACAATAATAAAAATACCTCCAATTATATCCTGAAAAATCTCTTGTAAGGCTAATCCAAGTCCGACAAACAAGGCTGCAGATGCCGTAATTAAAATGGTAATATTTATACCTGCGGCACTCATCGTAAAAAGAATGACTATTACATATACCAAATATTTGATGAACTTAAATATGCTGATAAATTTCAGTTTGTCATCAGCCTCCATTTTCCTAGTAAAAAATCTACGTATTGCTTGTAGAACAGTACTAGTAAGTAAAAATGCTACAGTAAGTAATAATAAAAGACCTATTGTTATATGAATAGATTTATCGCCCTCGCCAAAATGATAGCCTAGGTCTAAAAATTTCTTTATAGTCCCCCAAATATCATCCTCAATTATTTCCTTAATCGTTTCTGTACTTTCTTGGATCATCATGAATATTTAAGCCACTTATATAATTCTTTATAGCTAGGTTTTTTACCATACATAAGTATACCCACACGATATATTTTTGCAGCTACCCATACTATACCAATAAAAGTAGCTATTAATATCGCAATTGACGTAATCAATTGCCAAACAGGTACACCACCTTCACCAATACCCCATGGCAAACGCATTAACATTACAATAGGAGATGTCAATGGAAATAGGGAAAAAGCAACTGCAATAGGTCCGTTAGGATTACTAAATACAGAAAAGAAACCCACATAAATAGCTAACATTAATGGTAAAATTACCGGAAAAATAAACTGCTGTGTATCTGTTTCATTATCTACAGCTGCTCCAATAGCAGCGTAAATAGAACTATAAATCAAATAGCCTAAAACGAAATAAACAATGAAAAAAAACAGCATTGCAAAAATGGGAATCTCAAATATCTCTTGAGCGTATAATTGAATGTTCTGAGTAAGCGCATCTACATCAACATTAGTAGTATTAGCCATACCTGGCGCAACACCACTGCCTTTAGTTAAACTTGCTGGATCTATATCAAAAATAGCCAAACCAATAAATAATAGGATGGCACCCGATACGATCCAAATTCCAAACTGCGTAATACCAGCCAGCGAAGTTCCAATGATCTTGCCCATCATCAAATGAAAAGGTTTTACAGATGAGATAATGACTTCAATAATTCGGCTTGTTTTCTCTTCAATTACACTACGCATTACAAAGCCACCATAAATAATTATGAACATCATAATCAGGTAGCCAAATGCACCACCAATAATCGCTTTTATCTCATTAATGCCTTTTATATTCTGAAGACCATCAAAAGTTTCAATGTTAATATTGTAGCCACGGTCCATTTCTGCATATTCTTTTGGTGACATACCCAGTTCGCGTAATCTTTCTTGCCGTAATCGCCCGGTAATCGAACTTTCTAATTTATCTAAAACGCTAGCACTAGGTGCATCTTTACTATAAAAGAAAGCTCTTTGCGCAACTTGCTCTAAATTAGATTCGTTAGGCAGATATATTAGACCATAAAAACCTAAATTAACGGTTGAGTCTTTTGCTTTTGCTAGTGAAATATCTTTAAAATTGATATAAGAAGTAGCTTCTGAGGTTACAAACTCATTCGCAAAATAACCGCTTTCGTTCAAGACCCCTATGACTTTTTTTTCAGTATCGTTTAACTGGGTTAAGTATGCTATCAATAATATCATACCTACCATTAAGAAAGGACTAAGAAAAGTCATAACAACAAATGACTTATTACGGACCTTGGCGATGTATTCCCTTTTAATTATAAGTGGTAATTTATTCATTGTCGATATTTTTATTTTGAATAGTCTTTATAAAAATATCACTTGCAGATGGAATCGTTTCTTTAAAACCATTTACGTTTGCTCGCGAACCTAAAAAGGCTAAAATATCTCTAGATTCATTTGAAGGTAATTGCACCCTAAGGTTCAACTGTTTCTCAATACTATCATAATCTTGAGATAGTATTTGAAATTTATCTTGCATATCATTTAGCAGCAACTGGTCATTATCTGTCTCTAAGCCTATTTCAAAGATGTTGCTTTTGTATGCTTTTTTAATATCAGATAATTTGCCGTCCAATATTTTCTCTGATTTATGAATAAGAGCAATATATTCGCACAATTCTTCTACAGATTCCATTCTATGTGTTGAGAATATAATAGAAGTACCATTCTCTTTTAAACTTAAAATCTGTTCTTTAATAATATTGGCGTTTATAGGATCAAAACCACTGAAAGGCTCATCAAAAATTAGCAACTTGGGCTCATGAAGTACAGTTACTACGAACTGTATTTTTTGCGCCATACCTTTAGATAGTTCCTGTATTTTTTTGTTCCACCAATCACCTATCTCCAATCTTTCGAACCAATATTTTAGGCGCTTTTTAGCTTCAGCTTTAGACAAACCTTTTAACTGTGCTAGATAAAGTGCTTGCTCGCCAACCTTCATACTTTTATAAAGACCACGTTCTTCTGGCAGATAACCTATTTGCGCAATATGTTCTGGTTTAAGTAGCTCACCATCAAAATAAACCGAACCTTGATCAGGATATGTAATTTGATTTATGATACGAATTAACGTAGTCTTACCCGCCCCGTTCGGTCCAAGTAAACCGTAGATACTATTCTTAGGAATTTCAAGGGAAACGTTCTTCAATGCCGTATGGCTTCCAAACTGTTTGGTGACCTCATTAGCAACCAAAATATGACTCATGTACTCAATTTCTACAAAGATATTGAATTGTTTTGACTAGCTACACTCTTTATGATTCCTTTATAGCATACCAATTATAAAGCTTGTAAAGCAAAAACTATTTTGCCCTAAAAAGCAAAACCCACCCTTGATAAATCAAGGATGGGAAAAAAATTGCTATGAAAAAGAAAATTAATATTGGTTGCCCAATATTATCTCAAATATACGTTTTTTATTTAAAAACAAGATATTTAGAACTTACGAGAACATATCTTTAACTTTTTCGAAAAATGATTTATCAGATTTCTCTGGTTTAGGCTCAAAATTATCGTTGCCCTGCATTTTCTCAAAGAACTCTCTCTGCTCTTTATTCAATTCTTTAGGTGTCCAAACGTTTACATGAACCAATATATCACCAGCACCATATCCATTTAAACTTGTAATACCTTTACCTCTAAGCCTAAGTATTTTACCAGATTGTATTCCTGCTTCTAGCTTAATGCGAACTTTACCTCCAACGGCATCGATTTCTTTTGATGTTCCTAAAACAGCTTCAGAAATACTTACATAAAGATCATAGTGTAAATTATCACCTTCTCTTTTTAATGTGCTATGCTCTTGGGTTTCTATGGCTACCAGTAAATCTCCTGGCACTCCGTTTCCAGGTGCGTCATTACCTTTATTAGGTACTTTTAACTGCATACCTTCTTCTACACCTGCAGGTATATTAATAGATACCGTTTCTTCAACAACCTTTAGTCCTTGTGCATCTGCATCACCAGGTTTACCGTCTAAAATTTGACCACTACCGCCACAAGTACTACAAACAGCTGCTGTTTGCATTCTACCAAGTATGGTGTTCTGAATTTTTGTCACCTGCCCTCTACCATTACAGGTAGCACATGTTTTATAGGTAACCCCTTCGGCTTGAACTTTTCTTTTTACCTTAACTTTTTTCTCAACTCCGTTTGCAATCTCTTCTAAAGTCAATGAAACTCTGATACGTAGATTACTTCCTTTCACTCTGCGTTGACCACCGCCACCGCCGAAGCCACCAAAGCCTCCGCCGCCGAAGCCGCCACCGAAAATATCACCAAATTGGCTGAAGATATCATCCATATTCATACCGCCACCGCCAAAACCGCCGCCACCGCCGCCTTCAAAGGCAGAATGACCAAACTGATCGTAACGAGCTTTTTTGTCGGCATCACTTAATATTTCATAAGCTTCAGCAGATTTCTTGAATTTCTCTTCGGCAGAACTATCTCCCGGATTTTTATCTGGGTGATATTGCAATGCCTTTTTACGGTATGCCTTTTTTATTTCTGCAGCAGTTGCACTCTTACTGATGCCCAATACTTCATAATAATCTTCCTTCATTCCAATTTTTTAATTTCCTACTACTACTTTTGGATGCCTAATGATACGGTCGCCCAACTTAAACCCTTTTTCGATAACGTCAATAATTTTACCTTTCATCTTTTTATCAGGTGCTGGTATTTGAGTTATTGCTTCATGTATTTCTGCATCGAAAACGTCGCCTGCCTTAGCCTCGACCATTTCTAAACCTTTGTTTTTGAGTGTCTCTCTAAGCTTTACGTTAATAAGCTCAATACCGGTAAAAGCATCTTTATCATCAGATTTTGCCAATTCTTTCATAGCTCTATCGAAATCATCTAAAACTGGCAATAACGAAACAATTACTTCTTGCCCTGCAGTCTTAAACAACTCCATACGCTCTTTAGAAGTACGTCTTTTATAATTCTCAAATTCTGCAAACAATCTTAAAAACTTATCTTTCTCTTTCGCCAGTTCATCGCTAAGCGTTTCTTCTACCGACTTTTCTTCCTTTTCCTCTTCATTCTCTAGCTTTTGTTCTTGTTCTTGGTCATCCAATAGCGCATCTTCCAAGAATTCATCATCCAAAGTGTTTTCTTTATCACTCATAATTTATTGTAATTTAAATCGCTGATTAAAAGCAGGCAAAAGTACTGCCAATTCTTTAAAAATGTCAAAATGTCACAAAAGTTTAAAAAAAAATCCGCCATAAGCGGATTTCATTATATCTGACAAATAGTTTGACCTTTAAGAAACAAATTGTTTTGTCACTTTATTTTTAGAATCTACACATTCAGCATTAGTATCATAAATAGCACCAAGTGCTTGACAAATATTCGCATATTGAAAAACAAAACCTTCTTCTTCAATTTTTTTACTACTTACACGTTGACTTGCAAATAAAATATATGCCATTTTACCAAGTATGGTATACATAACAAACTTCGGAATATTTGGTAAAATAAGTGGTCGATCTAATGCTTTGGCAATTTCTTTTATGAGCTTGGCATTTGTTATAGGGTTGGGCGCAACACCATTAAACGTTCCTTTTAACTCGTACTTGGCTATATGTAAAAAAATAGCTGCCAAATCTGTAATATGAATCCAAGATTGCCATTGCTGACCAGAACCAAAAGCTGCACCAACATAATATTTGACCGGTTTTGCCATTTCTGGTAACGCACCACCATCTTTAGACATCACAAGTCCGGTACGAACTTTAGCCACCCTAAGCCCCAATGATTTAAATTCATTAATTTTCTTCTCCCAGATAGCTACTACTTCTCCTAAAAAACTATCATCAACAGAAGTTTCGTCTTCAGTATAAAAATTACTTACCGAATCGGGATAAATACCAATTGCAGAGGCAGAAATTAATGATTTAACAGTATGATTTTCATTCCCTAAAAGTGTCTTCTTCAGTAACTCTAAGGTATTAACCCTACTATTTGAAATTTCTTTCTTATAACTACTCGTCCATCGTTTAGAAATACTTGAACCTGCCAAATTAATTATTACAGAAACCCCATCTAAACACCCGGTATCTATTTCACCAGATTTAGGATCCCAAAAGTAACCTTGGTAATTATGTTCAGAAACAATTTTGCTTTTACGTGTGGTGAGATAATTAACTGCATAACCTTTTTCATGGCATTGAGATACTAACTCGCTACCCACTAAACCTGTCGCACCTGTTATCAATACTTTCATGGAATAAAGGTATCATATTTGTGGTATGTTGATACACTATTTAATTCCGATTTAACATTGTCGCCGAACCTATTGATGTGCAGTGCGTTAAAGTTATATTAACGTGAAAAATATTATTGTTTTTTTGCACGCAGCATTTCTCTTTTACCAGGAGGTCCAGGAAGTCGTTCTACAAGAAACCCCACTTCTAACATAGCTCGCCTAACGCTACCTTTAGCCGCATAGGTAACCAAACACCCACCACTCTTCATTGCATTGAACATGATTTGAAAAATTTCGACCGTCCATAATTCTGGTTGTACGCGAGCACCAAATGCATCAAAATAAATAAGATCGTAAGTATTGAAAGCATCAATCTCTTTAAAAAATTTCTGCTGCTTATTAAGACTAAAATTTTTGGTAATTTCTATTTCTTGCCCCCAAGGTGAAGAATGCATTAAGTGAAAATCATCTTTTCTAGACAGAGATTTCAATTCTTCCAAATAATTCAACTGCTCGAGCTCTTCATTTAAAACAGGATAAGCCTCTACACCTGTATACCTTATTCGTAAATCTCGCTTTTCAAATTCAATTAATGTTATAAAAGCATTTAGCCCTGTACCAAAACCTATTTCTAGAATTTGAAGTTCTTGGTCTTTGAATAAATCTAAACCAGATTTAATAAATACATGATAAGCTTCTTGAATAGCGCCATGTTTTGAGTGGTACTGTTCTTGCCAGTCCATAATCTGAATGGTTTTAGAACCATCGCCTGTAGTAATTATTTCTCTTTTCAAATTAATTTGGAACTAACACTCCCGATGCTTCGAAACTATATGTTCTCTTCGGAGTTGTAATTTTTGCTATCTCTTCTTCTGTTTTACCGCCATCTTTTGCATAGTGCTGTTGATCACCAACACTCATTTCTTCTACAAACGCAAATCCGTTTAAAACAACTTCTTTCTCTAAAATATCTGCAGGCATAAAGAATCCGTAATCTTTAAAACGTACCATTGCTTGTTCACCTTCTGGCAGCTCAACAATCATCCAACATCCCTTTACCTTACAAACCTCTTTTACCTTGGTTTTAAATTGAAGGTTTAAAGAGTCAGCTACGGGCATAGACGCAAATTGCTTCATGACATCTTCTTTACTACTTAATTCGGTTATTTTAAATTCATCACCATAAAATTTTGATGAACCATTAGCTACATCTTGCTGTGCAAGACAAGTGAAAAATCCAAATAAAAACACAAGTAATATGTTAAATCCTTTCATAAATCCTAAAAATGTTGATATACCTGCAAAACTCATCAATTTAAAACTAAAAAAGAAGTGCTAGTAGGGATATTTGTTTAATTTTAATCAACTAAAGTTACGTATTTCATGAGTATTGCAACGAAAGATATCACAATAGAAAAGGTAAAAACTTCTAAAATAGACCAAGTAGATTTTGACAATCTTGCTTTTGGATCTGTATTCTCAGACCATATGATGGTCTGTACCTATAAAAATGGTGCGTGGGAAATGCCGAAAATTATACCATATCAACCAATTACACTAGATCCCTCTTCGAAGATTTTTCATTACGGACAGTCTATTTTTGAGGGTATGAAAGCTTACAAAGATAAAAATAATGATATCTATTTATTTAGACCATTAGAAAACCACAAGCGATTTAATATATCTGCAGAGAGAATGTGTATACCTCAAATTCCTGAAGATTATTTCATGGAAGGGCTAACTACATTACTGAAATTAGATAAAGATTTTATACCTACCCAAGAAGGCAGTTCATTATATATAAGACCTTTTATGTTCGCTTCTGGTAATGGGTTTCATGCATCACCGGCAGATGAATATAAGTTTATTATTGCCTGTGCGCCATCTGGAGCATATTTTTCTGGCAAGGTAAAAGTACTAATAGAAGAGAAATACTCTAGATCTGCAAACGGTGGTGTTGGTTTCGCAAAAGCTGGTGGTAATTATGCAGGTCAATTCTACCCTACCCAATTAGCAGTAGCAAAAGGGTACAACCAAGTAATCTGGACAGATGATACCACCCACGAGTATATCGAAGAAGCGGGTGCCATGAACATCTTTATTAGAATTAACGATACTTTGTTAACAGGACCAACTAGTGATCGTATACTTGATGGTATCACCAGAAAAAGTATTTTAGATATTGCTAAAGATCAAGGTATAAAAACCGAGGTTAGAAAGATTACGGTAAAAGAAGTTGTTGAAGCAGCTAAAGATGGTTCTTTAAAAGAAATGTTCGGTGCGGGTACAGCAGCGGTTATTTCGCCAATTGCTGGTTTCGGATTTAGAGATACAGATTATGAGTTGCCAGAGTTAGAAAATAGCTATGCACTACGACTGAAGAAAATTATAACAGATATACAGTATAATAAATCTGAAGATAAGTTCGGATGGCGTTTTAAAGTAGATAAATAAAAAAGGGGGCGAATCGCCCCCTTTTTTATTTATCTAATATTACTCCAATATTCGGCTTAGAATAATTAGGACCTTTTAAAACCTTACCGTCTTCACGATAAATAGGTTTACCATTTTCACCAAGTTTACTCATGTTACTTCTTTGTATTTCGTTGAAGACTTCTTCAATTTTATATTGCATACCATGTTCTAAAATAGTACCACACAATATATATAACATATCGCCTAAGGCATCGGCAACTTCAACTAAGTCATTATTCTGAGCCGCTTCTAAATACTCTTTATTTTCCTCATCCATTAAATTGAAACGCAAAGTATTCTTTGCTTCTCCTAAATCTGCAATCATATCTTCTGAAACTCCGAGACCAAAAGAATTATGAAACTCTTCTACTGCTTTGATTTTGTTTTTCATCTTTATTATACCGTTTTCCGTTAGCTTTGCGTAAAAATATGAAATATGTTTAGCACCGGACAAATGATTTTTGCAATCGCTTTTGCAGTGGTATTTGCCATTATTATTGTCATTTCTTATAAAAAAGACTTCAAATTGCACCAAAAAAATTATAAAGGCGTTAAATGGATCGGCATTTTCTTTACGCTATTCGTAATTCTACTATTGTTTATAAAATTTTTCCTAAAAGAATAGTTAATTTTTTTCCTACACCACAAAAATTAACATTTTCACAACAAAACGCTGAATATCTGCGTTTAATATACCAAATACCGTAATTTTGCGTTATTCATCTATAAGGTGCAATATATTATGATGACATTTCTTACAATTTTCTTAGTATTAGTAGGTATTAACATTGCCTTGGTAGCGGTTAGCTTGATAAGTGTTTCTCAAAAAGCGAAAACACCATCTCAAAAATCAGCTAAACAACCAACATCTGTAATCTATCCGTTAGATTTACTTACTACAAGCTACAAGAAAGCAGTTTAGTTTTTTACCTTTATAAGGTATGAAACAATTTTTACTGGTTTTTTTGGGCGGCGGTTTCGGTAGTATTTTAAGATACTATATATCAAAGAACCTGAACGCTTGCTATTCAAATTTCTATCTAGGTACATTTTTAGTCAATATTATTGGTTGCTTATTAATAGGTATATTAATAGGTCTTTCCCTCAAGAACAATTACATTTCAGAAAATCAAACCTTATTACTAGCCACCGGTTTTTGCGGCGGCTTTACTACATTCTCTACATTCGCATTAGAAAGCAATATTCTATTTAAAGAATCTACGTTACTGCAAACATCTCTTTACATGGGTCTAAGCGTCGCAATTGGTATACTAGCTATATCATTAGGACTATGGATTTGCAAAATGTTATAGAACTAACATTCAACGTCTACTATTTTATTTTTATACATTTTTTTAAGTATTTGCCGTTTTATTACACAATCGTTAGATAATTACTCAATTTTCTAACAATTATTCTATACACAGAAGTAAATCAACTTTTCTAATTCTAAGTATCTTCAATTTTATCTTCTATTATTATCAATACCCTAAAATTTTAGGGGTATATATTATCATACTCATAAAAATCTTCATTGACACCCTAATATTTTTAGGGTGCGAAAGTTTTTAACATATATTTGGCAGTATCAAAAACTTATTCAAATGAAAAAAATCGAGGCAATTATCAGAAAATCAAAGTTTGACGATGTCAAAGAGGCGTTGCATAACATTGAAGTCAACTTCTTCAGTTACTGGGATGTAACAGGAGTAGGAAATGAAAAAGAAGGACATGTATACCGTGGCATTTCTTACAGCACCACAGATATACAACGTAGGTACTTAACTATTGTAGTATCAGATGACTTTCTTGAAAAAACAGTAAACGCAATTCTTACAGCTGCTTACTCAGGTAATGTAGGAGATGGTAAAATTTTCGTTTCAGAGGTACTTGAAGCGTATAGAATAAGAACCAAGGAAGACGGATTAGCAGGTATCAACTAAACCATATAACTAAATAACTAAAAAACTAAACGAAATGGACGCAGGATTATTTACAGCAAATAACGTATGGATGATGTTGGCTACCGCATTGGTATTCTTCATGCATACAGGGTTTGCCTTTTTAGAAATAGGCTTAACCAGACAAAAGAACACAATAAACATATTATTTAAGAACATCTTTATTATTACAGGTGGTCTATTACTTTATTATGCATGGGGTTTCAATTTAATGTACCCTGGTTTCGAAGAAGGCGACATGGGAATTATCAAATTCAGCATGGATAGCTTTGGCATTGCTGCCCCAGAAGGCGGAATGACACCTGAATATGCAGATGGCGGTTACACTTGGTGGACAGACTTCCTTTTTCAAGGAATGTTTGCTGCTACAGCGGCAACAATTGTATCAGGTGCAGTTGCAGAACGTATGAAAATTGGTGCTTTCATGATATTTACAGTTATCTATGTAGGTTTAGTATACCCTATAATAGGTGCTTGGAAATGGGGTGGCGGATTCTTGGATTCATGGGGATTCTACGATTTTGCAGGTTCAACATTAGTGCACTCAGTAGGTGGATGGGCTGCTTTGGTAGCAATCTTCTTATTAGGTTCTAGAATTGGAAAATTCGGTAAAGATGGTAAGCCAAACGCTATACCAGGTCATAGTATACCAATGGCAACTGCCGGGGTATTAATACTATGGTTAGGTTGGTTCGGTTTTAACGGTGGTTCAGTTTTATCGGCAGATCCAGAATTAACTTCTCTAGTGTTGGTTACTACAAGTTTAGCGGCCGCAGCTGGTGGTTTCGGCGCAATGATAACCTCTACCATACTTTACAAAAACCTAGATTTAACCATGTTTCTAAACGGTATACTAGGTGGACTAGTTGGTATAACGGCAGGTGCAGATTTAATGTCACCCAATGAGGCCGTTGTTATAGGTTTCATCGCTGGTATCATCATCGTTGGTGGTGTCGCATTAGTAGACAAAATCAAATTAGATGATCCTGTAGGTGCAGTAGCAGTTCACTTAATTTGTGGTATTTGGGGAACATTGGCAGTAGGTATTTTTGGAAACCTTGCTAGTGGAGCTCAATTCATGACTCAATTATACGGTGTATTAATCGTAGGTGGCTTCTGTATCGTAACCTCTGGTATCATCTTAGGTGTTCTTAAAGCAACTATCGGTCTTAGAGTTTCTAAAGAAGAAGAGGTTGAAGGCTTAGATATTCATGAGCACGGTATGGATGCTTATGCTGATTTCAGAATGAATCAACACTAAAAAAATACGGAGCGTTTTGCAGAACGCTCCGTTACATAACCTTATCAATAAATCACTCAAATTAATTCATCCCTTTCGGGGAAAAAATCAAAATTTATGAAAACGATTATTAATACAAAGTACGTAAAAAATATTTTCGCAACAGGTCTTATGCTTTTTGCAGTTACTGGTGTAGTAGCTCAAGAAGAGGAAGAAGAGAAAAAAATAAGCATTAGTGGTTCTGTTGATGCATATTACCAAACTAACTTAAGTGCATCTGATGCCAAAGCACAATCATTTGGCAGTTCATTTGCAAATGAGCTTGGTTTTGCTTTGGGTATGGCAAATATAATTGCCACTTATGAAGGTGAGAAAACTGGTGTAGTTGCAGATGTTGTATTTGGTCCAAGAGGTGATGAAGCTGTTGGCGGATATAACCTAAACCAACTTTATGCTTACTGGAATGTATCTGAAGGTACTACTTTAACAATGGGTAGATTTAATACTTACCTAGGGTACGAAGTAATATCTCCTGTAGGTAATTTTAACTACAGTACCTCATATTTGTTTTCTAACGGACCTTTCTCACACGTTGGTTTAAAAGCTGATTTTGCACTTTCCGATGATTTCAGTTTAATGTTAGCAATTATGAACGTAACTGACACGAACAATAACTTAACTGGTGCTTACTCTGCAGGTGCTCAATTAGGGTACTCAGGTCAGTACCTTAACTTCTACTACGATGGTGGTGAGGCTTTAGGCTTCGAAATTGATTATACAGGTGGTTTTGATCTTTCTGAAGATTTCTTCTTAGGAATCAATGCAGCTTATGCTGATAATGACGGTGCAGGTTTCTCAGGTGTAGCACTTTACCCACAATACGCTACTTCTGATGACTTCTCTATTGGTTTAAGAGGTGAATACTTTGCAGTTGATTTAGATGACCCTGCAATAGACAACCCAAGTGTATTAGGCTTAACTTTAACAGGTAGCTATTCAGTAGATAACTTAACAATTAAGCCAGAAATCAGATTAGATTCTTGGGGTAGTGATGTTGAGCCTTACTTCGATGCAGATGGTGCAACTTCTAAAAGCTTATCTTCTTTTTTAGTAGCAGCCGTTTACTCTTTCTAAGTTGCTGATAAAACTAATGGTTGATTTTATAGTTTAAGTTTTAAAACCTCGGCAATACCAGCCGAGGTTTTTCATTTTATACACCTTAATGCTCGAATGCCTTTACCCCTACTTTAATTTCGGTATCTAAATTATTTACAGCAGGCACCAAGGGGCAACTGAATTTCTTGTTATAAGCGCAGTACGGATTATATGCCTTATTAAAATCTAGAACAATTGTATTCCCATCAGGAATTCTTAAATCCAAATATCTACCACCTCCATAAGTTTCTTCTCCATTCGTTCTATCTGTAAAAGGCAAAAATAAATAGTCTTCGTATTTCTCTTGAGTAATTAAATCTGGAGATTGGTAAATCTCTAATTGGTATGCTACCCCCTTAATAGTAAACTTCGCAATACCAAAAACAACTTCTGTCGACTCTCTGTCCGTCGTAGTCGGCATTGAAAACGGTATTGCTTCGGGAGTTCTAACAAACTCTGCCTCGATTACATAACTGGTATCTGGCTCAAAGAAATCTAAGGTTTCAAAATTTATACGAAAACGATCTGCTAATGGTGAGGTTTCAGGATCCTTAAATTCAGCATTTAACTCCTCTTGAAACAATAAAATATCAGCTAACTTATCTGAAGTCACCTCTGCTGTTACGTCATTTTTTTCATCGTGATATTTCTTTTCTTGTCCGCATGAAACAAACATTCCCAAAATCAAAACTGCAATACATAATCTCATATCTCTTACTTTGAACTTCAAAAATACAATTTATTCATTGTACCTTTTTTTACATATAATCGTACATTAGAACCTTATACTTTTTGAATATGAAATTTACATATATATTTCCCATCTTACTTTTTATTCTAATTAGCTGCGAAGAAAAAAAACCGACATCAGCAAGAGAAATTACTGCTAAGAAAATTAGAGTAATGCCCGAGTTAAACCTAGAAAGTTACAATGTTGCTTTCCTTATTATGGACGGCACTTTCAATACTGAATTTACCGCACCCTTCGATATTTTTCAGCATACTAAATTCAGAGAAGGTATAAAGGCTATGAATACTTTCGTCGTTGCAAATACCTTAGATCCTATAACCACTTTTGAAGGTGTTCGCATTTTACCAGATTATGATTACACGAAAGATGATTTACCTAAAATAGATATATTGGTAGTACCAAGTGCAGAGCATTCTATGGGTAGTGACCTAAAAGACAGCACAATGATAGATTTCATCAAAAAAGTTGATAAGAATGCACTTTATATGACGAGCCATTGTGACGGCGCATTCCCTTTGGCAAAAGCGGGAATTTTAGATTCGGTAGCTTCAACTACTTTCCCCAGTGATGTTGAAAATTACAGAAAAATGTTTCCAAATTTGAATATAAAAGATAACGTACTATTTGTACACGACGGAAAATACATCACCTCTGCAGGCGGAGCTAAAAGCTTTGAAGCTGCACTATATTTATGTGAAGTTTTATACGGAAAAGAAATTACCAAATCTCTCGCAAAAGGGCTAGTTATTGATTGGGATATAGAAAAAGTGCCACACCTCACTGTTCAATAACATCATATCTAGCACCTTTCAAGTACTTTTCTACCACCTCATTAAACTCAGGCATTATTCTGAACAATGATGTGTGCTCAATAGCATATAACTCTTCCTTATTGGCATACCCGGTTTTTAAAAGTTCTTCTAAGTAAAATAAGGCAGTACCATAATCTTCCATTTTTGAACTCATCGAAATTACTTTTAAATAACCATCACATTCAGTAGGAGCAGTTATGGTTTTTATCATGTACAATAAGTTTAAAGCTTCAAAATCTACTTGCTCATCTGTAGATACAAAATCTATATTATCAGAAACCAATGCATTAATATAACCTCGTAATCGACTTGACATTTGGCGTTCGAACAGATTAGAACTTTTATCCAACTTATTCAGTTCTTCCATCTGATAATTCCACCATCCTAAATTAGCATAGTTATAGGTAATAATATCTTCTTCTAAATAATAGCTATAATCTTCTTTCGTAAACGACTCCTTTAAAAAATAACTATTCTGACTTCTATTAGCTTGTCTATAAGAAGTACTACGTCTTAAAATTTTTTGCGAAGCCTTCAAAGAATCTAATTTCATTAATGGATAGAAAATTTTCTCCATATCTGACATTTGATACGTTGCCAAAAGTGGTTTTTGGTTTGATACATTAGTATTTACATCTACCAAAAACTGATTATAAGATATGTTAATTAAACTATCGTTTCGTTGTAAATAACCTTTCGCCATACTAGTCAACGTAAGCATTCTAAATGCCTTCGCAATTGTTTCTATCTCTGGTAGATTTCGAGCACCATCAAACACCAATAACTCATTTGGAAATTTCAGTTTGTTCAGTAACTGCTTTGTATCATACATAGCCGTAAAATTATAATCTGACCTATTTACCAAGCCAATAAACTGAAAAGGATATTTTGTGTTTAGAATTTCTACATTACCAACAGCCGCTCCTATAGAAATAACACCTTTAATTTCCCGAACAAACGTAGGCAAAATAGATGCAAACATTGCACCGCTCGCAAATCCTGCAGTATAGGTTCGATTTTTTGCCGTAGGTATGGTATTAAAAACAGCATTGAACATTCTATTTGCGATAAGCACATTTTCAGAAATAGCCAATGAATCACTAAGATTATTAGAACTAGCCAAAACATACCCTTCTTGCTCAGCGGCATTGATTAACATAGAGACCGCTGCCTTACCCTTCCCCTCTAAATCCATCACAAAAGTAACAGGCCAGGGTCTATTCACCTCAAAATTAGAAGGTAAATAAAGTGAGTACGTTTCATTCACTGAATCATTTACAACTAAATTCTCTGTTATGGCACCTCTTAAAAGTCTAAGCTCTTGAGAATACACAACCGAAGAAATTAAAACGAAGGCAAGGAGTAGTATTTTTTTCATCATTTATTTCACATCAAAAATCTAGCCAAAATAAATATCAACAAATAGTCTTTTAAAATTGATTTGTAAATTACTTAAAGCAAGTTAAAACAATTGAATAAAATATCTATTTTATCTTATGCATTGGCGCATTCGAAATAACCTGCGACAAAACAATATGAGTTCTAGTTTCTCCATATTGAATTAATTGATCAATAAACTTTTCTAGATGAAACTGATCTTTTAAAACAACCTCCATAACAATATTTTCATTTCCGGTGATTCGATAACAGTTTATGACCTCTTCTAAGTTAAGAACCACAGCCAAAAATGGCTTTAATTTTCCCATAAAAGCCCGCAATGTTATAATGGCTTTTAGCTGATGACCTGTCAGTGCATGAGACACTTTAGCCTTATAACCTTGTATAATACCAAGGTCTTCCATTTTCTTAACACGCTCAGCAACTGCAGGTGCCGTTAGCCCTACGTTTCGACCAATATTCGCAAATGATTCTCTAGCATTATCTTGCAATTGTTTCAGTATTTTCCAGTTAAGCTCATCTATCTTTGGATTCAAAAGTTTTTCTGTTTAATATTTTATTATCAAAGGTAAAAATACAAATTACATTTATATTCGATAGAAAATTTACAAATAACTAACGTAATTTTATGTGACGCTAATTACACCCCACATAATGGCATATCGAAGTTTAAAACATTTACCTATTTATAGGAAAGCATTGGAACTCTGCACAATGAGCAGAGAGATTGCGTCGTATGTAACTTTCAACAAAGATTTAATGCGCCTTTGCGAATCAAAGAGCCTTAGAGATATAATGGCGAATTCTATATTAACAGATTCTATTCTTATACCTCAAAAAATTGCACAGGTAGAATATTCTAATTGTAGTAATGAGCGGTTAGAAACAATTTCTTATATCAATATTATCATCAGAAATATCAACTCTTATTGTATGGGTTTAGAGAAACATGGTGTTAAAGAAACAGAGTATATTAATCTACTAAGAAAAGAAATTAAAAGCTTTAGAAAATCTTATAAAGTTTGGAAATCTCAACATTCTTAATCACTCTAAATTCTTCGTTAATTAGAAGTTATAGCAGACATTTTAAGAATTATGGGCTATTTTTGGTACCATAATTAGATGTACATTGAAAACAACAATTTTAGTCCATTGCCCCGATCAAGCAGGTATTATTAGTACCGTTACCGGATTCATAAGCAAAAATAAAGGTAACATCGTCTACCTAGATCAGCATGTAGATAAACCTGCTAACGTATTTTTTATGCGTACAGTAGTAGAATTTGAAGAAGATTTCTCTGACTTAGAGCATTTTAAAACCCTTTTTCAACAAGAATTAGCATCTTCTTATAAAATGCAGTGGAGTTTATATACAGATGACAAATTGCCCAAAATGGCCATTTTCGTCTCTAAATACAAACATTGCCTTTATGACTTACTAAGTAGGTACCGCTCTGGTGAACTAGCAGTTGAAATACCTTTTATATTAAGCAACCACAAGGATTTAAAAGATATCGCTGATCAATTTAATATTCCCTACTATCATGTTCCTTTTACTAGAATAAATAGAATTGAAGCAGAAAAAGAACAATTGGCTTTATTAGAAAAATATAATGTTGATTTCATTGTATTGGCTAGGTATATGCAAATCGTTAGCGGAACACTTATCAACAAATTTCATAATAAGATTATAAATATTCATCATTCATTCTTACCTGCGTTTGCTGGAGCAAAACCATATCATGCGGCTTTCAAAAGAGGCGTGAAAATTATTGGCGCAACAAGTCATTATGTTACCGAAGAGTTAGACGCTGGTCCAATTATTGAACAAGATGTAACCACTGTAACCCACTCCCATTCTATTGAAGATTTCATTGCAAAAGGTAGGGACTTGGAAAAAATAGTGCTTTCAAGGGGCGTAAAACTTCATATTGCTCGTAAAACAATGGTCTACAACAATAAAACTGTAATATTCTCGTAAGTACAGTATACCCTAAATAAATTTCATAAAGATGATAAAAAAAGTAAGCTTAGCCTTATGCATGTTACTAGCAGTTTCTTGTGCAGAACTACAACAAGTGGTAAATCAATTACCAACTTCAACAGAAGGCGTTTTAAGTAACGAAACAATTGCAAACGGATTAAAAGAAGCTCTTGACCTTGGTATTGAAAAACAGGTTAGTAAATTAACCGCAACAGATGGTTTCTACAAGAATGATTTAGTAAAAATCCTTTTACCAGAAGATTTACAAAAAGTAGATAAAACTTTACGTGACATAGGCTTGGGTAGCTTAGCAGATGAAGGTTTAAAAGTTTTAAATCGTGCAGCAGAAGATGCTGTTTCTGAAGCAACACCTATTTTCGTGAATGCCGTTAAGGAAATGACTTTTGCAGATGCCAAGAATATACTTTTAGGAAGCAATAATGCTGCGACCACTTATTTGGAAACGAAAACAAATACTGAATTGTACGCAAAATTCAACCCTGTAATTAATGAATCTTTTAAAAAGGTAGGTGCCGATAAAATTTGGAGCTCAATCATAACAAAATATAACTCAATTCCACTTACGAATAAAGTAAATCCTGATTTAACGGATTACGTAACCGAAGAAGCCTTATCTGGAGTTTATAAAATGATAGCTATAGAAGAAGAAGAAATTAGAACAAAGTACTCATCTAGAACTACAGATGTGCTTAAAAAAGTATTTGCGCTTCAAGATAAAAAGTAGTTTTTCAAGAACTATTACAATAACTTAAAAAGTTATGCGTTAAAAACTAAAGAACAGTATTAAAGCATTCATTTTCAATTTTTTGAGTTAGTTATTTTTTGAGTTAGTTAGTTAGTTAGTTAGTTAAAAACCGATGGGAGCATCGGTTTTTTTGTGACCAATTCTCATATAAAATCAATAGTTTTGCATTTGATTTAACTTCATTAAAGGCAAAGATTAAACCTTTTTAATCAAAGACTGTCTATACTATTTAAGTTATTTATATTCTAAAATACTGTTGGTGTCTACAAAAAACTATTTATTATTATTCATTTTATTCTTATTACTACCTTTCTATGCAACTCCTCTACCAATTGTAGGTAATTTGATAGCTTGCAATCAAGCTTCGGTTACCCTTTCTACTAAGCAGATTAATGAATACACTGCTGAAGACTTCTACATTTTAGGTGTATGTGAATATAAAGACAACAATTTTGAAAAAGCTTATGATTATTTTATATCCGCAAAATCATTAGGCTTTGCGAATGTAGATTCACTTCAAACTTATATTAATGATTGCCGTAAACACATTACTAATACATCAGGTAATGAGGGTTCTATTTTAAAAGAAGGAAATCAGCTAGAAGCCAATAACTACAAACATAAAGTTCAGGTTTACCTGTTAAATATTATTTTTATTTTAATAGCATGTGTAGGGTTGATTACTTCGTTCTTTCTTGCCTACAAGTACCGTGCTGTAAAAAGCAATATATTTTTAGGAGTATTTTTATTTGCTATTTCTTTGGCACTAATAGAACTCGTATTGTATTGGCAAGATTTCTTTTTATACGCACCTTCCGTCTCAATTTATAGAGTACTATTCTTTTTATGGGCACCTTCGCTATACTTATACCTTAAAACAAAATATAAAGAAACGCTACTATCAAGAAAAGAGATAATATTGCACTACCTCCCATTCTTTTTAGTACTGGCATCCCTAATAATATTCGGTAATTATTACGACACTTATAATGTTCAAGACAATATCTTCTTGAACGGATTAGATATAATAATGAATAGTAATTGGATAAAAGCTGTACACTTATCTGCATATCTAGTACTTATAATAGCTGATTTTGAAAACAAGAACAAACAAATGGATCATGGTTTTAAAAATTGGATACTTACATTAATTGTTTTTATAGTTATTTTAATTTTATTCATCATTGCAAGAGCAGCGTTTGAACATATTTATGTTTTTGATTACATATCTAAATACTTCATTGCAGTATACCTAATTCTTTTTATTACCGTATTAGAAATTCTATTAGTTGTTCAGCCCAATATCGTACTTGGCACTATCGGTTTAGAGCCGACTAATAAACCTAAAGACAAATACAAAAACTCTAGCCTTACTGAAAACATGAGTATAAGGGTAAAAGATCAGTTACTAGATGCATTGATTAATGACAAAATATACTTGGACAATAACCTTACGCTTATAAAACTTGCCAAGAAAATTAACGTAGACCGGTACAGCTTATCTCAAGTAATTAATCAAGAATTAGATAAGAATTTCTATGAACTAATCAATGATTATAGAATATCAGAAGCTGTTAGAATTATAGCATCTAAACCTAAAAAACAGGTAGTAGATTTAATCTACGAATGCGGCTTCAATAATAAGGTTTCTTTCTACAAAGCATTTAAAAAAAGAATGCAAATGACTCCAAAAGAATATATAGAAAAACATATTATTGAGCCTTAACAGTAATAATCACTTAATTATACTAATATTTTCACAATTCCACTTCCATTATTACAATTACCTAATTACTAATATTCTACAGAGTTAGTAAAGGTAAATTTACATCAGATCACCTTTAACTTAGGTCGGAAACTACCCCTTCAACATACATCTCATTCTATTTTCGCGCAAGGTATATAGGGTCGGTACACATCAAAAAAATATAAGTTTTGGTCTCATTTTTAAGAATTAGCTATCTAAAAAATCGTCCGACTCTTTTATACCTATTCTACTAACCTATTTTCTAACTAACACTCAAATTAAATTTATGAGAACAAACGCGAGAAATTTTCTTACTCTGTTACTTTCTTTTGTAGCGTACATTAGCTTTGCGCAAGACAAGAGTATAACAGGTACAGTCACAGATCAAACTGGTTTACCCCTGCCAGGTGTAAACATTCTTATCAAAGGCACCACCAATGGTACTCAAACAGATTTTGATGGAAATTATTCTATTGCCGCAAACACAGGAGATGTATTAGCATTCACTTACATCGGGCTTAAACAAACAACTAAAACAGTTGGAGGAGCAAACACAATTAATGTTCAAATGGAGGAAGATGCTCAAGCATTGGACGAAGTTGTGGTAACAGCTCTTGGTATTTCTAGAGAGAAAAAATCTCTTGGTTACGCAACACAAGAAGTTCAAGGTGATCAGGTAAATACTGCCAAAGATCAAAACTTCGTTAATTCTTTATCTGGTAAAGTTGCCGGTTTAGATATTAAAAAGAGTTCTACTTTAGGGGGTTCTGCTAACGTTGTAATAAGAGGGTATTCTTCTATTACAGGTAACAATCAAGCTCTTTTCGTAGTAGATGGTGTACCATTAAACAATGACACCAACAACTCGACATCACAGGCTGAAGGTGGTGACGGATATGACTATGGTAATGCCGCTAGTGATATTAACCCAGATGATATTGAAAGTATTAACGTTCTAAAAGGATCGGCAGCAACAGCACTTTATGGTTCAAGAGCTGCAAATGGTGTTATAATCATCAACACTAAAAAAGGTAAAAAAGGAGAAGGCTTAGGCATATCTATTACGAGCTCTGTAAATATTGGTAAGTATGACAGAGATACTTTTCCAATTTTTCAACAAGAATATGGTCAAGGATACGGTCCGTTTTATGGCGCAGGCTATGTTGACTCCATCGATGTCGATGGTGACGGTATTGAAGACCTTACCCCACCCACTGGTGAAGATGGCTCTTTCGGTTTAAGATATGACCCAAATTTAATGCTTTACCAATGGGATTCTTATTTTCCACAGCTGGACAGTTACTTACAAAAGAGTCCGTGGGTAGCACCGGAAAATGGTCCTGAATACATTTTTCAAAATAGTGTAACCAGCTCTCAGAATATAGCAATTAGCCAAGGTTTTGAAACAGGTAGCTTAAGAATGAGTTATACTAGATTAGACCAAACAGGTATACTACCTAACAGTGAAATTGGAAGACATAACATTGATTTAGTCGGGGTTATGGACTTAAATGATAAAATTTCCGTAACTGGTAAGGCGACTTACACCAAAAGCTCTGGTTTAGGTAGATATGGAACTGGTTACGATGCAGAAAACATCATGACCAATTTTAGACAGTGGTGGGCTACTAGCACAGATTTGAAAGATCAACGTGATGCGTATTTTGCAACAGGACAGAATATTTCCTGGAACCCATCTGGTCCAACAAGTCTTGATCCTAAATATTGGGATAACCCATATTTTACAAGGTATGAAAACTATAATACCGACGAAAGAAATAGGCTTTTTGGTTACGGTAGTATATCATATGATGTTTTACCTTGGTTAGAGATTTTTGGTAGAGCAACGGTTGATACGTATGCTGAACTAAGAGAAGAAAGAAATAACATCGGTAGTATTGACACTCCAGAATACTCTAGAAAAAACATAAATTTCTCTGAATACAATTATGATTTCTTCTTGAACTTCAACGGTGACCTTTCTGAAAAATTCGGAATTTCAGGTGTTTTAGGTACCAATTATAGACAAACGAAAAATAATTATGTTACTGCTACAACCGATGGTGGTCTAAAACTAGCCGGTATTTATGCACTTTCTAATTCAGTTAATCCAATTGTTTTTGATGCAAGTTCAGAATATGATGCAGATGTACGTGTATTTGGTGCATTTGCAAATGCAAGTATTGATTATGATAACATGTTGTTTTTAGAAGGTTCTATAAGAAATGACACTTTCTCTACATTGCCTGATGGTCAAAACTCATTTTACTATCCAGCTGTTTCTGCAAGTTTTGTTTTTTCTAATTTATTTGAAAGCAATATCGTTTCATTTGGTAAACTTAGAGCAGGTTACGCACAAGTTGGTAACGGTGCTACCTCATATCAATTATTGAACACTTTCAATCCTATTGCAGGATTTGGAGGAGCAACGCTTTACTCTAACCCTGGAACATCAAACAACCCTAACCTTAAAGAAGAAAGAACTGAAAGTAAGGAATTAGGTTTAGAGATGAATTTCTGGAACAGACGTATTGGTTTTGATGTTTCTCTTTATGAGCAAATCACTAGTGATGCAATCATCCCTGTAGAAATAACTCCTTCAACTGGTTTTACCAACACTGTGGTAAACTCTGCGGAGGTATCTAACAAAGGTGTTGAAGCACAACTATACTTTACTTCGATTAAAACACCAGATTTTTCATGGAGAACAGACGTTAACTTTTCTGCTTATAAAAGTGAAGTGTTAGATCTTTTTGAAGATTCACAGAACATTCTAGTTAATAGCTTTTTTGGCGTCAGTTTAAATGCTGCAAAAGGCGAAGCTTATGGTACTTTAAAAGGTACTGACTACGAGTATATAAATGGTGAAAGAGTTGTTGGTGAAGATGGGCTATATCTTAAAACAGAATCTTCTCAAGAAGTACTTGGAGATATCAATCCTGATTGGAAAATGGGCCTTTCTAACACTTTCAAATACAAAGATATCAGCCTTAGCTTTTTAATTGATATTCAAGAAGGTGGTAGCGTATTTAGTGGAGATACATACTTCGGTATGGCTACTGGTATTTACGACGTTACAGCTGGTGTAAATGATTTAGGAAATCCTTTAAGAGACCCTGTAACTAATGACAACACCTCTGGTGGTGTAATACTACCTGGTGTACAGGCAGACGGTTCTACAAACACAGTTAGAGCAGACTTTACCACGTATGAAAATCCTTATGGAAGATACGGTAACGCTCCAGATGCACAGTTTGTTTATGACGCTTCATATGTAAAATTAAGAGAAGTAACATTAGGCTATTCTCTACCTAAAAAATTCATAGATAAACTACCGTTCAACGCTGTGTCATTTACCGCAGTGGGTAGAAACTTATGGATAATAAGCAAAGACCTTCCTTACGCTGATCCAGAGCAAAGTTTTGGAGCAGGTAATTTACAAGGCTTCCAGATTGGTGCATATCCTTCAGTTAAGGAGTATGGCTTTAATATTAAATTACAATTCTAAAAATAAAACAATGAGGAATATATATATAGTATTAGCATCGGCAGGTATGCTACTGTCTAGTTGCACAGAAGATATTACTGATTACAACAATGACCCCAAATTACCGACCGCGGTTCCACCAGAGACTCTAGTGGCTAACGCCGAAAAGAACTTGGCGGACAGAATTACCACCATAAGTGGAACTAACGTATTTCGATTATGGGCGCAACACTGGTCACAGGCCACTTATGTAGATGAATCTAACTATTTAGTTATTGGTAGAGATCCATCACAAACTTATTGGACCACATATTACAATAACGTATTAAATGATCTGAATTCAGCCGTTGCATTAATTGAGGCCGATGAAATATTAGAGCCGACTAAAAAGTCAAATCAATTGGCAATAATTGAAACTATTAAAGTGTACACGTATCAACATTTAGTAGATTTAAATGGTAACATTCCATATAGCGAATCAGCAGATATCAATAACCTTTTTCCGGTATATGACGATGCAGAAACTATCTACTTAGATTTAATCAGTAGAATTTCTGCTGCACAAGCAGCACTTGCAGGTGGAGGAGAATCGTTTGGAACAAATGATATTTTCTACGGAGGCGATGTTGTTAAATGGAGAAAATTAGCAAACTCGGTAAAATTAAGATTGGGTATGCGTTTAGCAGACTTTAACTCTGCATTAGCGAGCACTACAGTTTCTGAAGCTGTAAATGCAGGTGTTTTTACATCAAATGATGACAACACCATTATCTATTATGAATCTTCACCAACAACGAACATAAATCCTATATACAACTTGTTCGAAGTTGAAAACAGAAGTGAAGATTATATTGCAGGAGAAACTTCCTTAAACAAGTTGGTAGAATTGAACGACCCACGTTTAGATAACTATTTTGCAGATAACAAAGACCCATATATAGGTGGTCCGATTGGGGGTAACAATTCTTATGCAAACTTTACTCATCTTAACTTTGATATTGTTGGAGACCCAACCTACCCAGGTTCTATTATGGACTATGTTGAAGTTGCATTCTTTCAAGCAGAAGCTGTAGAAAGAGGTTTTATTGCTGGCGATGCCGAAGAGTTTTACAATGCAGGAATCACTGCATCTATTCTTTACTATGGCGGAACGCAAGATGAAGTAGATGCTTATTTAGCACAACCATCTGTTGCATATGCTACGGCTACTGGCGATTATAAACAAAAAATAGGTACACAAAAATGGATTTCTTTATTCAATAGAGGATTTGAAGCTTGGACTGAGTACAGAAGATTAGACTGGCCAGAATTGGCTCTATCAACTCAAACTCAGCAAGAAGTTCCTTTAAGAATGATATATCCTGTAAAAGAATCTGCAGTAAACGGGGCTAATTATGACGCAGCTTCTAGTGCTATTGGAGGAGACAATTTAACTACACCACTTTTTTGGGATGTAAATTAAAGATTGAGTTATAGTTTAGTTTAATGGTCAAAGGCCGATGGTAAAGCATCGGCCTTTTTCATTCTAAAATAATTTTATAAAAGAATTAGTTTTTACCTATTTCAAATTAGATGCACGGTCATTCAGCTTTGTTTCGTTAAATAAGCTACCACCTTCTCGTTAAAAAAATTAGGTTGCTCTACATTAACCACATGACCACAGTCTTCTACTACTATCAGCTGAGAATTCTGATGCAATTTTACAATTTTACGAATGCTTGGCAGAAACAAATAATCTTCTTCACCCATTACATAAAGTGTAGGTATTTTGATGTCTGCAGATCTAAAAAAACGAAGTAGCGGATTAATCTCTGACGTAAGTTTAAACCAACGAATAAATTCTTTTTGATACAATTTCTTTGCTTCACGAACAAAAAGCAATCTAGACTCCCTATGGTTTTTATTCGGCATTATAATAATTGCAAAGAATTTATAAAGCCATAAATAAGGAATTACGGTTTTAAATATAATACCAAGCTTCATTAATATTTGTGAACGCAGGTTGAGCTTCATGATAGCACCGCCCATAACCATACTCTCCACTCGCTCAGGGTGATTTTCTGCCAAATTCCTAATAAGTATAGTGCCCAACGAAATACCAACAAAGTGCGATTTTTCAATCTTTTCATGATCAATGACCTCAACAATGTCATTGGTGATTACGTCAAAAGTATATTTTTCATCAAACACATTTTTAAGGCTTGGTTTAGAGTTACCATGACCTCTCAAATCTAATAGCAATACATTAAAGTGCTTTTTAAATTCTCGTATCTGTTTATACCAAATAGAAGAACTACCACCTGCTCCATGCACAAAAGTGACCCATTCTGTAGAAATTTTATGATGATAGGTGATATAATGAAGCAAATTAAATTCCTCTTTTAAACTCGGTTAATTTACAATGTATCAATTCTTTTTGACAAAATGTTTATGATAATTGAAATTCGCTTAAAAAGTAGATTGTTTTAAATTTTCATCGGTGTTTATGTTAAAAAAAAGACATATTACCTATTAATTAGACGTATAGCTCAACATACCCACGTCCAAAACCTAATTCTGAACGTATATTTGTAAGAACATAAATATAGTATAATGAACAAGCAGTATTGTAGGGTAGGATCGGTAACCCCAATGGAAGCAAATAATGATATTATCAGCTTATTGGAGTATCAATATCAGACTTTTTTAGAAAAAGCTTCTCACATTCAGTCAAACACTCAATTAGGAGAATTTTTCGAGTTAAAAGCACAGAGAATAAAAAGAACTTTAGAAGATTTAGTTTAATCTTTCTAGCTCTATTTTCATAGCTTCTTGCAATTCTTTAGCCTTAGATTTGGCAGCATCTGCAAAATTTTCTTGATCAGATGCATATATTATTCCGCGTGAAGAATTAATTAGCAGGCCAATATCTTTGGTCATACCATATTCACAAACATCTTTTAGGCTACCACCTTGCGCGCCAACACCTGGCACCAATAAAAAGCTATTAGGCACTATCTTACGAATCTCTTTTAGATATTCTGCCTTGGTTGCCCCTACTACATACATTAAATTCTCAGCACCCTTATAAGTCGTAGAAACAGATAGAACTTCTTTATAAAGTTCAACCCCATCTATCTTTTTTGTTTGAAAATCAAAAGCACCTTCATTTGAAGTTAGTGCAAGTAAAATGGTATGCTTATCCTTAAACGCCAAAAATGGCTCAACAGAATCGCGCCCCATATAAGGAGCTATAGTAATCGAATCAAAATTTAAATCTTCAAAAAACGCTTTGGCGTATCTCGTAGAAGTATTACCAATATCTCCCCTTTTTGCATCTGCAATAGTAAAAATATCAGGGTAATTAGTATTTAAATACTTAATCGTTTTACGTAATGCCGACCAGCCTTGTACTCCATAAGCTTCATAAAAAGCAATGTTGGGCTTATACGCTACGCACAAATCATGAGTGGCATCAATAATAGCTTTATTGAAAGAAAAAATAGGGTCTTCATCTTCCAACAAAAAAGCCGGAATTTTTTCTAAATCCGTATCTAAACCTATACACAAAAAAGATTGTTTTTTATGTATTTGATCTACTAACTCTTGAGTAGTCATAAATTAAAATATCTCAGAGGCTTCCCTCAATTTCTCGGTGTTCTCTACAAAACTCAATTCGTCTATTATCTTTTGAATGTCACCATCTATAATATTAGACAAATCATATAAGGTAAGACCTATTCGGTGGTCGGTAACTCTACCCTGTGGGTAGTTGTAGGTTCTAATCTTTGCAGAACGGTCACCGCTACTTACTTGAGAATTTCGCTTAGCAGCATCTTCTTCTTGCTTCTTTGCCAATTCTAAATCGTATAACCTTGAACGAAGTACTCTAAAAGCCTTGTCCTTATTTTTATGTTGCGATTTTTGATCTTGACATTGTGCTATCAATCCGGTTGGTATGTGCGTTAAACGTACAGCAGAATATGTTGTGTTTACCGATTGACCACCAGGACCAGAAGAGCAGAAAAAATCTATTCTTACATCTTTAGGGTCTATCTGCACATCAAAATCTTCAGCTTCTGGCAAAACCATAACGGTAGCTGCACTGGTATGAACCCTACCTTGCGTTTCTGTCTGAGGTACACGTTGTACACGGTGCACACCAGCTTCAAATTTCAAAGTACCGTAAACGTTTGCACCAGAAACTTCGAACTGAATTTCTTTATAACCTCCACTAGTACCCTCGCTAAGGTCGATTACGTTAGTTTTCCATCCTTTAGACTCACAATACTTAGTATACATTCTAAAAAGATCTCCTGCAAAAATACTAGCTTCGTCACCACCAGTTCCAGCTCTGATTTCCACTACTACATCTTTTGCATCTTCTGGATCTTTAGGAATCAACATTAGCTTAATATCCTCTTCAAGCTTCGGCAATCCGCCTTTAGCCTCTTCCATTTGCATTTTTGCCATTTCAAGCATTTCTGCATCGCTTCCGTCAGCAATGATTTCTTCAGCTTCGGCAATATTATTGGTAAGCTCAAGATATTCTTCTCGCTTATCCATTAAATCTTTAAGATCTTTATATTCTTTTGTGAGCTTTACATATTTCTCTTGGTCAGAAATAATATCTGGCTGAATTATAAGGTCTGAAACCTCATCAAAACGTTGTTTTACGATGTTTAACTTGTCTATCATATGCTTACTTCACTTGTACGGCAAATTTACAATAAAATTACAGACACACTAAAGGGATTATAACGGTAAGAATTAAAAAAAGATAAAGTGAATTTTTAAAAATGAAATCTAATTAAGTAAGATACCATTGCTTTTATGCATTTTATTGGCGCTATCAACTATAATCACCTCTGTATCGCCTAATTGATTAATAAGAGCAAGCCCTGCATCGATACCCATTACAAATATCGAAGTAGCCAATGCATCTGATGTTTCGGCACTTTTGGCAAAAACCGACACACTATTAATACCAGTAGCAGGATACCCCGTTCTAGGATCTATAATATGTGTATATTTTTTATTGCCAGACATTATAAAATTACCATCGCCACCAGTGGTTGCCACAGAAGACTCTAAAATAGGAATCCATGAAGATATACCTCCCTTTTGATCAGGATTCACTACCCCTATAAGCCACTTGTCGCCTGTCACCTTTGTACCCCAAGTTGTAATATCGCCATCTATATTAATGATACCAGCTTTAACGTCATTAGAGACCAACAAAGCCTTTGCCTTATCAGCCGCAAAACCTTTACCAATACCACCAAAGGAAATTCGCATTCCTTTTTTATTAAGATAGACGGTTTGTTCTTTACTATTAAGTACGATGTTTTTATAACCGACTTTACCGCTTACCTCTTTCATCTCATTTGATGATGGCATGGCATCCATGGTACCATCGAGTTTCCAAATATCATTTAATGCTGTAAACGTAATATCAAAAGCACCATTGGTTATTTCAGATAAAAGAATGGATCGTTCAATTAGTTTATACAGCTCCCAGCTGACAGGTACAGGTTTAATTCCTGCATTTTTATTCACTAAACTTGTTTCAGAGTCCTCATCCCAAGAAGAAATAAGCTTCTCTATTCTTTGTACCTCTGCCAATGCCTCTTGTATATAAATATACCCTAGTTCTTCATCTTCAGAAATTACGGTAATATCAAATTCACCGCCCATTACCTCGTACGATTTCTTGACCGTAACATACTTTTTCTCTTGACCGTACGCAAAGCAGGTCATTAGACAGAGTATTAAGGCATAAATATTTTTCACTTACTTCTCTAATTGGGGATACATATAAACATAAAGAATAATAAGTTTAGGTTGGTGTAGTTATGGTTTATTGATTTGTAGCGTGATAATTATTCAAAAACACGCAATATAGAACCCTCTAGGCTAGTATTATATATTTTTAATGCCTTGGAAGTGCTATTCGGAATTTCATTTAAAGGCGTACCTGTTTGTGAAAATTTAGACCCGTGTACATCGCAATAGAAAATACCACCGTCTTGATTTACAAATCGTACCTGATCATATTGTTCGTGACTACAAATTTGAGTAGCAGCTACAAATTCGCCTTCTAGGTTCTTAACGACAACAACTAAGTTTTTTAGAATGAAACCTCCATTATTTGCCAGCTTTGCCGCTTCAGAAGACTCTAAGTCGATTGTAAAATCCACATCTGTTGGCGGAGTTACAATATCTCCTTCCACAGCACTATCTTTTGAGCAGCTCCCTAGACAGGGAAAAGTAATTGCAAAGGCAGCACCCGCACCTAGCGTTCGTAAAAATTCTTTTCTTTCCATAGCAAGATAGGTTTATACAAAAAGAACGATTTATTTACCCTAATCGTATGTATTAATACATAAAGGTGCCATACTTACTTGAAATTGTTAGTTTTTTTGAATCAGAAGCCTCTACTCTACCGATAATCTGAGCATTTACACCAAAACTTTTAGAAATTTCAATGATATCATTTGCCACATTTTCAGGAAGATAAAACTCTAACCTATGACCACAATTAAACACTTTATACATCTCTTTCCAATCTGTACCTGACTGTTCTTGAATCAATTGAAAAAGTGGCGGCACATCAAATAAATTATCTTTTACCACATGCAATTCATCTATAAAATGAAGAATTTTGGTCTGTGCCCCACCACTACAATGAATCATTCCGTGGATTTCTTCTGAACTATATTTGGAAAGTATTTTTTTGACGATGGGTGCATAAGTTCTCGTTGGTGATAACACCAATTTACCTGCATCGATAGGAGAATTCTCTACAGCATCTGTCAACTTTATAGTACCGGAATAAACAAGATCTTTAGGCACTTCTGCATCAAAACTTTCTGGAAATTTCTCCGCTAAATAATTTGAAAAAACATCATGGCGAGCAGATGTAAGTCCGTTACTACCCATTCCTCCATTATACTCCTTCTCATAATTGGCTTGACCAAATGATTCAAGACCAACAATAACATCACCGGCTTTTATATTGGCGTTGTCAATTACGTCAGTTCTTTTTAATCTGGCAGTAACAGTAGAATCTACAATGATGGTTCTCACCAAATCACCTACATCTGCCGTTTCACCACCAGTAGAGTGAATGGTAATTCCAAATTCACCTAAATCATTGATCAATTCTTCGGTACCATTAATAATTGCCGAGAGTACTTCGCCCGGAATCTTATTTTTATTTCTACCTATAGTAGAAGAAAGCATAATATTATCGGTAGCCCCAACACAGATCAAATCATCTATATTCATGATCAATGCATCTTGCGCAATACCTTTCCACACAGAGATATCTCCGGTTTCCTTCCAATACATATATGCCAAAGAAGATTTAGTACCCGCACCATCTGCATGCATTACCAAGCAATAATCTTGATCTCCCGTTAAATAATCAGGAACTATTTTACAAAATGCCTTTGGAAAAAGACCTTTGTCAATATTTTTTATCGCATTGTGTACATCTTCCTTTGAGGCAGACACGCCACGTTGCTGATATCTTTCACTGCTTGATGTGGACATAATTTAGATTTGTGGCAAAAATAAGGGAATCATTAAAACTGCCACTGCTGTTCAGCTTAATATTCCCTCAATTTTTTCAATTACGAATTTGACTTACTGAATAAATAATAATTCTCTATACTTTGTTAACGGCCATAAATTGTTGTCCATCAGTTTTTCTAGTTTATCACTATGCATTCTAATCTCAACAAAATATGGTTTTACATTATGGCAATAGGCTTCGGCTTTCTTCTTCGTATCTTTTAAAGAATTTGCCTTTTTACGAGCATCTGCCATAGCATCTACCATTTTTTTGATACCTACTACATGCTCTGCAATTTCTTCGATCATTGTCAACTGACCTTCAGAGAATTTTTTATGCGCAGCCCCATAAATTTCTTTTAATCCGGATACGTTCTTAATCAACTCGTTTTGATATTTTAATGCTGCCGGCATGATATAACCATATACCAGTTCATTATACACTCTACCCTCTATCTGCAGGTGCATAATATAATTCTCTAAATCTACTTCTTGACGAGCACTAATCTCAACCTCGCTCATTACGTTCATCGACTCAAAAAGTGCAATACTATCTTTTGATGTCAATACCTCTAGAGCTTCTGGTGTATTTTTATTGTTACTTAATTTTCTTCGTTTAGCTTCGTTTTCCCATTCAACACTATAGCCATCACCGTCAAAACGAATTCGTTTGGATGTTTTTATATATTCACGAAGTACATTAAAAACAGCTTCGTCTTTTTTAAGGTTCTTCTTGTCTACCAGTGCATCTACCTCTTTCTTAAAATCTTTTAATTGCTTTGCAACAATGGTATTTAAAATGGTCATTGGCTTGGCACAATTGGTCTTGGAACCAACGCCACGCATTTCAAATTTATTACCTGTAAATGCAAAAGGTGAAGTTCTGTTTCGATCGGTATTATCCATCAATATTTCTGGAATTTTACCTACTACGTTCAGCTTAAGCTCTGTTTTTTCCTCTGGAGACAATTTTCCTTTGGATACCCCTTCAAGCTCATCTAAAACATTACTTAATTGAGTACCTACAAAAATTGAAAATATTGCTGGTGGAGCTTCGTTTGCCCCCAGCCTATGATCATTACTTGCCGAAGCTATTGAAGAACGCAAAAGTTCTTCATAAGCATCTACCGCTTTAATGGTGTTAATAAAAAAGGTCAAAAACTGTAAGTTCTTCATTGGTGTAGAACCGGGACTAAGAAGATTTACCCCGGTATTGGTCTGTAGAGACCAGTTGTTATGCTTACCCGACCCATTGATACCTGCAAATGGTTTTTCATGAAAAAGTACTTTAAGATGATGCTTGTCTGCAATCTTATCCATCACATCCATCAATAACAAATTATGATCAATGGCAAGATTCGCCTCTTCAAAAACAGGAGCTAATTCGAACTGATTTGGCGCAACTTCATTATGTCTTGTTTTAACAGGAATACCTAATTTGGTACATTCCTTTTCTAAATCGCTCATAAAACTCAACACACGACTAGGTATCACTCCGAAATAATGATCATCTAGTTGTTGCCCTTTAGCCGGAGTTTCACCCACCAAAGTACGACCCGTCATCATAATATCTGGTCTAGAATGCGCAAGTGCTTTATCAATTAAAAAATATTCTTGCTCCCACCCTAAAGTAGCATTTACCTTAGTAACGGTTTTATCGAAATATTTAGCAACAGCTGTAGCCGCCTCATCAACTGCACCTAAGGCTCTTAATAATGGAGCTTTGTTATCTAAAGCTTCACCTGTATATGAAACAAATATTGTAGGTATACATAATGTGGTACCATAAATAAAAGCTGGTGAAGAAGGATCCCATGCAGTATACCCCCTTGCTTCGAACGTATTTCTAATTCCGCCACTCGGAAAACTCGAAGCATCTGGTTCCTGTTGAACTAATTGTCCGCCACCAAATTTTTCTAATGCCGTACCATCTGGCAAAAGATCAAAGAAAGCATCATGTTTTTCTGCCGTTGAACCTGTTAAGGGTTGAAACCAGTGCGTATAATGAGTAGCACCCATGGTAATTGCCCAACCTTTTATTGCTTCAGCAACTTGATCCGCAATTTTGCGATCGATCTTAGACCCTGAAACCATAGCACCCTTTAAACTTTCTAGGGCATCTTTAGTTAGGTATTGCAACATCTTCTTTTCATTAAATACATTGACACCGAATAAATCAGAACGTCTTCCTTTCTCCTCTATGGCAATACTATTTCTCTTCTGACTTTCGGCTATGGCAGTAAATCGTGATGACTTCATATGTAATTACATTGTTAATTTGACAAAATTACGTTCTATAAATATAAATATGACAAAATACCCGATAAAAAACAGGGGTAGATAACAATAAATTTAATTTTTACACATTAACACCCTCAAAAATTCATATAGATTGATAAAAAACATATTTTTGTTTGTCTTTTATTAAAAAATAACGAACATATTATGGCCAAAATTAAATTAGAATACATCTGGTTAGATGGATACTTTCCAACTCAAAACATGCGAAGCAAGACAAAGGTTGAAGAGCATGAAGATTTTAAAGGAACTCTTGAAGAATTAGGCAATTGGTCTTTTGATGGATCTTCTACTAGACAAGCTGAAGGCGGATCTTCTGATTGTTTGTTAGTACCCGTAGCAATATACCCTGACCCTGCTAGAACTAACGGTTATTTAGTAATGACGGAAGTAATGAATGCCGACGGAACACCTCACGTCTCTAACGGTAGATCTACTATTGATGATGAAGATGAAGATTTCTGGTTCGGTTTCGAACAAGAATATTTCATTATGGATACTAAAACACAATTACCATTAGGTTTCCCTATTGGTGGTTATCCAGCACCACAAGGTATGTACTACTGCTCAGTTGGTGGTAAAAACACTCATGGTAGAGGTTTAGTTGAGGAGCATGCTGATCTTTGTATCGATGCAGGATTAAACTTTGAAGGAATCAACCAAGAAGTTGCTTCTGGACAATGGGAATTTCAATTATTTGCAAAGGGTGCCAAAAAAGCAGGTGATGAAATCTGGATCGCAAGATATCTTCTTGACAGATTAACTGAAAAATATGGTTACTATATCGATTACCACCCAAAACCATTAGGTAAAGACATGGATTGGAATGGATCAGGTATGCATGCCAATTTCTCTAACACTGCTTTAAGAACAAGTGGTAGCAAAGATGTTTATGCTGCAATATGCGAGTCTTTTAGACCATTTGTAAAAGAACATATTGCTGTTTACGGTGAGTTTAACGACCAACGTTTAACTGGTTTACATGAAACTGCTTCAATTAATGATTTCTCTTGGGGTATCTCAGATAGAGGTGCATCGATTCGTATTCCATTAATTGCTGTTGAAAAAGGATATAAAGGTTGGTTAGAAGATAGAAGACCAGCTTCTAACGGTGATCCTTACAAAATTGCAGCTAGAATTATCAAGACAGTTAAAACTGCAAAAATCTAATACCAAATTAATTGTTGATTATACTAAAAACGCCTTGGATTTTTTCCAGGGCGTTTTTTTATTGACACTATTTTAAACATATTGGCTTATCCAATAGTCACATATATAAATGCTAAATAAACACTTATCAATATCAAACCATCTCTCCACCCTAACCGTAAACCTTTGGGTATAAAAACCAATGGAAGAATAAGGAAAGAAATACCCAACATCCAGAAGATATCATTTGTCAAAAGACCTTCATCCATAACCGATATTGGTGTAATTATAGATGTAATTCCCAATACCGCAAGAAGATTAAAAATATTTGACCCAATCAAGTTCCCTAAAGAGATTGCTTTTTCTTTTTTAATTACTGCTATAATAGATGCTGCCAATTCTGGAATGCTTGTCCCCACCGAAACAATAGTTATAGCGATTACACGCTCACTAACACCAAATATAGTCGCCATACCAACAGCTCCACTAATCAAGAGTTCAGAACCTCCCCAAAGTGCACCTCCACCTAGCCCTAAGAATAAGGCTGTTTTGTAAGTAGGCATCATAACATCTGGTTCATCTTCTTCATCTATAACAGCAGGTTTTTGAAAACGCAACAGATATATTAAAAATAGAAAAAGAAAAACTACCATGATTATACCTTCATATTGCACAAGCACACCATCAAAATATATAAAGAAGAAAAAGAGTAAAGAAGCCAACATCATTACAGGCCAATCTGTAGTATAGAAACTTTTACTAACATCAATAGGACTAAGCAAAATAGTAATAGCAAGCACCAAACCTAGATTAGCAATATTAGAACCTACTACGTTACCGAAAGCCAAATCTGGAAATCCGTCTAAAGCGGCGTTTATACTTACAATAAGCTCTGGTGCCGATGTAGCAAAAGATACCACCGTCATTCCAATTACGATTTTAGGAATTTTTAGTTTCAACGATAAATCTACCGCAGCTTTCAAGAGCCAGTTTCCACCTGCAATAAGCAACACCAACCCGCCAACAATGAATAAGAAATCTTGCATGAAAAGAATTTTAACAAATATAAATAGAAGATATGTGATGGCGTATGACAATTGATGTCATCTAAAAACTAAAAACGTTTCACTCTTTTAATGCATTCAGATGCATCTAAAACATCTGGTATATTTTTTATTTAGGAATGAAACATGTCATTTTCGTCAATTATACTGAATATTAAGCCTACAATTTTTCAAAAGCGTCAAAACACCCTCTACATTTCTTATTAACTATAACCACAAACACTATAATACTTATATATCAACACAATATTGTAGATAAGTAATTACAAATAAAAATACCACTTGTTATTTTACTTACATATTAGCAGTCAAATACATTGTTTTAACCAATTACATTTGTAGAAATACAACAACCATTATATCTTTCAAAAACAATCACACAAAATAATCAACCACTAAAACTTTAATATATGATTGCTTTAATAAAACTTCTTGTTGTTTTAATTTTAAGTATAATAGTAACCTTAGTATATCATTAGATATTTCTCAATACTTTAATCAAAGAAACTTAGCGACTTGATCAATCGTTATGTTATTTATGTATTTTTGTTAAAATTTCAAATTGAAAAATAAGTTCTACAAACTAATAGCTAAGCTTAACAAAGCTCTTTTACCATCTTATAGTAAACAACGGTTAGATTTATCTAAAGCAAGTAAGCTACAAATGGCTCTTATCGGCTGGCGGTATTTCATTACCACAAAAGCGCTGGACTAATATTTTATCAAAGATTTTACCGAGTAGTTACTTATTTTAGAATTACCCTTTAAAAATGTAAGCTCTATAAGAAAATTACATTGTACAATTTCTCCCCCTAATTTTTCTATTAACTTACATGCAGCTTTAGCCGTACCACCGGTTGCTAAGACATCATCATGTATTAACACCTTATCGCCTTTCTCTATTGCATCAATATGAATCTCCAAAGTATCTGTACCATATTCTAAATTATATGTTTCACTTATGGTAGTAGATGGCAACTTACCAGGTTTACGAACAGGTACAAAGCCAGCATTAAGTTTTTTGGCTAGCATGGGTCCGAATATGAACCCTCTACTTTCCATACCAACTACTTTGTCTATTTTCTGCCCATCTAACAAATTATACAATGCATTTGCCGTTTCATTAAGTGCTTTAGGGTTTTGAAGTAACAAAGTTATGTCCTTGAAAACGACTCCATCTTTAGGAAAATTAGGCACATCTCTAATTAAGCTTTTAAAATCCATTTAATATTGTGTTCTTTATTTTGTGGTAAATGTAAAAAGAAATATATTTGCACCCCGTTAAGGGAAAAATCAAAATGGCCTCGTGGCGCAACTGAATAGCGCACTTGATTACGGCTCAAGAGGTTACAGGTTTGAATCCTGTCGAGGTCACGATAAGAGACAAACTTCACGTTTGTCTCTTTTTATTTTGTTGATAATCAATCATGTACAATAAGTTAGTTTGAACTGTTCCCTCCAGGGTCTTTGAGTTTTGGATAACGGTAAGTATTTGAATATCATCGTTTTAAAAGTTTGAATCCCCAAGTGTCACCTTAAAAGGACAATCCAATCTAAAGTATTGATTATCAGTATTTTTGTAATTTGAACTTTTACTTCTTCAGCTAGTAATAGCATATGTTATTTAAATATGAGGAAGAAACAGAACTTAAAATTGAATCGAGCAGTGTCCTCTTTTCATCAAAATCAACTTCTTTAAATAGGTGGTGTAACTGGTGGTGTAATGGGTGGTCCAATAAAAGAAATTTAAGCTCAAATGGACCATTAAAAATTCTTAAAATTGATTATTAAAAAAGTTATTACTTGATTGGAAATCTATTATGAAGAATCTCAACCTAACAGGATTGACTGAATATAAATGATTGGAATTATCACAAATAACGAATTGGGCATCTTGCCGACCAGGGGGTTTTGTAAATTTCAAGTGTACCGTAAAAGGCCTATTAACGAAACTACTAAAAAGGACGGAAAATGGGACTAATAATAGATTTGCTTCTTACCCCAACGTGATGCTCCGTAAATCGGCGTTTTTTTGGGACTCAAACTTTTTTTATTACCTGGTTCAATTTCAGCTCAAATCATGGCAGCGCAAACGCCATCACAGAACCCGATGGATTTTCCTTGGTTCCTCCAACTGAAATCGTTACAAACTGTTTTCCTTCCACTTCGTAGGTACAGGCGGTAGCGTTGGCCATGGCCGGAAGGGTAGTCTGCCAAAGGGTTTCCCCTGTTGCCTTATCGATGGCGCGCAATTGTTTATCTTCCGAACCACTTATAAATATCAGCCCTCCAGCGGTAACTACTGGCCCCGACTTGCCTTCCTGTCCCGTGGGCGGCGCTCCTGCTTCCTGAAGTTCCTCGTAGTTGCCCAAAGGAACTTTCCAATAATATTCCCCTGTCGATAGGTTCAGGGCGTTCAAAGCGCCCCAAGGCGGTTTTACCGCTGGCCTCCCCTCGGAATCCGTCCAAGTCGTATAGCCCGTGGTGTTCAGGTATCTTGTTTCCTCGGTACTGTTGTCGACGACGGTTTTATTGGCCGTTGTACTGGAACCTCCCTCCAGTTCGAGCATATAGGCCATTATCGCTTCTTGTTGGCCTTCGTCGAATATACTGGAGTACCCGGGCATCATACCGACACCGTTCATGATCTTTTGGTTGATTATCTCCTTGGACAACCTTGAACCGATATCGATCAGGGAGGGATACACATCACTTCCTTTTTTCTCAGGGCCATGGCAAGAGGCACAATAAGAGCCATAGAGAGCCGCCCCTTGTTCCATCAGCGAAGCGTTCGCACCCACATCAATTTTTTCCTCAACGATAGTGATGAGCTCTGCAGCATCCATGGAACGGATAAAAAGAGTCGAAGTTTCCTTGTCAAAGGCCGCTCCGCCCCATTGCGCCCCGCCCCTTGTGCCAGGAAACATAAATGTGCCTTTCAGGTCGGGGGGCGTGAACATTCCCTCGTATCGAAGCGAGCGGAACTTTTTTAAAAGGGAATCATGGTTGTCTTCGCTGTAATTGGCCAATTCTTCCTCTGTAAAAGTCTGCCGTGCATACGGTTCGGGTTTGAGCGGAAAGGGTTGCGTAGGCCAAGCTTCTTCCCCTGGCATATAGGAAGGTGGAACTTTTCGTTCCTCGACGGGAAAAAGGGATTCCCCCGTTTCCCGATCCAGAACAAAAACAAACCCTTGTTTGGTAATCTGGGCCACCGCATCGATTTTTTTGCCGTCCCGATTTAGGGTAACCAAATTTGGAGGGGCCGGTAGATCGTAATCCCAAACATCATGGTGCACGGTCTGGTAATGCCAGACATATTCCCCCGTGGAGGCCTTCAACGCCAAAACGCAATTACCATATAGGTTCTCGCCCAGACGGTCGGCCCCGTAAAAATCGTAGGATGGCGAACCCAACGAGATGAAGACCATATCGCGTTCACTGTCAAGGCTCATGCCCGCCCAGTTGTTTACGCCTCCCGCCGTTTTATAGGCCTCCTTCGGCCACGTCTCATATCCGGGTTCTCCGGGAAGTGGTATGGTATGGAACGTCCAGACCAGTTCTCCCGTGCGGCAGTCGTAGGCCCGGATATATCCAGGGGGCGAACCGTACAGGTCCTGCAACCTGCCACCTACAATAATAAGATCTTTATAAACGATTCCCGGGGTCGTCAGGGCGATAAAGAGGTCCTTCGGGTCATCGCGAAGACCGATCTTTAAATCCACGCCTCCATTGTCCCCAAATTCCCCAACGCGTTTTCCGTTTTGGGCGTTCACGGCCAAAAGACGGTCCCCTGACCCGAAAATAATACGCTTATCTTCGCCACTTTCCCAATAGGAAACTCCACGGACGGTGCCACCACCTTCCCCTCCATCAAAAGGGTCGAAGGACCAGATTTGATCCCCTGTTTTGGCATCCAAGGCATAGAGCCATCCTTTTGCGGATACGGTATAAAGTGCACCATCGACAATGATGGGCGTGCATTGGCTCAGTCCGGGGCGGGCATCCGCAGACATGTCCTTTATGTTAAACGTCCAAACCGGTTGTAATCGGGCCACGTTCGAGGGATTGATTTCGTCCAAAGTGGAGTAATTTGAGCTTGCCGCATCCCCTCGATGATAGGCCCACGACCCATTTTCTTTTTTTTCTTCGGTCGCACAGCCTAAGAAACAAAGTAATATGGACATCACAAAGGTGCCTCTTAATGTTTTTACTCTAGTTCGTTTTTTCATTTTCCTCGGTAATTGTTCCATCCCATAAAATTATAATAGACAGAACAAACAAAATTCAGAAAATCAAACTAAAAAGTAAGTATTTCAAATATTATTGCCGGAAGGATTTGGGTATGGCCCCAGTTCTCTTTTTAAAAAAGGCATTAAAGTAGTTCGGGTACTCGAAACCCAAGGCATGGGCAATTTCTGAAATATTCCAATCCGTATGTTTTAATAAGGCCTTTGCCTCGCCAACAACACGTTCTGCAATATGTTCGGTACTGGTCTTTCCTGTGGTATCCTTGACCATGCGGTTCAGGTAGTTGACGTGTACGGAAAGATGCCTGGCAAAGTCCATAGCCGTCCGAAGCTGTACCGGTCGGTCCGGACTTACTATTGGGTATTGTTGCTCTATAAGCTCCAAAAATCTAGCTGTAATTCTTAACGGAGCCTTTTGATAAGGTTTATCCGCCTGAAAGGAATCCATCTTCAAGGCCTCTTGAATAAGCAGGGTAATGTAGGTGCGTATAATGTCCACCTTAAAATCATGGTTCTGGTCTTGTTCCGATAACAATCTTTCAAAAATGTCGGCCATGCTGTCCCATTGACGTTCATTAAGTTCAACCGCCGGGGCGGCCCCTATCCTGAATATCGGGGATTGTTGAAGGCTCTTTGAATGACGTCCCGGATTTAGAAATTCCTCTATGAAGAAACACGCATAGCCTTCATAGTTTTTAGACAATACTTCGGAGGAATACGGAAGATGGGGGTTGGAAAACCGCAGGTACGCACCCTCAAAGACAAAATGCTCGTTTGCCTGATGCACTTTGACCTTGCCCTTTACCAGAGCCATTTTGTAGAAGTCCCTTCGGGTATATTCGATATATCCCTTTGCCGTCGGTTCGATTTTGATGACCTTAAAGCCCTTTAGCTTTAAATCGGTCACGAACTCTTGGGAGGGTGTTGTCGTTCTAATCTTCATGTCCCTAAATTATGAAAATCAAACTAAAAAGTTAGCCAATGTTAGGGAGATTTATACGCACATACGCTAAGTTTCATTTATTTTTTTTTATGTTTATCAAGAGTACCGCAAAGGAGAGTTTTTCGGTAATTTTGCCTATTTTACCAAACTCTATGAGCAATCAGCCGTTTTTATTGTACTCCAAAAATCATAGCCTGGGGCTCAAAGTTGGATATAATCATTTACTAAATAGGCGTGTACTGATTGATAACTATATTCGCTTTTGTGCAACCTAATAAAAAGACCTATAAAACTATATAACTATTATGAAAGGAAAAATAGCACTTGTTACAGGAGCTGCATCAGGATTGGGATTTGCAACGGCAAAAGTATTTGGCGAAGCTGGAGCATCTATAGTTTTAGCCGACTGGGACGAAAATGCAGTAAATATTGCATCTCAAAAACTATCGGACAAAGGATTTACTACGCTTGCCATTGCTTGTGATGTATCTGATGACGAGCAGGTTAAAGCCATGATTGAAAAAACTGTAAAAACATTTGGAAGAATTGACGCTGCTTATAATAATGCAGGCGTACAAAATGCCCTTGCAGATGCTGCAGACCAAACGCGTGAGGATTTTGACAGAGTAATGAATATTAACCTTCGAGGTGTCTGGAGTTGTATGAAATACGAACTACAGCAAATGCGTAAACAAAAAAGTGGCGCAATCGTGAATTGTTCTTCAATTGGAGGAATTTTAGGTGGCGCACAAAGAGGAACTTATCACGCTTCAAAACACGGAGTAATCGGACTCACAAAAAGTGCGGCATTGGAATACGCTTCACAAGGAATTCGAATAAATACCATTTGCCCGGGACTAATTCATACTGCAATGGCCGACCAAATGATAGCGGACGGACAAGGAGACGCAATAAATGAAATGTTGAAAGACGTTCCGATAGGTCGTTTAGGTCGTTCAGAGGAAATTGCCAATGCCGTACTTTGGCTTTGCAGTGATTCTGCAAGTCTAGTAATTGGACATACGCTTGTGGTTGATGGGGGATATAGTATCCACTAAAAAGGCAGCTCACTTAAGTTGGCCATAATTCAGCTTTCCCTTGAAAAACCAAAAACCTTAACTTTAAAAAAGCGGCTGGATTCCGATCTTGGAAAACCCTTGCGGATTTGCCAAGCCGAAATCTTAGCCAGGGCCGATGGTGTAGCATTCGTCTGCGGTGAAAAAAATCAGCTACAATTAAATATCCGACACATAGTATACCCGCACGAATTTGTTGGTAAGGCCGATTAATTGCAGCGGACAAGTTTCATTCTCTATCCCTACCCAACTTTGATATTTCAAGCCGTCCCGCGAAAGGAACTTTTTTTAAAACAAAACCATTTCGGGTAATTTAAAACATAAAACTTCTTAAATGAATTAAAATCAAGCACTTCTAATATGAAATGATTTATCGATAATAATCTTAATATCTTCCTTCAAAAAGTTAGAACTCTGTCCCGTTGAGGTCACAAGAATCCAAACCCTGCAAATATTAAATTTGCAGGGTTTTTTGGTTTTAAATAAATCTTTTGAATAGGCTAGTTTAGCCTTATTTACATTTTAAACCCATTAACTTTATCATAACTGCTCTCGATTGTCTGCCATGACATTAGTCATTTTAAGAACAACAGTTTCCTTTTACATTTGAATATGGCAGAGAGTATACCCTCAGTATTTGAGATATCTAAAATACTTGGGCGATTAAAACAGTTTTTTATTCAAATTGGAGAACTGTCTTTTTTCGCACGTCGTTTTTTTAAAGAACTTTTTTCTGTGCCTTTTGAATTTAAAGAGTTGTTACGACAGTGCTATCAAATGGGTAACCGATCTTTAATGTTAGTAGGTATGACCGGTTTTATTATAGGTTTGGTACTAACATTACAGTCTAGACCTACAATGATTCAATTTGGGGCAGTATCTATGATGCCGAATATGGTCGGTATTTCTATTGTTAGGGAAATAGGACCGGTAATTACCGCCCTAATTTGCGCTGGCAGAATTGCTTCGGGCATAGGTGCAGAATTAGGTTCTATGCGGGTTACAGAACAGATTGATGCAATGGAAGTATCTGGTACCAACCCATTTAAGTATTTAGTGGTAACACGAATTCTGGCCACCACATTAATGATTCCCATTTTAATCGTATTTGGAGATTTAATCGCCTTGCTAGGTTCGGCGCTAGTAGAGAATCTAAAAGGACAAGTTTCTTTTCAACTCTATTTTAATACCGTTTTTGATGCACTCAGCTTTGGAGATTTAATACCTGCAACTATAAAATCATTCTTTTTTGGTTTTGTAATTGGTCTAGTAGGTTGCTTTAAGGGCTATTATTGTAAAAAAGGAACAGTAGGTGTTGGTATATCTGCAAACACGGCCGTTGTCATGGCATCACTATTATTATTTATAGTCGATTTTATTGCGGTATTCGTTTCTGATATTTTCTATGAACTATGATATGAATAAGGATACACCCAAAATAAAAACTAATGAACATCAAAAATCGAAAGACAATTTTGAACAAAAAGCGGTCATTCGCTTAAATAACGTTACTAAGAGTTTTGGTGAGAACCATGTTTTAAATGGATTCAACTTAGTGCTTTACGAAGGTGAAAATCTAGTTGTTATGGGAAAATCTGGTTCTGGAAAATCGGTAATGATCAAATGTCTGGTAGGGTTAATGGCTCCTGACAGTGGCTATATTGAAGTAATGGGCAAGGAAATATCAACGTTAGATAGACAAACCTTAGATGAATTACGTTCAGATATCGGTTTTCTATTTCAAGGCAGTGCCTTGTATGATTCCATGACCGTTCGTGAGAATTTAGAATTCCCAATGCGACGGCACCGAGACAAATTGGGGATTGTAAAAGATACAACTCCCCTAGTTTTAGAAGCCTTGGAAAATGTTGGTTTGGCACATACCATGAATTTAATGCCAGATGAACTTTCCGGTGGTATGAAAAGGCGTGTAGCATTAGCACGAACACTTATTTTGAAACCAAAGATTATTCTATACGACGAGCCCACAAGTGGTTTAGATCCAATAACGGCAAAAGAAATAATTGAGTTAATGAGAAGTATTCAAAAAAAGTACGGTACCAGTTCTTTAATAATCACTCATGATGTGGATTGTGCTAGAGTAATTTCTGAACGAATGGTTCTTTTAGTAGATGGCATTAATTATGCCGAAGGCACTTATTCAGAATTATCGGCATCGACAGACCCAAAAGTAGAAGCATTCTTTAAAAAATAAGATTATGGCAAATACAAAATTGGAAAACTTAAGGTTAGGCATTTTTGTAGTATTAGGTACTATACTACTTCTAATTGCAGCATATCTTATTGGAAATCGACAGAATATGTTCAGTAAAACATTTGAAATTACGGCAGTATTTAAAAATGCCACCGGACTCCAAAATGGAAATAACGTTCGCTTTTCCGGCATTAATGTTGGCACTGTAAATGGCATAGAAATGATCAACGACACCACAATACAGGTTCGTATGGTTATACAAGATAATATGCGTAACCATATTAAAAAAAATGCCATTGCCAGTATCGGCACAAATGGTCTGGTTGGCAGTATGTTAATCAATATTATTCCAGGTGAAGGTATTTCTTCTAAAATAAGCCCTGGAGATCAGCTATTATCTTCAAACAAAATAGGCACACAAGATATGATGAGTACATTGAGCATTACCAATGAAAATGCCGCATTATTAACTGCCGATCTGTTAAAGATTTCAAAGACCCTTACAAATGGGCAAGGAACGCTAGGTAGGTTATTAAATGATACCATAATGGCCAACGACTTGCATAAAACTATTATTAATTTAAAAAACACAAGTTATAAAGCAAATGCAACTATTACCAATTTGAACGATATAGTAGGTCAATTTAATTTTAAGGAAAGTACTGCGGATGTTTTATTAAATGATACCCTTTCTGGTAGAAGAATAAAAAATGTTATTCAAAACTTGGAGACTACCTCTTCAGAAATTGATCAAATGTCTAAAAACCTAAACCTTATTATTGCAGAAATAAATGATGGACAAGGTGCTATTTCTTACCTGGCTAAAGACTCATTATTTGTAAATCAACTTGAGCGAAGCATGCAAAATATTGAGCAAGGAACAGAAAGATTCAACGAAAACATGGAAGCACTAAAACATAATTTTTTAACTAGAGGCTACTTCAGAAAATTAGAGAAGCAAGAAAAAAAGTTAAACAAACTTTAAGTGGAATATATGTATAAAGTTTGAACCGTAATTCTAAAGAAAAAAGAGCTTCTCTTACCTTAACTCATTGCTGTGAAAATCAATTGAACACAAAATGATCCTTCTACATTATAGATTCTTACGAACTAAAGTTATAAAACAGGCTTTTGTGCTCTTAGATTATTTTATTGAAAAAGTATAAATGACTTGGATCATTTGTCAAATTCCCTTCTTCCATTACATTTAAGTCTTTGTGAAAAAAGCTAAAAATGGAAAATAATTTCAACCATAAAGCTGTCAATATTCAGTTAGACGGAGTTATTCTAAAAGGAGACTTAGTTATTCCTAAAAATGCTATAGGTCTGGTCATTTTTTCTCATGGTAGCGGTAGTAGCCGTCTTAGTCCTCGTAACAACTTTGTTGCTGAAGTATTACAAAAAAATGACCTGGCTACTTTACTTTTTGATTTATTGACTGAAGATGAAGATAGCATATACAAAAATAGATTTGATATAGATTTACTGACCCTACGGCTTATTGACGTAACGCAATGGGTACAACAACTAAAAGAAACAAAAAAATTATCGATTGGATATTTTGGAGCAAGTACAGGTGCAGCCTCGGCATTAAGGGCCGCTGCCTTTTATGAAGAACTAATTAAAGCGGTAGTTTCTAGAGGTGGGCGACCAGACCTTGCCATAAACGACATATCAAAGGTAACAGCTGCCACATTACTCATAGTAGGCGGCAATGATGATGTTGTAATTGAACTTAATGAAAAAGCTTATCAAAAACTACACTGCCAACGCAAACTAGAAATAATACCAAAGGCAAGTCACTTATTCGAAGAACCGGGCAAATTAAATGAAGTGGCGCAAATATCGGCTAATTGGTTTGCTACATATCTAAAAAGTTAAAAATCAAAACAATGTTTGAAGATAGAAATGATGCAGGCAGTCAACTAGCTATACTATTAGCAAAATACAAAGACGAAGAAGTAATAATCTTGGCAATACCAAGAGGCGGACTACCAATTGGAGCATCTGTAGCAAAGTTTCTAAATGCGCCATTAGATGTAGTATTAACAAAAAAAATAGGGCATCCAAATAATAAGGAATACGCGATCGGCGCAGTTAGCCTTGAAAGTATAATACTATCAAACTCAATGGTTTTTGATAAAAATTATATTGATAGAGAGACAGAGCGTATTCGTAAATCACTAAAAGAACGGTACAAACAATATTATAAAAATCGCTCTCCTTTAAATTTACAAAAAAAGACAGTTATAATTGTTGATGATGGTATTGCCACTGGTAACACCCTATTGGCAACAATAGCTTTGGTACACAAACAAAAACCTTCTAAAATTATAATTGCAATACCCGTTGCACCACCATCTGCAATTTATAAAATAAGTAATTTAGAACATGTAGAAGAAGTCATTTGTATTTTACAACCAGATAATTTTAGAGCTGTAGGGCAATTTTATAAAAATTTCGAGGAGGTTACTGACCAAAAAGCCATTCAAATATTAGATTATTTCAATTCTAAAGAAGTTACTAATAATTGATCAAAAATTTCTAATCGAGTTATTTAAATAATATGAACATTTCAACTTATATGCCTTCCGCTATTTTTTAATGGCTTTTACAACAACAAAAGATCCTTCTCCAAAACCTTCTTTAGACATTTGAACCTCTTTTATGTCATCTAAATTGCCAAATAGTGTTTGATTGAATTCTAAACTTTTAAAGCCTGCTTCTTTCAAAAGGACCTCTATTCTACTGACTGTATAAAAATTTGCCTTTGCAAAAAACGTACTTCTATGGCGCTTTTCTAAATATTGCTGGGCTATACTTCTTTCGCTATCCAAAAAACCAATTACTATTGCTCCTGCAGGTTTAAGAACCCTATATGCTTCGGCAAAAGCGTGTTTTATGTTATCTAAATGACAAACTGTAACAAAGAGAACAAAATCGAATCTTAGATCTCCGAAAGGTAACTGTTCGGCATAACCGTTTAAAACCGAAACTCCTCTTTTAATAGCCAATGCAGCCATTTCTTTTGAAGGCTCTACTCCTTCTTTTATACCTAAAGGTTCTGAAAATCTACCTGTTCCCAAACCCACTTCAATACCTTTCAGGTTCTCGGGCAGTTTCTGTAACTGTTCTTTTATCGCCAAAAGTTCTGATTCAAATACCTCAGGGTAATCCTGGTACCATTGCTCATAAGCTTCAACATTCTGATCAAATATTTTTGTATACACCATAACTTCTGTTTATTAATTACTTAAAAATCGTAAGAATAAAAGATCCGTAAAATGACCTGAATCACTCTGTATATTTTATTTTGTCACAAAAAATAACTGTCAGATATACGAATTCAAAATAAATGTGATCAAGCCTAATTTCTTTAATTATTTTAAAATAATATCAATAAAGACCGATTGGTTATCAGTTAAACATCAATTTATTTTCAAGCAGTTGTTTTTTGCTTCTGCTCATAGGCAATGAGTTTCCATTTATTTCAACATTTCTACTAGTAAACTGATCTATACTTCTTAAGTTCACTATATAGGATTTATGAATTCTTAAAAATTTGTCGTCAGGTAGCATTTTTTCAAATCGCTTCATGGTAAACTGAACCACAAAATTTTGCTTATCGGTTACAATTTTTACATAATCGCCTATGGCCTTCACCCATTTTATATCGCGTAGTACAACTTTTACCTTTTTAAAATTACTTTTCAATAGTACAAATTCGCCATTGCCGTTTTTAGGATAAATTAGATTATGGTGTTTTAAAACCTTGCTAACTGCAATATTAAAACTGATCGTTGTAATGGGTTTTAACAAATAATAAGAAATATTATATTCAAATGCTTTAACTGCATAATCAGCATTATTTGATGTCAAAATTGTTTTAGGAGGATTCTTTAATGATCCTAAAAAATCAAAACCAGAAAGCAATGGCATATCTACATCTAAGAACATGAGATCAATATTATAGTTCTTTAAATGTTGGTTAGCCTCTAACGAACTATTATATATACCAGACATTTCTAAATTAGGATGGTAGTTTACCATTTTCTCTATTGCCTTTTGGTGGATAATCGATTTCTCCAATACAATACATTTTAGTTTCATGTCTTTCTTTTTTGTTTTTTTAAAAGATTTGATCAATTAAAAAATGGTGATTATTTTCTGAATTTCAATGTCAGCATTCGCTCTCTAAGTATTTATAGACAGTTCTGAGCTTAAAGATCAATACCTAAATATGGCGTTTAAATTACTGTGTTTCATCGGCATTTGCTCAGTAGGCAAAAGGTATACCTTACCACCTCGCTTATAACATTCTAAAGCAGCTAAATTGGTTAAAGATGTATTACTTATTTCTTTTGTTTTATCTACGGATACTCTATTTGTTTTTAAATCGAACGTACCAAAAACATCGGTTTCATTTTCAACGAACAGCACCTCTACAGTACCTTGAAAAGTTGCTCTAAGTATTTCTCCAATTTCGTATGAGGTTTTTTGCGAATAACTTAAATCTTTAAATTTTTGTATCATTTCAGATTCATGTTTTTTAAAATAGGGTGCTATTAAATTCCAAGAATCTTGATGTAATGAAGTCTTCACCTTAAATTCTGGATCACCACCCAAATGCCCATCATAAACATTTTTATAGGTACTTGTCTCTTTATAAATACTATACAAATAGTCTGTACAGGCTAATAATAATGGTGCATTCTGGTTTTCAATGACCTTCTTAAGCCCCTTGTCCAAAGCCCTAAAAAATTTTACCATCTCTTTTTTATCATCATCCTTTCCTTCTCCATGACCATGAAACACCCCTGCGCTACTCAAATTATTTGCATTTCTAAATTGTAAAACTTTTGGTCTATAATCAAACCCAACAGCTTCTTCTAAACGCTTTGGCGCAAAATCTTCAACAAATAGGTCTTTAAATTGATATCTTGATGCTTTGTAGAGTTTAACATAATCTCTACTAATTTCAAGTAGGTAATACGTACCATCATTAGTGTAAATCGGTAATAGTGGTTTTAGATAAAAATGATTAGCTACATATGTTTGTGTTTCAAATGAAATTGGTATTTTAAAATACTGCAATCCCGTTTCAGGATCTAAAAAAATTACCAGTCCGTCAGATGGATTTCTCCATAAATCCACTCTATCTAACAATTGAGTAATTGGTTCAAGATAATCTTCTACTTCCTTTTGGTGCAATTGATATTGCAACAATACCGTGCTAACCTCTTTTAAACAATTTTTCAATTTAGCTTGGGCCAAATGAAGATTTTGTTGCATCCCCTTTTTATCCATTGATATATATATGGACACACAATGAAAGGCCTTTTTTGCCATTAAAGATTCAAATGTAGTTTTTAACAACGGTAGTTTTTCTGCAGTATACATGTTCTATCTATTTTCTACCAATGTACCTATTGCAGCAAAAAAGCTAAATGATTTGAATCAGGAAAAAAGAAAATCTGAATAAAACTTAAATGATTTTATAGAAGTAAAATCTAATTTATTGTAATGAAGAACGCTTAATTTTATGAAGACATTTTTCAATAATGGCCAACAAATCTTTAAACTCAAAAGGCTTTACTAAATAGCCGTCTGCTCCGGCTTCTATGCCAGTCTTAATATCCAATTTTTCAGATTTAGCACTAAAAAAAACAAATGGAATTCTTTTTAAATCAGGATATTGACCAAGATGACTTAATACCGTAAAACCATCCATTTCAGGCATGCGAAGATCACATAAAATCAAATCTGGCATATTAGATTTAATCTTTTCCAAGCCAATTTTCCCATTAGCAGCTGTTAGTGTAGTGTAGCCTTCCAGTTCTAAAAGTTCAGAAGTATTTTCCCGTATATCATTTTCATCTTCAATTATAAGAATACTGATCATAATACAACCTATTAAGTTCAAGCTTATGAGGATATAAAAAGATACAAAAAAACTACATATTAAGTAGGAATAATACCATTAATTAATCGAAATCTGGTAAATACTCTAATTTCATTGAATATTATTCGATTATAAATTACGGAAATGGGTTTCGCCAGCAACTGAATGACTTAAATCATTCCACACTAAAATCGCTAATCTTAGTTTACTGCTAATTTCTTTTAAACTTCAACTTGAGTATCAGAACATCTAAAATTAGAGCTGTTCTTTAAGTTTTTAAGACTAAGGGTATCGAATGTTTAAATATTTTTTTTAATTACAACATCTAGCAATGAAAATAATTCTAATTATACTTTTCATATTCTATACCAAACAAATTACTTCTCAAAACATAAGCAAATTGTATGAAGAGGCCAATGCTTCTGTTGTACTCATAAAAACTTGGCAACCAGAAATATATAGCCAAGGTAATTTTAAAACCTTGCTCACCTTAGAAGGTCTTGGATCAGGCTTTGTTATCTCAAATGACGGCGATATAATGACTGCTGCACATATTGTACAAAATGCAGCTATTATTAAAGTGGTTTTTTCAGATGGCGAGGAAGTGCCTGCTAAAGTTCTATACTCATATCCTACGGCAGATGTTGCATTAATTAGATTGACCAAATTAAAAAAAACTCCACTTTCGGTTGCTACTTTGGCAGATTCGGATAAAGTTAAAATTGGAGACCAGGTATTTGTTATCGGTTCGCCATTTGGTCTAGGATATTCTTTATCCGTAGGTTATGTAAGTGGCAAATATTCTCCCGAAAAAGTATCTAGTGGGTTCATAAAAACCGATTTCTTACAAACCGACGCCGCGGTAAATGAGGGTAGTTCTGGCGGACCATTATTTAATATGAACGGAGAGGTAATCGGTATTGCCAGCTTTATTATAAGTCATTCTAAAGGTTTTCAAGGCATATCTTTCGCTGCTACTTCTAACATAGCAAAAGAACTACTTTGTGATGAAAGACCTCTGTGGACGGGAATTGAGGCTTATTTCATTACCGGGTCATTAGCAGAAATATTTAATTTACCACAAATTGCCGGTGTATTGGTACAAAAAGTGGCTCCGCAATCATTAGGAGCAAACCTAGGCTTGAAAGAATCATATTATCACTTACAGATAGACGGCAATACTATAGCTGTTGGTGGTGATGTTCTACTTTCTTTTAATGATGTACCATTAACCAATGAGAAAAACATGACCAAAGCTTGGGCTATCATACATAATCTTCAATTCGGTGACACCTTGAAAGCTAAAATTTTAAGAAAAGGTAAAATCATGAATTTGGCTTTTATAATTCCGAAAACTGAAAAATTTTCACCAAACTGACCTAGGTCATTTTAAAAAGGTAATGCCCGTATTATTTTAGCACTATAATTATTCATCAATTATAATAAGTTCTTTGAAATTAATAATCATTTGAATCTTGCTCGGGGGGACCAAGGTTCAATTTATAAAGAAGAAGGTACTACTAATTCAATAGACCATTTGATCTCTAAATGTGTTTAGAAATAATCATAAAAAAGGATCATTGTAAGTGTAATTTGAAAAAATACCGACTTCTTAGAAACCAAGTCATTGCGATGACTTGGTTTCTTACAAAATTATAAGGCATTGATTTGAATTATCGCAAGATAGTACAGATCATAGTAGAGAAATAGATGATGTCGTAATCTACATTAATTTTTGAATCAATTTAGCAATAGGTTAATTTAAAGATTGATAAAAGGCTATAACAAATTCTATTCTTTATGAAGAACAGGAAGTTTAGGCTTCCTGTTTTTTCTTTAAAATTTAAGTATAAAACAGACTTCTAAGCAGTAATGCCTTAGCAGTCATAAAATGGTATTGCAAATAATTCTTTTACTAGAATAAACAAGGGAATATGTGTTTGTACATAGTTAGTTGTTCTGCGTTCAAAATTTATAGAATTGCGATATCAAATAAAGGACCGAATATTCTGGTATTCTGGTCCTTTTTAAAAAGCATTTAAAGAAAAGGTACTATTACCGTAAGGTAATAAATGCCTGAGTGTTCAAGTTGTTAGTTGTCGAAATCGCCCCTATATCATTTTAGCAATAAGATGACTTAAGGATAGATGTAACACAAAGAATAAAATGAGCACTTTAAAGGAAACAGGAGGCCTAAGGTCTCCTGTTTCTATTTTATAGCTTTAACTACAATAAAATTTATACACCTGCTCATGAAGACTAAGCCAGTATTGGAACCCTATGAGCATCTACTATTATTTTTATCATTAATAGGTATTGGATTCTTTATTATTTTCTATGTTATTGCTGCCAAAAAATACCCTGGAGGATCTTGGATAGACCCAGATTTAAACCGTTTTAGCTTTTGGCACAATTATCTTTGTGATTTATTAGATCTAAATGCGATTAACGGTGAAACCAACAAAGCCCGGTTATATGCTATTATAGCATTAAGCTTATTATGTACCAGCATATTACTACTATGGACTTTACTCCCCAAATTATTTAAAAGAAAAAATAACATCCAAAAATTGATGGGTGGGTCAGGGTATTTATCATTGTTTTCAATTTTGTTTTTAGTACTTGATTATCATGATATAGTTGTTCGCATAGCAGGCATATTTGGTTTAGTTGCCTTTATCACTTGCTGTATAGAACTATATAAGACAAGCTATAAAAAACTATTTCTATTAGGTGTAGTTTGCATTATTATATTTCTTTCCAATTACTACATTTATGAAACGGGAATTATTATACATATACTGCCCGTAGTACAAAAAATCACCTTTGCCCTATTTATTGTTTGGTTCATTGCCCTAGACTTAACTTTGTACCAAAAAATAAGGCAACCCAATGATACTCAAATTAAAAAAATAATTAATTGATTTCATCGATACTCTATTAGTCTTTCCTCTCATTGAAAAAGAGGTTGAAGAACCTATATTTTTCGTCATCAAATCGTTCTAAAAAAATATCTTTTTTACGTAATAAACCATCTTCCATAAGATAACTCAAAGGTTTAAACATATCATAAGTTCTAAATATTTCTTTTGACATCGCTAATATGGGCAATGCCAAAACCATACCGGCAATACCCCATAAAACACCCCCTACAAAAAGTCCCAAGATTACGAATAAAGGGTTAATTCTAACACTGGCTCCCATTACATTAGGAGATATAAGATTACCTTCTAATTGTTGTACAACAAGATATAGTACAATGACTGCAAATGGCTGCCAAAAATTATCTGTAATCATTAATACATAAACTACGGGTAAAACACCACCAATAGAAGTACCTATATAGGGGATGATTTCAAGAAAACCGGCTAAAAATCCCCAAAAAAATGGATAGGGAACACCTATCAACCAAAGTCCGCTACCAATTAATAGTCCTAGAATTAATATGATTAAACCTTGCCCAAGCATATATCGTTTTGCTAAATATTGGACATTTTTGAATAGTTGATCAAGCCGATTTCTATTCTCATTATTAGATTGTGCCAACAGAAAATTTTTGAATGCCGTACTGTAAAGTAGCATAAAATAAGTTATTACTACAATGAGTACCAAGTGCGCCAATACCGTTGTAGTAGACTGCAGGCTACCTCTAATAATTTCAATTGAAAAATCTGATACGGCCAAAACATTTTCTGAAATCCAACTTGCGGTAGTATCTGCCTCTAGATTGAATTTTTGGTCGAACGATTCTGAAAACACGATTATCATTTCAGCAAGTCTATCCTGTACCGATGGTAGTTTACTAAATAAAATTCGTGTTTGATTGAAAAAGAAAAAAATTAGAAAGAAAAGAGGTGCGACAGCTAAGACATATGAAGTAAATATTGCTAAAATCCTATTATTGAATTTACGCTCAAAATAAGTTACTATTGGCTTTAACATTAAGGCAAAAAAAAACTAAAAACTAAGGGTATAAGAATCACCTTGGCGGCAATTAAGATCCAAACGCATAGCGTGATAGAAAATAAAAAATAAAAAGTATTAGCTAAATTGAGTGTATATTTATGCATAGGTCAAAACGGTTTAGAAAATTACACCAACCTAAATCTCTCTTTGACCTTGAATATAATTTTATCTACAAAATCTTGTGGCACATCTAATATTTCAGCTATAGTTTTTAAATTCTGTTTGCCAAAAACCAGCAACTCTACCACGGTTTTACTTTTTTCTGGAATGGTTGAATACAATACCCATAATAACTTTCTTTTCTCATCAGATAGCAGGGCGGCTTCATCTAAACACAGTGTACTGACCAACTGTCTTTCTAATGGTTCATATAAATAAATATTCTCTAGCCAACCTCTATTTTGAACGTATGAAATATCATCTAATTCCTCTAACATTATACGGTCTCCATCACCGGCTGTAGTAAATTTTTCATTTAAAGCTTTTAATTCTGCCTTTAATAAAGAATGATAGGTAATATCATCTGGCACTTCTTGAGACTTTATCGTTTCCAGTTTATTGATTCCCGCTCTAAAAAGTAATCGTTGAAATTCAGATATATCTGAAATTAAAGAATAATTTTCGTAAATCTCTATATAGATTTCATCAAGAATTTCATCAGCTTTATAATAGCCTTTATCAAGAAGACCTTGGTTTTCTGAAGCCTTTAAGCTACCATGAATAAATTCTTTTAAATCATAATTAAAATCTTCCAATTTTTGATAAAATTGTTGAAAGTCATATTCTAGTTTTTCGGTATTTAGATCTTTGGTCTTTGCCATATAAGTCAAGTCTTATAATTTCATTATATCAATTCTTTAAATTGTCAGATATATTAACAACCTATTATTTTAAAACTACGTCTAATAAAAAAGTTTGAAAATGACCTAGGTCAGTATGTTACTATGATATCAAATAACCATAGCAAACGTATTCCCTTTTTGGCAAAGCTGGCATTTAATTCACCATTTCCATTAACCCAAAAATATTCCCCTCGGTATCCTTACACCTTGCCACGAATCCTCTATTGACAATAACTGATTTTGGATCAACGATTTCGCCTCCAAGTTCCTTAACTTTTGCAATAGCTTCATCAATTGAATCTACTTCAATAAAATTGGTAATTTGCTGTTCAGTTTTTTGTCTTTTAGTAATACCGCCTCCTACTCCTTTTTCACCGGTATTCGCCAAGGTTTCAATTAAAAAATATTCCGTTGGTCCTTTAGGGAATTTTTCTATTTTCCAACCAAATAAATTTTCATAAAAACTTTTGGCCCTTAGCACTTCTTCTGCAGAAATATTAAAATGAATGATTGAAGCCATCTTATTAATTTTAGGTAATACTATTTTTTTACTGATGATAAAATTGACGAATACCTTCTTGTCTTAAAATGATGAAGATCATTTCACTCCTGTTTTAATGTATTAAGTAAGATGTTATACAGAACCAGCTGATTAAAATCATGGTTTTACATAACTGACCTAGTTACTTTTAAAAAAATTGAAGACCATGCACAGTATACTACTACCTACAGATTTTTCAAAAAACTCGCAAAATGCCATTGATTATGCCATTTATCTTTTTGAACGTGAACAATGCACATTTTACATATTACATGCATATTACCTAGTACCATCTGAAACAGGAACCAAATTTGATGCAAGTATTGAATTAGATGCGTTGCATAAAAGACTAGAAGCTACAAAAAGTGCCAAACATACTTTTGAAACTATTCTGGTATCTGACACAGCTCTAGGCGCTATAGATAGAGCAATTTTTGAAAAAGATATTCAATTCGTTTTTATGGGGACCACAGGTTTTTCTGCCGTACAAGATGTATTCATGGGAAGTGTTACCACCAGTGTTTTAAAAAATATCAACAGCAGCACAATTATTGCCGTACCTGGAGAATATGACTATGATATACCCGATGATATTCTTTTTGCAAATGATTATAAACATACTTTTAAACCTGCAGAATTGTCCCCAATTATAAAAATAGCTTCACTATGGGGTTCGATAATAAACATTGTATACGTTAATTCTAAAAAGAAGCTTGAAAACGAACAAGAATCAAACAAAGAACTACTTGATCTATATTTAAAGAAAACCAAGCATCGTTTTATAAAGGTCAAGAAAAAGAGTTCTGTTACGGCAACCTTAAAAGATTTGGAAAAAGACTATAAAAATATTGGTATGGTCGTTTTTCTCAAAACTGAACACAGTTTTTTCAAAAAATTGATAAGTGAACCAATTATTCGAAATATGAACTTTAAGACTGAAGTACCTTTAATGATCATGCCAGCCATAAAATAATTTTTAAAGATCAGCGTAGTTTTAAACACTAAGTCTAATCAATCTTTTTCTTTAGATTCTATGAGCCCTGGATGAAATCTTTTTAAGAATGCGTTTCTTGTAGAGTCCATTCTTTTCATCATTTCTTCCATTTCAATAGGTTGTCTTTCCCAGCGATCAAAGAAATAATCGTCCCTAAAAAAATCTCGCATAAAAAGAGAATCGCTCTTTGGAAAAAATGAGAAATCATTTTTCCATTCTAAAGGTGTATTTTCTTTAAAGTAAGATCTAAAAGAACCCATTATACTATCTAAATTTACTTTAATAGAATCACCTTTAATGTTGGTATATGAATACGAGTAAACAGAATCATATCTAATTAAATTGCCCTGTTCATCATATTCCCTATTAACATTCCAAGAACGTTTAGGTTTAGGGGCATCAATCGAATCTTTTTCTATTTCATTGGTCATTGGTTCTTTTTCTTGCCCTTTACAGGCTGTAAAAAGTAATACCAGTATTAGAATTAATTGAGTTTTCATGATTTACATATTTATAGATTAATTTCTTCTTGTACTTGAACGAGGCACAGTCCTATTACTCCTACCCCTATTTGTATTATTTTCTTGATGATATCTACGAATATTTTCATCGTTATAATTACGAACACGCTCATACCTTGCTTTATTTAAATTGATATTTCGGTATCTAACGGGCAGTACATTGCGCCTAACCCAAACACCACCATCTAAATAAATATATGCCCTAGCAGTTAGATCATAATAAAAACTATATTCAGGAAAATATACATACCTAACAACCTCCAATCTATTTGGATAGAACCACGGCGGTGGTGGCTCTCCTATTCTAGTTGATAATACTACGGGGCCACAACTGGCCAAGAATAGTACAATCAACAAGATTATAAATATCATCAATGATTTGTTCTCTTGGTTGCTATCCATCACTTTGAATTTTATACAACAAAAGAAGCCGAATATGTAGAGGTTGTAAATGACCTGAATCATTTTATGACCAATTCTATTGAAATAGTTTTGAACCTATAATAAGTTAGAGAGCAATATTCTATAAGGAATGAAAAATTCGAATAATACAGAAGATAAGAATCAACACTACAAAAATAGAAATACGAAACCACCATATGGTGACTATGGCTATAACTGGTTCTACATCATATTGTTTATACTAATGATCGTTTTTTACATAACGGCCTCAAGCACCAATAAAACTAGAGAAATAGGATGGTCAACTTTTGAGCAAGAAATTTTGGCAGAACATGATGTAGCTAAGATTGTGGTCATCAATAAAGAGGTTGCAGATATTTACATTAAACCAGAGCTTTTTGAAAAAGAAAAATATAAATGGATTACAGATGGATTTTTTAATAATAAAATAGGTCCGCACTTTAGAATGAACATAGGGTCTGTAGAAACTTTTGAAAGCAAATTACAAAAGGCCCAACAAGATTTTTCTAAAGAAGAGCTAATAGATGTACAATATAAAAGCCAAACTTCTTGGACAAATATTCTCACATGGCTATTGCCTCTTATCTTCATATTTCTATTCTGGATGTACCTTTTAAGAAGACTGGGAAGTGGAAGTTCTACAGGAGGCACATTATTTAATTTTGGAAAATCTACTGCCAAATTAACAGAGAAAGACACAAAAAGTAGTTTTACCTTTAATGACATTGCCGGTCTTAAAGAGGCCAAAGCCGAAGTAATGGAGGTGGTAGATTTTCTAAAGAACCCAGAAAGGTATACCAAACTAGGTGCTAAAATTCCAAAAGGTGTAATGCTAGTTGGCCCACCCGGAACAGGAAAAACATTAATGGCCAAAGCAGTGGCCGGTGAAGCCCAGGTACCTTTTTTCTCCATTTCAGGTTCTGAGTTTGTAGAAATGTTCGTTGGGGTCGGTGCTTCACGTGTTCGCGACCTGTTTAAAAAAGCAAAGGAAAAAGCCCCTAGTATTGTTTTTATCGACGAAATTGATGCCGTTGGCCGTTCTCGTGGAAAAATAAATGCCTTTCAAGCAAATGACGAAAGAGAAAGTACCTTAAATCAATTGCTTACAGAACTTGATGGCTTTGGAAAAAACACCGGTGTTATTGTATTGGCGGCAACCAATCGACCAGATGTTTTGGACAAGGCACTTTTACGACCTGGTCGTTTTGATCGCCATATTTATTTGGAACTACCTACCAAAGAAGAACGAGAAGAAATTTTCGGTGTACATCTTCGCCCTTTAAAACTATCAAAGAATGTTGATGGCTCATTACTTGCCAAACTGAGTCCGGGTTTTTCTGGAGCAGATATTGCCAATATCTGCAATGAAGCTGCCTTAATTGCAGCCAGAAAGAACAAAAAAGAAGTAGAACATGCAGATTTTATGGAAGCAAGAGATCGTGTAATTGGAGGGTTAGAGCGAAAAAGCAAGATCATTTCTGCCAAAGAAAAAGAAATAGTGGCCCACCACGAAGCTGGTCATGCAGTTGCTAGTTGGTATTTAAAGCATGTAGATTCATTGTTTAAGGTTTCTATAATTCCGCGAGGAAAATCTTTGGGCGCTGCTTGGTATTTACCAGAAGAGCGCCAAATAGTAACCAAATCACAATTCATGGATCAAATTTGTGCATCATTGGGCGGGCGAGTAGCAGAAGAAATCATTTTTGACGAAATATCTACCGGTGCCTTAGATGATCTTGAAAAAGTAACCAAGCAAGCCTATGCAATGGTTGCCTATTATGGTTTGGATAAAGAAATAGGACCTATCAGTTTTTACGATTCTACAGGGCAAAATGAACAAATGTTAAGCAAACCATATAGTGAAGAAATGGCGAAACTTATAGATAAAGAAGTGCAAGAATTAATTACTACCGCTTATGAGAGAACAAAAAGCCTATTATTAAAACATAGAGATAAACTTGAAAAACTTGCCCAACTCTTATTAGAACAAGAAGTGGTAGAAAAAGATAGTTTGGAAGATTTGCTTGGCAAACGAGAACTAAAAGAATTAGTGGAAAAGCAACAATAACAAAAAGAATGATAATAGAATTAAAATCAATAAACGAACTAGAGAACTAATTTAAATACTAATAATATGAAAACAATTAACGAAGTACTTAGTAATGAAGATTTACATTTTGAACATAAACAATGGCATAGTGAACTTGCTTTTTGGGAAGATGAGTTAAAATCTTTCAAAAATCGATTAAGCGAATTAATACAGCGATGGACAAACAAGGAAGTATTGGCGCAGTTAGAACATTACCAAAATGAATTTATACTTCATGAAGGCATAATCGATAAACTTCAAGAAACTATAGAAAAGCATGAAACCCGTATTGCAGGTCAGTCAAAAACAGGTCAAGAATCAATGGACACGGTACTTACCAAAAAACATATAGAATTTAGAAATCAGATGGAAACCCAACGGCAAATCTATGCAGATCTAAAAAAGGAATTTTTTAATTTTCTTACAAAATACATGTAATAATATGACTGGTAGATGTTTTATTAAAAGGTTAACTGCAAATTTAAAATGAAGAAATATCTGCTGTTAATAAATGATTTTTATCATTAAACAAATCGCTTTTTAAATATACCTTGTAAGTAACCTAAATTGAATCAAGTATGTGCTTTTGCTTATATTTGATATCCATCAATAAAGGTATCGTTACAGAGATTATGGTCAAGAAAAAAGCACCAAATACAAAGGATAATAAAACAAATGCTCCTTTAAAAAAGAGTACTAATGAAGATTCGGAAAACAATTTTTTAATTGTTGGTATGGGTGCATCTGCCGGTGGACTGGAGTCTTTCAATGATTTTTTTGAAATTATGCCAGAAAATTCAGGTATGGCCTTTGTTCTGGTACAACACTTAGACCCCACCCACAAAAGTCTAATGGTAGACTTGATAAAAAAGCATACCCAGATGATAATATCTGAGGTGGTGGATCACACAGAAGTACAACCCAACCATATCTATGTTATTCCGCCCAATAAAGACATGGCAATTTTTAATGGTGTATTACACCTAATGGACCCCACGCAAGCACGTGGGTTTAGAAAGCCTATAGATTATTTCTTTCGCTCATTAGCTGAAGATCAAATGGAAAAAGCAATTGGCATAGTACTATCTGGCACAGGTACAGAAGGCACATTAGGTTTAAAGAACATTAAAAATCAAGGCGGTCTAGCAATTGTACAAGAACCAACAACGGCAAAATATGATGGTATGCCGCGAAGTGTCATAGCGGCAAATGCCCATGATTTTATATTACCCATAAAAGAAATACCTAAAAAATTACAACAGTATGCAAAGAATCGAAAATTTGATACGGATAAAAAAATATCGAATTTTGATTCAGCAAAAGAACTTTTAGAAAAAGTTTTCATTTTGTTACGAAATGAAACGGGGTGTAATTTTGGGGACTACAAAAGCAGCACAGTCATACGTAGAATTAATAAACGAATGGCTCTTAACCAAATTGATAAGCTCGAAAATTATGTAAAGTATCTACAAAAAGAACGTAGTGAAGTTCGAAAACTTTTTAATGAACTATTAATAGGGGTCACCGGTTTTTTTCGTGATCCAGAAGCATTTGAAGCTTTACGAAAAGCTATAGTTTCTGAAATATTAAATATAAAACAAGATGGTGAAACCATTCGTATTTGGGTTGCGGGCTGTTCAACTGGTGAAGAAGCCTATTCATTAGCTATACTTTTAGATGAAGAAATACGAAAAGGAACCAAAAAACTAAAAGTTCAAATATTCGCATCAGATTTGGACGCAAATGCAATTAGTATGGCAAGACAGGGTATTTATCCTGAAACCATTGCTATAGATGTAAGTGAAGAACGACTTTCCCGTTATTTTCAAGGAGACAAATCAACTTATAGAATAAAAAAGGAAATTCGCGATCAAATTATTTTTGCAGAACACAATCTAATAAAGGATCCTCCTTTTTCTAAACAAGATTTGATCAGTTGTAGAAACCTCTTGATCTATCTCAATTTAGAGACTCAAAAAAGGGTATATACTATTTTTCATTACGCATTGAACACAGGTGGCTTGTTGTTCTTAGGAAGTTCAGAATCTTTAGGGGAGTTTGCCAACCTTTATTCCGTTAATGACAGAAAGCATAAAATTTTCAAACATAAAGATGTCCTAATTAAAAAAACACCAGATATAGCCCAATTATTTCATGAACCTATTCATATTAGCACAGAAAATTCAATTCCCATAAAATTACAACCACGTGAAAATTTAGCAGGTATAACCGAACGTCTTCTTTTAGCCGCCTATGCGCCCGCCTGTTCAATTATTAATAATGAAGGTGATGCCGTATATTTCTCTGGTAATACTGGTAAATACTTACAACCATCGCCTGGCGAAGCTAAATTAAATATTGTAGATATGGCGCGCGAAGGGCTCAAAACCGATCTACGCGCACTTATAGTTAAAGTTAGAAAAAGTGAAAAAACAGAAATTCGAAAAGGGGTCAATGTAAAAACGAACGGAAAGTTTGAAACTATCACACTCAAAATCAAACCATTGGAATCGCCAAAAAACTATGAAGGTTATTATATGATAACCTTTGAAGAAATGGCACAAGTAGAGTCAACAAGTATAGAACTGAAACCTATTCAAACACATGAAGTTTCAGAAATGTTTGCGTTAGAACAAGAATTGACCGCTACAAAAGAATATTTGCGTTCTACTATTGAAGAATTAGAAGTCTCTAACGAAGAGTTAAAATCAAGTAATGAGGAATTGCAATCAAGCAATGAAGAACTACAAAGTACCAATGAAGAACTAGAAACTTCAAAAGAAGAATTACAGAGTGTAAATGAAGAAATTGTAACTATGAATACTGAGCTTTCGTCGAAAATAGATGAACTGGCCCAGGCATATGACGATATGAACAATTTATTGGCAAGTACTGAGATAGGTACTATTTTTCTTGATTCCGAATTAAAAATTAAGCGGTTTACCCCGCCCATGATAAAAATCATTAATCTGATACAAACCGATATTGGGCGCCCAATAAGTCATTTATCATCAAACCTGATTTATGACGGTCTTGAAAATGATGTACAGAAGGTGTTGAATAAACTTATACCTATTACTACATCGGTTCAAAGTAGTGATGGCATTTGGTACAAAATGCAAATTTTACCCTACCGCACCTCTGAAAATATGATCGAAGGGGTAGTAATTACCTTTGTTGATATTACTCATGAAAAACAATTGACCGATGAGCTAAAAACTGCCAAAGAAAATTATGAGCATTTGTTAGAGATGTCAAGAACCATTGTCTATACCCAAGACAAAAATTTAATCTACACCACCATTGGTAGTATTCAACCTAATTTTCAATTTGTAAAAATGATTGGAAAGAAAGACATTGATTTTTATTCGAAAGAAGATACCGTTAAGTTAGAGAAATTAAAATTAAAGGTTTTAAAAAGTAAAGAGGCCATTCGAGAAAATGTACATTTAAATATTGGGAATACCAGTTATTTATATGACATCATGATTAGACCTATATTAAAGAATGATGTAATAGAAGGAATTGCTTGTACATTAATTGATATAACAGAATTAAATGAAGCTGAAAAAAATCTAGCAAAACTTAAAAACAATACAAATGACGACCAAAAATCCAGCAAATAAAGCGTTACGGAAAAAGGCAGAAGCAGAGGTTAAGAGTACTCCTCTATCTTCCTTAGACCTAACTATGGATAAGGTTAAAAGTTTGGTACATGAGCTTGAAGTGCACCAGGTTGAACTTGAAATGCAGAATCAAGAATTGCGCGAAACCCAGCAACTGCTAGAAAAATCAAGAGACGAATTTTCTGATCTTTTTGACTTTGCGCCTGTAGGGTATCTAATTTTAGATGAAAAAGGAACTATAATAAACATAAATCTTACTGCTTGTCATATGCTTGGTGTGGATCGTATTCAACTTAAAGGCAAACCATTTTCAGCATATTTAAAGATCGGTGAAGCAAATTCATTTTTTTTGAATCTAAGACAAGCCTTTAGTACAGGCATTTTAGAAAATATTGAATTTATAATACACCGAAAAGACAAGACTATTTTTTACGCTTTATTACATGGTACTGTTGATACTGAACCTAATGGCAATAAGCGTATTTGTCGTGTTGCTTTGCAAGATATTACTGAAGTTAGAAATATGAAAATTTTGCAAGAACAGCATGAAGACCTAGAGAAAGAAAACATAAAAATTGAAAAATACAATCAAGAACTAGAGAAAGTAGTTTTAGAGCGAACCAAAGAATTGAGCGACGCACTTGAATCTGAAAAAGATATCAACGAAATGAAAAGTGCCTTTATCTCCATTGCTTCACATGAACTGCGCACTCCCGTAACAATTATTTTGTCTTCAGTTATTCTAATGGAGAAATTCAAAAATATTGGAGATTACAATAAACTGGACAGGCATATTCAACGCATTAAATTAGCAACAAAAAATTTCACTTCAATATTAGATGATTTTCTTTCACTTGAAAAATTAGAAAAAGGTATTGTAAGAGTGAAAAAAGAGACTTTTGACATATTAGATTTTATTCGCATTCTAATAGAAGAAATGGAAAGCATTCTTAAACCAGAACAGCATATTCATTTTTCACATGAAGGAAACCCTTTGATTTTACAGAATCAAAAAATACTTCATAATATATTGACCAACCTTCTAACCAATGCTATAAAATATTCTGAAACAGATGTGGAAATAAATACTATAAATAGCAATGGAGAATTGACCATTTTAGTAAAAGATAAAGGAATAGGTATTCCTGAAGATGAACAAAAAAATCTATTCAAACGGTTTTTTAGAGCAGAGAACGTGAAAGACTTTCAAGGTACCGGCTTGGGCTTAAGTATTGTTAAAAGATATGTGGAGCTTCTTAGTGGGAACATTGAATATGTTAGCACCCTAAGTAAAGGCAGTACTTTTAGAATACAGTTACCTGATAAATAACCTCCTAAATTTCAACATTGACCTCATTTTATAAGAACCGTATAAACTAAATGGGCAATCATGTTTAAGTTTAATTTGACAGTTCATAATTTAATTATTCTACTTCATTCAATAAATGATTTCTTTTAAAGGAAAAATTCTTTTGTACTCAGTGCATGATTTAGAAAAGAGCAACCCTTCATTATAAATTCGTTCAAACTCTTTGGCGGTAGGTTGTAAGTAAATTTGAGTACGCACTCTATCTGATCCATTTAGCAAACTAACCGTTGTAATAGAATCTAATTTTGCTAGATCTTCTGGTATTTCTGCTTTAGAGATGGTCAATAATTCATCTCTTCTTTGAGAAACAACTAAAACTTCCCAAGTATTATTTTTCATTTTTAAGTTTAATACAAGATGTCCCTTATAAGCTTTTACAAGCTGGTTATCACTAATTGAAAAAATAGTATCGCGCATGATTACTTGGGTAGTAATGGTATCTTCTATTTTAGTAATGGGAAAGTAACCTTCCCAATCATTAACATACAGCTGTCCGTTTACTATATCTAAATCAGGGTCTGTCTCTATTTCTTGCAGTGTTGTCTTTATCAAAAATTCCTTACGCCTTACAAAGGCTTTATCATCCACATATAAAGTAGCACTATCTACATTGCACCAGTAAATACCCCTGTAAATATCTGGAATTTTTGTAAGAGGATCAACGGTAACAGGTTGTGGGTCTCCAAAAACTACTGAAGGCTGACATGCGCCTAAAATTGTTGCGACAAAAATGATACTAAGACAATAAATTAACCCTCTCTTCATATTCTGATTTTTAAAGGTAAAAATTGATATATTCAGTTTAAAAATAAAGGCAAATACAATTTTAAAAAATTGAAAATCAGCCTCTTTTCAATTAAAGAACCTAGTAATATTAGAAACATATTAGACAATTACACCAAACATGACAAAAAGCCCAATAACAAGGTCTATAATCAACAAAACCATTAGAATAACCAGCAATACCTTATCTAATTTGATAGTACCTGGTTTAATTCTTTTAGGTTTCATGATTACGTAATTTTCATGGTTCTTTTTTTAAAATTCACAATAGCAATATGTTCAAACGGTCAAGTATCTTATTGATATATTGTGGCGCATCATCTAATTTAGATTCGCCGGCAATAGCATCTACATCATTCATGGTATAATCACCATCTCCAGATGTGGTGAGTACAACAATATTATTGTTTTCATTGCCATACTTTTCAATGAAAGATTGCACGCTTACTGGTGGTTTCCAATTCTCCCAGGTATGTATTATAACCAGGGCATTAAAATCTTTTGGATCTATAACGTTCAAAGATTCAACGTCGACGACCTCAATATAGACCGAATCAGTTTTATAATGATCAACAATACCACTAGTCACTTTATCTTTAAAATCACTTCCTTGCGTGGCAATCAATAACTTTTTTTCTAAAGTAGGTGCGTTAATGGTATAGGGGGCAACGACATCCATAGAATATTTGTATTGGTACCAAACAAGAAACAAAAAGAATACAACCATTACAGCTAAAATTCGAAATAGTATTTTTTTAAAACGCTTCATATTTTGTTTTTTAGATGGGTGTTATTTTAAATAATCTTCTCTACACTACGTACTTCTATATTTTTGATTTGCTGAATTAAAATGAAAATCTCCCATGAGTTTTCAACACTTTAAACACCTATAATTTAACTGTAAGATTATGATGTTTCTCTTACTATGGAAAAGCATTTATTCCTTTCTATTTATGTAAAAAAGAACTATCCTTTAATCATATTTGAAAGTTCTTCACTTTCCATTACATATTCGGTAAGCTTAAAAGTCTCTTTTCTATTTAATCTAAAAGATTTAACAAAGCGTACTATCTCCTCTTCTAAATGTTCATGCTCTTTAATAATAATACTTGCATCTTTTTTATTGGGGTCTTCCACTAAAAGACCTATCCTATTTCTATGCTTACCCACTTTCTCAAGTAAATCATGAACCATAATATTAGTTTCTTGTAAGCCTATTTTTAACTCTTTAATCATTTGTAAGTTTTCTGGCTTTGTAAGCCAAATGAAATATTTGTCTATTAGATGATTTAAGAACATAAGGTCATCTCGATAAAATTCAAGATCGGACACCCAGTGTTTGGTCAAAACATAAAGTTCGTCCCAAGGGCCATTATCCAGAAATTTAAAATCTTTATTTTGGTCTAAATCACTCATCATCTACAATTTAATCGCTATCCTGTAAATCTATAAGAGTAATGCCCTGCAACAAATGATCTAAATCATTAGCATAAAAAACAGGTAATGACCTTCATCATTTCTTTTAATAAGTGGCAACCTTAGATTCATAACTACAAACTAAAATCCACTATCATGAAGACGATTCTATATGCTACCGATTATTCAGAAAATTCCGTTTCGGCGTTACGGGTTGCATATATTATAGCTAAAAAATTCAATGCCAAATTGATTATCGTTCATGTTTTTGAAATGCCCATATCACTTGCCAGTACGGTAACCCTAACCTACTTGAAAAAAGAAAAAAAACAATATGTAAAAAAACGCAAGATGTTGAAAGACTTTTTTGCAGAACATATAGACGAACCGGTTAAGGATCAAAATATAAATTTTGTCGTTGATGAAGAAAATTCGGTTACGAACAGTATTTTGGAAAAAGCCATTAAATTTAGTGTAGACCTCATATGTGTTGGCGCTAAGGGAACAAACGCGGTTAAAGAGTTTCTATTGGGAAATACCGCAATTTCGCTTCTAAAAAAATCTCCTTGTACATTAATAGTGGTACCAAAAGGCAGTGAAAAAATACAGTTCAATAAAATGATCTATGCTACAGATTTTGAAACAGCAGATATTTTTGCTATTAATAAATTGGCCAAGATTGCTAATAAATTCGATGCGCAAATTAGAGTGGTACATATAACAACAGGAAAGGAAAACGAAGTTGAGGCTCAAATGGAATGGTTTAAAGAAGACGTAAGAGCCAAAGTAGACTATGCCAAAATAGAATTTGACCTAGTCTTTTCAGAAAAATTTTTAGAAGACCTGCTATGGTACCTTGAAAATACCAAAGCTGATGTATTGGCTATGTTAGAAAGAAAAGAAAATACTTTTTACAATAAATATTTTCATTCAGACCTGGTAAAAACAATGGTAAAAAAAAGTACTGTTCCTTTGATCAGTTTTAATGTTGGAGGACTTTAAAACATGCTATACCTCAGCTTCTGCACCGGCAACTATTTTTTGATATCTATTACTTACCTGAGCTATTTCATCTTGTTTTACTCCACCGATCATTGTATACTGGTTTCTGATTTTTTCACGATTTAGCCAAAGTAACCAAGTACTGAATACAGGAAGATAACGAAAGGTAAAATTGGCTAAATAACCCAAACCGGTCAAGGTTATTCTTTTTTTCCTTTTTTCGATCATTTTACGAATACTCCTAGCCACCGATTCTGCGGTAGCCAATCGCAAATTGTTACGTTTTGGTAAATACACGAGCGAACCATCAACGTCTAAAATTTTCTTATACGGATCGTTTTGAGTAAAACCCACGAAGGCAATGCCAACATGAATACCAAAATCATACAACTCTATTCTTAGTGCTTCAGAGAGTGCGGCTTGGGCCATTTTAGAGGCGCTGTAGGCAGAATTGAATGGCATTCCCCTTAAACCGGCCACGCTATTAATGAATATAACATGACCTTTTGTTTCTTTTAAATAGGGTATGGCATACTTACTTAAGTGGGCAGCCCCGGTAAAATTGGTTTCAGAAAGAATAGTAAAATTTGTATCCGCAGAATGCTCAATAGACCCCCTACTACTCATGCCCGCATTATTCACCAAAATATCCAATTGACCATAGACACCAATGGCTTGGTCAACCAAAAATTTGCATTCATCTTGATCTCGAATGTCTGCAATTACCGAATATACATTAAACCCGTTAGCTAAGAATTCATTTTTTGTACGTTCTAATTTTTCATCATCCCTTCCATTTAATATTACTTCAGCCCCCTGTTGCAACAAATCCCAGGCAATTGCCTTACCTATACCCATACTAGAACCACTTACTAAAGCCACTTTATTTTTCAAGTAATTGTTCTTCATAATATCACCATTTTACAACAATTTTACCCATCGATTCTCGAGATTCTAAAAAAGTATGAGCTTCTGCAAGTTGCTCTACTTGATATTCCCCACCAATATGTGGTTTAAGAATTTTAGTATCGGTCAAACGAATAACCTCTTGCATCACCTTCGCTATTTTCTTAGGGTTCTCTTCTGCTACTTTTAACATATTTACACCTATCATTCCCTTAGAGCCACTCAAAAATTGAACTGGATGATATAAGCCAAACTGCAATAGCACACGTAATTTTCCAAATATGGTTTTAGTCTTATTCATACTAGAAAACCCAAACGAAAGCACCCTGCCACCAGCCCCAAGCAATCGAAAATCCTTTTTAATAGACGACCCGCCAACGGGATCAAAAGCTGCATCTATACCTTTATTTTGCATTATATTGCCTATTACTTTTTCAAAATCATTTATGCGGTAGTTTATTGGATACTGCACACCGTTTTTCTTTAGATAGGCTACTTTCTCTTGAGAACCGCAAGTACCAAAAACGATACATTTTTTAAGCAAAGCCATTTGTACAAGTGCAGTACCTACCCCACCGGCCGCAGCATGAATAAGTACATTATCATGTTCTTGCAGATTGGCCATATTGTGACTTAAATAATAGGCAGTACTATATTGCGTGGCCAAGGCAACAGCAACACCCGCAGAGAATGAATCAGGTATTTTATGGACAACTTCCATGTCTGCCAACGCAAATTCTGCATACCCGCCAAACTTGGTCAATGCAACAACCCTATCACCCAGCTTTACGTGGTTTACCTTGGCACCAATTTCTTCTATTCTGCCAACTACGTCATAACCCAAAATTGCAGGTAAGGGAGGTGCCGCTTTATAAAGTCGTAATCGTGCCATTACATCTGCAAAATTTAAACCGAAAGCCTCTACCTTTATTAGTACCTGATTTGATTTAGGGCGAGGTTTATCGGCTTCCCTTATTTGAAACGCCTTTTCGGCATTTCCATATTTAATAAGATATGCTGCCTTCATACATATTTGAATTTTTAAATGGTTAATTTATAGCCTTTTACAATCGTCTGTTATGACCAAGGTCATTTTTAAATTTTGTAATACAACATAGATTATAGGTTCATAGAATCTATTAATCATGAAAAGAACAATATGCTTTGTTACCATGTTATGTTTCTTTAGGGTAGTTGCACAAGACAGTAAAATCTTTAGTACCTATATGACCTTAGACGAACTTAAAACCATAGAGATACATGATAATCTTTGTGTAATGCTATACCCTACCTACTTCAATGGTTTACAGGTGAAAGGAAACCGAAGTTTAAAAGACATTATAAATTGGAATTACCAGAATGGTACTTTAAAAGTTTTTACGGTACAAGAAAATATGTTAGCCAGCTCAATAGAAATAATATTATATGTTAGTGAGCTGAAAAATATAATACTATCAGAAACAGCTTCTATAGAGGCTAATGACAAAGTAATTTCAAATAATTTAACGCTATACTCTCTAGGAGATTCAAGTTATGATTTAATTGTAGAGTGCACAGATTTTCAATTAATATCAGACATTTCTGGTACGAGCAATTTATCTGTAACTGCCCATAATATAAAAATCGATGCAAAAGGTACGTCAACAGCTTCAATGAAAATTAATGCGGACAAAGTGATTGTAAACCAAGCCGACAAAAGTTTGGTTAGCCTAAAAGGTAAAGCAAAATCATTTAGTGCTACCATTGAGAATAAAGCAAAATTATCTGCATGGGCACTATTAGCGAAAGACGTGTACCTACACACATTAAACTCTGAAGACACCCAGGTATTTGCAGAAGATCGTTTCAAAATAAACGGTCAAGGCAGTGGTAAAATATACGTTACCGGCAACCCACAACAAATAGATACTATACATCTGAACAAAAGAACTAAAATTTTCTATCGTTCAAAATGATTTGTTTTCAGGAAAATAAAAGGCTATTTCAATATTAATTTAGGCAAATATGCCAAGGCATTTGTATCTCTACTTTCAAAATAGTTGTATGCATAATTAGGAAGCCATACAGCATCAATAAAATCTATAAAAATAGGTAGCAATTTGTTTGGATATTGTCTCGCTTCTATTTCTCTACCATTGGGCAATCGATGCTTATAAATTTTATAATTGTTTCTTTGTTCAGGATGTTTTTCTTTAAGGTATTCGTCAAAATAATTAGCTACACTAATATCTGGTCGCATTTCTTTACCGTTCAATGCCCTACTTGGCAGGGTATAACCTTCTTGTTCAAACCTACCGTATAGACGAATAAACAATTCGCTTAACACAGAAAAGTATCCCTTTTCTACCCTATTCCAATTATCGTTGAAACGAATAACAAAGTTTGGTATTTCTAGACGTTTTGTGGTATAATACCCTTGAACTCTAAGTAATGGCAAAATTTGGTTGGTTATCCATTTTCTAAATTTATGCGCATTGTCGGTATCACTTCTTAAAATCAACGCGTACAAACCACTTTCTGAAATTAAATTCATTGATTTCAAGCTACCATCCCTATAAATTTCGGTGAAATTTCGTTCATCTTCATCTAAAATTTCCAATACCTTAACTGGATCGTTAAGGGCCAACATTTGAGTAACATCATCGGCTATAAACCAAATTTGATTGTCAATCTCCACAGACGCCAGTTGTTGAAAGTAATTTGGTTCATTTTGCTGTAAACTAGTATCTAGCATAATATACTTTTTATGTACCACACTAAGTTACGTTCAACAATACAGCGCTACCATGATGCAAATCAGTAGAAGCTATATCAATTTCAACATCTTCGATTTATTAAAAAATCCTGAAATATGTGATAGAATTCATACCCATACGGTATGAAGCCGAGATGTTTAACACCTAAAGATCCAACAAAAAATCAGGACAATACACAGGTATTATAAAAAATATAAAAAGTAAAAAGAGAATAGCCCAAAGCGACCACATTAATATAGGGTAAACGATAATATTACCTTTAGTCTCTGGTCGTAAGGAGTGTGCTATAAGTCCGTGAATTCCTAAACTAAATATTAAAAAAGTGATACTTGATGCTACAATTAAAAAGACTTTAGATTGGTCGTCTTTTAAGGCTATTAAATAAATTGCCAGTAGTATTGAAAATGCGATAATTATTCTAAATATTCGTCTAGACATGTATAATTATTTAAACGGTTCTATTAATAGTAGAGAGTTTGATGATTATGTTCATTAAAACTCAACAAGGGAATTTTACCATAAGATTCCATTTTTTTCACCAAATCCTTATGAAACATTTTTTTTGTAAAACCTTTCTTTTCCCTTTCAAGCATGACCACCAAATCTGCACCGACATCACCTAAATAAATACGAAGTGCATAAAAAATATCATCTGACAATACCAGTTTAAAAATCATATTCTTGTAGCTGACTTTTTCTTTAAGTGCATCTTTGAACCACTCCATCTGCATATCGCCTTTGTATTCATCTTGAGTAGAAATATGTGTAATGTGAATCTTTGCTTGCAACGGCTCTGCTATTTCAACAAGTTGCTTTATCGTACGAATATCTTCTTCTTCAAAATCTGTAGCATATACAATAGTTTCAATTTGTCTATAACCAACCTTAGTAGGTATTGCCAAAACGGGACAAGGTGCTTTTTCAATAAGTTGCTTGGTAGTACTTCCTACTATTACTTCACGTAAACCGCTACCTCCTTTCATACCAACTAAAATTAAATCTGCATGCCATTCGGCAGCACTTGAGAAAATACCTTTTATTACAGATTTATTTTCTTTTATCTCTAATTGAATATTAGATGTATTCCAATCATTGCCTAAATGTTCAATACAGAATTTCTCCAATTTTTCATGGTGCATTTTAAAATTGTCCTTTTCTAAATTCGGAAAAGGTTCTGAAAGTGCCTTAGTACCTAAGACCGTAGGATAATCGAAAACATGTAATATCACTAAACGAGTACCTAATTTTGCATTTAAGTAATGGGCATATTTCAATGCTTCAACAGAATTCTTTGAATAATCGGTGGCATATACTATTGTTTTCAATTTGCGTGTCTTTATGGTCTGAAAACAAAATTATTATCATTCAATATTCTTTCAAATGACCTCTGTCATGTGCTTAAATTAAATCAAGGAATATATTTATATCTTAAACACAATACTTCTGATAATGAACGATTTAAGCAATACACTAGAAGAAATTACTCAACTTACCAACACTATTGAAACCAATTACCCAGAGCTTTATCGGTTTCTAGATGAAAACCCGATAACAATACCTTCCAATGACCATCCACATATTGACCAAGTGACCATGCAAGATTATTTAGAGAGTTTAAAGCAATTATTGAAACATCATTTAGAAACACATAAAAAAAATATTCAAACTGTTAATTGAATACTATTTTCTAGTTGCCAAATCCTTAATTGCACTGATTTGAATCATTTACTTCTTTTCTAAATCTTTCTAAATTTCATAGACGGTTTCTATCTATACGCTGCGAATAACTACGAAGACTTGCAGCCATTAAAACCAAAACGAAACTAATGGAACTGATACTGAACCCTATTACTTCACTAATAATCGGAACTGTATTTCTGATACTATTGTCATGGATACTTTGGCCAAGAAAAGGGCTCATTTCATTGTGGTCAAAGAGATCAAAGAACACCAAACAGAAGTTACAAGAAGATGCGTTAAAATTTATTTTTGATTGTGAGTACAAACACAAAAGTTGTGGTTTACATACCATTTCGGGCAATATGAATATATCTACAAATAAAGCTGCCAAGGTTTTAGGGCAGTTACAATCTATAGGTTTAATTGTAATGAAAGAAGACCAAATTAGGCTAACTGACGCCGGTAGATCAGATGCGCTGAAAATAATAAGAATACACCGAATTTGGGAAAGGTATCTTGCTGATGAAACTGCAATTGATAATTTAGAATGGCACCAAGGGGCAGACTCTCAAGAACACCTTATGTCATTAAAAGAAGTTGATGTTTTGGCCGCAACTATGGGCAACCCCGTTTTTGATCCACATGGCGACCCTATACCAACTACTAACGGAGAGTTACCAACATACCAAGGGCAATCATTAAGTTCACTGAAAGAGGGAGATATTGCCAGAATTACACATATAGAAGATGAACCGTCTACCATATATGCACAATTGGTGGCTTTAGACCTTCACCCAGGCATGGAAGTTTATATCATGGATGTGACAGATGAAAACATTCAATTTGCGGCAAATGGAAAAGAGTGTATTCTCAATATTCTTTTTGCGTCGAACATTACCGTAGAAAAGCTATCTAAAATTGAGCCTACACAAAAAAAGTATCAAACACTTTCTTCTTTAAATGTGGGAGACAAAGCCCAGGTTATTGGAATTTCACCTAAATGTCGTGGTCAAGAGCGTATACGTTTAATGGATCTTGGCATTGTACCCGGCACAGAAATTTCTGCTGTATTAAAAAGCGCTTTTGGCGATCCTACGGCATACAAAATAATGGGTGCTACCATTGCTATCAGAAAAAAACAAGCAGATAACATTTATATAAAATCAATGCTAAATAAAAATGAGCAAACAGCGAGCATGCGAGAATTGTCAGGCGTATCGTAAAGAACATTTGATCAGACTTGGAATTGGAATAGACCAGTACGACTATATCATTGCCCTTGCGGGAAACCCAAATACGGGTAAAAGTACAGTATTCAATAATCTGACAGGGCTACGCCAACATACCGGAAATTGGCCAGGAAAAACGGTTACTAGAGCTGAAGGTGGCTATTCATTTGCAGGCAAACAGTACAAATTGGTTGATTTACCTGGTACCTATTCCCTACTCTCAACCAGTAAAGAGGAAGAAGTTGCACGAGATTTTATTTTGTTTGGTCGCCCTGATGTTACCGTAATCGTAGCCGATGCCACCCGTTTAGAACGTAATTTAAATTTAGTTCTTCAAATACTTGAGATTACCGATAAAGCCGTACTATGTCTTAATTTAATGGACGAAGCCGAACGCAACCATATTACAATAAACGAAAGGACATTATCAAAAGCACTAGGCATACCTGTTGTTACCGCCGTAGCACGTCAAAAAAAAGGAATGGATGTGCTCATAAATACCATTGAGAACGTAGCCACAGGAAAATATATGTGCAAGCCGCATCGCGTTAAGAGTTTTTCTCCTAAACTAGACCATGCAGTTGCTCTTTTAGTAGAAAAGCTTTCAAAAGAATTTAAAAATATACCAAACCTAAAATGGGTCGCATTAAGGCTTTTAGAAGGTGATCAACGTATCATTGAAGCAGTAAGAACCAAAGAATTAGGGCAATTAGGTGAAGATTTAAAATCTGCATAATAACTTTTGATTTATACTAATGTACGATCATCAAGAAATAGAAAACGATGAAATTATCTCATTGACCAATACATTACGATGGGAGTTGGGAATCGATTTCCATGACAAAATTATAGAATCAATTTACGCAGATGCTACTAAAATTGCGAAGCAAAGTATACGAGTAGAAGATGCAAAGAACAGTACTATTTTTGATCAAAAAGTAGATAGCATCATAACTAGCAAATGGTTTGGTTTTCCGATTATGTTTTTGCTCTTGGCCATCGTTTTTTGGATAACAGTAGCCGGTGCAAATATTCCTTCATCATGGTTAGCAGCCTTATTATTGGATACTGTTCATCCGTTTTTAAAGAACATTGCGGCACAAATTGGAATGCCTTGGTGGTTAGATGGTGTTTTAATAGACGGGGCATATATGGCATTTGCCTGGGTGGTATCTGTGATGTTACCACCAATGGCCATCTTTTTTCCTTTATTCACATTATTGGAAGATCTTGGTTACCTGCCCAGAGTAGCTTTTAATATGGATAGCCTTTTTAGAAAAGCTGGCGCACATGGCAAACAAGCCTTAACAATGAGCATGGGGTTTGGCTGTAATGCTGCCGGGGTGGTCGCAACCAGGGTTATCGATAGTCCACGTGAAAGGTTAATCGCCATTATTACCAATAATTTTTCGTTATGTAATGGTAGATGGCCAACACAAATATTAATAGCAACCATATTTATTGGGAGCTTGGTTCCACCCCATTATGCAGGCTTGGTTTCTGCTGCTGCAGTTGTAAGTATTGCGGTATTAGGTATAGTTTTCAGTCTTTTGGTATCATGGGGGTTGAGCAAATCTATTTTAAGGGGCGAAGCTTCTACTTTTAGCTTAGAATTACCACCTTATAGACCGCCACGAATTCTACAAACATTATATACTTCATTAATAGATAGAACAATGCTTGTTCTTTGGCGCGCCATTGTTTTTGCTATTCCGGCCGGCATTGTTATTTGGCTGGTAGCTAACATATATATCGGCGAATTAAGCTTAGCTGAATATTTTATAGACTGGTCAAATCCTTTTGCTCTTTACTTTGGTCTTAACGGGGTAATACTTCTTGCTTACATCATTGCCATTCCCGCAAATGAAATCGTAATCCCGACCATACTAATGTTAACCGTAATAAATTCAGGTTTAACTGGTATTGGCGAAGGTGCCGGTGTTATGTTTGAACTTGATTCTGTAGCAGATACCAAAAGAATACTAACCGCTGGCGGCTGGACCCTTTTGACAGCCGTTAATTTAATGCTGTTCAGCCTTCTTCACAACCCCTGTTCAACTACACTCTACACCATTTACAAAGAAACCAAAAGCATGAAATGGACCACTATTTCTGCATTGTTACCGCTGACCTTAGGTTTTATCGTTTGCTTTTTTGTAACGCAACTTTGGTTACTTTTTAGTAGTTAGATCAATACATTCAACTCGAACTTTTTCTAAAAAAGGTCAAAAAGTAAAAAACTACCAAAAAATTTGAAATAAAGATGGCTGATACAGATCATTTCACGCTAAGTTAGAATTTATGTCCTTTAAGCTTAAACATGTAGTTTAAAACAAACATTATGAAAACAGTACTACTTTTTTTTACGTTCCTCTTTTCAATTATGGCAAATGGTCAGCAAGAAAAGAATAGAGACATAAACATCACCGAACATCAAAAGGACGACTTCTATATGGCCGGCGAAAATATAGATGTCAATGCAATTATAGATGGAGATCTGGTATTGGCCGGCAGTAACATTACCGTAAAAGATACCGTTCACCAAGATCTAATCGTTGCTGGAGGAGAAATCATAGTTAAAGGTTTTATTAAGGATGATATTAGGGCTGCTGGAGGAAAATTGACTATTGATGCCGAAGTAGGCGATGACATAATAATAGCCGGTGGGGAAGTTCTAATCACCAAAAATGCAATTATTCATGGCAATCTAATTAACTTTTCAGGAGATATTGAAATGAACGGTCAAATTTTAGGAAATATAAAATCGTACTCCGGAGAAATAAAAATAAACGGAACTATTGAAAAAGAAGCCGAGTTAAATGCTGAAAAAATTTATATAGACGGTAAAATAAATGGAACTTCTAAACTTGCAGCAGAATCTATAACCATAGGTGAAAATGCCATCTTCAACAACAATGTCAATTATTGGTCTGAAGAAGGTAGTTTAGATTTCAAAAATTCACTGGTTGGTGCAAGCGCCAGTTTTGATGAATCGCTAAAAGGTGACCGAGAAGATTTTACATTAAAAAGTTTTGGCATTGCCGCCATTGGATTTTGGATATTTTATCTCTTATCCGCATTCTTGGTTATACTAATTATAAATTGGGCATTCGGTAATTTTCTACATACTATCTCTGCCAATTTAGATACAAATATCTTACGAAATTTAGGCTATGGTGCCATTTATATATTTGGCATACCCCTTGTCATTTTACTTCTGTTCTTAATAATCATCGGTATTCCTATTGGTATGTTTTTAGGTGGTTTTTACTTGTTCAGTTTACTATTTGGGCATTTGGTTACCGCATTGTTATGTACCTACTTCTTGGAAACTAAAGGGTCTAAAAATTGGGACATGTGGACCAGGGCATTTATAGCTTTGGGTATAGCCGCCGTAATACGTTTAACAACCTTTATACCTTTCTTAGGATCATTACTAGCGTTCATTGTAATAGCAATTGGTTATGGACTTATCGTGTATACCCTGTTTCAAAAAAAGAAAGCTCTAAATTTTGAAACCTGAAAATTGAACTATTCTCATTTTTTAGTATCGAGAATATGTGTGTGAAGAAGCATTAATTTCTAATACTCAATACAATAATTACAGAAAATCAACATACGTTAACCCTTTGTAAAAAAAGCATCGAAATTATGTATGTATTAAACTAGGTAAGAAGAAGCTTAAACAAATTATATGACCGGTCTAAACGTATTTTCCGTCAATGATATGGTGAATACTTTGTGTTGCAACAATTAGCTTAAAATTGGTTTTCAACAGTAACCTGAAGCTTCTCATAAATTTATGTAGAACCAAAAGGCTAAAGGTCATTCTCACAGTTAAAAATGATAGAGCTATTAAAAGGGTTTAATGATGCTTTTTTAAAGGTCATAGTAATACCATTTTCAGGAATATGCTTTAATTTATTGTCGAATATATCAAACCAATTACCAAACAATTGGGCATTTATTTTATTCTCTGTAAGCTCTTCTATATACATTGTACAAAAAATAGTATGATGTGTATAGGTCAATTCTAAAACCTGATTTAAAAATTTCTTAAGTAAATCTTTACTATTTGCTGCTTCGACCTCTATTTTCATCATACAGTCTGTATGCCTTGTTGGGTTGTATATTTTACTTTTTAAGGTATTCGCCATTCTTTTTAAACTTTCTTTAAAAAGTTCCTGTAAACTACATGCCTCTACCGTGACCGTTATTTTTGGTTTAACGAATTCCAAATTACTTATACTATTTCTAAAATGACGACGAGGCTTCTTTGATACCACTTGAGTTTCCATAACATATTTTTTTGTGTTCTATTTTTCTTATTGGTAAAAAATGAAAGGTTGTCATAAACATGAGATCGCAATCTACATGTTCATAACAACGCTTTCTATAATGAATTAAAATGCTTCTTGCATTGAAATTTCGAAGGTAACTTTAGTTGTTACTCTATATTGAACAATTTGATTGTTGTCTACCGTTACCTGCATATCTTGTATGTAGACAGATTTAATATTATTAACCGTTTTTGATGCTTGAGAAATAACATTTTCAACTGCTTTTTCAAAGCTTTCGGTCGAATTTCCCATAAGCTCAATGACTTTTAGTATTGACATAATTTTTATTTTTTTAAATTAATACGTTATAAATTCTAAAGGAATTTTCCCATTTCATCAACTTTTACCCTTAAGACTTTTTCACCGTTTTCCAATTTCAATTTGTACTTCTTATTTGCACCTTTGCCTTCCTGATAATTAACCAAATAAATATCTTTTGTAATTGTCCACCCCGGAAAACGATTATATACCGATTCTCTCACCGCTTTAGGTAAATTGACATTTTTAAACCTTTCTGCAGTTCGTACTAGTTTTCCATCTGCATCATATGCTGCCAAAATAGTTCCTTCGGGTATAAAAAAATTGATTTGATATGTATCATAATCATCTTGGTAAAACTCTGACTCTTTCACATCGAATGCCGCTACCTTACGTTGCAATAATTCAACAGGTATAGATACCTCTTCTTTGGTATTCATATCGCTTAAATACTTATAATTGGTGGCAAAAACAGTAACTTCAGAAAGTTCTTCTGTTTTAATAATCTGGGCATAAATTTGACCTGTGAACCCAATTGCTAATAAACCTAATAATACTTTTTTCATGATTTTAAATTTTTAGTTAATACTTAAATGTTTGTTTTTATTTCATTTTTCATTTGACATTATGGGCTAATTTATCTAGGTATGTCAATGATTACAATGATGTGGATCAGTTAAGAAAATTGAAATAAACAAGCTTACCTACAATGGTTATAGTTAACATGAAAACCATGAGGTGTAATCCACACAAAAAATAGATTTAATAATAGCAATTGAATTTTGGCTTTGAAAGAAAATTAAATAAGAGGTAATCGACCTTCTTATTCTCAACTACAGTATACATGTAAAGTTTATCTGTACCCTTACTAAAATTTGTCAATACATTTTTCTGAAAAAAGAAAAGCATGCATAGGGTAATGACCTACATCATACCAAATCAAAACGCCTTAAGATAATTTTGGTTTCATATTAAAACCAATACCATATGCTTATTAAAAAATTTTCACATATCGGGATTACCGATATTTCTTCGGTAGGCGGAAAAAATGCTTCGCTTGGAGAAATGTACAATCAATTAACTTCAAAAGGTGTTGGTATACCCAATGGTTTTGCAACCACATCTTCTGCTTATTGGAAGTTTTTAAATGAAAATAATATTCAAGAGGCTTTGGAAAATATCATATCTGGTTTAGATCGAATAGAATATTCCAATTTGGCACTGATAGGGGACCGTGCAAGAAATCTAATTCTTAAAAGTGAATTATCAAAAGTATTAACAGAATCTATCATAAAGGCATACAACGATTTATGCGGTGATACTGACATGGCCGTAGCCGTTAGAAGTAGCGCTACGGCAGAAGACTTACCAGATGCCAGTTTTGCAGGTCAACATGATACTTTTTTAAATATAAAGGGGAAGGATCCATTGTTAGAGGCAGTAAAAAAATGCTTTGCTTCATTGTATACAGATAGAGCTATTAAATATCGAGAAGACAAAGGTTTTCTACATAAAGACATCGCCCTTTCTGTTGGGGTACAATTAATGGTTCGTTCAGACAAAGGTTGTTCTGGAGTGGGGTTTACTATTGAACCAGAATCAGGTTTCGAGAATATCATCTTACTTTCCGGGGTTTGGGGTCTGGGCGAGAATATTGTTCAAGGCACGATAAACCCAGATGAGTTTTACGTATTCAAGCCAAGTTTGTCAAAAAAAAAGAATCCGATCGTACAAAAAAAATTAGGGGACAAAAAACTAACCATGGTTTATGCCGACGAGGCCGATAAGGCGACCACCCTAAATGTACCTACAAAAAAAGAAAAACAAGAAACCTATGTATTATCAGATGATGAGATTATCACCTTGGGCAACTGGGCGTTGTTGATCGAACAGCATTATAAAAAACCTATGGACATTGAATGGGCAAAAGACGGAATTTCAAATAAACTATTCATAACCCAAGCAAGACCAGAAACCGTTCATCAAAACAAAGACAAACAAATTCATATTGAATATAAGTTATTGGAAAAAGGCAAAATCTATACCGAGGGTAATGCTATTGGGTCAAAAATTAAAGTGGGCAAAGCTATTATTTTAAACTCCCCGAACGAAGCACCAAGTTTAACTAAAGATACGATTATAATAACGGACACTATTACTCCAGATTGGGATCCATTGCTTAAAAAGGTAGGTGGAATTATTACCAATAAAGGAGGTAGAACAAGCCATGCGGCCATAGTAGCTCGTGAATTGGGCGTACCAGCAATAGTAGGGTGTGGCAATGCAACCGAACGAATTCTAAATAACGAAACAATAACATTGTCTTGTGCACAAGGAAGAACAGGATATGTCTATAAAGGAAACTTATCTTTTAAAGAGAGAGAAATAGATTTTTCTGGAATACAGATGCCACTTACAGAGGCTAAATTAATTCTTGCAGACCCCGAAAATGCCTTTAACCTTTCTCGCTATCCAAATGACGGTGTGGGGCTACTTAGAATGGAGTTCATAATTACCCATAAAGTCAAAGTACACCCAATGGCATTGGTAAAATTCAATCAGATCAAAAATGCGGACACTCGAAAAGAAATTGAAAAATTGACTAAAAAATACGCTGACAAACCTGCATATTTCATTGACCAGCTCTCTCAAGGTATTGCTACCATTGCTGCAGCTTTTTACCCAAAAGAGGTCATTGTACGTTTAAGCGATTTTAAGACCAATGAATATGCAAACCTAATAGGAGGTGCCGATTTTGAACCTCACGAAGAAAATCCGATGTTGGGTTTTAGAGGAGCCGCCAGGTATTATAATGAGCTATATAAAGAAGGATTTGCACTAGAATGTGCCGCAATTAAAAAAGTACGTGAAGACATGGGCTTAACCAATTTAAAGGTTATGATACCATTTTGCAGAACTATAGAAGAAGGAAAAAAAGTGGTTACCGTAATGGCTGAAAATGGGCTAAAAAGAAAGGATAATAATTTAAAAATCTATACCATGATAGAAATACCGAGCAATGTTATTCTCGCAAAAGAATCTGCTGAAATATTCGATGGGTTTTCAATTGGCTCTAATGACCTTACTCAACTAACTTTAGGTATAGACAGAGACTCTGAAATAATGGGAAAACTATTTAACGAAAATGACGCAGCTACCAAAAAAATGATTTCAATGGCCATACAAAGCGCAAAATCAACCCGTACAAAAATTGGGTTATGCGGACAGGCGCCAAGTGATTTTCCTGAATTTGCACAATTCTTGGTCGATGAAGGTATAGATAGTATTTCCTTTAATCCAGATGCTTTACTTCAAGGTATTGAAAACATTAACAAGGCAGAGCAAAAACATACCACTAAAAAGGTCACTGAGATTAGCGACTAAACATTCATTTAAAATCACTCTTTTGAGCCGTATACTAACACTTACCGTAAACCCTGTCATTGATAAAAGCACCACAATACCTAGCTTAATTCCCAATCAAAAATTATATTGTTCTGAACCTATTTTTTATTCTGGCGGCGGAGGTATTAATGTTTCTCGTGCTATTAAAAATTTGGGAGGCAAATCAACTGCACTATACCTGTCAGGAGGTCGAACGGGCCATCATCTTCAAGAATTATTATCAAAGGATTCTATTGACCAATGTATTATTGATTTAAAAGATAATACCAGAGAAAATCTTTCTGTTTATGATATAAATTCTGATTTACAATATCGTTTTGGTCTACCGGGTCCATTTGTACAGAAGCATGAATGGCAAAATAGTTTGGACAAAATTGAAGGCTTATTAAATGAAAACGACTTTTTAGTTGCCAGCGGAAAGTTGACAGCGGGAATTCCCGATAATTACTATAAGCTGGTTGGTGATATTGTTAAGCGAAAAAAAGCAAAATTTGTAGTAGACACAAAAGGAAGAGCTTTAGCACATGCCATAACATCTGAAATGTATTTATTTAAACCCAACCTAAATGAACTTGCAAGCCTTTATAATGAACAGACTTTGTCCACAAAATCTTTAGAAGAAGCATCAAAAAAATTTATGGCTACTCATGCTTGCGAAATTATGGTGGTATCATTAGGAAAGCGTGGTGCCTTATTGGTTACATCAAATCTATTTAAATATATACCGGCACCTATTGTCGATGAAAAAAATACTATCGGTGCTGGCGACAGCATGTTAGCAGGCATGCTAATAAAAGCACAAGCTGGCAAAACTGCCAAAGTTATGACCGAATATGGTATTGCTTGTGGTGCCGCAGCCACACTCAAAAGAGGAACTAAACTTTGTCAACTTAAAGATGTAGAGTTCATTTTTAAATGGTTGCGACGTAATGAAAAAATTTAGAAATTGAATTTTAAATTATTGTACTTAAAATAGGAAAGTAACGATTTTTAAAATAGTTCATAAACGCTCGGTCATCATTCTACGGTATAAACCATATTTCGAAATAAAAATGATATGGCAACTCAAATATTTTATTCCTTTTCAACAAACTACATCTAAAAGTTGAAGATAGTTCGTATTGATTCTCGTCTACAAGCACAAAATTGACCATAACAAAACATAGGCATCGGTTTAAAATAGATGTTAGACCAATACCTTTTTAAAAGAATTAAAAAGAGATAAAATATAATCGTGAACATGATTCAAATCATCTTTATTAGAGACGGGATGACGATTTGTTAAAATATAAGATACTGATACACATCATTTTAAATTGCTCTTCATCACTATAAATTTGCTGGCATAAGTATAACCTAAATCTAATAAAAATGAATAAAAACAAGTAAATCTTCAATTAACCTAAACTATAAACAGTAAAAAAGAGAATAGTAACTTATAAATTATATAAAGATGAAAACAGATTCAAAAATTAAATTAGATGTTCAAGACGAATTAGCATGGGAACCAAGTATAGACGAAACAAAAATTGGTGTCGCAGTAGATGAAGGTGTAGTTACCTTAAGCGGAGAAGTTGATAGCTATTCTAAGAAAATTGCAGCAGAAAAAGCAGCCAAGCGTGTAAGCGGCGTTAAGGCGGTAGCCGAAGACATAGTGGTTAAATATCCATCAAGTATGGATAAATCAGATACTGATATCGCCAAGGCTGCGGTAGAAGCTTTAGAATGGGATTCATCAGTACCAGACAATACAGTTATCGTTAAAGTTGAAAATGGTTGGGTATACCTAACGGGAGAAGTGAAATGGTCTTATCAAAAATATTCAGCATCAAATGCGATTAAAAATTTAGTTGGTGTAAGAGGTGTTTCCAATAACATAAAACTAAAACAAACAGTTAAACCGGTTTTGGTAAAAGATACTATTGAGGAAGCTTTTGAGAGATCTGCTCGTATAGATGCTAAAAGTATTGTGGTAACAGCAGATGGCAGCACCGTTACCCTAAGTGGAAAAGTGCATTCTATTAAAGAAAAAGAAGAAGCCGAAAAAGCCGCTTTTAGAGCTCCAGGTGTATTAGATGTGATCAACAAGCTTAAAATTCAATATTATCCTTCTTACGCATAATATTATTTAAAGCGTATACAACGCAAACCATTAAAGCCTTCGTTTATTTATTAAGCGGGGGCTTTTTAAAATTTTACAAGTAGAATTATATTATAAAAAATCACAGAATAACATGACCAAAAAAAAGGCAAACCTTAAAGACATTGTAGCCCAAAGAATGTTTTAACTAAAAAAGAATTCAAAAAATAAATTTTTAAATAGTGTTCCATAGAGTAACCACCCCTTAAATGATCAATGCTGCCATTCAAATAAAAGAATTGTGAGGTTTAATAAAGAATACAATGTGCTGTATTTAGGTATTACCCTATAATCTATAGGTGTGTAGCTGATTTCAAGTAAAATTAAGGCAGTTAGCCGTTAGAAGAAGAGTTTATATATTGCCTCATTCTAACCACTATTGTAATCTCCTATAAATTTTATATGCACTAAGACCTATTTATATGAGACCTCAAAACACTTATCTGAAAATTGCTTACTACAGTGAGTTTTACATCGGCATTTAACAATACAAGACCATATGCCAAGTGAGATAGTTTACAATCGTTGATTATCTCGTTGTTAAAACCACTAAAAACAGGTTTAAAATGCTCTTTCATCATCAACCCTGAGACCTTGCCAATGTTAATTGCTTTGATTACCGCGTCTGTAATCTGTTTTGGAGATAAACCTTGTTCTAACAAATCACTTGCCAAATAGTTCATTTGTAAGCTATGGTAAAAGTCCATGAATCGGGCAATACTATCTACCTGTCGAAATTCTTTAATAAAGATGGTCATTTCCATAGCTATTGTTTTTAATGCTTAAAGCTTCTTTACATAGCCGAAAACCATTTTTTTAAATTCCCTAAAGTCGGTCGTAAACAAATCCATTCGCTCTCCCAAACTTCGATGCTTTTCACGATAATCCCAATCAGACAATCCTTTTTCACCTTTATGTAAACGAGATAATAACTTTTCATGAAGTAAAATATCTTCTTCTAAATAATCAAATAGGTTTTCATGAATTTTATCTAAGTTTTCTAGCATTTTCGCATATTCAGAACCCGTAGTCTTTTTATTTTTTAAAAGATTGGCGAAGAATTTTGTTTCATCTTTCCAGAAGGCAACAGTATCTAACCATTCCATACTTTCTTGGTGTAGCAATTCTAGGCTTGCTCCTAGCAGCAATAATGCAGCTTTTGTATTCGTTTTTGTTGTTTCCATTTTCATATTATTTAGAAATTATACCCCAAAAATTGAAATTTGTTCACAACCATAAAATGATCTAGATCAGTGTCAATTATCGATTTATAAACTGAAGAGAACAATATGTATTACTGATTCACATCATTTTACAGATGAATAGTACAACGTATTTTTATTGAAAATAAAGCTATATGAAAACAGATGCACAAATAAAGCAAGACATCTTAGACGAACTTGTTTTTGAACCAAATATTGACGAAACTCAAATTGGGGTTATTGTAGAAAATGGTATTGTAACATTAAGTGGCGTAGTCAACGAATATTTCAAAAAAGCGTTGGCGAACAAGGTTGCTAAACGTGTTGTTGGTGTAAAAGCCGTTGCCGAGGATATTGAAGTAAAATATGGTGATGAATATGCTAAAACCGATAAAGAAATTGCAAAAGCAGCAGTAAATGCCCTTGAATGGAATGCAACTATACCTAGCGAAAAAGTGAAGATTTTTGTTGAAGACGGATACATCTATCTTTCAGGAGAAGTAACTTGGTCTCACCAACGTGAAGCTGCTAAAAATATACTTCAAAATCTTTTAGGTGTAAAAGGTGTCGTCAATAACATAGAAATAACACCGTTATTAAAAGCTGATAATATTGAAGACCAAATTACCAAAGCCTTGGAGCGTCATACCAGTATAATGGCAAAAGGCATACGAGTTCAAGTTGATGGTGACACAGTACAATTAAAGGGAAGGGTGCATTCTATAAAAGAAAGAGAATTAATTGAAAAAACAGCATATAAAGCCGCCGGAGTTAGAAATGTACAAAATGAAATAGTTGTACAATCATATCCTGAATTTGTTTAAAAAAAATAGAGAAACTGACTTAGGTCATTTTAGACAACGACACAACATTGTATTTTAGCTGTATAATTAAACGTTCATTGAAAATCATACAGATCTAGCTTTTTATTAAAAGACTAGAATCTAAGAAAAGAAGAGGTTACGACCACTCTTTCAATACTAATTGTATCTCGAACGGTTATAGCAATATATTTAAGTAGGATCATTAAGTGGCGATTGGGTTGAAGAACATCTTCTAGGAAACCGAGGTACTTCGGCACCTCGGTTTCTTTTAAAAAATTGATATCGGTTTTCATTTCCGCAAGGAAAAGATAACCATAGCGATGCCAGAAAATTTGTGATTGTTCAAATCGATTTATAAATCATTTTAGTAATAAGATGGCGTACAAGTTTGGTTGAAAGCATACATAAATTCAAAAGTATTGCGGGAAAACAGGAGACTTTGGTTTCCTGTTTTTTTTTGTCCTTATTTAAAATTCGAAGAATCTATACCAACAGATATTATATAGTATAGATTTATTTTTTTGAAGCAACTCATCTACAAACTTCAATTCTTGTTCATAAGACCTTAAAATGAGGAGAAAATAGTTATTATATAAATCTTGTAGACAGCTAGATGCTATTTTCTCTGTAAAACCAAGTCCTCTAAGTATGCCGTAAGGTCCAGAAGGGAATTCGCCCAATTGTTTGCTGCCATACATATCTTGCAAAAAGTGGGGTACTACAGTACCGGTGATAAAAAGTGTACCTATTTCTGGATTGTTGAACGTTGCAAAATCCGTTTTAACTCCAAAAATGGTTTTTAAGTTTTGATTTAACTCTGTATTCGCCTGTTCATTCTGGCTACTTTTCAATACTGCATTTTGGTTTAGTTTACCTAAAACAGAAAGTTGTAAGTTATTTGCATTAAGTATATTCAATTGATGTATTGCCGTCTTCAATTGCCAAAGTTTTTGGTAACTCTTAATTGAAAAAATTTGCTGCTTCTGTTTTAAACGTATTGCTTTCATAACTTAGAAAGTTTTGTTCTAATAATATTAAAACACCTTTCGCAATATCTAATTTAAACAATAGCAGCACTTTACAGAATGACCAAAATCAGTTGTAATTTTTACCACAATTTATTTTAAAATTAAAAATCTGAAATACTTAACAGTTCTTCTTTATTTAAAATTATAATTCTTCTACCGCTATCTGTGGTTATTAAACCCTCATCTTTAAAATCTGAAAGCGTACGAATGGCTGTTTCAGTCGCTGTACCTATCATACCTGCAAAATCTTCACGAGGTATTGACATGCCACCATTGGGTTTGTCTTTTATTAGCCCTTTTTCATACAACTCTAACAAAGCTTTTGCCGCACGTTGCCTTACCGATGCAAAGGCCATATCTACCAAATGAGACTGTACATTGATTAAATTATTGGACACCATGGCAATGAACTTTTGTGAGACCGAAGGGTTACCATATAATAACTTTATAAAATCTGCCTTTGGTATGGCACAAACTTGAGCATCTTCTAAAATAACGGCATTCTCTACATAAGTACCAGCCGCATGCAAAAGGGACAATTGGCCTATGAAGTCACCAGGTCCGTATAATCCCGTTACCAATTCTTTACCAGCCTCAGTACCCTTATACGTTTTTACGTTACCACTTTCAATAAAGAATAATGAATGGGCGTTATCTCCTTCCCAAAAGATAATTTCCTTTTTTTCATAAGATTTAAGCATATGGTTTTTAGATAGGCCCTCCATATCTTCATACTCAGAAACTTCTTTAATAAAAGTATTTATACCCTTCAAATTTCTGGCAATTTCCTTTTTTAAGTTGTCATGTTTATTTAACCGGCATTCAATTACCCCTAGCAATTCATTTTCCTGAAAAGGTTTCGTTAAATAATCATCGGCACCAAGGTTCATACCCATGCGCATATCTTCCCTTTCTGTTTTAGCGGTAAGAAATATAAATGGAGTACTTGCCATAGAAATATCTTTCTCAAAGGTTTGTAAAACCTGAAAACCATCCATTTGTGGCATCATTATATCACACAATACCAAATCTGGAAGAAATTCTTTCGCTTTTTGAACTCCTATTTTACCATTTTCGGCAGTGATGACCTCATAGTTGGCAAGTTCTAAAATGTCTGCAGTGTTCTCACGTACATCATCATTATCTTCTATTAATAAAATCCTTTTCATATTTGTATAGGTTATGGTTAAGATTAAGTTGCACGGTAAAAGTACTACCGATGCCGAATTCACTTTTAAAACTTACAGTACCACCCATTAACTCTGCATACTGTTTTACAATATGAAGCCCAAGACCGGTACCTTGAATATGGGTGGCATTTTCTGCCCGAAAGAAACGTTCAAATAATCGTTTTTGTTCTTTTACTTCAATACCAATTCCATTATCAATGATATTAAATTCTATTAGTGTATTATTTCTTTTGATTTCTAAAGTAACTGCTTTGCCCTCATCTGAATATTTCAATGAATTAGATAGCAGATTTATTAAAATATGACTCAATAATTTTGGATCTAAAAAAGCCATTATTTCAGCTTCGGTATGAATAAAATGTATGCTTTGTTCGTCCTTTTTCGCCGATTCCATTTCATCAATTAGGTTTTTACAGAATTTTATCAATTCAAAAAACGTAGTTTTTGCCGCTAGCTTACCTTCTTCTAATCTGCTTAGAGATAAAAAATCGTTCAATATGACAACCAAACGTTTTACATGGGTTCGAATTCGCGTAACATGTTTTTGGCGTTTATCTTCTAAACCTGGCTCGTTTTGTTTTCCAATTAAAATTGCAGAAGATAAAATGGCACTTAAAGGCGTTCTAAACTCGTGCGAAGCAATTGAAATAAAACGTGATTTTAACTCGTTAAGTTCTTGTTCAACTTTTAATGCTTTAGTTAATTTCTCTTGAACTTTCTTTTGCTGGGTTATGTTATTATAAACGAAAAGAGCCCATACTACTTGTCCGTTATCAGACTTTAATGGAGTTGTATTTACCGCATATATAAGTCCGTCGAACGTAAATTCAAAAGAAAGACTATTACCAGAAAAGGTAGTTGAAATTTTACGCTTGATCGCATTTGCCTGCCTTTCTGAAAAAACTGAAATATGATCCACCTTCTTGCCTTCGAATGTCGATTTTTTTATCTTCATTCGCTTCAATTCTTCACCTTCAATAAAAACAAGTTCAAAATCAGAATTGAAGACGGCGATAAATCCATTAGGAAAATTTTCAGCTATTGCGATTAGTTGAGCTTGACTACTTTGTGCTTTTCTTTCAGCTAGCTTGGTCTCATAAATTTGATCTTCAAGAATAAGATTGTTCTCAACTAACTTTTGCACTGTAGATTCTATTTCTTTTGTACGTTCAGCTACTTTTTCCTCAAGACTATTTGCGTATTGTTCTAATTGGTTTTTATCTCTTTGGATTTCTGTGACATCATTTTGAACACCAATAAAATGAGTAAGAATATTGTTTTCATCGAAAAGGGGTGTTATACTTAAATCATTCCAAAACAATGTACCATCTTTACGATAATTTCGTATTAGCACCCGGGTTGCCTCCCTTTTTTCAATTGCATTCACCATTACTACAATAGCCTCTTGATTTCTATCATCATTCTGTAGAAATTTACAATTGGTACCAATTACCTCTTCTCTATCATACCCCGTAATTTCAATAAAGGCGTTATTACAATAAATAATAGGTAGATTGGCTTTCTGTGCATCTACGATTATAATTCCGTTTCCGGCAGCATCTAAAGACTTATTTCTTAAATGTAAGGTCTTTTGAATTGCTTTAGTATTAGAAATATTTCGTGCTATAGTCAGAACCTGATTATTGTTCAAGCGTACAACCCTACATTCAAAATCAAATATTCTATGATTTATGGGAACTTGTATTTCTAATATTTGCATTTTTTTGTTCTGCAATACCCTAGTTATAGCTTTTTTAAGCTTTTTTGCAATCTTTAATGGAAGAAGCTGATCTAAATCTTTGCCTTCAATATCTTCTTTTGAGAGAATGGTATTTGCATCTGCTGGTATATGTATTTCTAAAACACTACCGTTTTCATCGTGAACTGTCATTACATCAGGTACCACCTTTAGAATAGCCCTGTTCTTTTCCATACTGGTATGCAGTCTTTTTTCTGCCAGCACTTTTTCTGTAACATCAATGCCTGAAGAAATCATACCCGTCACCTCTCCATTTTCATCTTTCGATAATGCATTTTGCCAACGAATTAACTTCTTAATATTTCCTTTGGTTAATACCCAATTCTCTTTAACATCTAGTATTTCTTCATCACCATTAATCAAATCGTCAAAAAATTGAGCTAGATGATTTCTATCTTCTTTTGGAATACAGATGTTAAACCAATTCTTACCATTCAATTCTTGGGCACTATATCCAAAAACCTCGCACCCTTTTCTATTGACCATTTCAATGGTATGATCCTTATTTATGACTAAAAACACAGATGCCGAAGTGTCTAAATATTTCCAAAGCAATTGCTTTTCTTTGGTCAATAACATTTTCGCTTCGGTACGTTCTGTAACATCCTGAATAAAACCTTCTAAAAAAGCTACCTTGCCTGACCAATCTTTAACACAAGAGACAATTTCTGACACCCATTTAATTTGGTTTGTTCTAGTTTTTATACGGTAAGATATCTGATAGGTTTTTTCTTCTGATATGGCTTTTCTTCTTTGCTCCTTTACCATAACCTGGTCTTCAAAATGAATTAGTGAAAGCCAACTCATATTTCCACTATCATAAAATTGCTCTGGTAAATACTCTGTAATAGTCGTACATGCATTGCTTATGAACTCTATAGAATAATCTTCATCAGTTGCACACCTAAAAACAATACCTGGCACATTGGCAATAAGATAACGGAGTTTTCTATCACTTTCAAAAACCGAAATATCGACTTGTTTACAGAACATAACGAAAATAGTTTGTCCTTCAGCACTAGTTTTAACTAATCTAACATCTAATTCATATTCTTTTCTATTTTTATGCAAACCTGTGAGTTGAACATGCTCAGAAATTGAATTTTTCATTAATAATTCAATCGTTTTATAATTGCCCTTTGAAAAAATAATATCAATTTTTTCTAAAATTAAATCGCTCTTTTGGTAACCGAACATTTGTTTTACTTGATCATTCACTTTTAAAATAGTACCCTTACCGTCAATTACGAACAAACTTGCTAATGAAGAGTCGAAAACGGCTTGATATAAGGCAGTATCACTTACCTCTAGCTTTTTATTTACTATTTTTTTTAGTTCGGTCATTTTAATTCAAATTATTCAAAACCCTAATAAATGTTTGTATTGACTATTGATAATTTCACAAATAATATCTGTTAATTAAAACAGTTGATTTAGTCACTTAGTTAATTTTCGTAATACATACTGCCCATCTATTAAACCAAGTATCTAAGCCTAGTTACACCTTCTGTAATGTTGCGTATTTTTATTAAAAGAATATTCTATAATCGCATACTTGACCATCATTTTGACCCAAAGTACACATCGCCTAGTCTTGACAATTACTATTTCTTTCGATATAAAGAAACCCGAGATCCTACCACGTTATGTTATAAATGTATTATTCAAGCTTAATTATAAAAATGACATTGGTCATTGCTATAATTTAATATGATAATCGTCATGTATATGAATAGTAAAAAATAGAAGGCGTTTTGAAAATAGTTTTGACACTTTGTGGTAGGGCATTCGTGGTATTTATAATATACAGTCAAGTGACAGTTTTACTATTTGACCAATTCTATTTAATCAAATTTTATTTTTCATTTTAAAAAACCCCATTAACCGACCTATGAGCTGCGCCAATACCAATGAACCCATGGCAAAAATTATCACCAAAAACAATTGATACATTGTAATAAATTCCAATGAAAGCACATTAGAAATTGGGGCTATAAGAGTAATACCAAATGTTAAAAATAGTGATACAGCTATTGCTCCCCATACCCAGAAGTTGGTAGTGACCTCATTTCTCCAAAAAGATTCGGTATGTCGTGGTAGATTAAAAACATTGAATAATTGTGCCATTACCAAAGTGTAAAAAGCCATATTATTTATGATGTTTTCTGATAAATTCAACACATAATGGGTATACATAACCATACCTAAAACTGCTACACTTATACACATTCCAAATAAAACAATTGAATTCCAGTCGCTTTTACCAATAATAGGTGCTTTTGGGTTTTTTGGTGGCCTTTGCATTATATCAACTTCCCCTTTTCCAAGACCTAGCGCCAAGGCAGGGAAAACATCGGTTATTAAATTGAGAAACAAAATTTGCATCGGCAGCAAAGGAGATGGCAAATTGGAAAATGCGGCGATGCCAACAGAAAGAATCTCAGCCAAATTACAAGATAGGAGATAAACCACGAACTGTCTAATATTTTCAAGAATTACCCTACCCTGTTTAATGGCCAATTCTATAGCTGTAAACTTATCGTTTTTTAAAATTACATCGGCCGCTTCTCTGGCCGCCTCTGTACCTCGAATACCCATTGCAATACCAATATCAGCTTTTTTTAATGCCGGTACGTCGTTAATGCCATCACCGATCATACCTACAATATGATTATTTTTTTGGTAGAATGTAACAAGATCTAATTTCTGCTTTGGCGAAACACGTGCAAATACCGAAGCGTTGGCAATTTTTTGAGATTCTTTAGAGTCTAGAGGCCCTATAAATTTAATATTCTGGGCTATTAGTACTTTATCTGGTTCAGCATTTATTTGCAACAAACCAATTTCCTCTGCAATTTTTTTGGAGGTCCCGGGGTGGTCACCAGTAGCCATAACCACTTTTATTCCAGCTTTTTTATAAACATCAATAGTTGCCATAACGTCGCTACGTGCAGGATCAAGAAACCCCATAACACCTAAAAAAGTAAGTCCGTCGGCAATCGTTTCTGAGGTCGGAAGTTGGTTCACTTCTTTAAAAGCAAAAGCCAAAGTACGTAGTCCATGATCAGCGAGAGTATTCACCTTAGTATGCCATTCACTTTTTGTTTTAAAAGGTGAAATTTCTTTTTCATCCATTATATAATCGCAATGAGGTATAAGAGCTTCAAATGCCCCTTTTACGTATACTTTGATGATCTTACCGTTTTTATGTGCAGTAGCCATAAATTTTCTGGTAGCATCAAAAGGTAATTCCAATTCTTCTGGATTAGTATTTTTTATAGTTACAGGGTCATAGCCTAAATACGCAACAAATTCTAGTAATGCCCGTTCAATTGAGTCGCCTTGACCGTCAATTACAGTGCCCAGGTTTTCATTATTACACAGAACACTAGCGAAAATAATATTTTCAAAAATTGGAAGTTCTTTTATTGCCATTGAAGTATCTGTCATAGATACATCATCTAAAGACTTATTGCCAAAAAGTATGGTATGTACTTTCATACGATCTTCGGTTAGAGTACCTGTCTTATCCGTACAGATAATATCAGTAGCTCCCAGGGTCTGTACAGCTTCCATTTTTTTAATAATAACCTGTCTTTTAGATAATCTCAACATACCTTGTGCCAAGGCTATAGTAGCAACAATGGGCAAACCTTCTGGTATTGCCGCTACACCTAACGCCACACCGGTTTCTATCATTAATAAAATATCCTTTCCCCTAAAATAACCTGCAATAATAACCACGAGTGCAAAAAATAAAGTGAGCCAAATGAGCCATTTGCTTAAATGGTTTAGCTTTTTCTCTAATGGAGTATGCTCTTGCGATGCATCAATACCTAGTTGTTGTATATGACCTAATTGGGTGAATTTTGCCGTAGAGGTAACAATTGCCTTTCCTAACCCAGAAGTTACCATGGTGCCTCTAAAAACCATATTATGTTGATCGGTAATTGGCGAATCTCCCTTTAATACCTTAACCACTTTGCGTATTGGTACGCTCTCACCAGTTAAGGCAGATTCTTTGACCAATAGATTATCAATTGTAATTAAACGGGCATCGGCAGGCACAATGTCACCTGCTCGCAATAAAATAATATCACCGGGCACTATCTCCATCCCTTTAATATGAACCCTTTTTCCTGATCTAATAGCATGTATTTTAGATTGACCCATTTTACGAAGTGCTTCTAAAGATCGAATAGCCCTTAGTTCCATAAAAAAACCAATACCAGCTGAAATAATTATAACGACAAGAATAGCAATACCCTCTAAGACATCACTAAAAATGAAGGCTAGAATTGCTGCAGCGATAAGGATATACAGAATAGGATTTAAAAACTGATCAACTAGTATACGCCATCTTTTTTTAGGAGCATCTTTTGGAATTTGGTTTGGGCCATATTTGTTCAAAAGATTTTGAATCTGTTTTTCTCCTAGTCCAGATTGAATATTGCTTTCTAAAATAGTTACCACCTTATCAATAGACAGAGCAAACGGTTTTTGGACCATTAATATATTTTTAAAATGAAATCAAAAGGCTGTAAATTATAATACCCTCTAAACCTTATCTACCAACTAATGAGTTAAATAGGTTAAGGTTTAAAGGGTATTATAAGTGGGGTTAAAATTATCTTTAAGACAATTTTTAAGCAATAAGAACCTTTTTAGGCGGTACTTTTTTCGCTTCTTCTTTTTTAGCTAGGTTAAAGCTTAAAATACCATCATTGTACTTTGCTTTAATAGCTTCTTGTTTAATACTATCGGGTAGCTGCAATGACCGCTCAAAAGCGTTATAACTAAACTCTCTACGTGTGTAATTATCATCTGTTTCTTCTTCTGAAGTCGACTTTTCAGCCTTAATGTTCAAACACCCGTCATCAATGGTAACCTCAAAGTCTTTTTTGCTAAAGCCCGGAGCAGCAAGTTCAATTTCAAAATTATCATCTGTTTCTTTAATGTTCAGAGCAGGCTCTGATCTTTTACCGTTCCAAAAATTATCAGGCATCATATTTCTTACCCATTGGCGATTGTCAAAAAAATCGTCCATGTCAAAAAAGTCTTGTGTAATCAAGTTTCCGAAAGGTCTTCTCTTAAATTTTACTAGTGACATATTAATTTGTTTTAAGGTTATACATTTAATTATATACCAAAAATACACTCCGCCTTAAGGGTTTAAAATGATGTAGGTCAGTCAGTATTTTTTTTTTGTAAGGTTACTTCTAAAACCCAACTATATTTTATGTAAAACTATGTATAGAACAAAGGTTCTTTACATCGAACAATACTACATCAAGTGATTAAATTTTATAGTTCAGTATAGCGTACTTCCATTATGTTATGATAAATATCATTTACATAAGCCTTTAATTTCTATAGATTTAAGCTAACAAACAACTATTTAAAACATCGTAAACAACAAGAAAATAATAGTTTAAATACACCTATGTGGAAATTTAAAAATTTTAATATTGCAGATTGGTTTTCATTTTATAGGGTAGCAGCAATACCTATCTTAATACTTCTTTTATGGTTCAATGAAAGAAAACTGTTTACTTGGTTTCTACTCGTAAGTTATAGTACCGATGCTATTGATGGGTATTTAGCCAGAAAACTAAAAATTACGAGTGAGAGAGGTTCACAATTAGATTCGATAGGAGATCAGTTAACATTTATCATGGGTTTAATTGGTCTGTTAGTCTTTGAAGTTAATTTCATTAAAGAGAATGTAGTATTAATACTAATCGCTTTTATACCTTATTTACTACAAATGATTATTGCATTTGTTAAATATGGCAAGGCAACTGCGTTTCATACTTATTTAGCAAAAATATCTGCTGTTGTACAAGCTGTATTTATAATTTGGTTTTTATTTTTTGGTCCGGTTTACTGGCTATTCTATTGTATGATCGTTATCGGACTTTTAGAAACCATTGAAGAAATTACCCTCATTTTTATGTATGATACTTGGGTGGCAGATGTAAAAAGTTTTCTTTTTGCTTTAAATGACGAAAGAAGAATAAAAGATACAAAAACACCTTAGCAATAAACCATAACATGCGATCCTATTCTTTATTTTCTATTGTTCTTTTATGTTTGGTCATATTAGGTATTGATATTTTGGCGTTCTACTGGTTACTTTCAATAACAAGGCCAATTGAATCGGTAGGTTTAAAAACCCTTATATATATTCTTTTCTGGATTTTTACCATTGGTTTAATTACCGCTATTCTACTTCTAAAAATAAAACTAGACCTAGTTTCTCCAGAACGTCAACAATTAATAATATCAAAATTATATGGTTTAACGGTTTCTTCATTCATACCCAAATTCATTTTCGTAATCGTTATTAGTCTACTCTACTTTTCTAATTTTATGTTTTCTCAAGAAACCTCATTAATTGTTATACCTGCTATAGGTCTTTTTTCAGGATTTCTACCTTTTTTCATCATCCTTTATGCCATTTTTAGTGCGGTATACCGTTTTAAGGTCCATCATATCAATTTAAAATTAGAAACCTTACCTCAGCAGTTTAATGGTGTACGCATAGTTCACATATCTGATCTTCATCTAGGTAGTTTTAATTACAAGTATCATATTTTAGAACGTGCCATTAAAAAAATAAATGACCTTCATCCAGATTTAATTTTCTTTACAGGAGATTTAGTAAATAATTTTTCTTGGGAACTTAGAGGGTGGGACACGGTACTAAAAAAACTAAAGGCTAAAGATGGAAAATTTGCTGTGTTAGGAAATCACGATTATGGCGATTATAGTCAATGGGCATCGCCAAAAGAGAAGCGAGCAAATTTTAATGAGATACAGCAATTTTATAAAAAAACAGACTTTACACTTTTACGAAACGAAGCAAAATTCATAGAAAAAACTAATACGTCTTTATCTATTATTGGTGTTGAAAATTGGGGCAATCCAGAATTTAAAAAATATGGAGATCTGGAAAAGGCAATGGAAAATGTAGAAGAATCTACCTTCAAAATACTACTGTCTCATGACCCTACCCATTGGTCAGAAGAAGTTGCCCACCATACCAATATTGCCTTAACACTATCAGGACATACACATGGTATGCAAGCAGGAATCAACTTTAGAACAAAAAAGTGGAGCCCTATTAAGTATAAGTACAAACATTGGGCAGGTTTATACAAAGAAAATAATCAATATCTATATGTAACTCGTGGATTGGGATGGATGGGTTTTCCTGGTAGGTTGGGTATGAGACCCGAAATAACCCTTATCGAATTATATAAAAAGTGATAGTTCGTGCCATCTTTTTTTATCAACGAGAATGATTATACAGAAAAGAATTCTTTTACTAGTTTGAAACTTAAAAAATTTAATTTCAAAAATAATATTTCACAGTCTTATCTAAATCAAGCCATACTCAATTTCATGCCGATAAATTTCTATAAAAAAAATTTAAGGTGTTCTTTTAGCCATATCAAGCCAATAACTAATACCCGCAGTAAAATAGAATGTGCTTTCTAAATCTTCAGAAATAACTGAATCTTCAGTTGTAATAGTAGCACTACTTTGAGGTATTGCTAGAATTGGATTCAATGAAAAAATGAATTGCTTATGATAATATTGTAGTGGAAGGCTAAGTTCTAAATTTAAAATATTGAATTTAGTCGCTTCTGAGATTTCAACCGTAGTTGCTGAATTTAAATTTGTTGCTCCCATACCTTGACCAGAGCCTCTACGATTACCCAACCTGCTTGTATTATAATACACCTCATAAAAGTTTTGAGATCCTGCATAAAGGCTTATTGTAGGATTTATTAAAAAATTATGATCATTGACGTAAAAAATACGGTTAACCATTAGCCCAGTAAAAAAGTCAGTCGTATCGCCATCATTAAAAAAGATATTGGTCATAACAGTTGCTTCAAGTATTTTCAGATTATAACTTAAAAATCCAGAAATGTCGCCCAGCACCGCAGATTTTACATTATAACTTTCTTTATTAAAAAAATATGCGGTAGCAGAAATTCTTCCACTTAATTGAAGGTCGCTAAAAGTATATCCTAAACTGGGCATAAATAGGTCAACTCTATTATCTTCTGACCCAACTAAATAAGATGCTGAAATATCAACAAAGAAGCCCGATGCATCATAATAACCTAGAGATGGATAAATATAAGGTGCCGCTATTGAATCTCTCCTTCCCATAAATACAGCATCGTTGATATAGCTAATATCCATCAAAAAAAATGATTCAATATCGTTATAGATTTCCTCAGCCAATTCTCTATTATTCTGAGCTATTAAAATTATGGGCAAACCATAGAACAACAAAAAAGAGAGAATTTTAACGTTCATGATAAATTAGTGTTAGTGTATTAAAATGTCTTTATTGACCTGATTTTTTACCCTTCTTTATGGTCTTAGGTTTCTTTACGCCAGATTTAATCGTATTTCTATTGATCATCTTATTTTTTTGAACCATCATTTTACGATGTTGATAAAGATTTTTGAACATAGCACCGTTCATATTCAAACATTCCCCTTCTTTAAGGCGCAGTTGTTCTCGCTTTTCATTTTGATAAGATCCATCTGGGTTTACTATGATACCGTCACCAAGATTTATTTGATTTTGAATTCGATTTTGTTCCCTGTTTCTTATTTGATAGGTTTCACCATCAATCTTCATTATTTGATATCTATTTTGGTTACGCTCGTTAATCTGAGCTTGATTTAACCCCGTATTTTCTCGCTTAACCTTATATCTATATTGGTATTCATTTCTATACTTGATACCATCATTATCTAGGCATTCACCATTTTTTAAAACTAATCTCTCGCGGTCTTTAGTTACATACGAACCGTCTGGGTTGACGACTGTACCATCATTTAAAATGATAGGTTCTTGCAAACGAATTTGATCACGATCTCGAATTTGAAGTACATCGCCATCTACCATCATGAGCCGGTCTTGATCACGATCTTGTACTTGATCCTGGGCAATGTTTATACTTGTTCCCAACATTATAAATAGTAGTAATAAGAATAAATTTTTCATTGTTTTAGTTTTAATAAATTTCTTTAACAAATGTATTTTATCAAACAAAACATCGAAATGATTCAAGTCATTATAGCTCAATTAAATATAAAAATACAACTGTGTTTTACAGCCTATAATTTGCTTGAAAAAACTGTATAGCTGTCCTTTAAAAAATTTATATTTTAGTTAAGAAATAACATAGCTACACCTCTTTTCCTTTAAGCATTTTGTGCCAATATAAATATGGGAGTATATATTTTTTAAGAATCCAAAGTCGCCAATGTTCTTTTGAAGAATCTCTAATAAGCATTCGCTTTAACTTAGGATCTGGAGTAAATTTTTTCGTATAATCAAATTCGGCCAACACCATTTTTCCATACCCGGTAACAAAAGGGCATGAAGAATACCCATCGTACTTTTTAGAGCTTAAATTGTTATTACTTATCAACGACAAAATATTTTGTACCACAACAGGGGCCTGTTTACGTATTGCTGCACCGGTCTTAGATGTAGGCACATTGGTTACATCGCCTAAACCGAATATGTTCAAATATTTAGTATGTTGTAAGGTATATTGATTAACATCCATCCATCCAGAGGAATCTGCAAGTGTTGAATTTATTATGAAGTCTGGAGCAGTATTTGGTGGTACAAGGTGTAACATGTTGTATTTTATACCTATTAAACCATTCTCTTTTAAAATATCTAGCGTTACCGGATTATGCTCTTTCGATTGCGGACTTACCAAAAACCAAGCTATTTGTTTCTTACTTTCTATTTTTTTTAATTCGTAAGAAAATTTAATATGTATACCTTTTTTATCTATTACTTTAATTAAGGTATCGGCAATTTCAGGAACCGAAAATATAGCATCGCCCGAGGTTGCAAAAACAACTTTAGTCTTTTTCTTAACACCCATTTTTTTAAAATGGTCATCTGCCAAGTACATTATCTTTTGTGGTGCACCACCACACTTGTAGGGCTTAGGTGGTTGTGTAAACAATGCCGTACCACCTTTAAAGTTTTTAATAACTTGCCACGTATGGTTTGGGTTTGTATAGTTACTACATACCACCCCTTTATCAATCGCCTCTGATAAACCTTCTACTAAACTGGTATCTAACTTAAGACCAGGGGCTACAATTAAATATTCATAGACCAAATTTCTGTCAGATTTTAAACCAACGGAATTGTTCTTAGGGTCTATAGAGTTGACACTATCTTTGATCCAATCGGCATTTGCCGGAATTACTTCTGCCATTGGTCTTTTAGTATCATTATAGTTATAAGTACCGGCACCTACCAAAGTCCAAGCGGGTTGGTACCAATGATCTTCAGATGGTTCTATAATACCTACCTGTAACTTAGGGTTTTTACGTAATAAGCTACTAGCTGTCATTAAACCGGCCGTGCCACCCCCGATAATCAATATTTGGTACCTTGTTTTCATTTTGCTTGATTTTAAATTAAAGCATTGTAGTAGGTTCACGATAATCGGATAATTTAAATTTACCCAGTTCTTTTATTGCTTTTAAACCTCCTTTAATATCTATTAAGTTATTATACCCCAATGATTTTAGAATTGACACAAAAACCATTGAACGATATCCGCTTCGACAGTGAACATAGTATGTATTGCTCTTATCAATCTTGGTCATACTATCATTTAAATAGTCAAGTGGAGCATTAATGGCTCCCTCAATATGTTCACTATTGTATTCACTTGCCCTACGTACATCTAATATATGTACATCGGTATCTATCATTTTATGTGCAAGTTCTTTTACTTCAATAGTTGGTATTGTACTCGTTTTTTTACCTGCTTTTTTCCAAGCATCTATGCCACCTTTTAAATATCCTAAGGTGTTATCAAAACCTATTCGAGCCAAGCGAGTTGCCACTTCTTCTTCCCTATCCTTTTCCGCAACTATCAATATTGGTTTTTTAACATCTACAATAGTTGTTCCTACCCAGTTGGCAAAACTTCCGTCAATACCTATATTATACGAATCTGGAATATATTCTTTAGCAAAAACCTGAGCTTCTCTAGTATCGATAATCACAGCAGACTTTTCTTTCCATAATAATTCAAATTCATCAACTGATAATGGTTTAGTGCCTTTTTTGATAACTTCGTCAATACTTTCGTAACCCTGTATATTTAACATCACATTTTGAGGAAAATAACCTGGTGGCGGTGTTAAACCTGTGAGAATGGCATCAATAAAATCTTCTTTGCCCATATCTTCTCTTAAAGCATAATTGGTCTTTTTTTGATGGCCTAAAGTATCGGTTGTTTCATCGCTCATCATTTTACCACAAGCACTACCGGCACCATGGCCAGGATATACGATTATATCGTCTGGTAAGGGCATAATTTTATTACGTAACGAATCATACAAGTGCCCTGCCAATTTTTCTTGGGTAAGCTCAGCAATGACCTTTTGCGCTAAATCAGGTCTACCAACATCACCAATAAACAACGTATCGCCAGTAAAAAGAGATGTCTCTTTACCGTTTTCATCAATTAACAAATAACAACTACTTTCCATAGTATGACCAGGAGTATGGATCAATCTAATCTTTGAATTACCCAACTTAAATTCTTGCCCATCTTTACCAACAATAATGTTATAGGTCGTTTTCATGCTTGTTGGTCCATATACGATGTCTGCGCCTGTTTTGTCTGCCAAATCAATATGACCTGAAACAAAATCTGCATGAAAGTGAGTTTCAAAAACATATTTAATTTTTGCCTTGCGTTCTTTTGCCAATTTAATATAAGGTTCAACTTCACGTAATGGGTCTATTATGGCAGCTTCACCGTTACTTTCTATATAATATGCACCCTGCGCCAAACAGCCTGTATAAATTTGTTCTACTTTCATGACTTATAGTAATTTTAGTTAGCATTGAATTAGAGTACAACAAACTTGTAAACCCCAAAATATTCTAGAATACAAATCTGAAAAACAGCACTTTAAAACGAAATGACCTGCGTCAGTACTATCTAAATACAGAAAAAAGTACGGTCTAAAATTGAAGCATTCTGCTCGAAAAAATTATAATAGATATACTGATCACAAAAGGTATAGTTGTCTCATTTAATGAGTAAGTAAGATTAGGATAAATCAAATTATACTAACCGACAAACAAAACAAAAGGTAGAAGCGTCAACATTATAATTTGAAATACGCTATTGATTTTCAGTGCTTTTTAAAAGAATAAACTCGCTAATATTAGACCTATCAATGGCCCCAATAATTTCACCGTTTTCGGTAACCGGAAAGAAATTGTTTTTTTCTTTTTGCATACGCTCCAAAACCTCTGTAATTGGGGTATTTGCATCAATAAAACCAACTGACCTATCTAAAATATCACCCACCAAAAGAGTTCTTGATCTTGCATTTTCTATAATTTGTTTCTGGTTTAGCACACCCTCTATTCGTTGGTTGTCAAAAACCACAAAATCTTTTTCAGTACTAGATAAAACCAGCTCTATGACCTCATCGATTTTTGTAGCCAAATTCAATAAGGTAATATTGGTCAGCGTTGCTTCTTTAGCAGTATGCCCCTCTAATATAGCATACTGTTTTACCATTTGATTTTCACCATAGGCACCAAAAAAAATAAAAAAGGCTATCAATACTAAAAACGGACTAAACAATAATCCGACAATAAAAAACAAAGTGGCCAACCCTTGTGCAATACCCGAAGCTATACTGGTAGCTTCAACACGACTTAATCTAAAAGATAAAAGTGCCCTGAGTACGCGACCACCATCCATTGGAAAAGCAGGTATTAAATTAAAGATTACCAATATTAGGTTTGCAATTAATAGGTAAAACAAAAAATTTTGAAACGTAGGTTGGTAAAGTTGTTCATCAATAAGAACGGTATCAAAGTTAAAGTAGCTACGTAAAGGAATAAACAAGGCCAATAAGAGAACAATAATTAAATTGACCGCGGGTCCTGCTAACGCTATTAATAATTCTTGTTTTGGTTTTTTTGATATTTTATCTAATGTAGCCACCCCTCCTATAGGTAATAATATAATGGACTTTGTTTTTATATTGTACATTCTCGCCATTAGGGCATGACCTAGTTCATGTAGCACTACACAAGCCATTAGAACCAAAATTAATCCTTGGCTGGTAATAACTTTTTCAAGATTACCGCTATTTTCAAACTCTACCAATCCGATCCATATTAGTAACAAGGCGAACGTCCAATGTATTTCAATTTTTATACCTAAAACCTTACCTAATTCCAAGAACCCCTTCATACAGAAAATTTTTATGAAATTATTTCGTAAGCATTTGTTTAACAATGACTTTGGTCATTTACAAATTTTCACTTAACTACTATATTTGATGCTATCATAGCAATAAAAAGGACTAAAGATGAAAAAGATAATTACCCTTACCGTCAATCCCGCCATTGATAAAAGTACTACAGTAGCAGGTATAAAACCGAATAGTAAATTGCGCTGTGCCGCACCCATTTTTGAAGCTGGTGGTGGTGGAATTAATATTTCTCGTGTAATAAACGAACTAGGGGGTACATCTTTCTGTATGTATATGGCTGGAGGCCCAACCGGGACACAAATGCATGATTTACTGGTTGATTTAGAAATTGCGCAACAGGTAATACCAATTGCTGGCTGGTTGCGTGAAAATCTATCAGTAACCGATACAACGAACAACCAACAGTTTAGATTTGGCATGCCTGGTCCTTTAGTGAATGAGTACGAATGGAAAAATTCATTAAGGCAGGTAGAGTCGGTACTTGCGCCTGGTGATTTTTTAATAGCCAGTGGAAGCCTTTGCCCAGGTATGCCAAAAGATTATTTTGCCCAGGTCTCAAAAATAGCCCAAAAGGAAAAAGCAAAGTTTATTCTTGACACCTCGGGTGAAGCGCTTATACAAGGTGCGCAAGCAGGCACTTATTTATTAAAGCCCAATTTAGGCGAACTGGCAACGCTTTGCGGCGTAAAGAGCATTTCTTTTTTAGATGTAGAAGAGGTCGCCAAAGAGTTTATTAGAAATAATACTTGTGAGATATTGGTAATCTCATTAGGCTCGCAAGGTGCTATTATGGTCACCAATGAAGAAGTCGAATATATTGCGGCCCCTATAGTGCATCAAAAAAGCACCATTGGTGCAGGAGATAGTATGGTAGCAGGTATGGTCTATGCCCTGGCACAAGGCAAACCTTTTACCGAAGTGGTAAAATTCGGTGTAGCCTGTGGCACAGCCGCTACCATGACAGAAGGTACACAACTGTGTAAAAAAAATGATGTGGAAGAATTGAATTCATGGATCATGTCTAACACAACTACTAAGAAAGATTTGAGCGTAAATGCTTAAGGCTACAAAACCGTTGAAACATCATATTATGGATTATTACTTTTTAACTAAACTAAAGAATTCAACATTTGCCAATGCAGTACTACTAACAAAAGAAGCGCTACAAAAGGAGGGTTTTGGTGTACTTACTGAAATAGATATGAAAGCAACTCTTAAAAATAAATTAGATGTAGACTTTCATAATTACAAAATACTAGGTGCATGCAACCCCTCTTTGGCTTATGAAGCATTAAAGGCAGAAGACAAAATTGGAACCATGCTACCCTGCAATGTTATTTTGCAAGAAAAGGAGCAGAACACCATAGAGATTGCCGCAGTAGACCCGGCAGCGTCTATGAAAGCCGTAAATAACGAATCTTTAATTAAAATAGCCGAAACCGTACGCAAAAAACTGAGAACAGTAATAGAGAATATTTCTGTATGATCTATCTAAGTTCAAATGCTCGACAGCTACTAAAAGCGCGTTATTTACGCCAAACAGATGGAATAGAAACACCGGACGATCTTTTCAAAAGAGTTGCTAGACATATAGTGACCGTAGAAAATGAGAATAATGATTTATGGTTTGATAGATTCTATAAGGTAATGCGTAATCTTGAATTTTTACCAAATAGTCCGACACTTATGAACGCAGGTTTACCAAATGGTCAGCTAAGCGCTTGTTTTGTACTCCCAGTTGAAGATAATCTTAATACCATATTCACAACTCTTAAAAATGCTGCTTTAATTCATCATAATGGCGGTGGTACAGGCTATAATTTTTCGAAAATTAGACCTAAAGATGATTTTATTTCATCATCTGAAGGCTCTTCTGCCGGTCCTGTTTCTTTTATGAAAATATATAATACTGCCACCGAGTATGTCAAACAAGCGGGCAAACGACGTGGTGCAAATATGGGTATCTTAAATATAAACCATTCTGATATTGAAGAATTTATTTCCTCTAAATCTGATTTACAAAGTTTACAGAACTTCAATATTTCTGTGGGTATTACCAATGATTTTATGCACGCACTTGAAGAAGACAAAGATTGGTCATTGGTAAACCCACGTACAAATAAGATTTCAAAAACCTTGAGTGCCAAAAAACTCTGGGACTCAATAATAGAACAAGCCTTAAAAACAGGAGATCCAGGGCTAATTTTTTTAGATACGATTAATCAAAACAATCCACTGAAAAAACTAGGTAAGATACAAAGTACCAACCCTTGTGGAGAAGTACCGTTGTTCAATTACGAGAGTTGCAACCTGGGCTCTATTAACTTAAAAAAAATGATTCTACAGAATTCAACCCACATTGAAATAGATTGGAAAAAGCTTGAAAGAACCATTATAATTGCTATTAGGTTTTTAGACAATGTTATAAGTTGTAATTACTTTGTATTACCAAACATAGAAGAAATAACCCTATCTAATCGAAAAATAGGTTTGGGCGTTATGGGGTGGGCAGAACTTTTGATTTTGCTAGATATACCTTATGCTTCCAATAAAGCTGTAGAACTTGCTGAAACTGTTATGAAGTTTATTCATGAAAAAAGTTACAATGCCTCACAATCATTAGCAAAGAAAAGAGGTTGTTTTCCTTCATGGAAACAAAGTAGTTTTGCCCCTCATATGATTTTGCGCAATGCCACTTGTAATAGTATAGCCCCAACCGGTAGCATCTCAATAATTGCCAATACCTCTTACGCTATTGAGCCGCTTTATGCACTTGCGTTCAAAAGAACCGGTATACTAGAGAATAATACCCAAATGGAGATAAATACAACATTCATTGACAAAATGAAATCTTTGGGGTTATGGTCAGAACAACTACGTTCTGAAATTATAGAAAAGGGTAGTATACAACATGTAAAAAATATACCAAAACACATAAAAAACCTTTTTAAAACAAGTCTAGAAATTTCATGGAAGTATCATTTATTACATCAAAGTGCTTTTCAAAGATATACAGATAATGCTGTATCAAAAACGATAAACCTACCGAATACCACTACGTTTAAAGAGGTATCTGAAATCTACAAAACTGCTTGGAATTATAATTTAAAAGGGATTACTATTTACCGTAATGGCAGCAGAGACAATCAGGTTTTACAACTATGCGGATTCAATAAGGAAGATGTATGCAGTTAAATAAAACTATACCCAAGAACGAACGTGATACTATTCAAAAAATACCGAAACAATTTCTTTTTGTAATTACTTTTCTTATATCCTTTCATGTAACAAATGCTCAACATAATTACAGCAGTGATTTTTATGAAAAAGGCGGGAAAATCTTCTCATTAGGGTTTGAGCATGTATCTGGTTTTGATTCTTCTTTAGAATGCTATTCACTAAGAGCCGGCTACGGTTCAATGTTATTGAAAAATTTGACCATTTCTAGTTTTGTAGACCTCTCAAAAACCAATGGTTTTCAAGTAGTAGGAACTTCTGAAAATTCAGCAAAAATTAAACAAGAAAATTTTGGACTTGGCACTTCTTTTCTTCTAAGGTGGTATTCTTTACATTTAGGAAAAATGAAAATATTCATTGATGTGGGCGGCGGTATACTTTATACTTTTGAAAGATTTCCCAATCAGGGTACCAAACTTAATTTTACTGCAAGACCAGGTTTAGGTTTAGCCATACATTTTAACGAAAACAAACAAATAGTTTTAGGTATAAACAGATTTCATTTGTCTAACGGGCTTGGCTACAATCATCCAACTAATCCAGCTTTTGATGGGTTAGGGTTATTCGCATCTTTGGTTTTACGAAAAAAATAACCAGCCTGACCAAAATCATTTAATAAGCTAGTTAATAAAACTAATTTATTGGTTGTTAGCGTAAGAATTAAAATTCAAAGAAATGAATCCATCAATTAATATTTGTCAAAGTTGTGGAATGCCAATGCATCACTTAATAGATTTTGGAACCAATAAAGATAGTACCGTAAACACAGACTACTGCCGATTCTGTTTTGTAAAAGGAAAATTTGTGGACCACGGTATTACACTTGAACAGAAAATAGAACAGAATATCGCTTTTGCAGAAAAAAGAGGAATGCGAAGAGAAGATGCTACTATTATGGCACATAGCACCCTTCCAAATCTCAGAAGGTGGAAAGGTCTAAAACCTATTGAATAGTAAAATTTCAACAGCAATATATTTTGTCATTTAAATCTTTTAGCTGTATAATATTTTCATAGCCTTTAGTTTAAATTTTTAAATACGATGCTCTTCTATTTTCAACGTTTAGGGTCTTAAATATTCTTTATACTGTTTTAATCCTTGGTTGACCATTTGCATAGCACCCGCGCTGGTCATTGTTGCTCCAGATATTCCGTCAATAATAACACCATCATCAATTCTACGGTCCAAGTTTTTTTGCATTACAAACGTATCATCATCTAAATTTGTAATTGAGCCTATAAATTCATTCTCAAAAGAAGGCTGGGTCATTGCTGACCCATACCCATCGCTTTCGGCAAAATGATCAAATGCTATATTTTTAATTTCCAATGTATTTGTATCCAATAAAACTATCGCCCAGATTGGACCACCAAAACCTAGACCTTGTACGGGCAAAATTACATTGTTCGTATTCTTAACTTCAAAAATCGGAAAAGAGGTTGCCTTTTCTCGCTTAGTCATTTTATTGTAAAGTACTACAGATTGCGACATATCAATACTAGTAATAACATTACTTACGTCTATCTTTTTAAAATTAAAAACATCATCAACTGTTAAGGAGTCTGAAAAAACAATACCGATAAATTCACCGAAATCATTTATTACGGAAGGAACAGGCGTAATTGATTTTTCTTGTGTTACACCAGTATTGCCTATTTGTTTTATAGCAGGTGTTTGATCTTTACAGTTAAGCAAGAGAAAGCCAAGCAGCAACATAGTTATTTTAGTTCTCATTTCGTGAAGCTTTTAATTAGGTAATTCATAAAACATAGCAGTTTTATATTCAAAGAGCATTGTCTTCTGAAGACAAAAAATAATTATAATGCATTCTAATAAAGCTGTTCTTACGCTACTTGTATTCTATTTTACGTATCTCCCAGCCATCACCTTCGCTACGTAATGCAACCAAATTACCCACTAATCGCTTTGCCATTATGGGTGGTAATTTATATCGTCTTTTGGTCATTTGAATATTATGTCGTCTTTCAAAATATTCTTCAATCTCGCCAGAAGTATCCACTAGTACATCAAAGAATTTAAAATCATAAATTTTCAATTTAAATTCATTTTCACCTTTATAGGCTTTATCAAATAAAACGCCTGTACTATAACCATCTTTAAAAGGATAAATATTTAAAAATTGTGGTTCTATAATAACTTTCCCTGCAGTATCCATAAAGCCTACAACAGTAATACCGTCCTCTACAATTTCACTAATTAAGCATCTACCTTCTTTAAACATAGGGTAACGCACACCCGATAAATCTAATTTTGTTATATCTGCATTTTTATCCCAATAGATATCATCCCTAAAAGGAATTACCAAATCTCCCATTTCGTTAATAAAGCCCCATTGTTCTCCCCTTCTTATAGCTGCCAAACCTTCACTAAAAGGGGCAATTTCATCAATATCCTTTAAATCTTGAGCGCTTATTGTAACCGGTAGCGAGACGATTACTATTAAAACTGTCAGTATAAAATATTTCATGATAATTGGGTTTTATGTTTTTTCAAAAATATTTAGCTATGGCGTATTTAAAAATGATGCTGGTCATGTGAACATAGTTTTTGATTTAAAATGAATCGGCATTACAGAATAGGCTGACTTACATCATTGTAAGGTGCCAACTTACAAACTAGTTTCATCTACAAGTTTTAAATTAAAAATGATGAAAAAAACAGGCTATATTTTAATGATTGTTCTATTGACAGCTTGCTCTTCTACAAGATTTATAGATAGTTGGAAAAACAAGGAAATTACGGTCTTCAAACCCGAAAAAATGTTGGTTATAGGTATGACAAATAACTTAACGGCGCGTAAAATTTTTGAGGAAGAATTGAAAGATGCCCTATATCATAGAGGTATTAATGCGGTTGAAAGTACTAGAGAGATCGGCAGGTCATTTACCGATTCACAAAAAAATCTATCAGAAATAGACACCCTTAAAAAAGAACTGTTGAACAAGGGCTATGACGCTATTGCAATTACCGCAGTTGTTGGTATAGATGACAAACAAGATTATAGTTCTGGCTATTATACTATTGGAAATAATTGGTATCGATTTGGTCGTTACTACTACCGTTTTCAAAATGTATACTACACACCTGAATACTACTCAAATTATAAAATTTTTCATATCGAAACTTCCATTTACAATTTAAAGACCGATGATGACGAATCATTAGTTTGGGTGGGCACATTTGATATCGTTGATCCAAATAACATAACTTCTATTATTGAAGATTATGTTAAAAGAATAATGCTACAACTGGAAAAAGAAGGTATTATTAAATGATTAATCACCTCATTTCCAAATAAAATAATACTTCATTGATTATTAAAATATCTGATACTTTATTTGGCAGTAAATGATAAATTAGAGACTAATCTAAATTTGTAGTAAACTGAAAGAATTAGATATTAGTTTACTATTAATTTGTACTAATTTACTACTACTGCCAATTTGATATTAATTTTAAAACATCATATTTAAGTAGATCATACTTTTTAAATCTTTAGGCAAATTGTCTCTCAAATCTTCCATTTCACCCAAAGAAATATATTTTCTTAGATAAATAAAGGTTGTGTCTACATAGCGTTCAGCCACCTCGTTGTTATATTCAAAATCATTAGTTGCTGCCGGATAATCATGAGAACGAACCAAATCTAAGAAATCTTCCATTTTTTTTATTTTGGGCTTATTCTTCTTTACCGCCCAACCATTAACATAGACCGCTTTTACAAACATTGGTAATTGAGATATAAACTGCAATGACTCTTCCATTGGTATTATGTCTCTAAGTGCATGCATAATTGCTGTAAAAATTCTACCTGCTTTATCTGTATCATTTGCCATATTCATTTCTTTGGCATAGTCCTTTATAAAAGTATTACCCTCTGCTGCATATTTATTAAAATTAAGTGCCATAGTAGTTTGTTTTTATGATGAGCCATAAATTTTAAAATATTAATCAGGTACTGAAATGACACAAGTCATTTTAAGAAAAGAACGACATTAATATTTTTGAACATAACCAAAAAATAAATTTATGACCGTCAATTTCCAATACCTTCATATGCCTGAAAGCAACTCGCTAAGTGAAATAGTCACCCGAAATCTTCAAAAACTTCAACACAAATATCAGTTTATCATTCGTGCCGAGGTTTTTTTCAAATTGGGAAACAGTACAGATGGCAATGATAAAATCTGTGAAATACAAATTAGTGCACCAGGACCTAGATTATTTGCAAAATCTAACGAAAACAACTTTGAAAAATCAGCTGCCAATACTATAAAAGATCTAGACCGGCAATTAAGAAAACGCAAAGAGAAATTTGAACAAAGTAAAAAAGCCATATAACATGAAAAAAATATTAGTCCCGGTAGATTTTTCGAAACACTCTGAATATGCATTACATGTTGCAGCGATAATAGCAAAAAAAATACAAGCAGAAATTATCGTTTTGCATATGATGGGCATTTCTGAGGCAGTTCTTTCAAAAGATGAAGACCAAGAATATGAAGAAGCCAAATATTACATGGATCTTGCTAGAAAACGTTTTAAACCCTTTTTGAACAAACCTTATCTGGAGCAAATAAAAGTAAGAGAAATTATTCAAAATTATAAAGATTTTAAGGAATTGAACACGGTGGCCCAAGAACAGCATATTGACTTTATTGTAATGGGCTCACATGGCACCAGTGGTCTAAGCGATGCTTTTGTTGGATCAAACACAGAAAAAGTAGTAAGATCAGCAGATGTTCCCGTTCTTGTCATTAAAACACCAAATTCCGGATTTAAAATTGAAAACATATTATTTGCATGCGACTTTACAGAAAGTTCCATTTTACCCTATAAAAATGTAAGGGAGTTTGCAGCTAGTTTTTCTGCAAAATTAAATCTAATCTATATTAATACCCCTTATTACGATTTTAGCAGTAATACAGAAATTGAAGAACGCATATCAAAATTCTTTTATAAGTCAAATACAATTGAGCAAGAGGTTACCATCTATAACGATTATAGCGTAGAGCATGGCCTTATGAATTATTCTAAAAAAGGAAACTTTGATATAATCGCCATACCTACAAGAGGCAGAAAACCTTTTGCCCATTTTCTTTTAGGAAGTAGAAGCATTGGAGAAGATATAGCCAACCATGCAAATTTACCTGTCTTGACCTTGAAATCTAAATAGCTAAAAAACCATATCAAGTAAAAAATTAGCTAAATCCACATTCTATTTTAATAACAAATCGATTCTTTTTAAAATCTTTTTTTCCGACTCATTTTTTTTCAACAACGAATTGGCAATGGCTTTGGAAGTTTTCTTAATCAATGATTTGACTTTTTTAGTAAAGACCTGTGGATTTTTTTCATAGAATTCTCTAAACTCTTCAAAACATTCATCACTTGTTTTTTCATATTCTAAAAGCCAATCAAAAATAATTTCTATTTGATCTACTAAATCTGTTCCATTGCTATCTTTAGAATTATCCATTTTTCGCCAATACTTTCTTACCATTTCTTCAACTTTATCCCATTCTTTTAAATAAACACTACCATCGCAAATGGCAACCGCATAAAACAAATTGCCCAAGCTTTTATATAGCTCATTCTTTATTTCATATGTGTAGTTCATTTTCTCTAGATTTTAGTTGAATCTTTTAAAAATATGATGCATTTGTAAAACCACCAATGATTAAAATCATAGTAATTGCTTGTAATCAAAAGTATTTTTCGTTGAATAAAAAGTAAGACCGATGAAGAATATTTTGATCCCAACAGATTTTTCCAAAAACTCAAAGAATGCCATACGTTATGCACTTGACCTATTCAAAGAATCCCCATGCCAGTTTTACTTACTATATATCAACATTGAAGCTTCAAAATTCACAGAAAAACCTATCTATGAGTTTGGTACAAATATTCTGGTAGAACTAGAACCTAAAGCCATAAATAAAAAATTAAAAGACTTGGAAAAATTCATCATGGCAATTTCCTCAAAAAAAGAACATCATCATTTTACATCAATTTGCGAGCAAGGTTATTTTTTATCCTCCATTAAAAGACATATTGAAGAAAAAAAAATTGAGCTCATAATAATGGGAACCAAAGGCGCTTCTGAAATTAAAGAGTTTTTCAGTGGTAGTCGTTCTGGCGATGTAATTACAAATGTAGAATGTGATACACTAGTAGTTCCAGAAAATGCAAAGTTCAAAGACTTTGAACAGGTAGTATTACCAATTGATTTTGAAATTGCCTATGACGATACCACCTTATTTAAAATTTCAAAATATATAACTTCAAAGAGTACACATATTAATTTACTATATGTTACCAAATCAAAAATTCCACTTTTAGAGGAGATTGAAGTACTTCAAAAACAATTTGCAAAGCGTCTCTCTTTAAAAATACCTAACAATATCAACTTTCACAGGGTCGTGTCTAAAAAGATAGAACATGGAATTCAATCATTCTCAGAAAGCCTGAATGCCGATCTTATAATAATGATTTCAAAAGATTATAATCTATTGCAAACATTATTTCTAGATACTACGGTAGAAGAAGTTAGTTTTAAAACAAGCATTCCGCTACTGTCGCTTCAAGAATAAACATTCTAAATGTTCTTACATATTTGTAATGACCTATGTCATTGCAATCAAGTAAAGAGAGAAATATTTTTAAGTACTCATTAAAAATAGTATGACTACAGTTTTAATTCCGACCGATTTTTCCACCAATGCAATGCATGCTATAAAATATGCACTTCAACTATACAAATGTGAGCGTACCAACTTCTATTTCTTACATGCCTATGCAGACGAGGTGTACGGCCCTTTTAAAAGCAATGGAGGTAATTCAATAGAAGAACCAAAAAAAATAACCCGTATTTATGTAGATGAGACGCTTAAAAAATTAATAACCGATCTTACCAAAACCTACCACAACCCAAAACACCATTTTGAATATATTTCTTCTTTTGAAGCATTAGTAGATGCCGTAAATAATGCTGTCAACGAAATTAATGTTGATATAACTATTATGGGTACCCAGGGTAAAACCGCAAATAAAAAAATAACATTTGGTAGCCATACCGTACAGGTGTTTAAATATGTTGCATGTCCTGTTCTGGCGATTCCAGAAAACTATGAATATCAACAACCTAAAAAAATTCTATTTCCTACAGATTACATGCTACCCTATAAACGAAGAGAGCTTAAACTCTTAAATACATTAGCTGCAGAATTTAAATCGAAAGTACATTGTCTTTATATTTCAGATTTTGAAGACCTAAGTCATCGACAAGCTGACAACAAGTTGTTTTTACAAGAATCTTTACCCGATGCCTTTATATTTCATGAGCGTTCGCCCGTTAAAAACAAAGGAGAGGCCATTATGGAATTCATTTTAAAAAATGACATTAATCTATTGGTAATGGTCAATGCACGACACTCATTTCTTGAAGATATGCTATATAAATCAACAGTAGAAAATATTGGATTAAACCCTAAAATTCCATTTTTGGTTATGCAGAACCTACCAAGATAAAATTTAAATAAACACTTATGAAAAAGATTCTCTTGCCTACCGACTTCTCCAATAATGCATGGAACGCAATTTGCTATGCCCTAGAATTTTTTAAAAATGAGAAATGCGAATTTCATATACTTCATACCTATACCCCTATTTTCTACCGAATAGATTATATAATTGGCGGACCAACTTTTAGCGCTGTTCCAGATAAGGGTGTAGACATTGCTCAGGCAGGCTTAGATAAGACACTCGTAGATATAAAACTGAAATATAAAAACGCTAAACATATTTTTAAGATCAGATCTGCCTTTAATACTCTTACCAACGAGGTTAAAGAACTTACCGAAACTAATATATTTGATTTTATAGTTATGGGTACACAAGGTGCAACCGGCGCAAAAGAAATTTTTTTAGGAACAAATACAGTACACATTATAAGAAAATCTACAATTCCCGTATTGACCGTGCCTTCTGGGTATGAGTTTAAAGAAATAAAATCTATTGTTTTCCCAACAGATTATAGACAATCATATCAAAAGAAAAATTTGCACATCTTATATACCCTTACAAATACACTAAAAGCCCAATTAACCATCTTACATATTAAAGAAGAGTATGATTTGAACGAGGAACAAAAGATGAATATAAAAGTTCTTGCCGATCACTTCAAAAAGCTTGAGCCAAGTTTTGTCGAGGAAAGAGGAAAGTTAATGCCACAAGCAATTCATGAATATATTACGGAAAACAAACCTGACCTACTGGTAATGATTAATAGAAAACATTCTTTTTTGGAAAGGCTTAGAGAAAAATCAAATGTAGACGCAATAGGGTTCCATATTGCAATTCCTTTCATCACAATACCCAATAATCAGCAAGTGCCGGATAAAAATAGAGATGAAAAAAGAGATTCTGTAACGGCATAACTGTTAGAATTTAAATTCGGAAAAAAACAGATTTCACCTAAAATAACGATAGAAAAGAATCATAAACTTTTAATCATAATAAAATGTCGCAAGAGGTAGTATTAAGCATTGATATAGGTGGAACCTTTACCAAAGTAGGTCTTGTAAATAGAGAAGGTAAGGTTTTAGATAAAATTGTATTTAATACCAATGCTCAAAACCCATTCTCAAATTTTATGGAAAAATTAAAGTTAGAGGCAGAAGCATTGATATTTAAATGGAATGACGAAATACAAATACTTTCTATAGGTGTTGGAGCCCCAAATGCCAATTCGTACACCGGGCAAATCGAAAATCCGCCAAACTTAAAATGGGGCACGATCACACCTATAAAAAAAATAATTGCTCAAACATTTAAACTACCCGTTTCATTGGCAAATGACGCAAATGCAGCTGCTCTTGGAGAAATGCTTTTTGGGGATGCAAAAGGAATGAAAAATTTTGTAGCCCTAACTTTAGGAACCGGTCTTGGAAGTGGAATTATAGTAGATGGTAAACTATTGATCGGAGAGCATGGTACTGCCGGAGAACTAGGCCACGTAAATGTTGACCCAGCCGGAAGAATGTGTAATTGTGGATTACAAGGTTGTTTAGAAACGTATGCCTCTGTAACCGGTATTAAAAGAACCGTTTTTGAACTAATGGCAGAAAGGTGTGAAGACTCGTTATTAAGAAAAATTAATTTTGAGGAAATGACGGGAACAGATATTTCTGATGCCGCACTAAAGGGCGATATAATTGCAATGACAGCTTTTGAAAGAACGGGTAAAATTCTAGGAAGCAAAATGGCCGATACCGTTGCTCATTTAGACCCAGAGGCTTTTATACTGTCTGGCGGTTTAAGCAAAGCTGGCGATATTCTTCTAAAGCCTATAAAAACACATATGCAGAAACGCCTATTTAATGTCTATAAAGGTAAAATAGAGGTTCTAATATCGAAAGCTACCAGTGCACAAGCAGTTTTAGGACCTGCAGCTTTAGCATGGTTAGAATTAAAACATGTGACACATGCAGAATAATTATGACTAAACTAATAAGTTTAAATTTCAAATAGATATAAACAACTGCATGCTATGAAAAACATACTGATACCTACAGATTTCTCTGAAAATGCATGGAATGCACTTGTTTATGGAATATCCTTATTTAATAAAGTAGCGTGTACTTTTTACATAATTCATATAAATGGTATCAAACCCTATTCAGGTAGTGAACCCACTATGTTCGTACCACCAGAAATACTCGAAGAAAGTATTTTAACAGAAAGCAGAAAAAAACTAAAATCATTACTAGAAAAGATTCAAAAACTACCTTCCAATACTAAGCATGCGTTTCATACAATAGCCGTCTATGGCTTTTTTACCGATTCTATAAAGAAGGAAGTTTTAAATAAAAAGATTGACTTGATCATAATGGGTACCAAAGGAGCATCGGGTACAAAAGCAGTTTCTATAGGGAGCAATACAGGTAATGTAATTACAAAGGTGCCATGTGCCTTGTTGGCTGTACCAGAAAACACAACATATCAAGACCCAAAAGAAATAGGCTTTCCTACAGATTTTCTAATAGGGTATGATGCCGAAATTATGAAAAAAATAAAAGATACCATCTTATTACATCATTCTGCCATTCGGTTTTTATACGTCGCATCTAAAGGTAACGGGCTTAGTTTAGAACAATTAAAAAATCGTGAATTTCTAATAGAATATTTTAAAGATATTGCCTATTCATTTCATATTCTGAAAGAGAAAAAATTAGATATTGCGGTTCAAAATTTTGTTGAAAGTTGCAATTTAGATATCATTGTAATGGTCGCAAAAAACTTGAATTTCATACAACGAATTCTGTTTAGACCAAAAGTTGAAAAAATCAGCTACCACACTTCTGTTCCTTTTCTGGTAATACATGAGTAAAAACCTTTATATTTTTTTATTTAGCTTAAAAAGACCAATTAAATCATGGAAATGTGTTCATATTCTTTATTCATGATAAACAAACACTACACTGCAAACCAAGCAACAGAGTGATTCTTTTAATTAATTGATTGCAAAAACATTAGCTAATTTTTACATGCCATCTCGCAAGGGTATTTCATTAATAAACTGACCCAGATCATGGTCAATAAAATACCTCTGCTCTAATTTTATGTCTAACCATAAATTTCATAGATATGTATCGAATTCTTTTACCAACTGATTTTTCCCAAAATTCAATTGAAGCAATTCGTTACGCGTTAAATATCTATAAAAAAATAAAAACTACTTTCTATATACTCCATACTTATATACCCCCTATTTATCAAACGGAATACATTATTGGTAGCCCTGGTCAAATTGGTTTAGGCGATATTTTTCAAGAAAATAGCATGACACAATTAGAGAAATTAAAAGACTTGCTAGAACATAAATATCAAAACCCCAATCATACTTTTATTGTTCATTCTGCTTTTAACACACTAGTAAGTGAAGTTTTAGAAACCGTGACCACAGAAAATATTGATGTCATAATAATGGGAACAAAAGGCGTTACCGGTGCCAATGATATTTTATTTGGTACACATACGGTTCACGTCATTAAAAAAGCAAATTGCCCCGTAATTGCCGTTCCACCAAATTTTGAATATGAAGCTCCTTTAGAAATATTATTTCCTACCGATTATGAAATTGAATATAAAAAGGACAATATGAAAAGTTTGTTGGCAATAGCCACACAACATAAATCAAGAATAAATGTCATGCATGTAAGAACAGGGTATGACCTCACTGAAATTCAGGAAAAGCACAAAATAGAGCTTGAAAAAATACTAGGTACATATGCCTTGTTACATGAAGTACCTGACAATAGTATTATAGAGGCAATTAATGAGTTTCAGGTTAAATATAAAATCAACCTTCTTGTAATGATCAAGAATAAACACACATTTTTAGAGCGATTATTTATTGAACCAATTATAAAAAAAATAGGATTACATATTAATGTTCCCTTTATGGTTCTTCCTCAAAATTAAAATTATGAAGAATATACTGGTTGCCACAGATTTTTCAAACAACTCTTATTGTGCACTTTTCTATGCTACCAAACTTTTGGCTTCAGAACCATGTACTTTCTATCTTTTAAATGTGTTTAACAAAATGACACCTTTACAACGAAAAAAACCGAAATTATTGGTCGGTAAAAATTTGCTGGAAAAACTGCAAGTAGCATCCGATGAGAATTTAACCAGTACCAAGCATAAAATCATTTTGGACAATGAGAATCCCCAACATCAATTCAATACCATATCAAAAAAAGGAATTCTGACAAAGATCATTTTAAAAACCATTTATACAAAACAAATTGATCTAGTTGTAATGGGCAATAAGGGACTAAATGAATCTGCTGATATTTTCTTTGGCAGCAATACTATACAGGTTGCCAACAAAATTAAGAAATGCCCCATATTAGCTATACCGGGAGAAATGGAATATAGGCAACCAAAAGAAATTGCCTTTATTACAGATTTTAAAGCAGAATGTACAAAAAAATCCATAGAACCTTTGTTATCTATAGCCTCGCTTTCAAATGCAAAAATTAGAGTATTACATATTACAGAAGAAGAAATTTTAAGTACTCAACAAGAAGCCAACAGAAAATTATTGGATATCTGTTTGAAGGATTTTGATCATACCTTTTATTGGAGACAATTATTCGACGATAAGGCAAAAGTCATTCATGAATTTATCGAAAAATTAAATATAGACCTATATTCCATGGTTAACCACCCTTATAATTTGTTTGAAAAACTAACTCATGAACCTGTTATAAAAGATGTTAGTATGTATTCAGAAACAGCTTTTTTAATTCTACCCTCGCTAGACTGATTAGAATCATGGCAAAACCTTTTGTTAAAAAATATATTTATTAAGAATCCTTAAAAAATAAGAAATGGACAAGAGAATATTAATACCTAGTGATTTTTCTAAAAATGCACTTAATGCAATTAGGTACGCACTCCACCTCTATAAAGAAGTTAAATGTGAATTTTACTTTCTAAACGTTTTCAGGTTATTTAGCTATACTACAGACAACCTTTTTATACCTGAACCTGGCAGCAGCGAGTATGAAGCTGCCAAAAAAAATTCAGAAGAAGAATTTATTAAACTATTAGATATTTTAGAATTACACCATGACAATGCTAAACATTCGTATTACACCATTTCTACGTATAATTTTTTATCAGAAGCCATAAAGCAAACCATTGCAGAAAAAGATATTGATCTGGTGGTCATGGGCACACAAGGTACTACTGGTGCAAAAGGTGTCATTTTCGGAACCAATACTGTACAAGCTATGGAGAAAATAAGGGAATGCCCCGTTTTAGCTATTCCTGAAGACGTTCGTTTTACTTCATTAAATGAAATCGTATTTCCGACAGATTATACGTCTGCATACAAACGTAAAGAATTAAAATACCTAATTGAAATTTCCAAATTACACAGTGTAGACATTAAAATTTTATATGTCGCTAATAATACTGACCTGAATGAAAAACAAAGAAACAATCAGGAGTTACTTGAGGCAATATTAAGCGAAACAAGTTATAGTTTTCATACACTATCCAAAAAAAATGTAGCAGATGGCATTACAACATTTATAGAAAGTAGAAATAGTGATATGATTGCCTTTATTAACAGAAAACACTTTTTCTTCAATAGCGTTTTTTCCAAGCCATTGGTCAAAGAAATTGGGTACAAGGCTACCGTACCTATTTTGGCATTGCACTAAACTACTTCTTATTTAGATAAAACCTCAGCACAAATCAAAGCATAGCATAGCAACCCAAATATTAAATGTACGAAAAGAGAGAAAGCATGACCTAAAACCCTGTTTATTAAGTTGGGTTTATCCTTTTAAAGATGGTCTAAAAGACAGGATAGTCAAGTTTGGGCTACACTCCATAACCGTTTCTACCCTTTTAACTAATAGAGAGAAACATTTTTTATTAAGAAGAAATATCGTTTTATGCCGACAGCTTCATAAAGACAAGTTCTTTTTAGACCACCTTGGTATTTCCTCCTCCAGAAAAGAAAGAATATCGAGTGAAGTTTATCTGCTTTGTTCTCCCAAACAATAAAATGTATGTATAGATACAGGTCGTGATTATATACATTTCTTGCATATGATATATATCATTGACCGAGAATTTAATGGGTTGTAGTTTTAATACTATAGCATTATGTAATGGCAAAACAACAGATCATATCAAAGCAAAATGAAAAATTAAAAGAACTACATTGGAAAATTCAGCAATGGAAAACTCAATTTCAGGTTATAGATGATGAAATTCTTTTTTTAGAACGTTTATTGAACAGCTCTGCCTTTAAACCTAATATTCCAAATCTTTTTGAACGTTTAGAAGGCTATAAAATAAAAACAGAAGAGCTAAAAAATGATCTAAAATTGGTTCGAAATTCAATATCTGTTCACGAAAATTCTTTAGGTGAAATGTTAGACGTTACCGAAAATAAAAATAATGAACACTACTATCAAGTTCATAACCAACTTAACACGGATATAAGCGATTGTTACAAAAATTTTCAAAAACTGAAATCTGAAATTTTCAATTATACCGGTACCATTTTTATCACCTAAAAATAGTAGAAACAAAATACATTTGTTACCTGATCTAAATCATTTACATCAAATATTGGTTCTTATATCTTAGATATTATATCAATAAAAGATTTAGGATGAAAACCGAGAAAAAAAAATATAGTTATACAGAATGGTATAGTGCAGATGAACTAAACGAACACTCTAAAAAATGGTTGTCCGAACTTTTATTCATTAAAGATGAGCAACAATTTCTGCTCAACCTAATTCAATCTTTTTCAACAAAAACAATCAGTAAAAATCAACTAGCACAATTAGAAGATTTTAAAAATTCAATTAATGAAAACGAGATTATGTTGCATGGCAAAATCTCACAGGTAAAAAAACATATAAACCAATTAAAAATTCTGGTTGACGGCGTAAATCAGTTAGAAATGGAACATGGCTATAAGAAGACCCATAAAGAATTATTTAAGAGTATCAACAAATATTTATTGGATTACAGAACGGTTAAAGAAAGAGGGTTCGCCAAACTAACATCGATAATGAAATCGACAAAAGCGTCTAATAGCTATAAATAGCCTACACTATTCATTGAATGAAAAGAAGTATTGAAAAAAATTATAATATCAAGAAATAAGCTACTAATCAAAACTGATTATACTTTTAAAAAGAAAACAGCTCATTATAAAATTTAATAGAAAATGAAAATACTCGTATATAGTGCAAAAGATTATGAAATTCCTTTTCTAAAAAAAGCTAACAACAATCGGTTTGAGGTTACCTATACTAAAACTGCGTTAGACAGCGAAACAGCATTAAATGCTATTGGCTATAAAGCAATTTCCATTTTTTCTGGAGACGATGCATCTGCCATTGTACTAGAAAAATTATGGAGTATCGGGGTTCGTTATATTACTTTGCGCTCAAGTGGACATAACAATCTCCATCTAAAAACCGCAAAGCGTTTCGGATTTCACGTAGCTAATGCAGCAGACTATTCTCCCCACGCCATTGCCGAGCATGCTACCGCTATTTTATTGGCTCTAAACAGAAAAATAGTTTTGGCAGACAATCAGGTTCATAATTATAACTTCTCTCAAAATGATTTAATAGGATATAATTTACATGGTAAAACGGTTGGTATCATTGGTACTGGAAGAATTGGCAGTATTATGGCAAAGATCATGAACGGATTTGGATGTAAAATTCTTGCATACGACCTAGCACCTGACCATGACCTTATAGAGCTTTGTAATGTAACTTATACCCCTTTAGATGTATTATGTAAAGAATCTGATATTATTAGCCTTCACATACCCATGAATTATGATAACTATTATTTCATTAATAAGGAAAAACTTGCGTTGATGAAGAATAGTGTAATTCTTGTAAATACTGCCAGAGGTGCACTTGTAGAAACCAATGCATTAATAGAAGCTTTAGAAGCTAAACTTATTGGAGGATATGCAACAGATGTATACGAAAAAGAACAAGGTGTTTTCTTTAAAGATCATTCACAAAATGGTATAAAGGATAAACGTTTATGGAAACTGTTAACCTACCCCAATGTATTACTTACACCCCACCAAGCTTATATTACTAAAGAAGCCCTTACAAATATTGCCGATATAACATTTGAGAATTTACACAATTGGTCAGAAGGCAATATTAGCAAACATGAATTAGGTATGGAATTAATTGAATCATGATAAACTGAAGAACTACTTATTTTTTTTGGCTGTGATGGCAGTAATCTAGGTGTCTTATACAGTAATATGAAAATTTAAAACGAAGTTTAATACAGTCACAAATTGCATATTTCCATTTTATATTCTTTATAATTAATGTAAGACATTAGTTAATAAACTTTTATATTTTAAATGTCGATAACAAATCGACAACAGAAAAAATAAAATTTCGCAGAAACCTTTGTATTCAGGCATTTCTAATAATAGGTTTGAATCCTGTCGAGGTCACTAGTAAAACCAGCAATTCCAAAGCTTTTTGGAATTGCTGGTTTTTTATTTGCAGAAAATTTGCAGAAATTCTTGTTTTTAGAAGGGAATTATTATTTTGGAATTACTAGCTATTAGGTTGTATATGACTTAAAAGGCAAAATATAATACTAAAATATAAAGACCTTATTACTGTAGTTTAAATCAATTTTTGTCTTTAAAGAATGAATTTATTCGATTTTTGAATCCCTTTAAGGCTTATTAAAGCTTTACCCGCGAAATATTTTTTACAGAATAAAATATTTTGATGTACCTCCTAAAAGTGAATAATTACATCATCATCAATGTAGCCAAAATGAGAAATACAGTCTTATAAATAAGACCACCAATATGATAGAGAGCTTCATTGTAACTAAATTTCAAAATAATAACCATACAGTATGTTATTGGACAGGGTTTAAAAAAAGGTTTACAGGAAGTTTCCTAGCCTATAAACCTTAAAAAAATAATGAAAGTCTAAGGGTTCATAAACAATTCAATCTTTGAACTGCTAAGAATAGGATTTGCACCTTTACTCGCCGCAACAATTGTCCCAACTGCACACCCAAAGTCAATTGCAACCTGAGGTCCTTCTCCATTAAATATTTTATAAAGAACTGATGCTAAGAATGAATCTCCAGACCCTACAGTATCACAGACTTTTACACGATAACCACTATTGTAATAAAAAGTTCTTTCATTGTAAAGAACTGCACCATAAGCCCCTTTAGTTACACAAATAGTATCTGTTTTAGTTCTTTCCGCAATAAATTCTATAGTCTGCTCCATTGAGTTATATTTAGAACCTAAATGAGCAGCCACTTCAAAAAGCTCATCATCATTAAATTTGATGAAATTTGCCTCTATCATCAAATCTAAAAGGAGGTCATAAGTGTAATAAGGAGCACGAAGGTTTACATCAAAAACTTTATAAGCAGCAATTTTTAATAATGATTTTAAAGTGTTTTCTGAAACTTCATCACGGCACGCTAAACTTCCATAAACGAAGAAATCTGAATTATGCATTAAAATATTTCTAGATTCATATACTTTAATTTTATCCCACGCTACTGGATATGCAATGTCGTAAGAAGCTACTCCCTTATCATTTAACACTACATTGACTACCCCTGTTGGATGTTCATTTTGCACAGAAATACCTTCCGTATTAACCCCAGCTTTTTTTAGATGATTTATAATTTTTTTACCGTTAGCATCATTTGCAACACTACTTATAACACTAACGTTAACTCCTAAAGATTGAAGTCTTAAAGAAACGTTTAAAGGTGCGCCACCTATTTTTGAATGTGTTGGGAATTTATCAAACAATACTTCACCAAAACATACTGCTTTTACTTTTTTGTCCATTTAAAAATTGAATTAAAAAAAGCACGGGAAACAACCCCCCCGTGCTTAAAACTAACGCAAACAAATTCAAAAACTGAATTCTCTTTTTGATATTAATATCCGGGATTTTGTGTATAAAGTCCGCCAGTAAAATCTATTTCTCTTTGTGGAATTGGATAATATTCATCTCTACCTTGTGTAAATACGGCATTGGTTAAAAAGTCTCTTTTAGTTTTCTCTTCTGCCAAATAGGCATTTAAAACTGTTGCCGCCTCACCCCATCTTACAAGGTCATACCAGCGGTTACCTTCCATAGCAAACTCTAATCTTCTTTCAAACTTTAAAGCTTTCCATGCGAATTCTTTACTTGGGAAGGAAGCATATGGAGATACATTGTAAATATCTGTTGCTCCAGCATCTATTTGACGTTGCGTACTTACGGCTGCACGACCACGAACTTGATTAATTAAAGGTAATGCCTCATCCCAACGGTTCAATTGAATTAATGCTTCTGCCTTGTATAAAAGTATATCTGCATATCTTATAAAATCTACATTTTTAGAAGTACCAACAAACGGACCTTCTTTTACATAACATGCACAATCTGGAGATTGCTGTTCTTTCATGTTTCCGAAATACCCATAAACACCTGGGTCTCTTGCCCAACTAAAATTATAGACCATATCACCAGAACTATTTACTGTATTCTTGTATTTAAAAGGTCTACCCGGTATACCAACGGTATGATCTAATCTTGGATCAACAGTTAGCCCAGCATCAGGAATAGATGTACCATTTGCTTCAACAGTGTCAAAAATATCACTGTCATTAAATGTGTCGAATAATGGTAGTCCGTCTGCATCGGTTTTAAATGCGTTTACCATATTCTGACTCGCTAAATGAAAACCACAACATCCATAAAGTCCAGTGCCATGAGGTGAATTCAAGCCCGTTACATAACTAACTCTACTTACTGTAGTACCGTCATTAATTGAGAATTGAGCTGCCCAAATAGATTCAGAACCATTATCAAATCCATCTAAAAAATTATTACCAAAATCTGTTTCTAAACCTCCTATCACCTCATCGGCATAATCAATAACTTCTTGTAAACGACCAGTATTAATCGTAGTTACTTGGTGCTGATCATTTTGTTCATAGGCTTGAAACAACCTAAGTTTAGCTAAATATGCTGCGGCAGCATTCTTGTCTGCACGACCTACCTCATCATGAGATTGTGGAAGCGTGTTGTAGGCGAACAAAAAGTCATCTGCAATTTTGTTCCATAAATCTTCATTAGAAAGATCGTTAGATGTTTGTGAAATTTCTTCTTGTGTTAGCTCTTCTGTAATGAAAGGAACTTTTTTAAAAATTAATTTCAACATAAAATGAGAATGTGCTCTTAAAAATCGAAGCTCTGCTTGTCTTACAGTTTTATTGTCATAATCAGCGTCTGGAATACTATTAATCACAGAAAGTGCAAAATTTGCTCTTGAAATAGCCTTGTAATAATTGGTCCAAGTTCTTGGAGCCATCCAATCTCCCATATCTGGTACGGTAAGATTGTATTGTTCATATTTATCTATTACATCTACATCGCCACGGCCACCGCCACCTTTATATGCATCATCTGAACGTACACTACCAAATACCCATTGGTTGGTTAATGGCCCTACCATTTCATCATTTGCTATTGCAGCATATGCAGCAATAACCAACGCTTCTGCATTATCTGCTGTAGCAACGTTATCACTTGACAATACCCCTGTTGGTTCATATTCTAGTATGTCATCTGAACAAGAAGAAACACCAAAGATAATGAGCATTCCTATTAAAATTATTTTATTGTTTTTCATGATTCTTAATTTTTAAAAATTTAGGTTAAGTCCTAATGAAATTGAAGTAGGCACTGGTATTCTATTTACATCTACACGTTCTGGATCAGACCCTATGTAGTCTTTTGGTGTTATCCAAAATAAATTTTCACCTTGTACATAAACTCTGAACCTACTCATACCACCCCAGTTCTCTATAATATCTTGTGGAAGGGAGTACCCTATTTGTAAGTTTCTTAACTTAAAATATGAGTTGTTTCTAAAAATATAATCTGACGTATCGGTGAAGTTGTTTACCAAAGAAAGTGATGGTACATCGGTATTTGTATTTGTTGGTGTCCATGCATTTAGTACCCCTAAACCTGCATTTTCTCTACCTTGGGTGAAATTATTCCAGAAAATATATGGATCAGCACCAATTCTACCAGTGACACCTGAACCAAATATAGATACATCAAGATTTTTATACCCCATATTGATTCTTATACCATACTCTAATTCTGGTAAGGTTGTACCAATGAAATCTCTATCATCTCCATCAATAACGCCATCATTATTTAAATCAACAATTTTAATACCACCTGGTCTTGAATTACCTGTTTGTACACCACCGGTTGGTGCTGCATCTGCTTCTGCTTGACTTTGAAATAAGCCATCGGTTTTATACCCAAAAATGGAGAATTGAGATTGTCCTATTATTGAATTATCGGCAGTACCTGGGTAACCTGCTCTTACTTCTTCTGGCAAATAGGTTATCTTATCTTTAAATGAGCTAAAGTTTGTAGTCACCCCAAAATTAAAGCCATTGTCATAATATTTATCATACGATAAAGAAAATTCCCAACCATTAGTTTCGGTAGATGCACCATTTAAGACACGTTGTTGACCTTCACCAATAGTTGATGCGATAGGTGGAGTAATAAGAATATCACTTGTTTCTCTAGTAAAATAATCGAAAGAACCGGTAATGGCATTCTTAAATAAACCAAAATCAATACCGTAATTAAATTCTTTAGTCGTCTCCCATTTTAAATCTGGATTTTCTGCTTGAGTAGATACAAAACCAGAAGGTAGTGTTCCTGTATTATTACCATTTATATCATAGGCGGTACCTATATTATAGTAGATATCAAAAAAATCGCCTGTATATTGAGTTTTATTCGGACCATAACGAGACTCATAGATTCCAAAACGAGATAAATCTCCTATTTCCTGATTTCCTACTTCTCCATATCCTGCTCTTAATTTAAGATTAGATATTGTTTCATTATCCTTTAAGAACGACTCATTACTTACTCTCCAACCCACAGTAGCTGCTGGGAATATACCGTATCTGTTATTTTTACCAAATCTTGAAGAACCATCTCTACGTACAGTTACTGAAGCCAAGTATCTATCGGAAAAAGCATAATTCAACTTACCAAATTGAGATAGTAATCTGTTACCTGTAGTAAAACCTTGATTGGTTCTTGCGCCTGTTGCTGCATTCAAAACAAAGTATGACTCAGATTCAACTGCAAATTCATCTGCTTTTGCAAAAATAGTGCTTAAGTCATTTTTGATAGATTCAGTACCTAATAACACCCCAAATCTATGATCACCAAGTTCTACATTATAATTTAATGTGTTGGATAAAATTAAACTTGTGAACTTATTGGTATCGTAAATAAGACTGTTAGTACCTCTGGTAACAAAACCATTATTTACTCTAGGCTCAATATTCTTTTTCTTGAAATCACTAAAATCTAAACCTAGACTCGTACGAAAATTAAGATTTTTTAATATCTGCAATTCTGTGTAAACATTACCAAAGAAATTATTCTTTTCGGCGTTGTCCCATCTATTAAGATACTGCATTAAAACAGGATTATTTCTATCGGAATACCCTGCTCCTATTGGACCACCATAATTCCCATTACTATCAAATAATGGAATAGAAGGGGCTAAAGAAATTGCTAAACTTGGCGTAGGTGCACCACCGACATCACTTGCCGCTAACGTTTCATCAGAAGTAGAGAATTGAGTATTTACGCCTACTTTTAATTTATCATTAAATAAACTTGTGCTAGAATTTAACTTTGCCGTATATCTTTCATAACCCGTATTTTTTAACATACCGGTATTTTTTAAATGCCCTAAGTTTATTAATAAAGATGACTTGTCTGAACCCGCAGTTATAGTAACTTCATTATTAAAAAGAAAACCTGTTTTATACGTTTCATCTTGCCAGTTTGTATCCCCTGCCGGTACATTTGGGTCGCCCCCAACGAATGGTTGTAATGATACACTGTTTAATGACGGGTTACTAAAATCGCCATTCCAATCAAAATTGTATATTTCTCCATAACCTCCTGTTGGATCAGCACCATCGTTAACCGAAGCCTGCCATAATGCTTGACCACGTTGTACAGAATTCAACATATCATAACGTTGCTTACGCTCTGATTGTACTGAAAGATTTGAATTAAAGCTAATACTAACCTTTTCTCCACCTTTGGTTCTATTCTTAGTAGAAACTACAATAACCCCATTACCTGCTCTTGCACCATAAAGTGAAGATGCCGACGCATCTTTTAGAACTTGTATAGATTCAATAACATCTGGATTAAGACTCGCAAATACTTCTTGGCGCGTTGTTGGTACACCGTCTATTACATATAAAGGATCGTTATTCCCTAAAGTAGTAATACCTCTAATTAGTATTCTGCTACTTAGCCCTGTTGGGTCACCAGACTTTTCTACATAAAGACCCGCTACCCTACCTTGTAGTGCCTGCATTGCATTACCCGAACTTAAACTCTGACCTTCAATAGGCCCTAATTCAACTACGGTAACAGCACCCGTATTATCTACTTTTCTTTCGGTAGAATACCCTGTAAGCACTACCTCTTCTAATTGTTGTGCATTTTCTTCAAGTGCGATATTTATTGTTGCTTGTCCATTTACAGCTACTTCTGCTCTTAAAAACCCTATGTAACTGAATATTAAAGATGCATTTGAAGGAACATTTGACAGCACATAATTACCATCAAAATCTGTTGTAGTACCAATAGTTGTACCTTTAACGACTACTGATGTGCCAGGTAAGGGCATACCATCCCCCACGGAAGATACCGTACCCGTTATTTGTTCTTGAGCCAAAAGACCTACAGGAACAAAGATTAGTAATAAAAATAAGAGTTTTAGTTTCATAATTTAGTTGTTTAATTAAAGTTTAATTGATTAATCTCTATAGTGTTAAGCGTAAATGATTCTAGATCAGATTTGATGGAAAGAGCATTAAAAGGGGCATTGAGGAAGAATATCTCTGTCATTACTGTTTGCCCTTGATCGTAAAATATTTCAATTGAAGTTTTGTCCAATATTATTTTTCCGGTTAATTCTGTCGCATCAGAAGTTCGTATGGCAGTTGCCATTTTATCCGAGAATTTTTCTGAGAAATTTATTCTACCGGCTTCTTTTCGGTCTACAAAAAACTTGTTTAAAGTTCCATCATATCCAAATTTCAATTTATCACCTTGGCTATTTGAAAGTGTAAATGTGTACTTGCCATTTGCAACATCTGATAGAATGAAGTTGATTTCAGTTTTTGAAAGACTAATTATTTCTGTAGTCGTTAATACCGTTTCACCAGCAATAGATATATTCTTATCTACCACTTTTTTACCTCGGTAATCGTTTAACTCTTTTACCGGACTAGATACCAATCTATACGTATTATCATCTTTTATTAACCCTAATTCACGAGCTATGGTCGTGGCACTTCTCCACTTCTCGGTAGGCACATCATTGGCATATAACCAGTTAGACATCCACCCTATAAAAAGTTTACCGCCTTCAGCAGTAGTAACATTAGACCAAGTAACTCCGGCATAGTTATCACGCCCATGATCTACCCAAAAAGTATGTTCCTTGGCTTGTTCTTTTTGAAAACTTTCATCAATTTGAAAAGTTTTTCCATCAAAATCACCTATAAAATACTGTGTTGCAGAACCGCTGTTTGGACCTCCTGGGTTAATACTCACCAGCAATACCCATTTTGTGTCTTCGGTACCCTTAACAGGTAGCGGAAAAAAATCTGGACACTCCCAAACTCCGTCATGGTTTCCTACACCTTCACCAAACTTTGAAAGCAAATTCCATTCTTTTAAGTCTTTGGAGCCATAAAACATAATTTCTTGACCAGCTGCCAAAACCATTGTCCATTGCTTACGATCGGCATCCCAATTAACTTTTGGGTCTCTAAAATCAGGAATATTCGGATTTTCAACTACCGGATTACCTTCAAATTTGGTATAGGTGATTCCCTCATCTAATGAATATGCAATTGCTTGAGTTTCGTCAATAATTTTACCAGCTTTTTCAGCTTCCATATCATGATATGTAAACATGGCAACTACTGGTATTTTACCATCTGTAGAAAAACCAGTTGTATTCTCCAAATCAACCACAGCACTACCAGAGAAGATATACCCTAATTCATCAGGATAGAGTGCTATAGGTTGTTCTTTCCACGTAATCATATCGGTGCTAGTAGCATGACCCCAATGCATTGGACCCCATTTATTACCATAAGGATAATGTTGAAAATAAAGATGATAATACCCATTGTAAAAGAACATACCATTAGGGTCGTTCATCCACCCTTTATTTGGAGTAAAATGGAAATTTGGACGATACATATCTTCTTCATCCGTTTTATTTTCTAATGCTGTAATATTTTCAGCCTTAGATTCTTCCACCTTGTTCTTACATGATGTAAAAACACAAGCAAGCAACAAAATCACTTTCATTTTAGTTATTATTTTCATCGGTGTATAGTTTGAGTTGTTTTAAGATTTATTATTTGGTTAATTTTTCACTGAGCTCCTCTAAAGGAATTCCTTTGGTTTCGGGCATCATAAAGGCTACAAACAATAATTGTAAGAACATCATGAAAGCGAAAAAGGCGAATACAGTTCCTGCGCCTATTGTTGTGAAAAGAACAGGGACTAATGAAGGAATAATAGCTGCTAAAACCCAATGAACCGAACTACCGAAAGACTGACCGAAACCACGTAAGTGATTAGGGAATATTTCAGAAATAAAAACCCATATAACCGTACCCTGTCCTATAGCGTGAGCAGCAATAAAAAGAAATAAGAAAATAGGTACTGAAAGACCGCCCCATTCAAAGAAAAAAGCACAAGCAACTAATGCTAAAGAAATTATATATCCTAAAGAGCCGAAATACATTAATTGTTTTCTACCTAGCCTGTCAATTAAAAACACACCTAAAAGCGTAAATAGCATATTGGTAACACCAATACCTATACTACTTAGTAGTGCGGTACTTTCCCCTAAACCTGCTTCTTCAAAAATTCGTGGAGCATAATATAGAAAGGCATTAATACCAGAAAACTGATTAAAAAAGGCAATAAAAAAAGCTAATACCAATGGAAATCTGTATTTCTTTTGGAAAATATTCTCTACATTCTCTTTGCTATTGGCATTAGAATTCATTTCAAGAAAAAGAGGCTCAACATCTTCACCTGGTCGTATCAACTTTAAAACATCGCGAGCTTCATCAAAACGTAACTTCGTTAATAACCATCGCGGACTTTTTGGAATACTTAATACAAAAAGAGTGTAAATAATTGCGGGTATAGCCTCAACACCGACCATCCAACGCCAAGCGTTTTCTCCCAAACCGTTCAACAAGTAATTAGATAAAAACGCAATAAGAATACCAAATACAATGTTGAACTGATATAAGGCTACCAGTTTACCTCTATCTTTTTGAGGGGCAATTTCAGAAATATACGCCGGGGCAGCAATAGTTGAAGCACCTACACCTAAGCCACCAATAAATCTAAATACCGCAAAAGTTATTGGATCATTTGCAAATGCAGAACCTATCGCTGATATGGTATATAGAATACCAATCCACAATAAAGTGTTTTTTCTTCCTATTTTATTCGTAGGTATACCTCCAAGAATTGCACCAATAACAGTACCCCATAATGCCATCGCCATTACTACTGTACCATGAAATACATCTGAAGAACCCCAAAGTGCTTGTAGTTTTTTATCGGCACCAGAGATAACAACGGTATCAAACCCAAAAAGAAAACCAGCTAATGCTGCAGCAATAGACCAAACCCATATTTTTTTCATAATCGTAATTAAATAATGTCACGACCAAACTATTCTTAAAAAATGAGTGTGTATTTTACTGATGTTGCAATTTGTTGTGATTTTGTTAAGAAGCTATACCAAAAACATAACGCACTGAATTTTAAACGATTATATAATTTTCTAATAGTAAAGGAATTAGTAAGAGTTATACTTATGTTACCTTATGTTTAAAAATGATACATTGAAAATCTAAAAAATATTACCAATGCTAAATAATTATTAAGAAATTGATTTTCGAAAAGCACCAGGCGAGATGCCAAAACTATTTTTAAAGGTGGTAGAGAAATAATTGGGTGAAGAAAAACCTACAGCATATGCAATTTCAGAAATACTGAGAGAAGAGTTTTCAATTAAGGCTTTGGCTTTTTCTAAGCGGATATTCCCAATATAATCACTGATATTAATACCCATCATTGCCTTAATTTTGCGATATAATTGTACTCTTGAAATATTAAGTTCCTCTGCTAAATTTTCTACCGAGAAATCGGACTTGTCTAAATTGTTTTGAATTATGTTGTTTAATTTATTCATGAACTCCTGTTCCAAATTTCCAAATCCATCTTTATCCGTTATCTTATGAAGATTACTAGTATAATAAAACCTTAGCTTTTCTCGGTTATAAAGCAAAGATTTTACAGATTGAACCAAAATTGAATAACTGAACGGTTTTGTTAAATAGAGATCTGCCCCAGATTCTAATCCCTTTAAATACGATTCTTGGTCACCTAAAGCTGTCAATATAACAGTGGGTATATGAGAAGTTCTCAAATCTTTCTTTAATATTTCACAAATTTCAAATCCATTTTTATCTGGAAGATTTACATCAGATATAATTATATCAGGTATGGTATCCAAAGCCTTTTCAATCGCATCTGTACCATCAGATATATAAATATCATACTCTAATTGCAGCTTGTTCCTTAAGAAAACAGAAAGGTCTGGATTATCTTCTATTATTAAAATGGAATATTTCTCCGTTTCGTTTAACGGTGCCTGTATCAAGTAATTATCATCTACTAAATGCTCTGAAGTAAAATCGATGACACTAGTATCTACTAAATCTTGTTCTGTAATAATTTCATTGTCATCAAAGTGGGCATGACCCTTATATAGCGTTACAATAAACTCCGAGCCGTGAACAGACTTGACACGAATAGATCCTTTATGCAATTCAATAAACTCTTTACTTAAATGTAGACCAATTCCAGAACTGTTCTTTCTATTATTAGATCCTTTGAAAAATGCTTTAAATACTTGGTCCATATCCTTTTCTGGTATGCCAATACCGGAATCTTTAAAGCAGATATTAATAGTATTCTTGACTTCATCATCTTCAATATATACATCTATATTACCATTGTCTGGAGTAAATTTAAACGCATTAGATAAAAGATTAAAGTAAACCTTATCCATCAGGTTTCGGTCTATGAACAACTCTAACGCTTTATTATTAGAGCTTAGTTTAAAATTAATATTACGCTTATTAGCTTCTCGCTCAAAGTCGTTTATAATATTCTGAGAAAACTTAAATAGGTTAGTCTTAGATGCTTTCAAAGTGAATTTACGCTCTTCTAATTTTCTAAAATCTAATAGCTGATTTATAAGTCTAAGCAACCGGTTAGAATTATTATGTACCAGTTCTACTTCATTCATCATATTTATACCCTTATTCTTAGCAAGAATATTAATAGATTCAATAGCACTAATAATAAGAGTTAACGGTGTCTTGAATTCATGAGATAAACCTGTGAAAAAATTAAATTTTGCCTCATTACTCAATTTTACTTCTTCAGCTATTTTTTCAATTTGATTTCTCTGTATTGTTATTTTGCTATTGGTAAGTTCTAATAACCTATTCTTTTTACGAATGGCAAAAATTGAATAAATACTATATAAAGCCAATGCAAGTATAATAGTCGATAGTGTCATTGCTATTTTTAAAAAGTTACTTTGAGCATAGTAACGTTCTTCTAAATCGCTGATTTCTGTAATTTGCTGTTGTATGTTACCTTGTTGTTCGTTTATTCTATCGAACTGGTTTTTCATAATCTCAGCATTCACCTCATTTATGATTGTAGTTGATAAAATGTTATTCTTTGGTACAGATTCTTTGTTTAAAATTCTAAGTGCCAATTTTATAGCTTCAGCTCCCCCAGTTGGGTATAAGACCGTTGCTGTTAACTTACTATCCTCAACAGCTTGTATACCACCATTAAATCCAGTTAAGCCATCTACTCCTATAATATTTATTTTTTTTTCTTGACCCAAATCTCGTGCAACCTCCCACGCTCCCAACGCCATTCTATCATTATGAGCAAAAACATAATTAATATTTGCGTTATCACTAAGTATAACTTTTAGTTTTTTCTGTATTGATTCTTTCTCCCAATCACCTTCTATATTGGCTACTACATTTGCGTTATTATACTTGTTAATAATTTGATTAAAACCAATACTTCTTTCTTCTGCAGGTGAGGAACCTGATAATCCTTTTATTTCAACAATTCTTATAGTATCATTCGAATTTGATGAAATAATTTCTTTGGCAGCATTTCTACCTACTTCAATATTATCTGCCCCTAAATACGCAGTATACTTTTGGTCCTCCGTTTTTCGGTCAACCACCAATACAGGAATACCCAATTCAAGGGCTTTTTCTACTACGGACGTAATCGGTTTTGATTGAATCGGAGAAACTATTATGATATCTAAACTATCTTTAATTAATTCTTCTAATTGATCTATTTGTTTTTCAACATCATAATTGGCGTCTCTAATAATTAATTCAACATTAGGATTCAAAGAAGCCTGTAGTAACATTGAATTATTCATTGAACGACGCCAATCATCATTGGACATCGCTTGAGAAAATCCGACACGAATTTTCTCTCCTGATGTTTCCCTTTCGCAAGAGACAAACAAAGACAAACTTAGTATGGTAATTAAAAAAAGGGCATATTTTTTAGGAAACATTGTCTTAGATAGCTTTTGGTAAACTTAAGGAAAATTAGGTTTATTATACCTTTCTAGTTTAATACTGGGATACTATGATTATTACAAAGAGTTAATAAAGCTTGAACTAATTTAAAAATTCTTGAATTTTATGTTCAAATAAACCTACTAGATTTTTGGTATTTAAACATGTTTAATCTACATAATTTTAAAATAGAATATTCCAGGATAATGAACAGAAGATCTCTTTTAAAGAACTAGTCCGCTGTCATATTTTGACAAAAGATTCAGCTCACTAAAATTTATATTGTAATAAACAAACAAATAATTCAATAGTTATCAATTTTCGATTCGCTTCTACCAAAAAACTTCTGTGAATTCTTTTTTAACCACTAAAAATTTTAAATGAAACTTATTTAAAATTTTTAAAAAGACATTATTAAGTCAACTATTTTAAAAAAACATAGGCAACAAATCGACAATAATAAAAATAAAACTATGCAGAGCCACTTTATTCAGGCATTTTCAATAAAAGGTTTAAATCCTGTCGAGGTCACAAAAACAAAACCCTGCAAATTTAAAATTTACAGGGTTTTTAGTTTTAAGATGTGATAGCTATTGGCTACATATTATAAGAATTTGTTGTCGATTAAATAAATCTGATATCTTTTTAAAATATAGTTGATTAGACCTTCGTCTCTAAAAATTGTTTAATTATAAGACGAAAATTATATATACTTCAAACACATTCTCATTTCTTTTTTAGATTGCTTCTTCACGTCCAAAAGGTTTTTCAATTTCAGTTACAAGCGAGAGTCATTGTAGATAAAAAAAGGGCAGCTATTACACTTAAATCTAAAGCAGATATTTGTATCTAAGACAATGAACGGCAATAAGAAAAAAAGCAATAAGAAGGAATCATTATATAAATTAAAACCGATGCATCTCAAATATTTAAATTGTTAATTCGATTAATTGTTCAGTAAATTATGTTTGAATTTAGCTCTATTAACAAGCCGTGAAATTCGTTGTGACTAAAACTAGAAATTTCATAACCGTATGGTTAATAGATAAGTGCAAAAAAATGCACATACATGTTTTTTCATAGCATTTTAATCTAAAAAAATCAATAAAAAACAAATGGTAAAAACACAACTGTTAACATCCTCTTAATACATCAAAATATAGACTCAAATAGAAAAAATAACTTACTTTAGTTTCTTTAATTTAAAGGGCAGTATTTTAAATAATTCTTAAAATAAATAGCTAAATTTTCACATTTCTTAATACTTAACACCAATATTGAGAGATATTATAAGTAATTATTTCTTCCTTTTTATAGCGCTTAACATTAGATACGCTTAGTAATAAAACCTTTATTAAATCAACTAATACAATGAAAAACAACCAAATTACAACCCAATTAATAACCTTGTTTACACTGCTATTTTTAGTTAGTTGTGCGGAACAACCAAAAGACGACACCCCATGGGTAGCCCTATTTGATGGCGAAACTTTAAACGGATGGCATAAATTGGGCGGTGATGCCAGCTATGCCGTAGAAAACGGTGCTATAGTTGGCACCACTACACATAATACGCCCAATACATTTTTAACTACTGATGAAATGTATACCGACTTTATTTTAGAATTAGATTATAAGGTAGATTCTACCATGAATTCCGGAATACAGATAAGAAGTAACAGCACACCTACATATAGAGATGGTAGGGTACATGGCTACCAAGTTGAAATTGACCCTTCTGATAGAGCATGGAGTGGTGGAATATATGACGAATCTAGACGTGGTTGGCTTAACCCAATGACCGATAATCCAGCAGCTCAAAAAGCTTTTAAGCAAAACGAATGGAACCACTATCGCATTGAAGCCATTGGAGACACCATCAAAACATGGGTAAATGATGTACCTGCCGCCTATTTAATAGATGACAAAACATTAAAAGGATTTATCTGCTTACAGGTTCACAGCATTCATGAAGACCAAAAAGCAGGTACCGATATCATTTGGAAGAACGTAAAAATCATTACTGATAGCGTTTCTAAATATTCAAGAACTTCTCCTTTAAAACCTATTATTACTAAAAATCAATTGACCATCGATGAAAAGAAAAATGGATGGAAATTACTTTGGGACGGTAAAACAACCAATGGTTGGCGAGGTGCCAAATTAGAAGAGTTCCCTGAAAAAGGATGGATAATTGAAGATGGTGTTTTAAGTGTACTTTCTTCTGGAGGAGCTGAATCTGCTGCCGGTGGCGATATTGTAACCACAGATCTATATGAAGATTTTGAACTTAAGGTCGATTTTAAATTAACACCAGGAGCCAACAGTGGTATTAAGTATTATGTAGACACTAATATTAACAAAGGAGAAGGCTCTTCAATAGGTTTAGAATACCAAATTTTAGATGATGATCTTCACCCCGATGCAAAACTTGGCAACCATGATGGCAGTAGAACCGTTAGTTCTTTGTATGATTTGATCAAAGCCGATGTTAACAAACCTATTAAACCAATTGGAGAGTGGAATACAGCCTATATTATTTCTAAAGACAATCATGTTGAGCATTGGTTAAACGGCACTAAAGTTCTTGATTATGAAAGAAAGAGCGATGCTTACAGAAAATTAGTATCTGAAAGCAAATATGCCAAGTGGCCCAATTTTGGAGAATTGGACAAGGGCCAGATTCTACTTCAGGATCATGGAGACCTAGTATCCTTCAAAAATGTAAAAATTCGTGAAATCAGTAATACAAAAGAATAAATACAATGAGTTCAAACAGAAGAAATTTTATTAAGAAAACGGCCCTTGGTGCAGTAGGCGCTACAATAGCAAGTACTACCGCAAATGCTATGTCTGCAAAGAGCTATTCTAAAATAATAGGTGCAAACGATAGAATTCATGTTGCTATTCAAGGTTTAGGAAGAAGATATGGCGCTTACATACCTGCCATAGCACACAAGAAAAACAATGTTGAGCTATCTTACCTATGTGATGTCATGAAAAGTCAGCGCGATAAAGCCGCATCTGAAGTAGCGTCTAAAATTGGCAACAAACCAACTTTGGAAAATGACATTCGTAAAGTATTGGATGATAAAAATGTTGATGCCGTATTTATGGCAACTCCTGATCATTGGCATGCACCAGGTGCATGTATGGCAATGCAAGCCGGAAAACATGTGTACTTAGAAAAACCATGTAGCCATAACCCACGTGAAGGGGAATTAGTGGTAGCTTATCAGAAAAAATTCGATAAAGTAGTTCAAATGGGTAACCAACAAAGGTCTGCCCTTGAATCTCAAGAAATAATAAAGGACATACATAACGGCGTAATAGGCGATGTGTACAAGGCAACCGCTTTCTACATTAGCGGTAGAGGCCGCGTTCCCCACCAAACCAAAGCAAACCCACCAGAAGGTTTAGACTGGGACCTTTTTCAAGGTCCGGCACCTAGAAGAGCGTATACAGATAATACGTGGGACTACAATTGGCACTGGTACGGTTGGGATTATGGTACTGCAGAAATGGGGAATAATGCTACCCATGAACTCGATATTGCCCGTTGGGCATTGGGAGTTACCTACCCTGAATATGTTTCTGTTGATGCCGGTAAATTTCATTACAAAGATGACGGCTGGGAAATGTACGATACCATGGAGGCAACTTTCAAATTTGCCGGAAATAAAACGATAAAATGGGATGGAAATAGTAGAACCGGCTATCATAAATATGGTAATAAATATGGTAGAGGAACTATAGTTTCGGGATCTGAGGGCACAGCATACATAGATCGTGGTGGCTATAAGTTATTTGATCAAAAAGGAGGTTTGATCAAAGAAAATTTGTCATCTGGTGAAGAAGCAGGTACGGCACTTGGCGGCGGCGGCGATATGTCTACCTTACACACTGTCAATTTCTTTGATGCCATTAGAGGAAAGGCTGAGTTAACCTCACCCATAGATGAAGGTGCTATTAGCCAAATGCTAACACATTATGCCAATATTGCTTCTAGAATAGATGATTCATTTGAAATTGATGAGACTACAGGACGCATTTTTAATAGAGAAGCTATGAAATTATGGTCTAGGGAATATGAACCAGGTTGGGAAATCAAAGATATCTAGTTCAATTAATTTACCTTAGTACATTAAACAAAATAATACTACAAACATGGCGTTGGTACGGGCAAAATGATCCGGTATCATTATCAGATATAAAATAAGCAGGTGCGACAGGTATTGTAAGCGCATTACATCATATTCCAAATGGTGTTGTATGGTCTGTAGAAGAAATAATGGAGCGTAAAACTATAATTGAAGCATCGGGCTTAGTATGGTCTGTTGTAGAAAGTGTTCCTATCCACGAACGGATCAAGACCCAAAATGGTGATTATAAGACTTACTACGAAAATTATAAACAAACACTATCCAATTTAGGCGAATGTGGTATTGATACTATTTGCTATAACTTTATGCCGGTACTGGATTGGACCGGAACGAATTTAGATTTTGAAATAGAAGACGGTTCTACAGCTCTTAGATTTGAAGCCGATGCATTTGCAGCCTTTGAATTATATTTACTAAAAAGACCAGTTGCAGAAAACACTTATACAGACGCTCAGAAATCTGCCGCTAAAACATATTTTGAACAACTTACCGAGGAAGGAAAAAAGAAATTAATAAGCAATATTATTGCCGGGTCACCTGGGGCTGAAGAAAGATACTCATTAGAAGAGTTCAATACAATTTTAACTACTTATGATAAAATCGGACCGAATGAATTGAAGAATAGTTTATTCGAGTTTTTATCGGAAATTATTTCGGTTGCGGAAAAATCGGGTATACCTTTGTGTAATCATCCAGATGAGCCACCTTTCCCTATTTTAGGTGTACCACGCGTTGTAAGCACAGAGCAAGACATCGTTGATTTAGATAAAGCAGTGGATAGCCCAAAAAACGGATTAACTTTCTGTACAGGTTCATTTGGTGTTCGACCAGATAATAATTTACCTGGAATGGTAGAACGTCTGGAAAATCGAATTCATTTTATCCATTTATGTAGCACACAACGTGATGCTGATGGAAATTTTCATGAGGTCAACCATTTAGAGGGAGATGTTGACATGTATGCTGTTATGAAAGCTTTGATCAAAGAGCAGGATAAAAGAAAAGCCTCTGGCCGTAAAGATACCAGAATGCCTTTACGCCCTGATCACCGACACAAAATGCTAGATGACCTTAGAAAAAAAACCAACCCAGGGTATTCCGGTATTGGTAGACTAAGAGGTTTAGCCGAATTAAGGGGCTTGGAAATGGGGATCAGAAAAAGTTTGAAATAGCGCTATCTTTATTTCTCATCTAACGCTTGTAATTCAGGTTCGGTGAATTCCATTCCCGTTGCTGACTTTACATTCCTTAATTCACCAATTCGTTCTTCGCTTAATCTTTTGGATCGATCAGAAAAAGCATTGGTAACGTATGATATAATATTGGCAATATCTTGATCGCTTATTGTTTCATTTCTAATAAGTCCGGGCATTGCCAAATTTATATCATACCGTTTTCCGTTTACATGAACAGGACCTTCTAACCCGTGTAAAATAATTAACGCCAAACGTTCTCTATTTTTTACGTGTTCCGATTTCATAAGTGGTGGTGCCAGCCCATCTATACCCTTTCCATCTGCTCCATGGCACGATGCACAGATTTGAAAGAACATTTTAGACCCGCTAGTACGTGTATCTTCAAGAATTACTTCGCGCGTATAGATAGCGTTCATTCTGTCTTCTTTTTTATTGGCTAATGTTTTTTCCAGCTTTTCAATAAAAGGGGTGTTTTCAAAATTTTTCGTTACGCTACCATCATTCAACAAAATGGAATCAGCTTCGGCTATACTACTTAAAATGGCATCGGTAACCGTAGTATTTTTTTTCCTTCGTTTAAGAATTGTAATAAGTAAAGGTTTAAATTTTTCTTTATCGAGTACTATCCAGTGACCAAGTGTATTTGCCAAATACACATCTAGACCTACATCATTTCTGTTTAAAACTTCAGTAAAGAGGTTGTTTGCCTGTTCAATAGAATTCACACTTATAAAATCTTTTGATAATACTAGGGCATGTGAAGCAACCTGAGGTTCACTTTTATTACCAACATCGGCAAGAAAATCGAAGGACAATTCATTCCAACCTTCAAGCACATACAATGCATGAATTTGACTTAATGGCTTTTCTGTATTCAATGCAAGCTCTTTTACTTCATCAATTACAGCATTAAATTTTTTAAAGATTAAATAATGCTGGGCACGGTCGCGAACCCAACCATTATCGTTCAATAACAACTTTACCAATTCACTACCGTTCAAACTATTAAAGTCTGGTGTAGCATTCACTTCAGCATTTTCACGGGATACTTTTAAGATTCTTCCAAAATTTACAATAGTATCCAATTCTTTTGCTTTCGCATTATCCCTTAAATACGGACTCATATAAGCATAATGACCAATCATACCCCTATGCATATCAACAACATACATATTTCCATCAGGTCCATTTTTTAAGCTTACCGGTCTAAAGCCTTCATCTGTAGACGTAATAAATTCTTTCTTTTGCCAAGCTTGTTGTGCAATGGTAGAGTCTCCAGTAAAATTTAATAGCACTCGCTTAATTAAATTCCCTTCAGGAATACAGACAAAAACATTTTCGTCATAAGATTCGGTAAACTTGCCACCTCTATAAACCAACGGACTACAAGCAGCAGTAGCATTAACTAAAATACTATCTGCATTTAACACTCCCTTTGCGTACCCCCTATTTACAGATCCTGCAAAAGCCGGATACACTCTTTGATCATTGGTAAGAAGTTTATCAACACTAGCGTTAGGTGTAAAATACTTATTTTCTATTACGGTATTAGGCAACATATAATCTCCCAACAAAATTCTGGAATTGTCATTGTAATATAGCCTTCCAAAATTATCATGGGTAATACCCCATTGCCCTCTAAAGGTTGTAGGCTCTTTTTTCCATACCCCATCAATTCTTCTATACCTAAAATTGGACTTAGCATTGTAAATCCAGTTATCAATATTCAATTCCAATCCATTAGGTTGATGCTCTGGGTTTCCTTCAACCGCATATATAGAATCGACCATAACTTTGTTTACCGGTTTATCGTCTTCTATATCAACAAACCATAAATACGGAGGCTCAGCATATAGCAAACCACCATAAACGTGCGCTAATGCACGAGGCATCACCAAGCTATCCATAAAAATTTTGGAATGATCCGCAATTCCGTCTTCATCCAAATCTTCAAGAATTACAATACTACCAGTTGGATCTTCTTCACCAGAACCTTGTAAATCGTTCATATAACCGGGCATTTGAGCTACCCAAATTCTACCCTTTGCATCAAAATCTATAGCAACTGGGGCCTTCATTAATGGTTCTGCTGCTAATACCTTTAAATTAAAGCCTTCTTCAATAGTATAAGGCTCTAAAGAAACCTCGGTTTCCTTATGATCGGACTGACATGAAATTAATATGAAAGATGAAATTAGAAGTATAAAAAAAGTAACGCGCATGGGGGTAAATTGTGTAAATAGAGAACTATTAAATGTAAAAATATTTTCATAAAATAATGGTAAACTATGAAATTTGGAGACCGCTTCTAATGCCCATTTCCAATCCTGATAGCTGTGCCAAACCGATAGCTCTGCCAATTAGTGAGTAGCCTGAATAAAAATCATTTTGACGCTTCTTATCATCTAGTAAGACATGTCCATGGTCTGGTCTCATAGGAATCCTCACCACTCCTTTTTCATTATCGTATCTCATTTTTTGTTGTCTTACGATTGCCTTCATCACCTCATCAATAGGCACTGAACCAGTTAAATGATCTGCTTCATAAAAACTACCGTCTAATGAACAAGAAACATTTCTAAGATGAATAAAATGAATTTTATCACCAAAATCTTCAATTATCTTTATTAAATCATTCTTTGACGAGGCGCCTAAAGACCCAGAACAAAATGTGAGTCCGTTACTGGGAGAAGGACAACATTCTAATAAGAATTTTATTTCCTCGTAATTAGACACTATTCTAGGTACCCCAAAAACGGAGAATGGCGGATCATCAGGATGAATTGCCATACGTACACCTAATTTTTCTGCTTGGGGAATAATTGCATTTAAAAAATAGGATAAATTTTCTTGTAACTGTTTTTTACTGATTTTTAAAACCTTAGCATGATTAGATTTAAAAGTATCTAACTCAATCAATTTTCTTGACCCTGGCATGCCTGCTAATATGGCATCTTCAAGCTTTTGTCTTTGGGTACCATCCAATTCATCAAAATAAGATTTAGCAGCAAGATATATTTCGGAAGAATATGATTCTCTAGCATTCTCCCTTGCTAGAATAAATAAGTCAAAAGCAGCAGCTGCAATAGGATTGTATTTTAGGGCAGATGCACCAGTAGGTAATTCAAAATCTAAATCTGTACGAGTCCAATCTATTAATTGCATGAAATTATAACATATATCATAGATTCCGTTTGCTGCCAGGTTTGTTATTGTTTGAATATACTTTTCAATATAATCATCTCTATCATCATAGCCATATTTTATTGACGTATGAATATTGACACTTTCTACTACAGACCATTCCATACCGTGAGATTCAATTTCTGATTTCAATGTAGCAATGGTCTCCGACGACCACACCTCACCAAGTGGAACAGTTTGGCAGGCAGTCACTATACCTTCTACCCCAAGTTGTTTTATTTCAGCTAACGACACTCCGAAATCTGGTCCAAACCAGCGAAAGGTCTTTTTTAGATACTCCATAATAATTAGTAGTCAATATTTTAGTTTGGACAAAACTCTTTAAAATTAGATAATCGATTACAAAAAAGATAAAACTTAAAGGTGTTTAAACTATTTCAAATATTAAAAATAAGCATCTTATACCCCTGAGAAAGAACTAAAACCACCATCAACATCAAAAATACTACCCGTTACGAAGCTTGAAGCATCACTTAAAAGATAATGTACCATACCATTAAGCTCAGAAGCGTTACCGAATCTTCCCATTGGAGTATTCTTAATAATACTGTTTCCCCTTTCAGTAAAAGATCCATCTTCATTAGTTAATAAACGTCTATTTTGATTTCCAATAAAAAAACCAGGGGCAACGGCATTCACCCTTATTTTATCGCCATGTTTAGAAGCTAATTCATTGGCCATCCATTTCGTAAAAATATCAACGGCACTTTTAGCCATTGAATATCCAAGCACTCTAGATATGGTTTGTTTAGCAGCCATTGAAGAAATATTTACTATAGACCCAAAACCTTGCTCTACCATTAATTCGCTCAAAACAACTGTAGGTATTACGGTACCGAATAAATTTATATCAACCACCTTTCGCGTGTCATCCATAGAAATATCCCTTACCGTTTGATCTGGCTTTAAAGTAGCACCCGGTAAATTACCACCCGCAAGATTTACTAGTCCGTCAAGGTGTTTGAAATCTTCTTTGATTTTGTTTTTTAAATCAATAAGCTCACTTTCATCCATGACATCAACTTTGAAAATGAACGTACTATTTGCCACAAGTGCATTCAAGTCTTTCTGCTTATCCTTTAATTTATCTTCCGACCTTCCTAGCAATAAAACTTTAGCACCGTTCTCCACCAAGTATTGGGCAATTGAACCACCTAAGGTTCCTGTTCCGCCAGAAAGGGCGTAATTTTTATCTTTTAAGGATAATAATTCGTTCATTTTTCAGTATTTATATAATTGAAATTAAGATTTAAATAACAATAACAGGCTATTTGATTAGACCATATATATTCTGCTGCCAAGTTAAGAGAATTATGAAAAACTATCTCTAACCTTACACGTTTATAACAATTACTTTCGGTATTTTTCTCCATAAACATGATTGCCCGACTATTTAAGAGCTATTATCAATTTTTGAGTCTCTAAAATGTCAAAAAAGGACCAACCTTATTTTTAGTATGATGAAGAAACTTCAATTATAACATTGAAATACAACCTTTAAGTAGCTCATATTATCAGAATGATAAAACTTAAGACCAACCCATAATTATCACAAATTTACAAGAGGATATCTATTGCGCCCCTTTAACTTTGCAAGGACAATTTTGGACTGTGAAGAAGGCAATTTTATTTATGATCATTAGTACGTTTTCATTTAGTCTTATGAACTCGTTCGTTAAATACCTAAACCACTTTCCAACATTTGAAATTGTGTTCTTCAGAACTATTGGGTCATTAATCTTAGGAACATCCTACATATTAATCAAGAAAATTCCAATATTAGGTAACAATCGTAGATTTATGATATTTAGAGCCCTTGCGGGCCTAACGGCTATGAGTTTGTTCTTTATGTCATTGAAGTATTTACCTGTCGGCACTGCAGTTTCATTACGATATCTAGCACCTATATATGCTGCAATCTTTGCTGTTTTCTTACTCAAAGAAAAACTAAAACCCTTTCAATGGTTTCTATTTTTATTTGCCTTTGCAGGAGTTCTAGTTTTAAAAGGATTTGATAGTAATATTAATACCATTGGTCTACTTCTAGTCTTAGCAGCATCCGTGTTTAGTGGGCTGGTTTATGTTTTAATCAGAAAAATAGGCAATAGCGATCACCCATTGGTAATCGTCAACTATTTTATGTTTACCGGTACAGTCATCGGTGGTATTTTGAGTATTAATAACTGGATAACCCCAAAAGGTGTAGATTGGTTATTACTACTAAGCTTGGGGGTATTCGGATTTTTTGGACAAGTATTTATGACCAAAGCCTTTCAAATTGCTAAAACCAATTTGGTAGCACCCTTAAAATATATCGAGGTCATTTTTACCATTTCGGTAGGTATTTTCTGGTTTGGAGATATTTACTCGCTATGGAGCCTTTTAGGCATTGTAATGATATTGGTAGCACTTATTACCAATGTCATCGTTGGAAAAAAATAATTACCCCCAGATATACACATAAAAAATGCCGATATCAATATACCGGCAGCTTATAGTTATGGTTAGAAATTTCTATTACTTGCTGGCAGTCTCTTGCTCTGCCAAGCTATTGTTTACATCTATCAAAGAATTAACAATAACCGTATTGACCTCATCTTGAATTTCATCAGAATAATTAAAATAATAGATAGCAGCAAATAGTAATGCAAATGCAATAAGAAAATTTGCAATCATCTTAGAATCTAAAAATATCTCATTATTATCCATATCAGCAAGGTTTCAAATCTCATATGAAAATAGAAATTAGATTACTAATTAACAAATTTTTAAGAAATAAATTTTTCCGATAATTTGCTCTCAATAAATGAGTTAGGTTTTTAAAGGCTCCGTTATTCTTTGAAATTAACTTATAATTAACTGATTCACATATATTTAACACCTTTTAGAGCTAAATTCTCTAGTGATAAGGATAAACTATACTACACAATCATTATACCTTTGACGTGAAGAAATTATTATAATAACTTATAAAATTTAGAACTAATGAAAATTTTAAAATCAATAACATTCGCAACTCTATTATTCTTAGCTGTTGGCGTAAATGCACAAAGTACAAAGGACAAAAAAATCATTAAGGATGCTGACCAAGCAAAAGAAAAATTAATGACAATGGAAGTCGGTTTAGACCAATTTTTCAATAACTCTGCAGGGTATGTAATATTCCCCAATGTTGGAAAAGGAGGATTTATCATCGGCGGAGCATCAGGTAATGGTGTTGTTTATGTAAATGGGACCATTATAGGTATGGCAGATTTGAAAAAATTAAGTGTTGGTCTACAAGCAGGTGGACAAGCAATTACAGAGGTGATATTTTTTGAAACTGCAAATGATTTAGCCGAATTCAAAGAAGGTGATTTTGAATTTTCTGCGGAAGCTTCTGCCGTTGCCTTAAAATCTGGTATTGCAGTAAATGCAAAGTATAAAGATGGTGTAGCCGTATTCGCTTTACCAAAAGCAGGATTAATGGCAGATGCATCAGTTGGTGGACAAAAATTTGATTTCAAGCCAATGATGAAATAATTCATTTCATTTTAGAAACTATAAAAGCCACCCATTGGGTGGCTTTTATAGTTTTTCATTTATCCGTTCGCGGTAAACCCTGGATAACAGGTCATACCACCATCTACAAAAATAGTGGTACCATTTATATATTCAGATTCATCGGAAGCCAACCAACTAGCTACACTACCAATATCATCTGGCACGCCGATTTGTTTATAAGGTATTAATTTTAGCATACCATCTCTACCTTCTTGCGTACTCCAAACATCTTTATTGATATCTGTTTTTATAGCACCCGGTGCGATGGAGTTACATCTAATTCTATCTGGACCGTATTCTTGACAAATGGTCTGCATCAACATGACCAACCCTCCTTTAGAAGCAGCATAATTAGCATGCCCAGCCCAAGGTATAACCTCGTGCACCGAGCTCATATGAATTAATTTTCCCAGTGACCTTGAAATCTCGGGGCGCATTCCCCTTCTCTTAAATTCTATAATAGCCTCCTTTGCACATAAAAATTGACCGGTAAGATTTACATCAATTACCCGTTGCCAATCTGATAAGGGCATTTCATGTAACGGATGGTCTAATTGCAGACCTGCATTTGCTACGCAAACATCTACGGTTCCAAATTCTGATATTGCTTTTTTGAACATATCCTTAACATCATTCTCTTTGCTAACATCACATTTAACAACAATTGCATCTCCACATTCAGAATTATTATTGATCCAATGCGCCACTTCTTCGGCTTCTTCTTTACTACTATGATAATTCACGACAATGTTGGAACCTTCCAATCCCATTGCTTTGGCTACAGCTTCACCGATACCGTCGCTAGATCCGGTTATAATACACGTTTGCCCCTCTAATCTTTTATTTGGTTTTTGCATAAAGTTCTTTTTTAGATACATAAATGTATTCTGTAACTTCAGTTTTAATTATCTCAAAACCTAAAATTACTAACACGAGATATCATTTAAAAATTACAACTTAGAAATGGAAAATTTGATTCAAGCATACGAATTATTTCCCGTTGAAGAATATCATAACACCAATTACAATAAGAACGATAAAAATTGATACGGCAATATCTACCCAATTATAGCTACTCTTATTTTTGTTTTTTTCTTCTTCGGTTATGGTACCAAAAGTAAGGTTGGTTATTTGCTGTTTATTTGGTACTTCCGTCAGTAAACTTACTACCACCAAAAAGATTAAACAGAATAAGAAAAACCAGGCACCAAAAGTCAAGAAATTCATATCTCCTAAATAGTACAACATACTATTAGCATCAAAATTATCTTTGAGCAACTCTAACGCAATTCTGAAAAAGGCAACTACAATACCCATAATCAATGTTGCAAAAGCACCCGTAGCATTAATTCGTTTATAAAAGATTCCCAACAGAAACACCGCAGTAATAGGTGGGGCTATATACGATTGTACACTTTGTAAATATTCATATAAAACCCCCGAAATGTTTGCCATAATTGGTATCCAGATAATACCGATAATCACAACAAAAACAGTTGCAATCTGACCTGTTCTAACCAATTTTTTCTCTGGGGCATTTGGTCTTAATTTTTTATAAACATCAACCGTAAACAACGTAGAACATGAATTAAAAACCGAAGCCAATGAGCTCATTAAAGCAGCCAATAATCCTGCAGCTACAAGTCCGCGTAAACCAGAAGGCAATAGATTACTCATTAAAACAGGGAAAGCCTGATCAGCACTCTCCCACTCCAATTCACCCCTCATTTTTAATGTCAATGCAATTACACCGGGTATCAAGAATAAAAACACCGGTAATAACTTTAATAATGCACCGAAAATGGTACCTCTACGACCTTCTTTAATATTCTTAGCCGTTAATGTACGCTGAACAATATACTGATCAGTACACCAATACCAAATACCAACAATAGTACTTGTAATGAATAATGAGGGCCACGGAAAATCGGGGTCTGTTGCCGGTCTCAACATATTAAAATATTCAGGACCCAAGGTATCTACCATGCTTCCCCATCCACCAACTTTGTCTAAACCTATAAATGTCAATACCGCTGCACCGACCACCAATAAAATAGCTTGCAATGTTTCTGTGTAAACTACAGCACGCATTCCCCCTAGCACCGTATAAATACCGGTTAGTACTACCGTAGCGATCGCACCTGTCCAAAAATCAATACCTAATAAGGCAGATACAACAACGCCCCCTGCATAAATAGTTACCGATATTTTGGTAAGTACATAGGCTACAATTGAAAATATCGATAAAACCCATCTTGATCTTGCGTCAAAACGTTTCTCTAAAAACTCTGGCATAGTAAATACACCGCTTCGAGCATAAAAAGGGAGAAATACCCATCCTAACATTAATACTATCCAGGCATGAATTTCATAAATCAGTAAGGGGAGTTTATTGCTTGCTCCCGTACCTGCCAAACCAACTACATGTTCAGAACCAATATTCGATGCAAAAATAGATGCCCCGACAACGAACCAACCGACATTTCTACCGGCAAGAAAATAATCTTCAGTATTATCTTCCTTTTTACTTATTACCCATACGGCGACTCCTACTAATAATAAAAAGTAAAGAGCTATACTGATCCAGTCGTAATTATCTAATTGTTGCATTTGGTAGGTTGATTGGTTTGAATTGGATTAATTTATTCAACAGAGAACTTTTAAGTTGTTTTGGTGCTATATTTTTCTCCTGGCTCTAAGGTAGTGCTAGGAAATTGAGGTTGGTTAGGCGAATCGGGGTAATGCTGAGTTTTAAAACAGAATCTGCTTCTCTTGGCAAACGTACCACCACCTGGTACGGATAAGGTACCGTTTAAAAAGTTACCTGTATAAAATTGCATACCAGGTTGGTCGGTTAAAACCTCCATCATGCGCCCAGACTTGGGGTGGCGAGCTTTTGCGACAGAACGATATCCTTTATCTTCGTTATTAAGTACCCAACAATAATCGTAACCAGCTCTTAATTTAATCTGCTCATTATGGACATTGATCGCATTACCTACCAACTTAGCATTTCTAAAATCGAAAGGAGTGTCTTCTACTGAAGCCAAATCGCCTACTGGTATAAGTATTGCATCAACTGGCACAAATTCATTTGCGTCGATTTCAACTTCATGATCTACAATTGTTTGAGAGAAATTTCCAGATAAATTAAAATAAGAATGTTGCGTTAAATTGACAATAGTTGTTTTATCTGTTGTGGCTTCATATAGAATATCTAAACTATTATTACTTTTTAATGTATAGGTAACGGTAGTTTTTAAATTCCCAAGAAAACCCTCTTCCATATCTTTACTTAGAAAACTTAATTTTAAAGAGACAAACGAATCTGATTCTTTTACCTCATCAACTTTCCAAACAACCTTATCAAACCCTTTTAATCCTCCGTGTAAAGAATTTTCTCCATTGTTTATAGCCAAGGTATATTCCGTATCGTTTAAAGCAAATTTTCCTTTTGCAATTCTGTTTCCATAACGACCTACCAAAGCTCCGAAAAAAGGGTTCTCTTTTTCACACTGTTCTAAGTTGTCAAAACCTAAGGCCACGTTTTCCATTCTTCCATCTGAATCGGGAGTAATTATTTCTGTTATTATACCTCCATAAGTAATAATACTTACTTCTCTACCACTTAAATTTCGCAATCTAAATTCCGATACATCTTCGTTAGCTGTTGTACTACCATAACTGTTTTTCTCGATTTGCGTCATACTATCCTTTTCTGTAGTGACCTTTTTTTGATATTTTCATTACAAGCTAAACATATTGTCAAAACAATATAAATCATTAACGAAAAAGCAGTGTGTTTTGCTAATCTCATAATATTTTTTGCTTAGTGGCATTTTAAATATATCGATAAACTTTATTTTAACCTAACTACATTTAATTCTACACTCTAGATTATAAAAAGCTTGTTCGAAACATTTTTAAATAATTTTAAAGCCATTATCCACTACTTGAAATAAATTAAATTAACACTTTAAGAGTAGTCTTAAAATTTGCTCCACTTTGTATTTCACACTTACTGACGCAACATCATTAAAGAAATTTGCTTAGTTAATATTCCACAAAACACACGTTTAAAAACACTAACATATTTAATAATAGGTAACTATATAAAAATAGTGCGCAAACCTTTTCGTATTTAAAACAATTTTATTTCATTCAATCTTATTAATTTAGGCATGCAAAAATTAAGGAATGGTTTTGAATAATTATCGCAAAGAAGACAAAGTCTTACTTGCTGTAGATTGTATTATATTCTGATTTTATCAAGAAGAATTAAAAATATCGTTCAAAGAGATTTTGAACCAGCCAAAGGAGAATGGTCGTTAATAGGCAGGTTTCTTAAAAAAGAGGGAAATTTAGATAAAGTAGCAAAAAGAATTCTTAGGCACTTAACGAGACTGAATAATATTTATATAGAGCAGGTTCACTCATATTCTAAACTAAATCGTGATCCCGAAGAAAGAACCATATCTATATCTTACTATGCAATTATAGACATTGCAAATCACTGTAAAGATCTTTTAAAGCAAAACCCCATTAAGTGGTTTGACCTTAAAGACATGCCTAAATTAATTTTTGATTGTAAATAAGATATGGTGAAAGGTGTTCTTACTTTATTACGTAATAGAATATCAAAAAGACCTATAAGGTTCGAACTTTTACCTGAATAATTTACCATGCGCCAACTTCAAAAAATGTACAAAGCAATTTTAGATACTGAGTTGGACAAAAGATATTTCATCAACAAATTTAATTCTTTTGATTATTTAAAGAAAACGAATGAGAAAGATATGAGTTCATCAAAAAAAGGAGTTTTTCTATTCGAGGTCGATGAAGATAAATATCAAAAGAAGGTTGAAGAAGGATTTTGGTTTAAAATTTAATACCTCTCTAATTTTTAATCTGTTTACAGATACCTTATAATTCAATAATCGTAAATTTGCCCTACACTTTTCTATGAGCAAGAAAGCCACCATTTATGATATTGCAAAAGAGCTGAAAATTACTGCTGCTACAGTATCGAGGGCCTTAAACAATAACCCAAAAATAAGTGAGAAGACTCGCGAACTCGTACAGGCAACTGCAACAAAGTTAAACTACAAACAAAATAAACTTGCACTAGCTTTAAAAAGTGGAAAAAGCAAGAATATTGGGGTTGTTGTACCCTATATCAACAGAATTTTTTTTTCATCTGTAATTAGAGGAATCGAAGATGAGCTTTACCCTAAAGGTTACCACGTTATTATTGCACAGACTCATGACAATAAGGAAAAAGAGTTAAAAATTTTACAAAATCTTTTAAATGAACAAGTCGATGGTATTTTAATTTCATCTTCATATTCAAATAACGAAAAACACAAACTTGACTACCTTGTTAAAAAAAATACCCCTTTCATTTTTTTTGACAGAAAGTTAAACTTTCCAAACATTAGTTCGGTTACCCTTAATGATTATCAAGGAGGTTATGATGCCACCAAACATTTAATTGAACAGGGTTGCATGAGAATTGCCCATTTTCTAGTAGACCAAGAACTTGAACTATATAAAAACCGATTTAAAGGCTATAAGGATGCTTTGGAAAAAAGCGGACTTCCATTTTTACCCGAATATGTAGTTACATTAAAAAGTGATATAGAAGCTGGGAGAGAAGCTGCTAAAACTATAATGAAACTACCGCTACCACCAGATGCCATATTTTCCTCTACCGATTATGGATTACTAGGTGCCGTTCAATATTTAAACGAACTTTCGGTTAAAATCCCTGATGATTTTTGTGTAGTCGGATTTAGTAATGCCCCTTTCACTCAATTTTTAGAAACATCAATCAGTTCAGTAGACCAATCACCTGTTGAAATGGGAAAAACAGCTGCTAAAGTATTCTTGGAACAGATTGAAAATGAACAAACTGTAAAAATTTGCAAGAATGTAGTTCTACCGGCTAAACTGATTGTTAGAAAATCGTCAGGCAAGATAAATTAGATACATAATTAAAATTTCTCCTATATATCTACGGTCCCAATTAAGCTTTTAACCAAAAAAGCGCATTTCTACAAATTAAATAAACTAGGCAACCACAAACTCAATTGCGGAATATAAGTAACCAAAAAAAGCGCGATTATCATTGCAATAAACAAGGGCAACAACGGTTTAAAAACTTTCTCTATGGTCGTTTTAGCTATTCCGACACCAACGAATAACACAGAGCCAACGGGAGGAGTACATAAACCGATACAAAGGTTTAATACCATGATGATACCAAAATGCACAGGATCAAGCCCTAATTTGGTTACGACCGGTAAGAATATTGGTGTAAAAATCAAGACAGCGGGGGTCATATCCATAAAAATACCTACAAACAATAATAGTAAGTTGATAATCAAAAGAATGACAATCTTGTTATCACTTAAACTTAGGAGTCCGGAACTAATGTCTTGCGGAATGTTTTCATAAGACAACGCCCAAGACATACACATAGATGAACCGATAAGTAACATTACTATAGCCGTGGTAGCAGAAGAATCTAATAATATTTGAGGCAATTTAGGCAAGGTGATTTCCTTGTAAACAAAACCTAAAACCAAACTATATAGTACCGCTATAGCAGAAGCTTCAGTAGCGGTAAAAATCCCCGTAACAATACCTCCAATAACTACAACTAGCATAAACAGACTAGGTAAGGCATCTATAAATGTTTTACCTACTTCTTTTAGACTGCTGCGCTTACCTACTTTATATTTCTTTTTTTTTGCCCAGAACGCTGCGACAATCATAAGAAATAATCCCGTCATAATTCCAGGAATATATCCTGCTAAGAATAACGCCGCTATAGATGCGCCGCCACTTGCCAAAGAGTAAACAATCAATACATTACTCGGTGGAATTATTAATCCTGTGGTAGCCGAAGTTATATTTACTGCAGCACCAAATTCTTTAGAATATCCTTCTTTTTCCATTTCAGGACCTAAAATACTTCCCATTGCAGATGCAGATGCCATAGCGGATCCTGCAATCGCCCCCATTAACATAGCAGCTATGACGTTTATTAAAGCTAATCCGCCAGGAAAGGAACCTACCAATGTCTTTGCAAAAGCGATAAGTCTATGGGCTATACCTCCCTTATTCATGAGCTCGCCTGATAATACAAAAAATGGAATTGCCAACAGGGCAAAACTATCCAGACCTGTCGCCATACGCTGAGAAACAGTTGTAAAGGCGGGCATTGCAGGTATACTCACCAACATGGTCAGCAAAGATGAAATCGCTATGCTCCAAGCAACAGGTGTACCAATAGATAACAAACAGATAAAGCTTAGTACTAAAACTAGAATAGGTAGATGCTCCATCATGAGTTAATATTTTTTAGGTCAGATATTTTGTAATACATTATCAACAAGCCACTAATAGGAATTATAAAATAAACTAGTGCCAATGGCAATTGTAGTGCCGGTGATTGTTGCCCTAGAACATAAGAGATATACACTAGTCTTGACCCACCTATCACAAAGGCAAAAAAGACAAATAGTATAATTAATAAGGTTACGATTATCTTCAATGTTTTCTGTGTTTTCTTATTCTGCCGTAACGGCAAAATATCAATAGCAACATGTAAATTTAGCCCTGATACATATGCAGCCCCAAGAACTCCGATCCAAATCATAAGATAACGAGCCAGCTCATCTGTAAATGAGCTAGGGTTACCAGTTACATATCTTGTAAATACTTGCCATAGTACATTTATGACCATAACAGACATAATCAATACCAATGTCTTGCCCAAAACGGAATCTATTTTGTTACGCATAGTAATTAGTTGGTTTCTTGTATTTGTATGATAAGCGAATACATTTCTTTATCCTCTTTATATCCTTCAAATATGCCTTCTACTTTTTCTGCAAAAAGTGTTTTATCTGGCCTTATGATTTGCACACCTGCTTTTTGCACTTCTCGCAAGGCTTCCGCCTCTGCTTCCGCCCAAAGAATACGTTGATACTTAACCGATTTTTTTACAGATTCATTCAACCATTTTTGTTCTTGCTCGGTCAGTTTATCATAAACATAAGTACCTATCAATAGAACATCTGGTAGTACGGTATGTTCATCTAAAGAATAGTATTTACAAACTTCATAATGTCTGGATAGGTAAAAACTGGGCGGATTGTTTTCTGCGCCGTCTACTACACCTTGTTGTAAAGAAGTATACAACTCTCCCCATGAAATCGGTGTAGGAGAACCACCTAAAGCCTTTACCATATTTACAGCAGTGGCGCTTTCCATTACACGTATTTTTTCACCGACCAAATCCTCTGGTTTTTCAATAGGCTTGTTCATGGTATAAAAACTACGACTACCGGCATCATAATAACCTAAGCCTTTTAACCAATATTTCTCACCTTCGTTCAACAACTTTTCACCAATTGGTCCGTCCAGCACATCAAAAGAATGTTGACGATCTCTAAAAAGAAAAGGTAGCCCTAGAACTTTCATTTTAGGTGCAAAATTCTCTAAAACTCCCACTGAAACCTTGGTCATATCTAAACTCCCAATTTGCAATAGCTCTAAACATTCTCTCTCGGTACCTAATTGTTGACTAGGGTAAATTTCAAGTTTTAATTTACCCCCAGATCGTGCTAACAAATCTTCACCCATTTTAACCATTGCTTTGTGTACAGAATGGCTAACATCTAGACCATGACCTAGTCGCAACGTCTTTGCCTCGGTCTGTATTTCACAACTTAAAAAGGTTACGACCACGGTAAAGAGCGATAGTATTTTTATTCTTTTCATAATATTAGTTTGAAAGGTCATAGTTTACCTAAAATTTTAAATCAACAACCTCAACCTTTGGTTTCGCGATATGTTTCTGAACATATATTCTATATTTCAAGGCAAGTCTCGGAGAATTAAACCCACTACGAGGGATTAAAATTTGAAATATTCTTTTGCATTATTATAACTAATATCCTGAATTATTTTCCCCACCAATTCAAAATCTTGCGGTAATTCTCCTCGCTGCATTTCCTGCCCAAAAAGGTTGCAAACAATTCTTCTAAAATACTCATGTCTTGGGTAAGAAAGAAATGATCTTGAATCTGTCAGCATTCCAATAAAACAGCTAATCAAACCCATATTAGACAATGCATTCAACTGTTTTGTCATTCCGTCTTTTTGATCCATAAACCACCAACCAGAACCAAACTGCATTTTACCTTTTACCTTACCATCGTTATAGTTACCGATCATCGTCGCCAATACTTCATTATCTGCGGGGTTAAGATTGTATAAAATAGTTTTCGTGAGCTTGTCTTTTGAATCTAAGGCATTTAAAAAGCTTGAAAGTGTTCTTGCTTGAGAATAATCTCCTATAGAATCCCAACCAGTATCCGGACCTAAAATACGAGTCATTCTGGCATTATTATTTCGTAATGCACCTAAATGAAATTGTTGTATCCATCCCCGAGAATGGTACTGCTCACAAAGAAATAACAATATAGCTGTTTGAAATTTTTCATCTTCTTCTAAAGACAATTGTTTTCTTTCTGTCCTCTTTTGAAAAATGTTTTCAATCTCAGCATCGGTAAATACTCTAAACGGAACATAGCTTAAACCATGATCGGATAATGTACAACCATTTTCAGCAAAATAATCTAAACGTACAGAAAGCGCATCGCACAAAGACTTATAAGAATCGATGTTTACATTACTAACAGTTGAAAGTTTTTCTAAATACTCTAGATACGTATCGTTAGTAATAAAAATAGCCTTATCTGGTCTAAAGGCGGTACTTACATTTACATTGAATTCGCTATTCTTAATTTTAACGTGATGATCTAAGCTATCAATAGGATCCTCTGTAGTGCAAATAACCTCAACATTCATTTTATTAATTAAACTTTGACAGCTATACTCTGATGTTTGAAGTTTTGCTGTTGCTTTGTCATAAATATCGCTCGCAGTGTCTTCATTTAATAACAAATCGATATCAAAATAGCGTTGCAGTTCTAGATGCGTCCAATGATATAACGGATTTCTTAATGTATAGGGTACAGCCTTACCCCATTCAAGAAATTTCTCTTTATCTGGTGCGTTGCCGGTAATAAATTTTTCATCAATACCAAAGGTTCGCATCGCACGCCATTTATAATGGTCACCATCATTCCAAATTTTAGTTAGGTTCTCGAACTGACGATTATTTGCAATCTCATTAGGCGGTAGATGACAATGGTAATCTATAATTGGCATTTGAGAAGCATAATCATGATAGAGCCTTTGCGCAAATTTATTTTCTAAAAGAAAATCACTAGTTATAAAGGTTTTATTTTTTATCATAACATTATAGATCATTTGTAATTTGATACTTTCTAATTCGATACTACTTATCACTATTCATGAAATATAGATAACATTTTACTCCGATCGTTATAAAAATTGAACCAAAAACACACATTCAAATCAACATTTAAACTTAAATACATACACCACGCCCATCTTCTAATTTGATAAAAATGCGCCTAACTTATTACTTTATAAGTTGTAACTAATTTAATGCAATCGATTACACAAATATATCTAATTTTATATATTTAGCAAGTAAACCGACTTAAAATTACATTAATAATTAATTTGTGTACTAGGGTTTAGATTATTTACAATTAAACCTCTTAAAGCACTGAATTAAACATAATTTTTATCATACTTAGTTCTAAAAAGTAGAAAATAAATTATTCTGAAAGCTAAAATTAACATGTGGGTTGAAAAATAATCCTCAAAACGCCCTATTATAGTTAAATTGTTCATAAATACTATTATCTAATAGCCTCATAACTATATACAATTGACAAAGAATTGCGTAATTTGAATATTATGTTAACTTTGAAAAAAAAGAAGCAAATGGAGTTACTTGAAAAAGCTCAGGAATTTATAGGTCGAAAAATGAGTAATATGTCTACTAGTGACCGAGTAGAGGCATCGAGAGAGGCAAAAGCACTTATTTTAAGCATTAATGAAATATATAAGGAAACTAAGGATTCTAATTTAATGGATGTAATGAAAGAAGTTACAGTCAAAAAGAAGAAAATCGAGAAACGATTGAACGGAGTACCTTTAGTATAAGCTTAATACATTTAAAGACTTATTAAAATTTCTTTTAAGAGTTTAATTGAAATAAAAAAATCCCTTGAAGTACTTCAAGGGATTTTTTTATTTCAATACTATTTTACTACTTCTAATAAATTTAGAAATCTGTTTTAAACAATTTCTGCACTAAGACCTGCCTGCAATAATTTAGAACATTTTGGTTTCAGCTCTTCATACTCACCAGTCTTAACAGTACACTTACCTTTGTAATGAACAATCAAAGAGCACTGTTCGGCCTGTTCTGGTGAATGCTCACAAACAGACATTAGCGTATTTATTACATGATAAAATGTATTTACCTCGTCATTAAAAAGAACGATTTCATTTTGTTGAATCGTTTCTTCTTCTAAAAGTAATTCTTCGGAAATTTCTTCTCTTGTACCCATCATATTCCAATTAATACCTCCTAATTTACATATTTTGCGGCAACCCAATTATTACGTTCAAGATTTTTTTCAAACTTTAACGCTAATTCAGTACATTTTTGTGTGATCATTTCAAGATCCTCGGTATAAAACCCACTTAATAATAAAACACCACCAGTGTTTAAAGATTTTGCATAACTAGGTAAATCTGCCAATAAAATATTCCTATTAATATTGGCAATAATTAAATCGTACTTCTTACCATCAAGTAATGCAACATCGCCTTCATATACAGAAATAAAGCCCATGCCGTTACGCTCAACATTCTCTTTTGCATTCAAATAACACCAATTATCAATGTCGATGGCATCTATAGTAGTAGCACCACGCATACCTGCAAGAATTGCCAAAACACCAGTACCACTACCCATATCTAAAACAGTTTTCCCTTTTACATCTAACTGTAAAATATGCTGTAGCATCATATGGGTTGTTTCATGATGACCTGTACCAAAACTCATTTTTGGTTCTATAATAATGTCATACTCTACGTTAATAGCCTCATGAAAAGGAGCTCTTATCATACAAATATCATCAACAATAATAGGCTGAAAGTTTTGCTCCCAAGTAGCGTTCCAGTTCTCTTGAGCTATTTCTTTATAGTCGTAAGTAAATTTATATCGCGAATTATCCAATATCGGAAGATTTTCTAACATACCTTCAGACCAATCAGTTTTTTGAATGTATGCCAACACATCATCATCTTCTTCAACAAAACTTTCAAAACCAGCTTCACCCAATTCTGCAATGAGAAGGTCTGAAGCCGGATCTTTAGGTTTTACCTTAAAACGGTATTCAATATATACTGTATCGCTCATTTGAAATACTTTGCTTAAATAGCTTTAATGATAGCAATAAAATCGTCGGCAACTAATGAAGCGCCACCGATTAAACCACCGTCAACATCTGGTTTAGAAAAAATCTCCTCTGCATTACCCGGCTTAACACTACCACCGTATAGAATAGTAACATTGTTTGCTATTGTAGCGTCAAATGCTTCTGAAATAGTTTTACGAATGAATGCATGCATTTCTTGAGCTTGTTCTGGAGAAGCTGTTTCACCCGTACCAATTGCCCAAACTGGCTCGTATGCCAAAACAATATTAGACCAAGCGGATGGCACTAAACCAAAGAGTACATTCTTTAACTGACTTTCAACCAATTTAAAATGGTTGCCAGATTTACGATCTTCTAATTCCTCACCGAAGCAGAACATTACACGAATGCCTTTATTTAATGCTGTAATAACTTTCTTTGAAAGTATCTCATCATCTTCACCAAAATAAGCTCTTCTTTCAGAGTGACCGATAATTGCTGTATCGATACCAATATTCAATAACATATCTGCAGAAATTTCTCCTGTAAATGCTCCGCTTTCAGCATAATGCATATTCTGGGCTATAACTTCTATTTTAGAACTTTCTAAAGCATGTACCGCACTAGCCAAGTTTACATATGTTGGCGCTACCATAACTTCTGCATTGGTATCTGGCAATTTTGCCGATAACTCTGCTAAAAGTGTTTCCGTCTCAGCCAAATTCTTATTCATCTTCCAGTTACCTGCTACTATCTTTGCTCTCATGTTGTTTTTGTTTCTAATTATTTTATTTCAATTTAATATCTTAATTGAAGATTAAATCTCCTAGATCGTTATAATGTACTTTCTGTTTTATGGTTCCTTTCTCTAAAACCAATACTCCCGGATTAGATCGAACAATGGTCTTCAATGTTGTTTCATCGGTAAAGTAAAAATCAAAACCTAAGTTATTCTCTTTTACCAAAGCATCAGTTTGATCTGGTCCAGAGGCCGACATACCTATTACTTTATATCCAGCTTTTATAGCCTTATCGGCTACTGTTTTTATATTCTTGAACTCTTCTAAATTCGATTTTCTTAAATCATAAGCAATGACCATTACCAATTTAGGCTCTTGCAATAATGAACCTGCAAAATCTTCTCCCTCTTGTTCTATGGTAAAATCATGAACAGGTGGTTCATAGCCTGCCTGAATCTCTTCTGTTTCAACATCAATAAACTCGCCGTCTACAGTCGGGTAATCTCCATTACTAATATGAATTTCTTCGTTACCGTTTACATTGAATTTCCATCTGTATTCAAAAATAGCTTTGGGCGCATCATCTGGTGTACTCATACCCTCTGCTATATTCTTGCCTATTTCGTAAGGTCTAAAATCTATTACCGGTAAGTGGTTTAACACGTAATACACGTAACCGATACAAGCAAAAAACGATGTTGCTAAAACTGTCGTCAAGACCTTTGAATTTACTAACGGTGTAATATATTTTCTGCCGACATATATGATTAATATCAGTACTAACAGCACTACATCTTTCGTAAAAGATTCCCATGGTGTCAGCTTTATCGCATCACCAAAACAACCACAATCGGTTACTTTATTAAAGTATGCAGAGTAAAATGTTAGAAATGTAAAGAACACGATCATGGCAATCAACGTCCAAATCGTAATTTTGCGTTTGTAGCCGAGTATAAGCATAACACCGACCATTACCTCAACAATAACAACAAGAATTGAAATTGCCAAAGCAAAAGGAGTTAGAAAAGGTAGGTCTAAAACACCTTGACTAAAATACTCTTCTAACTTAAAAGAAAATCCAACAGGATCGTTCAGTTTTATAAATCCGCTTATAATAAAAAGTATACCAACAAAAATTCTAACGACACCTACTAAATACTTCATTCTTATTATTATTTTGATTCTGAACCTAAATGTATCAATGCAAAAACTGCGTAATTAATCATGTCTTGATAATTGGCATCAATACCTTCGCTTACCAAAGTTTTACCCTTATTATCTTCTATCTGTTTTACACGAAGGAGTTTTTGCAAAATTAAATCTGTCAATGAACTTACTCTCATATCTCGCCAAGCTTCACCATAATCATGGTTCTTGTTCAACATCAATTCTTTAGTAATTTTAATATGCTTAGCGTATAATTCAACTGCCTTTTCAGTATTTAAATCGGGCTGATCCGCAACACCAAGTTCTAATTGAATTAATGCCATTACCGAATAATTGATAATCCCGATAAATTCTGAACGTTCTCCTTCATCGACCTTTCGAACATCGTTCTCTTGAAGACTACGTATACGCTGCGCCTTAATAAATATTTGATCAGTTAGCGATGGCAATCTTAATATTCGCCATGCACTACCGTAATCTTTCATTTTTTTCTGATATAGATTTAAACAAACCTTAATAACCTCATCGTATTCCTTTGCTGTATCTAGCATGTAATTCTATCTAATTTGTGTAAATTTCGCTTAAAAAATTGTAACCATCAAGATTGACGGTTTAAACTTGAAAAATGCCACAAATTCCTATTAAAATTTGACAATGACCATAAACTGCAACGGTAAACTTTTATCATTAAATCAGCCCAAAGTAATGGGTATTTTGAACGTTACTCCAGATTCTTTTTTTGATGGCGGAAAATACAAAGACGAAAAGAGTATTCTAAATCAGGTTGAAAAAATGCTCAACGAAGGCGCCACTTTTATTGATGTAGGTGCTTATAGTACAAGACCTGGTGCTTTAAATGTTGATGAAGCTACCGAGTTAAAACGTGCAGTACCCATTGTTGGTTTAATTCTTAAGAATTTTCCAGACACCATACTCTCTATAGATACGTTTAGAAGTAGTGTTGCCAAAGAATGTATTGAAAACGGTGCTGCCATAATTAACGATATTTCTGCGGGATTACAAGATGACAACATGTTACATACCGTTGCCAAATTACATGTACCATACATTATGATGCACATGCGTGGCACGCCACAAAACATGCAGAAAAAAACAGATTATGATGATGTCATAAAAGAAGTTCTTTCATTTTTTTCTGAAAGACTTGTTGCAACGAAATCTTTAGGAATAAAAGATATTATAATCGACCCAGGTTTTGGTTTCGCAAAGAATTTGGAACAGAATTATAAGCTTTTAAATCAAATGGAAGTAATGAGCATAATAGAACACCCATTATTAGCTGGTATCAGCAGAAAATCGATGATTTATAAAACATTGGGTAATACAGCAGAACAGGCATTAAATGGTACAACAGCATTACATATGGTCTGCTTACAGAAAGGGGCTAAAATTCTTAGAGTACATGACGTAAAAGAAGCAATGGAATGTGTAAAACTCTATGAACAATTAATTGCCTAAGTTTATATGAATTTGTTGTCATCAATTTTCTTAATTTTACTAAAACGGTACTGATTGGATTTTTTAAATTTTATTGACTTTAAGATTACAGATGTTCTAGATATCATTTTTGTTGCCGTACTTCTATACTACATCTACAAATTAGTTAGGGGATCAGTAGCGATTAATATTTTTATCGGGATTGTCATCGTCTGGGCTTTTTGGAAATTGACCGAACTATTAGACATGCAAATGATCAGTAGTATGGTTGGTGCATTTATGCAAGTAGGTCTTATTGCACTAATCATAGTTTTTCAGCAAGAGATCAGAAAATTCCTTTTAATGATCGGCTCTACCAATTTCGCCAACAAGAGAAACTTTGTAAAGCATTTTAAATTCTTAAAGCAAGAAGGCTTATCGACAGACACAGATGTTGATGCCATATTAAAAGCTTGTGAGAAAATGGCAAGTACCAAAACGGGAGCTATTTTAGTTATCGAACGTAATAACTCTTTAGATTTTATAAAAAGTACAGGTGATCGCATGAATATTGAAATCAACCAACCTATTCTTGAAAGTATCTTTTACAAAAACAGTACACTTCATGATGGAGCTGCTGTTATCGTTGGAAATTATATTGTTGCTACGAGAGTAATTTTACCAGTTTCGAACGAACGTAATATTCCGTTGCGTTTCGGATTACGACATAGAGCTGCAGTAGGAATAAGTGAAAAGACCGATGCCCTAAGCATCGTAGTAAGTGAAGAAACAGGATTGATATCTTATATTAAAAACGGAGAATTTGTTCTTTACGATTCCATCACCCAATTAGGGAATATGCTTAAGCAAGATTTGATATAGTGGAATGTAAAAACTGCCATACCAACCTAAGAACCGATTATAGTTATTGTCCCAATTGTGGTGCTAAGGTAATACGGAACAGACTTACAGTAAAAAATCTCTGGTATGATGCTACCGAGCGATTTTTCAATATTGACAACACTTTTCTTAGAACCTTCAAACACCTTTTCACAAAACCAGATGAAGTTATTGGCGGTTATATTAACGGAGTTAGAAAAAAGTATTTAAACCCTATTAGTTATTTCACCATTGCAATTACACTTGGCGGATTATTTGTTTATGTATACACAGAGTTTTTCCCTAATGCTTTAGATTTTGATTTTAGATATGGAAATTCTTCGTCTTTAACCGAAGCTGAAAAATTTGGACAAGATTTTCAAAAGAAATGGAATACGTATCTATTCAAATACCAAAGTCTCTTTTACATAGCTATGCTTCCATTTTTAGCTTTGATTTCTAGACTTGTATTTATCAATAAGAAACAATTTAACCTTAGTGAGCATTTTGTAATAAACATCTATTCTTACTCTCATTTGTCCATAATTATCAATACCGTTTATATGTTGGTTTTATGGAATTCCAAATTACTTTACTACGTTTCCATGGTCAATTTGGTATTCCAAATTGGTTTCTTCACATGGGTATTTTACAAACTTTTTAATTTAACCATAAAGCAGACCATAATAAAACTTTTATTCTTTTTCTTTTTATTCGCTGCGGTATGTTCTGTGCTATTGATAATTGGGATAGTCTATATAGCCCTTTTCACTGATACTTTTCAGAAAATAACATCATAATTAAGCAACTTCCTCAGCTAAGAATTGAGCTTCATATAAATTACTGTAGTAACCACCCTTTTTAAGTAGTTGTTTATGAGTGCCGGTTTCTACAATATTACCTGCGTCCATTACAATAATTTTATCGGCTTTTTTAATAGTAGCCAATCTATGGGCAATAACAATCGAAGTTCTCCCTTGCGTAATTTTATCAGTAGCAGACTGAATTAACTGCTCAGAATAGGTATCTACCGACGATGTAGCTTCATCTAAAATTAAAATGCTAGGGTTACTGACATAAGCCCGTAAAAATGCAATTAATTGACGCTGACCACTAGAAAGCATGGTACCTCTCTCCTTTACATTATACTGATAACCACCTGGCAGACTTGTTATAAACTCATCTACACCAATTGCTTTAGCCGCATTTTCTATATCAGAAACGCTTATTGAAGGATTTTTCAAGGAAATATTATTCGCAATCGTATCGGCAAACAAAAAGACATCTTGTAATACCACAGCTATATGGGCACGTAATAGCGATAATTTATATTCTTTAATATCTACGCCATCAACCAAGATAGCGCCAGAATTAATCTCGTAAAACCTATTCAATAAATTTATAATAGTACTCTTACCTGCACCAGTTGCACCTACGATCGCAACTGTTTCTCCAGCCTTAACATCAAATGAAATTCCGTGTAAAACCTCTTCATCATCTAAGTACCCAAAACGAACATCATCAAATTTGATATCACCATTGACAACTTCCTTCTCATAAGAACCTACATTTTGAATATGACTATTAGTATCTAAAATTTTAAAAACTCTATTAGCGGCAACCATCCCCATTTGTAGAGTATTAAACTTATCAGCAATTTGACGAAGTGGTCTAAAAAGCAAATCGATCAACATAATAAAAGCAAAAATAGTACCTGCTATATCCGTAGATATATTAGCAACATTCTGCAGTCCGCCATACCAAACAATTAATCCAACGGTAAGGGAAGAAACAATTTCTGCAATAGGGAAGAAAATGGAATTATACCAAACTGTTTTCAACCAAGCTTTTTTATGCTTCTCATTAATTTCTCTAAACTTTTCGCTCTCAATTTTCTCTCGGGTAAAAAGCTGTACTATTTTCATACCCGTAATTCGTTCTTGCACAAAAGAATTCAAGTTAGAAACCTCTGCCCTAACTTCTGTAAAAGCTACTTTCATAGCTTTTTGAAACCATCTTGTAGCATACATTATTATTGGTAATAGCGCAAAAACTATTAAAGCGAGTTTCCAATTTATGAATAGCATGACTATTGCAGCAACTATCATTTTAAGCAAATCTGCCACAATTACGAAAAAACCTTGACTGAATATCTCGCCAATTCGTTGCATATCTGCAACAGCCCTAGTTACCAAAACTCCCAAAGAAGAATTATCAAAATACTTCATTTTAAAAGAAAGCATTTTCTTGAAGAGACTTATACGAACATCTTTAATAACAGATTCGCCTAACCAGTTTGCGTAATAATTAAAAGCCAATTGACATATTACTTGACCAAGCAACACCACCAACATAGCAATGGTTAAGTAAAGCAACATTTCTGCATTGCTTTCTTTTATAGCTTCATCAATAATTTTTTTGACGATTAAGGGAGTAAGAATCGCAAAACAAGACAATAATATGGCAGCCAAAGCAACGCCATAAAATGTAATTTTGTACGGTTTTGTATAGGCGAGTAAGCGTTTAAAAAGACGAGTGTCAAATGCTTTGCCAGAATCCTTATCCATTCTTTAAAATAGTATTGGGGTAAACAATAGAGGTCAAATATAATCCTTTTGCAGGAACAGAAACGCCTGCTTTTGTTCTATCCTTACTTTTTAATATGGTATTAACATAGTCTGCAGGGTATTTACCCAATCCTACATTGATTAATGTTCCGACAATGGCTCTAACCATATTGCGAAGAAACCGATCTGCTGTAATGGTAAAAACAAGCTTATTATTTTTTTGTTCCCATTTTGCCTCTCTTAGGTCGCAAATATTAGTATACACATCTGTATTCGATTTAGAAAAACATTCAAAATCCTTTTTACCCAACAATAATGCTGCTGCATTATTCATTTGAACAACGTCTAGATCCTTTTTTACAAAATGAGCTAAATCTGTTGAAAAAGGATCTTTCTTTTTATCGATTTTATATTCATACGTTCTTGCGGTGGCATGAAAACGTGCATGTGCATCATCTTCAACTTCAAAAATTCGATCTACCGCTATATCATTTGGCAAGAAAGAATTTAATCTAAAAATGTAGTCAGAAATATTTTCTAAGATATCAATATCGAAATGGGCATACATTTCTTTCGCATGAACACCAGTATCTGTTCGGCCAGCACCCATAAGCGAGACAGGCGAATTTAAAAGTTTAGACATGCCGTTCTCCAGCACTTCTTGAACAGTTATGGCATTTGGCTGATATTGCCAGCCATGATATGCTTTACCGAAGTATGAAAATTGAATGAAGAATCTCAAAAGTATGTGCTAGTTTTGTATCTCACAAAGATATTAAAAAGGATACGTTTTAACATTCGATCCGGCAAAGTCAAAAAAGAATATTAGTTGCCCGGTAAAACACATCTATTTCCCCAATCAAATTGAAATCTAAAAATGACCAAAATCCTATTACTTTCTGACACTCATTCGCATATTGACGATGCCATTTTAAAGCATATAAAGTGGGCAGATGAAGTATGGCATGCTGGTGACATTGGATCTTTAGACGTTACCGATGCCATCGCGAAATTAAAACCTTTAAAAGGAGTACATGGTAATATTGACGACCATATTATTCAAAAAGAATTTCCTGAAAATAATAGATTTTTTTGTGAAGGTGTTGATATTTTTATAACTCATATAGGAGGATACCCACCTAAGTATAATATAAGAACCAGAGATATGATCAGAGAAAATCCTCCAAAATTATTCATTTGCGGGCATTCGCATATTCTAAAAGTGATGATGGACAAAAAGTTAGGTGTTTTACATATGAACCCAGGTGCATGTGGAAAACACGGATTTCATCAAGTACGTACTATGTTACGTTTTGTTATAGAAGAAGATAATATCAAAGACCTTGAAGTAATCGAGTTAGGTAAAAGATAAAACACAGGGCATTTATTAATAGTATGCGACCTATATTTTTGCTATTAAGAATTTAAATAAATACATCTAGATAAAGGATTACCTAAAGTTTAGAAAAGTAAAGACATAAAAAAACCCGGAAACTACCCCGGGTTTTAACGCACTAATACTACTAAGATTATAGGCTTAACGCAAGCGATCAACAGATTTTACAAGATCTTCATCCTTTTTTATAGCTCTATTTGCAAGAACCAAAAAAATGATAGAAAATACTGGAATCAGCATCCCAATACCCTTCTCAGAGACCAAGGTCTCTCCGGATAAGTTTAGTGATCGATAAACGAAAAATCCTAATAAAAAAACGTTCAATATCATGTTCAGCCTGTTAATTACAAACTGAGATTTTCTATTTTTAAATTGTACCATAGCCCATATTGCTAGAACGGTACTTGCATAAAAGGCAATAGAAATAAGCATTTCATTATTTGCAAATACTTCAGTACCATCTATATGAATCCATAGATTAAAGAAGAACGGTAGAATACCCGTAAGTATTGCTACAACTATCAAATAAAGGCTTTGTATTCTTTGAATCATAAATAAATTACCACTTTACACTGCAAAAATACATGTCTTTTCAAAAAATATAACCTTTTTATTCAAAATAATTTGTAATATTGCTACGTTAACACGTCATAACGCCTACCAGTAAGGAAAGTATCTCCTTTAGATTATCCAAATAAAATATTTACTTCTTACAATACAAACTCTTATAATTTATTCTACTACTTAATGTTTGAGATTTCAGATTTAAAATCAAAAAAGCTACCTGAACTACAGGAAATTGCGAAAGGACTTAAGGTTCCAAAATTCAAAACCTTAAAAAAACTAGACTTAGTTTATCAGATTTTGGACTTACAAGCCGCCAACCCGAAGGTTGCTGCAGCTATAGCTCCTCCTGTTGCTACTGAAGAAGTTACCAAACCTGCTGAAGCAAAGCCAAAACCGAAGCCAAAACCAAGACCTAGACCTCGTGTCGAAAAAAACACGAACAAAGAAACTAATGCTCCTGCAACTGTGGCAGCAGAAAAGGTTACACCAGCAAAGGTAAATTTAGCTAAGACAGAAACTACCCAAGAAAGTAGTTCTAAGGAAACTGTTGAGCAAAAAAGGCCAAGACCAAGACCAAAAGCTGCAAATCAACCTAATAAAAAGAATTCACCTCAGAGTAGCAATCATAAAAATAAGCCAAATCCGAGACCTACTCACGACAAAAGTAATTTTGACAAGGATTTGAAGAACAGGTATAAAGAACCTGAATATGAATTCGACTCTATTATTGCTAGTGAAGGTGTTTTAGATATCATGCAAGATGGATACGGTTTTTTACGTTCATCTGATTACAACTATCTATCATCACCTGATGATATTTATGTTTCTCAATCTCAAATTCGTCTTTTCGGATTAAAAACCGGAGATACCGTATTAGGTAACGTAAGACCACCTAAAGAAGGAGAAAAATATTTTCCACTTATTAAGGTGAATAAAATTAACGGCATAGACCCACAAATTGTACGTGACCGTGTATCATTTGAGCATTTGACTCCGTTATTCCCACAAGAAAAATTCAATTTGGCAGAACGCCAAAGCACGATATCTACCCGTATTATCGATTTGTTCTCTCCAATCGGAAAAGGACAAAGAGGTATGATCGTATCTCAACCAAAGTCTGGTAAAACCATGCTTTTAAAAGATATAGCAAACGGAATTGCTGCAAATCACCCAGAAGTTTATCAAATTATCTTATTGATCGATGAACGACCAGAAGAGGTAACCGACATGCAACGTAATGTACGTGGCGAAGTTGTAGCTTCAACTTTTGATAAAGAACCAACAGAGCACGTGCGTGTAGCCAATATTGTTTTAGAAAAAGCTAAGCGCTTGGTAGAATGCGGTCATGATGTTGTAATTCTTTTAGATTCGATTACACGTTTGGCAAGAGCATACAACACTGTGCAACCAGCATCTGGTAAAGTATTAAGTGGTGGTGTTGATGCCAACGCATTACACAAGCCAAAAAGATTCTTTGGTGCTGCCCGTAATATCGAAGGTGGCGGTTCACTTTCCATTATCGCAACTGCGTTAACAGAAACAGGTTCTAAAATGGACGAAGTTATCTTTGAAGAGTTTAAAGGTACAGGTAACATGGAGCTACAATTGGATCGTAAGATTGCAAACAGAAGAATTTTCCCTGCTATTGACCTTACTTCTTCAAGCACACGTAGAGATGACATGTTATTAGACGAAAGCACGTTACAACGTATGTGGATCATGCGTAAGTATCTTGCAGACATGAACCCTGTTGAAGCAATGGAGTTTATAGAGCAGCGTTTTAAACAAACAAAAAACAATGAAGAGTTCTTAATGACGATGAATCAATAGAACAATTCTAACATATATTTTAAAATCCCGATTTCTTTATGAAATCGGGATTTTTTTATTCCATAAACTCTAGTATCATACAAAACTAGACACCTATTATTCTTTTTAATATCTTTAGCATATCAGAAAAGAACTCTCCCCCAGTCTTTTACCACTTTTCGTATTAATAATTTTAATTCTAAGAAAATGAAAAGACCGACCATCTTAAGTATCAAAATCGCCCTGTTCTTTGCTCTAACAGCTATCATTAGTTGCAATGAAGAACAAAAACCGAATGACCCCAAAAATGAACAGCCAATTCTTGTTAAAGCACCTGCACAAATCATCGCCATTACAGAAGCACAAAATTTGTACGAAACTTACAGCAAAAGAAGAATACCGTTAATTCAGCACTATGAAGATTCTATAAATAGAATACATAAAGAAGACAAAGAATTCGACGTTGGCAGATTTGTATATTATGACTACAAAACAATTAAACAATATTTAGATTTCATAGAACAAGAGGCTGCAGATGCCGATGTTGAAATTTCGACTTTGAGGTTTTACTTTTCCAATTATCCAGATGAAGTTGTTTTCAAGGATACAGAAGACTCCATTAAACACCCTAGACAGAATTCTATAATGCTTTCCCCAACCTACAATGACGGAAAACGAGATTACCTGTTCTACATAGCGCAAGGTGCAAAAGGCAAGCAAGCCGTGCCATTAAATAATGAATTTCAAGACATAAAGGGCTTTGGTACACATATGCAAGAAAGAAACAAAGTTTATGCATCTATCGCACCAAACTTAAAATCAACAGCTGCAGCACCACTAAACCTACAAGAGTCACAAAGTTTAACCTTAAATAGAGGTTCTGGTGTTCCACCGCCAAAGAACCAATAACTTTGTAATAACAAGGCTGAAAATATGCTAGCATACCTTTTGGATAATTACTACATACCACTCTATTTTATAGCATTGGTTATATGCATAATTAAATATCAACTTTATTATGACACGGTATTAAAGTATTTTCCAATACTACTTGCCTACACCTTTATGTCAGAGGTATTAGGACTAATCGTAAGAGATGTAGATGACATTCAGTTAGTATATAAGCAAGAATTTTACAATTATAATACTATAATTTTCAACATATATGATATTATTTTCTTCCTATATTTCTTTTATGTCTATTATCAACTGAGTGATGATAGACTAACTAAAAATATAATTAAATATGGCGGAATATGTTTTTTATTGACTTGTATTATAAATCTATTTCTTCAAGATTTTTACACAGAACCTCAAAATTTTGCCATTATCATTGGCTCGACAATTATAATATATACAGCGTCGATATATCTATATAAAATGATTATTACAAAACATAAATTACCAGTGTATAGAAATCTTTTATTTTGGATAAGTCTCGGTGTTTTATTTTTTTACATCTGGTACCCAATAGCTATGTATATTCTATCTTTTCATTACGAATTTTTCACCAGCTATAATTTATCTAAATACCACTACATTTCAATAGTCGTATTTTACTCTTGCATTATCGTTGGTCTTACTTTAATGAAAAGGCTCAGAATAGCCAACGAGGTAATTAAATAAGAAGTACTTTTAAAATAATGACCCAACAAAAAAAGCCTTCCTAATTAAAGGAAGGCTCTAAGTTTTTACTTTAAAGCTAAATTATAATGCAGCTACGTGCTTAGCTAACTTACTCTTTAAGTTGGCAGCTTTATTATCATGTATAATATTACGTTTTGCTAAACGATCGATCATACTAACAACACTTGGAAAAAGAGCCTCTGCATCTTTCTTAGATTCTTCTGAACGTAATCTTTTTATAGCATTACGTGTAGTTTTATGCTGATATCTGTTTCGTAAACGAACTGCTTCGTTTCTTCTGATTCTCTTTAATGCCGACTTGTGATTTGCCATTTTATAATTTATTATAATTTCTTCGGATTCTCATCCATTCAATTTTTGTAGTCCGTAGGGGAATCGAACCCCTGTTACCAGGATGAAAACCTGGCGTCCTAACCCCTAGACGAACGGACCATTATGTCAATGCTTGGAAATACATCCAAATGTTTAATTAGTAGTCCGTAGGGGAATCGAACCCCTGTTACCAGGATGAAAACCTGGCGTCCTAACCCCTAGACGAACGGACCATACTTTGCGCAATTGCGGATGCAAAAATACAAATATTTTTTACTATCACAACACCTACTTATTATTTTTTGAAAAAATTAATAAGCTTTAGCAAATAACACCCTTTTATTAGACGGTTTACCCGTTACCATACAAGTACCTTCTTCTTCTTTCGCATCGATGGGAATACAACGTATAGTTGCCTTTGTCTCGTTTTTAACACGTTCTTCAGTCTCTTTACTACCATCCCAATGCGCAGAAATAAACCCACCTTTTTCTTTTAAAACTTTTTTAAATTCATCGTAAGAATTCACTTCTGTGATATGATTAGTTCTATAATCAAGCGCTTTTTGGTACATATTCTTCTGAATATCTTCCATCAAAAACTCAATTTTAGCAACTACATCTGTCGCCGCAACAGTCTCTTTTTGCAACGTATCTCTTCTAGCCAACTCATATGTGCCATTTTCAAGATCTCTTGGTCCAATTGCCAACCTTACCGGTACTCCGCGCAACTCATACTCATTGAATTTAAAACCAGGTTTATGTGTATCTCTATTATCAAATTTTACAGAAATACCTTTCGCTCTAAGTTCTTTAACTAGCGGATTAACGGTCTCAGAAATTTGATCTAACTGATCCAATCCTTTATAAATTGGTACAATAACAACTTGTATAGGTGCTAATTTTGGAGGAATAACCAAACCATTATCATCACTATGCGTCATAATCAACGCCCCCATTAATCGTGTTGAAACACCCCAAGAAGTAGCCCAAACATATTCTTTACTACCTTCTTTCGTTGCAAATTTAACATCAAAGGCTTTTGCGAAATTCTGACCTAAAAAATGAGACGTACCAGCTTGTAACGCCTTACCATCTTGCATTAATGCTTCAATACAATAGGTCTCAATAGCACCTGCAAAACGCTCGCTTTCTGTTTTAGTACCTTTAATGACAGGTACCGCCATATGGTTTTCTGCAAAATCGGCATAAACGTTCATCATTTGTTCTGCCTCTTCAATTGCTTCCTTTTCGGTGGCATGCGCCGTATGGCCTTCTTGCCATAAAAACTCCGCCGTTCTCAAAAACAATCTAGTACGCATTTCCCAACGAACCACATTAGCCCATTGATTAATAAGTAAGGGTAAATCTCTATAAGATTGAATCCACTTCTTATAAGTATCCCAAATGATAGTTTCAGAAGTAGGCCTAACAATAAGCTCCTCCTCTAGTTTAGCATCTGGATCAACGATTATTCCGCTTCCATCTTCTGCATTTTTCAACCTATAATGTGTAACTACAGCACATTCTTTAGCAAAACCTTCAACATGGCTAGCCTCTTTGCTTAAATAAGATTTCGGTATAAATAATGGAAAATAGGCGTTCTCATGACCCGTTTCTTTAAACATTTTATCTAAAGCAGCCTGCATTTTCTCCCAAATACCGTAACCATATGGTTTTATAACCATGCAGCCTCTTACACCAGAGTTTTCGGCTAAGTCAGCCTTAACCACTAATTCGTTATACCACTTGGAATAATCCTCGCTTCTCTTCGTCAAATTTTTACTCATTATCTGGACTTTGGCACAAATTTTGTGAATATTAGTATATAATAATTGAGTAAAACTAGTTATTTTTAATATGTTCAACAATATAATTTTGATCCTATGATATATTCTATACCCCACAACAAACTTAGAAACATAACAATGTTGGTAACCCTAGCTGTTTTTGCAGCTTCTTGCGGTTCATATCAACAATCATCTTACTACGATAATGATGGTATTTATTCTGATAATGCTCAGACAACGGTAGAAAGAAGACCTGAACAAAGAAATTACACACAGAATAATCCTGAAACAGATACTTACACAAACTATTTTGGTGAAAAAGCAGACCAGTATGGCGAAATATTAGATGAAGAAATTTTTACGGATGTAGATTCTTACTCCAGTAATGATTTAAATCAAGATGTTTCAGAAGATCAATTAACAGATTATTACGCCACCGCAAATGACTATGAAGGTTATGGTAATTGGGGAAGCAATAATGCTGACGTCAGTATTTATATACATAATAATGGATGGAACAATTGGGGTTATGGCAATCTTTACGGATGGGGCTGGAACAATATAGGCTATGCAGGATTTTATGGATACGGCTGGGCTCAACCATGGGGATGGAACAGATGGAATAGGTGGAACAATTGGGGATACGGCGGTTTTGGATTCGGATGGAATAATTGGGGATACGGCTGGAACAGACCTTTTTACGGTAATAATTTTGGATATGCATATGGTTATGGTTATGGCAACAGGTATTACAGTCGCAACAATAGATATTCTAACAGAAGTTATGCATTAAACAATTCTAGAAGAGGAAATTACACAAGACAAACCACTAACAATAGTGGAATTTCTTCCACAGCAGCAAGAGGTCGATCAAACATAAATACTAGAGGTAATTCTTCTAGATATAGAACTACGACCGGCAGAGCAACAACTACTAGAAGTTCTGCCAATACACGTAGCTCAAGAACGTATTCAGGTAACACATCGGCAAGAAGAACAGTTGGTGTCGATCAGAACAGAGCTTATAGAACAAGCAGAAGCACAAGAGCCACACCAAGATACAGCAGTAGTTCTTCAAGAAATTATAGCAGCAGATACAGTAGCAGTCCTAGAACATCAAGCTCTAGTACCGCAAGATCAAGCAGCAGGGTTGCCGTACCAAGAACTTCGACATATAGAAATTCTGGTACTAGCTCAAGAAGTTATTCTTCAGGTAGAAGTTCTGGCAGCAGCTCTAGAAGCAGCAACTATAACTCTGGAAGAAGCAGCTCTAGAAGTAGCAATTACAGCTCAGGACGAAGCAGTTCTAGCGGTAGTTCTTATAGAAGCTCAGGTAGCAGCTCTAGAAGTTCTAGCAGCGGGTCTTCAACTAGGTCTTCTGGTTCATCTAGAAGCAGTAGTAGCAGAAGAAACTAAAATCGAACATTTATCAAACTTGAAACATTGTTATGAAGAGATACTTAACTTTCGTAATATTAATGGCGTGTGCCGTTGGTAGTGCACAAAATATAAATGAAGCTTTACGTTACGGAACAGAAAACCTTCAAGGAACCGCTCGCTTTCAAGCTATGGGCGGAGCGTTTGGTGCACTAGGTGGTGATTTATCATCATTAAACATCAACCCTGCAGGATCAGCTGTTTTTAACAATAGCCTTTTTACAATTAGTGGATCTAACTACCATACGAATAATGATGCCCGTTACTTTGGTGATGCTTTAATAACCAAGAATAACGACATTGAACTAAATCAAATAGGTGGTGCCTTTGTATTCAAAAACACCGATTCTAATTCAGATTGGCAGAAATTTACTTTAGCTTTCAATTATGACTTAGTGAATAATTTCGACAATGAATATTACGTCTCTGGAAGTGGCACCGTAGGAATTGATACGTATTTTTTAGAATACGCAGGTGGCACACCCTTTGGGTCAATACTTTTACAAGAAGGTGAGTTTTTAGAGGAGGCCTATCTTGATATTGGCGCTGCACAAGGGTTTAGAGACCAACAAACTTTCTTAGGCTACTACGGTGGTATTCTTGATCCAGAAACCGAAGATGACAACAGCACTAATTATATTAGTAATTCTCTTTATGATTTTGTTGATCAAGATTTCTTAAGAAGAACTACCGGTTATAACAGTAAATTTACGATCAATGTAGCTTCTCAATATAAAGAAAACATTTATTTGGGAGCTTCTTTAAATTTCCATAGTGTATTATACACTCAATTTGACCAATTTACAGAAGATGGATATGAACCAAATTCAGAAATAACACGAACAACTTTTGACAATTATTTAGAGACGGAAGGTAACGGCTTCTCTTTTAGTTTAGGAGCTATTGCCAAATTAAACGATAATGTACGTTTAGGTGGAAGTTACCAATCTCCTACCTGGTATCGTTTAGAGGACAATACTTCGCAACGCATAAATTCAGATTTAGCAGACGAAGAAATAAATTTCATCAATTTTAATGTGGTGAATTTATTCGAAAGCTACACCGTTAAAACTCCGGGTAAATTAACAGGTAGTTTAGCTGTAATTTTTGCGAAGGACGGATTATTAAGTTTTGATTACGGATATCAAGATTTCTCACAATCTGAACTGCGCCCAACCAACGACCCTAGCTTTCAAACAGTGAACTCACAAATTGCAAGTGATTTAGGTGCTGTCTCTACATTTAGACTTGGTGGTGAATATAGAATACAACAAGTAAGCTTAAGAGCAGGATACCGTTTTGAACAGAGTCCGTATGCAAATGGAAATACAATTGGAGATTTAAATGCCGTTTCTGGTGGTATTGGCTATAACTTTGGCGGAAGTAAATTAGACTTTTCTTTAAGTCGCTCTCAACAAGATGTTAGTGAAAGATTATTCAACGTCGGTATTACAACGCCTGCAATGATTGACAGGGGTATAACAAATGTAACATTAAGTTATACGATCAATTTCTAAATGATATAGAATTTAATTATAAAAAAAAGGGGAGCAAATTGCTCCCCTTTTTTATTTATCTCTTTAATGAAAAATGTGTCTTTCGGGTTTTCGCTACTAATAGATCATCTTCCATTTCTCCATATTCAAACCTGAACCAGTAATCTGTAGATGGCATTTGCTGTCCGTTAAAATTACCGTCCCACGTATCCGTAGGTCCTAATTGTTTCAACAACTTACCGTACCTATCAAAAATAAATACAACAGGATCACTTAGTGTTTCAATACCTAATATATTCCATGTATCATTTACGCTATCACCATTGGGAGTGAAAAATTTTGGATACCCTACTACTAAAAATTCAATTGGATCTGTAATTCCGCATCCGTTTTTATCATTAATAATTACTGTATTCACACCGGGCGGAACATTCATAAAAACAGGATTATCTTGAAACATCCCATTGTTAATAGCATATTCATAATCGCCATCACCCTCAACAAAAAACTCAATATTATTTTGATCTGGATCTATAGATAGGTTGGTATCCAAAGTTTCCACACGTTCTAATATTGGAGTTCCAAAAAAGGTTACCAATACACCACTGTCATCACTAACCGTTGGCGGAGTTCCCGTTATTGTCGTAATAGAAGCGAAATAGCGACCAGTATTAGGGCTCGTTATAATTAATTCAGCTCCAAAATCACCAGAACCGGTAAGCGTATCATCAACTAGCCCATCATCTTCATAATCTACCGTCCACTCAACACTGGCAATGTCTGCACCTGCAGGTGAATTCAATGCACTAATCGTTATTGGGTCATCACCCTCACAAGCAATGATATCCAATCCCAAAAACTCATCTCTTAATGTACAATCTAAAGCAGTATCTTGATTATCACTTACCGAATTACCCGTAAAAGTCAACATAAAAGGTTCAGGGTCTCCAGTAAAATTATCTGCAAAATTATTTATCAATATATAATAAATCTCACCAGGGACAACATCTAAATACTCATCATAAGTGTTTTGACTACCAGTTAAAGATGCACGACCTTCTTCGCCGCTTTCAGGGTTTACTCCTAGACCGGTGAAATTTGTGTCGTTCACTTCATAATTACAGCGAATCGGCTCAGCCGTACCATTACTAATATCTGCGCAATCCACATCTGGTCCATAAACGGCAAAATCCCATTCGGCAGTTGGTATAGAGCCCGAGGTTGCCAAAGCTTCAATATCAAAACCTACCTGACCACCTGTGCCCGCTCTAAAAACAAACCAAGAAGTATTGAACTCAATATTTGCGGAAGAAAGACTACCTTTTTCTAAACATCCAGTTTGAAGTATTACATCTGGATCAAAATCATCGACATCACCAGTTCCACCGGCAATACCCATAATTGGCTGATCGGCACAAACAGGAATAGCCGTTCTACAATCGGCTGAATTCTGTGCAGTTACGTTCCAATAGAAAAGAAACATGCAACATATAGAACAAATGAGTGTTCTCATAAAATGTGTAACTATTTAGTGTACTTGATGTATATTATAACTACACATGACTTGCTTTAGTATCTTACACCGAAGATTCTGGCGTTTAATCGATAAAATGCACTTTTTTAGCCTAAATATCAGGCTTAACGCTTTAATGTGAAATGATTATTAATGTAAGATGCATTTGTACTTTCTCCTAAAGAATTGGTGTAAGTAAGTTTAAACCAGTAGTCTGATTCTGGCAATAAAGCTCCATTAAAAGAACCGTTCCAGCCTGTTGAATTTTCGAATATTTGATACAGTAATTTACCATACCTATCATAAATGGTAATTATCGGATTATCTAAAGCCGACAATCCGTCTACTTTCCAAGTATCATTTACATTATCTCCATTGGGAGTAAAAAACTTAGGAAAACCAACAACTACGATATTACTAGTATCAGAACCACATCCATTTACGTCACGAACTGTGATTGTATGCTCACCAGGGAATAAGTTATTGAAAACCCCGCCATTTTGTGGCGTATCATTATCTACTTGAAACTCAAAATCTCCATCTTCTTCTAAATAAACGTTTACAACATTAGAAGCGTCATCTTCATACTCTATAGTGATATCTGATATTTTTGGTGGACTAGAGAAAACTACGGTTACCGACCTTACGGTTATACATTGTATTAACCCTTGTCTATTGGTTACGGACAAGGTATACACACCTGGCTCTGCCACAGTAATAAGAGATGAGGTTTGCCCTGAGCTCCATTCATATTCAAAATTAGCATCGGGTATACGCTGCCCTATGGTTACAACAGGTTCGTCGCCACAGATAAAAACTTCTGTATCAAAATCTAAAACAGGCAATTCGATTCCGTTTACCTCAAAAGTTTCTGAAGCATCAAAGCACCTTGAATTTTCTATTGACGTAGTTCTTACATATATAGTTTGCAAAACCTGTGTTGGTATAAATTCTTTTGAAAGTGCATTGGCACCATCAAAAGCATCTTCAAAGCTTTCATGATAAGATACACGGAACTCTAACGGACTCTGAGTACCTAACGCCTCAATATCTTTTTCATTAAAATCGATAGCCGTACCATCTAAACAAGCCGTTTCATCTACTAAAGAAAATGTTTCAGGAGAAGGTGCATAAGCTACTTGGGTTTCGCTAATTAAATTATTACCTAAAGGTCTTACCACTAAAACACGATACATACCAGATACTGCAATAGAAAGTTCCGCGTCACTTTCACCCGGTATAAGCTGATATCCAGTACCGGCATCTAAATACCATTCATAATCTAAAGCATCTGCAGTAGTTGCATCTAAAAACACAGTATCGTTATCACATGCTATTATTGGCGGACCTAATAAATTGTCTATAATATTACAATCTAGTGCAGAGTTTGGGAACTCGACAAATATGTTACCTGAAAATTGAATAGAGAATCCGGAGTTGTTGTTACTGAAGTTATTTATCATGAGAAGGTATTCTTCACCTGGCTCAACATCTATCCAATCATCATATTGAATATTGTCTATACCCGTAGGATCCTCACCTACTCCTATATAACTACTATCATCAGAATTATCGAAATAATTACAGCGAACAGGCTCGCCCAATGTGCTACAATCGCTTGTTCTATATAAAGCAAAATCCCAATCTTCGCTGGTATCAAATCCGATATTAAAACCTAACTGACCAATTTCACCAATCTTAAATTTGTACCAAGCAGAATTTGTTTCGATAGTACCACTACCCTGATTTATACAACCAGAAATAGAAGCTCCGTTGAAATCATCGATTCCGTACCCATTAGTACCACCATTTACAGGGGTATTATAGCAAATAGGTACTGCGTTGGTGCAATCGGCAGAGACTTGCGAAAAACAAGTGAAGATGCCAAAAAAGCAAATTAATAAAATGGACACACCATACTTGGTCATAAAGGTATTATGATTTGGAAAATTAAAATTAACTAGACCTTAACGTTATGGCTAATTAATGTTGTGTAATGCCCGTAATTAGTTATAAAGTGGCACATATTGTATATCTTTGCAGCTTCTTAAAGATAGATAAAATGAAAATTGAGGATACACTGGAAAATCAATTTGATGAATTAGGAAACGATCATATTTCTACATCAGAGGATACTCCTTTACGTTCAGATGCCTTTGATTTGGATGATGCCGAGAAGATTGAACGCATTCGCGAAAATGTTCGTGAAATCATGCTAACCCTAGGTTTAGATTTGACCGACGATAGCTTAAAAGGAACTCCGAACAGAGTTGCTAAAATGTACGTTAATGAAATATTCGGCGGTTTAAACCCTAGCAGAAAACCTAAGGCTTCTACTTTTGATAATAAATACAAGTATGGTGAAATGTTAGTTGAAAAGAACATAACATTATATTCTACTTGCGAACATCATTTATTACCTATTGTAGGTAGAGCACATGTTGCTTATATCTCTAACGGCACCGTTGTAGGTCTTTCTAAAATGAACCGTATAGTTGATTATTATGCTAAGCGTCCTCAAGTTCAAGAGCGTTTAAACATTCAAATCGTAAGAGAATTACAAAAAGCTTTAGGTACTGAAGATGTTGCTTGTGTTATTGACGCAAAACACCTTTGTGTAAATTCTAGAGGAATTCGCGATATAGACAGCAGTACTGTAACCGCTGAATATGGCGGTAAATTCAAAGAAGAATTGGTACGCCGCGAATTCTTAAATTACCTTAACCTAGACACCCATTTTTAATAGCATATAGCTTCATGCAATTGTACGAAAACCAGGAAATCAAAGTATACAATTCCTTAACAGGAAAAAAAGAAGTTTTCAAACCCATAAATGAAGGCCACATAGGCATGTACGTATGTGGACCAACAGTGTATAGTAATGTACACTTAGGAAACTGTAGAACTTTCATGTCTTTCGATATGATTTTCAGATACTTTAGGCACTTAGGTTACAAAGTACGTTATGTTCGTAATATCACCGATGCCGGTCACTTAGTTGATGATGCGGAAGATGGCGAAGATAAAATTGCAAAAAAAGCACGATTAGAAAAGCTAGAACCGATGGAAGTGGTGCAGCGTTATACTGTAGATTTTCATAATATTTTGGAGAAATTTAATTTTCTGCCACCAAGTATTGAGCCCACGGCTACCGGTCATATTATAGAACAGATTGAGATTATTAAGGATATTCTTGAAAAGGGATTTGCTTATGAAACCAATGGTTCTGTATATTTTGACGTCGCTAAATTTAACCAAGAACATGAATACGGTAAATTAAGCGGGCGCAAACTTGAAGACATGATCGCCAACACACGAGATCTTGCCGCGCAAGACGACAAACATAATCCGCAAGATTTTGCCCTATGGAAAAAAGCAGAGCCACAGCATATCATGAGATGGCCTTCACCATGGGGCGACGGATTTCCAGGGTGGCACTTAGAGTGTACTGCCATGAGCACAAAATACTTAGGCGAGACATTCGATATTCATGGTGGCGGAATGGATCTTAAATTCCCGCATCACGAATGTGAAATTGCACAGGCTGAAGCTTGTAATGGTAAAAGCCCGGTAAACTATTGGCTACATGCCAATATGTTGACTTTGAACGGAAGAAAAATGGCTAAATCTACTGGTAACAGTATTTTGCCTGGTGAGATATTTTCTGGTGAAAACGAGATTCTGAGCAAGCCCTTCTCCCCTTCTATGGTGCGTTTCTTTATGATGCAGGCACATTACACCAGTATTTTAGATATGAGTAATGATGCTTTATTAGCATCTGAAAAAGGTTTCAATAAATTGATGGAAGCCATCAATTCACTAAAATCTTTAAACACGGGAAAGACTACCGATTTTGATGTTACCACATGGAAAACATCTTGCTATGCAGCCATGAACGATGATTTTAATTCGCCCATCTTAATTGCGAAACTATTTGATGCGGTTAAACATATCAACCTGATTAAAGAAGGTACTGAATCTATTACCGAAGAAGACAAAATAGAATTGGAGAACACCATTCACAGCTTTGTTTTTGATGTTTTAGGTTTAGAGAACAAAAGTAGTTCTGATGCCGATACCGAAAAATTAGGTGGTGTAGTAGAGTTATTAATCGAATTACGTAAATCTGCAAGGGAAAATAAAGATTTTGCCACATCTGATCAAATACGTGATCAATTAGCAGCATTGGGTATTCAATTAAAGGACGGTAAAGAAGGTACTACATACAGCCTTTAAGATTAGTCTAAAAATCTAGATTTTTGAATTTTAGACTGGTATTCACCAGGAGCTAAATGTTGTCTTGTTTTAAAAACCCTATTAAAGTAGGATCTACTTTCAAATCCGCAATCGAGATAGACATCTTTAATGCTACGTTTTGGATCTTGCAGTAAACCAACTGCTAATTTTATACGCTCATTATTTATAAACTCCACCGGAGAGATACCTAGCTCCAGTTTAAATGTTCTATAAAAGTGCGAAGGACTCATACATGCTATTTTACTTAGAGTATCTACGTTTAAAGACTTATGCACATTATCCCTAATATAACGTATAACCTCAGTGAGCCTACTTTCTTTTTTAATAGATAACGTGGCATTACTATAAATTTTACACTCATTAGTCTGTAGAATTCTAATAATGAGTTCACGTAACATATTATCTACAAATAAATCTTTAGAAGGGTGGTCTTCAGAAAACAAGAATAAAAGACGTTGTATGATTTGAAATATGCCCCTGTCATTTACGAAATGAAAATTATAATCCATCAATCCCCATGCCTCCTTATTACTTTTGGGCATGTTCTCATTCATGTATTGTAAGACCTTGTTTATTTTATCCTCAGAAATAGCCATTGCCAAACATCTAGTCGGGTTCTTTGCCATTGCTTCGGGAAAATCAATACACATTCCTTCATTCGCCGGCAAGACCAAAGACTCACCCGGCAAGAAATCAAAAGATTCATAATCACGTAAATGCATGATTTTTTTTCCTTGAATCATACTAGCTAAAACAGGCTGTTCAAATTTTAAAAGAACACTAGCAGCCTGCTCATGAGTTTCAAAAACATGCATAGCTGCATTATTCATCGTATAAGAGGTTTGGTTTTCGACCATGGTCTCTAAACGTCTTCCTTTCAAGAAATTCTCAGCTAAACGAATCACAATTATATTGATTTAATTTTAAGGAATTTACAAAAAAATATACTTAAAAAAATCATAATATCACTAAATGATAGAATAGTTCACACTATTCGTAGAATGCGTCAGATATTTTCGAAAACTGAGAAGTACATTTAGAATGTGGTATTGGCATGACCAGTACTATTATACCTCTATTATTAACTTAAATCATATATTATGAGCACAACAGCAACTGTAGAAAAAGACGTACTTCAAAAACCCAAATTCAAAAATCAATATGAAAACTATATTGGCGGCAAATGGGTTGCACCAAGTAAAGGTGAATATTTTGACAACATCTCACCGGTAGATGGTAAATCATTTACAAAAATACCAAGATCAACAGCTGAAGATATTGAAAAGGCAATTGACGCCGCTTGGGAGGCAGCACCATCTTGGAATACTTCATCTGCAACAGAAAGAAGCAATATGCTTTTAAAAATTGCCGATAAAATAGAGCAAAATTTAGAAGCATTGGCAAGAGCTGAAACATGGGACAATGGTAAAGCAATTCGCGAAACCAGAGCAGCAGATTTACCTTTGGCAGTCGATCATTTTAGGTATTTTGCTGGAGTTATTAGAGCAGAAGAAGGATCGGTCAGTGAATTAGATTCTAATACGGTTGCACTTAACGTCACAGAGCCATTAGGTGTCGTAGGTCAAATTATACCTTGGAATTTTCCATTACTAATGGCTACTTGGAAATTGGCTCCGGCGTTAGCTGCAGGTAACTGTGTAGTGCTAAAGCCAGCAGAACAAACGCCTGTAGGAATCTTAATTTTAATGGAAATCATTGAAGGTATTCTACCTGATGGCGTATTGAATATCGTTAACGGCTTTGGAGCAGAAGCAGGTAAACCATTGGCATCTAGCCCTAGGATTGACAAAATTGCATTTACCGGAGAAACAACTACCGGGCAATTAATCATGCAATACGCTTCTAAGAATATCACTCCTGTAACTTTAGAACTAGGTGGTAAATCACCAAACATATTCTTCGAAAGCATTATGGATGCCGATGATGAATTCTTTGACAAATGTTTAGAGGGTGCTAATATGTTTGCATTAAACCAAGGCGAAGTTTGTACTTGTCCGTCACGTATGCTGGTACAAGAAAGTATTTATGACAAGTTTATAGAACGAGTAATCGAACGCACAAAGGCAATTAAAATGGGACATCCGTTAGACCCGAACACAATGATGGGTGCACAAGCATCAAACGATCAGTTCGAGAAAATTCTTAGCTACATAAAAATTGGCAAAGAAGAAGGTTGTGAAGTATTGACAGGTGGCTCTCAAGCATATAATGAAGGTTTAGAAGGTGGCTACTATGTAGAACCAACCATCTTAAAAGGAAATAACAAAATGCGAGTTTTCCAAGAAGAAATTTTTGGTCCCGTACTTTGTGTAACTACTTTTAAAGATGAAGCCGAAGCCATTGAAATTGCAAATGACACTTTATACGGTTTAGGTGCTGGCGTGTGGACACGAGATACACACCAAGCATATCAAATTTCTAGAGCTATTAAAGCGGGTAGAGTTTGGGTAAACTGCTATCACCTATACCCTGCACATGCACCTTTCGGAGGATACAAAAAATCAGGTATCGGTAGAGAAAACCACAAAATGATGTTGGCTCACTATCGTCAAACCAAAAACATGCTTATCTCTTACGACAAGAAAAAAATGGGCTTCTTTTAATATCAAAGATCATATGAAAACTAAACGAGTATTAGTAACCGAAAAAGCAGCAGCGGTAATTGCAGAACTTAAAGAGAAACATGGCGAACTCATGTTTCATCAAAGTGGTGGCTGTTGCGATGGCTCTGCGCCAATGTGTTTCGAAAAAGGTGAATTAATGCTCGATGACAATGATGTTTGCCTAGGCAGTATTGAGGGTTGCGACTTTCATATGTCTAGAGACCAATTTGAATATTGGAAACACACTCAACTCACCATTGATGTGACCCCAGGTATAGGTTCAAGTTTTTCATTAGAAATACCCATGGGTATTCGATTCTTAATAAAATCTAGATTGTATTCTGAAGAAGAAGCAGAACATTTAGAACCCATTAGAATTGGAGCCTAGAAATAATGAGTAATAGATATAAGTCCTGATGTTTTTCATCGGGACTTGTTATTTAAAAAGGTTACTAGTTTTGTAGTAAATTTGTGTAATCAATTTGTCAACGTGAAAATTTCATTAAAAAAAATTCTAATTGCCCCTTTTGTATTTCTAGTTCGTTTTTACCAACTGGCGATATCCCCATATACACCTGCAACCTGTAGATATTCACCGACATGTTCTCAATACACTTTAGAGGCATTAAAAAAGCACGGTTTATTTAAAGGAGGATGGATGGCGACAAAACGTATTTTTAGTTGCAACCCGTGGGGCGGAAAAGGATACGACCCGGTTCCTTGAAGATTATTTTTTTTCAATCATTACTAGCTTGAAGGAAATATTAAGTTCAAAAATGCAAGTTCAAGTTCAAAATACAAGTCCAAACTCAAATTCAAAAAAACCTCTTATTCGATCTTCTAATTTGCACACCCCACATCTTTGTTTTTTTTTAATATTTCATCTTTTCTCTTTACCCTCAATTCTATTCTCTATTTTCTTAACCCTCTTTTAACTTATTACAAAACCGATTTCCATAATCTAAAGGCTAGGTAGATTTCTATTTTATTATCTTAGCCTTTCAAAATTCAACACATGCATTTCTTAGGAATTACTTGGAATCCGAACGAGACACTTTTCAACATCGGATTCATTCAAATAAAGTACTACAATCTTCTTTGGATCACCGCCTTTGCTTTAGGTTGGTTTATAATGAAAAAGATATTCCTCAACGAGAAAAAATCTGTTGAGCAATTAGACTCCCTTTTCATATACACTGTTTTAAGCACCATGTTAGGTGCCAGATTAGGTCATGTTTTCTTTTACGATTGGGCATATTACTCTAATCACCTTGTAGAAATATTAATTCCAGTACGTGAAAGTGCTTCGGGTAGTTTATTATTCGGCTTAATAGAGGGATATGAATTTACAGGTTTCACAGGTTTGGCTAGTCATGGCGCCACTATCGGTATTATTATTGGCACATATTTGTATACTAGGAAATACCCTGAATTCAAAATGCTTTGGATATTTGACAGAATGGTAATACCAGTTGCCGTCGGATGTTTTTGTGTACGCTTAGGAAACTTTTTCAATTCTGAAATTAACGGAAAAATCGTTGATGAGAAATTCATATTCGCCACTAAATTCATTCGCGATTCAGACGATTTGCATCCATCAAAAGCATTGGGTATTACACAAGAAAAAACATTAAATGCCGCATATGCAGCTATTGAGAACAATCCGCAATTTTCTCAATATCTAGCTGAGATACCATACCGTCACCCAGCACAATTATACGAAGGCGTAGGTTATATTTTAATATTTATTTTACTTTATTTCCTTTACTGGAAAACTGACAAAAAGAACAAACCAGGTTATTTATTCGGACTGTTTTTTGTGCTACTTTGGACCGTTCGTTTCTTAGTTGAATTCGTAAAGAAAAGCCAAGGTGGTTTCGAAGAATCTTTAGGCTTACTATCAACCGGTCAATGGCTGAGTATTCCTTTTATATTAGTAGGATTCTATTTCATGTTCAGAAAAACTAAAACTGCTAAATATTGAAGACGATACATAAAAATTCGGTTATTTTAATGGTTGTTGCACTGCTACTTTTTTCTTGCAAAGAAGAGTCCAAAAAAACTATCGCTACGCAAAGTGTAGATTTCACGCATGAAGGGGACCTATCTGTCTTTTTAAATTCAAGTGATACAGTAAAAACCAAATTTAATATTGAGTTTGCAGAAACTGATTATGAAACCCAAACCGGACTCATGTACCGCAAGGGAATGAAAAATAATCAGGGCATGTTATTCATTTTCCCTGACGAGAGAATGCATTCTTTTTACATGAAGAATACAGAGTTTTCCTTAGATATTATTTACATAAAAGAAGATTTAAAAATTGCTAGTTTTCAAGAAAATGCCCAGCCACTTAATGAGACTGGTCTATCATCACAAGTCCCTATCAAATATGTTCTTGAGATTAATGGTGGCCTAGCACAAGAGTTAGGGCTTTCTATTGGTGACAGTATTAGTTTTAGCAGAAAGTAAATAACTGCCTTTTATATTTTATTAAAGTAAAATGCCAGCGTACGTACTATTCAACGAAGCATCTGAACGCCTACTTTTTAAGGAAGTACAGCCATCAGATTTTGAGAACTGGCTACCCTTTCATGAAGAACCTTTAAGCAGTCAATATTGGTCTGGATTGCCAACCGATCCAATTACAGCCTGCCAACAACAATTTGACAGAATATTCGAGCGCTACAATGAAAATCTGGGCGGCATGAACGCTCTTTATTTAAAAAACACCAATACTTTAATAGGTCTATGTGGTGTATTAGTACAAGAAGTAGATGGTAAAAAAGAATTGGAAATAGGATACTCTATTTTACCAAAATACTGGCTACAAGGCTTTGCTTTAGAAGCAGCTCAAAAATGCAAACAAGTAGCTTTTACTAAAAAATGGGCAACTAGTTTAATATCCATCATACAAGTTAACAATATTCCGTCGCAGAAAACAGCTTTAAAAAACGGAATGTTTTTAGATTTTACGACCACCTACCACAATAACACAGTCCACATTTTTAGAATACATGCATCATGAATCATTGGGTAATTTACTTAGATAACAAATCTGATAAAAAAGGCTTCTTAAAAGATTTTCAAAAAGGGAGAACACCACAAGCACTTCAAGAGTTTGAGCATAAAGCTGGCAGATTATTTTCTCCTTTTACCCTAGAAAAATTAATTGATGAAGAAGATAAGCATGACAAAAAGATTATCAGTTCTGAGCATCAAGCACTAGAAACTATGTCTAGTGGAGAGCAAAAAAGAGCGTTACTATATTACTTACTGAAGGAAAATCCAGATTATATTATTCTAGATAATCCTTTTGATAATTTAGATATCGCCTTTCAAGAAGAATTAAAATCGATACTAAAAGACCACTCTAAACACATTTCGTTTATTCAATTGGCAAGCCGAAAATCTGACACGCTATCATTCATAAATTGTTTTGGAAAATTGAATGAAAATATATTCACCACCACCGAGAATACAACGTCAAATGATATCGAAATCGATAGCGCTTTCAATGCAGTACGTATTCCGCATGCTATCACGACATTCTCAAATCTTGAACCCACGCTAATTAATTTTAAAAACGTAAGCATATCCTACGGGGAGAAAAAGATTCTTAACAATATAAACTGGACAGTAAAAAAGGGCGATTTCTGGCAATTATCTGGCACCAATGGAAGCGGAAAATCTACAATGCTCTCCATGATATTCGGAGACAACCCCAAAGCATATGGTCAGAACATTTATTTATTTGGTAATAAAAAAGGAAGTGGTGAAAGCGTTTGGGATATCAAACAGAAAATTGGTTATTACGCCCCTGCAATAACACTTAAGTTCAATGGTAGACATTCTATAGAGCATATGCTCATTTCTGGATTAACGGACTCCGTAGGGCTCTATACCATTCCGACAGAGCTTCAAAAAAGGATTGTTAACCAATGGCTGACACTATTAGATTTACAAGATTTAAAAAATACCTATTTCAATACATTATCTACCGGTCAGCAACGACTAGTAATGACAGCTCGCGCCATGGTCAAAAGACCACCAATTCTAATTTTAGATGAGCCAACCGCAGGTATGGACGATGAGTCTGCCAGCTTGATGGTCTCATTGGTCAATAAATTTGCCGAAGAAACTGATACCGCTATAATATTCGTTTCGCATAGAAAAGAAAAAGGTCTAAAACCCGAACAGATTTTAGACCTAATACCCAGTGAAAATGGTTCCTCGGGGGTTATTAAATAACAGCAAACCTTTTTAAAGCAAAAAAGCCATTCATTTCTGAACGGCTTTTTCTATTTGAGTTAGTTGTATTATCTACTCTTCTTTTACTTTTTCACCAGAGGTAATTTTCTTGCTCAATGCATCGAACATTACAGGAGTTGCAATAAATACAGATGAGTATGTACCCACAACAACACCAACAATCATAGCGAACATGAATCCTCTTAACGACTCACCTCCAAAAATGAAGATTGCCAATAATACTACCAAGGTTGTTAACGAAGTATTCAATGTTCTACTTAACGTACTATTAATAGCATAGTTAATGTTAGAACCGCCTTTCCAGCCGCGTTCTGCCAAAGTTTCACGAATACGGTCAAATACTACCACGGTATCATTCAAAGAGTAACCAATTACCGTAAGTATCGCTGCAATAAAAGCTTGATCAATTTCCATACTAAAAGGCATTAATTTACCCAATATCGAGAATACACCAAGTACGATCAATACATCATGGAATACTGCAGTTACAGCACCCAATGAGAACTGCCATCTTCTAAATCTAATTAAGATATAAAGGAAAACTACAAGCAATGAACCTAAAATTGCCAAGAATGCATTTTTCTGAATATCATCTGCTATCGTTGGTCCAACCTTTACAGATGCTAAAATACCAACGGCCTCTTCATCTACTCCTCCTAATACAAAAGCTTCTTTACTAAAACCATCAGGCAAGTACTTTTGAAGCGAAGAATATAGTTTATCTTGAATTTCAGTATCTACTTCGATACCTTCAACATCTACTTTATAAGGAGTTGTAATTTTTACTTGATTAGACTCACCGTAAGTTTTCACATTTGTTCCGCTACCGAATACAGTATTCAATTCTGATGTTATTTCAGAAGGATTTACAGGATGTTCGAAACGAACCGTGTAAGATCGTCCACCTATAAAATCTACACCTTTTTGTAAACCTGGTCCTGCTAATAATGAGAACAAACCAACTGCTATTAAAATTCCAGATATTACATAAGCTATCTTTCTTTTTGACAAGAAATCAACATTGATTCCTTTAAAAAGGTTTTTAGTAATACCTGTTGAGAAATCTAAGCTTCTACCTTTTCCTCCAATATACCAGTCGATTAACAAACGAGTAATAAATATTGCAGTAAATAAAGATGTTACAATACCTATAAGTAATGTAGTTGCGAAACCTTTAATTGGACCCGAACCAAAAATAAATAAAATAATTGCAGTTAAACCAGTAGTAATGTTCGCATCTAAAATAGAAGATAGTGCATTACCAAAACCGTCAGCTACAGCTTGGCTTTTACCTTTACCTTTTGCTAATTCTTCTTTAATACGCTCAAAGATTAGTACGTTGGCATCAACCGACATACCAAGGGTTAAAACGATACCGGCAATACCAGGTAATGTTAGTACCGCATTTAAACTTGTTAAGACACCAAATATCAATAAAATGTTCAACATTAAAGCAATATCAGCAAATACACCTGCTTTACCGTAATAACCGATCATCCATAAAAGAACGATTACAAAAGCAATTAAGAATGACATAAAACCACTATCAATAGCTTCTTGACCTAATGAAGGACCAACAATTTCAGATTGAATGATTTCTGCAGAAGCAGGTAGTTTACCAGCTCTAAGTACGTTAGAAATATCTTTTGTTTCGTTTACTGTAAAGTCACCCGTAATTTCTGAACGACCACCAGATATAGGACCAGAAGAAACACCAGGAGCAGTGTATACTTTATTATCTAAAACAATAGCAATACCAGTCTGGTTCGTGTAAGCATCACCAGTTAATTTTTCCCATTCTTTAGCACCTTTAGTATTCATGGTCATAGAAACAGCAGGCTTGCTGAACTGATCGAAATCTGCTCTTGCATCACTTACAACATCACCACTAATTCTAGGCGTACCATCACGGTTAGATTTCAATGCATATAAATCGATAACTTCAGTTTCTTCTGCAGATGGTCTTTCCCAAACAAACTTGGTAAACTGAATATCAGCAGGCAATAGCCTTCTGATTTCTGGCATTCTTAAGTAAGAACCAATAGTCGCCGTATCTTTAATAGCAGCACGAAACATTGCATTGCTACCTGGGTTAGCAGGAATCAATAATTCGTATAAAGGATTTACCTGTGTAGCTAAATCTAAAGAATCAGCAGAAACATCAGATAATAAAGAATCTAATTCAGACTCCTCTTTAATTTGTTCTGGTTGCTTAACCTCAACAATCGTTTTCAATTTCTCATTCGCTTGAATAAGGAATGTGCTAAAGCTTGTATTACTTTGCTTATACGTTTCCCAAAATTCTAATTGAGCAGTACTTGATAATAAATCTTGTGCACGAGCGATATCTCTAGCACCTGGCAATTCAACCAAAATACGACCAGAGTTACCTTCTCTTTGAATGTTTGGTTGCGTTACACCAAAACCATCGATACGTTCTCTTAATACTTCAAAAGCAGAAACAATAGACTCATCTATTTTTCTTTTGATGATAGGCTTAACCTCATCATCTGACATTTGAAAGTTGATCTCATCGCTAAGACCTTTGTTAGCGAAGATATCTGGTGAAGCCAATTTAGTTTCACCTTTTATATTATCGAAAGCTTCAAAGAACAAATCGATATATGTATCATCACTATTTCTAGAAGCAGCATCTGCATCAGCTAAAGCCTTGTTAAAAACTGGGCTTTTAGTGTTGTTTGCCAATCCTTTAAGGATATCCTTAATAGAAATTTGTAATGTAACGTTGATACCACCTTTAAGGTCAAGACCTTTATTTAGTTCTTTCTTTTTAGCTTCATTATAATCGGTATATCCAAAAATAGGATTGGTACCAATAGAATCAAGATAGCTAGCTGCTGCTTCTTCTCTTTTTGCAACATAACCTTCTTCTGATTCAGAAATACGGCTAGCCGCGAAAGTATTCGCCTCTTTTTCTACTTTACTTGTAATGAAAGTATAGGATAGCTGGTAAATACTAACTAACCCAAATAATAAAGCAAAAAGCTTTATAAGTCCCTTGTTTTGCATTTGTAATAATTTAATTTATGTTGATTATTGTTTTGAATATTATAAAAATCTAAGTCAAATAACGTTTACGTAAAGTAATTACGTTGCTTAGAAATGCTTTTGAATGGAATTAGCTATTCCCATAAACATAAGGTCCTGCCCTTACTTCTGGAATTGTTCGTGAAGTGTTTTCAATTGCTATCGCAAAAGTTCTATTAATCTTAAATGCTGTATTTACAATAGCATCTTGCTCAAAAGATATGGTGGTACTAAACGGCTGAACTACCGGATAAGTAAATGTTTTACCATCTTGCTTTTGCGGTACAACCAGCGTAGCGTTTAACGTGACACCATCATCAGCTTGCTGATGCAAATCAGATACTACTAAATTATAGGTCTCAGGAAGTTCTTTTTTTGGATAATCTGAAGGTAATTCTTCTTCATTCGATAATGACTGATGGTTTTCTTGAGAAAGAAACTCCTTAACACTAAGTGCATCAACATCACTATAATAACGAATACTTAATTGAGCACCGTCATTTTCTACAATTTCAATAGCATCAATACCTAAGATTTCTAGTTTCTTAGTGATAATCGCTAAAATATCATCATGAGCAGTGCCTGAAGCTAATTCCACATTTGCAAATTGTAATGAAATTTGCTGATTAGAAGCTTTCTTTTGCTCTTGACTTAGCCCGAATAAGGCTAGAATAATAAATAAAGTACTTACGCACCATTTTGCATTCATGCGGCAAATATAAAAAGAAAGATTATTCTAGGTAGTATATTTGCTACAATATATATTTCTAAAGTATACCTTATTATACTAACAAAGCCTTTATAGTTGGACTATAAAGGCTTTGTTTTATGTATAAGAGCGTATAAACTACAACTCTAAAAGACCATTAGTTTTAGTTACACCAGCGGCACTTTCTTTCATTTTTGCTTTTTCAGCATCACTAAGAGGAATATCGATAATCTTTTCGATACCGTCTTTTCCTAATATTACTGGTACACCGATACAGATATCATTCAATCCGTATTCACCATCTAGCATCGTTGAACAAGGAAACATTTTCTTCTGATCACAAGCGATTGCCTGTACCATAGAAGATACTGCTGCACCTGGAGCATACCATGCACTAGTACCTAACAATTTGGTTAATGTCGCACCACCAACTTTCGTATCGTCGGCAACTTGCTGTAATCTCTCTTCAGATAAGAATTCTGATACACGAATACTGTTTCTAGTTGCATGAGATGTTAATGGCACCATACCGGTATCACTATGACCACCGATTACCATACCGTCAATATCAGAAATAGGAGCTTCCATAGCTTCTGCCAGACGATACTTAAAACGAGCGCTATCCAATGCACCGCCCATACCGATGATTCTGTTTTTAGGCAAACCAGTAGTTTTATGTACCAAGTACGTCATCGTATCCATAGGGTTACTAACTACTATAATGATAACGTTAGGCGAATGCTTTAAAAGGTTGCTTGAAACTGTCTTAACGATACCTGCATTAATACCGATCAACTCTTCTCTTGTCATACCCGGTTTTCTTGGAATACCAGAGGTAATTACAGCAACATGACTATCTGCTGTTTTTGAGTAATCGCTAGTACTACCAGTTATCTTTGTATCGAATCCGTTTAAAGAAGCCGTCTGCATTAAATCCATCGCTTTACCTTCAGCATAACCTTCTTTAATGTCCAAAATAACCACTTCTGATGCAAAATCTTTAATGGCAATGTATTCTGCACAACTAGCACCTACTGCACCAGCACCTACAACTGTAACTTTCATTTATTTCTATTTTATGAATTATTATATATAAAATGGAACGCCCACCTTATGTTTATTGAATTTTCACTTCAAAAATAGGTATTTATTGACGAAATATGCTATTGACCTATTGATTTAATTACCGCCCATAGCCTTTAAAAAAACATCGATAAAATGCAGGTTTTGTTAAAAAAAAATGCGCTTTAACGAAGAAATCATGAATTAGTTACCATACATCGAATTAAAGTAATAACCCAAAATTAGTGACGTTAAATACTGTGGATCCCAAATCCAAAAAATAAATTAACCTACTTATGACTAAGAAGTTCCTCTCTTTGTTGGCCATATGCGCCATAGTGTTTCTTGCGAATTGTTCTAGGATCGAACAAAACAACGATCCTATTATAGGAATATGGTCGCAATCCGAATTAATAATAACCGAAAATTCTTCAAAACAAACTATTCGAAAAGAATGGATTTTCAATGATGTTTTCTTAGGAAGATATCATGAGATCGACGGTTCTACAACTATCTTAAAAACAGATTTCAATTGGTCTAAACAAAACGATGTTTATACGATCGAGTATAAAGGTCTAGACGGCAAACCCAACAATATAATCACCATTAAAGCTACTGATGATGTTTCTTATCTTCAGAAGAAAGACGGTGCTACATTGGCAATAAGGGAATAAACGATTTTAACAGGGCCATGGGAAAAAGGCTGTCCGGAGGGATCTGGGCAGTCTTTTTTATACCCATTGTTGTTCCCTGCTAACAATTGAAAAGATTTTTATTACAGTTACCTACGCTTATTTAAAGCACAAAAAAAAAAGGTTCGACGGAATTAGAAATAATTCTATCGGACCTTTTTAATTACGTAAACTTTATTTACCTGAATCCGAAATTAATACCAACAGTTGCGGTATTGAATTCTCCTAAGTTATATTCTGCATTCAATCTAAAGAAACCTAATTTAAGCTTCGTACCTAAAGTACCAGTAACTCCGTTAACCTTCTTTGTTATAGAAAATGGATCTTCATATGTTTCTGAAGCAAAAGGACCACCAGTTACCCTATACGTACCCAATACATCTGTTACCGATTTACCGGTAATATAATTTACACCTCCATAAAAATTAATGATGGGCAGTTTTGTAGATACTACGGCACCAAATGCCCAACTGTTAATTTCTGCTTCTATTCGTTGATTTTCGCCATCTATTAAATCAGCATTGGCCAAATCATAATCGCCACTAATATTGGTATACCCAATAACCGCCGAAATCGCCACAGGTAAAATTTTATCAGCAGGTAATAATTTGGTGAAATCATGTTGAATACCTAAACCGAACAAACCAATAGATGCGTCTTCATATTCAATCTTTGGAAGAAATCTTGCTTTAACTTCAGTCCCTTTAATCAAACCTACACTTGCTTGCACATATCCTGAAGGAATAAAATCGATATCTTCTCCCGATAAACCAGATGGCAATTCAAAAGTCTCACGAACCGTTGCACCCAAAACTTCCCCTTCTACAAATACTTCTGTACCAGAAATATCTCCTAAGGCAGTTGAAACGGGTCTTGCCACACCAGGATTATCAACAAAATCTAAATTCTGATAATCATTAGGGTCTAAAATAAAAGTCTTCTTATCCTCCTTATTCTTAAAACCGGTAATGTTACCTATGATAGAAATTTCAAAGCCACCTAATGGTTTTGCATCAGCGGTATTATACCAACCTGTAGACATGCTAAATACTACACTTTCAGAAAGTGGAGCCATGTAATCTGTTGTAAACGTTTCTGCATCTTCAACACCCGCTGAAAGTACATTATTGAAATCTGCCTGAGCACTAACTGCTAGACATGAACCAATTAAAACACTAGTAACTAAATTCTTCATCGTTGTAATTTTACCTAAAACTAAAAAACCTGCGCTGTAGGCGCAGGTTTTTGTTGTGTAAATGGTATTTTCTATGTGTCAATGTTTGCATAAACGGCATTCTTCTCAATAAATTCTCTTCTTGGCGGCACTTCGTCACCCATAAGCATTGAGAAAACACGATCAGTTTCGGTCGCATTATCAATTTGAATTTGACGTAAGGTTCTAAACTCAGGATTCATTGTAGTATCCCACAATTGAGAAGCATTCATCTCCCCAAGACCTTTGTAACGTTGAATACTAACACCACCACTATAGCTATCAGCAATTTCATCACGCTCTTTATCACTCCAAGCGTATTGTTTTTTCTGTCCTTTCTTCACTAAATATAAAGGCGGAGTAGCAATGTAAATATGACCTTGCTCTACCAACTCTCTCATATAACGGAAGAAGAAAGTTAAAATTAATGTTTCAATATGACTACCATCGACATCGGCATCACACATAATGACTACCTTATGATACCTAAGTTTTTCAAGATTCAATGCCTTACTATCTTCATCTGTACCAATGGTTACACCCAAAGCAGTATACATATTTTTGATTTCTTCGTTTTCAAAAACCTTGTGTTGCATGGCTTTTTCAACGTTCAAAATCTTACCTCTTAAAGGCAAAATCGCTTGAAAGTTACGATCACGCCCCATTTTTGCAGTTCCACCCGCCGAATCTCCCTCGACAAGGAATATCTCACATTTTTCAGGATCCTGCTCAGAACAATCTGATAATTTACCTGGCAAACCACCACCGCTCATTACATTCTTACGCTGCACCATTTCACGAGCTTTAGAAGCTGCATGTCTTGCCTGTGCCGCAAGAATTACTTTCTGAACAATAGTTTTTGCATCGTCTGGGTGCTCTTCTAAATAATTGGTCAGCATTTCAGACACTGCCTGACTTACAGCTGCAGAAACCTCTCGGTTACCTAATTTTGTTTTCGTCTGACCTTCGAACTGAGGCTCAGAAACTTTTACAGATACAATTGCAGTAAGCCCTTCACGGAAATCATCTCCTTGGATCTCGAACTTCAATTTATCTAACATTCCAGAAGCATCTGCATATTTCTTTAGCGTAGAAGTTAGACCTCTTCTAAATCCAGATAAATGCGTACCACCTTCGTGTGTATTAATATTGTTTACGTAAGAGTGAAGATTCTCTGTATAACTTGTATTATAAATCATTGCTACTTCTACAGGGATTTCATTTTTCTCCCCTTCCATAGAAATAACGTCATTGATCAATGACTCACGGTTACCATCTAAAAACTTAACAAACTCTTTAAGACCTTCGTTAGAAAAGAACGTTTCACCAACATACTCCCCATTTTCATCTTTCTGGCGCTTATCTGTAATGCTAATGGTTACACCTTTGTTCAAGAAAGAAAGCTCGCGCATTCTATTCGCCAAAGTCTCATAGCTATATTCAATAGTTTGCGTAAATATGGTATCATCTGGATGAAAAGTCACCTCCGTACCTCTTTCTGTAGTCTCTCCTACTCTTTTAACAGGATATAAAGCTTTACCTCTAGAGTATTCTTGTTGCCAAATTACACCTTCTCTATATACCGTTGCCGATAAATGATCAGATAATGCATTTACACAAGAAACACCAACACCGTGAAGACCACCAGAAACTTTGTAAGAATCTTTATCGAACTTACCACCGGCACCAATTTTGGTCATTACAACCTGTAATGCAGATACACCTTCTTTTTTGTGAAGATCGACAGGTATACCCCTACCGTTATCTTTAGTGGTTATTGAATTATCTTCATTTATGATTACGCTAATGGTGTCGCAATGACCACCCATAGCCTCATCAATAGAGTTATCTACTACTTCATATACCAAATGGTGCAAACCACGGACCCCAACATCACCAATATACATGGATGGACGCATACGTACGTGCTCCATACCCTCTAAGGCCTGAATACTATCTGCTGAATAATTTTTCTTATTTGCTTCTTCGCTCATAAAATTATGGTTGTTTTACTTCAAATTTTGCAATCTTACAAATATACGCAATACCCTATAAAATATAGCCTTTCTAGCTATTGGACAATAGCAAGTTATCAACAATAATTGTGGAAAATTAGCCGTTTGTCCATAAAAAGCAGCATATTTAAGAATACACCCCTAAATTGAAGTACGAAAGCCGAATAAGCAATAAAATACACGACATTTAATTCATAGAAACACTTAGTAATACCATTAAATATTATATTATTCTTAGCACAATGTTAATATTTTATAAGCGAAATTAACGGGATTAAAACCGATGTGTGCGCTATCCAATAAATCAAGATAATATTAAGATTTCGTTTACATATGACTTTTAACTTAGCTATATAATCTTAAAATAATCTATTATGAACGAAGAACAATTTAAAGGAAAGTGGAATATAGCTAAAGGAAAAATTAAACAACAATACGGTGAACTTACCGATGATGACCTTACTTACACAGAAGGTAAATCTGATGAGCTATTAGGAAGAATTCAAGAAAAGACCGGAGAATCTAAAGAAAAATTAAAAGAGATGATTGATAGCATTTAAGGGCTATAGCAATATTCGCATAAAAAAGTAACCCCGTCTACAAAAGTAGACGGGGTTTTTACAATAGATATAATGACTAATTCAAACCCTATTGTTTAACGTATGCTTCGTCATGTACGTTAGCTATTGCTCTACCAGAAGGATCATTCATATTCTTAAATGCCTCATCCCATTCTAAAGCTGTTGCGGTACTACAAGCTACACTTGCTTCTTGCGGTACACTCAATGCCGCGGCATCACTAGGAAAATGTCCTTCAAAAATTGTTCTATAGTAATACTCTTCTTTGTTCAACGGTGTATTTATAGGAAAACGGAATGCCGCATTCTTAATTTGCTCGTCAGTTATTTCTTTGTCAACCAATTCTTTTAAGGTGTCGATCCAACTGTAACCAACGCCATCACTAAACTGTTCTTTTTGTCTCCATGCAACACTTTCAGGTATCATATCTTCAAACGCCTTACGAACTACCCATTTCTCCATACGCTCCCCGTTGATCATTTTATCTTGTGGGTTTATGCGCATAGCAACGTCCATAAATTCTTTATCTAAAAATGGCACACGCCCTTCAATACCCCAAGCAGCTAAACTCTTATTAGCTCTTAAACAGTCGTACATATGCAACTTGTCTAATTTACGTACGGTCTCTTCATGAAATTCTTGTGAATTTGGTGCTTTATGAAAATACAAGTAACCTCCAAATAACTCATCTGCCCCTTCACCCGACAATACCATTTTAATACCCATAGACTTAATAACTCTAGCCATTAAGTACATTGGCGTAGAAGAACGAATGGTCGTAATATCATACGTTTCTATGTTATAAATAACATCTTTAATAGCATCTAAACCTTCTTGTATGGTAAACTTAATTTCGTGGTGTACGGTACCAATGTGATCAGCAACTTTTTTTGCAGCTGCCAAATCTGGCGATCCTTCTAAACCTACAGAGAAAGAGTGTAATTGCGGGTACCATGCATCTACAGTATCACCACTTTCAATTCTTTTCTGAGCGTATTTTTTAGCAATAGCAGAGGTTACAGAAGAATCTAAACCACCCGATAATAAAACTCCGTAAGGTACATCAGACATTAACTGTCTGTGAACTGCAGCTTCTAAAGCTTCTTTAACTTCTTGAATGCTAGTTGCGTTATCTTTAACCGCATCATACTCCATCCAATCTCTAGAGTACCATCTTTTTATTTCTCCGTCAGAGCTATGTAAATAATGTCCTGGAGGAAATAATTCTATTTTAGTACACGTACCTTCTAATGCTTTCAATTCTGAAGCTACATAGAACGTTCCGTTTTTATCCCATCCCATGTATAATGGAATAATACCCATGTGGTCACGAGCAACAAAATATTCATCTTTCTCAGCATCATAAATAGCGAATCCGAAAATACCGTTCATCTCATCTAAGAAATCAACTCCTTTTTCTTGATACAGAGCCAAAATTACTTCACAATCAGACTCTGTTTGAAAATCGTATTTACCTTCAAATTGCTTACGTAACTCTCTATGATTATATATTTCACCATTGGCTGCCAATATCAATTTACCATTAGGGCTCAATAATGGTTGTTTTCCAGAAGCTGGATCTACAATAGCCAAACGCTCATGCGCCAAGATGGCTTTATCATCTGCATAGATTCCACTCCAATCTGGACCTCTATGTCTAATTTTCTTCGACATTTCTAAAAGTTGAGGTCTAAGTAACTCTGTACTTTCCTTAACATCAAATGCACATACTATTCCACACATAATCTAATTATTATATCAATTCGAATACAAATATCAATTTATTGTTTCAATTAACAAACACATACACCAATTATGATTACAAATTGTAATAATAAACTGCGTTTTTAGTTCTATTTGACATATATCTCACCTAAATCATGTTTAAAACGTGATGAAATGTAACAATCAAAAATTTAACTTCTTTTTATTAATACTACTGTAAGGAACTGCTTAGTTTTATGACCTAGAAAACCAAAACAATTATTATGAAAAAAGTATTTACAATAGCCACATTAATGTTAGCCTTAGTTTTAACTACTACGGTAACAGCCCAAGAGTTCTCTGGAATAGACAAAAGCCCAATGGATATGGCTGCCTACCCAACAGATTACAAAGTTTCTGAAAAAGCGGTACGTATCATTTACGGAAGACCACAATTGAAGGGTCGTTCTATGGAAGAATTAGCTCCAACAGGTAAAGTTTGGAGAACAGGTGCGAATGAAGCTCCTGAAATTACATTTTATAAGGATGTAAATTTCGGAGGTAAAGATGTTAAAGCTGGAACCTATTCTTTATTCACTATACCTGGCGCAGATGAGTGGACAGTTATTTTGAATAAAAATTTAAACCAATGGGGTTCTTATTTTTACGATGAATCTTCTGATGTTGCGCGTATAACTGTACCTAACGGTTCTGATACTGCGTCGCTTGAAGAATTTTCAATTGCTTTTAAAGAAGCTAACGACGGTGCTCATTTAGTTATGGGATGGGACAAAACAAGAGTTGCAGTTCCAATTAGTATGTAATAGAAACATGATTTATTAAAAAAGCCTCGGTCAATGACCGAGGCTTTTTTTTGACCTTTTTTATTTTATCGAACTATACCGTTTACAAAAGTCTGCTCGGCACGAATGGTAGGAATCTCTGATACCGGAACCGTCATCATATCCTTATCATAAATAACAAAATCTGCAACCTTACCTGGCTCTATGCTACCTTTTTCATCTTCTTCAAAATTAGAGTATGCCGCCCAAATTGTCATCCCTTTCAAGGTTTCTTCTCTAGACAAAGCTTCTTCCATTTGAAATCCTCCTTCAGGGAATCCACTTGTATCTTGTCGTGCAACTGCGGCATAGAATGTCAAAAACGGACTCACATCTTCCACAGGAAAATCGGTACCTAATGCAATAGTACCTGCTTTCTTTAATAATGTTTTATACGCATATGCGCCTTTTACTCTCTCACCTAAACGATCTTCTGCCCAATACATATCGCTTGTTGCGTGGGTTGGTTGTACTGAAGGAATAATACCATCTTCAAAATAATCAAAATCACCTTCTGTTAATACTTGGGCATGTTCAATTTTCCACCGTCTATCAGATTTACCTTGTAGTACCTTCTTATATGCTCTTAATACCGCAATATTAGCAGAGTCACCAATGGCATGCGTATTCATTTGATATTCTGAATTCGCCAATTTTTGAGCTAAAGCCTCAATCTCTGCAACAGGAGTAATCATAGCCCCAAAATGACCTGGCAAATCACTATATTCTTCTTTTAAGGCAGCACCTCTAGAACCTAATGCTCCGTCGCCATAAACTTTAATTGATCGCACATTCAATCGATCTGTTTTAATAGGTCCTTTGTTTATAAAATAGTCTACCTCTTCTTTATTGTTGCTTACCATGGCATAGACCCTGATAGACAATTCACCTGCCTGCTGCAAGCTATCGATAAGCTCAATGGTACTTCTATCTAATCCGGCGTCATTTACGGTTGTTAAACCGTGGTTCAAGCTAATTCTCTCGGCATCTTTCAACGCCCTAACTTTATCTTCTAACGTTGGCAATGGCATTATACTATCTATAAGCGTCATTGGGTTATCGACTAAAACTCCTGTAATACCAGAATAGCCATTCTCCCATTTTTTTACGATTTCACCACCTTCAACTTTGGTACTCCAGTCTATACCTGCCATATCCAAAGCTTTTTGATTGACTAAGTATGCATGACCGTCTACACGTTCTAAAGCCACCGGTATATCTGGAAAAATAGTATCTAATTCTGCTTTTGTCGGAAATTCTTTTATTTCCCAATCATTCTGATCCCAGCCTCTGCCTCTAACAAAGGACTTTGGGTTAGCTTCATGAAAGGCTTTTACGCGATCCAATACTTCATCAAAACTTTTAGTACCCACTAAATCTACCAATTGCTGGGTAAGTCCTAATCCATAAAAATGGCAATGTGCATCGATTAAACCAGGCGTAATAGCCCTGCCATCTGCATCGATCAACTGATCAGAAGTGTAAACATCTCTTATTTCATCGGTAGAACCCACAGCTATGAACTTACCATCTTGCACTGCAAAAGCTTGGGCTTCAGAAAAAGAATCATCTACGGTATAGACTTTTGCATTTACGATTACAAGGTCGACTTTCTCTTTCATGAGTTCGCAACCAGATAATAAGACGAGTAGAATTGGAAGTAGTTTTTTCAAATCAAAATAGTTAGTTCGTAAAATCATCAAAGTAGGTCACTTAGACCTTCTTTAAAAAAATACTGAAAACTAAGTATTTTTTCGGAAAGATTTAAATCTTTATTCTACAGGTAATTGGCGAACTCCAAAAATTTCACTGGTACCAATGACAGAATAACTTTCTCCCATGATTTTGTCATCGTTAACCTTTAATATAAAAGATACGCGTTTTAAGCCTTCGAAATTTACATTAAAGTTGATACCGTTATCCTGTACAACCACATCTAGACCTGTAAGCATACCAGTGGCTAATTTCACAGAAACATCGTATGTACCGTCTTTTTGGGTTATAAAAAAGATACCTTTCTCATAAGGTGCTTCAACATTTGTCATCGTATATTTCCAAACACCCAAAACAGAATCGGTGCTAACAGTCGCTTCGGTTTTTTGCAAACTACTGTATTTAGCTGAATTGTACTCTATTGAAGAAAATGAACAGAATACTACTATCAGCAGCATACCTTGAAATAATAATCTTGCGGTTTTCATTAATGGTGGTGTTATACTATCTATTCTTAACGTCGATATTATTTTAATATTTCAAATAAATGTCAGGCTTTTACTACATTACTACTTTTGCTGAGCAATCCAATTTGTTATTTTTTCTTCTAATAATACCAAAGGTAAACTACCTGAGTCTAAAATTTGACTATGAAATTCTCTAATATTAAATTTATCGCCTAAAGCTTTCTCTGCCCTGGTTCTCAGTTCTCTAATTTTTAACTGGCCAATCTTATACGATAGCGCTTGGCCTGGTGTTGCCATATAACGTTCTATTTCAGCAATAATACTCTCCTCAGATTCAGCCTCATTATCTAAAGAGTATTGAATCGCTTTTTCTCTGCTCCATCCTTTTGCATGAATACCTGTGTCGACGACTAAACGAATTGCTCTATGCATCTCCATACTCAACATACCAAAATACTGGTATGGATCGGTATAAATCCCCAATTCCTTTCCTAAAGATTCTGCATATAACGCCCATCCTTCCACAAAAACACCCATACTCTCAGGGTGCAAAAACTCCGGAAGATTTTTATTCTCTTGTTGTAAACTTAATTGAAAATGATGCCCAGGTATCGCTTCATGTAAAAACAAAGCTTCATCATGTACCATGTTATAACCTTTTACATCAGGGATCGGTACATAGAAAATTCCTGCTCTTGATCCATCTTTTGAACCTGGAACATATTCTGCACTTGCCGATGCTTCTCTAAATGCTTCTGTTCTACGCACATTGAAACCTGCTTTTGGTGTTAATGCAAACAAAGAATCTATTCGTAAAGCAATACGATCATTAATACCATTAAAACTTTCAATGACCTCTTCTGGTTTTGAAAAAGGCATCAATTCTTTTTTATTACGTAGCGAGTTAAAAAATGATTTTAGGTCTCCTTTATATCCGATTTCATTTTTAACCGTTTCCATTTCCTTGGAAATACGAGCAACTTCAGACAGCCCTAATGCATGAATTTCATCAGCATTCATAGTTGTGGTCGTATGTAATTTTATTAAATATTGATACGTTTCTATTCCATTTGGAAGGTCTAGTAGTCCGTCTGTATCTCTACAAGCAGGTAAATAATCCTCCGATAAAAACCGATTCAACTCCACATATTTAGGCGACAGTTTTTCTTGAATGAAATCTTCATAATTACTTTGAAGAATATCCATATCAACATCAGGCAAGCCATCGGGAAAATTCATAACCGGCTGGTAGAACAGATTTTCCTCAAGCGGAACATCAATAAACGATTGTATCTGTGGCAGCATTTTTAAGGTCAGTACTTTTGGTAGCACTACACCTTTATCCATACCTGTTTTCATCTTCTCGATAGATGTGTCTAAGAACATTAAATAATCTTCTAACCTGCTTAACCAATTATTATAATCTTCAATACTCTTAAACGGCTGTACACTAGTGCCACCTGCTAGCTGGGCAACATATAAATGCAAAGATTGTATCTGAAAAAGTGGCATTAACTCAAAACTTGGCAAATCATAGATAGGCGAAGCAACCGTAACTATGGGGTTCATCGCCCCTTCTAACTTCACTGTACAATCCCACTGCATAACGCGCAAACTCATATAATCGGCCGCACTCACATTAGCAGCATTATATTGACCTAGTTCTTCTAGAAAATAAGTGTAACGATCTTTTAAATGTAGAATGTAATCATCAGAAATATAATCGGCTATCGTGTCATTATACTCCGAAAAGCCAGCTTTGGTTGCCTCTATAGGGTTGATACTTTTCTTAAACTCGTAAAATTCGGCAAAAACCTCAGCGATAGGTTTCGTTGTAGTAAACTGTTCTTGTTTTGTAGATTCTTTACAAGAAGTAATAATAACAACGAACAATAAAAGCCAAAGCGTACGAATCATAGTATTAGTATTTGTACTGAAAAATACAAAACTATTATGATTGATCAACCTCTATTTTATTGAATTTAAAAAACGATTTACTTCTTCGATTTAGAATTCGCCTTCTCTTTAATTTTTACGTAAATCAATTTTTTACGCCCCTTAGAATCTTCTCTTCTTTCAATTTCGAAATGAGGAATGGAATTGATCAGCGGTGTTAGTTTTTGAAATCCGTAATTACGAGAATCAAAATTTGGCTGTTTTTTCTGTAATAAGCTACCAACATCACCTAAAAACGCCCAGCCATCATCATCGGCAACATCATCGATAGTCGTAGAAATAAAACGTAATGCCTTAGGTGTAATCTTATCGACCGTATTCTTTTCTGTGGGTGTTTTATTTGTAGCATCTGAAATTTCTTCTTCTGATCTACTTTTAAGAATTTCTATATAAATAAATTTATCACAAGCTACAATAAACGGATTAGGTGTTTTACGCTCACCAATACCAAATACTTGCATACCTGCCTCTCTTAATCGCGTAGCCAAACGCGTAAAATCGCTATCGCTACTAACTATACAGAATCCGTTTACCTTGCCGGTATAAAGAATATCCATAGCATCGATAATCATGGCTGAATCGGTTGCATTTTTACCTTGTGTATATCCGTATTGCTGAATAGGTGTAATCGCATTTTCAAGCAAAACATTTTTCCATTTCCCTAATCGTGGGTTGGTCCAATCGCCATAAATACGTTTTATGGTAGGGTTACCGTATTTAGCAATTTCCTCCATCATTTCTTTTACATAGGCAGACGGTATATTATCGCCATCTATCAATACTGCTAAATTCAAATCCATTTTGTAGTGTTTTATGTAAAGGTAATTTGATTTCTACTTGAATAGCAAGATGTTAACCGATAAAGTTAAAAATGATTTTTTTACTGCGGATTATTAGCCTTAATAGAACCAATGACCAAAAATATCAAAAAAGCCAAACCAAGGTAACCTACCATTTGGTACGACCCAAAAGTAGATAAGCAAAGACTGAATAAGCTTGGTGCCAATGCACTCGCCAAAATCAAAAAGCTCATTATTTTCCCAGTGATGCTTCCCAAATGCGCTCTACCAAAAAATCGAGGCCAGGCAACCGCATTCAGAACTGCGAAGAATCCGCCTAAAATACCAAAACCTGCAATCAGCATAGGTATGCCCGCTGCAGTTGGCAAGAAAAGGAATCCGAGAGAGGCTAAGAATCCCCCTAGCAACATTAAATATAAATATAGCTTTAATGGCAGGTAGTCACTTAGAAAATTGAATATGGTAGAAACGGTAACGGCAACTACAGAACCAGGTAAGAAAATGGCAATGGCATCTTCTTTTACAAAACCTTCGTTCGTAAAAATAGAAACAACATGAAATGTGAGCCCCGTAATAAAGAAGCTATTAAAGGCAAGGGTAAGTCCGTACATCCAAAATGCTCTTTCTTTTTTTGCCTCTTCTAACGTAAACTGTTTTGGTAGTATTTTTTTCTCTTCCTCATCTGCCGATAATGATTTTGCGCCATCAGGTAACAAACCATGTTTCTCTGGCGATATTTTATAAAATGTGTAGATACATACACTAAAAACCAACAATGCGATAGCTAAAAACTGCCAAGTACTTTCCCAACCATAACCATCAATAAGTGCATTTACCCAAAGTGGAGAAGAAGAGAATCCGAAAGAAAGCGCAACGCTACTAAAAGAATTGACCTTCCCCCTATTCTTATCGAACCATATCATGATCACATTTCGAGATGCCATCGTTAACACCCCTTGACCCGCAAAACGTAATAAGAAAAACAACACGGTCATTAATGCGAAAGGCACTATCCACGTATCAATTTCTAGCAGCTCTTTAATATACGAACTCATTATGGCAGACCAAGAACACAAAAACAAAGTTATCCCCAGTGATATCGCTGCAAAAAATGCCACATAACGTGCGCCATACGTATCAAACCAAACACCTGCCCTACCGATGACTAAAGAACTTACAATAGTACCGATCATGTAGGCATTACTAAATTGGTTTCTCGAAAGACCTAATGCATCTTTAACCGGGTCTGTAAAAACGGACACACCAATGGTCTGACCTGGAATACTACAATAGATGCCAATAGTACCGATTACGAGAATGACATAACCGTAGAAAATGGGACTTTTAGCTGGATCAATTAATGGTTTCTGAAGAAAATTTGCCATAGAAAATTTGCTAGTACAAAAGTACAGCATCGCCTTCACTCATTTTATCATTAACTTGTTAATCTAAAAACAAAATCAGAACAAATGAAGAATAAATTCTCAATACCCGTACTTCTATTTTTGCTTGCGGTAATTACATCTTTCTCAAGCTTTGCTCAAGAAAAAGAATACTACGAGCTAAAAACCTACACCATAAAAAATGAAACCCAAGAGAAAATGGTCGATGACTATTTAAAGAATGCCTACATACCGGCTTTAAAAAGAATGGGTATTGAAAATATTGGGGTGTTTAAGGTACGACCCAATAAGTTTAAGGTAAGTAACAAGATATACGTGTTGATCCCTTTTCAGTCATTAGCAACTTTTGATAAACTAGAAGCTATGTTAGCAGTAGATAAAACCCACCTTTATGCAGGTGCCGATTATATCAATGCAACACACGACAAAAAACCTTTCGAACGAATCAGTTCAGTATTACTGCGTGCTTTTTCAGATATGCCTAAAATGAAGCCAAGCGAAGTAGAAGGCTCACGTGCAGATAGAGTGTATGAATTACGCAGTTATGAAGGTCCAACCGAAGCCATGTACCAAAGAAAAGTAAATATGTTCAATGAAGGTGGTGAAGTAGAACTATTTGAAAAATTAGGATTCAATGCAGTTTTCTATGCCGATGTCATCTCTGGTGATAAAATGCCCAATTTGATGTACATGACCACTTTCACAAATATGGAAAAACGTGATGCACTTTGGAAAGATTTCGTTGATTCTGATAAATGGAAAGAAATTTCTGTAATGGATAAATACCTAAATACCGTGAGCCATGCAGATATCGATTTGCTGTACCCAACCGAGTATTCTGATTACTAATTTGCCTTACTTAAAATAAATTCTACGCGCCGGTTGAGAAATCTACCGGCTTCCGTTTCGTTCGTTGAAATGGGTTTTGAACTACCAAAACCTTGCTTGGTGATTCTATTATTTTGAATTCCGTTTTTAGTTAAATATGTAACCACCTCTTCAGCTCGGCGTATAGACAATCGTTTATTAAAAGAATCTGATCCAATACTGTCGGTATGGCCAAAAATTTCAATATTAATATTTGAATTCTTTTTTAAATAAGACAACAAAGATTCCATCTCTTGCTGGTGGTTTCCTCTTATTTTAGAAGTATTAGAATTGAAATACACATCTTTAAATATGTGCACGCTATCCAATTCGTATTCTTTGAGCACTGTAACCTCTGAATTTTGAGGTTTTGCATTCACCTTCGATACCGAAACCATATCTAAATAGTAGTAAGAACCTTTGGTAATTTTTCTTTTCGTTTGATATTTCTGTGTGCGTTTGTTGTTTTTAAAGTTTCCAATAGTCAAATAATTTTCTGTGCCCGAAGCTTCAAACTCCGTACTCAATTTCACCCATTTGATTTCATCGGAATAATACTTGGTATAGGATATTTCTAGTTCTTCGGATATTTCACCCTGCATCTTAGAAAAGTGTAATCCAGATAATACCTTGCTTGTTTGTACAGCCACAGGAAACTCAGTAAACCGGATGCCAAATTCCTTCACAGCAAAATCTGACCGTTCAGCCAAACTCACGTAAAATGAAATCGTGTATCGTTCTCCTCTCTTCAACGTAGAACTTAACCTTGCTTGAATATATTCTCTGTAATCGTTGGGTGCATACATGTAGAAACCTACATAGCCGACACCGAAATTAGCTGGTTGCTTACCATTAAAATTCTCTGGCGTACCCATAACAATGCTGCAACCATTAAAATAATCGGTAGAACCTAAAGTCGGTATATTCCAATCTATCACATCTTTTTCAAGATTACCCAATTTAACGGGACAATCTCTATACTTTTCAAAACTAGGATTCACTACCAAATTTTGTCCAAATCCGTAAAAATTCATGCAGAACATCAGTATACTTATAATTCCAAAAAGAGGTATTCTAGTAGACATTTGCGTTGTTCAGAATCTCTAAAATACTGAAATCCCACAAAATGGAGTAATTGACCTATATACAAAAGCCCCTCTCAAAAATGAGAAGGGCCTTACTAACAATAAAAAACCAAACCTTACTTTAACTCTTAGTTGTTATATAAGTAAATAGATGCAGCAGACGTTAGATCATTACTAACCGCTGGCGCAATATTACCACTCGCATTTAATGCATCAGAAAAGGCAAGAACTTTACCATTACCTATCTCTGCAACAAATACTGTTTTTGTTTTGTGATCGTAAGCAACATCAATTGGGTTACCCATTTCTGTCAAAGAACCCGCAACTCTTGTTTGATCAGATAGCGCTAATGTTCCGCCATTATCTACAGCTTCCAATTTAGCTGCAAAATCTTGGGTCACTTGAAAAGCCCCATCTGTGTTAGCATCTGTAGCATCGCCTATATCGGTCATAACCAATACATCATCAGCTTCGCTATAATCTATACCGTGTGTTCTTACAATACCGTCTACCGTAATTCTTTTTGTTGGTGTAATAGCACCATCAGCGGAAAAAGCGGTCAAGAAATTGTCATACACCGCTAAATCACTTGTGTTATCTACTACAGCCAATAAGCTATTGCCCATAAAAGTAATTCCCCAAGTGTTAAAACCGGCATCAAAAGTATTCAACAAACTAAAACTAGAACCGTTATATTCATATACGTAGAACTTATTTTCCGAATTACTTGACACTACCACCTTATTACCAAAAACAGCAATTTCCCTAGGGCTGGCCAACTCCGCACTACCTGAAAAATCCGCAGCAATATTTGCAAGATCGGTTACAGCAGAAAAACTACCATAAAACTCCAACGCCAAGCCAGATCTTGAAGCCTGTATTATAGCATCATTAAAAGCATCATAATAAATACCTTCTGTAGCATCAGATCCTGTGGCAACAGTTTTAGTTAGCATACCAGAACCGTCATAAATACTTACATCACCATTGGCAGTACTCGTCGCATATAATCTTGTTGCCCTAGCGTCACTAGAATCTCCTGTGTTACCATCTGTTTCATCACTACTGAAATAAATAGATGAAGCCATTGCCAAATCTTTGTTGAAAGACGGAGACACATCGCCACCAGAACCTATAGAGGTAAATCCTAATACTTTTCCATTTCCTATTTCAGAAACATATACTGCATCGGTTTCAGAGTCGTAGGCAACATCAATAGGGTTACCCATTAAAGTTGATGAACCCGCTACTCTTACCTGCATTCCTATGGGTAATAATTCACCATCTGATAATGCATCGAATTTTGATGAGAATTCTGAAATTACATGAAAACCACCATCTGTGTTTGCATCTGTAGCATCACCAATATCGGTCAATACCATAACATCGTCCGTACCATCATAAGTAATACCGTGTGTTCTTACAATACCTTCAATCGTAACTCTTTTAGAAGGTCTTAAAATAGCCGAGTTGGCGTTAGAAAGAAAATCATAATAAACTGCCAAGTCGCCCGTTGTATCAACAACAGCGTATAAATCATCACCTTTAAAAGTAATACCCCAAACCGGGAACGGTACTTCAACGGTATTCATCAGTGTAAATCCGCTGCCTGTATTTTCATATACAAAGAATATATTTGATCCGTTATCGGCAACTACAAAAGAAGTACCGTTAACCGCCAATTCTCTAGGGCTCTCTAAATCTGCAGCACTAGAATAGGAAGATGCCACTGCATCACCATCCATTAAAGTACTTACATCTGCAAAAGCTTCTAATTGTAATGCACTTCTCGATGCTTGAAAAAGCACATCAGTAGTAGCATCATAATAAATACCTTCTGCAGCGGTAGTCGTTGTCATCAATGTTACTAAAGAATCACCGGTTACACTGTATCTTGAAATATTTCCGTTTTCATTATTAGTTACAAAAAGGTCTGTTCTACGACCTAAAACCGTCATTCCTTCACCGCAGGGCTCGCAAAAAGAACCACCACAATCAATACCAGTTTCATCACCGTTCATTACACCGTCTTCACACGTTGCTATTGGCGTACCATCGACCATGGCATCATCGTCGTCACTGCACGAGGCAAAAAATAATGCTCCGGCGAAAATTGCTAAATAAATTATAGATTTTTTCATATTATATTCTAGGTTTAATAAGTTATACCACAAATACCTACGAAATAATCTAAAGAGGGTTTGGTTTTAAATGTTAAAATTCTAAAGAATAAAAAAACTCCTAAGAATCAGATAACTCTGATACCCTTAGGCGTCTATAAATATGTTGAAGTTGTATTCTAAAAATCGAATTTATACGTCGCTCCTCCTAATATTTGAATTCCCTGAACTTGAAAATTAGCCCAACGTTGGTAAGCATTATTAGATAAGTTTGCTCCTTTTATGAAGAATGACCATTGATCGGTATAGCGATACCCTACATGAGCGTTGGCATCAAAATAACCATCTAAAGTAATTAGTGTTGCAGGAAACTCGCTCGGTTGTGCATTTTGAACCACCGTTGAAGAAAAATCATCACGCTCGCCAACATAAAATAAATTAGCACCTGCGTACCACTTCTCCCCAATCTGATAATCCATAAACAGCGAAGCTTTTAAATTTGGCAAGTTCCAAGCTGGGTTACCGGTTTCTGTACTGTAATCATACACGGCTACATTTACACCTGCTGTAAAATTACGGTTCACATCTACATTCAACTCACCAAAAATTCCCAAGGTCTTGATATCATCATAGAAAATATCAAAAGAATTGCCGTAATAATAACCTTTCTCATCTGATCTAAAATCATTTCTAGGATTCAATGTATACAGCGGTCTGTTGTTCTCTGCCGAGTATGACCCCTTTACATTATAACTTAAATTAGGCAACAACTGACCTTTAAAACCAACATAAGCATTATACTGACTATCCGTTGGTGCTATGTTCAAAGTTGGAGAAACAAATGGGTTACCCTCCACTAAATCATAATAAGAGTTCTGCTTTAATTCTCCCGTTACTCCGCCATAAGCGATTACCGTTTCATCTAACAATCTGTATGAAGCTGTCACTGCAGGGTAGATATAGAAGTTACTTTCGCTATTCTCTAAATCCATTCCATAGACCACATTCACTCCTAAATTCAGCGAAAGATCATCGCGAAGCATTTTTAAAGACGGGTTAATACCTACTTGTAAATTCCTATAAGATATTCCGTTATCATTTGTGGTACTGCTTACAGAAGCATTTTCAAAAGTACCACCAACATAATCAACATTTACTTTTGCATTTAAAGTCTCTTCGTTCATTGGAAACTCAAATCCGGTATTGAATATCGCTCTATTTTCACCTGAACTTACGGCATCAAAAAATCTTCTATATTTTAAATCCGCTCTTTTGAAATAAGCATCTTCCACATTAATATGTCCGCTAGCCTCTCCCATGTAGTAATTTTGGCGTTCATCAATACCGTCAAGCTCTGTTGCGCTGAAAACGCCAGGCTCGATTCCGTACCAATTATACAATTGATGTTGCAAACCTATTGCCGCTCCCCAATCTAAATCGCGATCACGTTTTGCGTATGACGCATCTAATTTGGTATCGTAGAAAGTATCGTTCAATTCTACACCGTCAATACCGCCACGAGACGATAAGTGATTAAAGCCAATATCGAAATTCTCATCTCTATTAATTGTTCTACTGGTATAAAATTCACCTAGTACATTACCATACAATCCTGCACCTAAGGAAGCATACGAATTATATAACACTGGTGGTGGCAATCTTTCTACTTTCGATGCCGTGCCTTTATTCGGTGTAAACGTAGATGCTACGGGAACAGAAAATATGCTATAATTAATCGGCTTTTTCTGCAACACAATAGAGTCGTTCATATTCGGAACCGACTTAATCTTAAAAGCATCTGAAACTGTTGGCGTATATGCTTTAGTAACCGTTACGGTCTCTGTACCCAAATCTTTTTCCTCTTCTTCTTGAGCAAAAACAACTTGAAAGCCAAGCGTTAAAAATATAAGCGTAAATATATGTTTGTTGTACATAGGTGTTCTTTTACTAGATAATCGAGATTTAAATGTTTCGACGCTTGCGTCGAAATCTAAATAAAATTTTCAATTCAATGTTTCACGGGCTTGCCCGGAGTTTGTTTATTGGTGTACGTAATTTTTAGTTAGGATCAACCGATGAGTTACTTTTCGCCTCTTTCGATTTAATAATAGCAAGCTCTGCACTTGCCTCTGAAACAATTTCTGGGTATTGACTAAAGTTTGTAATAACACTTTCTAGAATGTATGTTGCTTGGTAAGCATCATTTAATGCGTAGTAGTTTTTGGCCATCAGCACTAAACCTTTACCACCCCATTCCTTATATGTTGCATAGTCTTTTGCTAATTTTTGAACGGCGATATTAGAGTTCTCGTAAGCCCCATCTTTATGCTCAAAATAAGCGTTATAATACAATGCTTCTGCGGCCGTGGCTCCAGACGCTATTTGTAACACCTCTGCATAGGCAGATTCTGCTTTAGCTTCGTCATTAGTTGCAATGGCAGACCTTGCAATCATAATATGCGCATCACTCTTAATTCTATTATCAATATTTGAAGTTGCTAATACCTTATCGGCGTATTCTATGGTCTTCGGATAATTCTTTTGATTGTAATACCCTTTCATCAAATTAGAGCGAGCAAAAGTTCTGTTCTGCTGAATGTTCGCCTGACTCTCTAATTTTAATAAATATGGCAACGCAATTTGATAATCATCTTTAGAAATATATACTTCACAAACACGAGTTAATGCCTGTTCTGCATATTCGCTAGTGCTTCTATCGGCAACATACTTGTAATATGGTAAAGCCGATTCTTTTTCTCCTTTTCCGAAGTATAACTGTGCTAAGCTAAAGTTGGCATCTACGGCGTGTAACCCGGTCGGGAATTGCTGAATGTAGTTTTTATATCCTTTAATAGCAGCATCAACATTACCTTCTAAGTTTTGCTTTTGTGCAGCATCGAAAGTGGCATTGTCCAGTTCAGCATCGGTAACCTGTACAAAATCGAGTCCGCGAACCCATTCTGCATATTCGTTTACACGACCCATGTCAACATAGACCAATTTTGCCGTAGCAACAGCCTGTATTGCTTCTTGTGTTTTTGGGAAATCGCGAACAACAGTTTTAAATTTTGCCAAAGCTGCTTCGTTTCTAGCGGCATTATAATTTACCAATCCCTGTCTCATTAATGCCTGTGGCACTAATGAGCTACCTCTGTATTCACTGATTAAACGATCATAAGCTGCAAGACCTTTGTTCTCTTGCCCTTGAGAAACATAGGTGTTACCTAACTCAAACAACGCATCATCTTTAAAACTTGATCTTGGGTATTGGCTAACGAATTCCTCTAGGTTTTCAATTTTACTATCACCTCTATCTACATAACCATAGCTCATCGCTTTCTGGTAAAATGCATAATCTTTCTCCGGTCCTGTTAACGCCAATGCTTTATTATAAGTTTCAATAGCCGGCCAGTATTTACTAGTAGCGTAGTAGCTATCACCCAGTCTCAAATAACCATCATGTAATTTTTCTACATCTGCATTACCGTTCGCTGTAAACGAATTGAAATATGTAATGGCATCGGTATACTCTTTTTGCTTGAAATAGCTATATGCCAAATTGTAATCTACATCGGCATACATTTCTGTATTTGTTGCCGATGTATTATTCTTGAACGCCGTATACCCTTTTACTGCCTCATCAAAACGATTAGACAAATAATCAGACTCCGCTTTCCAATAATCGGCACGTGCTTTAAAAAGCATGTCTTCTGCACTACCTAACGATTTCGCAAAATTCGCTGATGCCTCGTTATAATCGCCCTCCATAAAAAGTTCGATACCTCTATAGTATGCTACTTTTTGATAGATCGATTTACTGGCGTAATTCTTATTCTCCTCCAACAACTTCATAGCACCTGTGAAGTTCTTTGAAGTAATGTATGAATCTACCAATAAGGTCTGCATCTCATCTTGATGCTCATCTTTCGGATACGTTTTCAAATAATTTGTTATTACCTGTGGTACCGGCTCATAGGCATTACCCACCTCATAACTTAAACGTGCATAATTTAAAAAAGCATCTTTCTGAATCTCGGCACTGTAATCCATTTGCGAAGCATTACGGAAAGCGTTTAGCGCTTCCTGTTTTTTATCCAGCTTCAAATAACATTCTGCCAAGTGGTAGTATGCATTTTGGGCAACGCTGTTGGTACCACCAATAATTTTATTGAATTGAGCGATGGCATTGCTATAATCGCCACCTTTATAATACGCATACCCTAAGTAGTAGTAATCGGTATTGCTCCATTTACCACCTTTACCGTTGTATTCTGTCAAATACGGAATCGCATTTTCGTACTGCTTCAAATTAAAGTAGCTCTCCCCTATAATCTTGTTTAATTCAGATACTTCTCCTCGATCAGCTTTTGCCAACTGTTTTTTTGCCAAGGCAATTGCCTCTTCAAATTTACCCAACTTAAAATTCATATCAGCCTGATAATAGCTCAGCTTCTCCTCCAAAACATCTTGATCGGTAATTTGATCAAAACGTTGGTTTGCCGTTTCATAATCATCTTCTTGATATGAAATATAACCCAAGTAATATTTTGCTTGAGAACCGTACACTTGAGAATTCGTTACCTTTTCAAGATACTTTTCAGCTTGTTTTGTTTTACGTGATGAGAATAAAGAATATCCATAATTGAAGTTGAACTTTTCCATCTCGCCACGAGAAAGTGAGTTTTGATCCACCTTGTCGTACCATTTCAACGCATACGGATATTTACCTGTTTGAAAATAATATTCTGCCACATCGGCAAAGGCAGAATTACGTTTGGTAGAAGTCGGGTATTTTTCCACAAAATCTTCCATCAATCGGTCTGCACCCATCTGGTTTAAGCGCACTGCCGCATTGGCTGCGTAATATGCACTATTGGCAGCGGTTTCCTCATCTTTTGTAGTCACTTTGACCTTTTCAAAAATGGTCTGTGCAGCTTGATATTGTTCGTTGTTGTAAAGCGCAAGCGCGTCTTGAAAAGCTTTATGTTCGTGGGTATAAATCTTAGTTTCTTGGGCACTGGTCAAAGCGACCAAACCGAATACCAATGGAATAAAAGCGGTGATTTTTTTAAGCATAGTGTTCTGTACCTATTTAGTATTACCAGTATCACATGTGATAACGGCAAAAATTGTACCTAAGTATGTGCAATACCCCATCAAAAAAAAAGATTTTAAAAAAGGGGTCTCTAATATCAAATGGAACTTATTACTTTTATATCAACATTTGCGTTATGGAAGAGATTGTTTTAGAACTTAAAGATGCCTCTATTTTTCAAAAAGAGAGTTTGGTGTTAAGTGAAGTAACTATAAAAATTGCCAAAGGGGAATTTGTATACCTTATAGGTAAGACCGGTAGCGGCAAAAGTAGCTTCATGAAAACGCTATATGGCGATTTACCTTTACAAAAAGGTGAAGGTCATGTGGTTGACTTCGACCTTAAAACATTGAAAGAAAAAGACATTCCGTTTTTACGTAGAAAACTGGGTATTGTTTTTCAAGATTTTAAATTACTCCCAGACCGAAATATCAACCAAAATATGGCTTTTGTTTTAAAGGCAACTGGCTGGACGGATAAGATTAAAATGGATACCCAAGTATCTAATGTACTTGAAAAAGTAGGTATGAAAACCAAGGGATTTAAATTTCCACATGAGCTTTCTGGTGGAGAACAACAGCGTATTGCCATTGCAAGAGCGTTATTAAATGATCCAGAACTGATTATTGCCGATGAGCCTACCGGAAACCTTGATCCACAAACCAGTGTAGAAGTGATGAAGGTTTTACAGGAAATCAACAAATCTGGAAGAACCATTTTGATGGCAACGCACGATTATGCATTGATATTAAAATTCCCATCTAAAACCATTAAGTGCGATGCCAATAAAGTGTTTGAGGTGGTGCAGCGAGCGGTGTAGACACTTAAATCAAAATATTTCATCTGTTATATGACAAGAATAATTCTGTTTTTTACAATTTTTTCACTTGTCACAAGTTCACTTTTCTCCCAAAATGAATTATCAGAAAATGATAAATTATATACAGTAAGTAAAGTTTGGGGGTTTTTAAAATATTACCATCCTCAAGTTGCAAAAGGTGATTTAAACTGGGATAACGAATTCATAAGAATACTTCCATCCGTAAAACATGCTAAATCAAAAAATGAATTATCAGATGTACTCTTAACATGGATAAATTCTCAAGGCAAAATTAAAAACTGTAATTCCTGCAAGCCTAAAAATAACGTTACATACTTCAATGATAATTTTGATTTATCATGGACACAAGACAGCACATTATTCAACAATGACTTATCCGAAAAATTAAAAGCTATAGAAACCAATAGGTTTCAAGGTAAAAGCCAATATTTTTCAATTAATAAGAAAGGTGGAAATATCAATTTAGAAAAGGATATCTCCACATTAGATTTCGACTGGCAGAATGAATCCCATAGATTATTAACATTAGTAAAATATTGGAATACTATTGAATACTTTTTTCCATATAAATATCAAACGGATTTAAATTGGAATGAGGTTTTAATACAGATGATACCAACCTTTTTGAATTCAAAAAATGAACTAGATTATCATTTAGCGATATTAGAACTTATAGTGAATTTAAATGATTCACATGCATGGTTTAAAACCGACCTATTAGATGATTATTTTGGAAAGAAGTTTATTCCTGCTAAATACCAAATAATAAATAACTCAGCCATTATAACTGGCTGTTATAATGATTCTCTTGCCAAACTGAACAATTTAAAAATTGGCGATGAAATTATAAGTATTGACGGTATAACCATTGAACAATATTTAGAAGAAAATAATAAATATTTAAAGGGGTCAAACAAACCTGCAAAAGCTGCATATGCGTTTGATAAGATTTTTAATGGCTCTACAGATTCTATTGAAATAGAAATTATAAAGCAGAATAAACTTTTTACTAAAAAAATTGGTCGCTATGCCTTCGAAGATTTCAACTACAAGAGACCTAAGAGAGAAAAATGGAAAATTCTAGAAAACAAAATTGGCTATGTGAATTTAGGGAATATTGAAGTAGACGAGGTAGAGTTTCTATTGGATGCTTTGAGAGCTACAAAATCAATTATTTTTGATTTGAGGAATTATCCTAAATTCAGTATGTATAAAATAATCCCATTCTTAAATGGTACACCAAAAGAACTTAACAAAATCATTGTTCCTGATTATACTTACCCAGGAAAGTTCTTTTGGAAAGATACTGAACCTTTGGGTAAAAAAAATAAGAAACCATACCAAGGGAAAATTTTTATTCTTGTTGATTCAAATACAATAAGTTACGCTGAATGGTATGCCATGGCATTACAGTCAAACGAGAATAGCACAACTATTGGAAATCAAACTCTTGGTGCAGATGGTAATGTAAGTCCCTTTACAATTTTAGGAGGATTTAAAACCGGATTTTCAGGAATTGGTGTATTTTATCCTGACAAAACTGAAACGCAAAGATTAGGAGTAAAGATTGATCTAGAAGTAATTCCAACTGTAGAAGGCATTAAAAATGGTCGAGATGAAATTCTAGAAAAAGCTATTGAGCTAGCTAATGAATAACTACCAAAATTCTTTAATATTATACTTTTAAAATTGGTATCATGATCGCACGAATTTGGGAAGGTAAAACCAAAATAGAACACCTTAATGAGTACGAAGACTTTATGAAAGTTCGTGCCATACCCGACTACAGTAAAACTACTGGTTTTGTCAAGCTTATGTTCTTGAAAAATACCGACAAACATTTCGCCTATTTTAAACTTATTACCGTTTGGGACAATTTAGAAGTCATTAAAAATTTTGCAGGTCAAGATTATGAAATAGCAAAATACTATCCTGAAGACAAAAACTATCTTATCGATTTTCCCGAAAAAGTTACTCACTTTGAAATCTTCGCAGATTAATTAAACGCATTACTTTGACTTATGAAAAATCCTGAAAAAAAACGTTTATTCCAACAAAACACAGAAGAAAAAGACTGGTTAAAATGGGGACCCTATTTAAGTGAACGTCAATGGGGTACGGTACGTGAAGATTATAGTGCCGGTGGCGATGCCTGGAACTATTTTCCGCATGACCATGCCAGAAGCCGTGCTTTTCGTTGGGGAGAAGATGGTATTGCAGGTATTAGCGATCGCTATTGTAATATGTGTTTTAGTATTGGTTTGTGGAACGGCAAAGATCCCATACTAAAAGAACGACTTTTTGGGTTAACAGGACCGCAGGGTAATCACGGTGAAGATGTGAAAGAGCTGTATTACTACCTAGAGAATACTCCGTCGCATTCGTATATGAAATATTTGTACAAATATTCTCAGAAAGAATATCCGTACAACCAACTAATTAACGAGAACTTAAAACGCCATCGTAAAGAGTTGGAATTCGAATTATTGGATACCGGTATTTTTGACGATAGCACCTATTTTGATGTCAGCACCGAGTATGCAAAAGGTGACGAAACCGATATTCTCATTCAAATTACAATCACCAATAGAAATTCAAAACCTGCACCTATTTCGTTATTACCGCAAATGGTAATGCGCAATCATTGGACGTTTAAAGAGATTTCTAAAAAACCTATAATCACTCAAAAAGGAACCAAAAAAGAACCTTTCGTAAACATAGACCACCCATATGTGGGCAATTACAATCTCTATTTTCAAAAGGCAGAGCAGTTATTCTTTACAGAGAATGAAACTAACAAAGAGACCATTTATAAAGGAAAAAATGACCATCCGTTTAAGAAAGATTTGTTCAATAATGCCGTCTGCAACAATGATTTTGAGTTAGCGACAAAAAACAAATCAGGCACCAAATTTGCCCCACTCTACCAAGTAATTTTAGATGGTGGCGAATCAAAAACATTTCAACTTCGCTTAACCGAAGAAACACTGAAAGCACCTTTTACCGACTTCGATTCCATACTTAAAAAGAGACAAAAAGAGTGTACTCAATTCTATGATGAAATAGCCCCTAAAGCTACCGAAGACCAAAAAGCGATCTTAAAACAAGCTTTTGCAGGTTTACTTTGGACGAAGCAGTATTATAATTACGAAATTGAAAAATGGTTAGATGGTGATTATAAGACTACGGCGCCGCCAAAAGAAAGATTATATGGTCGTAATAGCCAATGGAAAACATTACGAAACCATGATATACTTTCTATGCCAGATGCATGGGAATATCCTTGGTATGCTGCTTGGGACTCTGCTTTTCACTGTGCATCGTTTGCATCTATTGATCCAGAATTCGCTAAAGACCAATTGCTTTTGTTCACTAAAGAATGGTACATGTCGCCTAACGGACAAATACCTGCCTACGAATGGAATTTTAGTGATGTGAATCCGCCCGTACAGGCATGGGCAACTTTGCAGATTTATGGCACCGATAAAAAAATTACCGGCAAACCCGATATCAAGTTCTTAAAACGCATGTTCAATAAACTATCGTTGAACTTCAATTGGTGGGTAAACCGCTTAGATAGAAATGACAACAATGTCTTTCAAGGCGGATTCTTAGGTCTTGACAATATTGGGGTTTTTGACCGTAGCCATGGTGTGCCAGGTGGAGGTTCTTTAGACCAAGTAGATGGTACCGCATGGATGGCAATGTACAGTCTAAACATGTTAGAAATTAGTTTACGCATCGCAGAACATGACGATTCGTATGAAGATATGGCGACCAAGTACTTTGGACATTTTGTATTCATTGCTGAGGCTTTGAACAAAATGGATACCGACAAAGCCAATACTTGGGATGATGTTGAAGGCTTTTTCTATGATCGCTTAACCCTACCTGACGGACAATCGACCACTATTAAAGTTCGATCAATTGCCGGTATGTTATCATTGGCAGCGGTACTTACCATTAAAAAAAGTGTGCTAGATAAATTCCCGAAATTTAAGGCAAGTGTGCTTTGGTTTAAAAAGTACCGTAAAGACAATTTGAAATACGAGGTAATACAGCAATACGAAGCAGGCGGAGATCTATTATTGTCTTTGGTACCAAAAGATAGAATGCAAAAATTGGTTACGGCGCTTTTAGATGAGAAAGAATTCTTGAGTGAATATGGCATTAGGTCACTGTCGAAAATACACGAGGAAGCATATCAAATTCATATTGCCGGTGTAGATTATTCCATTGATTACGAACCTGCAGAATCTACCGTTTCTTTATTTGGTGGAAACTCTAACTGGCGAGGACCTATTTGGATGCCTATGAACTACCTGTTCATTCAAGCGCTTAGAGAATACCAATGGTATGATGGTAATGATTTCCTTTTTGAATACCCAACGGGAAGTTCAAAATTGCTAAATCTAAAACAGGTGAGCGATGAGTTGAGCAAACGACTTATCTATATGTTCGAGAAAGATGAAAAAGGCAATAGAGCCATCAATAAAAACTACGAGAAATACTACCAAGACCCTCATTTCAAGGACTTGATATTATTCTATGAGTATTTTCATGGAGAGAACGGTCGTGGTTTAGGTGCATCTCACCAAACTGGTTGGACGGCACTGGTCGCGAATCTTATTGAGCAGCTAGAGAACGACTAGTTATAAATTTGACTCAGAGAAACCTAATCCGTATTTTTCGGTCGGATACAAAATCCCCTTCTCCAACTTGAATATGGAATGATAGGGGTCATCAATAATATCTAAATGTCCGTCTAGATCAGCATAAACAATGTTTGGTCTAGACAGGGCAAAATGTAATCCGGCAGCAATACCTAATCCGCATTCGTCTATACAACCTACCATAGCATCTAATTTCGCTGATTTTGCAACGGAGTTGATATGCATACCTACCCAAATACCACCAACTTTTTGTAGTTTAATATTTACCATATCTACACGTTCGTTCTGTGCAAGGCGAAATGCGTCGGTCAATGTTTTTAGGCTTTCATCTGCCATTACAGGTATACTCACCAAATCGGTTACTTCACCTAATCGGTCTTCTGCCTCTACTTTTGTTGGTTGTTCAAATATTTCAATACCTATAGCAGCCGTTGCCTTTACAAAATCTACAGATTCTTTCACCGAATACCCTTGATTACCATCGAAACGCAATTCAATATCTGGATAATTCTCGTGAATCATTCGCATTTTGGCGATATCCTCTTCAAGATTAGAACCGCCTTTTATTTTTAAAATTCTAAAACCTTGTTTTACAAACTCGTTGGCATAAGACAAGGTTTCTTCTATGCTCATAATACCAATTGTAATGCTGGTAGCGATACTATTACGAAAGCCACCTAAAAACTTATACAACGGTACCTCAGCCTTTTTAGACATAATATCGAACAAAGCCAAATCTACCATCGCCAAAGCCGATGACCTTTTGCCCAATAATTCTTTCAGCTCTAAAAGCAACAATGCATATGTAAAAGGATCTTTACCCAATAAATACGGAATAATGATATTTTTTATAGCATTGGTAACATCACTTGGCGATTCATTGGTAACTACAGGATCAGGTGCCGCGCAACCATAACCCACAATTTTACCGTCGGTTTCAACCTTTAAAATAAAATTACTGGTACGATCGATCGTCTCGTAAGCAATAGTGTAAGGATCAGATAATTTAAGATCTAAACGCTCAAAAGAAATATTGGTTATTCTCATTTAATTTTCTCCATTAAAAGTGCGATCAAATCATCTGCACCATATTCTAACACGTCAAAAGCAGGTAATTTGGTTTCTAAGGTGATTGCCTTACAAACATCAAGAATTTCCTCTTTTTTCATATCCTCGTGGTTTACGGTAATTGCAATTACTTCTTTACCAGAAATAACTTGTATGGCATTTATCTGCTCAGCTAAAGAATGCATTTTATATCCTGGGAATCCGTCATACTCCAATCGTTTTGGTGCATGCTGTAGAATTACATAATCTGGTCTACCTGCAGCTAAAATTTCAAATCCGCCAGGGTATGCAGGGTTCATTAAACTCCCTTGACCTTCAATTACAATAACATCTGGGTCTTCATTTTTATAGGCACTAACAACGGCATGTTCAATTTCACCAGAAACGAAATCGTTTATACAGCTATCCATCACCATGCTATATTTTGCACCTTGCATCCATCCTGTTTGTCCGGTTCCAATCATTTCCGCTTTTTTACCCGCATTACGAAATGCATGTACCAATATCCAAGCGGTAGTACGTTTTCCTAAAGCAGAATCCGTTCCTAATACCGCTAATTTCAAACAATCTACTTTCTCGATATCACCTGTAAAAAAATGCAATTGATCACGATCGGGAGTCTTTCTGATATCTCTGATGGTTACATTCTTTTCTTTTGCCAATGTCACAAGTTCGGGGTCATTGGTCAAAAAATCGTGCAAACCACTATCTACATTCCACCCTTCTTGCAAAGCAGCTTTAATTGTCCCCTTTGCCACTTGCGGCAATCTACCACCATCTGGCGCAAGACCGATTACCAAGTAACTTGGCAAGTTTTCACTAGCCTTAAGTGCAACAATGGCAGCTTCTAAATCTTTAAAAACTGGAATTCCGTTCGGTCTTCCATCCAATACTTCACCGGCATCTCTACCCGCATATTTTTCATCTAAAACGCCCACAACCTCATAACGCTCGGTAAAGCGAACCAGACCATGTGCTGTTTTACCATTCGGAGTATTAAATGCTCCTTCACAATATACTAGTGCTTTACCGTCAATAACTTTTTTCATCTATCTATTTAATTTTTTGCAGTGAGCACCGCCACAAAACGGTCTGGCTCAAAATTCATTTTTTCGTCTAATTCTAAGAGTCCGATTAAACCCGCTGTCGAAGCAGGTAGAATTCGAAATCCTTCTTTCTTATATAAAAGAGAAGTCATCTCTTTTAGTTTTTTATCACTGATATTAAAAGCTTCCCCCTCAGATTCTTTCAATGCATACAATGCCTCTTCTCCATCGAAACTATGCCAGTTGATTAGTGGTTCATTGTACTTCGTTTCTTTAATTGCAGCCGGATTCAAATCTTTACAATGATCCAAATTTTGTAAAAACGATTCAACAATGGGGTTTTTGTGAGATGAAGAAGCCGCAATCATTTTAGGTATACGAGAAGTCTTTCCTCGTTTATAAAGATTTACAAAACCCCTATAAACACCTGCAAACAACGTTCCGTTAGAGACCGGAACGGCACAGTATTTAGGTGCATCCCCTAAATCTTCAAAAATCTCTTGTGCAATTTGTGCATAGGCAGATATTTGTAGCGGGGTATTGGCACCACCAGGGTTAGCATCGTACCAGCCATGTTCAGCTGCCAATCGAGAACTTTCGGTAACCACATCTTCATAGCTACCTGGTATACGAATTATCTCTGCACCCAAGGTTTCCATCTCAATAACGCGATCCGTATGATAACTTTCTGGAATGTATATTTTACAAGCGATACCCGCTAAATCTGAAGCCAATGCCATTGCCACACCGTAATTACCACAGGTAGCTAAACTAACCACAGTAAACTCACGACGCAAGGCATCATACAATTGAGCAAAGGCAATACGGTCCTTTTGAGTTCCGGTGGGGTTATCCCCTTCATATTTTAGGTACAGTTGGCGCACATTGAACTCGCGCTCTAAAGTCTTGGCACGGTGTAAACCGGTATCGCCAACTTCTAAACTTATAATATCTTCAAAGCACTCTAAACGGTCTACTAAAGATTTGCTAGTATCTTTAACCATATCGCTAAGTTTACGTGCCTCTGCAGACACTTTATTCTCAGCCGTTTTAACGCCATCTTTAAGATTCATAAGTTTGCATAAATTCCATTTTTAAGATACAGTTATTTAATTGAATGTCAATATAAATTTTTAACCCATTTGCTCTTTAAAAAAAGGGACGCATAGGTACTATATAATCTGAAAATATTTAGAATTTTAACACAGCATTTTACAGTATATCGGGCTACATAGTGATTTTACGGTAGTTTTTATATCTTATAGAAACCTAAAAATTAACATATAGCAAATGAGTGCATTACCTAATTTTGACTACATTTTAAAAGACTCATAAATTAATGAAAGCTACCCGAATCGTTTTTCTTTTTTCTTGCCTATTCAGCCTTGCTATAAACGCTCAAGATGAGCTACCGATACGAATAGATAATTCGAAGATCAAACCCTTGCAAAAATTACTTGATAGTTCTTTGCAAACGAATTTAAGAGATGAATTATCGTCGCACCCAGAATGGAACGACCTTATTGCACATAAGAAAATGGCCGTTGGTCTAGTTGATTTAAGTGATCCAGAAAATGTGCGTTTTGCACGAGTAAACGGCAACCATATGATGTATGCCGCCAGCTTACCTAAAATAGCAATTCTTCTCGCTGCTATGGATGCTATTGAGAAGGGTGAATTAAAAGAAACCGCAGAGATCAAAAAAGATATGCGTTTAATGATCAGCAAATCTGACAATGCTGCCTCAACAAGAATGATAGACCGTGTTGGTTATGAAAAGTTAGAATCAGTCATGTGCGACCCAAAATATGCCTTCTATGATGAGCAAAAAGGTGGCGGACTCTGGGTAGGTAAACGCTACGGTAGTGGTGGTGAAACAAACCGCGAACCATTAAAAAACCTGAGTCACGCTGCATCTGTGACCCAAGTTTGTAGATACTACTATTTGTTGGCTAACGGTAAATTGGTGAACGCAAAACGGTCTAAGCAAATGCTCGATATTATGGAAGATCCTGAACTACACCATAAATTTGTAAACACGTTAGATAAGATTGCACCGAATGCCAGGTTGTTCAGAAAATCAGGTTCTTGGCGTACCTATCACTCCGATTCCATCTTGGTTTGGGGAGAAGACAGCAATAGAAGATATATTCTGGTAGCATTGATAGATGATGCCAATGGCGAACAAATTATAAGAGATTTAGTGAAACCAATAGAAAAGGTGCTAAAAAAGCCAGTACTTTAGGTCTTGGAATATAGATTTCGTTTTCTTGATGTTAGAAAGACTCATTAAAAAAATATTCGATGTACGTGAAGGCGAGTTCAAAGTTTCTCTTTGGATGCTCGCCTACATTTTTTTGGTCATCGCCGTATTGCTGATTATCAAGCCCACAGTAAACGCCCTTTTTCTTTCAGAATTAGGTATTGAACAATTACCTTTTGCCTTCTTGTTAGTTGCTGTAACAGCAGTAGCTACATCATATTTCTATTCGAAAGCAGTATCAAAATTTCCGCTTAAAAAAGTTATCGAAATTACCCTGATCAGTTCTATCGTAATATTAATCGGACTAGGTTTTCTTCTGTCATTTCAAGTGGTCAGTGGTGTTTTACTCTATTTCTTTTATATCTGGGTGGCTATTTACGCCGTGTTATCAGCATCACAATTTTGGGTGCTGGCAAACTTGGTTTTTAATATTAGAGAGGCAAAACGGTTATTCGGCTTTATTGGATCAGGAGCGATAATCGGCGGAATTTTTGGTGGATATCTTACCTCTATTCTAGCGCCACTTATTGGCAATGAAAATTTAATGTTCGTTGCCGCCCTACTCCTATTCTTCTGTATACCGCTACTAAGAAAAATTTGGAATATTAGAGTCCGAAAAAACGGAAGCATCAAGAAACACAAGTCGGCTACCAACATTTCTGAGCCACCATTAAAACTCATCTTAAAATCTAAACATCTTACTTACATAGCCAGTATCGTCGCTGTAAGTGTGGTGGTTGCCAAATTGGTAGATTACTTGTTTAGTGATTTTGCATCATCTGCCATTAGCGATGCCGACGACCTTACTGCATTTTTCGCTTTTTGGTTTTCGACCTTCAATTTGTTATCGCTAGTGATACAGCTATTTTTTACCCATAGAATTGTAGGTATATGGGGGGTAGGTTTTTCATTGCTCTTATTACCTATTGGTATTTTCGGCGGAAGTATTTTGTTTCTATTATTACCAGAACTTTCTGCCGTTGTCGTTATTAAAGCGATGGATGGCATACTCAAACAATCTATTCATAAAAGTGCTTCGGAATTACTGACCTTACCGCTACCTTTTGAGCTTAAAAACAGGACAAAATCGTTCATTGATGTCGTTGTAGATAGTTTAGCAACCGGTATCGCCGGATGCCTTTTAATATTCGTAGTGCGTGGTCTAGACTTACCTTCATTCTATATTGGGGTACTAATTATCGCCTTGGTCTGTTTATGGCTATACTTTATTTATAAAGTAAGGATAGAGTATTACAAAACCTTTAAGTCCAATTTAGAGGTTTTGACAGATAATGGAAAAAAGACCAAGAAAATTACCCATGCCAAAGTATCTATTGTATCTGGCATGCGTACCGTATTCAAAAACGGCACCGAAAATCAAATTCTTTTTATGCTCGAAAAATTAATGGAAATCAATGACAAACGTTTTGCCGACGATGTTGAGTTGTTATTAGAAAACCCAAGCAACAAAGTAAAATTATCGGCCATTCAGAATTTATACTTTTTAAACTCAAAGAGTATGACCGCCGAGGTCTCTGAGTTATTGAAGATAGAAGATCGCGAATTGACCATTGCGACATTAGCATATGTTTTAAGTTTTGCCCATAAAGACAAATCGTTCGTATTCGATGCCTATTTAGAACATTCTAATGAACGAATTGCGATGGCGGCATTATATTGTTTAGCAAGAGCTGCCAAGAACAACTATTCACTAAAACAGCGCTATTCATTGCTGGACCGAATTTCAGTAACTCTTAAAAATATTGAAGCGAACGATAAAGATCTAACATATGTAGAAGCGGTCATAGAAATATTGGGAGTGGCGAATATGCCTATTTTCTACAACAAGCTCATTGCCTTTTTAAAATATGAGAATGAACATCTGGTAATGACGACAATTAAGGCCATAGGTACCGCTACCGACCCTTCAATGGTACAACATATAATTCCGTTTTTAGCACAAAAAAATTATAGACCAACTGTAATGGAGGCTTTTAAGCTATATGGACAACAAATTTTGCCATTATTACGTAGTACTATTCAAAACCGAGAACAACCTTTATCAGTACTCCGATTTATACCCGCAGCCATGCAATCTTTTTACTCTAAAGACGCAGTGCATCATTTATTGGCCCTGTTGACAGATAATGACCTTACGGTACGCTTAGAAGTGGTACGAGCGCTGAGCGCCATTCGTGCAACGCATCCGCAGTTAAAGTTTAATAGATATAAAGTAGTATCGGTCATTTTTGATGAATGTAAACTACATCATCAGACCTTATCGTCTATGCATACCCAGATTATAATATCGTACCGAAATAGAAATAAATCTAAAAAGGAAATTGGCGATGCTGAACGCGATGCACGAACCAGCCTTTTAGAACTTTTAGAACGCCGACTAGATTCTGGATTGGAACGTATTTTCAAACTCTTGGGCTTACGCTACCATCAAAAAGATGTTAGTATTGCTTATGAAGGGTTATTGAGCGAGAAACAAGAAGCACAGCACAATGCCATTGAATTCTTAGATAACCTTTTAACCGGTGAGCTCAAGCGAAAACTGTTACCAATTATTGAAGAATCTGCCCTAGATATTTCATCAGAAGAAGAGCTTCAAAAAATAAAGCATAAAATACCGACAGAGCTAGAATGCTTTAAACTGCTACTACAAGGTAACGACCTTAAAATAAAACTTACAGTACTATACCTCATCGCACAACAAAAAGAGCCTCGCTACTTAAAAATGGTAGAAAATTATTTAAATGATGAAGACCCAAAAATCAGGAGTTTTGCAGTAGAGGCATTTGAAGCAATAACCAAAAACAAATAGTTTGATTATACAAAGGTAATTCCCTGTTTAGCACAAATTTTAGCTACTTTTTCAAAATCTGGAGGTCCTGCTGGTAATTCAGATAATTCTTGAAACATTAATTCAATTCCTGCAGGTAGCGCTGAAGTAATCATTTTGGCTTTTTCGGTTCCAACCACTTTCCATGCATGAGGAAAACCCTTTGGTGCAAAGGCAATATCACCTGCTTTTAATACCGTGCTTTCGCCGTCAATAGTAATTTCCACTTCGCCTTCAACAACCCTAAAAATTTCATCTTCTTTCGTGTGGACATGGGGTGGTATGCCAACACCGGGGTCTACATTATCTACCCATTCAAAAATTTGATTATTGGTTTCAGAGCCTAGTAATTTATGTGTTTGTATATCGCCTATAACATTCAACACTTGACCGTCAGCATCCTGTATTACTTTGGGGTCATTTCTATCTGTAGAAAAATCTTCATCATCTTGATTTTTACAGAAAATAAGTCCCGAGAAACAAGCATAACTAATACCCGCACCGGATTTTTTAATAAAACTTTGTCTATCCATGATTTTAATTTTTCACCAAATTAGGTATTAACTATAGTCGCTAAAATGTGAAAACCACGGTATAAACCTTGAAATTAAGAACAGACAGACTTTCTAAGTACAGAAGGCTTAGTTCCCGTTTGTGCTTTAAAGAAATAGCTAAAATAATCGGGAGTAGAAAATCCGAGTTCGTAACTAATTTCCTTTATTGTTTTATTGGAGAATTTTAATGCGTGCCGAGAACGAATCAGCAACTGTTCAATAATGATATTTTTAGAACTAACGTTCAATACTTCTTGAACGCATTCATTCAAATATTTTGTAGATATGTTGAGACGAGAAGCATAATAGCCTACCTCATGAGATTTTTCGATATTCTGATCCACCAGTTGCTTGAAGGAGTAAACAATATTTGCCTTTGTATGATTCTTTTCAATAATAGATTTAATATTACATTGACCATCACAGTACACAAAAAAGGTATTCAACAAAGAAATGAGTGCATCTTCTTTATTGTTTAAATGTGACCCCAAAAGCTCATCTATCATTTCTAGAATAGCCTGGGTGCGCTTTTCGATACCGGGACTTAATTTAAACAAGGGAACGGTACCTGAATTAAACAGCCTAACTTTATTAATGTGTAGCTTACTTAATAATGGATGACTTAATACCTCTTGTGACAACTGCAACAAGTATCCTGTATTTGGAGCTTCTTCTTTGACATATAATTTCCATTGCATTTTTTTATCAAGGAAGAAAATAGAGTTTGAAATATTGGCATAAAGAATACCATCTACCTCTATTCCTTTGATTTCATCTTTGATCCAGCAAACGGTATAGTCAGAAACATTAGAAGTGTGGGAAACATTTTTGACTATTTTCGATATGTGTATAGTATCGTTTTTCATCAGTAAAATGTTGATTTATTAAAAAAGGCTATGTAAAAGCAAATAGCCAATTATCTAATATACAATATTTTACAATACATTAAAACTATGAGTTATCTTCCAACTCCATAATCAGATTAGCTACCAATGCAGTCCACCCGGTTTGATGTGATGCCCCCAAGCCTTTACCAGAATCACCATCAAAAAATTCATAGAAAAAATGCTCATTTTTAAAATGCTCATTTTTCGTAAATACATGATTGGCATCTTCTGAGTGGTAAACGAACTTACCATCTTCATTAGGCTCAAACAACTTAATTAAGCGTTTAGAAATCTCATTTGCAATTTCGTTCAGGTTCAGTTTTTTACCTGATCCCGTAGGGAACTCATATACATATTGCTTGCCGTAATATGAGTAGTACTTACGAAGCGATTGTACGATCATATAATTTAAAGGCAACCAAATTGGCCCGCGCCAGTTAGAATTACCGCCGAACATATTTGAACGACTTTCCCCAGATTCATATTGAATTTGGTGATGCCCGTTATGTTTAAATACATACGGATGTTCTTCATGATATTTTGAAAGCGAACGAATACCATAATCAGATAAGAACTCTTTCTCATCAAGTAAACGAAACAAAAGCTTCTCTAATCGAAACCCGCGCATGATCGAGAATAGATAATTACCGTCTGAATTAAATTCTTCAATATTAGAAATCAAAGAAGCCAAATCTGGTCTGGTTCTAACAATTTCTGCCGCTCTAACCTTAAAGTGCTTTAGTTCATCGAACAAATCTTTATGAATGATCTCAACAGCGAACATTGGTATAATACCTACCAACGACCTCACTTTTAATCGGTCTGTATTACCATTTGACATTTCCACCACATCGTAGTAGAAATTATCTTCATCATCCCAAAGTGAAATATCTTTTTGACCGATGTGGTGCATTGCCCATGCGATATTCAAGAAATGTCTAAAGAATTTGGCAACACTGTCCTCATAATTCGGATTTTCTTTTGCCAATTCAAGAGACATACGTAGCATGTTCAAAGTAAACATCGCCATCCAGCTGGTAGCATCTGCTTGTTGCATTCGGGTAATACCCTCTGGCATATGGTTTCTATCAAAAACTCCGATATTATCCAAGCCTAAGAATCCGCCCTCAAAAAGGTTGGTTCCGCTTTTATCTTTTTGATTTACCCACCATGTAAAGTTGACCAATAACTTCTGATAGGCTTTTTCTAAAAAGTTTGTATCCCCTTTACCTTTACGTTTTTTATCTTTCTCATAAACCGTCCACACTGCCCATGAATGCACAGGTGGGTTTACATCGCTAAAATTCCATTCATACGCCGGTATTTGCCCGTTAGGGTGCATATAGCTTTCCTTAAGGACCAATAGCAATTGTTCCTTTGCAAAATATGGGTCTATTTCTACAAATGAAGCCATGTGAAAAGCAAGATCCCAAGCGGCATACCAAGGGTATTCCCACTTATCTGGCATCGAAATTACATGTCTATTGGTAAGGTGTTCCCAACTAGAGTTTCTAGAATCTTTTCTATAAGGTTTAGGCTCTCCTGGGCCACCGAACAACCATTTATAAACATCGTAATAATAGAATTGCTTGGTCCACAGTAATCCTGAAAAAGCTTTTTTGGCAATTTCCTGTTGCTGAACGGGTAGTTCTTTCTTTAGAATATCACCATAAAACTCTTCGCACTCCTGAATTCTCTTTTCAAAAATAGCATCATAGCTACCCCATGGGTCATCAAGTTTTTTCTTACTAAGACGTACCTTGATTGTTTTTTCTTCGCCCGATTTTAAACGCAGTTTGTGCCATACAGCAAACTTCGATCCTTTTTTATCTGGATTAACGGTTGGTTGCCCGTCTACCACATGGTCATTTATACCGTCTTTTACATATTCAACAGCATTGGGCACTCCATAAATACGTTGGTTATTGGTTTCGTTCTCACAAAAAAGCTGATTACCATTTTCATGATAAAAATAATAACGTCCGTTCCGGGTACTACGAGATTGAACAGATGTATCTGAGATAGATTTCATCTCTGGTCTTTCAAACCTATTATTGTGTTTCCAAAAATTACGGAACCATAAATGTGGCAACACATGAATATTTGCAGCTCTAGGTCCTCTATTAATAACAGTAACCTTCATTAAAATATCACCAACATCTTCTTTGGCATATTCAATAAAACAGTCGAAATAAGTATTATTCGCAAAAGCCTTGGTATCTAAAATTTCGAATTCAGATTCCTCACGATTTCTGCTTTTATTCTTTCTAACAAGTTCAGTATATGGAAACCTCTTATGCGGATACTTGTATAAATATTTAGCGTATGAGTGCGTAGGTGTTGATACTTGATGAAAGTACAGTTCTTTTACATCTTCACCATGGTTACCTTCATCGTTAGTTAGACCAAATAGGCGTTCTTTTAGAATGGAATCTTTTCCGTTCCAGAAAGCTGGTGCCAAACATAGAATTTCTCTAGAATCGCAAAATCCGCCAATACCTTCTTCTCCCCATCTATAGGCATTACTTCTGGCTTTGTCATGACCGACAAAACTCCATGCATGCCCCTCGGGACTATAATCTTCTCTTACCGTACCCCATTGGCGCTCTGCCAAATAAGGACCCCATCTTTTCCAGTTTTTATAATTATCCTCTACGGCTAATCTTTCTTCTTCGGCATTCTTATGGACCATAAAGTCTTTTTCAATTATAACAATCTTCTTTCAACCCCAACTACGCAAAGGCAATTTAAAGGTTTGACAAATTTAATGTCCTACGACCAACTAAACGTTAAAAATACTATATGTAATATTATTTGAAAGATTAACGCCGACATCAATTGATTAGTATTGCTTAATCATAACTATTCCGTTGAATACGTTGTTAACTTGTTAAATTTAGTACTGTTATACTATGAACCTCATAAACTAAGATATTCACCTTTTACGGAGTTTTATAACAGATTGTTAGAAATATTTAAATTCATACCTTCATATATAGCCTCTACCCGACTTGTTCGTTCTCTAGATTGTAAAAAAAATAACACACCGGAATTTAATAACGCATATCACTTTCTAGTATAGCGTATTCAAAACTATCTGACCAACCGGATTTCAAGGGTAGAATTTTTCTCTTAAGACCTTCTTTTGTCATCCCTACTTTTTCCATCACCTTAGCAGAGCCTATATTATCTATCGAACAACCGGCTTCTATTCGATGTAGTCTAAGCACATCAAATCCGTAGTTCAATACCGCTTTTAAAGATTCGGTTGCATAACCTTTGTTCCAACAATCAATATGTAGCTTATACCAAACCTCTGCATTCTTATATTTTTTAGGACCAAGTCTTAATCCGAATAAACCTATAAATTCCTTACGCTGTTTATCCTGAATGGCGAACGTATAATTCTTAATTTCAGTTTCATTATTAGCTATGATCCAAGGTGTAATAACATGCTTGGTCTCCTCCATGTCTTCAGGAATACCCAATGCATTGAATTCGTCGGTTTCGGGTATGGAATGTAAACGGTGAATAACTTCTAAATCTGCCCAATCAATCAGGCGTAATTCTAATCGATCTGTTTGAATTTCGAGTTTTTTCATGGATTCATTACCCTTTAGGAGTCTTTAAAAATAACTTTTTTATTAGAAAAAATATTCAAAGTTGAAATGACCTTTTAAATGCACCTTTTTAATGAAAAGAAGTATTTGAAAATAACAATGCTAAACATAGAAAACCATCATAAAAATTGATGATGACTATTTTAATTGATAGGTAGGTAAATTACAAAAGTAGAACCTTCGTCTTTCTTGCCAATGGCATGGATATACCCTTGATGTTTTTCAACTATCTTTTTACAAATAGAAAGCCCGATACCTGTACCAGAATATTCATTTTTTGAATGTAGCCTTTGAAACACCTCAAATATATTGCTTGCAAATTCGGGTTCAAATCCTATTCCATTATCTATAAATGAGATTTTATAATAGTATTCTGAAATTTTGCTGAAATTTTCTGAAATTTCTGAGTTACGTACCTTCTTAGAGTTAATAATAATTTTTGGGGCTACATCTCTTTTACCATACTTTATAGAATTACTGATAATGTTCGTGCATAGTTGTTCTATTTTAAAAGGTATACCCTGAATATCTGGTAGATTTTCATAAGAAATAGATGTATCGGTATCTTTAATAAGCTGCGATAGATCATCTTCAATTTTACTTAAAATTTCACCAAGAGAAATATTCTCAAATTTCGAATTGATCTTATCTATTCGTGAATAGGAAAGTAAATTCTGTATCAATTCTCGCATTCTAAAAGTACCGGCTTTTATTTTACCAAAGTAATTTTGAATATTAGCGGGCATGCTTTCTTCACCCTCATCTTCTATTCGAGAAATAAACATTTGAATTTTACGTAGCGGCTCTTGCAAATCGTGACTAGCTACTCTATTAAAAGATTCAAGCTCCTCATTACTAAGCTTCAATTTTTCGTAACTATCGATAAGCGCCCTATCTTTTTCTACACGGCTGGTAATATCTTGTACAATACCCACCGATACAGGTCTATTGTCTATTTCAACATATTTACCTTTTAAGTCTAAATGTTTTATTCCTTTTGTTTTGGTAAATACGCGGTATGCAAAAACGGTAGATGCTCCTTTATCTTCTACATTGGTACCTATCGACTCAAATATGGCAATATCCTCTGGATGCACAAATTCTTTGTAAGAGCTAAAAGTAACATCAAAGCTATTGGGCTCGACACCAAGAATTCTATAAAAGTTATCAGATACAGTTGCAGTACCATCATCTAAATACCAAATAAAACTACCTACACCCGCAACATTTTCAGCCTCTTTAAAAATCGTATTTTGAAGGCTTAAATCTTCGTTCAGCTTTTGAAGATTTTTTTCCGCTTCTTTAACCTTTGTTGTGTCCCAGGCGGTATTTGTTATACCGTTCGCTGATTTAACAATGGTATTGAATATATATTTATTCTGCCCTTCGAACATATACACACTCTCATGTTCTTGCGTTTCACCACTCAGAAAACATTCTTTCATTAATGCAAAAAGTCCGTTCTCTATTACCATTGGGTACATCTCTAAAAGTGAGCCACCTATAATATCACCTTGCTCTGAACCTGTTATCTCTTCTATTGCATTAGAGGTATACTTAAATTGAAAATCGGTTATATTGTTATCTGAGTCTACTATTGGCTCAAAATGGCTAATGATATTGTTCGAGCTTTTATAAACTCCCTTTAAAAACTCTTCTGTTTCTTGTAATTTTTTATTTTGAATAAAAACTCGGCTATTTACTTCTTGTATTTCACCTTTTTGCTTGTATATACTTATAAAACCTATTAAAAAGATACCTAATGCCGTTAGGGCGACCAATAAAGATGACATCGGCGTTAAGAAAGATTGTGATGTATATTCTTCTTTACGAGCAACCATTAAGTAGTTCTCTTCAGAAAGCATTCTATCTTTGATAACCTGAGATTCCGCAACAATTTTTGATATTCTTTGATTGCGTTTAAAGCGCAAGCCGTTCAAATTGATTACAACACTATCTTTTGCACCTAAACTATCTATTATACCTTTGGCATCAACTATGGTAGTAGTATCTATTTCAACCTTAATTCTTTCATGTAAAAGTTGTAAAGCCTTAACTCGTTCTTGTTGCGCATCGTTCTCTGCCGTAAGTGTATTCAGCCTTTTTAACGACTGAGCCATTTCAGTTATCACAATAGCAGAAAAATTGCTCTCCTCGGCTATAAAAAGTTTTTTAAGTTGAATAGCTTCTACCTCTAAAAACTTAGTAGAGACCTCTACAATGGTACGCTGTACCTCAAGAGTGTGAGAAACGAGACCTCCTGTTTTATGAAGTCTATTTACCTGTTTATAACCTACACTAACAGTATACAGTAACAAGGCAATTGCCAAAACCAGTAAGATAATATAGGTTTTTGCCGAACCGATAAACCGCTTTAGCTTCATCATAATCTTACCATAAAACAGGTTTTTCATTTTTAGTAACTAGTTAAAAGTGGCTATTACCAATTATTAAAATTTCAATGAATGAATATACCTTATTTTGATATTATCAGATTCAAATTTTCAAATAAAAATGAAAATGAATTTCTTGACCCTAAAATAGCATATCGTAATACATAATACTAATGTCTATATTTTTTCTCTTCTTAGGGTCGACCAGTTGTCTGTACAATAGTCTAAAACGCGCAATTAGGTTTGTGAGAATAAAAGTGCCATTTCAATAACTCCCGAAAAGAGACTTTAATAAAATTGAAGCAAGGGTTGTACTCCAAATAAACCCACGATGAAGATAGACCGGACAGATATTCTTTTAATCTTCAATTTCGGAAAAAATAACCTTTTTAAATTCTTCAGAGTCATCAACATCAAACGGAATTGGTTCAAGATGCGCATGGAATTCATCATAAATTTCTCCGCTCCCTTTTTTAATTTTATAGCTCGACTCTTGAGATTCAGACACTATTTCTATATCGTAAAAGTCTTCATGCTCGCGAATTATTAGTTCATCTTCAAAACCTTCTACATTACCAATCGCTTTCTTTACAAAATCGATATGCTTTTTGAAATCTTCTGTTAACTGAAAATAAGGAATCCTTCCTTCAATAGTATAATCGTAAGGATTTGCAACAGAGTTTTTATACGTAGTTTGCGTAGTAATATTTACCCCAAAATCAAAATAGCAGACTGTATGAATCGGTAGGTATTTATATTGATTTCTAAAAGAAACGTATACTTCTTCGCCATTGGTTAATACGGTGGCAGATGTAAAATTTTCGAGACCTGCATTACCGTCAATTGAGTTTAGGGCTAATGCTATTATAGAATCTTCACCCATTTTAATAAGCTCTTTTACCTCTTTCGTCATTTTCGGGTTTTTATAATGCGTATTCTGAGAATGACAGGCCGAAAAACTAAAACTCAGTATAAGAACTATAACGCAAGTGGCATTTCTCATTGATCGCATATGATTAAAGACTTAAGAATTAATTAGAAAACTGTATCATCTTTAGTAAACGCTGTCGACATATTATAAATTGTTTATGGAGCGATATAGTGTAGTAATTAGAGCTAAACTAAACTTAGATAGCGTGTAATGATCAATCATAACAGTAGGCCTAAAGTTTTTTATTTCAGAATCTTTAACCCTTAAATATACATTTTAGATATAGGTACAATGCGTTTACTTCACCTTTAATTTATTGAGTGAAGCCCTATTGTGTTTCCGTCCCTATCACATAAAATAGATATAAATCCAAATTCACCAATAGACATTTTTGATCTTATAATTTTTCCTCCAGCATTTTCAACTAAGTTTTCTTCGGTGGTACAATCTTCAGATTCAAAGTATATAATTGTGTTATTGCCATTAGGCGTAAAATCTTCCCTTTCCACTAACGCACCGGTAATATTCAAACCTTTTGAATCAAAAGGGAAACCAGATTGTTTACCAAATTCTATAGGAAAATCAACAAGTTTAATATTAAAAACAGTTTCATAGAACTCTTTTGCGTTGTTTAAGTTTGATACATTGATGTCGAACCAGTTTACAGGATTTACGTTTTTCATATTATTTGCTTTATAGTTTTGTTGCTTAATTGCAATACAAATATGCTATAACTTAAAACTTTAAAATTGTAAAAATGGGACAAGGCTAATCTTCACTATCAAAAATCATGGACATTTTTAAATCATCTCCATAAAATTCTTTAGGAGTCAACCCTGTAAACTCTTTAAAATCTTTTATAAAATGTGCTTGATCAAAGTATTCATTCTCATAAGCCAAATCTGTAAGACTTGTAATCTCTTTTGTAAGCAGTGTTTTTAGTGTATTCTGAATTCTTAAAGTTTTTATAAGTTGCTTTGGGCTTAGACCTATCGTCGAAGAAAATTTTCGTGTTAATTGTCTGCGATTAATATTGTTTTGTTCTGATAGTTCATTTACAGAAAATTGTCCGTTGGCTTCTATAATGATATCTACCGTTGATTTTACAATATTGTCAATTACATTTTTCTCGGTTAATCTTTCAAGTAAAAAAGTTTCAATTAGTGCTATCCTCTCTGAGGTAGCGTTAGCATTTAAAATTTGATTTCCAATTTTCACTCCTTCCTTTCCAAATAATTCCTCTATGGGTACCGCAGTATTTTGAATTTCTTTAATTGAAATATTGGTAAAAGGTAAAAATCCGCTAGGCTGAAATCTAACTACAAAAGAACCCGTAACACCTAACGGTTCTACAACATATGGTTTTGTCAATTGCCCAATTAAAAAACAATTTGGAAGAATTATACTCTCTTTATTATTTGGATGATGTTTATAAGTATCACCATAATGAAAAATAAGTTTCATTGTACCGTCTGGAACAATCGTATTCTTTAAAGGTGTGTTTTCAAAATCACTTTCTAAATTCCAATAGCATTTAACCCACTCTTTTAAATTCTCTTGCGGTTCAAATATTTCGTAATGCATTTTATGATTTTGTATTGTTCCTTTACTACTTAGGTTTTCTGTTAATTGCATTAATATGTGCAATACCTAATTCAACTAAGAAAGATACAATTTTCAATTAAAGAAAATCGACTCATTTGGCTGCAAAGTATTTGATGGTTAATCCAAAAAAATCACGACCATCAACAATTAATAGTACCATATTTCATTTAAATATATCGCACAAAAAACAGCCAATATTATTAAATACTGGCTGTTTCTAATTTAAAAGTAAAAGAAGCTCTACTACTCCTCCCCTAATTCGGTGATTTTCTTCTCGTATAATTTCTTACTCTCTACAACAGCAACGTTCAATTCTTGCATGATGCCGTCTACACGACCTTCTATACTTTTCATTTGATCATTGATATTATCGAAAGAGTTAAGGGCTGCAGCTACTTCTAATGCCTTCACCACCTCAACGGCATCACCATGTAACAACCTTAATTTTTCTATAGCCGTAGAAGTGTTCGCCAATGTTGCATTGTATTTGGCTCGTGCCTTTTCTATAGCTCCCAAAAGTGTTTTTTTACTCTTTTCATCACTTAGGCTATTGGTCTGTGTTTCCATTGCCGTAAATAAGTTGGAAGCTTTCTCTTCTAAATCTTCGTATTCTTTATTCAAGTTATTAACTCGACAATCTACTTTTTCCCAATCACCATATACCTTGGCGAATTCCTTATCTTCATTCTTGGTATCTTCTAAAGCGCTTTTTAAAGCGTTTAGAGATTGTAGACCTCTGTTCACATTTTTGTTTGCGGTCTCTTTTTTATTCTCAAAATCGTCTACTTGAGACTTGAATTTATCTTTTAAACGAATAAGATCTTCAGGGCTTCTATCTTTCCAGCAAGAAGTTAGGGTAAGTGTAATTAGGGCAATAAATAGTGTTCTTTTAAACATGTATTACGTTCTTTAGTTAATGGTAAAGCAAAGATACATATTCTAAGATGCTTTTAATTTGAAAATGAAATGGCTAGAGTTTTAGTTGTAAGAAACTAAAATGTTTGCTGCTTTTTTTAAGTCAGATACCACTATTTCTGTTTTGGGCGCTAACGGATATACTTGTTGTTCAGGTCTACCAATAAATGCTGCTCGCCAACCTGCCCAAAGTGCCCCAGCAACATCCCAGCCGTGGGCTGCGATGAGCATACACTCTTCTAGTTCTAGTCCCATTTGTTTTGCTCCCCATGCGTAGGTTTCCGTAAATGGTTTGAACTTACCTGTTGGTTCAACGCTTAGCATTTCATCAAAATACTCGGTTAGTCCGGCATTTTCAAATTGTTTTTTTAATCCGTCTTTAGATGAATTGGTGAATGCGACTAATTTGTATCCGGCAGCATTTAATTGAGCCAACGCTTCTTTAACCTCTGGGTGTGCGGGTAAATTACCCATTGCTCCAGAAATAATGGTACGCGCCTCTTCTTCCGTTAGAGAAATATCAACGTTTGCAGCTACCATTTGTAATGCGGCAGCACCTATATGCCCAAATGGTTTGTATTGACCGCTAGCTGAAGTTACTAATGAATATTGCAACATTGTTGTAAACCAAAGGGAGAGCAAATCTTCCCTACCGCCTAATGCTTTGCCTACCTCTTTTTTAACTTTAGTAAGATCTAAAAGCGTTTCGTTGACATCAAAGAACAACACTTTTGGGCGTATATTTTTATTCGGTATAGTTGTATCCATATTACAATATTCGTTTCATGAGGTTAAATCTTTTTACTAAATATATAAGAAACTACTAATGCCACCCAAGCAATTACCGCTGCCATTTGTTCCCCATCACTTACCATAATGTGTGCAAAAAATGCTAATAGCACCGCAAAGAAAAACGCGGCATATGCCCATTCTTTGATCAAATGAAATTTAGGATTCCAAATAGCGAACAACCCCAGTAATTTTGCGGTTGCGTATGGATAAATTAAATAAGTTGGGTAGCCCAAACTGGTAAAGGCCGTTTTTACATACTCATGATTAAAAAAGTACATGCCAGCTGAAAACAGCATTACCATAGTAAATATTCCCGTAGCAACGTAATAAATAATCTTGTTCATAGCTTTTATTTGTTTTTCGTCAACTACCCTACCAAATCAATAAGCACCTGTTTAAACGTATCTACAGGTTGTGCCCCGGTAACGGCACTTTTCATATTAAAAACAATGGTAGGAACGGAATTTACACCCATGTTTTTCCATTGTCCCTGTTTATTCCTTACCTCGTATCTGGCTTCTTCGCTATCTAAATTTGCCAATGCTTCATCGGCATTTAAACCAACATCCAACAAAGCTTGTTTTAGCACTGCTCTATCGGACACATCTTGCCTTTCATTAAAAAAGGAATTCATTAGTCGCAGTTTAAGCTCGGTCTGTTTACCAAAATCTTTGGCATACTCCAATAATACGTGAGCATCAAAAGTGTTTGCCATACGCATACCCTCAAAATAGTCGAACTTAAAACCAAGTTCTTCCCCAATATCGGTCATGTTCTGTTGCGATGCTTGTTGTTGCTCTAAAGTAGAACCATATTTCTCGGCAATATGTTCAGTAAGGTCTTGACCTTTTGGCGGCATGCCCGGGTTGAGTTCAAACGGCTGCCATTCAATCGATACCTTATCTTCAAAACCTAGCTCGGCAATTGCTTTTTCCAACCTTTTGTATCCTATAGCACACCATGGGCATACTACATCCGATACAATATCTATTTTTAATTTTTCACCCATAATTTCATTCTTAAAAGTCAACAAACGTATTATTCGTCTAGATTAATTGACCGTTACTATGTACTAATGGTAGTTGTATTCAAGTATTTTTCCTCCATTTGGCGATCTTTAAAACTTCTATCTTCGGATGTCATATTCAACACCATAGAATTTACTACCCTACTTTTACTAAAATCCTGCTTCACAATAACCGCCTTATGATATACGCCTAGCGTTGCTGCCGGAAGCGTAGCGTTGCTATTATTCATAATCACAATATGATACGCTTCCTTATTAAACGATTTTAATTTCGTTGTAAAAGGCGCCAATAGAGATTCATCCTCTTTAAACACGGGAGTGAAATTGACTATATGCTCATGATCATTTGCTTTTGCAAAGGCATGATAGTCTGCAATGTGCAACTCACTTTCCACCTCGCTAGGTTCATAACCTAATAACAGAAAAGATTGATCGCCTGCATTATCTACATGAAAAGGAGTATTCACCTGCTGATCGAAACGCACCAACCAATGATAACTTAATTTTTTAGAAAAATGGGTTTCACTCAAAAGGGACAGTTCCTTTTTTAGTGTTGTCATGATCGTTCTAAACTCTAACGGTGTATTATTCTTACCAAAATAAAAATGATGAAAACCAGGTTTATCGGTATCTGTTTTAAAAACCGCATGGAAACATTGTTGCGCCAATTTTTCAATAGATACATCTGTATTTTCCATATGCTTTTATTCAACCGATTATTAAAACCATTTACCAACCACTAGGCAACTAATTGTTCTGATTAACAATTGGTTTAGAAAGATACCAGATCACTAATCTGAATTTTGCCCTGCACATTGCTATAATTCTTTACATCATCTGCAAATGTTACCGCATGCAGACCAAAAGCTGCTTGAAAAGAAGCAACGTCATCAAATTTTAAATGAGCAATGGCTACATAGGGTGTCGCTTCGCCTGGCGCTCTGCCACCAATACCAAGATCCAATTCCAAATCTTTCAATGCACTGCCCACTAGTTTTTGAACCATGGGCAAGTGTGTATTTTTATAATATTCCGTATCGAACTTTACGCCTTCGCTGTTCGGATACATTACAGATACTTTAATCATGTTTTATATTTATATAGTAAAAAGAAAGTAGGTATTCCTGAAGACCAGAAATACCTACTGCTTTGTTTATTTGATTTCAGCTAATATTTGACGGATCATTTGATTGGTGAAACCCCATTCGTTATCGTACCAGGTCATCACTTTCAATAAATCACCATCTACGACTCTAGTCATTCCTAAATCGACCGTAGAAGCATGCGGATTCTTTACAATATCGGAAGAGACCAAAGGCTAATCTGTGGTGTCTAGAATATTTTTATACCTGTCCGTTGCCGCTTCTTCCTTAAAGATTTCATTTATTTCTTCAGGAGTTACTTCGCGTTCGGTCACAAAAGTTAAATCTGACATCGACCCAACCGGAATAGGTACACGTAGGGCAACACCATCAAACTTACCGGCAAATTCAGGTAACGCTTTGGTAGTTGCTATAGCCGCACCCGTTGATGTAGGTACAATATTGGCTGCACCGGCACGTCCCATTCTCATGTTCTTTTGTGAAGGTGCATCTACAATACCTTGAGAAGCGGTATAGGCATGTACCGTTGTCATGATCGCTTTTTTAATTCCAACTCTACGCCCCAATACTTCTACTACCGGACTAATATTGTTGGTGATACAACTTGCACAAGAGAAAATATTGGTTTCCCCGGCATCGGTATTAACACCGTGTACTACTGTTGGTATATCTTCACTTTTTGTAGGAGCGGAAATTATAACCGATTTGGCACCCGCTTTAATATGTTTTTTGGCATCTTCACTCTTGGTAAAGAAACCGGTACTTTCAATTACGACATCAATTTCATGTGATGCCCAAGGTAAATCTTCAGGATTGCGTTGCGAGTTGTATTCAATATTCTTACCATCTACAATCAAGTTGTTCTCATCATGAGAAACCTCTTTTTCATATATACCATACACAGAATCATACTTTAGTAAATAAGCAATATTTTCTATGGATACAATATCGTTTACCGCTACCAATTCTAATTCTGGCGTATCTAAAATCACCTTTAAAGAGGCTCTTCCTATACGTCCCATTCCGTTAATTGCTACTTTTTTCATTTTCTAGTTTTTTTTAAGTGTTACAGATTAAGATTACTTAATAGCGTAATTAAGAAATCGATATATAGACTACCCTAACTTACTTATTACTTTACTACAAGACGATTCTATTATATTAGGGTTTTGTTAATTAATAGACCTTCTGCCCATAAGCAGAAGGTTTGCAACAATCAACCCATGGTTTCTTAGGGGGAATTACGAAACCAATTTATTTAGACCATTCAAATTTTTTGAAAGCATCGTCTACCGGCGTATGTGCAATGTGGTTAGTATAATTACTAATCGTTTTTTGCGCCAAGCCTAAAATAATTTCCAATACTTGTTGTTCACCGTAACCTACAGCGTAAAAAGCATCTAAATCTTCTTGCGTTACGTTACCTCTGTTACGAACAACACTTAATGTGAACGTACGTAAAGCCTCTAATTTTTCATCAGCCAAAGGAGTTTCATTACGTAAAGCTTCAGTAATAGCTTCATCAACCTTCATCATATTTGCAATACCGGTATGTGCAGGTACACAATAGTGACATGCATGCTCAACATTGATCGTTTGCCATACCACGGTCAACTCATCGTTATTGAACGAAGTTTCAGTAAATAATTGATGTAATACTTGGTAACCTTCCAAAGCTTTTGGTGCCGATGCAAGTACCCCGTGAAGACCTGGTACCATGCCAAATGCTTTTAGAGAGTTTTCCAATAATGGCTTGCTACCTTCTGGTGCAGATTCAATGTCGTGTACTTTTAAAGTTGTCATAATGTTTCTGATTTTAATAATTATTATACTTATGTTAAATCTAAGCAACTGCTTAGTTATTAATTAAAAAAAATGCTACAAGTGTAAGAACGTCATTCTAATAATATCTTTAAGCGTTGCTTCATTGAACACTTTAGATGAAATGGACAGTCCTAAAAGAGCGTTCATTAAATAGTCGGCTTGTGCTTCTATTTCTTTTACATCCCTTTCGTCGTCTTGTTTAAGATTCCTTACAAACAATTCTCTAATATTTAAAGAAAAGCGTTTTAATGCCGCCATAATAATAGGGTTGGAATCTTCTTTTATTTCGTTTACCGTATTGGTAACCAGGCAGCCCTTAAAAATTGCACCTTCTCTTGAGAAGTCTAAAAAATCGTAAAAATAATTTTTGATTCCTTCTACTCCGTTATTGGAATTTTCCAAGGTATTTGTGATGGATTTAATTTGAGCATTATACAGTTTAATACTCTCTAAAAATACACCCTCCTTATTTTTAAAACTGGCATATATTGAGAACTGGTTGATACCCATTTCCTTTTCCAACATACGAACCGATGTGCTCTCATAGCCATTACGCCAGAACAGGCGCATTGCCTTTTCTATGACTTCAGCTTCGTTATATTGTTTTTTGCGTGCCATGATTTCTAATTCCACTACAAAACTAAGCAAGTGCTTTGATATATAAAAAATTTTAACCAAGATTTAGCAAATAATGGATGTAAAGCATAAAAAAATGAGCCAACCCACAGGCTGACCCATTTTAGGAAAGTAAGCAAAACAGTTCTTTAGGTTAACACTTCTACCTCTTTTTCAACTTTCTTTGTGTTGGATACCGCGTCAAATTGGTTTGACGTATTATTGGCTCCACCTGCTTTTAATGCCTTATCACCGGCAAAAAACGATTTGTGATCATCACCAAGATCAGACCCCGCCATTCTCTGGTGTTTTACACAAGCCACACCTTTACGTATTTCTTGTCTTTGTACCCCTTTTACATACGCCAACATACTTTCTTCACCAAAATAACCTTCAGTAAGATCACTCATAAGCAATGCAGTAGTATGATATGTAGGTAATGTAATTAGGTGGTGAAAAATACCGGCATCCCTAGCACCATCAACTTGAAAACTTCTAATTTTCATATCAGCTCGGTACGACAATTCTGATGTATCATACGCTTCTGACATTAAATTATTTCTATCGTATTCCGTCATATTTTCACCTTCGGCAAGCATTTCATCATAAGCCTGACCACGAAAATTCAATGTCCAGTTAAACGAAGGCGAGTTATTATATACCAATTTCGCATTAGGCACTACTGCTCTAATTCTATTTACCATATGAGCAATTTGCTTCACATTTGGCGTTGGTGTTTCAATCCACAGTAAATCAGCACCATTTTGCAAGCTGGTAATACAATCTAACACTACCCTATCTATATTGGTACCATTTCTAAATTTATACAATCCGTTTGGCAAACGAATTGGGCGCACCAATTTACCGTCTCTTTTTAAAAGAACATCATCTTCGCGAGCATCGGTAATATCAATTTCTTCAGCTTCAATAAAAGCAAGGTATTTCGACGCCAAATCGCCAGATTCTTGACTTACAGGCAATTTTTGGGTAAGTCCGGCTCCTTCAGAATCTGTTCTGGCTACGATTACCCCATCGTCAATTCCCAACTCAATAAACGCGTATCGTACTGCATTTAGCTTTGCAATGAAATCTTCATGAGGTACGGTCACCTTACCGTCTTGGTGGCCACATTGTTTGGCATCTGAAACCTGATTTTCTATCTGAATGGCACAAGCACCGGCCTGTATCATTTTCTTGGCCAATAAATAAGTGGCCTCTTCATTTCCAAAACCAGCATCAATATCAGCAATGATCGGTACAATATGGGTTTCGTAATTATCGATTTCATCTTGAACATCTTCTCCATTTTCCAATCTTCTGAACAGATCGTTCAATTCAATAGCATCTGCCTGACGTAAAAAATCATAGATTTCTTCGATTAAACTAGGCACGGCAGTTTTTTCATGCATGGACTGATCAGGTAGCGGTCCAAATTCTGATCGTAAAGCAGCCACCATCCACCCAGAAAGGTATAAGTATTTTTTATTGGTCGTTTTGTGGTGTTTCTTAACGGCAATCATTTTTTGCTGTGCCACAAATCCGTGCCAACAGCCCAAAGATTGTGTGTATTTAGACGAATCTGCATCATACTCCGCCATATCTTTTCTCATGATGGCCGCAGTATATCTGGCAATGTCCAAGCCAGTTTTAAATCTGTTTTGAGCGACCATTCTTGCAGCATTCTCAGGGTTGATATCGTTCCAAGTTGAACCATACTTTTGCTTTAAGTTTCTTACGGTCTCCAATGCCGAACTGTACTTGCTTTGTTCTAAATTTTTCATAATTTTGAAATACGTTATTTATTATTGATAATGAGATCCTGCACATTGTTGCCGCAATGGCAGGATCGTTTTTATTTATATGAATTTATAGGCGGGTAAGGTTAAAAATTCTTCGAAATCATCTGTCACCACCAGTTTATCGAACAGTTGTATTGCCAATTCAAACTTGCTGTTCTTCAGGTTTTCTTCTCCCACTTCGGTGATCAATTTTTCCACCTCGTTATCGAAAATTTCCATGTACAGTTCGTTGGTCAACTTACGGCCATCGGCTAAAATGACTTCATTTTGTAGCCATTGCCATAATTGGGTTCTAGAAATCTCCGCTGTAGCGGCATCTTCCATTAAATTATAAAGTGCTACGGCGCCATAGCCTCTTAACCAAGCTTCGGTATACAGAATACCAACATTGATATTCTTTCTAATACCCGCTTCTGTAATGGTACCTCTTGGAATTTCCACAAGGTCTTGTTCAGTTGCATGTACATCTTCTCGCAGCACATGCATTTGATTTGGCGTAGGCATATGTTTGTTAAATTCGGTCATAGCAACTTCTACCAAAGCTGGGTGAGCCACCCAAGTACCATCATGACCGTTTTGAACTTCGCGTTCTTTATCTTTTCTTACTTTTTCCAACGCTTCGGCATTAGCCTTCTCATCGTTCTTTATCGGAATTTGAGCCGCCATACCACCAATAGCAAGTATGCCACGTTTATGACACCTTTGAACCACCAATTTTGCATAGGCATCCATAAAGGGTGTGGTCATAGTTACCTGATCTCTATTAGGCACCACAAAACCAGCATGATTTCTGAATTTTTTGATGTAAGAGAAAATATAATCCCAACGGCCACAGTTCAACCCAACGATATGGTCTTTCAGTTCGAAAATAATTTCATCCAATTGAAAACTAGCGGTAATGGTTTCTACCAAAACGGTTGCTTTAAAAGTACCAGTAGGCACACTCAAATACTCTTGGGCGAATTCAAAAACTTCGTTCCACCAACGCGCTTCTGTATAATGCTCTAATTTTGGTAGATAGAAATATGGTGCAGTTCCATTTTCCATCATTGTTTTGGTATTATGAAACACGTACAGTCCAAAATCTACCAAACTACCTGATGCCTCCTCATCATTGATCAACAAGTGCCTTTCGTTTAGATGCAAACCTCTAGGTCTTACCAACAACACCGCAGTGTTTTCATTCAATTCATAAGATTTACCACGCTTGGTATCCGTTAGACTAATAGTCTTTGTATTGGCGTCCATCAAATTCTGCTGCCCTTCAATACTATTTTTCCAGCTTGGCGAATTACTATCCTCCAAATCTGCCATAAACGTTTTGGCACCGGAATTCAAAGCATTAATAATCATCTTACGATCTACCGGTCCGGTAATTTCTACCCTCCTATCCTGTAGATCTGAGGGAATAGTACCTGCGGTCCATACACCTTCACGAATAGATTTGGTCTCTTTAGGAAAATGAGGATACTCACCCCTATCAAAGACTTCTTGCTGGACTTCACGGTTTTTAAGTAGCTCTAATCTTTTGGTGTTACATTTCTCATGTAGTGCTGTAAGAAACTCTAAAGCACTGTCAGTTAGAATCTCAGGATAGTAATGATCCACCTGATTAGCGAACTGAATTTTCGGATGTTTTAAAATCGTGTTTTCCATTGTAAAAGTTTTTGTTGACACAATGATAGAATAAAATATTTTACAAAACAAGCGAACGTTCGCTAAATAGATAAAATTCACTTTTTTAAAGTTATCCGCAAAATGTAGTATCTTTAAAACTTATTATGGAACAAGAATATATTAAACTCATTTTCGGCTTAAAACTGAAGCAAATTCGAACCGATAAGAATTTATCCTTATTTGGGTTGTCTAAAATTTGCGGACTTTCAAAATCTTATTTGAACGAGATTGAGAAAGGAAAAAAATATCCGAAGCCAGATAAAATCATTCTACTTGCTGAAAAACTGGATGTACCGTACGATCAAATGGTCTCTTTGAAGCTAGACAAAAATTTAGCCCCAATTGGCGATCTACTTCGCTCCAAGATTTTAAAGGAGATTCCGCTAGAGCTTTTCGGAATAAAGGAAAGTGACCTTATAGACATTGTAGCAACGGCACCTGCAAAGGTCAATGCATTTATTAGTACCATAATTGAAATAGCCCAGCATTATAGTTTTAGCAGGGAGAGTTTTTTCTTGGCGTCGTTACGATCCTACCAAGAAGCTAACAACAATTACTTTGACGATCTAGAGCAACAAGTATTAAAATTTGCTAAAGCCTATCATTTAAACTTATCAAAAACGCTCACTTCAAAAGATTTAGAGGAAATACTTATTGAAGAATACGGGTATTCTATAAACAATGGTGAATTGGAGAAATATGAGGCTTTGGAAAACTTACGTTCATTATTTGTACCCGAAACAAAAACACTATTGCTCTCTGCCGATATTAACGAGCCGCAACGAGCATTCATCTATGCAAAAGAAATAGGTTATAATTTTTTGGCCTATACAGATAGGTTATACTCTTTTCCTTGGATAAAATTTGACAATTTTGATCAGGTCTTGAATAATTTCTACGCATCTTATTTTGCAGGTGCACTGGTTATACCTAAAACTCAATTGGTTCCTCAGCTTGAAGAAGTATTCAAAACTGACCATTTTGACACTAAAAAGTTCTTGAGCCTTATTAATAGTTTTAATGCATCACCAGAATCTGTTTATCAACGACTAACAAATATATTACCGAATTCATTCAACATTCAAAACCTTTTTTTCTTACGTTTTACACATAGATTAGGCAGCAAAAAATACCATTTAAAAAAAGAATTGCACCTTTCTCACCAACACTCTCCCAGAGCCAACGAAACCAATGAACATTATTGTCGTCGTTGGGTTTCTTTAAAGGTGCTAAATGATATTAAAATGAGCCAAAAGGATCACGAATTTGATATTCAAATCTCTGAATATGATGGTGAGGACAATAGCTATATCGTTTTATCTTCTGCCACAAAAGACCCCTTTAAAGACAATCAATTTAGAAGCATAAGCATTGGCTTATTGATGAACAAACAGCTTTCTAGAAAGGTAAAGTTTTTAGAAGATGCCAATATTAAAATCCAACAAGTTGGAGTTACTTGCGAGCGTTGCGCCATTAAAAACTGTAAAGAACGACAAAACTCGCCCATTGTTCTTGACCGAATTGCAAAAAATAAAAAGGTAGAATCTATTGTTGAAGAGTTGCAAGCTAAGTTTAAATCCTAAATATAATCATACAAAAAAGTTTTATACTTACTCGAACTTATGCTTTTACCCATTTCTAATAATCTTATCAATACTACCTGCCAAATACATATGGTCGCTAGCAGAATTTTTACGTAGTACATTCGTCATTAAAACCACCATGTATCTACAATTATCTGGATGCTCTACAATGATAACAGAATTCATAAAATTGGTAACGTTCCCCATATATTTACCGCAAGTTTCACCCTTGCTTCTATCGCATTTGTATAAGGAGCCCGATTTAAAATACACCGCTGCTTCTTTCAGCACTGGCGATTGTGCGTAACGAATTCTTCGATCGGTCATGTACATCAATCTTTTCATTTCTAAACTTGAAGCTTCATCGACTACATTACCTTGTTCAAGCTGCACCAAGAATTTCATTAATCCCTGAGGAGAACCGATACTCCCACCTTTATCACCTACATAGGTATTTGTTCCTCTTGTGAAAAAACTACCCAAACGCCACTCATTTGATGTAATACCTAAATTGCGCAATGGTAAATTCACTACATCATTACTTAAATCGGTCAACTCTTTTCTTGGCGTTTCTTTAAAGTAAGCATCTGTTTCCTCTTGGGTCAAGTCTGGATATTTCTCTCCGAATGCCGCCATTAGCAAAACCTCTCTCCAAACAATACTTGCCGCACCATTATTACTAACCGACAACATGTGATCTGCCCATTCATATAATGAAAACACATCGCTAGCAATTACCTGGCGCTTTACCAATGTATTTTTCTCAACATTATAGATAGGAATGGTGTGCTCATCTGTCAAGCCCCATACTCCCGATTTTACAGATTTGTTCTTTAACAGCTCTGTTCTTTTTTCGAATGAATCGGGATAAATTTTTTCTAACTGTGTGAACAATCCTATTAATACAGCCAATTTACCTACACTACCCGGTTGATAGCCAGCAGTTTCATTTCGTTCGGCATAACGCACATTTTCTGGGTCGGAGATATCTAAAACAGTCAGGGAATAACTTTTATCCAATCCTCGAAAAAGTGCACTAATCTCCTTCTGAAAATCTTCATTTACCTGCATCAATCCCATAGCACTATCATTTTTTCTCGATAGTAAGTTCAATTGAATATCACTGTACGATTTCATTGCTCCGACAGGTAGTGCAAATGCATCTTTGACCTCCCCGTTTTTAATCATCTCTAAACGCTTTAAACGTTTAATGCCAGTACGTTCGTAACCATCTATTGGGTAATATTTATACGTAGTAAATGCAGATGCACTTAAAACTACGATTAACAATACTATAATTTTCTTCATAATCATATCAATACTAATTCTTAAAAACTCTTATACGTAACATCAAATCGACCATCGGTTATATTAACGAATTGACCATTGCCATCCAAAGCTGAAAAATAAAAAGTCCCAGATATAAACTTTTTTTCTTCATCAATTTTAATGATTTCCAGAACTCCGCCAATGTTTTCATTAGAGTAAAATTCTGACTCAATTTTTTCGCCACTAATTTTTTTATTAATCCAACAAGAAGCATTAGCAATAGGAATATCGTTACCTTCTAATATAGTTTGTGAAAGGGAATATTCACCTTCGGTTAAAGGCTCTAAACCATTAAATAGTTCCAATGTCATGGAAACATATCCATCTATATCATTATGAGTCCCTAAAGCAAATCGATACCCTTCAAAAATCTCGCCATATGTCAATTGTAATTTTGGGGTATTTGCACAGTCTAGACAAAAGCTCCCTTTTTTAGGCACATACACTTGTCCATTAATAAGACATCCAAATGTATTTAATCCTGCAGTGGTTATCGCCGGAAGTTCTTCATCAACCCCATCGTCGTCATCTAAATCACACGCAGTGAAAACAAGAAACAATGAAACAATTAAAAACATGCAGGTCCTTTTCATTTTACAATTTTGTCTTTAACGAGATTTCTTTCTCTGTATTAATTTTCGGTGTAATAGATTCTAAATACGTAGAACTCAACGCTTTTTTATTCTCAACAAATGGTCTTATTTGAAACAACCATAATTTATCTTCTTTGAAACCTAGCTCCACATCATAGGCGCCTTCATAATCTGAATTTGTTTCTTTAGGTAAGGTTTCACGAATAGTTTTTGCTAAAGTCTTTATTTCGGCCATGTTCTTTTCATTCACTACCCTATTCTGAAAAGTAGCTACTTTTTTACCAGTACCACCGGTAGCTGGTAAGGTATTATACATTGGCTCGCGTGCAGGCGCCAATAAACGATAGCCATTATTATATATAGTATACGTTTCTGCCGACTGACCATCTACAGCACCACCTGCACCTCTACTAAAAGCAACGGTCAAGTCCTTATCATTACCTGAATTAATACCCTTAGTAATCAAAACCCCCGAGTAATCTACATCTACACTTGGTATCACCAAAATAGAAGGGAATACATTCTCAGGATTCAACAAATACACCTGCCTCCATTTAAAGCTACGTTCGGTATATGGTGAAGCCCATACATCTTTTATACCTTCTAATACTTTCTCTTTATTCAACACATTGAAAAGTGTCAGATTTAACCCTGCACCAGTAAATTCTTTAAGATCCTCCATATTGGTGTCGCTACGTAAGAACACGGGAATTTTTCCAAAATCAGACCCAAGAACAGATTTGAATTTTGTTTCCAGTTGATTCATAAAATCTTCTTTCAACGGCATTTTTTTGATGGCACCCCTTAAAGTCTCTAATTGTCGTAACTGATAATTCTCAACTTCTGGTTCTGGCACATCTGCATTTCGCATACGCTCGGCTTCTTTGAACATGGCATTCAAATATTCCCAATAAGAACGATTCTCTCCGGGCATTTTCTGATCCATATGATCTCTAAAAATTCCGAACGGAATCACCAATCCCTCAACCACCTGATCAGGAAACATCTTCTTCAACTGCCCAAGATTTGCAGCTTTTGGTCCGCATAACGCTCCAGAATCACTGGCATCAACATCGCGCATGTTCAAAACATCGGTATTGCCCAATTTAATTTTTTCAACAGGAACCTCAATCTTATCGATATTACGTTCTTTCTTTACGAATAGTCCCCGTTCTTGATCCGTCATCTGAGACTCCGGTTTCAGAATTACATTGCCTTTATTAGAAACCGCATAGAACACACGGTCACCATCATATTTCTTAAGGCTCTGAAGGTTCTGATCAGATAGAGCTGCATTTGGTATCCCTAAATTACGCGCCAACAATTGTACATGCGATACCATATTACCTTCTGCCACGGTAGCGATACCGGCAACAGGTTTTAAGTCTGATGGGGAACGTTGAAAAATATAAATCTTATCTGCAGATACTTCAATATCTTCAGATGAGCCATCTACGACAACCAACTCACCAAAAGCATACCCTGGGTTTAACCCTCTAAACGCACTTTGGTCAGCAACATCCATCACCTTGTTGGTCAAGGCCGATTCTTTAGAAATAAAATCACCCAATTCACCTACACTTTGACCTAAATGTAATGCTACCGAACCTCTAATTCTATCATCTATAAACGCATAAGCTTTGGGTTCAAATGTGCTATATATATTGACCACTTCTTGATAATTTGCCTTTACCATGGCCGCACTCCATTCTACCGCAGCTCTTGCCGTTTCTAATACCTGGGTTAGTTCTGCCAAGCTCAATTGATCTTGGTTGAACTTACTAAGCGCGCCAGAAACCTGCTCCCATTCCCATAATTCTAAATACCCTGCACCGACCGATGCCGTTGTCAACGCACAAATTTTTTCTAATTGTCCGCTTACCGTTGTAGGCTGCCAATTTGGTGCATTTTGAAATAATAGTTCTTCTAACTTTAAAGAAATATCAAGCAATTGTAATCGTGCTAAAGGTCTATTTTCATTAAGCAGCCCTTCCCTAATCTCTAAAAGTAACTGTGCCGTTTCATTTACTGAATATGAAGCAGTTTCATCATTCGATCTACCATTTACAAATGACTGTACTTTATCGCCTAAGGTTGTACCCTTTATTAAATTTGATTTATTCAACAACGCCTGAACATCTACGGGCTTAAAGAACGTATTCATCGTAGCTATCAGTCCGTCCAACTTTTTATTTAAATCGGAAGTCAGTGACTTTTGATTTTTAGATTTAAAATCGATTACTTTTTGAATATCTGTTTTTTCGGGCTGACTATGAATTTTAGTTCTTAAATCCATAAACGGAACATACAAATCTGAAATTACCTTTGATTCGCTTCGCATTAGCTGCGCAACATTATCATCGCCATTGTGAGGTATATCTTTTAATGATTGACGAATAAGATAGAAGTTATCAGCAACCACTGCATCTTTTGATAAGATTGATCTATAAAAATCGATACCCCAAGCTTCTTCATCTTCTACCTGAACCGAACCTCTATAAAATTGTCCTTTTTGATTGATCCATCCGTTATCAACCAAGCGCAAGTATTTATCTAATTGAAATTGTTTTAAACGAGAATGGTTATGATTACCATCCCAAAGCTCATCAATAGTCGTATATGTCAGAATCTGACCTAAATAAATATGATTGCTTTTACCTAATGCAACTACCTCATCTTTATAACGGGCATGCTGCACACCCGGACCGATATTATCAGGACAAGGGTCCTTAGGCTGACGAACGCTACCATCGGTACAAAACCAACGAATGTCTTTATATGGTCCTCGAATATCACTTTTATATTTCTCAACCAATGTCTGAACATTATCGGCTGATAAAGATGATTGCGCCTGAGCACTATGAACCAATGTAAAGAGTACCAGAGTCAGTGTAACAAAGTGAGAAAATAATTTACTTTTTTTCAATTGACTTATATTAATTTATCAGCCAAAGGTACTATCTATTCTGACTATTTAATTCCCTAACCACTAATAATTTTAACACAGACAAGTAAAAACACCCTACTGAATTACAGAAGATTAAGGTTAAAAAAAAGATTCATAATAAAATGATAAAATTATTCGTTATTCAACTAATTAGATTTCATTTGTATCAACTTTTTAAGTCGACAAACAAGGCTTAAAAAACGGACAAAAAAATCAATAATTAACTAAACAATTAAAAAATGAAATCACTTTTAATCGTATTGTTCGTAGCAGTTTCTTCTCTGACCACTTTTGGTCAAGAAACTAGTACCATGAACGGAACTTATGAGGGCTATATTGATGGCGTTTACGTTTTTTCTGATGGTGAAGGTTACACTACAGAATTCTCTAACATTACAGATGATGTTGCAAATGAATTCGATTTAAACAGCGAAAAATTCGTTGGTAAACAATTCATGATCACGTTCACTGTAGATTCAGAGATGGATGAAGACGATGAAGAAATTCAAGTTAGCACTATAGTCAAATTACTAATGCCAATGTAAAATACATATAAAGGACCTTAAAAGGTCCTTTTTTTATGCTCTAAAACAGGACAAAAATGATATGTATATTCACAAAAACAATCTCAATTCAAAGACCCGATTCTTTTTCGTTTCTTTGTAATTCATAACAAAATATAAAATGACTTTACTAGGTATTGATGTAGGTGGTTCTGGAATTAAAGGAGCGTTAGTTAATTCTGAAACCGGAGAAATGATTTCTGAACGTTTTCGAATACCCACTCCCATACCAAGAACACCAGAAGCAATGACCGATGTAATTGCCCAAATTGTCAAGCATTTTGATTACAAAGGCAAAGTTGGCTGTGGTTTTCCTACTATTATTAAGAACGGTGTCTGTAAAGCTACCGGCAATCTAAATAAAAGCTGGTTGGGTGTAAATGTCGAAGAATTATTAGAAAAGAAAACCGGATTAGATTTTACCGTAATCAATGATGCAGATGCTGCTGGTTATGCTACCATGAACTATGGTACCGGTAAGGGCAAAAAAGGATTCGTTGTTATGATCACCATCGGCACTGGTTTAGGTAGTGGTGCATTTTTAGATGGAAGATTGATTCCTAATTTCGAGTTAGGACAAATTCCATATAAAAAATATTCTAAAATTGAAAAATGGGCAGCAGGATCAGCAAGAGACCGCGAAGGATTATCGTATAAAAAATGGGGCAAAAGATTCAACACCTTTTTAGAATACGTTGAATTGATAGTTTCTCCAGATTTAATTATTCTTGGTGGTGGTGCCTCAAAAGATTTTGATGAGTTTAAATCTAAAATCAAAATCGACACCAAAGTAATACCCGCAAAGCTTCAAAATCACGCAGGTATTATTGGTGCGGCGGTAGCTTCGCAATATAAAGCGAAGAAAGCTTAAAAAGAAAAGCAACAGTATAGTTTTAAAAAATCCCAAAGATACCTTTGGGATTTTTTTACGCTTTTATATCAACTACAAATTAGTTCAAAATCTTAGCATCTGCCGGAGCATCAAAAAAACCTTTAGGTAATTCTTTTTCAAAAGACACATCTGTAAAATCAATTTTAGTGATATAGTCACCTGGCTGATCGTCTTTAATCGTCCAATACGTTTTAAAACCACCTGGCATGGTAATACCATCAACTACATGTTCGCCAATAAATTCAGTAAACTTTTCTGGTGCGTGCCCACCATCTTTAAAATACTCAGGGTATGAAACAATGTATCTCATTACCGCCAATTTACTAGTTTCCTTATTTACATATAGAATATAATAATCATCTGGAGCATCACCAGTTTCCGCATCAAAAGTAACTTTTACCACATTGTAATCATGCTCTTTGAAAGTTGTTGGTTCTAACAGCTCTAAGTTCACCCCTTCCCCACTCAAGACAAAAGGATGACCAACAAACCATAATGGTGTTAGCGCCCAGAATTTGGTGTCGTAAGCAAATGCTGTACTGTCTTTAGCCATTACCCAAGCTTGTTCACCTGTCCAACCAAATTTCGCAGAACTATCTGCAGTACTAGTATGTACAGCACGATTACTCCATTTATCTACGGTTTGGTAACTATCTCTAGCAGTTTTACCATCTAAAGGCTGATAATTAAAACGAAATGTAATTGGCCCGTTAGCGTACCAAGTATCTAAACCACCATGGGCTTCCATAGCATTCCATATTACTTTTCCTGCTTCAGATGCATTTAGTCTTTCTTTTGTTTTTTCAACTCGTGAGTTTACCCAAGAATCGGGTATAGCAATAAAATCAGATTCTACGACCACATCTTTAGCGGTTTCATTAACTGATTTAGGGGTTTCTTTACAGGACACAATAACTGTAAGTACTATTAAAAATGATAGTTTATAAAATAATTTCATAGTTGTTCGCCGTTTGTTGATTTCCCTGTATAGATTATACGGCTTTATGATCTAAACTAGCTGTTTTACGTTCCTCATAATTCTCTGCAACCATCTTATCTAACTCTTCAGGTGCCTCAAAATTCAAGATATTTTCCTTCAGTCGTTCATCACCTCCAAAAATAACTTGTATTTCTTTATTAAATAATCCTTCTAAAGAACGTTCTGCAACATACTCTGGCGAATCCATCTTTCTGCCTTTGAATTTTTGCATCATATCAGTATCTGTAGCGGTCGGAAAAGCGCAGGTAACCGAAACCTTTAAAGGTGCTAATTCTCTACGCATAGAATCTGAAAACTGGCGTATAGCAGCTTTAGTGCTACCATATACCGCATAGAAAGGCATCCCAATTAATCCCAACCCCGATGAAATATTTAAGATATATGCATCTTCAGAAAATTTTAAAAGCGGAATGCAGTATTTTGTCAATAACATTACAGCGGTAAGATTTATAGCAACCTGATCATATAAATCCTCATCTTGTATATCTTCTAAAGGACCAGCGGAAACAATACCTGCATTATTTATCAAAATATCTAAATGACCCCATTTGTCTTCTATACGTGCTGCAGCATCCCGCAGAACCTCTATATTGGCAATATCACCGGCAATTCTAATAAAGCTTACGTCTGGATACTCTAATGATAAATTTTTTAGATTTTGTTTGTCACGTGCAATGACCGCAATATTGCTTACCCCATCTTTAATTAGGTTTTGAACCATACATTTTCCAATACCCCGAGTACCCCCAGTAATGAGTACATTTTTACCTTTTAGTTGCATAATAACGTTAGTTTGAGTTGTGATTAAATTCTACTTTAAATTAGATAAAATTCTATGCAGAAACGAAGAAAAATGCAGGATGAACACATTATTAAGAAAGTAGGAAAATCTACACTAATTTTTTACATTTTTCTTAGTCTATCGCCACTAATTAACAATATATCAGCGGAGTAATCACAAAATCAACCTCACCATCAATCTCCAACAAACCACTAAAACTAAAAACCACCCGATAAGGTGGTTTCTAGTTTTAAAAGTAAAAAAAAAGCTCCTTAAAAAAGGAGCTTTAGTACTTATGCTATTTTATTTCTCTTACGCTCATTTTCAGTCAAGTAGATTTTACGTAAACGTAAATGCTTTGGAGTAACCTCAACATACTCATCTTTTTGAATGTATTCTAATGCCTCTTCAAGAGAAAACTTAATTGCAGGAACAATTTTAGCTTTATCATCGGCACCAGAAGAACGAACATTAGATAATTTTTTAGTCTTTGTAATGTTAACGGTCATATCATCTCCACGAGAATTTTCACCGATAACTTGACCTTCGTAAATATCTTCACCCGGATCAACGAAAAATTTACCACGATCTTGTAATTTATCGATAGAATAAGGAATTGCTTTTCCTCTTTCCATAGATACTAAAGAACCATTTTGTCTTTGTGGAATATCACCTTTCATCGGTTGATACTCTAAGAAACGGTGTGCCATAATAGCCTCACCCGCAGTTGCCGTTAATAATTGGTTACGAAGACCGATGATACCACGTGATGGGATTTGAAACTCACATAACATACGGTCACCTTTAGCTTCCATACTAGTCATCTCCCCTTTACGAATAGATACCATTTCAACAGCTCTACCAGAAACTTCTTCAGGTAAATCGATAGTCAAATGCTCGATAGGTTCACATTTAACACCGTCAATCTCTTTTATAATTACTTGTGGTTGCCCAATCTGTAATTCATAACCTTCGCGACGCATAGTTTCGATTAAAACTGAAAGGTGTAATACACCACGACCGAATACTAAAAACTTATCTGCACTATCTGTTTCGTTTACACGTAACGCCAAGTTTTTCTCTAATTCTTTCGATAAACGATCTTTAATATGTCTCGAAGTAACAAACTTACCATCTTGACCAAAGAAAGGGCTATCGTTAATAGTGAACAACATACTCATTGTTGGCTCATCGATTGCGATAGTTTTTAATGCTTCAGGATTTTCGATATCGGCAACAGTATCACCAATTTCAAAACCTTCAACACCTACTAATGCACAAATATCACCAGTTTCAACTTCTTGTACCTTCTTACGACCAAGGCCTTCAAATACATAAAGTTCCTTAATTTTAGACTTCACGATAGAACCATCGCGTTTCACCAAAGATATTTGTTGGTTTTCTTTTAATGACCCTCTTTGCAATCTACCGATAGCAATTCTACCTGTAAATGAAGAGAAATCTAAAGAAGTGATCAACATTTGAGTATTACCTTCTTTTGGTTCAAAAGTTGGAATATGCTCAATAACCATATCTAATAACGGCTCAATATTGGTAGTTTCGTTTTTCCAATCTTCACTCATCCAGTTGTTCTTTGCAGAACCATAAACTGTAGGGAAGTCTAACTGCCACTCTTCAGCACCTAGCTCGAACATAAGATCGAAAACTTTTTCATGTACTTCTTCTGGAGTACAGTTTTCTTTATCAACTTTATTGATTACCAAACAAGGCTTCAAACCTAGGTCAATCGCTTTTTGAAGTACAAAACGTGTTTGAGGCATAGGACCCTCGAAAGCATCTACCAATAACAAAACACCATCTGCCATATTCAATACACGCTCAACTTCGCCACCGAAATCGGCGTGACCAGGAGTATCAATAATATTTATTTTAGTATCCTTATATATAACGGAAACGTTTTTGGAAGTAATGGTAATACCACGTTCTCTTTCCAAGTCGTTATTATCCAAAATTAAATCACCTGTATTCTCGTTTTCGCGAAACAAGCTACAGTGGTACATTATTTTGTCTACCAAGGTCGTTTTACCGTGGTCAACGTGCGCAATGATCGCAATATTTTTTGTAGTAGTGGACATAAAAGGTCTTATTTAAGCGTGCAAAGATACTTTAAATAACGATAGCCACACTTAAACTTATGTTATTTTTATCTTATTGATTTTGAGACAGTTCAGTATGCGAGCGACTACTTTTTTCTACCACCAATCACCCAACCAAGTCTAGCATCAATTAAAATACCCGCATCTGTATTAAATTCATTGACAAAAACACCCGGTCCGAATGCTAAACTAAAATAAAACCCCTTCTTGTAAGTTCGCTGTAAACCATACACTAAAGCTGCATTATAATAGTAATCAGATGCATATTCTAAATTGCCGATAATGGGTGTCCCAAATTGTAATTGATTTAAAAAACTAAAGTAGTTACCTGTGTTACCTGATATGTTTTTACCTTTTTTCAATCTTCTGTCAAAGTTATTGTAATATCTAAAGTCAGCCGCAAAACCTGGGTATAGTCCAAATTCTGTTTCTACATTAGAAGCTCCTTGTAGAGCAAAACCTATTATAGCTTCAGCATTTATGGTAGTTCTCTCTCCTACTCCCATTTCATAAGATACTCCTGGTAGCAAAGCATTAATTTTAAAGAGTCCGTCCTCTACTAATTTATCAGACTGGGCATTCACATAAATAGCGGACATCAAAATTACCGTTAGGCCGAACATTTTTTTCATAATTAATTTGGTTTGATTTTATTCGGATTGTATATCAAATATCAGACCACTTTAATCGAACGTAGGTTTAGTCGATTTTCGTATTGTAGCTACCCAACCGAAATTTAGATTCACCATAAAACCGTGTCCATTATCTATACCATCTCCGTCAAAATAGCCATACCCTACTTCGGCATTAATATTGAATCCTTTTCTATTAGTACGCTGTATACCATACACACCACCATAGAACGCAAAGGCATAATTACTATTCCCGTCAGAAATATTATCGGTAAACTGTACCGGTTCCCAGAATATACTACGCGCAGGACCAATATAATTTGCAGAGTTGCCAACCACATTCTTATTAATATCTAATCGCTCTTGAAAATTATGGTAATATCTAATTCTAGTATGCCAGGCATAGCCCAAAGCATAGCCTTCTTGATATCTTGCAAAAGCGGGTGTAAAACTAGTTGAAGCACTAACGTTTTTAAAAAGACCCAGTTCATATCTAATACCCGGTCCCAATAAGTTGATAGTAAATTGATGTCGCTCTAGATTAACGAGTCCGTTGCCTTTTTCCGAGAAATCCCTGATTTGGGCATTCGCTGTAGTTACCGATAAAAACAGAAGAATAAGTGTATTTTTTTTCATGTAAATTGATTGATGTTGCAACTAAAACTACATGATTTAAGAAATGTAATTACCTGATTTAAAGAAATATTAAGAAAATAACTACAAAATTAACGACCTACGCACCAGCGTTTTTCACTAATTATAAAACCAATACTTAAGTTGGCCACGGGATAAATACCACCTTCAAATTGCCCTTCATAATACGCCGCACCGACATCAACGGAAAAGTTGAATCCGGAATCATAACTACGTTGTAGACCAGTTACCAATCCGGCATAGCCAAAAGCTCCTGATACATTCTCATTGGCAATAGTTCGCGAACCAGGAAAAAAGACAGCAACAGCAGGTGCCGCATAATTTGCAGAGTTACCATAAATCTGTTTTCTTTTACGCTGACGCTTTTCAAAATTGTAATAGTAACGATATTGACCGGCAATGGCAGGAAAAACACCAAATTCCCCGTAAACATCTGGTAAAAGAGGATCTAAAGCAACTTGAATTCCCGCTTTAATATCAAGTGTCGTATTGGTACCCAAAGCCATTTCATATTCGAGACCGGGATTAATAAGATTAATCTTCACCTGCCTCAATTCACAATTTTTACCAAATTGAGCACGGGCATTGCCAGTACAAATTATAAGCAATAGTATAATTGAAAACTGTTTGATTTTCATTTCCATTTGGGGTTTCGACAATCTTATCTTAATAGAACAGTAAGCTTCTTAAAATAGTATCTTTGTTTAAAAATATTCGACAAATGAACCTATCTCTTATACCCCAAATAAAACATACCGACAGCAACAATTTCTTTTTACTTTCAGGACCTTGTGCCATTGAAGGTGAAGATATGGCTATGCGCATTGCAGAGCATATTATTACCACAACCGATGAGCTTAAAATTCCTTACGTTTTTAAAGGAAGTTTTAAAAAAGCAAACCGAAGTAGACTAGATTCATTTACCGGTATTGGAGATGAAAAGGCTTTAAAGATTCTACGTAAAGTTTCTGAAACATTTAAAGTACCAACGGTTACCGATATACATACAGAGCAAGATGCTGTTATGGCTGCAGAATATGTAGATGTTTTACAAATACCTGCATTTTTAGCTCGCCAGACAGATTTAGTAGTTGCCGCTGCTGAAACTGGTAAAACGGTCAACATCAAAAAAGGACAATTTATGAGTCCTGAGAGTATGAAGCATGCCGTAAATAAAGTTACCGAAACAGGAAACCAGCAAGCTATGATTACCGATCGCGGAACCATGTTCGGCTACCAAGATATGATCGTAGATTTTAGAGGTGTACCGACCATGAAGCAATATGCGCCTGTGGTTTTAGATGTTACACATTCATTACAACAACCGAATCAAACTTCTGGCGTTACAGGTGGTAGACCTGCTTTGATTGGTACTATGGCACGTGCAGGTGTTGCCGCAGGTGTTGACGGACTTTTTATAGAAACCCATTTTGATTGTGCCAATGCAAAAAGTGATGGCGCCAATATGCTAGACTTAGGATTGATGAAAAAGCTATTGACTGACTTAGTTGCGTTGAGAGCTGTGGTGAATGAGTTTTAGAGCAAATCTTTCTGCTTATAAAACCCATTCTTACGAACAGAGTAAGCATCTTTCAAAACTTCAACAAGAATATCGTTATCGATATCTTCAAGGGAACTATAACGCAATGAACGTACTACTTTTCTATTTTCAGGAATTAGTACGTTCAAATGTTTTGTAAGGTGGGCAGAGTTCCAAAAAGCAATATCTACAAACTGCTTTTTATGATTTGCATTCAAATAACAAATAGGAGATTTACCAATGTAAAAACAGGGAATATTCCATTTAAATTTCATTTCAATATCTGGCAAGGTCGTTTCAATCATCATTTGTAAATGCATTAAAATTCCTCTGTATGGTTCAGGTTGATTGAAAATATAGCTCTCTGCTGGCTTCATAATAAAATCGATTATATTAATTTAAATTACGAATACATTTACTAATACCCATCCAAATATATAATTTTGACTCATTTAAAATTTATAGATGTTACATAAAACAGCAACAGTTTTAATATTCACTTTTATAATAAGTATCGGTTATCAATGTTTTTCGCAAGAAGATCATGATCACAATTGGTATTTCAACAATAGTAAAAGCTTAAGTGAATTATGGGAGCTAGATGATGAGCACCAACGCGGTACATTCATTCTAACCTCTTACAAACCTATCTACATAACCGCCGCAAAATATTCTACCAACCCAAATGAATTTCCTCAAGCAGAAAATTCAGATAAAGTTTTAGATGAGCCGAACAGGTTAAATGCTGTAGAGTCAAAATTTCAGATTAGCCTAAAAACCAAAATCTTTCATGGCATGTTCGATGGTAAAATGGATTTATGGATGGGTTATTCGCAAACTGCCTATTGGCAAATTTATAATACAGAGCGTTCTAGACCATTTCGCGAATTAAATTATCAGCCTGAAATTATTGCCAATTTCCCCATTCAATTTAAAATACTCGGTTTCGATGCTAAAATGATTGGAGCTGCTATAATTCATGAATCTAACGGACAGTCAGATCCAATTTCAAGAAGCTGGAACCGTATTGCTTTTCATGCTGCATTAGAACGAGGGAACTGGCAAGTAATGCTAAAACCATGGATACGTATAGGAAGCAAAATTGATGACAACGAAAAGATATCTGATTATATAGGCCGTGGCGAAGCCGATATCACCTATGACTGGGGCAGACAGCGCTTTAGAGCTATTGCCAGACACTCTTTAAACCTAGGAGACAAAAGCCGTGGTAGTTTACAATTAAACTGGTCTTTTCCAATCTTTGAAAACTTCAATGGTCATGTACAATTTTTTGATGGTTACGGCGAAACTCTAATAGACTATAACCATAGACAGACCACTTTAGGTATTGGAGTATCTTTAATAAATTAAAAAGACCAGATATAAAAACTATTCTCAAAATAATTACTTAAAGATTATCATATTTTTTTAAATCCAGATCCATTCGACACACTTTCGAAACTTTTTTAGTATTCAACATTTATTGGCATATACCTTAGGTATACTTACAGTAACGTGTTTAGAAATCAAAAAAAGATTCCTATTTAAACAACCTACAAATTAAAGTGAGGCCTCTATTTATTCTTTACCATCTACGTAATCTTGCAGGTAAGCATAACGTTCGGTCAGTTTCCCATCCTTGGTCATTCTAGCTCTTTCAAGAACTCCATCTTTATCATTATTGAAGAAAGCCGGAATCACATTTTTTATAAAAGCCTCACCAAAACCTTCACTTGCATCTCTAGGTAATTCACAAGGTAGATTATCTACAGCCATAACTGCAATAGCATCAGCATTCGTGAAATCTGTTTCGGACTCCGATACTGGGTCATAGCCATAAATGGGATCAGCAATCGTAGAAGGTTTAATAGTAGAAGCAACCGGTCCGTCAATGTCACAACTTATATCGGCAACAACCTTAATTTTAAAATCTTCATGTTTTGCATCTTCCGTAGTGAATAAATAAGGAGCTCCTTGACCATAAAAATGACCGGCAATATAGAAATCGGTTACTTTGGCAAACCTAAAGAAGTTAGATTTATATTCTTCTGGGTGAGCAAAGAAATCAGATTTATTTCCACGTACGCCATCTTTACGCCTATTATATTCACCGGCATCAATTTGGCAATAGACAGGTTCGGCGAAAGTTTCCTCTAAATACTCGGTAACATTTACACGTCTCATACCCATACCGTCCAACATTTCTCTAGCGCCATTACCCACTCTACCTCTACCGGTAAGCAGTACTTTTATATTCGGTAATGATAGTTTTTTCAATTCTGCTATCAAGGCTTGTTGATCTGGTAAATCATTGGCCTTTGGCAAATGAAAAACATCGTTTTTAAGTCCATATGCCCTAAAACCATTATAAGCTCCCACAATACCTGCATATCTACCAAAGGCAACTACTCGCTGTTCTTGCTTGTTGGTAATTACCTCATGGTCATACATTTCAATGTTCTTATCCAAAATAGCACGAAGCAAATCTCTATTATAAGGTTGCTTTTTAATAGTATGCGAAAAGAAAAAGTATTTTTTATTCGGAATTAAAGCATCTATTGGTACTTCTTTGACTCCTAAAAGCACGTCGCACTGTTCCATTTCACTTGCCACGGTAATACCTAAATCCCGGTAAGCATCATCTTCATAAGCTCTAATTGGGGATGGTTCTACTATAATTTCAGCCTTTGAATGCGTATTCAAGACTTTTTGACATGCTTTTGGCGATAGAACTACACGCTTATCTGGCGGATTCTTACGTTCTCTGATGATTCCGAACTTCATATGGGTTTGGTATAAATATTGCACTAAATTATACAATTAGAAACACTTGGCTTAGGTCAAAATAAAAATTATAGGGGATCGTAAAGTTTTGTTAGCTTTGCTGCCCGCTATTTAATAGTCGATGTCGATTGAATTGATTCAGCTATTATATAGATTAGAAAGTTCTTTTACATATTGGGGCCGACCGGTTTTGACAGCGAGACCAGTTGGAATGTAAGCATGTCGAGCGCTGGGAAACAGCTCGTTAATCTCATTTTTCACACTTTTAATTGGCGAAAATAATTACGCTCTTGCCGCTTAATCTGAATTATAGTAAGATTAGCCTCGTCCCTACCAGGTAGGGAAGCGAGATGTTCCTGAATAGCCCTTGTTGATGGCGATTCTTATAGGAGCACCAGAAAAGTCAACATAAGGGTGTCCGCTCACTTTGGCGACACCACCAAAATCTTAAGAAGATAAGTGTATATTGGGCGGTTTCTGGTCAGGTATGCATCGAAAATTAATCAGATCCTAAACATGTAGAAAGCATTTTAATTGCTTGTTTGGACGAGGGTTCGAATCCCTCCGGCTCCACTAGAATAGTACCAAAACTATTTAAAAACCCTGTAATCGTATGATTAACAGGGTTTTTCATTTTATATGGTTTCATTTGAAGCGTTTTGAAACCGTATTTTATGTGACCTATTCGGTGAGTACTTTTTAATTAAAAAAACACTCACCGATTTCCTGGTAATTAACTGATATAATGTTATTTATAAAAAAGTTATCTTGTACTATTAGTAATAATATATATGTTCTATTCATGATTTTTATATCTTAGTGAGGGTAGTAAATACCTAATATATAATTTAGTGAGCCTTTGAGGTAATTATCTGCAATGGCTTTTTAATTGCAATCATCATTTAGCTCTTGATGATCTGATTTAGAAATCTGTGGAATATTTTGTCCATCAAGAACTTTAATACATGACAGATTTGGATTTCTATCTACTTTCAAATCAATAAGGTTTTGATTAAAACTTACGTTTAACCTATCCAAGGAATTACTGGTGATATAAAGATGCGTTAAATTATGATTTTCTAAGAGATTTATAGTTTGCAGCTCGTTATCAGAAATCAGTAATGTTTCTAACTTTTTATTTGAAAACACCTCTAAACCTTGCAATCTATTTGATGTTAAAAGTAGGTTTTTTAGATTTGGAGCTGAACTTATGTCGAGTAAATACAAATCATTATTACTCATATGTAAAACCTGTAACGACTCACTAGAAATACTAAAAGTTTCAAAATAATTCCAAGACAAATCCAAGTCCCTTAATTTACCCAATTCTGATAATCCAACTACTGAATTCATTTCATTAGCAGTCAAATCAAGTAAAACTAATTTACTGTTGTTGCTAATATCAATACTTAACAATTTATTCCCCGCAAGATTTAAGGTATCCAAATTTAAATTATCACTTAAATCAATTTGCGCTATATCATGCTGGATGGCAATTAATTTCGTTAAACTAGTGAAGCCTTCTATTCCCGTTAAGTCAGTAATAGCTCCATATTCTAGATTACTTAAGTCAAGGGTAGTTATTTCTTCAGCATCACTGCTTAGCATTTGCTGATTTATAATACCATCAGAATCTACACCTGTTTTTATAAGTATCGCTTCAAAACTTGAATCGGGTATGTTTAAATAAGTAAGATTTAAAGCCCCAATAATATCATCATTTGAGCATGAGACTGTAACACCCATCAAAAATAATATGCAGAAATAGGTTAGTGAAATTTGTTTTGAATTTTTCATCTTATTGGCTTATTTCTCGATTATTTAAATTTTCAATTATTTTTGATGCTACATCTTTAAATAGTCTCTAACAAATTCTGCTCCTTCTCTATAAAATACCATTCTTGATTCCAATCCTTTTTTAACCATTAAATTTTGCTAACCATTTTAAAATCGATTCATTTGTTTCTTGTGGTAATTCTTGTTGAATGTGATGGCCACACTCTAAACTAATCACATCCAAATTAGGAACAAAATCCTGTAGCCTTTCAAATTTTGGAATCATATCTAGATTACCATAGATCATAAGAGTAGGTTGTTTGATGATTGGATCTATTTCTGCTAATACGTGCCAGTTTCGGTCAAGGTTTCTATACCAATTAATAGCTCCATTAAATCCTGAATTTCTAAAGGCACTTACAAATACAGACAAATCAACGTCGTTCATAATAGGCTCACCAGAAGGCTTTTCCGCTTTTGCAAGATTCATCAATAACATTCCCGGTTCTGGAGGTGTAAGAGGCACATTCTTACGAAATAAATTACGAAGAAAGTTTTCTGCATGGTTCTCTAACAAAGCATCTGCTACTCCTGGTTTTTTATTAAAATGAACAAAATAGAAATCTTCACCAAAAATCTCTTCCATAAACTGAATCCATGGTTTTTCACCTCGTTCTTGATAAGGCAATGCAAGATTTAGTATTTTATTTACGCGTTCTGGATGCAATAGTGCAAGGTTCCATACTACATTTGCGCCCCAATCATGACCCACAAAAACAGCATCTCTGTAGTTGTAATAATCAAGTAAGGCCACTAAATCATCTGTTAAATGGGTTATATCATATGCCGTTACTTCTTTAGGGCACGATGAATTGCCATATCCTCTTTGATTTGGAACAATGACATGATAACCAGCTTTAGCAAGCGCTGGTATTTGATAACGCCAAGAAAAGGCATGTTCGGGAAAGCCATGACAAAGTACAATCGGATTGCCAATATTTTCTTTACCTGCTTCAAATACTCCTAACTCAATTCCATTTATTGAAATTATATTGGATTTGGGAAATTTTAAAGATTTAATTTCTTGTATCATTTCAGTGCCTGTTTTTATAAATAATTAAATCTTCTATTTTTTTAAAATCCTTTGAATTTGGTACGTGTTTAGCCTCTTCAATCAAAACAACTTCTTCTATAGATGAAAATATTCGATTTGCTCTTCTAATCATTTTTTTTCCGGGAAACATGATGTCTTTTTCACAGGCAAAAATGGTAATCGGTGTTTTTAGTCTATTTGCATCATTTTTAGATAGTAGTGGCAAAGGAGAAAAATCCATATTACAGTGTTGAAACGTAGTAGACATAAACTCTAAAGCAAAATCATCGTATTCAGAAAAAAGTACGTTCATTACCTTTTTAATGTGCTTTTGATTGTTAGTTCTTATAAACTTTTTTAATGGTAGGAACATTTTAAACAAACCTACAAGAGGATTGCCATTTACCATATAGACTGGAGCGATTAAGAAAACCCTTCTTATTGGTGTCTCGTTAAACTCCAGTGCTTTTAAGCTAATGAAACCACCAAAAGAAAAACCTACTAGGGTCACGTCTTTCAATCTTAGTTTTATGATTACTTCAATAAGCCATTTTCCATAATCTAAAGATTTCATGTCCAACCTATTCTCTGCACTTTTATTGGGCTGCGCTAAGACATCAATGGCATAGACACAATATTTTGAAGCTAGATTGGGGAAAGAATCTAAAATTTGTGGTGCACAACCTCCTGTGCCATGAATAAGTACTAATGGAGGGTTTTTAGTGTCGCCAGTAATGATAACATTAGTGACTCCAAACTTTGTTTCTATCAATTTTTCTGAATATTCAATATTCAGCTTATTTAACTTTTGATTGTAAAGGAATAAGATTTTTTCTTTTCCTTCTTTTGATTTGAAAAACATGTACTGTTCGTTTTTTGATTGATGATAATGATTGATGTATTGTAGAATACTATGACGAATTACTCGTGTTAATTCTTACTGAATACATAATTGTTCGCTTTAAAATTGTTTTGATTTGATTAATGATTTTTAATGCGTTGATTTAATGTTTTGATGGTTTTTTTTAAGTGATAAGATAACTTCTGCATCTACCCAAAATATATCTACATTTTCAAAATCTACTGACCCTACATTTCTGCTAAAGAAAAGGTATTTACCGTCTGGTGTTATGCTAGCAGAAGCTTCCCAACCGTTGGTGTTTATTTTATCTCCCAAATTAATCCCATCACCCCAAGTGCCATCACTTTCTTTAAAACTGATGTAAATATCAGAGTCTCCGAAACCATTTTCCCTTTTAGCATCAAATAATAAATATGATTCGTCTGGTGCTATAAAAGGATGGCTTAAAAAAGTGCCAGTATTTATTTCTTTAGGCAAAGCTCTAGGTTCCTCATGCTTTCCATCTATTAAACGCGAATAGCGAATTGGAAATGTTGAATCGTTTTCTTTATAAGTGTCAAAATAATACGTACCATTTGAAGACGATGAAAGGCGCATAATATACATAGAATCATTACTTACGTTAGGAGGTTCTAGTTTTTGTAATTCTGACCATCCAGATTCTGTTCTTTTTAGATACCTGTCACCTAAATGCATGGTTTGTCCATCTGGGGATATTACTGGTCTTCCTATCCATGGAGATGCTATTTCAGATTTTTCCCATTTCCCATTAATTTCGTTGTATTTGTATTCGTAAAAAGCTGATTTTTTATTTTCTTCTCCTCTTCTAATAAAATAAAACGCTTTCATATCTGGGGTGAATGCACCATCATATTCATAAATTTCTGTAGACACAAGACCAGGAGCAAATGGTATAGGCTTTAATTCTGGTGGCTTTTGACCAAGATATGGGTTTTCTATGGTCAAAGAATCATTTTCTTTTACATTCGAATTCTCAGTTTTACAGGCACTTAAAAATATTACAGATAGCAATACGGATAATTTAATTTTAAGATTTTTCATTTCTTAGTATGTTTTAATCGACGGGATATATTATAAAGCTATCATGTATTTTCTTTGTCGGTGTATCTCCTAATTTTGTAAGCGCTCGTGAAAGTTCTTTTAATGTGAGCACACTTAACGGAAGTTGGTGTTCTTTAGGCTGGTAGTTACTTCCCATGGGATAATCAACTCCAACTGTTTGAGTCATTTCGATGTGATTTCCAAGTATGGTTGAAACCTCATAACTGTCGGTGAATTTTACAAGTCGTTCAATACTAATTTTAAAAGCAATCCAATCATTTATGTATAGTCTACCAGGATAAAAGGTGTCTCCAGTCAAGAGAATTTTCGTCGAAGTATCATAAACCGCTATTGAAGAAGCTTGGTGTCCAGGAATTGGTATTATCTTCATCATGCGATTTCCTAAATCATAATCTACAACTTCTTCGGGCCAGTTCGCTATCTTAAAAAAATCTTGTACGTCTTTAACCTCAAGGTCGATTACAGAAGTTTTCGGTTTTCCTTTGAATTGTACATCGCCTGCAAAGTGGTCTCCATGCTTATGGGTATGCGCAACAATTAATTCGACCGCTCCATTCTTTTTAGACCAGTCGTTAATAATTCTATTTACAGTTTCATAAATCGGAAAAATATCATCCTCTTGAGTAGCTCCAGTATCCATTAATAGCGCTTTGTTTTCACCAAAAAACAGAAACATAAAAGGTGCTTCGTAATTTGTACATTTGTTTTGACGTAAAATATAAGTTTTGCTATTGTACTTAACGACCTGAATTGGTGGGTCAATATTATCTTCACAGTTTTCAGAACCATGAATCCAATTTTGAACATTTAAATCAACAGTTTCTTCAATTGTTGGCTCGCATGACAAAATCAAAATTAGTATTGATAGCAAGATTGTGATTTTTGTTTTCATATGTTGGTCTATATTGGATTTAACCTTCTGACTATGAGCGGTGCGGGCGCAGAAATTCAGGGAATTTCGGGCTGCGCACTAAGCAAAAGCTCAGAGAATTGTTTTTGCTAAAACCTGTACCCTATTCGCAAGTGCATATTTAATTCCATTTCACTTTTGTTCTTTAAATAACCAGCACGTTTAGCAAATGTGTAACTAAACCCTGTACCAAGACCTGCTTCATAATTAAAATGTTTGCCTATGTTTCTTCTAATTCCCCAAGTGGGTATAATAGAAAAATCACTTACAATAGGAGCATCGTCAGTATTGAATAAGACAAACCAATCTGGATGATACCCCATTTTTAAAGCAATAAAGTTGCCACTATTCCCATCGGTTGGTTTTGAGTTTTTTGAACGTTTTTCGAGGTTATAATAAAATCTTGGTTCAACAACTATAACAGGTGTTAGTAGAAATGGAGAATCATAATCATCGTAAAAAGTAGTTTCCCATATACCAAAATCAAAACCAATTTCTGTTCTCAGTGCTACGGTATTTGATAGTTTTGCTTCATTATATGCCCAGATTCCTAGAACTCCAGTTTGTACTCCGAATGTTGATTTTTCTACACTAGTGTTTTGAGCTTTGGCGATTAATGTTAGTCCGCACAAAGTCAAAGTAATTAAAGTTTTTTTCATAATGATTTTTTTTTGATTAATGATGATTATTGATTGAAGTTTACCTTCTTGAAAAAGTAGAATTAAATAATAGTTTTAGTTATTTTGTTTTTTTGAAATGCTTCCGTCCGCTTTATTTGTTCTTCGAGATTCCATTTAAAATCAAATCTATTCTTTCAAATAAAAAGATTGAATCAAGTCCGATTTCAGTTCTTTGCTGGATGTAGTGCTATTATATTTTCATATTCATTGCCTCAGTGACTTCACTCAACGTTCCAATAGCTATTTCTCTCGCTTTACTTATACCTTTAAGCAAAATATCCCTGACATAATCTTTATTTTTTTCAAGCTCTATTCTTTTTTTTCTAATATGATCAAAATATGTGTTTATGGCTTCTGCTGTTAGCTGTTTAAGTTTTCCTGAACCTTGGTCGCCAATTTTATCAGCAATATCTGTTGGACTTTTATTTGAACATAAGGAAGCTAACTTAAGTAAGTTGGAAACCTCTGGTCTGTTTTCGGGGTCGTAAGATATGTAACGATTTGAATCAGTTTTGGCAGATTTTCTTAGTTTTGCTGTTTCGTCAGCTGTTGACTTTATCTTAATTGAATTGTTGCGACTTTTGCTCATTTTTTGAATACCGTCTAACCCAAGAATAATAGGGGTATCAGTAAAAAATGCAACTGGTTCTGTAAAAATATTTTTATTGAATTTGGTATTAAAGCGCTTTGCAATTTTCCGAGTTAATTCTATATGAGATAATTGATATTTTCCAACAGGAACCACATTACTTTTACAAAAGAAAATATCAGCAGCTTGATGAACTGGATAGATATACATTCCCGCATTAATATTACTTAGTCCTGAAGCAGTAATTTCTTCTTTAACAGTTGGATTTTTGATTAATTCTGAACTGGAAACTAATGTCAGAAATGGAATAGTTAGTTGATTTAATTCAGGAATATGACTATGTGGAAAAATATGAGTTTTATAATTTTCAGGGTCTAATCCACAGGCTAAATAGTCCAAAGTTAGTTCATAGGTGAATTTTGAAATTTCATTAAAAACACTTCTATCTGTCAACACTTGATAATCAGCAAGTAAAATATAAGTCTCAATTCCCAAGCTTTGTAATTTTAATCGGTTTATAATTGAGCCAAAATAGTGTCCAAGATGCAAATTACCTGTAGGTCTATCTCCCGTTAATACGCGGTACTTTTGAGGATTCTTATACAAATCATTTTCTAATGATTTGCTTTGCTCTTTTGCGTTTTCAAAACTTTTATTTATCATTTTTTGTTAAATTTTATTCAAGTAAGTTCAATTTTTCTCCTTACCCACAACGATTTCGGCTATGAGTAGTTTCGTGGATAAGCACTTAACGTTGCAAGTATAAACCAAACTGAAATCCGTGAGGATTTTCAGAAGTAGGAGAGAAAAGCAATTACTTATAGCTAGGTCTTATGCCAAAAATTAGTAAATAACCTATCATCCAAAATTCTCCAATGGTTGCAGGTAGCGTAAGAAATCTATTGAAGCTAAAATCAATTCCTGCGTAGTGTATAACTGTAGAAATTAGATAGCCTATACCACCTAAAATAATTATTCTTCCTAACCAGACAGGCAACCTTTTAGATTTGATAACTATGTATCCCATTGGAAATAGCCATAACCCGAAAAATAGGCCACCAATACCCCAAGCATTCGAAATAATATTTTGAAAAACCTGAATTAGTAAAACTTTGTCTTCCATAGCACTTATTTCAGAATTTGCAATACCTATTGCTGAGGCGATTGAAATTGCACTAATCATAATGGCTAAAGCATTTACCATTCCCCATATACCTAGAGTCCAAGCTTCCCATTCATAATTATCTTTAAATAATTTGAAAAACCAAACTGCGGTAAGTGCCTGAGAAATTACTATACCAAATTCTAATAGCAACCTAATTCTTGCTGTAGATTCTAATTCTACTAAATTTGTTAGCGTTTGTTCAGGATTACCAGACACAAATATTTGAGAATGAAAGACCATAAACCCAAGAATTCCTGTAATAGCCATCATTAAATACCATAAGCCAGTTATTCTAGCTGTTTTAATTAATCTTTTTTGTTCTGTATTTGCAATCATAGATGATTTATTTTTATTATTTTATACTAATTCTGACTCTGTAAAAGAGTAATTGTTACAGTTTTGCCCTAATGGCACACAACCGGTTTTGTATAAGATCTTTTGCGCGTTTAAGCAACTAATTTTGCAAATACAATCCGAATAGAAAATCAGAGAGGATTTTCGAAAGTAGGCTAGAACTAGCAATGAATTATACACTTTGTTGCCATTAGTTTGTTTTTACATTTATTTTTTCAATTCTGTTTATCATTTCTTCTGCATTTGTATTTTCAGGATTGAGTTCTAAAGATTTTTGATAGCTTATTTTTGATAATTCAAATTGGTCATTTAAGAAATAACTTTCGCCCATACTATCAAATGCATTTGATGAATTTGGGAATTCTGAGATAAGTAATGTAAAAATGCTAATAGCCCCTTCTATTTGACCTTTCTTAATCAAGTCATAGCCAAGTTGATTTAATTCATTTTCATCCGAAAAATTATATTCCGGAAAATTTTGCTTTTTTAAGTTTTTATAAAGCTGAATTCCCTCATTAGCATTATCATAACATTTTTCTCTAATTGCGAAATAAATAGACTTCTGTGGTATTGAAAAGGAATTGCCTTTTAAAATATTTTCGACTGCATCAGTTATTTCTCGAAGCTTGCGGTTTTTATTATTTGTCATTAAAACGATTGATAAATCTTCTTTCACATTATAATGGATAAAGGATTCATAATTGAAAGATGATCCATGATGTTGATGAATTAGCAAAGTGTCATTCTCAATTACCCCAATTCCTAAAGCAGAAGAACTCTCCTTAGAATGCGAATCAAATAAAGTAATTAATGATTTATCAGATATAAACTGTCCTGAATGTAAGTTGATTATCCATTTATACATATCATTTGCACTAGGGTTTACCCAACCAGAGAATTCGATATCCATTGCTCTATCATTTACAAAAGAATTATTAAATGCGGTTACTAATTCAGGGTTTTGAGAATCCGCGTCAATAATAGCATTTGTCATACCGCCAGGAATAAGTAGGTTTTTTTGAATGAAATCATTAAAACTCATTCCAGATACTTGTTCAACAATTCTTCTTTGTAGAAAAACATTATTGTTACTGTACAAGTAATCTGTGCCAGGTTTAAAACTTAGATGTTTAATATTTTTTAATTCGTTATAGATATCTTTGTCATTTTTAATATTGTTCCAGTTGATTCTTGGCAGTCCACTAGTATATTGAAGTAGATGCCTAATACTAATGGTATTTGACCATTCTGGTAATTGCAATTCAAAATTTGAGATTTTATCATCCAGATTAAGTAACCCTCTTTCATTTAAAATCATTATCCCAACAGCGTTGAATTCTTTTGCTATAGAACCAATGTTAAATATTGAGTTTCTACTAAGTTTTTTTGATCTAGTGGCATCTGAATATCCAAATTCATTTTGATATATAATGTTATTGCCCCTTGCAATAAGGACATTCCCGTTGAATAATCCACGATCAAATGACACTTTCATCAATGTGTCTATTTGGTTTATTGTTGTTTCAGACAAATACTTTGCCGTCGGCTTTTTTTTGTTTTGACAGTTTGTGAAAAAAATTATTGATGTTAGAAAAAAGAGACTTTTTATTCTATTCATTTTTAAAATATTACTGAAAGACTATAAATTAATTAAACTGTTGCAGTTTTTAATTAATGGCAATGTGATTGTATAAGATTCGTTGCGTGTTTAAGCACCTGATTTAACAAATAAATCACAGATAGAAAGTCAGCGAAGACTTTCGTAAATTGGCTAATACAAGCAATTAATTTTATACGGTGTTACCAAACGTATTTGTTGATATTACCAGCTTCGAAATCATTCCTCTTGATTAATATATTTTAACCCTTCGTATAAAGCTATTAATGGTACAGAGCGATGGTTTTCTTTTTCAAAATATTCTATTTCGATATTTAGAGGTTTATCCGATTTCTTTGTTATTAAAGTATAAAGAGAGTCGTGTCTTTGTTTATTCCTTTCGTAATTAGCCTCTCCTTGATTGGCAGTAGCTATATAAAGTTTTTTATCTAATGATATTGAGGAAGTAGAATTAACTTTGTTTTTCATCATCTCCTCATTCCACCAAATACTTGGGTCTATAGAAATGTAAGCATTGAATACGCTATTTTCATCCATATAGGAATTTAGTGTAAGTAGTCCTCCTAAAGAGTGCCCAACAAGAGTTCTAAACGGTTCTGTCTTATACTTTTTATCAATATAAGGTACTAGTTCTTTCTCAATGAAATTCAAAAAAATCCTTCCACCTCCCATATTATTCGGTCGTTTGGTCTTAATTTTTGTAACTGTAAAATCTCGTTCTCGGTCAACATTCTCTATGGCTATAATAATACTTTCAGACATTAAATTTTTTCGATTCCTATTAGAACTCATAAAATGTACTATTCCAGATGATGTTTTAAAATGAGTATATCCATCCAATAATATGATAACTGGATATTTTTTATCAACTTCAGATGAATTATTGTATGAATCAGGAAGACTTATTAAACAGGTTCTTTCTTCATCTAAAATATTAGATTTAATAACGAACTTACTTCCTACTATAATATCTGTTTCATTCTGTCCAAATGTGGTTTGTACTCCTGAAAGAAGAATATATAAAATTACAAATGTCAAATTTTTCATAGTTTGCTTTATATGTTTGGTAACAATAGAATATATGGCAATAGATAAATTTTTATAACCAACTAAACCCTAATCCTATATTAAAGATTACTGTATCTCTGTGCGCATCTCCTTCTAAAGACGCACGACCAAGCACTAATTTAGACTGAACATTAAGTGCAAAGTTTTTCTTTTTGTAAATTTCATAACCTGTACTTGCCATTACAGCGCAACCAAAATTCCAATCGTCATTTACATCGTCTTTAATATCATATAATGCTGGCGAATCTATTGCTAAACCAATTCCACCATGAATCCACCAACGATCTTTTACCCAATATTGTACAGATGGAATAAAACCTCCAAAATTCCTGTCATTATCTTGAAATTCGTATATGTTTCCTGGCATAGCGGCAGTAATGGCAAGATTTTCATTCAACATATAGCCCAACTTTAGATCTGGAAAAACAAACGTTCCTTGAGATGTGTCAAACGTTTGAATACCTTCACTATCTTCTAAACTGATTAGACCTCCACCTAGTGAAAATTCAATGATAAAGCCACCTCGCTGTGTTGTTGTTTTAGAATCTGCGTTTTGTGCATATGTTATACTTGATAATAATGCAAAGGCTACACAAGCCACTTTTAATCCGATTTGTTTTTTGATTGTTTTCATTTTAATTGATTTCATGATTGTTCGCTTTTTGATTGATGATTTATTTTGTAATCTCAGTTGTTACATTAAGATTTTTTTTAGTATTCTAACGCGGCACCAATGGCAATTCCAATGGGAAGCCACAAGGCTATGTTTGAGGTTAACAAGCCTACTAATACCCCTGAAAATATGCCTATTACAAGTCTAATTCCTTTTTTACTTTTAATTGAATTCATAATTATTCACTTTTTGATTGTTTGTTTTTTTGATTATGGTAAACTTAAAAAAGGTCTTTAATCAATTAAACTTTATGTGATATATGAATGTTTGTTAATGATAAACTACCTCTTATAAGTTACAGACAGAATTTGTACCTTATAATCATTTGTTAGTACTTATTATTCCTTAGTTCATCAAATACATAAATGATTAAATTCATAATAATTAAAAACTTGATTTTCGTTTCTACAAAGATCCATCAAGAAGCAATATGCCTCTAAACACTTATGTAGCCTTATATAAAAAGTTTGATGATAGATTGAAAATTATGACGCAGTTCTATAAATTATGACGCAAACCAGCCTTCTTATTAAATCCTATTTTAATTTTTCTGATTTCATAAACATTTTTGAAAATAGATTATTTTTCAAAAATTAAGTTTTCCAAATACCTAAGAGCAGTAGCCATAAGATTCTTTCGATTATCACCCTTATCCGTTTCATTAGATGAATGATTGATGAGATATACTTATTAGAATTTGGTTATTCCTTTAGGGAATACCAAACCGGTAAAGAAATACTACTATTACCTGAAAATATAATTTTTAATGGGACTTCAGCATCTTTAATATTTTCTTCATTCACATCCTTCCCCGTTCCATAATTAAGTTGTGCATTATTGTTTTTATTCACATTGACCAGAGCTACCATCCTACTTCCTTTTTGTAGTTTTTTACTGATTAGTTTAGAATTGTTGAAGGACACTTGTATCTTTTTATTGGGAGTTAGCAGATGTCTGTGCTCCCTATCTTGAGCATAACTCGCTCTACCAATATAATAGCTTAAATGAAAGTAGTTACCTTCTGGCGTTAAGTGATATAGGATAACGGAATAATCAACATCTTTTTTATTGATAGTAAATTCAAGATTTCCGAGGAAGGATCCATTTATAATCACATCCTCCTCTAAGGGTTTCGATTTAAAAAGCAATCCATCCTTTATATTGATGTTTTCTTTTTCTAAAGGCCAAGGATAATACCCTGTGTTATTCATGCTTTCTCTATCTTTAAAATCAACGGTTAAGTTAATTTTGGAAGCATTCGATTTCGATTTAAGCTCATAAAAATCATCCATTTTATCATCACTTAATTGAAAAGTCAAGGTATCATTGGTCATGGCACTTAAACTCGGTTTGTGCATCCATGTATTGGTTCCCATTACCTGAAAATTCACTTTATCCTTTAGAATACTTGGTTTTTCTTTACCTTTTAAGATGTAATCGAACCATTGATAAACCAAGTCATATCTAATGTCAATTAAGGCGGCCTTATCTAATTTATAATCCCTTAAGAACTCCTGAGGTTGGGTTTGTGCCGTCCAATGATCGTAAGGTCCTACCAATACATAGTGATTTGGATTTTTTACATACTTAGTATGCTGGTCATAATAATATAGGGCTCCTCTTTGAGAATCGTCATAATAGCCTGTGATGGTCAAAATTGGAATGTTGATTTTTAAAAATTCTTGTTTATAAGGAATCATTTTCTTCCAGTAATCATCATAACTAGGATGCTGCATATAGGCATTCCATAATCTATTGACTTGACCATCCAAGCTATCCAATCTATTAAAGGCAACTCCAGTGGTATACCACGTATTTTTTAAGGTATTCCATCGAGTAAAATCTTGGGAGGCTTTAAAATCCAAAAACTTATTATTGGTTACATAAAAATTCCAAGAATAGGAATAATTATGTAGTATATTGTTTTCCATTGGATAATCAATTCCTGGTGCAATGGCTACCATGGGAACAATGGTTTTTAAAGCTGAATGCACTTTATATTTCATGGATGCCCATTGGGTAAATCCGTTATAACTACCACCGTACATTCCTACTTTTTGATTTGACCACGATTGTTTACTAATCCAATCGATCACTTCATAGACATCCGTATTTTCGTGTTCTAGAGGCTTTACCGGTCCTTTGCTTAATCGTTTCCCCCTTGTATTGGCGATTACTCCAACATAGCCTTTTGAGGCGGATAACATTGCCCCAGTCTCATTGGTACCTGAGTAAATAGAAGCAATTAAGATGGCCGGTTTCTTCGCTTTATCACTTTCTTTTCTTTCAACCACTACTACGGAAACCTCTGCCCCATCTTTCATGGGCACTATTATACTGTCATTTATTCTATATCTGCGTTTATGGTCTTGTTTTATGGCTTCAAAAAACAGATTTCTGGTGGATTCATAAACCGTTTTTAAGAAATATTTGTGGATTAAATTTTGTGAGGTTTCCTTTGAAATCGTTTCAGTAGTTATATTTTCATACGTACGTTCAAAATCAGAAATAAAATAGTCCGTACCATCTCTGGCAATTAATGTGTCATCTAAATTAAGTACCTGAAAATCATCGGCCTTTGTCACATAGGATTTATATAATTCTTTAAAGGCCACTTGAAAGTTAGGTGTGAGTTTTGCTTTGGCATACTGGTGATATAAATCTAAATAGATCTGTTCCGTTTTTGGCTTGTCCTTAGTTTCTTTCTCGATAGTTGCTATGGCATCGTCATATTTTTCACTTACGATTTGAACCTTGATTAAGTCTAATCCTGATAACTCTTTTAAAGGATAGGATGCGGCCAAGGCTTGCATATGATTGGCAAGCACCTTAGTATTAGACAATGGTACTTTTTTAAAGTCAAATCCTTGTCCAAAAGAAGTAAGATGAATTAGAGTCAGAAATAATATCAGCAATGTTCTTTTCATGGTTCCCTTTTTAAAAGTGCAATTGGAAAATGCTCATTTTTCATCTTTAGTTTGAATACAGTTTTAACTCCTCTTCGTATAAAAAATCATCTTGAGTTTGAGTAAGTTTTATAAAATTTTTTACAGCTGGAGCATACAACCAAACTTCATCCGTTTTGGCATTATAGCCTCTGGAATTTGTAATTACACCTTTGTATTGTATCGTATAAGCCATGAATGTTCCTGCTTCTACTGTTTCTTCCTTAAAGGATAAAACCTCTACATCTTGACTTTGCTTTCCTGTAGTACCATCTTGACTGGTCCAATTTTTTTCATATTTCCACTTTTTACCAACTTCCAAAGGCCAGTCATATCTTGGCGTTTCGCTTTCTTCCGGTTTTACAATGTCTGTTATTGGAATCGTATCATTACCCATTGTCATCCCCAAAACACCATCTGCAATAACTACTTCTCTTGTATCTTCTCCCTCTGAACGTACCTCGCCTTCGGTGGTAACACCTTTATACTTCCAGATCCATTTTTCTCCAACGGAATAATTGGATAAAGTAGGTTGCACAGCGATTTTTAAGGTGTCATTGGTGCATGAATATAGTCCCATAATGATCAAAACAATTAGAATTACAGGTAGGTGATACTTATTTTTGGAGTTACACATCTTTCTATTTTTTTAATTAAAATTTTATCTATTAAGCAAAGAAATGATGAATATATAAAGGTGTAAAGGGAAAGTACAGGAACGTGAATAAAAGAAAATAAGCGTAAAATTAATTTACAAACCAATCAATTATAAGCTATTCCAGTTTTTAAACTTAACAGACTGTCGGCTTGAAACTTCAATCTTTTCACCAGAAATCAAGATGATGTGTAGCTTATTATTAAAATGCGGGTGAATTTCTTTAATAAAATGTGTGTTGATAATTTGACTCCTATTGGCCCTAAAAAACACGGTGGTATCTAACTTTTTTTCCAGTAGATTCAACGAACGTTTAATCATAGCTTTTTTATCGCCAAAATATAGTCGTGCATAATTCTCTATCGATTCAATATAATAGATATCGGAAATTGGAATAAAGTAACAAGATTCGCCGTCTTTAATAAAAATCTTTTTATGCATGGGCAAAACATCTTGTGGCACCTTTGCCTTCTCTGCCAACTCCTGCTTTACTTTTTCTATGGTTTTTGCAAAACGTTCTTCCCGTAAGGGTTTAACCAAATAGTCCAATGCATTCAACTCAAAAGCTTTTACAGCGTATTGGTCATAGGCAGTTGTAAAAACAACTTCTGGAACTGTGGTTAATTCTTCTAATAAATCAAATCCTGACTTTTCAGGCATGTGTATGTCCAAAAACAATAGGTCTGGATCTTCATTCGCTATTAATTTTATGGCGGCATCCACATTGTTTGCCTCTCCAACCACGATAAATTCTGGATATTTCTTTAAAGCACGTTTTACCTCTTCTCGCGCTAAACGTTCATCATCGATAATAACCGCTTTATATGTTTTCATCTGTTTTATAGGGTACTAGTATAGTCGCTTGCACTATGTTATTATCTATTTCTTCTAAATTAAAAGAAGCCTCTTTGTTATATTGAAGCTCCAAGCGCTTCTTTAAGTTCATTAAACCTAAACCTCTTGCAGATTTAGTATCAGTTAATTTTCCTGGATTTTGAACTTGAATATAGACTTGATCTCCGTTCTTACCAATTTTCAAAGTTATTAGCCCACCTTCAATAATTTTGTCAATTCCATGTTTAATTGCATTTTCTAACAACAATTGGATACTCAAAGTGGGAATTTTAAAATTGGTTAATGTTTTATCAATGGTGATATCAATGGTCAATCGTTCTTCAAAACGAAGTTTTTCCAGCTCTATATAATCTTTTACTAAAGCCAATTCGTTTTTTATTGAAATTAGGTCTTTATCTTTTTCATATAAAGAGGAACGTAATAAGTCGGACAATAGGTCTATCCCACGTCTAGCTACATTAGGGTTCTCAACGATTAAGGACTTTATGGAATTCAAGGAATTAAATAAAAAATGTGGGTTTAGTTGAGCCGCTAAATTGTCTAATTGTGCTTGTTTCGCCACTAAGGAAAGTTGAGCATATTCTCTTGCAGTTACAACTTCTTTTTGATAATAATGATACAGGTGATACGCTAAAATCCAGATAGACATTAACCGTAAACCGGTAAGCAATATGGGGTCCCAATAAAGAAGCGATGCCCATATATCCTTATCCTGTTCTGCGATCAAGGTCCAGTAACCATACCACTTCATATTGTTTAAAAGCACATATAAAACAGCCAATAAAAGTATACTGGGAATTACACGAACAAGCAACCTTTGGATGGGTAATTGACTCCAATTTGCCTTTAAAGCATATGTTCTGTACATATGGGTCAGGAAAATTCCGATGCCTACATCCAAAACATAATTACAGAAAGTGTAAAACACCCCATAGTTATCCCTGGTATATACCGTGTATGCCCAATAAACAGAAACCGTACACCATCCTAATAATTGGCACTTCCAATAAAGGGCCTTTGTAGTATTACTTTTAAGTGTTTTTGTACTGATATTCATTCATATACAAAGAAACACATTGATTTTAAATACGGAAAGGAAAAATACATAGACGCAAGATTAAAGGTTTAAACGTAATTCAAATAAAAATTTCATTCTATGCCCATGAGCCGCCCCTCCACCGATAGCAATTAGGATTGGGCGTTATAACTAGTGTTTACCCGGGTCATTTCTATTCTTATAAATCGGACCTCTTGACCGCCTACGTCGTTTTAGTCATTGCCAGTTATTTGTAAGTTCGGTATTCCTTTTGATAAACTATAATTTTACAAGATGTTCAATCTTAATTCCTAAGCCTGGAAAAGTGCCATAAGGTAAGAAGTTACAATTCTACCGGTTTAACACTTTCAAATAGTTCAAGGATTATATGCTGAAGCGAATCAGGCGTAGCCGCTCTAAAATAGCTTAACAAGTCTTGACTGGTAGCATAGCAATTGGTATTCATTTTTAGTTTACCGTTGGTGGTATTCCAATCTTCCAAAAAGCGTCTTAAAGCTTTATTGACCTTCTCCTCGCCTATAACCTTTAGAAATTGATACATGTTGAGGGCACCTTTGGCATAGTACACATACTTTTGGTTTTCTACTAAAGCCAATGAAGGTTCCTTTAGAGCTTCTTTACCTTTTCCTTCTTTATACCTCTCTTTTTGAATCTCTATAAATTGAAGTAGCTTCTCCTCTGAATATTCTTGTTTTAAAACCATCATAGCTGCATACTGTGACAAGGTTTCTAAAATTAAATTTCTCCCTTTTACATTGGCCGCTTCTACCTGCATACCAAACCATTGGTGGGCAATTTCATGGGCAGTGACATAAAATGCCATATCTACATCGGTTTCATCATCAATATCTAAAACAAAACCTATAGATTCTGAGAAAGGAACAGTGCCCGGAAATGATTGTGCAAATTGCGCATAACGCGGAAACTCCATTATACGTAACTGTTCATATTGATACGGACTGAAATTTGTGCAATAGTAATCTAATGAGGCTTTCATAGCCGTCATCATTCTATCTATGTTGTACTCATGACCTTTATGATAGTAAATTTCCAGATCTACTTGTTTTGAAATTGAATCAGATTTTGAAATCCATTTACCTCTTTTTATGTCATATTTTGCTGAAACAATTGAGTAAAAATCAATCATTGGAATTTCCATTTTATAATGAAAATAATTGCGATTATTTTCTGTCCACTCCCTCAATAAATTACCAGGAACTAATGCTGTTTGGTCAATGTCTGTTCCTATAATCATTTCAAAATGAATACCATCAGAATCACTACCAGACCTTGCGTTAACTAATTCTTTCACGTCATTTCTATTTGCTCTATTTGTTCTTTCAGATAAATTATATTCTGAACGTTCATCCCTATCACTTAGCTCATATTTTCTGTTGTAACCTAATGTTGGAAAGTCTTTATTGTTAAAGAATGTTCCATTTTCAACAATATTAGCATTTGAATTACCTGCTTCAAATCCATTCGTAGTAAATGATTGCTTAAAGTCCATTTTAATTGAATCTCCAGGATTCAAAGGGCTATGCAACTGATAGATGGTATAATCGTAGGAAGCGTATGTATTATTTTCTGTTGCGCCTCCATCAAAAGTGACAGCATCTAATGTGATATTCTCTTCGATTAGTTTCTGAATATGAATCTCATTAATGGGTTGCGCGTTGGTATTTTTTAATATATAATACCCTTCCGCAGTATAATCTCTTGATACAGGATACAACTCCACTTTTAAATTCACATCTACTATTCTGGGCTGTGGTATATATTCAAACTGTTTGAGTTCCTTTTCATAACCTACTCTAAATTCAGTTGCTTTAGTATTGGTCCAATAAGTGTTTAAAATATTCGTATTGTAAAAGATTAAACTTCCCATGAGTATAAATACTAAAAAGACCATAGAACCAACTTTAAAAAGCGGCTTGCTCAATCTGTTTTTGCTAGCTCTTATGCGTTGTATTAAATTGGTTTCAGTACCTCTTACGTTTACTAAAGACCCAATAATTAGTAATAGTATTCCGAAGAGAAACCAATATGATTTAATTAACAGATAGGGTTTTAAAAAATGACCATAACCATTCATATCAGAATACGTTCCTAAAGCACTGCCTCCGAAAAAATATAAATCGTGATCAAACCCGAATAAACCTAAAGCAACATTGACTATAAAAAATATAATCACCAACATTATGCCTACAAACTTATGGTTTACCACAGATTGAATAAAAAATGCAATGCATGTATACAGTGCTAAAAACGGTAAAATTTCTAAGAAGAAACCATAAAAATAGACTTGGAATTCATATTTGTAATACCCACTTAATGTTTGAAATAGAATTCCTGAACCAATTAGTGCGAGCATTAATACTACATACACTACGTTTAATCCAATGTATTTACCAATTAGTTTGATAAAACTAGATATTGGTGTTGCGTCATAGATCAAATCTAATTTAGCACCTCGCTCTTTCCATACCAATTCACCTGAATAAAACACTAAAATTATTATGAAGAAATAAATAGATGTTTCTTTGAGTTCTTCAACAATAAAATAGGTTGCTGGATAGCTATCAACACCATATACAGTTCCAAGATTTACGGAATTAATGAGAATGATAATCATCCCACAAATAACAATTCCCCAAAATGATGCTTGCTTGCAAATATCGATAAAGTAAAACCAAGTAAATTGTTTTAATTGATTCCATTTTGAAAGTAATCCATATTGCTTTGTAGCTTCAGGAATTTCTATACCACTAACAACACTAGTGCTTTTACCAACTAATTTTTCAACTTGCTTTCTCTTTGATTGCTTTTCTTTAACAACATTAAAATTGAATTTTTTATAACCATAGATTAGCGCGAGTATTCCTAGAGACATCCAAAATAGTTTGTTATATAGCAATGCTCCAATAAAAGGAAGTTCTTGTGTGCTTTTTTCTAAAGCTGACCAAGACTTTGTCGCAAAAGTGGTTGTTGTTAGCGAAAATGGATCTAGAATGGCTTGCCAAAATTCATTAGTGATAGCTTTGGTTAGCATAAAAACCACAAATAAAATAATACCTTGTGTATAGACTACTACCAGGTTTCTGCTTAAAGCACCTGTAACAAAAAATAACGAAGCTCCAAAAAATAACGTTGGTAACGTTACCATTAAAAATGTCTTTATATAAACAATGGCATTAAACCCTAATAGATCTTCTGGATTATGCCATGGCATAAATTCGCTTAGCATCATGCCAAATAAAATACCTGTAAATGCAAATAGCAAAACTGCAAACGATCCTAAAAATCGACCTAGTAAATAATCTTTTTTGTTGATTGGTGCAGAAAATAGCAATGATTCAATATTGTATTCAAAATCCCTTAGTACAGAAACGCCCATTATCATTGACGCTAAAATCATAAATATACCGGTAATGGCTCCCATTGTTTTTGCAATCACTATGGGTGAGTTTTTTTTCATAAGTCCCATTTCTGAACCTTGAAAAATAAAGTCAACACCAACAATTGAAAATAGAAATAGAAAAAGGAAGAATACATAAGTATCTGGTCGTTTAATTCGGTATTGTATTTCGAACTTAAAAATAGTATACCACATAACTAATTAGATTTAAGGTTAGTAGTATTGAATATTTCCGAAAAATAGACGTCCTCTAATTCGGCATTAATAAGCGAAAAACCGTCTCCTGGATTTGTATCACTTACGATATGAATGGTTGGTTTTCCAAGAAATAATCGTTCACTGATGACCTGATAATTTTCTTTATATAGGTTCAATTCTGATTTCTCGATTGTTTTTTTATAGACTTTATCTTTTAGGCCTTCTAGTATTTGCAACGGCTGCCCTTTTAAGCATACTTGTCCTTGATTAATAATGGCCATATTTGTGCAGAGTTCTTTGACATCGTCAACAATGTGTGTGGATAAAATAACCACGGTATGTTCCCCAAGCTCGCTTAGAACGTTGTAAAATCGATTGCGTTCAACGGGATCCAATCCTGCTGTTGGTTCATCAACAATAAGTAACTTCGGATTGTTAAGTAAGGCTTGTGCAATACCAAAACGTTGCTTCATCCCACCAGAAAATCCTTTAAGGTTTTGTTGTCGTACGTCATATAAATTGGTTTTATACAAAAGCGCTTTCACTAATTCTTTGCGTTCATTTTTATTAGTGATGCCTTTAAGCACTGCAAAATGATTAAGTAACACCTCTGCCGATATTTTTGGGTACAAGCCAAATTGTTGCGGCAAATAACCTAATACCTGCCGCAATTCATTTTTTTGTTTCAATCCATCGATGTCTCCAAGAACAATGGAACCAGCATCGGCTTCTTGCAGTGTTGCAATAGTTCGCATTAACGTAGACTTGCCTGCACCATTTGGGCCTAAAAGACCAAACATCCCTGTTGGTATATCTAGTGAAATGTTTTGTAAAGCTTTAATCCCGTTTGAATACGTTTTTGATAGATTGTCAATTCTAAGTTCCATATTGTTCGTTTTTTGATTGATTGAGGCAAACTTATGGTGGGCCTTAATTATAAAAAACAAAAAGTGACACATCTGATGTTAGGCGTGATACAACACCTTAAGAAGGGTACAAACGTACTTTATCCCAACTAAGTAGGTGTTTATCCCTGTGTATCTATTGTTTGTCAACTAATTTGTAGGAGGAATTTTATTTAATTAATCTTGACCTATGAAGTTGAAAATTTCAGATAGAAAAAAGAAAATTATAAACAGGGTTTATAAGATATCCCTTGTAATTATAGGTATAGTCATTGTAATCTTTAATGACACTTTTGGTAAATTAGAAGGGTTTGCTGAGTTTGTTGTATTGTACTTTATTCTCTTAATCATTACAATTGCCCACTGGGTTTTTAAACAGATCAAATCAATTATTCGATTAAAGAATGAAAAAGAAAAAACAGAATTACTGCATTTAAAGAGTCAGGTAAACCCACATTTCTTCTTCAATACACTCAACAATTTGTATGGATTGATGGAAAAAGATTCTAAGGAAAGGGAAATGGTACTTAAACTTTCTGATATGATGCGATATAGTATTTATGAGGGCCAAAAAGATTGGGTTACCCTTAAACAAGAATTAGATTACTTAAAAAACTATATTGAACTTCAAGGAATACGCTATCATAAAAAGTCTGATGTTCAATTTAATTCTGAAATTGAGAATCCGCAAGCTAAAATTATGCCTTTACTATTTATTATTCTAGTAGAGAATGCTTTTAAGCATGGCTTGGAAAATTTAGAAAAAGACGCGTATATCCATATTAACTTAACCGAAAAGGATAATAACGTAAATTTCATAATTGAAAATAATTTTGAATTACAACAAACACCCAATACAGAAGGTATTGGTTTAAAAAACTTAAAGAGAAGATTAGAGCTAGTTTATCCAAATAAGCATGTTCTTTCTTTTGACGTAAACACAACTAGTTATACAGTTAAACTATCTCTAAAATTAAAATAATGAGATATCTAATCATAGATGATGAACATATAGCCCATAAGATTATCATGGAATATTGTGAAATGCTTCCGCATATGAAGTTGCAGAAAAACTGTTATAGCGCTTTGGAAGCGCTTGAGTATTTAAATTCACATCAAGTTGAATTAATCTTTTTAGATATAAATATGCCCAAATTAAAAGGATTTGAATTTTTAAGAACCTTAACATCACCTCCTAAAGTTATTGTCACGACCGCCTATAGTGAATTCGCAATTGAAGGCTACGAATTAAACGTTGTAGATTACCTGTTAAAACCTTTTAGTTTAGAACGTTTTTTGAGTGCTATTAATAAAGTAACGTCTTCGACCATTAGTACAATAAGTATGGGAAGGCAGCAGAATATAAAGCCTGAAGGAAAGCATATTTTTTTAAAGCAAAATAATAGTCATGTTCAGGTAGCTATAGATTCCATACTATTTATTGAAGCTTCTGGAAACTATACCAAAGTTGTTACTACTGATGGCATCATCAGCATTCGAGAAAAAATATCGGATACGATACAATTATTTTCAGACAATGATTTTCTTCAAGTTCATAAGTCTTTTGCAGTTGCAAAAAAGCATATACGTAGTGTAGAAGGCAACAGAATTTACATTGGAGATCATAAAGTTCCCATAGGACAGACTTATAAATCAAATGTCAATAAACTATTATTAGGTTAACCGTTGTGAAGGAATCCTAGTTAGTTTTAGCCTAAACGTTTCAATAATCTGAGCATCAAACCAAAAGATATTTGCATAACTTTCGTCTAAAGTATCACCCAATTTTATTATGGCTGCTTTTGGAAGCGAAATGTCTTTAGTCTTTTGTAATTTACAAGATGTATAATGTCGTTTTTTATATCAGGCGCTTCTACCTTACTTAGAATTAGGGCAAATTCAAATTTTTAAGTATTTCAAGGAATTTTGTTCTCCCAACCTTTCCTACAGCGTAATCAATTACATTTCCTTCAGAATCAATAAAAACTGTAGTTGGGGTAGCGCCAATGTTATAGTGCTTTGCGAGTTCTTTAACATTAGGGTCATCAATATTAATCTCAACGGGTATAACTTTCGCATTAATGGCATTCATAGCTTCTTTGTCTCCAAAAATTTCACGCTTCATAATGCGACAAGGCGAACACCATTCCCCGGTAAAAAATAACATTATATTTTTGTCAGAACTGTCAGCAAGCTTTTGAGCAGACACCATGTCATCATTCCAAACCATATCATTTGAAGGCACATAGAATGAATACCATGCATACCAAAGAGAAACAACAAGGAAAGTGAGCCAGAACCAGCGCCAAAAAGGATGAGATTTAGTTTTCATGAGCTTGGGGGTATTGTTTGATGCATTTGTTTCCATAGTATCTGTTTTTTTTATCAAGAATATTAATTTTAGGGTATTGGTTACTTTCTCCTTTTCAGGATTTTTACAATTCTATTATTAATTTTTTCTGAGACGTTCCAAGAGTATCCGCCACTGGTATTTACAAATTGAACAACCACAGCATCAATATCTTTGTGATATTTGGCAATACTGCTGTAACCTGGTAATAATCCAGTATGTTCATATACATAGATTGACGAATAGATAGCTTGTTCCTTATCATTTAGCAATGAGCCTTCGTTCAACGCCCTCAAGAATATACCCACGTCCTGTGCTGTAGCCACCATGGAGCCGGCAGGGCTTACAAAATCATTGGGCTTTAGGTCTGGCTCATAATCCACGGCATATCCGCTCATTACATCGTCTAAATTCACTTCACTTAGCAAACTGTAGGTATGGTTGAGCCCGAGGGGCATTAAAATTTCTTTTTTAATAAATTGGTGATGACTATATCCCAATGTTTTATCCAAAATATCGCCAATCAACAGATAATTGGTATTTGAGTACCTATATTTTTTATCCGGTTTAAAATCGGCAGGAGTATCGAGGACCAAATCGAGCGATTCTTTGGTATTTTTCGAATAGTCGTTTATCCAAAAATCTGGAGAGTCGGTGTAATTCGGAATACCACTCCGATGTTGCACCATCATTCTCAAGGTGATTTTATCCGCATTTTCAATTCGTCCCACTAGTTCCGGCATATAATCAGTGAGCGTTTTGTCTAAAGACAACTGATTGTCATTAACTAATTTTGCTACGGCAACAGCAACATACAACTTGCTAATGCTGGCAATCCGGAATAAAGCTTTTGGGTTGGCAGGAATTTTATTCTTTCGATCCTGCCAACCAGCGGCATAAAACTCAGGTGGCTTACCAGCTTGGTCTACATAAACAATCATGCCGTCCAATCCGTATCCAATAGCATCATTGACCTGTTCTTGAACCGTATCAGGTAATGGTGTTAACAGTAATCTTAGCAAAATCCATGGTACAAAGAATAGTGAGCTGATGCTTGCCATAATTAATATGATTTTGAGTATTCGTTTTGATTGTTTCTTTGCCATAATACGGTTGTTTGTTTCATTTTATTGTCTTAAAACCTATAGGTTCTCAACTTTTGCCTTTCGCCAAAAATAGATGGCAAATAGCGTCGTAATAATCGGTAGCATGAGTCCGTATTCATCTATCCAAAAAGTAGTGCGGTCATTTGTTATCGTCAACGGCGTTAAAATCTTCTGTATGAATATATTGTGTACGGAATGAAATAGGGCCGCAGGCCACAAGCTGTTGGATTTAAAAGTATAGTAGGCCAAAATGACCGAAATTGCAACTATCATTACGGTAAAAGCTGTAATGTGTAGCAACAGGTTTCCACTTCCCTTGTATATCAAAAAGATAATTGGCCAATGCCATATCGCCCAAATTAGGCCGCTAATTATAGAAACAGTGCCAAAGGAAAATAGTTTCCGAAGTTCGTAGATGAAGAATCCCCGCCATCCAATTTCCTCGCCCAATGTCGAACCAATGTTCTTTACAACACCAACAATAGATAAGAGAACAATCATAGTCAATAGTATAATAGTACTACTAAAACCTTCCATGCCTAATTCTTGCGACCACTCGGTGATAGTTTCCTGATTGATCACATCTCCAAAACCGATAACCCAGATTAATATATAAGAAATCATAATGTAGGCTACCGGAATCAAATACGATAGGCGTAAATTTTTCAAACTTTTCAGACCCCAAGAAAGACTTGAAATCGGTCTTTTCATTAGCTTCAATGTAATGAAGGCCGAAAGTGCAGGGCACATCATCAAAGCTCCGACATAGATACTTGTCGGATTCAATCTCAGTATTGCATAGTAGCAAACAGCACTTAGCAAGGTTAAAATTCCCAAAAACAACAGTATTGTTTTCAAGACTTGTTTTAGATGGCTTAATTTTTTCGACATTTTAATATTTTTAAAGAAGACTTAATAAACCTAGGCTTGTTACATTTCAACTTTCAAGACTATCAAAAAAGCAACATGAAAGTATCTTAAAAAGTGTGACCAATCGTTCGGTTTTTTAAATTGGAACTAATTTGAAGAGTCCTTAATTTTTAGATTATACATTTTCATGAGCTTTTTTGCATTATTGGATTTCCATTTAAGTCCAAACAATGGCTTTAAGAATCCAATCCTTTTAATCATAAATTCATAAATGAGATAGCAGGCTAAAACTGTAAAAGCTACAATACCTACGAATTTCAATAAGATAGGTATTTCCAATGGCAATATGAACATAGCCCCTGCGTACAAAACAAACATGTGTATGATATAAACAGGATACGCTGCTTGGCTCAAATAAGTCAGGATTTTACTTGGTTTGTTCAAGTACTTATATCCGAGGCCGAAAACGCCGAAAATCCAACAATTGGATTCGATAGCCGTAAGATAACCGGGTGCTTCCGTCGCGTAATTAAAATATCTTATACCGAACATCACGACGGCCAAACCAATATATAACCAGCGCCATTTTAAAACGGTCTGCCAGAATGTTTTACCACTGTACACGAAAAGAAAGCCGAAAAAGAAGGCCAAAAATCCAATAACAAAGCCATGCCAAGTCTGGGCGTATAATGCAAACAGCGAGGGCTTTACCAACAGAACCTCTAAGACAAAAAATAGGGATACCAATAAAGGCCCACCAGGATGGCTCATTAGCCACAATAACACTCTTTTAATTTTACCGTTTCCATTCTTTTTTAAGTAGTAAAAAAAAGGCAAGAGCAAGAGTACGTACACAAAGATATTTCCCAAGAACCATAAATGACCTTGATGGGGGAAATACCCCAAAGGCATGTTATAGTATTCCTGAAAAATAAACATGTGCAGGGTGGTAATGGCAACGATACCAAATAGGAAAGGCAAGAGAATCCGCTTTGCGCGCTCTAAAAGTAATTGCCTCCAATTTCGTTTACGCATAGCGAAATAAAGCCCCATTCCGGAGACATAAAATAACAACGGAATTCGCCAGACGTTGAGCATGGTCATTGGTTTCCATAGGCTCTCTAGGGATTCATCGCTCTTGATAAAACCAATGAACATGGCCCAAGGCTGGAATATGATGGCTATGTGATAGATGAGTAGCAAGCCTATTGCTATGACCCTTAGCCAATCAATGTCGTATCTTCTTTCCGTTTTCATCATGTTTAATTTTAAAATCGATTATTGCAACATCATTGCTATGACCGGACGGGTTTTTTCGATTTCGGTCAACTCAATTTTCAAACCTATCGGCCCTAATTGTTGCTGTAGCATTTCATAAATGGGTTTTATTTCTCCAAATGGCCCTATTACACTTTCCCTTGGTGTCATACCAAAGTTGTTTTTAGCGGACTTATCGGCTTTGGCATCAATAAGCGTCTGTACGACTTCGACTCTACAAAAGAATGCGGCCGTATGCAAAGCTGTTGCACCATCGTTATTTTTAGCCGATAAATCCGCACCGGCATCAATAAGGGCTTGCGCAATTTTATGCTTTCCAAAGCTCGCGGCAGTGATTAGTGGTGTGGCCCCGGTCATAGGGTCTTTTTTGTTCAAATCTGTTCCTGCCGAAATATGCTGTTTAACAGCTTCAAGATTGTCCGATAGTATCGCTGTTTGAATATCCATTTCTGGTGCATCAACTACCGACTTGGTTTCGGTACTGGTGGTTACTTCGGTTTTTGATTTACTGCTTGTTTGACCACATGCGGTCGTAAGTAAAAGAAGACCTAATGACATGTATCCCAAGGTTCTTAATGTGATAATTCTAAATGGTTTATTCATGATTATGTTATTTAATTTTAATAGGTATTCGTGAATCTTTGATTTCATGATTATCTTTTTTTTGATTATTGCTATTATTTTTTCTTTAGTAAACGACCTCGGGGCAAGCCCGCAATGCATTCGTAGGAAACGGACTTTTAATTTCGAGGCAAGCCTTGGGGTATTATACCCTTTGGCGGTGCAAATGATTAAAACCAGCTAAAGCCAATTCCTAAACTAAATTGCACCACCTCTCTGTCATTATTATTATCTAGCTTTACACCACCCAGGAGTAATTTGGATTGGACGTTTAAGGCAAATTTGTTTTTTCTGTACACTTCGTAACCCGTGCTCGCCATAACAGCTAAACCCGTATTCCAATCGTCATTTATGTTATCTTCAATATCATATAAGGCAGGGCCATCTAAGGCTAAACCGGCACCACCATGTATCCACCACCGGTCTTTTACCCAGTATTGAACAGAAGGTATAATGCCTCCAAAGTGCCTGTCGTTATCATTAAGCGTGTAAATCATTCCAGGTGCAGAAACGGTAACGGCTAAACGGTTGTTTAGCATATAGCCAAACTTTAATTCAGGAAAAGTGCCACCGCCTTGGGTATCATCAAAACTTTGGGTTCCAGCACTATCTTCTATACTGATTATACCACCACCTAGACCAAATTCGAACATAAAACCATCTCGGTTAAAGATGTTTAGAGTGTTAGAATTATTTTGTGCAAATGCTAGTGCAGATATTAAAGTAAAGGCAGCACACGCCACTTTTAACTTAGCTTGTTTTTTGATTGTTTTACTCATGTCTTTGTTATTTAATTTTAATAGGTATTCGTGAATCTTCGATTTCATAATTACATTTTTAATTATTGTTATAATTTTGTTATGGTAAGGGATAGACTTTGATTAGAGCCTAACCCTTTTTCCAAACCAACAAACTAGGCTTCTAAATGAAGGTAAGGTCTGGAATTTGACCAATGGATTCTCTTGCTATCCTTTACATGGGTAAGAAAGGTGAGCCTTCTAGATTCCGTTGGTGAGTGATTGATGATTGTTCTCATAACTGTATTGTTTTTTGATAAATTCTTATTGACCGTGATTAGCGGTTAAAATTCCGGGGCTGCGCCCATTGGGTTCTCTTGCTGTTGCTGAAAGATGAGAAGTACTGGCCTGTTCTAAATTCCGTTGCGGTTCTTGTGATTGATGCTTTCATGCTTTATTTGTTTTTATAGATTGTTTACTTTTTTTTTGATTCAGATTATCTGCTGAAGTTTCTGTATTGTGCCCACTGCGCCCTTTTGCTGCTACTAAAGGATGAGAAATACTGTCCTGTTCTTGATTCCGTTGCTGTTCTTATGATTGATGTTTTCATAATTATTATTTTAAATTGTTTTGTTATGACTTTTGTTGGTACAAAGATGCCATCGAACTTGAAGCAACCCGTATGAGCTATGCGGAGAGCTATGTAAAGTTTCAGGAGACCATAAAAATTATGGCGCAACGATGTAACTTATGATGCAAACGATGCTTTATCCGGTAAATCAATGACTGCAGGGTTAACGCATAATTCTCTAGATTTTCCCTAATTTAGAGCCAGCAAAAAACAACATGTCAAATCCATCGCCCAAAAAACCAACCTTTATCGAACAAGCGGAAGCCATAATTCTGGAGAATTTGGCCAACGATCAATTTGGGGTGTCCGAACTTGCGGAAGCTACGCACATGAGCCGATCCAACTTGCTCCGGAAGATCAAGAAACAGACACAGCTTTCTGCAAGCCAGTTTATACGTCAAGTCCGTCTTAAAGAAGCAATGAATCTGTTAAAGGAAGATGCTTCAACGGTTTCGGAAATTTCATATCAAGTAGGTTTTGGAAGCACTTCCTATTTCATTAAATGCTTTCGTGAACAGTACGGATATTCCCCTGGCGAAGTTGGAAAAAGTGATGTACAAGTAGAAATCGAACAGGTTAAGCCAAACTATTTGAAGCTTTACAAATTGCCGCTTATTGCTGTAACATCCGTTATACTTCTGGTTGTTTCCTTTTTAATTTTTAGTAAAAACGATAAGGTTCATCAATTGGAAATTGAAAAATCCATCGCAGTATTGCCCTTTAAAAATGAGAGCAGCGATTCCACCAATCTTTATTTTGTAAACGGGTTGATGGAATCTGCATTAAACAACCTTCAGAAAATTGAAGACTTGCGGGTCATCAGTAGAACCTCGGTAGAGAAGTACAGAAAAACCGAGAAGGGCATTCCAGAGATTGCCGAAGAACTTGATGTGAACTACTTGGTAGAAGGTAGTGGCCAACGAATCGGAAATCAGGTGTTACTCAATATTCAATTGATCGAAGCTTCATCGGACACCCCAATTTGGTTGGAACAATACAATCGGGAAGTAGTAGACATCTTTGCTTTACAAAACGATGTGGCCAAAAAAATCGCGGATGCCATTGCAGCCGTCGTAACACCGGCCGAATTGGAGCAAATTGAAAAAAAACCAACTGACAATCTATTGGCCTATGACTACTACCTACAAGCATTGGATCCTTATTATTCGCGCACTAATGAAGGTTTGGAAAAGGCCATTTCATTATTTGAAAAAGCTATAGAGCAGGATCCGGAGTTTGCCTTGGCCTATGCCAACATCGCTATTTCATACTATCTGCTCGAAATGTCCCAACTCGAAAAGCAATACACCGAAAAGATTAATAGCTTTGCGGATAAGGCCTTACTTTATGATTCAAAATCTGCCGAAAGCCTAGTCGCCAAGGCATTTTACTACATACAAACAAAGGAGTACAAATTGGCCTTGCCCCATCTTAACAAGGCACTGGAGTACAACCCTAATTCATCTTTGGCGGTGCAAATGCTTGCGGAATTTTATTCTCACATGGTTCCCAATACCAACAAGTACCTAGAGTACGCATTAAAAGGGGTCCAGCTAAATGTAGCGAGTGATTCCTTCACTCAGAGCTATACTTATTTACAGCTAAGTAATGCGCTAGTGTCATCAGGATTTGCAGATGAAGCCTTAAAATATATCAATAAGTCGTTGGATTATAACGCTGAAAACTATTTTGCTCCGCACCTAAAGGCATTTATTCTGTTCGCCAAGGATGGTAATATTGAGCGTATCAGGAATTTGCTGATTGAGGAATGGAATAAGGATACGACTAGGCTCGATATTTTACAGGACATAGGGAAGTTGTACTACATCGAGGAAAATTATGACAGTGCCTATTTCTATTTTAAAAAATTTGTCGAAACCAGGGAAGCAAAGGGACTGGATATTTATCTACAGGAAAACGTCAAAATTGCACTGGTCTATAAGAAAATGGGTTTAGATACTAAAGCTGAGAAACTATTTAACGATTTCTCAGAGTACTGTAAAAATGATCAATCCATTTATAGAAGTGTGAATCTGGTTTGGAAATACGCTTATGAAGGAAAAATCAATGAGGCTATCGAACAGCTTAGAATATTTTCCGAAACAGAGAATTATCTGTATTGGTTTTTATTAATTGAAGATGAACCTTTGATTAAACCTTTAAAAAGTCATCCCGATTTTGAGGCCATCATGCAAAAAATAAAAGACAGGTTCTGGGAGAATCATTCTAAGCTCAAAAAGACTTTAGAGGACAACGAACTCATTTAATATGTTAAACCCCTATTTTTTGTAGTGCTTTATTGCCACAACAGTATAGTACAATTAGTACTATTTCATACAAATAACCCTATAAAGCCCCCCATCTGGTGATACTGATTTAGGAAATAGGGAAAGTTCCAAAATAGGGCCGAATTACAGTACCATTTCTAAAATATAAAATACCTTTTTAGAGGCTGTCCTGTTCATGGTCTCTTTTAGTAGTTTCGTTAATTGACCTTTTACGGGACTCAAACTGTTTGTGAAAATTCAAAATATTATAACCCTAACGTTCTACTGGGCAGAGATGAGTAATCTATTTAAGTGCAGTTTGATTAATTACTGCATTTTCCTCTAAAATAAAAAGATGGTGAATGGTAGATTTCATAACCAATTACTGTCAACTCTTATAATTTTTTAGTGCCAAAATGCATCAATAGTTTATTTGGGGTAGAAGCACATCTAGCCTAAATTTTTAATTATTTACAGCGAAAAATCTGTTCGGGTTGTTAAAAAGTCACCTATTCGGTGAGTATAAAAACTATAAGCTCTTTAAACCCCTATGCATAGGCGTTTAAGGAAAAAGGTTCTAGACCCTCCGGCTCCACAATTAAGCGCAACTCATTTGCGCTTTAGAACAAAAAAAGTCCGACAAGTAAACTTGTCGGACTTTTTTATTTTAAAGTGTTTGGTTTTTTTGACAGCCAGCTGCATTTACAGAACTGGAGCTAGTTGGGAAGACAGTTAGGTAATAATCTAGCTCCATTAGTAAAAACCATCTTTTCTATTATTTTCACTTTTAGTGAACGAAAAAGTTTACACCGCTATCTTACTCATAGCAATAATATCATTCAAATTTTTAGCAATTAAAGGTTTCGAAATAAAATCACGTACTAAAGAATAACTTTTTCCTTTTTCAATCTCTGTTTTATTAAAATGTGAACTTACAATAAATACTCGCGGTTTATTAGCTAAAGTTAATTCGTGAAACTTGTCCAAAAATTCCCAACCGTTCATAACAGGCATATTCAAATCTAACAAAATAATATCTGGCATTGGCTGACCCTTATCTAATTGCGATGTTAAATTTATCAACGCCTCTGCTCCATCTTCATAAATTAAAATATTAGCACTTATAAAATTGTTATGGTTTAAAAGAATTTTAGTCCCATAAACGCAAATCGGGTCGTCATCAATAATACAAACAGTATCTATATTCATAGCTAATAATATTTGTTAATCCCAGGGGGAAATTTAAAGCTTAAATTAACAGGATTTAACTTACAACTATATTTTGTAAATAACTAATGATTTCTATACAAAATGCAATACACAATAGGAATACCAAAGAATTTGGCTAGCAATTACTTAAAATATGCAGTAGAAAGTTTATAATAAAAGTACGAAACAATACACAACCGATTAAATAATAAAAAAATGACCATAAAATAAGAATTATGCAAAAATAGAACTACATCATATTTTTTAGGTTTTATCTTAGAATGATTCATTGACGATAATATTAAAAGGCTGTTATAATCTCAATAACCGCCCTTTTAATTTTTAATTAGTTACAAAAAAACCAACACCAAAATTAATTGGCATTGGCTTTTTAACAACTCTAAATTATTCTAAACTCACCGTAAAAATGGCGATTAATACTATCTTTTATTTAAAGAAATTGTCAATGTTATTTTAAGTTTATGGGCTTTGCCGACATTGACTTATCATCCGATTTTAAGCTTAATATTTTAGCTAACGTTGGTGCTATCTGATTTGCAAATAGTTGACCATTGCCCACTTCTCCAACAGGGTTTACCTTTGGTCCCAAAATAGCGATCCAAGTGTGCTCGGCTCCTTTTACATCTGTACCATGACTTGTCCATTTAGAATCTTCTTGAACACCATTTCCCCTACCATGATCTGTAGTGATTATGAAATAGGTATTGTCTTTGTAAAATGCATCATTTTGTACATAATCCCACAAATCTGCTATTAAAGCATCGGTATTGTGCAATGATTTCATATAAAAATCAAACTGACCGCCATGTGCAAAATCATCTGTTTCACCATAAGAGATGTACACCACTTTCGGATGGTTCTTTTTTACGTATTCTTTTGCATAATGATGCGTAAAAACATCTAAGCGCACACTTTCCCAAATTACGGGAGCCTCCTCTTGAATCTCATTTAAAAATTGTTCTTTTTCGTTCAGATCTCCAATTGCGTTCATATAGCCCGCATTAACAGGTATACCGCTTCTTTTGTCGTTGATGATGTACGGAAACACATCCCAACTAGCGAAGGCCGCTACTTTGTCCTTATATTCATCTTGGCTGTTTGCCAATTCTAAAACCGTTACGTTCTTATTATAATTTTTATCGTTACTATCAATATGGACGTCATCTGCCTTACCCGTTAAAATCTCATTGTACCCAGGGTAGGAAAACAGCATTTTATTGGTCAAATCTACCTTGCTCCCTTTATTTCTATTACCATACAATTGTCCTTCTTTAGCAATGGTATTCCAAAAAAAAGGCATGACCATTTCCCTATTTTCTTCGGTTGATTTACCCACAAATTTTTGGATCAGCAAATCTTTATTTTGTGTGAATTCACTATTCAATAGGTCAGTATCCATACCTGTGAATACATCTTGCCAGCGCACGCCATCCAACGTAATTAAAAACACATTGGGATTTTTATCTTCTTGGGCGTTTATCTGTGTGGTCACAAATAGCAATGTCACCAAAAACATTCTTAATAGTACTTTCATAATCAATTAATTATTTGTTTTAAACGACTGCGTTTTTGACCAATCGCTCCAATTTAAATGCTGGTCTCTATAACGTACACGCCAATAATAATTGGTATTTGGTTTTAGCCTTTTGGTAGGCTCATCGGTTAAGTTATCATTTTTTTGCCTGTTCTCCCCGTAATACCAGTTTTCAGATTGCTTCCAACTATCCAATACCAAATCACTGAAATCTTCGATGGTGGCTATTTGCCAGTGCGAAGCCGCATGGTAGGCATCTTTCAACGTGCTTTTAAAAGGTTGCGCCTTTAACATTCCTCCAGTGTACTCCACATTACCATTAAATGCTATAGCTTCTGGAGTATCAGGTTTATGTGCATTTGCGTAGATAACGATTTCATCGGTCTTTTCATTTTCCCTGAACTTGTGTTCGTTACCACGGCTTATTCTTTTGATCGTAAATTTAGGGTTGTTCTTATTGGCGTCTACCTCAACCATAACAAAACCATACTCATCTTGGGTAACGCTAAACTCATCATAATCCCTACCTTCAAATTCTCCCCAATTATCTATTGCGCCTCCTGCCGAGGCTACGTTGACCCAAAGATGTTTATGATCTTTAGACTGTCCTCTTGAATAGCCATGCGTATGACCAAAAAAGTGCAAACTGGGTTTACCGGTTTTTGTAGTAAACTCTTCTAACATTTTTACCACTTTGCCAGAAGATTCCTCTTCACCGGGAATCCATAATTCTGATTTATGCGGATGATGCAATTGTGCGAAAACAAAATCGATTTCCGCATTCTTAGCCGTCTCTTCAAGCAATGATTTTAACCATGCAAATTGTTCTCTACTATCACGATAACCATCATTAGAATTCAGCCCGATGATTCTCGTATTGCCATAATCTTTATACCACCAATGTTCTGCATAGGCAGCCGTACCATTCTTAGGTAGACTGAAATACTTGAAATAATAGTTGGAGTTTCGTTCATGATTCCCCAATACAGGATATACGGGTACTTCAGCAAATAGATTTTGCGCGGGCTCAAAGAAGTCATTCTGCCATTGCTCATATTTTGCTCCGTTCTCCACCAAATCTCCAGGAATCAATACCATTGCCAAATCATCTGGCACGTCATTACCATATTCCGACTTTAAAAAAGGAAGCACTCCTTTATTTACTATTTCATTGAACTTATCTGGATTCTGATGATCTATTTGCATATCGCTCATCGCCAAAAAGTTGAACGATTCGTTATCACTAGCAAATGGAGGAGTTTTAAACTGAAAAATATCGGATACCAACTTACCGGTCTTTACTCGATAATAATACGTAGTAAACCTTTTGAGTCCGGTTAGGTGTACTTCATGAATACGAGAAGTACCGAAGTTAATATCATAAGCATTTCCGTTTGTCTTTTTCCCCAATTTTGGTGAAGTGCCATATTCCACAACACTCTCTTCACCTAACGATGTCTCCCACTTAACGGTAATTTCGGTAGGGTTTGCATCTTGCAAATAAGGCTGAACCACAAAAGCTGCCTTTTTTTGGGCATTCAGAACAGTTCCCCATAAAAGGATAACCAATACATTAAATTTTATTGTTTTCATACGTATCTAATTACTCGCACTTTCCAGTGCATTTTCTAAAATTATCAAGGCTTCTTTTAGCTCTTTTCTTGAGATGGTCAAAGCTGGCGCCAACTGTAGTACGTTGCCGGCAGACACCTTAAAACTCAATCCGTTTTTAAGGCATTCGTACATTACCTGTTCTGCTTGCTGCACCGCCTTTTCTTTTGTTTCCCTATCGGTAACTAACTCAACACCCCACAGTAAGCCGCGACCACGTATATCACCAATCAGTTCGTACTTTTCTTTTAATATGGTCATTGATGTACACATGTTCAGCGAGTCACCGGCAACCTTATGCAAGATTTTTTCGTCCTCAATAATTTCTAAGGTAGTTAAAGCTGCCATGGCACCTAACGGACTTTTCTCATGGGTATAATGACCCAATGAAATATCTGGGAATGTGTTATACCTATCTCTTGTAACGATACATGCCTGAGGAAAAATTCCGCCTCCCAATCCTTTGCCCAAACAAAGAATATCGGGTTCAATGTCATAATGTTCAAAAGCGAACATTTTACCTGTTCTACCTAAGGCAATGGGAATTTCATCTAAAATAAGTACCACCCCATATTTATCGCACAGGGCACGTGCTTCTTTCCAAAACCCTACAGATGGTAATTGTACATCGGTATTTCTTACGGTTTCGGCAACAAAGGCTCCAATATCACCTTCTTTGGCGAAAACATATTCTAAATGCTCCAAACATTTGGCTTCATTACCTTCAAAAATTCCGCGATAGGTTACCGGTGGCGGAACACGTTCAACTCCCGGCATCATGGGCCCCATATACTCCCTAAAAACCGCTTCGCCACCAACACTGATCGCATCTAAAGAAGCGCCATGAAAAGAATCCCAGAAAGAGACCACTTTAAACTTGCCCGTAATGGCTCGTGCAAGTTTTAGGGCAATACCGATTGCCGAACTACCATTTGGGGTCATTAAAACCCGATTTAAATCTGAAGGAAGTAAGGAGGAGAGCTTCTCTGCAAATTTTATAGCAGGCTCATTCGTATATCTTCGGGTAGAAAAAGACAAGCCTTGCAATTGCTCGGTTAAACGCTTTACCAACTTAGGATGCGAAAATCCTAATTGATGCACATTGTTACCATGAAAATCAAGATAGCGCTTACCCGATATATTTTCTATATGTGCGCCGTTACAATTACCAAGCACGTCTAAGCACGGAGTTGATAATGCTTGATGAAAAAAGAAACGCGCATCTTTTTCCAATAATTTTAAGGTTTTAGGATCGGTAATGCTTTCATGCCATTCTTTCCTCGCTGCCGTCAGATTAATATCGCCTTCAGTACGCTTGTTCTGTAGTTTATCTTGCTTCATACGGTCCGAATTTTGCGGTTATTTCTCTTTTATCCGTGGTATCATCAAGTACAAAAATGGCGTAGCTATTTCCATTAGGATATACGCGTAGCACTATATGACCATTTTGACTTTTGTATTGATTTAATCTACCACCAATAACATCTTTATTTGCCTGTAACATGACGTTAGAAAAAATGTCACGTTCTCCGGGATATAGTTCTTTGGATGTTATTCTTCTCAATACTTCATCACCTGGGTGGTCTGATGACCAGTTTTGTTGAATCCATACCCGTGGTCTCAATGTGCGCACGTAGACATCATTCTGCGAATCGCGATTGCCATGGTGATTTAAGGTTGCCACATCTACCGCTCCAATAACGGGTGCAATATGAGATTCCACAGAATTATCATCGGTAGCACCTATACCATTTACTCCACTTATATCTCCACCGGTAAAATAATCGAACTTACCATAGCTAATTTTAATACAGGTACTCAAATTATTCTCACCTGGGTATTCCCCTTTTGAAAAGAGAGACAATGTATCATTACCTACCCCCGTCCAAACTGTTCCGTTTACGGCAATATTGCGAATATTAAAATTGTGATACTTTTTCGCTTTGTTCACCAAAGCGATCTGGTTATTTTGCCCTGGTATCAATTGCTCGTGTACCAAACCATTTCGAGTTTGTTCAGCCGATAGAAACTTCCAATAGTTCTTAAGCGTCGGCACCATACCATAGGCATCATTTTGAAACCTTTCTTGATTTTGAATCTCGGGGTTACGTAAATTAATGGGGTATGTAAAGCCTCTATCCAATATTTTATGTATAGGAAACTTATTGCCTACTTCGGTAATACCAGTGAGCCTATAATCACCATTTTCGGCTTTTATCCTTAAACTATCCAATTCACCAAAATGATCATCATGATAGTGTGTGATCAGCGCATAATCCAGTTGTTTTTTATATCCTTTCGGAAAAAATTGATGCATGTAATCAACGATCCACTCTGGTGCTGTTTTATTGGTATTTGGCAATCTAGGTGCATTTCTTGCCGACAGTGTTCTCGGGTGGGTCTCAGACATATCGCCAGCATCGATCAATAAAGTAGTACCGTCCGGTAAAATGGCAAAAGCGGCATCTCCCCTACCTGTATTGATATGGTGAATATCCATTATTCCCTCTTCCCAGCTGGGTAATTGTTTATCGATACCCTGAGAATAACAAAATGCCGATACCAAAAGAATCTGTATAACTAAGAGATATTTGTACCTTTTCAATGTTAGTTTCTTAAAAGATTGGTCGACAAGATCTGATTGGGCATTTCACTACTTTTCACATACACATCTAACCAAGCATCACCTCCACCATTAAACCAAAGTACCTCAACGGTATGCTTCCCTTTTTCAAGTTCAATGCTTCCGTTTTTTGTTCTTACGCCGTGGTCACCATCGTTATCTACCACCAAATCACCATCAATAAATAACTGACTACCATCATCTGATCTTATGGCAAAATTATAGTTGTCATCCGTAGGTATTTCAAGTATACTTTTAAAGCGGAACAACGTATTTGATTGAATATGTTGACCCACCTCTTCCGATGAAAATTCGAATACGGCACCTGTGGCATCTGGTTTTCTATTGCCGATGGATGGAATAAACGACAGGTTATCCAAATGAAAAACCTCATAAGAAACAGGAGCTTTTAATGTCACTGGTTTAATTCTGAAATACGCTTCTTTTACCCCGCTACTCAATGTACCGTCTACAAAAACAGCACTTTTAACCACCGTGTTTTCTGTAAGCACTACGGGTGACGAAAAAGTGTCGGCATCACTATTGGGCATATTTCCATCTAATGTATACTTTACTTCACCTACCGAATTCGGATTCTTTAAAATGAGTTCAACAGAATCATTGAACAATCCGCCTTCAGCAGCATAGCCTTTTGCCGGATTAGACAATTCTGGGTCTTTCAATTGTACCAAAACAGGATAATCATCTTCTATTTTTTCGCCCTCAAATGCTTCAATAACAGGTCTACCTATCCAAGCACGCGGTGTTTTTATACGTAATGCATGTGCAACGGTTGCTGCATTGTCGTATTGATATACCGGGTATTTAATTTGGTAGTTCTTTTTAATACCCTTTCCCCAAAGGATAAATGGTATTTCTATTTCATCCATAGATTCACCACCGTGCCCTTTTCCTGTACCCCCGTGATCGGAACTAATGATGACCATGGTATTATCTGCCATATCAGATTCCGCTATCGCTTTCATAATCTCAGCCAATAATGAATCTCCTTTTTGAACAGATGTATAATACTCTTTTGTACCATGCCCAAACTCATGACCTGCGTGGTCAATATGGTCAAAATGAATAAACGTAAATAACGGTTGTTCTACTTTAATATAACTACTGGCATTTACGGCAGTCTCTTCTTCCGTAGCCGGATTTTCGTCAAAATCAACGGCACTTTTTTCAAATAAACGACCAAAACCGCCCCAATGATAAATGGCTCCGATTTTCTCCGATTTTCGTTGTTCACGGATTAAATGAAAAATACTAGGAAATAAAAACGGTTCGCTCTGCGTAACTGCCGGTAAAACTAAATTATCCTTCTCCCATGAATTGGAAGTAATACCGTGTTGCTCTGGTCCTGCACCCATGATCATAGAAGCCCAATTGGTGCTTGAACTTGTTGGCAAAACTGCCCTAGCGTGCATTGTAGATGCACCTTCTAGCATCAATTTATCGAAAGTAGGCGTATCTGCATTCTGGAGTCCGTCGGGACTCAACCCATCAAAACCGATGACCACAACATGGGTATTTTCCGCACCCATATTATCCAACTTGTCATAATCACAAGACCATAGGGAGGTCATCCCTATGGTCAGTGCAATAATTGAAGAGTATTTTTTAATCCTATGCTTAATCAACATCCCACCAAAGTTTGGTATTAATATCATCTGCACCCATACTTTGTACAGCGGCATTGTAGTTTTCGCTGTTCGTGGATTTTACAGAATTAGGATATTGAAAACGAACCGGTACCATACCATCGTTCACGGCATCTGGACCAGGAATTACCTCTGGCATTCCCGTTCTTCTCCAATCGGACCAGCCTTCAAAACCGGTATAGAAAAGAGAAATCCATTTTTGAAGTGCAATTTTAGCCAGGTTGTCATCGGCATCGCCCGTAAGAGCTACGGCATCTTGCGCTACATAGGCATCAAGATCCGTTGCTTGCATAGCGTTTGCAATATCAGACCATCCGCCAGCAGCAACTCTTTCTGTGTAATACTCAAAAGAAGCTCTAATTCCGTTTTCATAGTACGTTGCCGCATCACCTGCAGAAATGAATCCTCTTTCCGCAGCCTCTGCCAAAATGAACTGTAGTTCAGAATAGCTCATGATAATGGTCTGTGAAGCGGTAGCAGATGCCTGCTCTGGGTTACATGCTCTACAACCTAACAAAATACCCAATCTGGAAATGAAATTTGATCCGGACTCATCTGGGTTTTCAGACGGACTGTAGCCTAATGCAGCCTCATCATCCAAACCATTTGGCATACCTACATAATCATCAAAATCTTCAGAGAAAATTCCCTTTTCAGAAGCTGTAGTAGGCTGTGCGAAAACATACAATCTGTTATCGTTCAAATCCTTTAAGCGAGTTTCTAAGGTTTGGCTTAAACGAACCTCATCAAAACTACCACTACGTGTGTCATATTTTGGCTGTGGGTTATCTGAATTCCATGCCACGAAAGTCATATCCTCATTACTCTCAAAAATAGGGTATGCAGAAGGATTACTCGTAATTTGAGTCATACCAGCTACTGCGGTTGCATTATCCACATCACTGATTCTCATTAACAAACGCAATCTTAACGAATTGGCAAATTTTCTCCATTTTTCAATATCGCCATCGTAAAAAATATCACCTGAAATATTATCGGCATCTGTCAAAACCGTATTCGCAGTTTCTAAATCTGCCAAAATACCGGCATATATAGCACTTTGAGCATCAAAAGCAGGAGTAACATTACCATTCTCAATACCCATGGTAGCTTCTGAGTAAGGCACATCTCCGTAAGCATCGGTAACATAAGAATAGATCCAAGATTTCATCACCAAGGCAACGCCGTAATAATTCTGGGCATCTTCGTTAGCTTCGGTATCCCTAATAATATTTTCTACATCTCTTAAAGAAGCATAAGCGTTATCATAAGGATCACCGGAAGGAGACCAGTTATAAGTATCACCACTGGTAAACTGCAGTCTAGCCCCATATTGTACTACGGTAAAACCTTCTTCCCAACCTTGATCGCCCCAATTGTAAGCCATCTCTCTTTGTACGCCCGGCAATAATAAACCTGGCTCAGCAGAAGCAGGATAGTTAGGGTTTATATTGATCGTTTCAAAATCTTCGGTACAGCTTACCGCCAGTACTAAAGAACATATAATTAATAGTGTTTTTTTCATGATTTCTTTAATTAATAGTTTCTTCTACTCTTAGAAATTAACCTGTAAATTGAAGGTAAACGAACGTGAACTTGGATAAGACATATTCTCTATACCCGGTTGTAGCGTACCACCCGATACCCCAACCGTTTCAGGGTCGAAATGTGGGTTATCTGTCCATAAAATCAAGTTTCTACCTGTTACAGAAATTCTTGCATTGGTAATAGGCAATTGGTTGATCATTTTCTGTGGGAAAGAATACCCTAAAGAAACCTCACGTAGTTTAGTGTAAGAAGCATCATATTTTGCAGCTTCAACATTATCTCTCTCGTAGTATCTGTTATTAAATGTTCTAGCATCTACATTTACGGTATTTGGCACATAATTAGGACTCTCTGCAGTACCGGTATTTACTACGCCTTCTGCAACGATACCTGTTTCTCTACCTTCCAATGTTTCTTGCAATTGACCAGAAGTACTACCAATGGTTTTTGTTCTAGAAACTACGATACCACCTTGTCTGGTATCGATCAAAAATCCTAGGTCAACATTCTTATACTTAAACGTATTTTGCATGCCCAAAGTAAAGTCTGGTGCATAATCGCCTTGGTAAACTAAATCATCCGTACGTTCTGGAATACCTTGATTATTGATGATCATTTGACCAAAATACTCGCTGTCCTCATCTTCTACCCTTTGAAAACCTCTACCGTAAATCGCACTGATAGAACCACCTTCACGAGCTTGAATATATGCCCCGTTCGCTGAAGCTAAGGTGAACTGGATATCATCGCCTAAATCTGTCACTTCACTTTTGTTGGTAGCAAAGTTGAACGTTGAGCTCCATTTAAAGTTATCTGTAAGTACCGGAACAAAGTTCGCAATAGCTTCAAAACCGTAGTTACGAACTTCACCGGCATTAATCAATTGACTACTGTAACCACTAGCGATATCTGTACTAATGTTGATAATCTGGTTTTTAGTAGAACTGTCATAATACGTAAGATCTAAATTGATTCTGCTTTGCAGGAAGCGTAGATCTAAACCGAATTCGTAAGAACCTGTAATCTCTGGTTTTAAATCTGCATTCGGTATTAAAGATGATTCCGTCAATATTGGCGTAGAACCGTCGAACGGAGTTTCGTTTTGATAGAAGCTACGTAACCTATATGCATCGGTATCATTACCAACTTCAGCATAAGCAGCCCTTACTTTAGCAAACGTTACCCAGTCTGGCATATTGAACATATCACTGGCAATACCACTTAATGTTACCGATGGGTAGAAATACGAGTTGTTTCCTTCAGGCAAAGTACTAGACCAGTCATTTCTACCTGTAATATCCATGAACAATACATTGTCATAACTAAAACGTGCATACCCATATAAACTGTTGATGCGTTTTTCACTGTTGTTAGAACTTACCTGTACCGCCTGTCTACTATTGTTAAAAGAATACACCCCAGGGTTAATTAATTGTGGTGCAACACTTTTAGTGAAATCTTGCTTTTGGCGCAATTGGTTTCCACCTGCGGAAACATTTAAATTGAACTTTTCACCAAAATCCTTATCATAACTCAATAAGAAATCTGAGTTACTTTCTTCGAAGAAAATATTATCCTCTTGGTATGTACCAAATGGGAAACGCTGTGTACTAAACGCTCTTTTACGAACTCTAAAATCTCTATAGAAATCGCGACCACTACGTAATAATAACTTCCAGTTTTCACTGATGTCATAGGTAAGACTCACATTACCGAACATACGATCCTTGTCTTGCGCATTTGTATTCTCATACATGGTAAAGTAAGGGTTATCGTGGTAGTTGTAGTTGTAGTTGAACTGCTGCGTACCCTCTAAACCTGGCTGCCAGTAATCTCTTAAATTATTGGTATTCAATTGACGACCGTACCAGATAAACAAGTACATAATACTTTCTGTACCATAACCAACCGCAGGTCTGTTGTCACTGTCGGTTTTTACATAATTCATATTGGCATTTACCTTAACCTTATCCGATACGTTCATGGTACCAGAAAAGCTTAAAGTATTTCTCTTTAAATCGGTATTCGGTAAGGTACCTTCCTGATCTAAATTCTGAAAAGACAAACGCATGTTCCCCATTTCTCCACTTTTAGAAATAGCGATGCTATTGGTCTTTGTAATTCCCGTTTCAAAGAAATCTCTAGTATTATCCGGTTGAGAAACCCATGGCGTTGGAATTATATCGGCATCACTAACAAAAGTGTCGCCACCACGAGTACCGTCTGTTCTTGGCGAATCAAATTGTGCGATCATGAGTCCGGTATCTAAACGAGGTCCCCAACTTTCATCAACACCATCGGCAATACCAGAACCGCTACCATCAACAAAAGAGAACTGTTGATTGTTACCTTGACCATATTCATTTTGCCAATCTGGCAACATCAAAACATTTTCAATGGTAATACCGGTATTAAAGGATACTCCCAGTTTACTGCTTTGCGACGTTCCCTTTTTTGTCGTAATAATAATTGCACCATTCGCAGCTCTTGACCCGTAAAGTGCGGCAGCAGCCGGACCTTTTAATACGTTGATCGATTCAATATCCTGCGGATTGATTTCTGCTGCGCCGTTACCATAATCTACACTTTGTGTACCTGATCCGCTCGACCCTACAATTTCATTACTAATAGGTGTACCGTCAACAATGAACAATGGCGAGTTACCATTAATATCTAAAGAAGCATCGCCACGAATAGAAACCCTTGCAGAACCACCCAAACCAGTTGGGCTGTTGGTAATTTGCAAACCGGCAACTTTACCGGACATGCTGTTCAATAAGTTGGGTTCCCTTGCCTGAACAACTTCATCGTTATCCAATTCTTGCGAAGCATAACCCAGCGATTTTTTCTCTCTTTCTATACCCAATGCGGTAACCACAACCTCATCTAGTTGTTGAGAATCTGGCTGTAGTGATATAGTACCCGTAAGCTTGTTCGCAGTTTCAAACTCCTGCTTAATGTACCCGATATAAGATACCACTAAAATATCATCTGAACTGTTTAGTTCAATACTGAAGTTACCATCAAAATCGGTAGCAACTCCGTTCGTTGTTCCTTTCACTACCACTGTGGCACCAGGCAAAGGAACTTGGTTTTCATCTAACACAGTACCCGTAAATACAGTTTGGGCATGTGCTACAAAACTTGCTAAGAATACAAGCATTGTAATTAATAATGTTTTTTTCATTTTGTTCGTATTTGTAAACTTTGGTTTGTTAGTTCAGCAAATATCTAAATGAAAATTCAATGACAAGCCTATTATATATTAAGCAATTGCAACCATTGCGAGGCTAAAGTTACCTAAAAGTTAGTTAAACATTATTTACAAATATGCAAAATGTAAGTTTTATGTTAAGCCCCTTTATAATGGGTGTTAACAGCCATACCACTCACCAAAAACCAATACATTTTATTTTTCATTATGTTTGTAGGAGAACACTTATCAATGGATGATTACCTTATTGGAATTGGAAAACGAATAAAGGAAATTCGCAAAAATGGAAATTTGACTATTAGTGAAATTGCCATGCGTGCAGGGGTCACTGCCGGACTTATTTCTAGAATAGAAAATGGAAGAACGATACCCTCTTTACCCGTGCTTTTAAAAATTATTAGCTCTTTGGATATAGAGGTGACCGATTTTTTTAGCGGGCTACCACAATCTAATGGCGCCAATTTTATTGTATCGAGAAAAGAGGAAAATACAACCATTGAAAAAGAAGACGATGCCATAGGATTTTCGTATTCCTTTATTTTCGGAAAACAACTGAATAGCCTTGGGTTTGAAGCCGTATTGCTACACGTGCATCCAAATTCTAAAAGAGATAAGGTGAAAACCGATGCCTACGAATTCAAATACATGCTCTCGGGAGAATGTTACTACATTATAGACGAAGAAGAAGTACTTATAAAAGAAGGGGATTCTATTTTTTTTGATGGTAGAATTGCCCATGTACCCGAAAATAGAAGTAATAGCACGGCAACTATGCTAGTGCTCTATTTTTTTATATAATTAACCACAGAATTCAAATAAAAAAAGCCACAATCAGTGGCTTTTTTTATCTTCATTTTATTCTTTATGATGGCAATAACAACTGTTTTAATTCGGTCAAGCTATCTAAAACATGGGTGGGGTTTGCACTAAGCAACTGTTGTCTGGTATGTGCACCGGTAGTTACACCTATAGTTATACCACAGTTGGCATTTTTACCTTCTTCTATATCAATAATAGAATCACCTGCTTTTAACACCAACTCTTCTTGTTGCACGTTAAGTTTCATCATGGCCTTAACGATCATATCTGGATTAGGCCTACCAAGAACAACATCATCCGCAGTTACTAAAACATCATATTGTTTACCTTCGACCCAATCCATTTTATCTAATAACAACTGGGCTGTTTGGGTATCATAACCGGTATTCAAAGCCACTTTTATTCCGTTCTCCTTTAAGGCCAGCAACAAGTCCTCTACCCCGTCATAACTATCAACCTCCAATTGCTCGTAAGCCTTACCCAGCAATACTTTAAAATCTTCAAAAATGGAAGCTGCCATATCTGTATCAACACTACCAATATCCGCTTTAATTATATCTTTTATAGCTTGATGTTTTTCTTTACCGGCACCGTGTTCCAAGACAAAATCCAAGGTTACTTGAAATCCTCTTTCATTAATAGCTCTCTGTAAGGTCTTGTATACCACATTGTCTTCATTGACAACGGTACCTGCCATATCAAATACGGCCAATTTAATTGTATGCATGTTAAATATTAAAAAGTTGTTGAATGTTATGTTTTGAAAAACCGGCACTGCCCGTCATTCCCTTGCCGCCAATACCGGTTATGATATGTATATTCCTGTCAATGGTACGCTCATAAATATCGGCGTTTTTACATTGCGAATACATACCGAACCAGCGTTGTTCTATTTCATAAGTAGGTAAGCTAAAAATTTCTTTAGCTTTTGACAACATTAGATTATCAATATCCATATTAAGGTCAAACCCAAGATCATCTATATTATCCGCATCCGCATATTCGTGAGAATCTCCCAAAATTACACCCCCATCCATAGCTTGTTTGAATAAAATGTGAACACCCCATTTTTTCTCTAAGCTATCCAATGGTTCTTTGGATTTGATCTTTAAATATGACGGGCATTCGGCAAAAGCCTCATATCTTCTTATGGAAAGTCCCGTTAAAATAGAACCACTAATTTTATAATCGCCCTGTGATTTCGTCTTCATCATTTGCAACTTAGAAATTTCTAAATCGCTGGTAGCGAACATCTCTGGATACAAGGTTTTAAAATCACTCCCATTACAGATAATCACTTTAGAAGACAACAGCATTCTACCATTGGCCAATTGAGTACTTACCTCGTTATTTAGAGCGTTACATTCTATTACTTTGGCTTTGTAAAAAATACTGACACCCTTTTTCTTTAAATACTTATGTACACGACCGATCATAGTACGGGGTTCTACGGTAATTTCCTCCGGAAAAAATAAGCCAGCTTTTACATATTGGTCGTTTAGTCCTGGATATTTTCTAAGACATTCCGTCTTTGTAAATAGTATGGATGTGTAATCATTGGCACGATTTATTTCCTTTAACTCTTCTATAAGCTGAACTTCCTCCTCGTTGGAAGCCAAATAAATAGAACCTTCTTGACGTACCGAGATATCGAATTTGGCGTGAATCTTCTTATAAATCTTTAAACTTTTACGCCCGTACTGCTGCCATTTGGTATTCATCCCAGATGGTACTACCTGCCCAAAATTTCGAACGGTTGCCCCTTTGGGCATGGCATCTTTTTCGAGCAAAGCCACTTTTAATCCTTTTTTCATAGCGTGATAGGCATGGAAAGTACCTAATACTCCACCACCAACTACAACTAAATCATACTCAATATCTGCCATTAACAATAGGTATTTTAAAATGGAAACTAGAATTATCTTGCTTGTATTTCTTTTGAAAATAAAACATTGACACTACGGAAACACCAACACCCAAAAATGCAATACTGTAGGTAGCATTTACAAAAAACTGAAGCCATGAACTGTTGGGTTGTCCAAAGTTTTTATAGAGCAACACAGTCATACTACCCAAATAGCCGAAAGAATCAGCAATATAAATAAGGTAGCCAGCGTTACCTTTAATTTTAAATGTTGCTATCATTCTATCGAAAAATATACAGTTGAAAGGAACATAGCAGGCATACAGCCCGAAGCCTATGAGCACCATCCAATATACGGGAGACATCGCACCGTGCTGAAATAAAAAGGTAGAAACACCTACAAGTATACTTGCCAATATCAACAAGAAATGAAAACCTATAAATGCCTTAAAATTATTTTTCACCAAACCGAACAACCCCAGTACCAACAAGACTAAAAATGCAATGGGCAGTTCTGCCAAGGTATAGATAGAAGCATCACCGGCACAGCCTACACTGTCCCATAATTCCCTAGAAAAATTATCCCTAAAATCTCGCAATGCCGTAAGCGCTGTATAAAAGACCACTAAAATTATAATGGGAAAAGAAAATCTTTTGAACACCTGCTTGCGGTCTGCCGCACACATTGGTTTTCTTTTTTTTCTAAGACTAATATCTTCTGTCGTTGGCGGTGGTAATTTTTTCAAAAAATACAAGCATATAAAAAACGGAAGTAAAAAGATTGCACCGGTTACCGCCGGCATCCAAAATTCGGAAATAGCATAAGTGGTCATTAGCCACAACCCAACAGATTTCACGGCTCCACTAGAAACTATAAAACTTGAGCATAAAATAATACTTAGAATTTCGGTCATTTTTCTACCTTCTAAATAAGAAAAGGTAATTCCCCAAATCATCCCTAGGGAAAGTCCGTTAAAGAAGAAAAGGATGAAATTATAAGGTTTTGGCAATAGTCCGAATAAAACAAGTGTAAGCTCTGCAAATAGTATCATACCCGTTAGGTAGGCCACTCTATGCTGTGCTTTTAAACTCGAAACCACCCGAATACCGATAAACTTAGAAAGCATATACCCAACTACCTGAGCCAGAATGAGAAGAATCTTATAATCGATACCGAATAAAAGTTGACCATCGAATGTTGCTACCGAGAAAGGCTTTCTAAAAGCATACATACAAAAGTAGAGTCCGAATGAAGCAAAAGCTCCGTTCAGAAGTACGTTCATATTTATTTTAGAAATTTTAAACACGCAACATTTGTTTACTAATAGTAAATATTTACTTCGAAATTCAGTATTTATTTACTATTAGTAACTTTTTTAATGTTATTAGATGGTTATAAAAAGTGGTAGAATAAGTTAAACCTCTGGTTTGTTGAGGGGATTGTTATATATCAAATAGTAAAATCTCAAAAGTTTAATAAAATAAAGACCATACCATTTATTTTAGTTTCCTTGAACATTATTCACTCTCCAAAATCACTTTAATCATGTGATGATAAATCTCACTATTCTCATATATCCCTTGAAAGTTATGAGCACCTTTCCCTTTAGCAAATACTGGAATTAATTCGCCCGAGTGTTGATCGGTATTAAAATATACACCTACCTTTTGTGGCACCTCTGTTTTCTTACCGCTTTCCTTATCTGTTTCATAAAATTTACCAACACTTACTCCGCCAGTTTCATGATCTGCTGTAACCACTAATAAAGTATTAGGATGACTTTCTACAAAATCTAAAACAGCACCCAGCGTTCGATCAAAATCACTAACCTCAGAGATTACCATTTCTGCATTTTCGGCATGACCTCCCCAATCTATATAAGACCCCTCTATCATCATAAAAAATGGCTGGTTCGCCTGATCAAAGTACTGTAGTGCGTTTTGTGTAGCCTCTTTCAAAAAATCACCACGACCATCTATTTTTGATGGTAATCCTTCCTCGGTTAAAATAAATGCATTTTTAGTAGATGCATTGGGCTTTGACAATGCCAAAGTATCAATATTGTACTGCCTATTTTCCAATTCTAGAAATAGGTTTTTAGCATCCTTACGCTGGTTAAAATATTTCTTTCCACCACCTGCAAAAAAATCAACATTAGAGACAACCAATTGCTCGGCTATTTCTTCATGCATATCTCTATCTTTCACATGGGCATAAAAACTAGCCGGTGTGGCATGGGTTAAAGATGTTAGACTAATAAGTCCTGTTTTATAGCCTTTATTCTGTAATTTTTCTAAAATCGTTTCTTTTGGAACCGTATCTGCCGAAACACCTATAGCCCTTTTATAAGTTTTCTCTCCAATTGAAAATGCAGTAGCACCAGCAGCAGAATCAGTAATCCAATGACTGGTGGAAGAAGATTTATGAAACCCGATACTTTTGAACCGTTCAAAATTCGAAGTTCGATCTTCAAAATAAAAAGCGGTAGAAATTTGAGGAACACCCATACCGTCACCGATCATGAGAATTATATTTACCGGAGCTTCCTCTTTAGAGGTAAACACACTTGTTTCTTCTTTACTTATGGCTGTTTGTGAGGTACACGCCCATTGTAACAGTACTACAACAATTAACATTAAAATTTTTCGCATTGTATAATTATTTATGGAAGTAAATTTCCCTAGGGTAAGCCCGTGGGGCATTTTTAAAAGACGTTTTCAGACTTTAAAGAAGACAGGCGAGGCAAGCCTCGGGGTATTTACCCACTTTAAAGAATAAAAACGGCAAGAACTTACATTCTTACCGTTTCCAAATATATTTAGTTTTTGATTAATATCCTGGATTCTGATCCAAGAATCCGTCTATACCAGAAGCACCATCAACGGCACTTTGCGGTATAGGGAATAATCTATGATTTACATCTGTATCCGTTTTTTCTGTCCAGCTATCTTCATACTTTCCAAAACGTATTTGATCTCCTCGTCTAAACCCTTCCCAGTACAGTTCAAAACCACGCTCACGAAATAAGTCATCCGCATCTATAGTAGATAAAGGAGCGGGAGTTTGTTCTGGGCGTGCTGTTCTAGATGTTCTTACTATATTCACGTCTGCCAAAGCACCAGCGGTATCGCCATTTCTTAATTTAGCTTCCGCTCTCATTAAGTATACCTCAGCCAATCTCATCAACACCAAATCAACACTACTGTTACCATTACCGTTTGGTGAGGTGCGACTAAATTGATATTTAGAAACTCTATATCCTGTATTATGCAATGACCCCTCATTAGTGAAATCAATTTCTAAAGTGTGATCTACATACCCTATATCTCGTGAAGGACCGTTTCCTTTTACCTGTCTTACAGGTAATATTTTAACTGTACCGTCTTCACAGGTAAGAAACTGACCATCATCACCTTTTCTTGGTCCCCACTGTATACCACGAAGAATACCTCTGTCCATTTCAAAAGCAACATCTTGCACACAGTAAAAACTATCTTCGGTCTCTGTCTCCAACAGTTTTTCACGACCTTCCAAATCTGCCAATTGTACATCTGGCACCAAGGTATTTTTTTGATAGAAACGCGCATCTGCTTCTGCAGGATCTACATCGCCATAGGCATCTGCCCATGTTTGATAAAAATCTGAAGTAATGGCAGGTCCGTCAGTACCATCGGCACTAGGCCACTCCGGTCTTGGAAACATTGATCCTGCAATAGACCAATATGCCCAACGGCTATGCTCTCTTGTCAATACCCCACGTTGATCTAATGCAAATATCAACTCAGGATTTGAATGATTTTCATCATTGAACAGTTCAAAATACTCCGGAGATAACGAAAAACTTCCAGAGTCTATGATATTGCTGGTATATGTTATTACCGCATCCATATCGGCTTGCGTAAAATTAGGCGTACCATAAGGGTCACGGTATACAGCAGCGTTAAGATTTAATCTAGCCAAGAATCCGTAAACGGCAGGACGTGTCATTCTACCAGGTCCTTTATCATCATTGATTACATCAACAACAGACAACAACTCACTTTCTATATAATCAATGGCATCTTGGGTTCTCAATACCTCAGAAAGTTCTTCAGATGATTCTTTTTTAAGCACGATACCCCAACTGTCTAACAACAACATGTTCAAATAAGCCCTTAACGCTTTCATTTCATACAAAGCCCCTGCAGCTTCTGCATCTCCTTCATCCGCTAACGGAGTCAGCACTTCAATTGCTGCCAAGGTTCTGGAAATATTGGTAGTAAGCTCATTCCAACCACTGGCAACCAAATCATTTGTAGGGGTAAAATTATGGCTATGTGCCGCCAAGAACTTACCACCATCAAACCAATCTGTTCCTCCTCTATATGGCAAAATAGCTTCATCTGAAGGTATTAACTGTAAACCATAATAGTTGGTATGCCTCCAAGTCCAAGAAATATAGCCGTAAGCAGGCGCAATAGCTCCACTAATAACTTCTGCCTGGGCACCGGTCAATGATTCATCTAATAATTCTTCTTCTAGATCCGTACAGCTCCATGTCAACAAAGCGACAAGAAACAATGACGATATAATTAGTTTATTTTTCATTTTGATAGTTTTTTTATGTTAAAAGGATACATTTAAACCGAACAAGATGGTTCTTGAATTAGGGTAAGTATACCGGTCAATACCAAAAGTTTGAATATCATCTATTGCACTACCTGTATTTACCTCTGGGCTGTAACCCGTATAATCTGTAATAATGAATAAATTCTGACCTGTAAGTGTAAAACGTATATCGTTCACATAATCGCCCAAGCCTATTTTACTTGCCAAAAGATTGTATCCCAACGTAGCATTATTCAATTTTAAGTAAGCACCGTCTTCCAAATATCTCGTTGAAACCTCGTTGGAATTACTTACATCTTCGTTTGGAAATTGAATAGCAAAATCTGTAGTATTCAAGTTTCTGCTCAATTGTCCTTTTGAAAAAGAGGACATTGCGGTATGGTTATAAATTTTATTACCGGAAACCCCATTGAAGTTAAAACCTAGATCAAAATTCTTATAATCGAAATTCAAATAGAACGCATAGGTGAAATCTGGTAAGGCACTACCTGCGGCAATACGATCATCATCTAAAATTTCACCATCGCCAGTAACATCTCTAAATTGATTTAAACCATCATCACCAATACCGATAAATTCTTTCATGTAAAAAGTACCGATAGCTTCATTATTTAAATAACCATTGATCGTAGCACCGGTTTGACCGCCACCTTGCGCAGCACCAGTGGTAATAATGGCAAAAGGAGAATCTGTTACCTCATTGTTTATGAAAGTAGCATTACCACCAACATTTAATGAGAAATCTTCACCGATCATTGTTCTAAAATCCAATGCAAATTCAAGACCGGAGTTATGTATTTCCAAATCTTCAAGATTGGTCCATATTTTCTCGGTTGGCTGAATTGGATCTACTCTATTGGCGAACAAAACTACATCTGTAGTTACTTTATTAAAGTAATCTATTGTACCTGTAATCTTATTGTTCAAGAAACCATAATCAAGACCGATATTGGTTTGTGTAGCTACCTCCCATTTTAAATTAGGATTGGCAGTTCTTGCAGGTACCGTACCAAAAGGGTAACCATCTAAAGTAGTGGCACTATCATCTAAAGGATAGGTATCATTGTCGCTCTTACTATCAATATAACTCGCCAAGGATACTTTATTATCTATACCTTCTTGACTACCCGTTTGCCCCCAGCTAGCACGTAACTTTAAGTTGTTAACAACTGTACTTTCTGCCAAGAAATTCTCTTTACTAATATTCCAACCTAAGGCAACAGAAGGAAAATATCCGTATTTATTGTTCTCCCCAAATTTTGAAGAACCATCTGCACGCATGGTCGCCGTTAGCAAATACCTGTCTTGATAATCATAATTTACCCTACCAAAGAAAGACTGCAGCTCATTTTTCTCAGCCGTTGAGTACATGCTGGTTGGATACTCTTGACTACTGATCTGATCTTGATATCTTGGGTCGATGTCATTATCAGCAAAACTTTCCAACTCAAATTTCTTTTGTTGAAAAAATACTTCTTGGTATGAATGACCAACTAAAATCGTTGCACCATGATCACCTTTTTCAAATGTATAGGTCAAGGTATTATCTACCTGAGTATTTTGGTTGGTAGTAATCCATGTATTTAAATACCCTTGATTTAAATCTTCTAACAAGGCATAAGGTGCACGTTGCTGATCTCTATTCGTGGAAGAATAATCGACACCCAAGCTCAGTTTATACGTTAGCCCCTTTACAATTTCTACAGATGGGGAAATATTGGCTAGAATACGATTGCTGTTAGATTCGTCTGCATAAATTTCGTTACGTATCAACGGGTTTAATCTGTTATCATCCAATATCGTTGGTTCTCCATTCGTGTATAAAGGAACGGTAGGATTCAACTCTAACATATCTGTAACCGTAGCACTTGCATCTGGTCTATTGTTCAATGTTCTGGTAGCGGAAAGATTAAAATCTACGTTCAACTTACCATCCAATGCTTTTTGATTTAAGTTTAAACGACCAGAATATCTTTTTAAAGAACTATTTGCAAACGTACCTTCTTGATCATCAACCCCAACTGAAGTATAATAATTGAACTTATCGGAAGCACCACCGCTCATAGAAAAGTTTACATTTTTAGATATCCCTGTTTGTGTAAGCTCATCTTGCCAATTGGTATTTGCACCGCCATCGGCCAAAGTACCACCAACAGCTGGCACCTGCGTTCTAAACTCATCCGCAGAAAACACATCAATTTTATTTGCCAATGTTGCAAAAGCAGTTGAGACCGAAACATTCATTTCCGTTTTACCGGTCTTCCCTTTTTTGGTAGTGATTACAATTACCCCGTTTGCAGCACGTGCTCCATATATGGCAGCGGCAGAAGCATCTTTCAATACATCCATAGACTCAATATCTTGCGGATTGATGAAATTTAAAGGATTGGAAGCTACACCCGTGGAAGTGTTATCAATGACAAAACCATCAATAACGAACAAAGGTGAAGTACCTGATCTAAAACTACCGATACCACGAATAACGATATTCTGAGAGGCACCAGGCTCACCACTTACCGAAGTAATGTTAACACCGGCAACCTTACCTTGTAATAGCTGACCAGGATTGGCAACTACCCCTTTATTAAAATTTTCGCTCTTTACCGATGCAATAGAACCGGTAACATCCGATCGTTTTTGAGTACCGTAACCAACGACAACAACATCATCTAACTGGGTAGCATCTTCCGCTAACTGAACGGTCAACGTAGTTTGACCATGTAGCGCTATTTCTTTAGTTGTAAAGCCCAAATACGATACTTCTAGTACAGCATCGCTCTTAACATCAATGGTGAAGTTACCATCAAAATCTGTCGTAACTCCGTTCAAAGTTCCCTTTTCAAGTACCGTTGCACCCACCAAAGGAACACCGCCTTGATCTGTTACCGTACCATTTACAGTGAGAAACTCAACCTCTACTATTCTCTTATACACCTTTGGCTTAACCGTAATAGAAATGGTTTTGTTAATTCTTCTAAAGGTTAAATTGGCATCTTTGGCCATTAGCTCTAAAACCGATCTTAAAGACACGCTTTCATAAGCTATATTGTAGGTATTCTTAAGCCTACCTACTTTGCGATCGTAGACAAAATTAAAATTTGTCTGATTTTCGATATCATCTAAAATATCTAAAACCGATGCGCCTTTTACGGCAATATCCACTTTATAATTTTCTAATTTTTGGCCCCTAAGGTCAGCTGCAAGTATGGGATTCAGCATCGCCATGATTATAAGGAGACAAAACGTATTGAATGTCAACTTGATAAATTGTTTATTAGTTAGCAAATTCATAATTTCACATAATGTTTAATGGTTGTTTTTTTTAAATAATCGTTGAATAATCGACAGTCTGTTTTAGCTCGCCAAAGTGTTACAGGCTGTCTTCTTTTTTAAGTTTACATCATAGATTGGTTTTTTAATTTATTGGTTGTTATCTCTGCATTTTCCTTTGATCAGAATGGTATTGTTTTTTAATGGATTAAAAGACAAGTCTTTTTTTACATACGTGATACTTTCTAAAACATTGGATAGGGTTTCGTTGTCAAAAGAAGCAGTTATATGACAATCAAATGGTTGATCATCATGTATTACAAAATTTACTCCATACCACTTCTCTAAAATTCCAAGAGCTTCTTTAACCGTTATATCGTTGAATTTTAAAAGTCCTTTTTGCCAATTGATCAAACTGTTTGTGTCTACATCGTTCTTTGATATACTATCGGATTTTTTATGGAACACTCCCTGCTCATTTGGGTGTAGGTATACCATACTTTTTTTGGCGCCAATGTGCACTTTACCCGTAGCCACGGTCACTGAAATGTCATCACTTTTAGGGTAGGCATTAATATTGAATGATGTACCTAAAACCGTAGTACATAGATCTCCAGATTTTATAATAAAAGGCTTATCTGGATTCTTGGCAACATTAAAAAAAGCTTCTCCTATTAATGTTACTTCCCTGGTGTTGCCAATAAATTTTTCTGGAAATGAAATGGTACTTCCCGAATTCAATTTTATTCTAGTTCCATCCGATAAGGTGAAATCCATTCTCTTTCCCCATTCCGTCGTTTCCGTTATTTGGGTAATGGTAATTGGCTCTTTTTCTTGGCTAATGATTCCGTAATACGTCAAGAAACCTAAGTTGATAATTATTGCAATAGATGCAGCAATTTTAAACCATGGGGTCACAGATCTACCATCTTGTTTTTGGCGAATCTTTTTAAACAATTTTTTACCTAATCGTTTTTTATGATTATCAGTTTTAAAAACACTATGCTCATTTTTAAGAATTAAAGAAGCGTCAAACTTTTCCAAAAGCTTTTCTTCCTTAGTAGAAATAGTACCGTTTAGGTACTTGGTCATGAGTATTTTTACTTCTTTTTCGGTCATTATACTATCGTTTCAATGATAAGTACCGAAATAGATGAAGTACGCACACTCAAAAAAATAGGCTTAATGATTACTTAACAAAGTAACTTCTCACTTAACTTTTAGATAATGATATGGAAACTAAAGAAAGGAAAACAAGGTTTTTGCCACTGCAAGTTCTTTACGTAATTGACGCAAGGCAAAAGAAATTTGATTCTCTACAGAACGTTGAGAAATATCCAATTTATTGGCAATCTCTTTATTGTTGATATTATTAACACGACTAAGTCTAAAAATTAGCTGGCATCTTTTTGGCAAATTGGAAACTACGCTATTAATTTTCGTCGCTAATTCAATGACGTCATAACTCTGATCTACTTCTGAGTCTATAGAAACCGAATTGGCGACCTCTAATTGGATTTTATTGAATTTTTGATCCCTTAAATGATTGTAGCACCTATTACGTATAGATTTGTACAAATAAGATTTTAGAAACTTAACATCTAAATCTTGTCTTTTTTGCCAATAATCTATCCAAATTTCTTGCACGATATCCTGGGCAAGACTATCGTTCATGAGTATGGAACAGGCATAGGAATACATGGGTTCACACAACACTTCGAACAATGTATTGAATGCCTTTTGATCTGATTTTTTAACACGTAAAACCAAATCTTCAATAACACTACTATCCATACCCTTCATTTTCATAGTTCACAAATCTCCTATAAATTAATCGAAGTGATATTATAACATTGTAAACATTAGGTCAAATGATCTCTATTAGCCGCCGATTAAATAGTAGATTAAAACCTACTTTTGAACAGTAATATTCAATACTTTTAGAAGCTTTGAGAATATTTCGTTGTTTTCATAGACCCCTTGAAATTCTTAAGACATTGGGCCGTAGGCAAAAATTGGCACCATAGTACCAGTGTGGTCGTGAGTAGTAAAGTCTGCTTCAATTTCATGCTTGTCAACATTACCTTGTGGAATAGTTAGCCCTCCCGTTTCATGATCTGCAGTGATAATGACCAAAGTATTCTTATTTGTATCGGCAAATTTTAAAGCTTCGCTTATAGCTTTATCAAAAGAAATACTCTCGTTGATGACACCTTCAATTTTATTTTCATGCCCATAGCTATCAATTTTTGCCCCTTCGGTCATTAAGAAAAAAGATTCCTTTTTATTCGCAAGGAAAGACAATCCGTTTTTGGTAGCTACCGACAATCTTTCGACATAGGACTCTAAAGTTTCATCTTTGGTATTATTGAACCAAGCACCTACCTTCTCTTCCATACTTATACCAATATCCTTTATTTCGGTTTTCATTTGGTACCCTACCTCTTCAATACCATGAACAGCAGAAGTATGCTGTGAAATAAATAACTCCAATTCTGAAAAATTCAAATCAGATGCAATTTCCTGTACCATTCCACGGTCTGTTCTATGTGCAAAAAATGAAGAAGGCGTAGCCCCTGTAATTTCATCTGTTGTGATAACACCCGTATTAAAACCATTTTTGGATAAAATCTCTACTATATTCGGAATGTTATCTCCCATGGCATTGGTGCCAATTGCCCTATTGTTCGTTTTTTCACCAGTAGCTATTGCAGTACCTGCCCCGGCAGAATCTGTGGTAAAATCATCGGCAGATTGCGTTTTAATAAAACCGATGCTCTTTAGTTGGGTAAGCGATAGTTCACCATTATTCGCTAATACCGTTGATGAAATCTGCGTGAGGCCATTACCATCGCCAATCATTAAGATAATATTCTTAGGATTTCGCTTTGCCTTATCAGATGCAAAAGTAGGGCGATACACTTCTGAAAAAACGGTATTTTGAACAACCCGTTGGCTTATAGTAGAAACATAAGCTACGCACTCATTAGGCTGATCAGTATTGATAAAATCTACTCCCATATTTACAAAAGCTTTCCAAGCCGATTTAGAATCTGGAGTTGCCCAAAAACGAAAAGGCTTATTTAATTGATGTGCTTTATGAATAACATCTGTAACCCTTGCATAGTCTTCTGCCGTTAATCTTCCCTTTCCATTCCATTCAGAAAAGTTTTTAAAGCTTACGCTTACCATTGCTATTTTATCAAGTGTTTTTAAGTCTGTAATCGGTTCAACACTATGATAGTCGAATAAAATATATTCAGGATAATTTACATACTCTTTCAAGTCTGGTCTATTACCTGAAATAACAATTCTAACATCCTTATTATTAATAATCGTAGGGTATTGCTTTAAGATGCTTACGATAGCATTAAGTGAATTAACGGCATCTGTCTTTACATCTATTACTAATTGTAACGACCTATTAGTCATCATTTGTAACGACAAAGCTTCTTTTAAAGGTTCTAGATACAAACGTTGCAGGGTTTTGTTCTCATTAATTTCTTTTACTTCATGCGCCACGAACAATTCTCCATCTTCATAGAAAACATCAACTTCAATAGACTGTACTTCTGCCCCAAAAGCTTTCCAAAATGGAATATTCTGTTTATAATCATTATGAGAATGAATTTTATACTCTTGAGCAAAACCAGAGCACACCACAATTAAGAATAAACAAATTATTGATAGTCTTTTAAATCTCATAAATCAATTATTTTTATAAAAAAGTGGCGTAAAATGAAATGTTACAATTTTACTCAAGATAAATTAAAGTTTACAAATGTGACATCCAAAAATCGATTTCGATTTAAGTTAATGTCAAGTTAAGATTAAATTGTTATCAACATGCTCGTATCTATTAATAGAAATTACTCATTTGAAACACTTTTTTATTTATTTTTGAATTCTACCAATACCAACCATGACCGAAAATATAAGACAAATGTTCAGTAAAATGAACGACGAAACTCGCGATCAAGCTCTACTACTTTTGAAGTCAGAGTTTAATTTAGAAAGCACCAAGTTCGTTAAGAAAAATTGGATTATTGGTGGTCGTATTCCTGAAAAGAATCAAGAGAGAATTGTTCAGATTTTTCAAAACCTTCTGAGAACTCAGGTTTTTAAAATCAATCAGATTAGAGTTGAACTATAATTCAAACAAAACTTCGCACTTTATTATATCTTTAATTTAGAACATAAAAAAAACCGATACACATATGAGGATGTACCGGTTATTCAACTAACTCAAACTTATTCTAAACTCGTTGCAAAGATGCATTCATTTATTAATTTGTAGTTTACCTTAACATCAAGCTAACTTTAAATTCGGTGTTTTTTGAAGTTTGTTGTACTTGTACTGTACCTCATATTCCCTTTTTATCAAAATAAAACATAACACCCAATCACAAACTAGAATATACCCGGTATTTCGTATTTATTTAGAGGTAAGCCTACCCACGCCATTAATCAGTACATACTATTTTAGTAAACTGACTTGTTTGTTACACAAATCCGGCTTTCCAACAAAGGGACGGATTTCAATATCAAATAAAAAGCAAAGGCAAAAAGAGGAATTACAAATATTGGCAAAGTTGGGCGAGCGAAAATTAAAATCACTGAAAACATATTACGAACTAACCGAATCTCAATCACTACTTATAATTAAACTACACAACAAAAGAGCAAAAACTAAATGTGACATATTTAAGACAATGAACCTTTTCTAGATCAAGCCCTTTATGGCAATTACTAATCGAAATCGGTAAAATATCTCAGTAACGAATATGAAAGGCTTGGTTTTTTATTTATTAACTAGAAAAATCTTCCATATTTCTTTTACGGCATAAATCAATACACTTATATTATTTGGCGTTTTTGTTATCAACATGAGTTGTTAATAACATTTGAGTGCATTTCATCGAATAAAACAAACTTTTCATCGTTAATGCATAAAGTTTAAATATTTTCGAAATGCGCTAATAAAATAGCGGGATAATTTTTATCACCAATTACATGAAATTTAATACTACCAAAACCTTTTTCGTCCCTATAGCAGCCTTTATTTTTCTTTTAAGTTTATCTTCTTGCGGGAAAGACTATGACCTAGTTTCAGAGTATGTAGTTCGAGATAACACTGAAAAAGTAATCTCTAACAATACCACTGACAGCGACAATTTAGGGGTAGCGGTTATTGATAATTCAAGTTCTGTAAAATAGAAATACACATTTTTTTTATCCCCCTTATTTACCATCTATAAATACCAACTGATTTCAAATTCTATTAAAAGCTAGAAATCTTATCTAGCCGTTTTCGCAAGTCCACAACCTTTTCTCTTTAATAACGCATATTATTCTACTTGGTATTGAAATTTAATATAACGATACCTATTAGCCAATACATCTAAGTTGCCTTTTGTACAGCATGGCTTTAATCAAATGTTAACCTATAGAGATACACTTCTGTTAATGCATTTTCTGCTAACTTTGCAGTTCTAAATCATTCTTCTCTTTTTGTATACGATAATTGACATAGAAACTACCGGAAATGGCATAAAAGGTAACAGAATTACCGAAATTTCCATTTTTAAATATGATGGTCACGAGGTGGTAGATGAGTTCACTTCTTTGGTAAATCCGGAATGTGCGATACCCGCATTTATTACCGGACTGACAGGTATAGATGATGATATGGTGCGTAATGCCCCATTGTTAGAAGAACTAATTCCGCAGATTGTAGAAATCACCAAGGACACCATTTTTGTTGCTCACAGTGTCAATTTCGATTACAACGTCATCAAAAACGAATTTAAATTACTCGGTCATGATTTCTCTAGAAAGAAATTATGCACGGTTCGTTTATCAAGAAAATTATTACCCGGATATAACTCTTACAGTTTAGGAAAATTAACGGCTGCATTAGGTATACCCCTAACAGATAGACATCGAGCGAGGGGTGATGCCCACGCCACAGTTTTATTATTTCATAAATTATTAAGGGCAGAGCATTCCGACACCGTTTTTAAGCAATTCTTGAATTCAAAATCTCAAGAGGCAACTTTACCACCTGGGTTACCAAAAGAAGAATATCTAAAACTGCCAACCACAGCAGGCGTGTATTATTTTAAAGACAGTAAGGGAAAAATCATATATATTGGTAAAGCCAAGAATATTAAAAAAAGAGTGCTTGGTCATTTTTACGACAAAAAAACAAAACAAATTACGCTGTGTGCAGAAACTGCTTCTTTAGATTTTGAAGAGACCGGTAATGAGCTGATTGCCTTATTAAAAGAATCTGCCGAAATTAAACACCACTACCCTAAATACAACAGTGCTCAGAAAAGGTCTATTCAACAATACGGCATTTTCAAATATGAAGATCGAAACGGAATAATCCATCTTGCGTTCAACAAAATAAAGATGACTCCGAATCCGGTCGCCATTTGCTATAGTCCCACTGAAGCTAGACAATATTTAGAAACCCTGTGTAGCACTTTTGAGCTTTGCCCTAAGTATTGCCATCTGCAAGAAAATGTAGCGGTATGCTCGCACTACAAAATCAAGCAATGCATTGGTATTTGTTCTGATCTAGAAATGGTACAAGAATACAACCAAAGGGTAGAAGATGCCTTACAGAGCATCAAGGAAGTGGAAGCTACCCTTGTTATAAGAACCAACGGTAGAAACACAGATGAAAACGGTTTTGTAATCATCAGAGAAAACAATTATGCCGGGTATGGCTTCGCACCTACCGATGTTGCCATAGAACAAATTGAAGATTTAGAGTTGTTTATCACTCCACAAAAAAATACGCTAGAAACCCAGCGTATTGTAGAAAGTTATTTAAGAAAAAATCCGGATTCAGCAGTATCTATATAAAAATAGCGATTACTTTATTCGTTCATTTTGTTATACATTCTAATCACAAAAAGTAACCATACCAAGAATATGGCAGTAATAACAATTGAATAAATTAGAACGAATTCCACTATTTTTTATACTTTAAGTAGTTCATAAAACCAAGAATCGTCGGTGCCCAAAAAGCTATGAAAATAGCATCTAGTTTTTTACCAGATAAAAAGAGAACTTCCGATACGATAATAATAGAAATCACAACTAACAACAAAACAATATTCATTAAGCCAACTCGCTCTATAAAATTTTTCAACATAGTTCTAATTATAATCTCTTAAATATATTAAACTAATTACAAACGAAACCAATGCATTTACAATGTTGTCGGACAAACGTAATCTGTTTTCTGTAAATCTTCATTTTTAAGCGCTCCGTATCCGCCCTTCACATCAATTAGATTGTGGATGCCACGGCTCTTTAAAATAGACGATGCTATTACAGAACGGTATCCGCCTGCACAATGCACTAAAAACTCTCCATTCTCAGGAAATTCAGATAAATGCTTGTTCAACTCGCTAAGTGGTGTATGTATTGCACCTACTAAGTGCTCGCTTAAGTATTCGCCATCTTTACGAACATCGAAAACCGCATTGCCTTTATCTATTAAAGTTTTTGCCTCGGATGCCGTGATGGAATTTATTTGGTCTATTTCTTTTCCTGATTCTTTCCAAGCATCAATTCCGCCCTTTAAATATCCTATTGCAGCATCAAAACCTACACGCGATAATCTGGTGATTGCTTCTTCTTCCTTTCCTTCAGGTATCACCAATAACAAAGGTTGTTTGGTATCGGCAATTAAATCACCTACCCACGGAGCGAAATCACCATTAAGACCTATAAATATTGATCTTGGTATATGACCTTTTACAAACTCATCTTGATGTCTTACATCTAATACCAAAGCTTCGGTATCGTTAGCTGCCTTCTCAAATTCATCGGGAGACAACTCAACATTACCACGATCAAGTACATCTTCTATATCTTCATACCCTTCCTTATTCATCTTTACGTTCAGAGGAAAATATTTAGGCGGTGGCAACAGACCATCGGTAACTTCTTTGACAAACTCTTCTTTAGTCATATCTGCCCTTAAGGCATAGTTCATATTTTTTTGATTTCCCAAAGTATCTACCGTTTCCTTCATCATATTCTTACCGCATGCAGAACCTGCACCATGAGCCGGATATACAATAATATCATCTGCTAACGGCATTATTTTAGTACGTAAACTATCGAACAAAGTACCCGCCAATTGTTCTTGTGTCATATCTGCAGATTTCTGTGCTAAATCTGGTCTACCTACATCACCTAAAAACAAGGTATCTCCAGAAAATATAGCATGGTCTTTACCATTTTCATCTTTGAGCAAATAGGTCGTACTCTCCATAGTATGCCCTGGAGTATGTAGCACTTTAAAGGTAATCTTCCCTAATTTAAATTCTTGTCCGTCTTCAGCAATGATAGCATCAAAAGATGGGTTTGCGGTAGGTCCATAAATAATCGGCGCACCAGTTTCCTTTGATAAGGTGACATGACCACTAACAAAATCTGCATGAAAATGAGTTTCAAATATATACTTGATCTTTGCATTGTCGTTTTTAGCCCTTTTTATATACGGACTGACCTCTCTCAACGGGTCTATTATTGCTACTTCACCATCACTCTCAATATAATAAGCTCCCTGAGCCAAACAACCTGTATATATCTGTTCTATATTCATACTACACTTTTTTATTTTTTGAAAACCTCTTCACCTTTAAGGTACGAGATTTATTTAATTTAGGCTTGTTTTAGTTTTAGCCATTCTACTATTTTCATAAGCTACTTTTGCAGCCAATAAAGAAACTTCATTAGGATCATCAAAGAAATTTACCGCTTCTTTTGTTTTTACGAATAAAAACTCTCGTTGCAGTTCTTTAATAATACCTGTATTAAAAATGATATCTCGTGTTGGTCCAATGGCCCCTGCAATATAAAACTGGAGTCCTCTTTCACGAATATCATGTATTAATTTTGTTAGCATATCTGCTGCTGTGGCATCTATATAATTTATAGATTCTGCATTCAGAATAATCCCTTTTAATTTTGGTCCTTTTGCCTTAATATGTTTTAATAACTGCTTCTTAAAATACGCAGAATTTCCGAAATACAATTGCGAATCGAACCGAACTATTAATAGGTCATTACGCACAACCACCTCATCAGCAAAACGAATAACATTTTTATAATAATCGGAATTACCGATATTACCTATTTCTACAAAATGAGGTTTAGATGTTCTATACACCATCAACAATAAAGAACAGAGTACTCCAATTAAAATGCCTTGAGTAATACCTACAAACAGTGTAATTACAAACGTAATCAGCATTACAAAAAACTCATCTTTTCGATTGAGCCATAAATGTTTAAAATAAGGGATATCAATCAATTTTACTACCGATACCATTATAATACTTGCCAAAATAGCATTGGGCAAATACTGAAATAAAGGTGTCAAAAACAATAATGTCAATACCACTAAAATAACACTAAAAATGGCTGATAAATTAGTCTTTGTACCAGCATCATAACTTATGGCAGACCTAGAGAAACTTGCGGTTACCGGGTAACCTTGAAAGAATGACCCAACTATGTTAGATGATCCAATTGCAATTAATTCTTGATTTGCATTTATAGTATCTTCACCTGTTTTGTCTTCAATGGCCTTACCAATAGAAATTGCCTCTAAATACCCTACCAACGCCAAAGCTATTGCTATAGGTGTTAATTGTTTCATATTATCAACATCGATAGTTGGCAAAACAAAAGTTGGCAGACCACTAGGTACACTACCCACTAATTTTATATCAAAAACATTTAACTGAAATAAGTAAACAGAAAGAATACCTAGCACTACTATGATCAAAATACCGGGAATATTTCTATTCCATTTTTTAAAACCTAATAGCAAACCGATACCGACCATGCCAATGCTAAAATCTACCCAATTGATTTCACTTAGTTTATAAAAAATATTAAAAATAGTCTCATAAATTCTATTGCTACCAGGTACCGAGATACCTAATAAGTGCTTCAGCTGACTTAGTACTATGATAATCGCTGCCGCCGATGTAAAGCCACTAATAACTGGTTTGGAAAGAAAATTAACCAAAAAACCCATTCGTAATAAGCCCAATAAAAACTGAATGCAACCTACCATAAGGGTAAGCAAAACGACCATTATGATATAGTTTTCTACACCGGTAATTGCCAACGTCCCCAAACCTACCGCTACCAATAACGAATCCATCGCCACGGGACCCACGGCTATTTTTCGTGATGTTCCTAAAAGTGCATAGGTAAGTATCGGAAATAAAGAAGCATATAGACCATGAACTGGTGGCAACCCTGCAATCATAGCGTACGCCATACCTTGTGGCACCAATACGATACCCACAGTAAGACCAGCCAACAAATCTTTTATGAAGTAAGCTTTTTTATAGGTTGAAACCCATTCCAGAAAAGGGAAAATGTTTTTCACACCGTAAATTTAATCATTTCAAAGGGCATAGAATCAGATTTTGAAACCATTACATTATGGATTCAAAAGTCTATTGAACTCCAAGGCTTTTTCTACCCAAAAATCAAGATCATCTTCGGCGTCGAATCCATCGGGACCAACAAATAAAAAACCACGAATCGGTTTACCCGTAAAATCCATTGGTCTGCTACCTGGTTTATTCAGAAGTTCTTCATAATTCAATTTACCTACACGCACCATCAACTTATCTTCTTTACTTTTTTTATCGTAAATGATACCCACACACATTTTACCATTGACCATAAAAGTGAGTCCGCCCATCATTTTCTTCTCCTCCAGCTCGCCTTTGCCTTTTAAACGAGGTCTTACCCTATCTGCCAAATACTCGCTATATGCCATAGTTTAAAAGTTTAGTGCTTCTGGTTCAAGCTCTTTGTATACTACTTCTTTGGCTATTGAAGGTGTATTTCCTCGATAACTTTTTCCACGAAGTTTACCAACGGTATACGATTGTAATCTTACATCGTTGTTTGAGCTCAACAACACTTTTAATTCCTTTTCAAAATCTGCGGATGATGTTAGCCACTGCTCTTCGACTTCCTCAGATAGCATTAAAGGCATTCGAGGTTCTTTTAATTTCGGGTTGTTATGAATCTTAGCCATCATACCATTACCGACTGTAGTTACAATTGAAAATGAATTAATAATACCACCATGCTCAGGGTTTCTCCATTCAGACCACAAGGCAGCCAACGCCATAGGTTCTTTATTTTTTCGGTGGATAAAAAACGGATACGTGTTATTGTTATAATGGTGATGCTCGTAAAATCCGTCAACATAAAGTATACAGCGTTTTTCATTGGCAGCATCTCTAAATGCGGGTTTCTCAAAAATAGTTTCGACACGAGCGTTTAAGGTACTATTCCAAATTTTCTTTTGTTGCTCAACACTATTTACCCAGTGCGGAATCAATCCCCATGTAGCCACCATAGGATAGAACAGATCTTCACTAGTGTATATTAAAACTTCAGGATGCGAAAACCCCGAAGCATGATGTAGTGGCAAGTCTGTCAACGGTCCAAGCTTTTCAACAATTTCTTCAATCGCCTTTAAATCTTGATTCCGTTTCGCCCTTTTTAATTGAGCTTCTAAACTGGTTTTTACATCATAACACATACACTATATTTTAGTGATGAATTTTTAAACTACAAGGGTTTCAATGCTACTTTGAAAATTGCAGGCTCATTTTTTAAGACCATAAAACCTTCTGATAAATTTTCTTGCGCTACAGCATACGGGTAAAAGGTAATCGGTTCTATACACACCATATTAGGCACTTCTGTCCACAACATAAAGTGACTAAAGCCTTCCGATTTTATTTGAAGTGATTTCTCATCTTTTAAAGTAATTACATCGGTATTTGGCACTTGTAATGCTCTACTACCAACTTCCATTACCTCTGGTATAGTAATATTTTGTTCTCCGGCAGAAATAATAGCACTATCGGTATGCAGCATAAATGCAGGGTGATAGCCTAACATAAATGGCATACCCTCTTCACCGAAAATAGAAAATGTAACTTCTAAAGAGTTATCTATCAATTCAAATGTTTTAACGAACTCAAAATCGTATGGCCAACTCAATTTCTCAGCAGTAGATTTAGCCGGATATTTAGAATTCAAAACGGCTGTATTAGCTGTGTATTTTTTAGCGAATATTGCTTTACTTGCTGAGCTTTCCATCAACTTATATTTCATTTCACGAAGCAAACCGTGCTGATCTTGAGTAGCGAATCCTTTCGGAGTTTTCACCTTAAAATCTGCTTCGTTCGTTGGTCCTATCAAAGGGAACATTTCCGTATCTACGCTACGCCACCCAGGGTTTCCCTTTTGGTGCATAAATTCATGACCAGATACTTCGTAGCTTACTAATTCTCCAGCTTCAATTTTTATTTGCTGGCCACCTACTTTTAATGTGGTTATATTACTCATTTATCAATCTATAAATTAATAGTGCTGTTCTTTTCGTTAATGCTTCGATAGTATTCAAATTCACTGTTTCTTCAGGAGTGTGGGCTGCATTACCCATAGTTCCCAATCCGTCCAAGCAATCTACATATTCCGCTACAAAAGAAGTATCTGCAGCACCCCTTTTACCGGGATCATACGCCAACACTTCGCCTTGTTTTAGATCTAAGCTCACCTTGTTAAGTTTTGCCAATAACGCTTTATTACCTTCTGTAGGTTGCATAGCGGGATAACTATCTTTAAAAGTTACCGTTGCAGATGTGTGTGGTAAGTTATTAGCAACAACGGTTCTCATATTTTCACGGGCACGTTCTTTTTGCTCTTCCGATATAAAACGTAATCCGCCACGAACTTCCGCTTTTTGAGCCACTACATTGGTCTTACCAAAAACAGTTCCTTTACTAGTCATTTCATCAAATTCTACAAAAGTACCACCAACTAATGTCCCAGGATTAAAGGTCAATAAATCTTCACCTTTTACATCGGTATAAAATCCGTTTAAGATTCTCGACATTTCAAAAATAGCTCCTGCACCTGTATCTTCACTAAAGATACCAGATGAGTGAGCTCTCTTACCCTCGACCTCAACCTTCCAGCCAGAAGAACCTCTACGGGCAACGGTTGCATAATTGAATCCGGTACTGTTTTCAAAACCCAAACCTATGTCACTTCTTTTGGCTGCCTCAATTAGATCATGTCTACTTTTCTCTAGTGGACTCCCTGTACTTTCTTCATCACCTGTAAAGGCAACAATTATTTGAGCGTCATTTAACAAACCGTTTTGTTGCAGTGCTTTAAGTGCATATAATACAATGACATTGCCGCCTTTCATATCATTACCGCCCGGTGCATGGGCAATAGAATCGTTCACCATCTCAAAAGTCTGAAACGGACTATCTTCTTCAAAAACCGTATCTAGATGACCGATTAACAATAACTTCTTTCCCTTAGAACCTTTTATCTCAGCGAATAAATGACCAGCTCTGTTCATTTCTTCGGGCATAGGTATCCAAGTACTTTCAAAACCTATATCTGTGAACGCAGTAGCAAATTCTTGTCCTACCATTTCAACACCTTTTAGATTTAAGGTTCCGCTATTAATGTTTACGACTTTTTCTAAAAATGAAATTGCCTCCGCATTATTTTGCTCTATGGCTTTTACAACCTTCTTCTCGTTTTTTGAAAGTTTCTGTGCATTGACACCTGTCAATAAAAACACAGCAATAAGTATAAGTAGTATTTTTTGATGCATGTGGTCTGTTTTACATCAAATTTACCAAAAACACTCAATTTATAGCGAGAATATACTACTTACTGTGTTAAGCTTGAGAGTAAAATATAAAGTGGTGCAAATAATCACTATATTGCACCATAATTATTTTTATGGGAACGATACGAAAATCTATAACCTTTACAAATCAGCAAGACAACTGGATAAAGTTAAAAGTCGAAAATGGCGATTATACGAATGACAGCGAATATATACGTGATCTGGTCAGAAAAGATCAGCAAGAAAATATGAAATTGGCAGAACTAAAAAACGCCATTGATGAAGGTTTACAAAGCGGAAGGAGCTCATTAAAAATCAGTGATATTATTGAGCAAGTAGATAATGGCAAACTATAATTTATCTGCAAAAGCGCAACACGATTTAATTGCTATTTACAAATATGGAATTAAATTTTTTGAACAATCGCCCGCAACCACTTACTTGCAAGAATTAGAAAATTTTTTAATTGAATTATCCGACAGGCCTACATTGGCAAAAGATGCTTCAACCATAGCCAACGGTTTAAAATTCTACAATTTTAAAGCCCATGTCATTTTCTATCAATTCGAAAATGAAAATGACATCTACGTTTTAAGAGTTCTTGGAAAACGAATGAACTTTATTGAGCATCTATAGTTCAAACCCTCCCAACACTAATCGAATCGAATAGCTTTTACCGGTGTTATCCTGGTTATAATATACGATGGGATCAAAAGCATCAATAAACAAAGCAGCAACACACCCGCATTTAAAAGAAGAATAGTCCACAGATCTATACTTACGGGTATGTACTCAATATAATACTCCTTTGGATTTGGAAATTTGAATACACGAAACTTCTCTTGAATAAAAATAATTCCAAGACCTATAAGATTACCCCAAAACAAACCTACAGCAATAAGGTAGGCCGCATTGTATAAAAAAACTTTACGTATACTCCAGTTCGTAGTACCCAATGCTTTTAAAATACCAATCATGGGGGTACGCTCTAATATCAAAACCAGTAATGCGGTAATCATATTTATACCACCAACAATAATCATTATCCCTATGATCAAGGCAATATTAAAATCGAACAATCCTATCCACTCAAAAATCTTGTAATACTTATCTTTTATAGTTTTAGTATCTAAACTTGCTACCGTTTCACCGTAAATCTCATTAGCTTTTTGATCTATTTCGTCAAAACTGTTCAAGAAAATTTCGAAATTACCGACTTCGGTATCTTCCCATTTATTCATACGCTGAATATGGCGTATATCCGTGAATATATAAAGCCCGTCAATTTCTTCAAAGCCGCTATCGTAGATTCCGGTAATCGTGAATTTTCTTTGATTGGGTATTTTATCAGCTACATCATCCCGCAGAAAAAAGGTAAAGAAAGAATCGCCTGTTTTTAAGTTTAGACGATTCGCCATTATTTTAGAAATAAGCACATCAGAATTTAGTTCTCCAGAATAATCTGGCAAAACACCTTCAATCAGAAACTCATCGAACGGCTCCCAATTATATTCTTTGCCAACACCTTTAGCGATAATACCTTCAAATGTTTCTTCTGTTCTTATAATCCCTGCCTTGGTCGCCACAGCTTGTATATGCACAATACCATCGACCATGTTAAAGTCCGGATAAAACTCTTGCTCCGTACTCACGGGCACCACAGAAACTTCAGAGTTATTATTGTCGTAATTATAGATTTGTACGTGACCGTTGAAAGCCGTTATTTTCTCACGAATTTTCTCTTTAAGACCAAGACCCGTAGCAATAGCGATCAACATCATGATCACCCCAATGGCAATTGCGGCAATGGCTATTTTTATTATTGGTGCGGAAATACTAATTTTATGCTCCTTACCCTTTATAAGCCGTTTGGCGATAAAATATTCTAGATTCAAATGATGTTATTTTTATCCAATTTCAAAAGTACAGTTTTATTATGGTTTTTGGTATTGGCTACTTGCGGAAACGAAACCAAAGAGCAAGCTATTACCACATCACCAACCGATAAACCTCAAATAGAACAAGAGGCAAAAAAAATTGTGGTCGCCGCCAACCGAACAGAAGCATATGTACCGCTTTTAAAAGGAAAAAAAATAGCTGTCGTCACTAACCAAACCAGTGTTATTTTTAATTCTGGCGGACATACCCATTTGGTAGATAGTTTGCTTTCTTTAGATGTTGATATTAAACACGTATTTGCCCCAGAGCACGGGTTTAGAGGGAATTTTGATGCAGGTGAACACGTAAACAATAGTAAAGACATTAAAACAGGATTAGATTTAATATCGTTACACGGTAAAAACAGAAAACCAAGTCAAGAGCAATTAGAAGGTTTAGATTTGGTATTGTTTGATATTCAAGATGTGGGCGTTCGTTTTTATACTTATATCTCGACCATGCAATTAGTGATGGAAGCTTGTGCGGAAAAAGGTATTCCAGTTATAGTGTTGGACAGACCTAACCCGAATGGTCATTATGTAGACGGACCAACCATGGAAGCTGCAAATACCTCTTTTCTTGGGATGACTGAAATTCCGTTAGTATACGGAATGACTATTGGTGAATATGCAAACATGATCAATGAAGAAAATTGGTTAGAAGGTGATAAGAAAGCGGACTTAACTGTGATACCTTTAGAAAACTGGACACATGAAAGTTTCTATAGCTTACCTATTAGGCCTTCTCCAAATTTACCAAATGACATTTCTATTACGCTATACCCTAGTTTAGGAATGTTTGAAGGCACTAATATTAATGCCGGTCGTGGAACGGAGTTTCAGTTTCAACGCTACGGAGCTTCATTTTTAGACGCAAAGGTGTATGATTTCAACTATACTCCAGAGCCTAATTTTGGTTCTAAATACCCAAAGGAAGAAGGAAAGTTGTGCTACGGAAAAGACCTATCAAAAACGAAACGCATGAATGAGGTAACGATGGATTACATCATTGATGCCTATACCAATTCGGTCGATAAAAGTAAATTCTTTCTAACTAGCGGCTTCACCAAACACGCAGGAAATGACAGGCTGCAAAAGCAAATTGAAGACGGTGCAACCAATGCCGAAATAAAAAGTACTTGGCACAAGAATATAGAAAAATTTAAAAAGATTAGAGCAAAGTATCTACTTTACTAAAGGCTGTTCATTTACGATATCTGTAAGGTCACTACCATCGGTTGTTGGTTTTCTATAGCCAACAAAAGGATATTTCAGCAACGAGCTAATTTGTCCGTTTGCCACCTCATCTGGGAAAGTGTCTACACCGTAAACGATTTTCTCTCTATCTAAATGCATGTAGGTACCAAATAAACGATCCCACCAAGAAAATATATTTCCGTAATTACTATCTGTATACGGCAATACATAATGGTGATGTACTTTATGCATATCTGGTGAGATTAGCACATAACTTATAGCCTTATCTACACCCTTTGGTAGTTTAATATTCGCATGGTTAAATTGTGACAATACTACAGAAAGACTTTGATACAACATAATAATACCGACAGGCGCCCCTACCACGAAAACACCTACTAAAGTAAAAATGTAACGAATTAAACTTTCTAAAGGATGATGTCTATTCGCAGTAGTCGTGTCTACATTATGATCTGTATGATGTACCAAATGCACCATCCATAATGGTTTAACCCGGTGTTCAACCAAATGCGCCAAATAAGCTCCTATTAAATCTAACAATGCCACACCTAAAAACACATACGCCCACAATGGCATTTCTGGCAACCAATTAATGATTCCGAAATCATTGGCAACTGCCCAATCAGATGTTTTTAACAATAAAAATGCTAAAGGAAAATTGATGACTATCGTAGTAAGGGTAAAAAAGAAATTAGGAACCGAATGTTTCCATTTATTATAGCTGCCGTTAAACAATGGCACGATACCCTCTAATATCCAAAAAAAGGTGATACCACCAACTAAAATAAGAGATCTGTGGGCTGCTGGGATCGATTCGAAATATGTAATAATCTGTTCCATGAAATGAATGTGTAATTTAAGTTATATAAATGCGAAATAGAATTTCAACACCCAACTAAAGCATCATCAAATAAAAATATAAATTCTGATAAATTCGCAAATAATCATTTAATATAATAAACTTTTACTGATTAAATAAGTTTTAATTTTACTTAATGATAACGAAATTCAAATAACCTAAGTACATAAAGATTCTCAAAATTCACAAACCAAGGGTAGATGGTCACTAATTTTCAACCAGTAAGATACTGGACCAATTTCGAGGGTTTTTAAGCTTGCTACGAAATTTTGGCTTCCGAAAACGTAGTCAATATGATATGGTTTTTGCAAATTTCGTTGAAGATAAAATGTAGGTTGAGTCTCTAGACCATGCTCTTCCTTAAATGATTTATGATATAAACTCTCTATTCCGATTTCTTTAAATTCTTCCACAACATTTGAATGGTTCCACCATCTATCCCACTTATCCCAAATTTTATTACTATTGAAATCCCCGATAACCATACAATTATTAAGATTTGTTTTATTTATCTGTAGATATTTCCAAAGCTGACCTATATAGCCAAAAGTGGGAGATTGATTACTATGATTCCAAACCGCCAATAATTCAAACTCTCCGTTTATAGAACAAGGTAAAAAGTATTTTACTTCATGATTCCTGAAGCGATTAGACCAATTTAGCCTTTCTAATCTAATATGTTTCTTAGCAAAAACCCCAACACCTTTATTCTTATTATCGCCTATCCATAAATAATTATTAGCCCATTCAGTATATGTTTTGTGCGTAGTCTCAGCAGGGTTTTCACATTCTTGAACAACTATAATATCAGCATTATAATCACTTAAATGCCCAAATTTTCTTCTTAGAGCACCATTACAATTCCAAGTTAAAATCTTCAATAGTTTAATATTTAATTGAGGGAGCTAGTTACATAATAAAATTAAAGGGTCTGTACTCATTTATCTTCCTTATTTCTTTGTCCAAACAGTTTTAAATGTTTCAAAAACGATAAGCATATCTTCCGTAGGTTCTTCTCCGTTTTCTCTCATTACACTTACAAAAAAATCCCAGTGCGCTTTTCTCCATTTATCGAGAGGCTCTATATCGGTTCCCATATCCAATTCCGCCAGCGATTCTGTAATTTGGTTGAAAGGAACGGTGTCTACCTTGGTGATTTCAATGATAGCTTGAGCTTTACCATCAAAATCTGTAATAATATGGTTAGTGCCTATTTTCGGTAAAGCAGCTTTTGCCTCAACATACCATTTATACAATCCCGACGTAGTAGCGCTCTTTTTTCCGTTTACAGTCAATGCCGCCAATCTATCGGCATCTTCTTTATTATTGTGAAAAAACCAAGACTCCGGTAATTCTTCTTTGATACTTTTAGGGTTAGATTCTGTGTAATCTTTCCACATTTCATAGACAGATGCGTCAATACCATTTTCTGTTGCTAATTCTTTCTTTGCATCATTTTTACAGCTAATAAATATTAAAATCAGAAATATGGATAGGTGTTTCATGAAATTTTAGGAATAAGGAATTCATTTCGAATTTTATAAAAATACAATAGCATATAATATCTTAGTTAAAAGTCCGCTTAAATTACAATCAACCATTCTATATTTCAATATGCGTATTATGATAAATTCTTGGAGTTTCTTTTGTAAGTGAATCTACAAATAGCTTAATATAGATATATTCCTAATTATATTTACATCTCTTCATCTACTCAGTTTAGATTCAGCAATCCCAATCTACTACAACTCAAAAACAACATTTCTCTCCTTGTTATTTTTGTACATAGTTTTAGGAGCAATCTCTACGTTAGCAGCTGAACTATAATTTTTATTGTTTGGGTTTAGCATATAGTCAAGTTGATGTTCTATCATTTTTTCAAAAGGCAAAAGAAAATCCGTCGTATTGCATTGTTCTACGCCACCTTTATTAAGTAAATTTAAAACAGTATAGACTGACTCAATAGTACTAAGGCAAAGAGCTTCAGGCTGCTGCTTGATTATGAATTTTGATGCTATACTATTATCAAAACTTACTCTATTCAATTTTTGCAAGTTCTCACTCAATTTAAGCATTTTTCGGGCACAGGGCCATGTACCATCGAGAATAAAGACGTTTGCACCTTTGTCTAGAAAATCATGCATTTCAGAACCTTTTCTTTGAGATAGGTTAAAACTGTCTTTACCCGGATAAAGTAATAATGAATTTTCCTCACTGGTCAATATTTCATTTACACGTTCATTATCGCTAAAATCGACACCAACTATAATTTCTGAATTTTCAAGCTGAAGATTCGTCATGTACCCGGTTCCATTTCTTTCTTTTTTATACTCCTTCGGGTGCATAAGAATTATAAAACGAGTTTTTGTCTTTAAAGGACTTATATGTTTACAAATACAGGTACTCGAAGGCCGCATGCATGTGTAACATTGAATTCTTATATTATTTATTTCGACTTGCAATCTTAATTTCTTTTCAATTTCCTAATTACTTAATCAACTTCTTCATTTCCTCCACAATATTAAAAGCAGCTGGGCAAATAGCTACATTTTTAAGGGTAAGATTACTTATTTGCTGAAACTTCTTTCGGTCTGTATGTGGAAACTCCCGACATGCCTTTGGGCGAACATCGTAAATAGAGCAGTAATTATCAGCTCCTAAAAAAGTACACGGAGTTTGTTGTAAAACGTAGTCGTTCTCTTCATCAATACGTAAATAGGTCTCAATGAATTTCTGAGGTTTCATACGGAACGATTTTGAAATACGCTCTACATCAGAATTGGTAAATAACGGTCCTGTGGTTTTGCAACAATTGGCACAGGTAAGACAATCAGTTCGTTCAAATTCCGCCTCATGCAGTTCTTGCATGATATAATCTAGATTCTTCGGCGGCTTCTTTCGTAACTTGACAAAGAACTTTTTATTTTCATTATGTTTTTCTTTTGCCTTTTGTGGCAATTCACGTAAAACCTCTTCCATGTGCAAAATTAATTCTTCAAAACTAGCGAAGTAGCAGCAAAAAGCTAGACTTTTGTATCTAGAAATATAAGAATTTTGAACAAGGACATTTTAGGCACCGCACTTTTGGATTATCAAAACGGAAACTATACCGAAGATATCACAACATATTCATCGCTGCAAGAAGAAGATGTATTACCCCTACCTTATATGTTCAGGAGTTTTAAAGATATGCCCGAGCTAGAGCAAAAGGGGTTACAATTATGTAAAGGCAAAGTGCTAGATGTTGGTTGTGGTGCCGGTAGCCATAGTCTGTATTTACAAGAAAAGGGTGTTTTGGTTACTGGTCTAGATGTATCTAAAGGCGCTATTGAAGTTAGCAAATTACGCGGACTCAAAAACACTGCATACTCAGAACTGCTAGATTACGAAGGTGAGCAATTCGATACTATTCTAATCTTAATGAATGGCGTCGGCTTGGCAGGTACCTTAGACGGATTAGAACCTTTCTTCTCCAAATTAAAAGCCCTTTTAAAAGAAGACGGACAAATTCTGTTAGACTCCAGCGATATAATTTACATGTTCGAAGATGACGAAGATGGTGGATATTGGATTCCTGATAACGTTAATTACTATGGTGAAGTAAGCTTTGAAATGGAATACAAAAAGGAAAAAAGTGCATCTTTTCCGTGGTTATATGTAGACTACAACACCTTACAAAGGGCTGCAAATTATAGTAATTTAACATGTGAGCTTGTAATGGAAGGCGAACATTACGACTATTTAGCAAGATTGACACATATGAAGTAATAGCGATCCCTTTTTTTCGTTATCCTTTTTGTATAAAATGATTTTATGAATAAGTTCAAAAGTTTATTTCTAGTTGGTATTATAGCATTTTCCGTTTCGTGCTCTAAAAGTTCTTCAGATTCTGACGGCGACAATGAAGAAGCCAAAGTTGACAAAGCTGCAAATTTACTGGCTACAGGAGATTCTGCAAAAGACATACTTTCTAATGAAACCTATGACAAACTTCTAATTGAAATAGCATACGTCACCGGTTTTAAACCAACTGAAGCTGCTATGGCAGATTTTACAGAATATCTACAAGAACATACGTTCAAAGAAGATATCGAGTTAATATATAACGAATTATCTAGTCCGTCAGAAGACGAACTTACACTTCAAGAAATAGCAGATTTAGAAACCTCGAACAGAACAGCATTTAATACCGGCAGCACATTGGCTATCTATATTTACTTTGCAGATGCACCGGCAGAAGGTGATGATCTAGAAGGCGGCCTTGTAACTTTGGGTGCCGTTTACCGCAACACTTCTATGGTGATACACGAAGTAACCGTAAGAGATTTAGCAAGTTTAAGTTCTTCTATTAGCGAAGCAGATGTAGAAACCACCACTTTAAATCATGAATTCGGTCACCTATTCGGCTTAGTGAATTTAGGTACCGATATGGTAAATGACCATGAGTCTGAATCTGAAAATGAAGACGGTCAGCTAGTGGGCGATAATCATTGCAACCAAGCTGTTTGCCTTATGCGTGCAGAATTACAATTCGGTGGTTCATCAGGTAAATTTTTACCATCTAATGCTCTTGCCCAATATGAAGACGGCGTAAAATCTGGCTGTACTTTATCCGGCACAACTGTTTTAAGCCTACTACAACAGAATACAGGCAAAACTACAAATACAGTACCTTTAGATGCCGAATGTTTATTAGATATTCAAGCTAACGGAGGGCGCTAATTAAGAATAGTATATTTTAAGGAATATTCAAGTACTTATGCGTTTGCAATGAAACTTTCCATTTCGGGTTGTTCATTACATAATCAACGATCATTGGCACTACCTTATCTCTAACACTCCATTCTGGCTGCAGGTATAAAATGCAATTAGCGTTAGTTTGCGCAGCTTGCTCTTCAGCAAAAATTAAATCGTGCTTGTTATAAACAATAACCTTGAGCTCATGCGCTTCATCGTAGATACGACCTTCAGGTAATTTATTTTTCTTTGGTGAAAGACATATCCAATCCCAATCGCCAGAAAGTGTATAGGCACCAGAAGTTTCAATATGAGTTTTAAGACCTTTATTTTTTAGTGCTGTTGTAATCGGGGTCATATCCCACATTAAAGGCTCACCACCAGTAATAACAATAGTATCAGAATACTTAGCGGCATTATCAACAATTTGCTTGATAGCAGTAGGCGGATGCGTTTCCGCATTCCAGCTTTCTTTTACATCGCACCAATGGCAACCAACATCACACCCGCCAACACGAATAAAGTAAGCCGCGGTTCCCTTATGAAAGCCTTCACCCTGTATGGTGTAAAACTCTTCCATTAAGGGTAAATACACCCCTTTATTTACTTTCTCAAGTACCTCCTCATTTTTCATTCGGCAAAGATACGTTTTAGTTGACAAATTCTATTAGAAGTAGGCATCGGTAAATTCTGCTCTCAAACATGCACTGTTAGTACATTAAATGTTAAAAAGTTGTGATATTTAAGACTGGTCTAGTCTTTTGGTTTGGTTAAAAATCCCCTATTTTTATCGAAAATATATATAATGGCCGGTACCGAAGAATTTTTTGACCATATAGAAAAAGGATATTCCACAAAAGGAGATTACATAAATATGGGCGCAGCAATGCTTAACGGCGAAGCTATAAAAGATGCTTTTGTAAAAATTCCGTTGAAAACATTAAACAGGCACGGTCTTATTGCAGGCGCTACAGGTACAGGTAAAACAAAGACGTTGCAGGTATTGGCAGAAAATTTATCTGACAAAGGTATACCGGTTATGTTGATGGATTTAAAAGGTGATTTGAGCGGACTGGCACAACCTAGTCCTGGTCACGCAAAAATTGACGAACGCCATGCAAAAATTGGCTTCCCTTTTGAAGCAAGTAGTTTCCCTGTAGAAATACTTTCATTGTCTGAACAAGACGGTGTTAAATTAAGAGCTACGGTTTCAGAATTCGGACCTGTTTTATTATCAAGAATATTAGACCTTTCAGATACACAATCGGGCATTGTATCTGTAGTTTTCAAATATTGCGATGACCAGAAAATGCCTTTGTTAGATTTAAAAGATTTCAAAAAAGTATTACAATATGCTACCGGTGCTGGCAAAGCGGATTTCACTAAAGAATATGGTAGAATCTCAACAAGTTCTACAGGTGCCATTCTTAGAAAAATCATTGAGCTGGAACAGCAGGGTGCAGAGTTGTTCTTTGGAGAAAAGTCCTTTGATGTAAACGACCTTACGCGCATAAACGAAGAAGGAAAAGGATATATCAACATTTTAAGATTGACCGATATTCAAGACAGACCTAAGTTATTCTCGACATTTATGTTGAGCTTACTGGCAGAAATATATGACACCTTCCCAGAACAGGGCGATAGCGACAAACCAGAATTAATTCTTTTTATAGACGAGGCGCACCTTATTTTCAAAGAAGCTTCAAAAGCATTGTTAGATCAAATAGAAAGTATTGTTAAACTGATTCGTTCAAAAGGAATCGGTTTGTATTTTGTAACCCAAAATCCAACAGATGTACCAAATGACGTATTATCTCAATTAGGTTTAAAAGTGCAACATGCATTAAGGGCTTTTACCGCTAGAGATAGAAAAGCGATCAAATTGACGGCTGAAAACTATCCTGAATCTGAGTACTACGATACAAAAGAAGTACTTACCTCTTTGGGTATTGGTGAGGCATTGATATCTGCCTTAGATGAGAAAGGTAGACCCACACCTCTTGCAGCAACATTATTACGTGCACCAATGAGCCGTATGGATGTCTTGACAGATAAAGAATTAAAAGAAGTAAATGACAGATCTTCATTAGTAAAAAAATATGGTGAGGTCATTGATAGAGAAAGTGCTTATGAAATTCTGAATGAAAAAATAGAAACTGCAGAAAAGTTAGCGGAAAAAGAAAAGAATAAACCGGCTGCGAGAAAAACATCGAGAAGAACAAGTACAAGACAAAATCCGGTAATTAAAGTTTTAACAAGCGCAACTTTTATTAGAGGTGTACTTGGAGTATTAAAAAAAGTGATGAGATAGCATATGAATTTTAGATATACCCTATTATTAATTTTGTGTGGTGGTTTACTAATAACTTGCACTGATGAGAAAAATACAGATTTTCAAATATCTGGTGACCAAGTTGGTAGATTATCGAAGCAAAGCTTAGCACGCGATATTGAATTAATTTTCGAAAAAGACTCGGTAGTACAGGATACCGTTAAGCTAAATTTCGGTAATGGAGCCAGTAAAATAAAGATTTTTGAAAGAGGTGGCACCTTATTATTGACCTTAACACCGAATAACGATAGCATCGCCACTATACAGAATGTAATGGTCAATGATGAACGATTCGTTACAGATAAGGGTATATCTAAACTGAGTACTTTCAAAGAAATACGAGAAAACTACCCTATTAAAAAGATCATTAGCGCAATTAATAATGTAGTGGTTTTACTAAAAGATAGTGACCTATATTTTACCATAGATAAAAAAGAATTGCCAGAAAGCCTTCGATATAACGCCAATAGCACAATTGAAGAGGTACAAATACCAGATACTGCGAAAGTAAAATATATGATGGTAGGTTGGGATTGATATTCTTAAATCCTTCAAATTCGATATCCTACGGATAACTTTTATACATTTCAAAATTTTATCAGGTGCCAGTATTCCTTCAAAAGCTTATACCGAAATTAATTGGTTTCTACTTTAACATCGTTGTATGGTTTTCGCCAAAAAAAGCGGCCTATAAGGCATTTTTAGTTTTTATAAAAGTTAGAAAAGGTCGTGTACTACCAAATCAAAAGGCATTTTTAGACCAAGCCAAATTAGAGGTGTTATCATTGGATGAAAATGAAATTCAAGTATACAATTGGTCGGGAACCAAAGAAACCGTTTTACTTGTCCATGGCTGGGAAAGTAATACCTGGCGATGGCACAAACTAATAGAAAAATTACGCCAAGCAGATTTCAATATAATTGCTTTTGACGCTCCTGCACATGGGTATTCTTCAGGCGAAATGTTACATGTACCACTTTACGCCGAAACTGTTCAACAGGTATTGACAAAATATGAACCAACAGTTGCTATAGGGCATTCAATGGGTGGCATGACCGTTCTGTATAATGAATCTATACACCCTAACGATACCATAGAAAAAATAGTAACTATTGGCTCTCCTTCTGAATTTCATGAAATACTAGCTCATTACAAAAAATTACTCGGCTTTAACAAAAAAGTTTTGACAGCACTCGAGAATTTGGTGTATGCTAAATTCAAATTTACGGTTAAAGAATTTTCAAGTTCCAAATTTGTTGAGAGCAACCACAAAAAAGGATTACTCTTTCATGACAAGTTTGATATAATCGCTCCGTACCACGCCTCTGTTGATGTCCATAAACATTGGATAAATAGCGAATTTATAAGTACTGAAGGATTAGGACACTCTATGCACCAAGATGGTGTAAACGAGAAGATAGTGTCTTTTTTAGAAGGATAATTTCTGATTGTATACAGCACACCAAAAAGTCACTTTTTATCTAATTTTAAAATAAAAATGGCAAAATTAAACAACATACCTCAAATACAAAATGAAGAACAATACGAAGCTTTAGTAGACAAAGGATATAGTAAAGAAAAAGCTGCGCGAATAGCAAATACTAAAGATGCCGGTAAGAAAGGTGGCGAAGCTTCCACTTATGAAAAAAGAACCAAAAAGGAACTTTATGACCAAGCTAAAGAAATTGGTATCGACGGACGTTCTAAAATGAGCAAAAAAGAGTTAATTTCAGCCTTAAGAAATAACTGATTATGCAAAACGTAACACCTTTCCACATTGCCATTCCTGTACATAACTTAGCGGAATGCAGAACCTTTTATAGAGATATCTTGAATTGTGAAGAAGGTCGTAGTAGCTACCATTGGGTAGATTTTAACCTATTCGGTCATCAATTGGTGATACACTACAAGCCTAAATCTGAGACGGAAAGCGTTCACCATAATCCCGTAGATGGTCATGACGTACCTGTGCCGCATTACGGGGTAGTTTTACCATGGGATATTTTTCAAAATTTCTCTGAAGAATTAAAATCGAAAGGTGTGGAATTTGTCATTGAGCCTTATGTGCGTTTTGAAGGAAAAGTTGGTGAACAAGCTACCATGTTTTTCTATGACCCAGCCGGTAATGCATTAGAGTTCAAAGCTTTTAAAGATATGGGGCAGTTATTTGCGAAGTGATATTTAATTTAAATAATTATTATAACAATCTTAACACCATACATTTACCATGCCATATGAATAATGATAACTGCTTCCCATTTACAGTCAGAAACATAAATATTCCTTTACACTTAAAAATTCCGAAGAAAAAAATATAATTTCTTAAAAACAAATGACTCAGTAAAAATCATTAGACTAAACAATACTACTCCCAAAATCAATCACCGTTCGAAGAAATTAATGCTGTTCTAAGTGTGAAAATATCTACAGGTCCTGCATTGTAAGGTCGAGGAATTAATCCATTATTACCAAACAACAACTGCTCATATTCTAAATCTCCTGAGGAACCTATGAAAGTTACACTTTCTATATCCGGTGTTTTTATTGATTCTAATTCAAAAAAACTAGCCGAAGCGAGCGATTTTATGACTTCAGGAAATTCAAACGACTTAATATTAAGGTTGACCTCATTTTCATTTTTATGGAAATATTCCCATCTCACTGTTTTATTATCAATTGGCAATCTTTTTATTGTTAACAAATGGAACAAATCGAAATCGCCATTTAAAGTGATTAATTCTCCATTTTTTTGACCACTCCAATTAGGGATTTCAATAGTTTTTTCTCCAACTACAGAAGCTTCCATACTAGTATAAGCATTAACAGGAAAGGAAATTTTACTTATTATAAAACCAAATTCATTTATTAGAGGAATTTCAATTGTTTTTTTATTAAAATTACGTGGTGACTCAGAAAACATTGTTGAATAGTTTTGCTGATTCATTGCCGATTCATTCTTGAATCCAGTAACAGATAACGAGTATCTTTCTACATTATCAGGCAAATAAATATATCCTATATTATCTGGAGGCAAAAATTGGGAGAATGAAATTGACTGTTCATTAGAAGTATCTACAAACAAATACCTATAGTCTTGTAACTTTATTTTATCAAAACTAGAATTTAAAGTCGAGTTTGTAGTATGAAGTAAAATATCCTCAACATTCGCGTTCCTTGAAACATTCCCAAATAAATTACTTTTAAAACCATTTGGTTCTTCTACAACATCAGTAGTGAAGACTTGAGCAAAAGAATCCCATCCATTTCTATAATTTCCAAGAAGTGAATTAGCTATATTTTCAAATTCGAACTCTTGAACTTCAATCGAAAAATATTCCGTAGGGCTATTAGGATTATATGTGTTTTCCGTAAAAGTTCCAGATTTTTTTTGATATTCGATTAAGTCAGTTCCTGGCTCAATATTAAAAATAGATTTTATCTCTGAAAAAACTCCATTATCTGCACCTAACAATATATATGAGGTTATTATAATTGGTTGTTCCGTAAAATTATCATCTGCATACAATTTTACATTTCCAAAATCCTTAGAAACTTCTACATTAGTTAATAATTCACCAGACATGCTATTTGCCGAAATAAAAACTCTACCATTACCCATTAAATGGGGAGAGGCTATACTTGCTAAAAATTTTTTAATTATTGTAGTAACTTCAAATTTAGTTTCATTGCCATCTTCATCGACAGAATAAAAAACAAATTTATTTTCACCTACAGGATAGTCAAAAGGGTTTATCTCAAACTTGAAATTCTTATCCGAATTTTCTAGTATTTTTTCTCCATTTACTATTAGCCTATTGTTTACAATTTCTGAATCATCAATTATTTCAATAGATATTTGTGTGGCAACTTCAATTTCTGACGTAAAACCTTTTATGGAAATTTTTGGAGCATTCTCATCTTCTCCATTAAATTCACTAATGTTTTCTTCCGGGTCACAAGAAATAGCAACAAATACAATTAAGGCAATAAGTAGTCGAAAAGGGTAGCGAAACATATTTTTTTTCTTAAGTGGAATTTTGATTATAAAGCATTTATAAACTTAATTTACACAAAAGAACGTTTATTAATAAACTTGTATTGTGTTGTTTAGTTCTAAACTTAAAGCTAATTGATTTTAAACAATTAAATTAACCCAAAGATTGTTTCAAAATATCCAATATGGATATAATATTACCTAACTTCACGTTCTAAATACAATCCTACTGAGACCAAGAAGTCGGTACTCTATCCCAACGGTGCTTTTTTAATTCTTCATATAGTTCTGAAGGCAAGCCGTTTCCGTCACTCGTTGCTGTATTCGCCAATACATTACGTTGTTTACGCATACCAGGTATGGTAGTACTTACATTATCGTTCATCAAAATAAAACGAAGTGCCATTTCTGCCATCGTCATACCTTCAGGTATTAACGGTCGTAAAGCATCTGCATGTTCTACCGAAGAAATTAAATTTTCCGGCACAAAATAGGTACCTCGCCAATCGCCTTCCGGAAAAGTAGTTTCTTTTGTTATATTCCCTGTCAATGTTCCTTCATCAAAAGGAACACGAGCTACGGTTGCAATATCCAGCTCTTTACAAAGTGGAAAAAGTTTATCTACTGGTGCTTGGTCGAATATGTTATAAATAACCTGTACGGCATCTATCAATCCTGTTTTTAAAGCTTTGATTCCGTTTTCTGGCTCCCAACGGTTCATACTAATACCCATTGCTGCGACTTTACCTGAAGTCTTTAAATCTTCAATTGCCCTTTGCCATTCTTCTCTGTCGCTCCAACCGTCATCCCAAGTATGAAACTGCATTAGGTCTATTTGCTCCAAGTTCAAATTCTTCAATGTCTTATGGGTGTATTCCATAATATGCTCGGTAGGGTAAGAATCTTCAAAGGTATACTCAGGTTTTGCTGGCCATTGAAAGTTTTTTGGTGGAATTTTACTTGCCGTATACAACTTTTTAGAAGTATGTCTCTTTACCAACTGCCCCAATAACTCCTCACTATGTCCTTCACCGTAACCCCAAGCGGTATCAAAAAAATTGACCCCGTTTTCAACAGCTAAATCTAAAGATTTGGCTGACTGTGCATCGTCACTAGCCGTCCAACCGGCCATTCCCCACATTCCGTATCCTACTTCACTAACTTGCCAATCTGTTCTTCCGAATCTTCTGTATTTCATACTTTCCTTATGCTTTAATTATTTAATCTTGTTTTGCCTAGTTTAGCATTTTCGCCTTTCTAATCTCACCGCTTCTCGATACAAATTTATCGTACCTCAAAATTCACTCGAAATGAGCTTATTATTACATTTATTTATATCTCCAACTCGTTAAATCTGCTCCTTTTGGTGCGGTTTTCTCTATACGTTCGATAATTTTTGGTACGTACATAGTATTGTACCTTAATCGGGTAATAGCATTTGGCTGATCTGGATCTCCGTTCCAACAATGTTCATCTCGGTCTCCATATTTCACCTCACCTTCATAATATGGATCCGTAGTACTTTCCAAGAAATCTTCCATTAGGTATACAGCATTATTAAGGTAGTAATTATCCATATCACCGCAGTAAATATGAATTTTACCCTTTAAGTTCTCTCCTAGTTTATCCCAATCGCGTTCTAGAATATGTCTTAAATCGAAATTCTCTTTCCAATATTCTGCTACTTTATGATCTATTTCACCCGTCTTTTTATCCCAAATTCGTTGCGGATAACCATCTTTACCTTGAGGAGAATAGGTTGCTTCCCAAATATCCCATTGTTGACCAGATCTAGATTTATCTCCCAATACCAACTCCAGATGATTGCCTTGCCTTAAGGTAGATTGAATTTGACCTAGGTAATTTCTATGTGAAGGCACCTCCAATTTCTTATGTTCACTTGGGTAGTAATACGCATTTTTATCTTTATAAATATTGGTTAAGGTATATGCCCTAAAATCAATGGGATCTGGGCAAGCCGCAAAACAACCGTTGTACTCATTCGGGTATTTTACTTGTACTGCCAAAGCTTCCCAACCGCCAGTTGAGCCTCCATAAAGAAAACGGGACCAACCTTCTCCCATTCCCCTGAACCGTTTTTCTATTTCAGGAATCAATTCATAGGTTATAGCATCTCCATACGGACCTTGACTGGCTGAATTTACCGCATAAGAATCATCATAATACGGCGTAGGATGCTGAATTTGTAGTACGATAAATCTTGGAAAATCAGGCTCGTTCCAACGCTTATAAAAATCATATGCTTCTTGTTGTTGAATAATATTATATCCATCCAAACTAAAACGTTCTGAATATTCTGGTTTCATTTTAGGGTCTGGAGGCGTAGTTCTAAATCCGCCAAAATCTGAAGGAAAATGTCCGTGAAAAACCATCAAAGGATATTTAGCTTCGGGATGTTCTTCAAATCCCTTTGGCAATAGCACATGTGCCCCCAAAAATATATCTCTTCCCCAGAATTCGGATAAATTTTCAGATTTCACCTTTATGTGTTTTATCCATTTGGTATCTTCGGGCTCTTCGATTGGCGGAATCACTTGATCCAATTCTACCGACACATTTTCAAAACCGTTACTGGCAACTCTTATTTTAAATGGCTTGCTATATAAATTACCTGGAGATTTCTGCCACTGTTGTCCTTCACCATTATCCATAGGCAACTTTACCGTATGCCCAGTAGATAAATTAAAGGTTTCATATACATTTAATAGCGCCTGTACATTATACTCGCCCGGTGGAACATCTTTTAAACTTTCATATGGATACCCAAAAACAGACTCATCAAAAGTTAAAACAGAATCTTTAGCCCAATTCTCCACATTCACTCCAAATATCAGTTGTGTGTTGAGTCCGTCATTAATTTGAAACCTTGGTTCATCGCTATCATCGGTAGAAAGCATAAGCAGCAATCGACCATCTTTAGCCAGCGAATCTACCTCAGCTGAATAACTTACCTTGATAGAATATTTGGGTTCTAATTTAGATTGCTCACAACCCATTATAAAACCAACGACCGCTAGAATAAAAAGAATTTTTCTCATATCGATAAATGTTTCACAAAAGGTACAGTATTCTCTATTCACATCAAATACCAAGACTATAATTTCAACGTTTTATATACCTAAGCCTACTTAATTGCACCCAAAAATCTATGCTATGAAAAAATTATTATATGTTTTTTTAATCGGAGTTTCAATAACAGTACTAGCCAGTTGCGATTATGACGATAGTAATGATATTGATATTTTAACACCTAATGACACAACCGAAACAGGAGTGGCTATCAAGAAATTACCTGCATAAAAAAAGCCCCACAATACTATTGCAAGGCTTTTCATCAATTTCATAAAAAACTAGTTTCTACTTCTGTGTCTCTCACGTGCTAACAATGTATTTTTCAATAGCATTGCAATAGTCATAGGACCAACACCACCTGGAACTGGAGTAATATATGATGCTTTTTTACTTACATTTTCAAAATCAACATCACCAGTAATGTAGTATCCTTTTTCTTTTGTTTCGTCTGGTACTCTGGTAATACCTACATCGATTACTACAGCATCATCTTTCACCATTTCCGCTTTTAAGAACTTTGGCACTCCCAATGCAGAGATTACAATATCTGCTTGAGATATGATCTGTGTAATATTTTTAGTGTGACTATGGGTAAGTGTTACGGTCGAGTTACCTGGCCATCCTTTTCTACCCATTAAAATACTCATTGGTCTACCTACAATATGACTACGACCAATAACTACCGTATGTTTACCTTTTGTATCTACCTTGTAGCGCTCCAATAATTCAAGGATACCGAACGGAGTAGCAGGTATGAATGTACTCATATCCAAAGCCATTTTACCGAAGTTGGTAGGGTGAAATCCGTCAACATCCTTATCTGGATCTACGGCCATAATTACCTTTTGGGTATCTATTTGTTCTGGTAACGGTAATTGAACAATAAAGCCATCGATATCATCATCAACGTTCAATTCTTTAATCTTCTTCAATAATTCTTGCTCAGAAGTGGTACTCGGCATTTGAATTAAGGTAGACTCAAAACCGATACGTTCGCAAGAACGAACTTTACTGCCTACATAGGTTAAACTAGCGCCATCACTACCGACAATAATTGCTGCCAAGTGTGGTACTTTTTCACCACGTTCTCTCATCTTGGCTACTTCGGCCTTGATTTCTTCTTTTATTTCGTTGGATACTTTTTTACCATCCAATAATTCCATATCCGTCTCTTTTTAAGTTGTGTTGTTCGGTTGTTATTTCATTCCTTTCATGGCGCCCATCATCTGCATCATTTTCTTACCGCCACCGCCTTGCATCATTTTCATCATCTTGCTCATTTGATCAAACTGCTTTAAAAGCTGGTTGATTTCTTGAACCTCTCTACCTGATCCTTTTGCAATACGCTTTTTTCTACTTGCATTTAATTTGGATGGTGTAGAACGCTCCTCCGGAGTCATAGAATAAATGATAGCTTCTATATGCTTAAAGGCATCATCGTCAATATCTAAACCTTTTAGGGCTTTTCCTGCACCAGGAATCATCCCCATAAGGTCTTTCATATTACCCATCTTCTTGATTTGCTGAATTTGACTCAGAAAATCATCGAATCCGAATTTATTCTTGGCAATCTTCTTTTGAATCTTTCTAGCTTCTTCTTCATCGAACTGCTCTTGGGCTCTTTCAACAAGCGATATAACATCACCCATGCCCAAAATACGATCTGCCATACGTGATGGATAGAAAACATCAATAGCTTCCATCTTCTCACCTGTACCAATAAACTTAATTGGCTTATCTACAACCGACTTAATAGAAATAGCTGCTCCACCACGGGTATCACCATCTAATTTGGTTAAGATAACCCCATCAAAATTCAAAATATCGTTGAAGGCTTTTGCCGTATTCACAGCATCCTGCCCTGTCATAGAATCTACTACGAACAAGGTCTCTTGCGGTTGAATCGCTTTATGAATGTCAGATATCTCTGCCATCATTTTCTCATCTACCGCCAAACGACCAGCGGTATCAATAATCACTACATTAAAACCTTCTGCCTTTGCCTTAGCAATACCTGCTTGAGCTATAGAAACCGGATCGGTATTTTCTCTATCAGAATATACAGGAACATCTATCTGTTCACCAACTACATGCAACTGATCTATTGCCGCCGGACGATAAACATCACAAGCTACCAATAATGGTTTTTTAGATTTTTTTGTCTTTAAGAAGTTTGCAAGTTTACCAGAAAAGGTTGTCTTACCTGAACCCTGTAAACCGGACATTAAAATAACCGATGGATTACCAGATAGATTAATACCTTCAGATTCACCACCCATTAATTGAGTAAGCTCATCTTTTACGATCTTGACCATTAACTGACCAGGTTGTAAAGTTGTCAATACATCTTGCCCCAATGCCTTTTCTTTTACCCTATTGGTAAATTCTTTGGCTATTTTAAAGTTGACATCCGCATCCAATAAGGCTCGGCGTACTTCTTTGGTAGTCTCTGCAACATTAATTTCTGTAATCTGACCATGTCCTTTTAGTACATGTAAAGCCTTATCTAGCTTATCGCTTAAATTATCGAACATTCTTTTCTTTTTTAAGGGGTTACAAATTTAATAATATCAGCGTAAATTCAGTAGCAAGTACCATAAAATAAACAAAACAAAAGAGCACCCATTATAAAATGGATGCTCTAAACTTAGTTGTGGGGCAAAAAAGGAATTACATTTTCATAAACTCCCAAGTTAAAACCTCCATCAATACCGCCAACGAGGCCCAACTCTTTACTGTTGACGGTATATTTCTGGATGTTCTAATCTTACTCTCTTTCTAAGACCAAATGATCATATAAACCTGTTTCATTCTCATGTTTCAGCTCTATTCTCATTTCATCTATCTCCAGAATCTGGTAATCATTGGCCAATGGCAGGTAATTACTACCAGTTTCAAAAGCAATAATCATTTCTAATTTACCGGTAAAAGCATTTCTGTATACAAACCAATTTCCGGCACTGAATACATCACCGTTTAAGTTTCTTACTTCCAACGTTCCATCATTTTCCATGTATAACTTTACATCTGTATAAAGCGCTGTAGACTCATCATTATTTTCTGCGAAGTAAGCCACGTCCCATGCTGTATTATCAAACATATTCTTAATGAAAGTGATATCTTCTTCCTCATCGTCATCATCAATACATTTTTTAACGATAACCAATTCATAGAAAGTCTCCTCAACATTGAACTTTATTATTCTATCTTTTAAATCGCTTAACAACCATTCAAAACTTACGGCATTCTCATCGCCCATAGTAATCGCAACTACAAAACGACCTTGAGCATTGGTAGTAATTGCCCATGTTCCTTCAGAAACAGTAGTGTCATTCGAAAGGGTTATTACACCTTCTGCCTGAAATTCAAACTCGCCACCTAATAATCTATTGATTTGTTCGCCGTTATTCTTTACTCTTTTAATGACCCAAGTACATTCTCTCAATATTTCGGTTACACCCTCAGTAGTTAACTCCAACAAATCTTCTTCACAGAATTGCTTCATGACAACACGGTTACCATCACCGTTATAAAGTTTTATTCTATCATCACCTAAGTCGTACACATTCCACTCTAAGTTAAATTCTGTAGATGCTTCAAATTCCATCGTAAGTTTTGCTCCATCATCACCAACTGTTGTACTCCATGTACCTTCAACCACAGTTGCACCGTTAAACCCAGTACTTACCGTACCGTCTTCTTTAAAGTTTAAAATGTAATTTACGTATTGCGGAGTCTGGTCTTCATCGTTTCTTTTGAATTCTGTTACGAACCATACACACTTAATCAATTCAGCTTTCAATTCATCTTGGTTGAAATCGTCATCGTTGTAATCATCGTCGTCATCTTCATCACAATCGTCTTTTGCATTCTCTATCGCGATAGCCAATTCTTCATTACTTTCAACTACGATGGTAGTATTGTCAGACAATTTTAAGGTCACCGGAAAATCAAAACTTATAAGGTTATCGTCCCCTAAATCTTTGAAGAACAAACGCAACTCGCGATCACTAGCGACCTCAACAGTACTGGTCTGCTCTAAGTTGACGTTAAAGGTGAATAGTGTCATAGGATATACAAAATCTATACATTCTATATCATCATCTTCGCCGCCTTCTTTACAATCTGCAGCTAATAAGCGTAACTCATCTAAACTGTTAATAGTAATTTCAGAGAAGTCACCTGCAGTAATTGTTATAGGAAAAATTATATCTAGAAGGTTTTCATCATCTTCTACACTATCAAAAATTTCTTCTATTTGCTCAATATTTTCTTCAGAATCGATGGTAAGTATTAAACCGTTAACTTCAACCGTATACGGAAAATTGATTTGAAAGCAACTAGTACCATCAACGATATTATCCCAAGAACCATCGTTAGAACTGGTACGTTGAATTAAATCTGCCGTAGAAGAATTTGCTGTAATCGCAGTTGGCTCTTCACCGTTATTAATTTCTTCGATTTCATCTTGACAAGCGGTAAAGCTCAGTACAATTGTTAGTAGGCTAACGTACATTGCATATTTGAAATATTTTTTCATAATGACTTGGAATTGTTTGTTATTATGCTTCTAAAACAATCGACTTTAAAAATACCCTACCTCTTTTTTAATTTTTTTTCAAATATCTTTGGTAAAAATCAATCTATTGAAAGCTGACCAACAATTAAATGTGTGCGAAGAGCAGGTTTACAAAAGGGTTTTTAACGAAACGTCTAAAACCATCTTCAATTATATTTATTACAAATTTGGCAATGAAGAAAAAGCCAATGATGCTGTACAAGAAGCATTTGTAAAGCTGTGGGAGAATTGTGCCAAAGTTGCACCAGAAAAAGCAAAATCATATTTATATACTGTTGCCAACAATCTTTACCTCAATGTTATTAAGGCAGAAAAAGTAAGGTTAAAATATGCCGATACTACTTTAAAGACCACAAATGAATCTCCGGAGTTTATTATGGAGGAAAATCAATTTAAGGAAAAATTGGATAATGCATTGAACAGCCTGCCAGAAAATCAACGCACCACTTTTTTATTGAATAGGATAGACGGAAAAAAATATGCAGAAATTGCCGAAATGGAAGGAGTAAGTGTAAAAGCGATAGAAAAAAGGATGCATTTGGCACTGAAAAGTTTAAGAGAGCAAATTGATGGGATATAGGTGAGTTAGTTAGTTAGTTAGTTAGTTAGTTAGTTAGTTAGTGAAAAAAATGCATTTCAATTATACAACACAACTATTTAATACTTTTTACTTAGTACTCTTAACCACCACCATTAACTTAATACTTAATACAAAAATAAAAAAATAAAAAAGTAGGGTATTCCTCTACATAGTTGTTATACTAAGACAAAGCTAAAAATATGCAAGACAATTACTTAGCAAAATGGCTTAATGATGAATTGACCGATGCCGAATTGGCGGAGTTCAAAAAGTCTGAAGCTTATGAAACATATCAGAAAATTAAGGCGACGGCTTCGCAGCTGGAATCGCCTGAATTTGATATGGATAAAGCATGGGAATCTATTGATCAAACGAAGACCGTAAAAGAAACCAAAGTATTTATTTTATCACCTTTTAAGAGATTTCTTCGTGTTGCTGCTGTAGTGGCCTTATTAATTGCTGGGTCATTCTTCTATTTAAGCACATTAAACGAATCTTTTTCTACGGAATATGCTGAGAACAAATTCATCACTTTACCAGATACCTCTGAAGTAATTTTGAACGCAGAATCTGAGTTAGCTTTTAGCAAGAATAAATGGGATACCAATAGAAATGTTGACCTTAAGGGTGAGGCTTATTTTAGAGTAGCAAAAGGAAAAAAATTCACTGTAGAAACTGCTCAGGGCCTGGTTACAGTATTAGGCACGCAATTTAATATAGAATCTAGAGAAAACTTTTTTGAGGTCACCTGTTTTGAAGGCTTGGTTAGTGTTACTATTAACGGTGAAGAAACCAAGTTACCTGCCGGAAATTCTTTAATGACAATAGCAGGAAACAGCACGATGTCTAAAGCTATGGTCAATGGCGAACCATCATGGTTATCTAAAGAGAGTTCTTTTAAAAGTATTCCGCTTCATTATGTTTTAGATGAGCTGCAACGACAGTTTAATGTTGAGGTCAACGCTAAAAATATTGATACTACTCAACTATTTACGGGATCTTTTAGCAATGAAAATTTAGAACTTGCCCTTAAAAGCATAAGCCTTCCTTTACAAATTAAGTTTAACTTAGATGGGAACAAAGTGCTGTTCTATGCTGAAGAAGCACCTTAATACTTTTACCACCTTATTTTTCTTGCTGATTTTCAGTGGGGCTAGTTATGCCCAGACCACAACAAAAGACAGTATAGCATTACGTGATTTCTTATCTGAACTAGAATCTAAGTTTAACGTAAAATTCTCTTATGCCGATACTGATGTTGATTCGGTTTACATCATAAAATTTAGCTCTAATGCTCTTGACGAAATTCTTAAAGACCTACGAGATGCAACCGGTATTACTATCAAAAAATTAAATGATCGTTACTACACACTAAATAAAACTACCACTATTTCTATCTGCGGTTTTGTTCTAGACAATTTTGAAGAAAACAATATCCCCGGCGCCACGGTAGAAATTTATGAATCTAATTTATCAGGCGTTACAGATGACAATGGTTCTTTCAGCTTTGAAAACGTACCTATCAATTCGTTAGTGCATATAAAACACCTCGGTTACAAACCCATTTTCATTGAAGCGAAAAAACTTGTAAAAACTACCGAATGTATAGCGATTGCGATGGCACTCAGCTATCAAGAATTAGAAGAAGTCATAGTAACCCAATTTTTAACAACGGGACTAAAGAAACTGGCTAACACAAATATTGAATTAAATTCATCAGAGTTCGGAATCTTACCTGGAGTTAGCGAACCAGACATACTGCAGACCGTACAGGCTTTACCCGGAATTAAAAGTGTTGACGAAACCGTTTCTGACATTAACATACGAGGCGGAACAAATGACCAGAATCTAATTCTTTGGGACGGAATAAAAATGTACCAAACCGGGCATTTTTTCGGATTAATATCTGCTTTTAATCCGTATGTAACTGAAAAAGTAACCATCATTAAAAATGGTACATCTGCTATTTACAGTGGTGGCGTGAGCGGAACTTTAAGTATGCGTGCCACCGACGAGTTACCTTTAAATTTTACTGGCGGAGCAGGATTAAATTTAATCTCGGGCGATGTTTTTGGCGAAATTCCAATTCAAGATAACATGGCGTTACAAGTATCTGCCCGTAGATCATATACAGATTTCTTAAACACCCCAACTTACTCGACATTCTCAGAAAAGGCATTTCAAGATACAGAAGTAAATAGTGAAAGTGAATTCTATTTTTATGATTTCACCGCTAAGTTTATATATGAAATCAATAAATATCAGAAAGCGAGTGTCAGTTTTATAAATATGAGTAATAATCTTAATTATTCTGAAATAACTAATGATACTCTTTCTCCTAACATAAGTAATCTGAATCAGGATAATTTTTCTATTGGTGGAGAATTACAAAGCGAATGGACAGATGTTCTTACATCACAACTAAGCTTTTATTATACTCAGTATGATTTGGACGCCTTATCCATATCCAACAATAATGCCCAACAATTGGAACAAAACAATCTAGTAAAAGAATCGAATATAAAATTCACTACCAAATACAAATTAAGAGAGAACCTAGCTTGGATAAACGGTTATGAATTTACCGAAACAGGAATTAAAAACACCACTAACGTTAATCAGCCACCTTTTGCAAGTAATATAAAAGGTGTTATCCGTAAACACGGATTATATAGCGAGGTATCCTACTGCTCAGAAGATGAAAAATTTAATGGGTTCATTGGTGGTCGATTAAACTATATTGAAAATCTTGATACGTTTCAAGAATACATAATTGAACCTCGCATTAATGTTAGCTATGAGCTGCTACCAAATTTTAAGACCGAAGTATTAGGCGAATATAAAAGTCAGGTTACCAATCAGATTATCGATTTGGAACAGAACTTTCTAGGGATTGAAAAAAGACGGTGGATACTTTCTGATGGTGATGCCCTGCCCATTACAAAAAGCAAACAAGGATCAATTGGCTTCAATTATGACATCAATACATTATATGTAGGCATAGATGCTTTTTACAAAGAAGTAAATGGTATTAATGTATATACACAGGGTTTCCAAAACCAGAATCAATTTGATGGTGAGATTGGCTCATACGTAGTTAAGGGAGCTGAATTCTTGATCAACACCAAGAATAACGACTATAGTGTTTGGCTTAGCTACACCTTTAACAAAAACGACTATACGTTCGATGTTTTGGTTCCAGCAACATTTCCAAACAATTTAGATGTTAGACATGCTATTACACTTGCAGGTAACTATACTGTTGGTAATCTTAAAATAGGAATGGGATTTAATTACAAATCAGGAAAACCCTTTACACAACCTGATGAGAACGACCCAATTAATGAAAACGTTTTCCCAACCGAAATAAATTACGAAGTACCAAATAGCAGCAGGCTAACCGAATATTTTAGGGCAGACGCATCTGCAAATTACACCTTAAAAATGGGCGATAAAATGAATGCTATTTTTGGCGTATCTGTATTAAATTTTACAAATAGGCAAAATACCCTAAACACCTATTACAGACTGCAAGATGATAATACAATTGAAACTATCGAACGCTTATCATTAGGCATTACTCCCAACGCAAGTTTAAGAGTTCAGTTTTGATTTTGATTCCACTTTTTAATCACCAACACATGAGGAAAAGTTATAGCCGCCAGAAAAGAGAAAAAGAAAGCTAAAGACTTTTCAAAATTATCTCTAAATATAAATAGCAAAAACAGTAATCCTGCAACAGAAATTAACCAATAAGGTAACGACCTTATCGTAAATGAGCGGAAGGAACTTTTGTTAATACCACCATGTAAAAAGAATATCTGGTCATAAAGGGAGGGAATTGAATGCCAAAAAATAAAATATATACTAAATCCCCATAGTAAAGAAGCTGTTTTAAAAACTACAAAAAATATTACTAAAAAAAATAGCTCTTTTATTGGGTTAATTTTTAAATCTTTCCTCAATACCAATATGAGACTAAGAGCTAATGTGCTTAGTCCGCTTAAAAGTAAGCCAATTTCAAATATAAAAATCGGAACAAAATAACCTGTTATATTTTTAATAATCTCAGATGTTGCTATATAATTTGAACTAAAAAGGAGAAAAAGGATAAAAGTACCATACGTAAAATAGAGCCCACTAATTTTACAGGATGTTCTAATCGTTTTAGAAATAAAATGTTGTTCTCCAAAATGATAACCACTAAAAAGTACAAACACTACCAATGCTAAGCTTGGCACGAAGTAAAAAATTAAAATACTGCAAAACACGAAAAGTATATAATATAACAGAATCTTCGTGTAAATTCTAGTTGATTTGTTTTTGTTTTTAGTCGTTTGAAGAAGGGTGAGATCATTTGCACCATGCAAAATTCCAAATGAAAGAACAAAAATATAGGACATAATATGCTCTATCATATCTTCAAAAATAACTGCCAACCACAACGAAAAGAATGTAGCTACAATAGCTAAACTTTCTATTTTGATTAAATCAACATACTTATTTTTCATTTTGTTTAATTTTATTGGTCACCAAAATGGTTCCTGATGATTATGTTGGTTTTACATTCTTTGTTGGTTGTATGGCCATGATGGCAGCATCTGCTTTCTTTTTCTTTTCGATGAATGATTTTGACCGTAAATGGAAAACCTCCATTTTAGTATCTGGTCTGATTACCTTTATTGCAGCAGTCCATTACTGGTATATGCGAGATTATTGGGCTACAGTAGGTGAATCCCCAACATTCTTTAGATATGTTGACTGGGTACTTACAGTACCACTAATGTGTGTTGAATTTTACTTGATTCTTAAAGTTGCTGGAGCAAAAAAATCGCTTATGTGGAAACTTATCGCCGCATCAATCGTAATGCTTGTCACTGGTTATTTTGGTGAAGCAGTATATAATACAGGAACTGGACCAGCTATTTGGGGTTTAATTTCAGGTCTTGCTTACTTCTATATTGTTTACGAAATATGGTTTGGTGGTGCAAAGAAATTAGCGGAACAAGCAGGTGGCGCCGTATTATCAGCACATAAAACCCTATGTTGGTTCGTACTTGTAGGGTGGGCAATATATCCACTAGGGTATATGGCTGGTACTCCAGGCTGGTATGAAGGTCTTGGGGACCTAGGTCTTAATATGGATGTTATTTACAACATCGGAGATGCCATAAATAAAATCGGGTTTGGACTTGTTGTATATGGTGCAGCAGTTTCCGCTAAAAAAACTTCATAACAATTTAGCAACTTATTTTAGTTAGTTAATAATTTTAGTTGCTATGAAAAAGATCGCTTCGGCGATCTTTTTTTTTACATACGCTCAGGCACTTCAACACCCAACAATCTAAATGCATCTTGTATTACCTCAGCTACTTTTTTAGATAACTGAACACGTAATACCTTTTTCTGATCATCAGATTCCCCCAAAATTGAAACTTGTTGGTAGAACGAATTAAATTCCTTCACCAAATCATATGTGTAGTTAGCAATCAACGCTGGACTATAATTCTCAGCTGCCAATTGAATTGTATCTGGGAAGATTTGAAGTTGTTTGATCAACTCCTTTTCCTTTGCGTGTAATTCTGTAACCTTGGCATCTTTTGAAATATCGATACCCATGCTTTCTGCCTTTCTTAAGATAGACTGAATACGTGCGTAAGTATATTGAATGAACGGACCTGTATTTCCTTGAAAATCAACCGACTCTTCAGGGTCGAACAAAATTCGTTTTTTAGGATCAACTTTTAATATGTAGTATTTTAAAGCACCTAAGCCAATCATCTTATACAGCGATTGCTTTTCGGTTTCGTTATAATCTTCAAGCTTGCCTAGTTCTTCAGAAATTGTAGCAGCAGTTTGGGTCATATCTGCCATTAGATCATCGGCATCAACAACAGTACCTTCTCTACTTTTCATTTTTCCGCTAGGCAAATCTACCATTCCGTAACTTAGGTGGTGTAATTTTTTAGACCAAGAGAATCCGAGTTTTTGTAGTATTAAGAATAATACCTTAAAGTGGTAATCTTGCTCGTTACCTACTGTATACACCATTCCGTTTACATCTGGGTGGTCTTTTACACGTTGTATAGCTGTACCAATATCTTGGGTCATATAAACCGCAGTACCATCTGAACGAAGCACAATTTTCTCATCCAATCCGTCTTCGGTCAAATCAATCCAAACACTACCGTCTTCCTTCTTAAAGAAAACACCTTTTTTTAATCCTTCTGCAACAACATCTTTACCTAAAAGATAGGTATCACTTTCATAATATAAGGTATCAAAATCAACACCCAAATTCTTATAGGTAACTTCGAAACCTTTGTACACCCAACCGTTCATGGTTTTCCAAAGTGCTACTGTTTCTTCATCACCAGCTTCCCATTTCAACAACATTTCTTGGGCTTCTAATAAAATAGGTGCTTCTTTTTCGGCAACTTTTTGATCAATACCTTCTGCTACTAATATTGCCACTTGTTCTTTGTAAGCTTTATCAAAAGCTACATAGTAATTACCAACTAGCTTATCGCCTTTGAGCCCTGTTGAAGCAGGCGTTTCTCCATTTCCGAATTTTTGCCAAGCTACCATGCTTTTACAAATATGGATTCCACGGTCATTAATAATCTGGGTCTTGTACACTTTCTTACCAGATGCCTTTAAAATTTCAGCAACGGAATAGCCCAATAAATTATTACGAATATGACCTAAATGCAAAGGTTTATTGGTATTTGGAGAAGAATATTCTACCATAACGGCATCATCGGACTCTTTTACATAACCGTAATGTTCTATGGAGGTAATTGAATTGAAGAAATTTAAATAATAACTATCATCAATAACGATATTCAAAAATCCTTTAATCACGTTAAAGCCTACAACAGCATCTACATGCTCTTGTAAATAAGAACCAATTTGCTCCCCAATTTGAACAGGATTCCCCTTTACCACGCGCAACATCGGGAAAACCACAATAGTGATATCTCCTTCAAAATCTTTACGTGTAGGTTGAAATTCTACATTTGGCAATTCCTTGTCAAAAATAGATTTTACCGCTTCTTTTACTTTATCTGATAGTACCTCTTGAATATTCACCAAAACGTTTAATTAAGGCTGCAAAATTAATCATTTTTTATGCTTTAAGGTGAACAGATGCGGCATTCATTCGGCATTTCGTTAACTTTAATGAAAACAGTGTAAGAAAACATACATGCTCGTAAACGTATCTTATAACAACAAATCGGTTTCCAAGAAAATTGACTCTGAAGTCGGCAAGCCTTTTACTTTAAAAGAAAGATGGGCATTGGGCGGTATAGGCTCCCCAAAACTTATCATTACAGAAACCAGTATTGACATAAGGAATTTACTGATTTTAGATAATAACAGAAATACCTGCAATATAGAAATGAGACCAAAAGGTATCATTGTTGGGTTCAGATCCTTATTAGAATCTTATGCCTTGGTGATACCCTATTACAAACTTTCCATATACAAAGGGCAGGCTTCAGTGTACTCCATTTACAAAGATCAATATTTTATAAAAGTGGAGTCCGATACAAAAGCGGTACAAAAATTCCTTAAAAAAATTATGGATTACAAGACCGATAATGCACCAACATCAATAGAAGATTTATAATATGTTCGCAGATTCGCCAAAAATAGATATAAAACTTACTAAAAATCAGCAAAGGCAGATTGCTATTGGATGGATTATAATAGCGCTGAATTTCATAGTTGTTGGCATTTTTTATGCCGATTTACCAGATAGTATTCCTGCACATTTTAACTACAAGGGAGATGTTGATGGTTATGGAAATAAAGATTCAATTTTGACTCTCCCTATTTTAATGGGATTAACCTATGCCCTTTTGGCTTTTATAATCAAAAAGGTAAAACCATGGTATATGAATTACCCAGTTAAAATAACAGAAAAGAATGCCCCTGAAGTTTATAAAATGTCATTGCAAACTTTGATTTATATGAACTTGTTAATATCGATTATAGCCACTCCAACAATTGTAGAAACGATTTTACAAGCTCATAAAATCGACTTAGGTTTTAAAATATCAAGCCTATCAATAATTATTGTAGCTGTCGTAACCCTACTACCGCTCTATTTCATTTTTAAAATGTTCAAAATACCCAAATAATGAAAATACTACTTACAGGAGCCAATGGTTATATAGGTATGCGCATTTTGCCGCAGCTATTAGAAATGGGGCATGAGATAGTTTGCGCTGTACGTGATGAAACCAGGCTTTCTGTAGACAAAGAAACCAGGCAACAAATAGAAGTCATAGAAATTGACTTTCTAGAAGAACCAAAAGAGAATGTAGTTCCTCAAGATATTGATGCCGCATACTTTTTAATTCACTCCATGAGTTCATCTACACAAGATTTTGATGAAATGGAGGCTAAAACTGCTGAAAATTTCAACAAATACGTTGCTGAAACTCAAATTGAACAAGTAATTTATTTAAGCGGAATCGTAAATGATAATAATCTATCTAAACATCTACAATCCAGAAAAAATGTAGAAGACATTTTGTATCAGGGTAACTTTAAATTGACAGTATTAAGAGCAGGTATCATTGTAGGATCTGGAAGTTCTTCATTTGAAATTATTCGAGATTTATGTGAAAAATTACCTGTTATGATTACTCCAAAATGGGTTTTAACAAAAACACAACCCATTGCTATACGTGATGTTATTGCATTTTTAACGGGTACATTGGGTAATGAAAAAACATATAATGATTCCTTCGATATTGCCGGCCCCAATGTACTTACCTATAAAGAAATGCTGCATAAATATGCAGAGGTCAGGGGATTCAAAAACTGGATTTGGACCGTACCTGTAATGACCCCAAAACTTTCTTCGTACTGGTTATATTTTGTAACCTCGACTTCATATAAATTAGCATTGAATTTGGTTGACAGTATGAAGATTGAAGTAGTAGCAAAAGATACCCGATTACAAAATATTCTCGGTATTACGCCCCATACTTACAAAGAAGCCATTGACCTGGCTTTTAAAAAAATCGAGCAGAATTTAGTGATTAGTAGCTGGAAGGATAGTATGATCAGCGGACTGTTTGTCGATAATCTCGAAAAACATATTCAAGTTCCAAAGTATGGAGTACTAAAGGATTATAAACAACTAAAAATTTCACATCCTGAAGAAGTATTGGAACGTATTTGGAGCATTGGCGGTGAAACCGGTTGGTATTACGGAAATTGGCTTTGGAAAATACGCGGATTTATGGACAAGCTTTCTGGTGGTGTCGGTTTAAGACGTGGACGTACACATCCTCATAAAATATTTGCCGGTGATTCGCTAGATTTTTGGCGGGTACTATTAGCTGACAAAAAAGCTAAACGACTACTACTATTTGCAGAAATGAAATTACCAGGCGAGGCATGGCTAGAGTTTAAAATAGATGAGAGCAACGTGCTACATCAAACCGCAACATTTAGACCACGTGGCTTAAGAGGTAGGTTATACTGGTACAGTATAGTACCGTTTCACTACTTCATTTTTGGTGGTATGATTAAAAATATCGCTGATCAGAAGAATGCTAGTTAATAATAAATTATGCTGTTAAGTTTTCTTCGATAACTTTAAAGGCATCTCGGTCAATCGTTCGCCTGTTAAGCGTCTAACAGCATTGGCAATTGCAGCACCAATTGGTCCTAAAGGCGGCTCCCCCACCGCACCTGGTGTGTCTTTGCCTTGTAGTAGAACTACATCAATTTCTTTAGGTGCGTTCTTCATTAAAGCCATTTGATATGGTCCGTAGATCGTAGGAGTTAATTCCCCATCCTCCACAAACATTTGCTCATAAAGCACAGCACTCATCCCCATAATTATACAACCTTCGCATTGTGCACGAATCTGATCAGGATTTACGGCTAAACCAGGATCCATGGCAACGGTTACTTTATGCACGACAATTTCATTATTAACTATTGAAACCTCCGCTACCTGCGCACATGGCGTATTTGCATCTATAGAAGCAGCAAAACCCATTGCACGACCATCTTTTACCTCTTCGCTATAATTAGCTTTTTCGGCAGCGGCTTTAATTACATTTTTTAAACGAATGTCAATGGGCTCAGCTGCTATTTGATTCAATCTAAAATCTACCGCATTCTTATTCGCTTTTAGCGCCATTTCGTCCATAAAACTTTCCATGGCGAACGTATTGGCTAACAATCCTAGACTACGCCACCAGCTAGTAGCAAAAGGCAACTCTACATGCCAGCACTCAGCCTTAAAATTAGGAATAGCAGTGTATTGAATGAATCCGCCACGAATGGCACCAACATCGGCTCCTAAAAAGTTGGTAAGCGCATTAGGTACTAAGGCAGAATCGGTAGCTACATCACCACTCACAAATTGATGCTCTAGTCCGTCTAGATAACCTTCAGCATTTAATTTTCCTTTAATAACATGATGTGTTGGCGGTCGAAACATGTCATGCTCAAACTCTTCTTTTCTACTAAAAAAGTATTTAACAGGTTTACCGACAGCTTTAGATAAAATTGCCGCCTGCACTGCATGCGGCGTATGTAATCTTCTACCAAAACCACCACCCAAATAAGTAGGTATTACATTGACATTTTCCACATCTAAATCTAATCGCTTGGCTACCTCTTTTCTAGTAATGCTTACCACCTGTGTGGATATTTTTATAGTAGCGCTATCGCCATCAACAAAAGCAACAACACCATTTGGTTCAATTTGAGCGTGCGCCCCAATCGGACTTCTAAATTCTAATATTTCTACTTTATCTTGATCATTAAAAGAGTCTCCGTTTTTTTGAATCACCGAAGACTTTCCATTACCGACAGTCATCATTTTGACAATTGCCTCGGTATTTAAATTATCATAGCTATTCCATGTAACAATAATGGCATCTTTTGCTTTCTCCGCTTCTAACATAGAGTTTGCAACTACACCAACAAAATCATTTTCAACAACAATCTTAACTACACCAGGCATATTCTCTGCCGCCTTCGTATCTGCACTAATAAATGTTGAACCTATTTTAAAAGGTCTTACCACGGCACCATAAAGCATATCAGGCATTTCTGCATCCATTCCGAATATTGGATCTCCGTATACCTTAGCATCCAAATCAACCCTAGCAACAGGTTGACCTATGTATTTATAATCTTTGGCATCTTTTAATGCAGGAACATCTGGCACTTCCCAATTCTCAACTCCCGCTGCCGCTTGAGCATAGGTCAATGTTTTTCCGTTGCCGGATATTAGCCCGTCTTCAACAGAAAGCTGATCGACATCTACATTCATTTTAAGAGCAGCTTGCTTTAAAAGCATAACCCGAAGCATGGCAGAAAGTTCTCTAAGCGGTTTCCACAGTCCAGATATAGAAGTACTACCACCAGTAGCAAAACTATCTACATTACCAGTTGAAGAAGCTGCATGTACCACTTGAATCTGGTTCATAGATACAGACAATTCTTCGGCCGCCATTTGTGCAATACCGGTAAATGTGCCTTGACCCATTTCCATTTTCGGAGAATATAACAATATATTATTATCAGAAGTTACCTCGAACCATATCATGGGTTGGTCAATATTATCGAGATAAGGCGCTTCGAGTGAATTCACTACACCTAAAATTTGACGTCGAATAGGACTTCTAAATAAATAAGCCCCAATTGCCACAACACCTATAGTTCCTAATCCGCCTTTGACTAAAAATTTTCTTCTTGAAACCTTCTTTGAATCACTTCGTTTACTAGCCATCGATTACGCCTCTTTAGATTCATTAATTACCTTCTCAGCTTGTAACTTCGCCGCTTTATATATGGCTTTTCGCATTCGGTAATAAGTACCGCAACGACATACATTTATAATATTCTTATCGATATCTTCATCTGTAGGTTTAGGAACCTTATTCAGCAAGGCAGCAGTCGCCATCATAAAACCCGGTTGACAATAGCCACATTGAGGCACAATCTCTTCGATCCAAGCCTGTTGAACAGGATGCGGATTCTCTCTATCTCCCAACCCTTCTATAGTGGTCACTTCTTTTCCATCCGCAAATTTTACGGGGTATGAACAAGACCTGACCGCTTCACCATCTACATGTAACGTACAGGCACCACAAGCCGCTTTTCCACAACCGAACTTTGTACCCTTTAAATCTAAAGTATCTCTAACGACCCAAAGTAAAGGTGTGTTTTCATCTGCTATATCTACGGTTTTTGAAACACCGTTTACAGTCAAGGAAATTTCCATAAAATTTTATTATTTAGAAGGTATTATTGCTCCATCAGCAAACCAGTTTTCAACAGCTTTCTTAAATTCTTCTTTTGAAACTGGTGGTATTGTTCTTGGCTCACCATCTGCATCTACGCCAGGTTCCCAAGCCCAAAGCACCAAATCGTCTTCGGTCATATGCTCAATAAGCTCTTGATGACTTCGATTACCATTCATACTCTTATCAAGTAAACGTTCTGCTATTTGCGCGCGGGTTAATCCTTCCCAAGCCATTGAAGCTGGTGCCAATGCCCAATGTGGAGCACCAGGCACACCAGAATTTAAATTATTTTGAGATTGATGACATGTATTACAACTAGTCGCTTCAAAACCATGATCATCTTCACCCCTAGCCATTCCAAAATGATGAGGATGACTAGCGTCGCCCTGTTTTGGTATGTCGTCACTAGGGTGACAGTTCATACAACGTTGATGGGTAAGTACATCCATCATCTTATCATAATCGTCATTAGAATTTTGGGTATTCTTGGATTGTTTCTCCAAAATTTCATAAGCCGAAATTTTTGGTGTATTTGCCAATGCAAATAGGAAGCCCACGACAGTTAACGCCAGAAAAGTATAAATTGGTTTTAGCTTCATAGTGATTTTTTAAATGTAAACAAACATCTAACCTCCTTGAAGATAGCGAATACTTTACAAAAATATTACCCCATTAAAATATATAATTTAACAGGGTAATTATTTTAATTAATCCTTTGGAAGAAAAACCTCTGCCATCATACAGCGAGCACTACCACCACCACAAGTTTCAATTGTATCTAAAGAGCTATGTAGAATAGCACAATGATTTTCAATTTGTATAATCTGCTCTGGCCGCAAACTATCATAAGCAGCAGTACTCATAACCATATACCTTTTGTCATCACTACCTAAAACCTGAAGCATATTACCTGCAAAATGATGCATTTGTTGTTCGGTAATAATAATAACTTCTTTACCATCTTTTTTAAGATGGTCCAATACATTTTTTCTTTCTTTCTTATCATCAATAGAATCTGTACAAATGACAACAAAATTTTCAGCCAAAGCCATCATAACATTCGTATGATAAATGGGTAATCGCTTACCATCAACAGATTGATTAGCCGTAAAAATCACGGGAAAAAAATTAAAATCTTCACAAAACTCAATAAACAAATCTTCATCTGCACGTTCAGATAATGCACAATATGCTTTTTTGTTTACTCTATCTATTAGTATACTTCCTGTACCTTCAAGAAATAATTCTTCTTCTTCGGCAGAAGTGTAATCGACAACATCATTGATTTTAAAACCGTTCTGTTCCAAGATTTCGAAAATATCTTCTCGACGTTCATTTCTTCTATTCTCAGCAAACATTGGGTAAACACCGACTGTACCATTTGCATGAAAAGAGATCCAGTTATTAGGAAAAATACTATCTGGAGTATCAGGCATTTTAGTGTCTTCGACAACAATAACGTTAACTCCTTTATTTTTTAATACGGATACAAAGGCATCAAACTCTTCTTGAGCTTTTTGATTTATCTCTTGATTCTTCATATCAATATCTTCCATAAAATAATTATTGACAGCGGTCTGTTCATTCATTCTAAATGAAACCGGACGAATCATCAGTATAGTATTTGTTATTTGCATAGGGGTACTAATTAAATTTTCTTTTTTATAAATCTTTAATTTTAAGCTCTTATTAAAGGCAGGGTACTACAACGTAACAATCCTTCTTGCTTTGAAATTTCGGCGTACGCAATTTCTTCTACCGTAAAACCTTGCTCACGCAACCAATTATTAAGGCGTGTAAAATTACGTTCAGACACCACAACATCTGGTGAAATAGAAAACACGTTACTATACATATGGTACATTTCATTCGCATCTATTTCAAAAATATTTTCTTTTCCAAAGAAGTCTACCAACCACTGATATTCCTCTTCTACAAGAAATCCATTTTTATGTAAAATAGCTTTGCCTTTTCCTAAAGGTTGAAAACAGCAATCTAAATGCAATGCATTTTCTTGCGCTACAGTATTAGACTTTCTTAATTCGAAAGACTTAATTGTTTTGTTCGGAAATTGTTTCGTTAAATAAGTAACAGCAGCTTTATTAGTTCTAGCAGTTATATATGTAGAATAATCTGGTGCCGTATACGTACCTACAAATATATAATCGTTCCAAGGCATAACATCACCACCTTCCACGTGAACATCTTCTGGAGGTGTCAAAATATCATCATCATCAATCTTATCTAAAACATGTAATATTGCTTCTACCTCTTGTTCCCTATCTGGCAATATATTCGCTTTAATTAATTTGTCTTCAATAACAAAAGCAATATCCCTAGTAAATATTTGATTACAGTTTTCAAGAACTTCAGGTCTATAGACCTTAACATCATATTTCTCGAACACTTTTCTAAAACCTTCCATCTCAGCAACCATATCTGCTTCAACCGGGTATGTACCAGCCTTTATGTGTTCTACCGATTTTGGATCGTAAGCCTCTTCAATGGTAGGCGTAGGCCCAGAACTTTTGGCGATACCTAGAACCACTGCTTTTAACCTTGAAACTTCATCCTTGATATTTAACTGTAACATATATTTATATTTAAATACGAATTAAAAAATGGCATAAAAAAAAGCTCCTTTAAAAATTAAAAGAGCTTTTTGTTTTTTTGATAACGGTAGCAATCTACCTTTTGTCCAGTTCGACAAAAGATCTTAAATTTTCACCAGTATATACTTGTCTTGGTCTACCAATTGGTTCACCGTTCAATCTCATTTCTCTCCATTGTGCAATCCACCCGGGCAATCTACCTAAAGCGAACATTACCGTAAACATTTCTGTTGGTATACCTAAAGCTCTATAGATAATACCTGAATAGAAGTCTACGTTAGGGTATAATTTTCTGTCCACAAAATACGGATCTTCTAGTGCTTCTTTCTCTAAACCTTTTGCAATTTCAAGAATTGGATCTTCTATACCTAAATCTGCCAATACTTCATCAGCAGCTACTTTAATAATCTTTGCACGTGGATCGAAGTTTTTATATACTCTATGCCCGAAGCCCATTAATCTAAAAGGGTCAGACTTATCTTTAGCTTTCGCCATGTATTTCTTCGTGTCGCCACCATCTGCTTCAATAGCTTCAAGCATTTCTAATACTGCTTGGTTAGCACCCCCATGAAGTGGCCCCCAAAGCGCAGAAATACCTGCAGATAAAGATGCAAACAAACCAGCATGAGAAGATCCTACAATACGTACCGTACTAGTAGAACAGTTTTGCTCATGATCAGCATGTAAGATTAATAACTTATCTAATGCCTCTATAACAACCTTATTCTTTTTATAATCTTGGTTAGGACGCTTAAACATCATTTTATGAATGTTCTCAACATAGCCTAAACTATCATCGCCATAATCTAAAGGAAGACCTTTCTTTTTACGCAAAGTCCAAGCTACAAGAACTGGAAATTTAGCGAGAATACGAACAATTGCATGGTACATGTCTTCATCAGAACTTACATCAACCGTTGATGGGTTAAATGCAATCAATGCGCTAGTCAAAGAAGATAAAACTCCCATTGGATGTGCTGATTTTGGAAAACCGTCCAAAATCTTTTTCATCTCTTCATCTACATGAGATTCATCTTTAATGTCTTTATGAAATTTCGCTAATTCTTCTGCATTTGGTAATTCACCAAATATCAAAGCATAAGCTACCTCTAAGAAATCAGCTTTCTCAGCCAACTCTTCTATTGAGTAACCTCTGTAACGTAAAATTCCTTTCTCACCATCTAAAAAAGTAATAGCACTTTCACAAGATCCTGTATTTTTAAAACCTGGATCAATAGTTATAATTCCATTGGTAGCCGAACGCAATGTTTTGATATCGATTGCGAGTTCGTTTTCGGTTCCCTTTATTACAGGAAACTCATATTTTTCACCATTATATTCTAAAATAGCTTTGTCTGACATTTTTATTTTTACGTTTTAAATACTTCTCGTAAAGTTAACAAAACAAGAATGGTTTACCAATTTCATAAATTTGTTTTGGGTAAAATTAACAATAAGTACTATGAATAGCTTTGATTACAACAGATATAGTGACTCGTAATATGCATCTAAAGATTTTTCCCAAGTAAAACGCGCCTTTTTTGCATTCGCTTTTATCTTTTTCCAAGCAGGTTTATCGTGCTCCCACATGGTCAATGCCTCATCAAAACTCTTCACCATATTACTAACTTGCTCATCATAGGTATCTCCACTAAAAGCAAAACCTGTTTTCAAATGATCTACGGTATCTTTTAATCCGCCAGTATGATGAACCAAACATGGGTTACCGTTTCTCATCGCCAACATTTGACTAATACCACATGGTTCAAATAAACTAGGCATAAAATACAAATCTGTTTCTAGGTACATTGAATCAATCAAATCTTCAGATTGTCCATTGGTAAACACAAAATTTTTGTGATGATAACTCATATGACGAAAGAACTCTTCATAATCTGGATCGCCAGTACCTAATAAAATGAATATACCGTCAATTTCATTCAACCTAGCCAGCATTTTCTCAAATGCTTCGGGAGATCTTTTTAGAAAATAGAATTTTTGTTCCGTTAATCGCGCTACACTAGACACAATGAATTTTGGTCTATTACCTACAAATTGCATAATTTTCTCTCCTGTATGCGCGAGAAAATCAGCTTTATATTTTTTAGAATTTTCTTGAAGCCATCTAAAAATAGCTTTGACAGTATTTCTATATAAAAATCCCTTCTCTGCAACTCTTATATTACCGTAGTTACTAGCATTTAAAATACCAAAAAGTCTACCTTCATTATCTGCCCTTATCAAATCTTCCTCTAAACTTTCACCTCCAATAAACTCAGGTCTTCTACTTGGCAAAAGAACATCTTCTTTATAGGACGGAGAAACGGTATGAATTGCATCGGAAAAACGAATGCCTACAGCCATTAAATTTATACAATCTTGGTAACGCAAATCCATCAAAGCTTTATGATCCAATTGAATTTCTGGAAACCAATGATTCACCGAAGCATAATTATTATAGAAAGGACGAATACCCTGTATAGCTAAATTATGAATAGTATACACATATCGCATCTTTTTCAAATCTTGATATTGGGGATGATATGTTTTTATAAATAACAGTGCTGCCGAATGCCAGTCATGCATATGAACAATATCCAAATCACCAAACGCACCAATTTTAATTGCTTCTGCCGTAGCTGCGCAAAAAATAATGAATTTTACAAAATCATTAAAAAAAGGTTCTGTAGGATCATCATGATAAATATGAGCTATACCACCCTCTAATATTTCAGGATGATGAATAACATAATGGGTTATATTTTTATCGACCTTTTTGGGAATTACCTCATATAATTCTGCGGTATATGGCAGACCCCTTAGACTAAACTCAAGTTTAGTTTTAAAAATTCCATTTTTATGAAGTCTACAATAAGAAGGAACAACTACGTGAACTTTATCTCCTCGGTTCGATATCTCTCTAGGAACGTCTCTAACCACGTCACCCATTCCACCAGCTTTACAATCAGGAATGGCATCATTCTCTGCAGAAACAAAAAGAAAATTATTCATACGCTAACAAAGAGAAGTTATTATTGGTTTATTCTCAAAAGGTAGTTAAAGTTTTGAAGTACGCCAAAAAAAAAAAGCCTTTCTCGAAAGAAAGGCTTGATTATATATTTCACATTAGAATTAACCTAATTTAAAGGCTTTTTCTTGTGGATAGTAAGCTGTACTTCCTAATTCTTCTTCGATACGAAGTAATTGATTGTATTTAGCCATACGATCTGATCTTGATGCTGAACCTGTTTTAATTTGACCAGTATTTAAGGCTACAGCCAAATCAGCAATAGTATTATCTTCTGTTTCGCCAGAACGGTGAGACATTACTGAAGTATACCCTGCATTTTTAGCCATATTAACAGCAGCAATTGTTTCTGTTAATGTACCAATTTGATTTACTTTGATCAAAATTGAATTTGCAATACCTCTTTCGATACCAGTAGAAAGACGCTCAACGTTTGTAACGAATAAATCGTCACCAACTAACTGAACTTTATCTCCTATTTTATCGGTCAAAGATTTCCAACCATCCCAATCGTTTTCATCCATACCATCTTCGATAGAGATAATTGGATATTTAGCACTTAAATCAGCTAAATATTGAGCTTGCTCTTCAGAAGTTCTTATAACACCTGATGCACCCTCAAATTTTGTGTAATCATATTTACCATCAACGAAGAATTCTGCTGCAGCACAATCTAAAGCGATCATTACATCATCACCCAAAGTATAACCAGCATTTTTAACTGCTTTTGCGATAGTATCTAAAGCATCTTCAGTACCACCTGCTAAATTCGGTGCAAAACCACCTTCATCACCTACTGCAGTACTAAGACCACGGTCATGTAATACTTTTTTAAGGTTGTGAAAAATCTCAGTACCCATTTGCATTGCATGACTAAAGCTTTCTGCTTTAACAGGCATTACCATGAACTCTTGAAAAGCGATAGGCGCATCAGAATGCGAACCACCGTTAATAATATTCATCATTGGAACGGGAAGCGTGTTAGCGCTAACACCACCAATATATCTAAAAAGAGAAAGACCTAATTCATTTGCAGCAGCCTTGGCAGCAGCTAATGAAACACCTAAAATTGCGTTCGCCCCCAACTTCGATTTGTTTGGCGTACCGTCTAAATCGATCATAGTTTGATCTAAAAGATTCTGATCGAACACACTCATTCCCAATATCTCTTCCGCAATAATACTGTTTACATTATCAACAGCTTTAGTTACGCCTTTACCCATAAAAGCTTTACCTCCATCACGTAACTCAACAGCCTCATGCTCACCCGTAGAAGCACCAGAAGGAACAGCTGCTCTTCCCATTACTCCGTTTTCGGTAACTACATCTACTTCAACTGTTGGATTCCCTCTAGAATCTAATATTTGTCTTGCGTGAACATTTAATATAATACTCATTTATAATCTTTTTATTAGTTGTTTGTTTAAAAAGTAAAGATACAAAAGCATGCTTTTAACTAGCCCGTTCAACCCCTACATTTGCCAATTAATTAATGTTTATTTAAACTATTTCGTTATGTTTTGAACAATTCTCAATTAATTTAAAAAAATCATCGAAAAGATAATCTGCATCATGTGGGCCCGGACTTGCTTCCGGGTGGTATTGAACAGAAAATACATCTTTATCTTTCATACGAATACCAGCAACCGTCTTATCGTTAAGATGTGTATGGGTAATCTCTAAATTTACATTTGCTTCGGTTTCTTCTCTATTAATAGCAAAGCCGTGATTTTGTGAAGTTATTTCACCTTTACCCGTAATAAGGTTTAATATTGGATGGTTAATACCTCTATGACCATTGTGCATCTTATATGTAGAAACTCCGTTTGCCAATGCCAATACTTGATGACCTAAACATATGCCAAAAAGCGGCTTATCGGTTTCTATCATTTTTTTAACTGCAGCAATAGCATCTACCAAAGGCTCAGGGTCTCCAGGTCCATTAGAAATGAAAAAAGCATCAGGGTTCCAAGAAGACATTTCTTCAAAACTACTATTGTAAGGATATACTTTTACATAAGCACCTCTTTTAACCAGGTTACGTAAAATATTCTTCTTGATACCGATATCAAGAGCTGCAATTTTGAAGTTTGCATTTTCGTCACCAACAAAGTATGGCTCCTTTGTAGAAACCTTAGAAGCCAACTCTAACCCCTCCATACTAGGCACCTCACTCAATCTATTTTTTAAGTCTTCGATATTGTCAATATCAGTTGAGATTACAGCATTCATTGCTCCATTATCTCTAATATAGCTAACCAATGCTCTGGTATCTACATCTGAAATAGCGAATAACTCATTCTTATCTAAAAAACCTTGTAAACTATCGTCTGCCAAAGGTCTTGAATACTCATAACTGAAATTTCTACAAACCAAACCTGAAATTTTAATTGATTCAGATTCCATTTCATCTTTATTTACACCATAATTACCAATATGAGCATTGGTAGTTACCATTATTTGTCCAAAATAAGATGGATCTGTAAATATCTCTTGGTATCCTGTCATTCCAGTATTGAAACATACCTCTCCGAAAGCAGTACCTTCTTTGTCTCCAACTGATTTTCCAAAAAAGATAGTACCATCTGCAAGTAATATTATAGCTTTTCTCTTTGCCTGATATTTCATTTTAGTCTTATAATTTATTCGTTCACAAAAAAACATAAAAAAAGGATAAGCTAGAAAGCTTATCCTTTTTCATTATTAATATTTATTGACAATTTTATTCCTTAGAATCATCTGTCTTAGCTTCTGTTTCAGTTTGAGCTTCTTCAACCTTAGCATCTTTCTCTGTAGAAACAACTTCAGCATCACTACCACCGGATCTTCTACTTCTTCTCGTAGATTTCTTCTTAGGCTTGCCAGCGTTATACAATTCGTTGAAATCAACCAATTCTATCATTGCCATGTCAGCATTATCACCTAAACGATTACCTAATTTGATAATTCTAGTATAACCACCTGGTCTATCTGCAACTTTTTCAGATACAACACTGAATAATTCAGTAACTGCATACTTATCTCGAAGATTCTTGAAAACGATACGTCTGTTATGAGTACCTTTCTCAGCACTAACATTATTTTCTGCTTTTGATTTAGTAATCAAAGGTTCAATAAATTGTTTTAAAGCTTTTGCTTTAGCAACTGTAGTGTTGATTCTTTTGTGTTCGATTAAAGAACATGCCATGTTAGCTAACATCGCTTTTCTATGGGCAGTTTTTCTACCTAAGTGATTGATTTTTTTACCGTGTCTCATGTTTCAATTTTATCATCTTGCTACCAAACTCGACAGAACGAGGAGCAAAATATGATTATTTAATCTTTATCTAATTTGTATTTTGATAAATCCATTCCAAAACTTAATCCCTTGTTAATTACAAGTTCTTCAAGTTCTGTCAAAGATTTTTTACCGAAGTTTCTGAACTTCATTAAGTCATTTTTATTGAAAGAAACTAAATCACCTAAAGTATCAACTTCAGCTGCTTTCAAACAGTTAAGTGCACGAACAGAAAGGTCCATATCAACTAATTTAGTTTTCAATAATTGTCTCATGTGTAAAGACTCTTCATCATAAGTCTCTGTTTGAGCAATTTCATCAGCTTCTAATGTAATACGTTCATCAGAGAATAACATGAAGTGATGGATAAGAACTTTTGCCGCTTCCGTTAAAGCATCCTTTGGATGAATTGATCCATCTGAAGATATTTCAAAAACCAATTTTTCATAATCAGTTTTTTGCTCTACACGAAAGTTTTCTATACTATATTTTACATTCTTAATAGGTGTAAAAATAGAATCAACAGCTATTGTACCTAATGGTGCACCAGATTTCTTATTTTCCTCTGCAGGAACATATCCTCTACCTTTTTCAATAGTTATCTCCATATTGATGCTAACTTTAGCATCCATATTGCAAAGAACTAAATCAGGATTCAATACTTGATATCCAGAAATAAACTTTTGAAAGTCACCAGCAGTTAATTGATTCTTACCACTTACAGAAATTGAAACAACTTCAGCTTCAGAATCTTCTATTTGCTTCTTGAAACGAACCTGTTTCAAGTTTAATATAATCTCTGTTACATCTTCAACAACGCCAGGTATAGTAGAAAATTCATGTTCTACTTTATCAATCCTAACCGAAGTAATTGCATGACCTTCTAAAGAAGAAAGCAATACTCGTCTTAATGCATTCCCAACAGTTAATCCATAACCAGGTTCCAAAGGGCGAAATTCGAACTTCCCTTCGAAATCAGAGGAATCGATCATTATTACTTTATCGGGTTTCTGAAAATTAAATAATGCCATAATTGGATCGGTATTGTTTATTTAGAGTATAACTCCACGATTAATTGTTCTTTGATATTTTCTGGAATCTGTAATCTTTCAGGAATAGTAACATAAGTACCTTCCTTCTTTTCACTGTTCCAAGAAATCCACTCATAAACCGCACTACTAGCAGCTAATGAATCTTGAATACTTTGTAATGATTTAGATTTCTCTCTAACACCAACAACATCTCCTGCTTTCAATGAATAAGAAGGTATGTTTACCAACTCACCATTTACCGTAATGTGTCTATGAGATACTAATTGTCTTGCACCGCTTCTAGTTGGAGAAATACCCATTCTATAAACCACGTTATCTAAACGAGACTCACATAATTGAAGTAATATTTCACCAGCAACACCTTCTTTTCTTTTCGCAGTCTGGAATAAGTTTCTGAATTGCTTTTCTAAAATACCGTAAGTATATTTAGCTTTTTGCTTCTCCATTAATTGAACAGAGTACTCAGATTTTTTACCTCTTCTTCTGTTATTACCGTGTTGTCCTGGAGGGTAATTCTTTTTTTCGAAAGATTTGTCATCTCCGAAAATTGCTTCGCCGAATTTACGGGCGATTTTTGATTTTGGTCCTGTATATCTTGCCATTTTCTTTTAATTTGAAAGTGAGATTATGAATTAAGGCTTATCCTTCGATAATCGTAACTACACTTTCGGTGAAATATAATTGTAATTAATTAAACTCTTCTTCTTTTAGGAGGTCTACATCCGTTATGAGGCATTGGAGTAACATCGATAATCTCTGTTACTTCGATACCAGCATTATGTAAAGATCTGATTGCAGATTCCCTTCCATTACCCGGACCTTTTACATAAACCTTAACTTTTCTTAAGCCTGCTTCATGAGCAACTTTAGAACAATCTTCTGCAGCAACTTGTGCAGCATAAGGTGTATTCTTCTTAGACCCTCTAAAACCTAATTTACCGGCAGATGACCAAGAAATAACATCTCCCTTTTTATTTGTCAAAGAGATAATGATGTTGTTGAAAGATGCACTGATGTGCGCCTCACCTACAGAATCAACTATAACTTTACGTTTCTTGGTAACTTTAGTACTTGCCTTTGCCATACCTAATTATTATTTAGTTGCTTTCTTCTTGTTAGCAACTGTTTTACGCTTTCCTTTTCTAGTTCTAGAGTTATTCTTAGTACGCTGACCTCTTAAAGGTAAACCTGATCTATGACGAATACCTCTATAACAGCCAATATCCATTAAACGCTTAATGTTCAACTGAGTCTCTGAACGTAATTCACCTTCGATTACAAATTCAGAGACAGCTTCCCTGATACGACCTATTTCATCATCATTCCAATCAGAAACCTTAGTATCTTCGCTAACTTGGGCTTTACTCAATATTTCTTGTGACCTACTTCTTCCGATTCCGAAAATATAGGTTAAGGCGATTACGCCTCTCTTTTGTTTTGGTATATCTATACCTGCGATTCTTGCCATAACTACCCTTGTCTTTGTTTAAATCTAGGATTCTTTTTGTTGATTACGTACAACCTGCCTTTTCTGCGAACAATCTTGCAGTCGGCACTTCTCTTCTTAACTGATGCTCTTACTTTCATCTTGTATCTTAGTATCTATATGTAATTCTTGCTTTAGTAAGGTCATAGGGACTCATCTCTAATTTAACCTTATCTCCAGGTAATAGTTTAATATAGTGCATACGCATCTTACCTGATATATGCGCTGTTACCACATGTCCATTCTCCAACTCTACACGAAACATTGCATTTGATAATGCTTCGATAATAGATCCATCTTGTTCTATTGCTGCCTGCTTAGCCATAAATTATGCTACTTTTCTATTTTTACCCGTTTTCATTAAGCCATCATAATGTCTATTCAACAAATACGAATTAACCTGTTGTACAGTATCTATTGCTACACCAACCATAATTAAAAGGGAGGTACCTCCATAAAACAAAGCCCATCCAGCTTGAACATCCATCAACTTTACCACTATTGCCGGTAAAATAGCCAGCAAAGCTAAGAAAATAGATCCAGGTAACGTTATTAAAGACATAATCTTATCTAAATAATCTCCAGTTTCTTTTCCTGGACGAATTCCAGGGATAAAACCACCACTTCTTTTAAGGTCATCAGCCATCTTATTGGTAGGAACCGTTATTGCGGTATAGAAATATGTAAAGATTATAATCAATATTGCGAATAGTAAATTATATGCCCAACCAAAAATATCACTGAACTGTACTTGCATCCATTGTCCAAATGAAGTGTCATCAAAAGCACCACCTATCATACCCGGTACAAACATAATTGCTTGTGCAAAGATTATTGGCATTACTCCCGATGCATTCAATTTTAAAGGAATATACTGTCTTGATCCCATGATATTCTTTTCATACCCACCAGAAGCAGTCCTTCTTGCGTATTGAACAGGTATCTGTCTTGTAGCCATTACTAAAAGGATACAAGCCAAAATAACCAAGAACCAAACAATCACTTCAATTAGAATGAACATTAGTCCACCGTTGTTATCCGTAGTTCTAGAAATAAATTCTTGAACAAAAGATTGGGGCATTGTAGCGATTATACCAATCATAATCAAAAGTGATATGCCATTACCGATACCTTTATCAGTAATTTTCTCACCTAACCACATTGCAAATACGGTACCTGTTACCAATATGATAACTGCTGGCACCATAAAATCTAATCCTTTACCTAATAAAAAAGCACTATCTCTAACACCAAAAGCTTCTAAACCATATAGGTATGCAGGGGCTTGTACTATACAAATTCCGATGGTCAACCATCTGGTTATTTGATTTATAGTTTTACGACCGCTTTCGCCTTCTTTCTGTAACTTTTGAAGATAAGGAATTGCAATACCCATTAACTGAACCACAATAGATGCAGAGATATAAGGCATGATACCTAATGCAAAAACAGAAGCATTAGCGAACGCCCCTCCTGTAAATGCATTTAAAAGACCAAAAATACCTTGATCAGTACTATCCGTTAAACCACCTAATTGTGTTGAATCTATACCTGGAAGTACGATTTGACAACCGAAACGATAAACTAACAAAAGACCTAATGTAATAAGAATTCTATTTCTTAGTTCTTCTATCTTCCAAATATTGGATATTGTATCAATAAAATTCTTCATGCTCTCGTTTATGCTTACAAACTTATTGCTTCACCACCTGCTGCCTCAATCGCTGCTTTGGCAGATGCTGTAAATTTATGTACTGAAATTTTAAGAGGAGCTTTTAACTCTCCATTTCCTAAAATTTTCACCAAATCATTTTTACCAACTAATCCATTCTCGATCAAAAGATCTAAAGTAACCTCATTGGTTAAAACCTTATTATCAACAAGCTCTTGCAATTTCTCTAAATTGATACCTTGGTATTCTTTACGATTAATATTCGTAAAACCAAACTTAGGTACACGACGTTGCAAAGGCATTTGACCACCTTCGAAACCTATTTTCTTAGAATAACCAGATCTTGATTTTGCTCCTTTATGACCTCTTGCAGCTGTTCCGCCTTTTCCAGAACCTTGACCTCTTCCAAGGCGTTTTCCGTCTCTATTAACTGAACCTTCTGCAGGCTGTAGATTATTTAAACCCATTTTATTCTAAATTTAAGCCTCCTCAGTGGAAACTAAATGTTTAACTTTATTTATCATTCCAAGAATGTTAGGTGTATCATTATGCTCTACAACCTGACCAATTCTTTTTAAACCAAGAGCCTCTAAAGTTCTTTTTTGATTTTGAGGTTTCTTAATTCCACTTTTTACCTGTGTAACTTTAATCTTTGCCATAACTTTCCTCTTAACCTTTAAATACTTTTTCTAAAGAAACACCTCTTTGTGTAGCAATAGTTTTTGCATCTCTAAGTTGTAATAAAGCATCAAATGTAGCTTTTACAACATTATGTGGATTTGAAGATCCTTGAGATTTTGATAATACATCATGCACACCAACAGATTCTAATACTGATCTTACAGCACCACCAGCAATTACACCGGTACCATGAGATGCAGGTTGTATATATACCCTTGCACCACCAAATTTACCTTTTTGCTCGTGAGGTAAAGTTCCTTTGTTTAAAGGAATACGAACTAAGTTCTTTTTACCATCTTCGATTGCTTTTGCGATAGCAGTAGCAACTTCTTTTGATTTACCTAAACCGTGACCTACAACACCATTCTCATCACCTACAACAACAATTGCAGAAAAACCGAATGCTCTACCACCTTTTGTTACCTTGGTTACACGTTGAATACCAACTAATTTATCTTTTAAATCTAAACCACCTGGCTTAACAGTTTCTACGTTTTTATATTTTTGGAACATACTAGTATATTAGAATTTTAGTCCTGCTTCTCTTGCACCATCTGCTAAAGATTTTACTCTTCCATGATACAAATTACCTCCTCTATCAAAAGCAACTTTATCTAAGCCAGCTTTTAAAGATTTCTCAGCGATTGTTTTACCAACCAAAGCAGCAATCTCAGTTTTATTTCCTTTTGCTTTTGCGATATCCTTATCTCTTGAAGAAGCGGATACTAAAGTGACTCCTTTAACGTCGTCTATAACTTGAGCGTAAATTTCGCTGTTACTTCTAAATACAGATAACCTTGGTTTAACTGCAGTTCCAGAAGAAACCTTACGTATTCTACGTCGGATTCTTAATTTTCTTTGTGTTTTTGATAATCCCATAATATCCTTTATTAAGCTGATTTACCAGCTTTTCTTCTTAATATTTCACCTACAAACTTAATTCCTTTCCCTTTGTACGGCTCCGGACTACGGAAAGATCTAATCTTTGCTGCAATATGACCAACTAATTGTTTGTCATGAGAAGTAAGCTTTACGATAGGGTTCTTACCTTTTTCAGAAATTGTTTCAACCTTTACCTCAGAGGCAAGATTAAAAACAATATTGTGAGAAAAACCTAAGGCTAAATCAAGTTTTTGACCTTGATTACTAGCTCTATACCCTACACCTACTAATTCTAACTCTTTGGTCCATCCTTTTGACACACCTTCAACCATATTAGTTATAAGTGATCTATATAAACCGTGCTTTGCTTTATGCTCCTTAGAATCAGATGGTCTCGTTACGAAAGCCTGTCCGTCTTCTACTTTAACCGATACTCCCGAGAACTCTTGAGTCAACTCACCTAACTTCCCCTTAACAGAAATGATATTGTCGTTGACTTCAACTGTAACTCCTTCAGGAATTGCGACTGGATTATTACCTATTCTAGACATTTTCTAAATCTTTAATCAATTAATAAACGTAGCACAAAACTTCACCACCAACTTTTTCTGCCTTTGCTTGCTTGCTTGTCATTACACCATGAGATGTAGAAACGATAGCAACACCTAAACCATTCAATACACGAGGTAAATCTTCGCTACCTGCATATTTTCTAAGACCAGGCTTACTTATACGCTGTATTTTCTTGATAACAGGTTCTTTTGTAAGCTTATCATATTTCAAGGCTATTTTAATAGTTCCTTGAACTTTGCTCTCTTCGAACTTGTAACTTAAAATATATCCTTGATCGAATAATATTTTAGTAATTTCTTTTTTTAGATTCGACGCAGGTATTTCAACAACCCTATGTCCCGCTCTACTTGCGTTTCTAACTCTCGTTAGGTAATCTGCAATAGTATCTGTTACCATATGTATATAATTCGGAAACGGTTTTCAGCACTTAAGCCAAACCTGGATCCATTAATAATTCTAATCTTACCAGCTAGCTTTCTTAACACCTGGTATTAAACCGGCATTAGCCATCTCTCTGAATTTAACCCTTGAAATACCAAAAGTTCTCATGTAACCTTTAGGTCTTCCAGTTAATTTACATCTGTTATGTAAACGTACCGGAGAGGCATTTTTAGGTAGCCTCTGTAACGCTTCATAATCGCCAGCTTCTTTCAAAGCTTTACGTTTTTCAGCATAAACTGCTACAGTTCTTTCCCTTTTTCTCTCACGGGCTTTCATTGATTCCTTAGCCATACTAATTCTTTTTAAAAGGTAAACCTAATTCTGTTAATAATGATTTTGCTTCCTTGTCTGTATCTGCAGAAGTTACAAATGTAATATCCATACCGTTAATTCTATTGATTTTATCAATATTAACTTCAGGAAATATTATTTGCTCTGTCACCCCTAGGTTATAATTTCCACGACCATCAAAACCTGTAGCCTTGATACCTTGAAAATCTCTAACACGTGGTAACGCAGAAGTAACCAAACGATCTAAAAATTCGTACATACGCTCACCTCTTAAGGTAACTTTTGCACCAATTGGCATACCTTTTCTTAACTTAAAGGCAGCAACATCTTTCTTAGACATAGTAGCAACGGCTTTTTGACCCGTTATCATAGTCATTTCATCTATTGCATGGTCAATAAGTTTCTTGTCAGCAACAGCAGCTCCAACACCTCTACTCATTACTATCTTCTCTAACTTAGGAACCTGCATTACATTACTGTAACCAAACTCTTCGGTAAGGGCAGCTACTATTCGCTCCTTATACTCTTTCTTTAATCTTGCAACGTATGCCATAACTAAATTACTTCATTGGATTTTTTGGAAACCCTAACTTTTTTACCATCCTTCATTTCGTAACCTACTCTTGTCACATCTCCAGATTTACTGTCGATCAAGGCTAGATTAGAAATATGGATTAAAGCTTCTTTTTTTACAATACCACCTTGAGGGTTTTTAGCACTAGGCTTCTCATGTTTAGATACCATATTGGCACCTTCAACGATGGCTTTATTTTTCTCAAGATTTACACGCATAACTTTCCCTTCGGTCCCTTTATGGTCACCAGCAGTAATTCTTACCGTATCTCCTGTTTTTATTTTTAACTTTTTCATCTTGTCCGTTATATTATAATACCTCTGGGGCCAATGATACAATCTTCATGAACTGCTTATCCCTAAGCTCTCTTGCTACAGGTCCAAAAACACGAGTACCTCTCATTTCTCCGGCAGGATTCAATAACACACAAGCGTTATCATCAAATCTTATATAAGATCCATCAGGTCTTCTAACCTCTTTCTTTGTACGAACTACAACAGCAGTTGAAACCGCACCCTTCTTGATACCTCCGTTTGGAGTAGCTTCTTTAACAGTAACAACTATTTTGTCACCTATTGAAGCATATCTTCTTTTGGTACCACCAAGAACACGGATAGTTAAAACTTCCTTTGCTCCTGTGTTATCCGCTACTTTTAGTCTAGATTCTTGCTGTAACATAACTTATTTAGCTCTTTCTAAGATTTCTACTAATCTCCAACATTTGGTTTTACTCATAGGTCTTGTTTCCATGATCTTTACAGTATCACCAATGTTACAATCGTTCTTTTCGTCATGTGCAACATATTTCTTTGTCTTCAAAACGAATTTACCGTACATAGGATGTTTTACTCTTTTCACCTCCGCAATAACAATAGATTTCTCCATTTTATTACTAGTGACAACCCCTACTCTTTCTTTTCTTAAATTTCTTTTCTCCATAAAGCCCACCAGTTATTGGTTCTCCCTATTAGTTAATTCAGTAGCTAATCTTGCTACCGTTCTCCTTACTTTTCTAATCTGAAGCGGATTTTCTAACGGAGTTACAAAATGTGCCATTTTCAAATCTGCATGCTGCTTCTTGTACTCGGCCAATTTCTCCGTAAGTCCTTCCACAGACATTTCTTTAATCTCTTGTTTTTTCATTATTCCTTACGTTTAATTTACAGCCTCGTAATCACGAGCTACAATGAATTTTGTCTTAACAGGAAGTTTCTGAGCCGCTAATCTTAAAGCTTCTTTTGCTACTTCCAAAGGAACTCCGGCCACTTCGAACATAATTCTACCTGGCTTAACCACGGCTACGAAATATTCTGGTGCACCCTTACCTTTACCCATACGTACTTCTAATGGTTTTTTGGTAATCGGCTTGTCTGGAAATATTTTAATCCACAATTGACCTTCTCTCTTCATAAATCTAGTAGCAGCAATACGAGCAGCTTCTATTTGGCGTGAAGTCAAAAATGCAGCATCATCAACATTCTTTATACCGAACATACCATTTGAAAGTTGGTGTCCTCTTCCAGCAAGACCTTTCATACGGCCTTTCTGCATCTTACGGAACTTTGTTCTTTTCGGTTGTAACATTACTTTAGTTCTTTAAAAATTACTTTCTACGACGTTGTTTTCTTCCACCCTCTTGCTTACCACCTTTAGAAGAATCTTTTTGCATTCCTACTAATGGAGATAAATCTCTTTTACCATATACCTCACCTTTCATAATCCAAACTTTAATACCAAGTTTACCATATGTAGTTTGAGCTTCCTGTAAAGCATAATCAATATCTGCTCTAAAGGTCGATAATGGAATTCTACCATCTTTATAAGATTCTGAACGTGCCATTTCAGCTCCATTCAATCTACCAGAGATTTGAATCTTTATTCCTTCAGCATTCATACGCATTGCTGCAGCGATTGCCATCTTTATTGCTCTTCTAAAAGAAATTCTACTTTCAATTTGACGAGCTACACTTGCTGCTACTAAATTCGCATCAAGCTCAGGTCTCTTTATTTCAAAGATGTTGATCTGAACCTCCTTATTGGTGATTTTTTTCAACTCCTCTTTTAACTTATCAACTTCCTGACCACCTTTACCAATAATAATACCAGGTCTAGCAGTTGTTACAGTTACAGTGATTAATTTTAGAGTACGTTCAATTATAACTCTTGAAACACTAGCCTTAGAAAGTCTTGCATGAATATACTTACGTATTTTATCATCCTCAGCCAATTTATCTCCGTAATCGTTACCACCATACCAGTTAGACTCCCAACCTCTAATGATTCCTAGACGATTTCCTATTGGATTTGTTTTCTGTCCCATCCTAGTTTTCTGTTATATTTTTTGACCCCAAAACCAATGTAACATGGTTTGAACGTTTTCTAATTCTATGTGCTCTACCTTGTGGAGCAGGACGCAATCTTTTTAACATTGCACCACTATCTACTCTAATCTCAGCTACAATTAAATCAGCATCTTCTAAATTTGCCTCTTCATTTTTTGCCTGCCAATTAGCTAAAGCTGAAAGTAATAATTTCTCTAACTTTCTAGAAGCCTCTTTAGGGTTGAACCTTAAAATAGCTAAAGCTTGCTCTACCTTTACACCACGAATTAAATCTGCAACTAAACGCATTTTTCTAGGTGAAGTAGGACAGTTATTCAACTTAGCGAAAGCTACCATCTTCTTTTCAGCCTTAATTCTTTCGGCCATCTGTTTTTTACGAACTCCCATAGCTTACTTTTTTCCTTTGTTTTTCGCACCTGCATGACCTCTAAAAGATCTTGTTGGTGAAAATTCCCCAAGTTTATGTCCTACCATGTTTTCTGTTACAAAAACAGGTACAAATTGTTTTCCGTTATGAACCGCTATTGTCATCCCAACAAAATCAGGAGTGATCATAGATGCTCTAGACCAAGTTTTGATTACCGCTTTTTTACCGGATGAAACACTTTGCTGGATTTTCTTCTCCAAACTATAGTGAACGTAAGGTCCTTTTTTTAGTGAACGTGCCATTTCTTTCTAGTTTTTTATTTCTTTCTACGTTCTATTATATACTTGTTGGTGCTCTTGGTCTTAGAACGAGTTCTGAATCCTTTAGCAGGTATTCCGTTTCTCGATCTTGGATGACCACCTGAAGCTCTACCTTCACCACCACCCATTGGGTGATCGACAGGGTTCATAGCTACCGGTCTAGTTCTTGGTCTTCTTCCCAACCATCTACTTCTACCAGCTTTACCTGATACAAGCAATTGATGATCCGAATTAGATATTGCACCAATCGTTGCCATACAACCAGAAAGAATTAATCTAGTTTCCCCAGATGGCATTTTAACCGTAACAAACTTACCGTCTTTCGCCATAAGTTGAGCAAATGTACCAGCACTACGAGCCATAACAGCTCCTTGACCAGGTCTTAACTCAATACACGAAATTATAGTTCCTAAAGGAATCTCACTTAATGGTAATGCATTACCAATCTCAGGCGCAACAGCAGATCCAGCAGAAACCTGCTGATCAACCTGCAAACCATTCTGTGCGATTACATAACGCTTCTCACCATCTGCATATTCCAAAAGAGCAATAAATGCAGTTCTATTTGGATCGTACTCTATAGTTTTAACAGTAGCAAGCACATCTTGCTTGTCTCTCTTAAAATCTATTACACGATACCTTCTTTTATGACCCCCACCTTTTTGGCGTATGGTCATTTTTCCTTGACTGTTTCTACCTCCGGACTTTTTTAACGGAGCAAGCAAGCTCTTCTCCGGCTTATCAGCAGTAATGGCGTCAAATCCATTTACTACTCTAAAACGCTGTCCTGGAGTGATTGGTTTTAATTTTCTAACTGACATTTCTTGTCTTTATAGATTACTGTAAAAATCGATAATATCACCTTCTACAACATCAACAATCGCTTTTTTAATAGCATTTGTTTTTCCATGCTGCACACCAGTTTTTGTATATCTGGATTTTCTTGTAGGACCGTAATTCATTGTACGTACCTTCTTCACAGAAACACCATAAGTAGCTTCAACCGCATCTTTAATCTGCAACTTGTTAGCCTTAGGGTCAACTACGAATCCATAACGGTTATTCAACTCGCTATCAGCAGTCATTTTTTCCGTTATAATTGGTTTTATCAACACACTCATGATATTATTGTTTATTTAAATTCGATTCAATTCCTTCCAAAGAGCTCTCTAACAATACCACACTATTAGCATGAAGAATTTTATAAGTACTTAATTCTGAGTTAGTTATAACTTCAGAGCCTTTAAAATTACGCGAAGACAAATATACACCTTTATTTGAATCACCCAACACTATTAAAGATTTTTTATTCTCAAGACCTAATGTCTTTAAAACATCAATAAAATCTTTAGTTTTTGGAGTGTCAAAATCAAAGTCTTCAACTACTAAAATCGCATTTTCTTTAGACTTCAAAGTCAATGCTGATTTTCTTGCCAAACGCTTTAAATTTTTGTTTAACTTTTGAGTATAATCCTTAGGTCTAGGGCCAAATATTCTACCACCACCTCTAAAGATTGGTGATTTTATACTACCTGCTCTAGCAGTACCTGTACCTTTTTGTTTCTTAATCTTTCTAGTACTACCAGCGATCTCAGCTCTCTCCTTAGCTTTGTGCGTACCTTGTCTCTGATGAGCTAAATACTGCTTAACATCTAGGTAAACTGCGTGATCATTAGGCTCTATAGCGAAAACATCATCAGAAAGGTTTGCCTTTCTACCTGTGTCTTTTCCTTTAATATCTAAAACTGCTATTTTCATTACATCTACCTTTGTATGGTTACATAAGCATTCTTATGGCCCGGAACACAACCTTTTACTACTAAAAGATTCTTTTCCGGAACTACTTTTAAAACTCTAAGGTTCTGAACCGTTACACGATCAGTACCCATTCTACCGGCCATTTTCATACCTTTAAAAACTCTAGCAGGATATGATGCAGCACCAATAGAACCAGGAGCTCTAAGTCTGTTATGCTGACCATGGGTTGCTTGACCAACCCCAGCGAAACCGTGACGCTTTACTACACCTTGAAAACCTTTACCCTTAGATGTTCCAATAACATCTACGAATTGTCCTTCAACGAAAACATCAACACCAACAGTGTCACCTAATTTAAACTCACCTTCAAAATCTCGGAATTCAACGACTTTTTTCTTAGGAGAAGCACCTGCTTTTTTAAAATGGCCTAATTCAGCCTTAATAGCACGACTTTCTGCCTTGTCATCGAAACCAAGTTGAAGGGCACTATACCCGTCAACCTCTTCGGTTCTGACTTGGGTAACTACACATGGCCCAGCTTGAATAACGGTACATGGAATGTTTTTTCCATTCTCGTCAAAAATACTGGTCATGCCTACTTTCTTTCCTATTAACCCAGACATACTTATTTATATTAATTATTACTTATTAAATTCTTTTCAAAAAAATAGGGTCAAAATAATTTAACCCTAAATTATTTTTTCCGTTTTTCCCTCGCACGCAGCTTAGGACATGTAGCCAAACCCAATAATAGGTCAAACAGTGAAATTACACCTTAATCTCTACTTCAACACCACTTGGAAGCTCTAACTTCATAAGTGCATCAATAGTTTTAGATGAAGAGCTATAGATATCCAATAATCTCTTATAAGAACTTAATTGGAACTGCTCTCTCGATTTTTTATTCACGTGCGGTGAACGCAATACTGTAAATATCTTTTTATGTGTTGGTAAAGGAATTGGCCCTGTTACAACAGCACCGGTAGTCTTCACCGTTTTTACAATCTTCTCAGCAGACTTATCCACCAAATTGTGATCGTAAGATTTAAGTTTTATTCTAATTTTCTGACTCATGTCCTAAATTTATGCTGTTATACCTTTTGCTGCTTTGATAACTTCCTCTGAAATATTAGAAGGAGTTTCTGCATAGTGTGAAAATTCCATTGTTGAAGTTGCACGACCTGAAGATAATGTTCTAAGAGAAGTAACATACCCAAACATTTCAGATAATGGCACCGTACCCTTAACAACTTTTGCTCCAGCTCTATCGCTCATATCACCAATAGTACCTCTACGTCTATTTAAATCTCCAACGATATCGCCCATGTTTTCTTCAGGAGTAATAACTTCCAATTTCATTATAGGCTCCATAATTACAGCACCGGCAGCTTTACCTGCAGCTTTGTAACCCATTTTAGCAGCCAATTCAAACGAAAGAGCATCTGAATCCACAGGGTGAAAAGAACCATCCTTAAGTACAACTTTCATTGAATCCATTTCATATCCAGCTAAAGGACCATTTTGCATAGCAATGGAAAATCCTTTTTCAACTGATGGTATAAATTCTTTTGGAATACGTCCACCTTTAATCTCATCAACAAACTGAAGTCCTTCTCCTTCGAAATCCTCATCAGCAGGACCCATTTCAAATACGATATCACCAAATTTACCACGACCACCAGATTGCTTCTTATAAGTTTCTCTGTGTCCAGCCGTTTTAGTTAATGCCTCTTTGTATTCTACCTGAGGTTCACCTTGACTAACTTCAACCTTAAATTCTCTTCTTAAACGATCAACAATGATATCTAAGTGAAGCTCACCCATACCAGATATAATTGTTTGCCCTGAAGCTTCATCAGTTTTTACTTGGAAAGTAGGATCCTCTTCAGCCAATTTAGCTAAAGCCATACCTAATTTATCAACATCTGCTTTTGTCTTAGGCTCTACAGCAATACCAATTACCGGTTCCGGGAAGTCCATGCTTTCCAAAACAATTGGGTGCTTTTCATCAGACATGGTATCGCCAGTCTTAATATCCTTAAAACCAACCGCCGCACCAATATCACCTGCTTCGATAAAATCGATGGCATTTTGCTTATTGGAATGCATTTGGTAAATACGAGAAATACGTTCTTTTTTACCTGAACGATTGTTCAATATATAAGATCCAGCATCTAAACGACCAGAATACGTTCTAAAGAATGCCAATCTACCTACGAAAGGATCGGTAGCAATCTTAAATGCTAAAGCCGAAAAAGGCTCTTTAACACTAGGCTTACGTTTTTCAACAGCACCTGTATCAGGATTTGTTCCTTCGATATCATCCTTATCTACTGGAGAAGGTAAATATCTACACACAGCATCCAACAAAAACTGAACACCTTTATTCTTAAATGAAGAACCACAAATCATAGGTATGATTGCACGATCCATAACAGCAGCTCTTAAAGCAGCGTGTACTTCATCTTCAGTGATAGAATCTTCGTCTTCGAAGAATTTTTCCATCAACTCCTCATCATATTCCGCAACAGCTTCAATTAAGGCAGCTCTATATTCCTTAACCTCGGCTTTCATATCCTCAGGAATTTCAATCACATCAAAAGTAGCTCCGAAACCTTCTTCGTGCCATGTAATCGCTCTATTCTTAGCTAAATCAACTATACCTCTAAAATCAGCTTCGTCACCGATAGGAAGTACAATTGGAACTGCATTAGAACCTAACATTTCCTTAACCTGTTTACAAACCATAAGAAAATTAGAACCCTGACGGTCCATCTTGTTCACAAAACCTATTCTTGGAACCTTATAGTTATCGGCCAATCTCCAGTTAGTTTCTGACTGAGGCTCAACACCATCAACAGCACTAAACAAAAAGACCAAACCATCCAAAACACGTAAAGAACGATTCACCTCTACGGTAAAATCAACGTGACCTGGAGTATCTATTATATTAAAGTGATAATCCTTTGTATCAGGCAATTCTTTTGCATTTTCCAAAGGAAACTTCCATGTACATGTAGTAGCAGCAGAAGTAATCGTAATACCTCTTTCTTGCTCCTGCTCCATCCAATCCATAGTAGCGGCACCATCATGAACCTCACCTATCTTATGACTTACACCCGTATAAAAAAGTATACGTTCTGTCGTAGTAGTCTTACCAGCATCAATATGCGCAGCAATACCTATATTTCTTGTATATTTTAAATCTCTTGCCATGTCTATTTAGAATCTAAAGTGCGAAAATGCTTTGTTTGCCTCAGCCATCTTGTGCGTATCCACTCTTTTCTTAACAGCTGCACCTTCTTCTTTAGCAGCAGCTAAAATCTCTCCAGCCAATTTTTGAGCCATACCTTTTTCGTTACGTTTTCTTGCATAACTAATCAACCACTTCATAGCTGTTGATATTTTACGGTCTGGCCTAATCTGCATTGGAATTTGAAATGTTGCACCACCAACTCTTCTACTTCTAACTTCAACGTGAGGCATAACATTACTCAATGCATCTTTCCAAAGCTCTAAAGCTGTCTTCTCTTCATCAGTCTTCTTTGCATCTACAATATCAATTGCATCGTAAAAAACACCAAAAGCAACTGATTTCTTACCATCCCACATCATCATATTGACGAAACGTGTCACCAATTGATCGTTAAATCTTGGATCCGGTAAAAGTGGTCTTTTCTTTGCCTGTCTTTTTCTCATTACTTCCTTTTAAACAAGTTTAATTAATTCTTAGGGCGTTTTGCACCATATTTAGATCTACGCTGTGTTCTACCGGCCACACCTGCTGTGTCCAATGCACCACGTACAATATGATACCTTACTCCTGGTAAATCTTTAACTCTTCCGCCTCTTACTAATACTATCGAGTGCTCTTGAAGATTGTGACCCTCTCCTGGAATGTAAGCATTCACTTCCTTACCGTTAGTTAACCTAACCCTTGCTACTTTTCTCATAGCTGAATTTGGTTTCTTTGGCGTGGTAGTATAAACACGTGTACAAACACCCCTTCTCTGAGGACACGAATCTAAAGCAGCCGATTTACTCTTCTTAGTAATCGTCTCTCTTCCTATTCGTACTAATTGTGATATTGTTGGCATACTATTAATGATATATAAAAATTACCCCTACTTTAAGGGTCGGCAAATGTAGTAATATTTCAGTAAAATTCAAACCAAGTTAGATTTATTTTTATTTTTTTTTAAATCAACCATATTTAAGCGTAAAACATAACTACTAAAACCTCTAGAACATTTTGATAACCACGTAACAAATACCTTACTATTTTCAATTTGAATTAAATGCAAGTTTTTCAGAGTTTTTATGCAGAATTATGAATATGATAAAAAAAACCCTAAACAATTATATAACTTTAAATATCGATCATGTTTAATCTGTAACTTCTGATTTTATACCAACTTCTTAAAGTTTTATTAAATTTATCTTGCATTATTAACACATTATTGTGAAGTTTGTCGCTAGCTAATTCAAATAATTTAAAAATGAGAACAAAACTAAATGGATTGTTAACGCTACTTTTAGCGTTAGTTGTGCATATTTCTTTTGCACAGCAAAAAACAGTATCCGGAACGGTTACTGATCAGGGAGGGCTTCCTTTGCCCGGGGTTAACATTGTAGTTGAAGGTACCACTACAGGTACACAAACTGATTTTGATGGCAACTACTCAATTATGGCCTCCCAAGGCGAAACACTATTATTTACTTACATCGGTCAGAAAGCCGTAAGAAAATCGGTTGGTGCCGGTAGTACTGTTAGCGTACAGATGGAAGAAGACGCTCAAGCACTTGAAGAAGTGGTTGTTACCGCCCAAGGTATTAAGCGTGAGAAAAAAGCTTTAGGTTTTGCAGTTTCATCTGTAGACGAAGAAGATTTAGAATCTCGTTCTGAAGGTGATGTTGCCCGTGTGTTATCAGGTAAAGCATCTGGTGTACAGATTACTGCTGCTGGTGGTATGTCTGGTTCTGCAACTAACGTTGTAGTTAGAGGTTTAAGCTCCTTTAGTGGAAGTAACCAAGCTCTTTTTGTTGTCGATGGTGTACCTTTTAGTAGTGATACTAATGCACAAGATACAAATGGTGGTGGTTCTAACTTTTTAACAGGTAACACTGGTTCTTCAAGATTTTTAGATTTAGATCCAAACAACATTGCAAAAATTGAAGTACTGAAAGGTCTTGCCGCTGCAACACTTTACGGTTCACAAGGTAAGAACGGTGTAATCCTTATTACTACTAAAGCAGGTTCTGCCGTTGGTGGAAAAAAGAAAACAGAAATAACTGTTAATCAATCTTATTTTGTTAATGAATTCGCTTCATTACCTGATTACCAAGATGAATATGGTAATGGATTTGACCAAGCATTCGGTTGGTTCTTTAGTAACTGGGGACCTAGCTTTGAAGAAAGTGGTCTTTCAGGTTGGGGTAGACAAGCCGCAATCGACGAGAACGGTACTTTAGAACACCCTTACAGTACTACGTCTGTAAGAGCGACCAGAGATGCATTTCCTGAATTTCAAGGAGCAAGATATGATTGGAAACCTTACAATTCTGTTGAAGAATATTTCAAACCAGGTTCAGTTAGTTCAACTTCTGTAAACATTAATGGTGCTTCTGAAGACGGAAACACAACTTTCAATGCAAACTTCGGATTCTTAGATGATGAATCTTTTATTCCTGGAAACGGTTTAACAAGAGCTAATGTATCTCTTGGTGGTAGATCAAAATTATCTAATAGATTCACAGTATCTGGAGCGATGAACTATTCTAGAACTGATTATAGCTCACCTCCAATTGCAGCAAGTGAAGGTAACGGTACTACTGGGCTATCAATTTTTGGTAATATTTACTTTACACCAAGAAGTGTTGATTTATTAGGCTTACCTTATCAAAACCCAATTGATGGTTCTAGTGTTTACTATAGAAACGGTAATGATATCATCAACCCACGTTGGACTGCAAACAATGCAAAATACTCTCAGTTGACTACACGTGTTTTCTGGAATGCATCAGTACAATATGACATTAACGATAATCTTAACATGACCTATAGAGCCGGTTTAGATTATTACAATGAAAGAAACGAACAATATTCTAACAAAGGTGGTGTTGAATTTACAAGTGCCATTTTCGGTTTCTTAAACACATATGATAACAACAATACTATCTGGGATCACTACTTAGCTTTAAATGGTAATTATGATTTATCAGAAAAGTTAGGAATGTCTTTCAACGTAGGCGCAACAACTAGGTCAACTACATTTGACCAATCTGGTGTTGCTAGTACAGGTCAAATAGTATTTGATATTCAAAGACATTTCAACTACGCAAACCAGTCTCCTATTCAATATACTGAAAAAAGAAACATTGCTGGTCTTCTTGGTCAAGTGACTTTAGATTATGACAATATGTTATTCTTAACAGCATCTACTAGAACTGACTGGGTTTCTAACCTTACGACAGCAAACAATAGCCAAACATATCCGAGTGCAAGCGCATCTTTCTTACCTACTGCCGCATGGCCAGGTATTAAATCTGAAAAAGGACTTAATTTCTTAAAATTGAGAGCTGGTTTAGGTCAGTCTGCAACATTCCCAACAGCATACCCTACGGTAAGCGTTGTTGAGCAGAACACTCAGGTTTATGGTGAAGGTGGTGAAGTTACTACGAATCAAGTTGCTGGTTTTAAAGCAAATCCTGATTTAAAGCCTGAATTACTTTCTGAATTTGAAGTAGGTTTTGAATCTAAGTTTTTTAGCAATAGAGTTTCTTTAGATTTCACATATTTCGATAGAACTACAAAAGATCTTATCGTAAGAGAACCTCTTTCTCCTTCAACTGGGTTTACTTTCACACAAAGTAATGTTGGTAAAATAGAAGGTGACGGTATTGAAATTGATTTAGGTGTTGACTGGGTAAGAAGTGATGATTCAAGTGGATTCAACTGGAATACAAGAGCTAACTTTACTAAAAACAAATTTATCGTAACAGAGCAAGAACAAGATATAATTATATACGCTGGTAGCTCTACTTTATCTGTAGGTGGTAACGCAGCAATAAAAGGTGAACAACTAGGTGCTATTGTTGGTGATGCAATTGCAAGAGATGCTGATGGTAATTTCTTAATTGACGATGGTGGTGATTATGTTACTACTGAAGTTGATATTAACGGAAACGTACCTGTAATTGGTAACCCAAATCCTGATTATATCATGAACATTATAAACTCTTTTTCATATAAAAATTGGAATTTAGGTTTTCAAATTAGTCATATCAAAGGTGGTGATATTGTTTCTAACACTATTGGAACTCTATTAGGTAGAGGTTTAATTACTGAAACTCTTGATAGAGAAAATACCTATATTCTACCTGGTGTTTCTCAAAGTACTGGTGAAGTAAACAATAAGCAGATAAACAACTCTACTTATTACTTCAACAATATTTTATTTGGCCCTACTGAGTTAAAAGTTTATGATGCTTCGGTATTACGTTTACAAGAACTTTCTTTAGGATATACTTTCCCTGCTAAAGCGTTAGAAAGAACTCCTTTCGGTTCATTAACAATAACTGCTCAAGGTTTTAATTTGTGGTTTGATGCTTATAACACACCTGACGGTGCTAATTTCGACCCTAATATTCAAGGAGCAGGTGTTGGTAACTCTCAAGGTTTTGACTTTATTAACGGTCCAAGTTCTAAAAGATATGGAGTTAGTATTAAAGCATCCTTTTAATAATTGCTAAAATTAATTAATAGAAATATTATGAAAAAAATAATTAAATATATAACCGTTGTTTTTACCGCAGGAGTGCTATTCAACTCTTGTGAAACAACAGACCTTGATCTTAGGACTAGCCCTAACGATCTTGCCTCTGATCAAGCAGATCCTAATTTGCTGTTGAATTCAATTCAATTAGCATATGTAGCTAATATGTACACAATCAATGATTTGGGTTCAGAATTAACTAGAATTGATTACATGTTCGGACGTACATACTTTAATAACTATCCTGGTGACACATTTGATGATATCTGGGAGCGTCTATACAGTAGTACCGATGGTAACAATGATGTTTTTACGAACACAGTTGATTTAGGTATTTTTCCTAACGTAGCTAATCTTAAAGAAATAGATGCTATAACAGATACAGATTACACATTCCATATTGCCGTTGGTCAAACTTTAAAGGCACACATGCTTTTATTACTAACTGATTATTTAGGTAAAGCTACTTTAAGCGAAGCCGGTAACCCTGCTGAATTCCCTGCTCCTTTATTGGATGATGGTCAAGATGTTTACACAGGAGCATTAGCGTTATTAAGCGAAGCAGAAGCTTTGTTCGCAGCAGATCCTGCTACACAAGGTGGTGAAGATTTCTTTTACGGTGGCGACACTGAAAATTGGATCAAGCTAATCAATACTATTAGGTTAAAGGCTGCTATTACTACTGGTGACACAAGTACTTTTAATTCTATTATAGCAGGAGGTGATTACATTTCTGATTCTTCTGAGGATTTTCAATGGCAATATGGGTCAAGAGATTTACAACCAGATACACGTCACCCAGACTATGCTGATGATTATACAAGCAGTGGTGCTAACATTTACCAATCTAACTGGTTAATGAACAATATGTTGGTTAAAAATGATCCTAGAATTAGATACTACTTCTACCGTCAACAAGAGGCTACACCAGGTGCAGCCGGTGAACCGGCAAGCGAAGAAACATTAGCTTGTTCTCTAGCAACAGCTCCTCCACATTATGATGGATTTATCTATTGTTCTGTACCTAATGGATATTGGGGAAGATCTCATGGTAACAATGAAGGAACGCCTCCAGACAACTTCTTAAGAACTGCAGTTGGGGTATATCCAGCAGCAGGTAGATTTGACGACAGTAGTTTCGGTGAAGTTGGTCTAGGCCTAGGTGGCGGAGGTGCTGGTATTGAGCCAATCATTTTAGCTTCTTATGTTGATTTCTGGCAGGCTGAAGTTGCAACATCTGCAGCTGCAAAAGCAACGTTTTTAGAGGCCGGTATGACGAAATCAATTGAAAAGGTTCAAAGTTTCGGTTCCCTAGATTCTGGAGCAGATTTATCTGTAGCTCCTTCGGAGAATGATGTAACTACCTACATTGACGGAATTGTTGCTGATTTTTCAGCTGCTACTGGAGATGACCAAACCAACATTTTAGCTGAACAATATTGGATAGCTCTATACGGTGGTGGTGTTGAAGCATATAACTACTATAGAAGAACAGGTTTTCCTACTACACTAGATCCAAGCTGGGAAGCAAACCCTGGATCTTTTCCAAGGTCATTTTTATATCCTCAAACAGAGGTTATTACGAACTCAAATGTTTCGCAGAAATCTGATTTATCAACTCAAGTATTTTGGGATACTAATCCAGCCGGACCAGCTTTCCCATCTGCTAACTAAAAATTAAGAAAATGAAAATAAACAATAAAATATTAGGCGCTATCATAGGTGTTTCCTCGCTACTAATAATATCATGTGATGATGACGGCGGTAAAGTAATAGATGAGGTATTTGCAGAAACCACCAGAGGTGCTGTTTTAAGAACTATTGAATCTGGCGGTATTTTAGATCGTTTTGACACATCTACTAGTTATGCGTTTACCATAGAAGAGCAAGACTATGAAGATGGCGATTTAATGGAAAAAGTTGATCTTTATTTAAGTTTTGAGGATAATACCCCTGCGAACGGAGATTCAACGGTAGATGAAATTTTAATTGAAACATTTTTGCCAGCAGATTTTACCGATGGTGAATTTGGATTACCAAGAGTGAGCTATGAAACAACCTTAGCTAACGCTTTATCTCAATTAGGTTTAGTTGAAGGTGAATTTGATGGTGGAGACGCTATTCAATTTCGTTTAATCTTAACCTTAACGGATGGTAGATCTTTTACAAATGATGATAGTACCGGTACAATTACAGGTTCTTTCTATAATGCACCTTTCTTTTATAATCCAATTATTAAATGTATTCCTCCTGCACCAGTTGCCGGTGAATACACGATTACATTAGAAGATAGTTATGGTGATGGGTGGAACGGCGCATCTATTGATGTTGTAATAGATGGTGTTGAAACCTCTTACACACTTGCAAGTGGTGCTGCTGGAACTGAAACATTTACTGTTCCTGAAGGAACTACTGAATTTACATTAGCCTTCTCATCAGGTGACTGGGATAGTGAAGTTACTTATGAAATAGAAGCTCCAACTGAAGAACTAGCTCTTTCAGACGGCCCTAGTCCAACTGTTGGTATTCAAACTTTGAATATCTGTGGCGGGTAGTCTAAGTAATATTTAAATTATTCAATAGCTGCCTTATTAATTTAGGGCAGCTATTTTTTTTATTATAATTTTAATTACCCCAGTATGACATATCCTTTAAAAACCATAAGCAATAACATATTATTAAAAGCCATTTTAGGTATATGTACTACAATTGTAATGTCCTGCTCTGAAAACAAAAAAGACATTTTGGTAGAAACCTATAACGATCAACTAAAGGATTATAAAATTTTTGAAAGTATCCCAAGTGAGAAAAGTAAAATTGTTTTCAGCAACGACCTTGTCGAAAATATAGAAACCTATGATAACGTTTTTAATTTTGATTACTTCTACAACGGTGCAGGTGTAGGTGTGGAAGACATCAACAATGATGGGTTATTAGATATTTTCTTTTCAGGAAACCAAGTTGAGAACAAACTGTATTTAAATAAGGGTAATTTTGAATTTGAAGATATCTCTGTCAATGCAGGTATTAATTTCAATAAAAAATGGAGCAATGGCGTTACCTTTGTTGATATTAACAATGATGGATGGCAAGATATCTATATCTCTCAAGGCGGACCAAATAATAGAAGCAACAGAAGCAATTTACTTTATATTAATAATAAGAATAATACTTTCTCTGAACAAGCGAAAGAATATGGTCTAGATGATCCTGGAATATCTACTCAAACAGTTTTTTTTGATTATGATAAAGATGGTGATCTTGATTGTATCGTAATGAACGAAAATGAGCTATATGGATTAGACCCTATTTCTCTTCTTAAAACAGTTAAAACTAATACAGAAACCAAATACTTCAATAGTAGTCACTTCTACAAAAATATTGATGGAATATATGTTGATGTAACTAAAGAAGTAGGCTTAGAAAACCCCATATTTGGTTTGGGATTATGTGTCTCTGACATAAATGATGATGGCTATTTAGACATATATATTTCTAGCGACTACTACTTACCTGACGCGCTATATCTAAACAATAAGAATGGTAGTTTTAAAAACTCAGTAAAAGATCTTACCCAACATATTTCATTTTATGGTATGGGTTTAGATATTGCTGATATCAACAATGATAATTTACAGGACATATTTGTTTTAGATATGGCTTCTAGCGACCATTTTAGAGCCAAAACACTTATGGCCTCTATGAGTACCGATAGGTTTAATTACCTAACTACTACTGCCGGATTTCAATACCAATACATGTACAATTCGCTTCAATTGAATTTAGGCAAAAATCACTACTCGAACATATCTCAACTTACGTCGATGGCAAGCTCAGATTGGAGCTGGTCTGTTTTAATGTCTGATTATGATAATGACGGATTAAAAGATGTTTTTATCACCAATGGCTATAGAAAATATGCCCTAGACAATGATTTTCAGAACAAAGTATACAAAACTAAAGTAAAATATAAAGGCAATATACCTAATAAAATAAAGCAACAGTTATATGATGAAATGCCATCAGAGAGCTTAAGCAACCTAATGTATAAAAATGAGGGCAACCTAAACTTTAAAGAGAAAGCTAATGAATGGGGATTAGAAGAATTAACTTTTAGTAATGGTGCTGCACAAGGAGATTTTGATAATGATGGTGACCTGGATTTAATCATCAACAATATAGATCAGAAGGCTTTATTATATAAAAATAACACTGTAGAACATAGCCAAGGAAACTTTCTAAAAGTAAGCACCGAAAGTATAACAACAGAATCCTTTGCTAAAATTACCATCTCATATGATAATAAAAATCAATATGAGGAAATAAAAAGAGTTAGAGGGTATATGTCTTCTCAAGAAAATGCTGCGCATTTTGGAATAGGAACTTCTACCATTATAGATACTGTAAAAATCGAATGGCCCAGCGGTAAAATTGCATACAAATACAATGTGCCAGCAAATTCCTTCCTTACTTTCTCAGAGAAAAACGCAACTTCATTAGAAAATTCAACCTCAATAGCCAGTGAACCTTATTTTACTAACAAAAGCAAAAATGGGTTTAACTTAGAATACTCGCATAAAGAAACCACCTACGATGATTTCGAACAAGAGATACTTTTACCTTACAAACAATCAAATACAGGACCGTTTATATCAAAAGGAGATATTAATGGAGATGGAAAAGAAGATTTCTATATAGGAGGAGGATCCGGACAGTCAGGTACCTTATACGTACAAAGTGAAAGTGGTTTTGTTAACCATACTCCAAAATCTTTTCAATTAGATAAGGGTAAAGAAGATGCCGAATCAATATTCTTTGATTTTGACAATGATAACGACTTAGATCTTTATGTAGTAAGTGGTGGTAATGAATATGGAGAAAATTCATCTTATTACGCTGATAGATTATATATTAATAATGGAAAAGGCGACTTTCAAAAATTAGATACACCGGTTTTAAATTCATTTCCAAAGAGCGGTAAATCGGTGACAATTATAGATTTTGACCAAGATGGCGATAATGATATTTTGGTAGGAAACAGAATTATACCACATAACTATCCAAAATTTAGTCCTTCAATCCTTTATGAAAATGACAATGGCATATTAAAAAATGTAACTCAAGATATTGTACCTGAATTGGAAACTTTCGGGTTGGTGAATAGTATAATAACTACAGATTTTAACAATGATGGCTGGCAAGATTTTATTGCGGTTGGAGAGTGGACACCAATAGGGATCTTTGAAAACAAAAATGGTAAATTTAATCTTCTTTCTACCCAAGAAACAGCACTTAACACCAAAGGGTGGTGGTTTAAAGTAAAAGAAACGGATGTAAACAATGATGGAAACAAAGATTACATTATTGGAAACGTGGGCAAAAACATAAAGTTCACAGCAAGCGAGGATAAACCATTCAGAATATATTCAGATGATTTTGATAATGATGGCATAAATGATGTAGTCTTAAGTAAAAAATATCACGAGACCTATGTTCCCGTAAGAGGAAGGGAATGTTCATCGCAACAAATGCCATTTATTAAAGAAAAATTCACCACATATAATGATTTTGCAAATGCGACTATGGAAGATATCTACGGTGAAAAGTTAAAAGATTCATATTCTAATGAAGCTACAGAGTTCAACTCTATTCTACTTTTAAACAAAGGCAATAATAATTTTGAGAAGATTACTTTACCTAACGAAGCTCAATTATTTCCAACATTAGCGATATCACTATTCGACTTAAACAATGACGGATTTGAAGATTGCGTTATATCTGGCAACATATATGAAACTGAAGTTGAAACCCCAAGACTAGATGCTATATCTGGCTTAGCATTAATCTCAAATAGAAAAGATGGTTATACCCCAGCAACTATGCAAAAAACTGGTCTCTACTTAAAAGGAAACGCAAAAAGTATGGAATCACTAAAATTTAATGACCACACCTTACTTATTGTGGGTTTTAATAATGACAAACTGAGAACATTCGAATTAACAAAAAATTAAACATACTGAATATAAGAGGTTTAAAAATTATATTTAATTTAAACATCTTAAACAACCACACCATGAAAAAAATAATTCTATTCGCTATAACAGTAATAGCAAGTACAACTTTACAAGCACAATATTCGGGGCAAGTACCTACTAATTTAGGTGGAGCAAGCCAAAATGCCGCTGCAGGAGCGGTTATATCTAATTTCTTAGGCCCGGTAAACGAGGCCTATCAAAAAAGACGTGAAATAGATTTAGACAAATTTCAAGGTTCGCCATACACTTCTAATACTTTCGCACCAACAGTTTTAAAATATAATGATGAAGTAGTCGGTGCCATATACTACAGATACAATGCACTAAACGAGGAAATTGAAATAAAAAAAACGTCTTCGGAAGATGAAGCATATCAAGCATTGGTTAAAGACAAAGAAATTAGCCTTCTCATAAATTCAAAACCGTTAAGTTTTAAAACTTTTGTTACAGAAAAAAATTCTACTATAAACGGCTATTTATCTCTTATACAAAAAGGTAGTAAATATGATTTATATGAAAGAACTCTTGTGAAATTTACCGAAGGTCAACCTGCTCAAAATTCATTTGTCGCAGCAGTACCGAGCAGATTTACAAAATTTACAGAATTCTATTTTCAAAAAAATGGTGTAAATAGAATTGACCAAATTCCTCAAAAAAATAAAAAACTTATCAAATTAGTCGATGAGTCTAAACGAGAAGAGCTTAAAGTATTTTTGAAAGAAAGTAATTTGAACATAAAGTCTGAACAAGATTTAATTAAAGTTTTTGATTATTTAAATAGCTAAAATTTTAAATCTTAATATTTAAAACCGCCCAACAATTGTTGGGCGGTTTTTATTTACCTTTGCCCCATGCAAAAAACCACTCAAATTTATGGCTTAAGAGCCATTATAGAAGCTGTCAATTCAAATGAAGAGATAGACAAGGTATTTCTTCAAAAAGGTCTTAAAGGAGACCTTATGAAAGAACTGGAAGGTTTATTGCGTCGTAATGAAATCAATATGGTCTATGTACCTATTGAAAAATTGAACAGGCTTACCAAAAGTAATCACCAAGGTGCGGTTGCCAACATCTCCCCTATTGCATTTCATACCCTTGAAGATTTGGTTGAAAAAGCAAATGCAAAAGAAGGTCCTGCTTTATTTTTATTACTTGACCAACTTTCTGACGTACGTAATTTCGGAGCAATAATTAGAACGGCAGAATGTACCGGTGTCGATGGTATTATCGTTCAAAAGAAAGGTGCCGCCCCAGTAACCGCAGATACTATAAAAACTTCTGCCGGTGCTGCCTATAGAGTTCCAATTGCAAAAGTTGACCATTTAAAAGATGCTGTTTTCTATTTACAGGCATCAGATATTAAAATCGTATCGGCTACCGAGAAAACAGACGATTCTGTTTATGATGTTCCTTTTACCGATTCTATCGCAATAGTAATGGGCGCCGAAGATCGTGGTATTACACCTTCTATATTAAAAGCTTCAGATTATAGAGCTAAGCTGCCACTACTTGGAGAGATAGAATCGTTAAACGTTTCTGTTGCTTGTGCTGTATTCTTATACGAAGCGGTACGCCAACGTTTGTAACTCAACATTAAGTTTTGGATTCTTTTTCGGAATTTTCTTTAAAGATATAGTTGATTCTTAAACTACTATCTTCATCGATATCTTCGTCAGTTGGCAATTCTCTAAAGTTTCCATTTTCATCAAAGTGTTTCAAGAATAGGTCATCTTTCTCATTGAAGTCTTCCTTTTCCCATTCATATTTTTTGGTTGGTGGAATACGGGCTTTTACGACTTTAGCCAAAAACAATCCGGTTAAGAAACCTCCTAAATGTCCTTCCCACGACATTCCTTCTTTTACCGGAAATATGTACCATAGCATACTACCGTAAATAAAAACTACAATTAAAGAAAGTGATACCAACCTAAAGTAAGAACTAAATATCCCCTTGAAAAAAATAAAGCTTGCCAGTACATAAATGAGTCCGCTTGCACCAATGTGGTAAGATGTACGACCAATTATCCATGTTAAAAATCCTGATAACAGAATTCCGTATAACACCACTTTCCAAGCAACATCCCTATAAAAATACCATAAAGCAGCTACAAGAATTGCCAAAGAAATAGTATTATTATATAAGTGCTCTAGAGAGCCATGAATAAACGGACTAAATACTACGCCACGAAGACCGAGTAAAGTTCTGGGCATTACCCCAAACTCATTAAAATTTACCCCTAAAGCTAATTCTACCCAAAATACCCCCCATATCAAAATCATTGCTAATAGCGGAATAGCAATTACTTTGTTAGAGAATTTATAATGTCCCATTTCAGACATGAGCTTGATTTTGTATTTGAATAACAATTATACTACCAACGTTTACAAATTGGTCATATTGTCATTCAAATACTTACTTAACATTCAATTGGCACCCTACTTTTTTATTCTCATTTAAGTTTAGTATACTTTTGCACTATGAATGAACCTTTAGCAGAACGCGTGCGTCCTAAAACATTAGACGAATATATTAGTCAACACCATTTGGTGGGTGAAAAGGGCTCGCTAACGCATCAAATTAAAAAGGGTATTATACCATCATTAATACTATGGGGACCTCCAGGTACGGGTAAAACTACCTTAGCCAACATTATTGCAGAGCAAAGTAAAAGACCTTTTTATGTTTTAAGTGCTATCAATAGTGGCGTAAAAGATATTAGAGAAGTAATCGATAAAGCAAAGCAAGCTGGTGGATTGTTCACAGCAAAAAACCCCATTTTATTTATTGATGAGATACATCGTTTCAGTAAATCTCAACAAGACTCTCTTTTGGCAGCTGTTGAAAAAGGATGGGTGACGTTAATTGGTGCTACCACAGAAAACCCCAGTTTTGAGGTTATACCCGCACTACTCTCTCGTTGTCAAGTTTATGTTTTAAATGCTTTCGGAAAAGCCGATTTAGAAAACTTGATAAAAAGGGCAATGGAGAAGGACACATTGCTAAAATCTAAAAAAATTGACCTAAAGGAAACGGAAGCTTTATTACGCTTATCTGGTGGTGATGGCAGAAAATTACTGAATATTTTTGAGCTAGTAGTCAATTCTGAGGCAGGTGATAATATTGTCATCACTAATGAATTGGTATTATCTAAAGTTCAGAAAAATACGGTCTTGTATGATAAAACAGGTGAGCAGCATTATGATATTATATCGGCATTTATAAAATCTATTAGAGGCAGCGACCCTAATGGAGCAGTGTATTGGTTGGCACGAATGATCGAAGGCGGTGAAGATGTAAAATTCATTGCCCGTAGAATGCTTATTTCTGCATCAGAAGATATCGGTTTGGCAAACCCAACAGCTTTGGTGATGGCGAATACCACCTTTCAAGCAGTTACTGCTATTGGTTACCCAGAAGCCCGTATTGTATTAAGTCAATGTGCTATTTACCTTGCAACCTCGGCAAAAAGTAACGCTAGTTATATGGCGATAGGCAAAGCGCAACAAGCTGTAAAACAAACGGGAAACCTTACCGTACCATTACCATTGAGAAATGCACCGACTAAATTAATGAAGGATTTGGGATACGGACAAGAGTATAAATATGCCCACGACTACCAGAACAACTTTGTTGATGCAGAATTTTTACCAGACGAGATTAAGGGTACGACATTCTATAAACCAGGAAATAATGCAAGGGAAAAAGCCCTTAGCGATTTTCTGAAAAACAGGTGGAAAGCAAAATATGATTTTTAGAATTTAATATTCAGCTCTTCTTGAACCAGTTTATCATTTTCATAATATTCAAAAACCCAAGTACCATCTTTTTGATACACCATACCGTTCTTGGTATCGGTTTTTGCCATAAATACATTATCAGCTGAACTTTTTAATAAATTCATTCTCACCTTCGGCGAACTATCTACCAATTGGTAACCGTTTTCAGTTTCTTGTGCGTACCAGATGTCTTTTGAACTTGGCTTTTTAGGGGCTAAACTCTTAGAGACCGGCTTCTGCACTTCAATTTTCTTAATATTTGATTCAACGGGAGTATTGTCTTTATAATACTGAGTTTTCTCGGTTTCTTCAGAAATTATAGTAGGTTCTCTTTTTACATTTACTTCTTCTGCTGCCTTTTCTGCCTGTAAAACTTTATTTGCTTTAGACTCGTCTAACTTTTTAACGTCATTTCTAAAATTAACGGTAACAGCTTCATCTTTTTTGTCTTTGGGCGTGTAAGCATAATTCATACCATTAAATGAACGCATAGACTCTCTAATAGCTTCGTTGTAGGCAGCTTTATATTCCTTCTCTTTACTAATACCCTGCATGGTGCTAAAAACGATTTTATCGTTGCAATCTTTTAAGTTGATGATAGTCTTTGTAGAAAACATACTGCTGTCATCTTGCAATTCTGCCATTAACCCTAAACATCTATTAAATTTTAAATCTTCTGGCAATTGATCATCATAAACTGCAGCAAAACCCTTTCCTGTAAAAAGATGTTTCACCAAAGTACTTGTTTGGTGTTCATTCATATTCTTAAAAGCATCAAACTTTTTAGGTACGATGATGTATCTATAATCATCTAAACTAGTTTGAGCAAATGATGAAAATCCTATAAAAGTGAATACTAAGGCGATAACTGTTTTCAAAACGATGTAAATTTTAAATTCACGGTAATATATGAAAAAAGCATGCCAAAAAAATATAAAGCAGCTAAGAAGATATGCTACTTACTACGCCCCCATGAAATAATATTCAATCCGAATTGAAATGAAGCGTAATTCGAAGCAGCTATATTATTATAAGATAATAAGTTATCTGCCATCACATAAAAATTGATTGGTCCGGCTTGCAGGTTCATTCCCAACCCAACGTTGGTTGAACTATATTTATCTATGGTATATGTTCCTTTAAGCGCTAAAACATTACCTATTCTACGGGTATAAAAACCGGTCAGTGCCATTTGCGGACCTCGCGGTCTATTAATCATATAAAGTTGTCCACCGACAGAATTTCTATATTTGGTACGCAACTCTCTACTGCCAGAAGAACCTGCAGTACAATCGCAAGTTTGCGCCCCGCCGTTACCGACAGGCTCACCAAAAGCATTTCTAATTGATGCATACAGTTTAGTAGGTCTAAACGAAAGATAGCTTTTGGTATCTGTCTTAAACGGTACGGCAACTTCTACCTCATCAACTAAATCTTGCCAAAAATCTCGATCAAGACTTGCAAAATTATCCAATATATCTATTTCAATACCTTCTACCGTAGTGTTACCATTTAAACTGTAACTTTTAGGGTCACTAGAATGATATATGAAACCAACATCCAATAAGCTACCTGTCACCGTAGTACGTTCAGACAAGTAATAGGTAAAACCCAAATCTAGACCTAAACCCAGGTCACCACCAAAAAGAGCTCTACTTATAATTTCATTTCCTAAAGTTTCAGAATCACTGGCTGCATCCAAATCTTGAAATCCAGATGTGCGTAAAAGAAGATCAGCATTTAAATTCGATGCAATTCTATTATTTTGCCCCTCTATATTCGTTAAATGCCCATTGTTGGTTGAAGAGCTGTAATCTGCAATTGCCGAATACAGTTTTCCTCTTGCACCTATAGTTAAATTGCGATCTATTCTTTTATTAATGCCAAAATGAAAAACGTTCACCATTGAACCACGCACCTTTAAATCTCCTAAATCATATCTTCTTCCTAATTGATCCGCATTACCGTCAAATAATAAATAGGCATAATCTTGGGGCCAATAAATAATATTATCTAGCTCAAGATATCCGCCGAAGGAGTAAAATATATTCGTATTCTCACCTCTGAATCCGCCGTTAAAATATTCGATTTGAAGAGTAGAACTAAACTCATCTTTAGGAGTAAGTACATCTAAAGCCCGCTCCCTAAATTTTAAATTAATATCTACACCATCATTTGCAAACATATCATTAACAGAAATACCGTTAGAACCTGCGTAGCCAGAAATACCAGATAAAAGCGGTACACCTGCGTACCATTTAAAATCGGTTTCAACACCAGGATTTATGGAAAGGGATTGCGGTATTTCATTAAAATCATAAAGTATTTGCTTATTCTGAGCTTTTAGACCCAAAGTAAGCAATACGCCGGCTACAAAAAGGCAGTGGCATAATCTCATTATAATTCTAAAGTAAATTGTGCACTAGAACGAAGCACTATTGCAGCATCTGGTAAACTTGAAACACTACTGTTATCTCCTAAATTAATAGCTGTCAATCTAATTTCAGAGGTCGCTCTAATTATATCTAGGCTTTTGCCTGTAGCCCCGTATGCAACATCTCTTTGCAGAATAGCCGTTGGTGCAGGATCCATACTAAAAACTTCGGTATCCAATACATTTTCGGCTTCGTCTAAAAATTCAAGTCTGATTTCTATGGGTTTACTCGTAGTATTCTCTAATTCGTAAGTCAGCACTCCAGCAATCACCCTATTTGTAAAAAAGGGTTCTTCAAAAGCATCAAAATTAAAATCTTGGGTAAAAAAGTTGAGTCCCGCTACTCTATTGATCAACGTTTCTTGAGCCTTTACGTAGAAGATACTAGCTTCATAACTTGGGGTAATAGTCAAATCGTCTAACTGATCAAAATCTTGCTCTTCAGAACAAGATGTTACCATTAGAAAACCTACTAAAGCCATTAATAAAAAACGAACCCCTTTCATTACCTCTTCAAAGTTTAGTACATATAAACAATAGTCTATAGTAATAGTAACTCTATAAAAAGGATTTTATTTCTTGTAAATCGTAAATAATAGGAGCTACATTATGAGTTTCCTCTTTGTGGGCATTAAAGTGTATAGTATGAAAACCTAAAGATTGCGCACCTAAAATATCTGCTTCTAAGCTATCACCGATCATTAAAGATTTTTCTGGCAAAACACCGGCTCTATTTAATGCCATATTAAAGATAGTCGGATTAGGCTTTTTTGCTCCTGCCATTTCAGAGTCAATAATCTGATCAAAATAGCTATGAATACCTGAGTTTCGGAGTTTTTTATTTTGAACCTCTTGAAAACCGTTGGTAATGATGTGCAGTTTATATTTAGGATACAAATAATCTAACACCTCAATAGTATTCGGAAAAAGTGTGTTAAATGAGGATAAATGATTAATATATTCTTCGGATAATAAATGAATGAGATCATCGGAAGCAGGGTGCCCCATAGTATCAAAAACCGATTTAAGCCGCTGATATCGCAATTCTGATTTGGTAATTTTATCTTCTCTAAACAATCTCCAAAACTTCAAGTTTGCTGGCACATACACCTCTAGAAAGTCTTGTAATGCTAAATCGATTTTTTGATCGTTAAATATTTTTTCAAAGGTCAGTGCCGAGTTTTTATCAAAATCCCACAAGGTATGATCTAAATCAAAAAATACATCTGTTACTTTATTTTCAAACATATTATTGTTTTATTACTTCGGTGTACACATTCATCCAATTTCTATCATCCTTATTACCTAAGACTTCATTAGAGAACATCGTTATAAGCGTACCATTAACTTTTCTTACCTCATTAGTGATCAATTGCACTTGACGCAATACCTCTTGATCTTTCTTGATTTTTGAAAGCGATATATCATGTATTGCAAACGGATGAACTTTTATAGGTTGCTTTACTTCTAACGGAATATCATAAAACTGAAATGGTGTACAGGTACCTGCCCTAAAACCAAGTTCGAAAGTATAACCCATTGTGTAATCATTGGTAAATTCTGCCGCAATGAGATTACGATAGGTTTGCGGTACATCTACCCTATTATACCGCATTTTACAATTGTTTACCGGTCTATTGATGACCACTTCTAAATTGGCTTTTTCTTTCTTTAATAGTTCTAGATCAGAAAATGAACTATAGCTTGCTGCCAATGATACCGGTACATAGTCAGCTACATATTTAATAAGTGACTTAAATTTAATACTATTGGTAGATACGTTTTTATCGTACTTAGAGTAATCTGCGAACTGAAAAAAGAAATTACACTTTACATGGTATTTTTTGTGCAGGGCAATTAATTCAGCATAATTATCATAAGGATCCTTCTGTCTGTTTAAACCCACTGCGATTCTTTCAACAACTCTTTTGAGCTTAAATGTCCCTAAATCCATTAACAAACCTACCAAGCCGCGAACTATACCCCTATTTGCATAACAGTGAGAGGTTGCCACATCTATTACTGATACAAAATCATACGTTTTACCCTTATGTTCCAAATCTGGAAAACGCTCTTTTAGCGCATCCAATAATTTAAGAGCCCAAATATCAACGACGGGTTTTTGAAGGAATCCGTTTTGAAAGGCCGTACTATCTTTAGGAGAAAATCTACCGTGAATATCTTTTACATGTGGCAAGTACTCTTCATACCTTGAAAGCAGAAAAAAACTAGCAGCAAAAACATCATAAGGTAGGTTACTACGTTCCCCTGTCTGAAAAAAACAAGGTGTACCTTCCCAATCTCCTATATTCAAATAAATGTCATTAATACCTTGTTCAAACAAAAGCTCATTGCTCCGAATAAAAAATTCGTTCTGTAATGGCTGTTTTGTATAGGTAATTTTTGGTCCGGTATGTTTTATAAACTCCTCTACCTTAGTGGTAAAATCAAGTTCAACACCCAATATATTCACGAAGATATGCCTCATGACATAGGTAAGACGTGGTGTGATTTTATGTGTGTAAATCAATAACATCTAAAGAATTTTTTCATCTGCAAAGCTATAGTAACTTTTTTGGGTAATGATCAAATGATCCAACACTTTGATATCTAAAGTTTCGCTAGCAACTTTTATCTTTTGGGTAATCTGTTTATCTGCAGCACTTGGTCTTAATGTGCCTGAAGGGTGATTGTGCGCCAGTATTATGGCAATTGACCCCAATTCCAATGCTTGTTTCATAACAATTCGCACATCTACCAGAGTACCTGTAATACCGCCTTTACTTAACTGTGCCTTATGTAGAACTTTGTTAGAGTTGTTAAGAAAGAGAATCCAGAATTCTTCATGTTCCAAATCGCCTAACAGCGGCTGTAGAATCTCATATACATCTTTACTACTTCCTATCTTCTCAATTTTTGCAGCATCTTCTCCACGTCGTCTTCTACCTACTTCTAATGCTGCAGCAATACTTACCGCTTTTGCCTCACCAATACCTTTGAAATTCATCAGCTGTTTTATGGAAAGTCTACCCAATTCATTGAGGTTGTTATCTACCGATGCCAAAATACGTTTAGATAGTTCAACCGCGCTTTCTGATCTACTACCCGAACCTATTAAAATGGCAATCAATTCAGCATCAGACAATACCGAACGACCCTTCTGAACTAGTTTTTCTCTTGGCTTATCATCATCTGACCAATTTTTAATAGATAACGAAGTGGATTTATCGTGCATTGGCTAAAGATACAGAACTAATTATTTTATGGTAAATTTATGCATCAATTAAAAAATCCAAGCATGAAATCTATTTTGAACGAAGAGGCTTACCAAGAAATTAAAGGTAGATTAGAGCAACTCTCAGAAACCTCTGAGAAAGGTTGGGGCAAAATGACCATTGGGCAAATGTGTTGGCATTGCCAATACCCATTAAAATTAGCCATTGAAAATAAACCGAATACCTCTAAAGGCAATTGGTTCGTAAAAACCTTTTTTAAAAAATCATTATACAACGATAAACCGTGGAGAAAGAATTTACCAACAGCAACTCAACTAAAAACAAAAGAGGATAAGGTATTCAGTGCAGAACACAAAACCCTTAAAGCTTTAGTGAACGATTTTTATGCAGTACGTGATCGTAAAGAATGGTACCCACACCCTGCATTTGGCACGTTCACAAAAGAGCAATGGGGACAAATGCAATACAAACATTTAGACCACCACCTAAAACAATTCGGAGTATAGTTATTTGGTTGTTGGTTGTTGGAAGAAACAAGTTCAAATTCAAAAGTCAAGCTCGAAAATCAAGTTCAAAAAGACTTAGTACTTTGTACTTTGTACTTTGTACGTAATACTTTTTACTTAATTCTTAGTACTCTTTACTTAATACTCTTTACTCTATGCTCTATTCCAACTTTGTACCTCATACTTAGTACTCTTTACTTAATACTTCAAACTTCCGCCTTAACTCATCAACTTTTCAAATTTCTTTAAATCGAATCCGCCATAATTTCCTGAACTCATAAGTAAAAGTGTCGTATTGTCGTACCGCTGACCCTCTAAATATTCATGAAAAGAGGCTGCATCTGTAAATATGTTTAAATCATCTCTTTGAAAAGCTTCTGAAATTTGTTCGGGGGTTACCTCTTCTAATTTCTTAATAGCTACAGATTCTGGCAAGAAGAAAATAACCGCTTCAGCGGCAGCATTTAAAGCTCCTTTGTATTCCTTTAAAAATTCTGGATTAAAGCTGCTGTATGTGTGTAACTCTAAACAAGCAATTAATTTCCTGTCAGGGAATTGTTCTTTTACCGCTTTTGCTGTTGCAGTCACTTTACTAGGTGAGTGTGCAAAATCTTTATAGGCAATACTAGATGCACCTTCCGCAATTTTCTCTAAACGTTTAGAGGCTCCTTTAAATGTAGCAATAGCTTCATAAAAATCATCTTCATCAACACCCATGTTTTGACAGATCCATTTTGCACCTGCCAAATTACTTAAGTTATGCTTGCCAAAAACTTCAATTGGCATAGGTCCTTCATTAGTTTCTAATAAGGTTTCTCCGTCTTCAACGGTATATTCAGGTGTAGAATATGGTAATTTTCTTATGGCGTTTTCAGATGCTTCTACAACTTCCTTTACCGCAGCATCTTCTATATTATATGTAATAGAACCACCGTTAATAATGCTATCAACGAATATCTTAAACTGCTCTACGTAATTTTCAAAAGTGGGAAAAACATTAATATGATCCCAAGCAATACCACTTAGCAAGGCAATGTTAGGTTGATATAAATGGAATTTAGGTCGTCTGTCTATAGGGGAAGACAAATACTCATCGCCTTCTAGGACGATAAAATCATTATCTTCTGTCAAGTGCACCATTCTATCAAAACCATCTAATTGTGCACCTACCATATAATCAACGGCAATATCATGAAAGTTAAGTACATGAAGTATCATAGATGTAATGGTCGTTTTTCCGTGACTACCACCAATGACTACTCTGGTTTTATTTTTAGATTGCTCGTATAAAAATTCAGGATAAGAATAAATGGTAATTCCCAGTTCTTGGGCTTTTAGCAATTCGGGGTTATCAGCTTTGGCATGCATACCTAGAACAATAGCATCTAGATCATTGGTGATTTTATCAGAAAACCAGCCAAATTCATCTGGCAACAAACCTTTTGCTGCTAATCTAGATTTAGAAGGTTCAAAAATAACGTCGTCACTACCTGTAATAACATATCCTTTGTGTTCTAGAGCCAACGCTAAATTGTGCATGGCACTTCCCCCTATTGCAATAAAATGTATTCGCATTACTAAATTTTAGGTAGCAAAGATACGTATTGTGCAATTAAAACTGTTCAATTCTTACTGACTTGAGCGCACTTCAAGATGTAAGAAAATTTATATATTATCGATGAATTGCATTAATTTTTAACACTTTTCATCACATTTAATAGTATTCACCCTACATATTAGAGTTTTTACAACATAAAATTTCCTACAAATATAAACGTAAATACCTTTGTCGTCTATTCACATATTCAACAACCAACCCCTATTAATGAATAAATTAAAAATTAGGTTCTTAGCCATTGTGTTTTTTACGCTTGGTTTCATAAACTTGGTCAAAGCACAATGCGCAGGAAATGATGCTAGCGTTGTAGTCTGTGAAAAAGATGCAGATGACACCAACCGTAACTTTGCCTTATTTCCAAGACTAGGAGGCTCACCTACCGCTGGCGGAACATGGTCAACCACAAATCCAGAAAATTTCTATGCTTTAAACCAAAGTACGGGAATCGTTGATCTGTGGCGTATTAATAACTATGGAACACACTCTTTTGTATATACCAATATAGATTGTAATGAAACCGCTACTGTAACCATAACTTTAGGTGGCTACCCTGGCGAAGATAATATTGATGGTAGCGCCAATGCCTGTGGTGATGACCCTAGTGTAAACTTACACGGATTTTTAGGAAGTAATGTAGACGGAAAAGTTCAAGATTTCAATGGTCTTTGGGAAGAAGACCCTAGTACATTTACAGGTCAGTTAGAAGACAATATCTTCAATGCTCAAATGGCAGGACCCGGAATATATAATTTTACGTATACCGTACCAGATGTTGATAGTTGTTTAGAAAGAACATCAACAGTAATTTTAGAAGTGCATCCACCACCCAATGCAGGAAATGCAATAGGCATTACATTTTGTGCAGATGATGATTTATCTGCCTACACCGCATTTGATCTCAGCGACCAATTGGTAGGTGAAGATCCAAATGGAACTTGGACAGAAAACGGTACCAATCAATTAAGTGACCTCAACGATTCGGTCATCAACATTCAAGAAATGTATGACAATTTTGGTTATGCAGATTTCACGTTCATTTATACAGTTTTCCCTAGTCACCCAGTGTGCGAGAAAAGAGAGACCGAAATAAGCATTAGTATTTTACCAGTGCTACACGGTACTATTAACGCAGATGATATTTGTTCGGGACAAGACTATGTTATCGATTTAGTTTACGATGATACGCTATTGCACAATGGTGATTTTTTAATTCAGTATACCATTGATGGTGTTATAGGCGATTCACCCGCAACATTAGCTGACGGAAACGGAAATTTCATTGTTGACCCGGGTTTAGTACCTTTAAATCAAGAAGTAACCCTTGAAATTATTGGCATAACCAGTGTTACTCCACCACGAGCTGTTTGTGATAGAGCTGTTGTATCTCCAACCACTTTTTTAGTAACCAGTTCAGATGTTAGCGCCGAAGATGTTTGTGTAGAAAATGACAATACTATTCAGATTATCCAAATTCTTGACACCGATGGTAATTTGGCTAATGGAAATTTCACAACAAATTATTCATTAACTAATCCGGATGGAGGGACAATAACTTCAGATGATTTTGAACTTGAGTTCACCAATGGCGCAGCTACGTTTATTATACCGGGAAGTAATTTTTCGGAAGGTGGAAATTATAGAATTCAACCTACAATAAGCGACATATATGTTACAAGTTGCCCAATAGCAGATACTTTTATAGTAACCCCGCTACCAGACGCTATTTCATTAGACTTATTGGTCGATAATAATTGTGACGCCACACAAATAGATGTTTTAGTAAACGCCCCTATTTTACAAGATGGTACATACACTATAACTTATGACGTTACCGAATTAGGTTCTAACACCGTACTAACTACCAACACCATTAATTTTACAGGTGGTACGGCAGCATACCAAATAGATGTAGATGCGTTGCCTATTGGTAATTATACAGCCAACGTGCGTAGCATACAGGATGATACCACACCATGCAGATTAGATTTTGAGTTTGAGGAGAGCGAGAACTTCTCTCGTGGCGGAGTGCCAGAAGCTCCCACAGCCGATGCCAACCAGACTTTTTGTCTGAGTGATTTTGATGGAACCCCAACATTGATGGATATTAATGTTACCGCAGCAGGCGATATTTTATTTTATGATACGGAAACTGACAACACAATTCTACCAATATCAACACAACTGGTAGATGGTGAAGATTTTTATGTAACCAATAGCGACCCACTTACTAATTGCGAAGGCACCGAACGTGTTCAAATAACCGTCATTTTTAGTAATCCTGATGCGCCTACTACCACAGATAGTAACCCATTGTTCTGCGCGGAAACGAATCCGACTTTGGCAAATATTACCGTAAACGTAATTGCAGGTAGTTCGGTTTCATGGTTTAGTGCGCTCTCTGGCGGCACTGCCTTAGATGATGCTACAATTCTGGTCGATGGTCAAACTTATTTCGCGGCTACCAATAGCGGAGGTTGTACGAGCACAGAACGATTAGAAATTACCCCGACCGTAATAACCGTGGCACCAACAGCTATTTCTTCAGATGTACTATCTGTTTGTGGTTTAGATGACCCTACGGTTATAGCCTTAAGAGCATTAGAAAACGAAACGGAAAATGAAGTATTTTGGTTTATAACCGAAACCGGTGGTACGGCACTTACAGATGATATTCCTTTAGTACCAGACACTACGTACTACGCAGAAAATTATAATTCCGTTACCGGATGTTCTTCTGCAACACGTGTTCCTATTACTATAGATTTCAGTGATTGTGACCCCGAAAATTATGACTTTTTTATACCTGACGGATTCTCACCGAATGCCGATGGCAAGAACGATACATATTTCATTCCTAATATAGAAACCATATTCCCCAATTTCACATTGGAAATATTGAACAGATATGGAACCACTTTATTCAAAGGTGATATAACCAACCCCGCTTGGGATGGTCGAAAAGGATCCTCTACGGCGCCAAACGGAGTCTATTTCTACATTATCAATTATAACAAAGGCAATTCAGAACCTATTCAAGGTCGCTTATACTTAAACAGATAACCCATGTACAAGAAAATAACAAACAAACCTTGGGGCATCTGCATAGTTATGCTTTTGTTCCTTATAAAAGTTCAGGCACAGCAAGACCCGCAGTACACACAATATATGTACAACATGAATGTGGTCAACCCTGCTTATACGACCAATCAACCCGGCATGCTTAATTTTGGCACACTATACAGAACCCAATGGGAAAATGCTGTGGGTGCACCAAAAACACTGACCTTTTTTGCCCATACTCCGTTATCGGAAAAAATTGAAATGGGGGCATCTATTATATCAGATGATATTGGCGATGGTTCGTTGAAAGAAAATAATATGTATGTCGATTTCGCCTATATTCTAAAGCTAGATGAACAAAGTAATTTAAGCTTGGGTCTAAAAGGCGGTATCACCACATTTGAAACCAACTTTAACAGATTCAGATTACCAGAGGTGCAAGACGATCCTGCCTTTAATGAGAATATGAACAACACCTTCCCCAATGTGGGTATCGGGGCATTTTATAACAGAGATAAGTTTTACGCAGGTTTGTCTATTCCGAATTTATTGACATCTAAACATTTAGAAAATAGAGATGGTCTAAACCGTATTGGATCAGAAGCTATTCACCTTTTCGGTATGGCGGGTTATATATTTGACATCAACCCCAAACTGAAACTAAAGCCCTCTATATTAACAAAAATGGTATCGGGCGCTCCATTTACTGCAGATCTATCATTCAATGCATTATTCAATAATCGTTTTGAAGGTGGTGTATCGTACCGTTTAGATGATGCTGTCAATGCCATGTTCAATATTGCGGTCGTACCTTCTGTTAGAATAGGCTATGCTTATGATTATACCTTGTCAAATTTAGGCGCATTCAATAATGGCTCACATGAAATTTTCGTGCTGTTCGACCTAGACCTTTGGGGACTCAAAAAAGGCTATGATAAATCTCCTAGATTCTACTAAAATGAAAAACTTACATATTTATATCATCCTAATTCTAGGAATTTTTCAATCTGCCTGGTCACAAGATTTAAAACGTGCCAACGACCTATTTGAAAAAAAATATTATGCAGATGCCATTGCCTTGTACGAAGCGGCATTTCCTAGCAATAAAAGCAGTCTGGTCATAAAAAACCTTGCAGATAGTTATTACCATACTTTTGATCTCAATGCATCGGCACGTTGGTACCGCTACCTGATTTCCAATTATGGAGATACGGTAGATGAGCTGTATTATTTTAAGCTGAACCAGTCTTTAAAAGCCATTGGTGAATATGACGAAGCCGCGCAGGTATTTTTTGAGTATTATACCAAAGAAGGTAATTCGGCGATGTTGCAACAATTAGAAGAAGAAAATATATATCTAGAAAATGTAAAAGCCATTGGTAATCGTTTCGCAATTGAAAACAGTAATCTGAATACGACAACATCAGAATTTGGGGCAATGCAGGTAGGTGATGCGATTTGGTACACAGCAGCACATAAAAAATCAGCTTCAAAAACATACCGGTGGAACAATCAGCAGTATCTAGATATTTACACTCACCCAATTGATAAAGAGCAACTGGGCGATAGTATTAGTATCAGCTTATCGAATACTATAAACACAAAATTACACGAAGGTTCTTTTACCATTTCACCTGACGGAAACACCATGTACTTTACCCGAAATAATTACAACAATGGCAAACGTAAAACAGACGATAAAAAGGTTTCTAATTTAAAAATATACAGCGCTAGTTTAGTTGATGGGGAATGGAAGAATATTACAGAGCTTCCCTTTAACAGTGACAATTATTCTAATGAGCACCCAGCTTTAAATGCAGATGGCACAAAATTATACTTTTCTTCGGATAGACCAGGCGGATTCGGTTCTTTCGATATTTATGAAACAAGCTTACAAGCTGATAATACATTTAGTACTCCCGTTAATTTAGGCAGTATTATCAATACGGACAAGAAGGAACAATTCCCTTTTATCTCATCGGATAATTCACTTTACTTTTCATCGAACGGTCACCCAGGTTTCGGACTTTTAGACGTCTATATTTCTAAAAACATGAATGGAACGTTTCAGCAACCTGATAATTTAGGGCTACCAGTGAACAGTGGTTATGATGACTTTTCATATGTATTAAATACCGATAACCAATCTGGTTATTTTGCATCGAACAGACCATCTGGAAAAGGAAGCGATGATATTTATAGTTTTAAAGTAACCAAAGAATTATCAATTGAAGATTGTGAACAATTTATTACCGGTGTTATTACAGACCGTACTACTACCCTACCGCTTTCTGGTACTACGGTTACTTTAGCAAATGCAGAAAACGAGGTCATAGCTACAGCGATCACAAATGAAAATGGTGCTTTTGAATTTAATATTGCCTGTGAAGCATCCTACACGGTAAAAGCCGAAAAAAATGGATATCAAGGTAATAGCCTAAACATCCGCAGTACAAAAGAAAGAAATGCCGAACATGATGCTTCTATGGACTTATACTCCGTCCTAGAAAAACAAAAAGCCGAAGCATTGGTTTTACAAGAAAAACAAGAAGCCGAAAAATTACGCGCTGAACAAATGGCCGCTAAAAAGCTAGAGGCAGAGAAAAAAGCGGCATTAATAGCAGAAAAACAACGTATTGAAGAGGCAGAACGTTTAACGAAAGAACGTACAGCTGAAAAGGCAAGAGCAGAGAAAGCTTTGGCGAAGAAAATAGCAGATGCAATAGAAACAGAAAAAGCTTTAGTAAAAGAGAGCGATCGCACAGTTATACAGACCGAAGAAATACATTTTGATTATAGCCTTTGGTACCTTAGAAGAGAATCTCGTGAACGGCTACAGACCGTAATCGATGTCATGAAAAAGAACCCGAGCATTATTATAGAGATTGGCACCCATACCGATATTAGAGGTAATAGTGGCTATAATAAAGATCTCTCTCAAAAACGAGCAGATTCTGCAAAAGACTTTTTGGTCAAAAACGGAATTGAATCGGGAAGAATAGTTTCTAAAGGTTATGGCGAATCTAAACCTATTGTAGTTTGCGCTACCGAAGATGCCTGTTCAGAAGAAGATCATGAGTGGAACCGACGATGCGAATTTGTTGTCGTAGGTTGGGATTATGAAGCCAAATAACAAAAATTCTTAAAAGCTACACTCTAATAAATTTTAAAAAAGCTTTTTTAAAATTGAACGTGTTTCTAGTATCTTTAGTTCTTAAACTTAAGAATAATGAACTATAACCTTTCTACAATTCCGTCAAAAGAGATTATGCCCGGTTTACATGGCAAATTGGTACATTCTGAAAACATGAGTATGGCATTTTGGGATGTAGAAAAAGGAGCTGAAGTGCCTGAACATGCGCACATGAACGAGCAGATCATGCATGTAATGGAAGGTGAATTTCAATTCACCCTAGACGGCGACACCCAAATATACTACCCGGGCGACATTGTTGTCATTGCCCCGCATTTAAAACATAGTGGCATTGCCTTGACCCCATGTAAATTATTAGATGTTTTTAGCCCAACAAGAGAAGAGTATCGTTAGAATTTGGTTGTTGGTTAAACCAAGTTGCCCTACTTAAAAAATAAAAAATGAACATATCGTTAAAGAATAAAAAAGCTTTAGTTGGTGGTAGCAGCGGTGGTATAGGTAAGGCAATTGCACAACAATTAGCAGCAAGCGGCGCCAGCGTAACGTTAATGTCCCGTAGCGAAGAAAAACTACACCATATTGTTAATGACTTGCCTACAGATCAAGGACAACAACACCAATATCTAGCAGTTGATTTTAATAATTTTAAAAAATTTAAAAAGGTAATCAGCACCTATTTTGAAAATAATACGGTAGATATATTGGTAAACAATACCCAGGGTCCGGCTGCAGGTAGTGCCTTAGAGAAAAAAGTAGATGACTACCAAGCAGCTTTTGACCTTTTGTTCAAAACCGTAGTCTTTACTACAGAATTGGCATTGCGGTCAATGATGAAGAACAATTGGGGAAGGGTTATTAATGTTGCCTCTGTATCTGTCAAAGAACCATTATCATACTTGGCACTATCTAACTCCATTAGGGCTGCCGTAGTCACTTGGGCAAAATCTTTAGCTACAGATGTTGGTAAACACAATATAACTGTAAATAGTGTGCTCACTGGTTATTTTGATACGGACCGTATTGCACAGCTCAATGCTAAAAAAGCGGAACAGTTATGTATTGAACCTAGCGAAGTTAGAAAAGAAATGGAATCTAGAGTTGCAGTGCAACGTATTGGAAAACCAGAAGAATACGGTTATTTAGCTACATTCTTGGCTTCAGATAATGCTGCCTATATTACTGGAACAAATATTCCCATTGATGGTGGTTTGTTGAAGTCGCTCTAGTTAAATTAACCTTTACGATAAGACCAATTTCTAAATATAATAAACATAAAGTATGCGATAAATATTCGGCATTCTATATTGTCCTTAGCCTTTGGGTCTGTATTCTTTAATTTATGAATCTCAAGATCCAATAACTAAGCTTAAATCATATTTTCAGAAAAAGGATGGTCATTGGCCATCCTTTTTTTTGTGTTTAATTTTATTATGATTTAATTATTCATATAATCCTGCCATTGTACTATTAAGTACTTCTGAACTCGGTTTATATTAATACTTAAATATCCAAAATCATAACAAAATAAATAAAGCTCTCCTTTTTTTGTCTTCCAATAATGCGTGAAATATTTAGGATTAAATCCGTCATTTAAAAGCTCATTACTTCTAACCGTGGTATAGCCAGATTTATTATACTTTTTTAAAAGTCTTCTATTTTTTTTTAACTGTTTGTCGACCATTAGATAAAAAAAGTCTTGTTTCTGTACATTTTCATATTGATGTATCGATTTACATTTTGCCGAACAGAATTTCTTATCAGACCTACCGACCACTTCAATATTACATTCTGGGCACCTTTTATTCATAAACGACAGTAAACGTATATTAGTCGGTTAATATACTGCTAATAATTTGAATTTAGATTATTCTTACAAAATGAATCCATTAAGATCAATAACCTTATTTCATTTAATGATTAAAGATCAGAAAATGATCGGTATTAAATTTTCGCCCGATAAGTTGATACAGAACTTGATCAAGGGGCTACCCGACCCTAAATGGAGCAAACAGTACAATATGGCCTATATACCCAACACAAAAGAAAATATGGGTATTCTTTTCAATACCTTTAAAGGTATTATATGGATCAATTACAATAAATTCTACAGTAACAAACCTGTTAGCACCAATAATGAAAAAGTAGATGTACAATGGTTTAGAAATAGAAAAACAGTTCCTGAATACCGGCTGTGCCCAGAAGAATATTTACTAAAGCTAGAACTAAAAAAGTATGCCAACAGCACCGTTAAAACATATGTAACCTTTTTTGAAATGTTTATTAACCATTATAAGGAAAGTAAACTAGAAACGATTGATGAAAGCGACATACGTGCCTATTTACAATTTCTTATACATAAAAACGTATCTAACTCGTATTTAAACCAAGTAATTAATTCTATTAAATTTTACTACGAAACCGTATTGGGAATGCCTAATAGATTTTACGAAATAGAACGCCCAAGACCAAAGCACAAATTACCAAAGGTTATTTCTAAAGAAGAAATAATAGCGCTCATTGAAAATACCAGCAATTTAAAACATAGATGTATAATAAAACTACTATATGGTTCTGGTCTTCGTAGAAGTGAGCTTATAAATTTAAAAATAAAAGATATAGATAGTAAAAGAATGCTTGTTCGCGTTGAAGATACAAAGGGCAATAAAGATAGGTATTCATTACTATCAGAATCTGCCCTAAAAGATCTTCGTATCTATTATAAAGAATGGAAACCACAAAAATATTTATTTGAAGGTCGCAAAGCGTCTAAGTATTCTGCCGTTAGTGTATTGACGATAGTGAAAAATGCAGCGACCAAGGCAAAAATCACACAAAAGGTGACACCCCATGTATTAAGACATAGTTTTGCCACTCATTTATTAGAGTCTGGGGTTGATTTAAGGCAAATTCAGGTTCTTTTAGGGCATGGTTCCAGTAAAACTACCGAGATATACACTCATGTAGCCACAAATACTTTTAAACAAATTAAAAATCCATTAGATTAGTGATTCTAAAATAGATATAAAGTAACTTGTTACCTTATACAATTGTTGTAGCCAATTTGAAAAAAGAACCGAGTGAATAAAAAAACTTTAATATGGATTGTAAGTGTATGGGTAGTTCTGACACTGTTGAACTATTACTTTGTTCCGTACTTCATAGTTGCTCTCGAATGGCTAATACTTTCCTTGTTTCTTCTAATATGGACAGTTGGACAAATAATCAAATTAATTAAGGAAAGAAGGAGTTTAACCCGACAGAGAATTGCTTCAGTTTTAATCATTTCGACTTTGTTCCTTTTGACGTTCTTTCGACAACCTGTAAATCAAATTATTGAGAAAGTAGATTGGCTCATATTCTATAACAAACGGACAGAAGTAGTGGAAAAAGTAAAGAACGGAGAATTAAAGCCAAATGTGAGTTGGAACGGATGGGTTTGTGAATTGCCTTATGAATTTCCTGTAATATCTAATGGCGGTAATGACATTGGAATTTCTAAGAACGACAGCACGAATGAAGTGACCGTGACATTTTGGGTTTTCAGGAATTTTTTCAGTGCGCCTTCAACTCATTTTGTATATACGAATCGACCAGAAGACATTAAATATTACAATGAACTTATTGAACGAAATCCTGATGAGAATTGGAAAATTGAAGAAAATTGGTTCAGGACATTTCACGAATGAATAAACAAAAACTGGCTACAACATCGGCTATAGCAAATGCGGGCTGAATGCTTAAAAATGAAGATATTACAACTAAATAACATTCGGTCTGGCGGACAAAGATTTGGTTTCAAAATCCCGCACTTGCCATAGCCAGGGCCGTTATCTCTCATTTGAAAAAAACTTTCGACATACTATTAATTCTACTTACAATTGGAGTTGTCGCTGTTGTTGGTATCACGATTTTTGGAGTTTCGATAATGGGAAAAAGAGCTGATATTGATAATTTTAAAAAACAAAAAACGATAATCTCGGAAACAAGTGAAAACCGAATTTTATATACTTACGGACTTGATACTGTGAATTGGGAGAAATATGTATTTAAACGGAAAGTTGAATTAATTCTAACAAAAACGGAACTTGACTCTACCATTTTTTTTAATCTCATTGGAGCAGTTGATTCTTCCGACACATTTGGATCAACTCAGTTTGTAAAAATTGACAGCTCGTTATATATTTTAGGAGACAAACATCATATAATAGAGAAAGAAAAATACTTTAATGAAGACATTTCAAAATATCCTTTTGACTTATATGATTTGGTTAATCCATATCCCGATGCGAATGGATCATTTTTATTTAATTCAGATTATGGAACATTAAATGTCGAATCCTGGTCAGCAGGAAAACAATTATTTTATTTGCCAATTAATTCAAAAGTTGATATAGAAAAAGAATTGTTACGGAACTGAAACTCGAAAAACGAGAGATAACAATGTATAACCGCAATTACGGCGGATTCGACTGCGTCCGAATCCACGCGTAATTGCTACCGTCGGTATTTATCCGAAAAACATTAAATTTAATCCCGTAACTGCGGTTATACCAAACGTTAGCAGCAAGCAGTCACGTTTTGCTAACCGCTTTCTTAATCCAAGAGTTTTTTAATTCTAATCACGATAAAAATCTCACTCGAATGATCTAACTTGATAAACAGTTCGCAAAATTTACGCCGGATTTATTACTCAGACGGATAAGCCGAATTGACTAAGATTGCGGAACAACAACGTTGGATTGATTACTGAGATGAATAAGCACAACTGATTAGAATTACGGAAAATAACGCTGGATAATAGGAACCATTAAAATTAGAATTTACGAGAACCATAGAGAAAACCATCAACTCACTCTACTCTATTTTAATTTACAAAACTTTACAGCCGATCTGAACGCGAAAAAACCAATCTGAATGTAGTTAGACACCAAAAACAGAGTTATACGCTAAAATCAACGATATAGATGTCTAATTAAACTGTGTGGAATTTAAAAGCCGGCTGCTAACACCGTGTATAGCTCATTGCGGCTGAATTCCTAATCGGAATTCATTGCAATTTGCTATCTTTCGGTTACGGCGGAAAATCCTCGCGGATTTCCCGCAACGAGCCATACACAAACCGTTGTAACACATTTGAGAAAAACTAAAGACATACTAATTTTCGTATTTGCTATAACCGTAGTTTCGGCTTTAGCTTATGTGATTTTTTTATTCTTTTATGTTCAAAAAAGATACGCTGGAATTCCAACCGACCCAAAATCAATCTTTACGGAATCGAGATATTTATACGGAATATCATCTAATGACAATCTGAAACTTCGAACCGAATATCTACTCATAAAAACCGTTCGTGATTCGATAATCAAATATGAATATAAAAGTACAACAGATTCAACTCGGAATTTAAAAGTAAGTTACTTGACCAAAAATCAAGAACTTCAATTTGACTTAACCGATTACGTAAAGTATGAAAACAAAACTATTCAGAGTAATTCGAACTCTGAAATTTGGTTCGATATGTACGAAATGAAAGAGCCGATTAGTGACGGAATGAGTCCAGTTATGTTTAATAAAGACTACGGAATTTTAGCAATTGCGAATCCACTTGGTCCTTCCGCATTTTTTATGGATAAACCAAATGACAGCTTGCAAGTAATGAAAATAAGCGAAAAATTATACTGAATAAAAACGTGTTACAACACGGTGTATAAAACATAGCTAATAAGTGCTTAAACAAAAGGTTTGTATATATTTATAAAGTCCGCCAAATTTTTAATTTGGCTTTTAAAAAATGAGAAATTAAAAACAAAATATAAAAATTCGACTCTGTGTTAATCCGAAAAGTTAGTGTCTTTCTGCACGCTACGTTTCATACACAAGTCCGTTAGCAAACATATTGCAAGAAAAGTCCAATCGGTTCGCAATTAGCCTGAATATCTAAAAAATAATAAGAGTTTGGTTCGGGTAAACCAGCATTTTTAAAATGGTTTCTTTAGGCTTGTTACTTTCTCAAAATTCAGTTGTTTAATTAATAAATTACCTTGCCAAAGTTCTCGCTCGGACGGACTTCACTCAGACGTAACTGTTGCGTGGACGGACTTGTCAATTTCTTGGATAAGTCTGCATAAAAACGATATACATAAATCCTTTTCTATTTGGTTTCGACGGACTTAAAAAAGAAACCATTTTAAAAGAGTTCGGGAAATCTATCGGTGATCTGCGACCAGGCAAAGGTTTGCGCTGCAACACGTTTGCTAACAATATGTATAATCTATACTGTCCGATTTTCCGTCGGAAAATCTACGTATATTTAGAATGTTATCGTACGGCGGGAAATCCTACGGATTTCAAAGCCGTACAGATCATACATTAACCGTTAGCAAACATATAATCAAAAATGAAAAATTTAATAGCCTTCATCTTGCTACTTATAGTTTTTAGTTGTTCGAATAGAGAAGAGGTTTTGGAATTTGAGAAAATACTAGGAATCGAAAATAGCCAAGCTTTGACTTTAATGGTTTCCAATTTTGAAAACGAATTTTTAAAAACTGAATATCCAAATCTAACCTCAGAGCAAGCTTATGAAAGACTTCTGACTGATATGCGCGATAACAAATTTCAAAGCTGGAACAAACTGCCGAAATTTGATGAAACTGACTTAAAACAAAGTCAGTTAAAATTTGAAATTAATGCTTACGTAGATTCTGTATGGATTGAAACAAATGAAAACCCAAGGATAGTCTGGCAATATAATTTTTTAGGTAATAACGGAACTTTTTACAAAAAAGATTATTGGTCATCATATAACAAAAATCCTAGCGTAAACAAAGATTCCATAATAGAAGACAGATATACTTGGTTTGTAATTAATTACCCTGAAGGGCGATATTGGAAAGCATTAAGTAAAACCTGTCAAAAAGATAAATTTATTATGGATTATTTAAATTTTTCGAATTCTTTTGGACGGATTCCTTTTGAAATAATGGCTAGCAGAATGTTGAGTGCGAATCTGGATTATTCTGACTTTTTTATCAAAAGAATAATTGTTACTCGAGTAAGTTCCTGAAATAAAATACGGTTTGCTAACAAAACCTAAACGTAATGCGGAGTTTAGCACAAAATCAAAAGGTCTGTGTATATTTATAAAGTCGCTAAATCTTATGGATTTAGCTTTGAACAAGAAAAAATAAAACTAAACAATAAGCTTTAGCTTCGTACGCAGACGGAAACGAAAAGTTTCCTTTCTACCGCACTACGCTTAGCTCAATCGTTAACGGTAATAAGCTCTAAAAAAATAGAGCAACTTCGGGGCTTCCCATTTTTTTGCTTTTTTACGTGCTAGACGGACATTTTATTTCGCAAGTAATACGTTTATCTGCAAAAGCAAAAAATCCAAGGTTTTAGTATTTTAAGCAAGTCCCAATTGTTCGGCTCGGGTTTGTATAAAAGAGCAGCTCTCGGGGTCTTTCCTTTTGCCGCCAGCACGCAATCTGTACGCAAACATAACGCAGAAGGACTTTTGGTTCCCCATTACTTACCAAATCTCTTTAAAACGAACTTCTTTTATTGGTGCCCGCCAAGTTTGGTCGCCGGATGGAAAATGCGGCAAAATCTACGCGAATCGTTAGTTTCGCCTGTCTTTAACAGCTGTGGTTCGGGTTGCTTAATACCGCTAACAATACCTATGTGTAATGCTAGGTCTGTGGTTTAATAAAATGGTTTGTTTATATTTATAATGTCGCCAAATCAGTTTGATTTGGCATTTAATAACAAAAAAATAAACGCAAACAAAATGCTTTGGCTTGGTGTTTTGAAATAAGTACAGTACCTACTTAATTCCGCACTACTCATAGCTTTGGCGTTGTGCGTAAGCTGAACAGACCAACGAAAATTGAGTTTAAATTCAATTTTTTAGATATTTACGAACGAAAAATAATTAGAATTTGAGCGACCATTACATTTCACTAGTTTCAGAAAAATTAAGTTCTGCTAATTCAAAGAAAACAGCCGAAAAAATAGTTCAGTTTTTTATCGAACAAAAAATCATTGAAAAAAAACTAACTGATTGTGTTTTAGGTTCACCAAATGGACACGCACCAGATAAAAATTATCGAAATGCTTTAGAAAATACTGAATTGGACTTGACCAAACTGCAAACAAACGGAGTTCAGTTTATTACCGAAAAACAAGTGTTTGACAATGGCGGAAATGGATTGGAAGAAATAAAATGTCCGAATTGTGGAGAAAATAATATTGAAAATGACTGGGGAGATTCGTTAGATAATTGGCATAGCGGAACTGATTCCGACAAAATAAAATGCCAAAAATGCGGAACTGAAAATTCAGTTACGGAATTTGAATTTAAACCGACTTGGGCTTTTGGTCATTTCGGAATCACATTTTGGAATTGGACAAAGCTCGACCCAAAGTTTGTGGCTGAATTGGAAAAAATAATCGGAACGGAATTGAAAAGTGTTTATGGAAGAATATAAAAGCCTACGCACAACACAGTATAAAATTAATGGCTAGTTCTCGCCTACTTACGAAAATCCTAGCGGATTTTCTATCTGGTGTATATTTGCTAAATTAGGTGCTTTAACACGCCACTAATCTTATACATAAACGTTGTACTGCATTATGAAAATCAGAACGTCATACAAAATTGGAATTGGAATTTTAGCAGTTGGAATTGCATTAATTCTGATTTTAGGAATTAAAAATCCGCCTGAAAAACTGACTTCGACTGAATTATCAAAAATTGAGAAAATAAAAGTAAATAATGGAACAACTTACGAGTTAACCGATAAAGAAATTGACTTGTGGAATAATTTGGAATTCGATATTTCGACTGACAACTATCCTGGAGAAACACCTGATTTTGTAATTGACTTGATTGGAAATGAATCTGACTTTACTGCTATGTATAATGAATCGAGCGGAATTGTATTCTTTAGTTTTTTTTCGGAAATTAAATACGGATTTCTGAACTCACCAGCACCTGGAGGTTGGACAAAACCGATTTACGAAACCCAAGCGAATGACCAAATATTGGAATTATTAAAAATAAAATAACGCAGTACAACAAAGAACTGAGGTAAAAAACAAACAAATTCTTCCTTAATTTGAGACATTATTATTCCACGCTCATAGATTCAAAAAACAGATTCTTTGAGCT
>NZ_SNZW01000011.1 GCF_004364175.1 Maribacter caenipelagi | reverse complement strand
GTATTTAGAAAAAAAGAACAATCAGTGAGGTTAGAAACTAATTTAGTGTAAACCATAATCTATAACTTTTGTAAACCATGTATATTAACGAACATTTAAAATTCCGTTTCATAAGATAGTTTAGATTAAATGATTATATCTTTGATAGTATCAAATGATAGTATCAAAAATGAAACCACATTACGAAATAACATCTGTTATTTTAAAATTAATAACTTCTATTTCAGAGAAAATAGGAGAAGTAAATGCTAATTTATTAAATAAACCTTCGCCGAAACTTAGAAAACAAAATAGAATTAAAACTATTCATTCTTCCTTAAAAATAGAAGGAAATACGCTTACAGAAGAACAAATTACAGCGCTTCTTGAAAACAAAAGAGTTATTGGTCCTAAAAAAGATGTTCTAGAAGTTTTAAATGCAATTAAAATCTATGAAAACTTAGAAGATTATAGTCCTTCAAATGAAAAATCCTTTTTGAAAGCACATCAAAACTTAATGGAAGGTTTAATTGAAAATTCTGGAAAATATAGAATTCAAAGTGTCGGAATTGTAAAAGGCTCAAAAGTTGAACATTTAGCACCACCTTTTGGAAATGTGCCATACTTAATGAAAGACCTTTTTGAATATTTGAAAAAATCTGATGAAATTGAATTAATTAAAAGTTGTGTTTTCCATTACGAAATGGAATTCATACATCCATTTTTGGATGGAAATGGTAGAATGGGAAGATTATGGCAAACTTTAATTTTAATGGAAAAATATCCAATCTTTGAGTTTCTACCCTTTGAAACGTTAATTAGCAACGACCAAGAAAAATATTATAAAGCCTTGGCTGAAAGTGATAAATCAGGAAAATCAACTAAGTTTATTGAATATATGCTAAACGTAATTGACATTTCAATAAGTCAATTATTAGATTTCAATAACAGAACCTTAAGTGAAAAAGACCGATTAGAATATTATGTTTCCTTAAATAAAACCGAATTTACAAGAAAAGATTATATGGATATTTTTAAGGATATTTCTTCTGCAACAGCTAGTAGAGATTTGAAAAAAGGAACTGAACTAGGTTTATTTGAAAAAATAGGAGAAAAAAATAAAACAATGTATCGACTAAATTAACTGGGCACAACACCGGTAACCGTTGCACAAGCCATTGATCAGAAATAAATATGATTGATATAAGCCTCTTCAAGGGGCTTTTTTAATACCATGTTAAAAGCTGAACGTTAATTTTCGGTGCGCCGCAGAAGTGCTTTTCAGGTAATGACCCATGATTTTTACGAATAATAGTAAGCCGAGCTTCCCTGCCCCACTTTTGGAACTTTTTTGTTCGAACTTCAGGTACTCCTGCCTGCCGGCAGGCAGGTCTTCAGGTTATAGGCGATCGCCGATAAATACATGACCTTATTGGCCTGTTCGAGCCCAATGGTGTTCACCTTCCTCATTCCCATGAACTGGGTCAACGTACCGAAAACGGGCTCTACCGCACTCTGTCGCTTGCCTTCATATAGCGTTCCTGTGGGCTTTCCACCCGGGCGATGTTACGAAAACATTCCGCCTGGTATTAGGTGACGCTGAAATTCTTCTTCTGTGCGCTTTTACTATGAAATATTTTCACTAAAAAAGACTTTAGCATTGAAAGAAAAAATGCGAAAGAGATTCTTGTTTTAATTTTTTAACAACCTTATCTAGCTAATCGAAAAGTACGTTTCACTCATTAATCATTGCATATAAAATGAACTTGGCACAGTTTTGTATTGTAATTTTATAATGATGAAAAAGCTATATCTAATTTTAATCGTATTCATGTTTTCACAATTTGGTAATGCCCAAAAGAACAATTCTTATGACCAACTTTGGAAACAGGTGGAAAATTTTGAAGATAAAAACCTTACCAAATCTGCATTAAAGCAAACGGAAGCCATATTCAAAAAGGCAAAAGGAGAAAAAAATAAGGTACAGATTATAAAGGCTCTTCTATATAAATCTCATTTCATTATAACTCTTGAGGAAAACGCTAAATTAAATATTGTCAATGAGTTCAAATTTGAAATATCATCAGCGGATACTATAACCAAGAGCATTCTACATAGCCATTTAGCGAACTTATATTGGCAGTACTATCAACAAAATAGATATCGTTTCAACAATAGAACTAAAACCGATGTTAAGATTGACTCAGCAGATTTTAGAACTTGGGATCTAGATACGTTATTTAAAGAAATAGACTATCAATTTACCTCATCTCTAGAAAATGCAAGCATAACACAGCAACTTCCTATTTCAGATTTTGATGAAATTTTATTTAAAAAAGAAGAAAATCGAAAGTACAGGCCTACGTTATTTGACATTCTTGCGCATACAGCTTTACAATTTTACACGACCACTGAAAATAGCATCAACAAACCCAAAGATACTTTTGAGATTGCCAATGAAGCCATTTTATGCGAAGCCTACACTTCAAGTTTTCTGAATTTTGGAAGTAGCGAAAACCTATCATTACAATCAAGAGCATTGGGAATCTACCAACAGCTAGTAGCATTTCATTTTGGCGACCCAGATATGAGTTCCTTAGTTTTGGTAGATATTGAGCGACTACGTTTTATTCATAAAAATGCAACGTTCACCAATAAAGATAACCTGTTTATTGAGGTCTTACAGAATTCCGCAGAAAACATAAAGCACAATGCCCTTTCAGGTTTATACTCCTATGAAATTGCCCTTCAATATCAACAATTAGCACTCACCTATACGCCTACGGAGAATATAGAACACCAATGGAAGTTAAAAGATGCCCTTTCTTTATGTGATGATGTTATTGCACGATTTCCAGAAAGCTTAGGTGCGCAGAGATGCTTAGCTCTAAAATCAGAAATTCTTGAGAGCCGTATTTACCTAACCTCAGAAAAGCATATACCTACAAATACGCTTAGTAGAATATTAGTTAGGTATAAAAATATAGAAAACCTGACTTTAAAGGCTTATGATATAACGCCAAAACAATTAAAAGAACTTAAAGAATTATATAACGACACCAAAAAACAAGCCTACTTAAAAAATTTACCTTTAGCTAAAACTTGGTCGTCATCTTTAAAAACGGAAAAAGATTTTCAACAACACAGTACCGAGATTTCTGTTCCAAAGTTAGCGAATGGCAATTACGTAATTGTAGCAGAATCCAAAGACGAAAAATCATATTCATATAGTTTTACTACCATACAAGTAACCAATTTTGCAATTAGTGAAACGCAAACTAATACGCAGCAATTCTACCAAGTATTTGATCGTAATAACGGCAAGCCCATTACCAATGCCGAGGTTATTTTTAGTTATCAAAAAAACTATAATTCGCCCGTAAAGCGTAAAATATTTACGACCGATAAAAATGGTAATATCACTATCCAAAAAAGTAAGGAAAGTTGGAACAACATAGAATTAACTATTAAAAAAGATAAGGAAACGGCTTACTTTGGTGAATACTACATCAATAGAGGCTATTCTCAAAATAAAGAACAAATCAACTATTCATGTTTTTTATTCACCGACAGAAGTATCTACAGACCAGGGCAACCTATTTATTTTAAAGGTATAGCAATTAGCCAAGAGCATGGCGTTTCTAAAGTTTTAGAAAACACTCAAGTTCAAGTTGCACTTTTTGATGCTAACGGACAAGAAATAGAGAAACTCATGCTAACATCTAATGACTACGGATCCATTTCAGGTGAATTCATGCTGCCAAATTCAGGATTAACGGGTCAATTTTCTATTCGGGCATCTTCTAGTGCAAATGGGTTAAACGGATATACAAGTATCTCCGTAGAGGAATACAAACGTCCAAAATTTGAAACCAATTTTGAACCTGTAACAGAAACATACAAAGTCAATGACAGTATAAAAGTTATAGGTGATGCAAAGGCATACGCAGGAAGTGCTATTTCAGATGCCAAAGTAGTTTACCGTGTAAAGCGAGTGGTAAGCGTGCCAAGATGGTATTATTGGACCAGACCGTATTTTGAAGGTTCTTCTCAAGAGATTGTACAAGGAGAAACCGTTACGGATGCGTTGGGCAATTACGAAATTATTTTTAAAGCCCTACCTGATAACAGTATTGCAGAAGAGAACCTACCTACGTTCAACTATGAAGTTTCTGCAGATGTTACCGATATAAACGGAGAAACACGAAGTACGGTAACCAATGTTGCCGTGGGCTATCATGCACTTAACGTGAAACTAGTAGTGCTAGAGACTATTGACAAGACCCTTAAAAATGCTAGCGTCAATATCACCAGTAGAAATTTAAACGGTGAATTTATGGCGGCAACAGGAGATATAAAATTATACAAGTTAAAGGCACCAGCAAACGTTTTACGTCCAAGACCTTGGTCTACACCAGACTATCCTGGTTTTTCAAAAGATGAATTTTTGGAACACTATCCGCACGATGCTTTTGAAAACGAAGACGATTCTGACTTTTGGGAAAAAGGTAAAATGGTATGGCAATCTAACTTTGATACTCAAAAGTCAAAAGAAATCAGTTTAGGTAAAATCAAGAATTGGGAATCTGGCAAATATAGATTTGAATTAAACTCAAAAGACAAATTTGGGCAAGAAGTAAAAGATATTGCTATTATTACGTTAATAGGAAACGAGAATACAATAGCCGACAATCAATTATTTCAAATAAAAACGGACAAAACTCAATATGAAATTGGTGACAAGGCACAAATAACATTTCTATCTGCCGCCAAAGATTTGAATATTACTGTTTTGATTGAAAAAGAGAAAAAGACTATGGAGACCGTGGTCATTAAGCTAAACAACAACTCGAAAACAATAACGGTACCGGTTACAGAAAATGACCTGGGCGGATTCGCCATTAACTACAGCTATGCATTTGCCAATCATTTTAAATCGGAAAACCACAACATTCTTGTACCCTATCCATCAAGCGATTTACAAATAGAGACCACTACGTTTAGAGATAAAATAGCGCCTGGCATAGATGAAACCTGGTCTTTCAAAATTAAAGGTCCAGAAGGTGAAAAAGTAACTGCTGAATTATTGGCGAGCATGTATGATGCTTCTTTAGACCAATTTCGAGGGCACTCATGGGGCTTTTATCCTCTATATAGACCAAATTTCTATTCGCAAATCAGAACTAACGCTTATCATAGTTTCTCAACGAATAACTTTTCTACCTTTTCAGATTATGATGGCTTGAGCTACCCAAGTTTAAACTTTGATTCTTTTAATTCGTTCGGGTTAAATTTTCTTACGTTTGAAGGTTTTTATGAATCTCGTAAACTATCAAGATCTGCCGCACCAATGGAAATGATGGCAGATGATGCTCTTTTAGAAGAAGTGGTACCTGTTGGTTCTTCAATTAAAAAAAAGGAAAACGAATTATCAGGAGCTGTTTCAGGCATCACATCTGAAGAATTAGATTCTGAAAAAAATAAAAAAGATTTTGGAACGGTTAGCATTCGTAAAAATCTTCAGGAAACTGCTTTTTTCTTTCCAACATTACAAACGGATAAAGAAGGGAATGTATCTTTCAATTTCACCACTCCCGAAGCATTAACACGTTGGAATTTACAACTCTTGGTACATACTAAAGAGTTAGAAAGCACCATCACTAACTTAACAACAGTTACTCAAAAAGAATTGATGGTGACACCAAATGCACCTAGGTTTTTACGTGAAGGTGATAAAATTACTATAAGCACAAAAATTGCCAACCTAACAGAAAAATCACTAATTGGTGAAGCAAAATTAGAATTGACCGATGCATTAACAGGTACCGATATTTCAAAACAGTTGATGGGAACAACTGACATAGTTGAAGCTAAATCATTTGAAGTAGATTCTATGGGGAATACCCAAGTTTCTTGGAATCTAAAAATTCCTGAAGGGTTACAAACCGTTCAATATAGAATCATAGCAAAAGCAGGTGATTTCTCTGATGGCGAACAGAATATGTTACCCGTATTGTCTAACAGAACTTTGGTTACCGAAACCCTACCAATGTGGGTTCGTAGTAACCAAACCAAGACATTCACGCTTGATAAATTGAAGAGCTCTTCTTCGACAACTTTAAACCATCATAAGTTGACTTTAGAGATGACGTCAAATCCTGCTTGGTATGCGGTACAGGCACTGCCCTATTTAATGGAGTATCCATATGATTGTAACGAGCAGATATTCTCAAGGTATTATGCAAATACCTTAGCAAGTTATATTGCTAATAGCAACCCTAGAATTCGTGAAGTATTTGATCAATGGGTGAATTCTGATGCATTACTAAGTAATCTTGAAAAAAACGAAGAACTAAAATCGCTTTTAATTCAAGAAACACCTTGGTTACGTGATGCACAATCAGAAACCGAACAAAAGAAAAGAATCGGATTGTTGTTCAATTTGAACAAGATGAAAAACGAACAACAATCAGCTTTAAACAAGCTTGCTCAAAATCAGAATTCAAACGGAGCTTGGTCTTGGTTTAATGGTGGTCCAGATAACAGGTACATTACCCAACATATAATTGCGGGTATGGGGCATTTGAATCATTTGGTTACTTCAGCTACGCTCAGCAACAAAAATTCGTCAACTTCGTTCAACTCTCAATCAGAAATGATTGAAAATGCAATTTCATATTTAGATGATGAGTTTGTGAAGGAGTATGAGTATATGAAGAAACATGCATCTAATATAAATGACGACCACCTAAGTGCTAATCAGGTTCATTACTTATACATGCGTAGCTTTTTCAAGGATATTAAAACTTCTGAGAAAGTAGATGATATAACTACCTATTATATAAAACAGGCACAGAAATATTGGAAAAAAAGAGGTTTGTATGCAAAGGGAATGTTAGCCTTGGTTCTGCACCGAAAAAATGATGTAAAAACATCTGCCAAAATTTTACGTGCTTTAGAAGAAAATAGTATTACTAGCGAGGAATTGGGAATGTACTGGAAAAGTAATACCAGCTCATGGTTTTGGTATCAAGCACCTATAGAAACCCAAGCTTTGTTAATTGAAGCCTTCTCTGAAATTCGCCCTGCGGATATTGAGACGGTCGATAACCTTAAAATATGGCTACTAAAAAATAAGCAGACCAATCAATGGAGCACTACAAAGGCAACTACTGAAGCAGTGTACGCTTTACTATTACAAGGTAGCGAGTGGTTATCGGTTACAGGTGCAGTTGAAGTTTTAATTGGCGGAGAGAAAATTAACACTTCGACATTAGAAGATGTTAAGGTTGAAGCAGGAACCGGCTACCTTAAAACCTCTTGGAACACCAATGAGATTCAACCAAAAATGGGTGAAATACAAATTAGAAAAAAGGGTGACGGAATTGCTTGGGGAGCTTTGTACTGGCAATATTTTGAGGACTTAGATAAAATTACAAGCGCCGAGACTCCGCTAAAATTAAAAAAGAAAATCTTTTTGAAGAAGAATACAGATTCTGGCGAAGTGATTTCTGAAGTGACCGATAATACTACGTTAAAAGTGGGCGACTTAGTTAAGATAAGAATTGAGCTAAGATCAGACCGAGCTATGGAATTTTTACACATGAAAGATATGCGTGCAGCAGGGTTTGAACCCGTAAACGTAATTTCAAGATACAAGTGGCAAGATGGCCTAGGGTACTATGAAAGCACTAAAGATGCAAGCACTAATTTCTTCTTTGATTATTTACCAAAAGGAGTTTATGTATTTGAATATGATGTACGTGTAAATAATGCTGGTGATTTCAGCAATGGAATTACTACCATACAAAGTATGTACGCACCAGAGTTTAGCAGTCATAGTGAAGGAGTTCGTGTAACGGTAGAAAATTAACGGAATTACGAACATAGTGAAGTAATCTGCTTTTGGGCTGACTAAAAACTCTTAACTTACTAATGACAAACAGATTGCCACGTCGCGAAAATGCTCCTCGCAAAGACGAGTTAATACACAAAAAAAGGGCGCTACCATGTAGCGCCCTTTTGTCTTTTACTAAAAAATAACTTACCAAATACTAACTCTCTTCTCAGGAGCCAGGTACATGGCATCACCTTCTTTAATATCAAAGGCATCGTAAAATTCTTGAATGTTCAATAGTGGCTGTGTAGCCCTAACCATACCTGGAGAGTGTGGGTCAGTCTTAATCTGAGTTCTTAAAGCCTCATCTCTACTTTTTGTTCTCCAAACCGTAGCCCAAGACATAAAGAAACGTTGCTCAGCAGTGAAACCATCAATATCTTCAGGACGACCATTTTCAGCATAGTATTTCTGAAGTCCGTCATAGGCACCTAACAATCCACCTAAATCGCCAATGTTCTCACCTAGGGTAAATTTACCGTTTACATAGACATCTGGCAATACCATTACGCTATCATACTGTACGGCTAATGCATCGGCTCTTTCTGTAAAAGCGGTTAAATCAGCTTCTGTCCACCAATTTTTTAAATTTCCATCAGCATCAAAACGAGAACCGCTATCATCGAAAGCATGAGAAATCTCATGACCGATCACAGCGCCAATTCCGCCATAATTTACGGCCTCATCAGCAGTATAGTTATAGAAAGGAGGTTGTAAAATTGCAGCAGGGAAAACAATCTCATTGTTCAATGGGTTAAAATATGCGTTTACCGTCTGTGGAGACATTCCCCATTCCGTTTTATCAACAGGCTCACCAATTTCCGAGTAGTTCTTCAACTCTCCCCATTTGTTTACCGCAGTCATATTCTCAAAATAAGACTTGTCTGCAGAAACTTGCATTGTAGAATAATCTTCCCACTTATCTGGGTAAGCAATCTTAACGGTGAATTTATCCAACTTTTCAATAGCCTTAGTTTTGGTAGAATCGCTCATCCAATCTAAAACAGAAATACGTTCTTTAAAAGCATCGATTACGTTGGCAATCATTAATTCAGCTTTAGCCTTAGCTTCTGGCGGAAACTTAGCATCAACATACAACTGACCTAAAGCTTCACCAACAGTACCGTTTACCGTTGCCAATGCACGCTCGTCTGCAGCACGTTGTTCTTTTGCACCTCTCAAGTATTTGCTATAAAATTCCCAATCTGCGGTTTCAATTTCAGTCGTTAATTTTCCAGCAGCACTATTAAAGGTATCCCATCTTACCAAAGTTTTGATATCTTCTATCGGTGTCGTTTTTAAGAACTTGTCCAAAGCTTCGGTATATCTCAATTGAGTAACCAAAAGTGTATCGAACTTTTTAGTAATGCCTAAATCAGATATAAGTTTTTTCACATCTATAGTAGACATCATCTTATCTACCTCAGCAATAGTTCTAGGGTTGTTGTAGTTTCTAGCATCTCTGCGTTCTACTTTATTTAAACGTGGTTCTGCCAATTGCGTTTCCAATGCTAAAATTTTGTCGGCGGCTTTAGTTGCATCAGCTTCAGAATCACCTAATTTTTGCAACATTTTAGATACGTGCTTTTTATACTCTTCACGTATTTCAACAGATTTCTCGTCTTCTTCTAAATAGAAATCACGATCAGGCAATCCTAATCCGTTAGCACCTAAATACACAGCGTTCATACTACTGTTATTTAAATCTGCACCAGCACCAATGTTTAGGAAAGGCGAAGACACAGCGGCGTTTGTTGCCAATACTGTCTGAAGATCCTTTAAGTTTTTTACAGATGCAATTGCCTCAAAAGCTGATTGCAACGGCGCAATACCTGCTTTGTTTCTAGCAGTAGTATCTAATTTTGTATCAAAAATCGCCAAAGCTTTAGCTTGGTCGGTATCTGGTGCATAGTTTCCACTTTCTTTCGCAGTCGCCAAAATTTTCAACACATCCTCATCAGTAGACTTACGAAGTACACTGAAACCACCCCAACTTGTTCTATCATCAGGTATTTCGGTAAACTTCATCCAGTTTCCGTTTACGTAGTTATAAAAATCTGATTTAGGATTTTGAGTAGTATCCATGTTCGCTAGAACAATACCGGGGATTTTTTCAACTTCATTTGTAGGTTTAGCTTCCTCTTTACATGAAGCTAGAGCTACCAAACCGGCAGCTAGAAAATAAATTTTTTTCATTTGTGAGATAGTTTTAAACGTGTCGGTCTATAAGACGCTCGTTTTGAGTTTTGTTACAAAAATAACAGGATTTTATTTTCAGTACGTTTATTTCACTATCAATTTAGAACATTAACATTTGAAATGAAGCTATTTACAAGGTATAAAACAGTCAAAAAAGTATAACAATTTCATGTTAACTCATTGAAAGTACCGCTTCACTCATTGTTCATTTTATAAGACCGTGTTCCATTTTACTTTAGAGGTATAGAAACGAAACCAAAACATTATGAAAAGCACATTAACAATTGCAGTCAATGAACCATGCAAAGAAAAATTTAGTAATTTTAGTACAACCGAGAAAGGAGGTTTTTGCCAAAGCTGTGAAAAAGAGGTTATTGATTTTACCAAGTTATCAGATAATGAAATTGTCAATTACCTAAGCGCAACCAATAAAAAGACATGTGGTATGTTCAAAGCATCACAACTAAAATCGTATGAAACTAATTCATTAGATAGTATGACCAATTCTATGCTACATAAAGGAATCGCAATGATGAGTTTTTCTCTACTAGCACTATGCGCTACAGAAGTAAAAGGTCAAGAAACTGCCAGTATAGAACCACCTATTGAGGTCGTTTCTACAGATGTAATGGGCGATATTTCATATGTTGAAATTGTTCAAGAAAAACATACCGTAACCGGTACTATAGTCGATGAAGCAAACGAACCATTACCTGGTGTTAATGTAGTTTTGAAAGGAACCACCGTAGGTACACAGACAGATTTTGACGGTAAGTTTGAATTCCCTCAACAACTAGTTGAAAATGATATTTTGGTGCTTAGTTTTATTGGTTATGAAACCAAAACGTACAAAGTAACAGCAAACGGAAGCTCTAACATAGATATCAATATTACATTTGATACGTATGATGTTGAACTTATGGGAACGGTTGTAATCGGGGGGACTTACTCCAGCAAAAGAAATATTTTTCAAAAGATTGGAGATATTTTTAAAAAATGAGAATTTTTACAATACTATTCACGCTCTTAATCTCAATAATGAGCTTTGCCCAACGTTCAGATTTTCAAGAAATTGATTTTACAAAAGCGGACAGTGTAGCTCATTATTATAAAGATGCTAGCCTAGCAAATTTACCAGTACTTACCCACAATTTAACCACATCATTAGAAACCGATGTAGAAAAATTTCGAGCAATATATACATGGATTGGTTCGAACATTGCGAATGATTATTCGTCTTATGTAAAAATAAGCAACAAGAGAAAAAGGCTTGCTAAACACCGGCAAGCATTTTTAGAATGGAACAGAAGTATTACACCGAAAGTATTTAAAAGCTTGTTAGATAATCGAAAAACTGCATGTACCGGGTATGCATACTTGGTAAAAGAAATGGCAAATCTTGCAGGGTTTACATGTGATATAATTGATGGCTACGGACGAACACCATCCCTTTTATTAGAAGAAGATAGTGCACCCAACCATTCTTGGAACCGAATTGAAATAAATGATAAATGGTATCTGTGTGATGCTACCTGGTCTGCCGGGGAAACCATTATTATTGACAGCTCTCCGTTTTTTCAGCCAGATTATTTCGACGGATATTTTCTTGCCAATCCTGTTTTGTTTTCAAAAAATCATTTTCCATTACCCAAAGAAGAAAGTCAACCTATAAAAAAGGAAAGTTTAAATGCATTTATTGCGGGACCTGTTGTTTACAAAGAAGCTTTTTTAGCACCAATAATTCCAATAGCTCCAGCAGTAATGCAAAACCATATTCAAAAAGGAGCATCGGTAACCTTTACGTTACATGTACCAAATGAATTTGTTGGAGATGTACAGCTATTGCTAAACAAAGGTGGGAGTCAAAAAATTGGTGATGCAAATATTATAAAGAAGCAAGCTGAAATCAGTCTAGTTCAAAAATTTGAAAAGAAAGGCTTGTACGACGTACATATATCGGTTGACGACCAACTGATTGCCACCTATGTAGTTAAAGTTAAATAGAATTATTCTGGCGGATATTTACTGAATATCTTATTAACAACGGCTTGTATGTTCTCTGATTTTTCTTGAGGTGTATCTCCTTCTCGAAACGGACTCTCGCTTATAGCTTGCCAAATCAACATGTCTTTATTAGAATCAACAAAATCGATCTGTAGCTCTCTCGTCATTTTTGGTCCACCAACGGGTATGCCGATAGACACTCCTCCACCAATACCCCTGTTACCACCTCCAAGACCAACACCAACATTACTACCACTCGATTGTTCCCTAAAAACTACACTTTTAATATTAATGAACATATCTGGTTCTTCCGAAAACATAAACCCTTTTTCGCCTAAAGTGGCATCCATAGCATCCATTAACCTTTTCTCGTCCAATTCGCTTAGACCCGTTTCCATATCACCAAAATAGTTATAGGTAGCATACGAAGTAAAATCGGTCTGATTATAGTAATCATAATTTACCCTTGTAGATCCGCAAGAAGTTAAAACGAGGAGAATAACAGTAAAAAAGAAAACTTTCATGATATACACTTTCTTTAAATTTAAAGAAAATAACAGCGTAAAATAGATTTTTTAGAAGGTATTCGACTAAGCGTTAAGCATTGCCCAAAGCTTATCTTTCAATTCAACGATGCCCATTTGAGCAACCGATGATATAAACATGAAAGGTGTACCTTTTAAATCTTTATTGAGTTCTTCTCTCATTTCATCCATTAGTTCATCATCTAGCATATCGCTTTTAGAGATACAGATAAGGCGCTCTTTGTCTAACAATTCTGGGTTGTAGCGACGTAACTCATCCAATAAAATCTCATATTCTTTGCTGATATCTTTACTATCTGCAGGAATTAAGAATAATAAATTCGCATTACGTTCAATATGTCTTAAAAAGTAGTGTCCTAAACCTTTACCTTCAGCAGCACCTTCGATAATACCAGGAATATCTGCCATTACGAAACTCTTAAAATCGCGATATTCAACAATACCTAAATTCGGTTTTAAGGTGGTAAACTCATAATCTGCAATTTTTGGTTTTGCCGAAGTAATCACAGATAATAAAGTTGACTTACCTGCATTAGGGAAACCAACAAGACCAACATCTGCTAAAACTTTAAGCTCTAAAAGAAACTCACCTTCAAGTCCGTCCATACCAGGTTGGGCATATCTAGGTGTTTGGTTCGTTGACGTTCTAAAGTGCCAGTTTCCACGACCACCCATACCGCCTTTCAGAAGAATTCTTTCTTCATCATGCTCTGTAATCTCAAAAAGCACTTCTTTAGTTTCAAAATCTTTGACTACTGTACCTAAAGGAACATCTAAGTATACATCTTCTCCATCTGCCCCGGTACTACGGCTCTTACTACCATGTGCACCATGGCCAGCTTTAAAATGTTTTGTGTATTTAAAATTGATCAGGGTCCAAAGATTCTCGTTCCCTCGAACAATTATATGTCCGCCACGACCACCATCACCACCATCAGGTCCACCTTTGGTAATAAATTTTTCACGGTGCAAATGCACAGATCCCTTGCCTCCTTTACCAGAAGTCAAACCCACCTTTACATAATCTACAAAATTACCTTCTGTCATGGTATACTTTTAAATATTCGATAAACCCATTATTTAGGGTCTACAGCAAGCAAATCATCTACGAAGTAAATGAATATATCTAGTTGTTAAATTATAAGCCAAAGTCTAAAGAATCGTCTATGTAAAACACATAGATCAAATAAACTATGGCGATAATTATAAATGTCAAAATAGCAAAACCCACGGTAAGCATGCAACTCTTTAAACCATCTTTTGGTCTTATTACTTCATCTGGCATATCGGTGAGTTCTATAATCGGTTTAGAAGAGCTTTAATCTAGCGCTTCTATCACCTTTGTTAAACGCTCTGTAATTTCCGCTAACGATCCAATTCCGTCTACACTATAAAACTTATCTTGAGATTCGTAAAACTCCTTTACGGGAGTAGTTTTTACATTATACTCTTCAAAACGGTTTCTAATTTTAGCAACATCTTGATCATCACTACGACCACTAACTTTACCACGTTCCAATAGGCGCTCCAAAAGCACTTCGTCATTTGCTTCTAAAGCAATTGTAGCATTTATTTTCATGTCTTTAGACTCCAAGAAATTATCAAGAGCATCTGCCTGTGCCGCAGTTCTAGGGAAACCGTCGAAAATGAACCCGTCTGCATCCGGATTTTTCTCAACCTCTTCTTGTAACATTTTAATAGTTACTTCATCTGGCACCAAATCACCTTTATCAATATATGATTTGGCCAAAGTACCCAACTCCGTTCCGTTTTTGATATTGAATCTAAAAACATCTCCGGTAGAAATATGCTTTAAATTATATTTTTCTTTTAGAAATTGTGCTTGTGTGCCCTTGCCGGCTCCTGGCTTACCAAAGAGTACAAGATTAATCATATGTTTCTGGTTTAATTGGTATACTTCTTTTAAATTTCTTCCCTGTTCTTTATAATCTAGACCATAACCAACAATAAAATTGTCTGGTATTGCCAAACCGAAATAGTCAATGGCGTATTCACCTTTGTAAACATCTGGCTTATAAAAAAGACTGGCTATTTTAAACTCTTTAACCTTAGTTTTAGAAAATAAATGCACCAATTTCTGCAAGGTACGCCCTGTATCAATAATATCTTCTAAAATAATGACACTACGCCCTTCAATATTTTCTGGCACATCTAACAATGTCTCTACTATACCCGTAGATGTTAAGCCTTGATAAGAACTAAGTCTTACGAAAGAAACTTCGCAAGGATGTTCGTAGGCCTTCATTAAATCTGAAATGAACATAAAAGAGCCATTCAAGACACCTACAAATATGGGCGTCTCATCTTTATAATCTTCGGCAATTTTATCGGCAACCGTTTTTACAGCCTGCAAAATTTCAGATTCGCTGAGATAAGGTTTAAAAAACTTGTCGTGAATTTGTATCAATTTTCATAAATTATCAAGGTTTGCAAAGATAAGGTATTGCCTTGTGTTTTTGATTAGAAAGGAATTGGTTTCTAAGATTTAACCGTATTTTTGTAGTACTTAAGGCGTTTTTTCAACTGCCAAAAGCAACAATTATATGGATTATTTTTCTTCAGATTTTAAATTAGGCATTTTAGGTGGTGGTCAACTAGGTAAAATGATGTTGTACGAAACACGAAAATGGGATATTTACACCAAAGTTCTAGACGCTTCTTCTGAAGCGCCCAGTAGAATGTCATGTAACGAATTCGTTCAAGGCAGTCTTTTAGATTTTGACACGGTCTATAACTTTGGAAAAGATGTAGACATACTAACAATAGAAATTGAAAATGTAAATCTTGATGCTTTAGAGAAATTAGAAGATGAAGGTGTAAAAGTGTATCCACAGCCAAAAGCGTTGCGTATTATTCAAAATAAGGCAAAACAGAAATTGTTTTACGTCGATAACGATATCCCAACTGCAGATTTTCAACGTTTTGCTTATTTGAGCGAAATTGAAGATAGTATTGAAAACGAAGCATTACAATTTCCATTTGTTTGGAAAGTAGCACAATTTGGATATGACGGGCAAGGAGTTAAAGTGGTGCGTAGTTTAGCCGATTTAGAAGGATTGCCTACCGGTGAGTGTATTGCCGAAACCATGATTCCGTTTAAGAACGAATTAGCCGTTATTGTTTCTAGAAATGCGGAAGGAGAAATTAAGACCTACCCCGTTGTAGAAATGGAATTTCACCCAGAAGCCAATCAAGTAGAATATGTTATTTGTCCTGCCCGTATTGATGAAAAGGTAGCAGAAAAAGCACGTTCATTGGCATTGAAAGTTGCCGAAAAAATAGGACTGACCGGGTTGTTAGCCGTTGAAATGTTCCAAACCGAAGACGATCAAATTTTAGTGAACGAAGTAGCGCCAAGACCACATAACAGTGGGCATTATAGTATTGAAGCAAGCTATACCAACCAATTTGAACAGCACATACGTAGTATTCTAGGCTTACCATTAGGTAATACTGACAGTAAAGTTGCAGGTGTAATGGTAAATTTAGTAGGTACAGAAGGCCATACAGGTGATGTAGTTTATAAAAATATAGAAGAAATTTTAGCCATGGAAGGTGTTACTCCACATATATATGGAAAAGCACAAACAAGACCATTTCGTAAAATGGGTCATGTAACCATAGTTAACGATGACCTTGCAAAAGCTAGGGTTATTGCCGAAAAAGTAAAAGAAACAATTCAAGTTATTTCAAAATAAAAAACATGAGTAAAGTAGCCGTAGTAATGGGTAGTACAAGTGACATGCCCGTAATGCAAGACGCCATAGATATTTTAAAAGGTTTTGATATTGAGGTAGATGTAGATATTGTATCTGCCCATAGAACACCGGAAAAACTCTACGATTTCAGTAAAAATGCACACACCAATGGGTACTCGGTTATAATTGCCGGTGCCGGTGGGGCAGCCCATTTGCCGGGTATGGTCGCTTCTATGTCTCCATTACCAGTAATTGGGGTTCCTGTAAAAAGCAGTAATTCTATTGATGGTTGGGACTCTGTCCTCTCGATTCTTCAAATGCCAGGTGGTGTACCAGTTGCTACCGTTGCACTTAACGGAGCAAAAAATGCAGGAATCTTAGCTGCTCAGATTATAGGTAGCTCAGACAAATGTGTTTTAGACAAAATTATTCTTTACAAAGAAGGTTTAAAGCAGAAAGTTATAGATGGCGCAAAGGCGGTAAATAACAAATAGAAATGAAAAATTTCCTGATTCTGTTCCTAGTACTCTTAACTTCATGTCTATCTGTCCAGGATTTTGAAGAAATAAAGCTTACCCAACCTACTATGGTCAGTATTTCTCCAGATAGCATAGCAACTAAAAAAATACAGGGGAAAATGGGTGGCGAAAACTATTTTGTTTTCATTGATGACGTAATGTGGTATCATAGTGAATTAATGATGTTGGTTGATAGTTTTGAAATTGAACAGCTTAACACAGAAAAAAGAAAGATAAAACTAATTGGAGGAAAAAATCATTGGCAGATTGATATGGACACCACCGATTTAAAATGGCGATACATATATTTTGATGGCACGGAATTTTTAGAGAGAGATGCCATCACAATGAAAGAATTTTTAAGCAATTAAAATTACAACGAATAAAAAATGCAAAATCCACTTCTTACAACTTTTGATGAGGCACCATTTTCAAAAATAAAAAACGAGCATTTTAAACCTGCTTTTTTACAGGGTATTGAAGATGCAAGAGCCGAAATTGATGCTATTGCCGAAAATAGCGATGCCCCGACATTTGACAACACTATTGAAGCATTAGAATTTTCTGGTCAACAATTAGACCGAATCTCAAGTGTATTTTTCAACTTGAATTCTGCTGAGACAAATGAGGAGATCCAGAAAATTGCTCAAGAAATTTCTCCATTACTTTCAGAATTTGGTAATGATATCACTTTAAACGAAGGGCTATTTAAAAGGGTAAAAGCGGTGTATGACCAAAAGGATAGTTTAGACCTTACCGTAGAGCAAAACACGCTATTAGATAAAAAATACAAGAGTTTCAGTAGAAACGGCGCTAATCTATCCGATGATAAAAAGAAACGTTTACGAGAAATAGATGCAAAGCTTGCTAAACTTAAATTGACTTTTGGTGAAAACGTACTTGCCGAAACCAACAAATATCAATTACATCTAACAGATGAGGCAGATTTAGACGGATTGCCTGAGGGCGAAAAAGAAGCTGCCGCACAGATGGCAATTTCAAAAGGCAAAGAAGATGGCTGGATGATCACCTTAGATTACCCAAGCTATATACCCTTTATGAAATATGCTAAAAATAGAGAACTTCGTAAGAAGCTTTCTCTAGCTTTTGGCAGTAAAGGTTTTCATAACGATAAACTGGACAATCAAGAAAACGTTCTTGAAATTGCCAAATTACGTTTTGAACGTGCCAATCTTTTAGGTTATAAAACACATGCCAATTTCGTTCTAGAGGAACGTATGGCAGAAACGCCCGAAAAAGTACATTCTTTCTTAAACGAATTGCTGGAAAAAGCGAAACCAGCTGCAGAACGCGAGTTTAAACAACTAGAGGATTTCGCAAAAAAATTAGACGGTATTGACCGACTTGAAAAATGGGACAGCAGTTACTACTCTGAAAAATTGAAGCAAGAGCTTTTTAATTTAGATGATGAGAAATTAAAGCCTTATTTCAAGTTAGAAAATGTTATAAATGGGGTTTTCAAAGTTGCCGAAAATTTATTCGACTTAAATTTTGAGGAAGTAACCGATGTCGAAAAATATCATGATGAGGTAAAGACCTATAGAGTATACGATAACGATAAGAATTTCATTTCTTTATTTTATGCGGATTTTCACCCAAGAGCAGGAAAACGCGGTGGCGCTTGGATGACCTCTTTTAAAAGTCAATGGAAAAGAAATGGCGAGAATGTGCGTCCGCATATATCAAACGTGTGCAACTTTACTCCGTCCACAAAAAGTAAACCTTCACTACTTACATTTAATGAGGTTACGACCCTATTCCATGAATTTGGTCACGGTCTTCACGGTATGTTAGCAAACACTACCTACCCAAGCCTATCTGGAACATCTGTATTTTGGGACTTTGTAGAATTACCAAGTCAGGTTTTAGAAAACTGGTGTTATGAAAAAGAAGCATTAGAGTTATTTGCAAAACATTACGAAACCGGTGAAACCATACCTATGGAACTGGTTGAAAAAATAAAAGAATCAGCTACTTTTCAAGAAGGGATGCAAACGCTACGTCAGTTAAGTTTTGGACTATTGGACATGTCTTGGCACGGTATTGAACCAACAGGGATTACCAATGTTAAAGCACATGAAGATGAAGCGTTCAAAGACACAAGTTTGTACCCAGAAACTCCAGAAACTTGTATGAGTACTGCATTCTCACATATATTTCAAGGAGGCTATTCTTCTGGATACTACAGTTATAAGTGGGCAGAAGTTTTAGATGCAGATGCCTTTGCTTATTTTAAAGAAAAAGGAATTTTCAATAAAGAAGTAGCAACCAAGTTCAAGGACAACGTTCTTTCTCAGGGCGGTACTGAAAACCCTATGGTCTTGTATAAAAGATTTAGAGGAGCAGAACCAAAGGTGGAAGCATTGTTAGAAAGAGCTGGGTTATTACAATCGTAATATTCTACTTATAAACTAAAAAAGGGAGTCGATTTACATCGACTCCCTTTTTTTTATTTTAAAACTATATTACCTTATAATTACCATTAATCACAATACATATATCAATTCAATACAACCTATAGGCGTCTATATGTTTAGAAGAAATATTCAAAAGATTTAAACATTCTGGTCGAGACCCTAGCATTATTTTTTCCTTAACTTCAAAGATGGTAATGCCATCAACATCTATTACCTCCATTTATAAATAAGCATCATTCTTGGTTATTTTAACATAACCAACCCTATTATTATAATCATTTGCATCAATTAGATTGCTCCTGAAATTAACTCGACCTAAATACGAACAACTATTAGCGTAAAATACTACGATTTACAAAAGAGTAAAGCATAATGTAGTTTATATAATCTTCTTTACTCATATCAACGACAAAAATGCAAAACATACTAGAAATCAAATATTTAATAATTACCTTGTAGCTAAATAGCCACAATACTACTCTTTTATGGCGAACCTTTTTGTTTTTGATTTTTCGTAATATATACTAAACAACATTTAAGAATGGGTAAGGGGAACTCTCTTTCAAATCACGATGAAATTTTGGCAACTTCTAATAGAGTTACTAAAATGGGTGTATTTCAATATGACATACAACAAAATCATATTGATTGGAACGAAACCCTAAAAGAGATCCATGAAGAATCATATGATTATATTCCTACTACCGAAAATTTCTACGGGAATATTGAGTCCGCTAATTCTAAAAATCAAATTCTACAAGCACATCAAGAAGCACTAAGAAATGGAACTCCTTTTGAAATTGATTATAAAATAGTAACTGCAAAAGGTAATACAAGACATGTACGGACCTCGGTTCAACCAATTCAAAAAGCCATAGAAATTACAGGTATTTATGGCGTGACTATGGATATTACCGAAAGTGAAGCTCAACAAGCAGACACTCTTCAAAAACTAAAGCAATTAAACTACGCTGAAAAACTTGCAAAATCAGGTTCTTGGGAATGGGACATTGCAACGGACACATTAACATGGTCAGAAAATTTTTATGTGATTTTTAATCACGATAGAGAATGCCCAGTTTCATACAACACCTACCTCAGTTATGTACACCCAGATGACAAAGAAAAGATCATTGCAAAATTTGAACAAGCACTAAAAACTAATTATTTTCCTGAATCAAGCTACCGTATTCAATTGAAAGATGGCACGATCAAAACTCTTAATTCTATAGGGAAAGTAATTACAGATAATATCGGTGAGGTCATAAAAATGGTTGGTACGTGCCAAGATATCACCGAAAAAACAGAGCGGGAGAGAGAACTATTACAAAAGAAACGTCAATTAAAATTGACAGAAAATAATAACAAATCTGGCTCATGGCAATTAGACCTCATTAAAGATGAATTTAAATGGACAGATAATCTATATAGAATTTTCGACTTTAAAGTCGGTGATAAAATAAATTTTAAAACCTTACAAGACTACATCCATCCAGAGGATAAAGAATTGGTCCAAGAAAGGTTTGCAGAGATAATAAACAACAGGAAATCTCACACATTTAAGCATCGCATTGTATTAAAAGATAATACTGTCAGAACTGTTAAAGTAATATCTGATGCCATAACAGATTCTAATGGTACGGTCGTAGAACTAATAGGTACGACTCAAGATATAACCAGAAAAATAGATATTGAACAAAAACTAATTGAAAAGAATCAACTACTTAATTTTGCCGAACATCTTACACAGATGGGATATTGGAGGTATAAACCAGAATTAAATGAAGTATTCTGGTCTGACAATCTATATAAAATATTCGATCATCCTAAAACTAATAAATTAACTTTTGAATCTTACTTCAATAAAATTCACCCAGAAGACAAAGATTTCGTTAAAGAAAAAATTGACCAATCTATTAGCGAGCAAAACTTCTATGACTTTACACATAGAATTATTGTTAGCGCTAACGAAATCAAAGTAATTCAAATTATAGGCAAAGTAACAAGAAACCTAAATGACGGTCAACTAGAATTACTTGGCACTTGCTTGGATATTTCAAGAAATGAAACTAAAGAGTTAGAGCTTTCGCAAAAAAACCAGCGATTGAGTATAGCCGAAAAAATGGCTATGATAGGGCATTGGCAATGGGACACTGCAAAAAACACTGTTTATTGGTCAGAAAATCTTCATGCAATTTACGGTCATGATAAAAACAAACCTTTAACTTTTGAAACTTACATTAATTACGTTCATGAAGAAGATAGGGAAACGGTGGTTACCAACCTAACCAACGCAATGCAAAATGGAGATTTTCCAGAATCTACCTACAGAATTCAATTAGATGATGGCACTGTTAAAATTATTAAATCTAGTGGTAAAATAATTCTTAATAAAAAAGGTGAGGTATTAGAAATGTCTGGCATATGTCAAGATATTACTATTGCTAGAAACAAGGAACTAGAATTACTTGAAATAAACCGCCAATTAAACCTTGCAGAGCAAATGGCAATGCTAGGTATGTGGGTCTGGAAACCAAGTAAAAATATTTTCAAATGGTCTGAAAGTCTTTATAAAATTTATGGTTTTGAATCAGGTTCAGAAGTAAATATAGATATAGCGATAGCTATGATTTACCCACCCGATAAGGGCAGAGTACAAAAAGTAATTGACGACCTATTAAAAGGAATACATCAACCCAGATCTATTTATAGAATTCTGCTTGACAATAATGAAATTAAAACTTTAGAGGTTAGACGTGAAATTTATAAAGACGAACATGGAAATATTGAATTATTTGGCACTACCCAAGATATTACACATATTGTAGAAACAGAACAATTACTTAAAGAAAAAAACCACTTACTTTCCTTTACCGAAGAAATGGCTTCTATGGGTTCTTGGCAATGGAATCCTTATACAGGGGTCTCAAAATGGTCAGACAATCTCTATAAAATATATGACCTTGAGCTAGGTTTACCTATAGATATGGATTTATTTTTATCAAGAATACATCCAGAAGATTCTAAAATAGTTACTGATCACATAGCAAATGTGGTAACAACAAAAAAAAACGATTCACTTTTATTGTACCGAATTATTCTGAATGATGGTACTATTCGATCTCTAGAATTAATGGCCGAAGTAGTAAAAGACAACAACGGTAAAATAATAGAATTAATTGGCACCGCACAAGATGTAACAGATCGTATTAAAAGAGAGCAAGATTTATTAGAAAAAAACCAACTTTTAAATTTCGCCGAACAGCTCTCCAGTATTGGTTATTGGAAATGGGACATTGTCAATGATGTTATGGAGAAATCGGAAAATTTATTGAAAATTTTAGATTTTGATCAAGAAACGAAACTTAATTTCAATACATATATAAATAGAGTTCACCCAGTTGATCGCAAAAAAGTGATTGATGTTAGCCGTAAAATAATAGAAACAAAAAAGTTTGATAAATTTCATCATAGAATCATAAAGAATGATAATTCTATTCGATCAATAAAATTAATTGGAGAAGTAATACTAGACTCAGAGGGCAACGTTATCGAATTAATAGGTTCTAGCCAAGATATTACCGAACAAATTGAAGTTCAGAAAAAAATATTGGACACCAATAGAAATTTAGAAAAATCAACCATTACCCTAACCTCTAAAAACAAACAACTTGCAGAATTCAACCATATAACATCACACAACTTAAGATCCCCGGTAAGCAATCTTAATGCATTATTAGCCATATATAAAAGTGCCAACAATGAGACTAAAAAAGGTGAGATATTTGGAAAGTTCGAAATCGTAATAGGTCATTTAACAGAAACGCTAAATGCCTTAATAGAAACAATAGCAATAAAACACAACGCTGTTGAGACAACTCAAAAACTTTGCTTTGAACAGACCTTATTAAAAACAAAAGAAATTTTAGCGGCCGAATTAATAGAAAGTAACGCCAACATAAGATGTGATTTCTCTAAAGCAAAAAATGTAAAATACAATCCTATTTATTTAGAAAGTATTTTTCTTAATTTAGTCAGTAATTCACTGAAATACAAATCTGAAAACAGAGTGCCAGAAATTTTAATTACCTCAAATATTGTTAATGGAAAAACGACCTTAGAGTTTAAAGATAATGGGCTAGGTATAGATATGAAAAGTAATGGTCACAAATTATTCGGACTTAACAAAGTATTTCACAAACACCCAGATGCAAAGGGTGTAGGACTTTTTTTAACCAAGGCACAAATAGCTGCCATGGGAGGTTCGATTTCAGCAGAAAGTAAAGTTGACGTCGGCACATCATTTTTTATCATTTTAAATTAAAAAGATGGACAACAATATTCAAGTTTGCGTAATAGATGATGACGAAGTATTTCAATACACCATTCTTCATACCTTACAAGCTCATAACTCTGTTGGTAATATCATGCCTTTTACCGATGGGGCAGAAGCAATGAACTTTTTTAATATAAACATTGACAACCACGATATATTACCCGATGTAGTTTTTTTAGATGTAAATATGCCGGTTATGGATGGTTACAAATTCATGGACGAATACATAAAATTAATACCAAAAGTTACCAAAAAAATAACGATATATATTCTATCATCGTCTGTAGACTTAGTTGATTTTGAAAAAACAAAAAACATAAAGGAAGTAGCAGACTACATCGTAAAACCGATAAGAGATAACCAATTGACTAAAATTCTTGCAGAATTATAAATGGCTTATATTAGTTACTAGAATAAGCGTCATACCCACCTTCTAAATTAACAACATTCTTAAACCCAAGCGCTGCTAATCTTTCTTGAGACTTTAAACTTCTACCCCCCATTTTACAGTAAACGAAGATTTTTTTGTTTTTATCAATATCTTGTATTTGCTGATTGAAGTCATCCGAAAACCAATCAATATTAATGGCTCCGACAATACAACCTGCCTCAAACTCTGCCGGCGTTCTTACATCTAGCAAAATTTCTTTAGACTCGTCAAAACTGGTAAACTCACTAATCGGCTTAGATTCTATTTGACCTATAGCAAACTGAGTACTTATTAACAGTACGGTCAAAAGCATTTTTTTCATGATAATGTCGTTTACAACCAAAAATAAACATAATAGCTAAAATTCTATTACTTTTGAAATGCAGAATAAAAAATGGAAGCAAACAACCTCAATCCTGACAAGTGGATAGATCTATATGCAGATTACCTGTTCAATTATGCCGTAACTAGGGTAAGCGATGCTGAAATCGCAAAAGACCTTGTACAAGACACTTTTATAGCGGGGTTAAAATCTGCCAAAAATTTTAAAGGTGATGCTGCAGAGCGAACATGGCTAATTGCAATTCTAAAACGTAAGGTCATTGACCACTATCGCAAAATTAATTCAAAAAAGGGAAAAGCAGAGATACGTATGAGCTATAGTTCACAGACCGATGCCGAAGGTGATTGGCTAGAAGAACGCATTGCCGACCCAAATAGTAATTTTGAAAATGATGCTCTAGAGAACGAAGAATTGGGTCTTGCCATTCAAAATTGTATTTCTAAATTACCTAAAAAGCAAGCTCAAGTTTTTACCATGAAAACGATTGAAGGAATGGAAACTGAAGACATTTGTAATGCTTTAGGAATTAATGCGTCTAATCTTTGGGTAATGATACATAGAGCAAGAACAGGCTTAATGGGTTGTTTAAATCAAAATTGGTTTTAGTTATGATGATTTCATGTGAAAAGGCAGCAAATATTTGCGATAAAGCCCAATACGAAGAAGCTTCTAGTTGGGAAAAAATAAAATTAAAGTTCCATTTACTAATGTGTAAAGCCTGTGCAAAGCACAGTAAAGACAATACTAAATTAACCTCTCTTTGCAATCAAGCTAGACTTGCTGTTCTATCTGAAGAAGAAAAGAAAAAAATGAAAGAAACTTGTTCTAAAGCAAAATAAAATAGTTCTTATTTATAATAAATAGAAACCACCATAATAACGGAATTGCTTCTACCCAAAAAGATGAAAAGTATTTATGTTGATTTAGTTTTGTTTTATAGACCATCAACATTAATACTATAAATAGAATCGTTTTCACAGTAATGTGAGCAACATCAAGATCTGTTTTTAAAAATGTGCCGGCATAAAAAAGTATTGTCCAGCAATACCCAATCATTTTAGTTCCCTTCACCCCTACCCTTTGTGGCAAGGTCTTAAGAGATGCACTATCATATTTCAAATCCCTGATTTCAAAAGGCACCAATAAAATCAGCACAAACAGAAAACGCTGTGCCGTCTCAACCTTTACGTTCCAAGATATAGTTTCTAGGGCAGAAAATGCCGGCAACACTACCGTTGTACCAGCCCAAACAGCTGCCACAATTAAAATCTTCAATCCACTAAAGCTTCTGAAATTTTTGTGCTTAGGTAAAATGGGCAATGCATAAAGACCCGTATTTGCGACCAATACAAGTAAAACAATAAAAATTCGTTCAGGTAAAAAAAACAATTGATACCCTGCAACAAGTAAACATCCAAGACTAAAAAATTGAATGTTTTTTTGATATGTATTTGTGACAAGAATATACTTCTCTGCCTCTACTCCAAATTTTACAAAATTATAACAGCTAATAGATCCGAAAAAAATAAAACAATAGAGTTCTAAAGGTACACTTATGTTTAAGGTCAGCGCAGTTACATGAACCAAGCTAAATATCGCCAAAGCAACATGTATACTAGCATCAAGATAAAAATCAAAAATCTTTTTTATCATTGTCATTAAACAAAAGTAGTTAATGTGTTTATAACCTTATGTTTTGGTTAAAAACTTTCAACAGAAGACCATCTTACAACACTAATTTAAACACATAAAAGTGGTAATTTTGCGCATTATATAACAATAGTATCTATGAAGACTGACGTGTTTGCTTTGCGCCATATCGGCATTAGGAATGAAGATTTAAATACCATGTTCAACACTGTAGGTGTTGAAAATCTGGAACAGCTTATTTTTGAGACCATACCAGAACATATTCGCCTAAAAGAGCCCCTAAAATTAGATCCACCTATGAGTGAGCATAAGTTTCTTGCGCACACAGAAGTGTTATCTAAAAAGAATAAAGTTTTTAGAACTTATATTGGTTTAGGGTATCACGAAAGTTTGATTCCGTCAGTAATTAAAAGAAATATTCTTGAAAATCCGGGTTGGTACACTGCCTATACACCATATCAGGCTGAAATTGCCCAAGGTAGATTAGAAGCCTTATTGAACTTTCAAACCATAGTTTCAGATTTAACAGGAATGAAACTGGCAAACGCTTCGCTTTTAGATGAAAGTACAGCAGCTGCAGAAGCAATGACTATGCTTTTTGATGTAAGAAGCCGTGATCAAAAAAAGAACAACGTTGTAAAATTCTTTGTATCAGAAGAGATTTTACCGCAAACACTATCACTTTTAAAAACCCGCTCGACACCTTTAGGTATTGAATTGGTTATTGGCAGCCATGAAGAATTTGAATTTAGTACAGATTTTTATGGTGCTTTATTGCAATATCCTGGTAAATACGGCCAAGTATATGATTATGCCGGTTTTGTAGCCAAAGCAAAAGATAATGAAATTAAGGTTGCCGTAGCTGCAGATATCATGAGTTTGGTATTGTTGACTCCCCCTGGAGATTTTGGTGTAGATGTAGTTGTAGGTACTACACAGCGTTTCGGAATTCCGTTAGGTTATGGTGGTCCTCACGCAGCTTTCTTTGCTACCAAAGAAGAATTTAAAAGAAATATACCTGGCAGAATAATCGGTGTAACGAAAGATACAGATGGCAAGCCTGCTTTAAGAATGGCTTTGCAGACTAGGGAGCAACATATTAAAAGAGACAAAGCAACATCTAACATTTGTACCGCTCAGGTTTTACTAGCTGTAATGGCAGGAATGTACGGAGTATACCACGGTCCGAAAGGACTAAAATACATAGCCTCAAAAATTCATGCTACTGCAGTTACTTTAGTAGATGCTCTTGAAAATTTGGGAATATACCAGATCAATTCTGCGTATTTCGATACTATTACAGTAAAGGCAGATGCTAAAAAAGTACGTGCTTTTGCTGAAGCCAATGAAGTAAATTTCTACTATATAGATAATGAAACCATTTCAATTGCAGTAAATGAAGCTACTTCTTTAAACGACCTTAATCAGATTATATCCATATTCGCTGAAGCTCTTGGTAAGCCTGCAAAAGAAGTTACAGATTTGTTAAGTTCAACTTCTATTCCGAACAATATTCAGCGCAGCAGTTCTTTCATGGAGAACAAAGTGTTTAACTCCTATCATTCGGAGACTGAATTAATGCGTTACATTAAAAAATTGGAACGTAAGGATTTAGCCCTAAACCACAGCATGATTTCTTTAGGTAGTTGTACCATGAAGTTAAATGCCGCAAGTGAAATGTTGCCATTAAGCTCCTCTAACTGGGGAAATATTCACCCGTTTGTACCAGTTGACCAAGCGGAAGGATACCAAACAATTCTAAGAGAACTAGCAAAAGACCTTTCGATAATTACTGGTTTTGCAGACACTTCTTTACAACCAAATTCTGGTGCACAAGGCGAGTATGCAGGGTTGATGGTTATTAGAGCATATCATGAATCAAGAGGAGAATCTCATAGAAATATATGTTTGATTCCTTCTTCGGCACATGGCACCAATCCGGCTTCTGCTGTCATGGCGGGCATGAAAGTTGTGGTGACTAAGACAGATGAAAAAGGAAATATAGATGTTGCCGACTTAGAAGAAAAAGCAACATTACATTCAGAAAATTTAGCTGCCTTAATGGTCACATACCCATCTACTCATGGTGTATTTGAATCGTCGATTAAACAGATAACAAAATTAATACATGACCACGGTGGTCAAGTTTATATGGACGGTGCTAACATGAATGCACAAGTTGGTTTAACAAACCCTGCAACTATCGGTGCAGATGTTTGCCATTTAAACCTACATAAAACTTTCGCGATACCACATGGAGGTGGCGGACCAGGTGTTGGTCCAATATGTGTTGCTCCACAACTGGTTCCATTTTTACCAAGTAACCCAGTAATAACTACTGGCGGCGAAGATGCTATTACTGCAATTTCTGCAGCACCTTGGGGAAGTTCATTGGTTTGCCTTATTTCTTACGGATACATTAAAATGTTAGGTGAGCATGGTCTTACCCATTCAACAAAAATTGCCATTCTTAATGCCAATTATATTAAACATAAGCTTGAAGGTAAGTTTGATGTTTTATACACAGGTGAGAAAGGGAGAGCAGCTCATGAAATGATATTGGACTGTAGACCTTTCAAGAAAAATGGTATTGAGGTAACCGATATAGCCAAGCGACTTATGGACTACGGATTTCACGCTCCAACGGTTTCATTCCCCGTTGCAGGAACAGTAATGATCGAGCCTACCGAAAGTGAAAATTTAGCGGAGTTAGATAGGTTCTGTGAAGCAATGACTTCTATTCGGGGAGAAATAGATGAATCTAATGCTGATGATTCAAATAACGTACTTAAAAACGCTCCACATACTTTAGAAATGGCCACAACAGATGATTGGCAATTTCCATACTCAAGACAAAAAGCAACTTTTCCGTTACCATACATTGCAGAAAATAAATTTTGGCCTTCGGTACGTAGAGTTGACGATGCATATGGAGACCGTAATTTAATTTGCACATGCGCACCAATCGAGGCGTATATGGAAACTGAATAACAGCTCTAAAGCCACACTAGCAAGCCTTTTCGACAATTCGAAAAGGCTTTTTTAATCTACTCTATTTTAAGAAATGTGCATTGACCATCGTAAAGTTTATTATGCATGCATATAATATTTTTACAATTTACTTAAATTGTTGGGCACAATTGAAAAAAATAAAATGAGCATATCAATTACGGGAACAGGAAGCTATATTCCTGATCTAAAAATTTCTAACACAGATTTTAATAACCATAATTTTTTAAATCTAGACGGTACTTCTTTCAAGCATAACAACGAGGTTATTATAGAGAAGTTCAAAGCTATAACCGGTATTGAAGAAAGGCGATATGCTCCCAAAGAATACACAACATCTAACTTAGCTTTTTTCGCTGCCGAAAAGGCAATTGAAAATGCCAACGTAGATAAAGAAACTTTAGATTATATTATTGTTGCACATAACTTTGGAGACTTAAAAGATGGGTATATTCAAGGTGATACACTACCAAGTTTAGCTACTAGAGTAAAACACCAATTACAGATAAAGAATCCGAAATGTGTTGCTTACGATTTAATATTTGGCTGCCCAGGTTGGCTCGAAGGTATGATACAAGCCAATGCCTTCATCAAAAGTGGTATTGCCAAAAAGTGTTTGGTTATTGGTGCAGAGACCTTATCTAGAATTGTAGACGATAATGATCGCGATTCTATGATATATTCTGATGGTGCAGGTGCTGCTATTTTAGAAAACGCCGCTGATGGTGGTGAAATATTAGGTCATGAATCTGCTACTTACGCGAACGACGAAGCCAACTTTCTTTTCTTTGGAGAATCTTACAACAAAGAGGACGAGAAAAAGGCTTACTATATAAAAATGCTAGGTAGAAAAATTTATGAATTTGCGGTTACCAACGTACCATCTGCAATGGCGTCATGCTTAGATAACAGCGGTATTAAGATTGATGAGGTGAAAAAGATATTTATTCACCAAGCGAATGAAAAAATGGATGAAGCGATAGTAAAACGTTTCTACAAAATATACGGTAAAGAAATGCCCGAAGGTATTATGCCTATGAGTATTTCAAAGCTAGGCAACAGCTCCGTTGCCACCATACCCACTTTATTTGACCTAGTAAAAGACGGGAAATTAGAAAATCACGAAATTAAAAAGGGAGATGTTGTTATCTTTGCTAGCGTTGGCGCCGGAATGAACGTCAATGCAATGGTATACAGAATCTAAACATGTACGAAAACAGTTTTCCAAACAAACGTTACAAACACACACTTCATTTTTTACGTAAACATATTAACACCACCGAATCTATTTTAGACTTAGGCGTAGAAAACCCGTTTACTAATATCATGCTAGAAGATGGTTATTCGGTAACCAATACCAAAGGTGAAGATTTAGATATCGACTATAGCACGGTAACGAATACCGATGCAGATGTCATTACTGCTTTCGAGATATTTGAACATCTTTTAGCTCCGCTAAATTTGCTTTCAACTACAAAGGCAAATAAATTAGTGGCAAGCATACCTCTCAAATTATGGTTCTCTCCTGCCTATAGAAGTAAAACCGATAAATGGGACAGGCATTATCATGAATTTGAAGATTGGCAATTTGACTGGTTGTTGGAAAAGGCCGGATGGGAAATTCAAGATTCCCAAAAATGGGCTCACCCCGTAAAAAAAATAGGCTTTAGACCTTTTCTTCGCTTATTTACGCCGAGGTATTACATTATTTACGCTACCAGAAAATAAGAGACTATATTAAAAATGGATTACTACATAGTCATTCCTATACACAACGAAGAGGCTTTTTTAAAAAGTACTTTAGACTCTATTTTACTGCAAACCATACCCCCTAAAAAAGTTATTCTTGTTAATGATAATTCTACCGATGGTACAGAAAACATCATAAATCAATACTGTACAGCGAGCAGCCTGTTTCAAAAGCTGAACACAATTTCTTCAACAAAGCATATGCCAGGCAGTAAAGTTATTAATGCATTTAATAAGGGGTTAGAAGTTTTAGATCAACATTATGATGTTATCGTAAAACTAGATGCCGATGTAATTTTACCAACTAATTACTTTGAAGTAATATGTTCGCAATATCAGAAAAATAAGAATTTAGGTATTTGTGGTGGATTCATATATGAGCAAAATAACGCTGGAGAATGGATATTGAACCACCCAATGGATAAAGATCATGTAAGAGGTGCCATCAAAGCCTATTCTAAAGCTTGTTTTAAAGCTATAGGAGGATTGAAGAATGCAATGGGATGGGACACGGTAGACGAGCTCTTAGCGAGGTTTCACGGCTTTAAAATACAAACTGATGCTACACTCAAAGTAAAACACTTAAGACCTACAGGCAAATCGTATAATCCAAAAGCAAAAAGATTACAAGGCAAGGCTATGTATACTATGCGTTATGGATTCGTAATCACCTGTATTGCCTCTTTAAAAATGGCAATGAAAAATAAATCTATAAAATCATTCTGGAACAATATATTCGGGTACATACAGGCATACAATAATAAGACCCCTTATATTATAACAGAAGAAGAGGGGAAGTTTATCAAAAACTTACGTTGGACGAATATTAAAAGAAAAATGAAAGCATAAAAAAAGCCATCTAAATTAGATGGCTTTTCTCTTATACTATAAGGCTCTTATTAGAAACCTAATTGTTTTTTAACATCAGCTAAAAGGTCTTTTCCTTTTGCAACGATTAGACCGCCACCTGCTTGTGCATCGATAACATAATCAAAACCTTGAGCTGCTGCAACTTGTTCAATTGCTGCTTTTGCTTTTTCAGAAATAGGAGCGAATAACTCAGCTTGTTTCTTTTGGAATTCTTGCTGAGCAGCTTGTTGTGCATCACCAATATTCTTTTCGTAACCTTGTAATTCTATAGCTCTTTTTTCGTTCTCTTCCTTAGACTTCGCTGCTGCTTCATTTTGGTACTGCGTGTACTTGTTACGCAACTCTGTCATTGAAGCTTGAATATCTGCATTGTAAGTTTCCTGTAATTTCTTAAGCTCAGCTTCTGCCGACTTCATTTCTGGCATTGCAGATAATAATTGAGTAACGTCTATATGAGCTACCTTACTTTGGGCATTTACAAAACTTGTCGTTGCTACGAACAACAATAAGGCTACCGCAATTTGTTTTACTTGTTTCATGAGTGTAATTTTAATTCTAATTGAGTGTTAATTTTTATGGTTGTTAAACCTATTTAAATAGTACCGCTATTATCGTCTTTTTCGGTATCGCTATTTCTCTCTTTTAATTTCTCTTGCTTCTTAGCTTCACGCTCCTCTAACAACTTCTTTCTTCTTTCTTCGTAAGCCTTCTTTCGTTCTTCTCGCAATTTTAATTGTTCGGCTTTGGCATCGGCCGCACTTTTCTCTCTTGTTTCGGCTGCTTGAGTCGCTTTATCTAAACGCTCTTGCAATGCCTCACTAATAACCTCTTCCTCCTCGCCTTCAAAATAATCTAATCTACTACGATTATCTGATTTTTTAGTTGGTTTGCTAATTTTTCTTGTTCTCGCAATACCCCTCAACACCAAATCGCTGATATCGTGTCTTTTTTCGGAATACAACATTACAACATCCGCAGATTTATCAAAAATAAAATCATACTTTTTATTTGTGCCAATTTTTTGTACTTCATTGAACACCTGATCTTGTATAGGCTGTATCAACCTTCTTTTTTGCAAAACTAAATCTCCTTGTGGTCCGAAACGATCTTGTTGATACTCGATCATCTCACGTTCCAAAATTTGAATTTCCTCTTCACGTTCAGCAATTAGCTCTGTAGTCAATAGCACTTTCTCTGCCATTAAGTCTTTCTTCATTTGCTCCACAACACTTTGCTTCTGCTCTACTTCAACCTTCCAACGCTGCACCTTATTTTCTAACTGCTCGGTCGCCTCTCTATACTCATCAACATTTTGTAAAATGTACTCCATATCTACATAGGCCATTCTTACCCCTCGTTGGGCAAAACCCTGTATTGTCATGAAGATGACCGAAACTACTAATAGAACTTTTGTTTTTGTACTCATTGTTAATGTCGTTTAATCCTATAGAAAATATCGTGCCAAAATTACTAAATCTTTAAAAATTAAAGGATTAGCACTAAGCACGATTATAATAATTCAATGAAAATTAAAACTGTTGACCAATGATGAAGTGTGTTTGCCATCCGCTAGGTCCTTGCCCTGCAGAAGTTGGTACAAGATCCTCATCGAATCCGTAACCAAAATCAATACCCAGCAAACCAAATGCTGGCATAAAAATTCGCAGCCCCACACCGGCCGATCGTTTTAATTCAAACGGATTAAAGTCTTGAAAATTGTTGAACGCATTACCACCCTCTAAAAATGCCAGTCCGTAAATAGATGCAGAAGGCTTTAATGTTAATGGGTAACGTAACTCAAGTGAGAATTTATTATATATTAAAGCCCCGTCTGGTGTATTAGCCCCTTCTGAATATGGTGTAATAGATTGATTGTCATAACCTCTAAGCTGAACTACATCTCTACCATCTAAAGTAAAGTTACCTAGACCGTCACCACCAACATAAAATCTTTCGAATGGCACATTACCAACAGCACTGTTATAGCTACCTAAGAAACCAAATTCAGCATTACTACGAAGAACCAATTTATCTACTAAAGTAGTGTACCAATCTCCTTTAAACTTTACTTTATAATATTCAAGTAACCTAAAACGGTCTTGATCTAAATCTGACAATTCACTTTGGTCAGCAGTACTTAACTGACCACCCTGAGCATTCTTTAAATCTTCAAGTTCCTCAGACCTGTTCTTAAGTTCTCTAAAATCTTTATTACTAAATAACGACCAGGGCGGTGTAAACTTAGCACTTATCTCAAAGTTTGAGCCGCCTCGTGGGAAAATACGACCACCTTGAGTAGCATTTCTTGAGATACCAAAAGTGTACGCTAAGGAGTTTGCTTTACCATCACCAAAGTTAAATAGACCAATATTATAGTTTCTAAAATCATATAACTGGTAACTAAGTGAGTGTGAAATGGTGAAGAAATCATCTGGCCATTGTACGCGTTTTGCCAAACCTGCTGTAATACCCGTAATAGAAAACTGTCGATCTTTTTCAATCTCTATATCGCCATCACTAGCATAAGAAGCTGCAAATTGCTGCGTTCTAGACATGCTTAAATTAAAACGTACCGGCTTTTTACCACCTAACCAAGGTTCAGCAAAGTTTAAGCTATATACTCTGTATGTCTGACTTGCCTGTAAACGTAGAGCGAAAGTTTGACCATCACCCATTGGTACTGGTTTGTACTTTTCACCTTTAAATAAGTTCTGAATAGAGAAGTTACTAAATGATAGCCCTAAGGTACCAATGAAACCACCGCCACCATAACCACCTTGCAACTCTATTTGGCTAGAACCAGATTCTACCAAATTCCAAGCTAAATCAACTGTGCCCTCATTCGGGTTAGCGTTTAAGACATCTGGTGTAATTTGTTCCGCATCAAAAAAGCCAAGTTGACCTAGTTCACGTATAGTTCTAATAATATCTGCCTTATTATATTTTTGACCGGGTCTTGTGCGTAATTCACGATAGATTACATGATCATTGGTTTTATCGTTTCCTGAAACCGTAACGTGATCTAAGAAAGTCTCTTTACCTTCTATAATTCTAATCTCAAAATCGATAGTATCATTAGCAGCTGAAATCTCTACTGGGTTAATAGTAGAAAACAGGTAACCGTTGTTTTGATATAAGCTAGTAACGTCACTTGGATCTGGCTTTGAATTATCTGCAATTCTTTCACGTAATAATACACCATTATAGGTATCACCTTTTTTAATACCTAAAACCTGATTTAATTGACGGTCTGTATATACCGTATTACCAACGAAATCAATATTACCAAAGTAATACTTATCGCCTTCTTCAACCTTTATCTTTAAATCAATGTTATTCTCATCAACCTTAATAATAGAATCAGAAATTACACGAGCATCACGATATCCATTTTCGGCAAACTTATCAACCAATAAACCAAGATCTTCTTCGTAATCTTCTTGAATATATTTCGATTTTTTCCAAAAACGACCTAATTTTTTCTGCTTTGTACTTTTTAAAGCTTTGCGTAATTTCTTATCAGATAACTGTTCGTTACCTTCAAATATAATATCACGAATTTTTACTTTATCACCTTTATTGACGTTAACCACCATATTACGGGTATTACCCTCAATGGTATCCTTTGAAGTAGCAATAGTAACATCAGCGTTTAAATAGCCTTGTTTTTTATACTTATTGGTGATGTAATTCTTAGAGTTGGAAATTAAACTTTCGGTAATTTTCTTTCCTTTCTTAAGGTCTGTATCCTTAATCAAGCCTTCAACTTTACCTTTTTTAACACCATAAAACTTTACGTTGGTCAACGTAGGGCGCTCTATTATGTTCAATTCAAGAAAAACAGTATTTTCTTCGATATTGGTAATAAAGATGTCTATTTCACTAAAAAGCTCAAGACCCCACAATTTTTTAATGACTTCACTAATTTGTTCTCCAGGTAAGGTAATAGGTTGACCTACTCTTAAACCAGTATACGTTTTAACGGTTTGTTCGTTATAACTTTGCAGCCCGGTAACGTCTATACCTCCTAAAATATAGCTTTTACCGTCTTCATAGGTGTTATCCTGTGCGGCAGCAATAAAGGTGGTTAAAAGTAAAAGGGTAGTTAAAAAGTGGTTCAAGGATATGAACCTGGCCATATCTTTAAGTGAGTTGTTCGCTTGTTTTTCCAAATCTTCGTTCTCTGTTCTGGTAATTTTTTATGGCTTCCACCAAGTGGTGCTCTCTAAAATCAGGCCAATATACGTCAATAAAATATAACTCTGCATACGCTATTTGCCATAATAAAAAATTGCTGATCCGATGTTCTCCACTAGTACGGATAAGCAAGTCTACGTCTGGCAAATCATGCGTGTAAAGATGGCTATTTATAATTTCTTGGTCAATGTTTTCAATTGAAATTATATTATTTTTAACTTTGGTACTTATCTCTTTCACCATAGATTGAAGCTCTTCTCGAGCCCCATAACTCAAAGCCAAAGTCAGGGTCATGCCTGTGTTTTGCTTTGTTTGATCCATTACCTCGACCAATTCTTTATACGCTTTAGAAGGCAGTGCATCTATATTACCAATGGTATTTAGACGTATGTTATTTTTGTTAAAAGTTTTAAGTTCTTTCTTTAATGAAGACACCAATAAGCGCATAAGAGTTTGCACTTCTACCTTTGGTCTGTTCCAATTTTCTGTAGAAAAAGTATATAATGTTAGGTAGTCAATCTTCAATTGAACACATTCTTCAACGACAATTCTAACCGTTTTTACACCGTGTTCGTGACCAAAAACCCTTAGTTTACCACGTTCTTTTGCCCATCTACCATTACCATCCATGATAATAGCAAGGTGCTTTGGAACATTCAGTTTATCAATATCGTTTATATCACTCATCTTAAAATTTACTCAAAACAATCCATACAAGGCTTTCTACCAAAGGTATACGTTAGCGTTAAACCAGAAAATACATACCAGTCATCACTAAAAATATTACCAAATTGAAATTCTTCAAAGTTAGATCCTTCAGGGTTACTACCATCTAAGTTATCTGTAAAAGTATACCTAGCACCTATTTCGCCCCCAAAAATAAGAAACTGATTGATACGATATTTAAAACCTACCGTCATTGGTACGGCAAAACTACCTTCTTTTTGATTTATATCTTGCAGAACACCACCATTAAAATACTGATAATCATACCTAAAATAAGTAAGACCAGTATATAGATAAGGAGTAAAAGCTGGTCCAAGTTTATGTAAATTATATTCTACGAAGTTAAATTCTAAACCTACTGAACCTTCTAAAATGGAATTATCAACCACATAACCTCTTTGCTGCCTTGCAGTTGAACTAGACTTAGTATCGTCTGCTGTAAACTTACCGTAAGTTAAACTACCACGCCAAGCATATCTTTTACTGATATTCCATTTAAACAAACCGCCAAAAGCAATATTAGAAGGCAACAGATAATCTGTTCTACCAACATCACTAATTGTATTGGCACCACCAGCAAAAATACCCACCTCATATGTCTGCGCCTGCAAACCTGAGAAAGAAAAAAGCAATACTAACAACGTTATGTAACGCATAAAATAGATTTTACAATTATTGCTGATATCGTAATTAAAATTGAAAAGGCAATAATTTTTATGTTCTCAAAAGATAAACAGCGATTAAGGACAATTATTGTTTAAAAGTTGGCTCAATTTCGCCTATCCTCGCCCCAAAGAAGCTTATTTCTTAAGGTCTTTAAAAAACTTTCTGAAGTATATTCTATCATTTTAATTGTAAAAGGAGCTTTACTAATGGTAATCTCTTGATCATTTTCTAAAGATGCAATTCTTGAATCTAAAGAAACCAAATGGTTCTCTTCTCTACCAGATACTTTTAAGCGAATTACGGTATCATCTGAAATCACCAAGGGTCTAGCATTTAAGTTATGCGGTGCAATAGGTGTTAATACCAACGATTTTGCCGTAGGCACTATTACAGGACCACCACAACTAAGAGAATACCCGGTAGACCCAGTTGGGGTAGAAATAATTAAGCCGTCTGCCCAATAAGAAGTTAAATACTCGTTATTTAAAAATGTTTCGACCGTTATCATAGAGGTCGTATCTTTTCTACTTACGGTAATTTCGTTCAATGCAAAATTAAGATCTCCGAATTCCACATCAAGTTCCTTCGTATTTAACTGAACCAAGCTACGTTCTACAACCGTATATGCACCTTGCTTAAATTCTCGAACTACTTTTCTAACATCTTCTTTTTTAAATGTGGATAGAAATCCTAACCTACCAGTATTAACACCAACAATAGGAATACCTAAATCTTTTACAAAAGTAGTAGCCCTCAATATGGTACCATCACCACCAAAACTAACAAACATGTCAAAAGAAGCATTTAAACCTTCTTTCATAGTAAAAATAGGGAAGGTTTGGCTATTACCTTTAGCACGGTATAATTCGTAAAAATCCTTTTCAATGTAAACTTCAGCAGACACATTACTTAACTCATCTAACAACTCGATGAAATATTCAATTGCATTATCTTGATATGTTTGACCGTATACAGCTACTTTCATTTTAAACATTAAGGTATTTATCTAAGTAATCTGAACGGTTCTTTAAGTCTTCAAGGAATTCATCGTCGCTATTTCCGAAAATAATAGTATAATTATATCGTCTAAAGGTCTGTACCACCTTATTATAATTATTTGCCGTGATTTTTAAGGTCACCTGAATAATATCATTTTCAGTACCTGAAATAAAACCTCCGTAGAGCTTAGCATTATTACTTTCAACAATTTGGGCAATTTCACTGAATGAGTAATCTTTTACCCCTTTTGAAATTACCAAAATACTACCAGGGTCTGTAAAGAATGGAGTATCTATAAAAACAGAAACAATATCAGTAAGACAATAATAACCAGTTACTTCTTCCTTTTCATTTAAAACAGGCAGAAGGTTGGCTTCATTTCGTGCAAAAACCTCTAGCACATCTAACCAATTGGTTTCTCGACGTGCAAAAAAGTTCTGTAATTCATATCTGTATTCCTCAATTTTAGCATCTGGCTGTATGCCATCAGCATCTATTTCAGAGAAAAGTCCTAAAAACCTTCCATTTTCTAAAATAGCAATATGGGAATAGGTTGTATCCTGAAAAAACTCTAAAACTTTTTCAGTAGTATCCTTGATATCGAATACCGGTAAACTCGAAATGATATGTTCTTGAATATTCATAGACCTATATATAACGCAAAATAACAATTAATAATATCAAAAGGCGTGCCTTATTTGTATTTTTGATGCTCTTAAAAGGTAAATAAGACATAATGACAAAACTTAGCGTTAACGTAAACAAAATTGCAACTCTTAGGAATGCCCGTGGCGGCAATGTACCAGATTTACTGAAGGTTTCTAAAGATTTAGAAAGTTTTGGCGCACAAGGCATTACGATACACCCAAGACCAGACGAGCGCCATATTAGATACCAAGATGCAAGAGATTTAAAAAACACGGTAACTACAGAATTTAATATTGAAGGTAATCCGGTTCCAAAATTCATTGAATTAGTTCTAGAAGTTCAACCAGAACAAGTAACATTGGTACCCGATGCTGTCGATGCCATTACCTCGAATGCCGGTTGGGATACCATTAAAAACAAGGAATTTTTAACCGATGTAATTAAAACCTTTAAAGATGCAGGTGTTCGCACTTCGATATTTGTAGATCCAGACCCAAAAATGATCGAAGGCGCAAAAGCAGTTGGTACCGATAGAATTGAGTTGTACACTGAAAGCTACGCAACCGATTATCCGCAAAACAAAGAAAAGGCTATAAAACCATTTATTGAAGCTGCCGAGCGTGCAAACGAATTAGGCATCGGCATAAATGCAGGTCATGATTTAAGTTTAGACAACATTGAATATTTTGCTAAAAATATACCTAACTTACTAGAAGTATCTATTGGTCATGCGCTTATCAGTGAAGCACTTTACCTAGGGCTTGATAATGTTGTAAACATGTATTTACATAGATTAAAATGAAACAGATATTACATTCGATAGTTTTAGGAGAAGGCAAACCCTTGTGTATTCTACACGGATTTCTTGGCATGTTAGATAATTGGAAAACACTAGGAACCATATATGCAGAAAATGGTTTTTGCGTTCACTTAATAGATCAAAGAAATCACGGTAAAAGTTTTCATTCACCAGATTTCAATTATGATACCCTTGCAGATGATTTTCTAAATTATTTAAATGCACATAACATAGAAAACACTGCTTTAATCGGTCATTCAATGGGTGGAAAAACAGCTATGCAATTTGCGTGTAGCCACCCTGATCGCGTAAACAAATTAATTATAGCAGATATAGCACCAAAATACTATCCTCCTCACCACCAAGAGATTATTAACGGTCTAAACGCCATCGACACCACAAATTTGAAATCGAGAAAAGATGCCGACGAACAATTAAAGAAACATATTTCAAATGCAGGTATCCGTCAGTTTTTGTTGAAAAATCTCGACAGAGATGAGGATAAGAAATTATGTTTTAAATTCAATTTAGAGGTACTGAGCGAGAAGATGGAAGAAATTGGCGATAATATTAATAGTACAGACAGTTTTGACGGACCCACGTTATTTTTAAGAGGAGACAAATCTGAATATGTAACAAAAAATGATACTGAAATTATACACCGTCACTTTCCAAAAGCAACTGTAGAAACCATAGACAATGCCGGACATTGGTTACATGCTGAAAATCCAGAACAATTTTTCGAAAAATCACTTGCCTTTTTTAATAAAGAATAAACATAACTTAAAACCAAAATCCATGAAACTAATTTTAAGAATTCTATTAAGCGCCGTTGCTGTTATTATCTTAGCAAATGTACTACCCAACGTATCTGTAGACGGTTTTATGACTGCCATAATCGTAGCCGTTGTATTAAGCCTTTTAAACCTATTGGTCAAACCTATATTAGTAATATTAACACTACCTGTTACCGTAATTACCTTTGGCCTTTTTTTATTAATCATCAATGCAATAATTATTTTATTGGCAGATAAACTTATTGATGGTTTTGCCGTTGGTAACATTTGGTGGGCATTGATTTTTAGCCTCTTGCTATCTTTTTTACAATCAATCTTTTTTACACTGCTAAAAGATGACAAGTCGTAGTTGCTTGTGATTTGAAATTCAATACTTTAAAAAATTGGTTGACTTTGCAAAATGTAGTATTTTTGCATCCCATTTTACACATGCAAATAGATATTAAGGAATGAATATTACGAAAGAGCAGATAGACGATTTAAATGCAGTAGTTAAAGTTGCTATCACAAAAGAAGATTACCAAGATAAGGTAGACACCATTTTAAAGGATTATAAGAAGCAAGCTAATATTCCTGGTTTTAGAAAAGGCCAAGTTCCTATGGGTCTTATCAAAAAACAATATGGTAAAGCCGTGTTGGTTGATGAAGTAAATAAATTGTTGCAAGACAATCTTAACAAATACCTAACTGAAGAAAAGTTAGACGTTTTAGGTAACCCATTACCAAAACAACAAGACAATTTTGATTGGGATCAAGATGAATTGGCTTTTGAATTCGAATTAGGATTAGCTCCTGATTTCGAGGTTTCTTTGAAAACTAAAAAAGCAATTACCCAATATAAAATTGTTGCCGACAAAAAAATGATCGACGAGCAAGTTGAGCGTATTCAAAAACAATACGGCAAACTAGTAAGCAAAGATGTTGTTAGCAAAAATGATGAAGTAAGCGGTACATTTACTAATGAAGCTGAAGAAATTGACAATAAAACGTTGCTTGAAACTGACAAGTTAAAAAGCAAAAAAGCTTTAGATGCATTAATAGGCAAAAAAGTTGGTGATGTTGTTACTTTGAAAACAAAAGGCTTATTCACTGAAGACCACATGTTATCTAGCGCCTTAGGTGTTGATAAGCAAAAAGCTGAGGCATTGGATACTGAAGTTACTTTCACCATTTCTGAAATTAACGAAAGAGAAGCTGCTGAATTAAATCAAGAATTGTTCGATAAACTTTTTGGTCCTGACAGCGTAAAAACTGAAAAGGAATTAAAAGAGCGCATCAAAGAAGATTCTGAAAAGCAATTTGAGCAACAGTCTGATCAAAAATTATTGAACGACGTTACAGAATATTTCATTGACAATACCAAATTTGAATTACCTACTGGTTTCTTAACCAAATGGATTCAAATGACTGGTGAAGAGCCATTATCTGAGGAGCAAGCTGTTGAAGAATATGCTAAGTCTGAAAAAGGATTACGTTACCAACTAATTGAAGGTAAAATAATTCGCGATAATGAACTACAAGTTCAGTTTGATGAATTGAAAGAATTCTCTAAAGGATTTATACGTTCTCAAATGGCTCAATTTGGTCAATTAGACCCAAAAGAAGAGGAGTTAGACAATATCGCAGCAAGAGTTCTTGGTAACCAAGATGAAGTAAAAAGACTATCAGAACAATTGATGAGTCAAAAATTATTGAATCTTTACAAAGAAAAAGCGAATCTTAAGACAAAGGAAGTTACCTATGAAAATTTCGTGAAAGAAGTTTACGGATAAATTCCAAACAATAAATTAAGTATCTTTACGGTGCCGGAAATAAAATTTTCGGCACCTTTTTTTACTATAAAATATAGACATACAATTTATGGATTACGGAAAAGAATTCAAGAATTTCGCTATAAACGATCAAGGCATTAGCAGCACATATTACGATTCTATAATGAGCAGCATGTACCCAACGAACATGACGCCTAACATTATTGAAGAACGCTCTATGAACATTGTTGCAATGGACGTTTATTCCCGTTTAATGATGGACCGCATCATTTTTATGGGTACTGGTATTAATGATCAGGTAGCCAATATCATACAAGCACAGTTATTATTTTTAGCAAGTGTTGACGCTAAAAAAGATATTCAAATTTACATTAACTCACCAGGTGGTAGTGTATATGCAGGTTTAGGTATTTATGATACTATGCAGTTCATTACACCAGACGTCGCCACTATCTGTACAGGTATGGCCGCTTCTATGGGTGCTGTACTTTTATGTGCAGGTGAGAAAGGAAAACGTAGTGGTCTTCAACACTCTCGTGTTATGATACACCAACCAATGGGCGGTGCTCAAGGTCAAGCGAGTGATATTGAAATTACAGCTAGAGAGATATTGAAGTTAAAAGACGAATTGTATCAAATCATAGCAGAACACTCTGGCACCGATATTGAAAAAGTTCGTGATGATAGTGACCGTGATTACTGGATGAAAGCTGATGAAGCACTTAAATACGGCATGATTGACGAAATATTGGTAAGGGAAAAGAAATAATTCCGACTAATTGAATCAAATAAATTAATGAATTTTAAACCAAAAACGATTTTTGATCGTTAAGGAATAGAATAGAGAAGATAGATAATGGCAAAGGAAAATTTAGAGTGTTCATTTTGCGGTAGAAAAAAACCAGAAACCAATTTATTGATTGCTGGGTTAGATGCGCATATTTGTGATCGCTGTATTGAGCAAGCTCATGGCATTGTTGCCGAAGAGTCAAAACAGTCAAAGACCAACGATCTTTCTTCTGAACTTGTTTTAAAGAAGCCTCAAGAAATTAAGGAGTTTTTAGACACTTTTATTATAGGACAAGAGCGTACCAAAAAAGTAATGTCTGTTGCGGTTTACAATCACTACAAAAGGTTATTACAGCCTTCATCTCCAGAAGACGATATAGAGATTCAAAAAAGTAACATTATAATGGTAGGGCAAACCGGTACCGGTAAGACCCTTATGGCTAAGACCATTGCCAAATTACTTAATGTACCATTAGCAATTGTTGATGCAACTGTATTAACAGAAGCTGGATATGTTGGTGAAGATGTAGAAAGTATTCTTACCCGTCTTTTACAAGCGGCAGACTACAACCTTGAAAAAGCTGAAAGAGGTATTGTTTTTATTGATGAAATCGATAAAATTGCTCGTAAGAGTGACAACCCCTCAATTACAAGAGATGTATCTGGAGAAGGAGTGCAACAAGGTCTTCTGAAATTGTTGGAAGGTACCGTAGTCAACGTTCCACCAAAAGGTGGAAGAAAGCATCCTGATCAGAAATTTATTGAAGTAAATACCGAAAACATTTTATTTATTGCCGGCGGAGCTTTTGACGGTATTGAACGTGCTATTACAAAACGTTTGAATATGCAAGCTGTTGGTTATAGTGCTTCAAAATCTGACAACTTTTTAGACGATAGCAATTTATTGCAATATATCATTCCTAGAGATTTAAAAGATTTCGGACTTATACCTGAGATCATAGGTAGACTTCCAGTTCTAACACATATGAACCCATTAGACAAGAAGACATTAAGAGCTATCTTAACCGAGCCTAAGAATGCGATTATAAAACAATATGAGAAGTTGTTTGCAATGGATGATATTACCTTCACCATTACAGACCAGGCTTTAGATTATATTGTAGAAAAAGCAATTGAGTATAAACTTGGAGCGAGAGGTTTAAGATCTTTATGTGAAGCCATTTTTACTGACGCAATGTTCGAGATGCCAAGTACTGGCGATACAAATTTCAAGGTAACAAAACCTTATGCCGAAGAAATGTTATCTCACGATACCATTAAAAAACTAAAGGCAGTTTCATAAGATTTCAACCTATTATTGAATACAAAAAAAAGCGAAGATTTAAATCTTCGCTTTTTTTATACCTACCTCTTTATATTCTTTTCAAACCACTTTTTTAATCTGTGGTGTAATCTGGGTTACTTCTTGTAGTAGATCCATACATACTTTTTGAATGATTTTCTCATCTGTGTATAATGTATGCCCGTAATTAGGTAATACTTCCATATCTACACCTAAATTACTCGCCCATTCTTCACTTGGTTTAAACTCATCGTTAGCACCATATACCAAATTAAAAGGAACATTAGGTTTATTATTTGTTTTGCGAATTCTTGTTGGCGAAACACCGTATAAAGACTTAACCGGCAAACCTTTTTTAGCAGCTTCCCAAACAATAGTAGCGCCGGTACTAAAAGCAAGATAATAACAAGCTTCTTTTTCCTTTTTTAATAAATGTGCTGCAGCAGTTTCAGTACCGCCTTCTATAAAAGCACTATGTACATTCTCTTCTGTTTGAATAAGAATATCTAAATTGGCCAGTTGTTGACTATCATAGAAAGTAATATCAAAATACTGTTGTAGATATCCTAAGTATGAAGTAATCCATAGTCCTTTCTTAGCACCCCACATATCGGAAACGATCACTAATTTATCTGCCATAATAATAGTATTTACAGTTTTGGTTAAGTTTTACTTCAGCAAGTTGAAATAATAACTGCACTTACAATCATTTAATTGTTTACACGCTTAAAAATATCGGTGTAGTCCATTTTATCATAAATAAGTAAGACAAATACAACTACAATTATGACGTAAGGCAAAAACTACATTAATTAAGACAAATGTATAGTAACTATTGAGGATATATAAAAGTTTGTTGTGATTAGGCTAATAATTGGTATGAATAGAGTTATTTACTGGTTCATTCGCAAAAGCTCTTCTAAATAATCTCTCTTATTTGACAATCGCGGAATTTTATGTTGCCCTCCAAGCTTGTCATTTGATTTCAGCCAATCATAGAATAAGTTCTTACGTGCTATGTGCACTAATGGTGCATTTAGTGTAATATTGTTTAACCTCTTAGCTTCATAATCTGAATTGAGAGATTTTAATGCATTGTCAAATATCTCAACAAACGCACTGAAGTCTTCTGGCAGGGTTCTAAATTCTATAATCCACTCATGCGCACCTTTTTCTTTACCCTCCATAAAAACTGGTCCGGCAGTATAATCCATTATTTCCGATTCCGTTTTTGCACACGCATTTTTTAAAGCTTCTTCGGCATTCTCGATAATAAGCTCTTCACCAAAAACATTAATATGATGTTTTGTGCGACCAGTTACTTTAATTCTATACGGACTTTTAGACGTAAAACGAACTGTATCGCCAATTTTATACCTCCACAATCCTGAATTAGTAGTAATTATTATAGCATAATTTTTACCTAACTCTACACTCCATAAAGGTATCGCCTCTTCATTGAAAGAACCATAAACATCCATCGGAATGAACTCATAGAAAATTCCGTAGTCTAACATCAACAACAAATCATCTGCTCCATTTCTATCTTGAATAGCAAAGAAGCCTTCAGAAGCATTATAGATTTCATAATATCTAAAATTACTATGTGGAAGTATCTTTTTGTACTGCTCTTTGTATGGGTTAAAATTTACACCACCATGAAAGTATACCTCTAAATTTTCCCAAACTTGAAAAAGATTTTCTTTACCCGTTTCTTCGAGCACTTTGTTCAATAAAACCAACATCCAGGAAGGTACACCAGCCAAACTAGTTACATTTTCTTGAACGCTTTCATGAATGATAGCCATAAGCTTACTCTCCCATTCACTCATTAACGAAACCTTATTACTAGGCGTACTACTGTACTCTGCCCACAATGGCATGTTATCAATCAAAATAGCAGATAAATCTCCAAATAACGATCCATTATCCTCGTATAGCTCTTTACTGCCTCCCAGTCTTAAACTCTTTCCTGTAAACAATTGTGAGTTTTCATTGTTATTTAAATACAGGCATAATAAATCTTTACTAGATTTATAGTGGCAATCTTCTAAAGCCTCGCCGCTTACAGGAATAAATTTACTTTTTGCATCAGTTGTTCCACTACTTTTAGCAAACAACTTTACTTTAGTTGGCCAGAATAAATTTTGCTCCCCTCTTCTAGTGCGTTCTATAATTGGCTGGATCTCTTCATAAGATACTATAGGCAACCTTTCTTTAAAGTCATTGTATGATTGAATCGACTCAAAATCATAGGTTCTGCCAACCTCTGTGTCTTCTGCAAATTCAAGTAACTGCAATAAAACCTCTTCTTGAACCTCGTCAGGATACTTTAAAAAAAGTTCTATCTGATGATAACGTTTTTTAAGCAACCAAGAGGCAATTGAATTAAATAGGGTAATTGGCATTTATAGGTATCTTTGTGTTGTTAAAAATAGCGCATCTAACTATCATTTTCAAATGATAATTCAATAAGCAAGATTTAAATGCAATACGAAGGAGTACTTAGAAAAATGCAGACAGAAATAGGAAGTCCGATTCAATATTATATGTTATTCGAATCTGATTTTTTGAATGTAAATCAAATTCTGGACAAAACATTAAAAATAGAATTCATTAAACATCAATGCCTAAATTGTGGTAATGATCGCCCTATTTACAGACAAGGCTTCTGTAAAACATGTTTTTTTGAAATACCATCTGCAGGCGATTGGATTATGAGACCCGAGTTAAGCAAAGCCCATTTAGACCAAGAAGATCGAGATTTAGCTTATGAGAAAAAGGTGCAATTGCAACCACATATTGTTTACTTGGCAAATTCTAGCAACGTAAAAGTAGGTGTAACCAGAAAAGGGCAAATACCGACAAGATGGATTGACCAGGGCGCTCATGAAGCCATAGAAATTGTAGAAGTACCAAATAGATACCTAGCAGGTATAACTGAAGTTGCTCTAAAAGACCATGTGGGCGACAAAACCAATTGGCGCACCATGCTTACGAATAAAGTTGTTGATGAAAATCTTCAAGAATGGCGCGATAGACTAAAACAATATATACCTGAAGAGGCACTACCCTATTTTTTAGATTCTAATGCAGAAACCGAATTGGAATTTCCGGTACTACAATATCCTACAAAAGTAAAAAGTTTAAACCTAAGTAAAACTCCCACTTTTGAAGGTACGCTAAAAGGTATAAAAGGTCAATACCTCATCTTTGAAGACAACACCGTTTTCAATGTAAGAGGCAGCGAAGGTTACTATGTAGGCTTAACTATTAGTTAGTACTATCCTTTTTCTTTTTCCCGAATAAACCACCTAAAACATCTTTTGCTTTTTCTTTTACAGCATCTTCTGCTTTAACGGGAGTAGAATCTTTCTTTACAGACGTAGTAGCGGTAGTATCTTTCTTCGTAGATAAGATTCCGCCTAAAATATCTTTAGCAGTAGACTTAGTCGTAGTAGTCTCTTGACTAGTTGAATCTGTCGATGTTTTATTACCACTTAACAAACCACCAATTAAATCTTTAGCCTTATCTGTACCCTTAGTTATAAGTTTTTGTTTCTCAACCTCAATCAACTTACTAGTTAACTGCTTTACCCCTGATGTCATATCGGTAGTAACCGTAGGACTATTATATAGCCCACCAATACTAGCTACCACAGGTATGGTTAATTCTGATAATGATGGATCATCAATCTTGGCAATCAAATTTGTAATATCTGAACCTAAATATTTTGCAGGCACCTGTAAAGTTGCCTTGTAGTTTAGCTTTTGATCAAATGAGTGACTACCATCAACATTTATGGCGATATCCTTATAATTCAAGGTAAAAGGTTTAACAACTACGATTCCATCTTTAAAAGACAATGAGGTCTTTAAGTCTTTTAAATTCAGCTGTTTTAAATCAATAAAATTTAATTTAGAAACCAATGAATTTAAAACAGGTGCCTGTTCGGTATTCACTTCTTCTGTCATTAAATCAGCAAACATCTCACCGGTCAATGACAATAAGTTAGGCATTAAATCATTTGTTAAATTACCTGACAGAGAAATATCTGATGTTAATTTACCATTTAACATTTTCGCAATTGGCGCTATAGCTTTAAACAAATCAACAGAAGCAAAAGTTTCTTGAATACCTAGTTGGTTTAAGTCCAACTTCATGTTAAAAGTAGGTGTCTCATTTTTTGTAGACACATCGCCATTAAAGCCAATTTTACCACCAAACATACCAGCAGTCATATTGCTTAATGTAGCAGTTTCATCTTTAATCTTCAAAACTCCTTTTACATCACTTAACACGATATCATCATAGAATACTTTTTTAGCATCAGCATTAATTGTCGCATCTAAGAAAGATGGAATTTTAATTTTTTCTTCTTGAACCGCTCCACCAGAAGTAGATTTACTTTCATTTGTAGTCGCAGGCACTTTTGTTTCAGCAACCATAAAATCGTTTAAAGCAAAAGAGTTCGATTTCAAATTGAAGTTACCCTCTACCTTTTCATCATTGAACATAAACCCTAAAAGGTTGTTTATGGTACCTGTAGCATCAAAATCTGTAGTACCTGTGGTACCATTTAATTGATTTAAAGTAACAGTCTTTGGATTGAAAGTTAAACGAGCGGCATTAAATTTTACAGGGTTCGCCAATTCTTCTGAGTTGTACTCAAAATTATTCACACTTAAATCTCCTGTAGTATTTGTGTTTTCGTATTGCTCTTTCTCAACAGATTGCATATCAAAGGCTGTAGTAATATCTGCCTTCAACAACCCTTTTAAATCATACTCTTCCGGTACTGGGTATGCTTTCGAAATATTCGCTAAGTTCATTGCGCCATCTATATGAGCTTTTACTTTCGTATTGCCCATAAGCTCAGTTATATTTGAAGTAAGGTTGAACTTATCTTCATCTATCATAAAAGAAGCCTTATTAATATCAACATAGGTGTCTTCTACAATACCAGTTTTATTGTCTAACTGAATATCAAGGAATACGTTACTTACCGCTTTCGGCAAATCTGGATACTTAAATGACGCATTATCCGACTTTAGTTCAATATGAAACTTAGGTATGTGGGTTTCATCAACAATACCATTAAAATTACCATTAACAGTGAAATCTCCAGTAGTAGTAACATTTTCAATATCCTTCGAATAAATTTCTGGAATTACCCCTAAAAAGTTTTTAAAACCTGAAGAAGGAGTTTTAAAGGTTAAATCTACTTCTTGATTGCTTTCATTTAATTTAATAAAACCATCAAAAACCAATGGCAACTGATTTATTAATGCTTCGTTCTTTAAGAAAGAATATTTATTCTCATTTAAATCGATACCTATAAGCGCATCTAACTTAATTTTGTTTTTGTTCAAATAATTAACACTATCCATTTCCAAAGAAATAAAAGCATCTGTATGGGTATCTAACTCAGAAGTAGCCAAAGATAAATCTCCGGTACCTTTATGCTGAAAATCATCTAACTTAAAAGTTATGCCAGTAGAATTATCGGTATAATAAATTCTAGAATTTGTTATTTCATATGACTGTAAATCCAGATTAAAACCATCTGTTGTACTAGATTCTTCAACAGCGACAGTCGGCTCTGAAGGTTTTGCTATATCATAATTTGCATTTTCTTCTTTATCAACTATTACATTAATAAATGCGTCATCTAAACTGATATTATTAATAGCAATGGCATCACCGGTACCTTTAAACAATTGCATAATACCCATAGTCAAATCTAAATTATTTGCCTTAAACAAGGTATCGCCTTCAAAAGGAGCGTTATTAATTAAAATAACATCTTTAAAGTTTACTTCGGCATTAGGAAAGCTACTTACCAAGCTTAAATTCGCTTCAGAAAAATCTAAAGTAGCATTGACATTATTATTAACATTGTTTTTAATAATATCTCCAATTTTAGCTTCCAAGAAAAATGGAGCTGCTATCAAAACTGCAATCAACAACAATAATAGTACTCCAACAATTTTCAATATTTTCTTTCCCATAGTATACTTTAATACTGATTTATTTACTGTTTTTAATCTAAAACATCTAAATCCAATTCTTCATTTGGCTTTAGATTAAAACGTTTTCTCATTATATATACGAAGAAATAGAGAAAAGGAGTGTCAATAAATGCTATAAAAATCTTAAATATAAATCCGCTTACTACGAGACCAAAAAAAAGCTCCCACGGTAATACTTTGAACACACATAACAACCCCACAACGGTAAACGTATCAAGAAATTGTGAGAGGAATGTCGAAAAATTATTTCGCAACCACAAATGTTTGCCTTTCGTCAATTTTTTCCAGAAATGATAAATAGCCACATCTACATATTGCGCTAACAAATAAGCTATCATAGAAGCTAAAACAGCTATTGGCGACAGCGCAAAAACTTGCGTAAACGTTTCATCGTTTATAGGGGAAGAAGGAATTGCCGGAGCAACTTCTGCAAGTAGAATAATACCCATAGAAAAGAACGATGCAAAAATACCAGCGGTAACAATCTGGTTCGCCATTTTTCTACCATAAATCTCCGAAATAAGATCTGTTATTAAAAATGTTATGGGGTAAGGCAAAATACCTACGGATACTTCAAAAAGCGAAACCCCAAAAACAGTGAAATCCCCGAAGGGATTCCAATAAAAAAACTTTTGAAATATGAGGTTAGAAACCACTAAAGAAGTGATAAATAAAGCCCCTAAATACAGATAAATACGTTGTGCTAGTTTTCTATCTCTTAAGGTCATAAATTATTTAATGTCTAATGCAAATGGCATTCTAGCCTGTATACCCTTATGTTCTTTAAAAGACTGTAGCTCTTTAAGTACTTTATATGCCTCATCGCCAATTTCATCTTTCAATAAATTCTCTTTGATTTGCATACTGGCTCCTTCTAAATCTTCCATAAAGCGCTCAAAACCGCTTTTATATTTCGGAAACTTCTTAATTCCGTAAGAACTCAAAGAAGCTAACTCCGCCGCCGCTTCAATAGCATCATCTAAATTACCTAACTCATCTACTAAACCAACTTCTAATGCCTCAGTACCGCTCCAAACCCTACCTTGTGCCACACTATCAACTTGCGCCATGGTCATATTTCTACCTTCAGATACTCTTTGCAGAAATGTTTGGTAGGTTTCTTCTATACTCTCTTGAATTTGATTTTTAAAACTTTCTTGCATTGGCTCAAAAAGTGAATACTCTACAGCATTTTTATTGGTGCCAACTTGCTCTGCATTGATACCTATATCACCAGCTAATTCGGTCATATTTGGCACAGTTCCAAAAACACCGATAGAACCAGTAATTGTAGTTGGTTCTGCAAAAATCTTATCAGCACCAGCAGCAATATAATACCCACCAGATGCAGCAACGTTACCCATAGATACAATTACAGGTTTCACTTTCTTGGCAAGCGCGACTTCTCTCCAAATAATATCTGAAGTCAAAGCACTACCGCCTGGTGAATTAACACGTAGAACAATAGCTTTAACCTTGTCGTCTTCACGTGCTTTAATCAATGCCTCGTTTATAATACCTTGACCAATAATATTTGGACCACCTTCGCCGTATAATATTTCACCTTGTGCGAAAACAATGGCAATTTTATCATCACCAGATTTTAATGTTTTTTTGTTAGAATACTTAACATAGTCATCTAAAGTACTGTAGTTAATATCTTCATCTTTTTTAATTTTTAATGCATTTGCCAACTTGCTCTCATACTCATCGTAAAAGACAACATCATCAATCAATCCTGATTGTTTCGCATATTTCGGAGTTCTACCACCTAAGGTATCTGCAATGATATTTAGATTTGATTCTGAGATAGAACGTGTTTTTGAAATATCTAAAATCATAGAATTCCAAAGTGATTGAAGTAAAGAAGTTAATTGGCTTCTGTTCGCTTCACTCATGTTATTTTCTAGATAAGGTTCAACAGCACTTTTATACTTTCCATGACGAATAACCTCCATCTTAATTCCAGATTTCTCTTGCAGCTCTTTATAGTAAAGAACCTCTGTAGACAAGCCTTTAAAGTCCAAAACCCCTACCGGATTAATAAAAATAGAATCTGCAACACTAGCCAAATAATAATCGCGTTGCATAAAAAAGTCTGCATATGCGTATATAAATTTACCTTCAGCTTTAAAATCTTCTAATGATTTTCTAATAGCTTGTGTTTGTGCCAAGCCAGCCATGATAAAGTTGTTGTTAATACTGATACCTTTTATACGGTCATCATTTTTCGCAACCTCAATAGCCTGTATTATTTCATCTAAACCTTGCGATTCTTCAAAAATACCTGCGAACGGGTCTAATTCGTTACTACCTGTATAATCTGAAATTTGTCTTTGCAACTGCAACTCAAGTATAGAGTTATCTTCAATAGAAACGGTGTCTTCGCCACTACTAACCAAGCTCACAAAAATTAAAAACATTACAAACATGATTCCAAATGCAAACAGGGAACCTAAAATGGAAGCAAGAAAATTTCTTAAAAAATTCATTTAAATCTTTATTATAATAATCAACAAAGATAACTAATGTGGATATGTTTTAGTTATTTTGTCCCAATATTATGGGAGTATACAAAACAACATTCTTATCTATTGGCAGTAATTTAGGCAACCGTCAATTGATATTACAAAAAGCTATTTTCGAAATTGGCAAGGTAGCCGGTGAAATAAGGCAAGTTTCCGCTGTCTATGAAACTCCGTCTTGGGGTTTTGAAGGTGAAGATTTTTTAAATGCGTGTTTAGAATTACAGACCCTGCTGTCCCCAGAAGACCTTTTAGCAAAATTATTGGCGATAGAGACCGATTTTGGAAGAGAAAGAAATGAAGGTGATAGTTACCAAAGCAGAACTTTAGACATTGATATCATCTATTATGAAAAAGATATTATTAACACGGAAAACTTAACGGTTCCACACCCTAAAATGCAAGACAGAAAGTTTATTCTGAAACCACTTGCAGATATTACTCCCCAATTTTATCACCCCATATTCAATAAGGACACTAGAAATTTACTGCAAGAAAGTAAAGACAAAAGCACTATAACAAAACAGATAAAGAGACTTTTTAAAAGCAGGCATACGTTTTTTGCTAGTTTAGAATATGTGGCTATTGAAGGAAATATTGGCGCGGGAAAAACAACTTTGGCGACAAAAATTTCTGACGACTTCAATGCCAAATTGATTTTAGAACGATTTGCCGAGAATCCATTTTTACCTAATTTTTATGAAGATCAAGCGAGGTATGCTTTCCCTTTAGAGATGTCCTTTTTAGCTGATCGATATCAGCAATTTACAGAAGACACCAATCAACTTGACCTCTTTAAAAGTTTTATGGTAAGCGATTATGACATTTATAAATCGTTAATATTCGCAAAGGTTACACTTCAACAAAATGAGTTTGACCTTTACAGAAAGGTGTTTAACTTTATGTACAAAGAAGTTAAAAAGCCCAAAGTATACGTTTATCTGTATCAAACAACAGAAAGATTACTACAGCAAATAAAGAAGCGAGGCAGAGACTATGAGCAGAATATAGAACTCACCTATCTTGAGAAAATTAATCGTGGTTATTTTGACTTTTTAAGAACATATCCCAAAGAAAATCAACTCATTATAGATGTAAGCGAACTTGATTTTGTGAGTCATCAAGGTGATTATGAAACCGTTTTAACTAAGATCGAAGACTTTGCCTTAGCTAATTTATGACAATATAAATAGCATTATTTCTTGTGTAAATGAAAAGAAAATCTTTTCTTGTGCTAGCATACGTGCAACTAACTAACTCAAACTATACTAAAAAGCCTGGTCTACGACCAGGCTTTTTTTATGCATTTAATTTACTCCAACAATCCCACACCACAACGCCAACACTTACTGAAATATTCAACGAATGCTTCGTACCAAATTGTGGTATTTCTAAAACCTCATCACTTGCAGTAACCACATTTTGGGCAACGCCCTTAACCTCATTACCAAAAATGAGTACCTGCTTTTTACCTTTAGCGGGCATATATTCATTTAACTGTGTTGCTTTTTCAGCTTGTTCTACCGATATAATATGACAGCCGTCTTCTTTCAATCTTTCGACCAAAGCCATCGTATCATCAACATGCTCCCAATCGACACTATTGGTGGCGCCCAATGCCGTTTTATGAATATCTTTATGAGGTGGTTTAGCGGTAATGCCACACAAATATATTTTTTCCATCAAGAAAGCATCGGCAGTTCTAAAGACCGATCCAATATTATTTAAACTTCTTATATTATCAAGAACAATAATTATAGGAGATTTACCAGCAAGCTTATAACCTTCAACATCTATTCTATCTAACTCCTCATTTCTTAATTTTCTCATACTTTACTATTCAATTTCATTAATTTATATGGTCATAAACTTATCCTGAAATATCAACAATGATTAAATTTCCGGTGATTAAACCATACTTTCGTGAAGGTGCAAAATTAATGAGATAAAGATAAAGTGGCGGATAAAAGCAAGACAAAAAAGGTAACCCCTTTAATGAAGCAATATAACACCATCAAGACAAAGTATCCTGATGCATTATTGCTATTTCGAGTAGGCGATTTTTATGAGACTTTTGGTGAAGATGCAGTAAAGGCTTCCCGCATATTAGGCATTATTCTAACCAATAGAAATAATGGTGGCGAGCGAACAGAATTAGCCGGTTTTCCGCATCACTCATTAAATACTTATTTACCTAAATTGGTGAAAGCAGGTCAGCGTGTTGCTATATGCGATCAATTAGAAGATCCTAAACAAACTAAAACTATTGTCAAAAGAGGCGTTACCGAATTGGTGACACCAGGTGTGGCAATGAATGACGATATCTTAAACTCCAAGACCAATAATTTTCTTTGCGCCGTTCACTTCGGAAGAAAAAAAATAGGGATTGCATTTGTTGATATTTCTACTGGTGAGTTTTTGACCTCAGAAGGTAGCGAGGAGCAGATTGACAAATTGCTACAGAATTTTTCACCCAACGAGATTTTAATATCCAAAGCACACAAAAAAGAATTCTTAGACGTATTCGGTAAAAATCATCATCTTTTCTATTTAGAAGATTGGGTTTTTCAAGAAGATTATGCCCTAGAAAACCTTACCTCACATTTTAACACCAATACCTTAAAAGGTTTTGGTGTCGATCATCTAACCTGCGGTATAATTGCTTCGGGCGTGGTATTACATTACTTAGGCGAAACACAACATCGCCAGTTGCAACATATTTCAAAACTACAACGTATTGCTGAAGATGATTATATATGGATGGATCGATTCACCATTAAAAATCTAGAACTTTACCATTCTACATATGTTAATGCAGTGACACTTTTAGATGTCATCGACAAAACCATCTCGCCAATGGGTGGGCGTATGATCAAAAGATGGCTTGCACTACCTCTTAAAAATTTGGAGAAAATCAAAAGGAGGCAGCAAATTGTTTCTTTCTTACATGATGAAGAGGTTGTTTTAGAAAAGTTTCAGCATCATATTAAACAAATGGGCGATTTAGAGCGTTTGATCTCTAAAGTTGCAACAGGCAAGGTAAACCCTAAAGAAGTCGTACAGTTAAAAAATTCTTTAGAAGCCTTAATACCCATTAAGCAATTAGCGACCTCTTCTAAAAACGAATCGCTGGCTTTAACAGGTGATCAAATACAATCTTGCGATTTGCTACGAGCAAAAATCAAAGAAATGCTTAGCGAAGAAGCACCTGTAAATATTTTAAAAGGAAGTACAATCGCAAAAGGATTTTCTGAAGAATTAGACGAGCTTAGGGGATTAGCAACATCAGGAAAAAACTATCTAAATAAAATGCTTGAAAGGGAAACCGCCGCAACGGGCATAACTTCCCTTAAAATAGCCTCTAATAATGTCTTCGGATATTACATAGAAGTTAGAAACACCCATAAAGATAAAGTACCTGAAACATGGACGCGCAAGCAAACTTTGGTGAATGCAGAACGCTATATTACTGAAGAACTTAAAGAATACGAAGCAAAGATTCTAGGAGCAGAAGACCGTATCTTAACATTAGAGCAACAACTATTCTCTCAATTAGTAGTATGGATGCAAGAGTACATTGCCCCTGTACAAAACAACGCGCACCTAATTGCTCAATTAGATTGCCTTTGCGGTTTTGCCCAACTTGCTAAAGAGAATACATATAATTGTCCGTCTTTAAATGACTCTACAGATTTAGAAATAATAGATGGCAGGCACCCGGTTATTGAAAAGCAATTGCCTTTAGGCGAACAATACATTGCTAACGATTTACAACTAGACCGATCCAATCAACAATTTATAATGATTACCGGTCCGAACATGAGTGGTAAATCTGCCTTATTAAGACAAACAGCATTAATAGTACTTCTTGCTCAGATGGGAAGCTTTGTACCTGCAGAAAAAGCTAAAATAGGTGTTGTAGATAAAATATTTACCCGTGTTGGCGCAAGTGACAATATATCAATGGGCGAATCTACATTTATGGTAGAAATGAACGAAACAGCATCTATACTTAATAATCTTTCTGAACGCAGTCTTGTTTTATTGGACGAAATAGGTCGAGGCACAAGTACCTATGATGGTATTTCAATTGCGTGGGCGATTTCAGAATACTTACACGAACACCCAGCTAGGGCAAAAACGATGTTTGCCACGCATTATCATGAGCTTAATGAAATGACCAACACCTTTAATCGCATTAAAAATTATAATGTCGCTATTAAAGAATTAAAAGATACTGTCCTATTTCTTCGAAAATTGGTCCCCGGTGGCAGTGAACATAGTTTTGGTATACATGTAGCTAAAATGGCAGGTATGCCCCAACAAGTAATTCAGAAGGCAAATAAAATTTTGAAAAAGCTGGAAAATAAACATGTTAGTGAAGATGTCGGAGACAAATTAAAAAGTGATTCTGACGAAATGCAACTCAGCTTTTTTAATTTAGACGACCCATTATTGGAAGAAATTAAGGACGAAATCACCAATTTAGACATAGATACACTAACTCCGGTAGAGGCTTTGATGAAATTAAATGAGATTAAAAGGCTGTTAACCAAGGACAAAAAGGCGACTTCATAATTTTTTTAATTCTTTTGCACATTTTTACTTTGGTTTTTACAGAAATGTTTTAAATTTGCACCCGCATCTTTCAAGAGATGCACGTTCATTAAAATTTGCGAAAGTAGCTCAGGGGTAGAGCATCACCTTGCCAAGGTGGAGGTCGCGGGTTCGAATCCCGTTTTTCGCTCAGAAAATGTTGCCGGTCAACATTTTTTTCAAAGCCAAGTATGCTCGAGTGGTGGAATTGGTAGACACGCCGGACTTAAAATCCTGTGCTCTTTGGGGCGTGCGGGTTCAAGTCCCGCCTCGAGTACCACAAACCCCTGAAATCAATTGATTTCAGGGGTTTTCTTTTTTAGGGCAACGTTTAGGATAACTTAAAGTGAAAAAGAATTTAAAAAAATTTAAATCATGTAGTTATTCACTAACTTTAGTTACGATATAGATTATATGCTAAAAAAAATATTAAAAATATCCAGCCTACTACTATTAGCATTAATTCTAATCATATTTATCTGTAATAGTATTATTTCAAGTACTGCAGAAGATAAAACATATACCGACATATCCTCTATTCCCAGTAATCGTGTGGGTCTTGTTTTAGGTACCTCTAATAGATTAACAGACGGCTCTCCAAATCCGTATTACACATACCGTATTAATGCGACCAAAGCGCTTTACAATGTAGGTAAGATCAAATTTATATTGGTTAGCGGAGATAATGGTAGCATTTATTACAACGAACCTGACACCTTCAAAAAAGATTTGGTAGACGCGGGCATACCAGAAAAAGTAATATTCTTGGACTACGCAGGTTTTCGCACTCTAGATTCTATGTTCAGGGCAAAGTTTATATTCGGCTTAGACGACGTTACCGTAATCTCTCAAAAGTTCCATAATGAGAGAGCCATTTACATAGCTAAGCAAAAAGGATTGAATGCCATTGGCTATAATGCAAAAGATGTTTCTACAAGTCAAGGTCTAAAAGTTCAAATAAGAGAATACCTTGCGCGTGTAAAAGTGTTTATAGATATGGCACTAAATACGCAGCCTAAATTTTACGGTACTACAATAGAAATAAAATAAGTAGAATTAAATAGACTACATTTAAGAGCACCAACCAAACCGATTACCATGCTCAATATTAAAAGAATTCTAAAAAACTTAGGTCCCGGACTTCTGTTCGCCAGTATGGCCATAGGTACATCTCATCTAGTTTTATCTACCAAAGCAGGAGCGCAATATGGCTGGTTAATGGTTATTCCTATTATTTTAGCGAACGTATTAAAATACCCTTTTTTTGAATTTGGTGTACGCTATACCAACGTCACGAACAAAACCTTAATAGAAGGCTATCTAAACCGTGGCAAAGGCTTTCTATGGTTTTATGCCATTATTACCCTCATTACTACATTCACCATCTTAGCTGCTTTATATACGGTTACGGCAGGTCTCTTCATCAACCTATTCGGCATAGGTCATAGCTCTATCGCCATGGTTGCCTTAAGTCTATTTTTAATTATAAGTGTTCTACTCATTTTTGGAAAATACAAGTTTTTGGAAATCAGTTTAAAATTTGTGGTTAGCGTACTATTCGTTGCGTTACTGGTTACAACAATTTTAGTTCTATTAAAAGGACCTGTAAGCCATGTACCAGAATTTAAACCTCTACCCATTTTCAACGAAGTGGGAATATTGTTTTTAATAGGATTAATAGGATGGATGCCCACTAGTGTAGAAGCCTCTAGTTGGATCAGTTTATGGAGTATAGAAAAATGGAAAACTCAAAACAAACCAAGCTTAAAAGAATCGCTGCAAGAATTCAGTATTGGATATACGATTACCGCCATAATAGCTGTCTTTTTTATGATTATAGGATGGTATACTTTATATGGCACGAACATACAACTCAGTAATAATGCGATAAGCTTTGCAGATCAAGTAGTACGGCTATTTACACAACATATTGGATCATGGGCATATCTATTTATTGCCATTTCTGCATTTGCCACTATGTTCAGTACTTGTATGACAGCACATGATGCTTTAGCTAGAGTCAGTTTAGATATTATATCATTATTGAAACCAAAAAGTAAATGGTATACTACCAAAGCGGCATTCGCCATAGGAGTACTGGTCTTAACTCTTATCAATTTTGTAGTTATAGCAGCGTTTAGTGCTAATATGGGTAACTTGGTAGCTTTGGCAACATTTGTTTCTTTCGTAGTCGCACCAATAATAGGCTATATGAATTTAAAGAATGTAACCAGTAACGACCTCGAACTTAAATATCAACCAGGTAAGAAATTAAAAATGCTCACCTACGTCGGAATTTTATTCTTGTCTTGTTTTGCGCTGTACTATTTCTATATCATTATTATCTAATAGTTTAGAAATAATTCATGGTTATTCTACTACGAACAATGTACGTTCATTCTGTTTATGAAGAAAATCTAAACAGTAGGCTCCATTAACGCAATTGTTTACAATATTTTCTTCTCCATAACCAGTTGCCTCAATAATGTTACTTGAATTCAACCCGTTACTTAAAAGATAACTTTTAATTACATCAGCTCTTTCTTGTGACAATCTTTTGTTTGACGATGAACTACCTCTAGTATCTGTATGCGATTGTATTCTTAATCTCATTTGCGGAAAACGTACCACAGCATCTACAACTTTCTTAAGCTGCTCTTCTACTTGAGCGTTTAATACTGATTTGCCTTTATCGAAATAAAACTTATCTAGTTTTAATACCGTCTTATCTTCTCGCTGAGTTACTAAGTCTTCCATTCTTGCAAGTCCCATGTTATAAGACGTGTTTTGAATTTCTTCCATACCTTCTTCAGAATACGTGGTAGAGAAAATTGAATAGCCATCGCTCATAGCCTGTATGGTCACTTGAGACATCCAAGGCACTTCTATTCTAAAACTACCATCATTACCAGCAACAACCTCTTTTAAAACATCGCCTTGCTGATTTAATAATCTCACCTGAGCTCCTTTTAAACCAACTTTATTTCTAAGGTTAACTACTTTACCACCCAAGGCAAAAGTTTTTAAGCCAGGTGCATTTTTAAGCTCAAAACCATAAAGGTCATCTCCGCCTTTTCCACCTGCCCTATTAGAGGCAAAAAATCCTGATAATCCTGTGTTTTCAACATTCTGTATTATGAATCCGAAATCATCTGAAGTTGAATTAATTCCCTCACCAAGGTTTACCGGTATGGTATAGGAATCATTAGGCAACATATTAGATTTGTAAATATCCATACCTCCAAGACCATAGAAAATATCCGAAGAGAAATATAAACTACCATCAAAAACGTAGGGGGCAATCTCATTACCTGGAGAATTTATTCTAGGTCCTAAATTAATTGGTGCAGACATTATCTGTCCGTTATTAGTATACACATAATACAAATCTGTACCGCCATAGCTATCATCAAAATTTGCGGCAAAATATAATCGTTCAGTAGGATCATCAAAAAATGGATAGTAAAATGAAGTGCTTAAATCTTTTAATATAAATCTAAACCTATTATTTTTTGTAAGTGTACCTATTGCCAATGCATTCTTCCCATTCTCATTATACCTTAGTTCACCATCTTCTTCATTAGAAAGAATATAAAAAAACGTTTCAAGTTTTTCAGAATAATATGGTGTAGATTTATGAAAGTCCGTCGCCGGAATTTCCTTAAAAGTTTCAACATCTACCAAGTTCTTGTTTGAACTTAATCTTGCAAAATAGATATCTAGATAAGATTCGCCTGTTGGCTCATATACATTTTTACTATTTCGACCTCTACTACTACTAAAAAGTACTCCGTTCTTATAGAATGCAGGTGAAAAATCTCCTTGCGCACTATTCACTCCCAAATTACGTATTGCACTGTTATCTGTATTTCCCGGAATTTCTAATAAACTATAGTTAAACTCTGCATTTTCTAAAAGTTCAGGAGATAATTTGTCTGCTTTTGACTTTAAAAACATTTTCACTCTATCTCTTTCTGAGTTTTTAGAAAGGCTCTGCAGCATTTTATTAAACCTATTAACAGACATAATAGTATCATTCTTATTTACCTTTAAATAAAGCTCAGATGCACTATCATAACTGCCCGTACTAAAATATGAATCTGCAAGGTTCAGCAACTGATGATTAGTTAATGAATCTTTTTGCATCTCACTCTTATAAGCTGCTATTGCTTTTTCGTATTGATAGCCATAAAAAAGGTTATCGGCTTTAGACTTCTTGTCTTGAGCAGTACCTAAAAATGGCACAAAAACTAGTAATACTATGATTAATTTAAATCTCATTTTCGTTCACTTTAAAAGAATCTAGGCGAATCTACTTGTTTAGGTTTACCTTTTGCATTCTTATCACTACTACCTTTAGATTTCGAAGCTCCTTTTCTACCCAAATAGAATTTAAGTATGATCTCATGAGATCCATTATTAAATTCGCCAAGTAAGTTTGTATTGTAATCATAAGAATACCCAGCAAACAACTGATTGGATATCTGAAAACCTGCTAGACCACTAAATGCATTATCTAAGCGATACGAAACACCTGCAGTAACCACATCAGAAATTAAGAAGTTACTGGATAAGTTAACATTGACAGGTGAACCAGAAATGGTATTCACCAAAAATGCAGGTTTAAATTTTAGATTGTCTGAAAGTTCAAAAACGTAACCACCTATAAAATTAAATTGAATCTTATCTTCTACTACAGATGCTATCTCGTCATTATACACACCTTCGGTTAAAAAATTTGGCACCGAAGCACCTAAGTACCAATCTTCTGAATATAAGAAAGCACCGGCACCAACCGTTGGGTAAAATTTAGTTAGCATTTCATCACTAAGGTTTTCACCTGGGTTCTCAAAAGTTCCTTTAGAAAAATCAACATTTAAAAAAGAACCACCGGCATCAATACCAAAAGACAATTTCGTCTCATCGGTAACCATTATTTGATAGGAGTATGAAATATCGGCGTAAGTCTGTGTTGCAGGTCCTAATTCATCATTAACGATATTAATACCTAACCCAACTTTATCATTCTGAAAAGGGAGATTGGCGCCAAAACGAAACGTTCTAGGCGCACCGGGAATATCTATCCATTGGGCTCTGTATAACCCAGAAAACTCAGGGTTCTCTACCGTACCAACATAAGCCGGGTTAAAACTACCGATATTATACATGTACTGCGTATACTGAGGTTCTTTCTGTGAAAATGCATTAAAGCTTAACAGAGAAAATAGTACTAAAGCAATAGTATAACTCGATTTATAAAAGTTATAATCCATAATTTATTTTATCTAATAAGCTGTATCCAACCCTTATCCAAAACTGCAGGTTGATTATTAACACTATAATTCATGATATAAAAATAAGTTCCCTTTGGCGATTCTTTACCTTCATAGGTACCATCCCAAACATCACTATCATTTACTTTTTCAGTTTCAAAAACAAGGTTTCCGTAACGATCGTATATTTTTATTTTGTATTGTAAATTAACTTCTACCTGTGTACCGGTATTTGGATCTGTCATAGTTCTATTAATACGAAGAACTTCATTCTGATTATTACCGTTTGGTGAGAATTGATTAAAAAGGAATCCTGGGTATGCAGGGCTTTTCTGAATTACTTCAACTTCAACAGTAGCTTCATTGTTTTCGGTATTGCCATCTCTTGGTGTAGACCTTACAATATTTGCAGTATTAGTATACGTACCAACTGCAGGAACTCTAGCTCTAATTACTAACGTAGCGGTCTCTTCCCTATTTAAAGTAGGAATATTCCAATTACCAGAATCTTCTTCATAAGTACCATTAAAATCTGACTCCGCAGAAACAAATTCAAATCCGTTTTCAATCGATATCAAATCATTAACAATAATGTCTGTAACCACGTCAGATTCAGAAATATTAGTAACGCGAATAATAAACTCTACCTCATCTCCTACCAAAGCTGTGTCTGGACGAGCTTCTTTCTCAATCATAAGATCAACGCCTTCTGGAGCTTCCGTATTCAATTCTACAGTTGCTTCATCATTCTCAGGATTATTATCTGAAGGTATAGATTCTAGTAGTACGGCAGTGTTTGTATATGGACCTTGTGCTGCTACTATAACTGTAATAGATAATTCCAAAGAAATACCTGCGGCAAGTTCTGAAATGGTCCAGTTGCCCGATACCTCATCATAATCGGTAGCGTCTGGAGCATCGGAAGAAACAAAATCAAAACCTAATTCTAAAATATCCCCAATAACAATAGCTCTTGTAGTTCTGTCTGATAAGTTGGTGACTAAAATTTTAAATATAATGGTATCGCCAATTAAAGCATCTATATTATCAACAGATTTCAGTACTTCCAAATCAATTGGATCATCGCAATTTGGCGTTGCTACAGGATCACAAGGATCATCAGGATCAGAACCGTTCGTTTGTTCGTCTAAATCTGAAACCCCGTCACCATCTGTGTCGCAACTACCGTTGAAACGGTTAGGAATACAAGGGTTATTATTTGCTGGATCTTCTTGATCATTCACCCCGTCATTATCTGTATCTGCAGTATTCGAATCTAGTGCATCAATAATTCCGTCTCCATCCTCATCTAAAGGATTATTGATATCATCACCAACTTCCACTCCATCTTCAATACCATCACCATCAGTATCAGGATCATTAGAATCTGTACCAAGAACTACTTCTTGACCACCTAGAAGTCCGTCATTATCATCATCGGTTTCACAGTCGCTCACATTAATAGTGATTTCAACTGTTGGATTTTCACAAGGTGCTGTTGAATTAGTGGTAGTGTAGCTAAAAACATAAGCACCCGAAGTAGCTCCTTCAAATTCCACCACATTGGTAGAACTAATATCCACACTGGTTTCAGGACCTGAAACAAAAATCCACACTCCGGGGTCAGCATCTGCAAGCCTCGTATCTAAATCTATCGTTGTAAGTCCGTTCGCAGCTACATTACAAATAGAACCGTTTGTTGCCGTGCCAGTAGAGGCTTGAGCCCCTATTCTTGCAATAACAGGCTGTCTTTCTGTGGTACATCCGTTTTCGTTAGCCTCAACATAATAGGTTGCCGTTGCGTTCAAAGAAGGAGTTGTAAATGTTTCACCCATTGCAATTGGGGTAACCGCATCCAAAGAATCATACCAATTTACAGAAGCACCATCAGTTGGCTCAACACTTAATAATAAAGTACCAGGACCACAACGCTCGTTATCATTGATTACAGCTAATTGTGGTAGCACATTTCGGACTATTTGAACTTCTATAGTACCACTAGCACAATCATTGGCTTCATCATAGAAAAAACCATAATAAGAAGCGGGTAAACCTACATCTTGAGCTTCAGCAACTGTTAAGTGCGAATTCGTATTTAAAGGATTAGAAACCCTACTCCAAGTTAAAACTGTTCCGGCAGGAGCTGCGCTATTTGTATAATCGAATAAGTTTGCAGAAAAATCATCGCCAGCTGTCTCTACACAATAGATATTTGAAACTGTTGTATCAAGTGTTGGAGCAGCAACACAATTATCATCATCTTGAATGGTACCTATAGCCGTACCCCCACCGGCTCTTTGTACATTATTGGTTGGCAAACCAAGTTGAACCGTAAATGCTTCTGTATTTTCTAGAACAGCGTCATTAATAATAGGTACTGTAATTGTTTGGATTTCGTTTGCTGTACCTGCAAAAACCAGCGAACCATTAGTACCCGTATAATCTGTACCTCCACCTGTAGCCGTATCATCAAAAAAGGAATAAGTTACTGTTGTACCACCAACAACAGCTAAATCAAGAACAACATCAAATTCCATTTCACCTGCTGGATCATCTTCATTTAAAGATACATCTGAAATAGTTAATGTTGCCTGATCATTATCGTCAATTTCAACTGTAGCTGTTCTGGTAGCTGCAGCTCCCAAAATATAACCAGCACCTGTAGTCAAAGTCAATATTACGGTTTCAGTACCTTCTTGAATTGCATCATTTATTGGTAAAATGTCAATTTCAACCTCTTGTTGACCATTTGGTATATTAACTGCATTGGCATTAATGGCAGTATAGTCCGTACCATTAGCTGCAGTTCCACTAATTATATAATTAATGGTTATAGTACCACCGGTATTATTCGGAGCACTTAAACCAATGGTAATCTCACCCGGGGAAACCGCTCCATTACTCTCGGCAGCAGTATCATCTGAAGCTGTGATTTGTGCAACGTAATTGTCTTCACTTACTATAAACACTGTAGCATTGTTTGGTGTTCCTACAGTATAACCCGAACCGTTCGTAAGAGTTAATATTACGCTTTCATTAGCCTCTATATCGGTATCATTGATCGGAACGACGTTAACAATCCCTGAATCTGCATTGTTTGGTATTGAAACCGAACCACCTAAAGCTGTAAAATCCGAGCCAGATGTCGCAGTACCAGTAATATTATAATTTACGACAACTGGTGCACCAGTTGTATTATTTTCATCTAAACTTATTGTAAAAACACCATTAGATACAGGGCTTTCATTGGCTGTAGCTATGGAAGAAACCACTGAAGTAACAAATATGATATCATTATCAATATTTACTACAGGTACATTTGCAACATCACCACCTACTAAGGCATTATAATTAGTATCGGCAGAGGTAACATTCCCCGTAATAATCGAATATGAAATATCACCATCAACAATGGCATCATCAACACCAGTAACGGTTACAAGAGTACCAGTATCCCAATCTGCTATAGGAATTGTCACCGAAGTAGGTACAGTACCTTCATCTGTATTATTACTTGACAAAAGAACAGAAACAGCTGCGGTTGGCTGCGAATCTAAAGTAACATTAAAAGTGGCTGTCGAACCATCTTCACCTGTATCACCATTAATAGCGCTTACGTTTACACCTGGAAAATCATCATTGACAATAGTTCCTTTTGACGCAGCTCCCACATTAACATTCTCGTTAGTGGCACTCACTATTTGAGCTCCGAACGTCTCATCATCCTCTATAACATTATCATTGCCCGTTGGCACTGAAAAAGTTTGCGAAGTAGAACCTTCCGGAAAAGTAATAGTTTGAGAGTTACTATTATAATCTTGAGGATGATTAATTCCATTTCCACCGCCTGTTGCATCTCCTCCAGAAAAATCGACTTGAACGTTATAATCATATGCTACGGACTCATCTGAGGATATCGTAAAAACCAAACCATCGCCTTCATCGGCAACAACATCATTAATACTTAAATTGGCGAAATCATCATCTAAAATAACCAAAGTTGCAGTATTTGAGAACGGATTTATTGTAGTAGTACCAGAAGTAGAAATTAAATCAAGCTTTATTATTTCATTACCCTCAACCAAATTATCATCAAAAACTGACACGCTAATAATAAAACTTAATGTATTAGCAGGAATCACTATCGCTCCATTTATTGAGGAGCGATCTCCATTTGCTGCGGAAGTTCCTGCAGTTGCCGTGGACACAGATTGATCTACTAATACCTCAATTTCAGTATCAACAAGCCTTGTACTTGACAAACTAACCCTAAAAGACCCAGGATTTCCTCCCAACTCACCAGCATCAGAATCTAAAACATTTAGACTAACAAACTGAGCAGAAACAATCTGCGAAAAAGCACCTAAAAAAAGGAATCCAAAAACAAAAAGGGATTTCTTTAAACTCCTGCTAATATGAGGAGTTAAAAAATTATTATGTATACTTATTTTCATAGCATTCTTTATCATTCCCAACAAGTAAGGCTGGAGGATTTTCTAAATCCACAACCAAAAATAAGGGTCTCAATATTACAAAAAAATCAAGGTAAACCGCTCAGAAACAGTTGAAAAAAAGATTTATAGGTTAAATGGTAATATTAAGGAAACAATGGTTACTCTGTTAGCTCTGGGGCTTGGGTAGTAACGCTAGGTTCAATTTTTCTTACCAATCCTTGTAATACCTTACCCGGACCTATTTCAGTAAAAACCGTAGCTCCATCTTTTACCATTTGCTGTACACTCTGAGTCCATTTTACAGGAGCTGTCAATTGCAGCATTAGATTCTTTTTAATCTCCTCTGCACTATTCACTGCAGTTGTCGGCACATTCTGATAGATCGGGCAACTAGGTGTCGAGAAAGTAGTATTTGCTATTGCCGCAGCTAACTCTTCTCTAGCAGGTTCCATTAGAGGTGAGTGGAAAGCTCCACCCACAGGAAGCATCAAAGCACGTCTGGCTCCTGCTTCTTTTAATTTTTCACAAGCTTCTTCTACTGCCGATACTTCACCGGAAATTACCAATTGACCAGGACAGTTATAATTTGCAGCTACCACAATACCTGATATTTCTTCACAAACTTTTTCTACCACGGCATCTTCCAAACCTAAAACGGCAGCCATTGTCGACGGCTTTAACTCACATGCTTTCTGCATTGCCAAAGCTCGTTGAGAAACCAATTTTAATCCGTCTTCAAAACTTAAGGTATTATTCGCCACCAATGCAGAAAACTCACCTAAAGAATGACCAGCAACCATATCTGGCTTAAAAGTATCTCCCATTACCTTGCTTAGTATAACCGAATGTAGGAATATTGCAGGTTGGGTAACCTTGGTCTCTTTTAAACCTTCGGCGGTACCTCTGAACATTACCTCTGTAATCTCAAAGCCTAATATTTCATTTGCCTTTAAAAACAACTCCTTTGCAATTGGGTATTTCTCATATAAATCTAAACCCATTCCAACAAATTGAGCACCTTGCCCAGGAAAAACATACGCGTTCATAACTTTTAGTTTTGGTGGCTCAAAAGTACATAATTTAGATAGATTGCAACAGGCAATTGACTTTTTGAGTCAACCTTTATTCCTTAAACCAACCGGAATACATGGTATACGCTTCAGCAATTCTATTGATTTCTCCAGAACTTAATTCAGGACTAATATCTTTTATCTTCTTTGCTGGCATACCTGCAAAAATACTTCCAGATGGCACATGAGTCCCTTTTGTAAGAACTGCTCCGGCTGCTATAATACTATTACTTTCAACAACGCAATCATCCATTATAATACTTCCCATACCTACTAAAACATTATCATGTATCGTACATCCATGTACAATAGCATTATGCCCTATAGATACATTATTACCAATTGTAGTAGGAGACTTTAAATACGTACAATGAATTACGGCTCCATCTTGTACATTAACCTTATCGCCCATTTTTATAAAATGTACATCGCCACGTAGTACTGCATTAAACCACACACTACATTGCTGACCCATACTTACTTCACCTACTATAGTTGCATTTTCAGCAATAAAGCAATCATTACCTATAATTGGTTCTTTACCTCTAACAGCTTTTATCATTGTAATTCTTTTAATTAAAATAGGATAGAAAATCTTTCTTCTTTGATGCAGAGACCATCACTTCTTTTCCGTTGGACATAACCACGCTACCGCCCTTTCCTTTTCGATACTTTACAACCTCGTTTACGTTCACTAAAAAAGATTTATGTACACGTGCAAAAGGATAATCAGTTAAAGCATCCTCAAAATACTTCAATGTTTTACTTACCAATATCTTCTTGTTCAACAAGTAAATCTCCGTATAATTATCATCTGCCTTGCAATACAATATTTCGGCAATATTCAAAACCTGAAACCCGTCTTGCTGGGGCAATGTTAACTTCCCTTCTACTCCGTTAGATTTTGTGCTTAGCACCTCTCCTTCTAAACTTGCTTCTTTTTCTCTAACACCTTCCACATAATCTACGGCATTTACCAACTCATCTATATTAATGGGTTTAGTTAAATAATATGCGGCATGGTTGTTCAAGGCATCTTTAGCATAATGGTCATATGCAGTGACAAAAACAGTCTCAAATGTTCTATCTGGTAATTGATCTAGCAGATCAAACGCATTACCAAAAGGCATCTCCACATCTAAAAATACTAAGTCCAGATGATTGTTTTCAATCAATACTAAAGCCTCTTTAATTGATGAAGCCTCCCCTAATAAATTTATACTGGGGCAATATTTAGCAATATAATTTCTTAGAATCTCCCTACTATTTGCCTCATCTTCTACTAAAATTGCGTTTAAGCTCATTTTTCTCTTTTTAAAATGAATAGGACTTTAGTTCCTGTACCGTCTGACTGTAAGTCTGAAATTTTAATATCTACCTTATCGGTATACATATCGTTTAAAATTGCCACTCGTTTTTTTATGATACCCATACCCTTAGATTTTTGTCTGCGTTGGTTTTGGGTTTTGATCTCGGCAGATTTCTTTCTTCCAATACCATTATCTGTAATAGATATAATTATAGAATCTGCAGTATTCTCCTTTATGTTGATCAATAGCTCCCCTTTTTCATCCCTATAACGTAGACCGTGCCAAATGGCATTTTCTATATAAGGCTGCAGTAACATGGGCGGAATCTGAAACTTGGACACCTGAACATTCTCATCAACATTTATTTGGTAATCGAACTTATCTTCAAAACGAGAATGTTCTAATTTTATATAAAGTTCTAACTGCTGTAATTCTTTTTCTAACGGAATAAAATCTTCCTCAGAATTTTCAAGTACAGAGCGCATTAACTTTGAAAAATCACTTAGATATCTATTAGCGCTACGTTCATCACTTTTAGAAATGAAGTTATTTACCGAATTCAACGCATTGAATATAAAATGCGGGTTCATCTGCGATCGTAACGATTTCAACGCCAATAAATTATTTGCCAATTTTTGTTGCTGATTACTACGGTAAAAGAAAAAAGCTGCCAGAAGGGTTAATAGTAGTCCGAATATGAGAGAATAAATGATCAGTTGTTGGCGCTTATTACTTTCTTTAACCAGTGCTTGCTCAGTAAGTGCTAAATCATATTTACTCTGAGACAGTTCTCGTTCTTGCTCTAAACCAGTAAGTCTATTTTGTGCACTTGAAATCTCCCTATTAAAACGGGTTGCCCTTGAAATCTCTTGTTCTTTACGTACATATAAAGAATCTACTAATGCTACATAAGTTTGATATGTATCTAAAGCTTTTGTAAAATCTCCCTTTACTTTATATACTTCGGACAGTTTTCTGGTAGCATCTTTTTGTACTACCAAATCATCATCTGAATCTGCCTCAACTATACTTTTCTCTAAGAACGGAATAGCTTCGTTATACTTATCTTGAGAGATGTAGGCATTTGCAATTTTATAATTTATACGCTGAGATGTTATTGTATCGCCAAGTTCTAATTTCTTAACTCCGGCATTTGGCGAATTAAGCTTTTTTAATTCTTGAAGACTACTTTTACGCATATTGATTTCTTCATTGAATCGACTTTTTGTATTGTAGAAATCTGCTACCTTTTCTTTTTCTTGCAAAGCTCTTTTGGGTGCAGATTGAGTTGCAAGTTCTAATGAACTATCATAATAAGCTTCAGCCTCCATATTCTGATTTCCCAAAGAATAGGTATCGCCGATTTTAGAATTTAGATCGATCATCTTTGATGTAATCTGATTCTTGTCGGCAATCAACAATCCTCTATTATACAAGTCTAAAGCTTCTTGTGTTCTACCATTTCCTTTTTTAGCATCGCCTAGCAATTCATAAAGCACTACACTTTGGTTTGGCGGCATAGACTTAATATCCAATAACGGATTTAATAATGCCAAGCTCTCATCAAATCTATCTGTTAAATTATATGCCTTAGCTAAAAGCAAAGAAGTGGAAATGGTCTTGTTATTTTCTAAAGCATCTTCATAATTATCAATAGCAAGATCTAGTTGTTTATGATATTGATAGATTTCACCAAGCTTAGATAACGATCTCGCCAACTCTTTCTTTCGCCCCCGCTTACCTAAAATTGCGATCGACTGCGCAACCAAATCAATACTTCTTTCAATATCTTGGCCTTTATATTCTTCTGCCGAGTTTAATAATTGCTGGTGTTTAACCGAGATATCTGGTAATGATTTTGATCTGCTACTAATTGCAGAAGATTCAAAATCTTCAACTAATATCAACACATCATCATTCTTCTGTACATCGTACCTTAAGGTTTCAATATCATCATGTTGAATAACAAGCTGATCACCAATTCTAGTTCTAATCTCAAATTCTCCTAGTCCGTTAGTAATTACATAATCTCCCATATCATTGGATATAGATACACCCGAGATTGGTCTTCCGGTATTTCTAACTTCTACCCTACCCTCTAAAGTAAATTTTAGGGCATCGTTTTGAGATTGAGAATGAAGTACGCTCCATCCCAAAAGAAAACAAATTAATATGTAGGTACTAAAATTTTTCATCTGATATAACTACGGTAAACTTAGCTGAATATTGTGGTACTAAAAAATGACAAATATTCATAAAAGCTATTTTCAACCTATCAATATATACGTTTACAAACTCTGTATACCTCTTTACTAAGTGAAACGCACAGTTCCCTCATTATCCCTATTACAAGAAATAGTTTGCCCTTAGTTTGGTCCTGAATTTAAAACGGAAACGATGAAAACATTTAAACAACTGGGATCAATAGGCATATCATTACTAACACTGTCAACAGTATATGCATGTAATATTAATGAAAAGAAAAAGCCAATTGAACTAATTGCACAAGCAATAGAACCTGACAAACACAAAGAAGCTAATATTGTTCAAATAGCCTTATTATTGGATACTAGTAATAGTATGGACGGATTAATAAATCAAGCAAAATCTCAACTTTGGGATATTGTAAACGAGTTTAGTTATGCCAAATGCGGTAATGATACCAGACCTAGTTTACAAATAGCCTTATATCAATATGGAAATGACAACCTTTCTGCCAATGAAGGATACATTCAACAAGTATTAGGATTTAGTAGCGATTTAGATGAGATTTCAGAAAAGCTATTTTCTTTAACTACCAATGGTGGCGAAGAATATTGTGGTAAGGTTTTACAGACCTCTTTACACCAATTACCGTGGAATAAGAATCCTGATTTATTACGTATGATTTTTATTGCTGGCAATGAACCTTTTGACCAAGGAAGATATAATTACAGAACAGCACTTACGAATGCCAATGAAAAAGACGTAGTGGTAAATACTATTTTCTGCGGAAACTATGACCTAGGGGTAAACACCAATTGGAAGAATGGAGCTTCGTTAACTGGTGGCGAGTACATGGCAATAGATCATAATAAGAAAGTAGTACATATTAATACACCTTATGATGATATCATTATTAAACTGAATTCAAGATTGAATAACACATACGTTTCTTATGGGTCTATGGGCAAATCAAAGATTATAGCGCAAGAAGTACAAGACAGTAATGCCTTAGAAATGCAAGAAGCCGTTGCTGTTAAAAGAGCAGTTAGCAAAAGTTCAAGGTTATACAATAATAAAAAGTGGGATTTGGTCGATGCCTACGATGATGTCGAATTCGAAATAAGTTCTGTGGAAAACGACGAGTTACCAGAAGAACTACAAGGCAAAAATGAAAAAGAGATAAAAACTTTCGTTGAATCAAAAAAGAATGAAAGAGAAGAAATTCAAAAGGAGATACAAGAATACAATAAGAAACGACTAGCCTATATTTCTGAACATCAAAAAGATGATAAATCAGGAGACCTTGAAAATGCTATGATAAAAGCCATAAAAAAACAGGCCAAGACTAAAAATTACAGTTGGGAATAATAAAATACCAGGTCTGCTCAACTATGAGCAGACCTTTTTAATTTGCCGCCGGGCAGTAACAATCGTATTTACGTTCTTTTTGACCAAAATCATACCCTAAAGTTATTTGGTGAAAACCACCATTATCAAAACGATAATCATTCATTTGATACGAATAATTATAAGATACCATAAAGTTATTGAAGTTTGCACCAACAATCGGAGTAACCAATTGCAAACGTTGCTCACCAAAAGAAGTACCGTCTTGAAACTGTGCACCATCAAAACTTCTTCTATATGACAATCCGCCCCAAATACGGCCAAAATCTACATCCTTGTAAACTTTAGCATTAATATCCATGCTTTTTTCCTTTGTAAATTCGGTCAGTTGAAAAAGTATAGAGGGCTCAAACTGCCATTCACTTCTTCCAAAAACATAACCTGCAGATACTAAAAATCTTCTAATATTATCAATGACCAGTTCCTCTGGGTCGTCATTTCTATCTCTATAATATAAGTTTCTTTTACTTCCTGTCAATGCATTTGTTACTGCAAAATGCGTATAAAACTCTTGATAGTTATATGAAATACCGATATCAACATTGGTGTAAGACGAACTTAATTTTATACCAGAAACTGCTGGATCTGGTGTAGCTGACCTAAACTCGGTCTCATCTAAACTACTTTGTAAAATTGTTGCACTTAATCCGAAAGAAAGTTGATTCAACTGCCTTACATCTTCTCCACCCATTCTTAAGTGATGAGCATATGTTAATTTCAATCCTGTTTGAGAATGGTAACCGTTAGCATCATTAAATATGATTGCACCAACACCACTAGGGGAATCACCCAATCGAAAATGTGCATTTATAGTCTGTAAACTTGGTGCATCATCAACATCAAACCATTGCTTTCTAGCAGTTGCCCTAATCTTTCCGCCTTCACCGATACCGGCCATTGATGGAAAAACTAAATAGTAGTTATCAGATAAATAATCAAAATAAACAGGAATACCTTCTTGTGCATTAGATTTTAGACCAATCAAAAGCACGGTAAACAATAGAAGTATATGGTATTTCATCTTGGGACTTTAAAACTAGGGTTTAGTTTCACTAATATAAAGTTTATAACGAGTTAACCTCAACATTATTATGTAGGTGCAAACTAAGATTTCCTTTGTATTTTTGCCTAAAATTTTTGAGAGATGAAAGAGTATTCAATTACGGTCGTTAAAACCAATAACCCTAATATATTAAAGTTCGAAACTAATCACATATTAGTTCAACGAAAAAATTACGAATTCAAGAATATTGATGATGCTAAAAACTCCCCTTTAGCTCAGCAATTATTCCACTTGCCATTTATCAAAACGGTATACATCTCTGGTGATTTCATCGGGTTGGAACGTTATGATATTGTTCAGTGGGAAGATGTAAAAGATGAAGTGGCACAACAGTTAGTTGAGTATTTAAATGCCGGGGAACCCATAGTCATAGAAGAAGATATGGATAAGCCAGTACCGGTAACAGTTTATGCCGAGGTTACACCTAACCCTTCTACTATGAAATTTGTAGCAAGCAAGAAAATAGTAGCTTCTGCATTCGAATTCAAAAATATTGATGAAGCTAGAGATTCTAAATTGGCTATGGAGCTATTTCAGTTTCCGTTCGTGAAACAAGTGTTTATAGACGAGAACTATGTTTCTGTTTCTAAATATGAAGTCGCAGAATGGGATGATATTAATATTGAACTACGCGAAGTAATTAGAAATTTCATTGCCGACGGCAAAGAAATTGTTGCTGATAATGCAAAAGCTATAGGCGCAGAAGCCCAAGTATCAGAAACTGTATCGGCAGAAAGCACCATAGCGCTTGATGAAACCTCTCAAGAAATCGTTGATATTTTAGAAGAATACGTAAAACCTGCTGTAGCTAGTGATGGTGGTAATATTATGTTTCAATCATACGACGTAGAAAGTAAAACGGTTAATGTAATTCTACAAGGAGCTTGTAGTGGTTGCCCTTCATCAACTTTTACATTGAAAAATGGTATAGAAACCATGCTAAAAAATATGATGGGAGACAAAGTAAATGAGGTAGTTGCGCTTAACGGTTAATTAATCATTGAAATGAATTAAACATTGCCTCCAATTTTTGTAACTTTAAATAAATCTAAAAATCATTAATTATGGCAGTTTTAAAAGTAATCGAAATATTAGCAAATTCCGATAACGGATGGGAAGATGCAGCAAAAAAAGCAGTTTCTGAAGCATCTAAATCAGTAAAGAATATTAAGTCGGTTTACATCAACGAGCAAAGTGCTACTGTTGAAGACGGAAAAATCAAAAATTATAGAGTAAATGTGAAAATCACTTTTGAAGTGAAATAACAATTACCTAAAAGGATTAAAAGCGCCAAATGGCGCTTTTTTTGTTTTAAAACTAAAATATACCCAATGCCTATCCCACAAAAGCATACTAATAATCTAATTAAAGAAAGCAGTCCATATTTACTGCAGCACGCACATAACCCAGTTAATTGGGAAGCTTGGAACGATGAAGCTTTGCTAAAAGCTAAAGAAAAAAATAAACTAATACTTATTAGTATTGGCTATGCGGCTTGTCACTGGTGCCATGTTATGGAGCATGAGTGTTTTGAAGATGAAGAAGTTGCCAAAACAATGAATGCCCATTTTATAAATATTAAAGTGGACAGGGAAGAACGGCCAGATATTGACCATATTTATATGGATGCCTTACAAATGATGACGGGCAGTGGCGGCTGGCCTTTAAATATTCTTGCCTTGCCCGACGGTAGACCTTTTTGGGGAGCAACTTTTGTGAAAAAACAAGAATGGATACAAGTCTTAAATCAACTTCAACAACTTTACGTTGATGACCCTAATAAAATTATAGGGTATGCCGAAAACATGGCAACAGGACTTAAAGAAATCAATGCAATAACTACTAGTGAAAATCAAAGTTTAATCGAAGGTTCTGAAATTGATACGATGGTTATCGATTGGACCAAATACTTTGATACCTTTTTAGGAGGATATAAACGGGCACCAAAATTCATGATGCCTACTAATCTCAATTTTTTACAATACTATTCTCACACTAAACTAGATAATACTGTAAACGAATATGTAAACACAACCCTGACAAGAATGGCTTGGGGCGGCATATTTGATCATGTTGGAGGCGGATTCTCTAGATATTCTGTAGACACTAAATGGCATGTTCCTCATTTTGAAAAAATGCTTTATGATAATGGGCTATTGATTAGCCTATATGCGAATGCATATGCAGCTACTAAAAATGAGCTTTACAAAAGTGTAGTAGAAAAAAGTATTACCTTTTTAGAAGAAGAGCTTTTGGATAAAAGCAACGGATTCTACTCCTCTTTAGATGCAGATAGTTTTACTGATGACAACAAATTAGTAGAAGGTGCATTTTATGTTTGGCAAGAAAATCAACTTAAAGAACTATTAAAAGACGATTACCCTGTTTTTAGTGATTACTTCAGTATTAACTCTTATGGATATTGGGAAGAAGACAATTATGTTCTTATTAGAGATTCAGAAGCATTGGCCATTGCAATGAATCATTCCATAACAAAAGTAGAATTACAACAAATTATCTCTAAATGCCTATCATTATTAAAAGTTGAGAGAGAGAAAAGAAACAAACCAAGATTAGATGATAAAATCTTAACCTCTTGGAATGGCTTGGCCTTAAAAGGGTTAACAGATGCTTACAGATACCTAGAAAATGATAGGTATTTACCACTTGCAATTAATAACGCTAATTTTATTGTAGAACTAATGACCACTGAAGATGGTGGCTTATACCGTAACTTTAAAAACGGAAAAAGTACTATTCATGGTTTTTTAGAAGATTATGCTTCAATAATCGATGCATTCATAGGGCTATATGAAGTTTCTTTTGATGAAAAATGGCTTAATCATAGTTTGGAGTTCACAAAATATGTCATTAAAAATTTCTCAGATGCCGATACGGGATTATTCTTTTTCACATCTAATAACGATAACGACCTTATAAGAAGAACTTTGGAAACTGCAGATAATGTAATTCCGTCTTCCAATTCAATGATGGCTCATAATTTACATAAGCTCTCCAGATATTTTCCAGAAGATAATTTTGATATCCGTTTGCATCAAATGATAAAAACGATGAAACCATCTATCATAAAAAATCCTCAAAATCATGCAAATTGGCTTCACTTAGCACAGCTAATGAGTGATAATTTCTATGAATTGGTCGTTATCGGTGAAAACTTTGAACTCATATGCAAAACCCTCATGAAGAACTATTTGCCAAACGCTATATTTGCTGCTTCAAATGCTAAAACCAGTAATTTACCTTTATTAATGAACAGGTATGTAATGAACAAGACGCTCATCTATGTTTGCAACCACGGTAGCTGTCAAATGCCCGTTGAAGAACCTAGTAAAGCTTTAAGTCTTGTTTCATCTAATGTTTAAGGATTAATTGTTCAGTCTCTTATTATCTATGGATTATACATAATTGGTTAAGTTGGCTCTTTAAAAAACAAAATTTATGATGGACAAAATAATGAATCTGCAAGAACATGCAGATAATGCAATAGCTTGGTTATGGGCTGTATTACCAAGTATATTATGGGCAATATTTCTATTAGTTGCAGGTACCTACCTGATACGTATAATTAATAAAATGATACGAAGGTTCTTCGCTAAAAAAGATTACGATTTAGCGTTAGAAACATTTTTACAAAGCTTTATAAGCATTGCTTTAAAAATAATACTTTTCATATTGGTGATTACCCAATTAGGAGTACAAACAAGTTCTTTGGTTGCAATTTTAGCATCTGCAGGTTTGGCTATCGGTTTGGCTTTACAAGGTTCTTTGGCAAATTTTGCAGGTGGTGTTCTAATTTTATTATTCAAACCCTTTAGAATAGGAGATTTTATCTCTGCTCAGGGTGTAGATGGTACGGTAAAAGAGATTTCAATTTTCACTACTAAAGTAAGCACTTTCGGTAACCAAATTGCGATAATTCCAAATGGGCAACTATCTAATAACACCATTACAAACTATAACGCGCAAGACACTAGAAGAGACAAAATTGATGTAGGTATAGGTTATACATCTAATATAAAAGAAGCAAAAGAAATTCTTTTAGCAATCTGTAACGAACGTGAAACTATTTTAAAGACACCTGCTCCCGAAGTTTATGTAGGCGAATTAGGAGATAGTTCAGTAAACTTAACTTTACGATTCTGGGCGGATAATGATGATTTTTGGGCTGCACATTTCTTTGTTTTAGAAGAGATAAAATATCGTTTTGATGCTGCAGGTATTGAAATACCATTCCCACAAAGAGTAATTACACAGATGAAAAGTTAATTTACAGAAAACAAAAATGCCCTTGATAATCAAGGGCATTTTTATTTTACGAAACTTTTATGCTTTCGCTTTCTTAGTCTGCATCACAAAATCCTTTAGATAATACGGCTCAAAATAAGCCACATCTTCAAAGTCAGCGATATAATATTTATCAGATGAAATAGCTGCCATTTCTTTGGCTGATGGTACAACTTCGCAATGGTAGCTAATAGTTTCTAATGGAAATAATTCTTTGATCTTCTCTGCTCCACTACCTAAAAAATGAACGTGTTTTTCATTGATATATTCCTGAAAGGAATTTTCATCTATTACTTCAGCTTTCGTTTCTCTTATTTCATTGAGTTCCGAGTCGAAAATAGAAGAATATACCTCCATACGTCTAGCATCTAAAACAGACACCAATAACTCATTGTTCTTAATTTTTACTTGAGATGCCATACTCTTCAATGTAGAAATCGAAATCAGCGGGATGCCTAATGCATAACATAAGCCTTTTGCCGCCGAAACACCAATTCTAAGTCCCGTATAAGAACCCGGACCTTTACTGACCGCTACAGCTTCTAAATCTTCCATTTTCAAAGAAGCCTCCTGCAGTACCTCTTCAATGAAAATATGCAATTTCTCTGCATGAGAATAGTTTGCAGAATTCAATTCTCTCATTGCAAGAATTTCGCCGTCCTTAGCCACACAAACCGAACAATTTGTTGATGAAGTTTCTAGATTTAATAGTACACCCATATTGCAAAGGTATTACATACTATAAAATGAAAAAGCCTGTACACATAAAAATGTTACAGGCCTTTATAATTTACCGTTTTACCTAGTTTAAAGAAAGAGGAATACCAAAATAGAATTCCAATACCTTTATTCTAAAGATATAATCATACTTAGTACGAATTACGTCAGCTTCTGCATTATCTACTCTTGACTGAGTTTGGCTAAATTCAAAAGCATTCATTAATCCTACTTCATATCTTTCTTTTGAATAATCATAAGCTAACCTTGTTGCTTCTAAATTTTTCTCGGCAGCTTCATAAGCTTTAGCGAAACTTTTTACATCAACATAAGATTGATTAATATCAGTTTCTAACTGCAACTTAGTCTGCTCTAGTTGCAATTCTGATCTTAAAATATTAATCTCAGAACGTTCAATATTGTTTTTATTTACAAAGCGATTAAAAATGGGCACATTCAATTGAACACCATATGAAATACCGTCATTTTGCCATAACTGATTTGAAAAACTCTCTCGTTCCAAAACGCCGGTAATATTATTGAAACGCTCTTGATCAGAATACCTGGTATTATAATTAAAAAACCCCACTAGTGTAGGTAATAAAGCACCTTTTGAAATTTTCAAATCCTGTTCCGCTAGGGCAACATTACTTTCAGAAAATTTAATATCATTTCTAAAAGATAATGCCTTGGCAAAAATCTCCTTTGGTGTTTGAATTAAAATTTCTGATTTTGGCACATCTATATCAATTTCAGCGACATCAAAATTACCGTAATCAGTTATTTGAAGTAATTGAGCTAAACTTATTTTAGAAATAATTACTTGATTTTCAGTTAATACAATTTGCTGTTCTTGACCTGCAGCCGTAGCTTCAATTTCTAATAAATCTCCCCTCGGTAAAACACCGGCATCTACTAGCTCAGCAGTTCTCTTGATATCTTGTTCAGTTACCGCATATTGTGCTTTTTGTGTAACCAATGTTTCTTTAGCAGAAATAATATTCAAATAGGCAAAAGCTACGTTTAAACGAATATCATCTTTTAAATCATCTAAGCGATATTGACTTGCTAACGAATTCATCTTTGCCCTTCTAAGATTATTAATATTTCTTAATCCATTAAACAAATTAACATTAGAGCTTAAACCACCATTTGCAGTTAAAATTGTAGTAGTTACTGGTTCTTGCGTAGTAGGATCAAATGATAAACCTGTATTTGCAGAAGTAGTAATTGTACCACTCGCATTTGGTAAAAAATTACCAAATGCATCTGACTCACCAATTTTAGCTTCTTCAAAATCCAGTTCAGATAGTGCAATACTTAAATTATTCTCTTCAGCATGCACAATACATTCCTCTAGAGTCCATTTTTTTTGCTGTGCCATGGTAATTGCCATGCCGAACAAAAACGCAAAGACGGTTATTTTAAATTTCATTTTTTGATTGTTTTGATTTGTATTTTGATTGACTTTTTACTCTTCTGATTCTTCTTCCTCATTGTCCTCTTCTCCTTTTTTAACAGGCTCTGTTTTATTCCATTGTTTAACCTTATCTTCTTCTGTTAATCCAGAAATAATTTCCACATTAATTCCGTCAGAGATTCCTATTTCAATATCCTTACGTTCAAATTTTTGATCGTCGATAGACCCAACCGCTACTTCAACATAAGGTTTATCTGTTTGCCTATCGAATTGTAATAAGGCTTCTGAAATAACAAGAACACTATCTTTCTTTTCTAAAACTAAAGAAGCATTGGCACTATAACCTGCACGAATAAAAATATCTTCTGTATTTTCAACATCACCTTCAATTTTAAATTGAACAGCACCAGTTTCTTCAACACCTTTAGGGGCTATAAATCTTAATTTAGCATTTAATTCTTTACCTTCAATGGCGCCTAAATTAATTTTCAAAGGTGCGCCTACTTTTAATTTTCCTACTTCGCCCTCATCTACTTTACCTTCAAATATCATTTTACTCAAATCTGCAATAGTAGCAATGGTAGTACCATCATTAAAGGTGTTACTTTGAATAACCTGATCACCAACTTCTACAGGAATTTCAAGAATAGTTCCATCAACCGTTGCCCTAATATTGGTATTTGCGCTAGTAGACCCACCTGCCGAACCAACTCTAACAATTTGATAATCTGCTTGTGCATTTTGCAATTCTTGCTGAGCCTGATCAAAGCGTAATTTTAGATCATTAAAATTTTGACTAGAAATAACGCCTTTATCAAAAAGAGTTTTATTTCTATCGTATTCTATTTTAACATTACTAAGTGATATATTGGCACTATTCACCCTACCTTTTGCCTGATTTAATGTTTGCTCATTAGGAACAACTTTTATAACTGCAATTAAATCTCCTGCTTTTACTTCAACACCTTCTTCAAGGTAAATTTTATCGATAATTCCTGAAATTTGCGGTTTGATCTCAATTTCATCTTCTGGTATCAATTTACCGGTTGCAACTGTTTTCTTCTCAATACTAGAAATGAATGGACTAGAAGTTTCGTATGTTATTGATGACTTACTGTTGCTTTTGATAAAAAATACTGCCGCCCACAAAGCTCCAAGAACTACTAGACCTATTAATGCATATTTTACAAATTTGTTCATTTTAATAGTTGTTTATCGTTTAATATTTGGTTATTCTTCTTAATTATTCTTCTCTTAAAGCTTCAATAGGCCGTATACTAACTGCTCTTTGCGCAGGAATCAATCCAATTAAAGTACCCAAAACCACCATAATAACTAATGCCCCTATGACATAAGGTATTGGAACCGTTGGGTTGGTGTATGGAAAGTCAATGTCTTTAGTGAATGAATTTATGAGTGCTAAAACTCCTGCGCCTAATATAATACCAAGAATACCTGCAATAAGCGTTAAAAATACTGACTCCATTACAATCTGGTTTCTAACTTCAGCCGGTGTTGCCCCAAGAGCTCGTCTAACACCTAATTCTTTGGTACGTTCTTTTACCGAAATGAGTAAGATGTTACCAATACCGATAACTCCCGCCAAAATTGTAGCAATACCCACTACAAGTGACATAAATGTTAGTCCGTCCGCAAAGCCCATGGTTTTAGAAAATGCTTCACCCAAATTAAATGAACCGAATGCTCGCTCATCTTTAGGATCTACTCTATGTATATTTTTAAGTAATGTCTTAATATCTTTTTCAACCTGCACTACATCTACATTATCATATGCAGCAATACACATATACCCGATGTTATCACCAGAATTATATAATTTCTGATATGTTGTAAATGGAATAAACATGGCAGTATCAGAATCAAAGCTTACCCCTTGTGCAAGTTTATGCACCCCTATAACCTGAAAGTATACGCTACCCACTCTGATCCAGGTACCCACAGGGTCCTCATCTTTAGTATAAAGTTCTTGCTCGACACGCTCACCGATTACAATTACTTTTCTTGCCTGGTCAATATCTTCTTGGTTAATAAACCTACCACCATCATATATTTTTTTGGTAGATATTTTGGTGTATATCGGATAATCGCCGTTCAAAACATAACTACCATATTTTTGCCCTCGAACAGTATATACAGGTTCTGAGCCAAAATTACCCTGTGTAATTCTTGGTGCTATATATTGAACTTCAGGAATTCTATTTTGTATAGTTTGTACATCTTCTAATTTTAGCTGAAGAAGTCTACCCGTTTTAAAACCATCATAAGGCATACTCGTACTTTGAGCCCAAACAAACATACTATTAATAGCTACAGTTTTAAAAACTTTATCAAACCCATTATCTAAACCTTTGGCAGCACCAGATAGCGCTATGTATATGAATATTCCCCAAAGAACACCAATAATAGTTATGATTGTTCTAGTTCTATTCTTACTAATAGAACCAAAAATCTCTTGCCATGTATTTCTATCAAATAAAAATCCCATATTATTCGTCTCTTAGTGCTACAATAGGTTTAATACGTGCTGCTCTCTTTGCAGGAATATAACCTGCTACACCACCAAAAATTATTAGTACAACGGTTGCGAAAATAGCCACCGATAAATCTATAAATGGGTCAGTAATAAAAAAGTCCTCTAAAGTTTTATCAAGCGAGCTCAAAATAGCTATCCCGATCAACATGCCTAAAACACCAGAGATGGTGGTTATAAATATAGATTCTAAAAGTATTGTACCTATTACAGATTTAGGGGTAGCACCAAGTGCTTTTCTAATTCCTAATTCTTTGGTTCGCTCTTTTACTACGAAAACCATAATATTGCTAATACCAATGATTCCCGCTATTATTGTCCCAAAGGCAACAAATGATACTATCAATTGCAAAACCCTTGCTAATTGCTGCGTCTGCTTTAAGCCTTCTGCTACGTTTCGTATAAAAATACCATTTTGATCATTCGGGTTTATATATTTTTTTTCCTTAAAGAATGTAGAAAGACTTTTTTCTAAGGCCATTGCACCCGAATAGCCCAATTCTGGTTTAAAAGCTACAATTATTTGATCTACTTTATCATTATTTTTCTCAATCAGTTGTAGTGTGGTATAGGGTACATAAATTCTTCGTTCCTCATCATCACCACCGTCATCTTGATAAACCCCGACAATTTTAAATACACTACCTCCAACATCGATATAATTACCAATTGCATCTTTTTGACCAAATAAATCTCTTTCAACTAGCCTGCCTATAACGGCAGTTTTAGTTTTCTTTAAAATATCTAATTTATCTAGATACCTACCTTTCATGATTATGGTTTTTTCAGCAAACTGATGAGAAGGTGCAACCCCACGAGTGGAATAATTGTTAGATTCATTTTTAAATTTGGTAAGGTAAGTTCGCCCTATTCTTGGCGTTACATATTCCAAAAACATTGGAAAGTTTTTTTCAATATCAGCTAAATCAGATCTATCAAATTCTATCTGTCGACCAGATTTATACCCTTTATAAGGTTTAGTAGTTTGACCTGGAAAAAAGGTAATTATATTTTGTGCATCATCTTCAAAAAATAATTGAAACGTATTAATAAGACCATTTCCAAAACCAAATAAGACTACAAAAATTAAAATTCCCAGAGCTACGGTAAAACCAGACAAGAATGTTCTTAACTTATTCTTTTGAATAGTCTGAAAAATTTCTCTCCAATTATCTCTACTAAACATATTTTGAAGCTCTTACTTGTTCAATTTTCTTGTCTTCTATAATCACTCCATCCTTTAAATGCACTATACGCTTGCACATATCGGCGATATCTGGTTCATGAGTTACGATTAATATCGTATTACCTTGATCATTTATCTTTTGAATAAGATCCATTACCTCGTAAGACGTTGTACTATCTAATGCCCCTGTTGGTTCATCAGCCAATAACACTTTTGGTTCTGCTGCCATAGCTCTTGCAATGGCAACTCTCTGTTTTTGACCACCAGAAAGTTCACTGGGCAAATGATTTGCCCATTCTTTAAGTCCTACCTGAGTCAAATATTTAAGCGCCTTTTCTTGACGTTCTTTTCTTGCTACTTTTTGATAGTAAAGTGGAAGCGCTACATTCTCTGCGGCACTTTTATAATTAATTAAATTAAATGATTGAAAAATAAATCCTAAAAACTTATTACGATATTGGGCGGCCTTGGTTTCATTTAAATTTTTGATAGCTACACCATCTAGAGTGTAAGTACCTTCATCTAATTCATCTAACATACCCAGAATATTCAGTAAGGTAGATTTACCCGAACCAGAAGAGCCCATGATAGCTACTAACTCCCCTTCTTCAACATTAAAATTTATTCCTTTAAGAACGTGAAGAGAATTCTTGCCCATTTTATAGGACTTATGAAGATCTTTAATTTGAATCATGTTGGTTGTTGTTTTGAACAATTTTACATTGTCTATGCATTAGACTATGCATAGCATAAATTGTTACATCAATTTAATTATTTTTTTACTTTATTCGTTTTCGGCAAGGGCATCGGGCACTATCTCGTTCCAAACTTTAATTTTATCACCTCCTTTAATACCCGAATTTATTTGCACGTGAATACCATCGCTGATACCCAGTTCAATATCTCGTCTTTCAAATTGCTGATCACCGGTAGCGATTTCTACGAAAGGTTTTTTGGTTTCATCGTCGAATTGTACCAAAGCTTCTTTTACAGCCAAAACACTATCTGCTCGAGCTAAAATTATAGATGCATTTGCACTTAAACCTGCTCTAATGAATACGGAGTCTTGTTTTTTAAGCGTACCTTTTATTTCAAATTGAATAGCACCGTTTTCTTCATTTCCTTTTGGAGCTATATAGTCTAAAACAGCGTCGAATATTTTATTCTCTATGGCACCTACAGTAATTTCTAACGGAAGATTCTCTTTAATTTTACCTACTTCAGATTCATCGACCTTACCTTCAAATATCATTTTATCAACATCGGCAATAGCTGCAATGGTCGTACCTTCATTAAAGTTATTACTTTCAATGACCTGATTACCTACTTCTACAGGCACTTCTAACACCATACCACTAACGGTAGCCCTTATCTGTGTGTTTGCGGCATTACCAAAACCAGAAGTAGTACCTGTTTTCACAATATCATATCTTTTATTGGCAGCAGCGTAAGACTGCTTAGATTGATCATAAGTTACCTGCGCCCGTTCTAAATCTACTTTTGAAATTACCCCTTTAGAAAACAATCCTTTTTGACGATCAAGGTTTCTCAATTGGTCATCTAAATTTATTTTAGCTTCATCAATATTATTTCGTGCATCATTTAATGCACTTAAGTTTGGTACTACTTTAATAGTACATAACAAATCTCCAGACTTTACATAGTCGCCGCCCTCCACAAAAATCTTCTCTATTACTCCAGAGATATTCGGCTTTATAAGCACTTCTTCTAACGGAAGTATACTGCCCGTAGCCATGGTTTTTTTAATAATGGTCTGCTTAGAAGGTTCTTCTGTTTGATATACTACAGGATCTTCGGCATTTTTGGAATACAAATAGAACATTGAACCGCCAAAGGCTAGTACGATAATTAGGAGGATGATAATTGTTGTTGACTTTTTCATTTTTTGATCGCTTATATTTTTATGATGAATTTATTCTGTTCTTAATGCCTCTATTGGTCTTATCTTGATAGCACTTTGTGCAGGTATGAATCCCGCTAACAATCCGGAAAATATTAAAATGACCAGCGCACTGACTACCACACCCAAACTTACACTAGGGTTAACAAACATGTCCACTGGACCTACGGAGTCGAGCACCGCATTGACACCATAAATAAATGCCGCCCCGAAAACAATGCCTATCATACCCGATATGATAGTTAGGAAAATGGACTCCATTAAAATTTGTTTTTTAATGGACCAAGGCGGTTCGCCCAAAGCCCGTCGAATTCCAATTTCTTTTGTTCTTTCTTTAATTACAATGAGCATAATATTACTTACCCCAATAATTCCCGATAATAATACCAACACACCTACAAAATAGGCTACCCAACGTAATGCGCCGAACAAACTTTCTACACGATTATATTGCTCATACAGATCAAAATACCCAACTGCACGTTTATCATCGGGGTGAATTTTTCTTTTCTCCTTTACAACATTTACTATTTTCTCTTTAAGGTTAGAAATGGAGCTACCATCTAACGCAGTAATTGCCATCCACCCGACATCATTACCCATATTAAAGGCTTGTGAGAATGCTGTAAACGGAACATATATTTCCTTTTGACCTTCTTCACCACCACCATCGTCTTTCTTTTGATAGGTACCTACTACCATGAAATTGACTCCTTGAATTTTTATATACGTCCCCAATACTGTCTCACCTAGGTCATAAAGTTCATTTCTTACACCAACACCAATGACCGCTACTTTTCGTTTATCTTGAATGTCATTATGATTTACAAACCTACCAGAGGTAATAGTCATGGGTTCTTGCCGAATTATTTCAGGATAATCTCCGTAAACATTAAAAGCACCCGTTTTTAAACCTCGTACTACATTATTACTTCCTCCAAATCCGCCTAATTGATTTCGAGGCGAAATGAATCTTAAATTGGGAATATTATCTTTTATAGCCTGTACATCTTCTAGCTTAAAACTAAAACGCCTTCCTTTTGGCAAGCCTTTATATGAAATGGTCGTATTACGTGACCACATGAACATCGTGTTGGTAGCGATGTCTCCGAAATCTGCTCGAATACCATTTTCCAATCCTTTTCCCGCAGCAAGTAGTATTATCAGAATGAATATACCCCAGCCCACCCCAAAAGAGGTTGCCAATGTTCTAAACACATTGCTAGATAATACCTCTAAGATTTCTTTCCACCGGTCTCTATTAAACATGGTTACATCTTAATTAATTATACTTTTTTGTTTTTTAATTACTCGTCTCTTAATGCTTCTATCACATGAATTTTAGCCGCTCGCCATGCAGGAAAAAATCCGGCTACGGCACCGGCAAAAATCAATACAAATACAGTGGTTAAGGCGACATTGAAATTCACAGAGGGATTTAATACATAATCTACCTCTACATGCGGACCCACAATTTCGAGTATCCCCATGCTTAATATGAGCCCTGTAAAACCTGCAATTGCCGTTATAAAAATTGCTTCATGAAGAATCATACCCACAATAGACCATGGCTTTGCTCCAAGAGCTTTTCGTATACCTATCTCTCTCGTACGTTCTTTAACCACGATCAACATAATATTACTAACACCTACAATACCTGCAATAATGGTACAAACCCCTACGAACCAAAAGAAAAATTTGATACCTCCCATTAGAGCATAAAAGCGTTTAGCTTCTTCCATGGGATTATATACTTGTATGGCACTAGTATCTTCTGGCGCCACCGTATGTGCTTTTTGCAGATACGATTTTAAATCATTCTTAAATTTGATAGATTGTGCAACGGCAGTTTCGAAATCTTCTACAGGAGGTAATGTATAGGAAAGATTATTTAAATGATCAGCGCCATTGAAAACCTGTTGCGCAGTACTTACAGGAATATAAATACGATCTTCTTCACGTTCGCCACCAATATCACCATAGACACCAACAATTTTGAAAGGGATGCCAGACAGGTCTAAATATTCCCCTATGGGACTTTCTAGTGCGTGAAACACCTCTCGATTAATCTTGTTACTGATTATTGCCACTTTAGCCTTAGAATCCACATCTTGTTGACTAAGGAATCTCCCTAGGGTCATAAACTCATTTTCGATAAACTGAAATTGATGAGAAACGCCCTGAACGTTATAAGCCAAAGACTCACTACCGTAGTTTATAAATACACCTCTTATAAAAAGCCTAGGTGATTTATTCTCTATTTGATTTTCAAACAAAACACCGGCCATGTCATAATTCTCATTTCTAAATTGGATAGGTCGACCAGGATTCATTCCCTTATAGCCAATGGTCGTAACACCTGGCCAGACCCAAACGCTAGTAGCCGCGTCTTGCTCAAATTCTTTGGCGATACCATTTTGCATGCCTTGACCAAAACCCAATAAAATAACTAGAATGAAAATACCTGAAGCAACGGAAAGTCCAGTTAGAAATGTACGTAACTTATTCTTGCGAATAGTATCGAAAATTTCTTGCCAACGTTCTAAGTCGAACATAACATTGATTGATTAATTTGATTGATTGATGAGCGTGATACAAATATCACACAATCATAAGACTAACCAATTGGAAGAATGTTACACTTTTTGTGTAAAAAAAATAAGGAAAAGGCTTAGGCCCTCATCTTTCTATAGATGAAATAAAAGAGACCAGCTACTAAAACATAAGGTATTGCCATCAAATAAACGATGCCATTATTTATACCTTCAGCAGCTTTTCCAGAAGATTCACTTTCTAAAACTGCTCTACACATTGCGCATTGCGCTTCTGCATCTATAGGAGGCAACAGAAGCATTACTATTACTAATAAGAATATTTGTTTAGTACGCATAATATGGAGATATCATTAAGTAAACTACTACACCGGTAACGGCAACATATAACCAAATAGGAAATGTATATTTAGCCAATGCCCTATGCTCATCGAACTTCTTTAAATATGCCTTTGCATATGTTCTTAATACTAGAGGAATTAAAGCTATGGACAGAATGATATGTGTAATCAATATAAAATAATACACATATTTAATAGCACCTTCACCACCGAAACTAGTAGAATCTGATGTCATATGATATGCTATATACATTACCAAGAAAAATAAAGACAGTGCAATATTGGTCGTCATTAAATTCTGATGTAGTTTTTCTTTGCAATTTTTAATGGCCCATACAGCAGCCAATAGTAGTACTGCAGTCAAACCATTTATTGTGGCATAGATTGGTGGTAAAAAAGATAGCGGCTCAACATTAGGTATTTTAACACCAAATAGAATGGCCACAACAATTGGTATAATAATAGAAACAATTGCTATTAATTTATTAAACTTTTTCTCGTCCTTAACACTCCCTTGCATATCCTTATTCTTCTAACAATTTTTGAATATCAACTTTCAAAATACCTATTTCTTCAGTTTCACCGTGATCATTAACTCCTTTTTCCTCTAGAATGGCACCACGATAATAAACTATCGGGTTACCAAAGTCATCTATTCTTGATCGTAAATAACCATCTTTATCTACTAAGGCAAATAAACCTGAATGCTCAAATCCGCCTGGAACATCGGGCATTTCAGCAGCGAATATATTAAATCCTGCATTTGCCAATTCATATACCGCATCATGATCACCGGTAAATAAATTCCAGTTCGCATCATTAATACCATACTTCTCCTCATAAGCTCTTAAAACCTGTGGTGTATCAAACTCTGGCGTAATACTAAAAGATGCTATCGCAAAGTCCTCGGCATCTGTAAAATGCTTTTGTACATTTACTAAGTTTGTTGTCATTACTGGACAGATACTCGGGCATCTTGTAAAAAAGAAATCTACAACATAGACCTTACCTAAATAATCTTTATTAGAAACAACAACACTATCTTGGTTTATAAACTCAAAAGCAGGTACTTTTCTACGCTTACCATCTAACAATATATAGCCAAGCTTATCACTACTATTCTTTCCAGAAACATTCAACCGATCGTTCTCAACCACCGACCCAGAAGACAATCGATCAACTATTTTTGGCACTACAATAATGCCAAAAATCAGAACAATTAATGAAACCCAAACGTATGTATACTTCTTATTCATTACTTAGTTAGATCAGCATTATTCTTTTTTAAGGCAAGCCTATATTCCGCTAAAATGATTTTAACATCGTCTACCATTTTATTATTTAAATCTGAAACCGAGTTGGAATTAAAACCGTATTTAGTACCATCATCCTCATCATCTGACCTACCTCTTAACGTTAAGTCTTTATCTATAATAAAAACATAAGGCGTACTGTTATTGGCATCTAATACGATATCGGTTTTAAGGCTTTTAAAAAGATTGGTAATTTGGGTATCATCAGCAGATACAAAATTCCACTTTTCATTATTGGCTAAGGTAGCTAGCTCTGTTTTAAGTGCATTAACTTGATTTTTTTTATCGTTAGCTACGACCATTACAAACTGGAAGTCTTTAAACTCAAAGAAGCGTTTATAAATCTTCTGATTTAAATTGAACGCATTACCTTTTCTACCTTCAACATCAGAACCTAAAAAGCCTAAAATGGTAATTTTGTCTTTAAACTTCGTTTGGTCAGAAAAGTTTAATTCTTGAACATTTTTAGTGAGCTGAGATAGCTTACCAAAATTAGTTACTCCAGAAGCAAAGAATAAATATGCTACAATCGGCAGCACAAATAAGACAACAAGAACAAAGGTCTTTTTCATAAATCAGGAAGCCTAGTTATTGAAACCATTTAACAAGTTACAATAGAGATAATCATTAAAATACAAACTATACAAAAATAAAAAAGACGGTTATAAAACCGTCTCTTAATTCTGTTAATTATAACTTAGAAGTTCCAACTTACAAATCCATCTTTATATACGTTGTAAATATAATCGGCTTCTACAAGAAGAATAAATACTAAATAGATGACCAAGAATATTGGTGTCCATACTATAGCTCTTCTTAATGAAGACTTTTCATCACGTAAGTGCATAAAGTCCCAAGCAATATAATACGCTTTTACTAAGGTCAATATAATGAAGATCCAGTTGATTAGTTTCATACCCAATACATAAGTATCAGTTAACGAAACTGGCTTAATAATACCCAATACTACTTCAACCGCAGTTATTAGAGTTAAAAAAGCTAATACTCCCCAGATTTTCTGTGTGTTAGATTTGAACTTTACAAGTCCTCTAAAAATTTCTAATTTATGTCCGTCTGCCATTTTGCTTTAATCTAAAATTCTATTTTCAGTAATGCTGTTTGTTCTTAAAAGGATTATACTAAGTAGAAGAAGGTAAATACAAATACCCAAACTAAATCTACAAAGTGCCAATACAAACCAACTTTCTCTACCATTTCGTAATGCCCTCTTCTCTCATAAGTACCTATAACAACATTAAAGAAAATGATAATATTAATTACTACACCCGAGAATACGTGGAAACCGTGAAAACCTGTGATAAAGAAGAAGAAATCAGCAAAAAGTCTACTTCCATATTCATTATGAATCAAGTTAGCACCTTCTACAACTTGAGTTGCTTCTGCCAATTTTGCCAATGAGGCTTTTCTATCTAAAAGTGTTTTCTCACCTTCTTCGTTGATTACTTCTGTTCTAATTAAAATATTAGAATCAGCTTTAAAACCTTCAACAACCTCTTCTAGAGAAACACTAGTTAAAGTTGGTTCTTGGTAAAACCAAAGACCATTCTTTCTCTCGTGTATAATTCTATCATCTGGTATAGAAGCAGCGAAATCAGCTAAAGAAGCTCTTTCACCGGTATCAGCTTTTACGAATTGTAATATTCTACCACCTTTAGTTTCTAATGCTCCATGGTCACCTTTTATAAAAGTACCCCACTCCCAAGCTTGAGAACCAACGAATATTATACCGCCGATAACTGTAGCGAACATATACCAGGTAACTGCATTCTTTTTCATTTTATGTCCAGCATCAACTGCTAAAACCATAGTTACAGATGACATAATCAATATAAAGGTCATAAGTGCAACATAGATCATGGGGTAATTACCATGAAAGAAAGGAACGTGTGTAAACACTTCGTCCGCTATTGGCCATGTTTCAATAAATTTAAATCTTGAAAAGCCGTATGCTGCTAAAAATCCAGAGAAAGTTAACGCATCCGATACAAGGAAAAACCACATCATTAATTTGCCGTAGCTTGCTCCTAAAGGCTGATTGCCGCCATCCCATATGCTTGTTTCCGTTCCCGTAGTCACCGTAGAATTCATATACTAATTATCGTTTTAATAAAACTTTAGCAAATTTACATTTTTTTGAACTATTTAAAAACGCAATTTGACCCAAAACTAACTTTGATTCACTTTTTATTTCACAAAGAACATAAATAACACCAAATAGACCCATAATAAATCTAAAAAATGCCAAAATGTTGCCCCTAAGGTAACACCTAAATAGTTCTCTTTACTATATTTTCCTCTGTTTTGATTGTATAGTACTACCAACAAAGAAATCATACCCGCCACAACGTGTACCACATGCACCATTGCAATCAGAAAAATATAAGACACTTTTATACTACTTGTCGGTCCTGTAAAATAGTACCCTTCGGCAACCATTTGCGAAAAACCTGAGAACTGCAGAAAAATAAAAAGCACTCCTAAACCTAACGTAAGCAATAGCCATTTAGTACCAGTTGCATTTTCTCCACTTTTAATTGCGTTTTTAGCCAACATATAACTAATACTACTTATAATGATAATGATAGTGCTATACAGAAAAGCATTTGGCAAATCAATATCACTTGTCCAATCTTCTCTTGAGCTACTTACAATATAAGCACTTGTCCAACCTGCAAAACCCATTAGTAAGCTGATAATACCAAACCAAAGCATCATCTTTTTTGCTCTAGCTTTTTTCTCCTGCTCCGTACCTTGTGTTAAATCCATAATTAAGCTAAAAATTTATCTATTACGTAAACTATTTGCATCAGCGTTATGTAACTGACACTTGCCAACATTAATTTTCTTGCAGAAACATTATCTCTTTTTCTATATAGCTGAAAAGCGAAAGCAAGCATACCTGCACCCATCAAAAAGATAATTACTGCCGCAACAACTGATAATTGTAATCTTCCTGTTAAACCAAAAACCGGAATTATTGAAACTGCCATCATCCAAATAGTATACATTATTATTTGCAGAATAGTTGCTGCATCTTTCTTCCCTGTCGGTAACATTTTAAATCCACCAGCTTTATAGTCATCATCCAACATCCAACCCAATGCCCAGAAATGAGGGAATTGCCAGAAAAACTGAATCATAAATAAAGTACCAGGCTCTATACCAAAATCATCAGTGGCAGCTACCCAACCCAACATAAACGGTATTGCTCCTGGTATTGCCCCAACAAATACCGCAAGCGGCGTTATTGTTTTTAAGGGAGTATATACACTAGTGTATAGAAATATAGAAATAGCCCCAAACATGGCTGTTTTAGGGTTTAAAAGATATAAAGACAAAATACCGAACAATGTTAAAACAACTGCAACGATCATTGCTGTATTTACCGTCATACGACCCGCTGGTATAGGTCTATTCTTAGTACGCTTCATAAGTGCGTCTAAATCTTTTTCAATAACCTGATTGTATGCATTACTCGCACCTACCATACAGTACCCGCCAAATGCTAATAGCAAAACTTGAAACCATTGAATTTCGTAAGCACCTAAAAAATAACCAGCTATGGAAGAAAAAACGACACTAATAGCTAATCTTGCTTTGGTAATCTCCTTAAAATCAGCAAAAATCAATGCGAATGCACCTCCCTTTTCCGAACCAACAGCCGTTTTCATACTCTTTTAAATAGATCTGCAAAGATAACCCCCAAGTCATATTTCTGCAACCTAAAAGCTTTATTTCTAGTATTATTGACTCCGTTAAAATCTAAACTTCAAAAACAACTATCGAAAGGTTTATAAAAGAGCGATACACCTTATAGCTTTTACCATTCAACATCTATCTTCGACTCTTGCATTATGTTAGCAGAAAGGCATAGAAAAAGTTTAAAGCAAAAAAAATCCCGAGCGAATTGCTCGGGATTTTTATATCGTTTAAAACAGTAAATAAATACTATTGTAATTTAAAGTTAATTGGAATACTAAAAGGAACACGTACCGCTCTACCTCTTTGCTTACCAGGAGTCATTTTCGGTAATTTACTGATAATTCTCGCAGCTTCTTTTTCTAAGTTTTTATCTGGCCCACGCATTCTAACGTTACCGATACTACCATCTTTCTGAATTACGAACATTACACTTACTCTACCCTGAACACCCATTTCTTGGGCAATTTCTGGGTAACGGAAGTTTTTACCAATGTGCTTTTGAATCATTTTGTTAAAACAAGCTCTTTTATCGCTCTCGTTCTCACAACCTGGAAAAACAGGTACATCTTCAATAACAGCAAAAGGTACATCTACATCTTCTTCGATTTCATCAACAACTACATCGTCAACCTCAACGATTTCTTCTTCTTGACTAGTTTCAGTAGACTCAATTACAGTTTCTTCAACCTCTTCCTCATCTTCTACAACCTCAATAATTTCAGGTGCAGCTGGCGGCGGTGGAGGCGGTGGAGTTTTAATCTGTTCTGTCATTGGAACCTCTTCATCTAAAAGATCATCCACATTCATAGAAATATCATAATCATTTACTTCATCATACGTTTTCCATTCAAATGCTACAAAAGTAAATAGCATTACTACGAACAAACCGATAACGAAATAAAGACTGCTGTTCTTTGTTAAATCCGCCTTTGGATTCTTTTTAGGTTCCATATATATTCAATTTAGTGATTGCTAATTTAACTAATTAATCCATAAAAATGCAACTAAAATTTTCATTTTAACGAAGGTACCCGGAAAAATAAAAATCTTACAGCCAACATTCCTACAATCGCTCCAGTAGAATTTGCAAGGGCATCTAGTAGATCCCCGTGTCTATCAGCGGTAGCTACATGTTGTAATACTTCAATAATTATGCCGTATAGCACAGCGAATAAAACAATGTACCACAATAACTTAGAGTTGCCGATACCCTGTTCTCTACTTTTAGGTATCGCCAAATAACCCAGCACTACCATTACACCATAGAACGTAAAATGAACGGCCTTATCCATATGCGGAATATTGAACCTTGAGGTACCAATTCCTGAAAAAGAAAATAAGCTGGAAAATGTTACAAACATCATCCAGCTTATGAAAAGTACTTTATAAATAGTGTTTTTAACCACCTATAATCTCTTTATATGCAGCATCGCTTAACAAATCTTCTAATTCGCTAGCATCGCTAAATTTAATTTTCACCATCCAACCTTCACCATAAGGATCAGAATTTACTTTTTCTGGCTCGTCTTCTAGTGCTTCGTTGAATTCAACAATTTCACCAGACAAAGGAGAGAATAAATCTGAAACAGTTTTCACTGCTTCTACTGTACCAAAAATAGCTTCTCGATCCAACGTTTCATCTAGCGTATCTACTTCTACATAAACAATATCACCTAATTCACCTTGTGCAAAATCTGTAATACCTACAGTGGCAACATCACCTTCTATTTTAACCCACTCGTGATCTTTTGTATATTTTAATTCAGCTGGTATATTCATTATAATCGTTTATTAATTTTTTACTTCGGCAAATGTAAAGTTTTCAACTTAGGTTATCAAAATAATTACAAATGTTATGATCTGATCAAAAGCGAAGCTAATTATTAAGCCTATCCCCTATTAAACAGCCCTATTAGTTTCCGAAATTGTAACGAATTGTAAATCCGGTATTAATAGTTGTTTGTGGAAAAGCGGTCGAGACTGCAAATTGAGAGAACGAATGATCATAAAAGAACAATGCATTTAAGTTTTTACTTAAGGCGTAATCAGCCGTAAACTTTAACGACATTAGATTCTGACCAGAAGTAATTTGATTGTTATTAATGTCTAAATTTCTGATAATAGTAATATTATCTCGCAAGGTTACATCGGCTTTTAAGTTTAAATCACCCTTTAACCTTGTTTTGTTACCACCTATATTAGTTACAAATTTTACATCTTTAAAACGGTACCCTAAACCAACCGTATATTCTTTACCATTGATTTCAGTCATTAAATCATTATCGAAACTTAATGATAACGCTCTATCTGTTCTAACTTCTGCCAATACACTAACAGAATTTTTCATTTCGAAATCTACACGAACCAAGGGATTGAACTGATCTGTAAGCACCACATTGTTTAAAATTAAATCTGGCAGTATATCAAGGTTCTCTGCATTTATAGCATCTTGGCCATCGCTAATTAACTGTACCTTTTCTAAGTTTGTTTGGTACGAGTTTATACTATATGATGCACGATACCCATGACTTAAGGAAAAACGTTTGAATTTCTTTTTAAACCACTTACTCTTCATTAGACCGGTATACTTAATACTCCAGTTTGGTATTGGAATATCTCTAAACGTATCTAAATTTACACGTTCAGCATCTTGCCCTGTATATGCAGCAAAGAAAGCAGGTAACAACACCTCTTGTTGTGTTTTACCATATAATTGTGGAAAACCATCTTCATCTAAATCACCTACAGGTTGTGATCGATCAGAAATCAACCTATTTGCTATCGTAATTCGATTATCCTTAAACTCTTGAAAAGTACTTGAATCAAATTCATCGCTCTTACCAAAAGCAGTACCGATCATCATAGTAGAAATACTAAAACTACCATAGTTGTTCCCCAACTGAAGGTTATACTCTTGATCAACTACATTAAAATTCTCTTGATAACTGTCAGAATATTGCCTGTCTGCAACTAAATCAATAGTAATATCTTTTGTTGGTTGGGCAGTTGCGGTAATATTCAACTGTTTATTTGTTCTTTGGATGAACTGCTCGTTAAATTCTTGAAAACCAGTAAGCCAACCGTTTCTTGCTGCTTCGTAACGAACATCTGCCTGACTACCGAACAAGAAACCAACCGTAGGTTTCGTAGTACCAATGAATCCGACAGATTGCGTGTACCCAGGAAGCACCGTACCATTATTCTCACTATAGTTCAAGTTCACTCGTTTCACCATAGTAACGATATCGACTACGGTATTGAATAAATCGCTGGTCTTACCTTTGATTTTTTCTTGGTCTTCTGATAATGCACCCGATTTATCTCTACGTATTGGTCCTGAAGTAGAAGCCTTAGGAGCATCGCGCTTTTTAAGTCCGATTAAATCATAGAACTTTTGCATGGTCAAAGACGATGTTATCGTATGCGTATTTGCGTTCTGTACGGTATTAATATATTCACCGGCAACTTCAAACAATGCATCACCACCTCTTTGCCAATCAAAATTACTGGTATACGAGTATTGTGTACTAATAAAGTCTAACGCAGGTATCTTAGAAAAAGGCACCTCATAATTCAACTGCATTTCTTGAGAATGCCTATTTGGCTCACCAACATCAAAGAAGCCGTCCCACATACCTAGTTCATTTCTTATTCTATCTACAGATTCTAAAGGCTCATCTTCGTTTAAATAATTTCTAACAATGTTATTATTCGAACCAGTAAGATTCAATCTCAACGATTTCGTCAAATTGTAGTTGATCGCATATTGCCAATTGAATAAATAATTACGTTGTTGCAACTCTGGCAATTCAATTCTATCTTCACCATCTGTATACACATCTCTAAAACGCTGTGCATTAAACTGTCTGTTTATATTAGAAGTTACACCAATATTAGATGGCAATAAATTCAAGTTCAAGTCTTTTAACCATTGCCAGTACTTACCTGTAAAAAGAGAATCTTTTTTAGCAAACGGAGCAACTTCAACCGGTTCAAAACTGTGATTATAAACAAATCCGGTATTCACATTTTGTTCCTTTAACTCGGCAATTTCAAAATCTCTATGATCAGTTTCGTTGTAGCTATAATTAAATGTAAAGTTTTCGACATCGTAGAAATTAGCATCAGCTTCTTTACCTCGATCTTTACGAACCCCAATTAAGTTGATGCTAGTTCGTTTAGTATAATCTTCGGCCTGCTCCAAAACATCATCTTTACCCTCTTGGGTAGCTTCTGCCGCAATTCTGTCCTCTAATTTTAAATCATCATACACAGGATCAAACTCCGGAGTAATCATTTGTTCCGATATACCATAATTGAACGGCAACTGAATTCCCCATTTCTTAGGAAGCAACTGCCCCACATTAACATTGGTAACAACATCATACGAAACAGCATCTTCACGGGCACGTTCATTTGGCATTTGATCTATAGAACCAAAACCAGAAGTACTTTTACTACCTGTAGCACTAAAATTGGCAAAATCTGCAATATTACCATCAACAGCCGCAATTGCAGCCCAACCACCATTATTATCCAATCCTGCAAGACGAAGTTCATTGAACCACACCTCACCTCTTGCCGGTAAAATATCTTGATTTTTTACACCCACCATCATAGTACGAATACTACCTAAAGACGGATTACCTTTAATACCAATACGAACTCTACCAGGCGTACGAACATCAAACTCACCAACAGGAATAACTTCATCATTTTCAATTTCAAAGAAGCGAACATCACTTAGATCACCATCGGCAATCCATTGTGATTTTACTTTCGTTAAATCACTAAGCAAAATATTCAGTTCATTATTCTCTGGCCAAACCTCATCATCTGCAACAGCAGAAAAAGGCGTAAATTCTAACGGTAATTCTATCTGATAATAGTTTTGGGTAAAATCTGTACCCATACGCAAGAACCCAACTAATGGTGTAGAGGTATCTGCATAATCACTATCTATAATTTTTTCAGCATGTATGAACATTTTTAGTTTCTCATATTGACGAATATCAACATTCAAATTTTTAAATACTCCACGCGAATCTTCAGACTCTAGATTAGACACTGTTAACGAAAGAGATTGCTCATTCTGTCGAATAATGGTATTGTTATTATTTAATTGCTCTCTAATAACACCTGGGGGCAATACGTAAGGTATCGGCGTTCTGCTACTATTCTCTTCAATATTTACCGTATTTACATCTAACGTAGTACCATCATCAGACGGATCGCTATCTATATTTTTATCTTGTAAAGTACTTGTATACGTACGCCAGTCTCCCCTAACTAAATCTAAAGTAGCAAAACGTAATATAGTGGGGCTATTAAAACCTGTCATATACATACGCATAAAACTAATAGACCTAAAATCTGTAATACCACCAACTGCATCACTAAAATCACTTAATGGAATTTTATACTGAATCCAACGGTAGTTTACATCATCACCATTAGGTATTCTTACATCTCCGCTTGCTGTACCTTCAATAATATCGGTTACATACTCGTCATTAATAGTAGTATTTGGCTTAATAGCAATACGGTACTCATAATAACTATTAACCGTATTCATGGTTAAATCCCTATCAACATCTTCTACATCTGGTAATGTTGTAGAACCCCTATCCGTATTGGTTACCGTAACCGGTGAGTTACCTTGAGGGTTATTAAAATCTAAATATCTCTCTAGAATACTACCTTCTCTATTTAAGTAATAACCATAGTTATCTAAAGCAGGATCATCGCCACTATTATTGTTATACACATCAGCTTCACGAACATCATCTAAACCATCAAAACCAATATCTTGTAAACCTCTATTATTTTCATCGGCATCAAAAGCATACACTAATGATTGCGTTGCAGGAACTTCACCCCACGTAGTTGGCGAAACAAAATCATTGCTATTTACACCTGGTAATCCGTTTTCGTATTGTTTTTTACCATCGCGTAAAATATCTTCAGAAATATTACCAAGGTTAAGCACCAATTCACCAGCTCCATTTGCAATACCATCAACATAAGGATCCATTACCCAAAACTGAACGAATTCAACATTACTCTGCTCAAAATCTGTACTACTTAATGAACGCATCATACCACCCCACTTTTCAGTTGGAGCTTCAGTTTCAAAATCTGGATTGTTGTTATACGGACCTTTAGTAGCTGGATAATACACCATATCTAAAGTAGATTGAACTTGAGTTTGACCTTGAGCTACATCTGTCTCAGGAAAAACTTCATCGATATACACCCTACGAGTTGCGTTAGTAGAAATATCATCATCACTAATTTCTGCAGGTCTTTGTGTGGTAAAGAATATTGGATCAATAGTATACCAAGATAACTTAGCTCGACCATAACCGTTTAATAAGTTATTTAAATCTTCGGGAGAACTACCAAATGGTTGGTCGCCATTACCAAATTCTAAAGGCATACTTGCAAGAGACCACCCAAGAGAAGCCCTAATATCTATTAATGCTTGCGCCCCTTCAAAATCATCTAAGTAGGTTGTTGTCTCACCCTCAAAATCAGCATTCTTTGGCGAACTCGGTATCAAAGCCGCCATTTCTGCCCTAATGGATATATTAGAAGGCACATCAGTATCGATGTTAGGCAACTTATTTACCATACGGGTCAAGAAAGGAACTTCTGTAGAGAAGTTAGTATTTAATCCGAATATTGTATTGTTTACAGATTCTACCCCGTACGTTGATTTCTGAGTTAATGGTCTTTCGTTCAAGTTTAACAACGTACCACCTAAAACAAATTTTTCATTAAATTGATGTTCAACATTTACACCTGTAAAACGACGTGTTTGTTGTCCGAATACCGCATTATTCTCTACCGATATATTGATAGGTACATTAGAAGCTTCTAAACTAGGATCTAAAATTTGCACCGTACCCGATTGATAGTTTACCGTATAATCGATACCCTCTTGTAAAGTTCTACCATTTGCAGTAACCGTAACAGAACCTTGGGGCACGTTAAATGCTCCAATAGAAATACCATTACTACCTTCTGATTTGTACGAACCTTTTAATAAGAATTTATTTTTTTCAGGATCTTGTAGTGCCGCTGTTTTTGTCAAAGAGTACATATCTCTAAAAACATACTGCTCTTGATTGGCATTATAGCCAGAAGTAACATCGTACTGACCACTGTTACCATTCTGTAACTTTTCATATAAATACTCGCCAAATGGTTCTACTTTGGTAAATATGATGCGACCATTCTGTACATCTATAGTTTGTCCGCTTATAAAATCGAAGAAACCATCACCACCGGGTTGAATATCATTATAGACATTTAATCTATCTAGGTTAAAGACATTTAAAAGAATCGTTTCTTCTAAACCTTCAGGCCAACCAGAACCGGGACCTTCTTCAATAGGAGTTATATAGTTTCTTGAGGTAGGATCAGAATACAAAATATTCATCTTAAAATCTTCTTCACTCAAACTATAGGCACCAGTTGCATAAATGTTCTTCATCATCAAATCCCAAATAGGATCAGTGATATTGGTAATATTACTTTTAAGAAGTTTAAGAATTAAGGTGTTATTCTCGATAACTGTGTTTGCAGTCTGCGTAACTGTTGTAGCTTCTATACCTCCGTTAGCAAATTCACCAACTTGGTACACCTGACCTTGAAATGTATATTGATAAGCAACACCCAATACTTCGTCATTACTTAAACGTTGGTTTAATGAAATATAACCTAACTGTGTATTAAAATCAAAATCTCTACCTTGTTCTAACTTTCTAGCATTTTCTAAATATGCATAATCAAAACCTTGATTAGGATTATATCCTCCAGAAAAACTACCAGCATTGAAACCGCTTTCTACTGTTGCGATTTCTCTAATATTATCATTTAATGCACCGTTATTGGTAAGTATTAAAGCCGGATCATAATCATTGGCATTGTTTCTAGGTCTTAAATCGGCAGGACTATTAAAGAATCCGCCACCACTACCGTTATTTTGACCAACTCTAGTCTTCGTAATATCTGATTCACCTAAATCTTGAATTGCCACAACATTACGAACATTTAATGTTTGTTGTGTTCTATTCGTTATCCAAACTTCTATACGGGTAATCTGTACCTGACTTTTTATATATGGATAAGAAGAAAGTGCTTCATCGTAATTATCTCTAAAATACTGCGCCAAGAAGAAGTGTCTATTTTCATCGTAGTCTAATGCCGTTAATGTAAAGTCATTTAAAGTACCGCCACCTTGCGCTACTACGGTATTATTTTGCGAGCGTTGCTCAGAAAAAACAGCCGTTACAGAAGTTTTACCAAACTGCAATTTCGTTTTTACACCAAATAAACTCTGTGCGCCAGAAATAAGCGAACTATTTAGAGGCATATTTACATTACCCACCTCAATAGATTGAATAATATCATCTTCAGTCGGTGTATAATCTAATTTTACAATATTCTGAAAATCGAAAGTGGCTTCGGTATCATAGTTTGCAGTTACTTGTAGCCGCTCACCTATTTGACCTAACATACTAAGACTAATACGTTGATCAAAATCGAAAGAAAGATTCGTTCTGTTTCTTGGTGATAAAGAAGGATTATCATTTTTCTGCCAGATAACACCTAAATCCATCGCAACAGATCCTTGTGGAATTATCTCGATGGTATTACCACCAAAAATGGTAGAAAAGAAATCATTATTCACATAGAAATTAGGTAGTAAGTTTTTACGAGCCTCTTCACTACCTTCTTTTTTACCTGAATATGCATCAGATTTTTCTTTGAAATATGATTTAATTCCTTCTTCTCTGATTAATTTAAAATATTGATCTGGTGTTAGAATTATTGGGTAACCGATATTAAAATCGCCCACACTCTCATTATAAATATAACGATCAAGTTCGGGATCATATATGTACTTCGATACAATACTTTTAGGATTCTCAATTAGAATTCTACCAAGATCAAATCCTGTTTTTACCGAATCAATTTCCTGTTCTTCTGTTTCTTGAGCCACAACAGTTGTTATGGAACCCAAAAACATAAAGAATACAAAGATGTACTTAAAAGAAATTTTAAGAAATTTAGTTACCCCGTTTTTCAAACTTATTACAAATTTTTGAGCGCGAGTTTAATTATATTCTCGACACTTAGCGAAGCATCTTGGTTAAGCACTTTATCGACAACCCTCTCTGATTGTTTACGTGCGAAGCCTAGAACTTCTAAAGCAGATAACGCTTCATCTTTATTTGTATTGTTTGTACTTAGTGAAAGTTCGTCTATATCGTAAACTTTTAAGACCTTATCTCTAAGATCCAAAATTACACGCTGTGCAGTTTTCGCCCCTATACCTTTTACGGCTTGTATTGATGCAACATCTCCGTTAGCAATAGCATCTCTAATCTGCGAAGGAGACATAGAAGAAAGCATGGTTCTGGCTATACTTGATCCAATACCTGAAACAGACAATAATAAGCGAAATATTTCACGCTCAGATTTTTCAACAAACCCGAACAGCGTATGGGAATCTTCTTTAACCTGAAGGTGCGTAAAAACAGAGACATTTTCTTGCTCTGGCAGCTTAGAAAAAGTATTCAAAGAAATATTTACAAAATAGCCAACACCACCACATTCGATAATAACATGAGTTGGGTTCTTCTCTACTAGTTTTCCTTTTAAGTGATGTATCATGATTTATTAAAATTAAAAAGGGAAAAAAGTATGTCTACCAATTTCCCTGTTTGAGTTATTATTTAATTGAATATTATTTTGAACCTTTAGCTTTCTTACGTTTTTCACGCTCTTGAGCATCAATTACAGCAACTGCCGCCATGTTTACTATTTCGTCGACACTAGCACCTAATTGCATAATATGCACAGCTTTTCTTAAACCAACCATAATCGGACCGATAGAATCTGCACTGTTCAACTCCTTTAAAAGTTTATACGTAATATTCGCAGATTCTAAATTCGGAAAAATTAAAGTATTTACTTTTCTACCTGCAAGTTTAGAAAATGGGAACTTACTTTCATGAAGTTCTCTGTTCAAAGCAAAATCGGTTTGTATTTCACCGTCAACTACCAAATCAGGCGCAGTTTCATGAAGAATACGAACTGCTTCTCTAACCTTTCTAGCATTCGGATGCGTTGAAGAACCAAAATTTGCATAGCTTAACATTGCTAATACAGGGTCAAATCCAAAATTAGAAGCAACATTAGCCGTCATTTGTGCAATATCTGCAAGCTCCTCAGCATTTGGTTCAATATTAATAGAAGTATCCGCTAAAAATAATGGCCCACGATCAGTAATCATGATATTCACCGTTGCGACTTTTTTAACTCCGCTTGCTCTACCGATAACCTCTAAAATTGGTTTTACTACAGTAGGGTAAGCTCTTGAATAACCAGAAATCATTCCGTCTGCATCACCTTCAAGAACCATCATCGAACCAAAATAATTACGCTCGCGCATTTTTATTTTCGCACTGTAAAAAGTAACTCCGCTACGCTTACGACTTTCCCAATATTTAGTAGCGTAACGAACATGGCGCTCGTCGAACTCTTCTGACATTGGATCTATAATCACTAAATCTGCATCGAACTCCAACTCCTTCTTTAATTCTAGAATAATATCTTTTCTTCCTAAAAGAATAGGAATTGCTATACCTTCTTCATGAACTATTTGTGCCGCTTTTAAAACATCTAAATGATCAGCTTCGGCAAATACTATTTTCTTAGGATTACTACGAGCTCTACCATATAGTAAGCGAACGACTTTATTATCGTTACCAGAACGAAGCATTAGCTCTTCTCTATATTTATCCCAATCTTCTATTGGAGCTTTGGCAACACCACTCTCCATCGCAGCCTTGGCTACAGCTGGTGGTATTTCATATATTAATCTTTGATCAAATGGCTTAGGTATTATATATTCCTTACCAAAAGTTAATCTTGTTTCGCCGTATGCAATATTTACTTGTTCAGGAACCGGTTGCCTTGTTAAATCTGCCAAAGCTTTAACCGCTGCCATTTTCATAGCCTCGTTTATCGCAGTAGCCCTAACATCTAGAGCCCCTCTAAATATAAATGGAAAACCAAGAACATTATTCACCTGATTAGGATGATCCGAACGACCCGTTGCCATTATAATATCTTTTCTGGTAGCAACTGCCAAATCATAAGCAATCTCAGGATCAGGATTTGCCATTGCAAAAACTATAGGGTTATCGGCCATTGAAGTTAACATCGCCGGTGTAACAACGTTTGCTATAGAAAGACCAACGAATACATCGGCATCAACCATAGCTTCTTCAAGTGTGTCTATTTTTCTATCGGTGGCAAATTCCTTTTTGGCAGCTGATAAATTATCGGCATCTTTTCTAATAACACCTTTACTATCAAGCATTACTATATTCTCTGCCTTGGCACCAAATGCCTTATACAATTTAGTACACGAAACAGCAGCAGCACCCGCACCACTAATTACAATGCGCACATCTTCCATTTTCTTATTAGAAATCTCTAATGCATTTAATAAAGCTGCGGCAGAAATTATCGCGGTACCATGTTGATCATCGTGCATTACAGGAATATCTAATTCCTCTTTCAATCTACGTTCTATCTCAAATGCTTCGGGGGCTTTAATATCCTCAAGATTAATTCCTCCAAAAGTTGGGGCAATCATCTTTACGGTTTCAATAAACCTATCTACATCTTCGGTGTCCACTTCAATATCAATACCATCGATATCGGCGAAAATCTTAAAGAGAAGACCTTTTCCTTCCATTACAGGTTTAGATGCCTCAGGACCTATATTACCTAATCCTAAAACAGCGGTACCATTAGAAATAATGGCAACCAAATTACCTTTAGAGGTGTATTTATATACGTTTTCTTTATCCTTAGCAATTTCCAAACATGGCTCTGCCACACCGGGCGAGTAGGCCAAAGCAAGATCACGTTGTGTACTATATGGTTTGGTAGGTACTATTTTTATCTTACCAGGCTGTGGTTTTGCATGATAAATAAGTGCTTCTCTTCTTAGCTTTTCATTGCTCATACTCTTCTATTTAAAAAAACAAATTTAAAGGTAATCTTTAAAGAAGCATGAAAAGAAACTAGTTTTATCTAAACAAAATAACCTATTTCTCAAGGCATTCTAAATCTTCAGATAATTACAATTCTATAGCTTCTTTTTTATTTTCAACATTCAATCGCATTGCAAAAAAAGCAGCAAGTAAAAAGAAAGCTCCCGCAAACAGCATTGCATTAATAGCATTACCACCTAACAAATACTTATAGATCGGTCCGAATGTCACCGTCTCAATTCCCATAGGAATAACAATCATCATATTTAAGATACCCATATATACACCCCGTCGTTCTTGCGGTACTACTTTTGAAACCATTGTATAAGGTATACCCATCATTGCCGCCCAGCCAATACCGAAAAGTACCATCGGAACCAATACTAACATTGGGTCTTGTATAAACGGAATAGAGAACAAGGCTATTGCTGTACCTACTAAACTCAAAGCATACACTTTCTTACCACCGTATTTCAAGGTTAAGGGAACCAATGCCAATGCAACCAACATGGTAACAATATTATAGGTTAAACTCATTTGTGCCGATTGTGATGCTGCTTCACCAGTAGAATAGCCCATGGTTAACTTAAACAATGGGGTTGTATATTGCCAATATATAAATAGGGCGTACCATTGAAATAGATAGACAGCGCCAAGCTTCCACATGAATTTTGGCATTTTTTTGATTGACTCGGAAATTTCTTGAAAAGGTAATGCGATTCTTTCAGCAATAGATTTTCCCTTTGCCTCATTTATTTCAGCTAATTCATCATCAGTTGGCGGAATCTCAGGTGTTTTTAAAACAGACCATAATATTGTCGTAATAGACAAAATAGCACCGATATAAAAAGAATAATATAACCACGTAGGTATAGTTCCTGCCGCTTCAACAGAATCACCTCCAAATAAATACTGAAATAATACGATTGAGCCATTTGCCAATAGAATACCTGCGCCGACAAATAAACTTTGCATCTGGTAACCTAGACTTAATTGTTTTTCGGGTAATTTATCGCCTACGAATGCGCGATATGGCTCCATAGCCATATTATTACCAACATCTAAAATCCACAATAAACCTACTGCAAACCAAAGCACAGGACTAGTTGGAAAAGCGAACAAACATAAACTACCTAAAATTGCCCCAATTAAAAAGTAAGGTTTACGACGTCCCCAACGTTCTGACCAAGTTTTATCTGACATCGCTCCGATTATTGGCTGAATAACCAGACCAGTAACTGGTCCGGCAATATTCAAAATAGGTAACATATCTTCAGGTGCACCAAGGTATAAAAAGATAGGATTTATGGCTGTTTGTTGCAATCCAAAACTGTACTGAATTCCTAAAAAACCAACATTCATATTGAATATTTGCCAAAAACTTAAACTTGGTTTACCAATTTTCATAATATCTTAATATTTACTACCAGAACAATATAGCATATAAAATAATTTAGAGCATTATAAGTCAGTGAGAATTTGCAATTATAAGAAACTATAACGTTATAGCAAACTACCTAATACAAACTCAAAACAACGAGTCAACGGTATCGAGGTTAGAATAAGTAATTTTTAAGTCTACAGATTTTAAGTCTAAATAGAATTCTGACCAATGAATATTGTTCTCCCATCGAATATTTAATCCACTGTTCGATGATTCTTTTAAAATAAATTCACCACCAAAAGAGCTATGTGTATTTCTAAAAACGAGTAATTTTTTGAACTTTGCAAAAAATGGAGTTTGAACATAATCATTAATCTCTTTTTGAGAATAATAATGTCTATTGATATCTCTACCTACATTCGTTTTTGCCAATAAATCCATATCATTTTCACCGGCAAAAAGACCTACGTAGTAAACTTGAGGAATACCTGGAACAAAAAACTGTATTGCTCTTGCCGCTAAATACGCCCTTTCATCTCTACCTAGAGCTTCAAAATAAGTTGAGTTTACTTGATATAAATCTAGGTTAGACGCTGCCGCACCGGTCGCTTTTCTACTTGTATTGCCGCTATTCTCATGCATACGTTCTACAATAGCATCTAAAGTCGAATCATCTATTAATCCTTTTTCACCATTTTCAGAGGCAACATCAACGATACCAATACCATCATGTGTATCTAAGACAGTAATTGCATTTCTAGGACTTACTTTTAGCCAATTTTTTAAATTCTCTGCACTAGCATTAAAAAGAGTATCGAGAACTAATACGGGTAAGGCAAAATCATATACAAAATCAACTTTCTTGGCAATTTCTATTTGCGTTTTATAGAATGAATGAATCTCAACTAGTACCGAAATGCCCATTTTCTTTGCTTTTTGGGTAAGCTCATCAATAAAAGCAAAGGTTTCTTCAATCATAAAACTACTAGTACCCGCCTTTTTAATAGCATAGCCGGCGGCATCTAAGCGAATCATATTTACGCCAGCCTTTTGAAACTCAATAAGAATATTATCTAAATAGGCACTTCCTTTTTGGGAATAAACGTCTATATCTATTTGATTGGTGGTAAAAGTTGTCCAAATAAGTCGCTCTTCACCATTATTAAATTTCACTCTTGTAAACGGGTATCCAGGTCGTGGTCTATAAATTTCAATTAAATCTTTTTCTGTCGCTCCCGTTGGAAAAACTTTATTAAAAGTCAAAAATAATTCTGCGTATTCAGAATCATCTCCATTTTGTACGAAATCTTGAAATTCAGGCGATTTTACCGACATATGATTTACAATTAAATCTGCCATAACATCTACAGAAGAACTTAACGCCTTAACATCATCCCAGCTACCTAACCTTTCATCTATTTTCTTGTGATCAATTGGATCAAACCCTGCGTCTTCTCCATCAATTGGATAATAAAAAGGAAGCATATGAACGCCACCGAACAAATCTTTAAACTGATTTTTCAATAATAGGTTTAAACCTTTGATATTATTACCACCTAATCTATCAACATAGGTAATTAATTGAACCTTATTCTCCATTTGAAACTCTTCCTTTTAGTTAACAAGTTTAAAATGACCGTTTAAAATTTAAGATTTTTATGGGATCATTTTATCAAAACAAGAATCCAATATAGTGCTTAAAACACTAAAAGGCGAAGGGGATTAAAGATAAAATCAGAGAGGCAAAAACTCAAACGTTAGAGTAGATATAATATATTTCAGTCAGAAGTAATTTAACTAAAAAATCATTTAAATTTCTTTAAAAACTGAAACTATACTTTAAGAAAATCAATATTTCTTGTAAGCCCTTCGAACTTTGTTCGCTTCACCGCAGATTTTTTAAACACTTTTTGAAAGACATCAACTGTTATTTCTTCCCAATCTTTTTTGGTCATGCTGAGCAGATCCGGGTTAGGGTTGAACAGTGGTTCATTATGAGGTTTTGAAAACCGATTCCAAGGGCAGACATCTTGACAAACATCGCAGCCGAACATCCAATCATCAAATGAGTCCTTCATTTCGTTAGGGAGTTCATTTTTTAATTCAATCGTAAAATAAGAAATACATTTACTACCATCAACTACATAAGGATCTACAATTGCCTGAGTTGGGCAGGCATCTATACAAGCAGTACAGGTACCACAATGATCGGTTACGGCATGATCATATTCTAATTCAATATCTACTATTAGCTCTGCTATAAAGTAAAAAGACCCCACTTGTTGCGTGAGTAGATTGCTATTCTTACCTATCCACCCTAAGCCACTTTTTGCTGCCCAAGCTTTATCTAAAACCGGAGCGGAATCTACAAAAGCACGACCATTAACGTCTCCTATTTCCTCGGTGATAAATTCTTGTAACTGTCTTAGTTTTGTTTTGATAATATGATGATAGTCTTGACCATAGGCATATTTCGAAATTTTATAAGAATCTTCTATCTGCGTTTCTTCTGGGTAGTAATTCAATAAAAGTGAAATAACCGATTTAGAACTTTCGACCAATAATCTCGGGTCTAATCTTTTATCGAAATGATTCGCCATATAGCTCATTTCGCCATTCATATTTTTATTGAGCCACTTTTCTAACCTAGGCGCCTCTTCCTCTAAAAAATCTGACTTGGATATACCACATGATAAAAAACCGAGGCGTTTGGCTTCGGTTTTTATACTATTTGTCCATTTAGATTTTATGTCTATACTCAAAACAAGCCAGGTTGAATTCCTCCTTTTATCCTTCCAAGGTGTTTGTAAGCTAATTCGGTTACTTCACGACCACGCGGAGTTCTCATGATAAACCCTTGTTGAATTAAAAATGGCTCGTACACCTCTTCAATAGTTTCTGCACTTTCAGATACTGCCGTTGCCAAAGTGGTAATACCTACTGGTCCACCTTTGAATTTATCAATTATGGTGGTCAGAATTTTATTATCCATTTCATCAAGACCATGGGCATCTACATTCAATGCCTTTAAGCTGAACTTTGAAATTTCCATATCTATAGAACCATTACCTTTTATCTCGGCAAAATCGCGCACACGTCTTAATAATGCATTACAAATTCTCGGTGTTCCCCTACTTCTACCGGCAATTTCTATAGCGGCATCTTGAGAAATAGGTACACGTAAAATTTCGGCACTACGTTCTACAATGGTTGAAAGCAGTTCTGTAGAATAATATTGTAGCCTGCTTTGAATACCAAAACGCGCACGCATTGGTGCGGTCAACAACCCTGATCGTGTGGTTGCACCAATTAAGGTAAACGGATTCAAATTTATTTGAACAGACCTTGCGTTTGGTCCAGATTCTAGCATGATATCAATCTTATAATCTTCCATTGCCGAATATAAATACTCTTCTACAATAGGGCTTAGTCTGTGTATCTCATCAATAAACAATACATCTCGCTCATCTAAGTTGGTAAGTAGTCCGGCTAAATCGCCAGGCTTATCCAAAACTGGTCCTGATGTAATCTTGATCCCCACTCCTAACTCATTAGCAAGAATATTTGCCAAGGTAGTTTTACCTAAACCTGGGGGACCATGAAATAAGGTATGATCTAAAGCCTCGCCTCTTCTATTTGCAGCTTCAACAAATACCTTAAGGTTTTCAAGCACCTGTTCTTGCCCCGTAAAATCGTCAAAATTTATGGGTCTTAATGCTCTTTCAATGTCTAGCTCCTCGTTAGAGAAACCATCTGCAGATGGGTCTAAATACTCGTTCATACACTAACAAAGATAGACAAACACTAGATAACTTTACTCGTATACTAGTAGCTAATTAATTTTAAAAGCATTGATAAATGAAGCGTTAAATACATATAAGAAATCTAACTAAAAATTGTAATTTCATAGCATGACAAAAGAAAATTACACTGCACAAGTTTTACAATATATTCCGGTCTTTTATATTATCTGGTCAGATGACCTGTTGTCGGCTTCAGAAATAAATGTTGTTGAGAATGCCATTTCTGAAGATAACACATTATCAAATGAAGACAAAAAACAACTTAAAGCATGGATGGATGTTAAAAACCCACCTAAGAACGAGCTGTTTAAAACCTGGAAACAATTAATTATCAATAGCAGTGTAAAGTTGGTGGAGCATGAAACTTTTCCGTTAACGGCATTTAGCCAAAAAGTAGCTTCGTATTACCACGGCGAAATATCATTCAATAATCAAATTAAAAAGATTGAAATAAACTTGGGTATTCAACCCAATCACTACAACCATCTATTCGAGGTACATATTGATTTAGAAAAAAAATCTTTACAGTATTCACCAAAAACTATAGATTCCATTTTAAAAGGAAAACATGCCGAAACTATAGATTCTTTTCGAGCTATATTGAACGACCCTATATTTTCATGGGAAGTAAGACGTAACAAAGAAGAATTTCGAAATCATGTTTTAAAACAAGTAGAATTTCTAGCGGATAGCGGATACGGCGCAATGGCATACCCAAAAGAATATGGTGGCACCAATGACATGGAGGGCTATGCCACCATTTTCGAAAATATGATGTGGGCAGACGGAAGCTTAGCTATAAAATTTGGCGTACAATTTGGATTGTTCGGAGGAAGCATTCAAAAATTGGGAACCAAGAAACACCATGATAAATATTTAAACGCCACAGGTAAAGCGGAATTACTAGGATGCTTTGCCATGACAGAAACCGGGCACGGATCTAATGTTCGCGGTATAAAAACTACGGCTACATACAATAAGAAAACTGAAACTATTGTCATTCATACCCCTGGAAAAAATGACAACAAAGAATATATCGGCAATGCTATACATTCAAAAATGGCATCTGTATTTGCCCAACTTATTATCAATGGAAAAAATGAAGGAGTCCATGCGATTCTAGTTCCACTTAGAAATGAAAAACATGAATTATTACCAGGCATTACCGTTGAAGACAATGGCTATAAACTCGGACTAAATGGTGTTGATAACGGTAAAATATGGTTTAATCAAGTTGAAGTACCAAAAGAGAATTTATTAAATAAGTATGGTACTATTTTAGGCAATGGAGACTATTATTCAGAAATTAAAAATCCGAATAAAAGATTCTTTACCATGCTAGGCACTTTAGTAGGTGGTAGAATCTGTGTAGCCAGAGCAGGTTTAGGTGGTGCTAAATATGCATTAACCGTAGCTATTAAGCACTCTTTAAAAAGAAGGCAGTTCAACGACAGCGTTAAAATACAAGAAGATTTATTGATGGATTATCCATCTCATCAATTACGTTTAACTCCGCTTGTGGCAAGTGCATATGTCTATCACATTACATTAGATAAAATGATGAAGCTTTACTGCGATGAATCTCAACCAGACAAAAGACAAGTTGAAACGCAGGTTGCCGGGCTGAAATCTATTATTACATGGTATGCCAACGATGCTATTCAAGAATGCCGTGAAGCCTGTGGCGGTAAAGGCTATTTGTTAGAAAACAGAATTGCAGATTTAAAGGGAGATGTAGATATATTCACCACTTTTGAAGGCGACAACAATGTACTCCTACAGCTTGCTGCCAAAGGTGTTCTTTCAGATTTTAAGGCTGAATTCAATAGTGCAGGCTTTTCAACAGTATTAAAACTATTGAGCTCTCAACTAAGCGATAAGCTTTCTACTATAAATCCGCTATACACGAACAAGACAGACAAAGACCATTTATACAATCCGAAATTTCATATTCATGCCTTTGAGCACAGAACTAGAAGATTGACCTATACCATTGCTATGCGCATTAGAGGGTACATTAAAAAAGGTATTCCGTCATATCAAGCTTTCCTAAAGGTTCAAACACATTTAATGACACTTGGCAAGGCATATAGTACCGAACTGGCCTATAAATCATTTATAGAGCACAATAGCACCATCACTGACCCAGAGTATAAAGCCCTATTCGAAAAAATAGGTACTTTATATGCACTTTATGAAATAAGAAAAGATGCTTCTTGGTATTTGGAACAAGGCTACATTAGCGGAACTAAGTCAAAAGCTATACGCCAACGTGTAGAACGTTTATGTACCGAACTAAGACCACATTTAAATAGTCTTGTAGATGGTTTTGGCATACCAGAACATTTAATGACGGCACCTATAGCGAATTAGTTTCGCTCCTTTTCTAATCGCGAGGTATCTAGAAAGTCTAAAATGGTAATTTGTGGTTCGCCATATAGTTTGGTTCTGGTACCACCCTTTGAACTTAGTTGTAAAGTATTTAATGCTCTGACTTCTATATCTGGCGAATCTTCGGTAACTAATAAAACATCATTAGCTTGTAAATCTGATGCTTTAAGAGAACTATTACCATACAGTTTTGCCATTAAGAAATCGGCAGTACCTTCAACTTTAGCAGAGGCATTTTTATACATATAAACATTATTGCTCGCCCCTGTAGTGTACAATTTTACATCAATTCTATCCTTCAATGTAATATTCAAAGAGTCACTGGCTAAATTAAAATCACCAGAACTTATTTCTTCCATAGTAATATCCATAATGTCTGCAGTGGCATTAAGTTCCAATCTAGAGGTGCCAAAAGTTTGAACTCTTAAACGATCCGTTGAGATAACATCTTTCATACTAATTTTACCGTTCATCATTTTGATACTACTAAGCTCTTGAAAGAAAATGGTGATTTCAAGCTTTTTCTTTGATGTGATGTTATAGAATGAAGATATTTTTAATGTCTCATCGTCGACTTTGAACTTAAGAACATCCAGTAAATTATCATCCAACTCTAAAGCATAGCCTTCAGACGTAGCTTTCTGAATAACAATATCCAAATCATCAGCCAATTCTATAGCCGTAAAAGGTTCTAAATCTTCACGTACTTCAACAACATTTTTATTCCCTTTAATCTTTGGCTTACGCTGTGAATAACCGTTAACTGAAATAAGCAATACGATAATAATAAGGGCGAACTTTTTCATAATATACGTCTATTTAAAAATTGAAGATATCCAATTTTATGTAAAATTAGAACAACTTAGCAATATCTTAAGCTGTTTACATAGAAAAAGCCCAACTATTGCTAGTTGGGCTTTTATACATTTTAATATTTTCTAATGATTCATTTCCTCTTCATCTTCCTGTAATGGAATATGCTGTGGAACAAAATCTTGACCTGGTAGTATATACTCACCATTAGCATCAACCTTACTATAATCATAAGCCCATCTGTGAACTTCAGGAATAGGACCATCCCAGTTACCATGAATATGCTTTTGTTCAGCAGTCCATTCCAAGGTATTAGATTTCCAAGGATTCTTTGGTCCAACTTTACCGTAAAATATGCTATAAACAAAGTTGGCAACGAATACCAATTGTGCTGCCGCTGCAATAATTGCAAATACGGTCATAAGCACCTGAATATCTGCTAACTCGTCGAACATAGGGAAAGCAGTGTTCTCATAGTATCTTCTTGGTACACCTGCCATACCTACAAAGTGCATTGGAAAGAATACCCCATAAGCACAAACTGCAGTTACCCAAAAATGAACATAACCTAAATTCTTATTCATTAGTTTACCCTCGAACATTTTAGGGAACCAATGATATACACCTGCAAATAAACCATATAATGCAGAAATACCCATTACTAAGTGAAAGTGAGCAATTACAAAATATGTATCATGCACGTTAATATCTAATGTACTATCACCTAATATAATACCTGTTAAACCACCACTAATGAAAGTAGACACCAAACCAATTGAAAACAGCATAGCCGGATTCAATTGCAGGTTACCTTTCCATAATGTAGTTATATAGTTGAAGGCCTTTACCGCAGATGGTATCGCAATCAACAATGTTGTAAATGTAAATACAGAACCTAAGAAAGGATTCATGCCAGAGATAAACATATGGTGACCCCATACAATCGTTGATAAGAATGCAATTGCCAAAATAGAAGCAATCATCGCACGATAACCAAAAATTGGTTTACGAGCATTTGTTGACATTACTTCAGAAGTAATACCTAATGCAGGTAATAATACAATATAAACCTCAGGGTGACCTAAGAACCAAAATAAGTGTTCGTATAAAACTGGAGAACCACCTTGGTAATGTAAAACCTCACCTTGAATAAAAATATCTGACAAGAAGAAAGAAGTACCGAAACTTCTATCCATTATTAATAATAATGCCGCAGATAATAATACCGGGAATGAAATAACACCAATAATCGCTGTCACAAAGAAAGCCCAGATAGTCAAAGGCAATCTTGTCATTGACATTCCTTTAGTTCTTAAATTGATAACAGTAACGATATAGTTCAAAGACCCTAAAAGAGAAGATGCTATGAATATTGCCATTGAGCTTAACCATAATGTCATACCCATACCAGAACCGGGCTGTGCCATTGGCAACGCACTTAATGGAGGATAAATAGTCCAACCGGCAGCTGCAGGTCCTGCTTCAACAAATAATGATATAATCATTATTAAAGAAGCTAATGCAAACAACCAAAAAGAAACCATGTTCAAAAAACCAGATGCCATATCTCGTGCACCAATTTGTAATGGAATCAATAAGTTACTGAAGGTACCACTTAAACCGGCAGTAAGTACAAAGAATACCATGATAGTACCATGCATGGTAACCAATGCCAAATACACATCAGCATCCATTACCCCACCTGGAGCCCACTTACCTAAAAGAGTTTCAAAAATTGCAAAAGACTCTCCTGGCCAAGCCAATTGCATTCTAAATAATAAAGACATCGCAATACCAATGAAACCCATGACGAAAACACCCAAAATAAGGTATTGCTTTCCAATCATTTTATGGTCTTGGCTAAAGATATACTTTGTTACAAAAGTTTCTTTATGATGATGATGTCCATGATCGTCGTGTGCGTGATCATCTACATGTGCATGTGCTGTTGCTGACATAATCGTAATCTTATTTTTATTAATTTTCTAATTATAGCTTTGTTAACCCGAGAATAAAAATATTACTCTCCTATCGAAACTGAACTTACAGTATTAAATGCAGGACTAGTATCGTCTTTCATTACCGTTTCAGCAAAAGTTGACTGACCTTTCATCCATTCATTATACTCTTCCTCAGTTTCTACTATGATCTTCATTTGCATGTTGTAGTGAGATTTTCCACAAATTTTATTACAAAGTAAGATATAATCAAATTCCCAAGGATCAATTGCCTCTCCAGTACTAACAGCTTTCTCTGCTCGAATTTTGTTCGTTCTCTTAACCTTATCAATTACATCTTGATTCATTCTCATTTCTTCAGTAGTGTAGATAGGAGTAAATGAAAACTCAGTAATCATACCTGGTACACAGTTCATTTGTGCTCTAAAGTGTGGCATATATGCTGAGTGCAATACGTCTTGAGAACGCATTTTAAAATTCACTTTTCTACCAACTGGTAAATGCAGTTCCTTAACAATAACGTCATCGTGTGCGTAAGTATCAGCTTCATCCAAACCTAACACATTTGCTTTGTCGATATCGATCATTCTTACATTGGCTCCACCTAAAACATTATCGCCACCACCGTATCTAGCAGTCCAGTTAAATTGTTGCGCATAAAGCTCTACAATAATAGGGTCATCCTCATCATTTACATCCATAATAGTTGTCCATGTGTATAATCCCCAAAGAATTAGACCAGCTAATACAATTACAGGAATAATTGTCCAGATAAACTCTAAACGATCATTATCAGCATAAAACAAAGCTTTTTGACCTTTTTTACCAGCATACTTATAACCAAAGTAATGCAATAATGCCTGTGTAATGGTTTGTACAATAAATATAATAACCATCGATACTAACATCAGGCTATCATATTCCTCACCATGAGCAGACCCCGCTTCTGGCAGTAAAAATTTACCGTATTTCCAGAAACTGAAAATTGTAATTCCGTATATGAATACCAAAAATGCGAATAACATATAACCGTTATTCTTATTATCGCTATCGTTTGCTATTTGGTGTTGCTCAGTTTTAAGCTGTGACAATTCGAATATTTTAGTCAGTTGCCAAATGGCAATGGCTACAAGTACAAGTACAGCTAAAGTTAATAATGTCGTCATTGTATATATAAATGTTATACTTACTTAATTACTAGTAATGAAAGTGTCTACTTTCTTCAATAAAAGGATTTCTCTTTGGTTGTAGCGGTTGTGTCGAAATCGCTCTAAAAATCCAGAATATAAATAGACCTGCAAAAAACAATATAGAACCTATTTCAGGAATACCTATATACCAGTTATCACCTACCGTAGATGGCATAATTGCATTAAAGATATCCATATAATGACCCGCAAGGATTACAATACCTGTTAAAATTACGAACCAATTAATTCTTTTATAATCACTATTCATTAATAATAGAACTGGAAATAAGAAGTTCATGGCTACCATACCAAAGAAAGGCAATCTATAATCTGCAATTCTAGTTACGTAATATGTTACTTCCTCAGGTATGTTAGAATACCAAATTAACATGAATTGAGAGAACCAAAGATATGTCCAGAAGATACTGATACCGAACATAAATTTCGCTAAATCATGTATATGACTGTCGTTTACATCTGGTAAATGACCTTTAGATTTCAAGTATATAGTTACCATTGCAATTACAGTAATACCAGAAACGAACATACTAGCAAAAATATACCATCCGAACAATGTACTAAACCAGTGTGGTTCAACGCTCATAATCCAATCCCAAGACATAATAGACTCAGAAATAAGATAAAACACTAAGAAACCAGCAGATATTCTAAAGTTCAATTTAAAGTTTGAATCATCATCTGAAGCATCTTGAGCAATAGATAATTTTCTAGAGTACTCTCTATATCCAATCCAACCCGCTAAAAAGATAGCTGCTCTAATCAAAAAGAAAGTAGGATTTAAATATCCAGATTTACCTTGAAGTAATTCATCGTGAGCTACTACTGTCTCATCCATCCAAATGAATAAGTGATTCATGTGCAATACGGAAAGTAACAATATGACAAATACAATGATTCCTCCAGGAACCAAGTAAGAAGTAATACCTTCCATCACTCTAAATAACAACGGAGACCAACCTGCTTGAGCAGCACGTTGAATAGCATAAAATGCCAATACCCCTAATGATATCATAAAAAAGAAGAATGCCGCAACGTATAATGCCGCCCAAGGTCTATTCTTTAATTGATCTAATAAATGCTGGTCATGAGAAGAATCGTGTTCTTCGCCATGAGCTTCAGCCGCAGCATGATCATTTTCTTTCGTCGCATGTTCTGCTTCAGCCTCATGGGCATCACCATGACCTCCGTCATGACTTGCAACCATTTCTTTCGCCTCTGCTATAGTTCCAGGAGCCATAACAAATCCTCCAAGAATTCCCAATGCACCTACTATCATTAGAACGAAGGAAGCTATTTTAAGTCTATTTGAAAACGTATACATAGTATTGTTTACCTATTATTTGGTTAAATCTTGTTTCAGTTTCATTACATATTCAGATACTTGCCACATCTCTTCCGTATCCATTTGAGATGCATAAGAGCCCATTGAATTCAATCCGTAATGAATTGTATAATATGTAGATCCTACTGTCAAGTTTCTTACTGGGTCAGCATAACTAGGCACACCTAATATCTTTTCCCTTTTTACAAGTGTTCCTTTCCCATCACCTTTATCACCGTGACAAATTGCACAGTAAATGGTGTATAGTTGACCACCTTTAGCCAAGTTAGTTTCAACATTCATTGAATCTAATGGGCTATTCTGCAATCTTGATAATTCTTTCCCTTCAGGAGAATTCTCGATTTCGTAAGGCAACCAACCTCTATTAATAGTATTTGCCGGTGGCAACATAGCCTCAGAGTTATTTGGCAAAATATCTGCCTCACCATAAGTTTCATAACCAACAGACTCATACATATTGGGCATGTACTGATAGTTACGAGAACCTTTACTCTGACATGAAGTCATTACGATCGCCAAACCGAATAGTATTGCTAATTTCTTAAAACTGTTCATATTTAATGACTGTTTTTTTCTGATATATTAATTTCAACTGCACCAGTATCCATTAATAAATCTCTTAATTCTTGCTCGTTGTCATGGATTTCGATCTCCATTAAAAAATGATCATCCGTAGTTCTTACATCAGGATTCTCAGCTTCTTTAAAAGGCCACAATCTACTTCTTAGATAGAATGTAATAACCATTAAGTGGGCTGCGAAGAAAACCGTTAATTCGAACATAATTGGAACGAATGCAGGTAAGTTCTCTAGATAGCTAAAACTTGGCTTACCACCAATATCTTGAGGCCAATCTTCGATCATGATATAATTCATCATAAGAGTTGCAACTGTAAGACCAACGCAACCATATAAAAAAGCAGTTATCGCTAATCTTGTCGGAGCCAACCCCATCGCTTTGTCTAATCCATGAACTGGAAAAGGACAATATACCTCTTCAATATGAAGCTTTGCTGCTTTAACCTTTTTAACGGCAAGCATTAGCACATCATCATCATCGTAAAAAGCGTGTATAACTTTAGATGCCATATTTATCTTTTGTTATTTAATAAAATTGCTGCTTGTCCTGCCCAGTCATCACGTTGTGCTCTACCTGGGAAAGAACCTGTAATAGAATCTAACAAATTGTATTCAGTCTCAGTCATCCTAGCGACTTGAGCAAATGTGTAAATTCCTATCTCATTTAAAGTAGCTTCCATTTGAGGACCAATACCTTTAACTTTCTTCAAATCATCAGCTTCTTGTGTAGTTGCATCAAAAGTACCAACTGCACTTAACAGATCAGATACTCCAACTTTATCTCCAACAGCTGGCACTACATCACCCATCAACACATCATCAGTAATAGGCTCTTTAACCTCTACTTTGGTTTTTGTAATTTGATATAGTGGCTTGCCAGAATCTCTTAAGGTCTTATACCTCTCCCCTGAAGATTTCAAAATAGATTTTACCTCTGCCTGTGCAATTACAGGGAATGTTCTAGCATATAACAAGAACAATACAAAGAAGAAACCTATAGTACCAATGAAAATACCGATATCAACAAATGTTGGTGAGAACATAGTCCAAGAAGATGGAAGGTAATCTCTATGTAAAGAGGTTACGATAATCACGAATCTTTCAAACCACATTCCTATGTTTACAACGATAGAAATAAAGAAAGAGAACATGATACTAGTTCTTAATTTTTTGAACCACATGAACTGTGGTGAGAATACATTACAAGTCATCATTGACCAGTATGCCCACCAGTAAGGACCAGTAGCTCTGTTCAAGAAAGCGTACTGCTCATATTCTACACCTGAATACCATGCCATGAATAACTCTGTAATGTAGGCACAACCTACAATAGAACCTGTTAGCATGATTACAATGTTCATTAACTCAATATGCTGAATAGTAATGTAGTTTTCTAAATGACATACCTTTCTCATTATGATCAATAATGTGTTCACCATTGCGAAACCAGAGAAGATTGCCCCGGCAACAAAGTACGGTGGAAAGATAGTTGTATGCCAACCTGGGATTACCGAGGTAGCAAAATCGAAAGATACAATGGTGTGTACAGATAATACCAAAGGTGTTGCAAGACCTGCAAGCACCAAAGATACTTCTTCAAATCGTTGCCAATCTTTAGCACGACCAGTCCAACCGAAACTTAATAAGCTATATATTTTCTTTTGGAAAGGCAATACAGCCCTATCACGAATCATTGCAAAATCAGGAAGAAGACCTGTCCACCAGAATACCAATGAAACCGATAGATAAGTTGAAATCGCAAATACATCCCAAAGAAGTGGTGAATTAAAGTTTACCCATAATGAACCAAATTGATTTGGAATTGGCAACACCCAATATGCCAACCATGGACGACCCATGTGAATTATCGGAAACAAACCTGCCTGAACTACAGAGAAAATTGTCATTGCTTCTGCTGAACGGTTAATTGCCATTCTCCATTTCTGACGGAACAATAACAATACTGCCGAAATCAATGTACCGGCGTGACCGATACCTACCCACCAAACGAAGTTGGTAATATCCCAAGCCCAGTTTACTGTTTTGTTAAGACCCCAAGTACCGATACCGGTAGAGACCGTATAAATAATACAACCTACTCCCCAAAGAAATGCCACTAAGGCAATGGAAAAAACTATCCACCAGTGCTTGTTAGCTCTGCCTTCTACTGGAGCGGCAATATCCACAGTTACATCGTGGTAGCCTTTGTTTCCAATAACTAAGGGTTTACGTATAGGTGCTTCGTAATGCGACGCCATAGACTTTTGTTATAATTACTTTCTACTATTGATTATGCTTCGTTGGTGTTTCTAACCTTAACGTGATAGAAAACATTTGGCTGAGTACCTACATGCTCCAATAAGTGGTACATACGGTCACTCGCTTTTAATTCTGACACTTTACTCTTTTCATCATTAATATCACCAAAGACAATGGCTCCATTACTACATGCAGAAGAACAAGCGGTTTGGAATTCTCCATCCTCAATAACACGTCCATCTCTCTTGGCATCTAAAATAGTCTTTTGTGTTTTTTGAATACACATAGAACATTTTTCAATAACACCTCTAGAACGAACATTAACATCTGGATTCAATACCATTTTACCCAAATCGTTATTCATATGGAAATCGAACTCGTCATTGTTGTTATACAAGAACCAGTTAAATCTACGTACTTTATAAGGACAGTTGTTTGCACAATATCTTGTACCTACACATCTGTTATAAGCCATTTGATTTTGACCTTGCCTACCGTGCGAAGTTGCCGCAACAGGGCAAACAGTTTCACATGGCGCATGATTACAGTGCTGACACATTACAGGCTGAAAAGCAACTTGAGGATTAGCAGAAGGATCTTCTAACTCACCAAAACCTCCTAATGATCCAGCATCACCAAACAAACCATCAAAACCATCTTTCTTGGCGTTATCACCTTCAAAAGTTTCTTCTGAAGAATAGTATCTATCGATACGCAACCAGTGCATATCTCTTGATTTTCTTACCTCCGCCTTACCAACGACAGGTACATTATTCTCAGCATGACAAGCGATAACACATGAACCACAACCGGTACAAGCATTTAAATCAATCGACATATTAAAATGATGCCCTATAGTACGATCAAAACTGTCCCACAAATCAACAGACGTTGCAGGAACCTCTTGGTGATCTAAGGAAACCACAGGAACCTCATTCCACTCAGAATGATTTTTTGTATTGAATATCTCTAAAGTTGTTTCCTTTATGATATCTCCTCTACCCATAAGGGTTTTATGTAATTGAATACAAGCAAACTCATGGTTACCTGCTACTTTCTCTAAACTTACAGATTGATTGGCATTGAAACCATCATACAAAGTAAAGGCGTTAACCCCAGTTTGCATATCTTCTTTCAATCCTACTTTCTTACCATAACCAAAAGAAAGACCTACAGTACCTTTTGCCTGACCTGGCTGAACAACAACCGGAACTTGCTCGATACTTACTCCATTTACCGTAAGCTTCACATAGTTACCGTCCATACCGCCATTTGCGACATTTACGTTTTCTACACCTAGCTCAACAGCATCGGCCTTAGAAATAGTAACATAGTTATCCCAAGATACTCTTGTAATTGGATCAGGGAATTCTTGCAACCAAGGGTTACTTGCTTGCTGACCATCACCCATACCTACCTTAGAATACAAAGTAAGCTCCATACCGTCACTAGTCGTATTTGCTAAACTACGTATAGCCGAAGCCATAGAAGTATTAGTTACAACTTCGGCAGCATCTTCAGCTATAGCCGCTACATTTTGTGTAGCGCCTTCAGAATCAACCACCATAGTGTCCGAACTAAAAACACCATCTTGCAACGCTTGGTTCCAACTAGCTCCGTTAAGAACAGAAGAAGACCAAGTTTCTTTTATATAATCATAATACGTCTGCTCGCTTCCAAGTAATTCTAAAACTACAGTTTGAAACTGCTTTGTATCAAATAATTCTTTAATCGTAGGCTGCATTAAACTATAATGCCCCTTTTTAATTTCAATATCACCCCAAGATTCCAAGTAGTGATTTGTAGACCCTACATACTGAACAGCTTCTGTAGTTTCGTTCCAATTTGTTGAAAAAGCAACCGTAAGGTCCACCTTAGACAAACCTTCTTTGAAATCGGCAGCATTTGGCAAAGTGTACACAGGATTAACTCCATCCATTAATAAAGCACCAACTCTACCAGCTTTCATATCGGCAATTAAAGCATTTACAGCTTTAACACTACCTTTTCTAACGTATTTAGGCGCAGCAACATCGAATGCCTTACTAGCTAACATTTCGTTAATTGCTAAAACAACAGCTTGAGCATTAACATCATCTAAACCAGTTACAACAACTGCACTTGAACCCGCTTTCTTTATTTCTGTAGCTATAGAACCAACCAACACATCATACTCAGAAGTGTTACCACCTACTGATGTACCGTTTAGTTTTCCATACAACTTTGCTAAAACAACTTTCTGTGCACTTGGCTTCATTGCCACACGCTTATCAGCATTTGCACCAGTTAATGACATGTTTGCCTCTAACTGTACGTGTCTTGACATTTTACCATTCTTAGGTACACGACCTCTAGAATATCCGGCATCATATCCTCCACCTTGCCAATCAGCAATGAAATCTGCTCCGAAAGAAACAATAAGACCAGCTTTTTCGAAATCGTAATCTGCTAAAGCACGCTCACCATATTTATTTTCAAAGGCAGTTAAAGCAGCATCTTCTGAAATTGCATCATAAGTTACATGAACAACATTTTCGTTAGCTGCAACTAAATCTGACATTAAACGATTCGTTGACGGACTAGCGTATGTTTGTGTAAGCACAGCTATTTTTTTAGCAGAACCTTTAAGTCCGCCCATTTTAGCCTTTACCGCCGCATTCAATACATCCCATTCAACTGGTTCGCCATTAGCCAATGGTCCTTGCAATCTAGTACTATCGTACAAAGAAAGAACTGAACCCTGAACTCTTGCATTAGCAGAACCGCCAATTTTAGCCAAGGTATTATTCTCAACTTTAATAGGACGACCTTCACGCGTCTTGATTAAAATGCTTGCAAAATCAAATCCGTTAGCAATAGTTGTTGCATAGTAATTTGCAACCCCTGGAACTATATTTTCTGGCAATACCACATAAGGAATCGATTTTACAACCGGACCTTCACATGCAGCCAAAGAAGCAGCTGCGGTACTAAACCCAACATACTTCAAGAAATCTCTACGATTTGTATTTGTAGAAGACAAAGTTTCCTTGTCACCCAAGAAATCATCCACAGGAATCTGCTCTACAAATTCGTTCTGCTTTAGCGCCTCAACAATGGAATCGTTAGGATTTAACTCCGCCTCGTTCTTCCAATATTTTTTGTTTGATGCCATACGTATTATCTGTAATTAGCTTCTTTAAATTATTATTAATAGTGACATTTACCACATTCCAGTCCACCCAATTGAGCAGCTGTTAAATTCTCTACACCGTACTTCTTAGAAAGTTCAGCATGAATTTTCTCGTAGTACTCATTGCCCTCAACCTTCACGTTTGTTTCTCTATGACAATCAATACACCACCCCATTGTTAATGGAGAATACTGATACATAATTTCCATTTCCTCTACAGGACCGTGGCAAGTTTGGCATTCCACACCAGCAACAGAAACGTGCTGAGAATGATTGAAATAAGCAAAATCAGGAAGGTTATGTATTCTAACCCATTCTACAGGCTGACTATCGCCAGTGTAATTCTGAGTTTCCTCATCCCAACCAACAGCTTTATACAACTTTTTGATTTCACCAGTGTAGAATTCGTTTGTGTAACCATTTGCCAAATCTTCCTGAGACGGACCTTCTGGATTACCCGTGTACTCATAAACTGATTTATGACAGTTCATGCACACATTCAATGAAGGAATACCAGAATGCTTAGAAACCCTAGCTGAAGAATGACAATACTTACACTCTATCTTATTATCACCAGCATGAATTTTATGCGAATAATGAATTGGCTGAATAGGAGCATAACCTTGATCTACACCTACTTGCATCATCCAACCATATGCAAAATAAGCACTACCTAACAATAGGACAATTGCAGTAACCAAAACCAAAAATTGATTTTGAGCAAATGCTTTCCAAATTGGAGTTCTTTTTGATGCACTATCTTTTTCAATTACAATTCCGTTTGCCTGAGCTATACGTTGCAATGTTTTATTGACCAACAACAACATAACTACCAACAAACCAAACACAAGCACTAAAGCACCTAATATGATTTCATTAGAAACACCGGCAGACCCAGTAGTTGTAGCGTTAGCTTGAGCAGCACCTGCAACAGGGGCTGGAGCGGCGGCTGGAGCAGCAGCAGTATACGCTAAAATATCGTCGATATCACTATCTGACAACGTTGGGAAAGCAGTCATTGCAGCTTGATTGTACTCCGCATAAATTTTGTTAGCATAAGCATCTCCTGATTTAATAACACCAGGACTATTCTTAATCCAAGCGTACAACCATTCTTTACCTAAGCCTTCATCTTCACTTAATCTACTTTCTACATTTTCTAATGCAGGTCCGGTCATCTTACGATTCAACGCATGACAAGCAGCACAATTCTGATTGAATAGCGCCTTACCATTTTTAGCGTCTCCCGCACCGGCCGCTACCTCGGTAGTTGCAGCTTCGGCAGCAGGTTCATCCTGCGCTGTTAACGGACTTACAAAAAGCAAAAATGCAATTAGGGATAAACCTAAAATTTTAGAAAACTGATTTCGGTTTGGAACCTTTTTCATATATCGAATATTTCTATCGGAATCTTGGCATGATTTTGGTCATAGATGAAACCAATTATAATCCACCAAATGCCTAAATCGAAGACAAAAATACGACATAGACTTTATTTGGAAAATGTTAATGTATCTATAATTTACAATTTAGAAATATTCTAAATAGATCTCGATTTATTTGTTTGATCCTTAATAAATTACTTTTGCGTGTAACGAAAATAAAATTAAAAATAGGTTATGAAAATTCTAAGTACCATAGTAGTTTTTGCTTGTTTTGCTCACTTTAGCTATTCGCAAGATGCAATTGTAAACATTGAACAAAACCCAAAGATTGACCAGTTGTTAGAAATCTATAAATCTTCTCTAAGCAATAATGAATATTACAGAATACAGGTAGGTTTTGGAAACTACGCCAAGGCACAAGCTATTAAAGCAAATGTAGAAGAGGATTTTCCCGATCTACCTTCAAAAATAGATTTTGACTCCCCAACTTATAGAGTAAGAGTTGGCAGATTTACATCAAGATTAGATGCTGAGCGAAAATTCAATGAGGTACGAATAAAATACCCTGATGCCATGTTATTAAAACCAAAAAAATCGACCAAATAGGTCGATTTTTTTTTGCTTTATTATAACGAGATTCTAAAAGCCTGTTCTATTAAAATTCTATTTAGATTTTAATTTCTTCTTCACTGCAACCTCTTGGAATGCTTCAACGATATCACCTTCATTGATATCATTATAGTTCTTAATTTGAAGTCCACAGTCATAGCCTTTTGCTACTTCTCTAACATCATCTTTAAATCGTTTTAAAGAAGACAATGTACCGGTGTATATTACCACACCATCACGTATCAATCGAATATTAGAGTTTCTAAAGATTTTACCGGTTGTAACCATACAACCTGCAATAGTACCAATTTTAGATATCTTGAATGTTTCTCTAATTTCGGCAGTACCAGAAATTTCCTCTTTCATTTCAGGAGACAACATACCCTCCATCGCATCTTTAAGATCATTGATAGCTGCATATATTATAGAATACATACGAATATCAATTTCTTCTTTCTCAGCAATTGCTTTAGCATTACCCATTGGTCTTACATTAAAACCTATTATAACAGCATCTGAAGCAGAGGCCAACAATACATCTGATTCTGTAATAGGACCAACTGCTTTGTGAATAATATTTACCTGAATTTCATCAGTAGATAATTTCTGGAATGAATCGGTAAGTGCTTCAACAGAACCATCAACATCACCTTTAAGGATAATATTCAATTCTTTGAAATCGCCTAATGCAATTCTTCGTCCAATTTCATCAAGTGTAATATGACGTTGCGTTCTTACAGACTGCTCACGTTGTAATTGAGATCTTCTTGATGCAATTTGTTTTGCCTCACGTTCATCTTCTAACACATAGAACTTATCACCAGCTTGCGAAGCGCCATCAAGACCTAAAATAGATATTGGAGTAGACGGCCCTGCTTCTTTAACATTATTCCCTCTTTCATCCTGCATCGCCTTTATCTTACCACTAGTGGTACCGGCCAACACATAATCACCTATTTTAAGTGTACCCGACTGTACTAATACAGTAGATACATAACCTTTTCCTTTATCTAAGAAAGCTTCAACCACAGTACCGGTAGCATGCTTATCTGGATTTGCTTTTAACTCTAACAACTCTGCTTCAAGCAAAACCTTCTCCAATAACTCCTTAACACCTAAACCAGTCTTAGCAGAAATATCATGAGATTGTATTTTACCACCCCAATCTTCTACCAATAAGTTCATTTGCGCTAAACCTTCTTTAATCTTATCTGGGTTAGCAGTAGATTTATCCACCTTGTTTATTGCAAAAACTATTGGCACACCAGCAGCTTGTGCATGGCTAATTGCCTCTTTAGTTTGTGGCATAATGTCATCATCTGCCGCAACTACAATAATTGCAATATCGGTAACTTGAGCACCTCTAGCACGCATCGCGGTAAACGCTTCGTGACCCGGTGTATCTAAGAAAGCGATTCGCTCTCCATTCTCAAGAGACACCCCATATGCACCAATATGTTGCGTAATACCTCCACTCTCTCCGGCAATAACATTTTCCTTACGGATATAATCCAATAAAGAAGTTTTACCATGATCCACGTGACCCATTACTGTAACAATAGGCGCTCTTGACTTTAAATCTTCGGGAGCATCTACCTCTTCTACTATACTCTCTTCAATATCAGCAGTAACGAAATCAACCTCATAACCGAATTCATCAGCTACAATAGATAATGTTTCAGCATCTAAACGCTGATTCATTGTTACCATTAAACCTAATGACATACAAGCAGAAATAATTTCAGTCGTAGAAACACCCATCATAGTTGCAACCTCAGTTGCAGTAACGAACTCCGTAACCTTAAGTACTTTGTTCTCTAATTCTTGTTGTTCTAAATCCTTCTCCGTCTGCTCACGGTGCTGATCTCTTTTACTTCTTCTATACTTAGCCCCTTTACCCTTCTTAGATTTACCTTGAAGTTTCTCTAGGGTTTCACGTACTTGCTTTTGAACATCTTCTTCAGTAGGCTCTACCTTTGCAACTGGTGCAAATCTTCCTCTACCTTTATTTCTATCTCCTGTATTACCGGTATTTCTACTTTGACCTGGACCAGAAGGATTCTTTGTAACAATTCTTCTACGCCTCTTTTTACGGTCTACACCACCAGTTGCAGGTTTTTTATCTTCCTTCTTTTTCTTAGGCTTCTCAAATTTACTAAGGTCGATTTTCTCCCCAGCAATTTTCGGTCCTGATAATTTCTGATATTGAGTCTCAATAGTCTTAGGCGCCTCAGGTTCTGGAGTAGCTTCAGCTGCGGGCTCTACCTTCGTAGCTTCTTTTTCAACTTCCGGCTTCTTAGTCTCTTCAGTTTTAACTGCCTCTACTTTTGGAGCTTCAACTTTAGGTTCTTCTTTCTTAACCTCTGGTTTTTGTACAGGTTGAGATACTATTTTAGGACCTTGTAAAACTACCTTTCTAGTTTCTTTAATTTCTACCTTAGTTGCGGCTTTTTCTTCCACTTTCGGAGCAACCTTTTCCTCAGCTTTCGGAGTTTCCTTAACAGGTTCTTCCTGAACTTTTTTCTTAGGATTAAGATCTATTTTCCCGACCATTTTAGGTCCGGTAAGTTCAACCTTGCCAACCAAAGCTTTCTCTTCAGATTCAGCGTTTCTTCGCTCACGGGACAAGCGACGATCTTCTTGTTCTTTTTCTAATCGAACTCGAATTGCCTCTTTCTCCTTACGCTTTTCCTCACCAACTTCCTTAGAAGCTACCTTTTTGCTCTTATCCGTCTGGAACTCGTCAAGCAAAACTTGATAAACATCATCGGAAATTTTTGTGGTAGGCCTCGCTTCCACATCATGTCCTTTTCCGTTAAGAAAGTCCACTGCCCTATCCAAGGAAATATTAAGTTCACGAAGAACTTTATTAAGCCTTATTTTTGCATTGTCTGCCATAAATACTGATTCCCGTTCTTTTATTTAAGTGCTAATATATAGCTAATCTTCTAATTCTTCTTTTAGGATACGCACAACTTCTAAAATAGTTTCCTCCTCCAAATCTGTACGTTTCACTAAATCGTTAACATCTTGTTCTAAGACGCTACGTGCTGTATCAAAACCAATCTTCTTGAATTCTTCTATAATCCAAGCATCAATTTCATCAGAGAACTCTGTTAATTCAACATCCTCCTCTACTCCTTCACGGAATACATCTATCTCATAACCAGTTAATTGACCGGCTAATCTAATATTATGCCCACCTCTACCAATAGCCTTTGAAACCTCTTCAGGCTTCAAATAAACTTGCGCTGTCATTTTCTCATCGTTTAACTTAACAGAAGAAACTCTAGCAGGGCTCAATGCTCTGGTAACTAACAATTGCGGGTTAGCCGTCCAATTAATAACATCGATATTTTCATTACCTAATTCACGAACAATACCATGAATTCTAGATCCTTTCATACCTACACAGGCACCAACAGGATCAATACGATCATCATAAGAGTCTACAGCAACCTTCGCCTTTTCTCCTGGTATTCTAACCGCTTTCTTAACAGTAATCAATCCGTCGAACACCTCAGGTATTTCTTGAAAGAACAATTGTTCCAAGAATTTAGGTGAACTTCTAGACATTATTATAGTAGGTTTAGCACCTTTTAATTCTACACTTTCGATAATACCTCTTACATTATCTCCTTTACGGAAAAAATCAGAAGGTATCTGTCTATCTTTTGGCAAGATGATCTCATTACCTTCATCATCTAACAAAATAATTGCTTTATGACGAATGTGATGAACCTCTGCCGTATATATTTCACCCTCTAAATCCTTAAAGTGCTTATAGATAGTTGTATTATCATGCTCATGAATTTTAGAAATAAGATTTTGACGTAATGCCAAAATAGCTCTTCTTCCTAAATCAATTAACTTCACCTCTTCAGATACATCTTCACCAACCTCAAAATCTGGCTCAATTTTACGAGCAGCAGTTAATGAAATTTCTTCATTAGGTTCTTCAACCTCACCATCGTTTACAACGATACGGTTTCTCCAAATCTCTAAATCACCTTTATCTGGGTTGATAATGATATCAAAGTTATCATCTGAACCAAACTTCTTTTTAAGCGCATTTCTAAAAACATCTTCCAAAATGGCCATCAATGTTACCCTGTCTATGAACTTATCGTCCTTAAACTCTGAGAAAGATTCAATTAACGCAATATTTTCCATTGGTAATTACAATTAAAATTTTAATACAACTTTTGCTTTAATAATATCTGAAAAATTTACTTCTTCTTTTTTCTGAACGGTCACTTTTCCTTTACCGATTGGCTTAGGCTCTCTAGCTTTCCACTCTAAAACAATAGAATCATCATTTACAGCGGTTAAATTTCCTTCAAACTTATCATCGCTCGTATGAACTTCAAGTTTTCTGCCAACATTCTTTACATATTGACGCGGCATAACCAACGTAGCAGCTGCACCAGCAGAGGCAACTTCAAGGGAAAAATCGTGTTCATCACGATCTAAATTATGTTCAATAGCCCTACTTATTTTTATACAATCACTAACCGTAACCCCATGGTCACCGTCTATTACCACATGTATGCTATTATCAGCACCCATAGTGAAATCGATTAAAAATAGGGAGGGATCTTCTTGAAGACCTTGTTCCAATAATTCTTTTACTTTTTCCTTTAGCATAAATAATAAGTAATAAAAGAGGGGACTAATTGTCCCCTCATGAATACTTTTATATCCTTTCAGCTTTGCAAATATACAATAAATTTAATTTCCGACAATAGACTATTTACACCTAATTCATTCACTATGAAAACAATCAAAATAAATAATAAAAAGAGCAATGAATATGTGCTTTTAGAAATTATCTTATTTTTAGCAAAACACCAACCAAACTAATACTAATGGAAATTCTCTCATCTTACAACCTAATTATAGGCGCATCCTTAATCGTAGTATTGTCTTTCTTTTTTAACGGTATCTCTAAAAAAACCAATATTCCGGCAGTTCTTATGCTCATTGTCTTAGGTATTCTTATCAAAATAGGACTTGAGTTTTTTATACCAGAAATGCCAGATTTTAAAGGGTCACTAGAAATTCTAGGTACAGTAGGTCTTATCATGATTGTTTTAGAAGCCGCTTTAGAACTAGAGCTAAAGAGAGAAAAATTATGGCCAATTCTAAAATCAATGGCTATCGCGCTAATCGGTTTAATAGGTTCTGCTTATGTCGCCGCTTTAATTCTTTATCAGTTCATACCCAATATGACCATGCAATCTGCATGGCTTTACGCCACACCATTATCCATATTATCTAGTGCAATTATTATACCTAGCGTAGGCGGACTGAGCGAAGAGAAAAAAGAATTTCATATTTACGAGAGTACGTTTTCTGATATCATGGGTATTATGATGTTCTATTTCTTGACCGGTAAATTAAACCCAGCAGAAGATACGGGCGCAGTAGGTTTTAGCATCAACTTAGTCGTAACTATAGTTATTGCTTTGGTTGCCAGCTACGCAATTATTTTAGTCTTTCAACGCATAAAAAGTCAGGCAAAATTATTCTTACTCATCTCGGTTCTACTTCTTCTATACGCAATAGGAAAGAAAATGCATCTATCGTCCTTAATTATCATACTTGTATTTGGACTAATTGTAAAGAATGTCAACCTATTTTTTCCTGGAAAAGCAAAGATTTTTCTTGAAAAAGAACGAATGCAGCAAATTTATCATGAGCTACATATCGTCACTCTAGAAACTGCCTTTGTAGTTAGAACATTCTTCTTTGTAATATTCGGTATTACCATTGTATTATCATCACTACTCAGCATTAATGTTGCAATCGTCAGCTTATTAATAATAGCCTCTATTTACGCGATTCGTTTTTTGATATTGATGATTTTCGTAGGAAAAGATATGCTACCGCAATTATTTATTGCACCAAGAGGATTAATTACTGTCTTGCTTTTCTACGCAATACCAATGGAAGCCCAAATTGAAGGATTCGAATCGGGTATTCTATTGTTTGTAATAATTGCCACCAGTTTAGTAATGACATGGGCAATGATTCGCGATAAAAGAAAAATGGGCACTATGCTAGATGAAATTGACGAAGAGATTACCGAAAGAAATTTAGCTGAAGATGCCATTAGACAGTCGGAAAGTGAAGAACTTATCGAACTAAAAAATGACACCCCCGAGCAAACAAGCCCTGAGGATACTATTTAATACGGATTATAAACCCATCTTAATTTGAATATAAAATTGAAATAATTATTGAGGCATAAAAGAAGCATGCACCTCAACTTGATCGCTGTACGCCTGTGGTTCAGTATTTTCTAAACTATCTACTTCTTTACGAAAACGAAGTATCATAAGTGTATCCAGCTGTTGATCGATACTATCTTTTAGAACCCTCCAGTTAGATGAGTTCATTTTCTTGTTGTACTCCATAATCTTATTAAAGCGATCTAAATTATAGCGATTCGCTTTCCAAGCATGGGCTGTACTTTCTTCATGTTTTACATCTTGCATGTAGAATCCGATTCCAAATCCAAGCAAAACAACAATCAATAATATCTTTAAAACTTTTGGAGAGAGTTTCATAGGGTTAAGTTCTTTAGGGTACCAAAGTAAATAATAACATGATCGAAATGGTTTCTTTTCCGATGAATTTGTAACGTTATCGGTTTAAATGTACAAAAATACTTACACACAATTAACCATTTCTTCACATTACACATTCAAATACAATATGAACTGCTAATATCTTTCGATTCAAATAAAAATAAAATGATATCAATCATAAAAACAAAAATCCCGATATCGAATGACATCGGGATTATCTTTGTTCTCTTAGTTGGCCCACAAGGACTCGAACCTTGAATGACGGTACCAAAAACCGAAGTGTTACCATTACACCATGGGCCAATACCTTTTTAAGAGGCTGCAAATTTAAAATAAAGTTTTGTATCACCAAACATTTTTTAAAGTAAAAATGAAAAAAATCTGCTTTAACCATGTTAAAGGTTTATAAAAATAGTTCATTCCTTTCTATATTAATTAGTAAATTCGCCACTTAGGTTTAACCCAAGCTTCATGTTTTCAAAGAACTACCACAAGTGGGACACCATATTAGGATGGTCCGTATTTTTCATAGCCCTTATTACATACTACATTACCGTAGAACCCACCAATAGTTTTTGGGATGCGGGGGAGTATATAGCAACAGCTGCCAAGCTTCAAGTGGGTCACCCACCAGGAGCACCATTATTACAGATGATAGGTGCATTCTTTGCTATGTTCGCTTTAGAACCAAGTCAAGTTGCCATGATGGTCAATCTGGTATCTGGTGTATCAAGTGCCTTTACCATTTTATTCATGTTCTGGACGATTACCAATATCACCAGAAAATTGATAGATAAAGATGGTCCGTTCACCAACAGTAAAGCAATTGCAGTCTTTGGTAGTGCCTTAGTAGGCTCATTAGCATTTACTTTTTCAGATAGTTTTTGGTTTAATGCAGTAGAAACTGAAGTGTATGCCATGGCAAGTTTTATAATGGCGTTATTACTGTGGATGGGATTAAAATGGGTAGATAATTTAGATGATCCTCGTGGAAACAAATGGATTGTATTAATATCCTTCGTCGTAGGTCTTACTTTCGGTATTCAATTTATGGGCTTTTTGGCTATACCATCAATTGGTTTACTTTATTATTTTAAAACCTACAAGGAAACTACCGTTAAGAATTTTTTACTGGCTAACATTATCGTTATTGCTATTTTAATGTTGGTATATAAATTTTCGCTAACCTATGTTCTTCAACTTTTTGGTTGGGGAGAGGTCTTCTTCATAAACAGTATCGGGTTACCATTTAACTCTGGATCTATTATAATAGGGCTACTATTCATAGCTGCTTTTTACTTCTCATTAAACTATACTCGAAAAAACAATTACAGAACTGCAAACACCATTGTTCTTTGTATGATGTTTTTATTCTTAGGGTTTTCTTCTTGGTTAATGTTACCTATTAGAGCAAATGCAAAGGTTGTCATCAACGAGAACAATCCTGAAGATGCTCGAGCACTTTTAGCATATTACAATAGAGAGCAATACCCGGGTGTTGATAGTCCCGTTTACGGCACGTATTACTCTGACATGTTTGCTGCAGCAGGTGAAGACCAAGACGGCAAACCTAAATATGAGAAAGATTACACCTTAAATAAGTATATCGTAGTTAACAAATATGTCGATGCGGTTCAGGGTCCTAATCCAAAACACCAAGGCTTGTTACCTAGAATGTGGAGCTCTCAAAACGCAGAAAACTATATGCGCTATTTTGGGGCATTAGATTTTAGAATTACGCAACCAAATCAAGAATTAAGACAAGCTGCAGAACAAGTTAAAATAGGTTTTGCAAATGGCGAAATTGGTGCCGACCAATACATTAGTTTCTTAAAACGGTTTGACGAGTATATAGAAGTGCAGCCACCAACCGTTTGGGACAATGTAAAATACATGGTTGAGTTTCAGTTCAATTATATGTACCTAAGATATTTCATGTGGAATTTTGTTGGAAAACAAAATGATGTTCAAGGTCGTTACAATGAAAACGGAAATTGGTTAAGCGGCATTAATGCCATCGATAGCTGGCGATTAGGTAGTCAAGATAACTTACCAAGCGATATACAAAACAACCCAGGAAGAAATACCTATTTCTTCTTGCCTTTGATTTTAGGAATTATAGGTATCGTTTTTCAAGTCTCAAAAGACAAAAAGCAATTTTGGGTATTGCTGATATTCTTCCTATTTACAGGTTTGGCAATTCAATTTTACACCAATCCGGGAATCTTTCAACCTCGTGAGCGAGATTATTCACTTGTGGGATCATTCTATGTTTTTGCGCTTTGGATCGGCTTAGGGGTTTACGGACTCTATGATAGCTTTAAAGATTGGATAACGCCTAAAATTTTAGCACCAGTAGTAGTTGTAGTTACCTTACTTGCAGTACCTACGGTAATGGCTGTACAGAATTGGGATGATCATGATAGATCAGGCAGGTATACTGCAAATTCATCTGCAAAGGCATATTTAGACTCATGTCAAGAAGATGTTGGCGCTATATTATTTACAATTGGCGACAACGACACCTTCCCTATTTGGTATGCTCAAGAAATTGAAAACTACAGAACAGATGTACGTATTGTCTGTACCAGTCTATTTGAAACAGATTGGTATGTGGACCAAATGAAGGTCGCGGCATATGAAAGTGCACCAATACCTTCTCAAATTACGCATGAGAAATATAGATGGGGCTCACGAGATGTGTTATACCACCAAGGTATTACAGAAAACAGATGGCCAATTAAAGATTTCATAAACTGGATCGATAGTGATAAACCAAGAACAAAGCTTAAGTATTTATTTGAGCAAAACGGGGCAGACCTAAGTCAATATTCTGAAGATACTCAAAACATGGTCTACTACCCTACCAATAAAATTAGGGTGCCGGTTAACAAACAAAATGTATTGAGCAGTGGTTTGTTAAAAGAAAAAGATGCCGACCTTATTGTAGACTATATTGATATCGATCTACCCGGCGCAATAACGAAGAAGAGCATGATGATGCTTGACATCTTAGCCAACAACGATTGGAAACGTCCTTTATACTTCTCAGGAGGTAGTTTTGACGATGCCGAGTACCTATGGATGAAAGATTACTTACAATTAGATGGATTAGCCTATAAACTGGTACCAATTCGTACAGAAAGACCTAATGCATTTGAGCTTGGCCGTATCGATACTGATTTAATGTATGATATAGTTACCGGATGGGATTGGGGCAATGCAGGTGGTGATATTTACCACGATACCCAAACACGTATTCAAAGTGTATCTTTTAGAGGCAACTTAGCTCGTTTAACAGAGGCGTTAATCAAAGAGAACAAAATCGACAGGGCCAAAGATATTATCGAAATATCGTTAACCAATATGCCAGTAGATAAATTCGGGTACTACACTTTGGTGGAACCTTTTATAGATGGCTACTATAAAGTTGGCGAAGGCGATAAAGCACGTGCGCTATTCGAAAAACTAAAAAAGAAATATCAAGAAAGATTGGAATATTATGCTTCTACAAGCTTAGATGAGCAATACAGTAATATTGATGACATCATCGCAGATATGGAAGCTTACAGACGAAATATAGATATCATCATAACAAATGATAGCGAAGATATTGCCGAGAAAGAAACATTGATCTTCAATGAGTATATTGACAAGTTCCAACACTTCTATAAAGATGAAGATGATATGGACATGCGTGAAGAATTGCTAAAGTCTGATCCAGATATGAGAGATACAATGCCGGTTTCAGATACTATTCTACCAGACAATACCAAAATTGACATCATAGAATAAATGATACGGTTTAAAATATCGCAAAATAAAAAAGCTTTGAGTTTACACTCAAAGCTTTTTTATTTTAAAATTATACTAGTCTAAACGTATTCTTTTAAAATACCAATAAGTGTATTAGCATCTTGCTCGCCACTTTGGCGCCATACCATTTCACCTTTTTTGTAAATCATAAGAGTAGGTAGACCTTTAACTCGTAAAGCTTGAGAAAGCTCCTTGTTCTTGTCAACATCTATCTTTATGACCTTACCTCTATCGCCTAAAGCTGCCGCAACATCTCTTAATACAGGATGCATAGCAGTTGACTGTTCGTTCCACTCTGCATAAAAATCCAGAAGAACGGGTACTTTTAAATCTATTAGCTCACCAAATTTGGACATATAAAATGCTTTTCAATGTTAGCCAAATGTAATAAAAATTGTTAAAATACTACTCCTAGCATCCCATTTGTAGTTCTGTAAAAGGGTTAAAATCATGTTAACACCTTTTTCTTAAGTGTAATTACTGTGATTTCAGGCCAAATTCCTACTCTACCAGGGTATCCTAAAAAACCAAATCCTCTATTTACATTAATGAATTGACCCATTTCTTTGTAAATACCTGCCCAGTAAGGATACCTCCATTTTACGGGGCTCCACTTGATCCATCCTGGTATTTCGATACCAAATTGCATTCCGTGGGTATGTCCGCTTAAGGTTAAATGATAGTGATAAGCATCTTGTATTACTTCCATCTCCCAATGCGATGGATCATGGCTCATTAATATTTTAAAATCATCGACATTAATCTGTGAGGCAGCTTTTTTAAGGTCTCCGGCTTTTTTAAATCCGCCTTTACCCCAATTCTCTACTCCTACCAAAGCAATTTTATCATCTCCGTTTTGTAGGTATCTATGTTCATTGAGCAAAAGATCAAAACCCATATCTTTTTGTAGCTTTTTAAGATCTTCTAAATTTTGATGTTTCAGCTCTTCGGTATCCCAAGGAATGTAATCACCGTAATCATGATTTCCAAGCACAGAGAATTTACCGTCTTTAGCATGAAGTGTGCTAAAAAGATCAGCCCAAGGTTCCATTTCAGAGGTCATATTATTTACCATATCACCAGTAAACAAAAGCACATCACTTTTTTGTTTATTGATAAGATCTACAGCGTACTCGATTTTTTTTCGATCATCAAAACTACCACTATGTATATCTGATATTTGGGTAATCTGATACCCATCAAAACCATCGGGTAAATCATCGAACTCTAAATTATATTTTAAGACCTTAAAGTTGTATTTCCCTTTGTACATTCCGTACAATAAAGTACCAAATGGTACAGCAGCGATACCCATTGCCAATAAACTTAAAAATCGTCTACGAGCCGGCAACCCAAATTGCTTTTCTTCGCCATATAATTTTTGATACACTCCAGAAACTAGACGATACATATCTTCTGAAAACAAAAATAAAATTGTAATAATATTGAATGTTAACAAGGTCAACAAAAACCCGAAAGCATAACTTTTAGATATACTTAAAACACGACCCGTTTCTTCACCTATAGAAAATTGGTAGATAAAATTTAGCATGACCACTAATGAAACGACAATATATAACCACGACCACCATGGTTGTTTCGTAATTGTTTTCAATGCCTGAAGCACATAAAAGCTCAACGCTACATAAGCTATGACAAAAATAAACCAACGAATCATTCTAATTAATTTTTACAAAGATATCTGTATAACAGCGGTATGTGTGCTCATTTACATTTTATTTAACCTTGGATACGACAGATTTAATATTTTCCAATTGGGTTACCGCTATATGGTCATCACTCAAAAAACGCTCTGAATTCATGGTAATTAATGGTTTGGAAGGCGACACCCGTATCATTGCGGTGCCTGATAAATGTACTACACTAAAGCCTTTATCTTTAAACGATTCAATATTATTTGCATTTACACCAGAACCAGGCATAATTTGAATAGACTTAGTTTTACTTTTTAATTCGGATAAAAAATCAATACCTAGCGGAGCAGATTTTTGCTGACCAGATGATAATATATAATCTACTTGCATTGCTTCAAGTTGTTCTAAAGCTTCCGACGGATTCTTAATCCAATCAAACGCCCTATGAAAGGTAAATTTTAAATTACCGGCCGCAGTCTTTAACTTTTGGGTTTGTACAACATCCAAAGAAAAATCATTTAAAAGAGCTCCCGATACAATTCCGTCAAAACCTAATTCAACACATAATTCAATATCAGAAAGCATAATATTTAATTCATCAATCGTATAAGTGAAATCTCCGCTACGTGGTCTAATCAACACATAAACCGGAATAGTTACTTGTTCTTTCACAACCTTCAACAATCCGTAGGAAGGAGTTAATCCGCCTACTGCCAATTCTGAACATAGCTCAATACGGTCTGCACCAGCACGTTCGGCAACCAAGGCAGATTCTAAAGAATTAGCACAAACTTCTACTATCATATTGCTATATTTAAGGTCACTAAAAGTAAAGAACCAAACCCATGAAAAGAAGAAAGTTTCTAAGAAATTCTACTACTGCGGCTGCAGGAATAGTATCGGCACCATTATTAGCTTCATTCAAAGATGAAACTATAGAAAAAGTAAGCAGCAAAGCTGGTATTACACCAATAGCAATTTGCACATGGGATTTTGGAAATGCAACCGCCAAAGCATGGGAAGTATTAGAAAAAGGAGGCAATGCTCTTGATGCCGTTCACCAAGGTGTTATGGTCGAAGAAAACGATTTAAACAACAGTACAGTTGGTAATGGCGGCAGACCAGATAGAGATGGCAATGTTACTTTAGATGCCTGTATTATGGACAAAGATGGCAATTGTGGCGCCGTACTTGCCATACAAAATATAGCTAACCCTATTTCGGTCGCCAGAAAGGTGATGGAAGAAACTCCGCACGTAATGCTTGCCGGTAAAGGCGCAGAACAGTTTGCTTACGAGCAAGGCTTTGAAAAAACAGATTTGTTAACTGAAGAATCGAAACAGGCATGGCAAGAATGGAAAAAGACCTCACATTACAAACCCATTATCAATATAGAAAATCACGATACAATTGGCATGTTAGCAATTGATACCGATGGTGATATTGCGGGCGCATGTACCACTAGCGGAATGGCATATAAAATGGCAGGTAGAGTTGGTGACTCCCCTATAATTGGCGCCGGACTTTTCGTTGACAACGAAGTTGGCGGCGCTACAGCAACAGGTGTTGGCGAAGAAGTGGTTAGAACCGTTGGTAGTTTCTTAATTGTTGAATTAATGCGACAAGGCAAATCGCCACAAGAAGCATGCGAAGAAGGTGTAAAACGCATCATCGCTAAAAATAAGGACAAGCAAGATTTTCAAATTGGTTTTATAGCCATTAATAAAAAAGGCGAAACAGGCGGCTACTGTATTCACCCAGGCTTCAGTTATAGAACCTACACTAAAGAAGGTCATATTAACAACCCTTCAGGTAGTTATTTAAAAAGTTAAGAATATTTCTGAAAAATCTTACAAATGGCGTAGTTTTTGATTTCAGATTTCCCTCAAAACCAACCATGAGGATAATTCTAATTTTATTGATTTCAGGATATTTATATCCACAAAGAAACGATTCACAAGCTGCTTTTTACAATATAGGTTCAAAAGCTATCATAGGCGGAGTTGGAGCTTTGATCAACAAGAAACCTGATGAAAAGGGTTCGAAGGTTTTTTTCAAAGGTATGTATCAAGGTGCTTTAGGAGGTTATTTAACCTTTGAAAGCAAAAGGCTGGTAAGGCAATTTCATAGAACTGATAACTACACCTACTTGTGGCCTTCTAAAATTTTGAATTCGGCAGGCAACTCCATTATTTATAACGCCTCCGCTAATCGAAACTTTTGGGCACGATGGCACATAGATTTCGGCTTTAATTATCTGGAATATGATTTTAAGCGAGAAAAAAAACTACGCTATCGAATTTTACCCTTTGCACTTTACGGTAATGCATATGGATTTGCAACCTCAAAATTTGATTTTAAAAGAACATTATACTCTGGTCATTTTATTTTCAAAAACAAAAAATTACCTAAATTAAGAGATAGTGAACCATTTGGAGTCGCTTTATATAATTCAATTTAAACGTAATATTAATGTTGATATAGAAAAGGTTATTGCACATGAAATTATTCATGTTTACCAATATACCAGTTCATTTTTTATCAATGCCTATGTTAAAGAACCTATCACAAGGTTAGAAGAAAACAGTAATTTTTTTAAACAATACAATAAAGTCTTTTATACAGATTTAAATGCTCCTTTAAAAGTAGGCTTATATAATGTACAATACTTATTAGGTGTTGATTATTATGACCTACTTCAGGAAAAAGAAGCTGACTATTATTCCTCAAACCATTTCTAAAATATCAATAATGAAAACAGTTTATTCATTTCTAACAGCTATGTTGACTTTATTATCAGGGTGCACTATTGAAGAAGAATATAGTTTTTCTGAACAGATAGCTGGCAAATGGGTTGGATCCAGAAGAATTGTTTTTTTCAAGGATAGTTCTTCAGATGAATATTTATCAACTGGGAAATGTGAAAGTCAAACAGAATTTATCCTTTTCGAAGATGGTAATCTTTACTTTGAAGATTATTTTGAAACCGAAAATAATTCTGGGCGGACTGATTTTTGTGAACTTGATTCAAAAACTAGTAAAGATGGAAAATGGATAATATTACCCGCTGAAAAACTTAGTTTTAGACTTACGAATACTATTGATAGTTCAGAAATTAACATCAAACCTTTCAAAGTCAATTTAGTAGACTACGATAATTTAGAAATAAGGTATAAGGAATTTGAAAATGATGAGGGTGAAAACATTGGTTATTACGTTTATAAATATTTTAGAATATATGGGGATTATGAATCTCCTGAAAAATAAATATTGAATAACAAAACTTCTAAGCATTCAGGAAATCTACCCTATTGTTTCACGATCAATTTGTACTTTTAACGCTTTACAATCAATACTCAAAAATGGCAGATCAAAAAAGACTCTTTTTGCTAGATGCATACGCACTAATTTTTCGTGGTTATTACGCACTTATAAAAAATCCAAGAATAAATTCTCAAGGAATGGATACCTCAGCAATTATGGGATTCATGAATTCTTTATTCGATGTTATACGCCGTGAAAAACCAGATCATTTAGCCGTTTGTTTTGATAAGGGAGGTAGTGCCGAACGTACTGAGTTATTCCCAGAGTATAAAGCAAACAGATCAGAAACTCCCGATGCCATTCGTATTGCTGTACCTTATATTCAAGATATCTTAAATGCTATGCAAATTCCTGTAGTAGTAAAAGAAGGATGGGAAGCAGATGACATTATTGGAACTTTGGCAAAACAAGCAGAAAAAGAAGATTACAAAGTTTTTATGGTGACGCCAGATAAAGATTTTGGTCAGTTAGTATCTGAAAATATATTTATGTACCGCCCTGCTAGAATGGGTAACGGTATTGAAATTTGGGGTATTCCAGAAATTCAAAAACGTTTTGGGGTTGAAAGACCAGAACAGGTTATTGATTACTTGGGAATGATGGGGGATGCCAGTGATAACATTCCCGGTTTACCAGGTGTTGGCGATAAAACTGCAAAAAAATTCATAGAGCAGTTTGATTCAATGGAAGGTCTTTTAGCTAATACCGATAAGCTAAAAGGTAAAATGAAAGAGAAAGTAGAAGCCAATGGTGAACTTGGCTTACTATCCAAAAAATTGGCAACTATTTGCCTGGATGTAGATGTCGTTTTTAATGCTACCGATTACGAGATGTCTGAACCGAATGCCGAAGAAGTTCAGAAAATTTTCGAAGAGCTTGAGTTTAGAAGGTTAAAAGATCAATTTATTAAGTTGTTCTCTGCTGAAGTGGAAGAATCCACTACAGAAACTACCAATAAACCCGCAGCCAAAAAAGAAATACAAGATGCTGGATCGGGACAGTTCTCGCTATTTGGAAGTCCCGCAGATTCTGGTGCAACCGTTAAAGATTTTTCAAGTAGAAAGACCATTGCAGATGTTGCACACTCTTACCAAAGTGTTGCCCCTGGTATGGCGATGAAATTATTCTTAAAAAACTTAATGCAGCAAACTTCGGTATGTTTTGATACCGAAACTACAGGTTTAGATCCTTTGACAGCAGAATTAGTTGGTATTGCTTTTTCTTGGGAAGCTACAAAAGGATATTACATTCCCTTCACAGCTAATAAAGAAGAAGTACAGGCACTTTTAGAAGAGTTACGCCCGTTCTTTGAATCTGAAGAAATTGAAAAAATAGGTCAAAATCTTAAGTATGACATTAAGGTACTGGATAAGTATAATATTGATGTCAAAGGACCTTTGTTCGATACTATGTTGGCACATTATCTAATTAATCCTGATATGCGTCATAACATGGATGTTCTTGCAGAGACCTATTTAAATTACACTCCCGTTTCCATCACTGAACTCATTGGTAAAAAAGGAAAAAATCAATTGAGCATGCGCGATGTTCCGTTAGAAAAACAAACGGAATATGCGGTTGAAGATGCTGATATCACCTATCAACTTGCACAACATTTTAGACCCGAATTAAAAGAAGCGAATACAGAAAAGTTATTTCAAGATATTGAGATTCCGCTATTACGAGTATTGGCAGATATGGAATTGGAAGGCATCAATTTAGACAAAGAATTCTTGAATTCACTTTCAGACGACTTGAACAATGACATCAGCAATCTAGAAAAGAAAATTTATGAAGCTGCCGGTGAAGAATTCAATATTGGTTCACCAAAACAACTAGGTGAAATACTGTTTGACAAACTGAAACTAGTGGACAAGCCTAAAAAGACAAAAACAGGTCAGTACTCCACCGCAGAAGATGTGTTATCGTATTTAGCGAAAGATCACGAAATCATACAGAATGTATTGGACTATAGAGGTCTTGCTAAATTAAAAAGCACTTATGTAGACGCATTACCAGAACAAGTAGAACCGTCTACAGGAAGAGTGCATACAGATTATATGCAAACCGTTGCTGCAACAGGGCGCTTAAGCAGTAACAACCCTAATTTACAGAACATACCAATAAGAACAGAGCGCGGTAGACAAGTAAGAAAAGCGTTTGTACCAAGAGATGAGAACTACACTTTATTAGCAGCGGATTATTCACAAATAGAGCTACGTATTATTGCTGCGTTAAGTGAAGAAACCACCATGATAGAAGCTTTTAAAAATGGTGAAGATATTCATGCCTCTACTGCATCAAAAGTTTTTAATGTTCCATTAGATGAAGTAACTAGAGAACAACGTAGTAATGCAAAAACTGTAAACTTCGGAATCATCTATGGTGTTTCTGCATTCGGATTAAGTAACCAAACGGACCTATCAAGAAAAGAGGCAAAAGAATTAATAGATACCTACTACAAGACCTACCCGAAACTACGGAACTACATGAGTGAGCAAGTAGATTTTGCACGTGACAATGGCTATGTTTCAACTGTGTTGGGCAGAAGACGCTATTTAAAAGATATCAATGGTAGTAACGCCATAGTTCGAGGGGCTGCAGAGCGAAATGCCGTAAACGCACCTATTCAAGGTAGTGCGGCAGATATCATAAAAATCGCCATGATCAATATTCATAATAAATTGGAAGAAGGCAATTACAAGTCTAAAATGCTATTGCAAGTACATGATGAATTGGTCTTTGATATTTATAAACCGGAATTAGAAGAATTACAAACACTCATTAAATCTGAAATGGAAAATGCATATACCATGGCAGTACCTTTAGATGTTGAAGTTGGATTGGGTGAGAATTGGTTGGTTGCGCATTAAAGTTAGGCTATGTTAAAGTTTCTTTAAAGGAAGACGAAAATGTATTTTTAAAACGTTAGCATATAGCCTACTTCTACAATGAGGTACGCTATTTTTCATGAAAAGACTTTTTATCATTTTAGTTTTTACGGTGTTTAACGCCGTTTCATTAGTTGCACAAGAGGTTAAGGTCTTTCCAAACCCGGCAACCAATGTCATCAATGTACTCGGTCTAAAAAATGATAAAAATGCCGCCATTACTGTTAGAGACAGTTATGGTAATCAGGTCATTTTCCACAAATGGGAAATTAAAAGAAACGCTCTGAACATTCCTGTTTTCAACCTTGAAAAAGGTTTGTATATGATTACCATACAATCAGAGCATCAGAATATAAAAACAAAATTTTACAAGCAATAAAAAACCCCTGCCATTAGACAAGGATTTTTAAATTCTATACACTTTGTAAATCTTAGCGTTTTACAAAAATTAATTGTCCGTCTTCAGAAAAGTCAGGAATATCCAAGTCACTTGCATCAACTGTCATAATGTTTCCGTCAATAGAAACGCTTATGGTCAATTCCTCTCCATTTTCATCAATGGTCGTTACGGTTTCACCATCAAAAATATAAGTACTTTCATTGATATCAGAATCCGTAGGGCAAGGGATATCCAAACCAGAACTGGTAGCGTTTACTTCTACATAATTTGCAGAGTTTGAAGCACTGGCGGTTAAATCTTCATTAAACTGTAATATAATGATGTAACAATCTTTAGCTGTTAGAAAATCTAATATTTGTTTCCCAAATTTAACATCATCGCTTGCGGTCTCATTATCAATTTCAAGCTCCGTAGCGTCCCATGTACCAATAATAGCAGTGCTAGTATCTTCTGCCTCCGTTTGTGTTTCATCTTTATCAGAACTACAGGATACAAGTGTAAATACTACCCCTGCAATAAGTAAAATATGTTTATACATCTTTTTAGTTTTTTTTGGTTGTACACCCCTGAAAACGAAAAAAACGCCTTATTATTTCAAAATAGATCAAATGGTTACATCATAAAAACCAAATATTTACAGAATAAACCTGTACGTTGCCTTCAATAAAAACGTATTATCTTTCTTTTGTCCCAAGATTTGTCGATCTAAATTTCTACCCAATGTTTCACTTGGGTCCCCTGCTCCCACTACCCCCTGCGACCAAACTAAAAAGATTTCCGAACCAGGTACATATTCCCACCTCAATACTAAATTCGATCGAAATTGCACATATGAAAAATCTGGATTTTCAATCTGATAATCTGTAATTCCGTCAAAATTCTCATCAATCAAATAATTATCAGTACTATTAGATTGAGAAATTTGATTTTCGGAGAATAGAGTTACTCGCTCATTGAGCCTTTCTGCAATAGGATTATTCACATAATTAAAATCGGTATATGTACCACGAGAAATAAATGGCTCACCATAATACTGAATAGATAGATTCGGATTTATACTATAATTAAAACGGATAGAAGTGCTAAACGTTTTTTGATCAATATTACCAGTAATATATCTCGCATCGCCATTAAAATCAGCTTCGGTCACATATTGAGTTTTATTCGGGTTCTCTTCATATTCAGAAGAAATAGACAAATTAAAAGCATCAAAAGGTTGGTAGTATAATCTAAAGACATACCGCGCCAACGAAAAGTTTTTTTCCGCTGCCTGGCTGTTTACGTAACCTAGCGTAAAACTCAATTTTTTTCTACTATCAGAACCGAAGAATAGATACGCAAAATTCTCATCTGACCAACGCCACCGTGGACCACCACGAAGAACCGTATTTGAAAAAATGCGAGGCTTATGTGCCGCACCCAATTCTGTCCACCAATTATTTTTATAATTTATAAAACCTTCAAATTGATATTGAATTCTATTATAATTGCCTTCAAAATCATAGGTAGAATACTGGTTTAATTCTATGTTGGCCTTACGGTAAAAATTAGTTGGCTTTATAAACAATCTACTCAAAGATGCAGTTTGTTTTATTTGATCCGCCTGACGCAAAAAACCAATATCATTAAGTTCCAACTCGGGTGATCGCCAAATTACTCCGCCATCATACCTCCAATTGCCTCCACCTGCTTTACCTATTTCTATCTTACCACCAGTACCAGTTAATGATGTTCTATTAGTATCAACAGAAACATGACCAGCATCTACTCTTTGAAAAAGGTGTGTAATACTAGTTTGAGTTCGTGCTATTGCTTCTTCACCACCTGTAACATGGCTACCCACCACATTACCTTCTATGTAATAATTTCTATTCTTCCAATTATGCTTAAAATCTAAACCACCAGTATATGCGCCACTTCTTAAAAACTCAAGCTGCTCGGGCAAGTTTCTGTTAGTAGCGGTAAATATTCCGCCAACGAAAGAATTTCTTTCATTAAAATCTTTTTGCACCCTACCTACAATATAGTTGGTTAAAGGCTCTACTAGTTCTGATCTTCTATTACCAGCAACATCTTCGACATCTGCATACATTTTACCGGTAACACTTTCCAACACCCCTAAAGACCACCCGTTTTTTGTTTTACCAGAAAATTTCGCAGCACCCAATATTGTTGAGTTCGTAGGTTGATCCACGAACTCATTTTGTGAAACATCTACATACCCTTGTGGACTTCGACCTATTCGCCTACTATAAAATATATTATCATTTCCATCGGCAAACTCGTAGTCGAAGATATTTTTGTTCTCAATAAAGAAAGGTCGCCGTTCTTCAAAAAAGATTTGAAATCCGTCTAATGCAATTGCACCAGGATCAGCATCTACTTGTCCGAAATCTGGATTAACAGTTAAATCTAAAGTCAAATCATTCGTTAATCCGATTTTAGCATCCAACCCTACATTTAAAATATAATCTTGACCATCTCTGAACGGATTCCCTATTTGCTCTGGATAAGCATCAAATTGATTTACTAAAAAAGGCTGAATCTCTAATTGTTTTTGCGGCTCAATATTCTTTAAGCCTGTCAACCTACCGAACTCACTCACCCAACCAGGTGCTTCTAAAGAAATAGGCTGCCAAATAGACCGTTCTTCTCCCCTAAAATAACGTCTATGGACCTGAAGACCCCAAATCTGTTCTTCTGCAGCACCAAATTTCAACTGACTAAAAGGAATTTTCATTTCTGCGGTCCATCCTTCGGTATCTATATGAGCGGCAGTGTACCAAATTGGGTTCCAACTGGCATCCCAGAAATCACCATTTTGAGAAATAAATTCATCACCCTTTACACCAGCGGCAGAAACATTAAAAGAAAAACCCGTTCTTTTATCATAATAGCTATCGATATTAACCTCTATCCAATCTCCAGAGAAGTTATCTCTTCGTGCAAGACGCTTTTCTATTTTATCAGGAATACTATCATAACAACGAATGCCTACATATAGAAACTTAGCGTCATAAGCAATTTTAAATTTTGTTCGTTGACTCGCTTTTTTACCGTTATTTGGCTCAAAAACAGTAAAATTATCATCCCAGGAGACATTAATCCAAGCGCTATCAGACAATTCGCCATCAATTGTGATTTCATCACCTATTGAAAGTTGCACTGTAGTATATTCCCTTTGTACCTTTGCGTAATCTTTTTGAGCTACTACTGTAGTTGTTAGTAAAATAAATAAGATACTCTTGAATAAGCATTTATCCATAATTGTGTGTTTTTTGGTTGATTGTTTTAATATTAGAAGAGACACTACGGAATTGTAAATGTTACAGAAATAGTAATAAAACCTATTAGTTTAACAGTATCTCAGTACCAGCAAAGTAGTTTGATTTTGCATTTATTGAAAAAATGTAAAAAAATAAGAAACAAGTATTTGCAATTCAACTTAATAATTGTAGATTTGCAGCCCCTTTCTAGGGATTGATTAAAATAATAGTTAAAAATAGCAGTAGTGGATACATTAAGTTATAAGACCGTTTCGGCCAACAGAACAACTGTCAACAAAGAGTGGTTATTGGTAGATGCCGAAGGAGAAACATTAGGACGCATGGCTTCTAAAGTCGCCTATTTGTTAAGAGGAAAGCACAAACCAAGTTTCACCCCTCACGTAGATTGTGGTGATAATGTTGTTATTATCAACGCAGAGAAAATTGTTCTTTCAGGAAACAAGTGGTCTGATAAAACCTACTTGAGATATACTGGCTACCCAGGTGGTCAACGTTCTACTACCGTAAAGCAATTATTGGATAAAAATCCAGAAGGTATTCTTGAAAAAGCGATAAAAGGTATGTTACCTAAGAACAGATTAGGTGCCGAGCTTTTCAGAAACCTTAAAGTTTACGCAGGAACAGAGCACGGTCAGGAAGCTCAAAAGCCTACTGTTGTTAATTTAAAAGACATTAAATAAGATGGAAGTAATTCATAAAATTGGTCGTAGAAAGACCGCTGTAGCGAGAGTATATCTTTCTGATGGAAATGGAGACATTACTATCAACAACAAAGATTTAAGTGTATACTTCCCAACTGCAACACTTCAATACAAAGTAAAACAACCTTTCACTTTAACTGAAAGCTTAGATACTTATGATGTAAAAGTAAATGTTTTCGGTGGTGGTATCACTGGTCAAGCAGAAGCTATTCGTCTTGCATTATCTAGAGCAATGTGTGAAATTGATGCTGAGAACAGAATTATCTTGAAGCCAGAAGGTCTATTAACTAGAGATCCAAGAATGGTTGAACGTAAGAAATTCGGTCAGAAGAAAGCACGTAAAAAATTCCAATTCTCGAAACGTTAATTCGAGTTATAAGATTACCAGGCACCCTTTTTGGGTGCCTATTTTTATATTTTATCATACTGGAAATCCAGATTATTAACAAGTTCATTGAAAGTCCTTTCGAGGACAATTAAAAATCCTTTAATCACTTATAATTAAAGGTAAGATTAGTTTAGCATCTAAATGATGAAGGCTTTTGCTCATGCAAATACCACTTTATCATTGCTAATTCATAAGAACGTAAACTAAATTTAAAATGGCGAGAGTCGAAGTAAAACAATTATTAGAAGCAGGTGTACATTTTGGTCACCTAACAAGAAAGTGGAATCCGAACATGGCTCCTTACATCTACATGGAGCGTAATGGTATTCACGTAATCAACCTTTACAAAACAGTTGCAAAATTAGACGAGACCAATGAGGCTCTTAGCAAAATTGCAGCATCAGGTAGAAAAATACTTTTCGTAGCTACCAAAAAACAAGCAAAAGATATCGTTGCTGAAAAAGCAGCAAACGTAAACATGCCTTACATCACAGAAAGATGGCCAGGTGGTATGCTGACAAACTTCGTTACTATTCGTAAAGCTGTTAAGAAAATGGCTTCTATCGATCGTATGAAGAAAGACGGTACTTTTCTTACGCTTTCGAAAAAAGAAAGATTGCAAGTTGACCGTTTACGTGCAAAATTAGAAAAAAACTTAGGTTCTATTTCTGAAATGACACGTTTACCAGGTGCATTATTCATCGTTGATACCATGAGAGAGCACATTGCAGTAAAAGAAGCTCAAAAATTAAACATTCCTATTTTCGCAATGGTTGATACCAACTGTGACCCTAGAGATGTAGATTACCTTATACCTTCTAATGATGATGCTTCTAAGTCAATTGACATCATTATGACAGAAGTTACAAATGCAGTTGCTGAAGGTCTTGCTGAACGTAAGGCTGAAAAAGGTGATGCATCTGAAGGTAAATCTGAGAAAAAAGATAAAGCTCCAAAGAAAAAGGTTACTGCTGAAAAGCCAGAACCAACTCCAGCAAAAGTTGATACTAAACCAGCACCAATGGTTGATAATGTACCAAACGTTGAAGTAAATGTTGAGGCTACAAAAGAAGCAGTTGCCAAAGATGCAAAAGCTGATGACTTAACTAAAGTTGAGGGTATCGGACCTAAAGCTGCTGAAGCATTAGTTGCTGCAGGTATTACAACTTTCGCAGATCTTTCTAAAGGAGAAGCTGAAAAAATCAAAGAAATCTTAACAGAAGCAAGTTCTAGAATGGCTCATTTAGATCCTACCTCTTGGCCAAAGCAAGCTAAAATGGCTGCGGATGGTAAATGGGACGAACTTAAAGAGTGGCAAGACAACACCAAAGGTGGTGTAGAATAAGTTACTCTATTTTTTGATATAAATAAATCTAAGAACAACCCGGTAAAATGGGTACATTAAAAGTAAATAAAATGGCAAAGATTACAGCTGCAGAAGTTAACAGATTAAGAAAGACTACTGGTGCAGGAATGATGGATTGCAAAAAAGCCTTAGTTGAAGCTGATGGCGATTTTGAAACTGCAATCGAAATTCTTCGTAAAAAAGGTCAAAAAGTTGCAGCAAAAAGAGCCGACAGAGATTCTTCTGAAGGTGCTGCTATCGCTAAAGTCAATGATGACAACACTAGTGGTGTTATTATTTCTTTGAACTGTGAGACCGATTTCGTAGCTAAAAACGATACGTTCGTAACATTAGCAACAGAATTAGCAGATTTAGCAATTAACTTTGATTCTAAAGAAGCATTCTTAGCTGCTGATTACAAAGGAATGACCGTTCAAGAAAAACTTATCGAACAAACAGGTGTTATCGGTGAGAAAATTGAAATAGGCGGTTATGAAACATTAAGTGCTCCTTTCGTAGGTTCTTACATTCATGCAGGAAACAAAATAGCTGTTTTAACAGGTCTTTCAGCTGCCGTAGCCGGTGCTGAAGAAGTTGCTAAAGATGTTTCTATGCAAGCCGCGGCAATGAACCCAGTTGCATTAAATGAAGATGGTGTTGATCAATCTGTTATTGATAAAGAAATTGAAATTGCAAAGGATCAACTTCGTCAAGAAGGTAAGCCAGAAGCAATGCTTGATAATATCTCAAAAGGTAAGTTAAAGCGTTTCTTTAAAGACAATACTTTGGTAAACCAAGATTTCATTAAAGACAACAAACAAAGTGTTGCTCAGTATGTAAAATCTATTGATTCTAATTTAGAAGTAACAGGCTTCAAAAGAGTTGCATTAGGTTAATTACAATACAACTAACTCAATAAAAAACCGCCTTACTGCAAAGTAGGCGGTTTTTTCATTTAAAATACTTTAGTAAATACCTAATTCTTCAACCATGCATTTCGCAACTGTACCGTTTTCTCAGATACACCTTCTAAGGCTACTATCTTTTTAACCTTCTTTACCGGTTGACCAACAGGTCCCTCAACAGATATCATTTCACTAGCTCTTTCAATAGTCATACTAACAACTGTTTCCGGGGTCCAACTAAAACTCTCCCCTATTATAGGGCGCAGTGTTTCTAAGTTGATTTCTTGCTTATTTATAGTTCTAAAAATATCGCCTCCTTTTAATTTTAAATTATCGAAGAAAGAATTCAATTCAATATTCTCACGAATAAATACCACACTATCATTTTGAACATCCACATCCATATAGGGCACCTGACCATCAAAAAAGTAGCCCGTAGGCTCTTGAACATCTTTAGTAGCTAAACCAACCTTAGCAAAAAACACATCATAATCAATAGGCGTAGCACCAATAACATGTTCTTTAAAAAATACATCCACTTCTGGATACGTCATAGAAACAATTTCTGCAAACAAAGCTTCATCTTCAAAAGGTATATCGGTACCGTATTTTTTAGATAATTCTTTCATTAACCAAAGCATCCCTTTTTCACCATTACTATTTTTCCTTAAAATAATATCAAGACACATATTTATTAAAGCACCCTTCTCGTATACATTTGCATAATTAGGCTCATAAGGCTGTTCTAATATATTCTTACTCATTTCGGTAAAGGACATATTATCATCGTAAAATTTCGAGTTAACTATTTTAGTCAGCATACGCTCATAAAATTCTTCTTCAGAAATAAGACCCTGCTGAATCTGAAATAAATTAGCGAAGTATTCCGTAGTTCCTTCATACATCCATAAATGTTCTGACATTTTTGGATCATTAAAATCGAAATATTGAATCTCTTTAGAATGAACCGATAACGGCGTAACGATATGAAAAAACTCATGAGAAACTACATCTACCATAGCTTGCTCTAGTCGACCAATGTCCATAGCTTCCGGCAAAACCACTACCGTAGAAGTATGATGTTCCAAAGCTCCAAAACCACGAGCATCTGGTATATTAATATCAGACATATATAATAAAATATTATATTCTTTAGTACTATCAACATCACCCAAAAATTTCTTTTGAGCACCCATCATAGCTACCATTTTATCTTTTAAATCAGATGCTTTATACACGTTATTTGGAGAATACAGACTAAGTGTTACGGTAATACCATTAATTTCAAAAGTTTCTATATTCAGTTTTGCATACATGATCGGATTATCGATTACTTCAAAATAGCGCTTAGCAGTAAAAGCATCCCAAATTGGGTCTGGCTTTCTATCAACCTCACCAGAAAGTGTGGTAGTAGCTAATAAATCAGCAGGCTTTTTAATTTGTATAGCATATGGAACTTCTTTAAATCCATCAAAATAACCGACAAATCCATGAAGGTTAAGCATGAAATTACTTCCCTCTGCAATGTTTGTTCCCGCTGGTGAGAATACCGCATCTTCAACATCATTCTCGGTATCGTAGGTATCATTAACCCAATATTGTACTTTATCTAATTGAACCGCACCAGAAATACTCCAAGAGTTATCATCGAGTTTTATGCTTTGTAATAAATTACCTTTATAATCAAGAGCCTCAAAATCTTCAATATACTGTCCGTAATTATCTGAACTATAAGTTCCCGGCACTGTTTTAGGTATTCTAAATATTACGGTAGAAGTAGTGAATGCCCCAGGGTTTATACCAACCTGAACTTTATCGTCTATAATATTGAGCAAATCTATAGAAGTCACAATTGGACTATTCTCTACGGACAAAAGCGCCTTACCCGCACCACAGGCATTTAAGATCAAGGCTAAAGCAATAACTAAAACATTTTTCTTCATAAAAAACTTCATAAGTAAATATTTAAAAATCAATGATATCAAAGATAGATAATATGTTACGACCCTATCTTAGCGAATTAAGAATTGCTTCAATTAAATATTGAACGTACCCATCAAAAATTTTCATTATTTTTGATGGCAAATAAAAAATAAAGATGCACTACAAAAGAATTCTTCTAAAACTAAGCGGTGAAGCCCTTATGGGTGAAAAGCAATACGGTATAGACTCTGATCGTCTAAACGAATATGCAGAAGAAATTAAAGAAGTAGTTGAAAAAGGTATAGAGGTAGCAATTGTTATCGGTGGAGGAAATATCTTTCGTGGTTTAGCAGGTGCTGCAACTGGCATGGACAGAGTACAAGGTGACCACATGGGTATGTTGGCAACAGTTATAAACGGTTTGGCATTACAAAGCGCATTAGAAATGAACGGTGTACAAACAAGATTACAATCTGCTATAAAAATCAACGAAGTTGCCGAGCCTTTCATTAGAAGAAGAGCCATGAGGCATTTGGAAAAAGGAAGAGTTGTTATCTTTGGTGGAGGAACTGGCAATCCATATTTTACGACAGATTCTGCAGCCGTATTACGCGCTATTGAAATAGAAGCAGATGTAATACTTAAAGGTACACGTGTAGATGGTATTTACACTGCTGACCCAGAAAAAGATAAAAGTGCTACGAAATTTGACAATATTTCTTTTTCAGAAGTACTTACAAAAGGACTGAAGGTTATGGACACCACAGCTTTTACCCTAAGTCAAGAAAATGAACTACCTATCGTAGTTTTTGATATGAACAAAAAAGGAAACTTACTAAAAATTGTTAACGGCCAAACTATTGGTACAACCGTTAACCTTTAATTATTGGTACAGTTTATGTCATTGCGATAGTAATATACTTATTATATGAACGAAGAAGTAGAATTTGTTTTAGACGCTACAAAAGAAGGCATGAATGCCGCTATAGCTCACTTAGAACGCGCATTTTTAAAGATTAGAGCCGGTAAAGCCAGCCCTGCCATGTTATCATCTGTAATGGTTGATTATTATGGATCACAAACTCCGTTATCTCAGGTAGCCAATGTGAACACACCAGACGGCAGAACAATTTCTGTTCAACCTTGGGAAAAAAACATGCTTCAAGAAATTGAAAAGGCGATAATGAACGCCAACCTTGGTTTTAACCCTATGAACAATGGCGATATGATCATTATCAATGTACCACCATTGACCGAAGAGCGAAGAATACAGCTTACAAAACAAGCTAAAGCAGAGGCGGAACATGCAAAAGTCGGTGTACGTAGTGCAAGACAAGATGCAAATAAAGAAATTAAGGATTTAGATATTTCTGAAGACCTTCAAAAAAATGCCACTGCCGACGTACAAGATTTAACTGATGTTTTCACAAAGAAAATTGAAGACTTCTTAGATAAAAAAGAGGCAGAAATCATGAAAGTATAATCAAGAAATTTATAATTATCCCTTAAAGCTACCTTAATCAGGTAGCTTTATTTTTTTGTATAAAATTTAAACTTTTCAATTTAGGAACAGATGTAGCTAATAGTTACCTTTGCGACCTGCAAAAACAGTTATGGTAGCTAAACTTACGAAAGGATTTTGGCCTAAAACGGCAAACATAATTCTACGAAATAGAATCCTAATTTTACTCTTGATTGCCGGTTTCACGATTTTCATGGGATGGCAATGGCAATACATGCGTTTTTCAAGCTCGCAGACCAACCTATTACCAGATGACCACCCGGTAAATATTCAATATCAAGATTTTCTTAGCAAATTTGGAGAAGAAGGTAATGCCGTAGTTTTTGCAATACGTGATAGTGCTTTATTTACACCTGACAATTTTAACCGTTGGAATAAATTAAGCAAACAACTAGCTGCTTTCCCAGAAGTTGAATTCGTGATTTCAACCGATAACTTAAAGGAGTTAATAAAAGATAACGAGAAGCAAGAGTTTGTAATGCACCCTTTAATAAATGGCGAACTAAAGTCTAAAAAGGAAATAGACAGTATTACGAATCATTTATTCAATGACCTCCCCTTCTACGACAACCTTCTATATAATAAAGAAAGTAAAACAATAAGAACTATTGTTAATCTAGATAAGGACATTGTCAATACCTCGGTTAGAAAAGACTTTATTTTACAAGATCTTAATACACTGGTTAAAAAATTTGAAGAAGAGACCAATTTAGATGTTCACATATCTGGTATGCCTTATGTGAGGACAATGAATTCTCAAAATATTATTGATGAAATCGGTAAATTCATTTTGGCTGCTCTTGGTGTTACCTCATTAATCTTCTTCTTTTTCTTTAGAAGTATTAGAGCAACATTCATCTCAATGTGTGTGGTGATTATTGGCGTAATGTGGGCATTTGGCTTGCTTGGCTTGCTACAATATGAAATCACGGTTCTTACTGCACTTATACCGCCATTAATCATTGTTATTGGTATACCTAACTGTATTTTCTTAATAAATAAGTATCAACAAGAAGTCAAGAAACACGGTAATCAGGCACTTTCATTGCAACGTGTAATTTCAAAGATTGGAAATGCGACGTTGATGACGAATATTACAACAGCTTCTGGTTTTGCTACCTTCATTATAACAGACAGTACATTATTAAAGGAATTTGGTATTGTAGCTTCAATTAACATCATAGGAATATTTATACTATCATTATTAATCATCCCTATTGTTTATAGTTTTATGCCGCTACCAAAAACAAAGCATTTAAAACATTTAAATAAAAAATGGATCGATGCCTTTGTACATTGGATGGAACGTATTGTAAGACACAGAAGAATTACAGTTTATATTGTTTCTATTTCTTTACTTGTAATAAGTATTATCGGTATTTATCAAATTAGAATATCTGGAAGCCCCATAGAAGATATGCCTAAGAATGCCGAATTTTTTCATGACATTCGCTTTTTTGAAAAAGAATTTAAAGGTATAATGCCTGTTGAAATCGTTGTAGATACAAAAGCTCCAAAAGGTGTTTTAAAATCTTCAACGCTTAAGCGCATGAATCAATTTGGGGAAGTTATAGAAGAAATACCAGAGCTTTCAACTCCTGTATCTGTAGTGAATTTAGTAAAGTATTCTAAACAGGCTTTTTATAATGGTATTCCTAAATATTACCAATTGCCCACCAGTCAAGAAAACACCTTCATTATGGATGTAGCCCGTAAATCTGGTGATAACGGAGATTTACTAAAATCTTTTGTTGACAGCACAGGACAAACGGCTCGAATAACCACCTTCATGCGAGATGTCAACACCAGCCGAATGGAAGAAATTGAGCAACGCTTGTTAGAGAATATCACAAAAATATTCCCCGCAGAACGGTATAATGTTTACATGACCGGTAGTGCATTGTTATTCTTAAAAGGAACAAAGTATCTAGTCAAGAATCTGATAATGTCTCTTGCTTTGGCGATTGGACTAATTGCACTTTTCATGGCATATTTGTTTAGGTCGTTCAGAATGATTGTTATTTCATTGATACCTAATTTATTGCCATTAGTCATAACTGCAGGTATAATGGGCTTTGTAGGTGTTCCTATTAAACCATCTACCATATTAGTTTTTAGTATTGCATTTGGTATTTCGGTCGATGACACGATACACTTTCTCGCAAAGTATAGGCAAGAACTCACAGCTAATAATTGGCGAATAGAAAAATCGGTTTATAACGCACTAAGAGAAACTGGGGTTAGTATGTTCTATACCTCTATTGTTCTGTTCTTCGGCTTCTCTGTCTTTGTTATATCTAATTTCGGTGGTACGGTAGCACTAGGTTCACTGGTTTCTGCAACACTATTACTTGCGATGTTGGCCAATTTAATTCTATTGCCTTCTTTACTATTATCATTAGAAAAAAGTATAGCAAACAAGCAAACACTTAAAAAGCCACAAATAGATATTTTACCACAAGATGAAAAATAACCAATAAAATTATTTAAGCCTTGTATATATCGCTTTTTAATCCCTCTATTTTTTAACAAAATCCTATCTTTGGGACTTTAATTTTCAATTCAATATCATGCGTTTAGCAACAATAAAAGAACTACTAGCAAGTAAAAACTTACTACAAGAAATAACTATTAAAGGTTGGGTACGAACCTTTAGAAGCAATAGATTTATTGCATTGAACGATGGATCCACTTTAGGCACTATTCAATGTGTTGTTGATTTTGAAAATTTTGACGAAGAATTATTAAAGAAAGTAAATACTGGTGCTGCATTAAAAATTACGGGTACACTTGTAGAAAGTCAAGGTCGCGGTCAATCTGTAGAGATTCAAGTAAGCGCTTTAGAAGTACTAGGTGTAGCTGACCCAGAAGAATACCCTATTCAACCAAAAAAGCACTCTTTGGAGTTTTTGAGAGAAAAGGCACACTTAAGAATTAGAACTAACACTTTTGCTGCAATTATGCGTGTTCGGTCTACCTTATCTTTTGCTATTCATAACTATTTTAGGGAAAACGGATTCAACTATTTTCACGCTCCCATTATTACTGGGTCAGATGCCGAAGGTGCTGGTGAAATGTTTCGTGTTACGACATTAGATGAAAAAAATCCTCCATTGACAGAAGATGGTGATGTAAACTATAAAGAAGACTTCTTCGGAAAAGAGACCAACTTAACCGTATCTGGTCAATTGGAAGCTGAGGCATATGCCATGGCATTAGGAAAAGTTTATACATTCGGACCTACATTTAGAGCCGAAAACTCAAATACATCAAGACATTTAGCTGAATTCTGGATGATCGAACCAGAAATGGCATTCTTCGATTTAGATGCTAATATGGACCTTGCAGAAGACTTTATTAAAAATGTTATTTCTTATACCTTGACGCATTGTCAAGAAGATTTAGAATTTTTAGAGAAGAGATTAATAGACGAGGAAAAAAGCAAACCGCAGGCACAACGAAGCGATATGCCGTTAATTGAAAAATTAAAGTTTGTAGCAGATAACAACTTTAAAAGAGTTAGTTATACCGAAGCTATAGATATCCTTAAAAACTGTAAGCCTAATAAAAAGAAACAATTCACATATCCTATTGAAGAATGGGGTACAGACTTACAAAGCGAACATGAGCGCTACTTAGTAGAAAAGCATTTTAAATGTCCGGTAATATTATTTGATTACCCTGCAAAAATTAAGGCTTTCTACATGCGATTGAATGAAGATGGAAAAACCGTTAGAGCTATGGATATTTTATTCCCTGGTATTGGTGAAATCGTCGGTGGTTCGCAAAGAGAAGAGCGATTGGATGTCTTGAAAGAGAAAATCAAAGAATTGGGTATCGACGAGAAAGAGTTATGGTGGTACCTAGATTTAAGAAAATTCGGAACTGCAGAACATAGTGGTTTTGGTCTTGGTTTTGAACGATTAGTTCTTTTCGCAACTGGTATGGGTAATATTAGAGATGTAATTCCGTTTCCAAGAACGCCACAGAATGCCGAATTCTAAGCGGATTTAGTTACTTTTACAAGTACTAGAATAAAGTAATGCTGAAACAACATCTATCATTTAAATTATCTCAAAAGTTATCTCCACAGCAAATTCAATTGATGAAGCTGATTCAATTGCCTACGCAGGCATTTGAGCAACGTCTAAAGCAAGAATTAGAGGAGAATCCGGCTTTAGAAACAGGTAAAGAAGATTTAGAAAATACGAATGATGAGTATGATGATGTTTATGATGATACATCAGATAATGAAACCATTAATACTGAAGACATCAATATCGATGATTACTTAAGTGATGATGAAATTCCCGATTATCGCACGAAAGCTAATAATTATAGCTCAGACGACGAAGAAAAAAGTGTTCCTTACGCTGCCGGTATTTCATTTAATCAGCATTTGATAAATCAACTAAATACCGTTTATCTAACAGATGATGAGTGGAATATTGCCGAGTTTCTAGTAGGTAGTGTTGATGAAAGCGGTTACATACGAAGACCCATCGCTGATATTATGGACGATTTGGCCTTCACCCAAAACATATACACTGATGAAGAAACCATTACAAAAATTCTATCTATAGTTCAAGAGTTAGACCCACCAGGAGTTGGTGCTAGATCTTTAGAAGAGTGCTTAACAATACAACTAGAGCGTAAAGAAATCACCCCAAGTGTTGAACTTGCTACCGAGATTCTCAAGAAGTCTTTTGAACACTTTACCAAGAAACACTATCAAAAATTAATACAGAAGCATAACATTACAGAAGCTGAATTAAAGGCTGCTATTGGAGAAATTGAAAAATTGAATCCGAAACCTGGCGGTTCGTATTCTGGTAATAATAGAATTGTGGAACATGTAGTACCCGATTTTGCCATTAGAATTACCGAAGGCGAATTGGAGCTGACACTAAATGGCAGAAATGCACCAGAGCTACATGTATCTAGAGAGTATAGCAATATGCTTAAAGGCTACAAAGAAGCGAAAGAAAAGTCTAAGTCTCAAAAAGACACGGTCATGTTCATTAAGCAAAAGTTAGACGCCGCTAAATGGTTTATAGATGCCATTAGACAGCGCCAACAAACTTTGTTCATTACCATGAACTCAATTATGCAATATCAAAAAGAATACTTTCTAACAGGAGATGAGCGCAATTTGAGACCTATGATTCTAAAAGATATTGCAGATGAAATAGGAATGGATGTTTCAACGGTTTCTAGGGTTGCCAACAGTAAATATGTAGATACGCCTTATGGTACCAAATTGATAAAAGAATATTTCTCTGAATCGATGAAAAATGAGCAAGGAGAAGATGTTTCAACAAGGGAAATAAAGAAAATTCTCGAGACAGTTATCCAAAATGAGACTAAAAAGAAGCCATTAACCGATGACAAACTTGCTGCCATTTTAAAGGAAAAAGGTTATCCTATTGCGAGAAGAACAGTTGCAAAATATAGAGAGCAGTTAAGTATACCTGTTGCACGTATGAGAAAAGAAATCTAATGAAGGTTTTTTCTAATCTTATCTCCTACGTATTTCACCCGCTATTTATTCCTATTGGTGGTACTGTTGCTTATTTTTTAATTACTCCCAAATACACCCCATTAGAAATTCAAAGTGCGAGTGTTTTACCCATTTTTATATTAACCGTTATAATCCCAATAATAACCTTCTTGATATTGAAGAATTTGGGTTTGGCACATTCCATTTCACTGGACACAATTCAAGAGAGAAAATATCCACTTTACATTCAAGCATCAATACTCCTTTTAATCCTTTATAAGGTCATTCCAAATAATTACGTAAGTGAGCTCTATTTTTATTTTACAGGGCTATTAGGCGCAACCGTAGCCTGTATATTATTACTGTTATTCAATTTTAAAACTAGTCTACATACTGTTGGGGTAAGTGGTTTATTAATGTATCTCATTAATTTAAGTATCCATTTTGAAATTAACCTAATAATTGCAATAAGTCTACTTATCGTATGTACTGGGAGTATAATAACCGCTAGGCTATACTTAAAAGCACATACTGCAATTGAAGTTATAATCGGTCTTTTTATAGGTCTATTATCTCAATTATTAACCGTAAGATTCTGGTTATAAAATATAGAAGATAAGACCTATACGTAACGGTCTGTAGTGCAACACCTCACCATTTACCGATGCTTTATCGTCAAAAAGCTCAGTTAATGCATAATATGCATGAAGATTAAAAGTATTGTACCCAAAACTTAAGGTAAGTCCGTATTGAAATTTAGTTAAATCCGTATTCTTAAAGCCTTCGCTGATATCACCTAGGTCATATTTTGATCTAGCTCCTAAAACATAAGCAGCCTTTATACCACCGTAAACACGCCAAAACTTATATTCTTCTACAGTAGAATTACGCCATCTAAACTCTAAAGGAAACTCTACCAGGTGTGTCTCAAGCTTACTTCGAGTAATATCATCATTTATGCTATAAGAAATAACATCTTCAAAAATATCGGCAACGAGGTTTGAATAATAACTATTTAAAGCTAGACCTGCACCAATGCCTATAGCCTTAGTTCCTTTCCTATTTAAAGGAATATCTTTAATAATACCTGCTTGTAGACCATAAGACAGGTTACGTTGATTAGAACCCTCAGGATGATTCAATATAAAGTTATAAGAGAGACCTACATAAAACTGATCTTCAAAATATCGTGTATCTTCAATACTATCTGATACTACCTGAGCATTAGATTGGAGAACTCCTAATAAAAATAAAATGGCAAAACGCATGAAGTAAAGTTAATGAAATAAAAAACGCTTCAAATAAATTTGAAGCGTTTTGAAAATGTAATATTCTACTTAACTAACTATTGTAGATTATTGAAAGCATCACCTTCATAGGTAGTATAATTTACCTTTAAAGCGTTTACCTTTCTTAACTCTTGTTTAATATCGGATATCAATCCCATACTAGCGTTCTTATCAACCTTAAGTGCCGTGGTCAATACATTTTGAATTTCTTGAGGCTTTTTAGCTCTTTCCATTAAAATATAATCACCAACTTCAGAAGGACTAGCGAACTTATCGTTCAATTGAATTTTTGGTTCAGTACCAAAAGTTTTCTCATATTCTCTAGTTGGTTTACCAACATAAATATAGATAACACGATCTTTCTTCTCCAATTTCTTTACTTCACTAGCATTCGGAAGTACGTTTTCAACTTTCAAGGAACTATCCTTCATAACGGTTACCGTCATAAAGAAAAACAAAAGCATAAATACAATGTCAGGAAGGGAAGCTGTTGATACCGCTGGTACCTCTCCATCTTTTTTCTTTGCAAATTTTGACATAGTGTTACTTTTAATTTATTAATTATTCGCTTGAAGTTTCAGCTTCAGATAATTTCTGTGGAAACAAACCTTGTATTCTAGTAACCTTTTCTTTCAATTCTTCTTTAACAGAATCTTCAGTTTCAGGATTCAAATACTCAGCTTCCATATCAACATAATCTTTACCAAATAAACGTTTAGCCTCTCTATTTCTAAGATCGTTGTATGCACCTACCAATTCGTTTTGAACTGTTATGTAAGTACTATACTTTGTTTCACGATCATTCTTCAAAGAGATAATTGCTTTCGTCGGGTTATCCGAAGATTCAGCATTACGCTTTCCTTTACAGTAGCTACAATAATCAGGACTTCCTGATGGTGCTCCACCATTATCTAAAAACGCCATTGCTTTTTCACGCAATTTATCTATCGAAAGAATCTCATCTTCCACCAACAATTGACCATTTCGGTTAATATTAACCGTAAAAATGTTCTTTTGCTTAATAATTGGTGGTGCTTCGGTAGGTGGCTCCATTGGTGGTAACATACGATCCAATCCTGCATCAGTTTCAATAGTAGTCGTTACTAAGAAAAAGATAAGTAAAAGGAAAGCTATGTCCGCCATTGAACCCGCACTAACCTCTGGTGCTCCTGCTCTTCTAGCCATAGTTTTATAATTTTATTATTTACTGAACATATTTTTAACAGCTGGTATAATCAAAGACAATACAGCGATTATAGTAAGGATAAAAAACACATTCAAACCCATTCCTATATTCTTAACTGTACTCTCATCTGTCATAGCTGCGAATTCTGGATCAACATCCGTTCCACTTGCTAAAACATAAGAAACTCCAACCACTAATAAAAAACCACCTACTACGAACAACGTCTTTTTAAGACCCTGTGGGTTTGCAAATAAGTTTTTAAGAGTAAACACTAAACTTACTACAACAGCTATTCCTAATAAAATATATGTAATAATAAACATTGTGTTCAACGCTCCACTTGAAGCAGCCTCAGCTGCCGGCATATCTGAACTTGGCAATAAATACCATAGTATAGCACTTAATACACCTATAGCAATTAATGCTATTTTAATAATTTTTTGCATAATTTTTAGGTATTAAAAGTGATACTTATTTTTTGTGATCTACCAACATATCGATTAAAGTAATCGAAGAGTCTTCCATATCATTAACGATGCTATCAATTTTAGCGATAATGTAGTTATAGAAAATTTGAAGGATAATAGCCGTAATAAGACCGAATACAGTTGTTAATAATGCAACCTGAATATCACCTGCAATAAGAGATGCACTTAAGTTACCAACAGCTGCAATCTTTTGGAAGGCTGCAATCATACCGATTACCGTACCCATGAAACCAAGCATTGGAGCAATAGCGATAAATAAAGACAACCAAGAAACGTTTTTCTCCAATTGACCCATTTGTACACCACCGTAAGCAACAACCGCTTTTTCAGCAGACTCGATACTTTCACCAGCTCTATCTAAACCTTGATAGTATATAGAAGCAACAGGACCCTTTGTATTTCTACAAACTTCTTTTGCAGCCTCAACACCACCAGATGCCAATGCGTCTTCAACTTGTTGTTTCAACTTGGCAGAATTTGTACTAGCCATGTTCAAATAAATAATTCTTTCAATAGCAACTGCCAAACCAAGGATCAAACATAAAAGTACGATACCCATAAAACCGGCACCACCAGTAATAAACATCTCTTTTAATAGTTGAGTAAATCCTCTTTCCGCTTCAGGAGCTCCTTCTTGAACTAGCAAAGCTACTGCTGCTACTTTTGCACTTACAATATTTGTACCTGCTACAAATGCCCCAGCGACTGCTAGGCTTGGGAATAATTTTTTCATTTTTCTGAACTTAAATTAGTTAGTTAATAGGGTTAAAGATAAAAAAAAAACAATATAAAAAAAGTAAAACTTACTTGCAGAGAGGAAGGGATTCGAACCCTCGATACCCTTTTGGGGTATACACACTTTCCAGGCGTGCGCCTTCGACCACTCGGCCACCTCTCTAAGATACCTTTTTTAAGGGTGGGCAAATAACAAAAAAAATATTGGTTTAAGAAATTAAACCACTGTTAAATTTATAGCATCTCTCCTCTTAAAGATGTCTCAAAAACCGTTTTGAACAGCTCATGAGAGACACCACTACCGAGTAAGTACATTGCCTTTGTAATAGCAGCCTCAGTTGTAATATCCTTACCATTAATTACTTGCATTTTTTTCAGCCTAGAGCTCGTTTCATAGTGACCCATCATTACGGCGCCGCCAGAACACTGAGTAACATTAATAATATGTATCCCTTTATTTATTGCATTATTTAATTTCTCTAAAAACCATTCTTCCATAGGTGCGTTTCCGGATCCATAGGTCTCCAAAACCAACGCTTTTAAATTTTCAGCTTGCAAAATTGCATCGATTACATTTTTGTTAATTCCTGGAAAAATTTTTAAAATAGCCACATTATCATCCATATTTCTATGAGATTTTAACGTTAATTTCCTTTTTTGAGGCAATAAATATTCGTGGAAAACGGTCAAATGCACTCCCGATTCTATTAAATGAGGATAATTTAACGATGCAAAAGCTTGAAATTGCTCTGCATTTATCTTCGTAGTTCTATTACCACGGTATAATTTATATTCAAAATAGAGACCGACTTCCTGTATAACAGGTTTACCTTTTTTATATAATGCAGCAATTTGTATGGCCGTTATTAAATTTTCTTTGGCATCGGTTCTTAAATCACCAATAGGCAACTGCGACCCAGTCAATATCACTGGTTTAGTAAGATTTTCAAGTAAAAAACTTAACGCAGACGCTGTATAACTCATAGTATCACTACCATGTAATACCACAAAACCATCATAGCTTTTATATTTCTCTGCGATAATATCAGATATCGCCACCCAATGAGTAGGATTCATATTGGATGAATCTATAGGGTGTTCAAAAGAAAAACTAGATATAGTACAATCTAATTGATTTAGCTCTGGAATATTTTTCAACAATTGTGAAAAATCAAAAGCTTTAAGAGCTCCCGAGGTATAATCTTTCATCATACCAATGGTACCACCTGTGTATATTAATAAAATATTTCTTTTATCTACGCTCAAAACCCTGACTTTAAATTAATTATTAAATTCCGAAAACCTCTTTAGAGTTCTTTGTAGTTTCTAAAGCTATTTGTTCATTTGGAACACTATGAATATCTGCTAATTTCTCAAGCACATTAACAATATAAGCACTTTCATTTCTTTTACCTCTATAAGGTGTAGGTGCCAAATAGGGCGAATCGGTTTCTAGCACAATATGTTGGAGATCAATTTCATTTAAAAAAGTATCGATTTTTCCATTTTTAAAAGTCACAACACCGCCAATACCCAACTTCATATTATATGATATCGCTTTTTCTGCCTGCTCTTTTGTACCTGTAAAGCAATGAAAAATTCCTCTTAAGTCATCTCCTTTCTCCTCTTCTAATATTTCAAAAACCTCATCAAAAGCGTCACGACAATGAATAACAATAGGCAATTTATGCTTCTTCGCTATTTGTATTTGCTTTCTAAAAGCAATTTGCTGTTCTTTTAGGTACTTCTTTTCCCAATACAGGTCAATTCCAATCTCCCCAATGGCATAATAGGTATGCTTATCCAACATTTCTTCAACATGCGCTAGCTCTTCTTCAAAATTTTCTTTCACATGTGTGGGATGCAATCCGGTCATCAAGAACATATGGCCGGGAAATTCTTTTTCTAAGGCTAACATACTTCCTGTATATGTAGAATCTATAGCTGGAATAAAAAAACGTTCTATCCCTAAATCAATTGCTTTCTGTATCGCCTCTTTTCGGTCACCATCAAAAGCTTCGCTATATAAATGTGTATGCGTATCGGTTATTATCATGCCGCAAAAATAGACTTATCTTTGAAAAAAATGAATTATGAGTACCCTCAAAAAATTTTTGAAGGATAAAGATTATGTGCGCTTACCCCTAGTCTTAACTGCTACCGACCATTTTGAAATAAATGCAGAGATAAATTCAGTACCTGGCCGATTTATTTTGGACACCGGAGCCTCTAATACCTGTATTGGCATTGACCGCATTGATTACTTTAAACTAATTTCTGAAGAATCTATAATTAAAGCTGCTGGTGCTGGTGCTACCAATATGGAGACCCTGATCTCTAAAAAGAACACCATTACATTAAATTCTTGGAAATATAAAAAATTAGAGATTGTACTTTTCGACTTAAAACATGTTAATGAAGCTTTAACTGCACACCATGCAGAACCGGTAGACGGAATTATAGGAGCTGATATTCTTAAAAAATCAAAAGCAATTATAGATTACAACAAAAAGTGTATCTATTTAAAAAAGAAAAAGCGTTGAGATTACCCAACGCTTTTTACATATATCAAATTTTAGAAACTTTACATTTCTAAAGCTTTCTTTACATTATTATCCATCAACAACTCTTCAGGATTTTCTAAAGCTTCTTTTATAGCTACTAAGAAACCAACAGATTCTTTACCATCGATAATTCGGTGATCATAAGAAACCGCAACATACATTATAGGTGCAATCGCAATAGCTCCATCACGAGCAATTGGTCTCTCTACTATATTATGCATACCTAAAATAGCACTCTGTGGCGGATTGATAATTGGTGTAGATAACATAGATCCAAATACACCACCATTGGTAATCGTAAATGTACCACCTGTCATTTCATCAACAGTAATTTCACCTTCACGCGCTCTAATTGCCAATCTTTTAACCTCAGCTTCAACACCTCTAAATGTTAAGTTTTCAGCATTACGAATAACAGGCACCATTAATCCTTTTGGTCCTGAAACTGCTATACTTATATCACAGAAATCATAAGAAACCATTTCTTTACCGTCAATCATAGAATTAACAGCAGGATACATTTCCAAAGCTCTAACTACAGCTTTTGTGAAAAAGGACATAAATCCTAATCCCACACCATGCTTACTTTTAAAATCTTCTTTATACTTACTTCTAAGTTCAAAAATAGCACTCATATCCACTTCGTTGAAAGTGGTCAGCATAGCTGTTTCATTCTTTGCAGAAACCAATCTCTCGGCAACTTTTCTTCTTAACATGGAAAGTTTAGAACGAGTCTCACCACGGTTACCACCCGTAGGTGTACCCATTGAAGGCACTGCATTTACAGCATCTTCTTTGGTAATTCTTCCATCACGACCAGAACCGGAAACAGATGTACTATCCACTCCTTTTTCGTCTAGTATTTTCTTTGCAGCCGGTGAAGGTACACCCGAAGCATAAGTTTCCTTAGCCTTAGCTGGCTGAGGAGCTTTTTCGGTCTTTGGCGCTTCTTTTTTCTCTTCCTTCGGTTCATTAGATGCATCTGCTGCACCTTCTGGTTTCGCTGCACTTGTGTCTATTAAACAAACGACAGCACCAACGGCCACAGCATCACCTTCTTCTGCTTTCAATGTAATTGTACCACTTACTTCTGCAGGTAATTCCAAAGTAGCCTTATCTGAATCTACTTCTGCAATTGCCTGATCTTTTTCTACATAATCCCCATCTTCAACTAACCATTCCGCTATCTCTACCTCTGTGATAGACTCTCCCGGCGAAGGGACTTTCATTTCTAGAATCATTCTTTCTATAATTTGATATGTTATATTATTTTTTAGGTTTGGACATATTGTCCTTTGTCTTGTCAAAGACGTAATCTATAACTTGTTGGTGACGTGCTTTTGAACGTACAGAACTACCTGCTGCAGGTGCCGCATAAAAACGTCTAGACACTACTCTAAAATTTCGAGCCTCATCAAAATGCGTTAATAAATGGCTCCACGCACCCATATTTCTAGGTTCTTCTTGAGCCCACACTACGTCATCGGCATTTTTATACTTTGCTATAGCAGCTTTCATTTGTTTTTCCGGTATAGGGAACAACTGTTCTACCCTTACCAAAGCAACATCCCCTCTATTGTTCTCTTCTTTAACAGCTAGCAAATCATAATAGAACTTACCTGTACAGAATACTAAACTTTTTACTTTTTTAGCATCTGCAGTTTCATCATCAATTACTTCTTGGAAAGCACCACCGGTTAAGTCAGCAATTTTAGATACCGCCCTTGGATGCCTCAACAAACTCTTAGGAGTAAATATGATCAATGGCTTTCTAAAATTAGACTTCATTTGTCTACGAAGAATATGGAACATTTGTGCTGGAGTAGTCACATCTGCTATATACATATTATCCTTAGCACACAATTGTAAGTAACGCTCCATTCTAGCAGAAGAGTGCTCAGCACCTTGCCCCTCATAACCGTGAGGCAATAACATTACCAAACCGTTTTGAAGCTTCCACTTATCTTCTGCCGCAGAAATATATTGGTCGATCATAATTTGAGCCCCATTACTGAAATCTCCAAATTGTGCTTCCCAAATAGTTAATGTATTAGGGCTAGCCATGGCGTAACCATAGTCAAAACCTACCACACCATATTCTGACAATAGTGAATTGTATATTTGAAATTTAGCCTGCTTTTCAGAAAGGTGATTTAATAAAATAACCTCTTCTTCACTTTCTTCTACTTTCATTACCGCATGACGGTGAGAAAAAGTACCACGTTCTACATCTTGCCCAGACATACGAACAGCATAACCTTCTTCTAATAAAGAACCATATGCTAATAGTTCTCCCATTGCCCAGTCTAAGTTATCGGCCTCAAAATACATTCTGTATCTATCCTTAACCAATTTCTCAACTTTACGTAAAAACTTCTTTCCTTCTGGTAAAGCAGTAATTACTTTGGCAATTTTATTCAATTTAGTTATAGTGAATTTAGTATTCACCGCATCCATCATTTCCCACTCACGTACATTTTCAAAGCCTTTCCATTCATCTGCCATGAACGGTGTAATAACAGTTTTATCTTCTTTACGCGAATCTTCTAACTTTTCTTCTAGAGAATCTTTATACTGCTTTTCTAACTGCTTTACGTAAGTGTCATCAATAACACCTTCTTGAATCAGTCTTTCTGCATAGATATCTCTTGGATTTTTATGCTTGGATATTGCTTTATATAATTTAGGTTGTGTAAATCTTGGCTCATCACCTTCATTATGCCCATATTTTCTATATCCTAACAAATCTATAAAAACGTCACCCTTAAAACGCATTCTATATTCTAACGCAAAAAGAGATGCGTGTACTACCGCCTCTGCATCATCTGCATTAACATGTAATACCGGACTCAATGTTACCTTAGCAACATCGGTACAATAGGTAGATGTTCTTGCATCTAAATAGTTTGTTGTAAAACCAATTTGGTTATTTACTACTATATGTATCGTACCACCGGTCTTATAACCATCAAGACCAGCCATTTGAACTACTTCATAAACCAAACCTTGACCAGCTATTGCAGCATCACCATGAACTACAATAGGTAAAACCTTAGAAATATCATCTTGATAATCAGCATCTTGTTTTGCTCTAGCAATACCTTCAACAACTGCACCTACCGTCTCTAAGTGAGATGGGTTAGGAGCAATACTCATCTTAATTTTATTTCCGTTATCAGATTTTCTATCAGATGTCCAACCTAAGTGATACTTAACGTCTCCATCAAAAATCTCTTGTTCATAATCTTTACCGTCAAACTCACTAAAGATATCTTTAGCAGATTTGCCAAATATATTGGTAAGTACATTTAATCTGCCACGGTGTGCCATACCCATAACAAATTGCTTCACTCCCATTTCAGCGGCGCGTTCTACAATTACATCTAAGGCAGGGATCAACGATTCATTTCCCTCTAAAGAAAATCTTTTTTGCCCTACATACTTAGTATGCAAAAAAGTTTCGAAAGAAATAGCATGATTAAGCTTCTTAAGAATATGTTTTTTTCTGTCAGGCTCAAAATTAGGATGATTGTCATTTACATTTATCCAATCTTGAATCCACTTAACGCGCTCTGGCTTTCGTATATACATATACTCTACACCAATAGCATCACAATAGATACTTTGTAAATGTCTAACAATCTCTTTTAAAGAATTTGGACCTATACCAATTACGTCACCTGCATTAAAAATAGTATCGAGATCAGACGACGCTAATCCGAAATTTTCAATATCTAAAGTTGGTTCGTAATGTCTTCGCTCACGTACGGGATTTGTTTTAGTAAACAGATGGCCTCTGCTTCTGTAACCATCTATTAATCGAATTACCTGAAACTCTTTTTGAAGAGATTCTGGCATTTCACTAGAATGGCCATTTACCACAACTGTAGTGCGATTTTCATCGATTTCCAGCTCGTCTAAAGAGCTTTCCATTCCAAAATCGAATCCTTGAAAAAAGGCTCTCCAACTTGGCTCTACACTATCTGGATTTACTAAGTACTTATCGTATAACTCTGAAAAAAAAGAGGTATGAACGGTATTTAAAAAGGAATATTTATCCATGAATTACTTTCTGTATCTTTAGAATAAACTTCTAACAAAAATACAACATTTACAATATCTAACGATATATTGCTATGTATTATTGAAAAAAATGAAACTTTAAAACAAAATCATCAAATGAACTTTAAAATAATATTTTTCATAGGGCTAGCAACAATAAATATCACTTGTACACTTGCTCAATCTTCAAATAGCAATGCTGATTTCTGGAATAACGTAAGATTTGGCGGAAGTATTGGATTAGGATTCACAAATAATGGATTTAATGGATCTATTGCACCCAGTGCTGTTTATCAATTTAACGAACAATTTGCCTCTGGCGCAAGTTTAAGCTTCAATTATGCAAAGTACGATGAAGATAAATTATTGGCTTATGGTGGTAGTGTTCTCTCATTATACAACCCCATACCACAAATACAGCTTTCTGGAGAATTTGAACAATTACGCATAAATAGAATTATAGCCACATCAACCATAGATATAGAAGATAATTATTGGTTACCTGCATTTTTTATAGGTGCCGGTTACAGCACAAGAAATGTAACGATCGGTCTTCGGTACGATTTACTCTATGATGATAACAAAAGTATTTATGGCAATGCGCTAATGCCGTTTGTTCGTGTTTATTTCTAAAATTGATTACCTTTCAATATACCAAACCAACCACAATGAGCAAACTTAAAAATCGATATCTTTCGCTAGATGTCTTTAGAGGGATGGATGTAGCCCTCATGATTATTGTTAACTCCCCCGGAAACGGAGATACTAGTTTTGGAATTCTGAAACATGCTGTCTGGAACGGATTTACACTTACCGATTTAGTCTTCCCTACCTTTTTATTTGTGGTTGGTAATGCCATGAGCTTTAGTATGAAAAAATACGAAACTGAAGCTAGCAGTGCATTTTTAAAAAAAGTTTTTAAGCGTTTTTCTATCATTTTTTTATTAGGTTTTTTAATGTATTGGTTTCCTTTTTTTGAAGATGGCAGCTTAAAACCGATTGCCGAAACCAGAATTTTCGGGGTATTACAGCGAATTGCATTGTGTTACCTATTTGCGTCAATTCTAATTCATTTTTTTAAAACAAAATCTGTTTTAATCTTTAGCGCTTTGGCTTTGATAGGCTATCATATAATATTATTGGTATTTGGCGATTTCTCTTTAACCGGTAATGCGGTATTAAAATTTGATAAATTTCTTATTGGCGCAGATCATATGTACCATGGTAATGGTGGCGTAGCTTTTGATCCGGAAGGATTATTAAGTACATTGCCCGCTATCGTAAATGTCATTGCAGGATACTTTACAGGTAAATTCATTCAAAAGAGTGGTCAAAATTTTGAAACGATAGCCAAACTTATTATGGTTGCTGGTCTGTTAGTTGTTGCTGGATTTGCGTGGGATTTAATATTCCCATTCAACAAAAAACTATGGTCTAGCTCTTTTGTATTGTTAACTAGCGGAATTGACATTTTTGTTATAGCTATTTTAATCTATTTACTAGATATGTCTAAACCCGGTAAATGGACTTATTTCTTTGAAGTATTTGGCAAAAATACGCTATTCATCTATCTATTATCAGAACTGTTCATTATTAGCTTGGCAGAGATATCTATGAAAGGAACAAACGCTTATAATTGGATAGCAGACAATATTTTCATTGCTACAGCTGGGAATTATTTCGGCTCACTGATATTTGCCTTATGGATTATGTTCACCTGCTGGCTTGTTGGTTATATTATGGATAAAAAAGGAGTATACATAAAAGTATAAAGTAGCATTATTGATATCGATTACGATACCACACCTTTTTATACTCCCGCTTTAAAACCAATAATGTAATCTGATCTGCCACATCAACAGTATCGGTGATTTCAATATTCTGAAATGCACTTTCTGGAATGTCTATGATATACATTAAGTTTAGATATTCAGCAAAATGCTCCATCATTAAGTAATATACCTTCTCACGAATAAGCGCAATAAACTCAGAATAACCTAATGTTTTAGGTATTTGCAGAGGAATATTGGCAAGAAGAAAATCCTTCTCAACCTGATACTTCAATTTATCAAAAAGCGAATCCTCAATGGCAACTTGCATTAATTGCTCACTATTATCAACATTTAGCTTCATGTCACTCCTATATTCTTTACTCCATCAAACAGAATGCAATCTAAAAGTTTATTGCTTATATACAACGCCCTCTTTCATAACAAATATTACTTCTGTCAATGTTTCTACATTTTCTAAGGGATTTTCATTTACAGCAACAATATCGGCTATATACCCCTCTTTTATTTGACCTAATTCATTCTCGCCTAAAAGCATTGCATTAGTTATCGTTGCAGAACGCAATGCCTCTATAATAGGCATACCTGCTTTGTGCATATACACAAACTCTTTTGCATTATCTCCATGAGGTGATACCCCAGAATCAGTACCAAAAGCAATACTCACCCCTTTTTTATAAGCCTTTGCAAATGTTGCATTTAATTTAGGTCCGATCTCCAAAGCTTTCTTAGCTACAACAGGCGGCAGGTAGTTAGGTATTTTAGCTAGTCTAGCCGCTTCCTGACCTGCAGATATTGTAGGCACCATAAACGTTTTATGCTTAATCATTAAGTCCATCGTTTCTTCAGACATTAAGGTACCATGTTCAATAGTTTTTATTCCTCCTAAAATTGCTCTTTGCATACCTTCATCACCATGTGCATGAGCCGCAGTAAGCATACCATAATCCTTAGCCGTTTCTGTAATAGCTTTTATTTCTTCGATAGTAAACTGAGGATTCTGACCACTTTTCGCCACACTTAAAACACCACCAGTAGCAGTTATCTTAATAACATCTGCACCTTCTTTATAACGTTGACGAACCGCCTTTTTACCATCTTCAGGAGAATTAACAACACCTTCTTTCGGCCCTGGATCACCCATTAACTCATTACTTCTACCATTAGTTGGATCTGCATGACCACCAGTAGTAGCAAGTGCTTTACCAGCTGTAAAAATTCGCGGACCAACTACTGTACCTTTATTTATTGCTTTCTTCAAGGCAATATTTACTCCCGAGCCACCTAAATCACGTACGGTTGTAAAGCCCGCCATTAAAGTTCTTTTTGCATATACCGTAGATTCAAATGCTACATCGGCTTCATTCCTGGTAAAAGCCTCTAAATATCTTGACGGACTAGATTCACTTTCAATATGAACATGCATATCTATAAAACCTGGCAAAATGGTCTTAGACTTTAAATCTACCACCTGATCTTGATCACCTCCCGTTACATAACCATTTTTAATTTCTGTAATCTGATTACCTGAAATAACAATCGTTTTCTCAGACATAATTTTACCCGATTCAACATCCACAATTTTACCGCATTGAAGGTATGTATTTTGAGCTGTGGCTACTGTAAAAGAAAGAAGTACAAGAAGAAATAATGATTTTTTCATAAGAGGTGGTCTTTAAATTAAATAAGGGGAAATATAGCCATATTTCCCCTTATTTATATTGTTAACCTTGAAAAAATCAGTCTCGTATTTTCTGTTCCCAGATCCACGCGTAATTCATTGCTTCTTCTAAAGTATATTCTGCTTTCCAACCTAAAACTTTATTCGCTTTGGTTGTATCTGCATAAGCAGTTGTAATATCACCCGGTCTTCTATCTACTATCTTATAATTCAATTTTCTGCCAGAAACTTTTTCAAAACTTTGTATAGCCTCTAACACAGAACTACCTGTACCAGTACCAACATTGAAAACCTCATAATTAGACTCATTTTTACCATTAAGCAAACGCTCTAAAGCTACAACATGAGCTTTAGCCAAATCTACAACATAGATATAATCTCTTATACAAGTTCCATCTGGCGTAGGATAATCATCACCAAAAACGGATAACTGATCTCTTAATCCAATACCAGTTTGTGTAATAAACGGCACCAAATTTTGAGGAACACCTATTGGCAATTCACCAATCTCTCCACTTGGGTGTGCTCCCATTGGGTTAAAATAACGTAATGCAATTGCATTTAATCCAGGTGTTACTTTACAAGTATCAGCTATGATTTCTTCGCCCATTTGCTTTGTATTACCGTATGGCGATTCTGCAACCTTAACTGGCGCATCTTCTGTAATCGGCATTTTATCTGCTTGACCGTAAACCGTACAAGAAGAGCTAAATATAAAACTAGCCTTATTCTTTTTACATAGTTCTTTTAAGATGTATACTAAAGTCCCTATGTTGTTCTCATAGTACAAAAGTGGTTTTTCAACACTTTCGCCTACTGCTTTAGAAGCTGCAAAATGAATAACACCGGTAACATCTTGATAGCGTTGAAAAAAGTCTTCAACTTTATGCTTTTCTTTTAAATCTAACTTTTCAAAGAGCGGCTTTTTACCCGTGATAGCTTTAATACCATCAAGTACATTTTCATTAGAGTTAGAGCAATCATCTATAATGACCACTTCGAACCCTTTGTTTTGTAGCTCCACTACTGTGTGTGAACCAATAAAACCTAATCCGCCTGTTACTAATACTTTCATTTATAATGCTATTTGAACGTTATCAAATTTAAAAAACTACACTATTACCCGTTAACAAATCCGATAATTAACTCCGTTATATAGTTAATCTGTTCTTCATCTAATTCTGTATGCATCGGTAAAGACAATACTTCTGTCACCAATTGATTCGTCACCGGAAAATCTGCTTCGTTATAGCGATCATCTAGATAAGCTTTCTGCTTATGTAACGGAATTGGGTAGTAAACACCAAAAGGAACTTCATTTTTAGCTAAAAATTGTCCTAATTCATCTCTTTTACCATTTGTAATTCTCAAAGTATATTGATGAAAAACATGACAATCGCACACATCGCAAATACCTTCACAATTATTTACCGTTACCGGTGTTATAATATTTTCTTGAACTTCAAATGCTTTTGAATACGCTCTTGCTGCATTTCTTCTAGCTTCGCAATAACCGTCTAATTTGGGCAATTTCGCTCGTAACACTGCAGCCTGTATCGAATCTAATCTTGAATTTACCCCAACTACATCATGATGGTAACGTTCGTACATACCATGATTTACAATACCACGCAAAGTATGCGCTAAATCATCATCATTGGTGAAAATTGCACCCCCATCGCCATAACAACCTAAGTTTTTAGAAGGAAAGAATGATGTTGCACCTACATGCCCCATGCTACCGGCCATATGCTTTGTACCATCTTTTGAAAGATATTTAGCTCCGATCGCCTGGGCATTATCTTCAATTACATATAAATGATGTTTTTTTGCCAATTCAAGAATAGCGTCCATATTGGCACATTGACCAAACAAGTGAACCGGAACTATAGCCTTCGTTTTTGGTGTTATTGCTTTTTCAATCGCTTCTATATTAATATTGAAGGTGTCTGGATAAACATCTACCAAAACCGGTGTTAGTTGCAACAATGCAATTACTTCTACTGTTGCAGCAAAAGTAAAATCTGCCGTTATCACCTCATCTCCAGGTTTCAAACCTAAACCCATCATTGCAATTTGCAAAGCATCGGTACCATTAGCACATGGTATTACATGCTTAACCTGAAGGTAATCTTCTAGCTCTTTTTGAAAAGCATGAACTTCTGGTCCGTTTATAAATGCCGACGTTTCTAAAATCTGAGTTATAGAAGTATTTACTTGATCTTTAATTTCTTGGTATTGACCGCCTAGGTCAACCATTTGTATCTTTTTCATCTGTTGTAATTACATGAAGCGGTACAAAAATACGAAACAGAGGACAGTAATTTTATGGAAAGAAACGTAATTTAGCCCAAAAGCATCAGTTTGTACTTTCTCTATAACCTTCTCGTCATAAGCGCATCTGCCATTATAAATGTATTGGCACTAGTTAATTCAAAGCTATCGCTATTTGTAAAAGGAAGAAAAGAGACTATTTCACTACTTAATCAATCTATTTCTAAAGAAGATAAAGTCATTTGGATTCATGCCGCATCGTTAGGAGAGTACGAGCAAGGTTTGCCTGTTATTGAACAATTAAAAATTCATCATCCTACACATAAAATAGTACTTACCTTTTTTTCTCCGTCAGGATATGAAGTAAAAAAGAATAGCAAAATAGCTGATGTTATTTGCTACCTACCAATGGATACAAAACGGAAAGTAAAGTCCTTTTTGACAGACGCACACCCAGATATTGCCGTTTTTATAAAATATGAAATATGGCCTAATTACTTAAATGCCTTAAAAAAGGCTGATACTCCTACCTATTTAATTTCAGCATTATTTAAAGACAATCAAATTTATTTTAAGTGGTATGGTGGTTTTATGCGCAACGCATTAAATAACTTCACGCACTTTTTTGTACAGAATAAAAAATCAAAATCATTATTGAATTCCGTCGGGTTTACCAATGTAACTATTGCTGGAGATACTCGATTTGATAGAGTAAGTGAAATAGTAAAAAGTGATAACGAATTAGATTTCATGAAGCGTTTTAAGAAAGATCAATTTTGCTTTGTTGCCGGAAGCACGTGGGCTGAAGATGAAAAAAATATCATCGACTATATCAATAACAACACACACCCTATTAAGTTTGTTATAGCGCCGCATACTATTAAAGACAATCATATTCAAGAAATAATTCAATCTATAAATAAAAAGGTTGTTCGTTATACAAATCTTGAACATGGTGATTTAGAAAATTGCGAAGTCTTAGTCATTGACACTATTGGTCTTTTAACTAAAATTTACAGCTATGCAGATATCGCCTATGTTGGTGGTGGTTTTGTTACGGGGCTACACAATACATTAGAACCTGCTGTTTTTGGAGTACCAGTTGTCATCGGTCCGCAGTTTGACGGATTTGCCGAGGCGGAAGAGTTAGTACAATTAGGCGGAGTCATTTCTATAAAAAGCAATAGCCAATTTCAAGAGGTTGTAGACAAGTGCTTTAATAGTAATGACTACAGATCAAAGATTGGGCGAATTAATACAGACTACATCAAAGAAAAAGCTGGTGCCACCACACGTATCGTTGCTGAATTAAATTCAGTTTTAATATCAAATAATTGAAGTAATTTCAGTTAATGCACCTCCAAATTACGTAATAGACAAGTCCTAAAACTAAAAGCTGATTTTCCGGAACTTTACTTTACAAAGGCATTTTTAATACGTTAATCGATTTTACAACGCTACTTTACAGCACTTTAGGTTAGATCTACCATATTGACTATAGAACAATAGAACAATGATTATGGAACAAGAACTAACTTCAGGAGTTAAAATACTCAATGGATTTCTTAAATTAATGATTACCTGCTTGGTAATAATACTTTTATCAGTACCCTTAGCAGGAATAGCCGATTGGTTAAATCTAATTAAATAGATTCTACCATAATATTACCGACAAATGCTACAATGAGTAGTAAGAGGCTATAAAGTGTTGAATTTCAATTATCAATGAGATACCTTTTTTAAGGTTGAAATGCACAATTCAAAAACCCCCTACCACTAAATTGTAAGATTTTACATCTATCTAAGAGAGTTTTACAACATTTTATATGGAATTGTTGCCTAATTCAACTAACTTTAGTAGTGTAACTTTAAAGTAGGTAATGTTATGAACAATTTATCATTTAAAACCGGAGTAGAAACGTATCTATCCGTGCTCGTTATTGCAATGCATGCATTTTTAGCAGTTGTTGTTGTAGGAGCTTTTTTAGCCCTAATAGGGATTGTCTAACCTTTTAATACCAAACCCTTATTGTAAAAAAATTACTTTTAAAAAAGCCCCTTGCAAAAGGGGCTTTTTTGTTTAATACAATTAACAACCTATTCTTTTATAACTAATTTCATAAACTCTTCTTTAAAAGCTCTACCAATAGGTAAGGTTTCATTGTTTTTTAATATCACTTGGTTTGCGTTGATCTTATAAATTTTAGTAATGTTCAAGATGTACGATTTATGTATTCTTGAGAATTTTTGTGGATCCAAATATACTTGCCAGTAACGTAATGTTTCTTGAGAAAGATGTCTCTGGTCTTTTGTATGAATTTCAGTATAATCTGAATCTGAACGAATGTAACAAATGTCACCTACTTCTATTTTAATATGTTCATATCCAGATTTTATAAAAATGACATTTGAAAGCGGGTTTTTCTCAGCTAATGTTCTTTCTTGTTTGAAGTCACTTTCTAATCTCTGTACTTTATTCACTGCTTGAACAAAGCGTTCAAAAGAAAACGGCTTCAAAAGATAATCTACTACGCCAAAATCATAACTCTCTAAAGCATATTCAGAAAAAGCAGTTGTCAAAATTACATTAGGCTCATGTTTTATAACTTTTAAAAATTCTAAACCTGAAATCTTTGGCAAATGAATATCCAGAAAAATTAAATCGATTTTTTCTGTCTTAAGATAGTCAACGGCAGAAAGTGCGTCTGCAAAAGTTGCCTTAAGCTCTAAACTACCAATATCATTAATATATTTTTTCAACACTCGTTGTGCTGGTGGTTGATCTTCTATGACAATACATTGCATCATTTTTCAGCCCGTATTAATTGTAATTTTAAATGAACATAGTATATATTCTGATCTTTTTGAATATATAAATCATAAGCATTTGGATATAGCAATTCTAACCTTTTCTTTACATTCTTTAACCCAATACCATTAGAAAGACTTTCGGTATTTCTTAATTCTAAGAATGAATTTCTACATTCAAAATCCAGACAACCAGTTTCATCAAAAGTAATCTTAACATTTATGAAAATATTTTCAGATTGGCTGGCAGTACTATGTTTAAAGGCATTCTCTATAAATACCGATAAAATCAAAGGTGCAATTTGATAATCATTATTAATTTTTTGTGTTCTAAAACTAACCTTACCCCTTTCTTCAATTTGCATTTCATTTAATTGGGTGAAATTTTTTAAGTGTTCTATTTCTTTTCCTAAAATGACAAATTTCTCTTTACAATCATATAGCATATAACGTAAAACAGAAGATAATTCAAGGATGATGGACGGAGTCTTTGGCGATTCCTCTATGGCATATGAGTATAAATTATTCAGATTATTGAATAAAAAATGTGGATTGATCTGTGATTTCAAAAAAAGTAATTCACTTTCTTTGACAGATGTACGAAGTTCTTCGACCTCCAATTGTTTTTTTGATGCATCCCACGCGAATTTGAATCCCACTAAAATTAGAATTACCGGCATTACATCAAGAAGACTGTAGACAACACCAGGGAAATACATGGCTCGTGTATCTGGATAAAAAATCCGTTCTAAAATAAGTTCTTCAAATGCAATATTAATACTTATAATGAATGCTACCGAACAAAAAAAGTACAAGTACTTTTTCATATAAAAATAACGAGGCAGTAAAATATAATTGATAATAAAAGCACCCAATGCGTAATTAATAAATGCTATCACCTTAAAACCCTTTATTTCTGGTTCGTACTTGTCAAATGTGAAGAATAGAAAAACCACTACATGCAAGACGACTTGAAATAGTATTTCTTTTGTAGCAATAGTATTTAATTTGAAAATGGAGGTCATTACTTAAAAATAACACTTTACAACCATACCTCATTTAATAAAACCGCAATCGACATAATTAAACTGGCAAACGCCATTTAACTCAACTTTGTCGTTTACACCAAAACATTTGTCGTTCGCAGAATTTAGGTTTCATTCCTATAAAGTAAAGTGCATCTTTACTGTCAACAACAACTTCAACACTCATAATGCTTAATCAACTTCAATACTCAATTCTTTTTATTTTCTCGCTATTTGTCACTACGACCACATTCGCACAAAACACCACCACTATTACTGGTAAAATAGTAGAAACCAATAATGGCGGACCAATTGAATTTGCGACCGTTCTTGTAGGTGACCCAGCCAATCAAAAACCTATAGTAGGTACAACAACATTACAAGACGGTGGTTTCACCTTAGAAACAACTGCTTCAGAATTTTATATAGAAGTAAGTTTTATAGGTTTCACCACCAAAAGATTTGATAACCCCACCATTGTGGACGGTAAAATAAATCTTGGAACCGTTACCATAGCAGAAGATTCGCAACAACTTGATGAAGTTGTGGTAGAAGGTGAGATTAGTCAGACTGTATTTAAATTAGATAAACGTGTATTCAATGTAGGTGCAGATTTAAGTAGTACTGGAGCAAGTGCATTAGAGGTTTTGAACAATGTACCCTCGGTAAACGTGAATATTGAAGGAGCGGTCAGCTTACGTGGTAGCCAAGGAGTTCAAATGTTGATTAATGGAAAACCTTCAGTAATTGCCAATGAACAAGGAAACGCCCTAGGCACATTAACAGCAGATATGATAGAGCGTATAGAGGTAATTACAAACCCCTCTGCCAAATATGATGCAGAAGGTACATCGGGCATCATAAATATTGTTCTTAAAAAAGAGGAAAAAAAAGGATTAAATGGTGCTGTGACGTTAAATACGGGCGTACCAAATAATCATAGTTTAGGACTCAGTCTTAATAGACGTACCGAAAAGTTCAATTTATTCAGTCAGTTAGGATTTGGTCGAAGAACCTTCCCTAGTGATGAAGAAACAGAGAATAGGAACTTAGAAGACGGCACCTATATCAGCAGTTTTGGCGAAAACGATAAAAACGAGACATTTTTTAATCTTATTTTGGGAACCGACTACCATATTAATGAACTGAATGTTATAACACTTTCCGGAAATTTCGCATATGAATGGGAAAAAGAGAATGCAGATGCCATTTTCAGTACTTTTGATGCAAGCAACACATTAACAGATGTTTTTAGAAGACAAGAATTGACAGAGGCTACAAACCCTAAATATTCGTATGAACTCCAGTACAAAAAGGATTTTGAAGGTAATGAAGAACAATCATTGTTATTAAGTGCTACTGGAAACTTATTCGCCAAGGATCAAACATCAGACTTTAACAATACGACGACCATTGGTACCGATGATGACACGCTTCAAAAAAGTAGAACAGATTTCACCCAAGCAGAATATACTTTTAAGGCAGATTACACTCATCCTTGGTCAGAACAATTTACCTTAGAGACCGGTGCGCAATATCAAATTAATGATGTAGAAAATGATTTTGCCATAAGCAATTTTGACGGAACAAATTTCATTGAAGATCCTAACTTGACCAACGTATTCGAATGGACCCAAAAAGTACTGGGCATTTACGGTACCACTGCCTATGAAGGAGATAAATGGGGCATAAAAGTAGGACTTCGTTTTGAAGACACCGATGTTGCTACCTTGCTACAGACCACGAACGTGAGCAACGATAAAAATTACAACAACCTTTTTCCTAGCGGTCACACAAGCTATAAAATTAACGATGACCTATCATTACAAGCAGGATATTCTAAACGTATATTTAGACCCCGTTTGTGGGATTTGAATCCGTTTTTTAATATTAGGAACAACTTTAGCATAAGTACGGGTAATGCAGATTTACAGCCAGAATTTACCGATAGTTTTGAGGTGACCAGTATTTATAAACTTGGCAAGGCTTCAATGAACCTAGGTGTTTTCTACAGACATACCGAAGATGTTGTGGAAGATATTGTTGAGTTTGAAGACAATGTGAGTATTTCAAGACCAGAGAATGTTGGCATAAGCAATACCACAGGTATAGAATTCAATGCCAAATACATACCCGCAAATTGGATATCTTTTACCAACGACTTTAATTTCAGCCATTTTGCCCGAGAAGGAGATTTTGAAGGGAGCTTGTTCAATTTTGAAGGAAACCAATGGTCTACGCGTTTAACCAGTAAAATTAAACTTCCTGCAGATATCGATTTGGAATTCATAGGAAACTACCAATCTAGTTATAGAACATTGCTTCAAGAAATATCAGAAAACCTATTTATGGATTTTGGAGCGAGAAAAAAAATTCTAAAAGGTAAAGCCATTGTCAACTTGAGTATTAGGGATGTCTTCGCTTCTCGTATAAGCGAAAGCATTACCGATCAACCAACCTACTATCTTAGAGATTATAGTAAGCGAGGTAGGTTTGTAACCCTGGGTATCAGTTTTGGATTTGGCAAGGGGGAGGCAATGGAATTTTCAGGACAAAAGCGATTTTAACCCGCAACAAATAAGTAATACTTAGAAACAGCACTTCTTAATAATACAAAGACACCCCTACTTATAATTTATAAATTAGATATAACAAAAAAGGTCAGCTATTAGCTGACCTTTTTCTATTCTAAATAATCATTTTTATTTCACTTCGACACCTTTCCAAAACGCAACGTAACCTTTAATGCCCTTTGCTAATTCTGAAACTTCAGGGTAATACCATGCCGCATCTTTATTTACCTTACCGCTTACCTCTACATCGTAATAAGAAGCAACTCCTTTCCAGGGGCACGTACTATGAGTTTCTGTTCTTTTAAAAAACTCCTTTTTAATATCATTTGGCGGAAAATAATGATTCCCTTCTATTACAACAGTTGCATCACTTTCTGCAATCACCTTATTGTTCCAAATTGCTTGTTTCATAGTATTAGTTTTTAAATCCTATTATATTAATTCCGTCATAATCAACGCACCTTTTGAAAGCGTTTTGTGAACAGGACATTTATCCGCTATTTCTAATAATCTTAGCCTCTGCTTATCATCTAAATTTCCGAATATTTCTATTTCTCTTTTAAAAGTATCAATTTTTTTCCCTTCAGAAAAAACATTTTCTGAATCTGGCGCATGATCTTTGCCATGGTCTACATGCACAATTACTTTTTGTAAATCCCATTTTTTACGGGTCGCATACATTCTTAAGGTCATTGCTGTACATGCACCTAAACCAGAAGCCAAATAGTCATAGGGTGACGGTCCGAAATCGTTTCCACCAAAATCAGTAGGTTCATCTGCAATCAACAAATGATTACCAGAAACTATTTCAGAGTTAAACCCTTCACTACCGATACTTACCGCCACTTGATGAGAAGTTTTTAAGAGCTCTTTCTTCGGAATATCTAAATAGCGTTCTGCCCCACCAGATATTACATTACCAACATAAGTAGAATCTGCACTATTCATTAATAAATGGTCTGCCCTGTCTATAGAAATAAAACTTTTTGGATGATGCGCGTATTGATATAATTCGTTTGCATTTTCAATACCCACAATGGTATCTTGGGGCGAATGAATGACCAAATAAGGTTTTCTTAAATTCTTTAAAACCTCTTTCATAGGTTTTGACTCAATATCATCGATAAAATCTTTTTTAATGGTGAAGTCCCTACCTCCAATATTCACTTTTGCTTTTCCTGTCGCATTTATTTCTTCTACATTAGATTTGAATAAATGTTGCACATGTGCCGGTGAAGAGGGTGAGCCAATAGTAGAAACGGCATCAACAGATTCAAGTTCAGAAGCTGCAAAAATTACAGCTGCACCACCAAGCGAATGTCCAATCAGTAATGAAGGGGCTTTGTAATTCTCTTCCAAAAATTTGGCTGCTTGTATCAAATCAGAAACATTTGACGAAAAGTTAGTGTTTTCAAAATCACCTTCACTATCTCCTAGACCTGTAAAATCGAACCGAAGTACCGCTATACCTTTATTCACTAAGGCTCTTGATATATTACGAACTGCAGAAAAATTCTTATTACATGTGAAACAGTGTGCAAAAATCGCATAACTATGTGCTTCTTGCTTTGTAGGGAGTTCTAACCGCGCAGCCAATTGTTTGCCTTGAGAATTTGTGAATGTTACTTTTTCGAAGCCCATATAATATTATTTCTATACTGTCAGTATTACCAATGTATTAGATGTAAATATTAATAAAAACTTACAGAGCAGTACTGAAGACCGAATTGTAAACTAGAAATCTAAAGAATAAAAAAAGCCTTTCAGTTTCCTGAAAGGCTTCTCGATGTACAGGCGGAGAGACTCGAACTCTCACACCTTGCGGCACTAGATCCTAAGTCTAGCGTGTCTACCAATTCCACCACGCCTGCATACTTTCCTAAATCACGATATGTGATTATCGGGGTGCAAATATAACGCAAAAAATCAATTCTCTAAATTTTAGCTATTTAAAAATTACGCTTTTTGTACTTTTATCGAAAGTCATATAAAATAGTACATGAAAAACGTAAAGAATTATCTATCGGAAAATAAGGACCGATTTTTAAATGAGCTTATCGAACTACTTAAAATTCCGTCTGTTAGCGCAGACCCTGCCTTTTCTCAAGACGTGTTAGATACTGCTGAAATGGTAAAATCTAGATTGGAGGATGCTGGATGTGATATTGTAGAAATTCATGAAACTGCAGGATACCCAATCGTATATGGTGAAAAAATCATAAATACTAATCTACCTACAGTTCTTGTTTATGGTCATTATGACGTTCAACCGGCAGATCCTATTGATCTATGGCATTCACCACCATTTGAACCTGTTATTAAAAAAACGGAGAAACACCCAGAAGGTGCCATATTCGCTCGTGGAGCTTGTGATGATAAAGGACAAATGTACATGCATGTAAAAGCATTGGAACTGATGGTGAAAACTGATCAACTTCCATGTAATGTAAAATTCATGATTGAAGGCGAGGAAGAAGTTGGCAGCAATAACTTAAGCATTTATGTAGGCGAGAACAAAGAAAAACTGGCTAACGATGTTATTTTAATATCCGATACGGGAATGATTGCCAATGATGTTCCTTCTATTACTACAGGTTTACGCGGACTTAGTTATGTTGAAGTAGAAGTTACAGGTCCAAATCGTGATTTACATTCTGGTTTATACGGTGGTGCCGTTGCTAACCCTATCAACATTTTAACTAAAATGATCGCCAGTCTACATGATGAGAACAACCATATAACCATACCCGGATTTTATGATAAGGTAGAAGAACTTTCTGCTGAAGAACGTGCCGAAATGGCAAAAGCACCTTTTAGTATCGAAAAATACCAAGAGGCTTTGGATATTGAATCTGTTTACGGTGAAAAAGGATATTCTACCAACGAGCGTAATTCCATAAGACCGACATTAGATGTTAATGGTATCTGGGGCGGATACACTGGTGAAGGTGCCAAAACTGTTATTGCTAGTAAAGCATATGCGAAAATATCTATGAGATTAGTGCCCAACCAAGATTGGAGAGAAATCACCGATTTATTCAAAACGCATTTTGAGGCTATTGCTCCAAAAGGTGTGAAGGTGGTCGTAAAACCTCATCATGGCGGACAAGGATATGTTACTCCTATAGATACCATTGCCTACCAAGCGGCTTCAAAAGCTTACGAAACTACATTCGGTAAAAAACCGATTCCGCAACGTAGTGGAGGTAGTATTCCTATAGTTTCTTTATTTGAGCAAGAGCTAAAAAGTAAGACGATACTTATGGGCTTTGGTCTGGATAGTGATGCCATACACTCACCTAACGAACATTTCGGTGTATGGAATTATTTTAAAGGAATTGAAACAATTCCTTACTTCTATGAGCATTTTACAGAAATGACCAAGAAGTAAATAGCTAACAGTTAACAGTTTAAAAAAAGTCTTTGCGAGTTTAGCGAAGCAATCTGTAAATCTGGAACACGAAACTTACAGATTGCTTCGTCGCTAAAAAGTTCCTCGCAAAGACGTTTGTTTTATTCTAGAAGTATCTTTTATTGATGATATATTGATTCAAAGAACCAAGAATCAACAACTATCAACTTTCAACTATATTTTCTTCACGTACTTGGTAATTATAACCGTCATTGTTGGTCCTACTTTACCTTCTATATATTCTGCGTTTTCACGATCTAAAGAAATTCTTCTTACTGCAGTACCTTGCTTAGCAACTTGGCTAGACCCTTTTATTTTCAAATCTTTTACCAAAACAACGCTATCTCCGTTTTCTAAAATTACTCCGTTAACATCACGGTGAATAATTTTGTCAGCTTCCGCTAAACCTTCGCCTGTTACTTTTGCCCAGTCTAATGCATCTGGCTCTAGATACATCATATCTAACAAATCTTTCGGCCACCCTTCAGATTTTAATCTTGACAGCATTCTCCAAGCCACAACTTTCACAGAATCATACTCACTCCACATACTGTCATTAAGACAACGCCAGTGGTTTGCATCCATTTGCTCAGGATCTTCAATTTGGGTTCGGCAAATTTCACATGCCAATATACTAGAATCTACACCACTTACCGTTACCGGTTCCACTTCAAAAACTTCTAAATTATTGGTCCCCATACATAATTCGCAAGTGGAGCCACTACGTGCTTCCAAATCAGCTAATACACTCATATTTTTGGTTGTTTTAAGAAGTCAAATTTACATCTTTTAAATGGGTCATATGGACCTTTCCCCAAAGAATTGGGGTCGGGCTATACATTACAAGTACGCTTCGCTAAAAAGCGAATGCGGGCTTTTCATTGCTATCCCTAAGGCAAAAACTAACAAAACGCCTCTATATTTGTAGAATTAAAATATTTATTCTATATTTGTAGAACATACTCTAAACTTGTAGAAAATGCAATTATCCAAATCAGAAGAAGAATTAATGAATATTCTTTGGAAGCAGAAAAAGGCGTTCATGAAAGATTTGCTTGATGCTTACCCAGAACCCAAACCCGCCACCACAACGGTTGCCACACTTTTAAAAAGAATGACCGACAAGAAGTTTATTGACTATAAAAGCTTTGGTAGAAGTAGAGAATACTTTCCGTTGGTTAAGAAAAAAGACTATTTCTCTAAACATGTTAACGGACTCATTAAAAATTTCTTCAATGATAGTGCGAGTCAGTTCGCATCTTTTTTCACGCAAGAAACCAATTTAAGTAAAGCTGAATTGGAAGAACTTAAAAGACTAATAGATGTTGAAATAGAAAAGAAGTAATTATGGAAATCTATCTTTTAAAATCTACCGCATGTATGGGCATCTTTTTGCTTTTCTATAAACTCCTTTTGGAGAATGAAAGCATGCATCAATTTAAAAGATATTTTCTACTAACTGCAGTCATCGCTTCTTTTATAATACCACAAATTGTTTTTACAGAATATATTGAATTAGAACCCACCACGGCAGTCACTCAAATTATATCTATAAATGAATCCCAAAAAATACAACCAGTAATTCAGGCTGTAGAAACATCGCCCATGAATTGGTCTTTAATTTTGTGGACTATCTATGGATTAGGTGTTGCAGGATTTGCATTGCGTTTTCTTATCAATCTCCATAAAATTTGGAAACGTATTCATAACAACCCAAAAACAAAACATAGTGCTATCTATAGAATACTATTAAAAGAACAACTACCACCACATACTTTTTTACGATATATTTTTCTGAACAAGCAAAAATTTGAGACCAAAAGCATACCTAATTCTGTTCTGATACATGAAGAAACCCATGCTATACAAAGGCATAGTTTAGATGTTCTTTTTATTGAAGTATTACAAGTATTATTTTGGTTCAATCCGTTAATCTATGCTTTTAAAAAAACTATTAAACTAAATCATGAATTCTTAGCAGATAGTGCTGTACTTAATGGTCAAGAAGACCACTTAAATTATCAAAATACTTTACTGTCATACTTATCAAACGGCAATTTATACTCGCATCAATCAGTTGGTATTGCAAATGCCATAAATTATTCATCAATCAAAAAACGATTCATCATCATGAAAAAACAAACATCAAAAAAAGGGATTGTAATTAGAAGTCTATTGTTGCTGCCAATATTAGCTTTAATGCTTTATGGTTTTTCTGACAGGAAAGAAAAAATCGTTAGTGAACCCGATAATTACTCCATTAATGGAGATTGGTTAAATAAAGAAAATGAATTAGAAAAATTAACAATTACCGAAGAAAATGAAAATTTACTATGGGGCAATAACCAAGGTCTTATCTTAAAAATTGAAAAAATAGAAGGACAATTTTACTATTATTCTGAGCTTAATAAAGAAAAGCTTTTAGTTGAAACAAATGCAAAAGAAGAAACCATTCAAATTAACGGAGAAAGATTTATCCGCAAAGAAAAAAGCTTAAGAAATCAATTAAATGGCACATGGCGTAATGAGGAAAATAACATTAAAATAATTGTTTCCGAATACGATATTTATATGGTTTTTGATTTCATAAAAGGTGATAAAAAAGCTGTTCGTTATTACCCTAAGAAACGTGGCAACGGTTATTATTTCACATATGGCTATGAAGATTGGACATTTAAAATCGAAAATAATCAATTAATTGACTCTAGAGGTAATCACTATACAAGATTAGAGAAGCAACAAACTACTATACCAAAGATTACCGTAAACATAAATAAACAAGGGGAGTTACTTGTACAAGATGACCTAGTTGAACTAAATGATTTAGAGAAATATTTATCATTAATTAATCCTCATTTAACTACAAAAGAGAAAAGCAAAATTGTAAAAACAATTATAAAAATTGTACCTGACAGCCCTAAAGAAATAATAGCAAAAGTAGAGGAAGAATTAACCACATACGGAGCAGCAACAATTGACATTCAAGAATACAATTCTAAAACCAATAAAATAAAACGTAAAGCAACATCGGTTCAAATAAAAGAATACAATAAGCTTGCTAAAAGGTACAATACTATGATATCCAAAGGTGGCAATATACGCATCTTAAAATCAGACGTGGACCAATTAACTAATATCTATGGTATCATGTCTGAAAAGCAAAAAACAGCTGCAGAACCATTCCCAGATTTTCCAAAACCACCACCAGTGCCTAAAGCGCCGAATTCTTCAGATTATGCAGACAGTCAGATTAATGAAATCATTGAAAATCAAGACCCATATGATCATTTAAACCTTGACAAAAAGGCTATAAACGGAATTCCTTCAAACACCCAAACTTTTCATTCTAAACCTAGCAGTCCGGTTGCACCTCCACCTCCTACTCCGCCGTCACCGTTAGATTACGCTATAAGCATGGCAAAAAAAGGAGCAACGTTTTTCTACGAAGACAAAGAAATTTCGTCTGATAAAGCCATTGATTTACTAAAGAAGAACAAAGAACTAAACATGGAATCTCGCAAGAAAAATGGTAAAACAGAATTAAGAATTACCAAAGAACCTGTAACAATAAGGTAACAACAACGTCAAACATATGTTAAAGCCCTCTTTTCGAGGGCTTTTTGCGTACCAAAAGTGAAAAAGTTACGTTCACCCATTATACATCATCATCAATCAAAAACAAATTATTAATCATGATTCAAGACTTCTTTATTCTTTGCTCAGGAGCAGACTCTGAACTTTTAAAAACATGCTCTAAAGGAGAGCAAAATAAGTATGCGGGTATAGGTGCAACAGTATTCTTTACTGCGGTCATGGCATTTATCGCCAGTAGTTATGCACTATATACTGTTTTTGACAATGTTTATGCAGCTATATTTTTTGGTTTTATCTGGGGATTACTAATTTTCAATTTAGACCGCTTTATAGTTTCTACCATTAAAAAAAGAGGGAATTTTGGTCAGGAGTTTCTACAGGCCGTACCACGAATTATTCTTGCCGTTATTATCGCCATTGTGATTTCAAAACCCTTGGAAATGAAAATTTTCGAGAAAGAGATCAATCAGGTATTACTAGAGCAAAAGAATGAACTGACTTTAGCCAATAAAGACCAACTTGCGCTGCAATACACCCCCAAAGTAGAGCAGTTAAATCAAGATATCGCCAGACTAAAAGCTGAAGTTGCGACCAAAGAAATAGAGACAAATGCGTTATATGATATTTACATCAATGAAGCTGAAGGTACTGCCGGAACCAAATTGCTAGGTAAAGGTCCTGTTTATGCCGAGAAACGTGAAAAACACGATGCATCTCTTGCCGAATTACAAGCTTTAAAAACTACGAATGCAGAAAAAATTACGGGTTTAGAATCTCAAATTGCGGCATTAGATACTGAATATGCCGAAGTAGTTAAAAATTCGCAACCCATAATAGATGGTTTCGACGGATTAATGGCGAGAATTACTGCGTTAGATGAATTACCATGGTTACCCTCTTTTTTCATATTTCTGCTATTCTTAGCGATAGAAACTTCCCCGATTATTGCAAAATTACTAGCTCCAAAAGGTGAATATGATATCAAATTAGATGAGGAAGAAAGCGTACTTTCTACTTGGGTAGACCAAAAACTGGCACAACGAAAACTCATTGCTTCAACTGATGGAGAAATCAATCAGAAAATATATGAAGACTTAAAGGGAGAAGAAGAGCTTTACGGTTACAAAAAGAAAAAAGCAGAAGAACTGCTGCGCTTACAAGCAGACAGCTTTCATAACATTCAAACAAAAGGATTAAAGTAAAAAAGACCAATAGTACTATTGGTCTTTAGTGATTTGGGGGAACTACCTGAACATCTATTTGAGTTTCTTGTTATTTTCATGAAACTCAGCACTAAATTATTATTAGCTAACTGTTAATTACACTTCAAAGGTATTCTGCTAAAGTCATTTAAATTTATCGTTACTGACCAAGAGAGCATAAGTATAGACCAATTGACAAAATGTATAGACGAGCTATTTCAATCTTTTAAATTCTAGGCTTTAGCACCCTATAACATATATACAATATGTTGTTTACCGATAATCTTCGTATCAAATAAGCTAAATTTATATATTGGTAGCTTTAACTTTGCACAGCAATGACATCACTTAAAGAAACCAAGAAAAAGAAAAGAAGGTTTTACAACCTCGTTATTATAATAGTATTGTTAATTATAATTGCTACAGGTTTTATGGCACAACAGTAATGGTAACATTACGGTTGAAAATTGAATGTTAGTATTCAATCCTTTAGTGTTTACCATATGACCCAAACAAATTCAAAATTCAAAAAGTATTTAAAGCTCCTCGGAAAAATTGTTCTTGGTGTATTACTGTTGTTTTTTATTTTGCTTTTAGTAATACGAACTCCCTGGGCACAGAACTTCATTGTATCTAAAGTCACTAATTATATATCAGACAAAACGAACACCAAAGTAGAAGTAGGCAAATTGTATCTTACTTTCTCAGGAGACATTCAAGTAGAAAATGTATTTCTAGAAGATAAAAAGGGTGATACTTTATTCTACTCCAAATCACTACAAGCAGATATTCCTATTTACCCCATTATTTTTAATAATTCATTATCGATAGATGATGTTACCTCTAATGGTGTCGTTGCCTATATTAGTAGAGAAGATAAACCTGATGAATTTAATTTCACCTTTCTTATAGAAGCGCTGACAACACCTACAGATACAACATCAGAATCTATGGATATTTCTTTGGGAAGCTTAGATTTAACCAATTGGAAACTGAATTATAACGATGCCTATTTAGGATCGGACATAAACCTGGTACTTGGCAACCTCGATGTAGCTATTTCTGAATTTAATTTAGAAAAAATGAAATTTTCTTTGGATGAATTAAATCTAAAGGATACCAAGTTTACCTATAAACAAACACACCCATTTCCGGTTACCGAAGATACTACTAGTACTATTTTACCATTTTTACAATTAGAAGATTTCAAAGTAGAAAATGTTGCTATTACCTACAATAGCCAGCCTGATGGTTTACAAACTCAATTACAATTAGGCACCATTGAACTAACAGATATACTAGCAGATGTTTCTAAAAATAGATACGAGACCGATGACCTTATCTTTCAAGATTCACAAATAGCTCTTCAAATAGCAGGTGACAAAGCTGCACAAGACAATACAACCGAGAACACATCTTTTGAATGGCCAGAATTTATTATTGCAGCCAACACTATTAACATTGTAAAAAACACCTTAAGTTATTCTTTAAATGGTAGCGTTTCTAATACAGACACTTTCAATCTCGATGCTTATAAAATTCAAAATCTTCAACTGCTAGCTAAAAACCTAGCATACCAGCCAGAGAAATTCAATGCCGAGGTTTCCAAATTTTCTTTTTCAGAACAAAGTGGTGTTCGATTAAATCAATTGGCATTTAAGGCAGGTTTGTCAGACACAGAAGCTTCACTTCAAGATCTTGTTTTAAACCTGAACCAAAGTTCAGCGAATGCAAACTTTGATGTTCAATTCAACTCCTTAAAAGGAGCAATAGAATACCCTAAAAAAACTTACTTATCAGCAAATATTTCTGACCTTAATCTGGAGCTGAAAGATGTGCTAAAGTTTCTTCCAGAACTTGCCCAAAATCAATATATTGATTCCTTAACTAAACACCCAATCACCGGTAATCTAAAAGCTATAGGTAGTCTAGAAAAAGTGAATGATTTTAATACGGAACTACAATGGGGAAAAGACACTAAACTGGCTGCAAAAGGTAGTATTAGCAATCTCACTACTATAGATTCGCTTGCCTATAACTTGAACAATATTAGCTTCAAAAGCACTAAGTCGGCGATCCATAAAATAATATCGTCTAAAGAATTGGGTATTTCTATTCCAAAAACTATTCTCGTAGAAGGAAGCTTATCTGGAGGAACCACCTGGGCAAATCCTGATTTAAACATCAAAATACCAGAAGGCGAAGCTACTATAAATGCACTCGTAAGTTTTAATAACCAAATGAAGTTTAATGGTCAAGTTTCTGTTGATAGCCTACAATTAGGAACGCTATTGCAGAACGATCAACTGGGTAAATTATCACTTAAAATTAAAGGTAAAGGTGCGGGTTCTGAACTTAATGATTTTGACAGTACTATTGATGGCACTATCACACAATTTCAATATAACGGATACAATTATAATGACATAGAAATTAGCGGGAATCTAAAAAATGGAAACGGTACTGTAACCGCAAATATAGATGACCCAAATTTGAACATGAAGGTCAATTCAACTATGGCACTTTCATCACAAGAAAACGATATTATTTTTACTTCAAATATTATTGGGGCAGACTTACAGCAATTAGGGCTCACTAAGAACAATATTAAAATCGCGGCAAACATTAAGGGACAATATATTGGTATACCATCAAAATTTACGGTAAACACGACTATTGAAGACGGTATTACTATTGCAGATAATGAACAATATCAAGTAGCTACTATAGCTCTTAAAGCTCATATTGAAGATTCTATTACCGATGTATCGGTTATAAGTAATTTCTTAAATGGACAATTAGCATCCAACGCATCACCGAATCGTATTACAAATGCTCTTAAAAGACAGTTAGAACAGTATTTTTCTACTGACGACACTACGTTTGAAGCTGAAGACGATATTGATGCGAAACTGGAACTTGCCATTATACCTACTCCCGTTTTATCTAAAGTTTTTTTTAACGGAATAGAAGATTTAGATTCCTTAAACATAGCTGCAAGTTTCAACTCTAAAAAACGAAAAATATCTGCCGAGGTAAAAGTGCCACATATTGCGTATGCAGGTAGTTCTATCGACAGTTTAAACGCTTTTATAAAAGGAGATTCTGTAGACCTTAAATTCTCCGCAGGTCTAGCAGAATTAATTTACGATCCCATCCATCTAAAACAAACCTATTTAGAAGGTAGTCTTAAAAACAAAGAACTGTTACTGGACTTCAATTCTAAAAATGACTCCGTTACGGTCATGCATATAGCGTCGGGGTTAGTATTTCAAAAAGACACCTTAAAGCTTCATATTAGTCCGAAAGATCTCATTTTAAACACTAAAAAATGGGATATACCTGAGGATAACAACATTGTATTGGCCGAATCATTTTCTGATTTTAAAAATGTGATTTTAAGTAGAAATTCTCAAAAGATGGAAATTTCAAATAAAGTTCCGAAAATGGAATCGGACCATATCGGTATTCTGTTCGAGAATTTTCAATTACAGACATTTTTAAGCTTATTCAATCCAGATGAAGCATTGGCAAAAGGCAAAGTAGCGGGAAATTTCGTGATTCTAAATCCGTATGCCGCTTCTGGATTAGTGGCAGATATTGATATTAGAGATTTTCAGGTCATAGAAAATCCGTTAGGTACGCTGACTTTAGATGCGTCTTCTAAATCGTTATCTGAATATGATTTTGATTTGGCATTAAAAGATGGTGGAGCAAATCTTACCTTAACAGGAGACTACGCTGCCAAGGAAAATACTGCAGACCTAAACATGGAGCTCGATATTCAAAAATTAGAAGCCAGCATTATTCAAGGTCTTTCAAGTGATCAATTATCTGATGCTAAAGGGTATTTAGATGGTAGTTTACTTGTAAATGGCACACTTGCCGAACCAAAATATTCTGGTAGAATTAATTTCAATGATTTTAGTTTAACGTTAGCAGCGTACAAATCTACTTTTGCAATAGATAAAGAATATATAGATATTGATCAAGATGAAATAACGTTCAATTCCTTTAGCATTAATGATATCAATCAAGGTACTTTAACAGTTGATGGTACCATTACTACGAAGAGTTTTGCAAATCCTGATTTTGATCTTTCGGTTAAAACAGACCAATTTAGGGTATTAGATTCTAAAAAAGGAGATGACGAACTTGTATATGGTAATGCCAGTATTCAGGCAGATTTAACCGTAAAAGGAAATTTAGAACTACCTGTTATAGATGGTAAATTACGCGTTCGAGATGTTACCGACCTCACTTATATTGTACCTCAAGACGAGCTAGATATTCAAGAACGTGATGGTGTGGTTATTTTTGTGAATAAAGAAAACCCTGATGCCATACTCACCCGAAGCGATGGTGAAAAGTCTAATTCATTTTTTGCAGGAATGGATATCAATACCATTTTAGAAATAGGTAATGAGGCGGAATTTACTATTGTTCTTGACGAAAAGACCGATGATAAGTTACGCGCATCTGGGGCAGCAACTTTAAATCTAAATATTGATCCAAACCAAGATATTCGATTATCGGGTAGATTAGAATTAAACTCAGGCTTTTACAGAACAAGCTTGTACAATTTGGTGAGTCGTGAATTTAAAATACAAAAAGGCAGTAGCATTGTTTGGAGCGGTGACCCATTCGATGCAAAGATGGATGTTACTGCAATTTATGAAATAGAAACCTCAGCATCGTCATTAATGTCATCTATAAGTTACGGTACAGATAGCAGTGTCTCTGGAACATACCAACAGGCTACCGATTTTTTGGTGTATCTAAATATTGACGGACAGCTAACACAACCAGAAATATCTTTTGCTTTAGACATGCCCGAAAGTGAACAAGGTAATTTTGGCGGTGCCGTGTATGGTCGTATTCAACAATTGAACGAGCAAGAGTCTGAACTGAACAAGCAGGTATTCTCACTCCTAGCATTAAATCGTTTTTACCCAACCACGGGAAGTGATGGTAGTAGTGGCGGAGTAGTTTCTATGGCAAGAAATAATGTGAATAAAGTACTCTCAAATGAACTTACCGCTATTTCTAATAAATTATTGGGCAAAACAGGTTTTGAGCTTGGTTTCGATCTAGACAGCTTTGATGATTATGAAAGCGGAAGTGCCCAAAGCAGAACTCAACTAAATATCAACGCGAGCAAAAAACTTTTTAACGATCGGTTAATTGTCACCGCTGGCAGTGCCGTAGACGTAGAAGGTAGCGCGACATCAAGTGAAACGGAAACCCCATTAATAGGTAATGTAACCTTAGAGTATCTGCTAAGTGAAGAAGGTATTTATAGACTTAAAGGGTTTAGAAGGCAAGAATATCAAAATATAATAGACGGGCAGTTAATAATAACGGGAGTAGCCTTTATATTTAACCGCGAGTTCAACAAATTCAGTCAGTTGTTCAGTCCGCTAGAAAAAGAAAAAATAGAAAAGAAGCCTTCAAAGAAGAATGCAAAGGATAAAGAAGAACAAGAAAAGATTGAAAAATAAGATTTTTACATATCGTACATTATTCTGCTTGGCATTTATGCTTGTCTACTCTTGCGGTATAGAAAAATATATACCTGAAGGCGAACAATTATATACTGGTGCCGAGTTAGAGCTAAAGACGGATAGTGGCCTTAAAGACCGTAAAGAAGTAAACACAGAATTACTTAGTCTTATTGAACCGAACCCCAACACTCGATTTCTAGGAATGAAACCTGCCTTATTTTTTCATTACAAAGCACAGCGAGAAAAACCAGGGTTTCTGTATAAATTCTTGAACAAATCTTTTGGTGAAGAACCGGTTTACTTCTCTGATGTAAATCCTGAACGGGTAGAAGAATTAATATTGAACAGACTAGATAATAACGGTTTTTTCTACAGTCGGTCAGCATCTGAAACCATTATTGATGGCAATTTTGCGTCTGTTAAATACACAGCCACATTACCAGAGCCCTATGTACTTGAAAACTATAACTTAGAGTCTGACTCCTTACCGATTTATAAAGAAATTGAAAAAATGCTTCCAGAAACGGCTCTTGTAAAAGGTGACCGGTTTGATCTAGATTTATTGAAAGCTGAAAGAGCACGTTTAAATAACGGACTCAAGCAAAAAGGGTTTTACAACAGTAAAGAAGATTTATTAATATTTGAAGCAGATACCAACCAATACAAGAATAGAAAATTCGATCTTTTTCTTAGATTGAAGAAAGACGTACCTGCGCGTGCTTCTATCCCCTACACTATTGATTCTATTGCAGTTTATCCAAATTATTCGATTGAAGGTGATACATTACCCCTAACGGAAGAAAACGTAACACGAATTGACAGCATCGATTTTATTCAGAATGAATTGTATTTCAAACCCGAATTGTTAGAATCGTATTTATTATTCAATGAAGGTGATTTGTATGATGCCAACACATCTAAACAAACGAGTAATAGATTATCTGCATTAGGTAGTTATAAGTACGTAAATGTACAGTATACAGAATTAGACACCACTGGCATTGACGGTGATGGCGGTTCTTTGGCCGCTAGTATCTATTTAGCACCTTTAACCAAACGCTCTATTAGAGCCGAGTTACAAGCGGTATCAAAATCTAATGGATACACCGGTCCAGGAATTTTATTGAGTCATACAAATAGAAATATATTCAATGGTGGCGAAACATTCAGTGTTTCTGCTGATTTCTCTTATGAGCTACAGTTGTCTAATAGTAGCAACACCAATTTAACCAGTATAGCTGGTGGAATAAGTGCAGATTTAATTATACCTCGATCCATACCTTTTTCTCCAAGTAGATTCAAATATGCAGTGCCAAAAACCAAAATATCGCTAGGGGTAGATTTTCTACAACGTAGTGATCTCTTTACGTTAAGCTCTGTAAATGGCACATTTGGTTACACTTGGAAAGAAAACAAATTTGTATACCACACCTTAGACCCTATTAGTATCAACTATTCGAAATTATCTAATGTAACAGATGAATTTCAGGCTATTCTTGATGATAACGAATATTTAAGTCAAAGTTTCGAGCAACGTTTTATCGCCGGTTTATTATATAGTTTTACATATGACGAGGTATCTGACCTTGATAAGGAAACTCCTATCTATTTCAATACAAATTTTGATGTTGCCGGGAATATGTTAAGTCTTGCAAGCGGTGGTTCTAATACTATTTTTGGTTCTGAATATGCACAATATGCAAAAGTAGATGCCGATTTACGATTATATATAAGGTGGAAAAAGGAGCGTACTTTAGTTTCTCGTTTATATGCAGGCTGGGGCATACCCTACGGCAACAGTTCTACCCTACCTTTTGTTAAACAGTTTTATTCGGGAGGTCCTTATAGTATTCGTGCTTTTGATATTCGATCTTTAGGACCAGGTAATTTTTATCCGGGCTCCGATGATGACACTACAGATTACTACGACCAATCTGGTAATTTAAAACTAGAAGCCAATGTGGAGTATCGTTTTCCTTTATTCTCATATTTAAAAGGTGCCTTCTTTGTTGATGCTGGTAATGTTTGGCTTACGGGAGATTACTCTGAACTTCTAGAAGACGAATCTATCAGTGCTTCATCTGAAGCACTTTTTACAGACGGAAAATTTGAAAAAGATTGGCTAAGTGAAGTAGCGGCAGGTGTAGGTTTTGGTTTGCGATTAGATATTCAAAACTTTGTAATTCGATTAGATTTGGCTTCTCCGATTCGTATACCATACTTGGACGAAAATGAACGTTGGAACGTGCCTTTCTTTGGAAATGCAGATAACAATATGACTTTGAACTTTGCTATCGGTTATCCATTTTAATAAATTCAATTCCCCCACATACGTTGCCATAGTGCAGCCATTAACCGTTTAGCATCTCTTTTGAACTTAGGTCTTTCTTCAACAATTAAATCATCACCCTCAGGCACTAATTTATAGCTGAATGCAAATTGGTTTTCATTTTCGTTCAAACTAATGAGTCCGAATCTTAGGTCATTAAAATAAAGTTGTCCATCATTTTCGGTTATAGTATACCAGCCTTCTGTTATTTTTATGAGTCGTTCTATTTTATCATTTCCTGACCATTTTCCGAGCAATTCATGATTTTTTGGGTATGATGTAAATGAAATTGGTTGGTTATCAAAAAAGGAATAATCTCCCATTAAATAGGCATCTTTGGTTTCAATATTCGCCATCCACAGTACCGTATTTAAAGGTGCAGGTCTTGTATTCATTTCGCTATAAGATATTGCTTGACTTTCTAGTGCTTTTTCAAAGTGATTAAAAGAGATTCCTTTTAAAAGCAAGGTCAATATCAAATATGCCGTACTACATGCAAGTCCCATCTTTATATATGTTCTGCGTTTTATAGATGTCCGTTTTTGAAACATCGCCAGTATCAAGAAAATAATAAACGGAACTGTATACAACGGGTCTATCACAAAAACACTTTGAAATGCCAATCTGGTATTAAAGGGCCAAAACAATTGTGTGCCCCAGGTAGTAAATGCATCTAATAAGGGGTGAGTAAAAAGTCCCCAAAACATAAGCCAAGACCAATCTTTCCAAGTAGCTGGTTCATTCTTATTTATCTTCCAAACCAACCAACCAAAAACGGGTGCAAATACTACTGAAAAGAAAATAGAATGACTAACTCCCCTATGCCATTCGGTAGCCGTAACGGTATCGAGAAAATAGCGCGTTATTACATCTAGATCGGGAATTGTACCAGCGATAGCACCATAAAGCATAGCCTTATTGCCCACTTTCTTCCCAAGAACCGCATCACCGACTGCTGCGCCAAGTACAATTTGTGTTAATGAATCCATATGATGCCCCCTAGCCCCCAAAGGGGGTATTAATAAGTGTTGTTATATTATTTTAATAAATTAAAAATCAATCAATTACAAGATTTTGTTCAGCAGAAATCAAACTACCATCAGACCCCATGCCTTCAATATAAAAATTGATATTATTCTGTAAGGTGTTTAGTATTTTGAATGTAGCTATACCATTTTCATCAGTCTTTAATTCAGGAACCCAATGTATAGTACCAAAATTCTCAAATTCATTAGAAAGATATGAAGTGTATTTAGGGGTATAGAATTTCTTAACAGGTTCGAATCCTTCTTTAAGTTCGTATTTAAAAACATTCTCATCTTTACCATATTGATTATTATAATCTCTTGGCAATCTTCTAGTATAAATACGAATTACGCCACCGGCGCCTCTTGCTCCTTCTCTAGACCCTGATTTATCTATCATAAAACTTTCTATTTCGCTTGTAGGCATTTTATATAGAATGTCAAAGTTTGGTAAACGGGCATTATTTAAATATACAATAGGAACAGGGTAAATATTAGCTCCCATAAAAGAAGATGGTATAATTGACCTAATAATTACACGACTCACACTACCAAACTGAAGATTCTCCAGCACATAGTAACCCCTAGACCTAATGATATCGGTAACATACGGTAAACTAAATTCCAAGTTTTCAGTAACTTCAGTCATCCTATTCACCAAGTATTTAGGAATTAAAGAATTCTTTGCGACAGTAGTTTGGACCTTATCTTCAACAACTGTAACCTCATTTAGACTTATGGTATTATCAGAAGAAATTAAATCTAGCGCATTATTTATTTTAGAACTATTTTCATTTTCAAATTCTACTTTTTCTTTCCAAATAGTATCCATTTCATCGATGATTGCCCCTAACTTCATATTCAAACCTATATTTGGTTTTGCCAATTTTCCATTCTTAACAATGAGGGTAAAATCCAAGGTTTCGCCTTTTACAGGAAATTTTTTCTGTATTAAAAATCTATTGTCTAAGATGTCTAAATATCTACTACGACCATCCGGAAAACTAACTAATAGCTTTTCTTCTGATGTAACTCCTTTATTATAAATAGTTCCTTCTAAATCTATTCCCTTTTCAAATTCATAAAACTGACCAGGAGGACCTTTAAAAATATCTGTCCAATCATATTTAGACCAACCTTGGGTCATCAATAAAAGATCTAGATCATTCTCTTTCTTAGGGGTAACATCCTTAAAATAATATTTTGGATTTTCAATAAATCCTTTTACATAAGGTTTTAAATATAAGGCACTATAAATAGAGTTTTTTTGATTGTAAGAAATTGTATTGCCAGGTAAAACAGAGACACTTAAATTTTGTTGCACATTAACGTTATCAAGAAGTTTGACTTGAATATTCAAAGAATCGCCATCTGTGGTTAATTTTCTTACCTCCAATTTAGAGTCAAAAAGATCTGCATGATTAAAAATCAATCGCTCAGCAATTGGCTTACCCTCTAGATTGAATAACGTCAAGATATTCATTCCTTTATTAAGCACCTCTTTATTTAAAACTTTTGATACAAATAGTTTATTCTTGGGGAAGGTAATGGGTATTCTATTTGCATGACCATCTTTGTGTACCAGTAAATAAAACTGTTTTTCTTTAATGAGTTCCTTTGTCGCCTCGTTTGTTGTCAAACTAATAATGAATCGGTCATCATAAACATTCTTTACATTAAAAGAGATGCCTACTTTAGAAGGTTTTTGAAGTGTAGTGGTTTCCACACTACCATCGTCAAACACTATTTTAGCCACATACTCAACATCCGCCTTAGGATTAAAATTAAATTTTCCCAAACCAAAAATTGATGTATAAAATCTGGCTACCTGAGTATTATCCTTATCGAATACAGACCCTTCAACAATTCTAACACCATATCCGTTAGCATCGGTAACTTTAACTCCCATAACACCTGGCGCATCTTGAACGAATTTACCGCCTTCAGGCAGAAACTGGATATCATAATCTTTAATGGATTTAGCCTTTTCAATCGGCTTCTCGTTTAGTATAGTGATTTTCTGAACAAATGAATCATCTTCTTTAAAATTCTTCATCCAATTTGTACTTGTACGAAGATAATATTCACCACTAGCAAGCATTGAATCTACAGCAATATTACCTTTAAAATAACCATCACCGGCTTTAAAATGGTAGTCATTAAATTTCTTACCGTCGGCATTATACAAGCCTACATGAACTGTTGTAGTTTGGTTAAAGGGTTTATTGTTATGCCTATCGTATACATAACCTTTTAGCCATATTTCTTCATTTGCTATATACGTTGTTTTATTCGTATGTAAAAAAGCTGACTCTCTTGGTAACTCAAAATATTTCAAGAATTTATCCTTGACCAAATTGTTACCAATTTCATTTTGGGCCAGAAGAATATTTGAAAAAAGAAAAAGGAATAAAAGCGAAATTCTATGCATAAAAAAAAGACGGAAAATGATTACAATTTTAAATCTAAGAATAAAAAAGATTTATTCTATTATCCCCATCTTCTTTAACAGAAAAGAAGCATTCATATTTTGACAAATACCGTCTTTAAACGTGTAATCGAAATGTAGTTCGTTATCTATGATTTCCGCATCAAAATAATGGTTCTTTACTGCATTATATTCTTTGGCAACTTCACAGAGGCTAAGATCGTGAGTAGCTATAATTCCGGTAGATCTACTCTTTACTAATCGTTCTACAAACTTTCGTGAACCCAATGCCTTATCGGTACTATTGGTTCCTTTCAAAATTTCATCTAACACAATAAAATAACGGTCCGTTTGTATTTCATCTACAATGTATCTAAGGCGCTTTAATTCTGAAAAGAAGTACGATTCATCATCTGTCAATGAATCTGTAGTACGCATACTGGTAATTAACTTAATTGGAGAATAACTTACAGCTTCTGCACAAACTGGCAACCCAACATTAGCCATCATAATCTGCAGGGAAACTGTTCTTAAAAAAGTACTTTTACCTGCCATGTTTGCTCCTGTGATAATAAAGAACTGTCCGCCCTTTATTGTGATATCATTCAATATACTTTTCTTGGGATCCAATAAAGGGTGACCTGCATTTTTTGACTTTAGAACTACACCATCATCAGTAAGGTTAGGGTATGTAAATGTTGGGTGATTAAATGCGAAGTTTCCGAAACTATTATAAGCATCAAAAAATGCAATAGTATTGAACCATGATTCTACACTCTTACCATGTTTTTGGATCCAGTTTTCTACCGCAAGGCAATCGGTCAACGAGCGGAGGAAAAATCCGTTTGCAAAAATTAGATATAGAAGATTATTATTACGGTCTAGATTACTTAAAAGCGATGCGAATTTCTTTAGTACTTTAGAATTATTCTCCCCATTGCTTAAAATATTGGATTTCTGTTTCTTCAATAGACCAGACGAAAATTCCGTTGTTTCTATCATTGACAGCAATTGATTGTACTGATCAAAAGTAGATTTCATTTTGGTAGCATTCTGACCTAAATTGGTAACTTTCTTTGAAAAAACACCAACGATAATCATACCAAGCACCAACCACATAATCAAAACCGTTTCGGGTAAAAAATCTAAAAAATAAGCGATAAATATACATACCGAAATGATAGAAAATACCAAGGGAATAAACCTCATGGCCTTTGGTACAAAAGGTTCATAGTTTTTAAGCCACTTAACAATAGTATGTGTTGACATTTCTGTTTTGGTCAAAGCTGCCATGGCAGAAAATTCTTGTCGCCAGTCTACTTTTTCACCAATCTCGGCAATAGCTTCTTGCTTTTGCTTTATGTCATTGATGGAATTTTCTTTGTAGATATCCGCCAATAACAAACTCCCTTCTGCAAGTTTTGTTCTGTTGGAAATTTGATAAAAAGACCCCTCACCGAACAAGTCTATATCTTGACTAAAAAAATGGATATCGTCTGCAAATTCTTTTCCGTTGGACAAGTTGGAAAAGTCTCTTTTTAGCACTTGCAATTCTACCAGATTGATATTTCTTAATTCCTCTATTTTAGCTTTTTGAAGTTTCAGATTTGTGTACTTACTTACTAAAAACAAGAATAATGGTATACCTACAAATAGCACGGCAACCACATATTTTGCATTTATCGAAGCAAAATAAAGTGCAGCGATAGTGCCTAAAAATATGAGTAAACGTAACGTACTAAATAAAAAGAGCTTCTTATTTAAAGCATCAATAACCTCATCAAACTTTTGTACGCGTTGGGTGTAAAATTCCTCTAAATTATTCATGAATATCAACCTATTATAGAAAAAGGCAAAGATAACCTTAGAAAGTGATTTCTATTAATGGAAACAGTTTTAAAGCGCCTCCAACTCTGCCTTAACTTTCTTAGTCAATTTAGAAACCACCAAATCATAAGAATGGTCAATAAGTTCTTTCGTAAGATCTTTAGAAATTTTGTCTAGGTAAACAGTATTCCAATGCTTTTTACTCATGTGCCACCCTTCTATAATGCCATCATGCTCTTCACGAAGTGCTATGGCTCTTTCTGGGTCACATTTTAAATTGATACGTAATGGCAAGTGGTCTAATCCGCAAAGCGCGAACATTTTGCCCATTACTTTAAACACCAAGGTTACCTCATCAAAAGGAAAACACTCTGTAACTCCTTTTTTTGAAATACAGTATTCTCGGTATTCCTCAACATTCATTTTTTAGCGTTTTAGCTTTTATGTTCTCTAAAAATAGAGAGGCATCATCCCAATAGTACCTAATTTTCACAAAGGTCTTATCTCCAATATCATTAGATTCTACACGTTCTATAGCAACACCGCCTAATTTTTCATAATATACTATTGCGGCAGCATTGGTATCTAACACCCATAAATAAAAGTTGTTCCCGTTATCTATAGAAAGAATCTCTTGTGCCAATGCTGTCATCAGTTTTGTACCAACACCTTTACCTTGGGCATTTAGGCTAACATGTAAATTGTCTAACAATGTGCCGTAATGAGCATCATGATTAAAATATGCACACATAAAGCCTAAGAACTCGTCATCTTCCTCAGAGATAATAACAAATTGATCATTTGACAGATTTTGAAAACGCTTCTTCCATTCTTTGAGCCTATTATCAAAAGCCAAATTATCTAAAAAATCAGCACTGAAAGATGCTCGATAATTTTGTTGCCAACTTACTGAATGTAGTGTTGCTATCTTCGCTACATCTGCTGCAGTTGCCTTTCTAAAAATCATACGGCAAATTTAGATTCCAATAGAATCATAAACAATTACTTTTGACCAAAGCGCACTAGATTCTTCAATGAATAATTTATGTGGTGCCTCATCCTGATATGCTTGTTGCGATTCTGAAGAATCGAAACTTACTATTAGAGAATATGTAAATGAACCATCAACAACATCTCTACTCGCCTTTGGTGGCTTACCAATGAATTGAGTTTTGGCATATGCCGAGTTATCTAAAAACTTACGTAATGAAGTCTCAAAGGCAGTTCGGTCTGCTTGGTTATCAGGGTTTTTCAACCAAAAAAATACGGTATGTGAAAAATTAGCATCGAATTCTGTCATTTCTTTATCATTTTGACCAAAAGTTACTGTGGTCATTAGTGTTAATACAAGGATACAAATTACGTTTTTCATTTTTTAAATCTTAGTTGTTTGTTATTATTTTTCGAGTAGATCAATTTGTTTTTGGGGAATTTTAAGTGCGGAGTAATCTAGTGTCCAACCAATAGTTTCTACAATTTTTTCCATGATTAAAACGGTTTGCAATGCTTCATTTCTAGCGGTTTCCATCAATCCGCTTTCCGGTATTTTTTCTCGAATGTGGGTTTTCGCCTCTGAGTTCAATTTAGTGAGGTCATCGGGAGCAAAGAAGTTAAAAAATCCGCTTTTAATATCATAAAATTCCAATTCTGGTTCAATACTCAACACTTCTGGCTGTGGGAAATTATCAAGAACAATTCTTTTATTTTTTTCATCGGCATGCATTAAAAGCTTGCTTAAATCATAGCCAATATGGGCTTTTGCTTTTATAACCACCAGCGCCTTCTTTTTGCTACTTACCAAACTCAAAAAGTCCTTTACGTTCTCATACTTGTAGATTTCGGCAAACTCGCCTTCTACAGATATCAACTTACAAACACTTTTCATCTTCTCTAATAACACGGTAGATTGATGCGTGGTAATCTCTTTACTTTTCTTGCCTTTAAAAAAATTGAAAAGCCAATACATGCCAATGGCACCTAAAACCAGACCGAGAATCGTATCAAAAATATTATCCATTTTTATTTCCTATTTCGCCTAAATGCGTAAACTTAAACCCATTATCATATTTGAGTCCGTAGCCAAAGATACGGTCCATGGCTATATGTATAAAAAGAATTGTACCTATTAATTGTACTATGGGCAACATAAAATATATGCCTACAAAGTATAAAAGTATGGCAAAACCCCTATGATGAAAAAAATTATAGCACAACGCACCTATTTTAGTACCTAGTAAATAACCCAACATTGAAATATCTGGAGTAAGTATCAAAACCGGTAACCACCACCATTGATAACCTAATAGACCAAACATAAAAATACCGAGAACCATTAAAGCGAGTTCCTCTAATTTGAGTAGATTTTTCATAACTATTCTATTTTATAAAGTACAGGTCTACTTGGGCTAGCATCATTTTCAAAGGGCGCTACTTGTAAGTTTAAAAAGTACGAACCATCAACAATCGCATTTGGTACATAAATAAATTCTGTGATAGTTGCACCAAGTCGAACATTACCGTTGAAATTCCAAAAGGCTTTGTGCGCCAAAAGCTTTCCATCATCTTTTTCTTTGTCTACAGATGGTAAATCTACCAACAAATGTTCTACACCAAATTCTTTTATATATGTCATGGCATCTTCTAAAAGGTAAGGCGGATTGGTATGTGAATACTGCCTATTTCGTTTTGACTCTGAATTGGGCAAGGTGCGTATCACCAATGCTTTTGGAGTAATCTCGCCAATAGCATTTTGCAATTGTTTTTTAGTAATGACCAAATCTTCTTTTTCTTCGGATGGAGTAACAGTAATCAACTCTGCCAAAAAGAAAAACTGATGTAAATTTTGGTTTATAGATTGATGTGCTGAAGATATATGCCCAACACATTCGGTATGTGTACCGTGTGCATGCGGATTAAACCATATATCATTAAAATTGGTGCTCGCCCCTGCCGGAATACTCCCAACAAAATCCTTCTCCCGATGTGGTTCTATCTTTGGGGCATCAATATACCACGCGTTTACATTTTCCTTTTTACTAGTGATTGGTATTGAAATATCCAATGGTTTAGATAGGTCTATTTCGTATTCCTTAGCATTATGGGTTATGGTAGTCTTCATTTTACTTACGCTCAAATTACAAGGCAGTTTTGAGATAAGAAAATTACAACTTTTTGAGCGGTTATTGTGAAGGATTCTAGAAGAGGTAAATATTCGTGTTCCTAGCTTGTTCTCGATACATAAACTGTAATAAAGAGAATCAAGAAGCCTTTTCGTGTTCCAACCCTGTTCTCGATACAATTTTTCATTTCCGTTTTACTTCAATAAAAAATCACTCGAACTGACAAAACGTTTAACATTTACCCTAACAAAATGATTTCTTCTAGTGCTCATGTCACTTCGAGTGAATTTTTGAGGTACGAGAAAATTTACCTGCCCGCCGTTGAGGAGGGTATCGAAAAGCTTGCGTGTTCCAAACCTGTTCTCGATACAATTTTTAATTTTCGATTCTCTTCAATAAAAAACCACTCGAACTGACAAAGCGTTTAACATTAACCCTAACAAAATGAATGTTTCTAGTACTCATGTCACTTCGAGTGAATTTTCGAGGCACGAGAAAATTTGTATCGAGAAGCTCGCGTTTAACCATCTAAATCGTAAATTGAAAAGGTGATAACTTATTATGTTTACATATTGGAATGTGCCGATAGCACTTTTTACACAGGCATAACCTCTAACCTTACTCAAAGGATAGAATCGCACCAATCAGGAAAATATACGGATAGCTATACAAATAAAAGAAGACCTGTCACTCTTGTCTATTATTGTGAATTCACTGACCCCAATATGGCAATAGAAACCGAAAAGCGTATTAAAAAGTGGTCAAAAGCTAAGAAAAGGGCGCTTATTGCAGGAGAATACGACGAATTGCCGAATCTTTCGAGAAAGAAGTTCTCGTAAAGGCGAGAAGCTCGCGTGTTCCAAACATATTCTCGATACAATTTTTCATTTCCGTTCCACTTCAATAAAAAATCACTCGAACTGACATTACGTTTTACCTCAACTCTGCAAATAGATTATTTCAAATTCAACATAAACAAATCAGCCGCAATGCCGTCTGCTAGAAACATCCCTTTTTTAGTGGTCTTCAGAATGTCACCATCAACGAAAAGCAAATGCTCTTCTAAAAACTTATCGGCTTGCATTAAAATGTACTCTTTATAATTCGATCCGAATTCAGTCGCTATTCTAGATAACGAAACACCCCAAATCGTACGCAAGCCCGTCATGACATACTCATTATATTTATCGGTCGCAGAAAGTACCTCAACCTCCATAGGTACTATATCTTGTTCTATGGATTTAATGTATTTCGGATTATTATTAATATTCCACCCACGTTGTTTACCATCAAACGAATGAGCGGACGGACCAATACCTATATACTTTTTCTGTTGCCAATAGGCGGAATTGTTTTGGGAATAATATCCTGGCTTTCCAAAATTCGATATCTCATAACAGTCAAATCCTGCCGCAAGCAAGGTGTCATTTAATAGGTTAAAATGTTCTTGTGTTTCTTCATCAGAAGCGGGAGTAATTAATCCGTCTTCAACAAATTTAGCAAGAGCCGTTTTCGGCTCAACCGTTAAGGCATAACTGGAGATGTGCGGTATACCAAAACCTAGTGCTATTTCAATATTCCGTTTCCAACGGTCTAAGGTCATATTCGGCATTCCGTAAATTAGGTCTATGGAAATATTATTAAAATGTTCACGTGCCAATGTTAAACATTTTTCAGCTTCCAAGGCATTATGCGCACGGTTCATCAGTTTTAGATCTTCCTCAAAAAATGATTGAATACCTATACTTAAACGATTTATAGGACTCGCTGCCAGCTGAAGTATTTTATCTTCGGACAGGTCATCAGGATTAGCCTCTAAGGTAATCTCCGGAATGTCCACAACATCATAGTGCTCACGAACGGTGTTAATCAATCGTACTATTTCTTCGGTCTCCAAAACAGAAGGCGTACCACCACCAAAATAGATGGTTGCCACCTGTTCCCCTAAAAATTCTTTTTCTCGGAGCTCCAGTTCTTTACACAAAGCATTCACCATCGCCTCTTTCTTCCACATAGAGGTAGAAAAATGAAAGTCACAATAATGGCAAGCCTGCTTGCAAAATGGGATGTGGATGTAGATTCCGACCTGCCCCCCAGCCCCCGAAGGGGGAGTTCTTAATAAATTATTTGGATCTAATGATTTCAAAGAATTTTTATTTTTTCTTATTACGAAGATCAATAACCGTATTTCCGCGTTTGCCCCCTTTGGGGGTTTGGGGGCTATTACTTTTCACAAAAGCATCCCAGCCAGAGTAGCTCTTACCGACCACATCAACTCTACCAGCATTGTAGAAGTGACATACGGCAGCTGCTAGTCCGTCAGTACTGTCTAGATTTTTTGGCAGCGTTTTTAGTCCCAATACGCTTTGTAGCATTCTAGCCACTTGTTCTTTACTGGCATTTCCGTTTCCGGTAACGGCCATTTTAATTTTTTTGGGCAAGTATTCTGTAATAGGTATTTGTCGTGATAGTCCCGCAGCCATGGCAACACCTTGTGCTCTACCTAGTTTCAACATAGATTGCACGTTCTTACCGAAAAAAGGTGCTTCAATGGCAATTTCATCTGGGTGATACGTATCAATTAATTCTATCGTACGCTCAAAAATGAGTTTTAATTTGGTGTATGGGTCGCTATATTTTTGAAGAAGCAATTCGTTCATTTGAATAAACTCCATTTTTTTTCCTACTACTTTTATGATTCCGAAACCCATAATGGTCGTACCTGGATCAATACCCAATATTATTTTTTCGTTAGCCAAAATACTTAGTTTGTATTTAATTGAACGGGAATTCGGTATTTAGTATTCACCGGAATCCCTCTTTTTAAAGCGGGTGCAAGTTTAGGAAGATTCTTTAAACTTTGCGTAATAACGCCATCAAATTCTGGCATTTGATTTAATACCAGCGCATTTTTATAAATCTTATCAACTCTTATTCGACCTAAGGTATCAATGACAAAAATGACATCAACCGTTTCACTTTCTTTATCGGTCAAGGTGAATTCAAAATCATTTAATGTTTCTTGAAAATGAGAAATAAGAGTTTCTTCGAAGCAAATTTTCTGCTGTTCTTTGGTATCCGCTTCATCGCAGGTATAGAAAAACGGATAAGAGTCTACACTGTTCCAATCCATATGGCGTAATTCTTCATCAATAAGCTCTTGCGTTCTTTTTTGTTTTGAGTCAAAGAACGAACATGAACTTATTAATATCATCAAAAGAAAAAATACAACTCGTTTCATTACACCTATTCTACTGGTGAAATTACGATTTTTTTGAGGAGTTTATTCTTTGGCAAAATGGATTTCGGACTTTAATTCAGAAATACGTTTTTCAGCGGTTTCATAATAATACGGATGCTCATTGGGGTAATCTTTTAAAAAATTCTCATAATAGGTTAATTTCTTCTGCAAGTCAGCACCAAACTGATCGTACGTAGTGGCCATATTGTAATATATACGAGCATCAAATGTATCTTCTTGATGAGCCATTTTGAAGAATCTGAATGCTGTTTTAAAATCTTTTTGTTCACGGGCTATATATGCCAATTGACTATAACCATTTGCAAAAATCGGTTTTTGAACTGCCATTGCTTTTTTAATGAAAATTTTCGCACTATCTAATTTGCTTTCTTTTTGATAAACGCTGGCTAGGTCAAAATAGGTCTGTGAATTGGTATCATCTCTCTTCAATAAAATAGCGTAAGCTTCTTTAGCTTTTTTGAACTCCCAATTCCGGTTATAGCAAATTCCTAGTTTTTCATAGACGTAATCTTTATCCTCTCCTAATTTTAATACCCGTTCGAATAAAGGAATTGCTTTCTCGAATTGAGAATCATTAAATAGCACCAATGCATGTAAATTAATGAGAGAGACATCATTCTCATAGTAATCCAAACCCAATAAAATATACTTTAAAGCTTTGTCGCGTTCTCGTTTTATAGTGTAATGTTTTGCGAGTTGAAACAGACTTCTTAGATGTGTACTATCTAGTCTAATTGCTTTTTTGTATTGCTCTAAACTTTCTTCTGATAAGTTCAACTTCCTATTGGCTTCACCTAAATAAAACTGAAATTCAGGATGGTCTGTATTGAAGTCTGTTAAATTGGTAAACACAGATTTAGCCTCTTCAAATCTGTTTACTTTTAATAATAGTTTACCTAATTCTAATTGAGCAAGTTGATCAGTATCATCTTCTTCAACCACATATTGATATTGCGTAATAGCTTTCTCATAATTACCAACAGCATTATAACTTCTTGCAATTTGTAGCGCAGAAGAAAGCCCACCAACTTTAGAGTACTCATTAATCGCTTTTGAATAATTACCTATAGAATATAAACTATCGGCAACAGTTAAAGCCGAGGTTTGCGCCTCGACTTTAATCTGTAATAATAGCAGTGTTAAAATAAAAAGATGCTTCACTTATTACTTTTTAATGCTAATTTCAACTACTCCATTTTCACCCTCTTCACCATATTTTTCTATCGCTTTTTCATCTTTAAGAATAAAAATACTTTCAATAGTATTTGGGTCTATAGCTTCCATTTCTAGTTTAGTAATTTTTCTATCGCCAACATAATATAAAGGATCTACTTTGCTTTCATTCGAAATTTCGGAAACTATGCTTGCCGTATTATCCTCCTGTAATTTAAACTGTACAGGAATAGAAAAAGGAACATTAACTGCTTTTCCCGATTGCTTTCCTGGAGTCATTTGCGGCAGCCTTTTTATTATGCGCTCCACTTCATCTTCCAACAGTTTATCGGGTCCTCGCATTTTAATATTTTCAATGGTACCCTCTGAAGAAATTGTGAACATAGTATTTACCCTACCTTCAATATTAGCGTCATACGCAGCTTGTGGATATTTGAAATGTTTACCAATATGATTTTGTATTTTCTCATTAAAGCAAGCACGTTTATCGACAGCATCTTCACAACCGGGGAAAATAGGGACTTCATCAACTACAGCAAAAGGTACATCATTATCTAATATCCTGATTTGTTTTGAATTAGTTTTAAATAGTTCAAAATCATCTTCTAAAAACTTCGATTCAATATGCATTCTTGCTTCTATTATATCACCACCCAGTCCAGAAATACCAGAGCCTTTTGGAGCCTTTGAAAAAGTAATCTTAGAACTGTGATCTTTTACAATCATTGTCCAATCTTTAGGCTGTAGAGAAAGTTTAATTAATTGATTATAAAGTTTTGTTCTTTGCTCTGAACTGAGATTATTAATACTAGCAACTTCAATAATCGGATTCAATTCATCCATATTCTCTGAGTTCATTTCACAACTCGTATACAACAACATCCCCAGCACCAAAGGGACTAATAATAAATACTTCAGTTGAACTACTTTTTTTGATTTTGATTTTTGTAACATGATTATTCGTTTTTTGATTAATGATTTTGTGAAAAATTGATTTATGAATGATATATGTTCGGTTTGAAAAACCTGAGCCAACAACTGCTCATAATGGTCTGCTTTATGCTCTTTTGATACCTGAGCATCGGCAATAAACTCATGTAATTCTGAAATGCGATTCTGATACACGTACACTAACGGATTAAACCAGCCTATAACTCTCATAAACTCAAAGAACAACAAGTCGTACGTATGCCTTTGCTTTATATGCACCAATTCATGGGCAATTATAGTATCATGCTTCATGCGTAATACACGGTCACCAATAAAAATGGACTTAAAGAATGAGAAAGCTATGCTGCTATTGGCGATAACAATTTGCGTAAAAAACGGATAATGAACTTTCTCTCCACTCTTTCTTAACAGATATAATTGTCTAATTTTTAATATAAATAACAACGATGCCAAAAGCATTCCGCCATAAAGAACACCTTCTTGCCAAGTGAGATTCCAGCTTGCTGATTCCTGAACTTTAACCACAACCGCTTCATTTTGTAATCCCCATAAATATTCTGGGTATTGGGCAAACGTTTGTGGTACTTGTTGCTTAAAAGCTTCTATTTTCACCCAAGGCAGTACCAAGGACAAAACAAAAGTTCCGATCAAATACACTCTGTTCCATTGAAAAAAGGTCTCTTTCTTTAGAAAAAAGTCATATATAACCAAGAAAAGAAGTTGAAAGGCAATGCATTCCAAAATATGCTGTATCATGGTTTTTCCTTTTTAATTTCATTTAAAACCGATTCCAATTCAGACAGGCTCATATCATTCTTCTTCATAAAAAATGACACCATACTTTTAAACGAACCTTGAAAATAGCCGTCTACCAATTTGTTGATGGACTGATTACTATAATCTGATTTCTTCACCAAAGGAAAATACAAATACCCCTTACCTAGTTGTTCATGATCTACAAAACCTTTGCTTTCTAAAATTCTAACAATAGTAGAAACGGTATTATATGCCGGTTTTGGTTCAGGCAACTTTTCAATGATCGATGCTACGTTACATTTCTGTAATTCCCATAGTACAATCATTACTTCTTCCTCTGCTTTTGTCAACTGTTTCATTCAACTAATCTTTTAGTTCTATACTCAAATATAACTAAATATTTAGTTTAAACTAATTTTATAGTTAAAAAAATTACTTTTGATAGGTGATCATGTAACAAATGCAACCTATATTAGTCTTATAAGCAACACTTACTATTTTCAATGGATATATTTTTACTAGTTCTAGGATTTCTTTTAATGCTTGTGGGCATTTTAGGAAGCTTTTTACCCGTTTTACCAGGACCACCGATCAGTTGGGTAGGTTTACTTTTACTGTATTCTACCAGTGCAATAGCAATGAATTGGACATTTTTGGGTATAACCCTTGCCATAGCACTACTTGTATTCGGGTTGGATTATGTGATCCCCGCAATGGGCACCAAAAAATTTGGCGGCACAAAAGCCGGTGTTATTGGCACCACGGTAGGGTTATTGGTTGCCTTGATATTTCCAATATTAGGTCCTTTCGGTATTATCATTTGGCCTTTCGTGGGTGCTTTAGTTGGAGAGTTATTAAATAAGGCGGACAAAAAAACCGCTACGAAAGCGGCTTTTGGTTCATTCTTAGGATTCTTAACAGGTACATTTTTGAAATTTATGGTCGCCATTGTTTATTTGGGACTCTTTATTTCAAAGGCTTGGGAGCACAGTAATGCCCTGTTCCCCTTTTTTAATTAGCATACGGTTATTCGGTAATCCATTCGGTTTTGGTCTCAATGGGCTCACGTTTGCCTTCACCTAATTCACCATCAAAATTACCCATATAGAAAAAGCCTAAACATTTTTCTCCTTCGGCTAAACTTAAGAACTCTCCCATGTGTTTTATGAGTCCCGGAGAAGACCAGTACGAACCTATTCCCATATCGGTACATTGCAACCACATGTTCTGTACAGCCATTGAAACAGCTGCTACCTCTTCCCACTCCGGCAACGATTCCTTTGGGTCTCTCTGCATACAAATAGCAATAATAGCACTTGCCATTTTCGGGTTTTCCTGTAATTTTTTAATCTTCATTGCCTTTGGCTTGGCGTCTAACTCCTCATACTTTTTAGCTAAGAAAGCACCAAGTCTGCCCTGTGCCTCACCTTGAATTACTTTAAATCGCCATGGCTCTGTACATTTATGGTTAGGTGCCCAGTTTGCGGCCTCTAATACCTTTTCAATATCTTCTTTTGCAATTGGTGTACCGTTATACTGTACCGGAAATACCGATCGTCTCTTCTTTATTATATTTAATATCATATTTTCGTTGTTCGTTGTTCGTTGTTCGTTGTTCGTTGTTCGTTTGTTCGCTGAACGCAATACGCCAAGCGCAGCACGCTCTCTTTTCTATTCCAAAATCAAAGTAAAATTAACGCTTCAAAAACTGATTCTATGTTAGATAAGTATTAAAACTTATCTTTTAAAAGTAATTCCATACAATTCTTAAGAACCGGATTTGTATGTTCCTTTTTCCAAATTACAGAAAGTTCGGCTCGCTGGGGAATATCTTTCAACTCCACAAACTTTATCCGCATTTGAAATCCGTTTTGTAAAGAAGTAGGCACGATTGCTATGCCCATATTATTTTCCACTAATTTAAAAATGGTATGGGCATGAACCGATTTGTGTGAGACTTTAGGTGTAAAACCAGCATCTTTACAAATACTGAGAATGGTATCATAGTACAACGGACTATACGCCTGACTAAAAAGAATAAAGTCCTCTTTAGCAAATCGTTCCATACCATCAAATTCCCTTGTCAACATTGGGTACCTTTCTGGTAAAACCAAAGAAAAGGTATCAGTCAAAACAGTTTTCATTTCTAGGGTACTTGGCACTCTAGATACTCGTACAAACCCCATATCTAATTGATCATTTAATACCGCATCTACTTGTGCAAAATTTGAAAGTTCTTCTAAAGACGTTTTTACTTTTGGGTATTTATCCTTTATATTCAGTAATAATTTAGGTATTACCTCTTGCATTGCAGAACCTAAAAACCCTATACGTAATTCGCCACTATTACCATCGCCAACCAATTTCAATTGCCGTTCAACCTTCTCTAAATGGTTGAAAATATATTCAACCTCCTTTTTTAAGTAGTACCCCGCAGGTGTTAAACCTACTTTTTTCTTATTACGCTCAAACAATTGCGTTTCTAGAATCTCTTCCATTTGCTTTATTTGCCTACTGAGGCCCGGTTGCGAAATAAACAGTTTTTCTGCAGCCTTTCTAAAATGTAAATCTTGCGCTACCGCTAGAAAATAGGTAAGATGACGTAATTCTATTTGATTACTCATAGTTATGAATTGATGATAAAATTGATATTACCAGGTATTAAAAATAGTCATTAGTTTTAATTTAAATATTGAAAGCAGAAAGCTATGAACGTACAGTCTTTTAAATTAGGTGAAGATTGGCTAACCGCGGGTAAAGCCATGCAGATTGTTAATGGTAATTTATCTACTGTACTGTCTGAAACTACAGAACAAAAAATAACCAAAAGCTGGAAAATTGTACAGAACATTGTAGAGAAAGGTAATCCTGTGTATGGCATCAACACGGGCTTTGGACCATTATGCACAACGAAAATATCTAAGTCAGAAACTAATATTTTACAGACCAATATACTTCAAAGTCACAGTGTAGGTGTTGGCGAACCTATAGCAAAAGATATCGCTAAATTGATGTTGATTCTCAAAGCACAATCGTTGGCAAAAGGCTATTCTGGTATTGCCCTTAACACCTTAAAGAGAATTATATGGCATATAGAGAACGATGCTATACCTGTAGTACCATCGCAAGGATCAGTAGGTGCATCAGGTGATTTGGCTCCGCTATCCCATTTGTTTTTACCGCTAATTGGTTTAGGTAAAGTAGAATATAAAAATGAAACGATTACGACCGAAGCTCTTTTCAAAAAAACAGGATTAGAATCAATTGCTCTTGGACCAAAAGAAGGTCTAGCATTAATAAACGGAACACAATTTATTGCTGCACACGCAGTAAAAGTAGTAGCACAACTTCATTCAATTTTAGCTCAGGCAGATGTTATTGGCGCTATGATGATAGAAGGTTTACAAGGTTCTGTAAAGCCATTTTATAACGAATTGCATGCGTTACGACCATTTAAAGGTAATGTGCATGTTGCAAAACGAGTAAAGAAATTATTAAAGGGGTCAGAAATAATGGAAGCCCATGTAGACTGCGAAAAAGTGCAAGACCCCTACTCCATTCGCTGTATACCACAAGTACATGGTGCTTCTAGAACTGCCTGGCTACACCTTAAAGAGTTATTAGAAGTTGAGCTGAACTCGGTAACTGACAATCCGGTAATTATCAATGAAGAACTGACCATTAGCGGTGGCAATTTTCACGGTCAGCCATTGGCAATGGCATTAGATTATGCCTGTTTAGCTGCATCCGAAATCGGTAATATTTCAGACCGTCGTATTTATTTATCCTTAGAAGGTAATAGCCCCGGTGTACCAAAATTACTCATGAACGATACCGGCATCAATTCCGGATACATGATCTTACAATATACTACCGCAGCACTGGCAAGTGAAAATAAAGGACTATGTTTTCCGTCAAGTGCAGATAGTATTCCTACTTCACTAGGTCAAGAAGATCATGTGAGTATGGGTTCTATTGGCGGCAGAAAAGCTTTACAGGTAATCGGCAATGTTGAGAAGATATTAGCAATTGAATTACTGACCGCTGCACAAGCTTTTGAATTTAGAAAACCTTTGAAATCGGGTATTTATTTAGACGAGGTACATAATGCCGTTCGTGAGCAGGTATCTTTTGCAAGTAAAGATCGTGTATTTGCAGATGATATTGAAAAGGGTATTGCCATGATAAAAGATCAAACAATACTAAAAGTTATAGACCGTGTACAAGCGGAACATAACATATCTTTAAAAACAAAACACTCAGAAGAGTTTGAAAACTACTAGTTGTATGAAAAAGAGAACACTTATAGGTCCGTTTAAACAAATTATACCCATGACCGAATTAGCATTGAAAGGTGCCCTTGTCGACGATGAGCTTAAGGTTATTACTGATGGCGGAATTGTAATAGAGAACGACCTGATTCTAGCGATAGGGAATTTTGAAAATTTAAAATTGAAATTCCCAGAAATAGCTATTCATCAACTAAAAGGAAATCATGTTTGTCTTCCAGGCTTTGTAGACGCCCATACCCACATTTGCTTTGGTGGATCCCGCGCTAAAGATTACGCCATGCGAAACGCAGGTAAAACATATTTAGAAATTGCGCAATCTGGTGGTGGTATTTGGGATACCGTTACCCAAACCAGAAAATCGAGCATAGAAGAATTAACCAAAAGTACTATAAAAAGGGCCAATCGTCATTTGAAAAACGGAACGACTACTATTGAGATTAAAAGTGGCTACGGACTAACAATTTCCGAAGAGCTGAAAATGCTTCGTGCTATTAAGAAAGCAGATAAAGAGGCGTTGCCAGAATTGATTTCTACTTGCCTTGCAGCTCATATGTTACCAAAAGATTTTGAAGGCTCAGAGAATGAATATTTAAAAATGATAGCTGAGGAGTTATTTCCTATACTTAAAGAAGAAAATCTAGCTCAACGTATTGATGCCTTTATTGAGCAAAGTGCTTTTTCTGCGGATGATATAAAAACGTATTTTTCAAAAGCAAGTGAGCTATATTTTGATATTACTGTGCACGCAGACCAATTTTCTGTGGGTGGCAGTAAAGTAGCTGTTGACTTTAATGCCATAAGTGCAGATCATTTAGAAGCAAGTTCCGATACAGAAATAAAGCTTTTGGCAAATAGTGATACCATTGCCGTTGCATTACCCGGAGCTTCCATAGGGTTAGGGTGCGATTTTACTCCTGCACGTAAATTATTAGATGCTGGCGCAGCACTTGCCATTGCCAGTGATCATAACCCAGGATCCGCACCAATGGGAGATTTACTGACCCAAGCCAGCATTCTGGGAACATTTGAAAAACTGACCAATGCCGAAGTTCTAGCTGGTATCACTTTTAGAGCTGCTGCTGCATTAAACCTATCAGATCGAGGAAAATTAGAAGCGGGACTTTTAGCTGATTTAGCGGTTTTTCATTCAGATAATTACCAAGATATTCTATACAACCAAGGAAATCTAAAACCATGTATGATTTGGAAAAATGGGGAGTTGGTTTTTGATAGACATAAATAGTTGGTTGTTGGTTGAACCTAAAAAATGTATGTCAGTTCGAGCGCAGTCGAGAACCCTTCAAACTACTAAAATATTAAAGATGGATTTTAAAGTACAGATACAGATGGGAATACCTACTGAATTACCGCCAAAGAAAGAGCGGTCTTCAGCGGTAAGTCACGCCCCAAACCGAAAGCAGATACTTTCTAAAGAAGAAAAGCAATTGGCGATTAGAAATGCCTTGCGTTATTTTCCGGCGGACTGGCATGCGGTATTGGCTCCTGAATTTGCGGAGGAATTACAGACGTATGGTAGAATTTATATGTATCGTTTTCAACCCTCTTATGATATGCATGCTCGTTCTATTTCAGATTATCCTGCACAGACTAGTCACGCTGCAGCCATCATGCTCATGATTCAGAATAATCTGGATCCTGCCGTTGCACAACATCCCCAAGAACTCATTACCTATGGTGGCAATGGTGCTGTATTTCAGAATTGGGCACAGTATCTATTGACCATGCAGTATTTGTCTGAAATGACCGACGAACAAACCTTACATATCTATTCCGGTCACCCAATGGGATTATTCCCGTCATCCAAAGAAGCACCAAGAGTTGTAGTCACAAACGGAATGATGATTCCGAATTACTCCAAACAAGACGATTGGGAAAAATTCAATGCGCTAGGCGTTACCCAATACGGTCAAATGACTGCAGGTTCTTATATGTACATTGGTCCGCAAGGCATTGTTCATGGTACAGCTATCACCGTAATGAATGCTTTTAGAAAGGTGTTGAATGCGGATGAAGATCCGGGTGGGAAAATATTCCTCACTGCCGGATTAGGAGGTATGAGCGGTGCGCAACCAAAAGCCGGTAACATTGCCGGATGTATTACCGTTTGTGCAGAAATAAATCCGCTTGCGGCAAAAAAAAGATTTGAACAAGGATGGGTAGATGAATTAATCGACGATATAGCCATTTTGGTTGCCAGAACAAAAGAAGCTAAATCTAAAAATGAAATCGTATCTCTAGCGTTTATTGGCAATGTGTTAGATGTATGGGAACGGTTTTATAAGGAAGATATTTTCATTCATCTAGGATCTGATCAAACCTCATTACACAACCCATGGGCAGGTGGTTATTACCCTGTTGGATTATCATTTGAAGAATCGAATACAATGATGAATCAGGATCCAGAATCTTTCAAAACAAGTGTTCAAGCATCTTTACGCAGACATGCAGATACTATTAATCAGCATACAGCAAAAGGCACTTATTTCTTTGATTATGGAAATGCCTTTTTATTGGAAGCTTCGAGAGCGGGTGCCGATGTAATGGCAGAAAACGAAATAGACTTTAAGTACCCTTCTTATGTGCAAGATATATTAGGACCTATGTGTTTCGACTATGGTTTCGGACCATTTCGTTGGGTATGCTCTTCAGGAAAAATAGAAGATTTACAAATGACGGATGCGATTGCATTACGAGTTTTAAAGGAAATTAAAAAAGATGCTCCGGCAAAAATTCAACAGCAACTATCAGATAATATAAAGTGGATAGCTGAAGCCGAGCAAAATAGATTGGTTGTAGGTTCAAAAGCTAGAATTTTATATGCCGATGCAGAAGGTAGGGCAAAAATTGCATTGGCGTTCAACGAAGCTATAGAAAATGGAGGGTTAAGTGATGCAATCATATTAGGTAGAGACCACCATGATGTAAGTGGTACAGATTCACCTTACAGAGAAACCAGTAACATTTATGACGGGAGTAAATTTACTGCAGATATGGCCATTCACAATGTTATTGGCGATAGTTTTAGAGGTGCAACTTGGGTATCAATACATAACGGTGGCGGAGTTGGCTGGGGCGAGGTTACTAATGGCGGATTCGGTATGGTATTAGACGGATCTGCAGATGCAGCGAGTAAACTAAAAAACATGTTATTCTATGATGTAAATAACGGTATAGCCAGGCGAAGCTGGGCAAGAAACCCAGAAGCAATGTTTGCGTTACAACGTGAAATGGAGCGAACCAAAACTTTAAAAGTTACCATGCCATCTATAGTCGAAGATAAACATCTAAAAGATTTATTCTAAAAATGTAAGATTAAGACTACTTTATCGTTTTAATAAAACGACAGATTCAAAATCGTAATATTTATCTGAATTTTTAAATAATATGTCAAATTATAAATTAGCGAACAAAGATAATTGGAAAGGACGTATTTCTGACCAACAGCTCTATCTGCACGAAAAAATATCATTTTCAAGCATTAAAGAGGCTTTACCTATTACGAACAATAAGACTATAGCATTATTAGGCTATAATAGTGACGAAGGTGTTAGAAGAAATTCTGGCAGAGTTGGTGCCGCAATAGGACCAGATGAAATTCGTAAGCAATTGGCGAAAATGCCAAATCATTTAAAAGATAATACCCGACTAATAGATTTTGGAAATTTAGAATGTAAAGATCAAGATTTAGAAGAGCAACAAATCGAATTTACTAAGGCCGTAAGCCATTTAATAAAAAATAGGGCAACACCAATACTTATTGGAGGCAGTCACGATTTGGCATATGCTCACTATAACGGATTACTAGAACATATAAAAACTAAAGAAAAAATAGGAATTATAAATTTCGATGCCCATTTTGATTTAAGGGCAAATACCAATGGAAATAATTCTGGCACTCCGTTTTACCAAATTGCCATGGATCATAACGAAAAAGGTCAGGCTATTAAATATATGGCTTTAGGTATTCGAAAAGATTCAAATACAAAAGAATTATTTGAATTTGCCGAGGCACATCAAATCAACTACCTTTTTCAGAAGTATTTTAATATGAACTACCTTGAGCATGTTCAATTAAGGATTATTCAATTTCTAGAAGATGTAGATTATGTGTATACTACCATAGACCTAGATGGTTTTTCTTCTGCTTACGCCCCAGGGGTAAGCTCCCCATCACCTATGGGCTTTTCTCCAGATATTGTAACAGAAAGTCTAAAATTAATTATCGAATCTGAAAAATTAGTAGGGTTTGATGTGGTTGAATTAAACCCTAACTATGATATTGATGACCAAACCGCAAAACTGGCAGCATCGTTGGTTCATTACGTAATTCATAAGCTTTAGGGTAAAAACAAAAAAAGCCTCCCTTAATGGAAAGCCTTTCATTGGGTTCTATCGATTAAATTCGATAAACACAATTGTCTCAAATTTCTTTGAGACACAACACAACGCTGTAAAGGTAATAAAGCTTTTTTAATAAAAAAACGGTCTGTTCATTTCTTGTAACAACTATAGCCTTCCTGAATATTACAGAGCCTCTTCAGCTTTGAACATCTTATAGATATGCTGTTTCTCTTTTAGGGTAAATTGTTTCTCTTCAAACCAGTCATGAATCTTAATTTTTTCATTTTCTATCTGGGCATTTCTAATCGCTTTTAAAGAAACAATATGCCAATGAGCTCCCTTATTTCTAGAAACCGAATACCCTACATCTTCCATAATGTAAGATTGTTTAGGTCTATTAATAAGTCGTACTCCGTTTTTTAAAACCGCAAGAGTTTCGGTAAGTCGAACAACTTCAGAGAAAGAATATCTGGCAAAATCGTTAAAACCGTTCTGCTCTACATTATATAATTTATCACCAATATTAAGGGTATCCATAACTTCAAAAAGCTGCAAATTTAAAAGGCAAAGCTTGTTCTTAAAATTTTTAGCGGGTATAGTTATTCACAAAATAAAAAGGATAAGAAAAATTGCGTTAAGTTATTACGCCATACCCTTCATGGTCAACAAAGTAGTTGCCCAAACAATAAGAGAAGATAAAAATATACCTATGGTATTAGCCAAGAAGGCTTTCTTTCTTTCAATCTTAAAAAGGTAGCTCGCAATACTCCCCGCATACACACCAGTACCAGGCACAGGTAACATCACGAAAAATATGAGTCCGTAAAATCCGTATTTTTTAATTTGATCTCCAGAACCTGTTTTTGCTCTTCTGGCTACAAATAGGGCATTCTTTTTATAAAAATGCCATCTAAGTAAATACCTATTTACGGTGTTTAGAAAAAACATCATAATAGGAAACACCAAAACATTGGCTAAAAAACAAACTACAAATACTACGTAAATATTACCTCCTTGTAGAAGACCGTAGGGTATACCAACTTTAGCCTCTCCTAATGGGGAGATACTCCAAAGTGCTGCTATAAGTATATCTTTCAACAATTCTGTTTTTTTAAGCGAATGCAAAACTACGTTGTTCTTGAAAAATTTTATGCCATTTAAATCATAAATATTGCCAATTGGTCAATTATACAGGTGAATGACCATAAATTATGTAGCGTCGACTTTAAGGATTTAAAAAATCAAAGAATATGCTTCTATTGTATATACCTAAGACCATAATTATTTGTTATTTTTAATAGCTCACAACAACTAATTTCAACGCTTACCAACACATGAATAAAAACAACTCTAGAAGGTCGTTTATAAAACGAGCCTCGCTTTCCTCTGCCGCATTAAGCGCAACACCTTTTTTATTATCAGCTACAAAAAACGAAACTCAACTATTACAAAGAGCGTATTCTTTTCAAGAGTTTGGAGTAAATGACAAAATTAATATTGCCCTAATAGGCACAGGTATTCAAGGTATTTACGACACACAAGCTGCCTTACAAGTTGATGGCATAAAATTAGTTGCCGCATGTGATTTGTATACAGGCAGACTTGATCGAGCAAAAGAGCTTTGGGGACAAGACATTTTTGTAACAAGAGATTACCGCGAAGTTTTAAATAGAAAAGATGTCGATGCCGTATTAGTTGCGACTCCAGACCATTGGCACCAGACCATTACAATAGCCGCATTAAAAGCGGGCAAGCATGTGTATTGCGAGAAGCCAATGGTTCAAAACTTTAATGAAGGGCAAGAAATTATTAAAGCACAACAAGATTCAGGTAAAATATGTCAAATCGGTAGTCAAGGGATGTCATCGCTGGGTAATGAAAAAGCAAAAGAGCTTTATGAAGATGGTGCTATCGGAGATATTGTGATGTTAGACATGTATAATGATCGATATTCTGCGGAAGGTGCTTGGCAATATCCAATACCTACCGATGCCAATTCTAAAACCGTTGACTTTGACACTTTTTTGGGGAGCGCACCAAAAGTACCTTTTGATACAAATCGATTTTTTAGATGGAGAAACTATCAAGATTATGGTACCGGTGTTGCCGGAGATTTATTTGTTCATGCGTTCTCTACCTTAAACTACGTGATAAGTTCAGACGGACCGAACAGGGCTATGGCAACAGGCGGACTCCGCTATTGGAAAGATGGCAGAGATGTGCCCGATGTTTCTATAACACTTTATGATTACCCAAAAACGGAAACACATGCACCGTTTAATGCTGCATTTCGCATTAACTTCATTGCTGGTAGTGGCGGTGGTGGCGGATTTAAATTAATTGGTACCGAAGGCGAGATGGAAATAGGTCAGAATTCTGTTACCGTAAATCGCTCTAAATTGGGTATGGAACCTAGCGGATATTCAATGATATCATTTACCGAAGATATGCAAGCCAAAATAAGAGATGAATATGCTGCAAAAAAATTAGATACTAGAGCAAGTAATTTAGCTACTGGTACAACTACCTGGAAAGCATCAAGAGATTATAAAGGTGCGCATTACGATCATTTTTATAATTTCTTTTCGAGTATAAGAAATAATGGCAACGTAATACAAGATCCAAAGTTTGGATTAAGGGCAGCAGGTGCGGCGCTTTTGGCAAATAAGAGTTATTCGAGAAAACAGCCAGTAGACTGGAATCCGACCGAAATGAAATTATTATAGCTAATCATCCTCTACCTCAACGAATTGAATATGGCGTTCCAAGTTCTCTTCTATTGAAATAAAAGATTCTATACCACGTATACCTGAAATACTAAGAATTTCATCTTGATACACTTGTTTGTAGTGAAAACTATCTCTAGCATGCATTTTTATAAAGATATCGTACTTACCAGTTACGTGGTGTATTTTTACCACCTCTTCAATATCGTTCAATCGTTTCATTACCTTTTTGAACAAGCTAATTTCGCTCAAGAAGATTCCCAAGAAAATAGTCATCTTCCAACCCATTTTAGCATAGTCAAGACTTAAGGTCGCACCAGTAATTAAACCCATTTCTCTCATCTTGCGCATTCGCATGTGGACCGTACCCGGAGATACAATTAATTTTTTGGCAACATCAGTATATGGAGTCTGAGCATTTTCTGCCAAAATATTTAAAATACTAAAATCTACTTGGTCTAATTTATTCCTCATCTGTGCTAATCGTTTTAAGTCACCTTTTTCAATAAAATCTAAATTTTCATTAAACTATTATATGTATTTAACCCATTTTAACAAATTTAATTTATAGTTATGTAATTTTTAGTAATAATACGGCAATAAAAAAGCCAATAAATGAGGTATTGTTTATTTTCTGCTAATCAAATTACAAATAGCACAAAAAGCACTTTACTAAGCAATAATATCAGATAGTCAGATTTTTAATTTTAAAGAGCTATAAACTTGAATTATCAACATTTTTTAATCAAAAAATTACTGATAACTCAAAATACAACCTCATAACACCTTTAAAATCAATAGCTCAAGCATAAGAGCTATTTTTATTTTGCTATAACAATTTATAATATTGTCTAAGTCATTTAATCACCTAATAACATGGTTTTCTGACTGGTAAAGTATCCGGAACTTTTCTTTTACGCATAATGTATTCCCCTTGTAATTTTCTTGTTAACCACAAGATTATTTATTAGGTAGATACATCATTGAGCAACAACTAAACTCACATGATTATGAAGAAAATTCTAACATTATCCTTCCTATTACTACACACATTTATTGTAGTTCAAGCACAGGAAATTACAATTAACGGTAAAGTATCAGATGCACAAGGTCCCTTGCCCGGCGTTAACGTTATGGTCAAAGGAACCACTAAAGGCGTCATTACAGATTTTGATGGACTTTACTCTATTACAGCGGATAGTGACGCCACTTTAGTATACTCCTTTATAGGGTATGCCAAACTAGAAATACCCGTAAATAGTAAAACAACGATTAATGCCATTCTTGAAGAATCTGCACAACAATTAACAGAAACCATAGTGATAGGTTCAAGAGGGCAAGCAAGAACAAAATTACAGACTGCAGCTCCTGTAGATGTTATAAGCGTAAGTAAACAGGCCATTAACATGCCACAATTGGATGTTGGTCAATTACTTGTTGCTTCCGCACCATCGTTTACGGCTGTTAGATCGCAAGGGGGTGACCTTAGTGCTTCGGTTACACCTCCTTCTTTAAGAGGTTTGGGTCCCAATCAGTTATTGGTTCTAGTAAATGGCAAAAGACGCCATAGTGGAGCACAATTAATAAGTTCGGCAACAGGTGGATCTGCAAATTCAGTTGATATGGATTTCATTTCCTTAGATGCCATAGACCGTGTGGAAGTTTTACGGGACGGTGCCTCAGCACAATATGGTTCTGACGCTATTGCAGGGGTAATTAATATAGTTACCAGAAAAGGCACGGACAAATTCACAACAAACTACACTGCCGGGTTTTATACCAATTCCAATCCAGATATCAGTGATTCCAATATTAGTCAATCTGACCAAGATTTACTTAACGATACGGACGGAGCAGATGGTATAACACATCAACTTGGAATCAATTATGGAACCTCCTTGGAAAACGGAGGATATCTTAACGTTGCAGGAACCTATCGTCAAAATGAAGCAGCAATTCGCCCAAATATTAGCGGTGCTACTCCTTACGGAGACTCTTATCTAAATAATGAAAGAACAGATGCGCAGGGTAACCCTATAATAACCAATCCTGAATTATTGGCCGCACAAACAGCTGGAGATGCTGCACTTGCCGCAGAATTACAGACAGATGCAGGACTACTTGCTGCACGTGGCCTTACTGCGAGAGATATATCAACCTTTGCAGGTTTATCACCAAGTGTATTGGGCGTAGTTTCTTATGATTTAGAAATACCACTTTCTGAAATGTCTGAAAGCAGTTTTTATTCCTTTGGTGATTTTGGGTATAAATCCGGTCAACTATTTGGATGTTTTTATCGTAGATCAGCACAAACCGATCGTTTCAATTATGACCTGTATCCTAACGGTTTTAGGCCACAAATGACCAATGATCAAACCAATTTGGCTTTTACAGGTGGTATTAAAGGAAAAGTAGGTGAATGGGATTTTGATTTCAGCAATACCTTTGGCACCAATACTCAAAGACTTGGACAATTTAATACGTTTAACGCCAGTTTACAATCTGCTTCACCAACAGAAATAGATTTGGGTACGCACAAATTTACACAGAACACAACCAACTTTGACCTTTCTAGATACTATCCAGATTTTTTATCTGGCCTTAACATAGCAATTGGAGGAGAATTTAGAATTGAGAACTATATTATAGAAAGAGGACAGGAAGAAAGTTACGCTGCAGGCGATGCAGGTGTTATTACCGCAACAGAAGACAATCAACAACTTATTGGACCAGATGGTTTTCCTTTAGAAGGTTTGGACGGCAGTCCAATTGTTGATGCTAATGGAGATGCTCTTGTACTACCTTATGGTGGTGTTAGCTCCTACCCTGTACTACAATACAGTCCAAATTGTCAATGTTTTAGAGGTTTTGCACCTGAGAACGAGGCAAATGAGTTTCGCTCGGTTACTGGACTTTATCTAGATCTGGAATTAGATGTTACAGACAAATGGTTTGTAAGTGGTGCTTTACGTACAGAACAATACTCGGATTTTGGCGGGGTTTTTACCGGAAAAATTGCTACTCGTTATTCTATTACAGATAATTTATCAGTTAGAGGATCGATAAGTAATGGTTTTAGAGCACCATCATTACAAGAATTGAATTACTCACATACATTTACCTTTTTTGTAGATCTAGAACCGTTTGACGGAACACTATACCCAAATAGTAGTCAAGTCGCAAAAACTATTGGTATTCAGCAGTTACAGGAAGAAAGATCTACCAACATTGGTTTAGGAATTACCGCAAAACTTTTTAATAAGTTAGACCTTAGTATTGATGCCTTTCAAATCGATATTAAAGACCGCTTGTTCAGTACTGGTAACTTCAGTGCAGGTAATGCCCCAGCTTTAGAGCCACTTATAGGTGCCGGTTTGGCAAGTTTTAGAATAAACGGTGGTGATATCAGCACAAAAGGTATAGAAATAGTAGCTAACTATAGTGAAAGAGTTGGTGAAGGAATGTTGAATCTAAACGTATCCGGATTGCTATCAGACAGAACTTTTGAAGGTGCCAACGTTCCTGACTTGAATACTGTTTTGACCGATCAAGAACTTGAAGACCTTTATATTGACCGTGCCGTAATAGGTGCCTATGAGCAAGGTGTTCCAAATACACAATTTATAGCTTCTGCAACCTATAGCATAGGAAAATGGTCTGGAATGCTAAGAGGTAACTATTTTGGGGAAATCGCCAGAATAGATGATGGAATTGGCACCTTGACCGATGCTAACTTTCCAAATGTTGGGGAACAAGGTTATTCAGATCAAACATTTTCGGCTCAGGTTACCTCTGATTTAGGGATTACATATAAGGCTTCTGAGAACTTGGCTTTTACCCTTACAGGACAAAATATTTTCAATAATTATCCCGATTTATATCGATCAGAAGAAAGAGGTTTTTACCTATACGGTAATGCACAACAAGGATCTCTAGGGGCTTTTTATTCAGTAAGGGCTACACTAAGCTTCTAATTGATGTTTAATATTAAAAAATAAGAAAATGATAAAGACATATATAAAAAAGTTAAGTGTATTAACTATGATCTTAATAACATTCGGGTCGTGCGATTTAGAGCGGCTAGATTCAGCTCAAGAGGCAGCCGAAGGTGGTGGCACCTTAGATACTTTTACAGCCTATACCATAGATTCTACAGACCCAATGGGATCCAATGTTTTTGGAAGAATCGTATTCTGGAAGACCGATTTAGAGCAAACATTGGTACAGATATCAATGTACAATACCATAGAGGACACCTTTCACCCAGCAGTGATTATTGATGGAGCCGTTGGCGTTGGTACTTCGGTTTTAACAACGTTGGATGATGTAGACGGAACTACTGGAGAACTTACTGAAAACAAGTTCTTTCTTATTACGGACACATCGTTCTACGACAGTTTAGAAACACTAGACGCACATGTTAGCATTGCATTGAGCACAGTCGATAACACTGTTGTTGCCGAAGGAAATATAGGTGCCAATGCTACGCCGGTAGATTCAAACTAGAAATTTTTTAACTTAAATATAGCACAGTATGAAAACAAATGTAAACAGAAGAGATTGGCTTAAAAGAGGTGTTCTTACCGCAGCAGGCGTAATGGCAGCTCCTTATCTGACCTATGGGGCTTTCCCGTCGCAACCTATTACGGTAGATGCAAAAGGAAACATCCCTTACACTCCGTTTTTTAAAGAGTATTTACCATATGCACCAACGCAACCTCTAGAGCTTGCAGCAAAACTGAATGCTAACGAAAACCCATACGGACCATCTCCAATGGCAGTTTCTGCAATGCAAGAGTATGCACCGAAAGGAAACCGTTATGCTTGGAAAGAGTTGTATCAGTTAATGGATAAAATTGCGGTTGAAGAAGGTGTCAAGCAAGAGAATATTATGATGGGTCCTGGTTCATCTGACTTATTAGAAAAAACGGCCATGGTCTTCTTTCAAAATGGCGGTAATATCGTTTCTGCAGACCCAGCATATATGTCATTGATCAAGGTAGCAGAAGCTACAGGTGCAACTTGGAAGCCAGTACCTCTTAAAAAAGATTGGTCTCACGATCTAGCAGCAATGGAAGCAGCAGTTGATGATGACACAAAATTGGTTTACATCTGTAACCCGAATAACCCAACGGGTAGTATGACGGACCATGCAGAGCTGATAGATTTCTGTTCTCGCGTATCTGAAAAGACTCCGATTTTTGTAGATGAGGCCTATTTAGGCTTTTTAGACGATGCTGCTAAAAAGAGTATGGTATCACTTATCAACGAAGGTAAAAACGTAATCATTGCCCGTACATTCTCTAAAATTCAAGGTATGGCAGGTTTACGTGTTGGTTATATAGTAGCACAAACAGAAACTCTAGATATTATTCAAAAAATTACACGTGGTGGTATGGGCATTTCATTACCATCTGTTTATGCAGCCATGGCCAGCATGGAAGATGTAGCTTTTAAAGATAAATCTAGAAAACTGAATAAAGTATGTAGGGAATATGTGTATGAAAATCTTGATAGATTAGGTTTCGAATATGTGCCATCTTCTACAAGTTTTATCATATTTCCAATTGAAATGGACGGTAAACCTTTCTTAGAAAAAATGACCGCCGAAGGTGTTGGTGTACGAGCTTTTGAAATCTATGGTAAAAACTGGTGCCGAGTAAGCATGGGTACTATGGACGAGATGAAGTTATTTACAGCTGCCCTTGAAAAAGTGCTAGTTTAAGTTTGAATTAGTCCAGGAGTTGGAAGATTGGATAATTGCCTTGACACAAAAATCCTGAATTCAACTCCTTCGGACTATTCATAATTCATCTATCTACTCAAATCAAATCACTCGAAAAATGAATTTTGCTCTACAAAAAACCCTCGAATTAATACTAATAATTGGTCTAGGTGTACTTCTACAGAAGAAGGTAGCCAAGCAAGATTTAAAAGGTGTTAAAGTGCTTATTTTAAGTGTAGCCTTACCAGCGACTATATTCGTAGCACTCTTAAAAATAGAGCTTAACGGTACCTTGTTAGTTTTTCCGTTAGCTGCCTTAACTTTTAATCTTCTCATGTTATTGGCAACCAAATATTTCTTGGCAGCATCTTTACATAAAGAAGAGAAAAGTAAAAAACGGACCTTGATGATGCTTTTACCATCTACTGCACCCGGTCTTTCATGCTTTCCATTTATTGTAGCTTACCTAGGTGATGATACCTTGGCACTGGCCGCACTTGCAGATATTGGAAACAAAATATTTGTTCTTATACTTTTATACATGCTAGCCATGCATTGGTATAGAAAGAACTCGGTCATAGAAAAACAAGAGTCTTCTTCGGCTAAATTAAAAGGGTTATTTATTTCTCTAATCAATGAACCTATAAACATAGTTATAGTAGTAGGTTTAGTTATGTTGGGCTTTGGATTGGATTTGTCATCATTACCAACATTTTTTCAAAACACAGCTTTGAGTATTAAAGATTTAATGACGCCGTTAGTACTATTATTTATTGGTATGGCGGTTAGAATCAATAAAGGAGAGTTTAAGTTGATAATTTCTATGTTGTTTCGTAGAATGGGACTAGCTTTTTTATTGAGCGGTCTTTTTGCCTATGCAATACCCGCTTTAACTCCGGCTATGATTTTACTATTAGTGGTATTTCCACAAAGTGCCTGTAGCTTTTGGCCATTTGCACACATGAGTGCCATACAGTCTATGGAAGAGAAAGACGAACAGCCAAACCCAACTTTTGATGTCAACTTCGGTCTGAATATATTAGCATGTTCGCTACCATTTTCAACACTATTAATTATAGGCATTTTCTCTTTTAGCGATTACTTTATAAATCCGGTTAGTTTACTGGGGTTAGGAGCTGTCATTCTTGCCATTTCATTTGCACCAGATATCTTTAAATCTACTAGTTTTAGAGCTGACCGCGACCGTAAAATTTCTCATAAAAAGATGAAAAAGAAATCTAAAATGTCAATTGCGAAGGGCAACTATAAAGATGAAAAAACTTTGAATGAAGCCAAAGCAAGCTAAATTCTAATACGTTTCTTTCATCCATTTATAAGGTGTTCTTTTCATCCAAAGACCTCGAGTAAAATCAGGAAAATCTTGAGGCTCGCCATTATTCGCAATAGAAACTTCTGAAAGTGGCGTAACCGCACTCCATGCTGCTGCGTCGTAAGCATCTAATGGCGGAGCGATATTCTGTTTTGCCGATTCTACGAAAGAATTCAACACAAAAAAGTCCATACCACCGTGACCAGCATTCAGGGCATATTCTCCATATTTTTTCCATAGGGGATGGTCATACTCATCTAACCATGGCTGTGCTTCATCCCATTGATGTGGTTCAGATTTTCCTTCTACATAAATTCGGCTACCGTCTACTTCCCAGAGTCCGTTTGCACCTTGCGCACGAAATCCCAAAGAATAAGGTCTTGGCAAATTACAATCATGGGTAATGATGATAGTTTCTCCATTGGCTGTATTGATAGTAGAGGTAATTACATCACCCTGCTTAAAGTTCACTTTTGCATTAGGGTGTTGTTCACCACCTTCCTTCACTATATAATTATGCAACCCAATACCTTTTGATGCATGCGAGGTCATTGACATAAAACGATTACCACGGTTAATATCTGCCATTACCGCAATGGGTCCCAATCCATGTGTAGGGTATACGTCTGCATTACGTTTCACCGAATGTTCGGTACGCCATTTAGACTCCGATATTCCTTTCTCACCAAACTCCACCCCTTTTCCATAAGCCGTTTTACCATCATTGAATTTTACATGTCGCAAATCATGTTGATAGCCACATCTATAATGTACCATTTCGCCAAATACATTTTGCTTTACCATATTTAGAACTGCCAAAACATCTCTACGATAATTCACGTTTTCTAAAATCATCATATGTGTACCTGTGCGTTCATGGGTATTCACCAAATCCCAACATTCTTCTAAGGTATTAGAGGCAGATACTTCTACACCTGCAAATTTACCAGCTTCCATTGCGTCAACAGTCATACGCGTATGACACAACCAGGGTGTCGCTATAATTACAGCGTCAACATCTGGCAATGCCAAAAGATTTTTATAATCAAGATCATTTGCTGCGAAAACCTTTGGTGCTTTACCCTTAGCATCGGCAATATGCTTCTTTGCAATGGTTATTCTTTCAGTATCAACATCGCAAATAGCGGTAACATTCACATCTTTTCTCAGTAGTAAATTCTGCAAATGGTTTGTTCCTCTCAAGCCTACACCTATTAAACCCACATTAAGTTTATCGGCGGCACTAAAACTATTATTCGCAAAACCTGGTACTGCAAATAGGCCCATACCTGCCAATGATGTATTCCTAATAAAATTTCTTCTTGATGCCATGCGATGTAAATTTTATGAACTCTGAATTTATAAAAAGTTACCGACCCATATTAACTTATCATCAATTATAATGATGTTACAACCAATAATTTGTATGAATTTTAATCACATTCGCTATTTTTACGCCGTAAATACAGAAAATTATGACATTACTTTTAATGGCTGCCGGTAGCGGTAGTAGATATGGAAAGCTTAAACAATTTGATGATTTAGGACCAAATGGTGAGTTTTTAATGGAGTTTGCCATTTATGACGCCATCCAAAATAATTTTGAACAAATTGTAGTTATCACCAAAAAAGAAAACGTTTCTTTTTTAGAAGAGCATCTGTCAACAAGAATACCAAGTACTATTAAATTAAATGTTCTTGCCCAAGAACTTACAGATTTACCTGATGGCGTTACATTCACAGGTGAACGTAAAAAACCATGGGGTACCGCCCATGCGGTTTGGACAGCAAGAAAAGTAATCGACGGACCATTTGTGGTTATTAATGCAGATGATTTTTACGGACAATCTGCTTACAAAAAAGCTGCCGATTTCATGAAATCTGACGATAGCGCATATGCTCTTTTAGGTTACACATTAAAAGACACTTTATCTGAGCACGGATCAGTTTCTAGAGGTGTTTGTGAAGTAAACGGTGATAATCTGGTTTCTGTACAAGAGAGACTTAAACTTGTACAAAAAGAGAACAGCATTGTCGATGAAGACACGAACCTAGAATTTACCGGTGACGAACAAGCTAGTATGAATTTTTGGGTATGTAGACCTTCTATTTTTGATAAAATAGAATCAGAATTCAGAATTTTCTTGAAAGATGAAGATCGTATTGCAAATAGCGAATTGTACATACCTTTAATGATACAAGAAATGCTTCAAGCAAATGAGATCAAAGTAAAATGTATACCTTCTGGCGGAGACTGGTTTGGGGTTACGTATGCAAGTGATAAAGAAAAAGCTATGAATAGCTTAAAAGAAAAATCGGAATCAGGTAAATACCCTGCTCCTATTTGGAAATAAGATGTTCATCCTATTAAAACAAGACCCATTAGATATTCATTTGATGGGTTTTTATTTGCTTCAAAATGATGTAAACTAAAAAGAGTCCGATCTTAACAGACCGGACTCTTTTACGAGAACACTATATGAAAATGAAAAAATTTTAATTCGTTTTTTATTACATTATAAATGTACAGGTAAGGTTAATTATTAAAAACAAATTGATGTCAACCGCTTATTTTTTGTTGTCAGATGGTCTATTTTTGTTGTGAACTGAATTTATAGCTATGAAAATTAGAATAAAAGGTGATTCTGTTAGGTTTCGACTAACCCAATCAGAAGTAAAATCGCTCTCTACAAATGGAGAGATTTACGACAGTACTAATTTTGTAGGTCAAGTATTCAGTTACGGAGTTATTCTAAAGAGTCATGCTGATCAATTACGAATTAGCTTTGAGAACAATCGAATTATTTTAGAAATGCCAGAAACTACAGGTAAGGTTTGGTTTGAAAATGATATCATCACCTATGACCACACTTTGAAAACAACGTCTGGCAACGAACTCTACTTACTTTTAGAAAAAGATTTTACCTGTCTTGACAATACTATTGAAGATCAATCTGACAATTACCCAAACCCTAAGTTGAGTTAAAACCAATTCAAATTCATCATTTTCAAGGTAGTTTTAATAAATTTGATTGCGGTCGTTACTTTTACATTTACTAAGTTTAGCGTATGGATGCAAAAACCGAACGCAACGTCTCATTTAGAGGATCAGAAGAATTTCTTGACATAGAATTAAAAGACCCGATTACAAATGCCGCCGGATATTTAGGTGTACGCGAAGCACTTAAGCATACCTTTAAAGAAATGGGCGTTTTGCGATCCATGCGCACATTATTGAGCATGAATCAAAAAGACGGTTTTGATTGCCCTAGTTGTGCATGGCCAGACCCAGAACATCCGTCACCAGTAGCCGAATATTGCGAAAATGGAGCAAAAGCCTTGGGTGATGAAGCTACTACAGAAAAAATTGATGCAAGTTTCTTTCAAAAAAATTCAGTTGAAGAATTATCTCAACTAACCGATTACGAACTAAACAAATTCGGGCGTTTAGTAGAACCCTTGATTTTAAAACCAGGTAGCGTTCATTACGAACCAATTTCTTGGCAAGATGCTTTTGATTTAATCGCCTCGGAACTAAAAAAATTAAACAATCCAGACGAGGCAATTTTCTATACCTCTGGTAGATCAAGTAACGAAGCTGCATTCTTATATGGTATGTTTGCCCGTGCTATAGGTACCAATAACTTACCCGACTGCTCTAACATGTGCCATGAAAGTAGTGGTGTCGCATTAGGCGAAACATTGGGCATAGGTAAAGGGTCAACAACCTTAGAGGATCTTTACGAAGCAGAGGTTATATTGATAGCTGGTCAAAACCCAGGTACCAATCACCCGAGAATGTTATCGGCATTAGAAAAATGTAAGCAGAATGGAGGTAAGGTGATCAGTATAAATCCGCTTGAGGAATCAGGATTGGTCAATTTTAAAAATCCGCAGCATATTGGCGGATGGATTGGTGGCGGCGAAGACATGGCAGATATTCATTTACCGGTCAACATTAATCAAGACATCCCTTTAGTAAAATTGATACTGAAGAAATTAGTTGCATTAGAAGAAGAATCGAAGAATGTTTTTGACCATGAGTTCATAGAAAAATATACAAACGGTTATGAGTCTTTGATTTCTGACCTCAAAAATTATTCTTCAGAAGAACTTCTGGCACAAACTGGCGTATCAGAAGATAAAATTAATGAAACGGTATCGTTATTAGCGAACAAATCTAAAATTATCGTGTGCTGGGCAATGGGGCTCACACAACACAAGAACGGGGTAGAGAATATTAGAGAATTCATTAATCTCCTTTTACTTAAAGGAGCTATAGGAAAACCAAATGCCGGTACCTGCCCAGTACGTGGCCATAGTAATGTACAAGGTGATCGCAGTGTTGGTATTCAGCATTTTGTTGATAAGGCGATGAACGAACGTATTAAAGAGCACTTAGGCTTCAACCCACCAGAACATGAAGGCGTTGATGTTGTAGGCACGTTAAAAGCTATGTACGAAGGCAAAGCAAAAGTATTCATGTGCCTTGGTGGTAATTTTTTAATGGCGGCTTCTGATACTGAATATACGGCTAAGGGTATTCAAAACTGCGACCTTACAGTACAGGTAAGCACCAAATTGAACAGAACACATTTAATTACCGGTAAAACAGCTCTAATTCTGCCAACCATAGGCAGATCTGAAAAAGATATGAAAGACGGTAAACCTCGCCATTTTACGGTAGAAAATAGTATGGGTCGTGTAAAACGCTCTAAAGGGATTTTGAAACCAGCTTCTGACACTATAATGAGCGAGCCTGAGATTATTGCGAACATGGGTCATGCCTTTTTCGGGGAAGGTCATTCTATGAACTGGAAATCGCTGGGTAATGATTACGAACTGATCAGAACACAGATAGATCAAGTAGCAAAAGGTTTTAGCAAAACTGAAGAACGTTCTGTATGCGCAGGCTACTATTTACCAAATAATGTACGTGATTTAGATTTTAGTATGTTACCAAATGGAAAAGCACAATTTTCTATAAATAAATTACCAGAGCACAAGCTGGCAAAAGATGAATACATGTTGATGACCATACGTTCTCATGATCAATTCAACACCACTATTTATGGTCTTAATGATCGGTATAGAGGTGTATACAATGCGAGACGGGTAATTTTCATGAATATTAATGACATGAAAGCCATCGGACTCAAAAAATTCGATGTTGTAGATATTACCAGTACTTATGATGAACAAATTAGAACTGCTCATAACTTTAAGATAGTACCGTACAATATACCGTCAGGAAATTTGGGATCCTATTTTCCTGAAACTAATGTACTGGTACCTTTTAATCATTTTGCTGACCGTAGTAAAACACCTATTAGCAAGTCAGTTAAGGTAAGATTAGTAAAGAAATAGTTAACTAATATTTTACTGACATTCAATTACTTAACAATCTAGTAACTCAAAAATAAGTTAGCAGTAACCTTGTTATAATCTTATTTTTAGAATCTTTACGGTCATAAGTTTCAGTGCATGAAATCTATTGAATTGACCGTTTTCTCAAATTCCCTTCTTGCATATTATGCCAAGTTGGAGGTCAATCTACCCCTATTTCGTATTTCAAAATTTTCAGGTAAGAAACCTCCAATCATTTTATGAAAAAAAGACCAGTTGACATTGTAGTCATTTCTGATGTACATTTAGGAACATACGGCTGCCACGCTAAAGAGCTTTTAAAATATATGAAATCTATAAAGCCGAAAGAAGTAATTCTGAATGGTGACATTGTTGATATTTGGCAATTTAGCAAACGTTATTTTCCTAAATCTCACATGAAGGTTATTAAACTCTTATTAGAGTGGGTTGCTAAAGGCATACCGGTACATTACGTAACAGGTAATCATGATGAACTATTACGTAAGTTTTCTGGCAATAACATGGGTTCGTTAAGCATTGTCAATAAAATGGTAATTCCGCTTGAAAATAAAAAAGCATGGATTTTTCATGGTGATGTTTTTGATGTAACCATGCAACATTCTAAATGGGTTGCAAAACTTGGCGCCAAGGGGTATGATTTTTTAATACTACTGAACAGAGCAATTAACTTCATTAGCAAGAAAATGGGGAAAGGACCCATTTCTATGTCTAAAAAAATAAAGAACGGTGTAAAATCTGCCGTTAAATTTATTAATGACTTTGAAGAAATTGCCGCAGCTATCGCTATTGAAAATGGATATGACTACGTGATATGCGGACATATTCACCAACCAGAAATTCGTAAAATAAAGACGGATAAAGGTGAAGTTACCTATTTAAATTCGGGTGACTGGATTGAAAATTTAACCGCACTTGAATACCATAAAGGCAGCTGGAAACTATACTCCTATTTAGAAGATCAACTAGTCATTGACCATAAGGAAGATATTAAAGAGGAAACTTTTGTTTTAGAAAAGGCTGAGCTTTTTCAAAGTCTGTTAGAAGAATTTAGAATTAGTGGAATGACACAGCAGAGTAAATGAGAGTATTATACGCAATACAAGGTACCGGAAACGGTCATTTAAGCAGAGCACGAGACGTCATCCCAGCCCTTTTGAAACACAACATTTCTTTAGATATTTTGGTAAGCGGCATACAAGCCGATATTAAGCTGCCTTACCCTGTAAAATATCAATTAAAAGGGCTAAGTTTCATTTTCGGCAAAAAGGGTGGTGTTGATGTTTGGAAAACCTATTACAGGTCAAACTCCATGCGCTTACAAAAAGAAATCAAAAGCATACCTGTAGAAGATTACGACCTTATCATAAATGATTTTGAACCTGTTACTGCATGGGCGTGTAAGTTAAAAAATAAACCCTGTTACAGTTTTAGTCACCAAGCTGCCGTATTATCTGCCAAAGCGCCAAAACCCAAGAAAACAGACAGAATGGGCAAATGGATCTTAAATAACTACGCACCAACCAGTCAACAACTCGGACTTCATTTTAAATCTTACGAACCTAACATTTACACGCCTATAATAAGGGACGATATACGAACGGCAACAATTTCTAACGGTGAGCACTATACGGTTTATCTTCCCTCCTACAGTGATGAAAAATTGCTGAAGTTTTTAAGCAAGATGAAGAATACCAATTGGGAAGTTTTCTCTAAGCACAACACATATGCATATTTCAACAAAAACATTCATATAAAACCGATTACCAATGATGCTTTTGTAAAAAGTATGTCTTCTAGTAAAGGTGTATTATGCGGAGCCGGTTTTGAGGCTCCTGCAGAAAGTCTTTACATGCAAAAGAAATTGCTTGTCGTCCCCATGAAAGGGCAGTATGAACAGCAATGTAATGCAGCGACCTTAGCAGAAATGGGAGTTCCTGTAATCAAATCACTTAAGAACAAACATCTAGACAAAGTGAAACATTGGCTAGAGACAGATACTATTGTCGATGTAGATTATCCAGATATTACAGATATGATCGTTTCAAAACTTCTTGAAGAGTCTTTAGTAATCCGCTAAAAAATCCCCTATTTCATTGAAAGAACAAAAAGAACCCTTTTTGAACGCATCAGATTTTGGTAAAGATTTCACATGGGGCGTGTCGACTGCAGCATATCAAATTGAAGGCGGTCATGATGCAGACGGTAAAGGTCGATCCATCTGGGACGAGTTTACCGCTACACCGAAAATGATTCTCAACGGAGACAATGCAAACGTGTCTTGTGATTTTTACCATAGATATAAAGAGGATATTCTATTAATGAAATCCATGAATATTGACAATTACCGATTTTCAATCTCATGGCCAAGAATTTTACCCAATGGAACAGAATCTATAAATGAAGCGGGCATCCAATTTTACAATGATGTCATAAATTTTTGTTTGGAGCAAAAAATAACTCCTTGGGTCACTTTATACCATTGGGATCTACCACAAATTTTAGAAGAAAAAGGCGGATGGACCAATAGAGACATCATTGAATGGTTTTCCGAATTCACTCAAGTTTGCGCCAATGCTTTTGGCGACCGCGTAAAAAATTGGATGGTATTGAACGAACCCATGGTTTTTACCGGTGCCGGGTATTTTTTAGGTGTTCACGCACCTGGTAAAAAGAGGTTGAAGAGTTTTCTACCTGCTGCACACCACGCAGTGCTTTGCCAAGCAAAAGGCGCCAGAATACTTCGAACACTAGTGCCCGACGCACAAATTGGCACCACATTTTCATGTTCTCAAATTACGCCGTACAGACAAAATAAGCGAGATAGAAAAACTGCGATAATGGTAGATGCCTTACTTAATCGCCTATTTATAGAACCAGCTTTGGGCTTAGGTTACCCCACAAATGAGGCACCGATTCTAAAAAAATTAAAACCCTACATTCAACCAACCGACATGGAAGATTGTAAGTTCGATTTTGATTTCATCGGGATTCAAAATTATACCCGAGAAAAAGTGAAATACAGTGTTCTAGTACCCTACATAAGAGCAAAAATTGTAAAAGCAAGCAAAAGAAACGTAGCTACCACATTGATGGATTGGGAGGTGTACCCACCTAGCATTTACAATATGATCAAAAAATTCAGTGAGTATCATGAGATTAAAAAAATAATTATCACAGAAAATGGAGCTGCTTTTAAAGACACCATTGAGGGAGAGATTATAACCGATACAAACCGATTAAATTTTCTACAAGGTTATTTGGGTGAAGTTCTAAAAGCGAAGCAAGATGGTTTAAATATTCACGGTTATTTCGTGTGGACGTTTACCGATAACTTTGAATGGGCAGAAGGTTATTTCCCTAGATTCGGATTGGTACATATCAATTTCAAAACACTAAAAAGAACAATTAAAGAATCCGGAAAGTGGTTTTCTCAATTTTTATCTAACAAGAATTAAGCGCATAAAAAAGCCGATGCTCCCATCGGCTTAAGCTTTTATCCAAATAACATGCACACATCTTACACGCGCAACCCAAAGATAGTAGTCGCTTATTTGTTTCATGTTATGGCTATACTACCAAAGTGTTACATTATTGAAAAGCAGGCATTCCTGTAATATCGGCTCCTGTTATCAATAGATGAATATCATGAGTACCTTCATAAGTAATAACACTTTCTAAATTCATCATATGGCGCATAATACTATACTCGCCGGTAATACCCATACCACCTAATACCTGTCTTGCTTCACGAGCAATTTTAATAGCCATCTCAACATTGTTTCTTTTCGCCATAGAAATTTGAGCAGAAGTAGCTTTGCCTTGATTTTTCAATTGGCCCAATCTAAAAGCCAATAATTGCGCCTTGGTAATTTCGGTAATCATTTCTGCCAATTTCTTTTGCTGCAATTGTGTAGCTGCAATAGGCTTACCGAATTGTACACGTTCTTTTGCATATCTCAATGCCGTATCGTAGCAATCCATAGCCGCACCGATCGCACCCCATGAAATACCGAACCTAGCAGAATCTAAACAACCTAACGGAGCGCCTAAGCCTGATTTGTTTGGTAAAAGATTCTCCTTCGGAATTTTTACGTTATCAAAAATCAACTCTCCCGTTGCTGATGCTCTCAATGACCATTTGTTATGGGTTTCGGGCGTTGTGAAACCTTCCATACCGCGTTCAACGATTAAACCGTGAATACGACCTTCTTCATTCTTTGCCCATACAACGGCAATATCACAGAAAGGTGAATTTGAAATCCAAAGCTTAGCTCCGTTCAAAAGATAATGGTCACCCATATCTTTATATTTGGTTTCCATACCGCTAGGGTTAGAGCCATGGTTAGGCTCTGTCAAACCGAAAGACCCCATCCATTCACCAGACGCCAATTTTGGCAAGTATTTTTTTCGTTGCCCTTCTGTACCGTATGTAAATATCGGATACATCACCAAAGAAGATTGTACTGATGCAGTAGAACGAACGCCACTATCGCCTCTCTCAATTTCTTGCATGATGAGTCCATAACTAATCTGATCCAGACCTGCCCCACCATACTCTTCAGGAATATATGGCCCAAAAGCGCCTATTTCAGCAAGACCTTTTATAATCTGCTTCGGGAATTCTGCTTTTTGAGCATATTCTTCAATTATAGGAGATACATCTCGCTTCACCCATTGGCGTGCGGCATCGCGGACTAAAAGATGCTCTTCGGAAAGTAAATCATCTAAATTATAATAGTCTGGTGCTTCAAATAAATCTGGTCTCATAACAATGCTTTTATCAAAGATAAATAAAGAAATATAACATTATGCAAGACCAAAGTTACATTTTTAAATAAAACTCTTTAGTCAGATCCACATACTCAGCGGTATAGACATGCCTATCGGTTTCAATAATCAATTGTGAAGTCTTACATTCTTGCTCTAATCTAGAGAACGCTAATAAGACTCGTTTTATTTCTGCGGTAGGCTTCCCTTTTACATGAAGACATTCTTTAGGAAACAAACCTAAGTCTGCTGCCATATGCACAAACGAATCTTTTTCTTTAAAAGGAATAATTGTGGTAAACAGTCCGTTTTCGGTTAACAATTTCGAAACTCCCTCTAAAAGTTCGCTAAAAGGAAGAAACTCATTTTGTCGTGCCTGATCCCGCTGTTGATTACCTGAAGTAACCGTCTCAGAATAAAAAGGAGGGTTACAAACAATCAATTCATATTGATCTTCAATTTCATCAACAAACTCATCTAAACCCGCATGGTAGCAATACAATCTATCTCCCCAAGGCGATAATTCAAAATTTTCTACACATTGCTCATAAGCATCTGCATCTATTTCAATGGCATCTATTACTTCTGCAAAGCAACGTTGTGCCAACATTAAAGAAATTAAGCCTGTACCGGCACCAATATCAAGAATAGATTCTGGGTTATTATCTACAGAAGTCCAAGCGCCCAAAAGAACACCGTCCGTACCTATTTTCATGGCACAGCGATTTTGGTTCACACTGAATTGCTTAAATTTAAACGGCTCGTTCACAGTACAATTCTTAATCCGTTAAATCATTCAATATTCTACTTTTGGCATCTGATAGATAGCTTCTTCCAATAGTATATCTAATACCGCCAATTTCAACACTATTACCTTCAACAACACTAACTTTATCTACGGCAATTGTGTATGACCTATGAATTCTAATAAAATTATCGCCTGGCAGCTCATCTGTGAAACTACTTAACGTTCTATGTATGATATATTTGGCAGTTGGGGTAATTATTCTAATATAATCTTTAAGGCTTTCTATAACCATAATTTCCTCAAGATATATTTTCTGAAGTTTCTTTTTATCGACCTTCACAAAAATGGATGGTTTCTCATCTTTATCTGACGAACCGTTATCTGAACCTTTTTTTAAACAAATTACACGATCTACAGATTTAAAAAACCTCGGCAAAGAAATGGGCTTTACCAAATAATCTATCGCCTCAAGTTCAAAACTTTTCAATGCATGCTCTTCATGTGCCGTAGTCATAATAACAAACGGCTTTTTGTGTAGGGTACTCAAGAATTCCAATCCATCAAGAAAGGGCATATTAATGTCTAAGAACATAATATCGACTTGGTGATCTCTCAAAAAAGCCGAGGCATCTAAAGCATTTGAAAAAGTACCTTCTAATTGTAATTCCTTAACTCTCTCTATATAGTTTTTAAGCACATTTACTGCTAACGGTTCATCATCTACCACTATCACTTTCAAAATCATATCACCTTAAGCTTTAAAAAAACATTGAACATTTTATTTTCTTCGAATATCTGTAAATCATAATCGTTTTTACCATACCCTAACTCCAAACGCTTTTTCACATTTGAGAGTCCGATGCCACCTCTTTCCACAGGATAAACATACTCTTTATTAACGATAGGAATAGAATTGGACACTTTAAAATCCATAAAACCATCATCAACCTTAACGTCAATTATAATCTTCATTTCCCCTATGTTTTTACTTGCCCCATGTTTAAAGCAATTTTCAATAAGCGGAATTAATAACATGGGCGGTATCTTACAATTATTAAGATTGCCCGAAATATTCATATCTATTTTCAAAGAATTATCAAAACGAATACGTTCCAAATCTATGTAATTTCTAATACAATTTATTTCGCTGGTTAAATCTTGCCGCTGCTTTTTAGTAGCGTACAGTAAATAACGCATCAGCTCAGACAATTTTAAAATAACCTCTGGCGCCTGATCAGACTTTTCTAATGTTAAAGAGTATATATTATTTAGGGTATTAAAGAAAAAATGAGGTGAAACCTGAGAACGTAAAAAGCGCAGTTCGGTTTTCAATTGGCGCTTTTCTAAATCGTGTAGCTTACTACTTTCTCTAAGCCAATCGACAGTTAGTTTGATAGCCGTAAAAAATGATATTACATATACTTCACCGATCATGGTCTGCACTGCATAGCCAATGGTAAGTGAGTCTATAACTTCGTTCGCTTCGGGCATAACGTCTGTACTCACCAAATAATAGGTTAGGTTATATTTGAATAAGAGCATTATTACTAAAGCCAACATAATATAGACAGTAAACTGAAAGTACTTTTTTGTATAAATGAACTTTGGCATTAAATAGTAAGCATTCAAATACGCCAAAAACATGTGTATAGGAAAACCTATTAAATTGGTACGTAAAGAAAGAAGGAAATCATTGTGAATAAAGCTCCAACGAAAAGTATTGAAAACGAAGTAGACAAACCAAAATAAAACATGGTGCCAGAGTTTAATTTCGCTGGTTCCGAAGAATTTTGACCTACTTAAGAACTTTCTCAATTTTATATCCATAGGCTAAATTCACTTCTTTTATACACTTAATTAGACGTTGGGCATCAATTCTTCGTTGTACGGCTAAAAATATTCAGATTGATCAATATTTTAAAAATATTCAACGTGACTGTTTAGAATTGGCAAATTTTAATTGTTGCTAAATTACTTAAAAACAACAATAACATAATTTCATTTTAAAATGAGATTAATAGCCAATTCGTAACGTCTTGTAATATTATAAATACCAAAAGAGTAGAACAAATTAAAGTAAAAGGATTGACTTACCTAATATCCTTCAACTCTAAGTGTTGCATTAACTGGTATAGCGTATGTTAGTGAAAAATTAATTACCACACTGAAAATAAGGTTATGGCAATCATCAATAAAAAGTCACTAAAGTCAAAAAAAGCAGTTGCCCTACTATTATTTTTTCTATACCTAGGTGCCATATCAATGGCGGCACAAATAAAGCCACGAACCTACGTAGCTGAAAATACCACAGAAATCATCAATATCGATGGTAAAATGGATGAGGTTTCATGGAGTAAAACGTCTTGGTCTAGCAACTTCGTAGATATTGAAGGTATTATAAAGCCAACGTATGAAACAAAGTTCAAAATGCTTTGGGATGACACAAACATCTATTTTTTTGCTGAATTAAAAGAGCCTCATGTTTGGGCTACTTTAAAACAAAAAGACACAATTATATTCTATGATAATGATTTTGAAATCTTCTTAGACCCAGATGGCGACACACACAACTACTATGAGCTTGAAATGAACGCTCTAAATACTATTTGGGATCTATATTTATCAAAACCGTACAGAAATAACGGATATGTTATGGATGGATGGGATTTTAAAGGAATACAAAGCGCAGTACAAGTGAATGGCACACTGAATAATTCTACCGATATCGATGAAGGCTGGACTATTGAAATTGCCATACCATGGTCTTTCACCACTACACCTGGCGGAACTACACGAGTACCCGAAAATGAATCTTGGAGAATTAATTTTTCTAGGGTGAATTGGGATTTCGATTTAGAAAACGGTCGATATACAAGAAAGAAGGATGCAGTAGGAAATTTTCTCCCAGAATACAATTGGGTTTGGTCTCCACAAGGGGTAATTAATATGCACGAGCCAGAACATTGGGGCTATGTATACTTTAGCAAAGATAATTCCACAGAATTTACCATTTCTGAAGACGAATATATAAAATGGTATATGTACGAATTGTACAGAAATATTAAGAACAATAATGAACAGGGGTGGGACCTTAAGGACGGGAAATTTCAAAGAGAAGTGCAAATAACAAAGGACAAACCGGTTATTGCATTGTTAGAAAAGAACAATTTTGGCTTCGCCATTTGGGTGAAAAGTCCTTTCACAAATAATAAATTAGTTATACATACCGACGGAAAATTTGAAACTTACCATGATAAAACCGACTAAACTATTACCTTTTCTAGCCCTATTTATCTTCGCACTAAACATTTCATGTGAAACCAAAAAAGAAGCAACAACTACAACTAACAAAGAAAACTCTAAAATAGAAAAGGAGTCTTTCAAACTTTGGACGTGGATTACTGCTGAAAAAACAAGAACAGATGTCTCTTTCGATGAAGAGTTTAAAAAATATAGCGACAACGGATTAAACGCTATACTAATCAATACCTATGGCGACCCCGAATTACTAGCCAGATTAGTACCTATTGCTAAAAAATATAGCCTAGAAGTACATGCTTGGATGTTTACTATGAACCGCCCAGGTGACAAAGTTGCAGAACAGCACCCAGAGTGGTATGCTGTAAGTAGGGATGGAAAATCGTGTTATGACGAACCACCTTATGTAGGTTATTACAAGTGGCTTTGCCCAACTAGAAAAGAATCTCGAGAACACATTCTAGGTTTAATTGAAGGTTTGGCAAAAGTTGAGGGGGTGGCTAGTTTTCATTTAGATTATATACGATACTCAGACATCTTTCTTCCTATTGGGCTACTTCCAAAATATGACTTAAAGCAAGAAACAGAATTGCCAGAATATGACTTCTGCTATTGCGATGTTTGTACATCAGAATTTGAAGAAGAACATCATAAAAATCCGAATGACTTTAATAACCCCGCTATTGACATGGAGTGGAAAAATTTCAGATTAAACAAGGTTAAGGCAATTGTGGACGAAGCCTATAAAATTACCCACGAAAACGGCAAACTATTGACCGCAGCAGTATTTCCTTATCCAGAAATGGCAGACCATATGGTACGTCAAAGATGGGATAAATGGAAGGTGGATGCCGTTTTACCAATGATTTATAATGTCTTCTATAACGAAGAAATAGACTGGATCGGGTATGCAACCAAGCAAGGCGTTGAAGATTTAAAAGGAAAAAATACAGAATTACATACGGGTATTTATGTACCAGAAATGCCCCCTGAGCAGTTGAAAGAAGCTATTTATCAAGCAAGAAGTAATGGTGCAAATGGAGTCTCATTCTTTGACGGACCCGCCATAACAGAAGAACAATGGGAGATAATTAGGTCTTCTCAAAAACCATAATCATTATTTCATTTCTAAAATTTTACTTTTTGTTGACACGTTGTTAAGCTTTTCACAATAGTTATTTGTCGAAATTTTTCATCATTCAACAGATTATGGCCCACCTTAAGCTGATAATAAATACAACTAACATAACTCAATCATTTATGAACAAAAAATTCTTAAGTTTTTTGACCATTACATTACTGCTTTTTTTTCAAGGAGTAACAGGTCAAGATAAAAACGTATCCGGTGTTGTCACTGATGATACAGGATCACCTTTGCCGGGTGTTAACGTAGTTGAAAAAGGCACATCGAACGGAACTTCAACTGATTTTGATGGCAATTACGTTATTAACGTTGATACCAATGCAACTTTAGTATTCTCTTCTTTAGGGTACAAGACTAAAGAGGTTGGTGTTAATGGTAGATCTACAATTAACACCTCTATTGCTGAAGATGCGAGCGAATTAGATGAAGTAGTGGTAACTGCATTAGGTATTCGTAAAGAAACCAAAGCTTTAGGTTATTCTTTAACTGAAGTTGATGCTGAAGAAATTTCTACCATTAAAACACCGAATGCGATTAACTCTTTACAGGGTAAGATTGCCGGTGTAAACATTTCTCAAAATGCAACAGGTGCTGCTGGTTCTAGTAGAGTTGTTATTAGAGGTGCAAGTTCATTATCTGGTAATAACCAACCACTTTACGTAGTAGATGGTATTCCTATCGGTAATGGAAATAATGGTTCTGCCAGTTTATGGGGTGGTTCTGATGGTGGCGATGGTATTTCTAGTTTAAATCCAGATGACATCGAATCTATATCAGTACTTAAAGGTGGTGCGGCATCTGCGTTATACGGTTCTCGTGCAGCAGGTGGTGTAATTATCGTAACCACTAAATCTGGTAAAGGACAAGAAGGATTTGGAGTAGAATTTAGTAGTTCGGTAACTTTTGATAAAGTAAATACTGATCTACAAGATTTTCAAACTGAATACGGTCAAGGTGTACGAGGCGTAAGACCAGGTTCTCAACAAGCTGCTTTTGAAGCAGGTACTTCATCATGGGGCGAGGCTTACGATGGCCTTAGTTCTCCACAATATGACGGTGTATCTAGACCATACTCATACACAGGTAATAATGTTGATAAATTTTATAGATCAGGTACTACATTCATTAACACAGTAGCAATAACAAATGCCTCTGAAAACATGACCTATAGACTTTCGGCATCAGATTTAACAAACGAAGATGTATTGCCTAATGCAGGTTTAAATAGAAAATCGTTCTCTTTAAATGCAAGTGCAATTTTGGGTGAAAAACTGACAAGCAATGTTAATGCCAAATACATTATAGAAAAAGTACAAAATAGACCTAGACTTTCAGATTCACCAGGTAATGCGAACTTTTCAGTTGCCTTATTACCAGGCAATATCGATGTAACAACATTACAACCATCAACAAATCCTGATGGAAGTGAAAGAGGTTTTTCAAACAATACGTTTTCTACGAATCCGTATTTTGCAGCTTATAATTTCAATAATGAAGATGTAAGAAATAGAATAATAGCATCTACATCTCTACGTTATGATATTTTAGATTGGTTATCCTTAACCGGTAGAGTTGGTATTGATAATGATATTATCAGAAGAACATCTGTAGAACCATTTGGTACTGCATACAAACCATTAGGTGGTATTAACGATGAAGAAAGACGTTATAATCAAGTAGATGCAGATCTTATCTTAGCTGCAGAAAAAGATATTACAGACAAATTTGCCATTTCAGCGTTAGTGGGAGCGAACAACAACCACGTTAAATCTGAAAATTTATTTTTAGGCGGTAATGACTTTATTGTTCCTGGACTAGAGGATATAGGCAACACTGTTAGCCAATCTAGAAGTAGAGAATATTCTGAAAGAAAAATTGGATCCGTATATGGATCACTAGAACTGTCTTACGACCGTTGGGCATATGTTACCTTTACTGGTAGAAATGACTGGTTCTCTACATTATCATTCCCAGGTAAAACTACTCCTAACGATGATTTCTACCCTTCAGTTAATGGTAGTTTAATTCTATCGGATGCTTTTAACATGCCTTCTTTCGTTAGCTTCTTAAAATTAAGAGGTGGTTATTCAGAAGTTGCGGGTGGTGCTCAAGACCCTTATTCTCTTGCTTTAACTTATGAAATATTTGGAAACCCTATTCAAGGTCAACCATTAGGAAGAATTTCAGGTAGTACAGTACCAAATGCTAGTCTTGTTGCCTTCAGCAAAAACGAAACTGAAATTGGTTTAGATATGAGATTGTTCAACAACAGACTTTCATTAGATTTCGCTTATTATAATAATGAAACTACCAATGATATTGTCAATGTTGCAACATCTGAATACTCAGGTTTTTCTGGTGCTAGTGCTAATTTAGGTAAGGTTTCGAATAAAGGTGTTGAATTTCTTGTAAGCGGCTCTCCAATCCAAACAAAAGATTTCACGTGGAATACTACAGTAAACGGTGCTTATAACGAAGGTTTGGTTGTTGCTACTGATGATGTTGATTCTGATGTTAATTTAGATGAACCTAGAACTCAAAACGTTAGAATTACTCATATAGTTGGTGAAACTTACGGTACCATTGTCGGTGTATCTTACGAAAGAGATGAAAACGGCACTATCGTTTATGAAATAGACGGTGATGGTGTACCAAGAGCAGTAGAAGGTGAGCGTAAAATTTTAGGTGAGGGTGTACCACCATTAACTGTAGGTTTTACAAACTCATTTAGATATAAAAATTTCAATCTAAACTTCTTAATAGACGGTAAATTTGGCGGCCAAATCTTTTCTGGTACCAATACTATCCTTTATGGAACAGGTTTACATAAAAACACCTTAGAAGGGCGTGAAAACGGTTTATCTGTTTCGGGCATCGATGTTGCAACCGGGCAACCTTTTACAACAACAGTGGCACCAGAAGATTTAGAAACATACTATGGCGAAATAAATGACATCGCAGAAGAGTTCGTTGAAGATTCTGATTATATTAAATTCAGACAAATGAGTATCGGGTATTCATTACCAAAAAAATCTTTAGACAATGTATTCTTAACCGACGTTAATGTATCCCTTATTGCTTCTAACCTATTTTACATTAAAAGAAGTGTAGATAATATCGATCCTGAAAGTGCATATACCGCTGGCAACTCGCAAGGTTTAGAGTATTTCGGGGTTCCTTCAGCTAGAAGCTATGGTCTAACTATCAATGTAAAGTTTTAAAAGAGAACTATGAAAAAATCAATATTTATACTAATGTTCGCACTACTTTTTGTTGGTGCATGTGACGATGGTTTCGAGGAATTGAACGTCAACCCTACAAAACCTAGTCAGGTTGCAGCTAGTAACAAACTAACTGCCATTATAAAATTTATTTCTAGCGAACGATATGACAATTGGAGAGCTGGTATGATTTACCAATCTACAATGATGCAGCATATTTCTACCACTGCCGGGTATTGGAGTGGAGATAAATATACTTGGAACAGAGGCTATGCCTCTTCTTTACTAGATCGTTACTATGGTAATGCCATAAAATCTATTGAAGATTTACAGTTTCAACTAGAGGAAGAAAATGCTCCTGATGAAATGAAGGCTATTGTTAGAATATTACGTGTTTTTGCATATTCCAGACTTACCGATCTTTATGGTGATGTACCTTATAGCGAGGCTGGTAAAGCAGTACTAGAGGGTATTTTTCTTCCTAAATATGATGCGCAAAGCGAAATATATCCAGATTTATTAAAAGAATTAGAGGAATCAGCTGCTGCTTTAGGTACTGGAATTTCAGAATTCGGATCTGCAGATGTAGTTTACGGAGGTGATCAAGCTAAATGGAAAAAATTGGCAAATTCATTGATGCTACGTTTAGGACTTAGATTGATAAAAGTTGACCCTACAGCATCTCAAGCATGGGCAACAAAAGCTATTGCTGGTGGAGTAATGACTTCGAATGAAGATATTTTCTATTTACAACATGATGCCGACAACAAAAATGGGATAGGAGAAGTGTTTACAGCAGACGGTAATCCAAGAATGAGTAAGACTTTTATTGATTTCTTACAAGCTGGTAACGATCCAAGATTGCCAATTTTAGCGGCAAGACGAAGTGATGGAAGTACTGCTTCCGCAGATTTAATAGGTTTCCCAAATGGTTTGGACTCACCAATGTTATTGGAAATGACCGGGGAAGACAATACAGATGCATATGCAGAACCTAATAGAAGTATAATAACAGGAGAAACTTCTCCAATGATTTTTCAAACATATGCTGAAGTAGAGTTTATGTTGGCAGAGTCGAATGTACGTTGGGGTCTTGCCGGCGATGCTGCTACACACTACAACAATGGTGTAACAGCCGCTATGAAACATTTATCTCTTTATGGAGAAAATGCAGTTATAGCTGATGAAGATATTACCGATTATTTAACTGCGAACCCATTTGATACTGCAAATGCAATAGAGCAAATAAATACACAATATTGGGCAGCAACATTCTTAAATGAATATGAAACATTTTCAAACTGGAGAAGGTCAGGTTTTCCTGTTCTTACGCCTGTAAACTACCCTGGTAATGTTACAAACGGAACTATTCCTAGAAGACTTACATATTCAGAAAGCGAACAAAGTACTAACCCTGATAATTATGCAGCTGCAGTAGCGGCTCAAGGACCAGATGTTCTTACCACTAGAGTTTGGTGGGATGTCGAATAATAACAATTACGTTAGGTTTTTGAGTGAAACCTCTCATAATAGTTTTGAGTTAATTTTTTATTGAGTTTGAAAAGGAGGGGAAACTCTCCTTTTTTTGTATAAAATAGTATCTTGTAATCATGAAAATCAGGCATTTATTATACTTCTTTTCCTTATTAATTTTATGTTGTGAAAATGCTCCGGAAGAGACCAAGGTAACGTCAAAATTATTTACACTTCTCCCTTCAAATGAAACGGGAGTCAATTTCAATAACATCATTAAAGATGATAAGGACAAAAACATATTTGCCTACGCAAACTTTTATGGTGGCGCAGGTGTGGGTATTGGTGATTTTAATAATGATGGGCTACAAGATATTTTCTTTGCTGGTAATATGGTACCAGATAAGTTGTACATCAACAAAGGTGATTTAAACTTTGAAGATGTTACGGAAAAAGCAGGTATTAAAAATTTTAATGGATGTTCAACCGGCGTAACCATAGCCGACATCAATAATGACGGACACCAAGATATTTACGTAAGCAGAGAACTGTATGATGAAAACCCAGCATGGCGAAGAAATCTATTATATCTTAACCAAGGTGATGGTACTTTCAAAGAAAAAGCAGAAGAATTTCTAATTGCAAATACAGAAAGAACAAGACATGCTACATTTTTAGATTATGATAAAGATGGGCTACTAGATTTATTTCTTTTAACACAACCACCAAATCCGGGTAGTTTATCTAAATATCATAATGCAGATAATCTTCTTATACCCAAGTATTCTTTAAAATTGTATAAAAATAACGGAGATACTTTTCAAGATGTTTCTAAAACCGCTGGCATTAACAAAACCGGATTCCCAAATGCGGTCTCAGCAAGTGATATAAATAATGACGGATGGACAGACCTTTATATTGCCAATGATTTTTACGCTCCAGATTTCTTATTTCTAAACAATCAAGATGGTACATTTTCGAGCATTGAAAAAAGTGCGCTAAAACAAACCTCATATTACAGTATGGGTGTTGATGTTGCCGATATAAACAATGATCAAAACTTAGACATATTTGTGTTAGACATGGTTTCTGAAGACAATTTTAGACTAAAATCGAACATGAGCGGAATGAACATCAATTCTTTCTGGAAAGTGGTCGAAGATGGTGGCGGTTATCAATACATGTATAACACAGTACAATTGAACAATGGTAATGAAACCTTTAGCAACATTGCCCAATTTACAGGTATGGCGGCTACCGATTGGAGCTGGTCTAACCTTATTGCCGATTTTGACAATGACGGACTAAAAGACACCTATATCACGAACGGATTACTTAGAGATATTAGGAATACCGATGCCGATAAAAACGTTGCGAACTACATAAATACGACAAGAGCAAACTGGCTTCAAAAAAATCCGAAAGCACAAAACATCAAAAGTATTTGGGATGTGGTCGATCTTGAAAAAGCAGTAAGCATGGTTCCCTCGCAACCGCTAAAAAACTATGCCTATAAAAACCAAGGAGACTTAGTATTTGAAAACATTTCTAATGAATGGGGCTTAGATGATGAATCTTTTTCTAACGGTTCTGCTTACGCTGATTTTGATAATGATGGCGATCTAGACTTAGTTACCAACAACATCAATAATGAAGCTTTTATATATCGAAACAATTCAGAAACACATTTAGATAAGAACTTTCTAAGAATTAAATTAAAAGACGAGACCAACAAACCTATTTTTGGATCTAGGGTAAATATATACACTGAAAAAGGCATTCAGACATTAGAAGCTACCAATGTACGAGGCATTTATTCCACAAGTGAATCTACCCTTCATTTTGGTCTGCATTCTTTAACTAAAGTAGATAGTCTAAGCATTCTTTGGGCTAATGGCAATACCACTGTTCAAAGAAATATAAAAGCCAATCAGTTTTTAGAAATTTCTTCCAATGATTCGGAATTTACTACGATTAAAACCGAAAATTCTAAATCGTATCTCTTTACAGATAGAACAACAACTTTCCCTGCTCAATTTAAACATCAAGAAAACAACTTTGATGATTTTGAAAAGCAAGTCTTGCTCCCACATAAACTATCGCAATTCGGTCCGGCATTAACCACTGGCGATACTAATAACGATGGTTTAGATGATTTTTATTTAGGTGGTGCAGCAGAACAAGCTCCTATTCTTTTTGTTCAACAAAAAGATGGTGACTTTAAAGAAAGTCAGACTGCCTTCTGGCAAAAAGAAGCAGGCTATGAAGATGTAGATGCCCTTTTTGTTGATATCAACAAAGACGGATATAAAGATTTATATGTTGTAAGTGGCGGTAATGAATACCCGAAAAATGATTTCCATTATACCGACCGAATCTATTTAAATGAAGGTAATGGAACGTTCAAAAAAGGAGCAATACTTAATGCCGATAGAATTAGTGGATCAGTTGTAAAATCATCCGATTATGATGGAGACGGAGATATCGATTTATTTATTGGCGGAAGACATACGCCACAACAATATCCAAATCCGCCTTCGAGTATGCTGCTTACTAATGATAACGGACAATTATCAAACAATACCAAATCATTATCTCCACAATTATTAGATATTGGAATGGTTTCAGATGCCATTTGGAGTGATTATGATGGCGATCAAGATTTAGATTTAATTGTAGTTGGCGAATGGATGCCGATAACCGTTTTTCAAAATAACAATGGAAAACTCACCAAAATAGATGTTGAAAATTTCAAGGCAACAAACGGTTGGTGGTTTAGCATAGAACAAGGCGATTTTGATAATGATGGCGATATGGATTACATCGTGGGTAATTTAGGCTTGAACTACAAATACAAAACGAGCACAGACAAACCTTTTGACGTCTATTATAATGATTTTGATGCAAACGGTAATAACGATATCGTTCTTGGGTATTACAATAAAGAAAAACATTATCCACTACGAGGGTTTTCATGTTCTTCGGAACAAATACCTGACCTAAAGAAAAAAATTGTTAAGTACGATGCTTTTGCCTCTATGGAACTGAAAGATGTTTACGGTGAAGAAAAATTGAAGAACTCGCTCCACTACTTTACCGATACTTTTGCATCGGTTTATATTGAAAATAAAGGAAACGGTCAATTTGTAATCACCAACCTGCCCAATTTAGCACAGTTTTCTAACCTCAACGATATGCTTATTAGGGATTTTAACGGTGATGGAGCTCTAGATGTTTTAGCTATCGGCAATCTATTTGTTTCAGAAATAGAAACCCCGAGAAACGACGCAGGAACAGGTATTCTTTTACTCGGTAATGGAAAAGGTGCTTTTACGACCCAGAGAGGATCTGAAATAGGATTCTTCGCTAATAAAGATGCCAAAAAGCTAGTATCAATAAACAATGGTCAAAAAGAGTACTTTTTAGTAGGCAACAATAATGATGTTCTGCAATTTTTCGAACTACAGAAGTAGTTTTTACGAAAGATACAAATCTACAAGTCCTTCGGGAGTAGTAACTAAAATACTTTTGTTCTCACGATCTATTTTAGTAATGATATCATCGCTTACAGGTATAAGCAGTTGCTTATCTTCCTTTTCGACTTCGAACAAGGCTTGCGCCGTTGTATCGTTTACACTTTGTACGATACCGATATCACCATGAACGGAGTCTATCATGGTAAAGCCAATAATTTCGTGGTAATAAAACTTGTTGCCCGTAAGTTTAGGCAACATGGTTAGTGGTAAATAAAGTCCAGATTTCATAATGCGGTCGGCATCAGATTCTGATTTCACCTCTTCAAAATCTATACGAAGTAAGTTCGATTTATGAAGTCGGCATCTTTTAATAAAAAATGGAACCAGATTGTTTCCTAAAGAAACGAATACTGATTCCATGTTTTCGTATATCTCGGGATCATCGGTATCTAGTTTTACTAGTACCTCACCTTTGAAACTATATTTTGAAACGATATTACCTAGGTAGAAACAATCTTCCTTTCGCATCGTCTCTTAAAAATTATGCTTTATCTTCTTCAGTAGCAGGAGCTTCTGGAGTTTCAACAGCTTGTTCTGGCTCGCCAGCAGCTTCAACAGCTTCTACTTCTGCTTCAGCGTTTTCACCTTCAGCAACTTCTGGTAAAGCAGCAGCGGCAGCATCAGCAGCACGCTTATCGTTCACTTCTTTTTCTGCTTTAAGTGCAGCAGCTCTAGCATCGGCCTTAACCTTATCTATACCACCAACTTTATCAGCAATAGCTTGTTCTTTTTCAGAAACCCAAGTATTGAATTTTTCTTCAGCTTGCTCTTCAGTTAATGCACCTTTACGAACACCACCTAATAAGTGATGCTTTAAAAGAACACCTCTATAAGAAAGAATAGCTTTAGCTGTATCTGTAGGTTGTGCACCGTTTTGTAACCATTTTACTGAACTATCAACATCAAGTTCAATAGTTGCAGGGTTTGTGTTAGGATTGTAGATACCTAATTTCTCTAAAAATTTACCATCTCTTTTAGCTCTTGCATCTGCAGCAACTACCCAATAGAATGGTTTTCCTTTTTTACCGTGTCTTTGTAATCTAATTTTTACTGGCATATCACATTAATTTGTAGGGTGCCCGACCCTTGATTATTAATTCTAGTTTTTTTAACTCGTTCACCATCAGTAAGCAAAGCTAATCTGAAAGCGGGTGCAAATATAATTTAAAATGCTGAATTGACAACAATGAATTCAAGTTATTTCAATTGGCTTTTTCAAAAATGCAAAACACAAGATTCAAAAATACAACTATCTAACAGTAACAACCATTTATACTAGCCTTCCGATTATAAATAAGTAAGCACAATTCTAACTATAATATTCATTTATCACACATAAAAAGCACTCGTTAATAACTCTTAGCAACTCTACTTTTTCGAACACCTCCTTTTTTGTAATTTTATAAGCACTTTTTAGGTCATGTAACTGACCGCTTTTGAACACACAGAAAATTCGATATGTACCTCATCTTTGATACCGAAACTACCGGTCTTCCAAAAAACTGGAACGCCCCTATTACCGACACCGACAACTGGCCACGCTGTATACAAATTGCATGGCAGTTGCATGACGAAATGGGAAAATGTATAGAACATGAAGATTATTTGGTTCGACCAGACGGGTTCAACATACCCTATGACGCCGAACAAATTCATGGTATCTCTACCGAGCTAGCGGAGCAAAAAGGTATTTCCCTATCTGAGGTATTAGAGAAGTTCAATATAGCAATGTCTAAAACAAAATTCATTGTTGGACAGAATGTTGGTTTCGATTTAAATATTATAGGTGCAGAGTTTCACCGTTTGGGTGTTGAAAACCCCTTACAAGAACTTCCCGTTTTAGATACGTGTACAGAGCATACGGCACAATTGTGCCAAATTCCTGGTGGTAGAGGTGGTAAATTCAAGCTTCCGACATTAACAGAACTGCATCAATATTTATTTGGCGAGCCATTTGGCGAGGCGCATAATGCAACTGCCGATGTTGAAGCAACCACACGTTGTTTTCTTGAGCTTATACGTAAGCAACAGTACACCAAAGAACAATTAGATGTTCAACCCGATTATTTCAAGAATTTCTCTGAGGCGAATCCGAAAGAGATTGAACTTATTGGTCTTAAACATATCAATCTTAAAAAGGCATCGAAGAAAATAGCCGATGCACTTTGGGCAAAAGATACTGGCGGAGTTTCTCAAGAAGAAATACAAGAGAACCTAGCCACCTTAGAAAATGCAAGTTTTGCTCACTTACATAATCACACTCAATTCTCCATCCTTCAATCAACTATTAGCGTACCTGCTTTAGTTGCTGCCGCCGCAAAAGCTAAAATGCCTGCGGTTGCTATGACGGATCATGCGAATATGATGGGTGCTTTCCATTTCGTAAACGGAGTACTGAACCACAATAAAGGTGTAGTAGCTAGAAATGAAGCAAACCAAAAACTATTCGAAGCTACCCAAAACGGCACTTTAGAAGAAGGGCAAGAACCTTTAACCGAATTACCAGAACCTGAACAAGAAATCACACCAATTATAGGTTGCGAATTTCAGGTCTGTGAAGATCACACCAACAAATCTCAAAAAGACAACGGGTATCAAATAGTAATGCTTGCCAAGACCAAACAGGGGTATTTGAACCTTGCAAAAATGTCTTCTATAGCATTCGTTTCGGGTAAGTATTATGTACCTCGTATCGATAAGAAAGTTATTGAGCAGTACAAAGAAGATGTTATTGTTTTAACAGGAAACTTGTATGGTGAGGTTCCAAGTAAAGTATTGAACGTTGGTGAGAATCAAGCCGAGGAAGCGTTGATTTGGTGGAAAGAAACTTTTGGTGATGATCTATACATTGAAATCATGCGTCACGGTCAAGAAGATGAAGATCGTGTAAACCATGTATTGATTCAGTTTGCCAAAAAACACAATGTAAAACTTGTTGCCACTAACAATACGTATTACGCAGAAAAAGAAAATGCTCATGCACATGATATTCTTTTATGTGTTAAGGATGGTGAAAAACAAGCTACCCCAATTGGTCGTGGTCGTGGGTATCGATACGGGTTACCGAACCAAGAATACTACTTTAAGTCATCTGATGAGATGAAAGAGCTTTTTAAGGACATTCCTGAAGCCATTATCAACATTCAAGAAATCGTTGACAAAGTGGAGACCTTCACCTTAGCAAGAGATGTACTGTTACCTGCTTTCGATATTCCCGAAGAATTTCAATTTGAGGAAGATAAATTAGACGGGGGCAAACGAGGTGAGAACAAATTTTTACGTCACATTACCTATGAAGGTGCGAAGAAAAGGTATGGCGAAATTACACCCGAAATTGATGAACGATTAGACTTTGAGCTAAAAGTAATTGAGAAAACCGGTTACCCTGGTTATTTCTTAATTGTAGAAGATTTTATAAGGGCCGCTAGAGCTATGGATGTTTCGGTAGGTCCTGGTCGTGGATCTGCTGCAGGTTCGGCCGTTGCCTACTGTTTATGGATTACGAATTTAGACCCCATTAAGTACGACCTACTTTTTGAGCGTTTTCTAAATCCGGATCGTGTGAGTATGCCCGATATTGATATTGACTTTGATGATGAAGGGCGTGGTCGTGTAATGGATTATGTGATCGATAAATACGGTTCAAATCAAGTGGCACAGATTATCACTTATGGTACCATGGCTGCCAAATCTGCAATTAGAGATACTGCCCGTGCTTTAGATTTGCCTTTGCAAGATTCCGATCGAATGGCGAAGTTGATACCCGATATGTCGAAGCTAAAAAAGATTATTGGGATCGATGAAAAAATCTTACGGGCGAAATTTAGGTCAGAAGATTTAGAAAAGATAAATGAACTTCTAGCGATATCCGAGGGCGATGGTCTTGAGGCCGAAACCTTAAACCAAGCTTATATTTTAGAAGGATCTGTACGTAACACCGGTATTCATGCTTGTGGGGTAATAATTACTCCTGACGATATTACCAAGTTCGTACCCGTAGCACTTGCTAAAGATTCTGAAATGTACTGTACACAGTTCGACAATTCCGTAGTGGAAGATGCAGGATTGTTGAAGATGGATTTCTTGGGATTAAAAACACTGACCTTAATTAAGGACACCGTAAAAATCGTAAAGGCCAAACACGGTATTGAATTAGACCCAGAGAACTTTCCTTTAGACGACATAAAAACTTACGAGCTCTTTCAAAGAGGAGAAACCGTTGGTGTATTCCAGTATGAATCTCCCGGTATGCAGAAACACATGAGGGCGTTAAAGCCTACCGTTTTTGCAGATTTAATTGCCATGAACGCTTTGTACCGTCCTGGTCCGATGGAATACATACCTAGTTTCATTGCCCGTAAACATGGTACCGAAGAAATTGTATATGACCTTGATGCTAACGAAGAATACTTAGCAGAAACCTACGGTATTACAGTATACCAAGAGCAAGTGATGTTGTTATCGCAAAAATTGGCGGACTTTACAAAAGGTGAAGCCGATGTTTTGCGTAAGGCGATGGGTAAAAAGCAAAAGCATGTATTAGATAAGATGAAGCCAAAGTTCATTGAACAAGCTTCAACAAAAGGACATGCCGTTGATAAATTAGAAAAAATTTGGAAAGATTGGGAAGCATTCGCAGCCTACGCCTTTAACAAATCTCACTCCACCTGCTATGCATGGATCGCATACCAAACTGCATATTGCAAAGCCCACTACCCTGCTGAATATATGGCGGCGGTATTGAGTAATAATATGAACGATATTAAACAGGTTACTTTCTTTATGGAAGAATGTAAGCGAATGGGCTTAGATGTATTGGGACCAGATGTAAATGAATCGTACTATAAATTTGCCGTGAACGATGCCGGGGCCGTCCGTTTTGGTATGGGTGCCGTAAAAGGAGTTGGTCGTGGTGCTGTTGAAACCATCGTTGAAAATAGAAAAGAAGAAGGAACGTATAAATCGGTTTTCGATTTTGCCAAACGTATAGACCTTCGTGCAGCCAATAAAAAAGCATTTGAAAGTTTAGCCGTTGCCGGTGGTTTCGATTCTTTCGGTGATACGCACAGAGCACAATATTTTCATAATGAGGGAGACGGAGTTACCTTTTTAGAGAAGACAATAAAATACGGAGCTAAGTTTCAAGAAAGTGAGAACTCTAGCCAAGTAAGTCTATTTGGCGATGCGAGCGAAGTGCAGATACCAGAGCCTGTTGTACCACCATGTGAAGAATGGGGTACAATGGAAAAACTACGTCGCGAGAAAGAAGTGGTAGGTATTTACATATCCGGGCACCCATTAGATGATTTCAAAACCGAGGTAAAGGCATTCTGTAATGCCAATATAGCTTGTGTGCATGATTTACCAACCTATGTGAATAGAGAACTTACATTTGCAGCCGTAATTACAGATGTGCAGCACAGGGTTTCTAAAAACGGAAAAGGGTGGGCAGCATTTACCATGGAAGATTACACGGACTCCTATGAATTTAGGATTTTTGGCGAGGAGTATCTTAAATTCAGACACTTCTTAATGATCAATTCATTTGCCTATGTAAAACTCTTTGTTCGTGACGGATGGATGAATAAGGATACCGGTAAAAAAGGAGATCCTAGAATGCAGTTCAATAGTTTTATGCTTTTACAAGAAGTAATGGAAACTTACGCCAAAAAACTTACGATAAAATTGAACATCGCCGAATTAAAAGAAGAGAATGTACGCACATTAAAAGAAACCTTTACCAATCATAAAGGAGATCACAATGTCAATTTTATAGTTTATGAAATGCAAGAAAAAATCAAGGTAACTTTAAATAGTAGGAAACAAAAAGTAAATATTTCGACCGAGTTATTACAACTTTTAGAAAAACAAGACGTTCACTTTAAACTGAATTAAAGCGGTATATATCAAGTTTATAAATTGAAATGGTTGTTTTAATCTGCATTAGCGGTTAATTATAAGTTTTATTTAGAAGTTCGAGATAAGAAAAGAACTCTAATAATTGATAAATTAGCTTGATACCTTAATAGGCAAAACGAATTGTTAGCCTGTAAGGAAACAGAAGAATAATTGACTAAATTTGCATAATCAATAAAAGTAAATAAGATGGCATTAGAAATAACAGATGCTACTTTTGACGAGGTAGTTTTAAAAAGCGACAAACCAGTAGTAGTAGATTTTTGGGCAGCATGGTGCGGTCCTTGTCGTATGGTAGGTCCTATCATCGACGAAGTTAGTACTGAATATGACGGCAAAGCTGTTGTTGGTAAAGTTGACGTAGATGCAAATCAAGAATTCGCAGCTAAGTACGGGGTTCGTAATATACCTACCGTATTAGTATTTAAAGGCGGTGAAATTGTAAGCAGACAAGTAGGTGTATCACCTAAGAAAGTTTACACAGATGCTATTGACGCAGCTTTGTAAAAGCCCCCTAACCCCCAAAGGGGGAATATAAAATTTAAAAAATCCTGCTTTTGCAGGATTTTTTTATTTGGGATAATTTTAATTCCTCGCATACTTAAAATTTAACGGTCTTTAGTATCTTTAGAAGTGTGAATCTACAATCAGAATTAAACAAATCATCTCTATTCTCAAATCTTGAGCTACTCGCTAACCAAGTAGTAGAAGGTTTTATTAGTGGTATACACCGGAGTCCGTTTCACGGGTTTTCTGCGGAATTTGCCGAGCATAAAATCTATAACAATGGCGAAAGCACCAAACATATAGACTGGAAGCTTTTTGCCAAGACCGATAAACTCTACACCAAAAGGTATCAGGAAGAGACCAATTTAAGGTGTCATATGATATTGGATAATTCCGCATCTATGTATTATCCACAGGTAGACAATTTAAGAATGGATTCTTTAAATAAAATAGGATATAGTGTCTTAGCTATTGCTGCGCTGATGAACGTGCTTAAAAGACAGCGTGATGCTGTAGGATTAAGCATTTACTCTGATGCCTATAATTATTATGCCCCGGAAAAAGGAAGCGAGCGTCATTTTCAAATGCTATTGGCACAGTTAAGTGCCGTGGGTATGGCTAAAAACCCACCAAAAGAGACAAAAACGTACACCTATTTACATCAGATTGCAGAAAATATTAAGCGAAGAAGTCTCATTTTTTTGTTCACAGACATGTTTCAGACCGAAAAAAACGACGATGAATTGTTTGAAGCGCTACGTCATTTGAAATATAATAAGCACGATGTGGTACTTTTTCACCCGATGGACAAACAGCGTGAATTATTCTTCAATTTTGAAAATACACCCAAAAGATTTGTCGATGTAGAAACCGGCGAACATTTAGACTTATATGCCGATAATATTAAAGAAGCTTATAATGAACGTATTACCGCGTATTTATCTGACATAAAATTGAAATGTGCGCAATATAAAATCAAATATGTAGACATCGATATACACAGAGATTTCTCAACGGTGCTCAATACTTTTCTCGTAGAAAGAAATAAATTTCTCTAGACTGAAAAAAAAGTAAAAAAAATGTTTGTGCAATTAAATAAACCACATATATTTGCACTCGCTAAACGCCACGGTCTGGTAGTTCAGTTGGTTAGAATACCTGCCTGTCACGCAGGGGGTCGCGGGTTCGAGTCCCGTCCAGACCGCAAAGCAATTACGCTAAGCCTTTCAAGAAATTGAGAGGCTTTTTCTTTTTTTAATGGGTACAACAATTCCAAATTCTTATCTTCAATTACCTTTTTTTGCAACTTCTAACTTCTTTGAGCACTAACTTAAAACAGAAAAGTATGAATAAAATAATTGATTTTTTCGAATTATATGGAGCTGTATCTATTTTTGAATCTAAGGGCTTGCCCATTAGATTTAGATTATTATAATTTAATAAAACCCGTCTTTTACATATTAGTACCAAACTTTGTTATCGTGTTAAACTGTCATGGTTAACTCCGTTACTATGTCTATTTATGAAAATCGATTCTCAAGGACTTTTGTTTTTTAAACAACAACGGCATGGGGTCAAAAGAGAAATCTTTAGCTGTTATAAATTTAGATTCATGACCAAGAGTTCCACTAGCGATACTCAAATGGTAAGCAAAATGATGTTAGGGTTACTACATTGGGCAAAATTTTAAGAAAGACCAGCATAGATGAACTCCCTCAATTTTTTAATGTTTTTATGGGTGATATGAGCGTTGTGAGCCCTAGACCACATATGGTGGTACACACGCAGCAGTACGAAAGTTCTGTCGATAAATATTCGGTTTGTCATTTCTTAAAACCTGGTATAATAGGTTTGGCTCAAATACAAGGTTGCAAAGGTGAAATTGTGGAAAGAGCTGATATTGCAAATAGGGTTCGCTACGATATTTTTTATATGGAAAAATGGTCGTTAGCCTTAGATGCTGAAATTGTATTCTTGACGATTTACAATGCCATTAAAGGTGAAGCGAAAACCTATTAATGGTCTCTATAATTATCGATCAATGATTTTGAAGTATGTATTCATTACTTCTTTTTAAATAGCTTTTTAATACCATTGAACAGTAACAATGCAACAAATCCTACGATAAGTCCGGCTAAGAATTCCACTATAATACTCGGCACATTAGGTAGCAGGTGATGAAAGAAATCAATATTATGGACAAATATTCCCCCAGAAACTAATAATAATGCAATTGTTCCAATAACCGATAAAGCTTTAATTACCTTTGGTAGTGCATTAACAAAGAACCGACCTATTTTATCGGAGATACTATTATCATCTTCATTCAGGTTTATTAATCGTGTACCAAACTCATCCATACGTACAATAAGCGCTACAATGCCATAAACGCCAACGGTAGCAATTAATGCCACCACAGAGACTACAGCTATTTGAATTTCTAAAGGTTCTTTTATTACCGCTCCTAAAGCAATAATTACAATTTCAATCGACAATATAAAATCGGTGACAATGGCAGATTTTACTTTTGTTTTTTCCAATTCAAGAATTTCCTCTTTCGTCATGGGCTTCAAATCGGCAGCACTATGTTCATTCTCATGAGGAACAAAGAACTCGTGAATTTTTTCAGCACCCTCAAAAGCAAGATAAATTCCGCCAAGCACCAAAACAACAGTTACCGCCCAAGGTAAAAAAGCACTTAATAAAAATGCAATGGGTAGAATAATAATTTTATTGAGCAACGAACCTTTTGTAATGGCCCAAAGTACCGGTAATTCTCTTTGAGAGACAAATCCTGATGCTTTTTCTGCATTTACCGCTAAATCATCACCGAGAATACCAGCCGTTTTCTTAGTAGCTATTTTACTCATTGACGCTACATCGTCCAACAAGGCCGCTACGTCATCCAATACTGCAAAAAATCCTGATGCCATTTATATCATTTTGCTCAAAAATAATTCAACAAATTCATTATTAAGAATTCTATACCTAAAAAAGATAACCCATCCCTAATTTGTAACTTTAGTAAGAAATAAAAAGAAAACCTTAAATGATAGAAATTAATTGGGGAATAATTGGTTGTGGAGATGTTGCCGAAGTAAAAAGTGGACCTGCTTTTCAAAAAGTGGAAAACTCCAACTTGCTAATGGTCATGCGCAGAAATGAAGCTAAGGTCAAAGATTTTGCACAACGCCATGGGGTACCGTTATGGACTACCATTGCTGATGATATTATACACGACCCAAATATCAATGCAGTATATATTGCCACTCCCCCATCTTCTCACCTTACCTATACCATACAGGCTCTAAAGGCAAATAAAAATGTGTATTTAGAAAAACCAATGGCACTGAACCCAAATGAAGCTAACCAAATTTGTGAAGCATTAGTAAATAGCACAGGTAAATTAACCATGGCTCATTACAGACGTAAACTACCCGCTTTCTTAAAAGTAAAAGAATTACTAGAAATTAATGCTATTGGCAATGTGCTTCACGTTGGATTACAAGTTTTACAATCTAAAAATGAACTATTTGCTTCTGACAAAAAAGAGAATTGGAGAATACAACCAGAAATATCAGGTGGTGGCTATTTCTATGATCTGGCTCCGCATCACATAGATTTAATGCTTCACTTTTTTGGAGAAATTGATCAAATGCACGGCTTTACCAAACAATCTAACAATAGTCATGTGGAAGAAATGGTGAATGGAATTCTATCATTTAAAAATGGAGTTCAATTTCAAGGCATATGGAATTTTAATGTTTCCAAAGTGAATCAAAAAGATCAATGTATTATATATGGAACAAACGGATGTATCAAATTTTCGTTTTTTGGATCGAAAGTTCACCTTATATCCAAAACAGAGGAAAGAGTATTTGAATTCAACAACCCTAAACATGTTCAAGAGCCAATGATCGAAGCAACTGTTAATTTCTTTTTAGGAAACAATAAAAACCCATGCTCTGCTGAAGAAGGACTTTTGGTTATCGATATTTTAGAACGTTTAAGCAGTCGATAACCTTATTTTTCAACCCCCAACAACACCAACTTCGTAAAGAAATCGTCAAACAACAAGCGATTATCAAGCTGTTGATATACTCGAATGTTTCGACCTTTTAAATTGACTTTATACAAACCCTCTTCATTTATAATTGGAGCTTGTTTTATAACATAGCTACTCGATGATGGGTCTGGCTCAAATGACGACTGAAGAGCGGTCAGAAGCACTAATGGGTTATCTCCATAAATATAAACTTCACCCATAGGTATATTCCATTTATCCAATTTCGCATAAGCCTCTTTCATCACATTAAATAAATGATTACCAAGCTTGCCTTTACCTTTAACTTTTATCAATAGTTCGGCATCTGACATTATAGGTTGTCGATAGACGTTTCTTGGTACTTGCCATATATTGATGTCTGAATCATTGAATATAACTTGAGCGGCTTTAATATCGATTCCTAAATTATATTCTAAAGTTGTATACCCAGGTGGCGGTATTGCAATATCTGTATATTCTGGACCACCGATCCAAACCAAGGTTAATTTTTCTGCAATTTCAGGTTCAAGTAAGTAAGCACTTGCGATGTTAGTTAAACCTCCACCACACACAACATACAAAGGCAAATCTGTATCGGTACGCATTGCTTCTTTAATGATTACCTGGACTGCTTCGCTATCTATAGGTTTTGTAACATCAACCAAACTTTGGCTTTTATCTAAATACACATCAACAGAATCTTCGAGCCCCAAGATATTAATAACTTTCATCGCCTGTTCTTTTGCGTATTCTGAAGTTCCAGGTCCGCCAAAACCTTGTTCATATAAATGGGAAGCAATTATCCCTCTTATTTCTACGGATGGTGACATTAAGTGATGTGCTAATTGAAAGAGTCCATCAGGATCACCTCCCAAATCATTATCTATTATTACTCGCATTCTGGGCTTCACCAAAGAGTTCAGTTCTTCTAATCGGGTTTGTTGAGAAAATCCAAATGAAGAAATGACAAGAAACAGAATTAGAAATATAGACCGCATAAGCTTTATTTTTTTATGAAATACGTATCGACAACAATTAATTTTATAATACTACAATTATTACAATTGCTTAAATCATCAATATCTGATAGTAAATTTTATCAATAATACTAAATTTTAATGGTCAGATTATCATATAATTAAAAAATAAATGTATTATTGTTACAAAATGAGACAATAATACATTTAATCATCATGAGAAATCTTAAAATTATCCTATTCAGCCTTTTGTTGACCTTCAATTTTACAAACGCCCAAGAAACTAATTCATTTCCTGTTCAAGTAATTATTGAAAACGGAATCATAGAAGGTAATTACGACACTCACACCGGAATTCAACGTTACTTCGGCATTCCGTTTGCCAAACCACCAATAGGTGAGCTTAGATGGAAGGCACCACAACCTTTAGAACACTGGAGCGGAATTAAAGAGACCAAAGCCTTTGGTCCACGCCCTATGCAAACTATGGTGTTCGGTGATATGAAATCGAGATCAAACGGAGTTAGCGAAGACTGTCTGTATTTAAATGTTTGGACACCTGCAGACCGAAATACCAAAGACTTACCCGTTCTTCTATATTTCTATGGCGGTGGGAATGTTGCGGGCGATGCCTCTGAGCCTCGTTATGATGGAGAAAGTATGGCCAAAGAAGGCATTGTGGTAGTAACGACCAACTATAGACTTAATATTTTTGGTTTTCTAGCTCACCCAGAATTAAGTACTGAAGCCTCTTATAAAGCTTCTGGAAACTACGGCCTACTAGACCAAAATGCAGCGTTAAAATGGGTTAATAAAAACATTGCCGCTTTTGGCGGCGACCCCAATAAAATAACCATTGCAGGCGAATCGGCTGGTTCTATTGGTACAAGTCAACAAATGGCGTCGCCATTATCTAAAGATTTAATTGCAGGAGCTATAGGTGAAAGTGGTGCTGGCATCAACCCTACTATGTCACCTGTTTCATTAAAAGATGCAGAAAATATGGGTAAGGAATTTGCTGAAAATGCCGGTTACCCATCTATTGCAGCATTACGTAAATTGAGCACCAGAGAAGTATACGAAATATATAATGAGTCAAAAAAATTTGGTTTCCCTACTGTTCTAGACGGTTATTTTCTACCTAAAACACTTCCTGAAATCTTTGAAAATAAAGAACAGGCTATGGTCCCATTATTATTAGGGTGGAATTCTGCCGAGATACCAGGTATGGCTTTTACACAAGGTCCTTATACAGATGAAAACTATGTAAACAAAGTAAAAGAAGCTTACCCAAAAGAATATAAAAAGGTGTTAGAACTGTACCCTCATAGTTCTGAAAAAGAAATTGAATTATCTGCTACTGCTTTAGCATCTGATAGATTTATCTCTTATAGTACTTGGAAATGGTTCGATTTACATAGAAAAAATAGTGACCAACCTGTTTACAGATATTTATACAGCAAATTGAGACCACCTTTAGTTGATAATACTTTAGCATCTGGTTTAGCTGGTGGCACTGTGTCAAAAGGCTCAGACACACCTCCTGCCCCAGTAGCTGTTGGTGCTCCGCACGCTTGTGAAATTGAATATTGTATGGGCAATCTTCATTTGGTTGAGGATTATGCATGGACTGCCGATGATTACAAAGTTTCTAAAGAGATGATGACGTATTTTGCTAATTTCATTAAAACCGGAAACCCAAATGGTGAAGGTTTGCCTAATTGGGAAGCGGCAACGGCAAAAGACAAAAACCCTGCTGTTATGGTCATTGATACGGAAAGCAAATTGATAGAAGCCCGTAATGATGCACGCTATGAGTTTTTAGACAAGGCATATAAGAACAACTAAAAGCATTTTAATAGATACAAATTGGTTTTGGCTTTCCTTACAGGTAATGTCAGAACCAATTTTTTTTGAGTTACTTTTTGGTGTAAAAGTGACCGCCAAAACACGTAAATTGCTCTTATGAAAAAATTAATTCAAATCATTGGCGCTTGGTATGGAGCTAAGAAAATAGGCGGAGGTAAATGTGGATGTATAGGAACCTTTTTTGTGTTCCTGATATTATTTTGGTTACTGGGATATGTGCTTGAGGCTTTTTGATATTGGTTGTTGGTTGTTGGTTGTTGGTTGTTGGTTATTTCGCCAAGCCTTAGACGCCTCACGCTGGACGCGTAATCTGCGCGTGGCGTATTGCGAATAGCGAACGGCGCTTTTTCTATTCTCTAACCTCTATTTTCTCTTCACCAATTTTCTTTTGATCAAAAACCTTAACACTAGTTTTCATATCGGCATATCTTGGGTCTTGGATGAAATCTTGCTTTTGCATTTTAATGACCTCAATACTCAAAAAGCCAAATTCACTGACCACCTTTCCATAAAACCGATATACTCCCCTACCCCTAAACATATATTTTTCCGCTACTGGCGGGAACAGTACAGTATCAAAAACTTGCCCTTGTTGATCCAACAGCGTAGCAAAAAACATGGCTTTCTTTGTGTGCGTTCTGGTACGTTTTACCGTAATTAAATATCCATAGATATCAATATTTCTATTCAAATAACGCTCTAAATCTTTACAGCTCGATGTGTTTAAAGGTGCTTCTGCCAAAAGCTCGAACGGACTACATAGACTAAAGCCCAACAACTCTAATTGCGTAAAGGCTACTTCTAAATTTGTACTGTATAATGACGGAATCTCAAAATGTTGCTGTCGTGGCGCAAACAATTTGGGGTGGTCTATTTTCTTGGTCTTGTTCAATAATAAATGTGCTTTCCAGAGCAATTCATGCTTATTGATGTTGGTAAACCTAAAGGCGTTAATCCGTATTAAAATACTGACTTGTTCTATGGAGATAATCAATCTATCCAAAAAATCTTCCAACGAATTAAATTCACCATTAAGAAAACGTTCTTTTAGAATACGCTCCATGACCCGTTCTTCTAGTTCCCGCAGATAACCCAACCCTAAATACAGATCCTTACCATAAATTTTATTTGCCGCATTACTTCTATTTACGCAAGGCGGATGTATGGTTGCGCCCAACATACGGGCTTCATGCACATAAAACTCGGGCTTGTAAAATCCGCCACCATTATTGAGCACCGCCACCATATATTCCAACGGATAGTACGCTCGTAAAAACAAACTTTGATAGCTTTCTACCGCATACGATGCCGAGTGCCCTTTGGCAAAAGCATAGCCGGCAAAACTTGCCACTTGGTCCCACACTTCTTTAATAAGTTTTTCGGTATAGCCTTTTTTACGGCAATTATCCATAAAGGTATCTTGCACTTTTTGGAACTCTTCCCTCGAACGGAATTTACCGCTCATACCACGCCGTAGCACATCGGCTTCACCCAGATCTAAATCGGCAAAATGGTGGGCTACTTTTATGACATCTTCTTGGTACACCATTACTCCGTACGTCTCTGGCATAATTTCCAGCATTACCGGATGCGCTAATTCTTCTGCCCTGCCCTTGTTACGGTGTCGAAGAATATACTCGCGCATCATTCCGCTTTTAGACACTCCCGGGCGAATAATGGAACTTGCCGCTACCAAACCCAAATAGGTATCTACCTCTAGCTTTTTCAACAACATCCGCATAGCGGGAGATTCTACATAAAAGCAACCCATGCACTGTGCCGTTTTTACCATATTATTGATTTTAGGGTCGTTTTTGAATGCCTTGATATCATGAATATCGAACTTGGCAAATTCTTCTGGGCGGTCGCGTTCTAAAATATCAAGCGTTTCTTTTATTTTGGAGAGTCCGCGTTGGGCAAGAATATCGAACTTAAAAATACCAACATCTTCGGCGATGACCATATCGAACTGTGTGGTGGGAAATCCTTTTGGGGGCATATTGGTCGCAGAAAACCAGTGAATAGGTTTCTCGGTAATTAAGATTCCGCCAGCATGAATACTCAAATAATTGGGCATGCCATGTAGCAGCTGGGTGTATTTCAATACCAAAGCAGATATATTGTCCAATCTGCTCGCCTCAACATCACCATTACATAATAAATCTATTTCATCTTTTGGTAGCCCGAATACCTTACCCAATTCCCGAATTACTCCCCTAGATTGAAACGTAACGTAAGTACCCAAAAGCGCCACATTATCGAATCTATTAAATATATACTCCGTCATCACCGGTCTGTCAAGATGCGAGAAATCTATATCAAAATCGGGCGGATTTACACGATACAGATTAATAAAACGCTCAAAATACAGATCCAGCTCCATAGGATCCACATCGGTAATAAAAAGCAAGTATGCCACAATACTATTGGCTCCGCTACCCCGCCCAACATAAAAGAACTTCTGCTTTCGGGCATAGGAAATAATATCCCAATTGATAAGAAAATAAGAGACAAAATTCATTTTTTTAATGAGGTAGAGCTCTTTTGCCAAGCGGTCTAAAACAGCCTGGTTCATTTCTGGATACCGCTTAGGCAAACCTTCTTGACACAAACTTTCAAGCAATGCCTCATCGTCTTCTTCGGTCTCTAAGTATCTGTTTAAATTTTGTGTTTTTCTTTCTACGGAGAAATCAAAATAGATAGAACAGGCATCCATTAACCGCTGGGTGTTTTCCAGTATAAAACTATGTTCTGAGAAATGCGCCGCCAAATTGGGTATGGCATACATTTTTTCATCTTCGTCCGCTTGTTCGGTAACCGATAACATACTCAGCAAGGTGTTATTATCTATGGCACGTAATAACCGATGTGCGTTAAAATCGCGCTTATTACGAAACGTAACGGGTTGCAATAGCACAATTTTATCGCGCTGCTCCAATAATTTTGAAAACCGAAGTCGCTTTAGCTCGTTGACGGAAACCCCTATAAATTCATGTTCGGCAAAAATTTTCTTTTCATGCTGAAGCACTTTCTCAAACGGATAAATAATGAACACGTGTTTAAACTGCGGAGCTATTTCCGGAATTTTCTTTTCGTTGTGAATGTGATGCGACAAGAAATCATTGAGTTCTAAAAACCCCTCATTATTCTTGGCTATACCTACAAAGCAGGGCTCTACCCCATTTCTAAAATCGATTCCCAAAATAGGCTTTACATCATATTCTGGTGCCTTACGAACAAAATTTAAACAAGCGGATGTGTTATTGATATCGGTCAATGCCAATTGCGTTACCCCATGGTCTTTTGCCAATTGCAAGAGCTCCAGTTCCGAAAAGGTTCCGTAGCGAAGGCTGTAGTATGTATGACAGTTTAGGTACATTTTGGTTGTTGGTTGTTGGTTGTTGGTTGTTCGTTTTTTTCGCTGTTCGCTTGACACGGCGCGCTATGCGCTTTTTTTGCGCTCGGCGCTTAGCGCAACGCGCATTTCGCTACATCTCTTCTCTATTTTCTATATTCTTTTTTCTATTTCTTCCTTAACAAACAAATCTTGACTCTTCGCGACCGGACATACCAACCAACATCGAACAACCATCAACTAAATAGAGGTCTCGACTGCGCTCGACCGGACAAACACCTCCAACAACCAACAACCAACAATGAACAACCAACATCATTTCATTCCCCCTTTGGGGGCTAGTGGGCTTACAATTTTCTATGCGCTAACACCACTGGTGGTAATCCGTTAAAGGGATTATGCATTCTCCCTATTGTTTTTGCTCCCATGCCCGATGCCCGCAATACACTTTTATCTCCGTAGCGTTTACGAATGTTGTCCATAGCGTTATAAAGACTTAGAATTTCTTCGGTGTCATCGAACAGGTTGATCTGATAATTACCGGATACTAGGTGACTGAAACGTATACCTATTAGTCGTACCAATAACCTACGGTTATATAAATTCTTGAACAGGTCTAGAATTTTGGGAATTAAAATGTGGTCGGCACTCGTATAGGGTATTCGCATCTGCTTTGAATAGGTATTAAAATCAGAATACCTAATCTTTACCGAAATACATGCCGTTAGCTTCTCGCCCCTTCGTAATTGATATGCCAGATTTTCGGTCATGGCAATAAGAATACCACGCAGCCTATTGACATCTATGGTGTCTTTGTTAAATGTTCGTTCTGTAGAGATAGATTTTCTTTCGTTAAACGGAATCACAGGAGTATTATCAATGCCATTGGCACGCTTCCATATTACTCCGCCATTAGCACCCAACACCCTTTGCATGACTTCCATGGGCATTTCTTGTACGGTACGTACTTGCCGCAAACCCAGGTTCCGTAAGGTCTGGTAGGTCTTATCGCCCACCATTGGTATTTTTTTTATGGATAACGGAGCTAGAAAAGGTTTCTCCAACCCCTCATCTATCTTTAATTGGTTATTAGGTTTCGCCTCGTTCGTAGCTACTTTAGAAACTACTTTATTAGCAGATAATCCGAAAGAAATGGGGAGTCCCGTTTCCCTAATAATCTTCTTTCGCATTTCTGATGCATATTGGTAGCAACCAAAAAAGCGGTCCATACCAGAGAGGTCTGCATAAAACTCATCGATACTCGATTTTTCGAATACTGGTACGTACTCTTTTATGATTTCGGTCACCACATCAGAATGCTTACTATACTCGCCCGCATTACCACGAATTACAAAAGCATCGGGGCAAAGTTCACGTGCCATTTTCATGGGCATACCAGAATGCACTCCGAATCCGCGAGTTTCATAACTACACGCCGCTACCACTCCGCGATCTCCCGTACCACCCACCAACAAAGGCTTATGCTGCAACTCACGATTATTGAGCCGCTCAACGGATACATAAAAAGTATCTAAATCGATATGTAAAATGGTTTTGCTCATAACTATCCTTAAAAAATTCGGGATAGCTAAATTATGGAATATTTCCAATTATTAGGATTTTTTCCAATATTTAACATTGAAAAATAAAATCTAAAAAACTTTAGAATAGTAGTAACAACTTATTGAAATCACTCTCCATAAAACGCAATATCTATGCTATAGATATGGATTTAGGCTTCATACCATTAAAAAAACAATAGCATTTATATTAAATTCATGCAGTTTTTCGTTAAATGCCATATATCTTGTAGATTATAGAGGTATTGAACTAATAATTGTTCAAACCTATCTTTAAGATAAGACATTACCTATGCGCCAAATTCATTTTATATTTTTATCTGCCCTACTACTAGTATCTACTTTTAGTTTTGCGCAAGATATAGCTACCATAAATATCGTTTCCCCAAATGAAAATACAGCCTGGAATATACCAGACAAAATTACTTTGAAGTGGAATACCGTGAAAATAGATACTAGTAAGTCTATTCGTTTTTTTCTAGTACGTAATGAAATGGTCGTACAAGAACTAGGCTCCTTTAAAAATGACGGTTTTGAAGATGGTATTGAATTGGCAAAGAACATTGGTTCTGGCAATAGATATCAAGTAGTTGCCATAGAGTTGTTCCCAGATGATAAATTTAATATTGCTAAAAAAGTTACTCCGTTCTTTTCGATTACAAATGCAGCATCTGACGAAAGAAAGAAAAAACAACAATTGGCAAATGTCAACACGGTCACTTCTAAAAAGAAATCGAAAAGCAAGAAAAAAACGAAAGCAAAAGAGCAAATAGCACCTAAAGAAACTGCTGTTGTCCAAACCAAGAACAAGCCTAATATTAAAGTTGAAAGCAAACCTGAAAACAACACTGAGATTAGAGATAGTTTCGATGGCAGAAAAATTTCATATACCAAAGAGTTCGAGTTCAGCTCTGAAGATATCGTTGTAAAAATTTGGGACCATGGTAGACAAGATGGTGATATTGTATCTATTTATCTGAACGGTGTACAAGTAATTAAAAAGTATTATTTAACCTATTGGAAAAAAGAATTCAAAATAAAACTCGATTCAAAAAAATCTAACGACTTATTCCTTTATGCGCATAATTTGGGAGATTCGCCACCAAATACGGTTTCGTTAGAAATATCTGACGGTAAAAAATCTGAAAATATTGTTTTGAACTCCGACCTACAAAGTTGCGAGGCGGTATTGATCAGTGTAAAATAAGTTATCCTTTCATAAACTGAATTAGATAGGCAATTAGAATACTTACAAAAAGACCCAAGTTTACTTTGGCAAAATCGTTGACCAACATTTTATAGGTTTTTTTCAATTCTCCTTTCTTTAGGCGATAGCTTATAGCAATTTCCCTACCTGCCAAAATTCCGATAAATGCCCATGTAGTACTCATGGGTATCGTGTTTACTGTCGTAAAAAAGAATAACAGAAGACCATAACAAGCATCTATTATTGTGGCCGAACGTATATGCTGAGTATTCGATTTTTGATTCACTATCCCTTGAATCTTACCACCTTTCGAATTAAATATATACGCCATTATGAGCAAAATGAGCGCTAAAGAAAATACGAGTTCATACAATGATAATTGCCTCGGAAGAAATACAAAAATATTGGCAAAATCTTGTATTAACCACTGCGACCAAAGAAAGCCGGTTGAAAACCATTGCGCAACTAACCAATAAGTGCGCTGCTTTTTCTTATTCATTAATCGAATAGAAGCCGGAGATTCAAATTTTTTCGTCAAAAGTAAATACAACACAAAAGCGGCAACGAAAGCCAATGAATATCCAAATACCGATTTAAGAATCATCTTTTCTATCAATTGGCTCGATGAAAAAACACTTAAAATCATAAATGTAGTACTCGCAGGTATACCAAAACGGGTAATTACCAGTAAAGAGATCGGCGCCAACAAATACCATCAGGGCATGGGATCAGGTAACGGAATATTCGACAACCTACCATAAGAAACGTCACCACCGTTAATATACCAGCCATTGACCAAAGTAACGGTCAAAATAAATCCGGCAAAGCCCCATAAAAGCCACCATTTAACATTTGCGTTAGAGATAATAAAAGTCCCTAATGTTTGTATAACATCATTAGCGATCACAGCATAAGCTGCTACAATAAAACCTAAATAAATTATGTATTGATCCATGTATAATTTTGATCTATAGCCTTTTCACCACTAATAATCAATGTATTAACCTATTAAAAATAATGACCGAAAGTAGTACTAAAATTAATGCGTCTATTTTATTTTATTAAAAATTTATCAATCACTTTTTATTCTGTAAAAAACATTTCGCAATATACTTTCGACCATTTCAATTGTGCTTAAGTATGCGACATAAAACAAACAGATGCCTATCTTTAAGCACAGTCAAAACAAACTCTATTTAGGTAGCCAAACTATTATCAGTATAAATGCCATTTAAAACTTTCTTTGATGAACCTGATAATTATAAGAATCGATTTGATTTTTATGAACAAGGTGGCTCTCCATTATTGCTTGAAAAATTTATAGAAACTATAGAAGAGCAAAAAAATGACATTGAAGAAATCAACATTTCTTGGTATTTGTACAACAACCAACATTTACATGATTATCTCAAAGAAATAGCAGCGAGTGGCATTATCGTGAATGTAATTACTATACCTTTAGAAGGTTATGATCATAACAAACCTAAAATTCTAAAAAATCTAGTAACAGGAGAAAAGTCAGACAAAAGTGTGACTAAGTATAACTTAGCTAGAAAAATTTATGGGGAAATGTACAGATCAACATCGCACGAAAATTTTAATTTATATGTATTCCCTCATTTATATGTAAGAAGTGCGCGTGTAAAAAAATTCTCGAGAGGCTCCTTACCCTATTCTTTACACATTAAATCGGCTTACATTAAAAAGAAAAATGGATATCTATTTCTATTGAGTTCTTCTAATTTAGCTGTACGAGATTTGGTCAAAAACGAATCTATGATTTGTATAGAAGACGAACCAAACTACGAGGAAAACATAAAAGTGTTTTACACTAATTTAATCAGTAATTCAATTACTATTAAAAATTATAGGACCTCTTTAAATACCACATGCAATACGTACGAGAAACTAGAGTTTAAATTTTCAAATTCGGTATTTATTACTGCTCCGTTTTATGACAATTCTGCGAACATTTTAGAAAAAACTCTATCAGAACATATAGCAGAAGCAAAAAAAAGAATTATAGTTTGTGCACAGCATTTGGCGGCATTTAATTATGAATTCAATGCTAAGCATCATTCTACTATCAATAAAAATGAAATACGTAAAGGTATATTGGGCGACGTTATTACCATGGCGAACAAAGGCATACAAGTCACTTGTTTATCACAGACATTTGCGCCTTTGAACGAAGATGCAGAGAAATTTAAAGACATAAAATTTAGAAGACCTGCAAACACAAATAGCTTTCAGCAATTTTACAGTAAAGTCAAGCTCTCTAAGAATATTGAATACTTCGTCAATGAGCACATACATTCAAAATTTATACTCATTGATAACACACTCATATACTGCTCCTATAATTTCACTCCCACCCAATTTACTTATCTAGACAATGTGAATATCACTCAATTCATGAATATGCCAGAATTAAATTATAGCGGAATACATTGCGAAGTAGGTATGCATCTCGTTATTAAAGACCAAAGTACTATAAAGGCTTTTGAAAATAATGTTACCAATATGAAACGTAAGAAGGAAACCATACAAGTAAAATAGATGATTGATTTAAAAGCAATTTGAAATTCTAAAATGTATTTTTGCCTTCATATGATTTTTTATCTAAAAACCCTTTTAGATACTCTAAGAAATATATAATAGCATAAGAAAATGAATATAGTATCCTTTTTTGCTGGAGCAGGCGGACTTGATCTCGGTTTTGAACAAGCTGGCTTTAATGTCATTTGGGCAAATGAATATGATAAGGATATTTGGGAGACTTATGAAAAGAATCACCCCAATACTGTTTTTGACAAAAGAAGTATTGTAGATATACCTACGGATGATGTGCCCGATTGCGACGGAATCATCGGTGGGCCACCATGTCAAAGTTGGAGTGCAGCTGGTGCCGCAAGAGGTATTCAAGATAAAAGAGGACAGCTATTCTATGATTTTATAAGAATACTGGAAGCCAAGCAACCCAAATTCTTTTTAGCAGAAAACGTAAGCGGCATGCTTATTGGCAAACATAGTACAGCTCTTGATGGCATAAAAAATCTTTTAAAAAATGCTGGTACCGGTTATGACCTTTCGTTTAAAATGCTCAACGCATCTGACTATAATGTACCCCAAGACAGAAAACGTGTTTTCTTTATAGGCATTAGAAAAGACTTAAATTTTAAATATGAATTCCCGACTGAGACTTTTCCTAAAATAACTCTTGAAACGACCATTTCAGATTTAAAAGAAACGGCAATTCCTGCTTTAGAATTCAATAACACCAACGGCGAAAGGTGTGCTATTCCCAATCATGAATATATGATCGGTGGCTTTTCGACCATGTACATGTCTAGAAATCGTGTTCGCAATTGGGACGAGCAATCTTTTACCATACAAGCAGGTGGCAGACATGCGCCGATACATCCACAGGCACCAAAAATGAAACTTGTAGATAAAGATGTTCGAGTATTCGTACCAAGTAAAGAACATCTATACAGAAGACTAAGTGTACGAGAATGTGCAAGAATACAGACCTTTCCCAATGACTTTACCTTCCACTACAAAAAAGTTGCGGCAGGCTATAAAATGATCGGTAATGCCGTACCTGTTAACTTGGCAAAGTTTTTGGCAAATAGTATTATGGACCAATTAAAATCAAATGAGCATAAACTATCCAAAATTGAAAAGGCGAAAATGAATGATGTTTTAGGATAATTTTAATTGTAGCTAAAGCAAATTAAAGATATCATACTAAAAATAACATTACCCTAAACGCTACCCTAAAAAATAAGAAAACCCCTGAAATCAATTAATTTCAGGGGTTTTAAGTACTCGAGGCGGGAATCGAACCCGCACTCCGAAGAACTGGATTTTGAATCCAGCGTATTTGATGGTAAATTTGATTAAATATACTTATAATCAACTGATTAATAAATATTTAATTTTAATTGATTTCATTTAATATGGTTTAAAATCAATAAATGTTGTACCTATGTTGTACCAAAATTGATTATCTTTATAATCTAAAATTCAATGGTATGGCCTCAAATGCAAAAGTAGTTATAAGAAAGAAACCAAATAAAGAAGGGCTTTATCCTTTGGCAATCCGTATAACCAAGAACCGTCGTTCAACATATCACTATGTTGGTCATTACATAGATTTAAAAGATTGGGATGAGAAGAACTTACGTGTTAGGAAGTCCCATACTAATGCCAACAGATTAAATAATTTGATTTCCACCAAGCTATTAGAGGCCAATAAAACACTAATAGATTTACAGTCCGATAAAAAAGATTTCTCTGCAAATCAAATAAAAGAAGCACTCTATTCAGAGTCAAAATCGAATACTTTTTATGAAGTTGCAAGAGATTTTCTTTCCGAACTTGAATCCAATAAAAAGCTCTCTCAACTGTCTACCGATAAGGCCCGTGTTAACCACGTAATAAACTTTAATAAGTCAAAGCAGTTGACCTTTCAAGAAATAGACGAAGCCTTTTTGAGAAAATTTAAGATTTATTTGAAAAAATTAAATCTCTCTGAAAGGTCAATAGTTAATAATCTTGTTGTTATAAGAACAATATACAACAGAGCGATAAAAATGGGTGTTGTTGATAGAAAATTTTATCCATTTGGCTTAGGTAAGATTAGGATAAAATTCCCTGAAACTGAAAAAATAGGATTGACCAAGAAAGAAATAAAGTCGTTTGAATCTGCTAAAAATCTTACTGAAAATGAAACTCACGCACGAAACGTATGGTTATTCAGTTTCTATTTTGCAGGTATCAGAGCTGCCGATTTGCTTAAAATCAGATGGTCAGATATTTATGACGATAGACTTCACTACCGTATGAATAAAAATTCCAAATTATTATCTCTCAAAATACCGGAAAAGGTCTTCCCGATTTTAGAATATTACAAACCTGAGAAGCAGAACAATGACGATTTTGTCTTTCCAGAAATGAAAAAGGCAGATTTCAAGGATGCAAAAGATGTATATGCCAAAACGAAAACAGCTACTAAAAAATTCAATAAATATTTGTTTGGGGTCGCCAAGAAAGCAAAAATTACCAAAAAGGTAACTATGCATATCGCTCGACACAGCTTTGGTCATATATCAGAAGACAAAATTCCCATTAAAATGCTTCAAAAACTTTACAGGCATTCATCTGTTACTACTACAATAAAATATCAAGCCAACTTCATCCACAAAGATGCAGATGATGCTTTGGACAGCGTTGTCAATTTTTAGGCAAATTGTTTACCAGCTGTGAACATCTTAAATAGAAATTTTAACATTTTAGAATTTCATTCCTCTACCTTTACAAGCTAAACTTTTTGCGTATGGTTTTAAAGGTCAAATGGATAGATTTCAAAAGTCAAATCGACGAATACATAATTGAGGGCGAAGCTCTGGTCGAAAAGTATAAGTCCTCAAGAACTGAAAATGATTTAGAAAGCCTAAAGGAAGAAAAGCAACGATGGGAAAACGAGGTTATAGACTATGTAAAAACTTCCTTTGAACCTGAACACACAAACTTTAGATATGAATTCAAAGCCCAAAGAGGTTATAATACTGGCTTCAAATTAGGTATTGACCAAAGGATTAAAAACATAATTCAAGCCCTAAAAGATGAAATCAATGGTCTTGACTACTACTTGAAAATGCTATTCATTTCCGATGCAATAATAAGAGCTGAAGAAATTAATTTAGAAGAACGCAAGAATCTTGACACCGAAGGTAGGCTCGACCTCATTCTTAGCAAACTCTATGAGCTTTATGATGACAGATTATATCATTCTATCAAATGGATTCTGGAAGGCAATGGTATAAAGTTGAACAATCACGGCGAAGATTGGGATTATGCCAAAATGCTTGAAAACAGAAATCTTATTGATACTATTACTACAAAAGATACAGGCGCCAGACTTACGCTGGAAGGAAAGTATGCAATAGAACAGTCAAGAAAAGCGCAAGTTACAGACTACACGAAAATTAGTAGTTCTGATGAAGAGTTAAAAGCACTTATTGAGGGTGTTCTAAAAGAAGTCGAAAAATTGGGAATTGGCCAGCAAATCATTTTTGATGAATTTGATGAGCTACGAGATGATATTCCCAAGCTAAGTAAGAAATCTTTCGGGCAATTGTTAAAGTCAAAACTCGGGGATTTAATTGCTGCAAGGGCTTTAAACAAAACACTTGCCAGCGAGATATTCAAGCAATTTACCGACCAAATATTGCCATTCTAATTTATGAAAATACTGGCGAGACTCAAAAAAACAATTAGGACTTTCATTCAAAAAGAACCACCGCCTGAATACGAGGTTACACAATTTGTTATTTCAGATAGACAACCTATTACAGGTGCATCAAAAATTTCATTTTTTGTGAATAATCCTCAGCCTGGTGCAAGCGTGACCAGAACCTTTGAAAATGAAGACGATGTTATTAATTGGTTGATGAGCAATGCCGATTTTAAACATATACTTTTCAAAAATCTATTTTCATCATCCTCTGTCATCCATCATTGTGGCGTGAAAGAACCAATAACAGAACCTAAAAAGAAACCTGGCGACATTGACATCCTTCTTTACAAAGAAGGCAATGAAAGCAATGCAGTTGGCATAGAATGTAAAATAGTAAAATCAGAATCCTTAGAAAATCAACCGCCAAAAATCAACAAGATTACAAGCGTTCAGAAAAAAGGGACAAAGCAAGCAGATGGTTACATAAACATAGGTTTTAGTAGGGTCTTTCTTATGGTCATATTGCTGGACGATGGCAGACACTATAATAATCCAAATTTCGTCTTTAGAACAACACCAACTGAAGAATTGAAAGAACTGTATGATTTCGACTGGAACACAAAAATGAATACGGAAGTTGGAATAATCTATGCCTATGTCAATCAACTTACATCAAACCATATTAACCAGACGAAAGGTCTGGGTTTAAGGATTGAACGAGAAGCCAAAGAAAGAATTCAATGTGATGGTTTAACTGAGAAAATTAAAAATCTTAATTACTAAGTATTAGTTGAAGAAAGTAGGAATTTGCAGAATCTGCGGTAAGTATGCAAAATTGACGTTCGAGCACGTTCCGCCACAAAGTGCCTTCAATTCTAACCCTGTATTCTTTCAAAAGTCCGTCCATCTTCACGACAAAAAAAGTTTTCTATACGGTAAAAAAATTCGAAGTAATCAAGGTGCAGGTGGATATTACTTATGCAAATCTTGTAACAATCTCACAGGTAGTTACTATGGGGACAGCTACAAGAAATTCGCCTATATGGGAATGATGGCGCTGACACATAGAATTTTGGCATCAAAAGATATTACTTTTGAATATGCCTTACAGCCACTAAACATTCTCAAACAGATTTTAGCAATGTTTATGGCGATAGATACAAGCGACCAACTTTTAAATTTAGAAGGGCTTGCGGATTTTATTTTGGATAAGGATTCAAGGGCGCTTCCAGATAGCTTGAGAGTATTTGTTTACCACACCATTACAAAACAAGTTAGAAATGGCTGGGGAATGGCAAGAACCGAAAAAGGGTTTCATCATCTTGGTGAAATTACCTTCCCACCATTTGGTGTTGTTTATGCTTTAGATTCTGAACCCACACGAAACGATTTTTACGAAATAACAGATTTCAAAAATTTTAATTTTAATCAAACCGTTCAAGCGAGATTATCAATTCCTTTTCTTACACCTAAAACATATATTCCTGGACTGTACAATTAAATATTTAAGATATGGCAAAAAACGAACCCATCAAACAACACTATATACCACGTTCCTACCTAAAAAAATTTGGTGTCGAAGCCAAAAAGGGCAACTATTTAGTAGATGCTTATAGACTTGAAGACGATTTGCTACTTGAAAAGATTAGCACGAAAAGTATCTGTTTCAAAAAAAATCTTTACACAATTCCGAATGCTGAAGTTGATAGGAAATACGATTTAGAACACCATTACGCCGAACACGTAGATTCAGAATTTCCCAAAATATATAGACTACTTGTTGATGAAAGTGTGAAAATATTGACCCCTGAGCAAAAGAAACAGGTATTATACGTATGTCTATCTCTTTACTTTAGAACACCAAGATTTCTTAATCATCAAAATGCCTTTACTGACCAAATTTTAGATAGAATGCTACTGTATGCAGACGAAAATGGCGAGGTGAAATTTACGTTTGAAGAAGAAAGACACGAGTTCAATATAAAGGATATAGATAAAGTTAGACAAGAATTTAAAGAGCGAAACAGGATTAAATTCTTGGTGCAGCACTTAGAGAAATGGAAAGAGTTTGTGGACTCTAAATATGATTGCACGATAAATGTCCATCGAATTAATGATAAAGATGCACCATTGATTACCTGCGATAATCCAGTATCTATACGTGGTATAAAATCAACGCGATTCGAAGGCCTTTTCAATCCTGACTCAGTAATAACTTTACCGTTAGATACTCAATATTATTTGGAAATCTTTCCGAACAGCATTGCTGATGGTCAAACTATAATTCATAGAATGGTTCACGATAGGGATTATGTGTTTACGACCAACGCTATCATTCAGAGTAATGCTGAGAAGTTGATAATTGGAAAGCCAGGAACAATAGAAAAACATTTCGAAATTCAATCAAGTTATGAAGAATCTGAAAATGGCGAACAATTTGTTGAAAAGGCAAAATTTAAGTTAGAGGAACTTCAAAAGTTTCATCAAATTTGTGAAAAGACGGGATTAACTTCGACTGAAACAATTGGTCAGCTTAAAAAGATGCTTAACCATAAATATTTCAAAGATGAAGACCAACTCATTAAGATGAAAAGGCTTTTAATTGCAACTGGACATTGGAAATAATTGTTGTCTATAAACTTAATGAGAAAATTAAATTTCTGTTAATCCCAATAGAAACTGTTAAATTTTTGTAATTTTGCAACGATGAAACAGGTTTTCCATAAAATATTATCCATTTCGATGGCCTTTGTAGTGATGTTCTCTACTATGTCATTTACTGTGGATATGCATTATTGTGGGGACAATTTGGTCGATTTCAGTTTATTCTCAAAAGCTGAAGGTTGCGGAATGGAAAAAGCGCAACCTACCAAAACTTGTGAGAATCCTAAAATGACTGAGAAATCTTGTTGTACTGACCAACAAATTGTAAAGGAAGGCAAAGACGACCTTAAAATATCTTTTGACACACTTTCTTTCGAGCAGCAAACGTTCATCGCTGCTTTTACATATTCTTATATAAACCTATTTGAAGGAACCGAATCTGAAGAAGTTCCTTTTGAAGATTACCCGCGACCCTTTGTCAAACGGGATGTGCAAGTGATGTACCAGACTTTCTTAATTTGATTTGTTAGATTTTTTGAATGAAGCCCAATAGCTATGCTGTAGTGGGCTAAAAACTCGTGTTTGCCATATTCTGCAACACGTAATTCCAATTATCTAATACATCAAATGTTATGCTGAATAAGAGCATTAAATTTCTCATAGAAAACAAACTTGTTGCCGTTCTACTATTCGCCCTATTTGTGGGTTGGGGCGTGGTCAACGCACCCTTTAATTGGGAAACGGGCTTTTTACCTACAGACCCAGTTGCCGTTGATGCCATACCTGATATTGGCGAGAACCAGCAAATTGTTTTTACCAAGTGGCAAGGGCGTTCGCCACAGGACATTGAAGACCAAATCACATATCCTCTTACCACTTCGCTTCTCGGTATTCCAGGTGTGAAAACCATTCGTAGTTCGTCTATGTTTGGATTTTCAAGCATCTATATCATTTTTGAAGAAGACATCGAGTTCTACTGGTCACGCAGTCGCATACTTGAAAAACTGAACTCACTTCCTGCAAACCTTTTGCCCGATGGTGTCAATCCCTCTCTTGGGCCAGATGCCACAGGTCTGGGACAGATATTTTGGTATACGCTGGAAGGTCGCGACAAAGAGGGTAACGTGACTGGTGGATGGGATTTACAGGAATTGCGTAGTATACAGGATTACTATGTGAAGTACGGATTATCGTCTGCAAGTGGTGTTTCTGAAGTGGCTTCCATAGGTGGTTATGTTCAGGAATATCAAGTGGATATCGACCCAGAAAAAATGCGTCAATACAACGTGAGTATGGGCGATGTGGTCAAGGCCGTTAAGCAGAGCAATCAAGACATAGGCGCACAAACCCTCGAAATCAATCAAGCGGAATATCTCGTGCGCGGATTGGGTTACGTCAAGTCCATCACAGATATTGAAAGTGCCGTAGTAGATTCTGAAAACTTTACGTCTATCCGCATCAAAGATGTGGCGAACGTCCATTTGGGTCCAGCTACCAGGCGTGGAATTCTCGACAAGGAAGGTGCCGAAGTCGTAGGTGGTGTCGTAGTCGCTCGCTACGGTGCAAATCCGTTGGAAGTCATCAATAATGTCAAGGCTCAAATTGCTGAAATAAGCTCTGGACTTCCCACAAAAACATTGGCAGATGGTCGCACTTCGCAAGTAACCATCGTGCCGTTTTACGACCGTACTGAACTCATTCAAGAAACGTTAGGCACGCTTAACGAAGCGCTGACTTTAGAAATTTTGATTACCATTTTGGTCATTATCATAATGGTCTTTAATCTGCGTGCATCCCTCCTTATTTCAGGATTGTTACCCGTGGCGGTTTTGATGGTTTTTATCACGATGAAGCTCTTTAATGTTGATGCCAATATCGTCGCCCTTTCAGGTATTGCCATTGCCATAGGAACGATGGTGGACGTAGGTGTGATACTCGCCGAAAATATGATTAGGCACTTGGAAGATGAAAAGCTTCGACTTAATGAAAATGGTAAGGAATACACCACAAACGAAATCATCTACAACGCAACCGCCGAAGTTTCTGGTGCTATATTAACAGCTGTACTAACGACCATTATCAGTTTCCTACCCGTATTCACAATGATTGGTGCCGAAGGAAAACTATTCCGTCCGCTTGCCTTTACCAAAACAATGGCACTCACAGCATCGCTTATCATTGCACTATTTCTCATTCCACCCATTGCGGCATTCCTTTTCCGTAAGACGAATTTGCAGGAACGTACACAGTACGCCATCAATGGTTTACTCGTTTTGTTAGGAATTCTCGCCATCGTTTACGGCTTTTGGCTGGGGCTTATTCTTATCGCTTTTGCTGCAACATCATTTTTTAGGATGCGTGGTACGCTTTCGCGAAAGCGTAAAAACCTGCTTGACATTATCATTTCATCTGTTGCCATCGTAGTTTTATTAGCAGAATACTGGCGACCATTGGGCTTTGACCGAAGCATCGTGATGAACCTGATATTTGTTTCCATCATCTGTTTTGGGCTGCTCGGTGTGTTCTCGATTTTCAGGATATACTATGAACGTATTTTGAAATGGGCACTTCAGAACCGATATCTGTTCTTAATCATTCCTGCTACGGTGCTCACGCTGGGTATCCTTATAATGCGCAACACAGGCAAGGAATTTATGCCAGCGCTCAATGAAGGTTCATTCCTGTTGATGCCTACTTCCCTGCCTCACGCAGGTGTTGAAGAAAACAAGCGAGTCTTACAACAGCTCGATATGGCGGTGGCAAGCATCCCTGAAATCGAAACTGTAGTAGGAAAAGCTGGTAGAACAGAAAGTGCTCTTGACCCAGCACCACTCTCGATGTATGAGAATGTCATTCAGTATAAATCGGAATATATGCGAAATAGTTCTGGCGAGCGACAGCGGTACAAGGTCAATGAGGATGGATTATTTGTACTGAAGAATGACAAGTTCATCATCAACCCAAACAATGAGATAGATGATAATGTCAACTATGCCGAAGCATCGTTCAAGACTACCGTTACACGCGAAGATTTGATTGAAGATGAAGATGGCGAGTACTACCGAAACTGGCGACCAGAAATCGAAAGTTCTGATGATATTTGGAACGAGATAGTTCGAGTAACCAAATTACCAGGCGTGACATCTGCACCTAAGTTGCAACCCATCGAAACTCGACTGGTAATGCTACAAACGGGAATGCGTGCGCCTATGGGCATCAAGGTAAAAGGTCCCGATTTAAAGTCCATTGAAAACTTTGGACTACAACTGGAAGACATATTGAAACAAGCCGAAGGCGTTAAGGAACAAGCTGTTTTTGCAGACCGTATCGTGGGCAAGCCGTATTTGCTTATAGATATAAAACGAGACCAATTGGCTCGATATGGCGTGTCCATTATGGACGTGCAGGAAATCCTTCAAGTGGCCGTGGGCGGTATGCCACTAACGCAAACCGTGGAAGGTCGTGAGCGTTATGCCGTTCGAGTTCGCTATCCACGAGAATTGCGGGCAAATCCAGACGACTTGCGTAATATCTATATTCCTGTTGAAAAAGGAAGTCCCGTACCGCTGGGCGAATTGGTTGAAATTCGATACGAGCAAGGTCCACAAGTTATTAAGAGCGAAGACACTTTTCTTATTGGCTACGTGCTGTTTGACAAACTCGACGGCTTTGCCGAAGTAGATGTGGTAGAAAATGCCCAAGCCTTGATTCAACAAAATATTGATAACGGTTCGCTGGTCGTACCACAAGGTGTTAGCTATCGCTTTACGGGTACTTATGAAAATCAGTTGCGGGCAGAGAAAACCTTATCGGTTGTCGTACCACTCTGTTTGCTGGTTATTTTCTTGATTTTGTATTTCCAGTTCAGGTCGGTTTCTACATCGCTTATGGTGTTTACCGCCATTGCCGTAGCCTTTGCAGGTGGTTTCATAATGATTTGGTTGTATGGGCAAGATTGGTTTTTCAACTTCAGCTTTTTCGGCGAAAATCTGCGGGACTTGTTCAATATGAAAACCATCAATTTAAGTGTGGCCGTTTGGGTAGGTTTTATCGCCCTTTTCGGTATTGCTACGGATGATGGTGTGGTAATGGCCACCTATTTAGACCAATCTTTCAAAAGCAACGAACCAGACAACAAAAAAGGCATTCGTCTCGCCACTTTGGAAGCCGCAGGTAAACGTATTCGTCCGTGTTTGATGACTACCGTAACCACGGTTTTGGCATTACTACCAGTACTTACATCTACAGGAAAAGGAAGCGACATAATGATACCAATGGCGATACCCATTTTTGGCGGAATGATAATCGATGTTACGTCCTATTTTTTGTTGCCAGTTCTATATAGCTGGAAAAAGGAATACCAACTTAAAAGAGCAAACAAATGAAAAAATTGAAATATATACTCGTGTTCTTGTTTGTTACTGCTTTCGCGAAAGCGCAACAATTACAGTCCTACATTCAGGAAGCTGAAGCTAATAATCCAGAAATTCAAGCCTTTGAATTGCGATACAACATCGCCGAAGAAAAGGTAAACGAAGCCAACTGGATTCCAAATACTGAAGTGAGTGCCGGTTATTTTGTGAGCGAGCCAGAAACCAGAGTGGGCGCACAACGTGCACGAATTGGTGTAAAACAGATGTTGCCGTGGTTTGGCACCATAACCACTCGTGAAAATTATGCCACCGCAATGGCAGATGCCGAATATGTGGAAATCACGATTGCAAAGCGCAAGCTCGCACTTTCGGTCGCACAATCCTATTATAGCCTGTATTCTATACGTGCCAAGCAAGCTGTGCTGGATGAAAATATACAGCTATTGCAAACCTATGAGCAACTTGCACTCACGTCTGTAGAAGTAGGTAAAGCGAGTGCCGTAGATGTGTTGCGACTTCAAATACGGCAAAATGAGTTACAGCAACAAAAGGAAGTTTTGGAAGAAGAATTTACGGCAGAACAAACAGCTTTTAACAATTTGCTCAACCGTGAATCAATGATGACTGTTGACGTAGTTCCAGAAATGGAAATTCCGCAGGAAGACCCTTTTTATGACAATGAAGCGCTGGCGCTCAATCCTGAACTGCTCAAATACGATAAACTTTATGAATCTGTGGCACAATCTGAACTACTCAACCAGCGTGAAAGCTTACCTATGATTGGTTTTGGTGTGGATTACTTGCCCGTAACCGAACGTAGCGATGTTAACTTCAGCGATAATGGGAAAGATGTATTGATGCCAATGGTGTCGATTTCTATACCCATTTTCAATAACCGCTACAAATCCATTTCAAAACAAAATGAACTGCGACAGCAAGAAATAGAGACCCAAAGGGAACAGCGATTGAATGTGCTGGAATCCGCTTTCGCGAAAGCGCAATCACAACGCAACCAAGCTCGCATTGCTTACTACACACAAGAACGCAATCTAAAACAAGCCCAAGATGCCGAAGAAATTCTGGTAAAAAATTATGAAACTGGCACTATCGATTTTAACGATGTGCTGGACATTCAGGAATTGCAGTTGAAGTTTCAGATGAATCAAATCGAGTCGGTGCAAATGTACTATGTACAATCGGCCATTATTAACTATCTAATCAATTAATTATGGTCAAGGATTTTTACATAAAAAATATGGTTTGTGATAGATGTATCAAGGTGCTCAAATCTGAAATTGAATTGCAGGGCATTGAACTAAAAGAAATTGAATTGGGACGTGTAAAACTTGACATCAAGAACGACGATGAGCGATATGCTACTAAGGAAATTCTGAGTAATAACGGCTTCGCAATTATCGATTCTGCTGAGGATACACTAACTGAGCAGGTGAAAATTATTCTTATAAAAATGATGGAAAATCTACCCATCCAACTAAGCGACAAATTATCTAAGCACCTATCAGAAAAATTACATCAAGACTATTCAAAAATCAGTAAGGTATTCTCATTCACACAAGGAAATACCATTGAAAAATACTTCATTAAACTGAAAATCGAAAAGGTCAAGGAACTCATACAAACACAGGAAAAGAATTTTACCGAGATAAGTCAACTATTGGATTATAGCCATATCAATCATTTAAGTGGCCAGTTCAAAAACGAAACGGGAATGAGCCTGACCGAGTATAAATCACAACAGAAAAACTTTAGGAATTCATTGGACAAAATTATATAGATAACAACCAAGATTATGACACAAGCTATTGATTAACAGCGGTAATTTTATCCAAATAAAATTAAGAACTATGAAATATAAAATCACATTACTTCTAACAATGCTCATCACTTTTGGCGCAAAAGCACAATTTGTATCGAATGAGACAGAAGAAAATGTTGACAATTGGCCAGAACGGGTCTATGATTTGACTATTGGTTACGAAACAGTCAACTATACCGGAAAAGACGTTAAAGCTATGGTCATTAATGGCGGTATTCCCGGACCAAATCTTGAATTTAATGAAGGGGAATTTGCCATCATCAACGTAACAAATAAGATGGATAAGGAAACCTCGGTACATTGGCACGGCTTAATTCTTCCCAACTTTTACGACGGCGTACCCTACCTGACGACACCACCCATAAAACCTGGCGAGACACAACAATATAAGTTCGCCCTAAAGCAATCGGGTACCTACTGGTATCATTCACACACAGGACTTCAAGAACAACGTGGTGTTTATGGCTCAATTCAAATCAACCCGAAAGAAACGGAATTAGAATATGACAAGGATTTAGTGCTCGTACTATCCGATTGGATGGACGAAAATCCAAAATCCCAACTCAGAAATTTGAAGCGTGGCAATGAATGGTATCTCATCAAGAAAAATCAGATACAAAGTTGGGACAAGGTTATTGCCAAAGGTGCCACGGGTGCTAAGCTGAAAATGATGTGGCAACGTATGCCGGATATGGCCATACTTGACAATTATTACGACCTCTTTTTTATAAATGGACAAGCAGAAGGTCAATACCCAGAGTTTGAACCTGGGGAAAAAGTCCGTGTCCGCTTTGTAAATGCCGCTGCTGCCTCTTATTTCTGGCTCACGTTTGGGGGCGACGACCCGCTGTTGGTTTCATCTGATGGTCTGGATGTAGTTCCCGTCAGGAAAAACAAAACCCTTATCGGCGTAGCCGAAACCTATGACTTCATTGTTACCATTCCCAATAGCGGGAAATTGGAAATACGAGCCACTTCACAAGATGGTTCCGGACAGGCTTCCGCTTTTTTAGGAACTGGCGAAGTATTGAAAGCACCAGATGTGCCAAAACCTGACCTCATTAAGCAAATGCAGGAAATGATGGCTATGGATATGAAAATGGGTGCCCCTGCTGCCAAGATAAATCCATCAAAAAATGATTCCATTAAGAAGATGAAAAAATACGCTATGAAGATGGATGGAATGCAAAAAGATAAGGATTCCACGAAAATGATGCACGACGATATGGCTCATCAGGATATGAAAATGAAAGACGATAAGATGCAAATGGATGGTGGAATGAAAATGGGTTATATGATTCCACAGGACAAAGTCATTGGCAACAATATGAAAACGGGTGGTAATCCAGAGTTCAATTATCACTACCTGAAAGCACCTGAAAATACAGAGTTTGATGATGATAAACCTATTAGGGAAATGCTCTTCAACCTTACGGGAAATATGAATCGTTATGTATGGTCAATCAATGGTGTACCGCTTTCCGAGACCGATAAAATCAAAATCAATCAAGGTGAAGTCGTCCGTATTACATTGAACAATATGACAATGATGCACCACCCTATGCACCTGCACGGTCACTTTTTCCGGGTATTGAACGAAAATGGCAAACGAAGTCCGTTGAAACACACGGTCAATGTCGCACCTATGCAGAAAGTAGTCATCGAATTTGATGCCGTTGAGTACGGTGATTGGTTCTTCCATTGCCACGTTCTTTATCACATTAACAGCGGAATGGCGCGAGTATTCAGTTATGACACCCCTCGTGATGAGCGATTAAAAGGTTATCCATTGTCCAACCTGACCACCGAAGCAGACCATATTTGGACTTGGGGCGAAGTTACCGGTGCAAGTCATATGACGGAACTGCTTTATACGGCCACTAATATTCGGAATCAATTTACCCTACGTGGCGAGTACGGTTGGAATGAGAATCTGGAAGCCGAATTTACGTATGAGCGTTGGCTCAATAGCTACTTCAGGGTATTTGGTGGTGTAAATGTTGAAAACGAGGGTAAAGATAGTCTTGATGAGATTTCCACAACGGGTGTTGTTGGTGTGAGGTATTTACTGCCGTTACTTATTGATTCCGATTTGAGAATTGACAATAAACTTAGACCCACAATTTCTTTCGCTACGGCAACTATGATTTTCAGAAATGTAGCCCTCTATGGCGAATATGAATACCAAATGGATTTTGGTTGGGTCAACGATTTAGAACAGGGAACTGATTTTGAGGAAGAGACGACTTGGCAAGTAGGCCTTGAATATGTGCTGAGTAGAGATTTTTCTCTTATGGGAAGCTACGACAATCGCTTTGGTTGGGGTGGTGGACTTTCATTAAGATTTTAGAACAATTATTAACTTAAATAAATAACAAAAATGAAAACAGTAAAAAGAACAATAGGAACAATGGCGCTTGCTGCCACAATGATGCTTACGGTTTCCTGCAAAGAAGGAAACAAAAATGAACCTGCTACACCTATGAGCAACGAAATGCATCAAGAGTCTATGGATGACAAAGACGATATGGAAATGAATGAAAACAAAGGTGCAAAAGCAGTTCTACAAGACTATTTTAAACTAAAAGATGCACTTGTCGAAACAAATAATGACAAGGCAAAACAACTGGGCACCACGCTTGCAAGTGCTTTGGGTAGTTTTGATGCATCCAGCTATTCAGATAGTGAGCAACAGGAACTCAAGGATATTATGGAAGACGCAATTGAACACGCAGAACACATTTCAGAAAGTGATATGGCACACCAGCGTGAGCACTTTAAGATATTGAGCAAGGATCTGACCGATATGGTTGCCATTACCGGAACTGAGATGAAGATATACGAGCAATTCTGCCCTATGTATAATAATAATGAGGGTGGTGCTTGGCTTAGTATGAACGAGGAAATTAGAAACCCCTATTTCGGTGACAAAATGTTGAAATGCGGTAAAGTACAGCGAGAAATCAACTAATTGAAGTTTTTAAAAATCATAGCGTGGCTTGCCCTTGTGGCATTGATAGTGATTCAGTCCTTTCCAATAATCCTGAACGAGAGCGATACTGTACCGCAAAGTGATTTTATGGTCGAAAATCAAGTACCTGCAACGATAAAAAATCGGTTGCAGATTTCTTGCTACGATTGCCACAGTAATAATACAGATTACCCGTGGTATAGTAAGATACAGCCTGCGGCTTGGTATCTGAAAGACCACATACAAGAAGGTAAGGACGAACTTAATTTTAATGAATGGGCAACATTTTCAGACCGGCGAAAGAACAGTAAACTTCGGTCTATCATAAGCCAAATTGAAGAAGATAAAATGCCTTTGGATTTTTATACACTCATTCACAGGGATGCAATTCTTTCAGATGAAGATAAGAGGATGATAATAGATTATATGACAGCGTTAAAAGACAGTTTGGAATAAAGTCCTGGTATGGGAAGGGCAAGTTGATGGTTGGTTAGTTAGTAGCTCTTCCCTTGTCAGGCACAATAAAACAAAGACGTATGAACGATTTTCTAAAACAATGGGGCGAAGCTGCTTATACGACCACCGGATTTTTCTGGATGGCGCTTTGGGCTTTCATTTTGGGTTACATTATCAGTAGTATGATACAGATTTTTGTAACCGAAAAACGGATGCAGAAAACAATGGGGAAAGACGAATCCAAAAGTGTGCTGTTGGGTACATTTTTCGGATTTATCAGTAGCTCGTGCAGCTTTGCAGCTTTGGCAAGCGCAAAATCCCTTTTCAAAAAGGGGGCGAGTTTTGTGTCCTCTATTGCCTTCCTACTGGCATCGACAAACTTGGTCATTGAATTGGGAATTATCATTTCCATCTTTTTGGGATGGCAGTTTGTGGTCGGGGAATATGTAGGTGGAATATTGCTCATACTCATCTGCTGGGTCCTTATCCGCATTATCAATCCCAAAAAACTCATTGAAAAAGCGAAGAAAAATCTTGAAGGTCAGGATGATGATGAAATGGATGATTCCAAAGACTGGAAAAAGCAGATACAGCAGGAAGATAGCTGGGCAAGGGTCGCCAAGAAATACAAGATGGAATGGCAGATGGTCTGGAAGGATGTAACCGTTGGTTTTACCATTGCTGGAATCGTAGCGGCCTTCGTCCCAGATTCGTTTTTCCAAACGCTATTTATCAATAGTGGTCAAGGAAAAACGGATTTTACCTTTCTCGAAGTTCTGGAACATATTGTTGTGGGGCCGGTTGCTGCGTTTTTGACTTTTATCGGTTCAATGGGCAACATTCCCTTAGCAGCTTTACTGTTTGGTAAAGGTGTGAGTTTTGCAGGTGTAATGGCATTTATTTTTAGTGATTTGGTGGTTTTTCCTGTACTACGTATTAACGCAAAGTATTACGGTTGGAAAATGTCGTTTTTCATTTTGTTCCTACTCTTTACCGCTCTAATTGGAACATCCTTAGCCTTGCACTATTCATTCGATTTGTTGGGTATGTTACCAGACCCTTCGCAGGTCAAGATTCAAGATAAAGACCATTTCAAGATTGATTACACATTCTATCTAAATATCGCCTTTCTCGCAATATCAGGATACCTGATTTACTTAGGGTTTTTCAAGCGTAAAGACGTTGAACATTCAATGAGCGAAATGGCACCCAAAAGTCCATTACTGGAAACGATATTAAAATATGCGGCCTTCATTTGTTACGTATGGCTTGCTGGTGGATTAATTGTCAAATTTTTTATTCAATGATTATGAAACATACTTACCATATACACGGAATGACCTGTAACGGTTGCAGAACCCACGTCGAACAGACGCTTTCCAAAATCGAAGGTGTAACTAATGCATCTGTCGATTTAAAAAAAGCCGAAGCGACCATTGAAATGCAATCACATATTCCCATCGAAAAATTTCAAGAGGCGCTGAAAACGAACGGTGGGCAATACAGCATCCATCAAAATGGGGAACATCATCATACCCACGATAAGAAGAAAGTAGAGAAACCCAAAGGCAAAGGAACGGGAACGTTCTATTGCCCGATGCATTGCGAGGGCGACAAGACTTACGACAAACCAGGCGATTGTCCTGTTTGCGGGATGGATTTGGTTGAAGAAGTGAACCTAAAGGCTACTTCCGACACCCAATATACCTGTCCGATGCATCCCGAAATTATTAAGGATGAACCGGGAAGCTGTCCAATTTGTGGGATGGATTTAGTTCCTATGGAACCCGATTTATCCGCAGAAGAAAAGACCTATAAAAAACTGCTTAAAAAATTCTGGATAGCGGTCGCTTTCACATTGCCCATTTTTATCATTGCAATGTCCGAAATGCTGCCCAACAATCCATTATATGATGTTTTAGAATTAAACTATTGGAATTGGATTCAATTTGCGCTCTCTATCCCTGTGGTATTCTACGCTACTTGGATGTTCTTTGAACGTGCCTACCGCAGTATAAAGACGTGGAACTTAAATATGTTTACGCTTATCGGTATCGGTGCAGGTGTTGCTTGGCTGTTCAGCGTGTTCGGGATGCTCGTTCCCGATTTTTTCCCAGATCAATTCAAGACCGAGGCAGGTACCGTTCACGTCTATTTTGAAGCGGCAACGGTCATTCTAACTTTGGTATTGCTTGGGCAGGTTCTGGAAGCTCGTGCGCATAGCAAGACCAATTCCGCAGTCAAGGAACTTTTAAAATTGGCACCTAACAAGGCTGTAAAGGTAGTTGATGGCGAAGAACAAGAAGTGGCCATCGATGAAATTGAATTGGGTGACATTCTGCGTGTCAAGCCGGGCGATAAGATTCCCGTGGATGGCGTGATCACCGAAGGTGAAACTTCCATCGACGAATCGATGATTACTGGTGAACCCATTCCCGTAAACAAATCAATAGATGATAAAGTAAGTAGCGGAACAATCAATGGTAACCAATCTTTTTTAATGAAAGCCGAAAAGGTAGGTTCCGATACCTTGTTATCACAGATAATACAGATGGTCAACGATGCCAGTCGAAGCCGTGCGCCCATCCAAAAGTTGGCAGATACCGTTTCGGGATATTTTGTGCCAATAGTTGTTATAATCGCTGTTGTTACATTTGCCATTTGGGCAATTTGGGGGCCAGAGCCAGCCTATGTTTATGCCTTGGTCAATGCCATTGCCGTATTGATTATCGCCTGTCCGTGTGCTTTGGGGCTTGCGACACCTATGTCCGTAATGGTCGGTGTTGGTAAAGGCGCACAAAATGGGGTGCTTATCAAGAATGCTGAAGCCCTTGAGAAAATGGATAAGGTAGATACGCTAATTGTAGACAAAACAGGAACGATAACCGAAGGAAAACCAACGGTCGAGAAAGTGGGTTCTTTTGACAAGGGGTTTACCGAAACCGAAGTACTGCAATACATTGTTTCCTTGAACAGCCAAAGTGAACATCCGCTGGCAGAAGCCACCGTAAAATATGGCAAAGAACAAAACGCAGAATTTTTAAAGGCAGATGGATTTAACGCAGTTACAGGAAAGGGTGTTGAAGGTAAAGTGAACGGAAAAGAAGTAGCCTTGGGTAATGCTAAAATGATGGAAAAGGGCAATACTACAGTTTCCGAAGCTATGGAAGAAGAGGCACAATCCTACCAAAAACAAGGGAAAACGGTTTCCTATCTCGCTGTTGAAGGTCAAGTTGCCGGCTACGTCGTTATCGGCGACAAAATCAAGGAAACGAGTGCAAAAGCTATCAAGGATTTGCAGAATAAGGGAATTGCGGTCATTATGCTTACTGGTGATAATCACGACACCGCCAAAGCTGTCGCAGATGAACTTAACCTTGCCGATTTTCAAGCAAGTATGCTACCGGAAAACAAATTACAAGAAGTCGAGAAATTACAAGAGCAAGGCAAGGTGGTTGCAATGGCAGGTGATGGCATAAACGATGCCCCAGCGTTGGCAAAAAGTGACGTAGGTATCGCTATGGGAACAGGTACGGATGTTGCCATTGAAAGTGCAGCAATTACCTTGGTGAAAGGCGATTTACACGGAATCGTAAAGGCAAGAAACCTAAGTGATGTCGTAATGCGCAATATCAAACAAAACCTCTTTTTTGCAATGATTTATAACACGCTGGGTATTCCTATAGCAGCAGGACTACTGTACCCGTTTTTCGGAATACTATTATCCCCAATGATTGCGGCTTTGGCGATGAGCTTCAGTTCGGTATCGGTAATTGCCAACTCATTACGTCTAAAAAGTAAAAAAATATAATCTAACTAATTGAATACTTATGAAATATAAAATTTTGATAATCCTATTGGTAGTTGCTTTCATCGGTTGTAAAAACGAAGAAAAGAACAATCCCAAAATAGAGACAGAGCACAATCATACCCAGAGTGAACCTAAATCCGAGAACAAAAAAACCCTAAGTCCACACACATCGGCAATGGCGATGATAGGCGATGCACATATCCATATAGATTATTCGTCGCCAGGCGTGAGGAATAGAATCATTTTCGGTGGATTGTTGGCTTACGACCAAGTCTGGCAGGCTGGTGCCCATATGGCTACTTGGCTTGAAACAAATAAGGATTTAGAAATTGACGGTAAAGAATTAAAAGCTGGGAAATATGGATTTTTTGTAATTCCGAATCAAGAAGAATGGACTGTCATTTTCAACAGGAATTGGAACCAACACGGTAAGGACGACTATACTGAAAATGATGATGTATTACGATTTAAAGTGATACCTAAAATTTCCGAAGAAATTAAAGAACATTTAGAGTATAAAGTAAACAAAACAACAGAGACTTCAGGAACAATCTCAATGAGTTGGGAAAAAGTCACGATTGAATTTCCTTTTGAAATAAAATAATATGGTGAACAGAAAAACAGCGAAATGGATTAGAAAATCCCACCGCTATTTGGGTGTTTTTTTAGGTATTCAGTTTCTGATGTGGACGATTAGTGGGATGTATTTCAGCTGGACGGACATTGACGAGATACACGGCGACCATTTTAAGAAAGAAGCACCTTTAAAGACCACATTTAATAATTTGCTCGGCACAGCCCAACTTACTACAAATGAACCTATCCAATCCTTGGAACTTCTGGAAATAGCAAATGAACCTTATTATTGGATTAATGATGCAAAGCTTTATAACGCAAGAACGGGACAAATGAAAAACGGAATTTCTAAAGAAGATGCACAACAAGTTGCAAATAGGTATATGTTGAACGATTTAGAAATAGTAAAAATTCAATTAGTCGATTCTGTTGGGCCACATCACGAATATCGAGGTCGCCCACTTCCAGCTTATGAAATCTCGTATGAGTCACCACAAAATTTAAAAGCCTATGTGGCGGTTGAAAATGGCGCTTTTCAAACGGTGAGACACAGAGACTGGCGCTGGTTTGATTTTCTATGGATGACCCATACGATGGATTATCAGGGAAGGGATAATTTCAACACGTTGTTGTTAAGGGCATTTTCACTTTTGGGATTGATAACTATCTTAAGCGGTTTCGTTTTGTGGTATATCAGTTCCCCATCAATCAGAAAACTAAAAACGAAAATCAAATAATTAGTAACAATTAAAACCAAAAATTATGAATTCAAACGAACACGAAAACAAGAACAAAGGAATGAGCCAATACACTAAATTCTTCCTTATGCTAGGGTCATCATTTATAGCAATGTACATCACAATGTATTTAAATACCTACGAGTTTGATCACGTGTGGTTCAGTCTTACACGATTTTATATGGTGTGTTTAGGAATAGCTACTATGGCTGTTATTATGTTGTTATTTATGTTGAATATGTATCAAGACAAGAAAAAGAATATTGCAATTCTCGCAGGTAGTGTTATATTGTTTTTGGGAGCATTAGGACTGGTACGCGACCAAAAATCAACCGTGGGCGATGTACTTTGGATGAAAGCAATGATACCACACCATTCCATTGCTATTTTAACAAGTGAACGAGCAGATATTGAAGACCCTGAAGTAAAAAAATTGGCTGAAGAAATCATTAAGGCACAACGTAAGGAAATTGCAGAGATGAAAGCAATGATTGAACGTTTAGAAAACGAAAAATAAGATTATGAATAAGAACATTTTATATATAGCAATAGCCATAATAATAGGTTTGGGCGCAGGCTGGCTCATTTTTGGAAACGGGTCAAGTGATACTATGGCAAATAAGGATATGTCCGATATGTCCGACCACGACCATTCTGGCGAGAGTGCAGACCAGATGTGGACGTGCTCAATGCATCCACAGATTATGCAACCAGAAGCTGGCGATTGTCCTATATGTGGAATGGACTTAATCCCTGCTGAAGCTGGTGCTGAAGGTCTCGCAGCAAACGAGATAAAAATGACCGAAAATGCTATGGCATTAGCAAATATTCAAACTACCATTGTGGGTAATGCAGAAACAAGCGATGATGATGGGATGATATCTCTTTCGGGAAAAATAGCTGCAAACGAAGAAAACAATACCGTACAATCCAGCTATTTTAAAGGAAGGATAGAACAACTCAACGTTAACTATGAAGGACAGCAAGTAAACCGTGGTCAGCTACTCGCAACCATTTACGCACCAGACCTTGTAGCGGCACAACAGGAATTGATTACCGCAGCATCGTTGAAAGAATCGCAACCTGCTTTATACAAAGCCGTGCGCAACAAACTCAAAAATTGGAAACTTTCAGAAGCACAAATCAATGCTATAGAAGAAAGCGGAACAGTGCGCGAGAACTTCCCGATTTATGCAACGGTTTCCGGAACGGTTTCAGAAGTAATGGCAGCACAAGGCGATTATTTAAATCAAGGACAGCCTATTGTGAAGTTGAGCAACCTCAATTCGGTTTGGGCAGAATTTGATGCCTATGAAAATCAAATAGCGCAATTCAACATTGGGCAAAAAATCAATATCACGACCAATGCTTATCCCAATAAGGAATTTGAAGGCACTATCTCATTCATCGACCCTATTCTAAATAATGCTACACGAACGATAACGGTACGTGCAACTCTGCAAAATAAGAATGACCTGTTTAAGCCAGGAATGTTTGTGACGGGTAAAGTCAAAGGCGCAACACAAACTATGGAAAACACCCTTACCGTGCCTGCAAGTGCTGTGTTATGGACGGGCGAGCGCTCATTGGTATATGTGAAAACCAATCCTAACGAGCCTGTATTTGAAATGCGCGAAGTAACCTTGGGCAATCGCTCTGGCGAAACTTACCAAGTATCGGCCGGATTAAATAATGGCGATGAAATTGTTACCAATGGAACATTTACAGTAGATGCAGCGGCACAGTTACAGGGTAAAAAATCAATGATGAATCAGCAAATGATGCAGGATGAATCGGCTATGATGGGTGATATGGAAATGAGTTTCAGTAATGCGTTTAGTTCTGACTTTAGTGAAGCATTACCGTCGTATCTCAAAATGAAAGATGCCTTTGTGGCAAGCGATGCTGGTCAGGTTTCCGCTTTCGCGAAAACGACGTCAGAAAAATTAAAAACAATATCGACTGATGATTTAGGTACGATGGAAAAACAACATTTAACCAAAAGTATTGAGATGCTGGATGCCATTGCAAACAATGATAATCTGGAAAACCAGCGCGCTCACTTCGTCATTCTAAACGAGAATATCGTGCCTATTGCAATGAGCATAGAAAACTCGACAAATTATTACATTCAGAAATGCCCTATGGCAAATAACAATAAAGGTGCGGTATGGCTAAGTATGGAAGAAGAAATAAGAAATCCATACTATGGCGATGCAATGTTGACTTGCGGAAGTGTGATTGATTCGTTGTAAAAATCATTTGCAACACAGTTGCACCAAAATATTTTTATCTTTGCATGGTGAAAGGTGTAGCAATCATTTTATCGTTTTATTTCTTGGCACTCAATGTAGTGCCTTGTAGCGATGCGACAAATAGTGCCGATGATACCCAAGTTGTTACAGTAATTGATATTGATGGCGACCACGACCAAGACTGTGAGTTATGCTCGCCTTTCTGTCAATGTCATTGTTGTCACGTTCACACGATAAATTTTGGGCTTGTTGCATTTCAACCGCTACAGCCTGCTATTCCTCAAGAATTCTTTGCCCATTTCGATGACCTTGGCAAAGATATTCCCCATTCCCTTTTTCAGCCACCTCGGGCATAATTCAGTTTTCATAGGATAACTATATCCTTTTTTGAAGTTTTCCTAATGGGAATGCTCAACTATGTTTTTGCTATGCGAAAACGCAAACTCGTTTTTTAACTGAATTAATACATTAATCTATGATTAACAGAATCATTGATTTTTCAATCAATAACAAATTCATCATTGGTCTGTTCACGTTGACTCTTATAGGAGTTGGCATTTGGTCAATGGCAACAGTAAACCTTGGGTCTGTCCCAGATATTACCAATAATCAGGTGCAGGTCATCACGCAATCGCCCAATCTGGGAACGGAAGATATTGAACAGTTCGTAACCTATCCCGTAGAACTATCTATGGGTAATTTACCAGGCGTTACAGAAATAAGATCTATCTCACGCTTTGGCCTTTCCGTAGTTACTATCGTTTTTGAAGACGATATGGGAACCTATCTTCCTCGACAGCTGGTACAGGAAAAACTAAACGAACTGGGCGAATCTATCCCTGAAAAATTTGGAAGTCCATCTATGGGTCCCATCTCTACTGGTTTAGGTCAAATCTATGAATACACTATAAAGCCAGAGGAGGGTTTTGAAAACAAGTATTCGCCTATGGAACTGCGCACCGTGCAAGATTGGGTTATCAAACGACAACTCACATTACTGGAAGGCGTGGTAGAGGTCAACTCTTATGGAGGCAGTATTAAACAGTACGAGGTCGCTGTCAACCCAGATAAGTTGAATAGTTTGGGTATTAGTATTTCACAAGTGTATGAGGCTCTCGCTCGGAACAATGTGAATACAGGCGGTGCTTACATAGAAAAAAATAAAATGTCAAATTTCATAAGAGGTGAAGGTCTTATTCGCTCTTTGGAAGACATTAAAGATATTTCGATTATTAACGAGGGCAACATTCCCGTAACTATTGGAGATGTTGCAACACGCGTCCATTTTGGGAATCAGGTACGTTATGGTGCTTTTACGCAAGACGGTAAGGAAGCCGTGGGAGGAATAATAATGATGCTAAAAGGTTCAAACCCTAATGCGGTTATTCAAAATGTTAAGAATCGTATGGCAGAAATTGAAAAATCCCTGCCAGAAGGTCTCACTATCGCCCCTATCATTGATCGTAGTGAGCTAATTGCCAGAACGACCGATACCGTTAAAACCAATTTACTGGAAGGCGCCCTAATCGTGATATTTGCCCTTGTTTTATTGTTGGGTAGTTTAAGAGGTGGCATCATAACGGCCACGACCATACCGTTGTCCTTGCTTTTTGCCTTTATATTAATGAAGCAATTTAATGTATGGGCAAACTTAATGAGCTTGGGAGCTATTGATTTTGGGATTATCATAGATGGTGCGGTAATTATTATAGAAGGAACGGTTTATGAGATCCAAAAACGGATTAGGTCTGGCAAGCTAAAATTCAATCAAGGCGTGATGGATAAAGTGGCTTATGATGCAGGAAGCACGATGATGGGTTCCGCTTTTTTTGGACAGATAATTATCCTCATCGTTTTTACGCCTATACTTTTTCTAACTGGTGTAGAAGGTAAAATGTTTAAACCTATGGCATACACCTTTGGGTTTGCAATGATAGGTGCCATCATCTTGTGTCTCACGTATGTGCCTATGATGGCAGCGCTTTTTATGAAACCAGTACAAAATACCAAAAACTGGTTCGGCAGGTTTGAGCGCTGGCTCGAAAAAATAAGTGATAAAATTATAGGTGCTATTCATAGTGCATATATGCCATTATTAAAGGGAGCCCTTAAACTAAAACTTATTGTTTTATCAGCTGCTGCCGTATTACTTCTTATTGCTGGTTTTATCTTTTCTAATATGGGTGGAGAATTTGTGCCCCAGCTTGATGAAGGAGATCTAGCAATGCAAGCGCTCATTAGACCAGGAAGTTCATTATCCGAATCTATTGAAGTTTCCAAGAAAATAGAAACTATCCTATTAGAAAGTTTCCCTGAAATCAAGACGGTAACTGCTCGTATAGGTGTTGCAGATATTCCTACCGATCCTATGCCTATGGATATTGCAGATATGTACATCATCCTAAACAAGGATATCGACGAGTGGACAACAGCTTCTACTAAAGAAGGTTTGATAGATGCTATAAGAGATAAACTGGATGATGAAGTCGTGGGTGTAAATTTAGTTTTTACCCAACCAGTAGAGTTACGATTTAACGAGCTGTTAGAAGGCGTAAGAGAAGATATTGCTGTAAAGCTGTATGGCGAAGATTTAGATGTGTTATCACAAAAGGTTCAGGAAATGGCAGCGATTATACAGACCGTTCCTGGCGCTGGTGATGTGAGTGCAGAACGAACTGCAGGATTACCACAGATGACCGTAAAATATAAGCGTGATAAAATGGCGCAATATGGACTGGATATTCAAAAAGTAAATGATTACATAAGTACCGCATTCGCTGGCGGAACCGCAGGAGTAATTTTTGAAGGCGAGAAACGATTTGATCTCGTGGTACGATTTGATGAAAGCCATAGAAAAAGTATCGATGACCTACGCAATATGTATATCGATCTTAAGGATGGCAATCAGATACCCATTATCGAAATAGCCGAAATTGAATACGTCCCTGGACCTATGCAAATCTCACGTGACAATACGTATAGAAGAACCTATGTAGGTGTAAATGCACGAGGCAGAGATGTGGAGTCTGTTGTAAAAGATATACAACAAAAGTTAGATGAAGAACTGGACTTGCCATCAGGATATTATATTACCTATGGTGGAGAGTTTGAAAACCTACAAAGCGCTAAGGATCGTTTAACAATTGTTGTGCCCATCGCCCTGTTCTTGATATTTGTACTGTTATACTTTGCCTTAAAATCCTTTTCACAATCGCTAATGATTTACATCGCGATACCCTTGGCGGCCATTGGTGGTGTGTTTGCTTTATGGCTTCGAGATATGCCATTTAGTATTTCGGCAGGTGTAGGATTTATTGTGCTATTTGGTGTCGCAGTTCTTAACGGGCTGGTACTTATTAACCGATTTAATTCTTTAAAGAAAGAAGGTGTTACAAGCATAAAGGATAGAATATTTCAAGGGACTAAAGAACGTATTCGCCCCATTATGCTCACGGCTACCACAGATATTTTTGGGTTTTTACCTATGGCATTTTCCACATCAGCCGGTGCAGAGGTGCAACAACCGCTCGCTACGGTAGTTATTGGTGGGATGCTTACGGCCACCCTACTCACGTTGATAGTACTTCCTGTACTCTATATCTTTATAGAAAAGCGACGTGAGCGCAAAGACCAGAACAAGATTGGTTCGTTTAATCCGCAAGCATTGACCACGATTTTAATACTTGGTTTTATGTTAGGTGGTACCGCTTTGGCGAAAGCGCAACAAACACAAGCACCTGTGCCAGACCTCATTGTTCAGGATAGCATTACACCCATTACCTTATCTCGGGCTGTAGAAATTGCCAAAGAGAATTATCCAGCACTCAAGACGAGCCAACTCGAAATAGAAAGACAGAGCGCACTCACGGGCAATGCCTATGACTTCGGTAATACTAAAGTATTTACAGGTGGCGAAGAAGTGGCAGATGGTCAGGGCATTTATACCTTGATAGGTATCGGTCAACAAAATATTGATCTATTGGGAATAGGTGCCAAAAAACGCTTGCAACAACAACGCATCCAGTTAGCCGAAACAGCTTTTGACCTATCTGAAATCCAGATAGAACTGGAAGTCAAAAAAGCCTGGTCAGAAGCTTTTCAGGCAAAGAAGAAATTTGTTCTTTATCGAGAACTGGACAGCATTTATGGTCAATTTGCACAATCTGTAGAACTCAATTTTGAAGTCGAAGCCATTTCGAGACTGGAATATGCTGCTGCGCGCAATCAAGCGTTACAGATAACCAACAGGTTTCAGCAGGCAGAAACAGATTATTTAATCGCATTACAAAAACTCAATCTTTGGTTGACACCAGATACGATGTACACCGTAGCTGATGAATTTGAAGCTACCGAAATTTCGGTGTTAGAGACTGATGATACATTGGATGAACATCCCGAGTTATCGCTTTCGCGAAAGCGTATAGACGAAGCACAAGCAAGCTATGATGCAGCAAGGGCAAGCTTACTGCCCCAGTTTAATCTGCAAGGTGGCCTGCAACGTGTAAATGGCGATAGTGGTTTCTACACCTATCAGGCAGGGATTTCCATACCGCTGTTTTCTGGCCCAGACCGCAGCCGCGCAAAAGCTGCTAAACTGGATGCACAGATTGCAGAAACCAATGCCGCATTCAAACAACGCGAGCTGCAATCCCAATATACACAAGCACAGCAAAATTATACACGATGGCGAGATACTTGGTTTTTCTATAAAACCGAAGCTCTGCCACTTGCCATAGACCAGCGCAAAGGCGCATTGCTCGCCTACAAAGAAGGTGCGCTTGATTATGCAGCATTCACGCAAATTATACGTGATGCCATACAGACCGAAATGGATGCACTGGACGCACTCGATAATTATTTAGAAGCCTTGTTTAAACTACAATATTTCCAAAACTAAAAAAAGATGAAAAAATTAAAATATATACCGATTACCACAATGCTTATGGCATTGACATTATTCAGCTGTGGCGAGTCAAAAACTGAAGATGGCCACGATGAAGCCACCCATTCTGAAACAGAAGAAAATCACTCTGAAGGGGAAGATGAAGAAGATAATATGGAAGGCGAAGCTAAGGAAGTAATGCTCACGGCACAGCAGTTTGAAGCCTTACAGATGGAAATTGACTCGCTCTCACAACGTTATATGAGCGGTTATGTAGAAGCAAATGGCACGCTGGAAGTACCACCCCAAAACGAAGCATCCATTACCGCCATAACAGGAGCAAATGTGGCATCCATAGAAGTAATAGAAGGTGATGAAGTGAAAAAAAATCAAGCGGTTGCCTATCTCTCACATCCCAGCATCATACGGATACAGAGCGATTACTTAAATGCACACAGCAACAGTCGGTTTTTAAAACAAGAATACGAACGTCAAAAAAGGCTTTATGAAGCTGGTGTGGCATCTGGTATGAATTTCCAAAAGGCAACGGCAGACTATCAGTCATCTACCGCAATGGTAAACGGGCTGGAAGCACAATTGCGACAGTACAACATCAATGTGAATGGCGTGCGCAATGGCACTATCTACCAGCGTGTTGCATTGCGCAGTCCCATTGCAGGGGTTGTAGAAAAAGTTTTTATAAAAACTGGACAATATGTGGAGCCACAGACCAACCTAATGGAAATAGTAGATACAGACCACGTACACGCAGATTTAATGGTTTTCGAAAAAGATGTTGATAGGGTAAAAAAAGGTCAACAAGTACGATTTAGCGTTCAATCAAGACCAGGAACGGAACTCGTTGCCGAAATTTATTCAGTAGGAAAAACCTTCGAGCAAGATCCCAAAGCGGTGCACGTACACGCAGAAATTGAGAACAAAGGTGGTGGTCTTATCCCAGGAATGTACATTAAAGGTAGGATTGAAGTTGATAACGCTGAAACCGCTGAAACCGCATTACCAGAAAGTGCCATTATTACAGAAGGTGGTAGGGATTATGTGTTTAAAGCGCAAAGGGAAGGCAACACTTGGAGTTTTATACCAGTAGAAGTCACTACGGGCGAGAAGGATGGTGACTGGATAGCCATACGTTTTTTTGAAACCCCAGACCCAAATACTCATTTTGCCTTTAATAATGCCTATTACCTTATGGGAGAGATGAAAAAAGGGGAACTTGGTGACGATGATTAAAATGGAATGAAAGAAAAAAGAAAGAAAAACTTAAAAGTAGCAAGAACCTTACAGATTTGGAACGTCATCTACGATGTTATTGAAGTTGCGGTCTCGCTTATTGCTGGATTTACGGCAAATAGTTCGGCTCTGATAGGTTGGGGATTGGACAGCACGATTGAAGTGGTTAGTGCGGGAACATTAGGCTGGCGACTACACGGCGAGATTAAAGGTATCGATGAAGAAAAAGTAAAACGAAGACAAAAAATCACGTTAAACGTAATTGCAGTTTCCTTTACGCTCATCTGTATTTTCATTTCCTACGATTCCATTACAAAGCTTATAAATAAAGAAACCGCAAACTGGAGCACGATGGGACTGATTATATTATTGGTTTCCCTGGTTGTAAATCCTATCCTGATCTATTTCAAAAGAAAGTATGGAAAGAAATTAGACAGTCCAGCCTTGCTGGCTGATGCTAAAGACACCTTTATTTGCTTATACCAAACCGTGGTCGTACTTATAGGATTGCTATTGGTCAACTGGTTAGGCTGGTGGTGGGCAGATCCTGTGGCGGCATTACTTATCGTTCCGTACGCTGCAAAAGAAGGCTATGAAGCCTACAATAAAGCTAAAAATATCAATTATAACACCGCACAAAATGACTGAAATTGAAAAAACATTAAATGACCATAACGTGCGTCCCACCGCAATGCGCATCTTGATTTATAAGTATATGGCCGATAGGGATGCCGCCATCGCCCTGACTGATATTGAGAATGCTTTCGCAAAAGCGGATAGAACCACATTGTACCGAACCCTAAAAACGTTTGAAGAAAAAAACGTGGTGCATCACATAGATGACGGAACTGGAATCTCTAAATACGCACTTTGTGAAGAAGGCTGTAATTGTAAAATAGAACAGGATTTGCATTTACATTTTCATTGCACTAACTGTGACGAAACAGTTTGTTTAACGGAACAAAAAATCCCGCATATCAACTTGCCAGATGGATATTTGGCAGAGGATGTTAATCTCGTGGTTACGGGAATATGCGAAAAATGCAGCAGTAATTTACTTTAATAAACAAACGAACAAATTAGATTGATTTTGAAAAAAAGCACTTTTATAATAACTAAAATGGACTGCCCTTCAGAAGAGCAGATGATTCGGATGAAGTTAGAGTCTTATGCTCAAGTAAAACACTTGGATTTTGATATTCCAAACAGAAAATTGGAAGTATATCACGTGGACGACGTCAAGGCGATAAAAACGTCTATAGCCAGCTTAAAACTTGGGGATTCCTTAGAAGGAACCACAGAAGCCGAACCACCCGTAATGGAAGACCAATCCAAACAAAAAAGAATCCTATGGTGGGTCTTGGGCATCAACTTTGGCTTTTTCGTTATCGAAATGACCACCGGTTGGATTTCTTCTTCGATGGGTCTTGTGGCAGACTCATTAGATATGCTGGCAGATTCCATCGTATATGCATTAAGCCTATTTGCGGTAGGCGGTGCCATTTCAAGAAAAAAGAAGGTTGCGAAATACAGCGGATACTTTCAGATGGCATTGGCAACACTTGGGTTTGCAGAGGTCTTGAGAAGGTTTTTTAGCAATACCGAAACACCCTTGTTTCAATGGATGATTATCGTTTCAATTTTCGCATTGGCAGGTAATTTGATATCGCTCTGGCTCATCAACAAGGCAAAGAGTCAAGAGGCTCATATGCAGGCAAGTGCCATTTTTACATCCAATGATATTATTGTTAATGGTGGTGTTATAGTAGCTGGGGTGCTGGTTTATTTTCTGAATAGTAAATGGCCCGATTTAGTGATTGGCGGCATCGTTTTCACTTTTGTAATGCGCGGTGCATTGAGAATATTGAAATTATCGAAGTAGTTTTTAAAATGATATCAAACTTGATTAGAACATATGAAAAAGAAAAAAATAAACTTACGTGACTTAGAACCAAAAAAACAACAAGGCGAGCACAGTCACGACGATGGCCATAACCATAGCAGCCCTGAAGAAATTTCAAATTTTAGAACCTATCTACCGGCTATTTTCAGCTTTGTGATGTTGATAGCCGGAATCGCTATTGATTACTTTGATGCGTTTCCTTTCTTCAAAGGATGGATTCGCGTAGTATGGTACACGGTAGCCTATATCCCTGTAGGTTTTCCGGTGATAAGAGAAGGCTGGAAAAGTATTAAAAATGGTGATTTTTTTACGGAATTCTTCTTAATGTCCATAGCCACTTTAGGTGCATTTGCCATTGGCGAATATCCCGAAGGTGTTGCCGTAATGCTGTTTTATGCTGTGGGCGAACTCTTCCAAAATGCGGCCGTTAACCGTGCGAAAGGAAATATAAAAGCCTTACTCGATGTAAGACCCAATGAAGCTTTGGTTTATCGTGATGGCGACTTTGTTTCAGTAAATCCCGAGACTGTTGAAATTGGCGAAAAGATACAGGTACGTGTAGGCGAAAAAGTTCCGCTTGATGGTATTCTGCTTTCTGAAAAGGGTTCTTTTAATACTGCTGCCTTGACAGGCGAAAGCAAACCTGATACTATTGCTAAAGGCGATACCGTTTTTGCCGGAAGTATCAACCTTGATGGCGTAATCGAAATCGAGACTACTAAGGAATTTAAAGATAGTTCCATTGCACGAATTCTGGATATGGTACAGAATGCAACCGCCAGAAAATCAAAGACCGAATTGTTCATCAGAAAATTTGCTCGGATTTATACACCTATCGTTGTATTCCTTGCCATCGGACTTACGTTTTTACCTTACTTTTTTGTAGATGATTATGTGTTTAGGGATTGGTTGTACCGAGCGTTGATATTTCTTGTAATATCCTGTCCTTGTGCTTTAGTCATTTCTATTCCTCTCGGCTATTTCGGCGGATTGGGTGCGGCATCCCGCAACGGTATTCTTTTTAAAGGTGCATCCTTTCTCGATGCAATGACCCAAGTGAACACGGTTGTAATGGACAAAACAGGAACCGTTACCAAAGGGGTTTTTAAAATCAAGGAAATCAATTCCATCACATTTGAGGAAGCTGAGTTTATGAAATACCTGTTGGCGATGGAAGAACAATCCACCCATCCTATCGCCAAGGCGATTCTCGAATATAAAGCAGACGGTTCAGATTATGAAGCGACCAATGTTTCGGAAGTTGCAGGAAAGGGATTAAAGGGAACAGTCAACGGAAAAGCCGTTTTGGTAGGTAACAAAGCCTTGATGACCTCAAACAGCATAGAAGTCCCTTCGGAAACAGATGGGATTGTAGAATCCATCGTTATGGTGTCCATAGATGGAACATTTGCAGGTTATGTAACTATTGCGGATGAATTGAAGGATGATGCGCACCAAGCCATTAAACAAATTAGAGATGCAGGGATTTCAAAAATCATAATGCTATCAGGCGACAAAGACTCAATTACACAACAGGTTGCAAAAGAGTTAAACATCGATTGGGCAAAAGGCGGACTGTTGCCCGAAGATAAACTCAATGAGGTTGAAGAGCTCAAAAAGCAACCCGAAACCAAAGTAGCATTTATTGGCGATGGTATTAACGATGCACCCGTTTTGGCAGCAAGTGGCGTAGGTATTGCGATGGGTGGTTTAGGAAGTGATGTCGCCATTGAAACAGCCGATGTTATCATACAGACCGACCAGCCAAGTAAGATTGCAAGAGCGATTAAAATTGGCCGTTCAACTCGAAGTATCGTATGGCAAAATATTGGGCTTGCCTTTGGGGTTAAGGTCATTGTACTAATTCTTGGTGCAGGTGGATTAGCCACGATGTGGGAAGCCGTATTTGCTGATGTAGGTGTTGCTTTGCTTGCTATTCTCAATGCCGTTAGATTGCAGAAAATGAAGTGGCAGGATTCTTAGAACGCTTATTACGGCCGAGCAAATAAAAGTAGTTTCAAATAAATTAAAGCTATCTTTATAAGTCAGAATAGGTCTTAATCAATGATTCATATTTTCACAACAGGCGGCACAATCGAGGGACTGGACTATACAGATGATGTTGGTATTACTTCATCCAACGTAGGGATTGAAGATTTTTTGAATAAAGCCAATATCGATTTTGAATACACCATAGAAAATGTTTTTAAAAAAGACAGTCGTGCCGTAACAGATGATGACAGAAAGCTGTTGGTGCGCAAGATAAAGGAAACTAATGCGACTAAGATACTGATTACCCACGGTACTTTCACGATGGAGGATACCGCAAAATATATAGGAAAACTCAATTTGAACAAAACAATCGTTTTAGTTGGGTCTTTCATTTTGGGTTCATCTGCAGATACAGATGCACCCTTTAATTTGGGGTATGCAATTAGCTCATTACAGCTTCTAAAACCGGATGTTTATATTGCTATGAACGGACAAATTTTTAATTGGGACAATGTTTCCAAGAATTTAGAAACCAACAAATTTGAGCGCAATGAGAAGTAGCGTAAATGTTTGGCACATCGATACATTGGACAACTTTTTTCTATCTATTAATAGATACGTTCATAGTATTGCTTACACTCTACTTTTCCAGAAAGAAAACGCGAAGTAGTCTAAGGCGTTTTCTCTACCTCGGAATCCTGTTTGTTGCTTATAATGCTACTGGTGGTTTTTTGCCAATTGACGACTTTCCTGGTCCATTTATTTTACAGTATATTATCACGTATGGTGTCGCCATTGCATTGTGCGTTTATATTGTTTACTATCTCTATAAAGAATACGATATTGTAGTTTTGAAATTCAATTCATCCATAAGAAACCTTGCTATACTCGCAAGCGTGAGTTTTGTAGTACTGTTTCTTATCCCTTATTTTCTGACAGATTCACTTAATTCTGCACGCTTTCTATTTACCATTCCTATATCTGCTGTCGCTTTTGTTTTTCTGTTTATTTTCTATCGTCGTATATCGAATCCCAGCAATCCAAATCCTTTCATAGTAAGACGAAACAAACTCTCAATGGTAAGTGTAGCAAGTATTGCCCTGTTGCCTATTTGCACAGTCATCGGCGATTATCAATGGATAACATTTACCGTAATGAACTTGGCTTTCTTTGCCATAACAGCAATTGAAGCAGATAGGTATTTGTACTTCATAGAAAACAATAACCGAATGTATGAGGTCTTTGCGTTGAAGAAAAAACAACGTGACGAATCGGTCGAGCGCAAAATCATCTATGAAGATTTGACCCGTAGAGAAATCGAAGTGGCTTTGTCAATTTTAAGTAATTTAAGCTACAGAAACATCGCCAAAGATTTATTCATTGCAGAAAGTACCGTATCAAAACACGCATCAAATATCTTCAAAAAAACGGGCGTAAAGAATAGGCGTGAATTTTTGAAGCGATTTCGGAAGAAAAAGTAAGTAAATTGAGTTTATATAAAAACCACTATTTGCAGTACCTAACAAATAATCCGTAGAAAAATACGGACTATTCCGTAATTATATACGGCACGTTTTCCTTGTACAATTACAAAGTAAAGCTACTTTACACATAGTTCCCTAAAATACAACAATGAGCCACAAATTTTATGTTCCGTGACTTTCATTTACATCATTTTGTAGGACTATGACAACCACCAATAAATCGTATCAACTAAATCCCATTTCTATGGTTTACAACGTTAAAGTTCCTGCTTATGAATTCGCAATTACAATCAAAAAAATTATTAAAGGATCTGGATGAGTTTAAAATTCAGAATGGAAATATTTTAGAACAGGCATATCTTTCCATCAAAGCCTGTCGCAAACTATTGAGTTCTTACAAAAAGGAAATCATTGACACTAAATTTCAGACGATACAAGATGAAATAAATTTCTTTAAAAAGGTAAAGCAGGTTCCTCTTATAAGGCTCATCTACTTTTCAGAAATACATTCCTTTGAGATTCAACTTCCAAAGGGCGATAAGGATGCCCAACTAAAATCGATTAAAAAGAAAATCAGCAAAGTAAATCGCTTTTTCCTGTACAATATCGATTTTGGACGTTATGTAAATTCCGGTGCTACCCATTTTGACAAGGAATACTACACCAGAGATTATCTCGAAACATTCCATATAACAACTTCCAAATTTTACTTTCAAGACCCAGAGTTTTGCACACCAAGGGATATGCTACTTGGCAAATACAAGGCGTATGATTTGTTAGTGATATATTTGGATGAAAAAAAGCATCGAATTCGGAAAGGATTGAACGGCAAATTAAATGGTGCTAAACCAATTGAAAAGATACATTGGCCATTTTCAAATACAGATTATGTTGAACTCGTTTATGCACTCTGCTCAAAGGGATTGGGCAAACAGGATAATCAAGCCATAATGCAGGTTTCCAAAAAAATGCAACAGCTTTTCGATATTGAGCCAAAGGACATCTACAAAACCTATCAGGACATCAAAAACCGCAAGAACAGTAGGACACTATTTCTCGATGAGCTTTCCACCTCGTTACTGATAGAAATGGACAAAAGCGAAGAATAACAAGCTATTTTACTGTTAACAAAAGACCGTACTACGGTTGACCTACGGTCTTTTTATTTTGGAAGGCGTCTTCATATAATTTGATATGATTTAGCACACCGTTTCCACTTTAGAAGCACCATAATACTACAAAACCCATCAAATTTCAAAATGTTAAATTTTGACCGTAGTACGGTCGTACTGGGGAATAAAATCCAATAAACCTATTCAAATTTGTAGAACGAAAGTCAAATCAGGTCAGGGACTATCATTTAAAATCATAAACCCAGATAGTCCCTTTCTTTTAAAACCGTTCTATTATGCCAACAAGTATTATTACCACAGACGACCTTCGGGAATTCAAAATGGAATTGCTCGATGACATTAAACAATTACTTACCAGACAAGCCAGCGGGAAACTCAAAAAATACCTCAAATCTTCTGAGGTTATGGACTTGCTACAAGTAAGTCCAGGCACTTTACAAAATCTTCGTATCAATGGCACATTACCATACACCAAGGTGGGTGGCATTATCTATTACGATACCGAGGAAATTCAAAAAGTTATGGATGCCAACCGTGTGCACCACGGTCTAAATTCTTAAGCGATGAACTATATAAAGCTACTTAATGCGGCTTTTGAAAAGTTCTATTTTGATGACCGCCTTAACCCATCCCATATCAGTTTGTATATGGCGCTATTCCAAGAATGGAACAGTTGCCGCTTTATGGATGAATTTTATGTAAACCGTCGCGATTTGATGCGATGTGCTAAAATAGGTTCTAAGTCTACATATCACAGATGCATCGTCGAGTTAGATTCTTGGCAATACTTAACCTATTTCCCTTCCAACAATCCCTACAAAGGCAGCAAAATAAAGATGGCCATTATTGGGACAAGTGATGAACCGGTTGTGGGACAGTACAATCCCATATTAGAACAACTTGCGGAACAGTACCATCCCAGAGGTGTACCGCTTGAGGGACACCACCATCCCAAAAATGGACAGGTTGTGAACCAACACCGTCCCATAGATGGACAAGCATTGGTATCTAATACAAACAATATCAAACAAGAAAACTATATAAAACAACCAAAGGGCTGGCAGGCCGTTTTTATTTTTTTTGAAGAAAAAGGTTTTGATGCTGATGAAGCTAAAAAATTCTATGAGCATTACCAGACCAGAAATTGGCAAACTGGCGATGGCAAGGAAATCAGAGATTGGCGAGCCGTAGCCATCAACTGGATGGACAGAACCGAAATATTCGACGAGGAAAACAAACCAAACAAAAAACAAGCGTCCCAAATCAAGGACAACTTGCGAACCACTAAAAACAAAGATTATGGACAACCCCTCTAAAATAACCGAAGGTGGCGTGGAATATTCGCTCGGAAAATTTGATGGTAAAAGTGTGATCTATGATTTTCCAAAAATCTTGATTTACCTAAATGCCAAAGGCAAACTTTTGTTTGGCGAAAAGTTTAGGATATATGATGAAGACAAGGATATTTGGCTGAAGCTCTGTTCCTACTTCATCAAGGATAAAGACAACTGTGAGACTTATGGTATTGACATTGACAAAGGCATTTTACTTTCCGGACCCGTTGGCTGCGGCAAAACCAGTTTGATGAAATTGTTGCGCCATTTGGTTCCGTTGCAACGCCCTTACGAAATGATTCCCTGCCGAAACGTAACCTTCAGTTTTAATCATTTAGGCTTTAAAACCGTTGAAGAATATGGTAACACCAAATTTTACTGTTTTGATGATTTAGGCGTGGAACCGTCTGGCAGATTCTACGGAAAGGATCTTAATGTGATGGGCGAAGTGCTTTTATCTCGATACGAGCTGTACTTACAAACCAAACACAAAATCAAGACCCACGCCACCACCAATCTCAATGCTGAAGAACTGGAAGAACGCTATGGTAATCGTGTGCGTAGCCGAATGCGAGAACTTTTTAATTTGATTGCTTTTGATACTAAAGCTGGGGATAAACGGAAGTGAATTTAAGGTATGGCTTTTTAACAACAATTTTTATTTTCTTGAATCGGCGGACAAGCCACAGTACCATAAGAACAGAATACACAACAATCCCCTTCTTTTGGTTTCAGAACAGTTTTGCAATTCTCACATTCATAAAAGAATTGACAGGCGGTGGTTGGCATTTCTTCAGCCTTTTTGTGGCCGCATTCTGGACAGGTAATCGTAGATTTTAATTGAATCTTCATTATTCTATTATTTTGTACCCCGTGCTTTCTATAGCTTTTCGGATTGTGGGCAAATCGGTTTTGGTCTTGTCAAATTCCACTATGGTATTAGCATTTTCGTAGCTGGCTTTGATAGAAATAATTCCGTCCAATTTATTGACTTCGCTTTCTACGTGTGCCTCACAACCTGCACAGGTCATTCCAGCGACTTCAAAAGTCTGTTTTTTGATATTGGATTGAGAGACATAGACGATATCCTTGGCGGGCTGTGCATAAAATAGATTGGAATAGTACGGGAAGGCCAGCATCAATGCGGCGAATAGTGTTACTATCAATAAGAACCGTTTGGATTGCCAAAACGATGGTTTCGCATCATCTTCACAGGCGCAATCTATTTCTTCCTGTGTTTTCGGTCGTAGTTTCTGGTACCAGGCAAAGACCAAAACAATAATGGTCAAGCCGATAAGATAGGGTCTAAATGGCTCGACCCAAGAGAATGTAGATGCAATTCCGCTTGTTCCAGCAATTAATGCCAAGACAGGGGTTATACAACATATTGATGCTGCAACTGCGGTAAAAATGCCGGTATAGGCCGCGGTATTTGAAGTTTTATTCGGTGCCATAATGTAAACTTTCTAAGCTGTTTTCTTTCTTGCTGAAATTGAATTGAAAATTCCATTCAAAACATTGTCCTCACTCTTTACCAGCGAATAATACAATGTTTGCCCTTCACGTCTCGATGTAATAATTCCCGCATCCTTCATTTTACGGATATGTTGGGATACGGCAGGAACACTCATTTCAAGAATGTCAGCAATATCGCAAGGACACAGTTCATTCTCTATGTTCAATAGAAATAGAATTTTCAGTCGTACCTCGCTTCCCGCAAGAGACAAAATTTTGCTTATTGCTTCTAAGCTACCTGAAGAATTCTCTATGGTTTCCTTACATCTCGATATTTGCTTCTTGTCTGCTTCGTTCCGTGTACAGGTTATTTCCAAGCTCATCTTTTTTGATTTAAAGTGGCCACAAATATATCATTATTATATTATTTAAGCAAATACTTAAATACACTTTTGAATAAATTGTTTTTTATAATGTGTAGATAATAAACTTAGGTAATCTAACTTCTAAAGGATTTGTACAGTAAAATAACTTCTGAAACACATTGTAAAACAATGTCCTTCAAGCTCTTCGTTAACTCTAAAAAAATATCTTTCATAATTCTATTGATTTTTGAATGGATAATAATATCGATAGTGCGATACGCTCAATATTGTGGTTGTCTGAGATATAGCTTTCTTCATCCCAATTGGATAAAAAGCCCAATTCTATTAATATGGCAGTACAATAATCTGCTGTTTCCCTTAGCACCTGAAAGTTCGTAAACTTCACACCTCTGCTATCATAGCCTATTGCTTCACAAAGTGCACTTTCAATTTGATAGCCCATAAAAACCGATGCTTTTGAGAATTTTTCTTGTTTTCTTGAAGCGTAAACTTCAATACCTCTTGCATCCGGATTATCGGAATGATTGCAATGCAAAGACACAAACAAATCAGCATTTAAGGCTTTGGTCAGTTTAGTCCTGTCCGATAATGATATTAAAGTGTCTTTATACCTGGTCAAATAAATATCGAGTGGTTTTTCCAAGTCGTCATTTAACTTTAAAATCTCATTTGCAATCGATAAAACCACATCTTTTTCTTGAATGTCATTTATACCAATTGCACCAGCATCTTTTCCGCCGTGTCCAACGTCAATTATTATTCGTTTTTGAGCAGTCGATTCTTGTCCAAAAATGAAGCACATTTTTAGAACCAAAATCACAAAACTGACGTTTTTGAGCAGATTTTTCATTTTCAATTTTCGGGTTATCAACAACTTCCCTTCAAAAATCCATAGGATTTGATGCCAAATAATAGCAACGGAATTCAAACAATATCAAATAATATTTTATTCACAGTTATTTGATTTTCAGTTATTTAAGTTCAAATATATGTAAATTTCCAATAACGAAAATGAACCAAAAATTTAAACTGTTCCGTTATGAAAAAATCACACTATTTAGCATCCATTCTTTCGCTCTTAACCACTTCGCTTTTTGCTCAAATTGGTGGCATTGAAGATTCAGTTAACGATGTAGGCGACACTATCCGAACTATTTTTCCAATACTTCTCGGTGTAATCTTCCTTGTAGGTTTCCTGTTTAACGCAGGACATTTTTTTGGGGAAAATGCAGATTTAAAAAAGGGGATTACCCGAGTTTTAGTATTTGTATTGATTGCAGGTGCAGTAGTCGGAATCTTTACTTACCTAATAGGAATCGTTGTATAAATGAAACGGTTCGAAGTCTATAAAAACATCAGGAAAAGGGCGGTCATTTTTGGGCTGCCCATTTCCCTGTTTGCTTTGATGATGGTTTCTATTTTGGCTTCGTTGCTCATCATCATCTTCTCTTTCAGCTTTGGGATAATAATAGGTGTGTTGGTTTTCAACGCTTCCCTTTATGTGGCGCTGACGAGAATAGCCCACAATCCACAACTATTCCAAATGGCTAAGGCTTTTCCAAAAATCATTAGTAACAAAAGAAATTCTGGCTTCGATTATGAACAAGATTAACCTTTCGGCATATCAACCCATCGTAGATATTCAGGACAATATCGTATTTGCCAATAATGGCAATGTTATTTTGTGCTACAAAGGAAATCTGCCGGAAATATACTCGTTGTCTGAAAAGGATTTTGAAGATATGCACGGTGCTTGGTTTCAGGCATTAAAGTCTTTGCCAGTTGGTACTGTGGTTCATAAACAGGATATCTACTTGAAGAAATCCTATTCTTCAGAACAACTTCCGAATTCCACCTTTTTGGAAAAAGCTACCCACGAGCATTTTAAAGGTCGTGGACATATCGAGCACAGCTGCTATTTGTTCTTCATATTGACCAAAAATAAGGCACTCAACAATCCGAAATACGTCAACCCTTTCAGAAAAGTTTCAAAAGGAATCGTACAGGAACTGGATGACAATATTAAAAGCTTTGTAAACTCGGTTAGCGATTCGGTTTCCTTCATCAATAATAGCCGAAAGATGGATTTTGTTTCGCTTAAAGCGGAAGAGATACAGCAACTAACAAGTGCCTATTTCAATGGCTTTAATGAAGGCTACGATACCGATATTTTACTGGACAAAAAAAGCGTCAATATTGGCGAAAACCATTTTGATGCCCTGGCCATCAACAGCGAACTGTGCTTTGGGGAAAGTGTACAGAGTAGCAAAACCAATGAGAAATTCACTTCTGACGATTTTGTGTTTCATCAAGGGTTTATTGATGGTTTAGGGCTTACGCTTAATGAGAACCATATCGTCAACCAAATCCTATATCTCGATGACAAACAGAAGTGGCGCAAGCTACTGGATAAAAAGATTGAAGAACTCAATAAAAGTTCAAATTTCGGTTCACAGAATAAAGTGGTTTTAGGGAAAATTCAGCACATCCTTGACCAAATCAATGCCGATGATAATGCACGCATTATTCGTGGTCATTTAAACATTGTGTATTGGGATAAAAACCCTGAGAATCTAAGTCGAATCGGTTCAAAAATAAAGACCGAATTTAAGGAACTGGATATCATCCCATACTATCCCAGAGGCGAAGAACGTAAAAATTACATCCTGAATAGTTATTGCTGTTTCTCATCTAACTTCTCAAATAATAATTTATACGTAACAGATTTAAAGCACGCACTTTGCCTGTTCATCAATAACACCAATTACAATTCTGATACTACCGGAATCATCTTTAATGACCGTGAACATAACATTCCTGTTCTTAAGGATGTTTGGGATGAAAAGAAGAAACGAATAAAAGCACGGAACTTCGCCATCTTCGCACCAACAGGCGAAGGGAAATCCTTTTTGGCCAATAACATCCTACGCCAATTTTTTGAAAGTGGTGTTCGGTTGGTTATCATAGATTTGGGTGGCTCTTACACCAAGTTTGCCAAACTCTATCCTGAAAAATACACGGTGCTTCGCTACGAAAGTGGAAAGAACTTAGGCATCAATCCTTTTTACATAAGTGATACCAATGACCTTACACCGGAACGATTGGAAGACTTATCCGTTTTCTTGTTTGAACTCTTTGCTTCGGATTTAAAAGTAAACAAAGCACAATCGGTATCAGTTAAAAAGATATTGCGCCATTATTACGATAGCGTTTCTGAAAATCACTCTTTAGATGGTTTTTACAGCTTTATAGAAAGGAATCAGAACGACCTTCTGAGCAACCTAAAAATCCATCCCGACTACTTCAATGTCACGAGCTTTTTGCACGTAATGTCCGAATATGTCGGCGATGGTCTATATAGCTTTCTGTTTGAAGTAAGTGAAGACCAAACCTATAAAATAGAGGACAAACGCTTGATAGTCTTTGAACTGGATGAAGTCAAAGACAACAAGGAAATCCTGTCTGTGATGCTCAAGCTCATCAAGTCTGCCATTCAAAGAACCATCTGGAAGAATCGTGCTGAAAAGGGAATCATCCTTTTTGATGAGTTTGCCAAACAACTGAAATTTGAAAACGTATTGGAAAGCGTGGAATTTTACTATCAAGCCATCCGTAAACAGAATGGTGCGATTGGGATTATTCTGCAATCCATAAATCAGCTACCGAACAACTCAACTTCAGCGAGTATTCTTGAAAACACCCAAGTCATTTACAGCCTGAATAACGAAAAGGGCTATGACGAATTGGTCAAAAGGCTTAACCTATCGAGCCACGACCTGAACCAATTAAAATCCATCAAGAACAATCTTTCAGGACCGCGCAAGTACACCGAAATGTTTATCAAAATTGGCAGGGAAAGTAACATTTTCCGTCTCGAAGTTCCGAAGGAAGTATATGCCGCCTATTTGACCGATGGACAGGAAAACGAAGAAATAATGAAGCTCTACAACCAGCATCACGATATGCAAAAAGCAATAATTCAATTCACATCTAAAACATAATAGTATGAAGACAAAAATCAAAATTTTAGTAATGACGGTAGCCCTGACCTTATTTATTTCAGGCAATGCCAATGCACAGGGAATGCCCACTTATGACAATACCAATTTTATCAGCTTGGTTAAACAGCTTATAGAATCAGGTAAACAGACAGCACAAATGATTAAGTCTGTGAAGTTCTTAAAAGATGCAAAAGAGGCAATAGAGAAAGTGTCAAGCGTTGTTGAGCAACTGAGAGCAGTTGAGGAAATTGGACAGAATAATCAGCGTCTTATCAACGTAATGCAAAATGATTTACAGGATATTTTGAATTCGCCTTACATCAAACCCGATGAAGTTTCAAGGGTTGTGGAATCGTTTGACGCCATAGTACAAAACTCATTGGACACAGTAGATTTTATTGATGAAGTCCTATCCAGCGATTACCTAAAAATGAGCGATGCCGAACGTGCTGAAATCCTGAAAGCAAAAGAGCAGGAATCCAAGCAAATGGTTTCCAACATTACAACCAAAACCAAACGCTATCGTGACATCATTTCCTTTAGAAAAATGCAGGATAAAGTCAATAATCGAGAAACCGAATACTAAAAATGACGGCGACCATTCTCTTAGGAATCGGACTGGAATACATCGATACCGTTTTCCAGACCATACAGGCCAGCGACTTTTCGCAATACACGATTGCGGGAATGAAAACGCTCGCTGTCCTGTTCTTTCTGGTCAATATCCTTAAAAAGTACAACGAAGGCATTGCAGATAAGGATGGCTATACTTGGGGATTGAGTCCAGGCGAACTGGCAAAGAATTTTGCCATTGTCATTTTGGTCATTTTCTCAACGCAAGTATTAGGCTTTTTCGATGGCATCTTAGTTGCCATTGAAGGACAATATCGAGGAACTGCACCAGCCTTATTGCCATTGCAAATGCAGGACATTCCCATTGAAGAGGACGTGAGTATCATCGAGGTTGCCCAAGCTGCTATGACGCTCTTGTATGAAGCTTTGGTTACACCGCTTTACGGATTCAAAATATTTGCATTTATCATTAGCCTGTTCCTCTGGATATTGGATTTATTCATCTATCCATTGTTTTTGGCAGAACGCTTTTTTCTACTCGGAATAATGCAAACTTTTTTTCCCTTGGTCATTAGCCTTGCAGTCTTTGAAAAGTTCCGTTCGTTAGCTTACACATTCTTCAAGCTTTATGCTGCGGTCTATATGTTAGTACCTGCTTTCTTTTTAGTAAACGTCTTTGTGAATGCACTCTACACGGAAATCAACACCAATTTTTGGGTCAATTTGTTTGGAACCGATACAGGTCAAGGCTTTTTTGCACCTGTGGTTCAATTAGGTTCGGTAGGGTTTATTGTTTTCTTGAAGTTCAAACTGTATAAACGCGCCACATCTTTTACACTCAGACTATTTACCAACTAAATCCATTCAGAATGAAAACACCATATAAAAAAATTTACAACGTCCTAAAGCTGAATCGATTTATCGTTTTAGCAGTTGTTGTGTGTGCGTTGCTGTCCAGCACATTTTCGGTTTGGATGGTATTCAACACCAATCAAAAAGCGCTCAATAGTGCCTTTGCCATTAATACAGATGGCAGTATCATTCCGCTGAAGCTCGTGACCCAAAAGGAAAATTTTCGGGTTGAAGCTTTAGCACATTTGGATCTCTTCCATAACTACTTCTATAACATCGATGCCAGCAATTACGAACGCAACTTGGAAAAGGCGTTGTGGTTGGGCAATAGTTCCGTGGACAATCTCTACCGCCAGAAAAAAGCCGATGGTGTTTACAACAGATTGCTTCAGTATTCCTTGGTTCAAAAAGTTCTGAGTATCGATTCAAGGATAACCGAAAACAATGGCTCGTACAATTTTACAACTACCACCATTTTTGAAATCAATAGAGGTACAATCATCGACACCTATGAATTGGTTTCCACCGGAAACCTGATTATGGTTGACAGAAACTTTCCCAACAATCCACACGGATTGTTGATTACCAACTATTTCGAGAACACCTTGAAAAAACTGAACGATGAAAATTGAGCCGATAATCGGCATTTAAAAAAACACGATTATGAAAGTAGAAAAGAATAAAATAGTATTTGCTGCGGTATTGGCCGTGATTTTCATATTCCTTATTTCCTATTCGGTAATGGTAATGGGCGATGATGAAAGTGAAACTGAAAACCTTAAACAGACTTTAGTGCCAGATTTGGAAGAGGACCAAAAAGAATATGATTCTAAACTGGATGCGATTAACGACCTAAAAAAAGTACGTGAAAACAATGCACCCAGCATCTATGATGAAAAGCTGATTGATTCCTTGGGGTTTTACGACCCAGACCTTCCGGAACGCGAAAAAGAACGTATCGTAGATAGCATTTATGAAGCAGGCAAGATTCAATATTCAGAAAAGCGATACCAAAATTTGGGACAGAGAAGAACAGTTCGCCAAGTGGCATCAACAATCGATTCTGCTGAAGTGAAGCGGGAACAAAAAATTGAAGCGAAAGAATTGGGCTTGGAACATCAATTGTTCTTTGCCGCTTCGCCCAAACCCAATGAAGTTTCAATCATCGGCAATACAGATGAAACTATTTACGTGGTGGTAGATGGCGACCAAGTCGTAAAAGCGAATACCCGATTGCGAATGCGTCTGACCAAATCGGCAACAATAAACGGTAAAAAAATGCCAAAGAACACACCTATTTTCGGTTTTATCAGCTTTCAGCCTAATCGGGCTTTAATTGAAATTGAAAACATAAAGCACCATCCCACAAAACTCAAAGCTTTTGATTTATCTGATGGTAGTGAAGGCATCTACGTACAGAACAATTTTAGAGCAGAAGCTACTACTGAAGTGTTGGATGATATTATTGGCGACATCAACATCCCTACCGTTCCGCAAGTAGGTGGCGTAACAAAGGTGCTCAGACGTAGCAACCGCAATGTTAAAGTAACCGTCCTGAATAATTACAAACTCATCTTAAAACCGAAATTATGAGCCCATAATGGGCATTTAAAACGCACTCTTATGAAAAAGTATATCATTATTTCCGCACTTATTATTGTTTCCGCTTTCGCACCTCGACTTTGCTCGGCACAGGCAACAGAACAACAGCAACCCATACCACTTGATACAATCTATGCCAACGACACCAAAAATGTTGCGCTATTCTTCCCAGAACCCATACGACAAGGCATAACGGGTTCAGATAATTTTGTTTTTACTTATAACCGTGAAAAAGAACAGTATTTTGGACTTCTTCAAGCAAAGCCTGGGAAGGAAAGTAATTTGCTGGTAGTCAACAGAAATGGTTCGATTTTTTCGTATATTGTAAGGTATAAAAAACAGCTTTCTAAGCACAATTATTTCATTCCGCTATCCAATAGTATCGGTAATGAAAAACCGATTGTAAAGGATTCGGTTCTTGTTGAATCTTCTGAAGAACTTGTAGATAACAGCACCTATTATTACCAGAAATTCTGCTCATATCTTCTCAATAGAAAACAGCGCATAGCGCGAATCAAGAAACGAAACGAAGGTATTATCTTGACCGTAGAGAACATTGTTTTTGATAAGGATGAGCTCTATTTCGTTATCGAGATTGAAAATAATTCTACGTTGGATTACAATTTGAATTTCTTGAACCTGTCTATTGAAACGAGACAAAAAGGGAAAAGAAAATCATTGCAACGACTGTATCAAGAACCGATATATAAACATAGTCTGCCGTCCAAGATTAAGGAAAATGAAATGGCTCGATTTGTTTATGTGTTGCCCAAATTTTCATTATCCGATGACCGTAGGGCAATTTTGGAATTGAATGAAAAAGATGGCGAACGTAATATAGAAATGAAATTATCGCATAGATATATTAATAACCCAAATTAGTAATGTTATGAAAAGATTAGTCATTTGCTCGCTCGTACTGTTATTTCTTTCTTGTTCAGAAAGCACAACAAAATCCCCTTCTGAAATTGCCAAAGCTGTTGCGTCAAGCTTTTTCTCAAAAGATGAATCAGCTTTAAAAAAGCATACCACTTCTGAAGGCTATGCCAGTTTGATTACTGTACAGAATATGATGCCAGATTCTGATAAAGATATCAAGGTAGAAATTTTAGACGAAGCTGTTGATGGCGAAATTGCCTGGGTAAAATACAGCACGACCTATGATGGAAAAACAGGCATTTTCAAACTGACCAAGGCAAACGGTCAATGGAAAGTTACCAGTAAAGGTCCGAGGGAAAAAGGGCCTTTTTAAAAGACTTTTTTTAATTTTTATCGAGATTGATTTCCCAATAGCCTCTTGTATCGCCTTGACGTACCAGAAAACCTTTATTCTTGATAGCTGTAATATGTTTACCAACAGCAGATTCGTTAATACTCAAAGCTTCAGCTATTTCATTATAGGTTATGGAAGGATTAGCCACAATAAGTTTAAGTACTTCTTTTTGTCTTTTAGTTAGAGCTTCAGTCACATCAATTACACCACCTATTGCACCACCTATTACACCACCTTTTTGACCACCTTCTTCAACCACAGTTTCTTTAGCGCTAAAAGTCATTCTAAGGAAGTTGTCCGAAAAGCCAAAACTCTCTTTGCCATAGTATTACAAAATACGAGGGATGCCAGAACCCAACTGTTCCACAAGTTCCAAATCCTTAAAAATCCGCATCAGTTCTTTATTCCGTGGAACTGAAAAGCCCTCGAAAAATTCCTGTTTGCTCAATCCTTCCGGAAGACCGCCTGCCGAAGTGATTTCAATTCTATCCGCAAAGATTTCAAACTTTGGGGTAATCTCATTGGTATAATCATTATGTACAAATGCATTGATGATGGCCTCGCGCAATGCGATGGGATTCCAAAGGTTTGCTTGTTGTCTTTCCTTAGCCGTTATTTTAGTGTTGGTTCGGTTCTCGACAGCAATTTTATCTATCACTTGCTTAGTGGCTTTGACCAAACATTCGTGACCATATTCGTTGCTTTCTATCAAGTCTGTTCGGGTTTTGCCCGAATACTTGGCTACTTTAATTGAAGTGTTATTCTTATCTGCCAAGAGATAGCCGGCATAATTGAATGCGCCGTTTTCGGTCAATAGTTCCAAGTTCTTTGCAAAAGCTTTACCAAGGGTATGACCCGATTCCTCGTAGTAGATTTTCAACTGGCTAAAGCTTAAATCTTGACGACCCGCTTTAATTTTGCTGATGGAATTTCGGGTGCGCTTGGCAAAGAGCTCGTCAATCATTTTTTGTGGCATCGGTTCAGCTGCTGAACCTAAGCGAATAAAACAACCCTTTTCACTCATCCCATATTTTTTGAGATGATAGGGTTTTTCAGGACCGCTCGCCACAATAACTTTCAGGATGTTTTTACCATCTCGTTCCTCACTCACAATATCAAACAAACCCAAAGCTGAAGGACGGATATTGTTCTTTAACCTGTCTTTAATTTTTAATTGGTCGCCATCCGCATCAGCCAGACCGTAAGTGTTCCCTTCCTTATCAATACCGATATAGATAATGCCGCCTTCACGATAGTTCAAAAAAGCAATGACCTCTTTTTCAAGTCCATCGGACAGTTCTCGTTTGTATTCTATACGGTTTGTTTCGGTCATTATTTAATAAAAAAATCTGGCAGTAAAGATAATGATATTAAATTGTGGGAATAGGTTTGTCTGCCTTCCATAAGTCTCCAAGAATCTTGAAACTCGAAAAAAGAACAGCAATAGAAGCTTAACGACAGGACACAATAACTAAGTGTTGCTTTAGTGCTTTATTTCATCTGCCATCCACACACCATATTTTTTCCATAGTTCATACATTACTAACCATTCCGATATCCAAGGAACCACATCTACGAAGTTCAAGTCTAAATCTCGTGGCATATCCTTTGGGTAGTACAAGCACAAACTGTTCCCTGGGTATAAGTGTGGGGTTTTTCCAAATTGGATTTGGCTATCATTAAGAATAAAAACCCTTTCCTTTCTGTAAGTGTCATTGATATCATGACTAATTAAAATCTCATATTCTTTTTTGCATCCCTTTGGTTTTATCTTACCCTTACCCAATAGTTTACCATCTTTGACAACTGTTTGCAACCAAGGAAAATTTTTATCGACCAATTCTTTTTGGATATATGCAGCTATATAATTTTTTGAAGATAAATTGTTGGGGGCTTTTTTAATATCTAATTCAATACCACCATAGTTTCGATGTGGCTTGCTTTCATATCCATTGTTTTTCGTAATATTTCCCTTTGGGTCTACGTGATTTTTTCCAGACATAATTGTAAGACCAGCTTTTTCAAGCGTATCTACTTTACCCTTGGATAAATTTTCTAACTGGGCTTTTAAAATAGTTTTAGTTCTTGTACTACCAAAGAGTTCTTCAGCTACTCCAAAATCCCCTTTTTTAAGTCGCTCCCATTTTTCCTTATAACTTTTAGCAAAAGCAATAAATTGATTATAAAACTCCTTATCCTTGTCCCACTTATCCGTAAAATCTTCCTCTGGATTCACAGGGTTTAATACTTTAATTCTCTTGTAAATTCCGCGATTTTCAAATAGTTGTTGATAGTCTGAGTAATTGCTTATAATGCGATTCAGAACATTATCTATGGTTTCATATATTGATGGCTCTCCTTGATAAAATTGTCCAAAAATTGTAGTTAAAACAATACTTGAAGTTCTGTGCTTTGGATTATCATCAAAAAATATGTCGCGATAACGCTTAGTTAGCTGAACCGCTCTCTTCAAAGGTTCTTTTGAATAAAAATCTTCCTCTGGCAAATCTTCTTGTTCAGCTTTTGCTTCAGGTAAAGTGACAAAATTTTCGTACGCCTTTCTTAATAAAATGGGTTGGCGAACATCTTTAGCTATATCCAAAAACCAACCTATATAACCTTTTGGAAATGTAGATGTCCAAGATGCCAATTCACGATCTGGCACCATCAATTTATCCTCGTTCTCAATAACAATACATCCTGGAAGGATATCCAAATGAAAATCGCCAGAATAATTTATTCTTGCACATCTGTTTTTGGGAATTAACTTAGGACGATAAACATCATTGCCTCTAAAAACTCGAATTAAATGATTGTAAATTTCTGAGGAAGTATAGTTATAGAACAAATCTCTAATATGGACAACTATGTCCAAATCAAATTCATCTTTACCATAAGGCTTTGTAGTGGTACCTATTGCCTTTGAACCTTGCGGATATACCACAAAATCGACCTTTGAGAAAAATACTGGGTCTGCTTTTAAAACATCGTAAATGGCATTGTAGGCAGATTCCATTCTGTTGGATCGGGAATCATCCAACTCAAGTGATTCTGCCATTCTTGCGAGTAGGTCTTCTCTTTGGAAGCCTTGATTGTATAAGTATTCTTGAAAGTTCATCTATATTGTAAATTTGGTGTGTTGTCCTATTTTTAATTTATGTTCATTAAAACATTCCTTTTCAATTTCGTCCTTTGTGACAAATGCATAATGCTTAGTAAAAGTCTTTTTTGCCAGTAGTTTGTTCAACTCTTCAAATTGCTCAGGACTGAGTTCTATCTGAAATATGTCGTATATGAGAGTATGGTATTGTTCGCTTTTGAACCTATTTTGCTTGCTAAGAATGTTCTCGTGCGAACACAAATACTCAGCACGTATTGTTTGAAAATTTTCTTGACTTACAATTTTAGTTTCCAACAGTTCTTCATAAAACTCTCGCCATACTCCAGTCTCTCTATCTTTTCGAGACTTGAACCATCGGATTATTTCTGGAACGTATTTTGCCTTTACAAAAAAACGTAAATCATCAGGGTTTTTCTTGTCAGATTTCGGGTGTGCTTCCCACTCCTTATATATATCCTTATTCCCTATGATTTTATAAACTCCTCCCACAGGCTGGTATTGGTCAACCTTTGACCCTTTTACCAGAAAATATCGTTCAGCACCTGAGAGTTTTATTCTCATTAGATAACTTAATGACACATAGGTTTCCTTGTTGGGAATAAAAACAGAACACCTCACGGCGGTCAAAAAATACTTACCTTGGCATTTGATGGTTTCGTAAATTCCCAACGCGCAGGTTGATAAAATAGCGAAAGCACAAGTAACGAGTATTTCTTTATGGAAATCTGTTACTGGACTTAAATAGAAATATCTATAGACTAAATAGCCTACAGCAATAAATAGCACAATTACGTACCCGAAAAACCTCTTTAGCTCCTTACTCATCTGTGGCAATCAATTTTAAGAAAACAGCACTTGCCAAAATGACAAATCCAGTAGTGACTTGACTGCTTTCCAATCTTCCAAATTGCACCCAATTTGCAAAATGCTCACAGTTAAAGCTTATTAAGCTGTATCTATGCCCTAATTTTGAATAAGCCCGATTGACAGCGTCATTACGCTGAAGGTATGAGCCATTAAACCTTCTAACACCAGTTGGCTCGTACTCTCTTAAGAGCTTCATTAGCTCGTAATAAGATAATTCTTTTACACCATCAGAGAGATTTCCTATGAAAATGTTTTTCCCAACATATACAATGTAATGGTTTAGGATTCGTCCTAAGCCTTTGCGTTTTTTAGCAACTATTACATCGCCAGCAAAGAGTATAGGTAGATTGGGTATTATGTTAATCATATTTCTATTTTTCTTTTCTGACTCCTTTAAATTTACCGCCGGATGTTTTCACGTCCATAAATTGACCATTGTCAGCATTTCTTTTTACATACAAATTTGTCTTTGGGTTAAGTACTTGAGACCTTTGCTTTACAGCCCCTTTTCGGGCATTATCCCCTATTGGTTTATTTTTTGCCATATTAGTATTTGTTAAAAATTTTGTTAGTTTTGCTTTTGCGTGTTACTACCACCCTCAGTACGCAAAACCATTCCCAACGCTTTTGCGTATAAGTAATGAAAGCATTGATGTCCAATTGGAATAAACTTAAAGATGAACCTACATTAAGGTTAATAGAAATGTTTCAGGACAATAAGAGCACTGAATCTCAAAAGGAAAATGCTTTTCACGCAATTTGTTACAGATTTAAGGATGATGTTTTAAAAAGAAGTGAAATAGTTTGTAAAAGGTTTGGTCACGACATTACTGTTGCGGAACAGGTTACAACAGCAACATTTACATCATACGCAAAAAAAGGTGGCTTTCTTATTCAAAAAGCTAACCAACAGGATGTAGATGATGCTTTTAAAAGTTATTTGTTTAAAATAGCAAAGAATGAACTCACTAATTATTATCGAGAAGAGCAAAGAAAAAAGAATTACCCTTATGATGGAACTGAACGTATTATCACAGAACTCCCAGTTTTAGAAGGGATGAAGTTAAGTATTGAACAGTCAATTATTTTAAAGGCAATAGAATCTCTTACTCCTTCTCAACGAACAGTTTATCTAACTTATAGTCAATATGAGAAATTAGGGTTCAACCTTCCAAAAAAACTTTTACAGGAACTTCGCCAGCAACTTGGTGATATCTCGCAAACAACTATTCGCACTTATAAAAAAGAAGCTTTTGACAAGATTAAAAGCTTTACTGAAGTAATGAAGTTAACTGAAGAATTATCCGATGGAAAAATCTAAAATTGACGAAATATTGGTTTCTTTAGGCTTTGGTTTTCCCGAAAGTAAGAATGATAATATTGCATTTGAAGAAACTTTTGAAAAGTATCAATTTGAAGCTGATGCTAATAAAATAGACTCAGAAAAGATTTTAAAAAGCTTAAAACCTAAAAAAAAAGTAACTAATATAGACTATCATCGTAGAACTGTATTAGCTGCCGAAATTGTATACAAACTTCATAAGGAAAATACATTAGGGCATTTGAAACTTCAGAAATTGATATATCTATGTCAACATTCCGCTCAGATGGATTTATATACTAACTTTCTAAAACAAGCTATGGGCCCCTATGATAACAGGCTTATGCGGTCACTCGACAAACAATTTAAAGTAAATCAATGGTTTCAATTTTCAGGTGGGGAATATTTAAAATATCAACCACTCTCAAAAATAGGTGGTCACAGAGAGTGGTATGAAAAATATTTTTCAAATCAGCTTTCTGAAATTGAGTTCATTATAGAGAAATTTAGAATAACAAAAACCAAAAGGGTCGAATTAATTGCTACTGTGTTTGCTTGTTGGAAAGAAATCATTGAAGAAAAGCAGCTTTTTAACAATGAAATTTTGATTAAAAAATTCTATAATTGGCATCCTGATAAATCGAAATTTTCTAAACAGGAAATAATCGACATTATTGAGTGGATGAAAAATGAAGGTTTCTATCCGAAAATCGACCTCGCCTCTTCATAAACTCTCTCAAAATTAGCTTCCAAATCAGCCTGATAAAACTGCTTTGATTCCTTCGGAAATTCTCTTTGAATATTAGCCAATTTAAACTGCACTTTCTTATCCTTTCCATCAGCATAGGTTATGAATTCGCCCTGTTTTAATCGAAAGAAAACGTCTGCTCTTATCTTCGGTATCTCTTTTTCGCCCGTTGTTATTCGCGTATCAAAATCGAGGTTATGTCCACGACTTATACTTTTGGTTGGGTCTTTAATAATTTCAAAGAAACGCTCGTAATATTTGGCAGTATCAGGGTCGTTGACCTTGCCAAAAAATTGATAAGAAAGATTGCTCAATATGGCTTTGCTTGCCTTATCGCCATACATCATATCGTTCTGTATTTTATCCTGCATCACGTAAATAGTAGCGATGTCATAACTACGCAACGTTGCAGGAATACGGTACATATTCAACAGACGAATCGTAGGTGCTTCTTCCATCAGCAAGAACGACGGTTTGGAATTTCTTACACTCATTTGTTTAGTAATGGTGTGAATGATTGTGGCAATTACTGGCGAATAGGATGTTTCATATTTTGGGTTGTTTACTACTGAAATTATTGCAGGATTTTCCTCGCTATTGATATTCAATGGGACTTCGTCTGCGGATAGTGCCATAAAAATACGCTGTGTACTAATTCGTTTCAGGGCATTTGCCAGAGTACTTTTTACTCCAGCGGTCTGCCTGTCCGAATCCTTACCACTAATAAAAGCATCTGCCATCGCTCTCGATGTGGTATTTGTTTCCAAAAACTGGATAAGGCTATCCGTATCGAGCATTTGATAAATGGCTATCAAATGTGGTAGTGTACAATATTTGGGATAGTCGGTTTTCAGTTTCCAAATCAATCCACCTATCAAGCCTTCAGCGGCATCGTTAAAGAATTTTGTTGTTCCAGTAGTCCCGCTTTCCCTTTGTTCCAAAAGGTTTTCAATCAGCACCCTTGAAACCTCATTTACGCTTTCCTCATTCTCTAAATAGCGTGGCGCAATAGGATTTACCCTATGGATGATTTTATCAAAGGAAATGACCTTAAACGGAATATCGCTATCCTTGAAAAGCGGATACGCCATTTCGGTCAGCTCAAAATCTTTATAGTCGTGGATTATTCCACAAAATTTCTCTTTTCGGAAGTGTTTTAAAAAGCCATAAACAACGCTTTCTGTTTTACCGCTTCCCGCAGAACCTATTATGGATGCGCCCCTTTTGATATTATCCAATTTGAAATTTCCCTTGGTGGTTGCAAATTTGACTTGGTACTTGCTATCGCCATTCTGTAAGGTTTCAGTTTTATGCAGAAAGACATACAACCCTATATTAATTAGCATTAGAGGACACACCAGATAAAGTAATATCGATACTAATTCGTTCTGTTCAGTTAAATAGAAAATTAAGCAGGAAAGCATTAAGAAATTGAAGAAAAGTGCATACTTGCTCACTCGAAACATCGCATAGAAAACAGTACTGGCCACACCAATAATTGAAAGTATCGTAATGAGATTGTCTATTTCCATACCCTAAATTCCTATTGAACTTGATTTGATGGCCACTTCAGCACCACGTCTTAACCGTTTGAAAACCCGAAGCGCAATTTGTGCTTTACTAACTGGAATACTTGGAACAATTGGCAAGCCACTTTTGGCAATCATTTTGAAAGCCAAAGCTTTTTCATTGGCTGGTAATTTCATCAAGGCAGCGAAATAGAGATTCGAGTTCTTTACAAAATCCTTTCTTGCTTTGTAGGTTTCAGCAAAGTTGCGTTTGTAGCCAAAAGTTTTGTCAAACGTTTTTTCCGCTTTCGCGAAAAAGGCATCTCTATCAAAACCACGCTTTACCTTTTTGCCGTGCATTTCAACTTCGGAAGCTTTGTGTTTACTTCCTGGGGAAAGACTGACCGAATTTGAAGCATCCTTTCTGCTCACGATGATATGGATATGACTTTGGTTTCCATCTTTCGCCATTCCCTGGACAATTCGTTTTCCATTTTGTTGATGTGGTGCTTGGCGTTCCAATTTGGCAATTTCCTTTTTCATCCTTTTAATATTCCCTTCAGCTCGTCCTTCTTGAATGTTTCTGATTTCGGTTTTCAGCTGAAGTATTTTTGTAGCAAAAGGTTGGTTCTCTTTAATTTGAAAATCTGTTCCTTTAAAGGTTCGTTGATGTTCAATTTTAGCGAAGTATTTTATGTCATCTATGGTTATGGGTCGTCCGTGGATTTCTCGATTGAAGCTGGCAACATAATCTTTCATCAGCTCACGAGTATAGGTTTTTAAATCTTGACTACTGTTCTGAAGTTTTCGCAGTTCATATTTTGATGGGCTGACCGTAATCGAATAAAACTTGGGTTCTTTCTTTTTCAATTTTGCGGTGTTTCCATCGATTTCTTTGACCACTTCTTCTGCGGAAATTTCATCGCCATATTGGTTGAAAAAATGTTCCATTTCGTGCTGTTCCAAACCTTGATTTTCCTTTTCCAAATAGCCTACAAAATCTGCTGAACTTTGTGAATAATTAGTACCCAATTTTTGAGGTGTGATTGTGATGTACATAGTTCAAATATTTAGAGTTGGTTGCTTTGATTTTTCTTTTCTCGAAAGCGGACTTCCTTCTTTTCTTCGGCATATTTCTTTTCTACAATCAGCGGTTTTTTGGTTGGCTCTTCCGTTTCAAAAAGGGATTGAATCATAGCCACCGTAGGTTTGGTTTGTGTCTTTTCTACGTCTCGCATTATGGCAATAACCGCATTGATTCTTTTGAGTAATTTAGCCTCAATGGTACGTCCAGTTGGTCCTAATTTTTCCTTTGGCGATATTTCGTTGTAGAAGAAAAAATCGAGCATCGTGGACATCGCCTCGGTGTGCGATTTGAAGTACGTGCGTGAGAACGTTTGGAAACGTTTTGCGGTTTCCTTTTTAAATCTAATTCCAGTAAATGAGTCCATATTTCGCCGATTTGTCGCAAAATCTTCCCTAAAAATGGGCGTTTCCAGCCCGTTTGTCGCAAATTGTTGATTGTAAGGAAATTATAAATTATTCAAGTCGCTGGTAATCAGCTATTTGAAAACGAAAAGGAATACGAAACATCGCGCAGCGTGTTACCCTCTTGCTATTCCTTTTCGTCACGCGCAAGCGTGACAAAAATCCATACAATCCGGCTAAAAAGCCGATTGCCATTTTCAGGGAAAATGATTTTCCGATATGTTATTTTTCGATGTGTAAGGTTATCGGCGAAAGTCGAAAAGTGGATAACCCTACGTAATTTTGAATGCTGAATTTCAGCAAAATAAAGATACGTTTTTTTCTTGACTTGGATTTGTTTCAAAATAAAAACACCCCTGAAATTTCAGAGGTGTTCCACATATAATTTTAATGTGTCAGATATTGAAAACATAATCGTAGGTGTATAGATTTTTAATCATTTCTTCATCTATTAACTTTTCATAATCTGCACCAGTTTCGTCAACATATTTTTGAATAGATTCCCCAAAAATATGTGTAACGTGTTCTCTCGAAACCTGTAAGAGTTCCTCTTGTTTTTCCTCGCTCAAATCTTGAAATTTAATGTAAATCATAACTTCAAAATTTTAGTATTCGCTTGGTAACATCAGCGTATCATTTACAAAAAATAACCGCAGTTCATCCAGTGGAAAATCGGTTGCCCTGTAACCGTGTTTTTCCAAAATATTGTCGTTGCCATCGCTGTAAATTATTTCGGCTTCGTAACCCAAAAAATCTTGTTTTTCTTTGGGTAATCTTTTGAAGTCGATTGTGATAAATTCGCTTCGGTTCATCAGACTTTTTGCGATTACTGACGTGTCCGTAATGAGCCAAAAACATTCTGCTACTTCCGATAAATATTTCAATCCGTCCGTAAAACGGGTTCGCAATAATGGGATTTGATAGAACATTTCCGTTCCCGTAAAATATTGCAATCGCTCTTTTATTTCGTTAACTTGTGCTTTCATTGTACATATATTTAATGTGTGAATAATGAAAAAGAGGGCGCAACTTATCAGAGGAACGCCCTCTTTATTTTTAAAGATTACTTTTCGCTCTTGCTTCCAAGTAATAGGATTTCATCGGCTACAACTTCCGTTACATAGCGTTGGTTGCCATCATCGGTGGTATAGGTTCGGGTCTTTAGTTTCCCTGTAATTCCAACCTCTTTGCCTTTTTCGACAAATTTCTCAACGATTTCAGCCGTCTTGCCCCAAGCCACTACGGTATGCCAGTTGGTGTCCGTTTGCTTTTCGCCTTTGCTGTCTTTGTAATACTCGTTTGTAGCGAGTGAGAAGCGGGCTACTTTTTTACCGCTTTCAAGGTTCGTAATGGTTGGCTCTTGTCCAACGTTTCCAATCAATTGTACGTGATTTCTAATGGTACTCATAATAAAATATTTAAGTGATTTATATTTCCCCTATTGATTTAAAACAGATTAAATTTTAAGGGGTGTTTGTTCTTTTCTTCTGTGCATCGCACAATGGATAGAGTGGGTTTTGTCAAGACTTTTAGGGTAAAATCAGGTGTGTTTGCGACGTAGTAAATTCCTTGGAATTTCAAGGAAGTAGAAACCTTATTTTTCACTAAAACTTGTACAGTCTTGACAAGTTCCATAAGGGCATTAGCAATTCTTTTAAACGCAGTTGCGTTTGAGCGTACCGACAGTTAAGCGAGATAAGTAGCTGTGTTTACATTAGAATTGGTTATGTCGTGCCTGTTTTTCGACGCCCCGAAAAACAAAAAAGGCTTTATCCATTATAAACCCCTTAAAATGTGTAAGACAGCGGTTTGGTTTTTAAGGATTTCGAGTGAGGGCTCAAGAAGACCGCGCCGAAAATCCTGTTAAGAAAACCGAAGTGATGACTTTCCGATGAAAAGCGGACTTAATTCACAATTTTGGCAAAGGAATGAAGTGTTCCTTCCCAGAGCATCGGGAAGGGTTAACGGAATGGAAAGCTAAAATTGGGGATTGTGTCCAAGATATTTATAGGGATGCTCTTTTTCCGAAATGTAGCTTTTGGCGAAATGCAGGGGAATGTGCTGAACGGATTAAGAAAACTATTAATTCTCATTATTCAGGATTTAAAGCGGACTTAACTTTGAAGGTGTAGGCTGGAATGCAGTTTGACCGTTTCCCGATATTTCTCGGGAATGAACGGGCAAGTGGAATGGAAAACGGAAGCTTTGAAGTTGTGTCCAAGATTATTATAGGAAAGCGCTTTTCCCGGAATGAAGCTTTTCGCGAAATGTAGGGGAATGTGCTGAACGGTACTACTATAAAACCTTAAAATGACAAGCACAAAAAAATCCAGTTTAAGGTACTGGATGAACCTTTTGGCTTTAGGACATTTCGTAAACTTCATCAAACAATTTCTTGTCCAATCGTTCTTGTTGGCCAAAGCTTTTCTTCAGCGTGTTGTGCAAAACTGCATTGAAGGCATTATAACCTAACCACAAATTAGGTTCCTCGTTTAGCAACAATGCTTCATAATTCAGAATTTCCAGGACTTCACGAGATTTTTTCGAAGGGTCGCTGTTCTTGTCGCTACATTCATACCGAAATAGTTTCGTTTTGTCAAGTATGGCTTTTACAAATTCCTGTGTATCGATGATTTTAAACTCTTTCATCTTATCAAATTTCTTGGTAATGGTGTAGAACTCATTGTCCAGAAACTTGTCGAATAGGTTGTTCAGTCTCGGCATTATAAGATGTGTATTATTCCTACTATGCTTAATGGAAAACTCTATTTCAGCCTGTGAAACGTGTAGTCCGTTTGAACAAACCTCTCGATAAAACCCGAAGTGTCCAGAGGTCTTTTCACTACCGTCATACGAGTTTTTGAACCGAAGCATCGGCAGTATCAAATCCTTATGGTTCTTGACTGTAAACTGGCTTTTGTCGTCGATAATTAAGTCAGTAATGAACGACCTATCGTTTTTATTGATGGTGCGTTTGCGGAAATTCAGCTGTGCATCGGTCAGCATTTCTTCAGCTTTCTTGAAGAAAAGTTGGTTTGGAATATGGCCATAGCTGTTCGAGACCACATTGACGATTTTGCCATTAGAGATAATGGCATTTTCAAGCCCTCTTCGGGATTCCATCTGTGTCAGACTTTTTAAGGATTTCATTTCTGATGGTACGAAAATTTCATCCTGTTGCAAATTTTGTAAATACATAGCTTTTGAATTTAGATTAAACATTTTCTGATAATACTCGGTAATAGTTGGGATGCTTATCCCTGTAATAATCCAAGTGACTTTCGCCACTATCAATGTCATAATTTTCACTACTCGACTGATAATGCTTTTCAGCCTCTTGTAGCGAAATTTTAGGTTTTTTAGATGCTCGTTTCATAATGATATATTTTGATTAAACAATATTTGAGCAGTACCCAAACGGAAGCTAAAATCTCAGCTCAAAAGGAAACGGAATAAATAAGCGTAGGATGTTGCGTTGGCTTTATGCCGTAGTCTTTTGATGGGTGTATTTTACGAGTTTACCTTTGCGCTAACTATTGATTGATAACCCCTTCCTTGTAAATACTTTTAAAACACTATCATAAAAAAGAAAAAGGGCCAGCACGAATGCCGACCCTTCTTCAAACAACAAAAGCTACTCGTTGAGTTCCTGAATTTGCTTTTCAAGAACTGTGATGCGCTCTTTCAAACGTGCTTCACGCTTGCTTCGTTTATCGGCATATTCTTTTTCAATGCTGGCAATCTTAGATTTGTAGTATCCTTGCATTGCGTTGTAGAATGAAATGTTCGTCAGATTATTGACGTGATTGCTTTCGCCAAAATGCACTTGCTTTGTGAGCATATAGCGTATCAACTTGTGAAAGATTTCCTTTTTGAACTTCTTCTTGAAATTTTCGACCATTTCAACTTTAGTCATCTTTGAAGTGTCGCCCAAGAACTTTGAAAAATACTTTTGTTGACTCATATAGTCCACATTATTTTCAAAGAGCGATATCGAGAATGCGACCATTTCATCCATTGAAAGTGTCTTCTTCGTATTAATGTATTTTGTTTCACGAATCATCTGCACAACTTCTTCAAACTGGTTGTTGTTTTCTATTTGATTCTTGCGGATTTCTCTTTCGTTGATTTTAATGATTTGTTCTTCAGGCGTACAATCTGCCATTTTTCTGTTGGCCAATGGTGCCGAATAATCTGTTGATTCATCTTTTGTTTTTTCAACAATTTTTATGAAGACTTCTTTATTCCTGTACGTTTCAGGATGGAACAAAATGCCATTGACAAATCCATTTTCTTTCGCTGAATTATATTTCACAAATTCTTCATCATAGTCCTGTTTTGCTTCTTCAAGTTCAGCTTTCAATTGTTCTTCAGAATAATCATAGTGTTGATATTCTATCTTAATATCCTGGATTGTTGGCTCAATCGGATGCTCTATAATTTCAACATCATCCAGTAGATAAACTTTCAATCCCTTCTTTTCTAATTGTGATATTATGAGCTGATTGTTTTCGTCATCTGCCCAATACTGTCGTATTTCAGGGATTAAAAAGATATTCTCTTTCTTGGACTTTTCAATCAGGTTTAAGAACGATTTACTTTTCTTAGTTTCAAAACAGGCTGCTTTTGTACAGATCATTTTACCATCGCCGAACAGATTGCCTTGATTAGCTGCATTGAACGGACATTCTACACAAGACCCAGCTTTCGGAACTAATTTTTTATCGCTAACATCAAAAGATGCTTTTTCCAAATCATAGGTCTGGTCTTTAATCATCCTGTTTATCTGGTGCGCATTAAAATCCTCGCCCATCGTTTCCAGCATCATTAGCTGTTCTTCAGGTTCAAAGAGTGCTACACCGACACCCAATGATATGGTCATTTCGCCATTGCGTACAAATTGCTTGAAACCATCAATCAATCCAGCCAATTTAAGTCGCTGTCTGATGAAGTTATCCGTTCTACCCAACCGCTTTGCTATTTCTCTTGGCGAATATTTCTCGCTTAGGTAAGCAATCGCCTCAGCTTCTTCGGTCGGTTCGATATCCTGTCTTTGCAGATTCTCGATAATCTGAACTTCAAGCACATCATTGTTCTCATAAGTCCTCACTATACAGGGTATCGTTTTCTTTCCTGTTAATTTACTTGCACGATATCTTCGTTCGCCCATCACGATGACGTAATGCCCATTTAGTTGTCTTACCGTGATTGGTTGCAACACACCGTGCTTTTCGATACTGTCAGAAAGCTGCTGTAATGCGTCTTCGTTAAACGTCTTTCTTGGTTGTTCTGGGTCAGGCTTGATTTTGCCCAATGGTAAGTTCTGAATTTGAAGTACGGATGATTTCTTTCCGTTTACTTCTTTTTTCGCAGCTACTTTAGTTGTACTGTGCTTCTTTGTGGTACTCGCTTTTGTTGTCATAATACTCAAATTTTTGATTAAACAATATTTGAGCAGAAGCCAAACGGAAGATAAAATCTTCACTCAAAAGGAAACGGAATAAATGAGTAGGGGAAGAAGCGTTGGCTTTATGCCGTAGTCTTTTGATGGAAGTATTTTACGAGTTTACCTTGCGGTGATATTGTATGATAAAAAACTCTCTCTAACGAAGCAAAAAAGTTGAGAGAAGACAAATTTTATTAATCTTCAGTATAGAAAATAGGATTTGCCATCAAATAAAAGGATATAGCACTAAAGCCAATTTGGTTCTGAAAAAAGACAAAATGTTGTACCTATGTTGTACCTGGGCATAAAAAAAGCCGAGATTTTCATCTCAGCTTTTTTCGTACCGAAGGCGGGAATCGAACCCGCACGCCTTGTGAGCAATGGATTTTGAATCCATCGTGTCTACCAATTCCACCACTTCGGCTTAATATTTTACGCTCTTTCAAATTTGGATTTTGAATCCAGCGCGTCTACCAGTTCCGCCACTCGAGCATATTTTACCGTTAAGAAACGGCATCCTGTAAAACAGGACTGCAAAACTAAATAATTATTTTCTTTCCAACACCAAAAATATCCAGTTTTATGCATTAGCAACCGAATTTAATTTTTAAATTTGCACCTCCTTAAAAACAAAGACCTCAATAATTTATTGAAGCAACTGTTTGGAAAACAATAAGAAAGACATGCCATACCAAGTTCCACAACCGAAAATATTTGCTTGTACACAAAGTAAAATCTTAGGCGAAAAAATCGCTAAGGCCTACGGAACGGAATTGGGTAAAATATCTTTTTCTCGTTATAGTGATGGGGAATTTCAACCTTCTTTTGAAGAGTCTATTCGTGGAACACGAATTTTCATCATAGGTTCGACACACCCAGGACCTGAAAATTTAATGGAAATGTTGTTGATGATAGACGCTGCAAAAAGAGCTTCTGCACGTCATATTACAGCGGTTATGCCATATTTTGGTTGGGCAAGACAAGATAGAAAAGACAAACCTAGAGTACCGATTGCAGCAAAACTAGTTGCTAAAATGCTAGAAACGGCAGGTGCTACTAGAATCATTACAATGGATCTGCATGCCGATCAGATACAAGGATTCTTTGAAAAACCAGTTGATCATCTTTTTGCATCTACGTTGTTTTTACCATACCTAAAGAACTTAGGTTTAAAAAATCTTACTATTGCATCTCCAGATATGGGCGGTTCGAAAAGAGCCTACGCATATTCTAAAGCACTAGATAGTGATGTAGTTGTTTGTTACAAACAAAGAGCGAAAGCCAATATAATTTCACATATGGAGTTGATTGGTGATGTTCAAGGTAAAAACGTAGTTCTTGTAGATGATATGGTAGATACTGCAGGCACATTGACCAAAGCAGCTGATTTAATGATGGAGCGTGGTGCACTTAGTGTTAGAGCTATTACCACCCACGGTTTATTATCAGGTGATGCATACGAAAAAATTGAAAACTCGAAATTAACGGAATTGATCATTACCGATTCTATTCCAATAGAAATCAAGAGTGATAAAGTAAGAGTATTAAGTTGTGCTAATCTATTTGCAGAAGTAATGGACAAAGTACATAACAATAACTCTATATCTTCTAAGTTCTTAATGTAAGTTAGAAGCCAAAACAAGAATATTAATTTTTAATACATATAATGAAGTCAATTACAATTAAAGGATCAGAAAGAGAAAGCGTGGGCAAAAAAGCAACCAAAGCCTTACGTAATGCTGGAAAGGTTCCTTGCGTAGTATACGGAGGGGATAAACCATTACACTTTTCAGCAGATGAACTAGCGTTCAGAGACTTGGTTTACACTCCAAATGCACACACAGTTGCAATTGAATTGGATGGCGGAGCTTCTGTTAAAGCAATCATGCAAGATATTCAGTTTCACCCAGTAACAGATGCAATCATCCATATTGATTTTTATCAATTATTCGATGATAAAATGGTTACTATGGATATTCCTGTATCATTAGAAGGAAATTCACCAGGTGTACGTAACGGTGGACGTTTATTGTTCAGAAAACGTAAACTTTCAATCAAAGCATTACCAAGTAAATTACCAGATTTCTTTAACATCGATATTTCTAAATTGAAAATCGGTCAAAACATTTCTGTAGCGACGTTAATGAATGAAGATTTTACCATCTTACACCCAGAAAGCCAAGTTGTAGTACAGGTTAAAACTGCTCGTACTGCTGTGGTTACTGATGACGAAGATGAAGAAGGAGAAGAAGGAGCTGAAGGTGCAGAAGGTGCATCTGAAGAAGCTGCTCAAGAGTAGTCTTTACAGTCTAAACTATACATTAAAGCATCCTGGTACTTGTATCAGGATGCTTTTGTATTTTTACGCCTTAAATTAAACTACCAATGTTCAAGTTTTTAAAATCTCTTTTTATAAAACAGAACTTAATTACAGAAGAGAAAGACCCTATGAAGAAATTTTTAATCGTTGGCCTTGGCAATATAGGAGAGGAATATGCAGAAACCCGCCACAACATTGGTTTCAAAATACTAGATGAAGTAGCCAAAGTAAATGACTTTACTTTTGAAACCGCTAAACTTGGTGATATAGGATCCTATAAAATAAAAGGTAGAACAATTATCTGCCTTAAACCATCTACCTATATGAACCGCAGTGGTAAAGCCTTAAAGTATTGGATGGATAAAGAAAAAATTCCTCAAAGTAACATTCTTGTAATTACAGATGACATTAACCTGCCCTTCGGTACTATTCGCATTAAAACAAAAGGCAGTAATGGCGGTCATAACGGATTAAAAGATATAGAACTGTTTCTACAGACAATATTATACAACAGGTATAGATTTGGAGTAGGGGCTGACTTCGGCAAAGGCAGACAGGTTGAATATGTATTAGGAAACTGGAACGAAGAAGAAAAAGCACTGATGCCAGAGCGATTAAAAAAATCAACCGAGATTATTAATTCATTTGTACTAGCCGGTATTGCCAGAACAATGAATCAATTCAATAATTCTTAAAGTACTTTAAAACTGTAAACCCCTGTATCTGATTTATTCCCTTCTTCATCAATAACGATAATCTTCCAATAATACACCGTATCAGATGTAACCGAAACTTTTATACTTGTTACGGCCGAAGATAATTCTCTAATTAAATTTATAGGTGGTGTTTCTACAGAGAAATACACTTCATAACTAGCGACATCATTATCTAGATCAGATGCAGACCATGACAGTTCAACTTCGTTATTTATATCTTTAAAAACATTATCTGAAGAAGCTGGATTTATTATAGTTGCAGGAAAAGGTGCAAATGTTGTTCTAGAACCTGAATTATAAAAATACCACTCTGTGCTTGATACCGTTTGCTCTACTTCACTATTTCTGGATCGAACAAACCAAGAAAACTGTTCGCCTTTTGCCAGAGGTAATTGTGCAGAATTCGTTGATGAAACAATAGTCTGTACTGTACCAGTTGCAATGTTTGTCACTCTTAATTCATAAGATTCCGTATTATCCGCTAAATTCCATCTAAACTCTACTCTACTCGTCTCTTCGCCTATATCGACACCCGTGGTACATTCAGAATTTTCTTCTGGAAAAACCAACAGTACTGCCTCGGGCGGGTTTGCAGCACTTTTCTTTTTACAACTGGTAACAGCCATAAACAAACACGTAACAAGTACTAAAAAGCGCATCATTCTTTAATTACTTTAGAAGTTCCATTTATTGTTCTACCCTTATACTTTAAGTAATAAATACCAGTAGACAGCGAACTCAAATCTAAACTTATGATTCCGTTTATGGGTAGAATAGAAATACCAAAAACATATCTACCATCGGCACTAAAAACACTTACGGCAACCTTTTCTTGTGTTGCGCCTAAATAGACTTGAACAATTTCTTTTACAGGATTTTGATATACAATGGGCTGCACATAAAAACCAATCTGCTCTTCATAAACACCTTGACAAGGTATATCTGTAAAAACCTTTAATGAATTCAATCCTTTATCTAAATCTAGCACTACTGTAGATTCTGCTGTCTGTGTTGCCACTCCGTTCAATTCTATAGTATAAAATGACGACCCATTCATTTCAAGTGTTACTTGAGAGCCATCTATTGCAATTTTTGAAGTTACATTTAGCGGTGACGGTTCGGTAATCTGCACCTCAACACAATACTCTTGGTAGGCGATTACACCATCTGTACCTGTTAGGCAAAGTGAATAGGTACCTGAACTTAAATTTGCCAAATTAAAGGCATTCGAAAAATTCTGAGTTAGATTTAATCCATTACCAGAAACTACCACTTCATAGTCTAGCGCCAACTTCGGCACAATGGACAACGACCCATCATTATTATCGCTACAGGTTTCACTTTCCAGACTAACAATAAAGTTTTCTACAGGAAAACGATAGATAGCACAACCAGAAGCATCTACTTCTTGACCAGCTGGCGTACCTAAACATAAATCATCACCATCATCGAACACGCCGTCATTATCGGCATCTGGTCTAAAATCTCCCTCTACACATGCTTCAAGAACAAAAGAATTTAAGCTACCACCATCTGAAGGAGCGTTATCTTTTATTTCTAAAGTCCACTCACCAAGTATCGACTCTCCATTAAATGAACTTAAACTTCCTAAAGGTTTTACCGAACCGCTAATACCAGGGCTTACCGAACAAGTAAAAACCGGACTATCATCATCAAAAGTAGCAGTGATATCTCGTGAATCTCCGCAAGAATTAGAAACCAATGTTACCGTAGTTCCCGCAGGCGATGTTAGGGTAATGACCAAATCGGCCAAAAAGGTATGTTCAATATCTAACTGCACATTAATATCGGCTACCGGTAAATCTTCAAAAAACACAATCTTAGATGTAATTACAGGTGTTCCACTACTAGATATAGCTATTGGCATACCTGTAGCACTTTTATTAGCGCAATTAAACTGAACAGTAGAAAAACTAAAGGCCGGACTAAAAATTCCCTCTCCACAATCATTTCGTGGTTTTACCCTCCAAAAATAAGTGCTATTATTATCTAAAAGTGTAGGTGAGTACGAACTACTATTTACCCTACTAGATTCTATAATATTCGTAAAAGTATTGTCTTCTGCAATTTCAACATCATATTGCGTATTACCGACCGATGTTCCCCATTCTAACAACACATCGGTCGATGCATTCTCAAAATTATCTACAGGTAAAATTAGAACTACCTCTTCAAAATTATCGTCAAAAATTCTTAACTGTAGTGTAATTTCTTTTGTAACCGTATCTGCCGTAGCTAAAACTCGAACAGGGTAAATACCGGGGTCTACTGTAGAAATTCCTTCAAAATCAACCGTAACCAAAGTATTATCAGCATCTGCAAATGCCGGTGTAAATGTAGCTGTCATACCTATTGGCAAATCAAGTACACTAAATGCACTTTCTTCATCAAAACCTAAATCGGTTTCATAGGTAAAATCAACACTTAAGTCATCTGGTTTACAAATGTCGTAAATGACTTCGTCAAAATTTAGTACGATTTCTGAAGGAGTAATTGAAAAGGTTGCATCATTGACAGCAAAGAAAATATTGTCATCTGCTTTAATCATAAAACGTCCTGTACTCGTAGTTATATTTGGTATAATTAAAGTCTGACTACCATCGTTCAAGGTATTTTCTGCCAATAAAATTGGAAAAGTCATACCTCGATCAGTAGATAAGTATATAGAAACGGTCGCTGCATTTACAGGTAAAACATTGGTATTGGCAACATCCCAAGAAATAGTTTGCACTGATCCAGCCTCAAAAGACTCTTCAGTACTTTGAGAATTAATCAAAAACGGTCCGGCTTCATTAATTACCGAAACTGTCATCTCATCTGAATCTGATTGCCCGCCATTTAGGGCATTATCTCGTACAGTCAATGAAAAATTCATCTCACGCCCAACATTAGAAAGGGTTTCCCATGCAGAACCAGAAGTTGGCACCGTCTGAGTTAGCTCTCCGACTAAAATTCTATTTAAATTGGGAAAATATCTTTCTGGTGTTAATGTCGGTGGTAATGATCTAAAATTTGCTCCTGCTGGGTTATCAGGACCAAATGTAGACTGTGTTACTATTCCGTTATCAATCTGCTCCCAAGAATAACTAAGCACATTCGCCACATCAACATCAGTTGCCTCACCCGTAAGAACAAAAGGAGTTCCTTTTGGTATCACATAATCTGATAAAGGTGTAATAGTAGGCGGGTTATTTGCAAGTACCTCTGTTACCCCACACGAAACAGTTTCTAGATAATCTCGTATTTGAACTATGCTTACATAATGAAAGTAATCATCACTATTAGAAGCAACGTTATTGACACCTGTTATGCCTGCATACCCCATAATGGTTGTACCACTAGCCGGCTCAACCTGTACCGTTGTACCTTCTGAAATATGTGAAAATGAATGATTCGCACCAAACTGATGTCCCATTTCATGAGCGACCAAATCAATATCGAAAGCATCACCTACCGGCGAAGACAATGTAGTATAACCACTACCCTTTCTACTATCTGTACAAACAGCGCCTATAAAACCCGAATTACCGTCTAACGTATTATCCTGCTGATTAAAAAGATGCCCTATATCGTAATTAGACTCACCAATAACACTGGTTAGCGTATTTTGAACCTGAGAACTTAAACTACCGGTATAAGGATCCGTTTCGGGGTTTGTATATATAACAAGATCAGTGTTGGCTATCAATTCTAAAGTTATTGCCAAATCACGTTCAAAAACTGCATTAATTCTTGTTAGCGTAGCGTTAATGGCGGCAAGAGCATCTGCCTTTGTTCCTCCATGAAATTCTGTATATTCACCTGAAGCAGAAATGGCTACTCTAAATTTTCTTAGTGTTTGGTCATCAACTAACTTGGCAGTAAGGTTTTGCGAATATTCTTTGACCTCTGGCATTGTTTTACAAACGAAGTCGATATCACGCTCATCTTGCTCTGTTCTTCGATATAATACATAGGTGTCGTCAGCAGATTTCTGCATAAACAATGCTCCGTTTTCACCAGAAGTACTCATGGTACTTTGAATACCTTTGGGTGAAACACTAAAACGAATTTGAGTAGTGGCATCGTGCAAAGCGATACCCTTATATGATTTTATAGATGGATATTTAAGTGCTAATTCTTGAGAAAAGAGATGGGCATCTTCTACTAAAAACGGAATTAACTTACCCGTTTCATGTGGAAAATAAATAATCTTGGAAGTTTTATTCTCTGAAAGTGCTTGTAAAAATTGTTGCTGATTAAAGGTAAAAGCTGTTCCTTTATTTACTCTTAACTGTTCTTTAGTGAATTGCTTAGCCATATTGTTTAATTCCGTACTTTTCCAATAAGCAGTTTGTGCCATACCGGAAAAGGAAAGAAATACTATGGTAATTGTAAAAACTAGGCGTAATTTTGCAATCATTAAGAGGCTTTTAACTCAAAATCAAATATAAGTCTTTTTATTTTCTATCATAGGTGATTACAGTCCGCAACATTTCTAAGTATAAAGAAGAATATCCTACGGTCATTACCATAGGCACCTTTGATGGTGTGCATATAGGTCACCTTAAAATACTTAATAAAATCATAAATCATGCCAAGAGTACCGAACTAAAATCTTCGGTTCTTACGTTTTTTCCACATCCAAGAATGGTTTTACAGAAAGATGCGAATATAAAACTGCTGAACACCATAGATGAAAAGATCAGTATTTTAGAAAAACTTGGTCTAGACGTACTAATTATTCATCCTTTCACCAAAGAATTTTCTCGTCTTACGGCTATTGAGTTCGTGCGCGATATGCTTGTAAATACTTTACATATTAAAAAGGTAATTATCGGGTATGATCATAGGTTTGGGCGAAATAGAAATGCCAACATCACAGATTTGATCACTTTTGGCAACACGTATGACTTTTCGGTCGAAGAAATTCCCGCTCAAGAAATCGATGATGTATCGGTAAGTTCTACCAAAATCAGAAAAGCATTGGAAGAGGGCGATATTGAAACCGCCAATAGCTATTTAGGCTATGAATATATGCTTACGGGAACAATTACAAAAGGTAAGGGCATTGGCAAGCAACTAGGCTACCCAACGGCAAACCTATCTATTGCTGAAGATTACAAGCTAATACCAAAAAATGGAGCTTATATCGTAAATAGCAATTTAAATGGAGAGGTAGTACATGGTATGATGAATATTGGCTATAACCCGACCGTAAATGGTACGGAGAAATCTATAGAAATCAATTTTTTCAATTTTGATGCCGATTTATATGACCAAAAAATTCAAGTAAATATTTTGGTTCGCTTGAGAGATGAACATAAATTTGAATCTATTGATGCTTTAAAAGATCAATTAGCCAAAGACAAAGAAAAATCGCTACACTATATTAAAAAGTAATTATGCTCAACAGGTTATTATTTCAACGTATAGATAATAGCCCGTTAATTATTTTTCGAATATTTTTCGGCATACTCGTCTCCCTAGAGTGTTTTGGCGCTATTACTACGGGATGGGTAAAGCGAAATCTGATCACGCCAAAATATAAGTTTCCTTTTATAGATTTTGAATTTCTACAACCACTGCCAGGTAATGGCATGTATTTCTATTTTGGATTAATGGGATTACTTGGACTATGTATTGCTTTGGGCTTCAAATACAGAGCAAGTATCATATCTTTTACAGTATTATGGACTGCTACGTATTTAATGCAAAAAACAGCTTATAACAATCATTACTATTTACTCATTTTAATATCATTATTAATGTGCTTTTTTCCTGCGGAAAGAAGTCGATCGTATGACGTTAGATTACATCCTGAATTAGAATGTAACTCTATGTATGCCTATGTAAAATGGGTAGTTGTACTACAATTATTTATAGTTTATGTATATGCATCTGTAGCAAAAATGTATGGAGATTGGTTAGATTTTAGCACCATAGCCGTTCTGATGCATTCTAAAAGAAATTATTGGCTTGTGGGCGACATTTTACAAGAACCTTGGATACATACCATAATAGGGTCTGTTGGTATTTTGTTTGATTTGCTCATTGTCCCAGCATTACTCTGGAAACCAACTAGAAAAGCGGCATTCTTTCTTTCATTGTTCTTTCATCTATTCAATTCTATCATATTTCAGATAGGCATATTCCCTTATTTATCAATTGCTTTCAGCGTCTTCTTTTTTGAGTCAGAAACTATTCGTAAAATATTTTTTAAAACAAAACCAGCATTTACAACCACATATTCAAAGTTGCCTAATTACAAAAATGTACTGTTATTTAGCGGAAGTATTTATTTCATAATTCAGTTATTACTACCTGTAAGACATCATGCTATAAAAGACGATGTACTATGGAGTGAAGAAGGACATAGAATGAGTTGGCGAATGATGCTACGTAGCAGACAAGGTAAAGGCACCTTTAAAGTAGTCGATAAAGACACCAAAGAAGAGTTCATTATTATACCGAAAGATTATGTATCTCGCGGTCAAGAGCGCAAAATATTTGCCTACCCGGATTTTGCATGGCAGTTTGCCCAATATTTAAAAAAAGAATTCGAACAAAACGATAGAAACGTTGCAGTTTACCTAGAAAAGTCGAAGATTAGTATAAATCGCAAACCTTATGTACCCTTCATAGATTCTAAAACTGATCTTGCAGCAGAGACATGGTACCGAACAAAACATCACGATTGGATTCTACCTTCAAACTTAGGAAGTCCTGAAAAATAATATATCTCTAAATACAAGTTCTTGTATCTAGCAAAACTTAATAGATTTAGAACAATTTGATTAAAAACCATAATAATCGATGTTTAGTCTTGAAAAGTGGGCATTAGAAATTTTAGATTAATGTAAATTTGTTTTTAAATACAATACATCCATAATGTTACAAATACAAACCATTAGAGATAATCAAGAAGATATTATCCTAGCCCTTGGAAAAAGGAATATTGATGCACGACCCTTAATTGAAAAAGTGCTTCAATTAGATGAAAACCGACGTGCTGCCCAAACAAGTTTGGACAACATTTTGGCAGAATCGAATAAAATTTCCAAAGAGATCGGTGTATTGTACAAAACTGGAAAAGCTCAAGAAGCTAATTCTTTAAAAGAACAAACGGTAAAACTAAAGGAAGAATCAAAACAATTAGGTAATGATTTAAATGCAGTAGAAGAAGAGCTACAAACACTTCTTTACCAATTACCGAATGCACCACATACTTCTGTAAAAAAAGGCTCTACTGAAGACGACAATGAAGAGATATTCAATGAAGGTGAAGTACCTAAATTGGTTGAAGGCGCCCTACCACATTGGGAGCTGGCGAAGAAATATGACATCATAGATTTTGAATTAGGTGTTAAGATTGCTGGCGCAGGATTCCCGGTTTACAAAGGAAAAGGTGCTCGTTTACAACGTGCTTTAATTGCCTATTTCTTAGATAAAAACACTGAAGCAGGTTATACCGAAATTCAAGTTCCGCATTTGGTAAATGAACTTTCAGGTTATGGTACAGGTCAATTACCGGACAAAGAAGGACAAATGTACCATGTAACAGCAGATGATCTTTATTTAATACCGACTGCAGAGGTTCCGGTAACGAATATTTTTAGAGATGTAATCGTCAACGAAAGTGATTTCCCTATTACATATACGGGTTACACACCGTGTTTTAGAAGAGAAGCTGGTAGCTATGGAGCTCATGTGCGTGGTTTAAATAGACTTCATCAATTCGATAAAGTTGAAATAGTACGTGTAGAACATCCATCAAAATCATATGAAGCTTTAGATGGTATGGTTGAACACGTAAAGAATATTCTTAGAGAGTTAAAACTACCTTACCGCATTTTAAGACTTTGTGGTGGTGATCTAGGTTTCACAGCCGCACTTACTTTTGATTTTGAAGTATTCTCCACAGCACAGGATAGGTGGTTAGAAATAAGTTCAGTTTCAAATTTTGAGACTTATCAAGCCAACAGATTAAAACTGCGTTTTAAGGATGAGAATGGTAAAAACCAATTGGCACACACCTTGAACGGAAGTTCTTTGGCTTTACCTCGTGTTTTAGCGGGAATTCTTGAAAACTACCAAACTGCAGACGGAATTAAAATTCCTGAAGTATTAGTGCCTTATTGTGGTTTTGATATAATAGATTAACACTAAAACATTCAGATTTTATTCTGAGATTTAAGTTTTAACATATATTCAACAAAACGCCGTTTAACGAATGTTACACGGCGTTTTGCTTTAAAACACATACCTAATAATATCGACTCGATAAAAACATTTTTTCAATTGCAACTCAGCCACACTACCTCATCTATATTCATTAATTTAGTAAAACCTTCATTTTCAAATATGAACTGGTAAAATCTTAAAACTTTCTTCATTATGAATTTCAAATTCAATTGCTATCTGTTAATTATGAGTATGATTTTTCTAGGATGCGCTGATAAAAAATCTACAAATGAAAAAGAGCTAGACATTGAAGAACTAACCATTTCAGATATTCATAAATCCTATAAGAATAAGACCTTTAACAGTGAACAGTTGGTAAATGCATATCTTGAAAGAATTGAAAATTTTGATAATTCTTTGAACGCAATTACGGTAATTAACCCCAGAGCTTTAGAAATAGCGAAAGAACTTGATGAAGAATATAAACGAACTGGCACTTTACGCCCTTTACATGGTATACCGTTAATTGTAAAAGATAATATTAATACAACAGACCTACCTACTACTGCAGGTTCTCTGGCACTACAAAACTATGTTCCAGAAGAAGATGCATTTATTATCAAGAAACTTGTAGAAGCCGGTGCAATAATCATAGCAAAATCTAACATGGCAGAATGGGCTTTTAGCCCTATGCATAGCGAAAGTTCAACAGCCGGCACCACTAGAAATCCGTATAATACCAACTACGTACCTGCAGGATCCAGTGGTGGTACAGGTGCTTCGATTGCCGCCAATTTTGGAACAATAGGTCTTGGCACAGATACTGGAAATTCAATCAGAGGTCCATCATCTCATAATGCTCTGGTAGGTTTTAGAACTACTTTAGGATTAGTAAGTAGAAGTGCAATTGTTCCGCTTTATTTGAGGAATGATGTGGTCGGCCCCATGTGCAGAACTGTTGAAGATGCAACTAAAGTTTTAGAAGTTATTGCAGGTATAGACCCTAAAGACCCAATAACAACATATTCAGAGGGAAAGACACCGGCAGATTATACACAATTTCTTAAAAAAGATGCCCTAAACGGTTCTAGAATAGGGGTTCTGAGAACCTTAAGTGATGATAATCCACATCCAGAAATAAATCAATTATTTAACAAAGCACTTCTGCAATTAGACTCTTTAGGCGCTTCGGTCATCGATTCGGTTATCGTGCCTGATTTTCAATACTTAAAACAAAATCAATGGTGTGCTACTTTTCGCGATGATGTCGAGACTTTTTTATCCGATTACGTTAAAAATGATTCATTAAAAACAATTGAAGATATTATTGAAGTGGGAAGTACATCTGATTTTGCTAGAGAAAGATTAGTTCGTAATGCAGCCCACACTGATAGATGGGAAAATTCGGAAATACCATGTTTAGATGCCTATACCGATATTCGAAGAGTTGCATTTCGAGAAGCTATTGAAAACATGATGGATTCTTTACAACTAGACGCCATCGTTTATCCTTCGTGGAATCACCCTCCAGCTCCTATTGATCAATATCAAGAAGAATATAAGGGAGACAATAGTCAGGTTATTAGTCCACACACAGGACAGCCAGCCTTTACGGTTCCCATGGGTTTTACAAGAGGAAACCTACCAGCGGGACTCCAATTTCTGGGTAGAATGTATGACGAGCCTGTTTTAATTGGACTTACATATGCTTATGAACAGGGAACCAAACACCGAAAATCGCCCGATTTAAAATAGCATCAATTTTCTTATTAAGGTTTGAATAGGCTAATTCTTATCCTTAGCGAATGTAAACAGACAGTCTTTTAGCCCCCATAAAATATACCCTAAACACCTATTATAAACTTAAACCAATTTTATTGCTATCGGTCTTTCTTGCTTGCAGCAACCAAGATATTTACAACGAAAATCTTTCGTTTATCTGTAAAGGCACCACATTAAAAAAGTACCTTCATTACAATGAATAAATTGTAAAGATTATTGACCTTTACTTTTACTAAATCTGTACAACTATGAATTGGGCATTATTAATAATCGCGGGTCTTTTTGAGGTAGCCTTTGCTTTCTGTTTAGGTAAAGCCAAAGAAACTACTGGCAATGAAATGTACTTGTGGTATGTTGGGTTTTTAGTTGCACTTGCCATAAGTATGATACTATTAGTGAAAGCGACACAAACATTACCAATCGGTACCGCTTATGCAGTATGGACGGGAATTGGTGCCGTAGGCACAGTACTAGTTGGTATATTCGTATTCAAAGAACCAGCTACTTTTTTACGTATACTTTTCATTACAACATTAATAGGTTCAATTATAGGTCTTAAAATCGTGTCACATTAATACTATAGTCACTACAAGATTCGCTCACTAAAAAATCAAAGTTAGTATCTCGTAAAAACAAGTGCTTGTTAGCATCTACTTAACAACAACTTACCGCATTCTATGTATATTTGATTATGCGGTTTATCTTTTTCCTAATAACATATTTAGCTCTATCTACTTTCGCCTTTGCCCAAGATGATTTCTTGGCAAAGCAATATTTTGCTGATGGTGATTTTGAAAAAGCGGTTGTTTTCTACGAAAAATTAGTAGAGAAAAACCCGAGAAGAACAGAATACGTACAAGATTTAGTTGCTTGCTATCAGCAATTAGAACGCTACAAAGAAGCTGAAGATTTTTTAAATCAACGTCTAAAAGACCGCAATCCTTACCCAACGTTATTAATAGATTTGGGTTACAATTATGCTCTTCAAGAAAAAGAAGAAATGGCACAAACCTATTATGATAAAGCGTTGGGCATCATCTCTAAAAATCCTAATTACGGATACGCTATAGGTCTTCAATTTCAAAAATACAGTCTTTTAGATATGGCTATAAAAGCCTTTCAAACATCAATGAAGCTAAATCCTGCACTAAACTTCAACTTTCAACTTGCCAGAATTTATGGGGAACAAGGCAATGTAGAAGCGATGTATAATTCATATTTAAATCTTGTTATTGATGGCAAAACATCTAAATCTAACATATTAAGAAGTATTGATGATTTCGTTTCTGAAGATGCAGAGAACAAAAATAACATCCTTTTAAAAAAAGTATTATTGGAGCGTGCCCAAAAGAATCCTGATATTCTTTGGAACGAACTCTTAAGCTGGTTATTCGTTCAACAAAAGCAATATGGTAGTGCATTTAGACAAGAGAAAGCCATTTTCAAACGCATGAACGGTAGCTCCACCACGCGGCTAGAAAATTTAGGCAATGATGCCCTAGACAATGAAGAACGTGAAATTGCCAAAGATATCTACAGCTATATTATTGAAAATACCAACAATAAGATAACTCAATTAGATGCGGAGTTAAACCTCATTGATATTGAACTATTAAATGCTTCTGGCAATCAATTAGATGCTATTCAAAAAAAATACGAAGCCTTAGTAGATGAATATGGCTACCAAACACAATCGTTACAACTTCAAGTGGCCTACGCTAATTTTCTAACGTTTACAAAGAACGATCCTGCACCTGCAGAAAAATTATTGAAGAATAGTTTAGAGTTGCCATTAAGTGACAGAGGTACCGCATATTTAAAATTAGCATTAGGCGATATTTTGGTCTATGATAAAAAGTTTAACGAAGCACTCATCTACTTCTCTCAGATTCAGCAAAAATTAAAAAATGATGTTTTAGGTCAAGATGCTCGTTATAAGGTAGCACAAACTAGCTTCTATAAAGGAGATTTCGATTGGGCATTAACGCAATTGAAAGTACTGCGAAGTTCTACCTCTCAACTAATAGCCAACGATGCTATGCAGTTGAGCCTACTGATTTCAGATAATTCACTTGAAGACTCTACACAAACCGCTTTAAAAAAATATGCCAGGGCAGATTTTTTAGCCTACCAAAATAAAACCGATGAGGCAATAACTGCATTGGACGATATTTTAGAAAACCATAAGGGAGAAAAAATTGAAGACGAGGCGCTTTTAAAACAAGCACAATTATTTGATAAGCAAAAGAAATACGAGGAAGCACAATTAAACTATCAAAAAATCATCACGTTCTACGGCAATGGCATTCTAGCCGATGATGCCTATTATGCTCTGGGCGAATTGTATAGACAAGTATTGAACGATCCTCAAAAGGCTAAGGAACAGTACGAGAAAATTATCTACAATTATCAAGACAGTTACTATTTTCCTGAAGCAAGAAAGAACTTTAGAATTTTAAGGGGAGACGCTATAAATTAAAATCAGGTATTATCTAATTCGTTTTAAGCCTTAGTTGAACTAACTTTGCATTTCAAATAGAACTTGATATAACCCATGTATATATATAACGTTACCACGAATATTGAAGAAACAGCTCATGAAACCTGGTTGCAGTGGATGAAAGAAACCCATATTCCGCAAGTGCTTTCAACCGGTAAATTCTTAAGTGCAAAGTTTACTAAAGTTTTGGTAGAAGAAGACATGGGCGGTTTCACATATTCGGTTCAGTATACCGTAGCTGACAAAGCTACGTTAGAAAGGTACTATAAAGAAGATGCACCTTCGCTAATAGAAAGTATTCAAAAGAAATTTGCTGGTCAATTGGTTTCTTTTAAAACCGAATTAGAAGTGGTAGATGAGTTCTTTGTGCAAAGAGCAACTGCTACACATTATCTATTTACGTACGGTACTTTACAAGAAAGAGAAGTGCAATTAGGAGTTTTCGCGAGACCTTTAAACGGATTCGAAGACGAATTACCTTTGTATACGTTATCTGACATAAAAGTGGCAGACCTCTACCCTACGCTGCAACATACAGGAGATAAAGAAGATGCTATAAAAGGGCAAGTGTATACCCTATCTCATCAAGAATTACAAAAAGCAGATAGATACGAAGGCGAAGCTTACGAAAGAATACAAATTCAATTAGCTTCAGGAAAAAATGCTTGGACCTATATTGCAAAATAAGGCACCGTTAAAATAGAGCTATGGGAACGAAAAGACAGAAGAATAAAGGTGATAAGAATGCTCACAAAAAGCATTACGAAAAAGGTCCTGTAAAAGCAAAGAAATATTTAGGTCAACATTTTTTGAAAGATGAAGATATTGCCCAACAAATTGCCGAAACCTTATTACAAAAAGATTATAAGAATGTAATAGAAATAGGTCCGGGTACAGGCGTACTAACTAAATACCTGCTATTACGAGATAGTAATTTAGTGGCTATGGATTTGGATACGGAGTCTATCACCTACCTCAACGAAACTTTTCCGTTAGAACACCCTAAAGCATTTAAAGGTGATGGTACTTTTAAGGTCATTGAAGCCGATTTTTTAAATTTTGATACTTCAACCCTATTTGGCGATGAGCAATTTGGCATAACCGGTAACTTCCCATATAATATTTCTACGCAGATCGTTTTTAAAATGTTGGAGCTAAGAAATCAAATTCCTGAATTTTCGGGGATGTTCCAAAAAGAAGTTGCGCAACGTATTTGCTCATCAGAAGGTAGTAAGGCATACGGTATTCTTTCAGTTTTGGTACAAGCTTTTTACGACGCTGAATATCTTTTTACCGTTGAACCAGATGTTTTTGATCCTCCGCCGAAAGTACAGTCGGGGGTATTACGATTAACCCGTAAAGCGAATTTTGAACTTTCTTGCGATGAGCAACTTTTGTATCGGGTGGTAAAGACAGCCTTTAATCAGCGAAGAAAGACTTTACGTAACAGTTTAAAAACATTTACATTATCAGATAATTTAAGAGAAGATACTATATTTGACCTTCGACCAGAACAATTAGCGGTCGACGATTTTATAGCATTGACGAACAAAATAGCAAATGACACCCTTTAAGCTAACCGAAGAATTTGTAATAGAAATAGAACAGCTCATTGAACAGAACAATGATGCTGAGCTTAATTCTATGCTAGGTGCTGTGCATTATGCCGATGTCGCCGAAATCATAAATGAATTAGATAAGGAAAAAGCTACCTATCTAATTAAGTTATTGGATAGTGACAAAACCTCAGATGTACTTACCGAGTTAGATGAAGATGTTCGTGAAGCTATATTAAGCAGTCTTTCTACAAAAGAAATTGCCAGTGAGCTAGAAGAACTAGATACAGATGATGCTGCAGATATCATTGGCGAGCTACCCAAGGACCAGATACAAGACGTTATCTCTAAAATTGAAGATAGAGAACACGCAAAAGATATCGTTGACCTATTAAGATATGCCGATGATTCTGCTGGCGGACTTATGGCGAAAGAGCTTGTAAAGGTTAATGAAAATTGGAACGTGCTTACCTGTGTTAAAGAAATGCGGGCGCAAGCTGAGAATGTTACTAGGGTACATTCTATTTATGTGGTCGATGACGAAGACAAGTTAAAAGGAAGATTATCATTAAAAGATTTACTGACCACTTCGACCAAAACCCATATTAAAGACGTCTTTATAAAAAACGTAGATTCTGTAAACGTCAACGAAGACCCAGAAGAAGTGGCGAGAATAATGAGTAAATATGACCTAGAAGCCATACCTGTAGTTGATGAAATAGGCAGACTGGTAGGTCGTATTACCATTGATGATATTATAGATGTTATAAAAGAAGAAGCTGAACGCGATTACCAAATGGCAGCGGGTATATCACAAGATGTAGAAGCAGATGATAGCATTTGGGATCTTACTAAAGCCCGTTTACCGTGGTTAATTCTAGGTCTTTTTGGTGGTGCAGGGGCAGCGGTTATTATGGGCGGTTTTGAAGAAATGTTTCGCGAATATACCGTACTATTCCTTTTTACTCCGCTAATAGCTGCAATGGCAGGTAATGTTGGTGTGCAGTCTAGTGCCATTATTGTTCAAGGTCTGGCAAATGATGATATTAAGGGAAGTATAAGTAGCCGATTGATTAAAGAGATGCTTTTGGCATTACTGAACGGATTTATTCTTTCGTGTTTATTATTGATTTTTACATGGATATGGAAGGGAGATTTCCCAACCTCATTGGCAATTTCAATTTCGTTAATTGCGGTAATCGTAGTAGCAGGATTCATTGGTACTTTCGTTCCACTATTTTTAGATAAAAGAGGTATAGATCCCGCCATTGCAACCGGACCTTTCATTACAACCAGTAATGACATTTTCGGTATTTTAATCTACTTCTCTATAGCAAAATTGATTTTAGGCATTTAATAAACAGCTCATCTTCTTTTTAGAATAGTGGTGCTTTGCGTATCTTACTATATCAAATTTTACAATCATAGAAATTAAACTATCCTTTTATCCTAATACAGGATGAAACGAACACACATGAAAAGTATCAACCTAAAAGAAAAGTATAATCACGTAAATGACTTTTGGCATCCGCATCAAATAGGTATTGTCGATGATATGCAAGTTTTATTGGCAAAGATTAAAGGTGGGTTTGTATGGCATTCACATGAAAATGAAGATGAACTTTTTCAAGTTGTCAAAGGCACGCTTTATATGCAGTTTCGAGATCGTACCGAAGTTGTACAACAAGGTGAAATTATTATAGTACCAAAAGGTGTTGAGCACTGCCCCATGACCAAAAACGATGAAATTGTAGAACTCATGTTATTTGAAAAATTAAGCACCGCACACACCGGTAACGTAAAAGATAAAAAAACACAAACAGATTACCCCAAAATATAATTAAGCGTAAATGAAAGTATTACACGTAGATATAAATCACCCACTAATAATAGAGCAATTTTCTGAACTAGGTTTTCAGAACGATGAAGATTATAGCTCATCAAAAGAAGAAATAGAAGCTAAAATCGAAGATTACGACGGACTCATAATTCGCAGTAGATTTTCGATAGATGCTACATTTTTAGACAAAGCAAAGAACTTGAAATTTATAGGCAGATTAGGCGCGGGGCTTGAAAATATTGACACACAACATGCTAAGTCACTTGGCATATTTCTTGCTGCAGCACCCGAAGGCAATCGTAATGCCGTAGGTGAGCATGCATTAGGTATGCTTTTATCGCTCTTTAATAAACTGAACACCGCAGATAAAGAAGTTAGAAGCGGAAAATGGGATCGCGAAGGTAACCGTGGCATTGAGTTAGAAGGTAAGGTTGTAGGTATTATCGGGTACGGTAATATGGGAAAAGCATTTGCTAAAAAGCTAAAAGGTTTTGATGTAGAAGAGGTTATTTGTTATGACATTAAAGGTGGTGTAGAAGATGAAAATGCCCGCCAAGTAGGTATAATGGAATTTCAAAATAGAGTCGATGTCGTTAGTTTACATGTACCACAGACAGAATTGACTATAGGAATGGTCGATGCTGAGTTTCTTGAGAAATTTAAAAATCCTATTTGGATAATTAATACCGCCAGAGGTAAATGTATTATTACTACAGCTTTGGTAGACGCTTTAAAATCAGGCATAGTTCTAGGCGCAGGTTTAGATGTATTGGAATATGAAAAAGCTTCATTTGAGAATATGTTCACAGATGATAATTTACCAGAAGCATTTCAATATTTAATACATTCTGATCAGGTCATACTATCTCCTCACGTAGCAGGTTGGACGGTAGAAAGTAAAATCAAGTTAGCACAAACGGTAGTAGACAAAATAAAAGCTAAATTTTTAGAATAGTATGAAATATGAATCCAACAGCCCAGACGAATATATTGCACAACTACCACCAGAACGTAAAGTGGTAATTGAAAAGCTAAGAGGTATTATTTCAAAGAATTTACCCAATGGTTTTGAAGAGCAATTAAGTTATGGCATGTTGGGCTATGTAGTTCCACATTCACTATATCCGGCAGGGTATCATGTACAACCAGAACTACCTTTGCCTTTTATTAATTTGGCTTCTCAGAAAAACTTTATCGCACTTTATCATTCCGGTATTTATGCAGATCCCGCACTAATGAACTGGTTTAAGAACGAATACCCTATTCATTGCAAACGAAAACTAGACATGGGCAAAAGTTGCGTTCGGTTTAAAAGTTTGGATGACATTCCTTACGAACTCATTGCAGAGCTATGTACAAAAATGACTGCGACAGAATGGATTAGTTTATACGAGAAGAATATCAAAAAATAAAAAGATATGAAAAAAAGAGTAACAGGTTTGGGCGGATTCTTTTTTAAAACAAAAGACCCAGATCATTCAAAAAACTGGTACAATAAGCATTTAGGACTGAACACTGATCAATACGGTTGTACATTTTGGTGGAAAGATAAAGAAGGAAACGATTGCTCCACGCAATGGAGCCCTATGAATGCAGACACAGAATATTTCAATCCCAGTAAATCTAGTTTTATGATGAATTTTAGGGTTGAAAATCTTGTTGAACTTTTAGAAGTGTTAAAAAAAGAAGGCGTCACCGTAGTTGGAGAAATTGAAGAATTTGAATATGGAAAATTCGGATGGATCTTAGACCCTGACGGAAATAAGCTAGAACTTTGGGAGCCATTAGATAAAGCATTTTTGTGATGTTAAAATAATTGCTACATTTATCGCTTATAATAACCACCAAACAACAACAAAAATGTCAGACGAGAATAAAGATTTTGGAGATAAAGCAGAAGATGCTTTTGATAACGCTAAAGAATCAGCGAAAGAATTTAGTGAAGATGCCAAAGAATCTGCTAAAGAATTCAGTGAAAGTGCAAAAAAAACTGCCAATGAATTTACAGCAGGGGCTAAAGAAGCTTTCAGCGGAGCTGGAGGTGAAAACAAAAAGGTTTTAGTTGGTATTTTAGCAATCATCTTTGGTTCTTTAGGGGTTCATAAATTCTTACTTGGATATCAAAAAGAAGGTTTTATCTTATTAGGGGCTACTGTAATTGGTTATATAACTGTTTGTTTTGTTATTGGAGGTTTTATACTTACGGCAACTGCAGTTGTAGGATTAATTGAAGGAATCATCTATCTAACAAAATCAGATGAAGAATTTTACAACACATATCAGGTAGGTAGAAAACCTTGGTTCTAAAAAACTTAAGCTAGATAAAATATAATCTGGCTTTTTTTATATCGTTTATTATCGTAATATTGCAATATATAAATATGAAATGGGAATTACGAAAACACAAATATTTAATGTAGAGCAAAATCAGTTGGCAATCATATTTAAGGTATTGTCAAACCCTGCTCGCATTGCAATTCTTCAATACATAAGTCAGCAAGAATCTTGCATATGTAATGACATCGTTGATGAAATTGGTTTAGCTCAACCAACTATCTCGCAACATTTAAAAGAGCTAAAGAGTATAGATTTGATTAAAGGTGAAATTGAAGGTAAAAAAGTATGCTATTGTATTAATCTTTCAAAATGGACAGAGGTACAAACTTTACTGAATTCTTTCTTCAACACCACAAAAAGCAATTGTTGTTAAATAAAAAGTATAGACATGAAAACAAAAGAATTTCTATCGTTATTAAAAGAAAACACAGATAAAAGCTTGGTATTTGAATATGCACCTGGTCAATTGGTAGGTGCAAACTATCACATTACAGAAGTTAAAAACATTATTATCGACTCTGTTGACTGTGGTGCTGGAACGGACTTCTGGAAAGAAACAATTATTCAGTTATGGGAGAGTCCCGAAGAAATAGGTAAAAGAGATTATATGGTTGCCGATAAGGCATTGAGTATTCTTAACAAGGTAGATCAAATAAAGCCTATGGAGAAAGATGTCGAAGTTAAATTTGAATATAGCAATTCGGTATTTCACACTGCTCAATTATTTGTTTTATCACACCAAATAAAAGATGGTCAAATTTTAATGCAATTAGGTGTAGAAAAGACAGACTGTAAGGCTAAAGAAACTTGCGGTGTACCTGAAACTGCAGAAGTTGCTCAAGCATCTTGCGCACCCAGTAGTGGCTGTTGTTAAATCTATATGATATTATGAAAGATATAGCAATAAGAAAAATGTCGGCACCGGACTGGGAGTTCGTTGCCAAAATTTACAAAGAAGGTATTGATACTGGCATTGCCACTTTTGAAACCAATATACCCACTTTTGAAGTTTGGGACAAAGCACACATGAGAACCTGCCGTTTTGTTGCTGAAAACAATACTGAAATTATGGGTTGGGTCGCACTCTCACCTGTTTCTAGCAGATGCGTATATGGTGGTGTCGCAGAAATAAGTGTCTATATCTCTAAAAACAGTAGAGGAAAAGGCTTAGGTAAATTATTACTAGAACATGTAATAAAAGCAAGCGAACAAGAAGGTATTTGGACGCTACAATCTGGAGTATTCCCCACAAATTATGGCAGTATAAAAGTACATGAGGCTACAGGTTTCAGAATGATCGGCAAACGCGAGCGCATTGGCAAATTACATGGTCAATGGGTAGATAATGTACTTTTTGAACGACGAAGTAGTGTTGTAGGTATAGATTAAATTACTCCTCTGCATCTAAATTTTGAGATTCTAATAATTTTCGCTCTAATTCTGCCTGAAATTCTTCCATCACAGGTTTTACGGTACTCTCAGGTAGATCTGCAATTTTAATATACATTAATCCGTCTACCGAGTTATTGAACAATGGATCTACGTTGAACGCAACTACTTTCGCATTCTGTTTGATGTACTTTTTAATTAACACCGGTAAACGTAAGTTACCTGGTTCTACCTCATCAATTAAACGATCGAACTTATTTAAATCTGCCTGGGTTTCATCAAAAACGAACTCCTTATCAGCATCCTTCAATTTCACTTTAAATTCCTTTTTGGGTCTTATGTATTGCGCTACGTAAGGATCCCAATAATTAGACTTCATAAATTCGATCATCAACGATTTAGAGAAGTTCGAAAACTGATTGCTAATACTTACCCCACCTATTAAATACTTATGTTCAGGAAATCGTAATGTAGTATGCACAATCCCCTTCCAAAGTAAAAACAACGGCATTGGTTTTTGCTGGTATTCTTTAGTGATATAGGCACGACCCATTTCAATAGAGTTCTCCATCATATCATACAATTCTGGTTCTACCCTAAAAAGATCTTGAAGATAAAAACCATCAATACCATGTTGCGGAAAAATTTCAGATCCCATTCCCATTCTGTAGGCACCTACAATGCATTTAGCTTCGGAATCCCATAAAAAAAGATGATGATAGTAGCTATCAAAACTATCAAGGTCAATCGCTTTATTCGTACCCTCGCCAATGGCTCTAAATGTTACTTCACGCTGTCGCCCTATTTCTTTCAAAATAAAAGGCATATCTTTTTCCTTTGCTAAAAAGACTTCATAATTTTTACTTTGCAACAAACGACAATCTTTCTCCCTCAGCTTCTCTATTTCACCCTCCATAACCTCTTTACGAACGGCGTCGGCAATTTTCTTAGGTTGCTTAGGTATTTTAAGGGAAGTCGGTATTTGGTCTATTAAACGTTCTTTCTCATATGCGTTAGACAGCATATAAGTTTTACGACGAAGAAGATCTGTATATTCTTCTAAACTCTGTTGTTCTTTTTGGGTAGCCAAAGAAATCGGCTGCCCTATCCTCACTTTTATGGGTCTATTTCTTTGCGAAAAAACTTGAGAAGGTATCATTGCCGTTCTTAAAGAATCTCCTAATTTAGAAATACGGTAAAATAAAGAACTGTTCTTGGCATGAAAGTAAATAGGCACTACAGGTACATTTGCCTTTCTAATTAATTTTATAGCTGCTTCTTCCCAAGGTTTATCGACAATGAGCTTGCCATCTTTATAAGTAGAGACCTCTCCTGCCGGAAAAACACCTAATACATGACCATTTTTCAGATGCTCTAATGTTTTCTTGAAACCTGCTAAATTACTTCTAGCATCTTTGTGTTCAGTAAAAGGATTAACTGGCAAAACAAAAGGCTCTAACGGCACCATTCTTTGTAATAAGAAATTAGCCATTATTTTGTAGTCCGGTCGTTGTTTCACCATTAACTTGAACAACAAAATACCATCAATAGCACCTAGTGGGTGGTTACTAATAGTTACATACGGACCTTCTTTTGGCAAACGTCTAAAGTCTTCCTCAGGAATTTCATAGTCGATTTCATATAGCTTTAGAATAGCATTAGCATAATCTTCACCTTCTAAATGAGCCATGCTATCGTAGTCTCTATTTATACGAGATAAACGCGTTACCTTCAATAACACCCAACCAATAAAAGTACCAAACACTCCATATTTAGACATGTTGATAGCTTTGGCAATTTCCTTTGCGGTAACTAAACCCATAAATCATCATCGATTAGACTGTAAATATAGGAAAATAGCGTTTGTAGCTACCTATTAAAAATTACCGAAATAGCTTTAAAACTACTTCACTACCAACTGAACCGTTTCCGTTCCACGCTGTTCTAACAACAGCTCATGACCGTTCTGTAACGATTCTAACGCTTTAGTATTAAAATGTCTAATCGTATACAAAGAAACATTTTCATGGTGAGCTACTTTGAATTTGCTTTTTAGTTGTTGCAAAAGCGCTTCTAAACCACCAAATTTATTATCGATACAAACAGAAAAACTAATAGCGGAATTCTGAATTAAATCTACCTTTATTTTATGCTGATGAAACAACTTAAAAAGTTCACTTATACTGTCTTCGACTATGAACGAGAAATCTAGCGAAGACAACTTCATTAGAACCTGATTTTTCTTCACTATAAAACACGGCACTTTTGGTTCTATACCAACACCCTTACCAACAGTAGTTCCCTTACCTGTGGGATTTACGAAAGATTTTACATGAAGCGGAATCTCTTTACGTTGCAAAGGCTGTAATGTTTTTGGGTGAATTACAGATGCCCCGTAAAATGCTAATTCTATAGCTTCTCTATAAGAGATATTATTTAACAATTGTGTTTCTTCAAAATACCTAGGATCAGCATTTAAAACGCCCGGGACATCTTTCCAAATAGTTACGGAATCGGCATTTAAACAGTATGCTAAAATTGCGGCAGAATAATCAGATCCTTCTCTACCTAAAGTCGTGGTAAAGTTATTATCATCGCTACCTAAAAAACCTTGCGTAATATTCAACACCCGTTGATCTATGGTGGTTACATTCTTCTGAGTACGTTCCCAATCAACCGTAGTATCTCTATAATTACTATCTGTTTTAATAAAATTTCTAACGTCTAACCAATTATTCGCTATACCTATTTCCTTAAAATATGCACTAATTATTGTGGTAGAAATCAATTCTCCGTATCCAACTATTTGATCATAAACAAAATTATAATTGGGCGATTTATTCCATACTAAAAAGCCATTAATCTCATCTACAAGAACCTTTATTTCCTTATAAATAGCATGTTGTGCATTCGGAAATAACTCAGATACAATGCTATGATGGTAATCTACCATTTCGGCTACTTTAGAAGGTATTTCCTTCTTATCATTAAAATAAGCATTTATAATATCTTCCATGGCATTGGTGGTTTTCCCCATTGCCGATACTACCAGTAGCGTATTTTCATACCCTACCTCTTTCAAAACCTTAACTACATTTTTAACCGCATTTGCATCTTTAACCGATGCTCCTCCAAATTTAAAAACTCTCATATGCTATTGCTATCTACGTTTTATAGTTCTTTTTCAATTACGCTAATGCGCTTAAATACTCTTTCATTCCGGCTTCATCTAATTGAACAACATCCCAATCTCTCATGACATTGGCTCCTTTACTTTCGTAAAAACCAATGGCTGGCTCGTTCCAATCTATTACTTCCCAGCTAATTCTTTTTACACCTAACGCATCGCCATATTTAACCACCTCATTTAAAAGTGCCGTTCCCAAACCGCTACCGCGCATTTCTTTGGTAACGATTAAATCTTCTAAATGAATAACTGGTCCTTTCCAAGTAGAATACCTTGGGTAAACCAAAGCCATACCTACGATGTTATCATTCTTTTCTGCAACAAAACAGTGGAACAATTTTTGTTTACCAAAACCATCTTCTTCTAAATTCTGCACACTTACCTCTACGGCATCATCTTCCTTTTCAAAAGTGGCTAATTCTTGAATTAAGTGAAGCACCTGCTTCATGTCTTCCCTCTGGGCAACTCTAATTGTATAATCCATAATTGTTACAAATAAAACACAAAGTTATAAATTTAAAAAATGTAATTAAAATCTAAATTGAACGTTTAACAAAATACACGATATTTGTATAAACCATAAACTAAAAGATGTCTCCAAAAAGAAATCAGACCCTAGGGGAATTTATCATTGAAAATCAAGACTCATTTCAATATTCCTCGGGTGAATTATCAAAGCTTATCAATGCCATTAGATTAGCTGCAAAAGTTGTCAACCACGAGGTAAGCAAAGCAGGTCTAATCGATATCTTAGGCGGAGTTGGCGAAACCAACATTCAAGGTGAGGATCAACAAAAGCTTGACCTTTTTGCCAATGATAAATTTATTCAGACTCTTAAAAACAGAGAAATTGTTTGCGGTATTGCCTCTGAGGAAGAAGATAGTTTCATTAGTATCAACAGTAATGACGACAATCACCAGAATAAATATGTAGTACTTATCGATCCTTTAGATGGATCTTCTAACATTGACGTCAATGTTTCGGTTGGTACTATTTTTTCTATTTACAGACGTATAACTCCCGTAGGTACACCTGTTACAATAGAAGATTTTTTACAACCTGGTAATAAGCAAGTAGCTGCAGGTTACGTAGTTTACGGTACGTCTACTATGTTGGTGTATACAACAGGTGATGGTGTAAACGGGTTTACCTTAAACCCGGCCTTGGGTACTTTTTATCTATCTCACCCTAATATGAAATTTCCTGAAAATGGAAGAATCTACTCTGTAAACGAAGGTAACTACGTACATTTTCATCAAGGTGTGAAAGATTATATAAAGTATTGCCAAATGGAAGAAGGTGATAGACCTTATACCTCTAGGTACATAGGTTCTTTAGTATCTGACTTTCATAGAAACATGATTAAAGGTGGTATTTATATGTATCCAAAAAGTAGTGTTACTGAAAGTGGTAAACTAAGATTATTATACGAATGCAATCCCATGGCGTTTTTGGCAGAACAAGCTAACGGATTGGCAATTGGCGGTAAAAACAGGATTATGGATATTGAACCAACAGAACTCCATCAACGGGTTCCGTTCTTCTGCGGAAGCAAAAACATGGTCGAAAAACTACAAGAATTTTTAAATAAATATCATTAATAAAAAAAGGGAGCAAATTGCTCCCTTTTTTATTTTCACATTTTTCAACGCTTAATTTTTTACTAAGTATAGATAATCATCAAAATCTATTCTACCACCAAAAATAGCTATAGAACGTTCTATAATAGCATCTGCTTTTTCACCGGTAAAGCCAAGACCAATAGCATATTTTTTAATTAATAGTCTTTCTTCATCATCAATTTCATGATCAGAATACACGATTCTAAACAAATCGTATAAACGCTCTAATCGTTTCTCAGAATCTGGTGTAGAATCGATAGGGTATTTATTTTCTTTCTTAAACACCTCTTCATACTCAGACTCGGTAATATCTAATTTAGTAGCGAAACGATCTAATAATTTTTTTTCTTCAGTACTAATTTCACCATCAATAGACGCTAAAGTTGCCAAAGCTGCAAAATGAGCTACGTTTCTTCTGTGCTCACCGCTACTATATAAATCTGCAAAAGACATATCTTATTTTTTAATTATTGAGCAAATATAATTTTTTTAGAGGTCATAGTTTAGTTTGTCATCAACTTTGTTTGCATGCAAAATTTGTAACTTGATGTCGCTATGAAAACTCCTCTATTACAATTTACGGCCAATGGCATTTATTGCGAAAAAGCCAAGGTCTACCTTGACCCGTGGAAACCAGTAAACCATGCCATTATTTCACATGGGCATGCCGACCACAGTAGATACGGTCATAAAAAGTATATTACACACCACAGAAATGTTCCAATTATTCTACATCGATTAGGTGAAATCAATGTTGAAGGAAAAGAATGGGGTGAAACTTTTATAATAAATAACGTAAAATTTAGTCTGCACCCTGCAGGTCATATAATTGGTTCATCACAAATACGAGTTGAACATAAAGGCGAAGTTTGGGTATTTACAGGTGATTACAAAACCGAAAATGATGGTATCTCTACTCCGTATGAACCTATAAAATGCCACACCTTTATTACCGAATGTACTTTTGGGCTCCCAGCATTTAAATGGACGCCACAAGCAGAGGTGCTAGAAAATATTAATAACTGGTGGGCAGAAAATAAAGCTAAAGGCAAAACCTCTATTCTTTTCGGGTATAGTTTAGGAAAAGCACAGCGTCTACTAAAATATTTGAATACTGATATTGGCGAAATATACACCCATGGTGCCATCGAAAATATGACAGAGGTCTTGCGACCTTTAGTAAATTTTCCGAAAACGACTCTTATTACCAAAGAAACAAAGAAAGAACAACTGTTAGGCAATATCGTTTTAGCACCACCAAGTGCACATGGCAGTACATGGATAAGAAAAATGGTGCCCTATGTTACTGCTTCTGCTAGTGGATGGATGACCTTTAGAGGTGCTAGAAGAAGGAGAGCAGTTGACAAAGGCTTTGTGCTTAGTGACCATTGCGATTGGGGCGGACTTCTGGAAAGTATTAAAGTAACGGGAGCTGAAAAAATCATTTCTACACACGGATACACCGATATATTCTCGAAATATTTACGCGAACAAGGGTATGACGCACGTACCGAGGCTACACAATATGGCGAAGAAGAAAACGAAACTGCATTAGCGTCTAAATCTACTGTTGCATCATGAAAAATTTTGCGCTACTCATAAAAACATTAGACAGTACCAATAAAACTACGGTTAAGGTACAGGCATTGACCGACTACTTTTTAAAAGCTAACGATGCCGATAAAGTATGGACAATCGCTATTTTATCTCATCGAAGACCGCCAAGACCTGTTAACACTACTCTTCTAAGAACCTGGGCGTCAGAATTGGCAAATATTCCGCTGTGGTTATTTGAAGAAAGCTATCATATTGTAGGTGATTTGGCAGAGACCATTGCTTTGGTTATTCCTACTGCAAATCAATCATCAGATAAAAGTCTGACCGTTTTTTTAGAGGAAATGATTGCCCTAAAAAAGAAGACTGACGAAGACAAAAAAGCATATCTCTATGAAAACTGGAAAGTACTCAACTACTACGAACGTTTTGTATTTACAAAACTGATTACTGGCGGATTCAGAATCGGCGTTAGTCAAAAACTTATGACACGTGCTTTGGCAAAAGCCACAGAAATAGATGAAGATATTTTAGCGTATAAACTGATGGGTAATTGGGACCCGAACACTATTTCTTTTCAGCAATTGGTACTTGAAGAAAATGAGAGTGATTACTTATCTAAACCCTACCCATTTTATTTAGCCTATGCAATAGAAGGTGAAGCTTCTGACTTAGGCGATATTCATGACTGGTCGGCAGAACATAAATGGGATGGCATCCGCTCACAAGTTATCCTTAGAAATGATAAACTATTTGTGTGGAGCCGTGGTGAAGAATTAGTGACCGATAAGTATCCCGAATTCGAAAAGTTCGTTAGCGTAATCCCAAACGGAACAGTCATAGATGGTGAAATACTTCCTTTTCCCAATGGTACAATCGGTACCTTCAATGACCTACAGACGAGAATTGGTCGTAAAAACATATCCGCAGCACTATTAAAAAAGGTTCCTGTTATTTTGAAAGCTTATGATATTTTAGAGTGGGAAGGAAAAGATATTCGACAAACACCTTTTATAGAACGCAGAAAAATACTGGAGAATATGTTTGATGAGGTCACCGAGCGGAGCCGAAGTGATATCCCTCTTCACCTATCCGATACAATGCATTTTAATTCTTGGGATGAATTGGCTCAAGAAAGAGATCGTTCTCGCGAAATGTATAGTGAAGGACTCATGCTCAAAAGAAAAAATTCTCCTTATTTAGTAGGGCGAAAAAAAGGCGATTGGTGGAAATGGAAAGTAGACCCATTAACTATAGACGCTGTATTAACTTATGCGATGCGCGGACATGGAAGGCGCAGTAATCTTTTTACAGATTACACCTTTGCACTTTGGAAAGATAATGAAGAAGGAGAAAAAGAACTGGTTACGTTCGCTAAAGCCTATTCTGGATTAACCGATCTAGAATTTAGAAAACTAGATGCCTGGATAAAGAAAAACACCCTAGAAAGATTTGGGCCAGTGCGAAGTGTAACTCCGCATCACGTGTTCGAAATCGCATTTGAAGGTATCGCATTATCTAAACGTCATAAAAGTGGAATTGCCACTCGATTTCCAAGAATGTTACGATGGCGAAAAGACAAGAATATTCACGAAGCAAATACGCTTGAGGATTTGAAGAACTTAATTCCGAGCAATGAATAGAGAGAAGTTATATGATATCGCCGAATATTGGTTTCAAGAACAAGGTTGGAAGCCATTTAAATTCCAAAAAGATACTTGGAAAGCTTTTCTGCAGGGTAAAAACGGACTCTTGAATGCTCCTACGGGTAGTGGTAAAACCTATGCATTATGGTTTCCTATTGTATTGAATTACATCAAAAATAATCCTGATTATAAGACCAAGCACAAAAAAGGATTAAAGGCAATTTGGATTACTCCGCTTCGCGCTTTATCCCAAGAAATAAAACAATCTGCAGAACGCATTACCTTAGATCTAGATACTCAAATGACTGTTGGTATTCGTTCTGGTGACACGACTACCAAAGAACGTGCACAGCAAAAAAAACAAATGCCCGATTTGTTGATTACTACTCCAGAAAGCTTACAATTACTATTAGCCACAAAAGGCTATGATAAAATTTTCAAAGATTGCTCTGCTATTGTTGTAGATGAATGGCATGAAATATTGGGAACAAAGCGAGGAGTACAAATGGAACTAGCCTTATCTCGTTTAAAGAACATCTCATCACAATTAAGAATATGGGGTATTTCGGCAACGATCGGTAATTTAGAGCAGGCACGAGATGTTTTATTGGGCATGGAGACACAGGTGCTTGAAAATTCTGTTCTTATTAAAGCGAACATCAATAAGAAGATTACGGTTAAAAGTATTATTCCTAAAAAGATGGAAACCTTCCCGTGGCGTGGTCATTTAGGGCTTCATTTGTTAGAAGAAGTAGTGCCTATTATCAACAATAGCAAAACCACCTTACTTTTTACAAATACACGTAGTCAATGCGAAATTTGGTTTCAGAAAATTCTGGAAAAACACCCTGAATATGCCGGTGAAATGGCAATGCACCATGGTAGTATAAATAAAGAAACTAGGGTTTGGGTAGAAAATGCCATTAGAAATGAACAGTTAAAAGCTGTTGTCTGCACTTCGAGCCTAGATCTTGGTGTCGATTTTGCCCCAGTAGAAACCGTCATACAAATTGGCGGACCAAAAGGTGTTGCTCGATTTCTGCAAAGAGCAGGGCGTAGTGGTCATAGACCTGGAAAAGAAAGTGTTATCTATTTTCTACCTACGCATGCCATTGAACTTATTGAGGCATCAGCATTACAAAAAGCGGTAAAATTGAATACTGTTGAAGACCGCATGCCCTACCTTAACAGTTATGATGTGCTGTTGCAATACTTGACCACCTTGGCAATTTCAGACGGATTCTACCCCAAAGAAATCTATCAAGAAATAAAACAGACGTTCTGCTACCAAGCCCTTACCGAAGAAAAATGGCAGTGGTTATTGAACTTTTTGGTCATGGGCAGCCAAAGTTTGCAAAGCTATGACGAGTACAAAAAAGTTGAAATAGAAGAAGATGGTAAATTCAAGGTCAATAATCGTGGTGTCGCCATGCGGCACCGTTTTCAAATAGGCACCATTGTAGGTGACGTCAATATAGCCGTTAAATATCAAAAAGGCGGTTATATCGGATCTATTGAAGAATTCTTTATTTCTAAGCTAAATAGAGGCGATGTATTTACGTTCGCAGGAAGAAACCTAGAATTCATTCGGATAAAAGAAATGACGGTTCAGGTAAAAAATTCGAACAAAAAAACCAATAAAATCTCTAGTTGGATGGGGAGCCGACTAACACTATCTGCTCAAATGTCTGAATTACTTAGAAATGAACTGTATAGTTCAAGCGAACCTAATAAAAACCAATCTGCAGAAATTAGGGCATTGGCGCCACTTTTTGAAAGACAGCGAAGAGATAGCATTGTACCCAAACCTTCCGAATTTTTAATTGAAACCTTTAAAACTCGCGATGGCTACCATCACCTCTTCTACCCTTTTGAAGGCAGGTTTGTTCATGAAGCTATGGGAAGTTTGTTAGGGTATCGCATTAGTTTGTTATCTCCCATTACTTTTTCATTGGCCTTCAATGATTATGGCTTCGAATTACTATCAGATCAACCCATAGATATTCAACAAGTATTGGATAATGATTTGTTTACCAAAGATTTTATGCTTGATGATTTACAGAAAAGTTTGAACGCAACAGAAATGGCACGCCGTAGATTTAGAGATGTTGCCATTATAAGTGGTATGGTCTTCACCGGATACCCGAAAAAAGGTATTAAAATGAAGCATTTACAAAGCAGTTCTCAATTGTTATTTGATGTTTTCAGGGATTACGAACCAGACAATTTATTGTTTCAACAAGCCTTTACCGAAACCTTTGAACACCAGTTGGAAGAAGGGCGTTTACGACTATCATTAGAGCGTATTGCCACGCAAGAAATTGTTTGGAAACAGTGCTCAAAACCAACTCCGTTTTCATTCCCGCTTATCACCGACCGCATGAGTCGCGAAAAACTATCTAGTGAAAAACTCGCTGATCGAATTAAAAAAATGGCCGCGCTATTGATGAAGAAATAACTAATTTTACATCGATGACCCATTCGATTACCCTTCGCAATCAAATTTTTGAAATGCATTTCTCTGGATCCCTATTTTGGGTGGAGAAATCAATGTTATTAATTAGTGATGTTCATTTAGGTAAAGTGTCTCATTTTAGAAAATATGGTGCCGCAGTACCGCAACAGGCTGTACAGCAAAATTTTGAAGCACTAACCTCGGTAGTGAATCATTTTAAACCAGAATCGATAGTTTTTTTAGGTGATTTGTTCCATTCCTCCCTAAATACAGAATGGGCACTTTTTACAGAATGGGTAAAAACGATATCAGCAGAAATAACTCTGGTAAGCGGCAATCACGATATTATTTCTCCGATAAAATATGAAGCTTTAGCAATAAAGGTAATTCCCGAATTGATAATCGATTCTTTTTTATTAACCCATCACCCTGAAGAACGAGATGGTATATTCAATTTTTCGGGACACATACACCCAGCTATTAAATTGAGCGGATTAGGCAGGCAATCTGTTCGGTTACCATGTTTTTACAAAACAGAGCATCAAATGATAGTCCCGGCATTTGGTGAATTTACAGGAACACATACCCTAGAACCTTGCGACGGATGTGAGATTTATGCCCTTTTAGGCGATGCCGTGCTGCCCGTTCCTATAAAAGAGGTAAAAAAGAAGCGTAATTACCGAAAATAGTTCGTTTAATGTGCCAAAGAGCATAACTTTATGAGATAACCCTTATAGTTTTGTATTATGAAGAAGAAACTATCTGTTCTAAATTTAGCATCTGTACTGTTGGTCATCATTGTCAACTATATTTCACAAGTATTTACGCTTAACGATACTACAATTGGCGAGATGAGCGCACAGTATGCAAACTTGTTTACTCCCGCGTCATATGCTTTTGCTATTTGGGGACTCATATTTTTAGGATTGTTGGCATATGGTATTTTTCAGGTAAAAAGAGCATTTTTCAGTAATAAATCGAGCGATCTTATTGAACAAACAGGCTACTGGTTTGTCTTAGCGAACATTTTAAACTGCTGCTGGGTAATTGCTTTTATGTACAACTACACCGGATTATCTGTAGTTATCATGTTTGGAATACTACTTTCATTGATTAAGATTATTCTAAACACCAATATGGAGCGTTGGGATGCTCCACTCACTACCATTGCCTTTGTTTGGTGGCCCATTTGTTTTTACAGCGGATGGATTACTGTAGCCACCATTGCGAACATATCTGCTTTTTTAAGCAAACTAGATTGGAACGGAGGATTGTTATCAGAACAAGCCTGGACAATAAATATGATTGTAGCAGCTACTGTCATAAATCTACTTATGATTTGGAAAAGAAATATGCGAGAATTCGCCCTTGTTGGTATTTGGGCATTGTTTGCTATTTTCGTAAGACATAACGGCGCTAATATGTACATTGCCTATTCAGCAATGACAGGTACTGTTATTCTTTTCATAGCCATAGCTATTCATGCATTCAAAAACCGAGAAACTAATCCATTTAAAAAGTTACAAGAACGCTTACACGAAGGATCTTAAACCATACTTTTAATATCATTACCCCAAGATGGATACGAGAATATAGTAGATTTTATATCGCGATCAGTCATTTTATTATTGATTGCCATAGTAAATATATTAATGGTTTCCCCGGCATTAGGTCCTAATAGGTGTGCACCAACAATTTCTCCTGTTCTATCATTCATAATTATTTTGAAAGCATACAATGGTGCGTTCAATCGTTTCGCATTAAACCAATCGGTTACTACCTTAAAATTCACTCTTATATTTTTATAACGGCTACGTGCTTCTTCTTCCGAATAACCTACGGCAGCAAAATTTGGTAATGTAAACACCACAGAAGGAATCACAGGAACCTCCAATACCTTGTCATTTCCATTTATAATATTTTCTGCAACCACATAACCTTGTCTACCCGAAAGCGGAGTCAAAGGTAAGTTCTTGTCAGACACGTCTCCACAAGCATAAACATTCGGATTACTAGTGCTCTGCAAATAATCATTTGTTTCAACACCTTTATCTCCAAATTGAACATTACCCTTTTCTGAATCTAAACCTGCCAATGCGGGTACACGACCTGCAGTATTAAAAAAAGCTTCAGCTTCAATAGTATGTGTCTCACCTTTTAACTCATAGGTTAGCGTGAGTTGTTTTCTTTTCTTTTTCAATGCTGTAGGCGTTGCATTAAAGACGAAATTAACCCCCAGTGTTTCAGAATATTTCCTAAGCTCATTAACCAAATCTGCATCAAAAGCATGCAAAGGTCTTTTACCTGTATCAATTACCGTAACCTTGGCGCCAGCTCTTGCTGCCATATGAGCAAACTCCATCCCGATATATCCTCCGCCAACAAAAACAATTTTCTTTGGTAGCTTTTTGAGATTTAAAAAATCATCACTCTCTTTAAAATGTTTTGCTCCAGGCAAGTTCAATGTTCTTGGTACTAAACCGGTGGCAATAACAATTTTCTTGGCAACGACTTTCTTACCTTCTACCAACAAAGTATGCTCATCAATAAATTTTGGAGATTGGTGATACAATGTTATTCCCAATTCGGTTAAACTTTTTTCGGTAGTTGCAGGTATATTAGAAGTAAAATTTCGCTTGTATTTTTGTAGTTGCTTCCAATTGATCTTAGCAGGTTTACCAATACCCTTTCCTTTTAAATTCTCGCTTAGTTCATATGCTTCCATGGCACCCAACAAAATTTTCTTTGGGTCACACCCTCTATTTGCACAAGTACCACCGAATTCACGATTATCGGTAATGGCAACTTTTAAACCTTTAGCCACACAGGCTTTAGCTACCGTTTGCCCTGCAATACCACTTCCAATTACAAAAACATCAAACTCATTATTTTCCATATCACCTTACCTTTTCTGCTATACCCCAAGGTGCAACTTTTTAAGGGCAATATGTAACCCATATTCGATAATAATGAGTCGTATCCATTTCTTAGGTATGCTTATATTTGTAAAAATTTTAAACTGTTGAGTCATTCTTCTATCCAACAACGGTATAATCAGTCTCCCCAAATAGGGAAACTGCAAAATACTATTGCCGATCCTGAAAATTCGGGAAACAATAACATTCAACTGAAAGGTCTTGTAGGCTCATCACTTTCTTTTGTGCTTACCAGCATCTTTAATTCAGAAGACCGACCGTTCTTAGCGGTTTTCAATGACAAAGAAGAGGCTGCCTATTATTTGAATGACCTAGAACGTCTTATTGGCGAAGATAAAGTGCTTTTTTACCCAGGTAGTTACAGAAGACCTTATCAAATAGAAGAGACAGATAATGCCAATGTACTTTTACGTGCCGAGGTTTTAAACAGAATTAATTCTAGAAAGAAACCTGCGGTAATAGTCACCTACCCCGACGCACTTTTTGAAAAAGTAGTTACTAGAAAAGAGCTCGACAAGAATACCCTAAAAATGAAATTAGGGGACACGCTATCATTAGATTTTTTAAACGAAATTTTATTTGAATACAAATTTAAACGGGTAGACTTTATTACCGAGCCTGGCGAGTTTTCGGTGCGTGGTGGTATAGTTGATGTCTATTCTTTCTCGCACGACGAGCCTTACAGAATAGAGTTTTTCGGAGATGAAATAGATAGCATAAGAACATTTGATGTAGAAACCCAGCTTTCGAAAGAAAAGGTAAAATCGATCACTATAGTCCCAAATATGGCAGACAAGTTTTTGATTGATAAAAGACAGAGTTTTTTGACCTACGTGTCATCGAATACACTAGTTTTTGCCAAAAATACCGACTTTTTATATGATCGTTTAGACGATTTCTTTGAAAAGGCAAAAGAAGCTTTTACAAAATTATCTAAAGACATTAAACATGCCGAACCCGAAGAGTTATTTATGGGCGGTGCCGAATTTAGACAACAACTTTCTAAATTTACACTTTTAACACAAGATGCAAAAAGAGATGCTGTTGACTTCGTCGAATTCCACTCTAAACCCCAACCCTCTTTTAATAAAAAGTTTGATTTATTAATTGAGAATTTAAATAGCTATAAAGACCAAGGCTACACCAATTATATCTTTTGCGCCAGTGAGCAACAAGCCAAACGTTTTCATGACATTTTTGAAGAGGTCAACGAACATGTTCATTATCAAATTATTGTTTCTCCGTTATTTCAAGGCTTTATAGATGATGACCAAAAATTGGTTTGCTATACTGATCATCAAATTTTTGAACGCTACCATAAATTCCATTTAAAAAACGGTTATGCTAAAAAGCAGGCAATTACCTTAAAGGAATTGAACAAACTTGAAATTGGCGATTACGTTACCCATATTGATCACGGTATCGGTAAGTTCGGCGGCTTACAGAAAATAGATGTTGAAGGCAAAAAGCAAGAAGCTATTAAGTTAATGTATGGTGAGCGTGATATTCTATACGTTAGCATACATTCATTATACAAAATTTCAAAGTTTAACGGTAAAGATGGTGCACCACCTAAAATATACAAATTAGGTTCTGGAGCTTGGAAGAAAATTAAGGATAAGACCAAATCGCGTGTTAAAAAAATAGCGTTCAACCTTATAAAAATATATGCAAAACGTAGGTTAGAAAAAGGATTTCAATACAACCCAGATAGTTATTTACAGAATGAGCTAGAAGCTTCGTTTATTTACGAAGATACCCCTGATCAAAGTACCGCTACCGAAGATGTAAAAAGAGACATGGAAAGTGAGCGCCCTATGGACCGCTTAATTTGTGGTGATGTAGGGTTCGGTAAAACAGAAATCGCCATTCGTGCAGCATTCAAGGCAGTTGATAATGGTAAACAAGTAGCAGTTTTAGTACCTACCACTATATTAGCTTTTCAACACCATCGTACTTTTTCAGAACGATTAAAAGATATGCCTGTAACGGTAGATTATCTGAACAGATTTAGAACGGCGAAAGAGAAAAAAGATACCATACAGCGATTGGGCGAAGGTAAAGTCGATATTATTATTGGCACCCATCAGCTCGTGAATAAAAACGTTCAGTTCAAAGACCTTGGTCTATTAATTGTTGATGAAGAACAGAAATTTGGAGTAGCGGTAAAAGACAAATTAAAGTCTATCAAAGAAAATGTCGATGTACTTACGTTAACGGCAACACCTATACCAAGAACACTTCAATTTAGTTTGATGGCTGCTCGAGATTTATCAACAATCACCACTGCACCGCCTAACAGGTACCCTATAGAAAGTCAGGTTGTACGTTTTAACGAAGAGATTATAAGAGATGCCGTTAGTTATGAAATTGAACGTGGCGGTCAGGTTTTCTTTATTCACAATCGTATTGAAAATATTAAGGAAGTTGCCGGTATGATTCAGAGGCTTGTACCAGATGCAAAAGTAGCGGTTGGTCATGGTCAAATGGAAGGTAAAAAATTAGAAGCTTTAATGCTTGGTTTTATGAATAGCGAGTTCGATGTTTTGGTTTCTACAACTATTGTAGAAAGCGGTTTAGATGTTACCAATGCCAATACCATTTTCATAAACAACGCCAATAATTTTGGTTTGAGCGACTTACATCAAATGCGAGGTCGTGTAGGTCGTGGTAATAAGAAAGCTTTTTGTTATTTCATTACTCCGCCTTATGAAGTAATGACCAATGATGCCCGTAAACGAATCGAAGCATTAGAACAATTTACTGAATTAGGTAGCGGATTTAATATCGCGATGAAAGATTTAGAGATTCGTGGAGCCGGAGATCTTTTAGGTGGTGAACAAAGTGGCTTCATCAATGAGATAGGTTTTGAAACATATCAAAAAATATTGGCAGAAGCTATCGATGAACTAAAAGAGAACGAATTTAAAGACCTTTATGAAGAGGTTGAAGGTAAACATGAGAAGGTTTTCGTTAAAGAAACACAGATAGATTCTGACTTCGAATTACTCTTTCCAGACGATTATATCAATAATATAACAGAAAGACTTACCTTATACACAGATCTTAATCAAGTAAAAGATGAACAAGCGCTTATAAAATATGAGGCGCAACTGGTCGATCGCTTTGGTGAATTACCTGATGAGGCTGCAGATCTATTAAACTCTGTTCGTATAAAATGGATAGCAAATAGCATCGGTCTAGAGAAAATAGTAATGAAGCAAGGTAAAATGATCGGGTACTTTATTAGCGACCAACAATCAGAATTTTATCAGACAGCAACATTTACTAGGGTATTGCAATATGTACAGTCGCATGCCCAACAATGTAAGATCAAAGAAAAAAAGACCCGAAACGGATTACGCCTATTATTGGTTTTCGAAAATATAAGATCTGTTGATAGGGCATATTTGGCATTAAAACCTTTTGAAATTAAAGAAAAAATAACTGTATAATGGAATTTGATATATCAGAGAAATTGGCAATGGTCCGCATCATTGATTCTGTAATTGTCGCTGATGGTGAAGTACATAAGGGAGAGATAAACGCACTAAGTAAGTTAATGACCATCATCGATTTTGATAGTAATTTTTTGATTCAGGCACGAAGTATTGATATTGAACAAAGTGTAAAAATTTTAAAAGATACGCCTGAAGAGAAAAAAATAAAACTAGCTCAGATATTAAAAGACGTTGCCATTTCAGATGGCTATTTTCATGAAAAAGAAGATAATGTTATTAGTCATGTTATTGCCGAAATAGGAGTATCTAAAAAAGCTTAGTTCTTTCTTGTCTGCAGCCCTTATGCCACATAAATCTTCATTAAGTTTATTGAACTAAACAACTTATGTATCTTAACGGTTGAATTAACATATACCGTTTTGAGCGAAATAAAAGTTTCATCTGAAGAAATGAAATCTGTATTGGAGAGTTTGTTCATCAAACACTCATTTACGAAAGCAAAATCAGCAGTACTGGCTAGAATACATACCGAAAGCACCTTAGATGGTATTTATTCCCATGGTATTAACAGAGTGCCCGTTTTTATAGATTATGTCGATAAAGGCTTAATCAAGACAGATGCTATTGCGACCAAAACAGCATCAATGGGCAGTATGGAACGATGGGATGGCAATTTGGGGTCTGGAATACTAAATGCCATAACATGTACAGACCAAGCTATTCACTTAGCCAAAACTCATGGAATGGGTTTGGTAGCACTAAAGAACACCAACCATTGGATGCGTGGCGGAACGTATGGTTGGCGCGCAGCAGATCAAGGTTGCATTTCAATACTGTTTACCAATACCATACCCAATATGCCAGCTTGGGGAGGAAAAGAAAATAGACTAGGTAACAATCCGTTTGTTATCGCTATTCCTAGAAAAGAAGGTCATGTAGTTTTAGATATGGCACTTTCACAATTCTCATTTGGAAAAATGCAAAGCTTAGATCTAAAAAATAAAGAACTTCCCTTTCATGGTGGTTGGGGTTCTAATAATGAGCTCAGTAAGCATCCTAGAGACATAATGGATTCTGGACGTGCTTTACCAGTAGGCTATTGGAAAGGCTCTGCTCTTTCTATGATATTAGATATGTTGGCGACTTTACTATCCGCAGGGAATTCTACTTACAAAATCGGTCTGAAAAAAAATGAAACAGCACTTTCGCAAGTATTCATGTGTATAGACCCAAGTACTTTCACAGATACCGAAATACAACAAAATCTGTTAAACGAAATTATTCAATTTACCCGCGACGGACCTCCACTGCAAAAAGGAGATAGCACATTTTATCCTGGAGAGCGAACATTAGCGACTAGAAAAAAATCAGAAATAGAAGGTATGCAAGTAAGTAACAAGATATGGGAAGAAGTACTTCAATTATTAGGGTAGACGGAAAATTCAGTTATTTAATTTCGTACTTTTAAATACCCTAAAACCAACTTACTCAACATGAAAAAACTACTATATAGTATTTTATTTCTCTTAATTGCCACTTCGTGTAAAGAAGAAAAGAAGGAAGAGGCATCTTCGCAGGCTATTATAGAATCTAAAATAATCACTGCTGCCGCAAAAGCCCGTATTGACTCAGTCCTTCAAAAGTTCGTAAAATCGGGAAATATTGCAGGTGTATCTGCACTTATTGTTGAAAACGAAAAGGAGGTGTATTACAATGCTTTTGGTTATGCTGATATTAAAGCGAGCAAACCAATGGAAAGGAACACCATTGTTCAAATATATTCCATGACCAAGCCTATTACCGGCACCGCGTTAATGACACTCTTAGAAGAAGGAAAATTCAAGTTAGACGATCCTATCTCTAAATACATTCATGAATTTGAAAAAATGACGGTGTATACGGGAGTAGATAAAAACAACAAAGTTCTTACAGAACCTTTGCAAAGAGAGATAACCATTAGAGACATTACTAGGCATACAGCAGGTTTTCCGAACAGAGATGACATACCTGGATTGAGTAAGTTAATGAAGAATGCAGACGCCATGAACAGAGAAAATACGTTGACACAAATGGCAGAAAGGATGGGGAAAACACCATTATGGTTTCAACCCGGTACGCAGTGGGAATACGGACCAAGTGTAGATGTTCAAGCCTTATTGGTCGAAAGAATTTCTGGAATTCCTTATGATGAATATGTACAAAAACATGTTCTTGACCCTTTAAAAATGCACGAAACCAGGTATTATATTCCCGAAGAAGATAGAGACCGATTTGCCAAATTATATATTAGAAAAGGTGAAGGTGATTTGATACAAGATTCTATAACATATAGTAATTATACCGAACATTGGCCATTAACACGAGGTGGATCAGGCCTCACATCAACATTAGATAATTACATGCGCTTTGCCCAAATGCTCGTTCATGAAGGCAGTTTAGATGCTGTGCAAATACTGAAACCAGAAACCGTGCAACTAATGGCTACCAATCAATTAGCAGATAGTATCACAGAACGGTCTTGGCTACCTAGCAAAGGGCAGGTAGGTTTTGGTATTGACTTTGCAGTTCGAGTAGCACCACCGAAAACTCCTGAAGAAAATAATGGCGTTGTGGGTGAGTTTTACTGGGATGGCGCCGCTTCTACCCTTTTTTGGGTAGATCCAGTAAATAAGTTGTCCGCAGTGCTGTTCGTACAGCTTTTTCCATACGATCAAATAAACCTTCATAAAGAATTTAGAGATGCCGTCTATGGTCCGTATCCGTTTTAGCAATACAACTCTTACATTGTTAATAAGCTCGAACAACAAGTGTTAAAGAATACTAAAAATTATGTTGTTTTTCATATCTTTCAACTCCTAAATATTAAGTATGGAGTTTGAAGAGTTTGTAAAAGCCGCCTTTGTTAAGATGATTCATGAAGTTATAAAGGCTGACGGTAAAATTCATCCTGCAGAAGTGGAAACCTTAAATAAACTTAAAGGCATCATTGGTTTTGACGATGCATTTTTAGAACGCGCAAAATTGTTAGAGTATGACAATGCCTTAGTTACTCTCTACAATTTACCGCATGATCAGAAAAAAGCCTTAGCAGAGATTCTTGATGAAGTTGCTATATCTGATGGTGCTATTCATAAAAAAGAAATGGATCTTATTATTGAGACATTTATAAATATTGGTCTTGGAGAAGAAACAGAGTAGGTAAAAGTATGATAGATTTTACAAAAGAAGAGAAATTAGCTTTAGTAAAAATGGTAGACTATGTTATTCTAGCAGATAGCAAGGTAGACCCTGCAGAAATGCGATATCTTACGCAACTCATGGACCGTTTTACTTTTGATAGTTTTTTTGTAGGCCAAGCTAGAAACTTGAATAAGGACAAAGCTTTTAAAATTCTTAACCTAATGTCTTTACCTAAAAAGAAAGAAGTTGCCAAACTTTTAGACGAAGTGGCTATTTCCGATGGTTTTGTTCATGATAAGGAGCTTCAAAAAATAGCTGAAGCCCTTGGTCATATGGAGATTAAATAAGAATTATCATAAGCTTTTCAAAATTAAAGCCCACAATTGCTTTCTGAATATTACTTTTATCGACTTTATAGTACGCTTCATTACATCAGCATTTTATGTAGATTTCTAGAAACATAATAGCTCAATATGTAATTTGCACTATACATATTGGTTCGACAATTGTTTTATAAAAAGTATGAAAGTTCTTATTAGTATTTGCCTCTTATTTATTTCATTAAGTATTCAAGCACAAGGCTCCATAGCCGGAAACTTTTCTCCTCCTAAAGATTTTAAATGGTTGATAGCCTATGAGCTGACACCGAATGGTGAACGCTATAGCGTTGACAGCGCTGTTAGAGACGGATCATTTAAACTAGAAATGCCATTAACTGCTCAGGCGGGCATGTATAGATTGGTATATGCCGTACCACAAGATGAGTTTTATATCGATATTATTTATGATAAAAAAGAAGATGTAAAATTCAATTTCAATCTTCAAGATGGCTTGACCATTACAAATTCAGAAGAGAATAAGTGGTATAGAGAATACTTTTCTAAGATAACTGCTGCGCAGGATAAGCTGATAGGATTTTATGAAACCAATAACGAATCGAACAAAGAGTACGTAAGCATCATAAAAGAATTAAATGAAATACAGAGCTCTTTTGAAGAAAAGCATGCTACTACTATTGCCCACAAATTCATTAAGGCGAACAGAAGCTACATTCCGTCAGAATTTGAAGATTTAGATATATTTCTTAAAAATAAAAAGCAACATCATTTTGACCATTTAGCAATTAGTGACCCTGTTCTACAAGGTTCTAATTTCTTAACCGATAAATTCGCTAGTTATGTTTTTTCTGCACTGCCTAGCGATATCTCTACAAAAGAGCAATTAGCAATTGAGGTAAACAAAAACGTAAAGACTACGGCAGCGTTTATTAAAACCACTCCGATCGGTTTTCAAGAAAGGTCAATGCATCAATTATGGAAAATAGCCGATGTAAACAATATGACTAGCGTGCAAGATTATATTTTCAAAAACCATTTGAAGAAATTAGCAATAGCCAACAATAACCAAAAATTGGTCGATGAGGTAGAACTAGCATCTCGATTAAGAATTGGAGCAATATCGCCAGATATTACGTGGGAGGCAAATGACAAAAAACATTCACTTTTAACGATGAAAGAAGCTGATAATTATCTACTGGTTTTTTGGAGCAGTACGTGTTCGCATTGTTTAAAAGAGCTTCCTGCATTGCATAAAGAAATAGAGGATTATGAAAATCTAAAGATCATAGCTGTAGGGCTAGAAGATGATGATGTTAATTGGAAAGAAGTTTCTGCAACATTACCAGGCTTTAACCACGCCATTGCATTAGGTAGATGGGAAAGTGATTATGCACATACTTTTGGCATTCAAAGCACACCTACCTATTTCATATTGGATAGTGAAAAACGATTCTTGGCAAAACCAGAATCTGACAAAGAAGTCGTAGAGTTTTTAGAAGACTAAAGTGCTTTTAAATCTTTTATTGTTTTAAAGGCTATATCTACTTGATCATCATTTACTAAAATTGTAAATTCATTTGTTGTTGAGATTACTTCGTAAAGAACAATCCCTTCCCAAGCTAATCTTTGAAAGATAAAGTAATATATACCAGGTACAGAAACATTTTCTGCGGGTAGTTTTACGGTAATCGATGAAAGTTCCTCAGATTTTTGAGTACACTTTTCGTCTTTAAACAGTCGCTCGACTGTTTTATCCATCACATTACTAATTACAATGTTGATTTCGTTTACACCACGGCTAGAAGTATAGAATACATCTTGATTGTTATTGATTTCTTCAAGCAACTTGGCTTGATGCACCAATATTTTATCTGAAGCTAAAAAAGTATAATCCGTTAGTGAAGAACGAACGGTTATCTCGCCAATATTCTTCAATACTTTTAAAATTTTGTGGGTAGCCCTAAATTCCAGATCATCAGACAGGCGCTTCAATGCCATAACTATTGCACCATTACGTATGTCTTTACCTAATTCATGCTCTATCTCTGGCTTAACTATCCTTGATAGTGATGTAAGATTGATGATTCCTTGTGCTAGAGCACTTTGCAAAAATGGCTTTTTCTTAATGTACTCTTCAACGACTGATGATATTGTTTTCATTTTACTGTATGGTTGTTGTGCAAATATAACAACTTGTTATAAATAAAACAAAATGTTTTTTAATAAATCTACTCATTTAGTAGATTATTTAGAAATGATAAAAGGCAGATTTTAAATGTTCTAGCTCAAATTTGCTCTTATTCTTTAAAATAGTAATGATATCGAAACGTACCTCAACATCAAGATTATTGTCGGTAACATAGTGGTCGGCGGCCATAACCAATAGCTTTATTTTTTTAGGTGTAACCGTCTCTGCGATATTCTCAATAAAATTTGAACTTCTTGAACGCACCTCAACAATTGCCAACACATCTTCCTTTTTAGCAATAATATCTATTTCGGCCTTTAAGTATCTATAATTTTTATACTTGATGGCATACCCGTTTTTTTTAAGATAATCTACAGCGATCTGCTCTCCCTCTTTACCAAATTCATTATGTTTTCCCATGATATAGTTCGCAAATTATGTAATTCATCGAAAAAGTAGGAATTTCAACGCCTTTTTACCAATAAATCTCGTTATTTGAAATCTTATTATCGAAAATAGATAGTTTTAAATACTATACCAAATTTCGAAACGTTTAGCATAGAAGCCCCAACTCTACGAACGTAATACAAATGCCTATTTAAGATATGGAATATTTCATTAATTGTAATACTTCTACTCTTGCTCCGTATACAGCTAATTTAAATCAGCTAAGAGCATCTCATTTATACCGCCGATTAGGTTTTAGTGCCTCTGTGGCCACTATTAATCAAGCAACGGGTCAATCTGCCGGTGCATTGGTAGATAGTTTAATAGATGAAGCGCTGAATATGCCAGAAATAGCTACACCTGCTTGGGCAAATTGGAACAATGACAATTACCCTGCAGATAGCGATGCGAGCAATCAACTAAAGAGAGAACAGAAATCTGAGTTTCAGTTGGCTTATGCCAATAGTTTATTGAACAACAATTTAAGAGATCGATTAAGCTTTTTCTGGAGTAATCATTTCGTTACTGAATTAGACGTATATAATTGTAACGCTTATTTATATGATTATATAGATTGTCTTCAACGTAATTCTATCGGTAATTTTAAAACCTTTACTAGTGAAATTGGCTTGACCAATGCCATGTTATACTACTTAGATGGCGTGTATAACAATGGTAATAATCCTAATGAAAATTATGCTCGTGAATTGTATGAGCTATTTACTTTGGGGGAAGGTAACGGCTATACTGAAGAAGATATTATTGAAACAGCAAAAGCCTTAAGTGGTTATGTAGAGCGTGGTGAAGTTGGTTGTTCACCTGTAGCATTTGACGCTACCAAGCATGATGCGGGTTCTAAAACGATATTAGGGCAAACCGGTAACTGGGGATATGATGATGTAATCAACATACTTTTCGAACAAAGAGCTCCTGAAATAGCTGAATTCATCTGCCGTAAATTATATGAATTTTTTGTGCACCCAGATTCTAGAGATGACGCCAATAACGCACAAATGATTATAGACGGCATGGCTGCCACATTTGTAACCAATGACTTTGAATTGGCACCGGTTTTAAGACTATTATTTAAGAGTCAGCACTTTTTCGACGATGAAGCAATAGGGGTAATTATAAAAAGCCCGGTAGATTTCTATTTTAATACGCTAAACGAATCTGGCTTCAATTATACTGATACGAATGTTGCCGAAATGGTCAATTATAGTGCATTATTAAGTCAAGAAATATTTGAACCTTTCGATGTTGCCGGTTGGCAACGAGATAGGTCTTGGATCAACACCAATTTTATGATTGGGCGTTGGCTTACCATTGAAAGCATATTAGAAGAATTCTATATGGCCGACAATGAGCAGTTTAGAACATTCGGACTAGAGATATCTGGTAATGCCGGCTTAACAAATTCAAATCCAGATGTCGTAGCAAGACTGATAATCGATTTCGTTTTAGCTAAGGGACTTCTAAATGAAGAAGAATATGCCAAGGCCTTTGCCATATTCAGAAGCGATGTAGAAGATGTTTACTACGAAGGTGGTAATCAAGAATCTTGGACATTGGGCACTTGGCAACAAGGTCCGTTTCAAGTATACCTTCTTTTTCAATATTTAGCTAGACAACCTGAGTTTCAATTAAAATAACACCTACTTCTATGTGCAATACACACCACTCACCATTTAAAGGCCTACAACATGATGGCCATGATGAAGAACATAAAACATGGAGCAGACGCTCTTTTTTACAAGCAATGGGCATTGCAGGCTCAGGCTCAATGATGCTAGGTGCTAATATGTTATCGGCTTCTGCCCCATCGCCATTAACGGCGGGTATTGCAGCTGCTGAAACAGATAATATTTTAATCTTGATTCGCCTTTCAGGTGGTAATGATGGTTTAAGTACGGTCATACCTATTGCACAATACGATAGTTATGCCAATGCAAGACCGAATATTTATATACCAGAAAGTAAGGTTTTAAAATTAACCGATGAATTCGGTGTACCATCTTATATGAACTCATTGGCACCAATGTGGGACCAAGGTCAGTTTAAAGCTGTGCACGGTGTAGGTTATGAAGGCCAAAGTTTATCTCACTTTACAGGTTCAGATATATTTGCGAATACAGACATAGAAACTACAGGATTTAGCGGATTAAATACCGGATGGATGGGTAGACACTTCGAAAACATGTATCCAGATTACTTAATTAATCCACCAGCGGCACCAGCGGCCATACAAATCGGACAATTTGGTAGTTTGGTATTTCAAGGTGATGAAACCAATTATGCATTTGTGACATCTAACGTAGACCAACTAGAGGAAATTGCAGAATCTGGCGTTGTCTATGGTTTAGATGATACCTTGTTCAATGATTGTATGTACGGTGATCAGTTGAAATTTTTAAGAGGAGTAGCAAATACAACTTATGAATATTCTGGTATTATACACGATGCATACACCCGTGGGCAAAATCAAGTTGAATATCAAGACAATAGTTTTGCTCGCCAATTGGCACTTATTGCAAGATTAATAAAAGGTAACCTTGGTACAAAGGTGTATATGATTTCAATGGGCGGTTTTGACACTCATGGTAATCAACCACAGGCACATGCCAATTTAATGACCAATTTATCTGTAGCGGTAAACAACTTCTACGAAGATATCGCCTTTACCCAGCAAGATGACAAAGTGTTGAGCATGACCTTTTCTGAATTTGGGCGACGAATTTTTGAAAATGGCTCTAATGGTACAGACCATGGTAAAGCAACACCGACCTTATTTTTTGGATCAGGTTTAAATGGTAGTGCATTTGTTGGCGACCACCCAACCCTAGACGACCCAGATGGAAGAGGAAACTTAGAATACACGATGGATTTTAGAGATCTCTACGCCACCGTTCTAGCAGAATGGCTATGTGTAGACATACCATTGGTTGAAGCACATTTATTGAATTACAAACCATATGTACCTGTAGATTTAGGCTTTAGTTGTAGTGGAGAAGCTTTCCCCGAAATTGCGTATAGCGATGGTGAGGTTACGCCACCTGTTTACCCAGATGAAGAAGCAGAAACTCCGTTTAATCCAGACTTAATAAATGCCGTTGTTCATAAACCTTTTTATCCAACGGATAGTACACCACATATCTATTTAGAAATGCCATTTTCGGCACATGTAGATATAGAACTTTTTAATATTCTTGGTCAGAAAGTCGGCACCGTTTTCAATGAAATGATGTTCGAAGGTTCTACCGAAATAAATATACGAGAGCGCATGCCCGAACAGCTATCAACAGGTAAGTACATTTATCGCATTAATGTACAAAACCAAAAAATGAGTAAATCAGTGATGGTAGCTTAATTTGTTTCCCACTATGTAAAAAGCCCTATTCAATTAAATTGAATAGGGCTTTTTATTTTATGCCAATTTCGAGTTGTTCATTTTAGACTCAAATCGCAATTCTTTTATGACTCTATGGTTCTTGTCTTTGTAAAGGCGCACAACATCTTCTTTACTTGTTTGTGTCTCTTTACTTTCTGTATTAAGTTTCTCTAAACTTTTATCAAGCTTTAGCTTTTTAGAATTACCAACACCCATATGTTATAAGTTTTAGTTAATAAATAAGTTTTTTCTTACAATAGAACAGATTTTTAACCGTTTTAGTATATTTTTTACTTGCATAAACCGGCTTTAAATCAATCCGTATTAAAATATTGACTCAAATTCCATTTTAGAACAAGTTACAATTCAGAAGTAATTAGTTATTCTCGCATCAAATTCAGTATTTTTGTAGCTTAATTTATTTTGATGTCCGATATTAAGTTACCCTCTAGATATACGATTACTGCTGCTTTACCATACACAAATGGTCCAATACATATTGGTCATTTAGCCGGCGTTTACGTGCCAGCAGATATTTACGCTCGTTACTTAAGATTAACAGGTAAAGATGTTGCCTTTGTTTGTGGTAGCGATGAACATGGTGTAGCCATTTCAATGAAAGCAAAAAAAGAGGGCGTAACCCCAAAAGATATTATTGATAAATACCATGCAATAATTAAGCAGTCTTTTGTCGATTTTGGTATAACGTTCGACAATTACTCTAGAACGTCTGCACAAGTACATCACGATACGGCATCTGATTTTTTTGTAAAGCTGTATGAAAAAGGAGATTTCATAGAGGAAACTACTGCTCAGTTGTACGATGAAGAAGCACAACAGTTTTTAGCAGACCGTTTTGTCATAGGCACTTGCCCAAAATGTGGCAATGAAGAGGCATACGGTGATCAGTGCGAAAACTGTGGATCAAGTTTAAATGCAACGGATTTAATAAATCCGAAATCAACTATTACCGGAACCGTACCCACAACCAAAGAAACAAAACATTGGTTTTTACCTTTAGATCGATATGAAGAGTTCTTAAGAGACTGGATTTTAAAAGGTCATAAAGATGATTGGAAGCCAAATGTATATGGCCAATGTAAATCATGGATCGATGGCGGGTTAGAGCCTAGAGCGGTAACCAGAGATTTAGATTGGGGAATACCCGTACCCGTTGAAGATGGAGAAGGAAAAGTATTATATGTATGGTTTGATGCACCTATCGGATATATTTCATCAACCAAAGAATGGGCAGCCCGTGAAGGAAAAGATTGGGAGCCCTACTGGAAAGATGAAAACACAAAATTAGTTCACTTTATTGGGAAGGATAATATCGTGTTTCACTGTATTATTTTCCCTTCCATGCTAAAAGCGGAAGGAAGTTATATTTTACCGGAAAATGTGCCTGCAAACGAGTTCTTGAACTTAGAAGGCAACAAACTATCTACTTCTAAAAACTGGGCAGTTTGGCTTCATGAGTATTTGGTTGATTTCCCTGAGATGCAAGATTCGCTGCGCTACACATTAACAGCTAATGCTCCAGAAACCAAGGATAATGATTTCACCTGGAAAGATTTTCAAGCCCGAAACAATAATGAGTTAGTAGCCATTTTTGGTAATTTCATTAACCGAGTGGTGGTATTGACCAATAAATATTACGATGGTAAAGTACCCGCTGCAGGAAGCCTAACCGATGTTGATACCGAGACACTTGAACAATTAAGAAAGTACCCAGAAATAATTTCAAACTCCATTGAACGCTATCGTTTTAGGGAAGCTGGTCAAGAACTAATGAACTTAGCTCGCTTAGGTAATAAATACTTAGCCGATGCAGAGCCTTGGAAAGTGATTAAAGTTGATGAAGAACGTGTAAAAACAATTATGAACGTTGCTTTACAAATAGCAGCAGGATTAGCGGTTCTGAGCGAACCATTTTTACCATTTACATCTAGCAAGCTTAAGAATATCTTAATTCTAACTTCAACTGAGGGTAGCCCAAGTCTTAATTGGGATGATGTTTCAACAAAAGAAGCATTGCTACAACCTGAACATCAAATTAACCAAGCAGAGCTTTTATTTAGAAAAATTGAGGATAGTGAAATACAAACACAATTAGACAAACTAGAGGCAACCAAAAAAGCGAACGAGAACGAAAACAAAAAAGCAATGCCACAAAAAGACACCATTACATTCGACGATTTTTCTAAATTGGATATGCGTGTAGGTACAATTATAGAAGCTGAAAAAATGGCAAAAGCTAAAAAACTTTTAGTTCTAAAAGTGGATACCGGTTTAGATGTTAGAACAATAGTATCTGGCATTGCAGAAAGCTTTAAACCAGAAGATATCGTAGGTAAAAAGGTTACCGTACTAGTCAACTTAGCACCAAGAGCATTGCGTGGTGTAGACAGTGAAGGCATGATACTTATGACCGAAAACACAGATGGTAAATTAGTATTCGTTAACCCAGATGAAGATGGGGTTGGTAATGGTGAAGGGATAAGCTAGATTCTTCTCAAAAAAACTACAATTATAAATGGCAAATTCTAATTCGGCCGAAATTGTCGGCTACATACTCAAACACACCCAACTACCTGAGAAGGGAATTCAAAATACAATCGAGCTTTTAGATCAAGACTGTACGATTCCTTTTATTTCTAGATATCGTAAAGAACGTACAGGCAATTTAGATGAGGTACAAGTTGGAGCCATCGTTCAGTTTAAAGAACAATTTGAGGCACTAGAAAAACGAAAAAAAGCAATAATTAAAACTGTTGACGAACAAGGTGTATTAACGCCTGAACTAAAACAGAAATTTGAAAACGCAGAAGATTTAACCCAACTAGAAGATCTTTATCTTCCTTTCAAAAAAAGTAAAAAAACCAAGGCAGAAGTTGCACGTAAAAACGGATTAGAGCCGTTGGCAAAAATCATTATGGCACAACGCGATGATGATATTGAATTTACGGCATCTAAGTATTTAAACGATACTATTGAAAATGAAGATGATGCATTAGAAGGTGCCCGTCATATTATCTCGGAATGGATTAATGAACGAACAGATATAAGAGCATCGATCAGGTCTCAATTATCAAGATTTGCCATTATAAGTACCAAAGTAATCGGCACTAAAAAAGACGATGAAAAAGCGCAGAAATTTCGTGACTATTTTGATTGGAGCGAGCCTTTAAACAAATGTCCGTCTCACCGATTGCTTGCCATTTTACGCGCCGAATCAGAGAAATTCATCCGGGTAAAAATTGAATTGGATGACGAACGATTATTAGATAGAATTGAAAATAGAATCATTAAAACGAACAATGCCTGTGCTAAACAAATAGAGTTGTCTCTTGCAGATGCGTACAAGAGATTGTTGTTTCCGTCCTTATCAAACGAACTGCTCAAGGCTGCAAAAGAAAAAGCGGATGATGAAGCTATTGCTGTTTTCTCTAATAATCTAAGACAATTATTACTGGGCGCACCTCTTGGGGAAAAACGTATTCTTGCCATAGATCCTGGTTTTAGAACTGGCTGTAAGGTGGTTTGTTTAGATGCACAGGGCAATTTGGTACATAATGAAACTATATATCCGCATGCGCCACAAAATGATGTTGGTGGTGCCATAAAGAAATTAAGTTCGCTGGCAAATGCCTATAAAATTGAAGCAATCGCTATTGGTAACGGTACGGCATCAAGAGAAACCGAACAGGTGGTAAAGAAAGTGATTTTCAATAATCCTGTTGAAGTATTTGTGGTAAGTGAAGCTGGAGCCTCTATTTACTCCGCCTCTAAAATTGCCCGAGAAGAATTCCCGAATTACGATGTTACCGTTCGTGGTGCAGTATCTATCGGTAGGCGTTTGGCAGATCCACTTGCCGAACTGGTAAAAATCGACCCTAAATCTATTGGTGTAGGGCAATATCAACATGATGTTGACCAAACTAAATTAAAGAACTCATTAGACACCGTGGTTGAAAGTTGTGTGAACTCGGTCGGAGTGAACATCAATACGGCTAGCGTTCCATTGTTAAGTTATGTATCGGGTATAGGTCCGAAATTAGCCGAGAACATTGTTGAACAGAGAAAAGAAAAAGGGGCATTTAAAAGCCGAAAAGATATTATGGATGTGCCTCGTTTAGGCGGTAAGGCATTTGAGCAAGGTGCAGCCTTTTTACGCATAAAAGATGCTAAAAATCCGCTAGACGATTCTGCCGTACACCCAGAAAGCTATGGCATAGTCAAACAAATGGCGAAAGATAAAGGAACAGAAATTTTATCGCTGATCGGGAATAAAACAATACTTAAAGAAATTGATCTTCAAAAATATTGCACCAATGAGGTTGGGCTACCTACCTTAGAAGACATTCGCTCAGAACTAGAAAAACCAGGTTTAGACCGTAGAGAAAAAGCCAAGGTATTTACATTTGACCAAACCATTAAATCGATTACAGATTTACATAGCGGGCAATTGTTACCAGGTATTGTAAACAATATTACCAATTTCGGTTGTTTTGTTGACATAGGCATTAAAGAAAGTGGACTAATTCATGTTTCTAACCTATCTGATTCTTTTGTAAAAGACGTCAACGAACATGTACATTTACATCAGCAGATTATCGTAAAGGTCTTAGAGGTCGATGTTGCCAGAAAACGTATTCAATTAAAGCTGCAAAAATAATTGAACTGATGCTAAAAATAGCGAATCACCCTATATACAAACATCCGTTACCAGAGGGGCATCGTTTTCCTATGGAAAAATATGAGCTATTACCACAGCAATTAATTCATGAAGGTACTTGCACCGAAGAAAATTTCTTTGAACCTGAAATTCCGAATGACAAACATATTGTTGCCGTTCACGATGTAGAATATTTCTATGATTTGCTGAACATTATGATTTCGCCCAAAATGGCTCGCAAAATAGGCTTTCCATTATCAGAAGATTTAATAGAGCGAGAACGAATAATTGCTGGTGGAACGTTAAAAGGATGTGATTTTGCCTTAGAACATGGAATAGCAATGAATATAGCCGGCGGAACCCATCATGCCTATAGCGACCACGGTGAAGCATTTTGCATGTTAAACGACCAAGCCATCGGCGCTAGATACTTATTGAACAAGGGTCTTGCAAAAAAAATTCTAATTGTCGATTTAGATGTGCATCAAGGAAACGGAACTGCAGAAATATTTCAGAATGATGATGCCGTATTTACATTTTCCATGCATGGAGAAGGAAATTATCCGTTTAAAAAAGAAAAGTCAGACCTAGATATTCCATTACCAAAAGGAACCACTGATGAAACATATCTATCTATACTTAAAGAAAAATTACCTCAGCTAATTAAAAGCGTTCAACCAGATTTCATCTTTTACCTCTGTGGTGTTGACATTCTTGAAAGTGATAAATTAGGAACTTTGGGTATGACTATAGAAGGTTGTAAAAAACGCGATGAATATGTACTAAAAACATGTCATAATTTAAAAATTCCCATGCAATGTAGTATGGGTGGAGGTTACTCGCCAGATATTAAAATCATAGTGGAAGCCCATGCCAATACATTTCGATTGGCACAAAACATTTATTTTTAAGCTCTTTCAAGAGTTTTAGAGTTAAACATTGTTTGCTTTTAACTATATTTTAAACAACCAGAACTTTAAATTTACGCCATGAAAAAACTAATAATCCTCTTAGGCATAACATTTTGTATTTCGTTAAACGCACAAGACGTTGTTAAAGATTCTACTGAAACACGATGGAATATGTTTAAGTATGATGTGGGTAGCATGTTTTTAGGAGTTGGGCATTCGTATGCACGTCCTTTCTACTGGAAAGGGGATCAATGGGCTCAATTTGGCGCTGTAGTAGCTGGTACAGGGTTAGTTTATTTAGTAGATGACGAAACATCAAGGTTTATTAGAAATAACAGAGAAGGCATACCACAGTTTGTTCGTGATTACGGTGAACTTTATGGTAGCCCAGAGAATAACTATTTAGCAACATCTGGAGTATATGCTGTAGGATTAATTACCAAGAACGAAAAATTAAGGAGAACAGGTGTATTATTAATATCATCAGCTACTTCAGCCGGGCTTTTACAACAGGTACTAAAATCTATTGTGGGTAGAGCTAGACCATTGGCAAATTTAGGCAAGGATACTTTCGACCCTTTCAATTCAAGCAGAAACTTTCATTCTTTCCCGTCTGGTCATGCTTTACTGGCCTTTACAAATGCTTATGCAATTGGTAAACAATTTAAAAATCCGTGGGTAAAAGCGGGTATTTATACCTTAGGTGCCATACCAGGTATTTCTCGTGTCTGGGACGGCCAACACTATTTAAGTGATATGGTATTCGCATTCGCCATTAGTATCGCAACTGTTGAGTCCATAGATAAATATTTAGACAAAAGGTATGATGAGAAATACAACAACCATAAGAAAATGGTAAGTTGGAATTTAAATTTTGGTCCTAGACAAATGGGTGTGACCGTAAATTTCTAACTACCCAAATGCAAATTTGTTAATGATAATTATTTCATTGATGCTTTATTAAACTTTCAGTACATTAGTCTAGTACCTGAAAACCATACCAATGAAATACTTCTTTACATTACTTAGCCTTCTATTTGCATTCATAACCGTTGCACAAACTGCTTCAGCATTAAAATCGCCTGTACTTCTCGAAGCTTCCCCTCAAGAAGTTGGCATGTCTACAGAACGGTTAGCAAAAATTGATGCCATGATAGCTTCAGAAGTCGACCATGGTAACATACCAGGAGCAGTTGCCCTAATTGCAAGAAATGGAAAAATTATTTTCCACAAAGCATATGGTATGGCCAATAATGAAGCGAAAATTGAGATGGATAAGGATGCAGTCTTTCGTATTGCCTCACAAACAAAAGCAATTACCTCTACCGCAGTAATGATGCTTTGGGAAGAAGGTAGATTTCAATTAGATGACAAAATATCTAAATACATTCCTGAATTTGGTGAAGCACAGTTATTAGATACCTATAACGAAGCCGATGGCACATACACAACCAAACCTGCAGAAAATCAAGTTACCATACGTGATTTATTGACGCATACTTCAGGTATTGGTTATGGAGTAATTGATGGAGATGAACAATTCAAGAAAATATATGCTAAAGCAGGAATAACCGATTTATTTACAACAGAAAAAATAACCATTGCCGAAAGCGTAAAAAAATTAGCAAAACTACCCTTACATCATGAGCCTGGGGAAGCATTTACGTATAGTGAAGGCTTAGATGTGTTAGGATATTTTATCGAAGTTATTTCTGGTGTACCCTTTGATGAATTTTTAAAAACTAGAATCTTTGAACCCCTTAACATGAAAGATACTTGGTTCTACCAACCAAAAGAAAACCATAATAGATTGGTAGCTGTTCAAAAAAAGGAAAATAATAAATGGATAAAATACCCTATTACCTTTTATGACACCGATTATCCTATAAAAGGTGCAAAAACGTTCTTTTCTGGTGGCGCTGGCCTTTCAAGCACAGCCAAAGACTACGCTACATTTTTACAGATGTATCTAAACGAGGGAGAACTGAATGGAGTACGGTTATTAAGTAGAACTACGGTAAGAAGTATTTTAGGTAATCAAATTGGAGCTATTTGGGATGGACCTAAACACAACGGACTAGCATTTTCGGTAGTAAATGAAAAAGGAGAAATTTCTGGCGGTCTTGGAAGTGAAGGAACATTTGAATGGGGTGGTTATTTCAATACTCAATATTTTGCCGACCCAAAGGAAAAAATAATCGGTATTATAATGAAACAGACCCAAGGACCTGTGGACGATAATACCAGTTGGAAGTTTAAGCAAATGCTTTTTTCTAGTATTGATGATTAAAGGTTTTAAGAATCTAACAAATACAGGCCTAATTTAATTTTCCAATACGGCATTTGTTCTTCAAAAAATTCGAAATAATCTTTTAAACCTGTAGCTTCGGTTAATTCTGATTTTGCATTCTCTATTTTTGATACGTCGTCAGCACTTACGAATTGATTCAAATCTAAATCCTCACCTTCTGCATGTTTTTTCATTAGATGACCATAAATTGTATTCTCGGAAAGGTTTCTTGCTGTTGCAATTTCCGTAACCGTTAATCCGTCAGAGAACAAATCGAATGTTTGCTCATGAGTCTTTTTCTTTGATTTTTTAGCAGGAGCATATGCAGCGATTTCCTTAATAAATACATCGGCATATTTTTCTAATTTTGCCTGCCCTACACCAGATACCTCCATAAATTCTTCTTCATTTTTAGGCATTTTGAGTTCCATATCCTTTAAACTTGCATCACCAAATACCACATATGCCGGCACACCTTGATCCTCGGCAATTCGTTGTCTTAAAAGGCGAAGCTTTTCGAAAAGACCTGTTTTTGGAGTTTTTGCTTTTGCCGTACTTTTCTTCTTTCCTTTTTCGGTTTGCAAAACCGCTAATTGTATCTTTTTATTAGAAAACAAGACCTCTTTAGCTAATGGTGTTAGTCCCAATCGTGCACCTTCTCTAAAATTAATATCCAAAACCCCTTGATTCAATAACTGAATAATATATTGCTGCAAGTCTAACCAAGAGACATCTTTTACGGCGCCATAAGTTTTAATATTCTGATAACCTTTCTCTAATACTTGTGCATTCTGTGCACCTCTTAAAACATCAATAACCATACCCATTGATTCTCGCTCTCTTAACCTAGCAACACCAGAGCATACCTTTTGTGCCAATAACGTAGCATCAAAATAAGCAGGTGGAGAATTACAGATATCACAATTACCACAACCTTCTGTTACTTGCTCTCCAAAATAATTTAGTAGCGCGATTCTACGACAACTTAATGCCTCGGCAAATTGTTGCATACGCTCTAACTTAGCATACTCAACATCTGCATTTTCACTTTGTGTAATAAACCTACGTAACTGTGCGACATCAGCAAAACTGTAAAACAGTAGCGCGTGAGCTGGGAGTCCGTCACGACCACCACGACCAATTTCTTGGTAGTAGCCTTCAATATTCTTTGGCAGGTTATAATGAATGACCCAACGAACATTACTCTTATCGATACCCATACCAAAAGCGATGGTTGCAGCTATAATGGGCACCTTATCGGTAATGAACTCTTCTTGAACACTAGAACGTTCATCTGAAGACATACCCGCATGATAAGCTTTGGCCTTGAATCCGGCATTTCGTAATTTCTCGGCTATAGACTCCGTACTTTTTCGACTAAGGCAATAAATAATTCCGCTTTCGTTCGGTCTGTCATCTAAGAAATCGAGAATATGTTTAATTCTATCTTGAGCAGGTTTTACATCAAGATATAAATTAGGTCTATTGAAAGATGCCAAGTGACGCTCAGCATTCGGAATTTGTAATTGATCAGCAATATCGTCTTGGGTAGTCTTATCGGCAGTAGCCGTAAGAGCCATTACAGGTATATTCGGAAACCTCCTTTTTAAACCGCCAAGCTGGGTATATGCGGGTCTAAAATCATGCCCCCAAGAAGAAATACAATGAGCTTCATCAACAGCGAAAAGACTGATTTTTAAACTCCCAAGAATGTTATTAAAAAAACCCAAACTCTCTGGTGCCACATAAAATAGTTTCAACTCGCCTCTTTCTAATTTTCCTAGAATCTCTTGCTGAGTTTCTTGAGTCTGAGAGCTATTGTAATATTCAGCAGCAATTCCGTTAGCTTTTAATACATCTACTTGATCCTTCATTAAAGCAATTAACGGAGAAATCACAATCGCAGTTCCCTCCAAAGCCAATGCCGTCAGCTGATAACAAAGGGACTTACCACCACCAGTAGGCATAATTGCCAAAACATCTTTTTTACTAAGTGCATCTTCAATTATTGATAATTGATTCGGCTTAAATGAGTCGTAACCAAAATGCTTTTTTAATAATGGTATTAAGTCTTTTTCTGTTGTAATCATGTTTTGCAAAAATAGTGTTTGAAATTGTCTTTATTAGAGGTTTTAACAAGATCACGTCTTTGCGAGGCACGGAGCAATCTGCCACATTCGTATTCCAAACTTGCATATTGCTTCGTGGTATCTCCTCGTGAAGACATATGAGCCTATTTCCCCAACATCAACAACTCATTACACCTTACTTCAGTGATGTATCTTTTCTCACCTTCTTTTGTTTCATAAGAGCGATGGGTAAGTTTACCTTCTATAGCAACTTGTTTTCCTTTACTTAAATAATTTTCCACGATTTCGGCAGTTTTACCCCAGGCAACAATATTATGCCATTGGGTATCATCTACTTTTTCACCTTTTGCGTTTTTATAACTATCTGTTGTGGCAATGGAGAATTTTGCCAATTTGGTTCCTCCTTCTAGGTTTACTATTTCTGGGTCTTGTCCTAAATTTCCAATCAACTGTACTTTGTTTTTTAATGCGTTCATCTTTCTAATTTTTATGGTTTAACAGTTCATACTATCAAGTCATTACGACTCGACACTGCAAACCTAGAACAGCATTGAAAGATTAATCGGTACACAAACATTTACTGTCGTTTGTTATCGTTTACAGTCGTTTATAAACGTTTATAATTTTATCTATCAGTAACATACATTTATTATATATCAAATAAAAAAATAAATTCAACATAAAAATATCCTTTAAAAGGCAATACCCTTAGAAAATTAATTTCAACCCGCCATAAAATGGAAATAAATTTTAGAATATCGCAAATATCATTTATATTTAAGTGTAAGAAAAACACTTTATTATGAAAACAACTCACTTAAAGCTTATTAAAAGCTTCATTTTAATCGCAACAGTATTTTTAACTTCAATTACAATTGCCCAAGATGGGACAATATATCCACTTGAAGCCCCTGATGAACCTAATGCCATTCCTTTGAACACTGGTGGTGTTGAAAATCAACCTGCTTCTGAGACTTGGTTTAAACAATGGGGTGATCCTATGGCAAGAAATATAACGAACGCAACACTTACTCCATTCTTACCTGATCCAGAAAAAGCCAACGGCACAGCAGTCATTGTAACACCCGGAGGAGGGTTTATGTGGCTTTCCATGGGTAACGAAGGATGGGAAGTAGCCGAAGCATTGGCAGAAAAAGGTATCGCAGCCTTTGTTTTAAAATACCGGCTTCATCCCACCGCAGAATCACTTGATGACTTCACTACTTTTATGAATCGTCCACGAACTGCACCATCAAAAACCTCCGACAATACCACGCCACCAAGCCCTCCACAACGAGATTTATCCAATCAGTTGGAAGATGCAGAAGCGGCCTATGCTATGATAGTAGACCGAGCTGATGACTGGGGAGTGGATATTGATAGAATTGGTATGATAGGCTTTTCTGCCGGAGCTGGACTAACCATGCATTCTACACTAAATTCTAAAACCATGAAGATGGCTTTTATTGGTCCAATTTATGGTGGCATGGGGCCTGTAGATGTACCTAAAGATGCTCCGCCCATGTTCAACGTTATCGCTACAGATGATTTTCTTTTTAGAGGGCAAAATGGAGTGATTGAATCTTGGCACAACGCAGGAATACCGGTTGAGTTTCACCTCTACCAAAATGGTGGACACGGTTTTGGTCTAGGAAATCCAGGTCGAACAAGTAACCGTTGGTTCGATTCATTTATGTATTGGCTTGAAGTCAACAAGTTTCTCGAAGCCAACACAGTGAAGAACTCAAAATAAAACATACGAATTTTCAAAATTGTCAATACTATCCAATGCTTGTTTAACTTTAAAAACAGGCATTGGAATAATTGAAATTATCATCAATACATTGAAGGGCATAAATAACTAACAAAACCGACAATATGTAGAATTTGTCATACTATTTTTTACGATACGTCCACCAGTTCATATCTCTGGTTAACTTGTATCCTAATTTCTCGTAAAGCGGTATAGCCAAGTTGCCTTTATTGGTATGTAGAATAGGCGTTTTATTTACTTTTAGAATTTCTTTTGTAGTATGAGCGATGAGTTGCTTAGCTAGTCCTTTTCTAGTATAATCAGGGTGAGTAACAACAGCACTTACTTCTATAAAAAGGTTCGTTTGCATTCGCTGACCTGTTAATGAAACTAGTTTTCCATCTTTAAAAATTCCGTAATAGTTACCCATTTCAAATGTTCTTCTACGATAATATCCAGGCATTACTAACCAAATCAAATCGTACACCTCATCAATATATTCATCGGTCAGCAAGACAATATCTTCTGTGATTAAAACCTCCGACAGTTGATTCAATACCATTTGGCAACCATCAATTTTCTTCTCTAAAATAATTTTAGTGTCATCTATAATTGGGGTTTGACTCTCTGAAACGAAGAAGAAACTATCTGTCGTTTTTATATATTTATCAGAAGCTTTTTTAGTTTTTGCTTCATCAAAAAAAGACCCAAAAGTGCATACCTCTTGATTATAAAATCGCACTCCGTCATATTCAACACCAAATTTTTTATGTGTTTCATTTAAGGAGTACCAGACGGGGTTTTTAAGTTGTTCTTCTAAGCTTACCATTCTAATATGATTAAAATCTTTCGCAAATTATTCAATCTTAAACCAATATCGCATCTTACAAAATAGAAATATGATTTTAATACTTATATAAAAAGAAGCTTACCTAACATTGGCTGATTCTCAATAAAAAATTCTAAATTCAGAGAGCAGAGATAATAAAGGACATTTCAGATTCAAATCTCGCCACTTACAAACTTATAACTTAAGTATGGAGATTATTGATTTTAGGTATTTAACAACGATTGTCTTTACGTCTATTTTTGGCGTTTTTGGCATATACCACCTATTGTCATTTCTTGTTTTAAGACATAAAATTACACTGTATTATTTTATTCTAATTTTCGGATTGACTTTACACTGGAGTTTATCTCTTGTTATTAAAGGTTCTCATAATGATCAGATAATATTCATTTCTAATAAAGCTACTCTTACCACAGCAATGATATCAACTTTTGGGCTTTTAATGTTTACCAAAAGCTACCTGAACATTTCTCGAAATAGCCATAAGACCTTAGCTAGAATATATAAATTCTTTGTCATAATTATAGTTTGCTTACCTGTATTACACATTCTAAATAATATAATAACTAAAATTGAATGGTTAAACAGTTCTCTAGTAATGTTAGCTGCCATTACAGCCTTATCAACAGCACTTTTTAGTTTATTCTCAGGAATATGGTTATACAATGCTGAAAAGTTCAATAAGTATTATCTGTATTCTTATACACCTTACCTGCTCGCTTCAATTCTTTATGTAGTTGCATGGTTTTCACAGAAATTTTATAATGTAGATGTTGGCATTGTTGTATTACTAACTTCAATTCTTGTGACTTTTCAATTAATTCTATTCTCTATTTTGGTTGGCTACAAGTACAAATCTATTGAAGATAATACTATAAAAATTCAAGTAGAGGCAAATAATAAACTTACTACAGAAGTTGAAAAAAAAACCAAACATTTACAAATAGCAAAGCAAGATTTAGAATATAAAAACGAGGAACTTGAAAAAGTAAATAAGCTTAAAAATAAATTATTCTCTCTACTCACCCACGATGTAAGAGGACCGCTAAATAATGTTGGTGCTATCGTAGAAATGATTGAAAGTCAGTTGGAAGAAAGTGAACTAAAAGAGATTACAAAAAAATTAAAAAACGAAGTAACCGATAGAATTTCTATGGTTAATGTATTGCTTGATTGGTCTTATAATCAACTAGAAGGTGTCACTTTAGACAAAAAATTATGCGACTTAGAAATACTGTTCACTTCCATAAAAAAGGAGTTTAAAAGAATGGCCGATGATAAGGGTATAGACATAGAATTGGCAATTTCTTGTCGAGAACTCCTTATTGATGAAAATATGTTAAAGGTCATTCTTCGTAATCTGACCTCTAACGCTATAAAATTCAGCAAGAAAGGTCAAAAAATAATATTGTCCTCTAAATGCACATCTGATATCGTTGAAATAGGAGTAAAGGATTTTGGATTGGGAATGAATAACGATTGGCAAAATATATCTGAAAACAATAGCGGCCCAACTGTTAGGGAAGGTACAATTGGCGAAAAAGGAACCGGATTCGGTTTAATGATAGCTAAAGATTTCGTAAAAATGAACGGTGGTACAATAAGCTGTAAAAGTGAGATAAATAAGGGCACGGAGTTCATCTTAAGTTTTAAAACGGCAACAAATGAGCAAATAGCACCTCAAATATAATCTACCACCACATTACTTAATTTTCAATTTAAACGTCACCATTCAATGACATTAATCGTTGAAATTCGGCTACGAACAAACCAACTTCATACCCATCCATTAAAGCATGATGCACATGAATTGATACTGGCATAGATCTATGTTCACCTTCACCCGTCATTTTACCATATGAAATTTTTGGGCAGCTATCTGCAAATTCAAAATGTCGTGCATGAGAAACCGATGTGAAATCGAGCCATGGCATACTTGAACAATGTAAAACGTTGACACCGCATTCAGGCAATTCTAGTCCCGTTGACATCTTAACCTCCTCAATCACTTTATTAGCAGCATCTCTAAACTCATGAAATGACTCCTTATATTCAATATAAGAAAAACCGAATGTTCCGTTTTCTCTACCGATGGTAGGTGATGCATGTACATAATCATATTCGAATACCTTACCATCTTCAATTCGATATTTAAACGGGGTTATAGTATTGGCAGCCTTTAAAGTTCTGTGTAAATAAATCAAGAAAAATGAGTTGCCAGATTGTTTTGCATAATCATAAGCATTAGAACAATTTACTTTTACGGTTACCCCATGAAAAGGCTCGCTGAACTGTGAAAAAAACTTGAAATGACCTGCTCTATTCCATTCCTTAATATTTAATTCCTTCTTCATTAATTTATTCTATTACACTTTTGAGTCAAGTCATTTTCTAGGGCAATAAATATACAACCTGCGATTCGTATTATAAAATGGACTTTATAAACTACCATATAGAAAGTCAATATTATTATTTAATAATTCGTTAGTGCCATAGCCCTTAAAAGAAGCATTTTTTAACTACCTTAAAACCTCCTAAAATGGAACTACAATGAATTTGAATTTAGTAGATGTTGCATTAAAAAAGAGATATGAAGCAATCATAGATGGTTCGACTGCATATATTGAATACATAAAGGCGCAAGACAAAATCTATTTGACCCATACAGAAGTTCCAAAATCTATGGAAGGTAAAGGTATCGGTTCTGCACTTGTTCTTAAAGTCTTAGAAGATATTGAGAAAAAGAATTTAGCCTTGATTCCCCTTTGCCCTTTTGTTGCACTATATTTAAAAAGACATCCAGAATGGAAAAAACTGGTAATGAAAGGTATTAATATCGGAGACTAAGTGATGGATAAAGAAATAATTAAAGAATATTCTAACGGTGAACTAGTAGTGGTTTGGAAACCACAAAAGTGTATTCATGCCAAGGTATGTATTCACATGCTGCCAGAGGTTTACGACCCAAACAAAAGACCTTGGATTACTCCCGAAACTACAGAGACAGCAGCTTTAAAAAAACAAATTAACGAGTGCCCGTCGGGTGCATTAACTTATTATATAAAAAACGAAATAATGGAAGAAAACGAATCAAAAGACCAATGTGTTACAGATATTATTGTGGCAAATAACGGACCGCTAAAAATTAAAGGGAACTTACAAATTCAATTAGCAACGGGCGAAATTGTAACAAAAGAAGGAACCACTGGTTTTTGTCGTTGCGGTGTTTCAGAAAACAAACCATTTTGCGATGGATCACATAGAAAAATAGAATTTATAGGTTAATCATTTATAAGTCTAAAACATAAATTATTAAGTGTATACTACATATCAACAGTATACACTTAATAATCTATAATTCTAGCTTACCTATTTTTGGAATATTTGCAGAGTAATACAAACACTTTACCATAAAGGATCATGAAAAAATATAAGAATATAATTGCTATACTTTTAATTGTTAGCCCTTTATTATGTATCGCTCAAATCTCGGTAAATCAAGACCGATTAGAAGAACGAATTACGGATCTTGCCCAGTTTGGCATTCAAGAAAATGGCGAAACCGAACGCGTTGCTTTTAGCGATGCCGATATTGCAGCCCAGCAGTGGGTTATTAAGCAATTAAAAGCTATTGATATTGAAACCCATATCGATTATGCAGGCAATGTAATTGGTACACGAAAAGGGACAAAACCAAATATGAAACCGATTTCATTTGGCTCACATATTGACCGTGTTCCCCAGGGCGGCAATTATGATGGCTGTGTTGGCAGTATGGCTTCATTAGAAGTTCTTAAGGTGCTTGATGAAAACAATGTTAAAACGAAACATCCATTAGAAATTATAATCTTCTCTAATGAAGAAGGTGGTGTTGTAGGTAGTAGAGCAATCGCCGGCCATTTAAAAGAAAGTGCTTTTGGTGTAAAAAATTCTACAGGGTACACTATTGGCGAAGGTATGATGCGATTAGGTGGAGATACCACCAGACTTGCAGAAGTTGCTCGTAAAAAAGGGGATGTCGCTGCGTTTTTAGAACTACATATTGAACAAGGTGGTACTCTTGAAAAAGAAAATTTAGAGATTGGTATAGTACAGGGTATTGTTGGACTAAAATGGTGGGATGTTGAATTCAATGGATTTGCAAACCATGCGGGCACAACACCAATGAATGCAAGAAAAGATGCGCTTTTAGCAGCCTCAAAATTCATCCTGGCAGTTAATGAAGTTGCCACAAGTTTCGATGGCGCGCAAGTTGCTACAGTTGGTAGAATATCTGCAGAACCAGGCGCACCCAATGTAATACCTGGTTATGTTGTGACCAGTCTTGAAATTAGAGATATATCTTCTGAGGTTATTGAAAAGGTGTATACTGCTATCGAAAAAAGAGCAGAAGAAATTAGTGCTGAATCGGGAGTAGAAATCATCTTTAAAAAACTGGATACCACAGCCGATCCAGCTATCATGGATTCAACCATACAATCTGCAATTGAAAAAAGTGTTCAATCACTTGAATTGAGTTACAAATCAATGCCAAGTGGCGCTGGTCATGATGCCCAAGACATGGCACTTATAGCGCCTACAGGAATGATATTCGTTCCCAGCAAAAATGGCATTAGTCATTCGCCAAAAGAATATACTTCTGCGATTGACATGGCAAATGGGGCCAATGTATTATTGCAGACCATTTTAGCATTAGACAAAAAGCTTAAGTAAAGATTTATGAAAGAAAATGAACCCATAATTGTTACTCAGCTTTTTAACGCGTCCATGGAGCAAGTATGGGAAGCATTGACAGATGTGAATCAAATGCGACAATGGTATTTTGATGCTATTCCCGATTTTAAGCCAGAAGTATCTTTTAAAACCCGTTTTTTAATAACGAATGAAGGACGAAATTTCACCCACAATTGGGTTATTACGGAAGTAGATATCCCCACAAAAATTAGCTATCGGTGGACGTTTGATGAATACCCGGGCGAGAGTATCTCTACCTTTGAACTTTCTAAAAAAGAACATCAGACACTGCTTACGGTTACCAGTAAAATCATAAAAGATTTCCCGACAGACATCCCCGAATTCAAAAGAGAAAGTGGTGTTGCGGGTTGGGAGTATTTAATTAAAGAAAGCTTAGTCAAATTCTTAGCGACCAGATAGTTTTAACATCGTACATCCGTCATTAAATTAGTACCTTAGTTCAAGGAACGAACTAACTTGAACATGAAAAAAGGACTACTCATTAGTGCATACCTGTTATGCACCGCGTTTATGTTTTCCCAAACTACGGAAGACATTGTCAAAGCCATTGAAAAAGAAGGCATTGAAAACTCCCAATTAGAGCAATTAGCTTACGAATTAATGGATCTGAACGGACCACGATTGGTGGGGACACCAGAAATGAAAAGTGCCCATGATTGGGCGGTCAACACCTACAAAAAATGGGGAATTACTGCCGAGAACCAACAATGGGGAACGTGGAAAGGATGGCAAAGAGGAATTACCCATGTAGATATGGTTTCGCCTCGTGTAGCATCATTGCACGCTACTCAATTGGCATGGAACCCCGGTACTAGTTCAAAAGGGGTTACAGCCTCATTAATTACACTACCAAGTTTTACAGATTCATTGTCATTTGTAAAATGGCTTCCTAATGTAAAAGGAAAAATAGTAATGGTGAGCATGTTGCAACCTACGGGAAGACCAGATGAAAACTGGGAAGAATATGCAACAAAAGCATCCTTCGAAAAAATGAAAACCGAGCGTGATTCCATAGAAAAGATATGGAGACAGAATATTAACAATACAGGCTACACGAGTAGAAACATCAATTCTGCATTTGAAAGAGCAGGTGCCGTAGGTATTGCACAATCGCGATGGTCTGAAGGTTTTGGTGCCAATAAGATTTTCAGTGCCGGTACCGAAAAAATTCCCGCAGTAGATATTTCTTTGGAGGACTACGGAATGTTATACAGAATGGTAGAGCACGGTGAGGACACCAAAATAAAAATTGTAGCGGAATCTAAAGACCTAGGTGTTGTGCCCACTTTCAATACCATAGCCACCATACCGGGAACCGAGTTCCCCGATGAATATGTAATACTTTCTGCCCATTTCGATTCTTGGGATGGCGGCACAGGAGCAACCGATAATGGTACAGGTACCATTACCATGCTAGAAGCCGCACGTATTCTGAAAAAAGTATATCCAAACCCAAAAAGAACCATTTTAGTTGGACATTGGGGAAGCGAAGAACAAGGCTTAAACGGTTCTAGCTCTTTTGTTGAAGATCATCCAGAAATTGTCGACGGAGTTCAAGCCCTTTTTAACCAAGATAACGGTACGGGTCGCGTTGTGCGTTTGTCGGGACAAGGGTTTCTTCATGCATACGATTATTTAGGTCGATGGTTAGAAGCTGTACCTGAAACTTATAAAAATGAAATAGAAACTACATTCCCCGGTTCACCTGGTAGAGGTGGGTCTGACTATGCCTCATTCGTAGCTGCCGGTGCACCTGCATTTTCGCTAAGTTCTCTTAGTTGGGATTATTGGAATTACACATGGCATACCAATTTAGATACCTATGACAAAATTGTTTTCGATGATGTAAGAAACAATGCCATACTAACTGCAATTCTTACTTACATGGCTTGTGAAGACCCAGAAAAAACATCTCGTGAAAAAGCGGTTTTGGGCATCAATCCAAGGTCTGGTAAAAAAGGAGAATGGCCAACACCAAGAAAGCCACAACGAAAAGGTGGGCAAGACTAAGATTAAAATCTACATTTGATTTTCAAGTTCAAGGCTATCCGCTGCTTGTAATGCTTTTTTAATAGCAGTACTCCACAGTGCATAGCCTTGCTTGTTTAAATGCAATCCGTCAGAAAGATACAATTCCGGAATTGGTCTATTATCCGTAGTTATCATTTGTGCGAACACGTTTATATACTGCGCATTAAGTTCTGAAATAAAATACTTGGACAACATTAAATTGGTCTCCATGATCAACGGAATTAATGCTTCACGCTCTACACTTGGTTTAAGGCTAATCAATGCCAATTCTACCTCTGGATACTTATTTTTGATCAACTCCACCAATTCCATACAACCAGAAAGTACTTCTTGTGGTGTTTTACCATCATTAAGATCGTTTTCACCTGCATAAAGCACAATTTTAGACGGATTCGCTTCGGTAAAGATTTCATCGAAGTAATGAATACACCATGCAAAAGTTGACCCTCCAAAACCTAGGTTCACCACATTGAACGGACTAAGATCACGTTTCATATTTACCCACAATCGCACTGAAGAACTACCGTAAAAGGCAATTAGATTTTCTTGCGTTGGCAATTTGGAAACCCGTCTTTTAAGTCGTTTTATTTCATTGCACCAAATAGCAGGTGGATCCTCAAGACTATCAGTTCCAGAGGAAGACACATTCAATTGTTCTGCCCTCTCAATGGCTTGTTTTACATAGCCCGAATACTGTTTTTGATATTGCTCCATAAACGCGAACAAATCGGTATTACTTTTAGAAGGCACCTTATCGCTCAATAAAAAAGGTTCTTTAATAACGCAGTAATACAAATTCTTACCAATTCTTTGATCAAAATTGACCATAACTATCGGTACTATATAAGGTTCTGGATCGGTATGCAAGGCTAATTTAAAAGCTCCTATTTTAAAAGGTCCGGGAGACTCTTCTGTTCTATATGATGTGCCTTCAGGACTTATGATCAAATTATAGTTTTGTTCCAGATGTTTAGTAGCCTCACTATAAAATATGCTACGGGCTTGTTCTTTCTTATTGCTTGTAGTTTGTTCAGACTCCTTTGTATATACATTGATATAACCTAGGTTGTTGTAATAATTTTGGTGTCCGTATTCTTGCCCCTGCCCTATTCTTACCGTTCTAATACCTGGCTCGCCATATTTCTTATAGAGCACCATAGCACTTAAAAAATGGGAATCAAGGGTAATTTGAAAATTATTGTTTAAAGTATAATGTGGGTCATTTATGAGGTGGTTATAAATAAAAACATTCCCGGTATTCTCCGGTAGATTTTCCCAACCTTCAATAATGTACGGTACGTTTTTAAAGACCTTTGTTGTGAGTTCTGCACATACCTTTCTGTTCTGTTCTACATCTTCACTGTTCTTTTCTGCAACATTTTCATAAATCTGCTGTAATCCGCTCACAAACTCGTGCTCCTTTTGATCCTCACCCAACAACTCTAGACTTAATGAGGCTATATGCCTTTCTAATGCCGTGCCGTTTTTCAATAATCTTGAGAGGGCATCATATGCAAGTTGCTTGGTCGTCATACTTTTTAAAAGATGCGGTACTTGGTGCAATGGTGAGGACAATAATAAGCGCGACTTATTGTTTTTGATCAATTGATAAACCGCCTGTAAGCTGTGTTTGCCCAACAACCCCACATATCTAACAAAAGCTGCATTGAGTTGATTACCCATAAGCCAGAGTAACCGTTGATAAAATTGACCTTCGAAAGCATCATCTTTCCGGAACAATTTCATTAGATCGCACTCGGGTATAAAATAGGCAGATGTTTTTGTATTGGTAATTGCAGAGCAAATATCTTTCTCCTTAAGCAAACAAGACCATCCGAAGACAAATCCTGAATTTTTAATAGAGCGTTGTTTAATTTCAATGGTGTTTTCAATTCTTTTAATGGTCACTTCCCCATGAATAAGAATGAACAATCCGTTACTGGAACCATCTTGCACATACAACACCTCATCGGGCTCATACTCGCGCCGCTCTGCCAAAGCAGCCAATGCCATTAAACTTTTCTCTTCAAAATAATCTAAAAACGGGGAACGCCGCATCAATGAAACAATTTCTTCTTGCTCCGATACGGGAGAGATAAAGAATTGACGATCCTCAACGAAAGGTTGAAACCTTACCGGACTCAGCAGTTCCGTTTGTTTTAATAATGCGGTACGTAATACATGATATAATTTGGCACCAATATTTTTTAATAATACGTTCTGATGCCCTTTTTTCAAATATGCATCAAGCTCTTTGAACGGAATTTCAAAAAAAGTAGCTTTTGTAGAAGCTACCGTGGCTTTATAGGTATAACGTTTAGGTGTATTAAAGCCATTTAAGCCTATAGTTGAAAATGGTTCTGAATTTTGGCAGACCAAAATATCGCTCTCTGGGCTATCCAATGAAATATAGTAATTAATACTCCCTTCTATAAGCCACCTAAAGGTGTTGACTTTCTTATGAATGTAACTAATGGCATATCCCTTTTGGTATGTTTTTATTGCTCCGTCAGGAAAATATTCCTTTAGTTTTTCTGTATTTATTTCTTGTCTTAAAAGTCTAGTTTGGTGTATCATGCGCCTTCTAACTTAACTAGATTAAATCGAAAAAAGAAACTCGGCATACATTAAAACCAATTTATCATTTTAAGAAATTGATATTGGTTAAAACCATAAAATTTACACCCTTAAAATTAGAATTACCAAATTTAATTTGCCGGCTATCTTTTTACAAAGGCTTTTGTTATCTTCCCTATTCAACAACAAATTAGACCACACCATGAAAACCATCAGACTTCTGCTCGTGCTTATTATTATGGCACCGGTAGCCATGCAATCTCAACGTAGAAAAAACAAAATAACCGAACCCGCCATCACAATAAAAGACTCGCTTTTTACAGGCTTAAAATGGCGAAATATTGGTCCGTTCAGAGGTGGAAGAAGTGTAGCTTCAACCGGTGTAGTGGGTCAACCCATGGTATACTATATGGGAACCGTTGGTGGCGGAATATGGAAAACTACGGATGACGGAATTAATTGGAAGAATATTTCTGACGGATTTTTAAAAACCGCGACAGTTGGTGCCATTTCCGTATCGGAAAGCAACCCTAATATTGTAATTGCAGGTATGGGCGAACATGCTGCCCGTGGTGTAATGACCTCAATGGGAGACGGTGTATACAAATCTACCGATGCCGGAAAAACCTGGAAGCATATGGGTATGGACAAAACCAGGCATATTTCTGACATCATCATAGATCCAACCAACCCAAATATCATTTTTGTTTCGGCACAAGGGGCGCAATACGGTGCATCTTCTGAAAGAGGTATCTATAAGTCTGTAGATGGTGGCGAAACATGGAAAAATGTACTTTTTATAGATACTAATACCGGAGCATCTGGTCTTACGATTGATATGACCAACCCCACCATTTTATATGCAGCTATGTGGCAACACAGGCGTTTTCCATGGACCATGGAATCTGGCGGTAAAAACTCGGGCATCTACAAATCTACCGACAGTGGCGAAACATGGCAGCAATTAACCGAGGGTTTACCCAAAGAAATGGGTAAAATAGGTATTTCTGTATCTAGAGCCAACCCAGAACGTGTTTTCGCAGTAATCGAGGCGGAAGGAGAAAAAGGCGGTGTATACCGTTCTGACGATGCCGGTAAAAAATGGACGCTTATCAACAAAGACAGAATAAACATTGCCCGCTCTTGGTATTACATGGAAATTTTTGCTGACACTCAAAATGAAGATATTGTGTATGTGCTTAATGCTCCGGTAACCAAATCTATAGATGGCGGTAGAACATTTACGCCGTTACCTACTCCCCACGGTGACAACCACGATTTATGGATTGATCCATTAAACAACCAACGCATGGTAAATTCTAACGATGGCGGTTCTAATGTTTCCAATAATGGAGGTAAAAGCTGGAGTACGCAAGAGAATCAAAATACTGCACAGTTCTACAGGGTAATTACAGATAATTTGGTGCCTTATAACGTCTATGGCGGTCAGCAAGATAATTCTACCGTTGCAATTGCCTCTAGAACAAATGACAGTGGTATAGACTGGAAAGATTGGTATGCCGTTGCCGGTGGTGAAAGCGCCTTTTTAGCTTTTGACCCAGATAATCCAAAATTAATTTATGGCGGCACCTACCAAGGTAATATTGATAAATGGGATGCGGACACCAAAGAATCTAAACCCATAAAGGAATACCCAGAACTGGGTTTAAGTATATCTCCCGAAAATGCAAAGTATCGCTATAATTGGAATGCACCCATTATTACATCGCCACACGATAGAAAAACCATTTACCATGGTGGTAACGTTGTGTTTAAATCTACGGATGAAGGTCAAAGCTGGTCGGTTATTAGTCCGGATTTGACCCGAAACGAAAAAGATAAGCACGGACTTGGCGGCAGACCATTTACCAATGAAGCCGCAGGTGGGGAAATCTACAACACACTTACCTATTTAACCGAGTCTCCACATGAAGAAGGCGTAATTTGGTCAGGTAGTGACGATGGGCTGGTACATATAACCAAAGATGTTGGTGAAAATTGGACAAATGTTACTCCCCCAGGTGCTAAAGACGGTATCATTAATAGCATTGAAGTATCTCCGCATGATCCTGCCACTGCCTATATAGTATTAATGCGCTACAAATCGATGGATTTTGAGAACTACATTTACAAGACTACGGACTACGGAGCAACATGGACAAAAATTACGAACGGTATAACGGGCGACAATACCTTTACCCAAGTGGTTCGTGAAGATAAAAAGGTAAAAGGACTACTTTATGCAGGAACGGAAACAGGTTTGTTTATTTCTTTGGATGATGGTATGCACTGGCAACCTTTACAACTAAACTTACCCTTGACTCCGATCAATGACCTTATCATTCAAGATAATGATTTGGTAGCGGCAACTGCCGGTCGTGCTTTCTGGATATTAGATGATTTAGCAGCATTGCAAAATGCGACCACACCAAAACAAGAAATAAATATTTTTAAACCAAAAGACACGTATTTATTTATAGGAGGATATAGCGAAAAGCCCGTATCCGGACTAGGCAGTAATCCGAAGAGCGGGGTAACTTTTGATTATTACCTAAGTGAAGCACAAGACAGCACAGAGTTAAAATTGGAAGTCTTAAAAGATGGAGAAATCATACGTACCGTTACCAATCAAAAAGATAAGAAATTTAAATCGTGGCCAGGCGGTCCCTCCAAACCAGCTGTATTAACCGCAACTAAAGGGTATAATCGTTTTACCTGGGATTTTAAAAGAGACCCATTGCCTGCAGTAGATAAGGTTTTTGTACTTGGTGGATTAGATGGTTCTTTCGTTGGGCCAGGCGATTATAAGCTAAGGCTAACTTTAGGTAATCAAACGGCAGAAACCATGGTAACCATTTTACCGCTGCCGAAGGTTAAGGCTAATATGGCAGACTATGAAGAGCAACAAAATATGTTAAAAACCATAGAGTCTACCGTAGTTGAAATACATAATGCGGTAAATGATATGCAATCGGCAAAATCACAATTAAAACAGTATAGCCAATTACTTGAAGATAACTCAAAAGCTGAGGCACTATTGAAACAGGGCGATTCATTGATCAAGCGTATTACCGCTTGGGAAGAGAATCTTATTCAACCCAATCAAAAAACCTTTCAAGATGTTATTAATTTTGAAAATAAACTAAATGCTCAATTATTGAATTTGAGAGGATACATAGATGTAGCGGAACCCAAGGTTACTGCAGGCGCCAAAGAAAGATTACGAGATCTATTGGCTACTTGGAACACTTTTAAAACAGAGCATAATGCCATTATCAATACTGAAATGAAAGCATATAATACGATATTTCAAAGTCTGAACATTCCTGCAATTATATTACCGCAAAAACAAAACTAAAACGAAGTTGGAGAAATTAATACTAGATCAAACTTTTAAAGTACAAAAGTATACAGAAGACCGGTTACCAAGAGCCGAATATGAGAATTGCACCTTTGAAAGTTGCGATTTTTCTAAAGGATACCTTGACAACCAAACTTTTTTAGAGTGTGAGTTTATAGATTGTAATTTAAGCAATGCAAATATTGTAAATACGACCTTTAAGGAGGTAAAATTTTCGCATTGCAAACTTATGGGGCTTGCTTTTAATACCTGTAATACTTTTTTGATGGATTTTTCTTTTTTTGACTGCAATTTAAGTTTCTCCATTTTTACCGATTTAAAGCTAGTAGGGCAAGTCTTCATGTCTTGCAAAATGGAAGAAGTAGATTTTGGCGATTGTGATTTAAGTAAATCGAAGTTTGATGAATGCAACTTAGAAAGAGCTGTATTTGGGAGAACCAATTTGCAAAAAGCAGATTTTAGCACGGCCACAAATTTCAGTATTGACCCTGATAATAATACAATGACAAGTGCCATATTTTCAAAAGATAATCTTGAGGGATTATTGCAGAAACACAAGCTTAAAATTTTGAAGTAGACATGAAATATTATAAAATTAAATGGAATGACACTCGTGGAGATGAGTATGATAATTGGGGTAAATCAAATTGGTACTTAGAATTAGATTATGAAAACTATCCCATGAGACAAATTGAGGTTTATGATAATGGAAAAAGACTAAAGTATCATTCAGAAATGAATAATGACGCCTTCGGAAAATTAGGAGGTCAACGGAATCGAATTATCACTTTCGGAATTTGAACGCCAGTGGAAAATTAAAAGTTTTAATCAATATTAAATTTATACATTATGTACGAATATCAATATGTAAAACTAGCATTAGGAGGCATATTTACTTCTAAGCCAAACTCAAATTACAAAGAAATAATAGCCGCCAAAGCAAAGGAAGGTTGGCGTTTTGTTCAAATTTTCGCTCCGGCAACATCTGGCTATGGCTCAGCCTCTTATTTTGAGTTAATATTCGAGAAAAAAATTGATTAAAATGAACAAAGAAATAAAATCAAAAATCATCGAAGTCTGTGATGCCAAAATCGCTGCAAAAGGAGAAAACGTGGGACTATCTTTCTATGCATTTTTCAAGAACAAAAATGACAATCCAAAGCTTTTAATGGAAGTAGCCCAATGGTGGATTCTAGAAAACAAATTGGACCATTTTGAGAAGGCGGTTAAGATTAAAGAGATGGTAAAATCTTTAAACTAAAGAAATGATAAAAAATACTTTTTTTATTCTGTTCGTAATCGGATTATTATTCAGTTGTAACAATGAGGCGTTAAGTCGTAAAGAAACTGTTAATACATTTTATAAAGCTTTTGATTCTGGCGATTTCGACAAAATAAAAGCTGTTATTCATGACAGCATTACCATTGTTTCCGGTGATTTTGTAATGCCTTTTAACAAGACTAGTTTTAAGGAATTCTATAAATGGGATTCTATTTTCAAACCGTCATATGAAATACTGGAATTGGCTGAAGAGAACGATCACCTTATTGCGACTATCAGTCAAAAGAATATTCGTAATGCCTTTTTAAAGAATAATCCGTTAAAGTTAAACGTCAAAATCTCTTTTACTTCAGGTAAAATTACAAAACTTGAAGAGCTAGATTACATTGACGTTAATTGGAAAGAATGGAATCAAGAGAAAGATTCTTTAGTCAATTGGATAAAATTAAATCACCCTAAATTAGATGGTTTTGTAAATGATATGACCATGACTGGGGCAAAGAATTATTTGAAAGCGATTGAATTATATGAGGGTCGAGAATAGTTAGAAAGCAAGTATGATTTTATAATGATTCTAAAAAATGGTTATTTAGATAATAGTGTCATTACCAACTACCTTAAATTTCATCTTATATAATTAGACAATTAATAAATATTAGCAATTAAATTAATTAATTATCTTTCGCACCAATTACATTTAAATATCAAAACAACATTAATTAACTAATTGCTAGTCAACACATTAATCATGAAAAAAATCACTTTATTATTAGCCTTATTAACTATTGGCTTTACGTACGCACAATCACCATTAGAAGAGGGAGCATTACAAGCAAATGCAGGATTTGGCTTCTCTAGTTGGGGAACTCCTATTTATGCGGGATTAGAATATGGTGTTGCACCGAATATCTCTGTGGGTGGAGAATTATCTTATCAAACCTACAATTACGGTAGCGGTTTTGGTGGGGACTACAAGAGTTCTATATTTGGTATTACTGGAAATGGTAATTACCATTTCAATGAGATTTTTGAAATTCCAAGTCAGTGGGATTTATATGCCGGTGCCAATTTGACTTATTATAGCTGGTCTACCAAAATTAACGGTAGCACTGTTAATGATGTTGATGAAGATAATTTTGGTATTGGTTTACAAGTAGGTGGTCGGTATTTCTTCGATGACAACTTTGCGATCAACCTTCAAGTTGGTGGAGGAAACGTTGTAAGTGGAGGTAGAATCGGAATCACTTATAAATTATAAGAATACTTATTATATCAACAAGGGATGATTTACAAGTTTGTAGATCATCCCTTGTTTTATTTAAATACAATTGATGCCCTTTTTTGAATTCAATTAAACAACATAAAATCATTAGCAATAACTTCCAGTATTTTTCATAATTTACTATATAAGAACACTTTATCAATTCACAATTGCTATTATAACTAAGGACCTTATTTTTACCATATGGAAAACAAGTTACAGTTACTAAGACAACATTTTGAAGAAATCGTTTCTTTAACTGATGAGGAGTGGAACTTTGTACAATCGCACTTTGAATTTAAAAGTCTTAAAAAACACCAATTTTTAATACAAGTAGGACAGCCTGTAGACTTTGAATATTGGATTATTAAAGGCTTAGTAAAAGCGTATTCCATAGACGAAAAAGGCAAAGAACATATTCTTCAATTTGCCATGGAAAACTATTGGGTGAGCGACCATTGTGCTTTTCAGCATCAAGAACCAGGTACTATTTTTGTAGATTGTCTTGAAGATTCTGAGTTCTTCTGTTTATCCCTAGAGAACAGGGAAAAGATTTGTATTGAAGTCCCTGCCGTTGCGAACTTTTTCAGAATTAAATCGAATCACGGTTACATCAATCTGCAGCAAAGAATCTTGTCTTTGCTTACCATGACCGCAGAAAGTAGGTATGAATACCTATTAAATAAGCTTCCAACATTAATACAACGCGTTCCTAAAAAATTAATCGCTTCTTATTTAGGCGTTTCCAGAGAGACTTTAAGTCGTTTTAACAGCTAAAAGTGACCTAAATCACTTTTCCATATTGATATACATCACAAAAAATCCGTGATGTATGTCCTCGCACACATCTTGGTTTTCATAGAATTTTGTATCGAACAATTAAATACAATGTACTATGAAAACTACAAGAATACAGGGTTCCCAAACGGTAGCCAAAAAGAAGAGTCTACCAGCCGCATTATGGGCATTGACCATAAGTGCATTTGCCATAGGAACAACGGAATTTGTAATTGTAGGTTTATTATCTACAGTTGCAAACGACCTAGGCACATCATTAACATCAGCAGGATTATTAGTAAGTCTGTACGCCATTGGTGTTGCCATTGGTGCACCCATTTTAACTGCCTTAACAGGTAAAATTCCTAGAAAACAATTACTAATCGGTATTATGTTGCTTTTCATTATTGGTAACGGATTAGCAGCTATCTCACCAAGTTTTGAGTTATTGCTATTATCAAGAGTAGTGACAGGTTTTGCACACGGTGTATTCTTTTCTATCGGGTCTACCATTGCAGCTAGTTTGGTGCCAAAAGACAAAAGAGCAACAGCAATTTCTATAATGTTTGCTGGTCTAACGGTAGCCATTGTTACCGGTGTGCCTTTAGGAACATACATTGGTCAGAATTTTGGATGGAGAGCAACCTTTATTGGTGTTGCCTTATTAGGATTAGTCGGTACAATAGCTAGTTTAGCTTTGGTTCCTAAAAACATCAAACAATCAGCTCCATTACGTCTTATAGACCAATTAAAAGTGATTAAGAATCCGTCTATTTTATTGGTATTAGCCATTACCGCATTTGGTTATGGTGGTACATTTGTCACTTTTACCTACTTAACACCTTTGTTGGAAGAAGTGACTGGTTTCTCTTCAAATATGACTAGTGTATTTCTTTTAATTTATGGTATTGCCATCGCGATTGGGAATATCATTGGTGGTAAAGTCTCTAACAACAAACCAGGCAAAGCCTTATTGGTAATGTTTGTGTTACAAGCCATAGTGTTGTTTGTGTTATACTTCACCGCTTCTAGTCAGATTTTTGCCATAATAACCTTGTTTTTTATGGGAATCCTTGCCTTTTCAAACGTACCAGCATTGCAATTATACGTGGTGAAGATGGCTGAAAAATACTTGCCAGGAACCGAAGATGTAGCATCTGCATTAAACATTGCAGCTTTTAACGTCGGTATTGCTATTGGCGCTTATGTAGGCGGAATGGTTGTAGAATCAAGCTTAGGTATTGAAGCAACTCCTTGGGTAGGTGGTATTCTAGTAGTTGTAGGATTCTTTTTGACCCTCGTTTTATTCAAAAAAGAAAAAATATAAATACCAATAGGTACATACATAATTGAAGGCATTTCTTAATGCTAAATAATTCATCAGGTGTCTTAGCGGATGCCTGATAAATTTAAAATACACACTATGAATCCATTTGATAAACTATACAAACCAGGTAAAATGACACTTGGTATAGAGTTTCCTTTAGATAACGATTGGTCATCAGAAGGAAATCGTAAACGTTTGGAAGACAACAGACCTTTTGGCGTGCCTGATATTTCTAACCATTTAGCAATGGCACAACAAATTGACGAAGCAGGCTTCGCAGCCTTATGGATGCGAGATGTCCCGGTGTACGACCCTAATTTTGGCGATGGTGCACAATTGTTTGACACCTTACCGTACTTGGGATATTTAGCTGCAGCTACCAAGAACATTTTGTTGGGTACCGCAGCCATTGTATTGCCGTTGCAACAGCCAATAAAGTTAGCGAAAGCTGCTGCTACCATAGAAAATTTAAGTGATGGCAGACTTTTGTTAGGCTTAGGTTTGGGAGACAGACCTGTGGAGTTCCCAATGTATGATATCGATTATAAAAAAAGACCTGAAATCTTTCGACAAAATCTTGACATTGTCAAAGAAGCTTGGAAAACGAATAGCAATTTAAAATCTAAATACGATTTTTTAACTAGTGGTATAGAAGTCTATCCTAAACCAAAAAAAGACATTCCGCTTGTAATAGCAGGTCATTCCGGACAAAGTATTAATTGGATAGCCAAAAACGCACAAGCTTGGTTTAATTACCCAAGACCTGTTACCGAAACTTTGGAGAACAGAAAATACTGGTGTAATGCTTTGTATGATGAAGACCAAGCAGCAAAACCTTATATTTCCGCTATACATTTAAATCTATCTAAAGACGACAACGCGACTTTTAAGCCACAGCGTTTTGGTGGTACGGTAGGCATTAACCATCTTACCGAATATTTAAAGTCCTATGAAAATGTAGGAGTCAACCATATGGCTATCAACCTAAGAAAATCTGAAACTCCCGTAAGTGAGGCTATTGCTAAAATTGAGGAGGTTGTATTGCCGGAGTTTTTAAATAATTATATTGTTAATGAATTATAATTAGATTTTTCGATAGAAGAAAAACAACAAGACTATTTGAAATAATTAAAGTAAACTCTTCATGAATAAAGTACACCACACCGCTATCATCTGCTCTAATTACGAGGTTTCTAAACAATTTTATACTGAAGTTTTAGGCTTAGAGATTTTTCGAGAAGTTTATAGAGAAGAAAGACAATCTTACAAATTAGATTTGGCGCTGCAAGGAGAGTATATAATTGAATTATTTTCTTTCCCAGACCCACCAAAACGACCGTCTAGACCAGAGTCTTGCGGATTAAGACATATCGCATTTGAAGTAGACGATTTAGAAAAGATAATTGCTCATTGTAAAAAACATGATGTAATAGCAGAACCTATTCGTATAGATGAATTTACCAATAAACGATTCACTTTCATTGCCGACCCAGATGACTTACCAATAGAGTTTTATGAAAAGTAAGCGAAGCCGTTTGTAAACGTTTAATTTGTATCTTGTTACAAATTCTAGCGCATGAAATTTTTACTGTTTTTTTTACTCTCGTCAATGTGTTTACTACAGGCACAAAACACAGTTTCTTTTGAAGAAGGAATGACGAGTCCGGCTGCGACGCTAAAAAATATTGAATGGTTAGCGGGACATTGGAAAGGAGAAGCCTTTGGAGGAATTGCCGAAGAAATATGGAGTCCGCCTGCAGATGGTTCCATGATGTTCTCTTTTCGATTACTTGATAAAGGTGAAGTAAGCTTTTATGAATTCGGTCATCTTATAGAAATAGATGGCACTTTACTTCTTCAACTCAAACATTTTGATGCCAACTTAAGTGGTTGGGAAGAAAAGGACGAAAACATAGATTTCAAGTTAGTAAAAATAGAAGAGAATAAATTTTACTTTGATGATTTTACTATAGAGTGCATATCTGACAAAGAAATAAACATGTATGTTGAGGTTGGTGAAGAAGATGGAACATTGAACGAAGTCACCTTTAATTACCACAGACAATAGATGAAAAAGAAATGTTTAGAATGCGGGAAAGAGGTCTTGGGCAGAGCCGACAAAAAGTTCTGCAATGATTACTGTCGCAATACCTTTAACAATAAAGTAAACCCAGACAGCAAAAACCTTATTAGAAATATCAATAATAAGCTTCGCAAAAACTACCGTATTCTTGATAGTTTTAAATTAAAAGACGGCAAAACGAAAACCACACGTATGCGGTTAATAGATAAAGGTTTTGATTTTGACTTTATTACCAATCTATACACCACAAAAAAAGGCACTACATATTATTTTCTATATGATTTAGGCTACTTGCCTTTAGACAATGATTTCTACATGATTGTAAAGAGGGAATAGTTGGCTATATATAAAAAGCCTCCTAAAAGGAGACCTTTTTATAAGTTAACTTTTTACTTCTTACTTAATACTTTATACTTAATAAAACCTATTTCCAATTATGACCACTTAATTTAAGTGCGGCCACAACGATATCTTTTCTACTTATCTGACCTACCAATATACCGTTTTTCATAACCGGTAATCTTCTTCTATTGTGCTGCGCAAAAATGCCTGCTGCATCAAAAATTGAAATATCATGAGGTATTGTTTCTACAGACTTCGTCATGAAATTCTCTACGCTCTTATCTAAAATAGGCTGATTAAAGTAACGACTTTCAGAAATCTGCTTCATGCAATCGGCTTCAGAAATGATACCCACTAGAAATCCGTTGTTATCTAAAACCGGTCCACCAGATATATGATGCTTGGCAAATTTTTCCATTACGGCTAAAATTGAATCATCTGGCGAAAAAGTGATTAACTTAGTAGTCATATAATCAGCGACCAATATTGGGGCTTCAAATTCCTTTTTAAATACTTTTCTAACACCTTGAAAGCTTTTGATTCCCATGACAGTTTATTTAGAGGTTGATTACTAAAGATAAGAAATAAAACGAATTTTACTAATAATTTTCGATGTATACCTATTTATACTCAGTATTTTAGGTATTTTTAAAAGAATATCATAATTATGAGAAAAACACCAACCGTACTAACTTTACTTCTAATCATCCTTGCTACATATTGGAGTTTTAGAGTGTTACTACCACAATATAATGAGGGTGAAACAGTAGTAGAAACCGAATTTTCTACAGATAGAGCCTTGCAACATGTAAAAGAAATTTCGAAAGAACCACATGGTGTTGGTTTTCCTGCACATACGACTGTTCGTAATTATATTACTGCAGAACTTCAAAAGTTAGGTTTGGAAACCTCCTTGCAAGAAGGGTATACTGCTGGTGATTGGGGTAATTTAAGCAAAGCAGAAAATGTATTGGCTAGAATTAAAGGAAGTGGATCGGGTAAGGCATTATTACTGCTAAGTCATTATGATAGTAATCCGCATTCTTCATTAGGCGCTAGTGATGCAGGTAGTGGTGTTGCTACAATTCTAGAGGGCGTTAGGGCTTTTTTAAAAACAAATACCACACCTAAAAACGATATTATCATCCTAATATCCGATGCTGAAGAATTAGGTCTAAACGGTGCCGATTTATTTGTAGATAAGCATGAATGGCTGAAAGATGTTGGCTTGGTTTTAAATTTTGAAGCTCGTGGTAGTGGCGGACCAAGTTATATGTTAATGGAGACCAATAGAGGAAATAGTAAATTGATTACTGAATTTATAACTGCAAATCCTGAGTTTCCAGTAGCAAATTCACTTGCCTATAGTATTTATAAGATGTTACCCAATGATACCGATTTAACCGTATTTAGAGAAGATGGCGATGTAGAGGGGTTCAACTTTGCGTTTATTGATGATCACTTCGATTACCATACACAAATAGATAATTATGAAAGATTAGACAGAAACACATTGGCTCACCAAGGCAGCTACCTTATGCCCTTATTGACCTATTTCAGTAATGCTGATATTAGCAACTTAAAGAGCCTTGATGATAACGTATATTTCAATGTACCTTTCTTTAAAATGGTTTCATATCCGTTTAGTTGGATTATGCCCATGCTTGTCATTGCCATTCTCTTTTTTATAATCCTAATAATCTCCGGATTCAGAAAAAAGGTCTTGAATGGAAAAGATATTTTAAAAGGATTTATTCCCGTACTCTTTACTTTAATTGTTAACGGAGTCGTAGGGTTCTTCAGTTGGCAGTTTTTAAAATGGGTATACCCTGGCTATAATGACATATTACACGGCTTTACCTATAATGGTCATGCTTATATCTTTGCGTTCACCCTATTTTCATTAGGTACTTGTTTTTATGCCTACTATAAATTTAAAGTAATTAAAACCGCGAATTTATTGGTAGCTCCTTTCATAATTTGGATTGTCATTTGTGGACTAGTATCCGTGTATTTACAAGGAGCCGCATTTTTCATTATACCATTATATAGCTTTTTAGTTGCTTTTTACGTGCATATCAATCAAAAGAATCCGAATCCATTTTTACTGGTATTTCTTGGCATTCCGGCATTGTTCATATTCGCACCTTTCGTGAAAATGTTTCCGGTAGGCTTAGGTCTTAAAATGCTTGTTGCCACTACCCTTTTGACGACATTAATCTTCTTTTTATTACTTCCGTTAATAACTAAATATAGAAAAAAAGGTGCCTTGGCGTTTCTAAGTTTCTTATTATTTGCTGGCTTTATGGCATCCGCTCATATGAACTCTGGCTTTACTAACGATAGACCGAAACCAACTAGCTTATTATATGTTTTAGATACCGATGAAAATAAAGCAAAATGGGCAACTTACGAGCATCGACCTTCTGATTGGACTTCGCAATACATCACCAAAAAAGCTGTAGATACCCTTCTTTCAAAAAAGACGATTAGCAGTAAATACGGCTCTAATTTTACGTTTACAAATGAAGCCCCATTAAAGAATGTACCAAAACCAACTATTGAGGTGCTACTAGATACTATGGTAAGTAATATTCGTACAGTTCATTTATGTATTACTCCTAATAGACCTATAAACCGGTTGGAAGTTTTCACCAACGATGTTGATATAGTAAAGGCAGATGTAAACGGAATAGAATTGTCTGAGTATTTTCTTAAAAATAGATATGGAGGTAGACTGATTACACATTACATCAGTGATAAAAATTACACGGACATTATGCTAGAAGTACCAGTGGAACAAGAATTGGAACTTACCATATATGAAGCTTCTAATGATTTGCTTAAAAATGGATTGTTCTCTATACCGCAACGAAAAGAAGACCAAATATCTATGCCGTTTGTATTAAACGATGCTATTTTAACCATACAAAAAGTAAAATTTGACTAAGAAAATAGGTGTTATAGGTTGTGGATGGCTTGGCTTGCCCTTGGCTGAAAGTTTAATTGCAACTGGTTATTCTGTTAATGGAACTTCTACATCTGATGAGAAAATATCGGTTTTAAAGAAGAAAGGCATCACACCGTTTAAAATAGCTTTATCTGAAAATGAAATTAAAGGTGATATCGATGCATTTCTTGATTCGGTCTCGGTACTGGTTATAAATATTCCGCCGAAACTAAGAGGAAAAGGTCCTAAAGAAAGTTACATCACAAAGATTACATTACTGCACCAAGCTATTAAAAAATCGGGAGTAAAAAATATCATATTTGCTAGTAGCACAGCAGTTTATGGTGATACAGAAGGTATAGTTACCGAGAAAACCCCACCTCACCCCACTACCGAATCTGGTATACAATTAGTACAATGTGAAAACCTTTTAAAAAATGATAAAGAATTAAATACCACTATCATTCGTTTTGGCGGATTAATTGGACCGAACAGACATCCTGTAACCATGTTATCAGGTAGAGAAAACCTTAGTGGTGGTGACGCACCCATTAACCTTATTCATTTAGATGATTGTATTGGTATTATAAAAAGAGTAATTGAATACGAAAATTATAATGATGTTTTGAATGCCGTATACCCTGAGCATCCAACGAAAAAAGAATATTATACTAAACAAGCTGCCAAAAGAAGTATACCAGCACCACAATACGATGCTACTGGCAAAAATCAAAAAATAGTGTATTTTTGTAGTATTTTTCTTATTAACAAATACAACTTTCTTACATCTATAAACTAACCCTACACAACACTTAGCTTCCCTTTCACAACAAATACCCAAAAACAGCGTTAATATATTGTTGGTTTTCAACTACTTATCGACTTATGACATACCTTTGTATAACAATATAAAACCATAATATTATGAAGAAAGATAAATTACGGGAGAGGGTTTTAGTTGAATTAGAGAAGCTCATCTCCCTAAGTTGCAAGAACCCAAATGGTTCTAAAAAGTACGAAGAATTACATATTGCATTATTAAAAAAATACTATAATGCAACGAATGTAACTATAGACTATCATCGCCATAGAATTAAAATGGAAGTTATAGAAGACGATAGCTTGTATGACCCTAAAACGGTAAATACTTATTTACCAACATTTTACACGAATTTACTATTTAATAACTTGTGTAAGTTTCTAATTTCATGTGTTGAAAAAGACAATAAGAGTATTGGTTTTTATACACAGCTTTTAAATTCTTTTAGAAAATCTAATAACAGATTAGAAGTAGTTTAAGAATTTAAAAACTATTGAAGTTTAAAAAGGCGCCTTGTAGGGCGCCTTTTTCATTTCTAACATTTAAACCTTTCCTTAACAGCATCATACAGATTATTTTAATAGTTTAGCGCACTTTAAAAAGAACAAGAAAGATGAAAAAATCAGTTTTAATAGTTGTAGCTGCCGTATTATTCTCAGGTAGTTATGGATATTCACAGACCAAATCAGAATTACTAACGCATTACGAAGCATTTTATGACCAAATGCGTTTACAAGGCGATGTAGATGGTGTAATCAATGCATTGACGCACTTAAATATCTTATCGCCATCTCAACAACGAAATGATACCCTTGCCTATATTTATGCAAATGACAATCAACATTTGCAAGCGCTAAACATTATCGGAATCGAGAAAGTTGATTCTGATTCTAATTTAGCTATTCAAGTAAAAGCTGTTTCCCTAAAAGCTTTAAATCAGCCAAAAAGAGCCTTAGAACAATTTGAAGCATTAAATGCGAGAGAGCCAAATGCGTACCTTGCCTATGAATTGGCAGACTTAAAAGTACAAACTGGCGATAACGTGGGTGCAATGAAGCATGTTGAATACGGTATTACCAATGCTACAGATGACATGAAATATGCTTTTTACGAACGTCAACAACCTTACGAGGTTCCACTAAAAGCTGCATTTATTCATGTGAAAGCACTTATTCAGTATAATGTGGATAAAGATAATATTGATCAAGCAATCGCTACTTTAGACGAAGCATTGGCAATTGACCCTAATTTCAACTTAGCCAGTTTAAGTAAACAAGCTTTGACTTCTAGAAAAGAAGCTCCTGAAGAGAAAAAATAATAATAAAATATTATTGAAACTAAAAAGGCGAATCATACAGATTCGCCTTTTTTATTCCTTCATTTTAAGCTCTTGCAAGAGCAAATCATCTTTTTCCTTTTTCAGCGCTACCAGCTCATCTACCAAATCATTTGGTACAGCTATCGATAATACGTAATGTGCCACTTTCCAATGCCCGTCAACCTTTTTCAAGATTCCTGATCCACGACATATTTTCATTTGTGTGTCAAGTAGCTCATCGAACCAAGCTAAACTAGCATCGGTATTTACATAAATATTACGTTCTACCGCTGTGAAATTCCATGCCTTACCCTTATCAAAATACGGTTTAGAAAAGCTCATGAACTCATCTCGTTGCCAATTTTCAGAAGCATCTGTACCAATAAAAACAGCATCATCTGTCATTAATTCAAAATAAGCATCAAAATCTGCCGCACCAGCAGCAGCATGCCAAGCGTCAAGTGTTTCGATAATTTGGGTTTTGTCATCTTCTTGTGCAAATACCATGGTTGACAAAAGCACTAATAAAAGGCTAATTCTCTTCATTTTTGAGTAATTCATCTGGTAAGGTATTATTTACCACTACGTTAAACTGGTTTCTTAAGTCATTAAAAGCAGTAATCATTTGTATGATAGATTCCCTCGGGTTCTGTCGATACTCCAAATCACCTTTAGTTTTTAATACGTAAGTTTTAAATAACTTCTGGCGCGCTTTTATTTGTGGAATATTGAATTTTTCGGGATACTCACCTGTATCCATATTATTCTGATTTTCTATCAACTCATCTACGACAAACTGAAAATCTTCTATAAGTTCTGAAGTATAGATTTTATCAAAACTCTTTTCTAATGCGCTGTATTCCTTCCAATCGTTTAAGATTGTTTGTGCTTTAGCATCGACACGAATTTTAGTAGGCAAGCTATCTGTTGTCTCTTCCCATCGAGTTTCACGAATAGCATTATTTTCTTGTACAGCATCTTTACAAGAAGAAACCAATATAATTAATATTAAAAAAGAGATAATTTTGGACATAAGCGAATGTACAAATTTTAAGAAAAGGTATCTTTATCTCAAATTCATTTAACGCAAATTTTAATGCCAAAATACATATTGATTATTGGGGCCTGTGGTCAAATAGGAACAGAACTAACGTTAACGCTAAGAGAAAAACACGGTGGCGAACATATAATAGCCAGTGATATTAGAGAAGGTAACGATGAATTAATGGAATCTGGGCCGTTTGAAATTTTAGATGCCACCAATTATGATGCTCTAGAAGAGGTAATCGCCTATTACGATATATCTGAAGTGTATTTAATGGCTGCAATGTTAAGTGCTACTGCAGAGAAATTCCCCATGCGTGCGTGGAACCTGAATATGAACACGCTTTTCAATGTTTTGAATTTAGCAAAAGACAAAAAAATAGAAAAGATTTTCTGGCCGTCGAGTATTGCTGTTTTCGGTCCGAATACCCCAAAAGAAGATACTCCGCAAAATACCATTATGGAGCCAAGTACGGTATATGGTATAAGTAAACAAAGTGGAGAACGTTGGTGCGAGTATTATTTCAATAAGTTTAATGTGGATGTGAGAAGCATTCGTTACCCAGGACTTATTAGTTGGAAAACAATGCCAGGAGGCGGAACAACAGATTACGCCGTAGAAATCTATCACAAAGCACTTACGGAAGGCGCATATACCTGCTTTCTGGAAGAAGACACTAAATTACCTATGATGTTTATGGACGATGCCATACGTGCCACTTTACAGATTATGGAAGCACCAGAAGAGAATATTAAAGAACGTTCTGCTTACAACTTAGCGGCAATGAGTTTTACGCCTAAAGAAATGGCAGAAAATATTAAAGCCGTTCTACCAAAATTTAATATAGCCTTCAAACCTGATTTTAGGCAAGAGATTGCCAATTCATGGCCAAGTAGTATTGATGACACCAATGCACAAAAAGACTGGAAATGGAAAGCAGAATTCGACCTTCAAAAAACTACAGAAACAATGTTAAATAATTTGAAGAACAGGGTTTAGCCTGTTCTTCAAATTATTTTAATTTATAAACTTCAATCGCTTTTCAATTGCCATAATCATAGCATTGGCGATATCTTTACCTGTAGCATTTTCTATACCTTCTAAACCTGGCGAAGAATTTACCTCTAACAATAACGGACCTTTGTTGGAGCGAATAATATCTACACCAGCAACGGCAAGGTTCAATACTTTGGCAGCCTTTAACGCCAACTTTTTCTCGTCAGCGGTAATTTTAATAATAGAAGCGATGCCACCTTGGTGAATATTAGCTCTAAATTCTCCTTTTTGGGCTTGGCGTTGCATACTGGCCACTACTCTACCGTTTACCACGAAACAACGAATATCCTGACCGTTCGCTTCTTTAATAAACTCTTGTACTAAAATATTGGTATTAACACTCTTAAAAGCATTAATAACACTTTCTGCAGCCTTATTGGTTTCCGCCAGAACAACACCTTTACCTTGTGTACTTTCTAAAAGCTTAATAATTAACGGCGCACCATTAACCATTTTGATCAAATCTTTGGTATCCATCGGTGATTTTGCAAATCCGGTTATCGGTATATGAATATCATGATTAGAAAACAGCTGGGAAGCGAACAATTTATCTCTAGACTGTGTAATTGCTTCTGCTGAATTTTGACAATAGACTCCTAAATTATTGAATTGACGAATTAATGCACAACCGTAGAAAGTTACAGACGGTTTAATACGTGGAATAACAGCATCATAATCTTTAAGGATAATACCACCTCTATATCTTATTTCAGGAGAATGAGCATCGAGCTTCATATAGGCTTGTTCAACATTTAAAAAATGTATTTCATGACCTCTAGCCTCAGCAGCTTCCATTATTCTTTTATTACTATACAAATTAGGATTGCTTGCTAAAAGTGCAATCTTCAATCCCGTTTTTTCCTTAAAATAAGGAGCGTATAATTTATTTACGTCACTATCTTCAAATGATTGTAGCTGATAGTTTAATGCAGGGTTTACAATAAAACGTTCATTTAAAGCCTCTCTACCCAATAGCATACGAAACTCCATCGTATCTCTATTTGCTAGGGTCAACTCTATATCAAAAGTATCATCACCAATAGTAACGGGAGTTTTAATCACCAATCGTTCTTCAGATATACCCGATGAGCTTTTTACCATACGGCGAGCAACCAATCTTGCTTGACATTCAATAGCTATACTACGATTTTCTTGTAGCGGACTTACCTCAAACTTTACCCATTCTTGACCACTTTTTGTAATTATTTTAATATTGGTAGCTTGTATGGAAGATGTTTTTGCACCTGAATCTACCCTTGCTTTGATCGCAGGGATACCCAAATCATTAAATACACACCACTCTTCACTACCTATAATCTGTAAATTATCCAATTTTGTTGTTTTTTGCCTCCTTTTATATTGACGGAGTTTTTCTTATTTCTTTTTTAACTCAAATAAATCTGTTCTTCTATCGCGAAGATTACGTACCGCCCCAAACTGATTTAATTCGCGAAGCAAGCTAATATCTACATCGGCAATTAAAATCATTTCGGTATTCGGTGTCGCCTCTGCTTTAATTCCGTTTGTCGGAAAAGAGAAATCGCACGGTGTAAATACCATAGACTGTGCAAATTGAATATCCATATTCTGAACATTCGGCAAGTTGCCTACACTACCCGCAATGGCAACATAACATTCGTTTTCTATTGCACGTGCCTGAGCACAATTACGAACTCGAGAATAGCCGTTTTGTGTATCGGTCAAGAAAGGTACGAACAAAATATCCATACCCTCGTCAGCCAACAAACGACTAAGTTCTGGAAATTCAGAATCGTAGCATACCAACACTCCGATCTTACCACAATCGGTATCAAATGCTTTTAACTGATTACCACCTTGCATGCCCCATACTTTAGCTTCATCTGGCGTAACATGAAGTTTTTCATAACGCTCCATACTACCATCACGTCTGCATAAATAACCCACGTTGTACAAACGGCCATCTATCATTTCAGGCATACTACCTGTTATGATATTAATGTTATAGGATATTGAAAATTCTGAAAATTTTTGAGCAATTGCCTGTGTATGTTTTGCCAGTTCTCTAATAGCATCTGGCGTAGACATATGATTATTTACAGCCATTAAGGGCGCATTGAAAAACTCAGGAAACAAAGCGAAATCTGAACGATAACCAGAAACAGCATCAATAAAATATTCTGCCTGCTCTAATAACTCATCTAAATCTTTATAAGGGCGCATTTGCCACTGAATCAATCCTAAACGAATTATGGTTTTTTTAGTAGCAGCTTTCTTTGAAGGTTTTTGATAATAAATATTATCCCACTCCATCAAAATAGCGAAATCTTGAGATGCCTTATCACCATCTAAATACCCTTTCATTACTTTAGCAGGATGAAAATCATTGCTGATCTGAAAATTTAGAACCGGATCTTGAATTTCTTTACGACGAACCTTGTCAATATATTCTTTAGGCGAAAGCGCTGTCGCATAAGCATGATAATTTGGCATTCGACCACCAAATACAATACTCTTTAAGTTCAACTTTTCGCAAAGTTCTTTTCTGTAATCATACAAGCGACGCCCCAAACGAAGACCTCTAAAGCTTGGTTTTATAAAAACTTCGATACCATAAAGCACATCGCCCTCATCGTCATGGGTATCAAAACTATACTTTCCGGTAATTTGTTCGTAGGTATGGCTATCATCGAATGCATCATAGTCAACAACTATAGACAAGGCAACACCTGCTAATTGGCCGTTGATTTTGATAACTACCTGCCCCTCTGGAAATTTATCGATTAAAGACTTTATATGTTCCTCTTTCCAATATGACCCAGGCATGTTGGCATAAGCAGAAATCATTGCAGTTTTTAACTCTTGATAGTCATCAAGGTCTAAAAACTTTAATTCAATATTTTCAATTTCGTCAATTTTCATTTATCTGTTGTAAGCACAACGATATTTAGTTTAGTTATAAGTGAAAGTAATTATCCGGTCTACTGGAAGCAAACCGGAATTTTAAAGTGTAATCTTATAATGGACTAGAATACTAGTCTTCATCATCACCATCAACCATATCTTCTGGATCTGGCTCCACTACCGCTGTTGGATCATCATCATCGAAATCCTCATAATCATCTACATCGTAATTTTCCATCGTATACTCAAGCTTGGCACTGATTTTTACTAAATATTTTGTGTCTTCAGTTAAAACCTCAACTGCCTCGATACGTTCTCCCTGTCCATTTTTGAAAGAAATAATATTACGATCATCATAACCATCTGGGTACCTATCTACCAAAAGTTTAAGAACCTCCGGTGTCAATTTTTTAAAGTCCACAATGACTCTTTTTAAATGTGCGTTCTTGTCCATAATTACATGTCTAATAAGTAAGCAAAAATTAACGGCGCAACAATTGTCGCATCACTCTCAATTATATATTTAGGTGTATTGATATCTAATTTACCCCAAGTTATCTTTTCATTTGGCACTGCACCTGAATATGAACCATAACTGGTAGTACTATCACTAATTTGACAGAAATAGCTCCAGAAAGGTGTATCGGTACGTTCCATATCTTGATAAAGCATTGGCACTACACAAATAGGGAAATCGCCTGCGATACCACCACCAATTTGGAAGAATCCGATTCCGTTTTGTGAATTTTCAGTATACCAATCTGCCAAGAAGGTCATGTATTCAATACCAGATTTCATAGTACTTGCCTTCAACTCGCCTTTCATCACATACGATGCAAAAATATTACCCATAGTACTATCTTCCCAACCTGGGCAAATGATAGGTAAGTTCTTTTCTGCAGCTGCATACATCCACGAATCTTTAAGGTCTATTTCGTAATATTCCTCTAGCACTCCTGAAAGTAACATTTTATACATAAATTCATGAGGTAGAAAACGCTCGTCTTTATCATCGGCATCTTTCCAAATTTTGAAAATATGCTTTTGTAATCTTCTAAAAGCTTCCTCTTCTGGAATACAAGTATCCGTTACTCGGTTCAACCCTTTTTCTAACAGATCCCACTCGTCTTGCGGAGTCAAATCTCTGTAGTTAGGCACACGTTTGTAATGTGAATGTGCTACCAAGTTCATGATATCTTCTTCTAGGTTTGCACCTGTACAAGAAATGATCTGCACTTTATCTTGACGAATGACCTCAGCAAATATTTTACCTAATTCTGCTGTAGACATAGCACCAGCTAATGAAACCAACATTTTGGCACCATTTTCTAACTGCTCTTCATAGCCTTTTGCAGCATCAACTAATGCAGCGGCATTAAAGTGTAAATAGTATTTTTCTATAAAATTGGTGATTGCACCTTTAGTCTTCGTCATCTTCAAATTTTGAATTTGTATTTGCTTTATAATCTATATCAAAAGTATTGTCATACTCTTGATCGATCTCTTGCCCTGCAAATTTATAGCTGAGCATTTTGTAATATAATTTAGCCGCCAAGAAATCTGACGATCTATCATTTTTATTTGGGCAAAGTTCTACAATATCGAAACCTACTACATTTTTATCTTCAAAAACCTGCTTTAAGAATTCCATAGTTTCATACCAAAGCAATCCGCCTGGTTCTGGAGTTCCTGTAGAAGGCATAATAGAAGGATCAAAAGCATCTAGATCAAAAGTAATGAACACGTTCTCGGTCATGGCTTCAATTACCTTGTCCGTCCAATATTCATCATTGACCATATCATGTGCGAAGAATGTTTTTTCTTCATCCATTACGGTTTTTTCAATAACATCCATAGAACGAATACCCACCTGCACCAAATTAGTAGTCTGGTTAGCCTCGTATACAGCACAAGCATGGTTATACTTGGTACCTTCGTACGATTCTCTCAAATCGGCATGTGCATCTATCTGCAAGACTGTCAAGTTATCAAAACATTCATTAAAGGCACGTATAGAGCCAATTGAAATTGAATGCTCACCTCCAAAAAGGGTTACAAACTTGTTACGTTTAATAAAGTCTTTAGTAATAGCATGAACTTCATTGACCATAGCCTCGGGCGAACTGTTTACAGTTATAGGTTCGGTTAAATGAATACCTTGTTTGTAAACCTCAGAATCGGTTTCAATGTCATACAATTCCATGTTTTCAGAAGCTTCCAAGAAAGCTTCAGGACCTTTGTCCGCTCCTTTACCCCAAGTACTGGTTCCATCATAAGGAACAGGTATCAAGATAATTTTCGATTTTTCTAGTTGTGCGAATTCATCGGAAATACCGGCATAATTCTTAGATGTACTCATGATATTTTAGCTATTGTTAAGTGGTTTTTTAGTACTATTTTCAATTTTATATACGTAATTCTATTTGTATCGGTTTTTATGACCAAACTATTTTTATTCATCGTCAGCAGTTACATCGTACCCTAAAATACCTAGTAAATCTTCTGCCTTTTGCTGTGCGCGAAATTGTTTGTAAGTGAAGTTACCGTTTTCATCTTTATCAATCAATATATGTTTTGGCTGCGGAATTAAACAGTGCTGTAAACCGCCATACCCACCAATAGTCTCTTGATAAGCACCTGTGTTGAAAAACCCAATATAAAGTGGTTTTTCTCTCTTATATTTTGGCAAATAAATAGCGTTCATGTTCTGCTCACTGTTATAGTAATCATCACTGTCACAGGTTAGACCGCCTAACAACACACGCTCATATTCATCGTTCCAACGGTTAATTGGTAACATGATAAATCTTTTGTTGATTGCCCAAGTATCTGGTAAAGTAGTTATGAAAGATGAATCTATCATATTCCATTTCTCTCTATCGTTCTGTTGTTTCTGATATAATATCTCATAGATGGCACCACCACTTTCACCTACCGTGAAGCTACCAAATTCAGTGAATATATGAGGAACAGGAACATCTGCTTCTGAACACGTAATATTTATCTGATTTAGAATTTCATTGATCATGTATTGGTAATCGTATTCGAAAGCCAATGAGTTTTTAATTGGGAATCCGCCTCCAATGTTCAAGCTATCTAATGAAGGGCATATCTTTTTTAAACGAACATATACTTTTAAACATTTTACAAGCTCGTTCCAGTAATAGGCATTGTCACGAATACCGGTATTAATAAAAAAGTGAAGCATCTTTAGCTCTACCTTATCATTGTCTTTTATTTGATTTTCGTAAAACGGAACAATATTCTTATACCCAATACCCAAACGAGAAGTATAAAACTCAAATTTTGGCTCTTCTTCTGATGCTATTCGAATACCTACTTTGAACGTATCGTTGATAGCATCTGATAATAAATCTATCTCTTCGTAATTGTCAATAATTGGCACACAATTCTGGTGACCATTATTGATTAAACGAGCAATATTTTCAATGTATTTTTCGCGCTTGAATCCGTTACAGATTACATAAGTTTGATCTGTTAATTTACCGTCTTTCTTAAGCTTTTCAATAATATTGATATCAAAAGCAGAAGAGGTTTCCATGTGTATCTCATTCTTAAGGGCTTCATGCATTACATGTTGAAAATGCGAACTTTTAGTACAATAACAATAGTGGTATTTGCCTTTATAGTTATTCTTTTCTATAGCGTTTGCGAACCAATTTTGGGCTCTCAATATATTTTCAGAAATTTTTGGGAGGTATGTAAATTTCAAAGGACTACCGTATTGTTGAACCAAATCGTTCAACGGAATGCCGTGAAATTGTAAGTGCTCACCATTTAAATTAAACTCTTCTTGTGGAAAATAATAAGTTTGATCAATAAGATCAATGTATTTGGTATTCATGAAATTGAATATTAAATAATAATGAAATATGATTATGATAAATGTAGTAACTAGCCTATAGACTTAAAGTTAAGAAAACGTAACTATTTTAAGTAAGATATCACACCAGAATTTGCTTCTGAGTAGTAGGAATAAAAAAATAGTCATGCTGACTTTGCATGATAGTAGAAAATGAGTTGGAAGTTTGCTTAACTAATCGGCAACCTATCTTATAAGCCATTTGAGAAAAATACTTCCAATTTCCCTCAAACCCGAACATAGAATAACGATACATAATGTTCAGCTAAAAGCTTGAAATCTCTATTACACAAAGTTGTGTATTAGAACAGGACAAATGAAATCAAAAAAATTGAAAAAACAAGGTTTTTTATTTTTTTTACGACCAGCAACAAAATTTTTAAAAATTATACCTGAATATTTTAAAAACAACACATAACTATCTTATTTTTAACAGATTAAAATAACGAACCTAAATCTTATAAAATGAAAAATAATAATTTAAAAGCACTATATTTCGCAATAGTTCTTTTTTTTACAGCAAGTTTAGCTTCCTACAGTCAAATTGAGCGCAGAATTTATGTCGATACTGTTGAAAACAATACTGCAAAAAGAGTGCATCAAGTAAAAATTACCGAGGACTATTTGATCTACAACGAGTACGAAATTGAACCTGCTAAATTCATTAAAACGGTCGGTGGCTTTTTTAAAATTGAGCAAACTACATTAGAAAAGCTAATGGTAGTGCTTTTAGAATTTAATTCTGACTTCGAAAATGATGGTGTTAGACAACTATCAATTTCTATTGAGGAAGAAGGTGAAAAGCTAAAAATGAACTGGACCCAACCATTAACATTAGAACCTGTAAAAGCCTCTACACAAGATTTAGACGGAGCATGGCTTTTTGCCACTAGAGGGCCAGATACCGGGCAAGAAAGACGCGGTGAAGAAAATTCAAGAAAGACTTTAAAACTTTTAATTGACAATACTTTTCAGTGGATTGCCTATGATACCGAATCTTTTCGAGTTTCAGGAACCGGAGGCGGTACTTACAAAGCTGAAAACGGTATTTACAAAGAAGAAATTGAATTTTTCTCAAAAGATAATTCTAGAGTCGGCGCACAATTAGAATTCAATTATAAACTCGAAAGCGATGATTGGCACCACACAGGAAAAAATAGTAAAGGTGAACTTATGTATGAGATTTGGAGCAAAAGAATAATGACAGGATCATAAAAAAATGGGTTATTTACTGATGAAAAAACCACTACCCAGCTATTAATTACTGGCATATTATTATCAAACTTTAAAATGATACCGTTTATCGAAAATAACTTTAGATGAACCTTGCACTACCATACTTTTTATAGTTTAGCTGAAAATTCCTACTTATGTCCAACTACATTAATCTTTTCGGATTTTTCGCAATTTGTTTAATAGTTGCCTTTTTAGTGGTATTCTTTTTTAGCGAAAACAAAAATTAAATCCGCAAAGGTCAGTTGTATTCGGAAACATTAGTCATGACTATATGGCAAAAGAAAAGCCGATTGAACAAATCGGCTTTACCAAACTAACTCAAACTAAGAACGTATCCCTTTATTAGGGCGCTGCAAAATTAGGGATCATTGTTTTCTACAAGGTCATTTGTACGTAAACATACTGTTATGAAATTGATATGTTCATTTCATAAAACCCTAAACACTTTCGCCTATTCATATTTCCATTATAATCCCGGTCTTTTCTATTATTCTTTGCTATTTTAGTTATAACCAAGAGAATAATAACGGGTATGGGTTTGTCTCCTAAATCAAAAAGAAGATTACAACGTATTTTACCATTTGGTGTAATATGGTTTGTAATTGGTCTTTTTGTTTTATTTATTCAAGAAGCAGCTACCGGCAATAAAAACATAAACCCTAATGTAGTAATCACATTAACCCCCAAGGTCTTCGTTTTCGCGATGATTTCAGTTACCATTATCGGTCTATTGGTAGGTGCAGTAGAAATTTTGTGGCTTGGAAAATTATTTAACAACAAAACCTTTTATAAAAAGATCTTTTACAAACTCAGCTTCTATACATTTTTCTTAGTGCTTACCATTATTATTGTATACCCTTTTGCAGCTTCTATAGAGCTTGGGCTATCACCATTGAACGAATTGGTTTTAAACAAACTATCTAATTTTTTAATTAGTCTTGACTTTTTAAGCACTTTGGGATCTATTGCTGTGAGTCTTTTTGTTAGTCTCTTTTATTCGGAAATTAGTTATAATGTAGGCGATTCAGTACTCATGAATTTCTTTACCGGAAAGTATCATAAGCCCATTCAAGAAAAACGCATATTCTTGTTTTGTGATATGAAATCTTCTACCACCATCGCAGAACAATTAGGCCATATTGAGTATTTTAAACTGCTAAAAGCCTACTATAGCGATTTTACCAATGCTATCATAAATCATTCGGGTGCGGTGTACCAATATGTAGGCGATGAAATTATTATCTCTTGGAAGTTTGAGGAAGGAATAAAGAATAACAACTGGATAAACTGTTTTTTAGCCATGAAGCAAGACCTGCATAAAAAAGCGAATTGGTATAAAAATAACTTTGGTTTGGAACCCACTTTCAAATCCGGTTTTCACGTAGGTGAAGTCACTACTGGTGAAATAGGCACTTTAAAAAAAGAAATCATTTTCACTGGTGATGTTTTAAATACTACCGCAAGAATTCAAGGGCTCTGTAACTCACATAATGTTGATATATTAATTTCCGAGGAACTCATTAAAGAGCTAAAACCAGATAATAGTTTAGAAGTAAAGTCCAAGGGCATTGCCGAATTAAAAGGTAAGGAGCAAAAAATGGAACTCTTTACGGTTTCTAGAAGTAGTTGAAGTAAAAGGCAATAATATTACCTAATACAAAACTAAAAATTACATTTCTAATTAATATTTTACCAGAATTGAACGCATTGGAAAAGGCTATATAAAAGGCAATACCACCACTAACCAAGAATACCAGCATAATAAATATGGGAATTGAAGATGTACCTAGTCCAAGCAAATTGAGAATGCCATTTAACGCCACAGTAAAGGCAAACAGCGCCATTGCAAAATTTGTTTTCTTGTGACCTATAAAGAGATAATATGCTGCCGCCAATAATTCTACACAAATAGCAATGGCGCCAAACTGACCGTAATAAGCCTTGGTAAAATATTCGCCAAGATGATGTGGAGCATCAACTTTTAAAAATAAAATCACACCAAAAACTATAGCAAGTACACCAAAAATAATGGCAATTAATTTTCTTTTACGTACAGAATGAGTTTTGTTTTTCATGATTACTTTTTAAATTCTTCAATATCGTTTAAAAACTCCATTGCCTTTTTGGTATTGGCACTTGCGAGAATATTTATAGTTTTTCTTACCCATTTAATATGCATGTTAATATAACTAAGCTTTTTAAGAAACCATATTAATGGTATCAACAATAATGCATTAATGATTATATATCTATGTACAAAAGCAGCATCTAAATGAGGAAAAATATCAAAATCGAAAAAGTAAGCTAATGCTACTATAGGGTAAGTCCACCACACCGGTGCAGATAGAAAAGCAAGTTTTATAAATAACAAACTATGCATGTTTATCTTTTCTATTTTCTCCCTAATTTCTATAATAGGTTTGGCATAATCAATTTGGGCAGCTAAAGCCACTTCCCCTATACTACCAATAAGGGCTATGAGAGCAAAAACATATAAAATAATACCGCTAACAGCCAAATGTAACACTCCCCAATGATCGGCTGTAAATTTACCAAGCACTATCATCACCATTAAGAAAAACACTACTTCTATACTTCTTAATATTAAAATTTTATTTGTTTGTTTTTTGGTATTATTAAGCTTCATCTTTTCTATCGAAGCCTTGTTTAAACTTAGAACACTATCTAACTTGTCATTATATTCTGCAAAAAGTTCTCTTATTTCTTTATCTTCCATGGCTCTTAATTTTATCAAATTCTTTCTTAATCTTTACTTTTATCCTGCCAATTTTGGTACCTACATTAGTGGTAGAAACACCTAATATATCAGCGATTTCTTCATAACTGTTTTCTTCTAAATACAATAACATAATTGCCTTATCGAGCTCTTTTAGTTTTTGAATAAACTCCTGAAGTAATTTTACATTTGCCGATAGTTCCAACGCTTCCACATTATTACCATCTTCTAAACAAAACACAGATTCATCATTAAAAAAATCATTTTTTTGATACCATTTTTTCTCTTTTCTATAAAACGAAATAGCGGTATTTAATGCAATTCGGTACATCCAGGTAGTAAACTTGTACTTGGGATTATAGTTATCAAAAGCATTCCATAATTGAATGACAATCTCTTGTTCTAAGTCCTTCCTGTCTTCACGTTGTGGACAATAAGAGTTCACTATTTTATAGATGATACGTTTATGTTCATCTATCACACTTATGAATTTTTCCTTTTTGGTCGGTTCCATGTGTTGGCTGGTGATTACTGTAAGTTATGGCTATTGAACCATTTAGCAATAATTTTCATTGATTTATCATTATGACGAATTCCATTATGGGTTTCCTCATTAATTATAAATACTGCACCATTACTATTCTCTGTAATTGCTTTAGGGTATTCACTCGCATTAAATACCTCATCATTGGCGCCAACCAGTACCAACAAAGGCTTAGTTACATTTTTCAACCCTACTTTATAATCAGAAGGATACATGCTTTCATTGGCTAGATAACTATACTTGGTTACCGGCATAGATTCTGGCAGGTTAAAAAACAGTATAGGTAAATCATTATAATTAGTTTCACCAATAGCATTCATCATTTTAATACCTATAATTCTATTTAAATGCAATTTTAAGAACGGTTCTTGATCCCCTTCTAACGGTTCTACTTTTATTGTGGGTGAATTTGCACCTAATTGTGGCGCAAAAAGCAAATAACCTTCAACTTCCGGAGCATCTTGAGCCATGACATATTTTAAAATAACACCTCCACCCATGGAGTGCCCAGCGAGTATTATTTTCTGTTGAGGCTGTTCTTTTTTGATACTTGCAACAACATCGATAACATCATCTACATACTGGTTTATGTAAGATACATCGCCAGGTGTACCTTCAGATTGCCCATGCCCTCTAAAATCAAGTGCTACAATTGTACTATGCGTGGCCTCTTGTAGCAGTCCTGCTGTTTTATTCATCATATAAGCACTAGACAAAATACCATGTAAAAGAAGGATTGTGGTATCACTGTCACTTTTGTATTGATAAGCGAACAACTGTTTTCCATCTCTAACTGCAAACTTTATTGGTTTGTTCTTATATATCTGTTCCAAACCTAAATCAGACATTGCTTTGGCATCCATAGGTTTTCGATTTTCCTGAAGATTAAATGTTGGATCAGGTAGGTTTATCAGATTTGTAACTTCATTCTGTACTTTTTCAAATTGTTCCCAATTATCTTCCTGTGCCCTTACTGATGACATTGTTAAGAGTAAGACGAACATCATTAGGTTAACTACTACTTTTTTCATGACTGTTTGATTTTTTGATTTTTTGATTGTTTATTATATGATTCGCATCAAATTGGATAAAATCACACTTTATATCTATTATTTTTATAAACCATTGATAATCAATATAATTTTAGACTAAATCTTACAAGTAAAAGTTATGATATTCATACCTGAGTTCTAAACGATAAACAACATAGAAAATTAAAAATCATTGAAGCCAAATAAGCTTTCGTAGATGAATTGATCGCTTCTGGGTTAGACTTTAGCATAATACGTCCTAACGGATTTTTCTCGGATATGAAAGCATTTTTAAAACGGCAATTAAAGGCAAGGTGTATCTTTCTGGTAGTGGTAAGAAAAAAATAAATCAATTTTCGGAAAAGATTTAGCCATTGCCTGTGCAGATAATCTTCAAGTATCGAACAAAGGAATCAATATTTATAGTATGGGTTTTTAAAACAAAACGGAGTGGTAGAATTGGTTTTTTTAGCTAGTGACAAACCGATAAGCAATATCCAATTACCTCAATGGTTTAGAAAATCAGTTTTATAAATATTACGAAAATTCCGTTGACACGTTATGGTAGCCAACAGTTGCTTACATTTATTAAGAATGAAATAAATGTTATAAAACTATAAATTTTACTAGCGTTTCTTATTCAAAATCAAATTATGAATATTCCTGACAAGAACACCTTATTTACGCTAAAAAACTATGTTATCACCGATCTTTTAAAGAAAATCTAGCTAAGCTACGTTACTCATACACCTCAACAACCATCTCTACCTCAACAGCCATATTCCCTGGTAATGACCCCATACCAACAGCAGCTCGTGCATGTTTCCCTTTTTCTCCAAAAACAACTACCATTAAATCTGAATAGCCGTTTATGACCTTTGAATGATCCTTAAAATCTGATGTGGCATTGACCATACCATGTACACTTACAATTCTCTTTACTTTATTAAGATTACCAAGTTCTGCTTTTAAAACCGATAATTGATTAATACCTACCTCTCGAGCAGCCTTATAACCCTGGTCTATAGTTAAGCTATCGCCTAGCTTACCAATAATATTTTCACCATTAGCCTGTTTTGGACCCTTACCCGCTAAAAACAAAAGATTGCCCGTTCTTACAGCATGTACATAATTTGCAACTGGTGTGCCCTGATCTCGTAATACAATCCCTAAACTATCTATAACAGTTTCTGGGTTATAATTAGTTGCCACTTTAGCGGTCGTGGAATCATTTTCTACTTCAGCTGGCTTGTCTATATCGCCACAACTCAGAACTACAGCGGCTAAAAGCATTAAAACAGAGTATTTCATATTTTTCAAATTAAAGGTGGTTATTTAAACTACAAGTTACCTAATACTTCATAATCAACACAATACCCCTAAAAATGACATGCCACACATTGCATAAAAAACACTAAAATTTGTGTAAATACTATTTTTTGTGCTTTCTGTCGTACTTAAGGTATCATTTTACTAAAAAAGTACTAATATTATTTCATTTTTATTAGTTTAGCAAATTAACCAAAACAACAACTAAATCAATTTAAATATGGACAGTTCTAACTCAACTTCTAAAGTAAATGCAAATAGGCTCTTTTATGCCAGCTGTTTCGCATTAATTACCACGGCATTCTCCTTTGCCATTGCGGCAGGTATATTAGACCAATTAAAAACAGAATTAGAATTAAGTGCCAGTCAAGCGGGACTAATAACCTCTATGTGGTTTTTAGGTTTCCCTATTGCTATGGTAATCGGTGGTTTAATTTATCATAAAGTAGGTGGTAAAGTAATTATGCAGTTTGCATTTTTTGCGCATGCCATAGGTATTTTACTATTAATATTTTCAGGAAGTTACATTGGGCTTTTAGTAGCAAACTTATTAATAGGTCTTGGTAACGGATGTACCGAAGCTGCTTGTAACCCAATGATTGCAGATGCGTATAAAGGTAATAGAATGAGTACCATGCTTAACAGATTCCACATGTGGTTTCCTGGTGGTATTGCCGTAGGTAGCTTGCTATCTGGTTTTATGACAGATTTCGGCATCATTGGTCAAAGTCAAGTATGGTTATTATTAATACCGGCAGTAATCTATGCTTATTTATTTTATGGACAAACTTGGCCTAAGGCAAAAATCGAAGAAGCGGCAACTATAAGCGGAAACCTAAAAGGTATGTTTACTCCGCTATTTTTATTTATAGGAATATGTATGGCACTTACTGCAATTTCTGAATTCGGACCAAACCAATGGGTAAGTCTTATTCTTTCTAAAAGCGGGGCTGAGCCAACAATAATTTTAGCATTAACAGCAGGTTTAATGGCTGTAGCACGTTACTTTGGAGGAAGCATGGTTGCTAAATTTAACCAAACAGGTGTTCTTTTAGGCTCTGCGATTTTAGCGACTTTAGGTATCTATTTATTTAGTACACAAACAGGGGCTATGGCTTATGTTGCCGCTGTAATTTTTGCGCTAGGTGTTGCTTACTTCTGGCCTAACATGATTGGTTTGGCTGCCACCAAAACACCAAAAACAGGAGCTTTAGGAATGTCTATCATTGGAGCAATAGGAATGTTCTCATCTTCTATTTTTCAACCAATTATTGGTGGTTGGATCGATGCGGATAGAGCGGCTGCGGAAGCACAAGGATTCACAGGTGATGAGTTAGAATTAGTATCAGGTCAAGAAACTTTGGGTACTATGGTTCTTTTTCCTGCTATCTTAATAGTTCTATTTACCATTCTTTATTTCTGGCTTAAGAACAAAGAGGCTAATGCAGAAGTTGCCACAGCATAATTTCTTTTATTGATTCAAAAAATGCCCGAACAATGAATTTGTTCGGGCATTTTTTGTTTTATAGTGTTGCAATTCTATTCTAAAAGTAATTCTAACAATTGAATTGCCGCATCACTGATTTTGGTTCCTGGACCAAATACTGCTGTAGCTCCAGCTTCCTTTAGAAAATCATAGTCTTGTTTCGGTATTACTCCACCAACTATAACCATAATATCTTCGCGACCATAGCTTTTAAGTTCTTTGACCACTTCTGGCACTAAGGTTTTATGCCCTCCAGCGAGCGAAGAAATTCCTAATATATGCACGTCATTTTCGACTGCCTGCTTAGCCGTTTCTTTCGGAGTTTGAAAAAGCGGACCTATATCTACATCAAAACCAAGATCGGCGTAACCCGTAGCCACAACCTTAGCTCCACGATCATGACCGTCTTGCCCCATTTTTGCGACCATAATACGAGGTCTACGACCATCTTTTTCTGCAAATTGATCTGCTAGCTCCTGTGCTTTCTTAAAACTTTTATCTTCTTTTATTTCTCTTGAATACACGCCAGTAAATGAATTTATAATTGCCTTATGTCTACCAAATGCCTCTTCAAGAGCGTTACTAATTTCGCCCAACGTGGCTCTTTCTCTTGCAGCATCTACTGCTAAAGCTAATAAATTTTCTTGCGAATCGCCATCTTCTAATTTAGTTTTCGCCGCTATCGTAAGTACCTTCAACTTTTCATTTACCAAAGCTGAATTTCTATTCGCTTTAATTTTCTCTAATCGCTGTAATTGCTGTCTGCGAACTTCTTTATTGTCGACCTCTAAAATCTGAAGTTCATCTTCTTCGGTCAATTGATACTTATTAACGCCGACAATTACATCTTGCTGACTATCTATTCGCGCCTGTTTTCTAGCGGCAGCTTCTTCAATTCTAGTTTTAGGTATACCCGTTTCAATCGCCTTGGTCATACCACCAAGATTCTCTACTTCTTCCATTAGTTCCCAAGCTTTATGCACTAACTCATGTGTAAGTTTCTCTACATAATAACTACCTGCCCAAGGGTCAACGGTCTTCGTAATATTCGTTTCTTGTTGCAGATATATCTGAGTTTCTCTTGCAATACGCGCAGAGAAATCTGTAGGTAACGCTATTGCCTCATCTAATGCATTGGTATGTAAGCTTTGCGTACCGCCAAAAACGGCAGCAGCAGCTTCTATAGTTGTTCTCGCTACATTGTTAAATGGATCTTGCTCGGTAAGGCTCCAACCACTAGTTTGGCAGTGTGTTCTTAGCATCAAAGATTTCTCGTTCTTCGGATTGAATTCTTTCACCACTTTTGCCCAAAGCATTCTTGCTGCTCGCATTTTGGCAATTTCCATAAAGTGATTCATCCCTATTCCCCAGAAAAAGGAAAGTCGTGGTGCAAAATCATCAATCTGTAAACCCGCTTTTATTCCTGTTCTTATATATTCCAATCCGTCAGATAGTGTATACGCCAACTCTAAATGTGCCGGCGCACCCGCTTCGTGCATGTGATAACCAGAAATACTGATACTATTAAACTTGGGCATGTGTTTACTGGTATACTCAAATATATCTGCCACCAATTGCATAGAAGGCTTTGGCGGGTAGATATAGGTGTTACGCACCATAAACTCCTTAAGAATATCATTTTGTATGGTACCGGATAACTTATCTAATGAAACGCCCTGTTCTTCGGCAGCAACGATATAAAATGCCATTATTGGCAATACCGCACCGTTCATGGTCATAGAAACAGACATTTCGTTTAGGGGAATGCCATCGAAGAGTACTTTCATATCTTCCACGCTATCTATCGCAACACCTGCTTTACCCACATCACCCACTACTCTTTCATGGTCACTATCATAACCTCTGTGGGTAGGTAAATCAAAAGCGACCGATAATCCCTTCTGACCTGCCTTTAAATTCTTTCTGTAAAATTCATTGCTCTCTTTAGCCGTTGAAAATCCAGCATATTGCCTAATTGTCCATGGGCGTAATACATACATGGTCGAATATGGTCCACGCAAAAATGGCGGTATGCCTGCGGCAAAATTTAAATGCTCAATATCAGCAATATCCTCTTTAACATATTTCTTTTTTAATAAAACTGTTTCCGCCGTAGTAAATGTTGATTCTTCTGTTCCTGAGGCTATATCATGCTGATCAGTACCTGTTATTCCCGAATCTTTCAATTGAATATGTTGTACGTTTTTTCTACTCATGTGACAAACGGTTTTGCTCTAGTTCTTCTGCTAATCGTTTTTCGATAATCGGAGTAATCAATGTTTTTCGAGGATTCTTTTTTACAAACGGATACAGTTCTATTTCTTGCGCCATTTTATCATTCTCATTTTGAAATGCGTTAGACCCTACCAAAACTGTTTTCTTAGTATTGAATTTCTCTTGTTGCTTTTTAGCACTATCAGCAATTCTATTTTGAATCGTATGATTTTTTAGTTGCTTTAAGAATCCGCCATCCTTTTCTATAGCCTTGAATAAAATCAACGCTTTCTCTGCTAATTGAGTACTTATAGTTTCTATATAATAACTGCCTTCTGCTGGGTTTTCTACTTTATCAAAATAGCTTTCTTCTTTTAATAAAAGAAGCTGATTAAAAGCAATACGTTCTGCAAAGTCATTATCCTTTTTATATTCTGAATTATAGTTTAAGTTAAAAACAGAATCAGACCCACCTAGTAACGCAGACATACATTCGGTAGTAGTTCTAAGCAAGTTTACATTATAATCGTAAATAGTTTTATTTCGTTTAGAGGGTTGTGTAGTAATGTGACATGGAATAGAAATTTCATATGCTTGCGCAAGCACATTCCAAAGATTACGCAACGCTTTTATCTTAGCAATTTCAAAAAAATAATTACCCCCAACCGCTACCTTGAAATCTATATTTTTAAGGTTTGTTAGGTTTCCACTCTCCTGTAAAATATTCAAATATTCATTGGCATGAGATAAGGCATCTGCCAATTGTTGCACCATATCTGCGCCAGCATTTTGGTACAGCGAAACATCTACACTCAGTAAATTGTCAATATTAAGTGCTGCTAGATCATTTACTATGTGAATATCTGAAGACATAGATTCGTACCAGTTTCCTGATCTTGCCAAATGACCGATAGGATCAATTTGAAAATGTATCTTATTAGAATCAGTAACCTTATCTAGAATTTGAGCTATATAATCTTTAGACAAAAATTGCATGTCAAAATAGACATTGATAACATTTAAATCAATATTGTTCAAAATAACCGAAGCATCTACTGCATTGGTCGGAATAACAAACCTAATAGCTTTAGCTCCTTTTGCTATATATTTTAGTGCCTTTTCATTAGCCATTATAGCATTACCTGCGTAAATAACCTGACCAATATTCCAAGAAGTAATATGAGAAGAAGCACCTGCAATGTGCTCTAAATCTTCAGCATGGTAAAAAGGCTTAACTTTAATACCTTCAGGAGAATTCCATACCACTTCTTCATTATAATCCTTCCCTTTTAAATCATATTGAATTTTCTGTTTCCATTCTTTTTCAGAAACGGGATTGAAATTCTCAAATAAGGTATTACCCTTCATACAAGACGGAGTTTAATTAAAAAAAAGTTTGTTTTATGTGTATTGAAAATGTGTCAAACACATTCTTTCAAAGATACGATAAGTAAATTGTGTTCTATAAAAAGATCCTATTCTAATACTTCACCAGCATTAAGGTTTCGAACATCTTCAGTTTCTATTCTAGACAACTCTTTCAGCTCTTCTTTTTCAAAAAGGGCTGGAAGTTCTTTTAGCGGAGTACCAATGGGAGCTTCCCAATTAATGTAATCTTGAAAACGAATACCGTCAATAGTTCTTGGGTTATATGCACTTCTAAAACGTACACCACCATCATTAGTGCTATAACTGTACGCTAAATAATTTATATAGTTCGATTTCTTATTTACCCAATACATAAAAATATCATCATGATCTTTACCGCCATCTTCTTTACCAAAAGTCACCCTAATTACATCATAATCTTCACCTTTGATAACAGTTTCACCAACATCTTCTTTGTGCACCGCTTTATCATTCAATTTATGTGGTAGTGTGGCGAAATAAATCACTGAATTTAGAGCATTACTATATTTTGCAATATCTTTTTCTGACAGAATAACCACTTTTTCATCTTTGGTTCTAGTAAACTTCCCATTTTGTAAATTATCTTTAATACTATTACCAATACTATCCTTAAAAGTTACGGTATACGTGTAACCGTCAGCATTATCAAACATGTATACTTTATTTCTAAATACAAATTCATATTTGGCACTATCATAGAGGCTTCCGCCATGTGCTTTAATCGCATTTTGCACTATCGACTCAGCGCTTTCTCTATTAAATTCTTCCGCAGATTTTACACTTTGTCCTTCGCTACTTTTCTCCTTATCAACATCTTTACAACCTACAACCGATAAAAAAATGACCCCGATAACAATACTTAAAAACTTATTCATATTATAAATAATAAAATTAAAGATGAATGATAGGTAACAATTTCAAATCTATTGATTAATAAAACAATAGTCGAATGAGATAGATGTACCTAACGCACCAAAGTTATTATATAAAAGAACGGCTTAGCAGCGGGTATATCATAATTATTGTTAAGAAGAAACTGATTTTCGAATGCAGAACGATTGATTAGCTTTAAAAAGAAACCGCGCCAACCATCCAATTATGTTGAAAGTTAGCGCGGTTTACTTGTCTTTGCCAAAATTAATATAAGCAAGACCTTGCGTGATAAAACTATTCTTGATTAACGACAAAAGCATGAATTACGCCTGGTAACCATGCTAACATGGTCAATAGTATACTAATTAGTAATGTTGTACCAATACCGTGTTTTAAAAAAACAGCTAATGGTGGTAATAATATATTTAAAATTATTGTGAGTAAAGACATATTTTTAATTTTTAGATTCAATCAAAAATACTAGAGTTAAGCTGTTTAGCTTAACTCCATTCAATAGTATAATGACCTAAAAACAATAAAATACTGCCTCGATGTTTTAATTATTTCGATCCTCTAATAAGTCTTCAATAATTGTTTTTAATCTATTTAAACCAATTGGTTTTACAATATAATCTGAAATAGCACTTATTTTCCTTGCCCTTTCGATATCTACAGGATCTAATGAAGAGGATACCATATAAATAGTAATCTTTTTACCTACTCTAGGTTTTATTTTCACGTATTCTTCCATGAACTGAAATCCGTCCATAACTGGCATATCAATATCCAAAAAAATAACATCTGGAAAAACAGAATCTTGATCAAGATTATTTAGCATAAAATCTATAGCCTCTTCACCGTCTGAAAATGACATAATCTCCATTGGTAATTTAGTCGATTCTAGTGCTTTAACCATTGTAAAACGATAGATTGAATCATCATCAACAATACATGTTTTTAGAAAATTATTCATAGTAAGCTTCATTAAAAAATTATTGTAAAAGTTGTGCCAACATTAACCTCACTAATTGCGGTAATAGTACCGCCCATTGATTCAACTTGAGTTTTTGTTAAAAATAGACCAACACCTTTTGCATCTGGGTGTCTATGAAAAACTTTGTTAAGTCCGAATAATTTATGACCGTGTCTTTCAAGATCAATACCCAATCCGTTGTCTTTAAATGTAATGATATTTCTACCATTCTTAACCTTAGACTGTACTATTATTTCTGGTGCCCTGTCTTTTGCTTTGTATTTTATGGCATTCCCAATTAAATTAAGGAAAATACTTTCCATATATAGTTTATTATAAGCAATAATTGACACTTCTTTAAAATCTCCTTTTATAACAGCACCCGAAGTTAAGATTACACCACTTAATGTTTGGGTCGTATTTTCAAAAATTTGATTTAAATCTACTCTTTCCAGTTCTTCTTGAGCATCACTAATTTTAGTTTTTAATGCCTCTATCAATGTATTCAATGTTAGAGTAAGGCGATCAACAACAGTATCGAACTTACCGAATATGTCTAAGCGTTCTTCATCATCATCTGAAAGCTTATAAATCTCCATTAACGAGTTTAAATTAGCTACCGGTGCTCTTAAATTATGCGAGGTAATGTGTGTAAAATCTGCAAGTTGTTTATTCTGATATGATAGTTTTTGTGCTACTGCTTCCAAATCTTCCTTAGCATTAATCAGTTTATTTTCTGCTTTTTTAAATTCGGTTACATCTTGGCAAGTACCGACCATTTCAACTGCTTCGCCATTTTGATTTGAAATGACATTTGCAATAATCTTTATAGTTTTGATATTGCCAGTAAAAGTTATGATTCTGTGAGTAATATTCTTAAATTCCTGTTCCCTTTTAGCAAGTTCAAAATGCTTCAGAACCTCATCTTTATCACCATCATGAACCATTGCGAAATATGTTGCAAAATCCAACGTAAATTGTTCACCCTCGTAATCGAGAAGTGCCAAAAGATTATCCGACCAAATAGCTACATCATCTATAATATTCCACTGCCAATGACCTAATAAACTTAGACGTTCTGCAAGATTTAATAAGTCATTCTTTTTACGCAATTCATCTTTAACTTCCTTGATTTTGGTGATATCAGTAATAACTGCTATAAAACCGTCATTTAGTCCATCTTTATCTTGAATGGCTGTTAAAGATTTTAGCCCTGGGAAAGTTGATCCATCTTTTCTTTTAAAGGTCCATTGCTTAGTATTAAAAATCTTCTCATTTCGATAGTTAAAATCTGCATTATTAGAATCTCCTTTAAATTCAAGTTCCATATCTTGTTTAAAGACATTCAATTCTTCTTTCAATAGGTAAATTTCAGGCTTTTTAAACCCTATCATTTCCATTGCCGAATAACCAAGCATCTTTTCAGCTCCACTATTAAAACGATTAATTACTCCATCTTTATCCGTAGAAATTACTGCAATAGATTTTGAATTAAAAATAGCTTCTAATTCTTTGTAAGCTTTATTAAGACGTTGCTCGGTAAGCCTAAAACTACTTACATCTTGTAAAATACCATAAAATCTTGTTGGCACTCCAGATATACTTTCTACTTTACCTAAAATTTTCACCCAGATAGTATTCCCTTTTGCAGTAATCAGTTCTACATCCATATCTACAGCAGAACCATAATCAATTGCATTTTGAATTGCAATTTTAGCAGCTTGTCTATCTTCATCATATTTAAAAAATTCTAATGCAGCATCTACTGTTGGTCTAAAATCATCTACAACTTCATAGATTTCATAAGCCATCTTATTCCATAAAAGTTCTTGAGTAGAAAGATTTATCTCCCATGTCGATATACGTGCAATCTCGCTGGTATCATTTAAAATAGATTCAACACGTTTTTTCTTAAGTTCCTTTTCTTTTTGCTCTGTTATGTCACCAGTATGCATTAAAAGTCCGCCAATTTCTCCTTTAGAGTTATACCACGGTCGAACATCCCAATAAATCCATTGAGTTGTACCATCTGCACGCAGAAACGGAGCTTCGTCACAAATATTAATTTTACCATTAAGACATTCTTGATGGTCCTTTTTCCAATCATCCCCAATCTCTGGAAAAATGTCATAATGACAATGACCGATTACATCTTCTTGCTCTAGTTTGTAATCTTTTAGCCAACGTTTAGAAGCTGCCAAATACACCATATTGGTATCGAGCATTGCAATGGCTGTTGGAGTTTGTTCAATAAATATTTGGTGATGCTTTTCCAAAAGCTTGATATTATTAAGGTAATGACTCAATTTACTTATTTTAACAAGTATTTATGTTAAAAATAGTAATAAAATACTGAAATCTAATAAAACGAGAATAGTATAAATAAAAAGCAACTCTATTTGACCAATATTCATTTGAAAAACTACACTATAGGCATATATAACAATTAAAAATCGGACTTATAAAGTCATAAAATACTTGTAATAAACAGATTAAATTAGCATAATCAGATTCGTAGAACAGAGCCTTATTATTTTCATTTCTTCATATAATCAGTATAATAATTCTAAAAATCACATTTTGTGATATTATTCTTTTTCTTACCTTGTAGGAATCCAACCAACTGTCATGACCAAACTACAAAACAATAGCTGTTTTTCTCAAACAACTATTAAAGATATATTGTCTTTTGTAACCATTAGGCATTATAAAAATTTTCTGTTCACACTTTTATTTTTCATAGGGATTATTTCTGGACATTCGCAAGATTTACCGAATATTTCTGGTCAATATTACGCAACACCAATCGAAGAGGTAATTGTAGATTTTGAAAGGCAAACAGATTTTAAATTCTTTTTTCTAGATGAATGGATTAACGGAGTTACAGTTACTAAAACCTACGATAACGAGAACATAAATAATGCTTTACAATCACTCTTTGAACACACTTCGCTAAATTTTTATATTGAAAAAAACTCTAAACGCATAGTTCTTTTAGAGAATACGATAGTATATGACGTACTACCTAATGGTTTTTTTGGTAGTGAAGAAATTACTGAACAAAATACCTCTAGTCCATCAAAAAATAATGCCCCACCCCCAACATTTTATACCACCAATACTCAGGTTAAACGAAATTATGATGTGGCAAAAGTGGGCAAAAGCGACCCTAATAACTTACAAGAATCTTACAGGTTAACTGGTAGAGCTATAAATTCTAAAACCGGAGAGCCCATTCCAGATTTAACTATTCGCGTTAAAGGCTCCAACCAAATTACTGTATCCGATACTAATGGAAATTACTCTTTGGCATTGCCTGCGGGCTATAACGTGCTAAGTATACGAGCCATGGGTATTGCATCTACAGACCGTGAAGTGATTATGTATAACAATGGCAATTTAGATTTATTGATGGAAGAGGGCCTTCAACAATTGGACGAGGTAGTGGTCGAGGCAGATGCATTCAAGAATGTTGAGGAAGCTATTACAGGTAGTGAGCAAATAGATTCTGAAGAGTCTAAGAACATTCCCTTAGTATTAGGGGAAAGAGATATCTTGTCAGTCGCTAAAGCTTTGCCCGGTATTTCATCTGCTGGTGAAGGTGCTATGGGCTTAAATGTTCGTGGTGGCAAAACAGACCAAAACCTAGTTCTTTTAGATGATGCGGTTATTTATAACCCACAACACTTTTTTGGCATTTTCCAGGCACTGAACCCTTTTACGACCAAGGGCGTAGATATTTACAAAGGTGCTATCCCTGTAGAATTTGGCGGTCGCCTTTCATCTGTCTTCGATATCAGAACAAAAAACGGCAATGTAGAAAAATTCTCAGGTGAAGGCTCTATTGGTCCCGTTACCGGAAACTTGGCATTGGAAATTCCGTTAGAAAAAGAAAAATCATCTCTTATCATTGGTGGTAGAGGTGCTTATGCCGATTGGATTCTAAGGTCTTTAGATGACGAATCGTTGAGCAATAGCAACGCTTCGTTTTTTGACGGCATCGTTAAATATCACAATAAAATAAATGACAAAAATGAAGTGAAAGCGACTGCCTATTACAGCAGAGATGCTTTTAGTATCACCTCAGATTCATTATACAATTATGACAATCGTCTTTTTTCTGTGCGTTGGGACCATAGAATGAGTGATAAAACCAATAGCGCACTTATTGTCGATAATAGTAATTACGGATTCGGAATTGATTTTGACGGTGAATCGAACAGTGATTTTAAGCTTGATTACAGCATTAACGAAACCGAATTAAAATATAAGCTTCGTACAGGTCTAAACGATAAAAACACTTTAGACTATGGTATTTCAGCCAAATACTATTCCGTTAACCCTGGCAACATAGAACCAGACGGAAGCGAGTCGGACATCAGTGAATTTGCTATTGACAAAGAACAAGCTGTTGAAGGTGCATTATTTATAGGGGATGAAATTACGGTTAATGACAAACTATCTGTCAATTTAGGGGTTAGGTATGCATTTTTTGCTGCCTTGGGCGAGGCTACACAAAGAACTTATGATGAAGGTATGCCAAAGAATGAATCTACCGTTCAAGACACCATAGCCTATTCTAGTGGTGAAAATATAAAGACCTATGGCGGACCAGAGGCCAGAGTATCCGTTAGATATTTATTTACTCCAGATTTTTCGGTAAAAGCCAGTCTAAATAACTCCTATCAGTTTTTACATACCCTTTCTAACAATACCACAATTTCACCTATTGACACTTGGAAGCTTTCTGATTTAAATATTGATGCTCAAAAAGGCTATCAAGCTTCTCTTGGCTTCTATAAAAATTTTAAGGAAAACGAGTACGAACTAAGTATTGAAGGGTATTACAAGAAGATGGAAAATGTACTAGATTTTAAAACTGGTGCCAACCTCTTCTTAAATGAAAATGTAGAAACACAGGTATTACAGGGTGATGGAAAGGCGTACGGAGTAGAATTTTTATTGAAAAAGAAAAGCGGTGATTTAAACGGATGGTTGAGTTACACCTACTCTAGATCTTTGTACCGTTTTGATAGTGAATTTAGTGAGGAGCGAATTAACAACGGGGAATTTTTTCCTTCCAACTTTGATAAGCCCCATGATGTAAGTGTTATTACCAACTATCGTTTTACAAAGCGATATAGTATATCTGCAAACTTTGTGTACCAAACCGGTAGACCTATTACTTATCCTGTAGGTACATTTAGATTCAATAACGCGGATTTTGTTGCTTTTAGCGATAGAAATAAATTTAGAATTCCAGATTTTTATCGTCTAGATCTGGGTTTGAACATAGAAGGAAATCACAAGAAAAATAAACTGGCACATAGTTTTGTGACCATATCTGTCTATAATGTTTTAGGAAGAAACAACCCATATTCGGTATTTTTTGTCACCGATAACGGCGAGGTAAAGGCGCTACAGAGTTCCATATTTTCAATTCCTATACCTTCCATTACTTATAATTTCAAATTTTAAAGAATAGAACAAAATTACTATAAATGAAAAAGTTAATTCTATTTATAATTTGCATTTCCACTTTAGCCTCATGTATTGAAGAAGTTGATTTGGGTATAGCCGCAGATGATGAAATCTTAAAAATATTAATTGTTGAGGCCGTTCTTACCAACGAGCTAAAAAACCATACGGTAGCATTAAGCAGAATGGACACTTTGGTAGACTTAGGTATAGACTCCGTTTACAACCCTTACACACCCATACGAGATATTAATAGAGATTTGGTACGCTATGAAACCAATGCTACGGTTTCAATTGAAAACAGTAATGGCACCACATATTCTTTTAATGAAGCCAGTCCGGGTATTTATGAATCCGAAATTGAATTTGCTGCTGAAATGGGAAATTCATATCAGTTGAACATAATAACCTCCGATGGCAAAACATACACTTCTTCCAACATGGAAATTGAAGGTTTGGCAAGTATTTCAAATATATATGCGAAAAAAACTACCAGTGAATCTGGCGCAGAAGGTATTGGGATTTTTGTGGACAACAATGTAGAAACGGGATCCGTTCAGAACTTACGCTATACTTATAATGAAACGTATAAAATTATAGCCCCTAATTGGTCACCTAATGAATTTAAATTGACAAATTATGAACCCTGCGCTTTACCAGAAGTAACTTATGACCTTGAAATTGTTGAACGAGAAGAAGAACAACAGGTTTGTTATGGAAATAACCTTTCTAATACCATTATACAAACACAACAAAGCAGTTTAAATAGCAACGTTCAAAAATTTATGGTCAGGTTTTTAGATCAACAGAATTTCATAATAAGCCATAGATACAGTATCGAAGTATCTCAACTGGTATCCAGTTCTGCATCTTATAGTTTTTATAACCAACTGAACAGTTTTAGTCAATCGGGCAATATATTTTCACAGATACAACCAGGGTTTTTAGAGGGTAATATATCATCAGACGATGGCATACAGGGCACTGTCATAGGTTTTTTTGATGTAGTATCTGTTTCAAAAAGTAGGGTGTTTTTCAACTATAACGATTTTTATCCAGAAGAAGAATTACCCCCGTATCCTTTTAATTGCAGTGAATTGACCGCACCGGAATCTCATGTCTCCTTTTGTTTTAGTGGTCCCAGAGGACCAAACCCTTGTCCACAATCCATTATTCAACAAGTGGATCTTGATTTAATAAGTTATGTAAAGCCAAATTTTAATGACGGTCAATGTGATGGTCCGCACATCTTCGTTCCCAAAGTTTGCGGAGATTGCACGGTACTGGGTAGTAATATAAAACCAGATTTTTGGGTAGAATAAACTCTGATTATGAAAACAAATCAAATTATAGCAATTATTGTACTATTGACCACATGCATAGTTCATGCCCAATATGTCATCAAAGACGGAACTGACCTTTTAAACCTAAAAAAGGTTCCTCAAGAGAAAGCATATATTGATCATAACGGTCCTCTGGTACTTTCTGGTGAGTATTTATATTACTCTATTCACTGTTTTAATGCCCAAACCAATAACCCTACCAATATAAGTACAGTTGGGTATGTAAGCCTCGTCAACGAAGCAAGAGAGTACGTTTTTGAACATAAAGTAAAACTGAACAAAGGTCATGGCTATGGCGACTTTTTTATCACGACCGATATGCCATCAGGTAGATATAAACTTTTAGGCTACACCCAGTGGATGAAAAATTCCGGTATATCGCAGGTTTTTAAAGACGATATAATCATTATCAACCCATATTTAGCCGATCAAGCTCCATTATTGAATAAAACACCACCTAACGTAGAAAAAAACACTTTAGAAAAAATATCAGTTTCAGACTCATCGATTATTACACTAAAAACTCCAAAAGCATCGTATCTCCCTAGAGAAAAAGTGAACTTATCCATAAAAAATTACAAAGGAGCTTTAGGACATGGTTCATATACCTTAAAAGTGAAAAGAAAAGAAGAAATAGATGTTCCGTCCGCATTAAATTCCATTACATATGGCAATGCCTACTTCAATGCAGACAAGGAAATCAAACAAACTATTGGTGATAGCATCTTCTTGCCTGAACAACGAGGAGAACTAGTTTACGGCACCGTAACAAACGCTAACTCAGGATTACCTGCTGAGAACCTTCCCGTTGTAATTTCTATTCCCGGAAAGGAATCTTTATTGAAGTTTTCAAAAACCGACCAAAATGGAAATTTCTATTCTTACATACGCAAAGACCGTAAAAATCCAATGGCGGTAATACAGGTTGCAGATCAAAGCGAAACGTATACTATAGAGAAAGGTAAACCTAGTCATATTGACCTAACCGAACTATCATTCGCAAATTTCAGGTTATCAAAAGAGCTAGCCGATTATATTACCGGCAGGAGTGTATTGAACCAAATAGAAAATCAGTTCTTTGGTGCAAAACCAGATTCTATTTTACAAAGCAATCCCATAGATATTTTTAATGGGGGTATACCAGAAGTCATCGTTCTAGATGAATACACGCGTTTCCCAACCCTTGAGGAAACATTGATAGAAGTTGTAAACTTTGCAGGCTTTAGAAAAGCGAATACCAGTGACACCTATATAAGAATCGGTCAAGATTTTAAATCTTATGATGAAGAATATAATGACTTCCCAGCCATAGTTTTAATAGACGGGGTATTCATACCTCATCATGAACAAATAAGAACCTATGATGCTCGAAATATTGAAAAAATAAGCTTGACAAGAGATCAATTTCGTTTAGGTCAAAAAGAATATCAAGGTATAATTTCCATTGAAACTTTTGAAGGTGATTTTCTAGAAACCTATACATCTAAAAATAGTTTAGTAGTTCCTTTTCGGCAACCCGTAGCCAAAAAGAACTATTTTATACAATCTTATCAGTCAGAAGATGATTCTTATGATAGAATTCCAGATTATAGAAGAATGCTATTCTGGAAACCAACCTTCAACATCAGTGATAGCGATTATCAGTTTGAATTTTTCACCTCTGATCTAGAAGGTACCTATGAGATTATACTGAACGGGTTTACAACGTATGGTAAGCCTTTAACAATAATTAAGGAAATTGAAGTAACAGACAAAAATTTAAATTAATGTTCTAAGTATAATTTCAAAACTATTTAATCAGACTTGCAAAATTAAAGGTAGCGTTTACAAGATTTTCTCTACTATTTTCCATGGCTTCTTTTAGAGTAGAAATGCCTCTTACAATGGAAGAAACATAGGCGAGTCCGAATTTTTGTTGCTGCGTCACGCTTATACTTACCGATCCACAAAGTGCAGCAACGGGTATATTCTGTTGTTTGGCAGATTTCATAACTCCATCTATAGTCTTACCAGAAAGCGTTTGCTCATCTAACTGACCTTCACCGGTAATAATCCAATCTGCTCCCTTAATGGCATTATCAAAATCTGCCAATTCTTTTACCAAATTATTCCCGGAAATTAATTCGCCTTTTAGAAAAACATGGGCACCGCCACCAACACCACCGGCTGCACCGGCGCCACTTACTTTTTGTAAATCTATTTTATAGCAATTTTTAATAATTTCGGCAAAGTTGCACAAACCCTGGTTTAGAAATATAATCTCATTTTCAGAAGCACCTTTCTGCGCACCATAAATATAAGCGGCACCTTGAAGCCCGTAAAAAGGATTGGTAACATCACATGCCACTTTTACGGTTATCTTGTCAAGTTGTGGGTGTTTACTGGAATCATCAATTGTTTTAACCTCAGAGAGATTTTTACCAACAGGTGACAATTCTTGTCCTTCCTCATCTAAAAATCGATATCCCAAAGCATTTGCCATGCCCATACCACCATCATTGGTAGCACTACCACCAATACCTAAAATAATTTCTAAAGCACCTTTTTCCAATGCATCAAAAATAAGTTCTCCTGTGCCCGAAGTTGAAGTTTCCATACAGTTTTGTTCATCTTCGGAAAGCAATTTTAATCCTGATGCTTCAGCCATTTCTATGTAGGCGATTTTTGTTACGTCAGAATATAAATAGGAAGCATTGATGGGTCTAAAAAGCGGGTCGTTTACCGTAACTGCAACCTTTTCTCCTTTTATATAATGTTTTGCGACTTCCATTGTACCATCACCACCATCAGCCAATGGTCTTTTTAAAATTTCGGCATCTTTGAACACCATTCGGAGTCCTTCCTCTACGGCATCGCAAAATTCGAAACCGGTTAAGGAGCCTTTAAACTTATCTGGTGCTATTACAAATTTCATCGTTGTAAGATTAATTTAAAATATTCGGTAATGCAACACTGAACGCTACAATGGCTACAAAATAAGCAATCAATATCAACACTTCTTTTTTACCTGAATAGTATGCTACTTTTAACCCTTCGTTTACCGTTCTCTTAACGGTGTAGCTCACCGCTAGTGCCACCAATACCGTTACCAAGCAACCCAGCGCATTCCACCAGAACCAGAAAACTTGTGGTACGTATAGCCATAAATATTAAATAATACACCTACCACTATACCAATATTCGCACCAAGTGCATGCCTTTTCTTCGTAAGAATCGCTAAAATGAAAGCAGCCAAAATAGGACCATAGAAAACAGAACTTATTTTATTGATTACTTCTATAACCGTACCTTCAATATTACCTGCAAAAAACGCAAAGAACAGACATACTAGACCCCAAAAAATGGATAAGAGTTTTGAATAGGTCATGTATTTTTTATCGGGCATGTTTGGGTTGAACCTTTTTACGAAGTCTTCCATCGTTACGGCAGAAAGTGAATTTACCGTTGAACTTAAAGTTGACATTACTACCGACATAATAGCTACAATCAATATACCGATAATACCATTAGGCAAATATTTTATTATAAAAACCGGCACCATTAAATCTGCCTTTTTACCTGCTAGAGAGCCAATATTCGCTTGATAAACAGTTTCCATTTGCTCTTGAAAAGTTACATCTTGCAATAATAACGTACCCAACACAAGACCCATTATACAGTAAGTTAATGTAAACGGAAAACGAAGTAATCCGTTTGCCATCATCAATTTTTTAAGGTTAGACATGCTACTTGAAGATAACAATCGTTGCGATTGGGTTTGATCTGTACCGTAATAGGACGCATATAGAAAGAATCCGCCTATGACCATGGGCCAAAATCCAAATTCATCATTTCCATCTGCATTATTAAAGCCCCATTTACTAAAGTCTACCGCTGTAATTCTATCGGTATCCACATGAGTTAGAAAATTATCTACTCCACCAAGCTCACTAAATCCGAAATACAAACAAATGATAATACCTATAAATAGAATACTCATTTGAATAACATCTCCCCAGATAACCGCTTTCATTCCGCCTTGAAAAGAATAAATCATGGTAATAAGACCAATAATTAAAATAGAGATCCAAAATTCTAATCCTATAGTAGCTTGCAAAATTAACGCCATGGTATACACCATAACCCCGGTAGCTACAGACCTACTTATTTGAAAAACAAAACTTATCAATAATCGAGAAGAAGCATCGAATCGTGTTTCTAAATATTCATAAACACTAACTATTCCTGATTTATATAACGTTGGCAATACTGCAATTAATAAAAAGGCCATAGCCAAGGGAACACCTAATTCATAGGTTAGCCATTGCATACCACCACCATCTTTTAGGCCAACAAATGCAGGAGCCGATATAAAGCTGATAGCAGATAATTGGGTAGCCATTGCAGACAAGCTTAAAGGCAACCATGATGTTTTACGACCACCTAAGAAGTAATCTCCACCCGTGTTATTATCCTTGAACATGAAGCCCAAACCTAAAAACCCAACTAGGTAAACAACAATAATAATGTAATCAACGTAATTCATATCCTAGTTTTAATTTTTTTAATCAAAAGGCTCACTCCAATTATACATATTATGTAAAATCCGATTAAAAAATAGTTAATGTAGTTCATTTTTAAACCTTTAAATCAATTTATAACAATACTATGGTGTATTCACCATATCAATAAACAAAGCTGCGCTCCAAGAGAAATTATTACCTCCATATCCGGTGGTGTTTTCATCACCAGTATCTTTTCTACAGTCAAAATATTCGTAGAAACCATATCTCTCGATCAGCTCTATACTATCTTTCTTTACTTGCTCGGCTACATCAAGAAAACCATAATTCTTAAGTCCTAGAAAAAGCATCCAATTCATATTAATCCAAACAGGACCTCTCCAGTATTTTCTTGGATTAAATCGATCGCTTGTAGGGTCGAATGATGCGCATAGGTACCTATCGTCTCCTCCAAATTTATCCATCATGGTATTCACCAAAACTTTAGCTCTTTCTGGCGAAGGAATATTTGCGAACAAAGGTGAAAACGATGAAGACGTAATATGTCGAATAGCTTTTTCATTCCTTAAATCATAATGCACGTAGGCACCCAGTTCAACATCAAATAACTTCTCGTTAAAACTCTTGATACTTTTAGCTTGCCAATTTAAAAGGGTCTTAATTTTTTCTTCATTACCACCAATTAATTCATATAATTCTATAAGCGCTTGATTCGATTTTATTAGCATGGCATTGAACAATGGATCTTGTACCAAAAAAGGAGACAATTCCGCTATTTTACAATCGTCATAATTATTCTGTTTAGCAATATCTATGATATACAGGTAGTGATCATACTCCCTTTTTGAAGGACGTTGAGAAGCGTCTACATGGGTGGTATCTTTTCGTACAAAATTATACTCTGGCGGATTCATTGTATCCCAGATATCATCCCAAACAGGTGAGTTGTCGGTACCAGATTCCCAGTTGTGATAGATGTAGACCAAACCTTCATCTTGGGGATCTCTATTTTCATAGAAATACACGTGATTATCAAAAACCTTATCGATTTCTTCTTTGATAAAGCTCAACATATCATCTTTATCTTCTGCAATACGATGCATTTCCTGCAACACAAAACCAGAAACTGGTGGTTGCGTCATACCTGTAGATCTATACTTTTTTGATGACAAAGGGTGCAATTCAGATTGATGAAAATCTGCTCCGGGGAAATATGAATCGTTATCCGTATGAAAAACGATATGCGGTATAAATCCGTTTCCCCATTGAGAATCTAACAATGTTCTCATTTCCGTTTTTGCCTTTTCTACATCATAATGGGCAAAACCGATAGCGATAAACCCAGAATCCCACTTCCATTGAAAAGGATACAGCCCTGCGCTTGGTATGGTAAAACCTCCGTCTTGAAAATTTGCATCTAATACTGCAATTGCCTTTTTATATAATTCTTGCTTCATATTATCTCATAAATAACCTTGGGGCTAACCCACTAGGTTTTGAATTGAAAAATAATTATCACTTCGACTCAAGCGTCGGAGCAATTAAATCTCGATTATCGAGTAAAAAAACACATTGGTAATTCTCCAACCACCAATGTGCTCATCATTTAAACTTAAACTAACAACACAAATTTTTAGAAATTGAAAGTAGCCGTTACGAACAATCTTCTAGGTAAAATTGGTCTACCTACAAAGAATTGAGATTCCGTTTGACCTGCTGAACCTGCTCTTGGGTTCCCTTCTGTAATTCCGTCACTATCAAATAAATTAAAGACCGATACCCCTAAACGAACCGAATTGTTGTTATCCTCTTTAGAGAATGTATAACCGGCACCTAATCTACCTATGGTAATAGCATCTAATTCTATATTATTGGTATCATCTGTAAACTTTGCACCAGTATAGTTAAATCCGAAATTTGCATCGAAAGCAGCATTATCATAGTATAATCCCAATCCGCCCAATAAGTTAGGCTGTCTTGCCAATTCGTTACCTACATTAGCTTCTGTAGAAGTACCGTTAACTAAATCGAAATCGATATTTTTTGTGATCTCATGGTTTTGATATGTTACATTACCACGAAGATTTAAGTACTGTGCAAGAGAATAATCTCCCGTGGCTTCAATACCTATTGTTCTTGTGTTTTGCTCTGCTCTTGTCTCATCTATTAATTGACCACCTACGATTGCTTGACGAATAGATACACGATCTTTAAGACCTACGTAATACCCTGCAACAGAACCAGAAAATTTCTCGTTACCAAATTTGGCACCCGCCTCAAATTGAATAATATTTTCAGCATCGTAAGGGCTTTCAGAAATACCAGGTACTGGAGCGAAACCTCTTAATTGTGGAAAGAAATATCCTTTAGAGAAGTTAGCATATAGATTGGTTGTTTCTGTCAATTCATATAGACCAGCTAAAGACAAGGCCCAAGCACTTGCGTTGACCTCAGTTCTTAAGAACGAACCATCTGCTGTTTGTACATCGCTAAGTTCTGTAGTAATATCTGGAGTAGAATAAACGGTTTCGCTCATAATATCACCACGACTGTTGATACCATCTGTATGTTCCCATCTAAAACCAACATCAAAACGCCATCTGTCTAAAACCATCTCATCAGTTACATAAAGTGCAAGTCTGTTTTGAGAAAGAAAATTGTTAGCTGTCTGCCCAATACGGTTATAAAGACCGCCTTGAGAATACACTACATTATTACCACTGGCATCGGTATAATTTAAGTTTACCAATTGCGGATTATTGTTGAATTCTGTCAATACTCTATACTGATAGTTAACATCCTCAGCTTCTGTACGAGCAATATAAGAACCTACAGTTATGTTGTGGTTACCACCGTTTGCTGTTTCAATAGATTTTGTCAAATTGATTTCACCAGAGTAATCTGTCATAGGGCGTAAACGATCTACATGTAAATTATCGATTACTAGGTCATTACCATTAATTTGAGAGTCTGATCCACTTTGGTAAGCTGCAGTATACCCTAAATTACCAGGAGCGATACTTTCTACATAATTATCAAGTGTAATAGGATTTCCGTTAGCACCGTTACCACCTACATAAAGAGCGAAATTATGCTTGTAATTAGCATACTTGATTTTAGAAGTCAATTTAAGATCGTCATCAAATCTTTAATTGAAATCACCCATAATATAACCACCTGTAGTTGCAACACCATCTGCAATAGGACTGTTATATGTTCCACCAGGAGTATTGAATGAAGTGTTCGCCAAGTCACCAGATAACAATTGTTCAACTGGGTTACCGTCATTACCATTTATACGCTCTCTGCTACCACCACTTAATGGTATTGGAAGGTAAAATTGTGCCTTATCGTCAATAAACTGTCCGCTTAAAGTAAAAGAACCGTTATCGAATTTCTTTTTGATGTTACCTCTAAACTGAACACCTTTTGTTGGAAGACCTACATCTATAGGACCTCTATCATGACGTACAAAACCTGTAAAAGCATAGTACGTATTAGAATCTTCACCACCTAGTTGACCACCAGAATAGAAATCTGTTTTAATTCTACCTTGGTTGGCTACTTCAATATTAATAATGTTACCAGGGTTTGTATCACCCGTTTTACTAGTGTAGTTAATAATACCTGCAACAGAACCTGCACCGTATAATACAGCTGCACCACCACGAACAAATTCAACACCTTTAAAACCTATATCAGGTCTTGCATAAACATCATGCGCCGAAGAATTTAACCCGAAAGAACTAATCAAAGGCATACCATCGTACTGCAAAGGGTTGAACACATATTGACCACCAGAAGGCAAACCTCTAACGAATATGTTACTTGCCGTTTCACCACCACCACCTTCAGCGGTAATACCCGGTACACTTCTAAGAATATCTGCCTGACTATTGGCGGATAGCTTAGTAATTTCTTTCATTTTTACAGAGCTAATAGATAAAGGAGCCTGCTTTTGAGAACGGAAAGTACTAGAAGCCGTTAAAACTACCTCATCTAATAACTGACCACCTTCTTGAAGCACAACATTTACCGTTTGTGCGGTACCGTCTAAAGTCAAAGGTTTATCTACCGATGTAAACCCTATATATGATACACGTAAAATCTGAGCACCTGTAAGGTCTGTTGAAAAAGCAAAATTACCATCAAAATCTGATGTTGTACCCCATGTACTACCTGTTATTAAAATATTAGCACCGGGAATAGGTTCTCCTGAACTGTCTGTTACGGTTCCTGAAATATCGGTCTGTGCAAAGGAGCCTGCACTGAATAGAAGTCCGATTACCGCAAAAATAATTTTCTTCATAATTTTTGAGTTTTTTTTAAGTTGAGTCGATTCAAATTATCAAATCGTTGATTATGAGACCAAATTATATGAATATAGCATTCTGTTAACCAAAAATTAACCGAATTTCAATGCAAACGTTTGTGCAAACGTTTGCAATTTATTTTGTAGTATTGTAATTACAACAAAATCATCATAATTCATTGATTTTCAATTATGAGCAAAAAGAGAAATACCACATTAAAAGAGCTATCTAAAGAATTAAGCTTATCTATTTCGACAGTTTCTAGAGCACTAAACGACCACCCAGATATTAGCCAAGACACTAAAGAAAGGGTTAGAAAGCTAGCCAAGCAAATGAATTATGTGCCCAATTTATTTGCCAGAGGATTTCGCTCTCGTGAAACTCACATACTCGGTGTAATCGTACCCAACATATCTCATTTGTTTACCTCAACTATTTTAAAGGGAATTTTGGAGGAAGCTGAACTACGCGGCTATCGTGTGATTATTTCAGAGTCAAACAATAACGAGGTCAAACAAGTAGAAATGCTAAATACCATGACACAATTTGGTGTAGATGGTGTATTGATGTCTTTGGCAAGAAAGACAACCAACGTTGAAGAAATATTAAAAATATTAAATCGCATACCTATAGTTCTGTTCGATAAAGTATCGAGTAAAATACCATGCACCCAAGTTGTTATCAATGAAGAAGAAGCGGCTTTTAATGCTGTTGAACATTTAATAGAACTGGGCAAACAACGTATTGCTATTATTAAAGAAACCGAGAACTCTTATAATTCTGAAAAAAGATTCGCTGGTTATTTAAGGGCATTAAACAAATATGGCATACCAGTGCGCGATAAGCTTATTTTAAGTACAGAAGATATTTCTTTAGGAAACGGAAGACGATTGACTAATATTCTATTAAGCATGAAGAAACGCCCTGATGCGATTTTTGCCATTACAGATAATGCAGCTATCGGAGCTATTAAGGCGCTACACAAATTCAAAGTGAAAATACCTGAAGAAATAGCTGTAGTAGGTTTTAGCAATTCCATAAACTCTACCATCGTGAGTCCGGCTTTGACCACAGTAGATCAACCCGGTGACAAAATTGGACGTACAGCGGTTCGTTTCTTAATTGAAGAAATAGAAAGCCCTACCAACGAAGTAAACACTAAAACCGTTGAAATTAAGACCAGTTTAATTGTTAGGGATTCTTCACTAATGGTTTAAAAAGGCAAGAATAGATTATAATGGAATATTGCCATGCTTCTTCTTTGGTAAAGTAGCAACTTTATTCTCGAGCATAGTATATGCTTTTATCAATTTTCTTCTGGTATCCTTTGGTAAAATAACCTCATCTATAAAACCTCTTTGCGCCGCACTATAAGGGTTTGCAAATAGTTTTGCATACTCAGCCTCTTTTTCTGCCAATTTTGCTTCTGGATCATCGGCAGCACTTATTTCTTTTCTAAAAATTATTTCACTTGCACCTTTGGCTCCCATTACCGCAATTTCTGCACCTGGCCAAGCATAATTTAAATCGGCACCAATATGTTTCGAATTCATAACATCATACGCACCCCCGTAAGCTTTTCTGGTAATTACCGTTACTTTAGGTACGGTTGCTTCACTTAAAGCATATAACAATTTTGCACCGTTGGTGATAATACCGTTCCATTCTTGATCAGTACCTGGTAAAAATCCTGGTACATCAACCAATACTAAAAGTGGAATATTGAAGCAATCACAAAACCGAGTAAAACGTGCTGCCTTTTTAGAACTATCAACGTCTAGAACACCTGCCAAACTAATGGGCTGATTAGCAACAATACCAATACTTTTACCACCTAACCTTGCAAAACCGACAACGATATTATCGGCATACGCTTCGTGAATTTCAAAGAATGAATCTTGATCTATGATTCCGTTGATAACATTACGCATATCGTAAGGCTGATTTGCATTTTCAGGAACAATATCCTCTAGTACATCACGAATTTCATTACCTGGCTCAAATGGTATATCGGTTGCTTTATCCTCGCAATTTTGAGGCATGTAACTAATCATCTGTTTAATCTGATTGATACATTGAATATCGTTAGCTGCCGTAAGATGCGTTACACCAGATTTAGTTGCATGCGTTAATGCACCACCCAGTTCTTCTGAGGTCACCTCTTCATTCGTCACCGTTTTAACAACATTTGGGCCGGTAACGAACATATAACTAGAATTCTCTACCATTAGGGTAAAATCGGTCATAGCAGGTGAATACACCGCCCCACCGGCACAAGGCCCCATTATGGCAGAGATCTGAGGAATTACTCCCGATGCCATTACATTTTTATAAAAAATATCGGCATAGCCTCCAAGCGAACGTACACCTTCCTGAATTCTGGCACCCCCACTATCATTTAAACCAATCATAGGAACACCTATCTTCATGGCCATATCCATAATTTTGCAAATTTTTTCTGCATGGGTCTCTGACAGCGCACCACCAAAAACGGTAAAATCTTGTGCAAAAACGCAAACTTGTCTCCCGTTAATAGTTCCATAACCTGTGACCACTCCGTCACCGTAAAAAACCTGTTTTTCCATACCAAAATCTTTAGTACGGTGAGTAACCAAAGCACCCATTTCTTCAAATGAGCCTTCATCTAACAAAAAATGAATACGTTCACGAGCAGTTAACTTTCCTTTGGCATGTTGTTTATCAATACGTTCTTGACCACCACCCAAATTTGCCAATGCAAGTTTCTCCGCTAGTATTTGTTTATTATCTTTCATTCTAATTTTTCAAATCAATTTGCAATTCTAAGCTCTACTCTTCTGCCAATTCGAAGATACTTTAGACGGAATTTTTAATGTTTTATCATTTTCTAAATACAACTTTAGTGCTACTAAACCTGCTATTCGTCTTTCTACAGCATATTGCTTTTCTAAATGCTCTGGAGAATAGTAATTCTTGACAAAATGTGTATTGAAATTTCCTGAAGTAAAGGCTTCATGTTCACATACAAATTTGCCAAAAGACAAGGTTGTGGAAACACCTTCCACATTATAGTTGTCAATTGCTTTTATCATTAATTGTATAGCTTCTTCCCTATTTTTTCCATAAGTAATCAACTTAGAAATCATAGGGTCATAGTAAATAGGGACCTCCATACCTTCTTCAAAACCATCATCAACGCGTATACCATCACCAACCGGAGTTTTATATGTTGATAATGTACCTATGCTCGGCATAAAATTAGCCAACGGATCTTCTGCATACACACGCACCTCAAGAGCATGACCTTTTATTTTTAAATCATCTTGGGTAAAAGATAGCTTTTCACCACGAGCTACTTTAATTTGTTGCTCGACTAAATCAATACCAGAAATTAACTCAGAAACCGGATGCTCTACTTGCAACCTCGTATTCATTTCCAAGAAATAAAAATTTTTATTTTCGTCTAGTAAAAACTCCACCGTACCTGCACCAACGTAGTCACATGCTTTTGCTACTTTGATAGCAGCTTCACCCATATTCTTTCTAATTTCCGGAGTAAGTACTGCTGAAGGAGCTTCTTCTACTACTTTTTGATGCCTTCTTTGCACACTACATTCCCGTTCAAATAAATGAACAATATTACCATGAGTATCTGCAAGTACTTGAATTTCTATATGTCTGGGCGAACCCACATATTTTTCAATAAAAACCGAACCATCGCCAAAAGCAGCTAGTGCTTCGCTGATAGCTCTATCCATTTGTTCTGGCAGATCTTTTAAGTTCTCAACCACACGCATACCTTTACCACCACCACCTGCAGAAGCTTTTATTAAAATTGGAAATCCTATTTCTTTCGCTACTTTTTCTGCTAAAGCAACATCTGTAATGGCCTCTTCTATACCTGGCACCATTGGAATGTCATAATCACGTACCGCTTCTTTTGCAGCTAGTTTATTCCCCATAACTTTAATTGCATGAGGTTTGGGCCCTATAAAGACAATACCGTTATCCTCGACCATTTGCGCAAAAACAGCATTCTCGCTTAAAAACCCGTAACCCGGGTGAATACCTTCTGCACCTGTTACCTTAGCTGCATTAATTACCTTTTCCATTACCAGATAAGATTCTGATGAAGGTGCAGGTCCTAATAAAACTGCTTCATCGGCAAATTTTACATGGGGAGAATGTCGGTCTACTTCTGAATAAACGGCAACTGTTTTAATACCCATTTTCTGGGCAGTCTTCATAATTCTTAAAGCGATTTCACCACGGTTGGCAATTAGTATTTTTTTCATTAAAACTTAATTTACTCGATAATCGAGATTTAATTCCAAACGATTTACATCTAAATTTCAAGAGTTTCCTCTTATCACTTTCGTGTTTTTCTACTCCATTTCAATAATCAGCTGTCCTTTTTCTACGGCATCGTCTTTTTTAATTTCAATAGATTTTACTGTCCCCTCACCTTGCGCCAGGATAATATTTTCCATTTTCATAGCAGACAAGACGAATAACGGAGTGCCTTCTACTATCTCTTGACCAACCTTGACCATCACATCTACAATTAAGCCGGGCATTGGAGCTTTTACTTCATTGAGTTTATGACTGGTAACAGCCAGCAATCCCATTTTTTTGACTTGCTGATCGTATTTATCTTCAAGTTTAACCTCATATATATTTCCGTTAATTGAAAGTGAAATGGTCTTGTTCAAAAAATCGGAATGAAGTATTTCTACCTCAAAAGCCCTATTCTTATCCAAAACATGAAGTGTTTTTGCATCAACTTTAATACTATCTAAAATGGCAACATCGTTACTGTTGCAGTGTAGTTCTTCTTCGTTTACGGTAATTAAATAGTTTGACATATTTTATATAATAAAAACAATAGGAGTGTATACCAAAGATATTGAAAAAGATTGGCGATATATTTTACCAAATAGAAAAGACGTTATCTACTTTAGAATATTAAAAAGTAGGATACCTATAATATTAAATGGGGCACCGAATCGAATACCTAATTTTAATTAAAAACTGGAAAAGTAGATTTTATAGAAAAAAGTAAAAGTACATGACAAACTAGCGCAAACCAGCCTCAATATTGACCAAAAACAAAAAATCCAACCTAAATAAATAGATTGGATTTCGCTTTTTGCTCCCCCTCTTGGGCTCGAACCAAGGACCCTCTGATTAACAGTCAGATGCTCTAATTATCTAATTTTCAATCAGTCGCAACTTGCAATAACTTCCAATGGCACCTTTACAATAAGTATGTACTCCTTTTTCTACACCTTTTAAATACTTTTTTATATCAAAAAAAGCTTTTAAAAATTATATTCAAAACTCAAAAGTAAAACCTAGATTTCTTCGAGAATTTTCAAAACTCTACACTATAACCGTTATATACCTTTACCCGAATTCTATATATTTATCCAAAATTCGTTGCAAACTTATATATAGAAAAGCAGACTAAATCGGATAATCTGAAATCTTAAACTATTATATTAACTCCGATATTGAAACTTACACACAAGACCAATATACTTCCTTAAATTTCAAAAGGTGTTTAATTTCCTCTCTTGGCAGAATAACTTCGGCAGTAACATAAGGATCTTTTTGGATTGCAATTTTAACCCTCTCTTCCAATAAAAAAATGTTCTCTCCTAAGCTACTGTAGTTATTGAGCCATCGTTTGTGAAAACCTTTATCTCCTTTCATATTTTCATACTCCAAGAGTGCATTAACAAACATATCTTCTTGTTCTAACAATTGACCTACCTGCCAAACTCTATAATACGTTTCTGCAAAAATGCAGTCGTCATTTCTAGTCTCGCACACACAAGGAAATACATGTGTGCGCTTATCTTTAAGCCACCTACTCCATTTATAGCACTCTGTCTTTTTAATGGAAGAACAAAGCTTATGGTGATTAGCTTTTAACCAATCTTGAGTTTTTCTTATTTTCAAAGCTTCTTTTTCTAAGTTAACTTTTGCCTTAAAATTAATTTACGCTATTAATACCTATCTGTAAATTAGTTCAGGCTTAGATTTACCTATAAATATAGATGTTAAACGTTACCGCACGCTTTCGTGAAAAATTAAAGTTGACAGTTATCTGCAAAACTATAGTAGTCATCTTTGGTAACAATTAAATGGTCCAACAGTACCATATCTACTTGTTTAGATGCATTTTTTATCTTGTCAGTCAACGTAATATCTGCTTTACTTGGTTTTAAGTTACCGCTAGGATGGTTATGTACAAGTACAATATTAGATGCCACACATTTCAGCGCAACACTCAATAGTAATTTCACATCTACAAATGCACCAGAAACTCCTCCTTTGGCTAGTTCATAAACACCTAACAGTTGGTTGTTTCTATTTAGAAGAATAACTTTTACTTCTTCTTGCAGTTCAATGGTATCTGCATTCCAATTGGCACGTACCATTTTATATAACATACTACTGTTGTTGTAGCTAACCACACTTACTTTTTTTGGTCTGTAAGAAACCTTTATCTCCGATATATTCATAATAGAAAAAAATAAAAAGTCACCACCATTAACTTATGGCAGTGACTTTGCAGTTAAACTAATTCATGTACTCCATTAGTACTAAAGGTACTTATCTCAGCCTCTAATTGCTCTGTAGGAGACTTTTCAATCTTCTTTGGTTCTGGTGCATCTTCTGGTAAGTATGCCCACCTATGCGCCAATGTAATTTCCTCTCCAGTTTCTTTAATAACGTACTGGTATGGTTCACATTCTTCCTTTACAATTCTACCCGGCATTTCTGTTCCTGTTAATGCATGGCAGGTAGCTTCATCAAAAGTAGATGAAATGAAAGCTCTCTTTGCGGTAGCATAATACCTGTTGGTAATTTGGCTTAATACCATTTCTATACCTCCTTGCAATTCTAATAAAAAGAAAGGAGTTCCCTCCTCGTTCTCTCTTTCCTTGTAACCAATAATTCTAACCATTGTTTTTAATTTTTTGAATTGAATACTTCCCTACAAGACCATAGATTCATCCAGCAAAATAACCTCAGCTATCACCTTGAGCAATTTATTTCTGTCCGTGAAAAAAGCTATTAATCTTAAAAGGGGGCGGGGTGTTTCCCAACCTTAACTTGGGTGCGGGTCTTGCGAGGGGGTAGTTTGTGTAAAAATAATCGAGGTTGGAAATTTTTTTTATAAAAAATTTGAAAGAAACTACTAATAAATATTTATAAAAACATAACGTATTTCGTGATATTAATAGTGAAATACATATCTTTAAACCTTCCCCTAAAATTTTAATACAAATGAATCGGATAAAAGAGGTCTTAGAAGAAAAAGGTATTAAACAAGTATGGCTAGCCGATAAGCTCGGTAAGAGCTTTAATACTGTAAATGGTTATGTACAAAACCGAAACCAGCCAAGCTTAGAAGTACTTTATGAAGTAGCAAGTATTCTAAATGTTAACCCAAAAGAGTTACTAAAAACAACAATATAATTTATCAATTAATGGCAAAGACCAAAACAAAAAAAGAAGAGCCTTTAGAAAAGATACTTTGGGCAACAGCAAATAAGCTCAGAAAGAATATCGATGCAGCCGAATATAAACACGTAGTGTTAGGTTTAATATTCCTGAGATATATCTCAGAAGCTTTTGAAAGCCTATATGCAAAATTAGAAGAAGGAAAAGGAGAATTTGAAGGTGCAGACCCAGAGGATAAGGATGAGTATAAAGGAGAAAATGTATTCTTTGTACCTACTAAAGCTCGTTGGAGTTTTCTTCAAGACAATGCAAAAAATGCTGAAATAGGAAAGTACATAGATGCAGCAATGGATGCTATCGAAAAAGAAAACCCAAGACTTAAAGGTGTGCTTCCAAAAGTATATGCAAAAGAAAACCTTGATACTACCAATTTAGGAACATTAGTAGATATGATTGGTAATATTGCATTTGGTGATGTAAAAGATAGAAGTGCAGATGTATTAGGGCACGTATTCGAGTATTTCTTAGGTGAATTTGCATTAGCAGAAGGTAAAAAAGGAGGACAGTTCTATACGCCAAGAAGTGTGGTAGAATTAATGGTAAATATGTTAGAGCCATACAAAGGTCGTGTAATGGACCCTTGTTGTGGTAGTGGAGGTATGTTTGTACAGAGTGAAAAATTTGTAGTAGAGCATCAAGGAAATGTAAGTGATATTTCTGTGTATGGACAAGAAAGCAATCAAACAACTTGGCGTTTAGCTAAAATGAATTTAGCTATTCGTGGTATAGATAGTTCACAGGTAAAGTGGAATAATGAAGGCTCATTTTTAAAAGACGAGCACAAAGACATAAAGGTAGATTACATAATCGCAAACCCACCATTTAATGATGATGATTGGAGTGGTAATTTATTAAGAAAAGATGGAAGATGGCAATACGGTGTGCCACCAGAAGGAAATGCAAACTACGGTTGGATTCAACATTTCTTGTATCACTTATCACCAAGCGGACAAGCAGGTTTTGTATTGTCTAAAGGTGCTTTAACTACTAAAACTTCTGGTGAAGATGTAATACGTAAAAACTTAGTAGAAGCTGGTTTAATAGATTGTATTGTAAACCTACCTGCAAAACTCTTTTTAAACACTCAAATACCTGCTTGTTTATGGTTTATTAGTCGCAATCGTACCAATGGTAAATTCAGAAATCGTAAAAATGAAATACTATTTATAGATGCACGTAATTTAGGGCATTTAATAAACCGTAGAACAAGAGAATTATCAGAAGATGATATTAACCTCATTGCAGATACTTACCATAATTGGAGAAATACAGAAGGTAATTATGAGGATGTTGCAGGTTTCTGTAAAGCAGAAAGTATAGAACGAGTAAAAGAACTCGATTGTGTATTAACACCAGGGCGTTATGTTGGGTTACCAGATGAAGAAGATGATTTTGATTTTGCAGAACGTTTTACAAGTTTAAAAGCAACATTCGAGACACAACTAAAAGAAGAAGATGCGCTTAATAAAGCTATTAAAGATAACCTTTCTAAAATCGTAATAAACAATGAGTAAAGAAGATATAAGATGGGAACAACGCTTTTCTAATTATGTAAAAGCATTTAACAAGTTAGATCAAGCAGTTACAAAAATCAAAGAAGATTATGCAGTAGATGAAGATGGTAATATTGATGATGATGAATTTTTGGATGACATTATAAAAGAAGGGGTGATAAAACGATTTGAGTACACGCACGAAATAGCTTGGAACGTAATGAAGGATTATGCGGAATTTCAAGGTAACACTAATGTTGGAGGCTCTCGTGATGCGGTTAGAGAGGCTTTTAAAATAGGTTTAATTCCTAACGGTAAAATATGGATGGAAATGATTATAAGTAGAAATAAAACATCTCATACTTATAATGAAGAAACAGCTGATGAAATATTTAATTTAGTTATTAATGATTATCACTATGTTTTTAAAGCATTTTTAACCACAATGGAAGAAAAAAGAAGTGGTGAGCAAGAAAAACTTTTTGAAGAAGAATAATGTACGGATTAGAACAAGGAGACATAGATAAAATAAACTCGGTTTTTAGTAAATATCCAGAGGTTGAAAAAGCGATATTATATGGCTCAAGAGCTAAAGGTAATTATAAGCCACACTCAGATATAGATATAACCTTAGTAGGTAAAACACTTAAATTATCTCAGCAATTTTCTATTGAAACAGATTTAGACGATTTATTACTGCCTTATAAAATGGATCTATCTATTTTTCATAAAATAGAGAATAAAGATTTAATAGAACACATAAACAGAGTTGGTATTAATTTATATAATAGTAGCGATAATTTAGAAAAATTAGAAAATGAAAATGAATGGGATGAAGTAATTATTGGTGATTATATTGATTTGATTAGCGGTTATGCTTTCAAGTCAAAAGATTTTTTAGAAAACCAAGTAGAGAACTCTTTATCTGTTTTAAAAATAAAGAATGTAGCAAATGGTGATGTACATCTTAATGGAGTTCAATATCATTTGTATAATGATAAGTTAGAAAAATTTTTAATTACAAAAAATGACACCCTAATAGCAATGACTGGTAATCATCCACAAGCTAAGTCACAAGTGGTTGGTGATGTTTCAAGATATAGATTAAATACAAATAGTTTATTAAATCAAAGGGTTGGTAAAATAGTATGCTCAGAAAATATTGATGAAGATTTCACGTATTACTTTTTCAAAGACGATACAACTCACAAATATTTAGCAAATCAATCTTCTGGTAGTGCGAATCAAGCAAATATTTCAAAAACTAACATCCTCAATTTAGCTGTAAACCTTCCATCTTTGCCAGAACAAAAAGCTATAGCCAATGTACTTAGTGGTTTAGATAATAAAATAGACTTACTTTACAGGCAAAATAAAACATTAGAAGGCTTATCAAAAGCATTATTCAGACAATGGTTGGTTGAAGAAGTAAATGAAGAATGGGAAGAAGAATCTTTAAGTTCAATAGCAACTTTTCTAAATGGTTTAGCTTGTCAAAAATTTCCGCCAAAAAATGAAATAGATAAACTACCTGTTCTAAAAATTAAAGATTTAAAGTCTGGTCTATCAGAAAGCAGCGATTTCGCAAGTACAGACGTAAATGAAAAATACCTTGTACAAAATGGTGACGTTATATTCTCTTGGTCAGCTTCATTAGTTGTTAAAATATGGGATGGAGAAGATTGTATTCTAAATCAACATTTATTTAAAGTAACCTCAGAGCGTTTCCCTAAATGGTTTTATTATTTATGGAGTAAGTATCATTTAGATATGTTTATTGCAATAGCTAAAGCACACGCTACAACAATGGGGCATATAAAAAGAGGAGATTTAGACGATGCAATGGTAGTAATTCCACCACCTGCAGAATTAGCGAAAATGAGTAAAACATTTACACCGCTAATCGATAAAATTATAGCAAACAACAAACAGATTAAACAAGTTGAAAAATTAAGAGATACGCTTTTACCTAAATTAATGAGTGGTGAAATAAGAGTGCAGATATAATATACATAAAATGGCAATAGAAGTAGCAGGAAAACAAATTACCACAAATAAAATAGCAATAAAAGAAGTCTTTGCAGAAGATATGTGGTTTAACATACCAGATTACCAAAGACCCTATGTTTGGGGTGAAGACCAAATATCTACACTCTTAGATGATATTGCACACGCAGCAGTAAATACACCCAAGAGTCAATATTTTTTAGGCTCGTTAGTACTGCATTGCCAAGACAAAGAACACGATGAAACGGCTTATATAGAAAATGCTGTATTAGATGGACAACAACGTCTAACCACGTTATACTTATTGCACGCAGTCATTAGAGATAAAACAAATAATAATTCACGAAAAGGGTCTTGTGAAAAAGTTATTTTTCAACAAGGTAATCCAGATGACGGTATTCCAGAACGTATGCGTGTAGAATTTGCAATACGTTCTGAAGTAGCAAAATTTGTAGATAAATATATCAAACCAAAAGACGCTACCTTACAAACGGAAGATTTAAAAAAACTTACTGCTTCCTCAAAAGACGTATCTATACGTAATATGTCTAATGCCATTTTGATAATGCAAAAATGGCTGGCAAATGATAGTAATGAAGATGTAGATACAATTTTCCCTTACTTGCGTAAAAACGTAGTTTTAGTCTATGTAGCAAGTGGCGAGTTAGAAGATGCGTTTAGACTATTTACCGTATTAAATGATAGGGGTATTAAGTTAAGAAATAGTGACATATTAAAAGCGCATAACCTCAAAGAAGTAAGCACCTCTTCAAAACAGGCAGAATACGCTAAGTTTTGGGAAGAGTTAGAAGGAGAATTAGGTGAGGATTTCGATCAGTTTTTATCCTACATACGTACTATTTTGGTAAAAGAAAAAGCACGCTATAATTTACTTAAAGAGTTTGAAGATAGCATCTATGCACCCAAAGTATATAATCAAAGTACAAAGAAATATGAGCGGACCACACCATTACTTACAAAAGGTGATGCAACCTTTGATTTAATAGAAAGCTACAAAGGTCATTTTGATAAAGTATTTGACGGCAGTAATTATTCAAATACAAATAATTGGGCGTTTGATAATTTGATAAGTGTAATGCAAGACACTGCATTGTCAGATATTTGGATTCCTTCTCTTTTGGTATATCGCAAGCATTTTGGAGACGTAAAAATCTATGAGTTTTTAAAGTTATTAGACAATAAGTTTTCTGGTGATTGGATTGCAAGAGAAACACCTACTACCAGAATTGAAGCAATGAATACAGTTCTTAAAAAAATAGAAGAAGTTGCAGCTCTTGAAGAAGAGGTTGAAACTAAAATATATCTACTTTTTAGTTCAACCGTATTTAAATTCAATACCATAGAGTTTATAAATCAATTAGAACATAGTACTATCTACGGAAGGCGTTTTGCACGTTATATACTGCGTAAAATTGATTTCTTATTAGATGCACCTTTATATTCAGAAAGAAGAAACTCTTATGGTCAAATGACAGTAGAACACGTACTACCACAAACACCAAAAGACGATAGTCAATGGAATAACGATTTCACACCTGAAGAACAAGAAGAATGGACGCATAAATTAGGTAATCTTGTGCTAATTAGCAGACGTAAAAACTCTGGTCAAGGTAGATTAGATTTTAGTGATAAAAAAGCAAAGTATTTTACAAATAGCATCGAGACTTTTCCTAATTCAATAAGGGTTATGCAAAAACCACAATGGACAGTTACGGAGTTAAGGGATAATCATAACCAGCTTATTAATATCATCAAAGCGCATTACAACATATAATGACAAAACTTTTTGAAGACGACATAGAGCAATTATTAATAGAAGAGTTAAAGGCTTTAGGCTACAACTATGTGTATGGTCCAGAAATAGCACATGATGGCGAATTTCCAGAAAGAGAAAGTTATGCAGATGTTGTATTACATAATCGTTTAAAAGAAGCCATACTACAACTAAACCCTTTAATTCCCGAAGTAGCGAGACAAGATGCTTTTAACCAAGTTTTACGTATCAGCTCACCAGACCTTTTAGTAAATAATGAAGCGTTTCATAGAATGCTTACAGAGGGTGTAAAAGTATCATATAGAAAAGATGGAGTTTCTCGTGGTGATTTAGTGTGGTTGGTAGATTTTGATAATGCAGAGAATAATGAATTTGTAGTTGCTAATCAATTTACAGTAATAGAAGATAATCACACAAAAAGACCAGATGTTATTCTGTTTATTAATGGTTTACCATTGGTAGTGATAGAATTAAAAAATGCAGTAGATGAAAATGCGACTGTAAAATCAGCTTTCAAACAATTACAAACCTATAAAGCGACCATTCCAAGTCTATTTACTTATAATAGTTTGTGTGTTATTTCAGATGGTTTAGAAGCAAAATCAGGTTCATTATCAGCAGGTTTTTCACGTTTTATGAGTTGGAAAACAAAAGATGGTGAAACGTTAGCTTCTCATTTAGATTCTGAAATAGAAGTGTTAGCACAAGGACAACTAAACAAAAAAACATTAATAGATATTATTAGGTATTTCATAGTATTTGAAAAATCTAAAAAAGAAGATTTTAAAACAGGTATTACAACTATTGATACGGTTAAAAAGGTAGCAGCTTATCATCAATATTATGCAGTTAATAAAGCAGTAGAAAGTAGTAAAATAGCTGCTGCAGTAGATGGTGACAGAAAAGGTGGTGTGGTATGGCATACACAAGGTTCTGGTAAATCTTTATCAATGGTTTTCTATACAGGTAAAATTGTGCAAGCACTTAATAACCCAACAGTATTAGTAATTACAGATAGAAATGATTTAGACGATCAATTATTTGACACCTTTGCTTCTGCAACGCAATTATTAAGACAAAAACCAGTACAAGCTACAGATAGACAACATATAAAAGAATTATTAAAAGTAGCTTCAGGTGGTGTAATTTTTACTACAATACAAAAATTTCAACCAGAAGAAGGTAATATATATGAAACCTTAACAGATAGAAAAAATGTAATTGTTATTGCGGATGAAGCACATAGAACACAATATGGTTTTAAGGCTAAAACAGTAGATGATAAAGATGAAGATGGTAATGTAATTGGTAAACGTATTGTATATGGTTTTGCAAAGTATATGCGTGATGCTTTACCAAGTGCAACTTATTTAGGTTTTACAGGTACACCAATTGAAGGTACAGATGTTAATACACCAGCTGTTTTTGGTAGTTATGTAGATATTTATGATATAGCGCAAGCAGTAGATGATGGTGCTACAGTTCGTATTTATTATGAAAGTAGATTAGCTAAAGTAAATCTAAGTGAAGAAGGGAAAAAGTTAGTAGAGCAATTAGATGAAGATTTAGCAAATGAAGAACTTAGTGAAACCCAAAAAGCTAAAGCTAAGTGGACACAGTTAGAAGCCTTAATAGGTAGTGAGAATAGAATTGGAAACATAGCTCAAGATATTGTTTCTCACTTTATTGCAAGGCAAAATGTTTTTGAAGGTAAAGGAATGATTGTTGGAATGTCACGAAGAATTGCGGCAGAATTATACCATCAAATCATTAGTATTAGACCAGATTGGCATCACAAAGATTTAGATAAAGGAGTAATAAAAGTAGTAATGACTGCCGTATCTTCTGATGGACCAAAAATGGCAAAACACCATACTACTAAAGAACAAAGAAGAGCTTTAGCAGAACGTATGAAAGACCCTAATGACGAACTAAAACTAGTTATTGTTAGGGATATGTGGTTAACAGGTTTTGATGCGCCTTCAATGCATACGTTATATATAGATAAGCCCATGAAGGGGCATAATCTAATGCAAGCAATAGCAAGGGTAAATAGGGTTTATAAAGATAAGCCCGGTGGATTAGTAGTGGATTATTTAGGCATTGCATCAGACCTTAAAAAAGCATTAGCATTTTATAGTGATAGTGGTGGTAAAGGAGACCCAACAATTGCGCAAGAACAAGCGGTTTCTTTAATATTAGAGAAAATAGAGATAGTATCTCAAATGTTTTTAGAAAAACCTGAAAGAGGTTATTCTAAGGCATTACAAAATTTAGTAAATGAACCTTCTGCACCTTACATCGGTAAAGATAGAGGTTTGCTTTATGAGGAATATTTTACTGCTGATACTAAAACAAAATTGAAGATAATTCTTATAGCAGAAGAACATATTTTGAGCTTAGAAGATGGTAAGAAGAGGTTCATTAATGAAGTAACTGCATTATCTAAAGCATTCGCAATAGCTGTACCTCACGATGAAGCTATGGATGTGAAAGATGAAGTATCATTTTTCCAAGCAGTTAAAGCAAGATTATCAAAATTTGACACAACAGGTATTGGCAGAACAGATGAAGATTTAGAAACTGCCATACGTCAGGTGATTGATGAAGCATTAATATCAGATAAAGTAATAGATGTATTTGATGCAGCTGGTATTAAAAAACCAGATATATCTATTTTATCAGAAGAGTTTTTGATGGAAATTAAAGGTATGGAGCATCAAAATGTAGCATTAGAAACCTTAAAAAAATTGCTAAATGAAGAAATAAAATCAAGAAGCAAAACAAACTTGATACAAAGCAAATCACTTATGGAAATGCTTGAAAATTCAATAAAAAAATATCAAAACAAAGTACTTACAGCTGCTGAGGTTATTCAAGAGCTTATAGATTTAGCAAAGCAAATTAAAGATGCCGACAAACGTGGTGATAATTTAGGTTTATCTGAATACGAATTAGCATTCTATGATGCTATTTCTCAAAATCAAAGTGCAAAAGACGTATTAGGAGATAAGATATTAAGAGAGCTTGCTATATACTTGGTAGAAACAGTTAAAAGTAATGCAACTATAGACTGGACAATAAAAGAAAGTGTAAAAGCAAAATTAAAAGTAATGGTAAAACGTGCACTTAGAAAATTCGGTTACCCACCAGACCAGCAAAAATTGGCAACTGATACCGTTTTAAAACAAGCTGAACTTTTAGCAGATTTCTGGAATTAAAAAAGAGCATTCATTTTGGCACATTTTCCAATCACAATAGATTTTAGAAATATTTCTGGTCACGCTCAAATAGTAGATGCGTTGTCCAGTTCATTTAATGCAATAACTAACGATACTGTTCATTTTACCATAAACCTTAATACGTACTCAATGCTATACTCTGACCATTTGGTTTTGATAGGTAGTACCGTAAATCATTTAAGAAATAGAGGAATAACAGTAACAGGTAATTTTCAAGACTTCAGATATAATTCAGGACAGGTCCAATATGCAAGTAGAGTAAATTTTTTCGAACAAATTGGATTTTCTTATCAAGAGAATTATGTAAGACACACTGCCTCTGGACGATTTACTGAAATTAAACGTTTTGACAATAGCAATTCAATTGATATCCATAAAGAAATTATGAAAATTTTGTTTAAGGATTCAATAAACAAAGATATGTTGATAGTTTTAGATTATTGTCTTTGGGAAGTCATTGATAACACAATTCGTCATTCAAAATCTGATGGCACACTAAACAATGGTAGTGGTTTTATTAGTTGCCAATATTTTCATTCTCAAAAACAAATTAGAATTATCATAGCTGATAATGGGCAAGGTATTCATCAAGCATTAACATCCCACCCACAAAGTAAGTACAAGAACTTTAATGAATCACAAGCTGTTGAGCACTGTATAGATATGGGCGTTACAAACAGTACCGGTATGGGCTTTGGTCTATGGGCTACAGCAACATTAATTAAAGAGAATGGAGGTAAGCTAATTATTCATTCGGGCAATCATACATTAGAAGTAGACAGTAATGAATCGCTTACCAATACGACTAAATGGCAAGGAGCATATACTTATATCAGAGTTAATACGGATGTAGCAGTTACATATGATAAAATATTCAAAAGTGACGTTCAAAAAAATTCTTTTGAAGAGCGTTATGAGGATTTATTAGGAAATATCGAAGACCTTTGGTAATTTTGTGCGAAATTTTTCGTTTATTTAGAGTATGCAAATAGATTTTGGAAATATTGGATCCAGCCTAGGCACTAGAGCTTTAGGTCATGAATTACGCTTGGAGATTGAAAAATCTCTTAGAAGTGGAGGATTTGTTGTTTTTAATTTTGAGGGAGTACAATTAATCTCTCACTCTTTTGCAGATGAATGTTTTGGCAAACTTTTACTTTCGTTAGACTTCAATAATATTAAGTCTAATTCTACATTTAAAAACACAAATGATTTAGTTAAAAAAACTATTTCCTTTACCTTAAAAGAAAGAGCTTCTCAATTAGCAGAAGCATAGATTTACCTACATTGATATTAATGAATTTAGGCCGCCTTTTTACAGGCAGCCCATCATTCAACTCAAAAACCAACGGTAGTTAGAATCGCCATTGATTGCCTTTGAGAGACCTTCAGTAAAGCTGAAGGCATTCACACTTCTATCTAAAAAAGTGTTGATATAACTATTCTTATTGGCCCCTGTTAGGAGGTTATAAATATTCCATAGGTTTATGCTTCCATCTTCATTTTTACAGAAGCTTTTATCTGCAAAATAGTCTTTAGCTATCGCATTAAAGTGATTGTCATTCAATAGAAGCTCTGGCAAAACTACTTTCTCCTCTTTTGGTAAAAAGTTATAAAGCCTCACCTTACCTACCAACTGTGCAAACTGCTTCTCGCTTAAACGATAGTTAGACAAGTTTTTCATTTCTTCTAAATGCTTAGATGCGGAATACCCTTGAATTAGTTCCATCATCTTCTCTTGCAGTTCAAGTACTGATGAAACCTTCATTTCCGACTGAAATCCATCTGTAGAGATACACATGTTACAGCACACCATATTTTGAAACCCTATAAAGAACTTAAACTTTTCAAATCCTTTTTTTGAATACAGGTTTTCATGATTGTATGCTCGTACCCCTCCAACTATTAATGACAACTTATTACCATTTATAGTCTCTACAATTGAAGGTATGCGTATTATAAAAGCCATACGCTCAAAATACTGCGTACGTTCGTGATCCAACAAGTCTTTTGCAGACTTGTGAATCGCATCGGGGGTTCTCCCTTTTATCTGATGACTAACACGTATTTCTGGTGCATTTATAACTTGACCAGAATAAACTGATGCAACACTATTATAGGCTACATGAATAAACTCTTGATGTGCAATTGTCTTTTCATTGTCTTTTGAAAATACAGGTATAATGCAATTATGTTGCAGTTCTTCCAATGACACTTCTTGCGTGTTAGCCTCTATGAAAGGTTTTTGCTTAAACTGCAAGCCGACATCAGGTACCTTTACCTCTTCTAATACCAATGCTTGATTGGTATTGTTTACGTTTGCTTGCGAGTTCTTATTGCGTATTGACACTAGTTCCATTTTTACTAAAATTATTTGGGTTAGACAGTTTCTCTAGCTCTACTTTCTTTTGTTGAAATTGAGCTTGATGTGATTTTTGAAAGTTGGGGTATTGTTTATACAATTCCATCAACTTAGATACGGAGAGGCACTCTTGGATTCTAGTATCTATACCTTTAAGGGATAAAGGTTCGATATTACACCATTGCAGTAACTTTTTACCCGTTGCAGAATTAATTACAAATTCGGGTTTTCCAGTAAACAGTCCAGTACGGTCTTTAGATACCTTTGCAAGGTGTTGGTCATTTACAATCTCAAAGTTGACGGTTAACTCGTACTCAAACCCTTCTCTTGTAATCTCCTTTGTTCCGTGTTTTACAACTTTTGCTCTACCATTACTACCCATATCTAAAGAGTAATCTACTTTTCGTCTTGTAGTAGTAATGATATGGCAATTAGCAGAAAGGATTTTATCTATAAAAGCTTGATGTCTTGGTGTTACCTTAGCCCAATCTTGAAATCTACCACCAAGTTGCTCTTGAATTTGCAAACAGCCTCCCGTTCCGCTCCATTCGTGCGTTATGGAATCAATGATTACGACTTCCATTTTAGCTCGCTCACAAGTCTCTATTGCTTCATTGTAACGCTCTGGGCTATAAGGAGAATAAAGGTCTAGGACGTTAAATGTACCGAGGTTTGAATATAGAGAAACCGAAGAGTTTTCGGTGTCAATGACGGCTATCTTAGTCCAGTCTCCAGTTAAGCCGTACGCTAATTGTAATGCACTGTACGTTTTTCCAAAACCGCTAGCACCAGAGATGCCTAAACGTAGTTTTACATTCTGCCTTTTGCTTTGTTTTAATTGCATAATAAAAAATTTAATTGATTAATATTTATGTGATAAGATTCATTCTAAAATGAAAAAAGGTTAATCCATTTCTGAATTAACCTTTGCATCTGATACTATCCGCTAACGGACATTATCCAAATTCTTCTATTATACTATATATAGTTCTACATCGAAATTTGGATAAAAATTAAAATAACTTATCTCTTTTTATATTGTCTTTTGTTTCTTCATAATAGTCAAGTACGAACATATCCGGGTCAATGTCTATTAAGTTAACTTCTTCTAGCACATCACCTGCTTCTTCCGTTGTACTTTTCTCTGGATTAACAGGCATATGTAAAAATGGGTCATACACATTATGCACAAGGTTTAATGGGTATTCCGAGCTATTAATATCTCTAATTCTATTGACCTTCCAACATTTCACTATCTTCCCATCAATAGTTTTAGTAGTTGAAGAGGTTTCATAGAACATTTCCTTTAACAAGCTATATACACCTTTATCACTAGATAAATTAGTTTTATTGAATGCTACCATACCTACATCGTGCTCCTTGATATTTGTAAATAATGCTTTAAGTTTTATGGAGTGCATTCTTTCAAGAATAACTTTACTATCTAACGGCAAAAAATAGGTGCCATCATCTTGTAAAATTGAATAACTATTTAATAATATTTCTTGAAATTCCAGCAAACCATTATATGCAGTTATCAACAACTCTTCACTTTCCGTTAAGGCATCAAAAACATCTGTATAGCTTACCGAGTGACCTATCGAACTTCTAAAGTATGTTGATTTACTTACAGATGCATCTACAGGCTTTTCACCTAGTCTAGTACTATATGTACAACCACAAATTGGTTCAAATAAGTACGGGGTTTTTCTACGTTGGATAAAATGAATGATTTGTTGTTCAAAAACTAAAGTTCTTTTAGGTTCAATTTTGTTAAAGTCTACTTCTCCATTCTTCCTATAGTAAAGGTTATTTGAAAAAAGTGTATTTCTAAGTTGAAGATATAAATGTTTATCATGGTATTCAGCAAAAGTGTTTTCATTGAAGACAGAAAGAGGAAAGTATGCATCTAATTCTGATTGTATATTACCTTCATTAAACTTCAAAGTTCTAATTTTAATAATACTAGTAAGCTTACAATTTACAAATTGGTTGTTCCAAGCAGCCCAGTAAAGGTAATTGGACAGGTTTTTACCATAGGCATCAAATTGGGTATGTAGATACCGATCCCCATCCTTCAATCTAAACCAATCAAATGAAGAATAAATAGTTTTTATATCATCAGACAAACCTTCCATTTGATTTATTTGCGTTTCAATAGTATTTCTAACTTCACCATAATGTCTTTTTAAAAACATCTCTTGTTGCCTAAGGCTATAATATCTACTTTGATAATCTTCGTCTTGAAATCCTAGATACCCTAGCGATAGGCGATCAATGTAATCACGTTTATCAGTTACCCTAGTTATTAATTTTGTTGGAGAAGGTGTTATTACAAAGATTTTAGACTTTTTCCTAGGTCTAGCCAATCCCTGAACTAAGGAATTAATTCGGTCGGTAAAAATCCCCAAATGTTCTGTGTTTTGACCTGTGTAAGCAAATTTTAAGGGTAACACCACGAAATATGCGCTGTTTTCCTTTTCAATACTAACTCCAGTCTTAAATCGAGTACCTATATTACAGCTTTCATGGTCAAAAGTATTCTCTTCTTCACCAGTACATAAGGTTACTGAACCATATTGCTCCCTTAGCATTGTACCAATTGACCCGTTATAAAGTTCATTTGCAATGTTCTTTGAATAACATAAAATATTAACTGTCGAAGCTGTTTCCAATTGCAATTGAACTAAATCTTTTAAAAACTGGTGCTCAGGATTTAGAGTGTGTTGATTATAAAAACAAAGATGAAGCTCGCTTAAATTATGGGTACTTTGAACCCTTTCACTTTCAATTATCTTAAGCTTTCTTTCTGTTAATTCTGCAATAAACTTTATAGGTATTTTGGAAGATTCTGTAAAAGTTGCACTAGCTATAATTGCCTTATAAACAACTCCTTTCCACTTCAAAAGATTAGGCATAAGATCCGGTGTAAAGCTTTCCAAAGATTCATGTAACTCGTCAAAAATCAAGATGACTTTTTCTTTATTTGCCGCACACCGATCAATTAAGTATTCATAGTATTTTCTTTTAATATTACTTTGCTTAAATGCAACTGTACCCGGATCTCCTAGAATACTCATCACAGAAATGAGCTGCACTGGTTTAGAGTAAAATTCTGGGTAATCTAGTTCTTCATCGACTTTGGCATTTAATTCTTGGTAATCAAAGCACAAATCATCTTCCCCCACTGCTTTATGAATCTTATCCCTATATTCTTTATTCAAAGATTTAAAAGGAGTAACAACTATGACTTTATACTTGTCTTCATTATTTTTAGTTGTTTCATAATACCATTTTATAAAATCTATTACCGCTTTGGTTTTACCTTGACCAACACCTGCGTTAATAACGGTTGTATTGTTGGTCTCAAGGTTTACTTTTTCTTTTAATATATCGGATATATAACCTTGCTCATTAGGCTCTACAATAGTCTTGTCTACATCTTCAAATTCGTATCCTTGAAAATCATCATGATTTATTTCCTTAAACTCTATAGGGTTATCAAACGGAAATACTGTGGTTCTTCTCATAAAAACAACTGTGTTAGTAATTAAACAACACAGTTGTTTCATGTTTATTGCATACTTTTAATTTTTAAGTTTCGTCTTCAGCATAATCATCTCTTCACTTATCTTACGCTGAACGACTTTTGCATAATGTTCTTGTGTAATTGACAACTTTGAGTGTCCCAATAACTCTGAAACCACTTCCATGGGAACATCGTTATATAGAAGAATAGTTGTTGCAAAAGTTTTCCTCGCGATATGATGAGTTAGCTTTATTTGCAAACCAACAATAGCCGCTATCTCTTTTAGGTATGAATTGAACCTTTGATTTGAAATTACGGGTAACTCATACTCGTATTTTTGAAGAATCTCCTCTGCCTTAGGCAGTAGAGGTACGGAAATGACGGTACTAGTTTTCTTCCTCGTGATTCTAATCCATATATAGCCATCAAAAGCTTCTACGAGATTCTCCTTTTTCAGTGTAGCCATCTCCTGATATCCTAACCCAGTATAACAACAAAACACAAACATGTCCCTCACTTGCTCTAATCGTGTTTGCGCAAATTTGTACTTTTCCAACTTTTGAAGTTCATCACGACTCAAATACAGCACTTCTGTCTTCACTTTTTTCAATCTGTGAAAAGAGTATGGATATTTATCCAAAACGTTCTCTGAAACCGCAGATTTAACTACCGATTTGAATCTTTGCAAGTTTTTGTTAACGGTAACCTGCTTTTTATTTTTCTTAGTTTTCAGATAATGTTCAAAGTCGTTGATGAACTTGATATCTACTCGGGACAACATAAAATCCCTACCCCCATACTTTCCCCCAACAAAGCTCTTAAGATCGCTTTTTAGATATGAAAATTTATTCCATGTTGACTGGACAATATCAATACCAATAAGCTCTTTACGACGCTCCAAATAAGAATTGAAGTACTCCAATACCCCAAGGTCCTTCTTATTATCATCACCCTTGTAGGCACGAAATAAATCGTCGATTGTAAAGTTGACCTCCGAAAGTTCGAGCATTAAAAAAGCCTTATCAAGTTTTTGCTTTATAAGGCTTAGTTGTTTATTTATGAACTCTACATCGACATTATCACCAATCGCAAGTTGTTTTCTAGTGTTCCAGTTTTCGGGGTATATAAATTGTCCTGTTGAGAACTCCTTCCTTTTACTATCAAGTGTAATCCTCCCTCTAATCGGACATTTACCTCTTTTGTTTAAACGTGACTTCTGCAATACATACAGAAGCGAATACTTTATAATTGACATGATATTTTTAATTTTAAAATGGTACACCAGTGAAATTTTATGTACACCGAATTGTACACCTTTTTAATACTTTTTTTCGAGATATAGGAGGTCGCGCGTGTATAGATTAAGGATAAAGGTACTTGACAAGTAAGCCAATAGTCGCAGGGATTCAAGAAGTAGATTGCTGAGTTTAACGCATAAAAAAACCGTTCAATAATTGAACGGTTTTTGTTTATCTGCTCCCCCTCTTGGGCTCGAACCAAGGACCCTCTGATTAACAGTCAGATGCTCTAACCAACTGAGCTAAGGAGGAAAATAACCCGTTTTAGTTTCCTAAAGCGGGTGCAAATATAGTAGTTTTTTGAAACTCGCCAAACAAAGAATTAAGTTTTTTTATTTAAATATCAATTTATAGATATCATTACCGTTTGCGAACAGTAAAAGTGCTATCAAAATAAAGAATCCGGTGATTTGAGCATACTCTAAAAACTTATCGCTTGGTTTTCTACCTGTAATCATTTCATAAAGCAAAAACATCACATGACCACCATCTAACGCAGGAATAGGTAGTATGTTCATAAATGCTAAAATAATGGATATAAAGGCGGTTGTTGCCCAAAAGGCCGGCCAGTTCCAAGTATCTGGGAACATACCACCAATAGCGGCAAAACCACCAACCTCTTTATAGGCTCCAGTATCAGGGTTAAAGATTTTCTTCATCCCCTTAATGTAATCTGTAAGGGTCTTAACACCTTTGTTCCATCCGGCTGGGATAGATTCTAGAAAAGTGTAGTTCAAAGTTTCTACTCTAAAATAACCCTTCTCTTGATATTCCTCCATAGAGCCTAATCCTGCATAAACACCAAATTTACCTTCGTCAGATACTTTTGCATTCAGAGTAACTTTATTCCCATCACGAATAACAACCACAGGAACACTCTTTCCTTTATTGGCAGCAAGCACTGGAATAACTTGATCCTGAAATTCAACAGCATTACCTGCAATATCAACAACTGCATCGCCAGTCTTAAATCCACTATCCTTATTTTGAGATTCTTCAGGAATTTCTCTAATTATAAATGGTATTCTATAATTGATGAATCTTGCATTCTCTCTATTATCAGATATCGTTTCTATAAAATCTACAGGAATGTCCTTTTCAATTCTATTACCATCACGCTCTAAAGTGATCTTTTCACCATATACAACTTCTGGCATGATACTATTTAATGACTTAATTTCTTTACCATCAACAGCAATGACCTTATCCCCAGTTTCTATTCCCAATGCATCACCCAAAGTAGTGTCTGTAATCCAAACCCCATCTTTTAAACTATCATTTGCAATATATTGCTCTCCATAAGCATACGCCAAGCCAATAAAAATGATTACTGCCAAAACGAAATTAACCGTAACACCGCCTAACATAATAATTAAACGTTGCCAAGCTGGTTTGCTTCTAAACTCCCACTCCTTTGGTTCTTCTGCCATGGCTTCTTTGTCCATGCTCTCATCTATCATTCCAGATATTTTTACATATCCGCCTAAAGGCAACCAACCGATTCCGTATTCAGTTTCCCCGATTTTCTTTTTGAAAAGCGAAAACTTCACATCAAAGAACAAGTAGAATTTCTCCACTCTGGTTTTAAAATATTTTGCTGGTATAAAATGCCCTAACTCGTGTAGAACTATAAGTATAGAAAGGCTTAAAAAAAATTGTATTGTCTTTATTATAATAGGGCTCATTCTTCTTTACTGAAAATTAAAATCGCACAAAAGTACATTTTTACAACCGCTAAAAAAAAGAAACACACTGAGGGAGTGGTATTTTATGAATAATTTATCAGCTGATACGGTTAATTCACTTGAAAAATAAACAGCCCTAGCGTACCTTTGTAAAAAATTCTTATGCGTTCTTTCTTCGCTAAATTCAAATTATTCGGTTTGGTACTACTGCCTATTTCTGCAGTTATCATGTATCTTTTTTATAATGCCCTACAACCTGTAAAGCTTTTACCAATTTATTCTCCTGCTATGGTAAATGCCGAATTGGTATCTGAAGAGATTCAACATGTTAGAAAATATCACACTATCACAGATTTTTCTTTGACCAACCAAAATGGAGAGACCATTACCCAAGATAATTACAAAAATAAAATTTACGTTGCTGATTTCTTTTTTACAACCTGCCCAACTATTTGCCCGATTATGACCAAGAATATGTCAGATTTACAAAAAGCGCTTGGCAGTGATAGCGATGTTATGCTTTTGTCGCACTCGGTAACACCAGAAATAGATTCTGTAGCTCAGCTCAAGAAATATGCCTTAGAAAAAGGAGTCGATGATCGCAACTGGAATTTGGTTACGGGCGACAAGAAACAAATCTATGACCTTGCCCGCAAATCATATTTAGCCGTAAAGACAGATGGCGATGGCGGACCGTTTGACATGATCCACACCGAAAATTTCATTTTGGTAGATAAGAAAAAGAGAATTCGAGGTTTCTATGACGGAACAAAAAAGGAGGATATGGAAAAAATTTTAGCAGATATTCAACTTTTGAAAAAGTCTTACGACAAAAAAAGTAAATAACCCTTACTCGCAAGACCTTAAAAGCGGTATTAGATTTAAGATGTATTAATTTCCTAATTGGATTATTTCATTTACTTTTGTCTTACTTATAATGAATCTAAATAAAGATTGGAAACTACGGTCGCACATTTAAAAAGAGGACAAAAGGGAATTATTAAAGAATTCACCGAAAATCTACTGCCCATAAAGCTACTAGAATTAGGTTGTTTGCCAGGCAACGTTATAGAATTGGTGCAAGTAGCTCCCCTAAACGACCCTATCTATATCAATGTTAACGGATCTCATATTGCCATTAGAAGAGAGATGGCCTTACATATAGCTCTTGATATTATTGAAGATAATATGGTTATATGAGCAAACAAATCAATGTAGCCCTTATCGGGAACCCGAACACCGGTAAAACATCGGTTTTTAATCAACTTACGGGTTTAAACCAGAAAGTAGGTAATTACCCAGGGATAACGGTGGAGAAAAAAGAAGGAATTTGTAAACTTCCTCGAGGGGTAAAAGCTCATATTTTGGATTTACCTGGTACGTATAGTTTAAATACCACTTCGTTAGATGAAAGTGTAGCAGTCGAGTTGCTGCTTAATAAAAATGACAAAGACCACCCAGATGTTGCCATTGTAGTTTCTGATGTAGAGAACCTAAAAAGAAACCTTCTTCTTTTTACGCAAATAAAAGATTTAAAAATACCCGCCATACTAGTCATTAACATGGCCGACCGTATGTCTCGCAAGGGTATTACTATTGATATAGAATTATTAGAAAAAAAATTAAACTCAAAAATTGCATTGGTTAGTACCCGTAAAGAAACGGGTATCAACAAACTTAGAGAGTTAATAGCCGATTATAAGAATTTACCAAAAACGCAAAATGTAGATATTTCTGTAATTGCTCCAGAATATTTTGAAAAACTTGCTACCACATTCCCTAAAGAAGATGTGTACAAATTATGGTTGGTAATAACACAAGATGTCAATTTTATGCCTCTTGAAAAGACGCTGTTTAAAGATGCCTCTTCGTTTGCAACCAAATCTAAGTCAGAATTAAAACGTCTTCAACAGAAAGAAACGATTTTAAGATACCAGTTTATCAATGGTATTTTAAAAGAAACGTATAAAGTAGATTTAAATGCCGCAAAAGGATTTAGGGCTACCTTAGATAAGGTATTGACCCACAAGATCTTCGGTTACTTAATATTCTTTTTAATCCTGCTAACTATTTTTCAAGCTATTTATGGGTGGAGCGAATACCCGATGGATTTAATTGACGGTTTCTTCGCATCGGCAACAGAATGGGTAAAAGACACTTTACCGCCAGGGGTTTTTACCAATCTTATTGCAGAAGGTATTCTAGCTGGTATTGGTGGTATTGTTATTTTCATACCGCAAATAGCTTTCTTATTTCTATTCATAGCCTTGTTAGAAGAAACAGGCTACATGAGTAGGGTTGTTTTTTTGATGGATAGGATAATGCGACCGTTTGGATTAAGTGGTAAAAGTGTTGTTCCGTTAATATCGGGTACCGCTTGCGCTATACCTGCAGTAATGGCTACCAGAACCATTGAAAACTGGAAGGAAAGATTAATTACCATATTAGTGACTCCGTTTACCACCTGCTCTGCGCGTTTACCGGTATACCTGATTATTATAGCCTTGGTAATACCCGAAGGCAGCTTTCTAGGTTTGAGCTATAAAGCATTGACCTTAATGTCATTATATTTAATGGGTTTTGGGGCCGCTATTCTATCGGCAGTGATCTTGAACAAAATACTTAAAATCAAGAGCAAATCTTTCTTTGTGGTAGAAATGCCAAATTACAAATTGCCTTTGCTCAAAAACGTTGGTTACACCGTTCTTGAAAAAACCAAAAGTTTTGTTTTTGGGGCAGGTAAAATAATCTTGGCAATTTCAATTATACTATGGTTTTTGGGTTCTAACGGATTCTCCGATGAATTCAAAAACGCAGAGACTATTGTAACTAAACGCGTAGAACAAGAAGGTTTCAGCGCTAGTAGTGAAATTTATTTTGACACACATCAAGATGGTTTGGATATTAACGACCCAAACGCATCTGACCAGCAAAAAGAACTTGAAGAACGTGCTTTAGCACAAGAAATAGCAGGGTATAAATTAGAGCATTCTTATATGGGTTACATGGGTAAAGCGATAGAACCTATTGTAAGACCTTTAGGCTATGATTGGAAAATAGGTATTGCCGTTATTACCTCATTCGCCGCTAGAGAAGTTTTTGTGGGTACGCTAGCAACTATTTACAGCGTAGGAAATGATGAAGAAGAAACTATAAAGAATAGAATGGCGGCAGAAGTTAACCCTAGAACCCAAAAACCGTTATTTAATTTAGCTTCAGGTGTTTCTCTACTTTTATTTTATGCTTTTGCAATGCAATGCATGAGTACATTGGCCGTGGTAAAAAGGGAGACTAATTCTTGGAAATGGCCCGCAGGGCAGCTAGTATTTATGAGCTTATTTGCTTACATTGTAGCTTTAATAGCTTATCAATTATTAAAATAAAAAACACATGATACAACATATCTTAGTTTACATCACATTAGCTATTTCTGTTGGTTATATAGTAACTAAATTTTTTATCCCAAAATCTATTTGGTCTAGCAAAAAAGATAGTTCAAAGTCTTGCGGTCAAGATGGTTGTGGCTGCCATTAAGGTTCGAATTTTTGTTAAAAATTATTTAAAACCCTCATAACAGTTTCTAAAATTGTAACGTTACTTACTTTGGTTCGTCTAGATTGCATAAGTATAATCGAACCTATGAACACCAAATTACCTCTTCTAGCTTTTTTTACATTTCTAATTTTCAACCTATTTAGTGTCAATGCACAGAGTTTAAGTGCAATAGTTATAGATAGTGTTAGTAAACAACCCATACCCTTTGCCTCAGTTCAATTAAAAGATAAATGGGCCATTTCGAATGAAGAGGGTAGTTTTAATCTAATATTCGATCAGGTAATCAAAGAATCTGACTCCCTTATTATATCTTCAATGGGTTATGAAACTTTGTCGAAACCCATTTCTGAATTCACTACATCTAAAATTTTACTAGTACCTAAAGCCATAGAATTAAGAGAAGTTATCGTTTCTAACAAGAATTATACTGCAGATGAGATAATGGATTTTGTTGAGGATAATCTAAACAAGAACTATTCTAATGATCTATCAAAAAAAAGACTTTTTCACCGAACATCAAATTTTGACCATTGGACGAAAAGTGATTTTAAAGTCAAAAAATCTTCTATAGATGTATTGAATCAACAATTTATTGATAGCATAATCTATACTGTTCCAAAAAATGATAGTTATTATTCTGAAATCGTAGGAGACCTGTATGGTAATCATGACGAAGAACTGCAAAAGTTTAATTTACTGAAAGCCTCTAAGTTGTATGACAAAAACACAGAATTTGATTATGAAAAAATCGAAGAAAGGTTAAACGATATTTTAATTAAAAATGTAAAACCAGGATCTTATTTTAAAATTAAATCTGGCTTATTGTCATTCAAAATAGATTCTGATGAAGTAAGCTCTCTTTTTGAAGAAGATGTTGATTCTACCGATGTAGCAGCCGTTAATAAAGAGCTTGAAGAGAAAAAGAAAAGTAAAGAAGAGCAGCAAAAAAATTATGGTAATTGGAAAAGAAATCAACTAGCTAAAATATTTAGTGGTTTACCGACACAAGAGGATTCCAAACTCAATTTCATTAATAAGCAAAGAAAATACAATTATATCCTTCAAGAGTTTACCTTTTTAGGCGATAACCCAGTATATGTAATTTCGTTTAAACCTGATGGTTCAGCAGACTTTGAAGGCACTTTATACGTTAATGCAGATGATTTTGCAATAATACAAGTGGACTACTCTAATGTTAAACCTACGAGTAAATTTAGCCTATTGGGTATTTCAACCAATAACTACCTTTCAAAAGGGAAAATAATTTACAACAAAGGAAAAGATGGTTACTATGGTGTACGATATTTTGAATCGGAAAATGGTATGAGGGTTGGCGTTAGAAGACCACTAAAAATTATTGAAAAGAATAAAATCGTAAAAGGTAGAAATAAGCAGAACGAACTATCTGGAAATATGGATTTTGTGATTATCAGTGTAGAGAAAAATGAAATGATTGTATTTGAGACAGAAAACATCAGTCAAGCTACATTTGATAGTTTTAAAGAAAACAACACCATATCGCCTACTTATATGCCTAAATACGACCCAACATTCTGGGAAGGGTATGCCATTATGGAACCGAATACCGCAATTAAAGAATTTACTGCTACATCTGCAGAATAGATTAAATAAAATTTTTAATGAAATTATAGAATAACAACCCCCACCCCGCTACTAAAAAGAGTCCACCAAGAGGAGTTATAGGACCCAAGATTTTTATTTTATTTCCTTTGGATGCAGAAATACACAATCCGTAGATACTGAAAGAAAACAGGATGGTTCCAAAAATAAGACAATAGATAATAGCTTTCTCAAGACCAGTTTCTAGATTCAGATTAAAGCTCAGCATCAATATTAAAAGTGCGTGATACATTTGGTATTTTACTCCTGTTTCAAAACTATTCAATTGATCTGCAGTAAAAGTCTTCTTTAATAAATGCGCGCCAAAAGCACCAAATACAATTGCCAGTAATCCTAACAAAGCCCCAACTAATTCTGCCACTAATACCATAATTTTTTATTTCAAAGATACTGTCATCTAATTTTAATTCATAAATTACAGAAACCATTATTGAATAAAAATGAAAACGTATCTATCTCTTTTTTTAATAGCAGTAATTCTATTGTGTAGTTGTAGTTCTGCAAAAAGTACAAGCAATGACAGATTATCTTTAGATACTGAATTAAGAGAAAAGAATAGAGCTAATATTTCTCTATTGCAACGCATAAGACAAAAACCTGGTATAGTACTACAGAACAATGTTCCCATTTTAAATAAAACCACAAACTCGTTCGACTCTGGCGGAAATCAAGAACCCTTGTACGTTTTAAATAATCAAGTAATCGGTAATTCGTTTCATTCTGTCAACGAACTGATAGATAGTTATAATATAAAGAAAATTAAAATTCTATCTGGCGCAGATGCTGCAGGTTATGGATCTCAAGGGGCAAATGGGGTAATTAAAATTACTAGTTATTAAATTATTATTAATTTAATCTAATATTCATCTCCATATTAGAGTTTACTGTAAATACGCATTCCTTATATTTCGGCGGACCGAACATTTTCATTTTTCCTTTAGAAAAAGCAATTTGCTCTTTCGGAATACCTAGCATGTTGGTATCTAAGTTTTTATTGCCATTAACGTCATGAAAAATAGCAATAGCATAATCACCTTCGGGTAAATCTGTGATATTAACAGCTGTTTTTCCCTTTACAGCTTTCTCCGATCCAGATTTATAGACTTTATCGAACTTTAAAAAAGAACCCTCATCATTGTAAATAGCAAAACAAATATTGCCTTTCTCAGATGATACTCCGTCAATATTCAAACTAAGATTATGTTGTGCAAAAAGACCGGTAGACATTAATAATATAACACATAATACGAATAGATTCCTTTTATTCATGCTTGCTATTTAAAGTCAAAAATAGTTTCAATAGTTATGCCAAAGGGTTTTAATACTTTAACAATGTTTTAAATTTTAGTTTACACTGTTCTAATTGGGCTCACTTAGAGCACTTGTATTAGCGCTAAGTTTCTGAAATAATTGAATAGTTTCAACGGAATCTTTTAGGTTAAAGTATACATAACTCGAATCTTTATAAACCAACTTTATTTTATTCTGATTGATATTATCTACGAACACATGCACCTTCTTATCTGTCAATGAATCTTTAAACTCTCTAAAAACACCCTTTTCTTTTTCTAAAGCAGAAAAACCATGCAACCTATCCATAGGTGGAATTCTAGACACTAATTTCAAACTATCTATTTTAGAATATGATATTTTGGCAGAATAAAAACCAGAATATATTTGTATTTGATTTGATTTAACACTTAACCAATTTTTATAGTGAAGGGTTAGTGCAGACAAACAAACTATAAAAGTTATCACTACCAAAAGATTCCAGAACCAATGTGTTTTTCTCACAGTCATGTCTCAAAAAATAAAATAGCCAAAAATGCGTGTAAAAGATTTTTCTTTACAACGTAAATTTCAACATCAATAACCATAACTGATATTTCTAAAAAAAATTATGCAGTAAATGTATTAGAAAAATTTCTTATGGTTCGGTATTATTCAAACTTATAATTAATACCTAGTTGAAAAACATTGGAATAAAAATTATCTATAGTATAAAATTCATATGCTCCATTAAAAGTAAAATAATCTGTAAATCGGTAGATGACCGAGCCTGTATACCTTTCAAAATCCGCTCTTTTATCCTCTGCAAAGAGGCTGAAATCTGCTATCAACTTAATTTTAGAAGTGCTATTTCCTATCGTAAATAATATACCAGCACCGCCGAACATTCGCTCTTCAGCCATCCAATATGGGTAACCAGAACGACGATTTAGTGTACCTCTACCAATAGCACCTTCAATATAAGGATTCAATTTTAACTTTTTAGTATTTACCAAGTTATACTCATACCTTCCAACAAAAGTTGCATCTGCCCCTGAATCTGTGTAATAAGTTGCCTCCAATGCTAATATTTGTTTGAACAAAGTACTTAGTGGTATTTCTTTATACACATTCAACAGAGTTCTATAAATATTTAGCTCATAACCAGGTCCCGATTGTACCGGAAAAATATCCACTTGATAGGCAGAATAATTCTTTCCTTTAGTTTTGTTATACCCAATACCTGCTTGAAAATAAAGTTCATTATCGTTGTCTTTCTCTATTCGCCCTTTAAATAGGTAATTGTTATTCTCTCCTGGTTTTAATTTATACCTATAACCCAAGCTAATTAAATCTTTATTTACATTACTAGCAAATCTGGGTTTTACATTAATTGTATACATGGAAGATTGTGAAAAAGAGAATCTATGCACATTTCCTTTTTGATTGTAAAACTCATAATACCCATTAAAGGAGGACATTGTAGGGTCGAGTTTATCATTAATACTATTATAATCCGCCCCCAAACTAGCACCCTGAAACTGTCTTTTGTTTTTTTCTATTAACAACACCGTAGATGGATCCAATATATCCAAATACAGTTTAGAGATTTCTAATTGTTGTTTTAATTCCATCTCTTTGACTTCGTTATTTATTGCCAGTATTAATTTTGGATCAACTTCCTGAGGGGGAATAGAAAATGCAATTCTAATAGCCTCTGTTATTTTGCCATCATACAGATATAAGGTGGACATGTAATTTTTTATCTCATTGTCGTTGCTATGTTCTTGTATATAGTCATTATAGTAGTTGATAAGGCTTTGCATCTGACCCAATTCAAAAAGCCAGGTCATTTTATTTTTAACATTTATTTCTGTAGCACATTTAGACCAAGCCACAGCGATCCTATAGTTTTCCAAGTGGCCAAAAACCTTCGTAATTTTATTAGCATATTTTACTAAATCTTCTCTACATGCCGGAACACCTCTAAGCTCTTGACTAGCTTTCCTCTCATCATTCGCTAGTAATAAACCAATGTAATATGAGAAATTAGAATACTTATATTTTATAAAATCTTTAGAATTTACGGTCCAATACTCTATAGTTTCATTCGAAATTTCTAAACTGCACTTCTCCCATTGTAACGCTTTTTCAAAAATTAAAGCATCTGCGTAAGTCCATGCAATACTAGTAGCTAATTCTTTATCGTAAATGCTACATAGTTCTATTTGGTTTAATTCCTCTATTATATTATTCGCCTTGGAATAGATTAAGTGCTCCAAGTAACGCTTGGTATTTTCAGAAGTAGGGGACAATTCCGATAACTTCTTTAATACTTTAGAAATATTTTCACTATTATCTAGCGTATTAAAATGATTATAATATTCTTTTAAACATACTACATTAGTTGTATTATGTTTTAGTTGCCTAGTCATCCACAAACGCCTTACTTCAGTAGTAGGATAGCCTACAATAAGGTTTAGATCATGAGCTAAAAATGCAATTCTTTCATTTGAATTTTTTTGATAATAAGTATCTAATGTTTTCCAAAACAAATCTTCTTTACCTTGCCAAACCATGTATTGAGCATAATCCTTTAATATTTGACTACTTGCCATAGGGTTAACCTTTAGATAATTTTCTATTAACCGTGTTGCCTGAGGTAAATTATCATTAGCCACATATCTTTTTAACCGATCATCAAAAGACATTAAGGAAGCCTGTAAATCATAAAAAATATCTCTTTCTTTGTTTACTTTTGCTATTATATTAGTGACATTATTTTGTTGAGTTGGATTCAAATTTAACACCGCCAGCGAAGGGTTTTTAGTTTCCAAAGAGAAAAGGTATCCATCTAAATACGGCACCTTTTTATATCTTATATTTTGCTCGTATAACAAATCACTAATTTTCTGATCATTTACATTATCAATATACATTAACCAATAGTACAATCCATGTTTATTTCTACTGTTAAAACTTTCGACCTCATATATATTTTCTTGAATGGTATGGAAATATTCAGCATAACGCCAGTTAATAGTTTCATTTGATCCATCTGTGGCATTTAAAAAACGAGTAAAAGGGTGTCTCGCTTTATAATCAACTAAATAATCTTCAAAAACCTCTAGCAATCCTTTTTCCGATGATGAAGAGTACCAGTTTAGATTATGTTTATTTCTAAATTCGAAATGTCCACTTGTTGCTGCATTAGATTCATCTGAAATTTGATAAACATCATCGGGGTGCACAAAGTGTGTCCAAATCCCTGTATAGATATACATAGATTCTATAGCCCATTCAGAAGCCGCCTCAATATTATAACCACTACTAATTCTTGGGTAATCAAAAAAGTGATTATTAAGTGGATCGGGATCAAATTCTCTTCCACCACCTTCACTAACTTTACCTAAATAAGTACTTTGCATAAAACGTAATGATGGCATACCTTCATGCAATTTCTGTAATCCAACACTATCTATATAATTACTTGGTGGCACATAAGAAATAGGTAAGTTTTCAAATCCTAGCACCTTCCATTTTTTTTCAGCAGCATTTAAGGCTGTAAGAATATAATTTGGGTTTTTCCAATCATCCTTTAATAGTGATACGTGATTGTAACCGTGAAAACCTAATTCATGACCACTATTTAAAATATTCTTACCTAACCAACCACTGCTACTTTCCTCCCCTTCATTGGTCATTATTCTATTCTGATCCCATTCCAAAAACCCGAACGGTGGGTAAACATTACTATTATAATCGAAGGTTACATAGGCAGTATACTTCATTCTATGTCTTTTAGCCAGTTTTTTCATGTCTGGCCACCAAACATCTTTCACATAATCAGAAATACTTAAATCCATTTCGGATTTAATGGGTTCTTTATAAATATTATATGTTGGAGATGGGTAATCATCTAAAAAAATTGTGGTCACATTTGCAACTGGGTAAGGCACCCCCTCCAAACCATATATTAGACTAGAAAACAAAAAGCCACGCATGTTTTTTAATAGGTTGAAGGAAGTGTTTATTAAGATAACCCTACCCTCACCAACCTTATTTTCTAATAAAACTGGATAATCATTATCATTTGCAGCAGAAACTAAAACATGAATATTATCTTTAAAGTTACTTTTATCTAGACCAATAAATGGGTCTAAATAGTCGTGTACTAAACCCGTTTTATCAGGAAAAACAGGTTTATTAAAATAAAAGCCTTTGGCAGTAGTGTTAGTTTCCAATTTAGCTTCAGGTTTTAAACCCATTAAAAAAGCCATTCTTGGGTCTCTAACCGTTTTAGGAATATGCAATGTACCACCTTTAGCAACAAAATCAGTGATACTATCAATACTAGTATCTGTCAAGCCAATAGTTTGTTGTAAGCTTAATACTTTTATACTATTTGGAATTTTTGGATTTAGGTTAAAACCGTCTACTACATTGGATGCATATGGTATTTTAGTGTACTCTAGTGTTTTCTTTAAATTTTCAATTTCTAGAACATTAGAGTGTACTTTAGTATCAATTACTAATAGAACAATAGGAGACTCTGAACTTATTTTAGGCAAGTTAAACTTAGAATTAAACCTATATAAGTCATTTTGACAACCAACTAAAAAAAGCGCCAATAAACTGTACTTTAAAAATTTTAAAAAAAACCTTTTATTCATAAACTAAAAATGAGCTCATCCATCTTGGAGGCATTTTCTTTATTGACTATTTGATACACTGTTAATCCTTTATCTTGGTAGAAAACAGTAATCTTCCTACCTCTTTTTTTAAGTGTAGCCAGCACATCTGCTATAGGTTGCTTTAATCGTTTCGGCGTATTTATAAATTCTGATCTGCCAACAGTTTCTTTTTTCGTGACAAAAACAAAAACATTACTTGGTAAAACCACTTCGGGATGTTCTCTTATATATTCTTCATCATCTTTATAGTTACAATAGTGTAAATCACTTTTTAGATAATTTCTCACAAACAAATCATAAGCAATAAAACTATGTTCGCTTTTACTAATTTTATAACCATAATTAGCGTTTACTACAGCATAAGAAAATGGAAGATATTTATTGGACAATTCATTATACGCCATTAAAACCCCTGTTTTTAACGGTTCTTTTTGTTCAAATTCTTTAGAAATAAAACCGTTATATTTTATTGCAAAAACTACTAAAAAAATACAAGCAATAGGCGTAATTAAATTTCTAACTCGCTTATTTCTTGGTAATAAAAATTTTAAATACTCCCGTATTACTGCAAGAAGAATCCCAAAATTAATAATGATTATTGGGGTTAATACTTGATAAAACATATCCATATCGATCCACTCCCATTGAATATATCTTAGCAATAAAAATGCATTGAAAACAAGGGCATAGATAAGTAATGCCTCCCATTTTTTATTATTTTTAATATATAGCGGAACAACTAAAGCAAATACAATAATACCTTGTAGCGTATAAAAACTTAATACCACGGGTAAGGACACTATCAAGTGAGGAAAATAAGTATAAATATCTACTATAATTAAATTTTCTCTCAAGATGTTTATTAAAGGCTTGTTAGCCACCCACCCCATAGTAATATAAAGCACAAACAATACACCAATTGCAATAAGATAAGCCAAAACACTCCATCTAACATAGCTTACATTATTACGACTACAAGTAAAATAGGATACCACAAAAAATATAGGCAAGAGCCAAACCAACACAAAGAGATTTGTTAGTGCAGTTGCAAAATATAATACTGTCAAAAAGAATAAAAACCTTTTTTTATTAGTGGTTAACAACTTTGGTTTTAATGTGAAAATAGTAGCTGGAAATACAAAACAAAGAGCTAAATAAACTGGATTGTGCTCCAACAACAAATTGATATTCATTGGCAAAAATCTATAGAAAAAACCAAAAATCAGCAAAGCTATAGACGGCGCAGTAAACTTAGATTTCGATAATTGCATAATAACCCAATACAAGACCATAGACAATGCGAAAGTCTCTAACAAGCCAAATGAATGAAGTGCCATTTCTTCGCTTATATTTAATATTTTGGAATAAAAATTAACAGCAATTTGTTCTCCTGGAACAGCTAGATTATCACTAAACCATTTGTTATTATTTATAAGCTTTACGGCATTTAATTTATTTAGCCACAACCCAGAAAGTACCCACAAGTCGTTTTTCAGAAATTGATATCTAGAAAACATGGTAGCAAATGCACAGAATACAGATGCAAACAATACATAATTTATCCTTTTAGGAAGAAGCACCTCTTTTAAATTCTTTAAAATCTTCTTATAACTCCATTTTTTTTCTACGAAACGAAAAACTTGAATTAAAGTTGCAACCCTTTTTTTTGCCAATGTACCATTAACCTTATGTATTTTTCTAATTTCTAGGTATTGCCATATAAAAAATAATAGCGATAAAATAAGGATAGCAAGGGAATCATAAACTTTAATTAATATCAAAATAAACAATAACACTAGTGTAAAACTTCCTGCTAAAGCACCACGTTTAATAACATAATCTAGATTATAGTTTCTAAGCTTTTGTCTTGTAACAACTTGGTGTAGAAAGAAAAAGCAAAGCACTATCACCATTAATCTAAATGGTCCCAATAAAACAACATCTATGTTAAAAATATTAATCATTAGTAACCTCTTGTAAATTTATATTACTGATATAATATGGTACACCCAATTTTTGTAGCTTCTTGGCAATTACCCTTTTCATTTTAGGAGTATTTGCGTATTCCATCACATACACTTCTTTTGATGTCTTAGATAGCGTTTCTTTTATGCGTTTCTGCATAATCTTTAAGCTTTTTTCATCTCTGTAACCATAGGTGTTTGTAGTAAAATCATACAGGCTAAAAAGAGACTCGAGCAAAACGGCATCCGTACTATTTACCAACTTATCATTAAGGAAAAAACCAGAATTTTGAACTAAAAAAAGGTCATTATTATTTTTCTTAAGATGTCTAATCATACAAACTAATTCGTTTTCAGCACCTTTTAATTTGCCCCATTCAGATACATTATCTAAATTATCTAAAAACAAACCATTAAACCCTTTGCTTAAAATATCATTAGCCATACCAGCCACTACTTGCCTTGCCTTTTTTTCTCTTATATTAATATAACAACTACCCCACACTTGATTACCACCAAAAACATATGGAAGCAGGCTTTCGTAATACTTTGAATTTTTATTTATTTCTGTTAAGCTTATATAAGCTACTACTTTGGTGTTATTTTGTTTAAACACTTCGATATCCTCAGTATTATAATGTTCAGGCTCTAGTATTACCATAGAATAACCTCTAATATTCTTAGGATTTAATTTGCCATAACAAACGATAAACTTGTCATGTTCTGCCTTAACTTTTGTTTTTAAAGATGATGCATTAATAAAAGGCACCCACAGTAATAGAATACTAATAAGCTGCATAATAATAGAAATCTAATTGTTTAAAATATGCCTTTATATGGTTAGTTGTGTATACCATAAATACCACAGAACCAATTAACATACCCACTACACTATACTCATAGCTAACCCACCTACTTATAAAAAATCCGATTGTAAAATTGATTATACTCGATACAATTAAAGCTTTTAACACTTCATTTGGTCTATTTAAGGTAAAAAGGTAAAGTGCATTTAGCATGGCCCAAGACAAAAAGAAATATCCTAGACCACCAATAACACACACTCTAATACTTAAAACATCTATTTGTTCTCCAAAACTAGTTTGATAACCCCATGAATTTATAATAAAACAATACAAAAACATACCAACAAGCAGCAACATAACAAATAGTATTAATACGTGATTTTTATAATTTTTATATAGACTTTTACCAAAATTATGCTTGTCAACAATCATTATACTTCTCTGTTTTAAGTCCATAAATTTGGTAAACGAAGCGATAGCATATTCCATAACCCCTACTAGAATAAAGAATACGACAATAGCTAAATCCATTCCTATTTCATAACTTTTTTCATAGAGAAATAAATACCTATAGTTTAGCTCTATATCTGCAGACCAAGCCAAAAAACGATCAATAAAAATAAATATGTAAATCAGTATTCCGTAAAAGAAATAAGGATAGTTTTTATATATAACCATTAACTGTCTTGGCTTTAGATTTTCTGGTTTATCCTTTGTGATTTTTAATTTAAAAAATAGGTAAAGGTACAATTGCGAAAGACTTATGGCCAATAAAATACTAAGCCATTGCGTTATATAAATATGGAAAGAAGTATAGAAGTGAAGCATTAATGCAAATAACGAGGACACCGCAATAACAACAGAAATTACCCAGCGTTGGCTTATTGCATGATAAGGTGCCATAACCAATAATAATAAGCCGATTAAAAATCCATAGCAAATAGTTACAAGCACGAAACTAGTTGGGTAAGTACCTAGTACATAATTAACAATTAACAGGAAAGCAAAAACAGCAGTCATACCTTTAATACCAGATATAACCAACCTTTTTGTCAGAATTTTAGTTTTATAATACTCTTTATGATTCCAATAAAAGGAAGCCTGCCTACCAAGCATTTGAACATAACCACCAGATAAAACTATACCGAGAATTACACCAAATACCACAGAGGTAGATTGTATAATATTAAAGCCCATATAAGTCCATAAAGAATAACCATAGACTATAATACTTGCTATTTGAATAAAAACTGGCATTAAGTGAAAAATACCTAAAGGGTAATATTTGGCAAACAACTTTGCCTTTACCCACAAATAATCTGAAATAGGTATAGATTTATTTAAATTTTTAGGCTTTCGCTCATTTATATTTAAAACTTCCTTAGGGCTTCTTTGTTTTATACTTTTGTAAACAAGCTTTGCTAATTCCATAAGCGTGTAATAGCCATAATCTACTATAACATCTTTTTCCCTAATCCCCATGGACTCTAAGGCGGCTTTTACCACCATGACATTTACAGGGTTACCCACTTTATCTATAACCTGCATTTCTACATCCTTTATGTTTTGGCTATTTATAGGCATGCTATACTAAAGATAAAAGTGTAGAATTAGATTTATTAAAATTGTCTTGAGGCTGCACCATTATTGCGTTAAGTTCATTGTATGTTTTCTCAAAAGCATTTACAAAATTTCCTAGAGTAAAATTTTCAACAACCTTTTTTCTAGAATTTATTGCCATCTGTTCTCTTAACGTCTTGTCGTTTAATAAGGTCACCACTTTTTGCGCAATTTCTTCATAATCTTTTGGTTTACAAATAAATCCGCAATTAGCATCTAAAGCTTCAGAGACCCCTCCAACATCTGTAGATACTACAGGAATCCCACAACTCATAGATTCTATTACTGTATAAGGAAAACCTTCTGAGATAGATGTTAATATAGAAATATCGCCTTCAGCAAAAAGTTCTTGAGGCGTATTATGAAAACCTTTGAGGAAAAAGTTCTTAGCTAAATCTAGCTCTACAATAAGGGCTTCACATTTTTCTGTGTATTCTGGCACAGCATCTTTATTGCCATAAATCAAAAACTGAACATTAGGTATTTGTTTTCTAACCTCATGACAAGTTTTGATCATAGTAATAATATCCTTTAAATCAAAAATTCTTGCGGCCGCTACAACAGTAGGCACATCTTTTAAGTGCTCTGGTTTTGGTATAGGCTTAAATTTGTTATGGTCCACTCCATTGTAAATAACTTCTATTTTATTGTAATCTGCACCGTAATATGTTTCCCAAGACATGTTAAACTTACTAACAGTGGTAATCCTCGTAGCATTCTGATACACCAATTTGGTAATTCCTTCAGAAAACTTAATAAGCATATCTTTTAAAAAATAAGAATAATCACTAGAGCTTATAGCCAATAATCTTTCTCTAATAAAAACGCCATGTTCAGTAACTAAAATGGGGGTATTATATTGATACTTTAATGCTAGCGCTGGTATAACCGCTACTCCAGAAATGGTTACATGACTAATATTTACCTTTGGTACTTTGACCGCCATAGGTATTAAGAACCTATAAATCCATCTTAAGCCAATGGTAATATCTTCCAGAGTCACCTCACTTAACTCATGTTCAGGCAAAGATTCTTTTATAGCATCACAAAACGTTTCCCAAATGATATTACTGCACATGGTAGCCTTATAATCGTACTCTTGGAAGTAAGACCACATCTGATAAAAACAGTTATTTAGAATAGATATATTTGTTTCCTGCTTGTATAGTTCATTAATAAATAAATGAAAATTGCTTTTAAATTGAGCTGTAATTACATTAGGTGATGTTCGCTCTTTTTTTTGTAATATATCCGAGTACTTAATATCGTAATCTACACAGTCTAAAGGTTCCTCAGGAGACCACATAGGTACCTGAATAATATCTTTTACATTATCGCCAATTGGGTACTTTGTGCGTACTTCTACATTGGCATTTATAGAGTAGATTACAAAGTCCGTATCCTTAATTTGAGTACAAAGGTCGTTTGCCCAAGTGGAAACGCCCCCTGTATTGAAGGGATATGTTCCTTCACAAATTAAAAGTACTTTCTTAGAATTTTCAGAATCCATTAAACTTTTTTTGAGAGAGTGAAATTTTGCTCCCAAGTTCAAAGAAAAAGCTAATAAAAAGACTTTTAATTATTAATTGTTGAAGTTCTTTATTTTATCTATTAACGGTTAAAAGCAAGGTGCTGATCGATGAAATACCTAATAGAAATAGCACTAGTTTTTGTTTTCGAAATACTCAAATCCATCGATAATATCTAAATAAACACCATCGAAGTTCACTGCTAAAATAGCGTCTAAATAAGCATTTTCCGAACCGAAAATAATACTTTGCCATTCCGGATCCCAATACTTTACTTTATAGTTTCCTGGCCAGTTTGGATTCTCTTCCTCTAACCAAACCGGTTTTTGATTATGCCATACAGTATTCCAATAAAACCTGTAATCTTCCGCTTCGCCTATACTCATATAACATAATACTAAGCGCTTAGTACCATCTGATTTTACTTTTAAACGTTCAATCATAGTTCTTCCAAATTCAGAGCCGTCATTGAAAAACAAATCCATAAATACTACATCATAATCTGTTGCTGAAATTGCTTCAATTACATCATTTTTTGAATCATAATCAGAATAATTTACAAAAAATAAAAAGTTATTGGCATCTTTTAAAGAGGATATATTTTTTGTAGATATTGGTAATGATTCAGAAATTTCAGGAATTACCGTTAAATCTCGTTCTGGTGCCGCAAATGGAATAAAATCCAGGTCTAAGTTTTTTTCTATAGCATTTTCAACATCACTATCAGATTTACAATAATCAATAACAAAGATCTCATTGTTATAATCTTGTGATACTTTTAAATAGTTGACCATATAATCGGTAACGGAGGTAGGTGTCTTTGCATTATCTCTTTTATAACCGTAAAACAAATTTTCTTGACCCTGTGCGTCTATGGCATTTAAATAATCTGTGTAAACGCTACCCTTAGCATCTTCTTTTTTAGTAATTAATTCTATTCCATTTTGCGGAATAATATTAAAGCTAGGCTTTACATTTTTGGCATACTCGCTCAAATTAATAACAAACGAGCGCATTTCATCTCTGTAGTTTACTGAGTCAACTATACTAGTTTGCTCATCATTTACTGGATTTACTATGTCCTGAGCTTTACCACATTTTAAGAATACCACCGAAAGCAAAAAACTATATTTTAAAATACCCATACGCTTAATTATGTAATTAATTGTTCAAATATAAAATTACTGCTGTTAGTTAAAACTAAATTATTACCCTAACCCAACATCTAAAGTCATCATAATTATAAAACCGCCAATGAAGCCCATTGTAGCAATATCGGTGTATTTATCTTGCTGCGTTTCTGGTATCACTTCCTCCACCACAACAAAAATCATTGCACCAGCGGCAAATGAAAGTGCATAAGGTAAAATAGGCTGAAAAGTCATCACTGCCCATGCCCCTAAAACAGCAGCAATTGGTTCTACAAGTGCAGATGCCTGACCGAACATAAAACTCTTACTTCTACTTAAACCATGTCTTCTTAACGGCATAGCTACGGCGAAACCCTCTGGAAAATTCTGCAAACCTATACCTAGCGCCAATGCGACGGCACCACCAATAGATGCACCATCAAAACCAGCTGCTACTCCGCCAAATAGAACCCCGACCGCTAAACCTTCCGGTATGTTATGGAGTGTAATGGCTAAGGTCAACAAGGTGGTTCTACGCCAAGGAGTCTTTACGCCTTCTGCTTCACTCTCTTTAAAATTAATATGTAAGTGCGGTAATACTTTATCCAATCCAAAAATAAACATGGCACCTAAGAAAAAACCAACGGCTGCTGGTATTACCTTAACAAACCCTTCTCCTGGGCTCATTTCTATACCAGGCGCCAGTAAGCTCCAGAAACTTGCCGCAACCATAACTCCGCCAGTGAAACCCAACATACCATCTAAGACAGCACGGTTCATTGTCTTGAATAGAAAAACCAAAGCAGCACCGGCTGCAGTTAGCCCCCAAGTAAATAATGTCGCATAAAACGCAGCTAATACTGGGTCTATCGATTCAAAATACGCTATAATTTCTTCCATAATTTCAAAAATTAATCAGTTAAAAACTACTCTACATCTACGATCTCTAAAAATAAATTCGTTGCTATTTGTTTGGATATTCTGATAGACCCTGATCGTGTAGAAATAGTAACGGATTCATCAAACTCTTCAATTTCCAATATTTTAAAAGTATCGCCTAAAGAGATTTTATTTTTATCTAAAAACTTTAAAAAAGCTGCCGACGAATCATTAACCCCAACACAAACGCCTTGACTACCAACTGGTAATTCGCTTATTAACTTTTTTACAGATTTGGTAAACACTCCGTCTTTATTAGGGATCGGGTCTCCGTGCGGATCCACTTTCGGAAACCCTAAATGAGCATCTAATTTATCTATTAAAGCATCGCTCTTTATATGTTCCAATTGCTCGGCTACAACGTGGACTTCATCCCAAGAAAAATTTAATTTGTCTACCAAAAACACTTCCCATAAACGATGCTTTCTAATGATAGAGAGTGCTACCAACCTTCCCTTTTCAGAAAGTGACACACCTTGGTACTTTTTATAATTCACCAAAGACTTTTCCGCTAGCTTTTTGATCATATCGGTAACTGACGACGGCTTCGTCTTCATCTGCTCTGCTATGGCATTGGTAGCAACAGACTTACTATTGAACTCGCTTAAATGATAAATAGCTTTTATGTAATCTTCTTCAGATAATGTCATGTAAAAACAATATAAACACAAAAATACATTTTTATACGTAAAAACAATTTTTTAGTTTTGTCTAAAATAATATTTAGATGATTAAAATAATATTTTTTGCTTACTCTATTTTATCTTTCGGTATCATAAGTGCGCAAAATTCTACTATATCTGGTACTGTTTTATCAAAAAACGGTTCAGAAGTCTATGTAAATATTTATTTGAAGGGATCAGAAATTGGTACTGCTTCAGATGAAAACGGACAGTACACTTTAAAAAATATACCCATAGGTAAACACACGCTAATAGCTTCTACCATTGGGTTCGAGAGATTTTACAAAACAATAAGTATTTCTGCTGGCGAAGATCAAATTATAAACATCAACTTATCCCCTTCTACCGAATCTTTAGATGAAATGGTCGTTACCGGAACCTTAAAGCCTGTTAGTAGATTAGAGAGTCCGGTGCCCGTAGAAGTGTACAAACCGACTTTTTTCAAGAAAAACCCTACGGCCAGTATTTTTGAAGCGCTTCAGAATGTAAATGGTGTACGCCCACAAATAAATTGTAATGTTTGTAATACGGGTGATATTCATATAAATGGTCTAGAAGGGCCGTACACTTTGGTATTAATTGACGGTATGCCGATTGTAAGCGGACTAGGAACAGTTTATGGATTATCAGGTATTCCGAATTCGCTTATTGAACAAATTGAAGTGGTTAAAGGTCCTGCTTCTACACTTTATGGAAGTGAAGCCGTTGGCGGACTCATAAATATCATCACAAAAAATAACCTGACTGCTCCCGATTTTTTTGCGGATAGTTTTGTTACCTCATGGGGAGAATTTAACCTAGATGTAGGCACGAAATTTAATATAGGCAAAAAAACCATTGTACTCTTAGGTGCCAACTATTTCAAGTATGATAACCCTATTGATAATAACGGAGATAATTTTACAGACCTTACATTACAAGACCGTATTTCAGTTTTTCAAAAGTGGAATTTCACTAGAAAAAACTCAAGAATTCTTTCTTTGGCCGGACGCTTTTTTTACGAAGATAGATGGGGTGGTGAAATGCAATGGACCCCAGAATTTAGAGGTGGAGATGAAATTTATGGAGAAAGTATTTACACCCGTAGATGGGAAGTTCTAGGTAAATATCAACTCCCTACAGAAGAACAATTGATGCTTTCTTTTTCTTATAATGACCACAAACAAAATTCTGTTTATGGCGATGTGCCCTACCTAGCCGATCAGCGCATTGGTTTTACACAATTAACATGGGACAAAACTATAGGCAAACATAGTCTTTTAGCAGGTACTGCATTGCGATACAATTATTATGATGACAACACACCGGCTACCTTAAATGCCAATGGAAATGAACCAGATGAAGTTCTAATACCAAGTATTTATGTACAAGATGAAATAGCTTTTAATAAAAAGCATTCTTTACTAGTAGGTGGTCGTTACGATTATGATGACCGCCATGGTAATATTTTTACCCCCAGAGGCGCATATCGTTTTAAATTCACTGACAATGATATTATTCGTTTAAATGCTGGTACAGGTTTTAGGGTAGTAAATCTATTTACCGAGGATCATGCTGCATTAACAGGCTCGCGAGATGTCATCATTGCCGAAAAATTAAAACCAGAACGTTCGTTTAATGTAAACCTGAATTACTTAAAGAAAATTTATGGCGACAATGGCACTTTTGTTAGTTTAGATGCATCTGTATTTTACACCAATTTTCAGAATGTCATTATCCCAGATTATGATACAAATCCTAATCAAATTATATATGACAATTTAAACGGAACATCTATTTCAAAAGGAGTTAGCGCCAATGTAGATGTTTCATTTTACAACGGTTTAAAATTTATGTTAGGCGGCACATTACAAAATGTAAGTAATACAGAAGACGGTGTAAAAGAAAGACAAATACTTACCGAAAGCTATTCTGCTAATTGGAGTATTAGCTATGATATTCGTGCTTGGGATTTATCTGTAGACTATACAGGAAACTTATACGGACCTATGCGTTTACCTACCTTAGGTAAAAACGACCCAAGAAGTGATTATTCACCTGCTTGGAGTATTCAAAATATCCAATTCACATATGATGGTTTAAAGAATTTTGAGTTCTATGGAGGAGTAAAAAACCTTTTGGATTGGACACCTAATAGCGGAAATCCATTTATTATTGCACGTACAAACGACCCATTTGATAAAGAAGTAACTTTTGATAATAATGGTAATGCGGTGGCTACCCCAAACAACCCAAATGCTTTGACTTTTGACCCATCATACGTTTACGGACCTAACCAGGGCATAAGATCATTTTTCGGATTACGTTACACCTTGAATTAAGCACAAAAGACAATTGCTATTTCGTATTTTTGAGATTCTCAATATTTAATAACTGAAGTAAAGTTTTAAAAATTCATGAACGAATACGATTATATCATTATTGGTGCAGGCGCTTCTGGCTTATTACTGGCTGATGCCATGCTCAATGATTCGTTCTTTGATCAAAAAAGGATATTACTTCTTGACAAAAACCCAAAAAATAAGAACGACCGCACTTGGTGTTTCTGGGAGGAAAGCAATGGTCAATTCGAGGAAATCATTTATAAAAGATGGAATTCTATCCACTTTCAAGGAAAAGATGTTCTTAAAAGAACAGACATAAAGCCGTACTCCTACAAAATGATTAGGAGTATTGATTTCTACAATCACTATTTAGGTAGAATAAAAGAATCATCGAACATAACCTTTGTTCAAGAAGCTATGGTAGACTTAAATGAGTCAGCCACTGAAGTTACAGTAAAAACTACCAATAACACGTATTCTAGCAAGTACATATTCAATAGTCTTTTTGACTATAAAATGGCAACCAAGCAAAAAAAATATCCGGTGTTGCAGCAACATTTTGTGGGCTGGGTAATTAAAACTGATAAGCCCGTTTTCAATGCTAGTGAAGTAACCTACATGGATTTTTCCATCCCTCAAAAAGGTAATACTCGTTTTATGTATGTACTGCCCTATTCAAATGACACCGCGTTGATTGAATACACGTTATTTTCAGAACAATTACTGCCAAAAGGCGAATATGAAGCGGCGATAAAAGAATATATAGTAGACCGTTTTCAATGCAATACTTATGAAATTATTGAAAAGGAAGCGGGTAGTATACCCATGACCGCTTATGATTTTAGAGAACACCACACCAAAAGAATACGATATATAGGAACCGCAGGCGGATGGGCAAAACCAAGCACAGGCTACACTTTAATGAGTACGGCAAATAAGATTCCGAAATTAATTGAACATATAAAGCTAGGCGAGCCACTTCAAAAAATGAAATTAAAAAATAAGTTCTGGTTTTACGATATGCTTTTTTTAGATGTTTTACATCATAATAATGGTAACGGACATGCAATTTTCGAATCTATATTCAAATCCATAAAACCACAACTGGTATTTAAATTCTTAGACGAGAATACCAGTTTAAAGGAAGATATTATTTACATAAATGCTTGTCCCAAAACGCCATTTATAAAAGCGTTATTAAGACGGTTATTTTAAACCGTTCTGTTCATAAGGTTTTCTCCGAATTGCTTTAACAAATCTTTGTTTTCAAGCTCTATTTCCATTCCATCCAATACTTCAAAAGCTTTTGCCGTGTAGTCTGTAATAGCCACTTTAGTTGCCTTATCTGCTTCTGTTTTCTCGAAAATTGAACGTACAGCCTTAATTTTAGCATCTGCTTCTTTTGGCTGAATAGAATATAAATGTTCTAGCTCTTTCGTCATCATTTCAGAACCAGAATTCAATGCTTTTAGATATAGGTACGTTTTCTTATTCTCAATGATATCGCCACCCACTTGTTTTCCAAATGTTTCTGGATCACCAAATACATCTAAGTAATCATCTTGCAATTGAAAGGCTATACCAAGATTTAATCCGAAATTATACATTTGCTCTTGTGCCGTATCAGAGGCCCCGGCAACAATAGCACCCATTTTTAAAGCAGCGGCAACAAGAACAGCTGTTTTATATTCGATCATTTTCAGATATTCAGGTAACATAACATCATCGCGAGTTTCAAAATCAACATCATACTGCTGACCTTCACAAACTTCTAATGCTGTTTTACTAAACAATTTAGCAAGGTCCCTAAAAACGTTAGGCTCATAATTTTCAAAAAGCTGATATGCCATAATCAGCATAGCATCACCAGAAAGAATACCTGTATTTATATCCCACTTTTCATGAACGGTAGTTTGCCCTCTACGAACAGGAGCATCATCCATAATATCATCATGAACCAAAGAAAAATTATGAAAAACCTCAATAGCCACGGCTGCATCTAAAGCTTTTTTAAAATCGCCTTTAAAAATCTCAGCAGTCATTAATACCAGAACCGGTCTTAAGCGCTTTCCGCCCAAACCAAGAATATAAGTAATGGGCTCATAAAGGTTTCTAGGTTCCTTTGTAATTTTCATTGAGTCCAAATACGCAATAAACTCTTCTCGATATTCAGTAATAGTATGCATTCCTCGCAATTTTTTTCAAAAATAGAACAAATAAGATTGAAACCCCCTTTTTTGTACTAGAAGGAACAAATCTCTAAACCAACATTTAGTCAAGAAAATAAAGATTGTAAACTACAATTTAATTTTGGATAGAATTATTTTATAAAGAAGCGCGTTTAATTAACCTTGATGGCATAATTAACTGCGTAATACTTTCATTTTTTATATGTCTTGCCGCCAATTTGGCCATTTCATTAAAATCTGTAGAAATGGTAGTAATACCACCAAAAACAATCTCTTTTGAAACATTGTCATTCTGAGAAAGTATGCCAATATCTTCCCCAATAACTAAATTTTTACGAACAGCATCACGTAAAATATGCCATAGATTAGTATCTCCTAATGCAAAATAGAGATTGCCCTTAGTTGCAGAACCAATAGTATAGTTATTTTTAACTTCACCTTCAATTGAATACTCTTTCAAGAAACTCTCATATGCACTTTTAATAGTTATGGGTGAATAATCGCTCTCTTCATTAAAATAAAGTATGATCTTATTATATTTTTTAATTTCTGGGAGCAGTTTTACTAATGAAGTATAAATAACATTTTCAAATTCCTGAGAAATATAAGAAAAGGACTTACCCAAGTTTAAATAACGGTCTACTAGTAATAATTTTTTAGGTTCAATATTTTGTAGTAACAGAGCTGCCTTTTCATTTTCAATAGGCGCAACGACATACATTCCATATTTACCGTTAATATTTGTCATAATAGTCTCGAAAACGGTCGTGTTATTATGATGAAAAAATACATCGATCTGAAATCGTTTACCCATTTCTTTTCGAAAGGTTTTGTAAAATTCTTCTTGATAGCTTTGAAAAGCAAACAACAACAAAGCCATTCTTTTAGTAATGTTTGTTGCCTGACTTATTACAAAATACCCTTTTAACTGTCTCGACTCAATGAGACCTCTATTTTTAAGTTCTTCGTACGCTTTAAAAATAGTTTTTCGAGCATAACCAATTTCCTCAACCATAATATTTATAGAAGGTAAGCGGTCACCGACGGTCAATTTACCTTCTTCAATTGATTCAATAACTCCCTGAACCAATTGTTCGTGTTTTGTAAGGTTATTATTGTGGGTTAGGTTTAAAATTTTACTAATAACCGGCATAAATTATAATCAAATTAAGAGCCGTCAATATACAATTTAATAAAATATATCAAAGTTCTTCCATTTTTAGTTCACTCATAAACCGTAGTTCAGCAGAGAAGAGTTAATAAAACATCCAAAATTAACAATCATTAAAAATTGAAGTGAAACGTTCACATGAAACATTTTTTTAAAAAAATATTTTTTGATTAAAAAAACCTATCTCCAAAGAAAAAACCCCTACAAGTAGGGAGTCCTAATGAAAAGCTAACAGTGATAGATCCTCAATATTTTGTGATTCAAATATCATATTCAAAAAATATCATAACAAAATTTATTAAATTAACATTAATTTATATATTTGTTTATAGTAGCATAGTGTATCATAGTATTTTATCTCAAAATGCTTCCATGAGATTATGATTCGAATGCCAACAACAATAACTAACAACTGTAACAACTAACTTTATGAATTATCAAAAAAACTTTTCTAAGTTTTCCATGATTCGAAATCGTGCAAGCTTAACGATGATTTTATTTTTTAGTGGATTCCTCCTATTCAGTCTCCACGCACAAACAACCGTTTCTGGAACTGTTACATCAGCTTCAGATAACATGCCGTTACCTGGTGTATCAGTCATTGATGCAAATAACCCAACAACGGGAGTACAAGCAGATTTTGACGGTAACTTTACAATTACCGTAGATGATGGCAGTACCAGTTTACGATTTAGCTATATCGGCTTTAAAACTTTAGTAGTACCCGTAAATAACAAAAGTACCCTCAACGTTTCTCTAGAAGAAGACGTTGCAAACTTAGACGAAGTAGTTGTCGTTGGTTACGGTACCCAGAAAAAAGCGACCGTAACTGGTGCAGTTACGGCAGTACAAGGTCCAGTTCTAGAAAGTTCGCCCGCTATTAGTGTATCCAACTCATTGGCTGGTAGACTACCTGGGGTTGTTATTGTACAAACTAGTGGTGAGCCTGGTAATGACGAATCAACTATTAGTATTCGTGGTACAAACACATTAGGTAACAACCAACCATTGATTGTAATTGATGGTATACCAGATAGAGATGGTGGTATAGGTCGTATCAATGCAGATGACATTGCAAATATTTCTGTACTTAAAGATGCCTCTGCTGCAATTTATGGTGCAAGAGCTGCAAACGGAGCAATTATCGTTACTACCAAAACTGGTAATGTTGGTAAAATGCAAATAAACTATAAAGCCGATTTCGGACTTACAAGACCGACTAGAGTACCAGAAATGGCGAGTGCCGTCGAATACCAAACTATAATGAACGAACTGGCCATTTACAACAGCAATATACCAGCATCGCAATGGGGCACAGCTAATACTGCTTTTCAAACTACCGGCAGCTATACCATACCTGGCAGTAGTCCTGCAGAAACTGTAAATGCAGCTTTTAGTCCAGAAACTATCAATAATCATAGAACTAGTGCAGACCCATGGTTATACCCAGACACAGATTGGTTCGGTGCAACTTTTAAAGATTGGGCAGAACAACAAAGACATAATCTATCTATAAGTGGTGGTAATGAAGATTTAAAGTATTATGCTTCTTTAGGGTATTCTGACCAAGGCGCTATCTACAAGAATTCTGCAAATAGATATCAGCAATATAATTTTAGATTGAATACCGATGCTAGAATTAATGAATACATTTCTACAAAGTTGAGCATGGCATACAGAAAGGAAGATAGAACATTCCCAACTGAAGGTGCAGGTGCTATTTTTAGAATGTTAATGAGAGGTAGACCAAACGAACCTGCAATTTGGCCAAACGGTTTACCGGGTCCAGATATTGAAAATGGACAACAACCTGTTGTTGTTACTACCAATGCCACTGGCTATGACAAACAACCAACAGATTACCTACAATTTACAGGTTCTGTAGATATTACGAACCCATGGGTAGAAGGTTTGAAATTAACACTATTGGCAGGTGTAGATCAAAGCCAGTTACGTAGAAAATTATGGCAAACACCATGGACTCTATATTCATTAAATCGTGATAACTACATTGAAACCGGTAACCCTGTACTTGAAGGAGCTATCAGATCTAACTTTACAGATGCCAGATTATTACAATCATCTAACAATATACTGAATACTAACCTTACCGGTCTTTTAACTTATGACAGAACGCTTGGTGAGGATCATAATATTGGTCTTTTAGCTGGTGTTACCCGAGAAAATTTTCAAGGTGAATTTTTCTCGGCATTTAGAAGAAACTACCTTTCTACAGCAGTTGATCAGCTAGGTGTTGGTGGTGAAATTGCACAAGAAACCGATGGTTATGGCTACAATAGAACACGTTTAGGATACTATGGTCGTGCTCAATATAACTTTAAAGAGAAGTACTTAGCTGAGTTTATTTGGAGGTATGATGGTTCTTATATTTTCCCAGGTAACGATCGTTTCGGATTCTTCCCTGGTTTATTAGTTGGGTGGAACATTAACAATGAAGATTGGTTTAATGTAGATTCTATAAGCTACTTAAAACTTAGAGCTTCATACGGTGAAATGGGTAATGACCAAGTTTCTTTTGATATAAATGAAGATGGAGAAATTACTGACGATGAATTACAGGAATACGCATATAGATCTATTTACGAGTTTGGTCAGTATCCAATTAATGGACAAGTTCAAACAATACTTTCTGAACCTTTATTAGCTAACCCTAGTTTTACTTGGGAGCGTGCTAAGAACTATAACATAGGTTTAGATGGTATCGTGCTTGATGGTAAATTAAGCTTCACTTTAGAATACTTCTTGAACAAACGTGACCAGATACTTATTCAGAAAACAGGATCTACACCCGGATCTTCTGGTATATCTGATTTATTACCGCCGGTAAACGCAGGTAAAGTAAATAATGAAGGTTTCGAATTTGCATTAAACTATTTTGGTGGTAATGTAGATGGCTTTAAGTGGGATGTAGGTGTTAATGGTGGTTATGCACAAAACACGGTAGAGTTTTTAGATGAAATTCCTGGAGCTCCAAGCTATCAATTACGAGAAGGAAAGCCAATTGGATCGTATTTGGTATATGAATCTGACGGGGTTTTTATTGACCAAGCTGCCATAGACGCTGACCCATTAGATTATAGCGCTGTTAAAACTACCTTAGAACCTGGCGACATGAAGTTTAAAGATGTTAATGGTGATGGTGCTATTAATGATTTAGATCAAGTAAGATTAAAAAATAGTATCAATCCTAATTTCAACTTTGGTGTTACCTTCAATGCTTCTTACAAGAACTTTGACCTTTCAGTTTTATTACAGGGTGCAACGGGTGCCAAATTATTTATTCAAACAGAATCAGGAGATATTGGTAACTTTTTAAAGTACAGTTATGATAATAGATGGAGCCCAGATAACCCAAGTAGCGTTCACCCAAGACTAGCAAGTCGTGGAGATACGTATTATTCAGGTGGTGAATATGGAGATAATACTTACAATCTATTCAGTAAAGATTATTTAAGACTTAAGAACGTTCAACTAGCATATAATTTTCCATCAGAAATGATAGATCAATTTGGTCTATCTAAATTTAAGGTATACATGAGCGGTCTTAACTTGGCTACATGGGCAGCACAAGATATCTATGACCCTGAATCGACTAGTAATAGTGGTCAGTTCTACCCACAACAGTCGATTATTAACACAGGTTTTAGCTTAACATTTTAAAAAAAAAATCATGAAAAAAAGAAAACTATTACTCTTAGGCATACTAACGCTCGCGTTAGTACCTATTTCTTGCAATGAAGATTTCTTAGAAACCGAACCCTTAGATGCCCTCTCAGCAGATGCCACTTGGGCAGATGGTGCTACGGCACAGGCATTTGTGTTTAACATTTACGCTTCTCTAGGTTATGGAGGTTTTGAAGAAGAAAGCTTGGCATCATTAACAGATGAAGCTATGTTTACACATTCCGGAAGAAATATCAATTTTATAACAGAAGGCACTTTGTCTCCAACGAGCACAGGAAATACCACTATAATTCCCCAATGGGATGAACTATACTCGGCAATTCGTAAGGCAAACATTGCATTACAAGAATTACCAAATGCTCCATTTGATGACCAATTGCTTAAGGACAGGTTAATGGGTGAATCTCATTTTTTAAGAGCATATTATTACCATCAATTAATGCGATATTATGGTGGCGCACCTTTAATAGATACACCTTATGGCCTTGATGATGATTATTCAATAGCAAGAAGTACCTATGCTGAAAATGTCGAATTCGTTTTAGCTGATATTGAAAAGGCTATTACTTTATTAAAAGAAAAAGATATTACGCCGGGTAGAGCTTCAACGTTAAGTGCAATGGGTTTAAAATCTAGAGTTCTTTTATATGCCGCTAGTGATTTAAGAGATGAAACAGCTGTACGTGCTAAATCCTCTATATTAGAACAATATTCCAATCCAGAATTGATTGCATATACTTCCGGTGATAGAAGTAGTAGATGGAACGCTGCTAAAAATGCTGCCAAAGAAATTTTAGATGACGTATCAGGCTACAAACTAAATTTAACCGAACCTGCATCAGCAGAAGAAGCTACAGAAAACTATATTTCTATAGCCATGGGTGGTGGTAGTACTGTTGGTGACGCTGCTGCAAGATCTGAACTTTTATTCGAAAGAACACATTCACCTTTATTTACAGCCGAGAGTAACTGGCCGTTAGGTGGTATTCACCAAGGGATCAACAATGGCCCGAACGGTTACCATAACTGGGCAGGTAATACACCAATTCAACAATTGGTAGATGATTACCAGATGATGGATGGTTCTGATTTCGATTGGAACAATCCTGAACACGCTGCTGCTCCGTATGAGAATAGAGACCCTAGATTAGCTGCAACAATTCTTTATGATGGAGCTGCTTGGAAACCAAGACCAGCTGATGTTGCTGGAATAGACCCCTTTAATGAAATTCAGACTGGTACATATGAAGGTATAGACAATGAAGGTAAATCTATAATTGTGCCAGGTGTGGATATGAGAGACTCACCAATTGAAAACTGGAACGGAAGTAGAACAGGTTATTACGTACGTAAATTTATTGATTCAGACCCGAATTTAGTTGACAATCAATCTAGTGCTCAAGTTGTACCGTGGCCATTTATCAGATATACTGAAATAGTCTTGAACTATGTAGAAGCTTCTATTGCTTTAGGGGATGAAGGTGAAGCTAGAAATTGGTTGAACAAGATTCGTTTTAGAGCAGGTATGCCGGCAATTGAATCATCGGGTACTGAGCTTTTAGAAGATTATATCAACGAAAGAAGGGTCGAGCTAGCATATGAAGAGCATAGATACCATGATGCCAGAAGATGGATGATCGCTGACCAAACGTTGGGTAGAGGCATCAAAGTAATGAAAGTTACTGCGGCACTAAAAGCAGGTGCTACACCAAGAACCCCTTATCAATATGATCCAACAGTATATGATTATACTTACACTGTTGTAGATAATAATGATAACGAAACTAGAACTTGGGATGACAAAATGTATTTCATGCCTATTAGTAGAGATGAAATCAATAGAAATAACCTATTGATTCAGAATCCAGGTTATTAGTTTAGTTTAAATTGAGTTAATTTAAAGATCTATCCCAAAAGGGGATAGATCTTTTACTTTTAAGCAAATGACAAAAAATCTTACTTTCTATCTTTTTATAATATGTATACTTCTTCAAAGCTGCAAAGAGAAGGCTAATAAAGACGAAGTGACACCTACTATCAATACCGTCGAAAAATCATCTTTATTTACACTTTTACCTGAAAGTATAACAAACATTACTTTTCAGAACACTTTAAAAGAAGGGCTAAATGCAAATGTATTAGTATATGAGTATTTATATAATGGTGGTGGTGTAGCTACGGGTGACTTCAATAATGACGGATTACAAGATTTGTATTTTACCTCTAATATGGGTGAAAACAAATTCTATTTAAACGAAGGAGATTTTTCTTTTAATGATGTCACCAAAATCTCTAAAGTAGCGGGCCGAACTGGACCCTGGAAAACAGGTATTACTTCAGCAGATGTTAATGGCGACGGCAAATTAGACCTCTACTTATGTTATTCAGGCGCATTGCCCGATGCTAAGCGTAAAAATCAACTTTTTATCAATCTAGGTAACGACCCTAACAATATTCCCATATTCAAAGAACAAGCCGAAGAATACGGTTTGGCAAGTGCCGCATTCAGTAACCAAGGCTATTTCTTTGATTATGATAAAGATGGCGATTTAGACATGCTGTTACTAAATCATAATCCGAAATCACTGCCAGTATTAAATGAAGTAAGTACAAAAGAATTCTTAAAAAAAGATGACCCGTTTCAAGGTACTCGTCTATTTGAACAAAGAAATAATAAATTTTACGACATCACCGAAAAAGCAGGTATTAGCGGTTCTGCCCTAACCTACGGATTAGGTATTGCCATAAGTGATATCAATAACGACGGATGGCAAGATTTCTATATTTCCAATGATTATACAGTACCAGATTACTTGTATATTAATAATAATAACGGAACGTTCACAGATCAATTAGGCTCACAAATGGGGCATACAAGTCACTTTTCTATGGGAAATAATGTGGCAGATATTAATAATGACGGTCTACAAGATATTTTCACCTTAGATATGTTGCCAAAAGATAATAAACGCCAAAAGCTATTATTATCGCCAGATAATTATGAAAAATTTGATTTAAATATTAGAAGCGGTTTTCATCATCAATACATGCGCAACATGCTCCAATTGAACAATGGTGATGACACCTTTAGTGAAATTGGTCAATTATCCGGTATCTCGAATACAGATTGGAGCTGGGCTCCACTATTTGCAGATTTCGATAATGACGGATTTAAAGATCTGTTTATTACTAACGGATATTTCAGAGACTACACCAATTTAGATTTTATCAACTACATGGATAGTTACGTTCAATCTAAAGGCAGGTTACAACGACAAGATGTTTTAGAGTTAATCAAAGAAATGCCAGCGTCTAACCTAACTAATTTCTTTTATAGTAATAAAGACGGTGTAAATTTTACTGACAACACTAAAAATGCCGGTATAAATCAACCTGCAAATAGTAACGGAGCCATTTATACAGACTTAGATAATGATGGTGATTTGGATCTCGTAGTAAATAACATCAACAAACCGGCTTTTATTTACAGAAACAATTCGCCAAATGAAACCAACAATTATTTGAGTGTAGAACTTAAAGGCAGCGATAAGAATAAACATGGTATTGGTTCTAAAGTGAGTATTTTCAGTAATGGAGAAACACAAGTAATTGAACAAATGCCTACCCAGGGATATTTGTCGACCGTATCTACCATATTACATTTTGGTTTAGCCAACAATACCACAATAGATTCCCTAACAATTAGCTGGAATTCAGGTAAAAAGGAAACACTTAAACAAGTTTCTACAAATCGACTATTGGTACTTGAAGAGAGTAATGCGAAAAAATCAGCTTTAGTAAAAGATAAATCAGACGTCTTATTTTCAAAGGTTTCGAGTACTATTAACTATCAGCACCAATCATCATCAGTAAATGACTTTAAGAGGCAGTCGCTTCTAATGAAACAAGTATCGCATGACGGGCCGCCAATGGCAAAAGGAGACATCAATAATGACGGCTTAGAAGATATTATCATTGGTGGTGGCATTGAACAAGCGACATCTGTATTCATACAGACCAAGAACAAGAAATTTACTCAAAAGGTAAATGCCAGTTTTGATTTAGACAAAGCACATTTTGATTCAGATATAGCACTTTTCGATGTAAATAAGGATGGCAATCTAGATATGTACGTTGCTAGTGCTGGCTACCATAACTTTGCCCAAAATGACCCATTATTACAAGACCGACTGTATCTAGGTGACGGAAAAGGAAATTTTACAAGGTCTAAATCTTCTTTACCAAATATGCAAACAACAACAGGTTCAGTTGCTTTTTCAGATGTTAACAACGATACCCTCTTCGATATTTTTATTGGTGGTTCTATTATTCCTGGTCGTTTTCCTGAATCATCTAGAAGCTATATTCTAATAAATGATGGCAAAGGCAATTTCACTGACAAGACCGATGATATTCAGTCAGAACTAAAAAATATAGGCATGACCACTGCTGCTGTATGGGCAGACATGGACGGTGACAAAATAGAAGATTTAATCGTTGTTGGTGAATGGATGCCAATATCAATCTACCTCAATAAAAATGGAAAATTGGTTCAAAAAACAAATCAGTTTTTTGACGAACCTTTATCTGGATTATGGACCAGCCTACATGTAACCGACCTTAATAAAGATGGTAAACCAGATATTATTGCAGGTAACATTGGTACTAATACTCAGTTTAAACTAAGTACTGATACTCCCGCTGAATTGTATTATTCAGATTTTGATAATAACGGCTCTATAGATCCAATTTTGAATTATTATATGGATGGCACTAGCTACCCCTATATTACAAGAGATGAATTGCTAGGTCAACTTTCAGGCAAACGACAACAGTTCAATAGTTATGAAAAATATGCCGATGCAACTATAACCGATATTTTCAATAAAACTGAATTACAGAAAGCCCGTAAACTAACAATAACACATCAAGAAACTACTGTTTTAATGAGCAGTGCAGGCGGTAAATACCATAGCAAACCGTTGCCAATTCAAGCACAATACGCCCCTATTTCAGAAATCATTAGCTCAGATTTCAACAATGATGGTAATACAGATTTACTACTTTTGGGTAACAATGATTATTATAAACTTAGAATAGGAAAATTTGACGCCAACTACGGCACCATACTCCTTGGTGTCGGCGGCGGTACTTTTAAATATGTTTCGCAACCGAAATCTGGACTATCAATAAAAGGAAGCAACACCCATGCAATATTGATTAATGATGAACTAATTCTAACCAGTTATGGCACGCCAACTGAAACCTATGGACTTTTAAAATAGCTCTTAATTTAACAATGACTATTACTTTAAACACAATATTTAAAAGAATATCTACTCTACTCTCGCTATTATTTATAATGGCATGTTCAACTACAGAGCAGTCAAAAATGAGTGGTAAAGAAGTTGCTTTAGAATGGGCAAATATGACCTTATTCATTACTAGATATACCCCGTCAAATTCCCCCACTTTTGCATCTAGGGCATTTGGGTATATCGGTCTTGCCATGTACGAAGCTATAGTACCAGGTTTTTCTGAGTATACATCAATGAATGGGCAATTAAATGGCTTAGATCAGCTTCCAATTGTTGATGATTTAAAAGAATATAATTGGGTATTGGCATTAAATGCAGGTCAATCAGAAATTCTAAAAAATATCTACGTTCAAACATCCGAAGAAAATATTCAGAAAATTGATTCTTTAGAGCGTGTAATCTTCACTCAATTTCAAGATGGTCTAGATAAAGAAACCGTTTCACGTTCTGTGGAGTTTGGTAGATCTGTCGCACAAACTATTTTCGAATGGTCCAAAACCGATGGTGGACATAGAGGGTATCTTAATAATTTTGATAAAGAAATGGTACACCTAGACAGACCGGGTGCATGGAAACCGCCCTTATTCGCACAATCTTTCAGTCACCACCCTTTACACCCACATTGGGGAGAAAATAGAACGTTTGCATCCACGAATAAAGAACTTAAGGATCCAATTATGATTCCGTATGACACTACACCAGGTTCGCCCTACTACAAGCAATTCGAAAATGTATATCTGAAAGATTTAGAATTGACACAGCTTGAAAAAGAAGCAGCTATTTGGTGGGGCGATGACCCAGATGTTAGTTTTACACCACCAGGGCATTCGTACTATTTCGCCACTTTAGCCATAGAAGGGCATGACATATCACTTATTGAAAGCGCCAAAATATTTGCTCAAGTAGGCATGGCAGTATCAGATGCTTTCGTGAATTGCTGGAAATGGAAATATCAATTTTTCACTGAACGCCCGAATACGTTTATACCAAAATATATTGATGAAGAATGGGAGTCTTTCTGGCCCGACCCTCCTTTTCCATCATTTCCGTCTGGTCATGCTATACAAGCTGCAGCTGCAGCTACCGTGTTAGAACATAATTTTGGAAAAGAATTTACCTTTATAGATAGAGCCCACGAAGGCAGAGAACGTGACGAACACAAAGAAACCGACTTTGTAATTCGATCTTTTGATACGTTTTGGGATGCAGCGCTAGAAACCGCAGATTCTAGATTTTATGGCGGAATACATACACAATTAGACAATGAAGTAGGATTAAATAAAGGGGTCGAAATTGCTAAAAACATTTATGCCCTAGAATGGAAGAACAATAATGAAAAATAATTCAGCACCCATTAAAATAAGCACTAGCATATTCTTTCTAGTATTCGGAATGATGAGTTATGCGCAACAAACTTTTACTGATATTTCAGAAGCTGCTGGTATTAACCACCAATACGAAGTCTATGAAGGAACATTTGGCGGCGGTGTTACCGTATTTGACGTCAATAATGACGGATTTGAAGATCTATATATAACAAGTGGTATAAAATCCGATCGATTGTACCTTAACAATGGTGATGGTACTTTCAAAGATATTTTCAAGAGTTCTGGACTAGAAGTTACTGACGAGTATGTTACACAAGGTGTTGTAAGCGCCGATATTAATAAAGATGGGTATAGAGATTTGTTCATTACCACGATTACAACTACAGATGGCAAAAGCATAATACCAAGAGCTAAAAATTTACTGTTCTTAAATAATGGAGATGCCACCTTTAAAGATGTCACGAATGAATACGGTTTAGAGGACTTAAACTCTTTTAGTACAGGACCGAGTTTTGGAGATTTTAATGCAGATGGATATCCTGATTTATTTGTAGGCAATTATTTTCAAGAATTTACTGGCAAACTAGGTATCATAAAAGATGCTACTATTGTTAGCGCCAATCAAACAGCAAGAAGTTATTTACTCGAAAACAAAGGAGGCAAAAGTTTCGAAAACGTTTATGATGAATACGGTTTAGGGCATAAAGGTTTTGGTTTTGGCGGTGTTTTCACCGACTTTGATAATGACCATGATCAAGATCTATTGGTTAATCAAGATTTTGGGTATAAAGCAGTTCCCAACTTTCTATATCAAAATCAATATCCTGATGACCATTTTGAAGACACAAGCAAGCAAACCGAAATGGATTTGAAAATCAACGCCATGGGAGCTGCTGTGGGCGATTATAATGGCGATGGGTGGATGGATTATTACATTACCAACATCAAGTTCAACATGCTAATGGATAACCAAGGCAATGGCAAACCATTTGTAGACAAGGCAAAAGAATTGGGTACTTATAATTTAGCCATAAGTTGGGGCGCCAATTTTGCAGATTTTGACCATGATCAAGATTTAGACCTTTTTGTTTCTAACGGTGATCTGAATCCGAATTGCACACCAATGGGCAATTTCTATTTTGACAATAACGACAATACCTTTACTGAAAAAGGAAGGGAATTAGCCATAAACAATTATGGTATCGGCAGAGGATCGGTAATTTTTGACATGGATAATGATGGCGATATGGATTTATTAGTTGTAAATCAACATCCTATTTTAAATTACCCAATAGCATCTACCACTCGCCTTTTTAGAAATGATATTGCTACAGGTAACTGGTTAAAAGTGGCATTAAAAGGTGTACAGGCCGAAGCCAACGGAATAGGTTCAAGGGTTACGGTAATTGCCAAGGGAAAAAGATTTATTAGAGAAATAGATGGTGGCGGATCCAGCCATTTGTCTCAAAACTCCGTCATTGCACACTTCGGATTAGGAGCAAATACAAAAATAGATTCTGTTATTGTAGATTGGACGGGTGGCAATACTCAGGTATTGACTAATGTTGAGATCAACCAACAACTACAGATTATAGAAATTGCCCAACCCAAAAACAATCAATCTTATGTCTGGTACCTTCTAAGCATACTTCTTTTAATTATTGTTACGATATATTTATATCGCAAAAAAATAAACACAACTGTTTGATTATATTACCTTTACCATCAATTAGATTTCCCTTTTAAAAAAATATTTCTTAAAAATGCAATAGGTTTCAACTTCTTCGTCTTTATATAGGAAGACCAATTGAAAATACTCTTGGATGTCATCCAACCAAAAAGATAACAAGAACCTGAATAGTTTTTTTGAAGAAGAATATAGCTCGATCAAGTACTATATTCAATCTAAAATTAAACAAACATCAGAAAGTGATGCAGAAGACATTATACAAGATGTTGCATTACGTATTTTCTCTAGACCTATTGATGCATTACCTATACATAACATTGGCGGTTATGTATATAATGCTGTCAAAAATAAGATTACCGACATATTGCGCGCTAAAAAATCGCGCTTTGATGATCAAGATCAACTAGAAGAACTTTGGACGGATTTCACCAACCTATTCTATGATGAAACTTCCAACGAATATCCTCATCATGTTCGCGAAAAGCTAAAGATTGCAATTAGTGAACTAAAACCTGTGTATAGGGACATTATCATCGCGGTAGATTTTGAAAATTATAGTTACAAAGAAATTGCCTTTGAAACCGGCATACCACAAGGCACACTTATGTCTAGGAGACATAGAGCATTATCAATATTACTTAAAAGTATAGAAAATTAAAAAATAGCATTATGAAATCTAATTTGGAAAAAAACATGGAAAAATCAGTGCAACACTACGTGTACAAAGCGTTTAAAATTCTCCTATTTATTTTGCTAGGTCTCGCGATAGCCTTTTTAGTGGGCTACATTGTCATGCGCTTATGGAATTGGCTTATGCCAGATATTTTTGGATTACCTCAAATTGATTATTGGAAAGCTGTTGGAATACTTCTTTTCTCCAAAATAATCTTTGGTTTTGGAGGTGGAGACGGACCAGGTAACAAGAAAAAGAACAAACGCAAAAAGTTTCCAAAATTTGACCCATGCAAACCCTTAAGAAACGATTTTTCTAAATGGAAACATTATGATGAATTCTGGAAAAACGAAGGAGAAGAAGCCTACAAAGATTATGTTGCTAGAAATGAATCAATAAACAACGGGTGAACTTTAAATATGACATTAACAAATTGTAAAACTTTGGAAACTTTTTTAGTTTCTAAAGTTTCCTGATGTATATTTGTAGCCCTTATGAAAGAAAAAATTAGAGATACAGCTTCACAGCTATTCTTAGAACGTGGTTTTAAAAGTATTACCATGGACGATATTGCCAATGAGATTGGCATGTCAAAAAAAACCATTTACAGCGAATACAGCAATAAGACTTCGTTAGTAGAAGATTGCGTAATGAATAAGTTCTGTGATTTAAGCAACGGTATCGACTTAATTATAGCGATGGAGAAAAACGCTATTGAAGAACTTTATGAGATTAAAAAGTATGTAATGTCTCATTTAAATAATGAAAAAAGCTCTCCTCAGTACCAATTAATGAAATACTATCCGAAAATTCATAAAAACCTTAAGCTACTACAATTCGATAAAATGCATAAGTGCATATTATTGAATGTTGAAGGTGGTTTAAGACAAGGCTTGTTTAGAGATAATATAAATCCGGAGTTTGTTGCTCGTATATATTTTACCGGCATGAACAGTATTAAAGATCAAAACATTTTTCCATTAGAACAGTTTCCAATAGGTAAACTTATGGACTCATTTTTAGAATATCACTTAAGAGGGATTATAACACCAAAAGGAAAAACCATATTAAATAACATCATCAATTCAAATCAAGAATAAATGCGACATCAATTATTAGTATTAATCACTATTCTAAGTATTAGTTTAGGATATTCACAAGAGCAAACCTATTCGTTTACGTTAGAAGAAGCAATTCAATTTGCACTAGAAAATAACTATTCGGCAATTAATGCAAATAGAGATATTATAGACGCACAAAAGCAAAAATGGGAAACTATTGCCGGCGGACTTCCTCAAGTTAACGGATCTGTTGGTTATCAAAATCAATTAAAACAACCCGTATCCTTATTACCTGCAGAACTGGCAGGTGGAGAAGCTGGTACATTTATACCAGTTATTTTTTCCCAGCCTCAATCTGCCACGGCGACCGCAACATTGACCCAACAAATTTTTGATGGTTCTTACATTGTTGGCGTGCAAGCAACCAAAGCATTTTTAAGTTATAGTGCGAATAATAAAGAAAAAACAGAGTTAGACGTTAGAAAACAAGTTGTTGAAGCTTATGGCAATGTGCTATTAGCAGAAGAGAGCGTTGCTATTTTAGAAAAGAATAAAACTACACTAGAGAAAAATGTTTACGAAACTTCTAAATTGTTTGAAAACGGACTAGGAGATGAAGAAAGCGTTGATCAGCTTCAAATTACCTTATCGTCTGTTGAAAATCAATTACAAAGTGCTCTTAGACTAAAGGACATTACATTACAGATGTTGAATGTAAGCATGGGTCTAGACCTTAATGCACCTACACAATTGCAAGAAAACTTAGAAGATCTTACCATGTCAAAAATGGAGTTAGGTATTCTTGCTATCGACTTCAACATCAATGATAACGTTGATTATAAGCTGGCAGAAAATTTAAACGAACAGCGTTTTTTTGAATGGAAATTGGCACGAAGCCGCGCATTGCCGACCTTAAATGCGTATGTAAACTACGGAAGCTCTGCCTTCTCAGAAAACTTCGATTTTTTCAGTGGAGACCAACAATGGTTCGATTCTTCGATCTTAGGATTTGATTTAAATATTCCAATTTTCAGTTCATTTAAAAGAAGTGCAAGTACGCAACGTGCCAAAATTGCTTTAGAAAAATCAAAAACACAATTAACCGAAGCTGAACAACAAATTAGATTACAGTTAGAGAATGCAAAAAACAATTATACACTGGCGATTGATAATTACGAAACTGCAAAGCAAAACCTAACACTATCTGAACGTATTGAAAACAAAAACCAAATCAAATATAAAGAAGGTCTTGCTTCAAGTTTTGAACTGAGACAGGCACAAACACAATTATATACTACCCAACAAGAATACTTACAGTCAATGGTAGAGGTAATTAATAACAAAACCGAATTAGAAATCATTTTAAATACAAAAGACTAAATAATCAATCATTAAAAATAAAATCATGAAGAAAATACTAGTTTTATTTATTGCAACCGTTGGCATATACTCATGTGGCAGTGGTGAGCAATCGGTAACAGATATTATCGCACAGCAAGACCTAGAGGCGATAAGGGCTAAAAAAAATGATATTACCTCACAACAAAAACTGATTGATGCACAACTGAAATCTTTAGATTCTGCTATTGCTATTTTGGGTAATGAAGAGAAATTACCTTTGGTAAATACCTTAACTGCTAAAAAAGAGCTATTTAATCACTACTTAGAATTACAAGGTGATGTATCTACCAAACAAAATGTATTGATATACCCAGAAATGGCCGGTACGCTACAAAAAGTCTATGTTAAAGAGGGGGACAAAGTTTCTAGAGGACAGATATTAGCGACTATTGACGACGGCGGAATGTCAAGCCAACTAAGCCAATTAAAATCACAAGCTGATTTAGCCAAAACTACATTTGAGCGTCAAGAACGCTTATGGAATCAGAATATAGGTTCAGAAATTCAATTTTTACAAGCTAAGACCAATTATGAAGCTGCAGAAAATATGGTGTCTCAAGCCCAAAGTCAATTAGGGAAATCTACTATAAGAGCTCCTTTCTCCGGTATCATTGACAATGTAATAAAAGATCAAGGTACCGTAGTTGCACCCGGGCAAGGTTCAGAGGTATTTCGTATCGTAAATCTATCTGATATGTACATTGAGGTAGAAGTGCCAGAAACATATATAGGTAGTGTTTCTAAAGGTAAAGAAGCTTTAGTATACTTTCCTGTTTTAGGTGATAGTATCATTACAAAAATTAGAGAAACAGGCAATTTTATCAATCCCTCGAACAGATCTTTTGAGGTAGAAATACCTGTACCAAATAAAGAAGGTAAAATTAAACCTAATCTTTCCGCAAAGGTAGCTATTAATGACTATACAAGTGAAGATGCCATATTAATACCGACTAGTATAATTTCAGAAAATGCAGATGGTGAGCAGTATGTTTTTGTTGCAGAAGAGCCGAATGCAGATGGTGAGGCTTTGGTAAAAAGAAGCGTTATCATAACTGGTAAAACTCAGGGTGCGAATATTGAAGTATTATCTGGTTTAGCAGATGGCAACCAAATCATTAAAGAAGGTGCTAGAAGTGTAAAGGATGGTCAAAAAGTAAAAATCCAAAAATAAATATCGATGAGCAAAGTACAAAAGAACGCCGATAAGGAATTCGGTTTATCGTCTTGGGCCATTGATAACCCTTCGGTTATTTATGTCATGATAGCCATTTTTCTTTGGCTAGGATTCAGCGCCTACATGGCCATGCCAAGAGAAGATTTTCCTGAGATCATAGAAACTAAAATCTACATTAGTACACCTTACCCAGGTAACACTGCTGAGGATATTGAAAAACTGATTACAGATCCTTTAGAAGATAGATTAAAGAATGTAAGTAATGTTGTAGAAGTTACATCAACTTCTCAAGAAGATTACGCCATTGTAACTATCGAGTTCGATGAAGAGATAACCGTTGAACAGGCAAAGCAAAAGATAAAAGATGAAGTTGATAGTGAAAAAGCTAGTGAAGACTGGCCTACTTTCAATGGGGCAAAGGTTGAGCCTAATGTCTTTGACCTCAACTTTTCAGAAGAGGTACCTATTATGAACATCAACTTTACAGGTGATTATCCTGTAGAAAAATTAAAAGAGTTCGCCGAATATTTACAGGATGAAGTAGAAGATCTACCTGAAATCAAACAAGCGGATATACGTGGTGCACAAGATTTAGAGGTAGAAGTTGGTGTAGACATCTATAAAATGATGGCTGCAAAAATTAGCTTTCAAGATGTCATAAATGCAATAAATAATGGTAATATGACCATGTCTGCAGGTAATTTAAAAACCGTAGGACAAAGACGAACCATTCGTATTCTTGGTGAAGTAGAGGACCCTAAAGAATTGAACAACTTTGTAGTCAAATCTGAAAATGGCGCCGTATACTTGAAAGATATTGCAACCATCAACTTTCAAGCAAAAGATAAAACTACATATGCTAGAGAATTTGGTAATAATGTAGTGATGCTCGATGTTAAAAAGAGAGCAGGTAGAAATTCAATCTCAGCAGCTGATAAAATAAAGGCGTTGGTAAAAAAGGAGAAAGCAGATTACTTTCCTCCAGATTTAAATATTTCTATTGCCAATGATTCTTCTACACGTACACTGAACCAAGTAGATGATTTGGTCAATAATATCATCTTTGGTATTATTCTAGTTGTAACCGTTTTAATGTTTTTCCTAGGCTTTAGAAATGCATTATTCGTTGGTTTTGCGATACCTATGTCTATGTTCATGTCTTTCGTAATTCTTTCATGGCTTGGCTACACTTTAAACACAATGATCCTTTTCGGAATGATTATGGGGCTTGGTATGTTGGTTGATAACGGTATTGTTGTAGTAGAAAACGTATATCGTTTAATGGACGAAGGCATGTCTAGAATCGAAGCTGCTAAAAAAGGTATCGGTGAAATTGCCTACCCAATTATCATATCGACAGCTACAACTGTGGCAGCGTTTGTACCATTAGGTCTTTGGCCTGGTATTTTCGGGCAGTTTATGATCTACTTCCCTATTACACTTTCTGTGGTTTTAGGATCGTCATTGTTTGTGGCAATTTTCATGAACTCTATGTTAGTTTCGAAATTCATGAGTACAGATGAAAAAGAACTGACCTTAAAGCAATTGATTAGAATGAGTGCTATTCTAGGTGGCCTAGGTGCCTTAATACTAATTTTTGGTGGCGCCATGCGTGGCTTGGGTTCTGTGTTGATATTGACCGGAATCATGTTCTGGGCATACAAATATATCATTAAGGGATCTGCAATTAGATTTCAAAAGAATACAATGGCTCATTTCGAAAATTGGTATGAGCGTCGTTTAAAACATGCCTTAAGAGGTAGTAATGTATACTGGTATTTTGGTGTAACTTTTTTAATGTTGATTGGTGTATTTATGTTATTTGGAATGTCTGTAGGTAGTGGCAGAACCAAAATTGAATTCTTCCCTGATAATAAACCAAATGAAATCTATGTGTATGTAGAATATCCTGAAGGTACCTCTATTGAGAAAACCAATGAAATCACCAAAGAGGTCGAAAAGCAGGTGTACGCTATCATGGATGATGATAGGTACAAGAATGCAGATGGTAAAAACTTTATGATGGCCTCAGCTGTATCTGTTGTTGGCGAAGGTGCTGGTAATCCGCTTACAGATGGTGGGTCATCTGCAGAAATGCCACATAAGGGTAAGGTAACCGTAAACTTTAGTGAGTATAAATATCGTAATGGCCTAAATACCGAGGATATTCGTGGTCGTGTGCAGGCTGCCTTACAGGGTGTTTACCCAGGTGTTGCCATTTCTGTAGAAAAAGATGCCAATGGTCCACCAGCTGGTTTTCCTATTAATATTGAGCTTGAAGGTAATGATTATGATGAACTGATCAATACCGCCGAAGACGTTAAAAACTTCATCAACACCAAAAACATTGCCGGTATTGAAGAATTGAAAATCGATGTAAACAAAGGCAAACCTGCCATGCAGGTAATTGTAGATCGCGAAAAAGCAGGTGAACTGGGTGTTGCCGTTGGTCAAGTTGGTAACCAGTTAAGACGTTCTATTTTTGGTGAAAAGGCAGGTGTTTATAAAGAAGATGGTGAAGATTATGATATCAACATTCGATTCAATGAAGATTTGAGATACAATAAGAGTGCGTTATTCAATCAAAATATCATTTTTAGAGATCCTTCTAACGGGCAGATTAAGGAGATTCCGATTTCTGCTGTAGCCACCGAGAAAAACACATCTGGTTATAGTGCTATTAAACACCGAGACGGAAAACGAGTAGTAACTATTTATTCCGGATTAAAACCTGGTTTTACAGATGCCGGTGCTATTGTGGCCGAGATTCAAAATGAGATGGAAAGTTTTGATGGAACTCCCGCAACCGTTAAAATTGATTACACAGGTCAATTAGAAGAGCAAGCTAAGCAACAAGCTTTCTTAATAGGTGCCTTTTTCTCAGGATTAGGATTGATTATGCTTATTCTAATATTCCAATTTGGTGGCATTTCTAAACCTTTGATTATTATGATCGCTATTTTCTTAAGTTTTATAGGTGTATTTGGAGGATTGATGATTACCGGATGGTCTTTCGTAATTATGATGACTATGATGGGTATTATTTCGTTAGCCGGTATTGTGGTAAATAACGGAGTGGTACTCCTAGATTACACCCAAATTCTGATAGATCGTAAAAAAGTGCGTCTTGGTATGGAAGACAGTGATCTGTTAACCATGGAAGATGCAACCGATTCCATGATTGTTGGTGGTAAGGCAAGATTACGCCCAGTAATATTAACAGCAATTACCACCGTATTAGGATTGATTCCGCTTGCAATCGGACTCAACATTGATTTCTTTGCGCTATTCACAGAGTTTAATCCGCATATATACATTGGTGGTGACAACGTAATTTTCTGGGGACCATTAGCATGGACGGTTATCTTCGGATTAATCGTTGCGACTTTCTTAACCCTTATAATCGTGCCAGTATTATTCAACATAGTATACCGTATAAAAATAAAGTTTAGCGGTTTCGGCAGTAATAGTAATGAAGAAAATAAACAATTAGAACAAGTGGCATAACCACAAAATAACTAAAGTAAAAAGCCCCGTATCAAATGATACGGGGCTTTTTTATTGTTGTTGATTGAGATTATTTATTGCTTACAACAGGATCTTTTTTACTAGCTTTATTTACACTAGCAATTCTATTATTATCGAAGTTTACTTCACTCGTTACATCACCTTCCCAAAATAACCACTTACCGGTTCTTACACCATTATCATAGTTACCCATTGCAATCTTCTCTCCTTTTTCATTGAACATTTTCCATTGTCCTTCCAACTTTTCATTTAAAAAATAGCCCTCTTGAGACTTTTCTCCATTGGCGTGAAAATATGTAGCTTTTACTTTATCACCCTCTTTTTCAAAAGTAGGATCAACTTGAGCATATGCTCCTAAAGACAATGCCATTACAGCTATAATTAAGATTTTTTTCATGGGATATATTTTTTAAATTAATTTCTTCCTTAACACTAACGTTACAAATATACATTTATTTTCCAATTAATCAATGTTTTGGTAACTTTTAGTTTACATTAAATTTACATTGGGCTTATAATGTTCTATTTTACAGTATTTTAACAACAATTCATGTTTAACATAGGCACAACTGGTCATCGTGTAAAAGCTACCAGCTAAATAGATCTATAATGAAATAGACTTCTTAAATTTGCCAATTCATTAAAGCAAGTACTATGTATAGAAGCCATTCCTGCGGGGAACTAAGAGAATCACATATTGGCCAAACGGTTACACTATCCGGTTGGGTAGCAAAAACTAGAGACAAAGGTTTCGTAGTTTGGGTAGATTTAAGAGATCGCTATGGTATTACACAATTGGTACTTGATGAAAATCGCACCAGTGCTGAGCTTTTAGAACAGGCAAGAAATTTGGGTAGAGAGTTTGTTATTCAAATAAAAGGTGAGGTTATTGAAAGAGCTTCAAAAAATGCTAACATCCCAACGGGTAATATTGAGGTTTTAGTTTCTGAATTGACCATTTTAAACGAATCTAAGACTCCGCCGTTCACTATCGAGAACGAAACCGATGGTGGTGAAGACCTACGAATGAAATATAGGTATTTAGACATCCGTAGAAATCCTGTAAAAAACAATCTTATTTTTAGAAGCAAGGTAACTATGGCCGTTCGCAAGTTTTTATCTGGCGAAGGCTTTATAGAAGTTGAGACTCCGTATTTAATAAAATCTACACCAGAAGGTGCTCGTGATTTTGTGGTACCAAGTCGTATGAACGAAGGTCAGTTTTACGCCTTGCCACAATCGCCACAAACATTTAAGCAATTGCTTATGGTTGGTGGTATGGATAAATACTTTCAAATTGTAAAGTGTTTTAGAGATGAAGATTTACGTGCCGACAGACAGCCAGAGTTTACACAGATAGATTGTGAAATGGCATTTGTTGAGCAAGAAGATATACTTAACGTATTCGAAAATTTGACCAAGTACCTTTTAAAAGAAGTGAATGGTGTTAAGATCGATTCGTTCCCAAGAATGACTTATGATGATGCCATGGCTAAATATGGTAACGATAAGCCAGATATTCGTTTTGGAATGGAATTCGCTGAATTAAACAGTATTGCCCAACATAAAGAATTCGGAGTGTTTAATTCTGCCGAATTGGTAGTAGGTATTGCGGTGCCAGGTGCAGCGTCTTACACACGTAAAGAATTAGATGCTTTAGTAAACTGGGTTAAGCGCCCTCAAGTTGGTGCCAATGGTATGGTTTACGTAAAATGTAATGAAGACGGAAGCTTTAAATCTACCGTAGATAAATTTTATGACCAAGATGATTTGGCTAAGTGGGCAGAAGCAACTGACGCCAAAGCTGGTGACCTTATATGTGTACTTTCTGGCGATGCCAATAAAACAAGAACACAATTAAGTGCCTTACGTATGGAAATGGCTACTAGACTGGGACTAAGAAAACCAAACGAATTTGCACCATTATGGGTAGTAGATTTCCCATTATTGGAGCTTGATGAAGAAACTGGTCATTACCATGCAATGCACCACCCGTTTACATCACCAAAACCAGGTCAGTTAGAATTATTGGATACTGATCCAGGTGCTGTACGTGCAAATGCTTACGATTTGGTATTGAACGGTAACGAAATTGGCGGTGGATCTATTCGTATTCACGATAAAGATATGCAGGCAACCATGTTCAGGCATTTAGGTTTTACTCCGGAGGAAGCAAAAGCACAATTCGGGTTCTTAATGGATGCCTTCCAATACGGTGCACCACCACATGGCGGGCTAGCATTTGGTTTAGATAGGCTTGTTGCTATTTTAGGCGGACAAGAAACTATTAGAGATTTTATTGCCTTCCCTAAGAACAATAGTGGGCGCGATGTAATGATCGATGCTCCTGCCCCGATTGATAACGAACAATTGAAAGAATTAAACTTGAAGTTGGATATTCAAGAATAGTAAATCTTGATCAAATCATAAAAAAAATCCTGCCTCTGAGCAGGATATTTTTTTAACTATGGATTCTTGAACAATGGAAACTTTACATAAAACAAACCTTGAAGATTTAGAAGAACTTAAAACCGAAATCATAGCAAGTAATTAAATACCTTTGAACCCTATCACTGATATGGCTCAACCATGCCCATCCAAAGGAATAAAATTTTAAAAAGCATTTACAAATGGAGATATAAACATATCTCTCAAAAAACCTTTATTTACATTTTAAGTGTAGTTGTAGGTCTTTTAGCAGGTTTGGCGTCGGTAACCCTTAAGAATATCACCTACTTTATTGAAGCTTCTCTTGAAAAAGGGATCATATTCTCCAGTAATCAACTGTATTTCATTCTCCCAATTATTGGTTTAACATTAGTGTATCTATATGTAAAATATGTGCATAAAGAGAAGTTAAAACATGCTGTTTCTTCCATTCTATTTTCACTTTCAAAAAATAAGGGGCGCATAGATGTAAAACAGGTATATACCCAATTAATCATAGCTCCGTTGACCGTTGGTTTTGGTGGTTCTGTAGGTTTACTTGGTCCCGCAGTGGCTACAGGTGCAGCTATTAGCTCTAATTTAGGTAGACTTTTTCATATTAATAGCAAAACCCGTTCTTTATTAATTGCCTGCGCATCGGCAGGTGCGATTTCATCTATATTTCAGTCACCGATTGCGGCCATCATTTTTGCCGTTGAAGTTTTTAGTTTAGATCTTACCATGATTTCTATGCTACCGCTTTTATTAGCTTCTATCAGCGGTGTACTTACCTCCTATTTTTTTATGGGCAACGAGGTACTTTTCAACTTTTCTATTACTGAACCTTTTGAAGTTAAAGACACCTTGTTTTATATAGTTTTAGGAGTTGGCACTGCCATAGCCTCTATTTACTTTACCAAGATGTACTTTGGTATTATTAATCTTTTTAAACCATTGAAAAGTCCCAAATATCGATTACTAGTGGGTGGTCTAGCTATTGGTATCATGTTGTATATGATCCCTCCGTTGTATGGTGAAGGTTTTTCATTCATTAACGACCTTTTAATAGGTGATCATATAAAAGCGCTGGGCAAAACTCCATTTGACGCCTACATGGATAATATTTGGGTAGTAATAGCACTTTTGGTAGGTATTACTATTTTCAAGGCGGTAGCAATGACCACAACACTGGCAGCAGGTGGAGCAGGGGGAATTTTTATTCCCACAATGGTTATGGGTAGTGCTTTAGGTAATGTAGTGGCAAAACTGATAAACAACTCCGGGTTAGGGTTTTCGGTATCTGAAAGCAACTTCACTTTAATAGGAATGGCAGGTCTTATTGCCGGTGTACAGCATGCTCCCCTAACGGCTATTTTCCTTATTGCTGAAATTACAGGTGGTTATGCCCTATTTGTACCTTTGATGATAACGGCATCCATATCTTATATCATCACAAAAAACACCGTTGATTACACCATTTATACAAGAGAATTGGCAGAAAGTGGAGATCTATTAACCCATAATAAAGATCAAGCAGTACTTACCCTTATGGATTTGGATACTGTAATAGAAACCAACTTTAAAACCGTACACCCAGATATGACCTTAGGTGAAATGCTACATGATTCCGTCGCAAAATCTGCTCGAAATATTTTTCCTGTAGTGGATACCAATCAAAAATTTTTAGGTATAATTCTATTGGACGATATACGGGAGTTTATGTTCGACACCAAACTTTATAACACCACAAAGGTGGAGACATTTACTCATAAAGCCCCAGATCATATTTATTACGGACTGGATAGTATGCAAATTGTAATGCAGAAATTTCAAGATAGCGGAGCATGGAATTTACCCGTGGTCAAGAATGGAAAGTACATGGGCTTTGTGTCGAAATCAAAACTGTTGACCGCCTATAGAAGAGAGCTAATTAGATTTACAAAATAATTCAAGCAATAAAACTGACGAAAAAAATTCAGACATGAAATACATTATAACCATCATAGTCTTAATTTCCCTGGGACTGATTATTTACGGATTTAGTTTAGATGCCGGTCAAGAAGCGCTATCACATAAATATATAGGGTCAGGAACCTTAGGATTGTTTTTACTTGCAATGCCACTTTTTCTAATAAAAGAAAGTAAGGGTAAAAAATTCAATGACTACATGCTTACTGATGAGAATGTGCGAAAAATGCAAGGAAAAAAGCCTAGAAACACTGATAATCAAGATACTCCGAAAAATTTATAATCCGTTTCACTACCAATCAAAGCAAAAATATATTAAATTAGAATGTTAATATTAAAATTTCAATACAATGATTGGTACCGTCAAATTTTACAATGAATCTAAGGGTTATGGATTTATAACCAATGAAGAAACTGGAAAAGATATTTTTGTTCACGCCACCGCTTTACATGGCACCGAAATTAGAGAAGGTGATAAAGTGAGCTATGAAGAGGAAGAAGGAAGAAAAGGTACGGTTGCCGGGCAAGTGCAGGTATTATAATATTTCTCTTTTAAAAAATTAGATGACCACGCTTTCGCGTGGTTATTTATTCTAAACTAAACTGCTATTTTCTTTTTTTTGCAAAAAACTGTAGCAACAAACGTGCAGCTTCATCTTCTAAAACACCTCCAGATATTTTGGTTTTAGGGTGAAGTTTTGTTCCCATAACTCCGCAACCACGTTGTTCATCTGTAGCGCCATAAACGATTTTACCGATCTGGCTCCAATACAAAGCACCAGCACACATTTGGCAAGGCTCTAAGGTTACATACAACGTACAGTCTTTTAAATACTTTCCACCTAAAAAATTAGCTGCAGATGTTATGGCTTGCATTTCTGCATGTGCCGTAACATCATTCAATTTTTCGGTCAAATTATGAGCTCTTGCAATAATCCTGTCTTGCACTACAATTACAGCGCCTACAGGCACTTCACCAGCTTCAAGAGCATATACTGCTTCTTGAAGTGCCTTTTTCATAAAATAAGTATCATCGTAAGGTAAAACCATAGCTTCAAAAATACGATAGTTTCATTTTTAAAAAAGTATTTTTGTTCCCATTATAACGCACAATTTGAAATCGATTCTCGAACATATCAAATCACCTAACGACCTAAAAACTTTAACTATAAAAGATTTAGAGCGTCTGGCTATCGAATTACGTGAGTTCATTATTGATATTGTATCGGTTAAAGAAGGTCATTTGGGTGCTAGTTTAGGTGTTATAGAATTGACTATTGCACTGCATCATGTTTTCAACACACCAGTAGACAAACTTATTTGGGATGTTGGTCACCAAGCTTACGGCCATAAAATACTGACCGGCAGAAAAGATGTTTTTGATACCAATAGGCAATTAGGTGGTATAAGTGGATTTCCTAAAATGCAAGAAAGCGAGTATGATGCTTTTGGCACTGGTCATAGCTCTACCTCTATTTCAGCTTTGTTAGGTATGGCTTTGGCCGCACAATTACAAGGAAAATTACGACGACAACACATTGCCGTTATTGGTGATGCATCTATTGCCAGCGGTATGGCATTTGAAGGCTTAAATCATGCAGGGGTAACCAATGCGAATATTCTTGTTGTGCTTAATGACAATGCCATGGGTATAGACCCAAGTGTAGGTGCATTAAAAAAATACCTCACCAATGTAAAAACAGGAACCGCAAAAGAAGAGAATATTTTCGAGTGTCTTAATTTTGATTACACTGGTCCTGTAGACGGTCATGACTTGCCTGTTTTGGTAAAAGAATTGGAACGTCTAAAGAATATTGAAGGTCCTAAATTACTACACGTAATCACCACCAAGGGCAAAGGGTTGCAAAAGGCAGAAGAAAATCAAGTAACCTACCATGCGCCTGGTAAGTTCAATAAACAAACTGGTGAATTACAAAAGAAAACTAATACTATCGAACCGCCTAAGTTTCAAGATGTGTTCGGTAAGACTTTAGTGGAACTTGCATTAAAAAATAAAAAAATAGTAGGGATTACTCCTGCTATGCCCACAGGTAGTTCTTTAAAATTTATGATGGAGGCTATTCCGGATCGAGCTTTCGATGTTGGTATTGCCGAACAGCATGCGGTAACCATGGCTGCAGGTATGGCAACTGATGGTTTAATAGTATTCTGTAATATTTATTCTACTTTTTTACAACGAGCTTACGATCAAGTCATACACGATGTAGCTATACAAAATCTACCCGTTATCTTCTGTTTAGATCGTGCAGGTTTAGTAGGTGAAGACGGACCAACGCATCACGGTGTCTTCGATATTTCATATTTAAGATGTATACCTAACCTAATCGTTTGTTCTCCTTTAAATGAAATAGAGCTCAGAAACATCATGTTCACTGCTCAGTTAGGTTTAGACCATCCTATTGCTATAAGATATCCACGTGGACGTGGAAACGAATTGAACTGGCAAATTCCAATGAAAAATATTAATATAGGAGATGGGCAACTTTTAAAAGAAGGGAATAAAATTGCTATTCTAAGCACAGGGCCGATTGGAAACATGATTTCTGAACTAATAAATGAATTCGATAACAACCCTGCAATCGCCCATTATAACTTCCCATTTATAAAACCTTTAGATGCAAACTTACTAGAAGAGATACTTCAGAAATTCGATCATATCATCACATTAGAAGATGGTTCAGCAATTGGCGGATTTGGGAGTGGTTTGTTAGAATTTGCAAATAATATTGGAATCCATAAAATAATTAAGATATTTGGCATTCCTGATGCCTTTCTTACACACGGTGCTACCGAAAAATTGTATATAAAAGCAGGGATAGATAAGATGTCCGTAAAACAATATGTACAACAATTTCTATAAATATAATGGCTTCAAAATCGTTTAAATTCTTATTTCTGTTACTTCTTTTGGTAACATCACTTTCGTTTGGTCAAGATTCGATACCGGCACCCATTATAGTAGATAGCGTTACTGTAGATAGTGTCGCAGTAGATACCATCGTAATTCGTAGAACGGTAGATAAAATTTACTCACCAAGAAAAGATGTAAATCTACAAATACCCAATATTGATTTTAAAAAAACAAAAACTCTTCAGAAAGGTTTTCAACGTTTTCGAGTACCGTCTTTTTGGGAAACAGAAAACAGCTTTGGTATTAATATTAGCGAAGTAGCTTTTATAAACTGGAACGCGGGTGGTGATAATGCCGTTAGTGGTTTGGGATTTTTAAAGTTTGCGCGAAAATATAAATTTAGCAGTTTTCAATGGGATAATAACCTAGAATTACGATACGGATTAAATGCACAAGAAGGACGTAAGCTTAGAAAAACTGAAGATGTTATTCGTTTAAGTTCAAACTTAGGTTTTAAGAAAGATAATGATAGTAGATGGTTTTATTCCGTACAGCTGAATTTTAACACACAATTCTCTAACGGTTACAAGTACCCTGATAGAGATACACCAATTTCAAGATTTATGGCACCTGGCTATTTACTGTTTGGTGCGGGTACATCGTATATCAGTAAAGATGAAAAGTTCAACCTTTACCTATCTCCATTAACCCAGAAATCAACTTTTGTACTAGACCAAGATTTAGCTGACAATGGATCTTTTGGTGTTCAAGAAGCTATTTTAGATGCAGAAGGCAATGTTCTTACTCCCGGAGAAAATCATTTATTGGAAATCGGTATACTTATTACCAACAATTTCAATTATACCGTTGCTGATAATATTGAATTAAAAAGCAGACTTAATCTGTACACAGATTATATAAAAAGCTTTGGTAACATTGATGTTGACTGGGAACTTACACTTAACATGAAAGTAAATAAATTTATAAGTACAAGCTTAGGCACACAAATGATTTATGATGACGATATTCTTTTTGATGTGGTCAAAAACGATAACGGCACCATAGTAAACCCTGGTGTGCCAAAAATACAGTTTAAGCAAGTACTAGGCGTAGGTATCCTCTACGGCTTCTAAAGCTGCCTTCCCTTTATCTTATTGTGAATATGTACCGCTGCACTATCAGATAGGCTAGCAACGTAGCAACAAGTATTCAATACTATTTGGTAAAGCGAAGTATTGGTTTGCTGATATAAACCAGGCAAGGTTCGCAAAATCAGTTTATGATAATTAGATGCCGCATTGTTTTTCTTGCCAATTAAAGCATCGATGTAAACGTCTAGAATATCAGAAATTATGGTATAACCGGCGATTTCTTTTTCTACCACTTCTTGAGATTGATAGATTTTCTGAATACTTAGGCTTATAATATCTTCAATTTGTGCTTTAAATCCACTTTTATCCATTAAAGACACCTCAAAAGTGCCGTTTAAGATACTTTCTTCATTTGCGATAAATATAGAAACTGCATCTTGTATAAGTGTATTAATCGCTAAGGCTCGTAAGTAACTAAGCCTATCTTCCATATACTCCAAAGAATTATACTTCTTGGTATTTATGGTATCCTTAACTAGTTTTATCAGATATTCTAAAGCATAATCTTCAGATATAAGACCTAGGTTAATGCCATCTTCGAAATCAATTATAGTATAACAAATGTCATCTGCAGCTTCGACCAAAAATGTCAATGGGTGCCTACCATAAGAAATGGTGCCGTCTTTACTTCTCATCGGCAGTCCTAAATCTTGGGCTACTTCATCAAAAATATGTTTTTCACTTTGAAAGAATCCGAACTTCTTATCACAGATATGGTTACTTGGTTTTTTAGGCAACGACTCTTTAGGGTATTTCATAAAAGCACCCAAAGTGGCATAGCTAAGACGGAGTCCGCCAGAAACTCCTGCCCTATCTTGGGTCATTAATCGAAATCCGTTAGCATTACCTTCAAAATCAATAATATCCTGGTATTCCACTTCAGAAAGTAGATCCTTAAATTTCAATCCGTTTCCGGTTTTAAAATATTCGCCTATGGCTTTTTCTCCACTGTGTCCAAAAGGCGGGTTACCAATATCATGGGCCAAAGCTGCTGCAGCTACAATACCCCCAAAATCATTGAATTGATACCCATGAACCTCTTTTAGATACGGGTGTTTCTCTATTATTTTTTTTCCCGCCAATCTACCTAAACTTCTACCCACAACAGAAACTTCAAGACTATGGGTTAGTCTGGTGTGGACAAAATCGGTTTTTGAAAGCGGTATGACCTGGGTCTTATCTTGAAGACTTCTAAAGGCAGATGAAAATATAATACGATCATAATCAACATCGAAACCTAAACGAGTTTCATCTTGTTCATTTCGTAACCTCTTATTTTTATCGCCTTGTCTTCGTAAAGAAAGTAATTGCTCCCAATTCATGTTCGTTATTTTAAAGCGTGCAAGATACAGCATTTGCTCATTTTGATGCCGAAAGTATAAATTAGACTAATTTATTATGTACTAGAACCTTAACCTTTAAAACATGTATTAATAATCCTTAGGTAACCTTATCTTAACCTTGGGTTGTTTTCTTTGTGTAAGTTATTTAACACATGAAAAAATTATATATTCTATTCGCTTTAATGATTTGCTCTTTGTCTTTTGCACAGGAGACCAGTTCTATTAAAGGTAAAATTTTAGACGGCGAGTTTTTTAATGAACCATTACTTATGGCTTCAGTAAGCATAGACAACGCCACTCTTTCTACACAAACAAATTTTAGAGGCAATTTTGAATTTAACGACATTGCTGCAGGTACGCATAATGTCTTAGTCCAATTCGTAGGATATGAACCAATGCACCTAAAAATTACGGTTAAAGAAGGAGAACAAACTGAAATATTAGAGACGTTATACGCTAAAAGTCTACCAATGCCTTCTACCGCTAAAGTAAGCTCCACTACAGAAGATGCTTTACAATTAGTGACAAACAAAGCGAAATAAGCTTACATTTTTTTAATGTAAAGGTATTAGTTGACTTTTTCATTTGAAAAAGCCTATTAGAATACAGAACAAAAAATACTTTTTCAAAAAGAAATTAGTATTTTCATCCACAAAATTCAGTTTCTATGTAATAGTTAAACATTATTACAACTTTTACAAAATTAACTTCATAACCTTATTTTAACCTTAATGATAATTTATAGTATCATTTTTGTTCCTTATTTAATTTTTTGATGGGAGAGAACATATATTTATTCATGATTATTGCTTTAGCAGTTTTAGCAATAACAGATTTAATTGTTGGTGTTAGTAATGATGCTGTCAACTTTTTAAATTCGGCAATAGGTTCAAAAGCGATTTCTTTTAAAACCATCATGCTTGTAGCCAGTGTAGGTATTGCCTTCGGGGCAGTTTCTTCAAGCGGAATGATGGAAGTGGCTAGAAAAGGGATATTTAACCCTTCGGAATTTGTATTTGCTGAAATCATGATTGTATTTATGGCGGTTATGATTACCGATATTCTCTTACTAGATTTTTTCAATACATTAGGTATGCCAACTTCAACTACGGTATCTATCGTTTTTGAATTATTAGGTGCTGCAGTAGCCATATCATTGGTTAAAATATATTCAGGAGACGGAAATTTTACCCATCTATCCAACTACATAAATACCGACAAGGCTACCGAAATTATTATAGGTATTCTATTATCAGTGGTCATTGCATTTACCATTGGTGCCATTGTACAATTCTTAACAAGAGTATTGATTTCATTCAAATTCAACGATAAACCGAAATGGGTCGGTGCTATTTTTGGTGGTATGGCCATCACGGCAATTATTTATTTTATACTTATTAAAGGTCTTAAAGGAACTTCTATTATTAGCCCAGAAGCATCTATGTTTATTGGTGAAAACCCTGAATTATTCCTATTAGGAAACTTTATATTATGGTTTACACTATCATGGCTGGCAACCACCTTCATGAAATGGAACATTTACACCATCATTATTATATTAGGTACGTTTGCTTTGGCAATGGCCTTTGCCGGCAATGATTTGGTTAACTTTATTGGTGTGCCTTTAGCGGCATACGAATCTTTTTTAAGCTGGTCAGATTCTGGTCAATTGGCTTCCGAATATAATATGAAAGGTTTGGCTGTTGCAGTACAAACACCGACCTATTTACTATTAGCATCAGGAGTGATTATGGTAGTGACATTATGGTTTTCTTCAAAAGCGAAGAATGTTGTAAAAACAAGTGTGGACCTTTCTAGACAAGATGAGGGTGATGAACGTTTTGAACCTAATTATCTTTCTAGACAAATTGTAAAATTTTCTATCAAAGCATCCGATAATTTAAACGGATTAATCCCTGTTTCATTACAAAACAGAATAAACACCCAATTTGTTAAACCAACTTCATATGCCCAAAAGGCAAAAGCAAAAGATCAACCAGCTTTTGACCTTATTAGAGCTTCGGTAAATTTAATGGTGGCAAGTGTACTAATTTCTCTTGCAACCTCATTAAAACTACCGCTATCTACTACATACGTAACCTTTATGGTTGCTATGGGAACATCTTTAGCAGACAGAGCTTGGGGTTCAGAAAGTGCCGTTTACAGAGTTGCAGGTGTACTTAATGTTATTGGCGGATGGTTCTTTACCGCAATAGTAGCTTTTGTTGCTGCCGCCATAATAGCTTACATTATTCACTTAGGTGGTATTTGGGCAATTAGCGCATTACTGATTTTTGCTTTTGTTTTGATTGGTAAAAACTACTTATCTCATACTAAGAAATTAAAAGAGACTAAAGAAGAAGAGATTTTAGAACGAGCAGAAAGTAGCTCTATTCAAGGGGTTATTGAAGAGAGTGCAAAGAACATTGCCAACGTTGTAAAAAGAGCAAATAAAATATACTCTAATTCTATTAATGGATTGGCAAAACAAGACCTCAACTCGCTTCATAAAAATAAGAAGCAGGGCGCTAAATTGGCAAACGAGATTGAAGATTTAAGAAATCACACCTTCTATTTTATTAAGAACTTAGAAGAAGCTCATATTGGTGCCAGTAATTTCTATATCAATGCCATGGGTCACTTAACCGATATTTCACAATCATTGGAATATATAGGTAAAGTAAGCCACAAGCATGTCAACAACAACCATAAGAAATTAAAATACAATCAAATAAAAGAGCTTAAACAAATAGATATAAAACTAGCGGAGATTTTAGACAATACCTACCATGCTTTTGAAGAAAGGTCATTTGAAAAAATTGGTAATATTCTAAATAATAAGCAAGAATTATATGATTTGGTTTCTCAAAAAATAAGCCTACAAGTAGAGCGCACAAGGTCAGAAGAATCTAGTCCTAAAAACACAACATTGTATTTCACCATCTTGCTTGAAACCAAAGATTTAATGACTGCAACAATGAATCTGCTAGAATTATATTATAAGGAACATGATGCCGATGTTGCACCAGCAACCTTAGATTAACTCTCATTTTCTATTGAACTAAAATACATTTATGAAATATTTAGTCTTGTTTGCTTTTCTACTTTCAGGAATTTACAACCACGCACAAGAAATAAGTGGTAATGAATTATTAGAAAAAGCTATAGCATTTCATGACCCAGAAAACAATTGGTCATCCTTTAAGGGCAAAATGCTCATAGAAATGGAGAATCCAAAAGGGAGCCCTCGCCGTACAGTTGTAGAAATGAAATTACCTGACAATTATTTCAAAACTACCGTTACAAAAGACAATTATGTTATTGAATCTGAATTGAATAATGAGGAGTGCACGTTAAAATTAAATGGTAGCACCTCTATTTTCCCTAAGATAAAAGATAGTTTAAACATTAGCTGTGATCGTGCTAAAATGATGAAAAACTACTATACATATCTATACGGACTACCTATGAAATTAAAAGACCCTGGTACTCTAATAGATAACAAAGTAGTTAAAAAAAAATTTAAAGGAAAGGAGTATCTAGTACTTAAAGCCACTTATGAAAAAGAAGTCGGCAACGACACTTGGTACTTCTATTTTGACCCCAAGACTTACGCCATGGAAGTCTATCAATTTTTTCATGACGAAAGTAAGAATGACGGAGAATATATTTTACTTTCTGAAATAATTACGGTAAACGGAATCAAATTACCTAAAGTACGCAAGTGGTATTATAACAAGGGAGACGTTTTTCTTGCAACAGATAATCTTCTTAAAACGAATAGTATAGATTAGTATTAACATACTAAAAACACTTCTTTTCTAGTTATTTAATGAACCCTAATTAAATCTAGTTATGAAAAAGAGTCATTTTATACTTTTAGTACTGGTTATTGCCTTAATTCTTTTTGATATTGACCCTATGTATGCCGGTCCAGGTGGAACCGTGGTAAAGGCAATTTTTAAGACTTGGTGGGGTAAAGTTCTCATGAGTATCATAGCCATTGTTTTACTTCCTCTTACGATTTATGTATATCTTAGAGAATACTTTACCATAAGAAAATGTAAAAAAGAGTTGTTACTATTAGGAAAAAGAAACAAAGATTTCTCTTGGTTGAATTTAGATAAGAATGTGCGTAATATATTCTCTCGTGTATACATAGCTTGGAATAATCAAGATTTAAAAGAAGCATCAAGTTACATCAGCCACTGGTACTGGCAAAATCAACAGTTGGTACATTTAGATGAATGGAAAAAAGACAACCTTAAAAATGTCTGTAAGGTAAATGGTATAAAGTCTGTTAAACCATTATATCTAGAAATTTCTGAAGAGGAAAGTTTAGAAGGATCTAGAATTGCGTTCTTAATTACAGCAAACATAATGGATTATCTTAAGGACAAAGACACTAATAAAATTGTACAAGGCAGTAGTAAATTTGATGATGAAGAAAAAATTTGGGTAATGGAGTATACTAATGGCAACTGGGTGCTAGATGATATTCAAGACGGGCAATTATCTCTTGCTTTTGCGAAGACTAAAAATATAATTCCTGCTAACTTAGTTCCCTCACCATAACTTGGGTTAAAATCACTACTTTTTATCTATAAAAATTCATTTCATCCATATATTTCCAAACTTCTGGTGGTAATAACGGTTTGATGTTTTTTCCGTTTTTATGCTCTTTACGAATAAACGTAGAAGAAATTTCCATGATAGGTGCATTTACATGATGAATCTTTTCATGCTCCTTAAATTGATGCTCAATAGCCCCATCAGATATTCTTGGATACACATACAAATGATGAAGTTCTAAGATGGCTTCATAGTTCTTCCATTTATGAAGTCCTTTTAAATTGTCTTCGCCCATTATTAACGAGAAATCATATCCTTTTGGATACTTTTCAGCCAAATGAACAAGCGTATTTATCGTGTAATTCGGTTGTGGAAGCTTAAACTCAATATTACTTGGCTTCAACTTGGTATACTCCTTTGTAGCTTCATACACCATTTCGAATCTTTGATGATTATCTAGAAGCGTTTTCTTGGTCTTAAATGGGCTTTGAGGTGTTACTACAAACCAAACCTCATCTAAGTCTGAAAACTCTACCATATGGTTCGCTATAACCAAATGACCGATATGAATAGGGTTAAAGGTACCAAAGTATAATCCTACCTTTTTCATGTGCAGTTATTCTTTATCTTCAGAAACAAAGTCAGCTACCAAGTCTATTGCTTCTTGCAAAGCAACATCAAGATCATAATTCTTAATTATCTTATCGAACTGTGGTGCTGTTGCCAATTCTACAGACGCTTTGGCGATACGCATGTTTATTTTGTCTTCACTTTCGGTGCTTCGCTTTTTAAGTCTAATCTTTAGTTCATCGACACTTGGTGGTTTTACAAAAACAGCCAATGTTTGATCAGGAAACTTCTTTTTAATTCTTAAACCGCCAACAACGTCAATATCAAAAATGACGTTCTTGCCTTCTGCCCAAAGTCGTTCTACTTCACTTTTTAATGTCCCGTAAAAATTATCTCTGTAAACTTCTTCCCACTCCAAAAAATCATCATTCTTAATATGATTTTTAAACTCGGATACCGACATGAAATAATAATGTTCTTTATTCTTTTCTTTTCCCCTTCTAGGGCGCGAAGTGGCCGATACCGAAAAAGCCAAATTCAATTCTGGCTGTGCCAATAAATGGCGTACAATGGTTGTTTTCCCACTACCTGAGGGCGCAGAAAAAATGATTAGTTTTCCACCTTTCATCTATAGTACGTTTAACATTTGTTCTTTAATCTTCTCTAGCTCATCTTTCATTTGCACAACTATTTGTTGCATAGGTGCATAGTTTGCTTTGGAACCGATCGTATTGATTTCACGACCGATTTCTTGAGAAATAAAACCTAATTTTTTACCATTACTATCGTCTGATTGTAATGTTTTACTGAAGTAGTCTAAATGATTTGCTAGGCGTACCTTTTCTTCGGTAATATCATACTTTTCTAAATAGTAAATAAGCTCTTGCTCAAATCTATTTGCATCAACATCTGCTTTAAGATCTTGCACCGCTTTTTCTAATCGCTCACGTATTGTAGCTTGTCTATCTGGATCGATACTCACAACCTCATCTAGCAATTTTTTCAAAGAAGCTATTCTTTCTAAAAAATCTTTTTCCAAGACACTCCCCTCTTCTGACCTGAACTCATTAATCTCTACCAAAGCTCCTTTTAAAGCTTCTTTTATAGCTTCATATTCCGATTCATCGATATCTTCCTTATCCGTCTTCATAGCATCAGGAAAACGCAATGCCATTTCCAACAATCTCATATCATCCCCGTCAGCTATGCTTTTTAACTGATTCATATATTGTTTAACAGCAACTTCATTAACCTGAGTAGAAGTTGTGTCTCCTGTAAGCTCCACATATAGGTTAAAGTCCACCTTACCACGCAATAATGAATTAGCGACCAATTTTCTTAGTTCTAATTCTTTTTCGCGATAACTTGAAGGCATACGTGCATTTAAATCAATGCTCTTACTATTCAGCGATTTTATTTCTACCGTAATCTTTTTATTGGGTAATTGAACTACATGCTTTCCAAAGCCGGTCATTGATTGAATCATAAATACATTTTAGAATAAGACAAAGGTAAGGTAAATGAAAATTTCAATGTCAATCATCTCACCTTACAAAATTAATAAAGGAGTAAACAAAAAAATATCTTGTTTACTCCTTAAATTCTAATCGATAAAATATTAAAGTTCCCTGACCCAAATATTTCTAAAACTAACACGACTATCATCGCCGTGATCTTGTAACAATAATGGTCCCTTACCATGAGCAGGGTTTTTAGGCCAACCAATATAAGGGGTAGTTCCTTTTAACTCAACATGGTCTTGAACCAATACACCGTTATGAATTACAGTAATATCACCAGATTTTATTTTACCACCATCCACATTAAATTCTGGCGCGTGATAAATAATATCATACGTATTCCACTCACCTGTTGGCACAGATGCCATCGCTAATGGCACATGTTGCTTGTAAATAGAACCTACTTGCCCATTTACATAAGTAGGATTATCATTTTGATCCAAAATCTGCACCTCATATATTCCGTTAAGAAACACACCGCTATTTGCTCTATTCTGATTATCTCTCTGTACTGGCAGCGGAGATTTCCATTCTAAATGCAACTGTACATCACCAAAATTCTGCTTTGTCTGAATGTTTCCGGTTTTATCATTTACCGTCATACTACCATCTTTGTTCAAATGCCATTTAGCCGCAGTACTATCATTTGTACTTATCCAATTATCTAAATTGGTGCCATTAAAAAGCACAATAGCATCACTTGGGGCAGAACTAGCAGTTGCAGGTTTAACAACGACAACTTTTGGTTCGTAGAATTCAGTTTCTTCGGGCGTAGTAGGTTCCTCGCCCATGTATTCTTCATGAACGATTACACTATCCTTTACAGCCTCCATACTTGCGTCAGCAGCGACAGTTACTTTTTCTTGACAAGATATTACTCCCAAAGAAGCAACTAACAGTAGTAATGAGTATCTATTTTTCATACGTAAATGCTATTAAAGTTGTTTAATTTTTATATTTCTGAACGCTACTACATTACCATGATCTTGTAATCCGATTTTACCGGTAGTGTATTTTCCAAATCCGTCCCAATCAGCAAATTTAGATTTTGCTACCAAAGCGTCCCATTCTGCATTTGCTACTGGGAATGTAACCATTACAGTACCGTTTAAGGTAACACTACCTACGTGTGCATTATGATCTACTGTAATGACCATTGTGTTCCAATCCCCCACTGAGTTAGTAACATCTTTGGCCGGTGAAACCATATCATACAAAGCACCTGCTTGATGTGTTGTACCCGCTTTTGCATCTGGGTGTTTTTCATTATCTAAAATTTGAATTTCTGGACCCGTTTGGTAACCGGTTCCAAATTTTTCATCTTCACTTACACCCCAAAATACTCCACTGTTACCAGCTTCAGATATTTTCCAATCTAAGCTTAATACAAAATTAGTATACTCTTGCCTAGTAACAAGATCATGATTTTTATTCTCCTCACCTTCAGCAGGCGGTGTATATACCAATGCATCATCTTCTATTTTCCAAGCATCACTTACGTCGTCTGTTTTAAATTCTTTCCATTTATCTAAAGAAGTACCGTCAAACAATACTTCCCATTCATTATGTACAACGGCAACTTCTTCAACAACGGCTGCTTCAGTTGTTTCTTTTTTCTCTTGCTTACATGCAACAAATGCTAATAAACAAGCTGTACTAATTATATATTTTTTCATCCTCTTCATTTTAAAGCCCTAACATTTTCTTCAACATTTCTTTATCGATTTCTGCCCCTGCAAAATCATCAAAGGTCTTTTCAGTAGCTTCGATAATATGGTCTGCAATAAATTTAGCACCTTCACGCGCACCTTGTTCAGGGCTCTTAATACAACATTCCCATTCCATTACCGCCCAAACATCGCAACCGTATTGTGTTAATTTAGAAAATATCGTTTTGAAATCAATTTGACCATCACCCAATGAACGGTATCTACCAGCTCTATCGCTCCAATCGTTATAACCGCCAAAAGCACCTTTTTTACCCGTAGGGTTAAACTCAGAATCCTTAACATGAAAAGACTTTATAAACTCATGATAGTGATCTATGTATGTGATATAATCTAATTGTTGCAATACAAAATGGCTTGGATCATAAAGAATATTTACTCTTTTATGATTACCTGTAGCTGCTAGAAAACGCTCAAAGGTATCACCATCGTGTAAATCTTCACCAGGATGAATTTCATAACAAACATCTACACCTTCTTTATCGAAATGATTTAAGATCGGTGTCCATCTTTTTGCCAATTCTTCAAAGCCCATTTCCACTAAACCAGCTGGTCTCTGTGGCCAAGGGTGCATGGTATGCCATAATAAAGAGCCAGAAAATGTAGCATGCGCATTTAACCCAAGTCTTCTACTAGCCGTTGCTGCTTTCTTTACGGTTTCTACTGCCCACTCTGTTCTTGCTTTCGGGTTTCCGTGAACATTTTTAGGGGCAAAAGAATCGAACATTAAGTCGTATGCCGGGTTTACTGCGACTAATTGCCCTTGTAAGTGCGTTGAAAGTTCTGTTATTTCCAACCCATAAGAGTTTACTTTGGCTTTTAGCTCATCGCAATACGTCTGACTTTCAGCTGCTTTATCCAAGTCAATTAAAAAACTTTCCCATGTAGGAATTTGAATTCCTTTATAACCTAGATCAGCTGCCCATTTACACATTCCGTCCAAGGAATTAAATGGAGCTTTACTGTCTACAAACTGCGCCAAGAATACGGCTGGTCCTTTGATTGTTTTCATAAAATTTACTATCTGTTGTTGTTTGAATTTGTTGTTGTGTTTGAGATGTCACATCTATCAAAAAATCTTATATTTAAGAATTGTATCAGGTTCTTCTCAATACTTTGGAGATTTGCTATAAATATAGGGAATACCATCAGAAAAAGATAAAAATTCAAGCATGAATCAGGATGAAATATTCGACGCAATTGTTGTCGGAACAGGAATTAGTGGCGGTTGGGCTGCTAAGGAATTAACAGAGAAGGGCTTAAAAACACTTGTTTTGGAACGCGGTCCAATGGTGAAGCATATAGAAGATTATCCTACCATGCACGACGATCCTTGGGATTACCCTTTGAAAGGTCAGTTATCCAAGGAGGATGAAAAAAAATATCATGTACAAAAAAGAGTAAATTGGGCACCAACAGAAGATTCGAAACATTTTTTCGTAAACGACCTAGATCACCCATATGTAGAAACCAAACGTTTTGATTGGATACGAGGTTATCAAGTAGGTGGTAGATCACTTACTTGGGGGCGACAAAGCTACCGATTGAGCGATATTGATTTCGAAGCAAATAAAAAAGAAGGCGTTGGAGTAGACTGGCCAGTGCGGTACAAAGATATCTCCCCATGGTATGACAAGGTTGAGGAGTATATCGGAGTAAGTGGTGAAGCATTAGGTTTAGAGGTCTTACCCGATGGCAAATTTCAACCAGCGATGAAATTAAACTGCGTAGAAGAGGATTTCAAAAAAATTACCGCAGATAAATTCGATGATGGTAGGCTGATTACCATAGGTCGGGCGGCACATATTACCGACCCTAATGCAAAATTTGAAGGTCGTGGCACATGTCAAAATAGAGATCGTTGCTGGCGAGGCTGCCCTTTTGGAGGCTATTTTAGCAGTAACTCATCTACTTTGCCTGCAGCCGAACGTACTGGCAATATGACCTTGAGACCAAATTCTATTGTTCATGAAATTATCTATGATGATACTACTAAAAAAGCAACAGGCGTAAGAGTTATTGATACTGAAACCAATGAAAAATTAGAATTCAAAGCTAAAATCATCTTTCTTTGTGCTTCGGCCATGGCTTCTGTTGGCATATTATTACAATCTAAATCTGAACGTTTCCCTAACGGATTGGGTAATGATTCTGATGCTTTAGGAAGAGGTATCATGGATCATCATTACAAACTTGGAGCAACAGCTAAAGTTGATGGCTACCTAGATAAATATTATAAAGGCAGACGTGCAAACGGCTTCTATATACCTCGCTTTGTAAACTTAAACGAGAAAACAAAACGGGAAGGTTATTTACGAGGCTTCGGTTACCAAGGTACTGCAAGCAGAGGAGATTGGTCGCAAGAAATTGGCGAACTAGGTTACGGAAAAGAGTTAAAAGAATCTGTACTAAAACCAGGTCGATGGACAATCGGCGTAACCGGATTTGGAGAGTTTTTACCTTATGATGATAATAGAGTTACCCTTAGCCCATCAGAAAAAGACAAATGGGGTTTACCGCAATTGGCTTTTGATGTTGAGTTTAAAGAGAATGAATACAAAATGCGCAAAGACATTAAAAAAGAAATTGTGACAATGTTCGAAGAAGCTGGCTTTAAAGATGTTGCATCTTATGAAGAGTCTAGTGGACCTGGCTTAGGTATTCATGAAATGGGTGGGGCTAGAATGGGGCACAGCGCAAAAACCTCTATTATAAACAAGTACAATCAAGTGCATTTAGTACCTAATGTGTACGTGACCGACGGCGCTTTTATGTCCTCTTCTAGTTGCGTAAACCCGTCATTGACCTATATGGCATTTACCGCAAGAGCAGCAAATCATGCAGCCGAACAATTAAAAGCAGGTATATTTTCCTGAATTTAAAATTAATTAGAAAGAATTACGTTTATTAAATCCTATAGATTAAAGAAAACAACAACTTATGGAAAATGCTTCAGCCAGAAACATGTGGGGGAATTATCTAAAAAATCACCTTGAAGATGTCTTTCATGAGACACCAAAAACGATGTATTTTGGCGACAATGAACAAGATGCCAACGAAAATGCCAGATTAATAAAGAGTGGAGCTAAAAAGGCAATCTCACATTCATTACTAGGTTTACAAAATAGAAATGAACCTTTACCAAAAATAGGAGATTATGTAGTGGTTACAAATTGGAGTGGTGAAGCACAATGCATAGTTGCTACCACAGCAGTTTCTCTTAAACCGTATTTCAGTATTGATTCTACTTATGCTCAATTAGAAGCAAATGGAGATACATCTTTAGAAAGCTGGAAAAAATATCATTGGGACTTTTTTACCAGAGAATTACAAGAATTTAAAAGAGAACCAAGAGAAAGTATGATAGTTATATGCCAACATTTTAAAGTAGTAAACTCTTAAGTATCATTAAAATTTATAAAACAAAAAGAGCCGCAAATTGCGGCTCTTTTTTATACTATCTAATTATAATTTAATTCTCTAAAGCTACCCAGGTATTTCCGCTTTTATGTGAATCTACTGTTGCTTCAATAAAGTTCATACCACGTACACCGTCTGACATAGTTGGGAATTCTCCACTATTATATTCTTGGCCTCTAATTGCTTTCGCTACACCTTTATAAATGTTTGCCATAGAATCAAAAATACCCTCTGGGTGACCAGCAGGTAATTTAGTGCCATCTAAAGACAATTCAGAATTATAGGCATGACCAGGCTTATAGATTTGCGTTGGTTCTGTATCGCTTAATTTATATAAAAAGTTAGGGCGTTCTTGCTCCCAACGAAAAGCGCCTTTCTCACCATATATTGCAATGGCTAGTCCGTTTTCTTCACCAGTAGCTACTTGACTACCTCTAATAACACCTTTTACATGGTTTCCCATACGTATAAGAACAGTACCGTCTACATCCATCTGGTTATCTTCATAAAGGTAGTTGAAGTCACAAAGTAGTTCGTTTACCTTAAGCCCTGTGGTATATTCAACCATATTAAAAGCATGAACACCGATATCGCCCATGCACGAGCTAATACCTGCTTTCTTTGGATCTAACCTCCAAACAGAAGATCTTTTCTCTTTATCGTGAATAATAGTATTAATCCAACCTTGGTAATACACCGCATCAACCTTATGTATTTTACCTAAAGCACCAGCCTTGATCATTTCGCGCATTTGGCGCACCATTGGGTAACCTGTATAGGTATGCGTTAAAGCGAAAACGGTACCTGCCTTCTCATGAGATTTCTGTAAGTCTTTTGCTTCATCTAAAGTTGTGGTCATCGGCTTTTCACAAATGACGTGGAAACCGTTATCCAACAACTTCTTAGCCATTGGGTAATGCAAAAAGTTGGGTGTTAGTATAGAACATACTTGAATACGTTCATCTTCTGGTAGTTTTAATTCCTCTTCAATTAATGTATCAAAATCTTTATAGATTCGGTTTAAAGGCACATCAATTTCTTTTGCAAATTCAATACTGGCATCATAATCAGGATTAAAAACAGCTCCTGTTATTTGATAATTGTCATTGATAAAAGAAGCTACCCTATGTAACACTCCTATAAGCGAATCTCCACCACCACCTAATATTCCTAATCGTATTTTCTTTGGCATTTTTGTTGTTGTTTAAGTTGTTGTTTGTTATTGAAAATAGTATTGTTTAAAATCCTGTTGGATTTACATTCGTTTTGTTATCTAAAAATTTTTATCTGATTTATCCATTAAAAAATAGCTATGGCATTTCATGGAAACAATTTTCAGGCGTTTAAATTAAAGAATTTATCTAAGACTGATATTCTATTTTCTCGGTTTTAAAGAAAATCGCGAACAAAATAAATACAGCCAGCGCAAAACCAGCCGGATACATCCAAATGGTTTCCCAAATGTGTTTACCGTCTTCTATAAGATATGTGGTAGATATTTTACCTGCGACCCAAAACCCAATTAACATACCCACACCGTAAGTTGCCAGTGTTATAAGACCCTGTGCTGAGCTTTTAAACTTTTCACCTGCTTTGCTATCGGTATAGATTTGCCCTGAGACAAAGAAAAAATCATAACATATACCATGTAGTGCAATACCGATTATGAGCATGAACCCAAGTTCATTTACATCACCAAATGCAAATAATAAATAACGAACTACCCACGCCACCATAGCTACAAGAATGGTTTTCTTAAAGCCGAATTTTGTAAAAAAATACGGTAGTAATAACATAAAGGCAATTTCAGAAATTTGACCTAAGGTCATTTTCCCTGTCGGATTATCCATACCAATTTCCACCAAAAACGGATTCGCATTTTGATAATAAAATGCCAATGGAATACATATTAAGACCGACGAAATAAAGAATATTAAAAAGTTCTTATCCTTAAATAAACTTAAAGAATCTAAACCTAAAATTTCTTTCACTCCAAGTTTCTCTGAACTTGCCGCTTTTGGCGGTGTTTTAGGTAACGTAAAGCTAAAAAAACCTAAAATTAAAGAGGCTATAGCAGTCATTAAAAAAGTATTTTTCAATAAACCCTGCCCTATGTTTTCACCTTGGTCCCAGTTAAAAACATAGCTAATTGAGAGTCCGGAAATAATCCATCCTGCAGTTCCAAAAACACGAACCAAAGAAAACTCCTTAGCCGGATTTTTCATCTGATTAAAAGAAACCGAATTAACCAATGCTAATGTGGGCATATACAAGATCATATATGCCAAAACCAACATATAGAAATTATCGAAGTCGGAGCTCTGGTACATGAAATACATAAGCACCGCACCTAGAAGATGTAAAACCCCCAAAATTCTTTCTGCATTAAAGTATCTATCGGCTATTATACCAATAACAAAGGGAGCAATGATAGCTCCCCATGATTGTGTTGAAAATGCCAAGGCTATCTCACCATCTGTTGCTTTTAAGTTGTTTCCTAAAAATGTACCTAGAGTTACGAACCAAGCACCCCAAATAAAAAATTCTAAAAACATCATGAAGCAAAGCTGCACTCTGACTTGATTTTTCATCTATCTTTTATAATAAACATAATCTGAACTCATAGGAATTTCACCATTATTTCTAAAATCTACAGCAATTTGCCCTCTATGATTTGTAGAATGATTGATGATATGAAAAAGAATATCTTGCAACGTATTGGTGAACAATCGCCCTTCGGTATTCTCATAATCTATACGTTTATCAAAATTATCGGCATTAGTGATAATTTCAAAAGAGCTACGCTGATTTTCATAATGAATATCTGCCCATTTTTTTATATCATGTTCTTGCCAAACCCCATAATCACTTGGTTTACCTAAGATTCTTGCGTTCCAAATATGATGCGCATTTAAGATATGACTAAATAAACGCATCGTTTCTGGTGGTACTGTATTTAGTGCCAAAGACTGTTCTATCAATTTCTTGTTGCAGTGAAAGTTATAATCGAATATTTCATTAAAAAAAGTCTCCATAAATCATACTCTTGATTATTCTATTTCTTTTGCCGCTTTCAACAAAAGATCTCTAGTAGCAATTATACCTGCTTCTTCCCTAATTTCAGACCCTTCAAATTCCACACCAATAAAACCTGTATAACCTGCTTCTTTTACAATTTCAAGCATTTGTACATAGTTAATTCCTGTATCATATCCGTCTGCATCAAAATTATTAGATTTTGCACTCACTGCTTTAGCGTATGGCATTAATTCTTTTACACCTTTATATTTGTCATACTCCTTTAAGCAGTCCCAACTATCAGGCTTACGCTCTATACAGAAGTTACCAAAATCAGGTAAACTTCCACAGTTATCCATATTAACTGTTTTCATCACTTGCGCATGTAATTCTCCGTTAGAAGACAATCCGCCATGATTTTCTACCAATACATTAATATTTTTGGTTTTTGCATAAGTCGCTAATTTGGTAAGACCATCGACAGAGTTCTTGATCCATTCTTCTGGTACATTGCTACCGTTTAGATTAACCCTTATAGCATGGCAACCCATAGCTGCAGCGGCATCTACCCATTTTTTATGCTTCTCTACCGTTTCATTTCTTTCAGCTTCATCATTAACCGCTAAATTACCTTGACCATCAATCATGATCAATACATTTGTCATTCCGTATTTTTCAGCTTCAGCATTAGATTTTGCTACGAAATTTGCCATTGCTTCTTCAGAATAACCTGCTTCTTCTAATTCAGGATTATACAATTGGCTAACGTATTCTAAACCAGTAAATCCCCATTTTTTAGCTTTTTCAGCAAAAGAATATGGATCAACGCCATCTTCTCTGATCATTTTATGCATCGACCATTGTGCTAGAGATAATTTAAAAAATGGCTCAGCTTTGCTGCCTTTTACTACGACTTCAGAATTTTCAACTTTTTCTTTTTTAGTTTCCTTACAAGCGTAAGTTCCTAATAACGAGATTCCAATACCTACAATAGAGGCAATACGAATAAATTTTTTTCTTTTCATTTTTGGTAGTTTGTTGTTGTTTGAAATATAACCTTAACTGTTAACGTTAAAATTATGAATTGGTACATTATTCTAACTTGATGCTAGTTTTAGCGAATTTTGCAAGAAGTAAGGACATTAAATGTATAGAATTAATTTTATATTTAATAAATTTAGAGAATAAACAACTTTTATGAGCAAATTTTATTACAACGAAGAACAAGAGTCCTATGACGCAATTGTCGTAGGAACAGGTATAAGTGGTGGTTGGGCCGCAAAAGAACTATGCGAGGCAGGCCTTAAAACATTGGTTTTAGAACGTGGTAGAATGGTTAAACATATCGATGACTATGAGACTGCGAATAAAGACCCTTGGGATTTCCCAAATGCAGGCGAACCGACCAAAGAAATCATAGAACAACAACCAAAACAAAACAGAACTGGTTATACTACGAGCCAAGCTAGTAATATGTGGTTTGTAAATGACCTTAAACATCCATACAACGAAACAAAGCGTTTTGATTGGATGAGAGGGTACCATTTAGGTGGTCGTTCTTTACAGTGGGGCCGTCAAAGTTACCGTTTAAGCGATATCGATTTTGAAGCTAACAAAAAAGAAGGGATTGCCGTAGATTGGCCCGTACGTTATAAAGACATCGCACCTTGGTATGATAAGGTAGAAACCTTTATCGGTGTAAGTGGTGAAAATTTAGGTTTAGAGCAGTTGCCCGACGGTCAATTTTTACCGATGATGGAACTTAACTGTGTAGAGCAAGAGTTCAGAGAAAAAGTTGCCGAAAATTTTGATGGCCGTGTAGTAACCGCAGGTAGAACAGCACATATTACAGGTACAAAACAATTTGACGGAAGAAGTAAATGTCAATTTAGAAATAGATGTATTAGAGGGTGTCCTTTTGGAGCATATTTCAGTAGTTTATCTTCTACATTACCAGCAGCAGAAGCTACAGGTAATATGACATTGAGACCAGATTCTATTGTACATGAAGTAATCTATGACCCAAAGACAAAGAAAGCTACAGGTGTAAAAGTTATCGATGCAAATACGAAAGAAACTTTTGAATTTAAGGCGAAAGTTATTTTCTTATGTGCATCTGCAATTGCATCTACTTCTATATTAATGCAATCTAAATCTGAAACCTTCCCTAATGGTATGGGTAATGAATCTGATCAATTAGGCCGTAACATAATGGACCACCAACTTCAAGTAGGTGCCTCTGGTAAATTTGATGGCTTTGAAGATAAATACTATAAAGGAAGAAAACCAAGTGGAATCTACATTCCAAGATTTAGAAACTTAGGTGGAGATACTGACAGAGATTATAAGAGAGGGTTTGGCTATCAAGGTAGTGCTTCTAGAGGTAACTGGGAAGAATCTATTGCCGAACTATCTCATGGTAAAGATTTAAAAGATGCTGTTTTAAAACCAGGTGGATGGACGTTTGGTATGATGGGCTTTGGAGAAGTACTACCATATGAAAACAACAGATTTACCTTAGACTACGACAAGTTAGATGATTGGGGTCTACCTACAGTTACTTTTGATGCAGAACTTCAAGAGAATGAACTTAAAATGCGTAAAGATATCTTAGAATCTGCTGTAGATATGTTAGAAAAAGCCGGACTAAGAGATGTAAAAGGGTATGATAATGAAAGTGCTTTAGGCTTGGGTATTCACGAGATGGGAACTGCCCGTATGGGAAGAGACAGAAAAACATCTGTTTTAAACGGAAACAACCAATTACATGATGTACCTAATGTATATGTAACAGATGGGTCATTTATGACCTCTGCCAGTTGTGTAAACCCATCATTAACTTATATGGCTTTTACGGCCAGAGCTGCAGACCATGCAGTTAAAGAACTTAAAAAAGGAAACATATAATGGATAGAAGACGCGTATTAAAAAATATGGGGATGTCACTTGGATATATGGTGGCCACCCCAACTTTATTATCAATAGTACAAAGTTGTAAAAGTGAACCAGCAATTACTTGGACACCTGAATTTTTAGCTCAAAACGAAGGGTCTGTTCTCTCTAAATTGGTTGATATAATTTTACCTAAAACAGACACTCCTTCTGCTACAGAAGTACAAGTAGATATTTTTATAGACAAGTTTGCTAAAGATGTAATGGAAACGGAGCAACAAGATTTCCTTAAAATGTCTATGAACAAGTTTATCGATAAAGCCTTGGCAGATTCTGGTAAGGAAAAAGCTGAAGATTTAACTACCGAAGATCTTGAACCTGTTATAGCTAGTTCTTTAAAGTATACTAAAGAGCAACAAGCAGAAATGTTCGAGACCATAAATAGCTACACTAAAGCAATCTCTGAAGGCACTACTACAGAAATAGGTGACGAAATTTCAAGATTTGCCTTTGCAAATAATTTAAGAGGTATGACTATTTGGGGCTATAAAGCTTCAGAATATGTTGGTGAAGAAGTTTTAGCTTATCTACCTGTACCAGGAGAATATGTACCTTGTGGCGATCTACAAGAGCTTACAGGCGGTAAGGCATGGTCCTTATAGCCAAATAATATTCTAATATTTAATAGCCAAGAGTATGATTTATTATCGCTCTTGGCTATTTTCATTTTAATACACTACTCATGAAAAGAAGAAGCTTCATTCAAAAATCTGCATTAACTACAGGTGCACTTTCAGTAGCAAGTACCGTATCATTTGCCAATACGTTAAGCAACAATACAACGACGCATAAATACAATTTAAAATATGCGCCCCACTTAGGTATGTTCAAACACCTTGCAGGCGATGATCCAATTGACCAATTGAACTTTATGGCCGATCAAGGTTATACTGCCTTTGAAGATAATGAGATGCGCAAACGCCCCATTGAACAGCAAGAAAAAATGGCGGCAACAATGAAAAAACGTCGTATTGAAATGGGTGTTTTTGTAGCTCATGAAATTCATTGGAAAACACCAAATCTAGCATCAGGAGATTTAACTAAACGAGAAGAATTTTTAAATGATATAAAAAGCTCAATTGAAGTAGCAAAGCGAGTAAATGCAAAATGGATGACAGTAGTACCCGGTCATGTAGACCTTAAATTGAAAATGGGGTACCAAACAGCCAATGTAGTCGAAAGTCTTAAACAAGCCTCTGCCCTATTAGAACCACATAATATTACTATGGTTCTAGAGCCATTGAACTTCAGAAATCACCCTGGGTTATTTTTGACCGATTCTCCACAGGCCTTTGAAATATGCAAAGCGGTAAATTCTCCTGCATGCAAAATATTATTTGATATCTATCATCAACAAATTCAAGAAGGAAACTTGATTCCGAATATGGAAGCCTCTTGGTCAGAGATAGCCTATATTCAAATAGGTGACAACCCTGGTAGAAATGAGCCAACTACCGGTGAAATTAACTACCACAATGTTTTTAAATGGATTCATGAGCAAGGCTTTACTGGTGTATTAGGTATGGAGCACGGAAACTCAAGAGATGGTAAAGAAGGTGAACTCGCTGTAATAGAAGCGTATAAAAAAGTAGATAGTTTTCTTTAATACCATTTATATTAACAAGCATAACAAAGTAGCATAAAATGCATTTTATCGAATAGTTATCACTTTTTCGATGAAATGCATTTTTAATATGTAAGAATTCACCTACTTATTCGTTCTTTTGTATATGTCCCATTACCTACACACATTACTCGTTTATGCCGGTTTACTTTTGGCATCAAAATTATCTTTTTATTTCTATAAAAAGATAAAGTCAAATTCGTTTGAATTGTTTAAAATGAGATTAAATTTTAAATGGTTCAATCTTAAAAGTACCATTAGATTAACGTATCATAGTTTTTTTAATAATACTATCAAATTTCCGTAATCCAAAAAGGATTTTGTTGCGTATATAACTTATAGTCTAATACATAAGCTATGGAAAATTATATTACAATATTGATGATATACGCTGCAGCGTTGTTATTTTCGACTGTATTAAAGCCTTATATCAAAAACGATAAATAAGATTCCCCTTACTTAACCTCGGCTTAGCCGTATTTAAAAAAGACCCCATAATGTGGGGTCTTTTTTATTTTCATATTGCGAAATGACCTTAAGTATAAATCATTTCTTAATTTAAATTTTGATTATAAACATACGCGCTAGCGACAAATTTCAATTCCAAGTAGCTTTTTTGAATTTTAAAACCCAATAAAATAACTAACGAATTTCAAACTACTGGAATGAAAAAACATACTATATAATCTTAGAATCTTGAATTAAAATTAGTATGAGATTTACTTTTTGGCATAAAAAATGTACGGTCCCACTAATGCTTCTTTTATGAAAAATGCCCACCAAGCCTAATTAAGGTAGTTCCCCCGAAACCTTTTCTTAGAACGTAATCATACGACGAATCGTAGTTATACTTATTTTGGCGCTCAAACATTAGATATAAGATAACATACACTACCTTATAAAGAACCGTACTAAATTTTAAACTTTTATATCTGCATTAAAAGAACCTTCAACATTCAAAGTTTCTCCATTAGCATTTTCTAATTGCACTTCTAACTTGCCATCGACTTTGTTAGAAAATATTTCGGTGATAATAATATCACCAGATTTTATAAAAAAAGGCAGTTCACTTACACTACCTAGATCTGCAAAACCGTAAACACCGCTAAACCTATTAAGTAAACGGTCTAAATTTTTTATTCTATGTACACCTAATGTTACTCCATGATGCTTTTTTGATTTAGCTGCTATAATAAACTCCAAAGTTTGTATCTCACCATCAGTACCTGACGTAAAACTCAACAACAACTTGTCTGTTGTATTGCCGAATTTATCTTGCTCTGTTACATTTGTAAAGGTGGCCAAACCATCTAAATGAAAATTAATATTCCCTTCAACATTAAAACTGCAAGTTCCTTTTTCAATTCTTAAGTAATCAACATCTCCTTTTGACCCACCAGACAGTAAAATAAATGGTATTATTCCAAAAAAGAATATTTTCAAAAACTTACCGGAAAACTGAATTAGCTTAAGCATGGTTGTAAGAAATTGTTATAGTTATGGTCTAATCTTATTTCGTTTTTGAGCTTCAAGTGCAACAGTAATGTTTTCATTTAACCCATCTTTATCTTGCATAAATTGCGAAGCGACCATTAAGACCACAATAAATAATGCTAACATTATACCGCACTTTTTCACGTCAAATTTATTTATAACATACTGAAGTTCTTTGCTAAAGATAATTTTAAGCTGAAAAAGCAAATGTCTATATTGTATAACCTGTTCCATTTTATGTATAATCGGAAAATGAATTTCAGGCATATTTAATAAAATTGTTTATTTGTAGTCTTTTTCTTTATTAATGTAAGTATTTAATAAAAATTAACACCTTTAGCGCTTTATATACCGATTACACTAATATTTCTTCCATTGATACAAATTAGCAATTGAAAACAACGCAAAAGCTTATTTTTTCATAACTTCCTAACTTGATACCAGATTTTATATGTTACAAGCTGTAATAGTTGATGATGAAATTAAAGCCCTTCAGAGCTTAACATGGGAGCTTACTAATTTCAGCGATGAAATCAATGTTATCGCCTCATTTACGAACCCCAATGAAGCACTTTCTTACTTAGAAAAAAATACTCCAGACTGCCTCTTTTTAGATATCGAAATGCCCACTATGGACGGTTTTCAGTTTATTAGAAAACTCACCAATAAGAATTTCCCTGTTGTTATCACTACCGCTTATAATCAATATGCACTAAAAGCTATAAAAAGTCAGGCTTTAGATTATCTGTTAAAACCGATTGATACCGATGATCTAGAAGAGACTATTGTCAAAATAAAAAAATTTAATAGCAAGAATTTTTCTGTTGAAAAATTAGAAAAAGCACTCTTAAATTATAACTCAAGATCATTACATAAACGTATTACATTAAACACCGATGGTAAATTATTGTTTTTAGAGAGTGATGAGATTCTCTATGCAGAATCTGACGGTAATTACAGTACCATATTTTTAACCGACGGTCAAAAAATAGTACTTACCAAAAAACTAAAGGAGGTTAACGAATTGCTTCCGGCAGATTCTTTTTTTAGAATTCACAATTCATATATCATCAATTTGAATAAAATAAAAGAATTCTTAAAAACAGATGGTTATGTGGTGCTAAAATCAAATCACAAAATACCTGTCTCAAGACAAAAAAAATCTGATTTCTTAGACATGTTGTAGCATACTAAAAAGCTATTCTCGTATAAATCTTAAGCATATTTTAAATATTATAGTGTATAAATTCAAGTTCAAAATTCTATTTTTTCTTCTGTATACTTTAGTACCTCAACACCATAGTTACTCTCAAGATATACCAGAAAATTTAAAAGAAATAGTAGATAGCCTGCTATCCAAACCTCCACGAGAATATAAAAAAATACATTCGACCTTAGCAATATTTAGTAATGATAGTATTGCTTTGCGCTACATTGAAAACAAGTCAACAACTAACAAGTATCTTTTAGGTGAAGCTTACGCATTAAACCAACTAGGAACTCTCTATCGTGACTTGACTTTATACCCAAAAGCACTAGATCTTTACCAAGATGCCTTAAATATATCTGTTGAAGCCAATAATATTGAGCTCAGGGTACATAGTCTAAATATGCTAAGTACCGTATATAGACGTACTGATGCTATAAAATCTGCATTAGACTATAGTCAAGAAGCATTAGAATTGGCAGAAACTGTTAGCGAACCTAATAACCATTTAAAAAGAAGCATTAGTGAATCTCTAAACAGTATCGGCGGAATATATCAAATGCTAGAACAATATAACTTGGCCATTGAGAAATATAAAAGGTCGATGATTCTTCAAAAAGAATTGGACGACAAACAAGGACTTGCCATTAGCCATCAAAATTTAGGCGAGAGCTATGAATACCAAGGAGAGCTTAAACCTGCTTTAAAAAACTTCAGAAAAGCACTTGTTTACAATGAAATTATTGATTCTAACCGCGGAAAAATAATATGTAATTATAGTATAGCACATGTATATGTTCACATGGGCAAAATCGAAGAAGCAATTTCTATTTTAGAAAACAATCTATTAAAAGCCATCTCTATTGCAGACCAAAAAATCATAACCACTATTTATATAAACCTAGGATGGTCATTGATACGTTTGGGCAATTACGACGCAGCAGAAACCAATCTAGAGGCTGGTTTAAGTTTAGCAATATCAAATGGACTAAATGCAGAAATATCAGAAGCTAATAAATTCTTATCCGAGCTTTGGATCAAGCGAGACGATTACCAGAAAGGTATGCAATACTTTAAGGAATCTAAAAAGTACGAAGAACGCATTACCAACTCTCTTAATCTACGGTATGTAAATGATATGATTTTACGGTACGAATCTCAAATGAGAGCGAACCAATTAGAGCGATTAGCAGAAGAAAATGAATCTGTACGTTTAAAGTTAAAGAAAAATAGGACCATGCTAATTATCATTGGTGTCTTCTTAATTCTACTTATTGGCATTTTATATATTCTATACAGACAGAGTCAATTAAATGCCGAGAAAAAACTTTTGACATTAGAGCAAAGTATGTTACGAAGTCAAATGAATCCTCATTTTTTATTCAATTCCCTAAACTCGATTAAACTATACATTATTAATAATGAGAAAAAGAATGCTGTTCATTATCTAAATAAATTTTCAAAATTGGTACGTAAAATTCTTGAAGCATCGTCTCAACGAGAAATTTCTTTGGCAGAAGAGTTAGAAACGGTAGCACTGTATATGAATATTGAAAACATTAGATTTTCAAATGAAATCAATTTTAATATTGATATCAAAGACGACATAGACACCCACAATATTAAAGTACCATCTCTAATTCTACAGCCATTTTTAGAAAATGCCTTATGGCATGGTCTATCTTCTAAAGATGGAGCGAAAAATATAGATTTAGATGTTAAAAAAGGTAAAAGCGGGTTTATTGAAATAATCATTACTGACAATGGTGTGGGTAGAAATGCTGCCGAAAGAATAAAGGATAGCAAGGTTCTTAAGAGAAAGTCGGTAGGTATTGATATTACCAAAGAGCGACTAGCAAATTTTTCTCGTGATTTTGAAAATTTTTTTCATGTAGATATCATTGATAAGTTTGACGATGATACCAACCCAATAGGTACACAGATAGTAATATATATACCTACTATTTAAGATGCTCTTTAGCAACCTCTTCTAATTCGCCATACCACACTTCGCCAAATTTTCTAATTAAAGCTTCTTTAACGAATTTATAAATAGGCACTTTTAACTCATCACCTAAAGCACATGCTGGATCACAAATTTGCCATTTATGATAGTTAACTGCTGTTAGCTCGGTATACTCTCGCACTCTTATTGGGTACAAATGACAAGAGACAGGTTTTTTCCAGTTAATTTCGCCTTGGTTATACGCTTCTTCTATACCACATTTAGCTATCTTCTTTTCATCGAAAAAAACATAGGCACATTCACTTCCATTTACTAAAGGGGTTTCCCACTCACCATCTTCACCCTTAACAAAAGCACCTTGTTCTTCAATTACAGCGATACCTTCGGGTCTTAGAAAAGGTTTGACTTTTGCGTAGATATCGACCATAATCTCGGTTTCTGAATCTTCTACTGGGGCACCGGCTTCGCCATCTACACAGCAACCACCTTTACACGCACTAAGGTTGCAAACAAAATCGTTTTCTATGATCTCTTCAGATACTATGGTTTTCCCTAATTGAAACATGACCTAATTTAAAGGACGCAAGATACATTTTTTAAAAAGTAATGGTCCCAGAAAATTTTAAGAATAAACGTCTAAGTGCATATTTATAAACGTAAATTTGCAAAAAATTTGAAGTATGGAGTTTCATTTTGATTTAAGGGAGATTGCAACCGCTAGTATGGTATTGTTTGCCGTTATTGATATTTTGGGCAGTATTCCCATTATAATTGGCTTGAGAAAAAAGGTCGGACATATTCAGTCTGAGAAAGCATCTGTTGTGGCTGCGGTTATAATGGTCGCATTTTTATTTCTTGGTGAAGAAATTTTAAATCTTATTGGCATTGATGTAAATTCATTTGCCGTAGCCGGGGCCTTCATTATTTTCTTTTTAGCTATTGAAATGATATTGGGCATCACTTTATATAAAGATGACGAACCCGAAAGTGCTTCTATTGTACCTATAGCCTTTCCGTTAATTGCGGGTGCAGGTACCCTTACTTCTTTGCTTTCTTTAAGAGCAGAGTACTTTGTTGAAAATATTATAGTAGCCATTATAGTTAATATCGTTTTCGTTTTCATTGTACTTAAATCATCTGTGAAAATCGAAAAAATGCTCGGTAAAAACGGAGTAAATGTAATTAGAAAGGTATTTGGAGTAATTCTAATGGCAATTGCTGTTAAATTATTCGCAGCTAATATTAATGAGCTTTTCTAGCCCGTAAGAAGGTTGTATTTTTATAAAAATAAGTTTATGAGCAAGACATTATCCATAATTTTCATAGTAATTGCAATAGCGCTTATAGCCTACAATGTAACTCTAGTGAATTTTGCCGACCCTTTTGAGAAGAATAGTACGATAGCATTAATTGGAATAATGGCGTCGTTATGTGCCATTGTGCTTCTTTTGGTATTCGTTACCAGTAGAAAAATTCAAGATAAAATTAATAAGGATTAATTATTGGCTTTAATCTCGCCAAGTTCTTATTGCAGAATTCCACCACCATCTAATTCTAATACCTTTTGCAGCATAAGATCTTCATCTGCCTTAATTTTGGCGTGTATGTTGGTATTGAATAATTGTTCTGCGATATTAGCTTTCAAGTAGCGTTTAATGCTCTGCTCGTAATCATAGAAATTCATTCTTAGATTTCTATCTACCGAATACTGTACAAATCTTTCGAAGAGAATATCGTCAACTTTGAAATCGTTCACAAATTCTTCTTGGGTATATTGAGCATACCTTTCTCGATCCTCGTCTAAGTGTTCAAATACAAAAAAGGACAAGAAACCTAGATTATCCATACTCTCAACAGCTTCCTCTTCATTGCTTCCTATGGGAACAAATACATCAGGAATAATACCTCCACCACCATAAACAACTTTTCCTTTCGGAGTTACAAATTTTAGTGAATCTGCAACTTTAATACTATCTACAGAAATCATTTCTCCACTATGGAATCTATCTGTAAAACGCTGGTAGTAATCTTTGGTTCCGTTAGCATAAGTTTTTTGAATACTTCTACCTGTAGGTGTGTAATATCTAGAAACCGTAAGTCTAACTGCGGAGCCATCACCTAAAGCCATTTCTCGCTGTACCAAACCTTTACCGAAAGAGCGACGACCCACAATAGTACCAATATCATTGTCTTGCAAGGCACCTGCTACAATTTCACTTGCAGAGGCAGATCTTTCGTTTATTAAAACATAAATAGGTTTATCTTCAAAACTACCTTCATCTGTAGCAAAACTCTTATTGATTTTTCCTTTTTTATTTTTAGTAAACAAAATAAGTTTACCATCTTCTAAAAACTCATCTGCCATTTCTTCTGCCATACCTAAATAACCACCAGGATTATCTCGCAGGTCAAGTACTAACTTTTTAGCACCTCGTTTTTGTAATTTTACCAAGGCATCTTTAAACTCTTTATAAGTGGACTCAGCAAAGCGATTAACTTTAATATAGCCTATATCCCTGTTAAGCATATAAAATGCATCGACACTTTTCAAAGGAACAATGCCACGCTTTACCTTTACATTAAATGTTCTGTTTTCTGCTTTTCTAAATACGGTAAGATCAATAGATGTACCTTCTTGACCTTTTAATTTCTCTACAATAACTTCACTCGGAAAATCTTTACCATACAGCGTATCGTTATCTGCCATTAGAATTCGATCACCTGGTAAAATTCCTTTCACGAAACTTGGTCCGTCTTTGACTGTTTTTATGACAGCAATAGTATCGTGATAAGAGTAAAAGTTAATACCGATACCAACGAAATCTCCCTTCATATTCTCGGTCACGCCAGACATTTCTTTTTCAGAAATATATACAGAATGCGGGTCGAGTTTTTCAAGAATACTGTTAACAGTAACATCAACGATACTATCGGTATTTACATCATCTACATATTCATAGTCAATGTAATCTATAAGTCTGTTGAGTTTGTCTTTTTTAGAATTTGTAGAAAAAAGACGTTCTGGAGAGTCGTTAAAATTCAGTTTTCCGCCTATAAAAAACCCTAATGCAAGCGCAATAGCGATAATTAAAGGAAATAGAGCACTGTATTTTTTATTCATCATTAATGTAAACGTTAGATAGTAACATTTATTTCTGGCATATGTTGTAATTCAACCCCTGCTTTTGCTAAAAATTGTAATCCTGAATCATCTTTATATCCTACTTGATACACTACACGTTTAATGCCAGACTGATGAATTAACTTACTACATTCTCTGCAAGGCGATAACGTAATGTATAAAGTAGCTCCTTGGCAAGATTGTGTAGAACTTGCTACTTTTAAAATAGCATTGGCCTCGGCATGCAAAACATACCATTTCGTGTACCCGTCCTCATCTTCGCAATAATTTTCGAATCCGGTTGGTGTACCATTATATCCATCAGAGATAATCATTCTATCTTTAACAATAATTGCACCTACCTGTTTTCTTTTACATGAAGACAATTTTCCCCATTCTTTAGCCATTCTTAAATAGGCCCTATCATATTTTAATTGTTTCTCTTTCTTCATTTACAATACGCTTTATTAAGCACCTAACCCTAAGGTAGCTGCTTTGATCAGTACCGACAATATCTTAGGGTAAACTTTAACAATCTAAAAAGGAAATGTTTCATAAAGTAGTGGTAGTGTTATTAATATGATTAATATACTGCCTACCATAACAAATAAACTTTGTTTTACCTTAAATATGGTTTGAACCACATATGCCAACATCAATACCAGCAAAACAATAACTACTTGAGATATTTCAATACCACCGGCAAAACCTAATAATGGCGCCAGCTTATCTTCTTCTCCCATAATCATCATTTTAAAATAATTTGAGAATCCGAAGCCATGTACTAGTCCAAAAATACCGGTCGCCAATACGTGAAACCAGATGTTTCTATTTTCTTTTTGGTCATTACTGTCGACTATATTGAATAGTGCAGTACTTACAATAGTCACAGGTATCAAAAATTCTATCCAGCTTACTTCTATGACAATAATCTCGTATACAGAAAAAACCAAGGCCAAACAATGTGTAAAGGTGAAAACGGTAGCTAAAAGCAAAACATTCTTCCAACTTTTAAACGTGAATGGAAGTGCAAGTGCCGTTAAAAACAATATGTGATCATATGCATTTATGTCTAAAACATGATGCAGACCTAATTCTATATAAAACCAAAATTCTTGCATGCTTCTATTTTAAAATAATTTTATTCTAATTTAATCCGCGTTCTTTTTGAATAGTCTCATAAGCTGCTTGTACTTGCTTAAACTTTTCTTCTGCACCTTTCTTAATGGCTTCATCTTTGGTATTCACCCTGTCTGGATGATATTTTTTAGCCATCTCTCGGTAGGCCTTTTTAACTTCTGCATCTGTTGCAGATTTTTCAACATCTAAAATTTTATACGAGTTGTTCGCTGATTTCACGAACATGGCTTTTATACTTTCAAATTCATTGAGCGAAACTCTAAGGTAACCAGCTATTTCTCGAATTTTTTGAATTTCGAGATTACTAATACTACCATCTGCCTGAGCGATACCGAATAAAAAGTGCAATAACTGTAAACGAACCTCATAACGGGTGCGTTGTGCCAAAAACGTACAAACGTTTTGAGCAGATATTTTTCCTTTTTTATTTATTTCATTAAAACTTCTAAAAATAGCATTCGCCTTGTCTTTACCATAGGTACTTACAAAATACTGACGCACATAATCCATTTCGGACTGACTCACTTGTCCGTCTGCCTTAATAACAAGAGAACATAACGATAGTAAGTTCAGCTCAAAATCTGCTGCGGTTACATTTGGTCGTGTATAATCTTCAAACACACTACGCGCGCTACCTTTACTAGGTCCAAAAAAATTATCTATAATACTACCGGCAAAGAACCCCAAAACCGCTCCAGATAAACCTCTTAAAAAAAAGCCGACTACAGCCCCTAACCATTTAATCATGTCGTATTCTCAATTTTGCCAAAGATAAAATATTACCATCAGAAAGTTAGGCCAATGAAAAGTTAAGGTCTGAAGCACTGCTGCGACTAATTGATTATCTTTGTAATAGTTTAATTAAAACAATAACAATATGTACCCTGCGGAATTAGTAAAACCAATGAGAGATGATCTGGCCTCTGCCGGATTTGAAGAATTATATACAGCAGATGCAGTAGCAAATGCCATCAATAAAGAAGGAACAACTTTAGTAGTTGTTAACTCTGTTTGTGGTTGTGCAGCGGCAAACGCAAGACCTGCGGCTAAAATGAGCTTGCAGAACGATAAAAAACCAGATTTTGCAGTAACTGTATTCGCTGGTGTAGACAAAGAAGCTGTTGATGCGGCTAGAAACCTTATGGTTCCTTTCCCTCCTTCTTCTCCTTCTATGGCTTTATTCAAAAATGGCGAATTAGTTCATATGATAGAACGTCACCATATTGAAGGTAGACCAGCTGAAATGATTGCTCAGAATTTAGCACAGGCTTACGACGAGTTTTGCTAGATTTTATAGCTTAAGCTATATTCTAATAAAATAATAGGATTAAAAAACCGCTCTAATTGAGCGGTTTTTTATTTTTGTAGAATGCAGAAATTGCTTTCTTACATTATTACCCCCTTTTTTTTCGTGGCATTTGGGCTGTGCCTCCTTATTTTTCATCCTATTCAATGGATCGGGTTTAAGATATTTGGTTACAGCGGACTCAAACCATCTGTTAGCAAACTGAACTTTTGCTTAATGCGTAGTACGAACATTTTAGGTACGACCTATCGCTTTACAAATAATTATGATTTACCCACAGATAGGCCTTTGATCATTGTTACCAATCATCAAAGTATGTACGATATACCACCGCTTATTTGGTATATGCGTAAACACCACCCAAAATTTGTAAGTAAGAAAGAATTAGGAAAGGGCATACCGAGTGTATCTTTTAACCTTGTTCATGGGGGTTCTGTACTTATTGATAGAAACGATGGCAAATCGGCAATAATGGAAATAGGAAAATTAGGCACCTATATTGAAGAACATAAAAGAAGTGCCGTAATTTTTCCGGAAGGAACAAGAAGTAGAGATGGTCACCCAAAGCCATTTAAACCGATGGGACTTAAAATGCTTCTTAAAAAGGCTCCTTCTGCATTGATTGTTCCTATTAGTATCAATAATTCATGGAAATTGGTTCGCTTCGGGCAATTTCCTATGGGATTAGGTGCCAAGGTTCGATTAGAGGTACAACAGCCTATTGAGAACAAGGGCAATCTTGATGAACTAGTAAAACAAATTGAAGCATCCGTAGTTAGCGGCGTAAACTCCTTTAAATGACCGACTCAGAAATAGTAGAAGAAACCATCATTTTCGTCAAAGAAACGTTACAAAATGCAGAAGGCGGGCACGATTGGTTTCATATACAGCGGGTATTTAATAACAGTATGTTAATTGCAAAAGATGAAGATGGCCTAAACTTATTGGTCGTTAGTCTAGGTGCACTTTTACATGATATTGCAGATGCTAAATTTAATGATGGCGATGAATCTTTAGGCCCAAAAATGGCAGAGAACTTTTTGTTAAGTCTGGGTGTACCTAAAAGTACCATAAACCACGTAACCAATATTATCAAATACAGTTCGTTTAAAGCCGGTTTAACCGATGACAAGATGAAGAAGAAGTTATTCTCATCTAAAGAGCTTAAAGTAGTACAAGATGCCGACCGCTTAGATGCCATAGGTGCCATTGGCATAGCCCGTGCATTTAACTATGGCGGATTTAAAAATAGAGCCCTCTACGACCCAAGTATAGCTCCAAATCTAGAAATGACAAAAGAAGAGTATAAAAAATCTGAAGCACCTACATTAAATCATTTCTATGAAAAGCTCTTATTGCTTAAAGATAAAATGAACACAGAAACAGGAAAGCGATTGGCTGAAGAAAGACACCAATACATGATTGATTTTTTAGAGCAATTTTATCAAGAATGGAATCCTTTAAAAAAATTGAGTTGAGTTTATAGAACATTCAACAACATAGAACCATTAAAAAAGGGTCTTAACTTACGTTAAGACCCTTTTTACATTTTATATATTTTCTACTATTTCTGTGGCAACTCTCTAGTTAACCAACCACTTCTGCTTGCTGTTACAATGGCATAAGGTGTGATCCAGAAAAGACCAAAAGTGAAAAGCACACTGTAAGAATACGCCCATATAGACTCTGAAAAAGAATATCTTTTTGCATAAAATAGTACTGGAAAAGTTGATAAAACCAATATACTTACGAAAGTAGAACTTAAGAATAATAATGGATGTGTAACTACGAATACCAACATAAATAATACAAATGGGTAACATAATACGATTCTTGAGAATTGGCTAAAGAACAATAATCTTGTACCTGTTTTTGGACCCTTTCTAAAGTTTTTAAATACGTATTTAGACATTTGAATATTCTCACGTACATTACTTCTACCCCATCTAATGAACATTTTGTAAAGTCCCTTATATTTTTCAGGAACATTAGTATATGCAAAAGCATTTCTTTGGAATAAAACGTGAAAACCTTGCTTTAAGATCATATTCGTCATAGCTCTATCTTCACCTATATCTGATGCTTGACCCATAAATGTTTGATTGATCCACGCATCTAAACAGCCAAAAACCGCAGTGGCTCTATAAGCTGCTAAAGCACCAGGAGTACATAAGACAGAATTTAATGTACTTTCAGAAGAACGTACAAACTCAAAACTAAGTGCAAAACTTACGTCTAGCATTTTAGGTAGAATCTTGTCATTATTTAATACACGAATGTTACCCGCAACAGCACCACAGTTTTCATCAATGATAAACGGACTAACTAAATTTCTTAAGGTGTCTTTATCTACTATTGAATCGCTATCAACGGTTACGAATATCTCACCTGTACCTTCATTAAAACCTCTGTACAATGCGTGACGTTTACCCATGTTCTTTGGCTGCTGACAAATAGAAACTCTATCGCCTAATTCTTTTTTGGCTTCAAGCATCCAGTTCCAAGTATCATCTTTACTACCATCATCAATAGCCAACAATTGAATTTTTTCTTCTGGGTAATCGCTTTCAGCTAAACTCTTTAACGTTGCCCATACTTGTTTACCTTCATTATATGCAGGTACAATAACTGTAACCGTTGGTAATTCTTTGTCAGAAACAGAAGGTATTGCCTTGTATTTTAAAAATCTTAAAAAGGTGTAAATAAAGAAACTCAATTTAAACACAAAAAAAGCAGCGGCTACGATCATAAAAATTAAACCGATCATCGTGCTTCTTCTCTCCAAATGTAGTTCAGTAAAGTCGTTTTGTAATATGTAAGCTAAATAAGCTGAACCAAACATTAGCACGAATGTGCTACCCATTACAAAAATACCCCATGCATTGGCATTTTCAATTAGATGTTTAAGTCTTGAAAAGAAAGACTTCTTTTCCGTTTTTTCTGTATTGTTCTTTAATGTTTTCATTTCGTTTTTGGTAGTATTCTTGGTTTTCAGAAATAGTTCTCGTATTTATTTCTTCTCCCTATCTACGCTTAGAAGTATCTTTTGGACTTTATTTTAACAAAACTTTCTAAAGAATAATTTCACCTATAACTATTGCACTCTTTTTAAAATTCATCTGCTAATTTAAAACCCTAAATTTTTGACTTATTTACAATATTTACCTCGTTTTCATACAGTTAGTCCGATCATTTAACAGCCAATCATTTTTAACCTATATTTAAACATCTAAAATAAATTTCTCATGAAATACGCTTTTCTATTGTTATTGTTCACCATTACTTCTGGCTTCGCACAAACAGATGAAGAGGCTATTATTTTACTTTTAGAGAAAGAATCTTCTGCATGGCGTTCAGGTGATTTAGAAACACATGCTTCATGCTGGTCAATTCAACCCTATAGTAGAATCTTTGTTTCTATGGCAGATGGAAATAGTATGGATGTACCACCGGCAATGATGATCAATCCTCCAGAACACTTGGTTGGTAAAGGGGGGACATCTAAAAATTCTAATTATAAGATGAATATAAGTGGCAATCACGCTTGGGTTACTCATGATGAAGAATCTACCAATACTGAAGGAATAACCAATTATACTTATGAAATGCGGATTCTAGAAAAAATTGATGGTAGCTGGAAACTCGTAGGACAATCGATACACCCGAGAAAAACAGAATAAAAATCCACGGCCTCGAACCAAGCATACGGGGTATTCTTCTGAACAATTATTTTATTTTTCGATTTAAGCGAAGGTGAACTAAATCCTTATGAGAAATTAAAATAATTTCAATTGTCCATCTTTATAAGCTTCGTGCAAAGTAGTATTTAGTTTTGGAAATGTTTTGCCTTTAAAATATTTACGCTTTGCCAAACATACCATATCATGTATTTGCGTGGCTATTATACCTTCACCTCTGCTTCTTAAACCAAACCTACTATCGTTTAATCTACCACCATGGCATTCTTGTATTTGATGCAATACCTTCTCTGCTTTGTCGGGTAACGTTTTACGGATCCAGTCTGTAAAAATCTCACCTATTGCCCCATTTAATCTTACTACGGTAAATGCCATAGATAGCGCACCATTCTCTGATACCGCCTTTGCCAAATTCAAAATCTCGTGACTATTAATACCTGGTATAATTGGTGCTAGCATTGCATTTACCGGAATTCCATTTTTAGATAATACCCGAATAGCTTCTAACCTCTTCTTTATAGTGGTGGTTCTAGGCTCGAGAATTCTTCTAGTTTCTTCCGATAGCGATGTAACCGAAATATTAACGCCAATTAACCCATGTTCATTCAATTTCTTAAGGATATCCAAATCACGTAAAATCAAGGCATTTTTGGTTATGATACCTACTGGATGTCGGTATTTCAAAAAAATCTCTAAACATTTTCTTGTCAACTGAAATTCTTGTTCGGCAGGTTGATAGCAATCAGTATTCCCAGAAAGCACAATAGTAGTGGGCTTCCAGCTTTTACTTCTCAATTTAGCTTCTAACAGTTTAGGCGCATTGTGTTTTACCAGTATTTTACGCTCAAAATCCAGCCCTGCACTATAGCCCCAAAATTCATGTGCATTTCTAGCATAACAATAAATACAACCATGCTCACAACCTTGATACATGTTCATTGAATAACTCATACCCACATCTGGACTAGTGACTTTGTTCACTATTGTTTTAGAAAAAACAGGAAGGTATTGGGTCTTATTTCTATCGGCAACTTCCCCTTCTACACGGCAAAACTCGAGAAAATCATCTCTTGTTTCATAACTATATGTAGAAAATTTATTACCGGTATTTTTTTGGGCACCTCTTCCTTTTACCGAAGAATTAGAATTCATTAAAAATAGGATTTATTCCAAATTTATGGAAATAATCCTAAACATAAATTTATTTAACACCCACTTGAACCAATTGTTTTTTGGTTCCTCTTTTAGCGTAAAACACTAATTCATGGTTCTGGCGATCAATGTAGGGTACAGATACCATTAGCGGTAAACGAGCTTCGGTATCATCAATAACTTTGTCGTATTTCATATGTCCGTTTTCATCCAATCGAATTAAGAACACATTTCTATTTCTACTTAATCCTTGCTTGAACATAATACGATCATCGCTCAGTTGTTGAGGATTCTCTGCAGACGTACTTATAAAAAAGTATGTAGTATTGTTTTTGGTATACGAGCTATAAGATGCATAAGCACCATCGCCTTGTGTAACTTCCGTTTTATTGATATTTCGAGCCCAAAGCAAATCTCCTGTTGGGCTTAATTTCGCACTAATAATATCATTATGGTGATATCTAGTAACCATAACACGCCCGCCGCTTGAATTAGATTGTACACTGTTACTTGTAAAATATTCTTCGGCATTAAATAGAATGTTGCCCTCTTCGGTAAAATCCATTCCTTTGAACACTAAATCTTTTATTGCCTTATCCTCCTCTCTACCAAACTTATCCATCATAAATTGATCTGAAAACTGGTTAAATTTTTCAGTCTTCATTTCTAAAGATTTCGGGTCTAAGTTGAAATAAGAAATTCCGTTATATCGATTATCTTTTCTATCCGCATAAAATCCGATACAAAGCAATTCGTCTTCTCTAAAAATAGGTTTCAAAGCTTCAGGAAATTTACCCGGAGTATAAAAAGACTGTACACTTCTGCTATTGTTCGAAATTCGAACCATTTCATATTGAAACTTACGCTCTGTAGCATTAAAACGTTTCTTTTTAAAATATGCCTTACCTACCAAATACACATTTTGTAAATCTTTAGAAAAGGCTATATTTTCAAATGCATAGTTCTTTTCCTCAACCTCATCAGAAAAATCATGCTCCACTAACTTATTCAAATTTGTATTGAACACATGAATTAAATGTTGATCGACCTTTCTTTTCTTATAATGCGTAGTTATGGCAAAAGCCGATTTATCATCGTTAAATAAAATAGATGTAGTAAACCCAGACGTGAAATTGCGGTTATAAAAATTTCTGTCTAAAGGCTGCTCTACAGGGTCAGATGCTATAGATAAAATAGTCTCTTTGGTAAACTGAAATTGTGAAAATGGACTTCTATGCACCTCATACTGGTAACTCTTGTTTTTGTAACTATATTCTAAAAACAACAAATATACTTGACCATTACGCACGTAAGCGTCTATAAAGTTGGCATCTTTCAACTTATAATTGTATTCAGAAACGAGCTCTAAATCTTTGTTGTAATGTTCAATAAAATAGCCTTTAGGTCTTAATATAACACCTGTATAATAGGCACGAACTACAACAGTACCCTCGTTACCATCATCTGCGATGGCAAGCATGTTAGAGTACCTATATTTATCATGGAATTTTTCACCAATGGTGTATGATACAAGTTCTTCTTGAGCGAAAGAACTAACTACATTAATAATGAACAAGAATAAGAATGCGCTACGTTTAAACATAACCAGTTTGGTTTATGTCATGAACCCGGAAAATTTGCCTTTCTTTTTTCTAAAAATGCGCTGGTACCTTCGGCAAAATCATCTGTTCCAAAACAGGCACCGAAAGCCTCAATTTCCTGCTCATAACCATTTACAGTATTCTTAAAACCAGCATTTACTGCTTTTATTGCATAAGCAATGGCTACAGATGAATTATTGGTTATTTTAGATATAATTTTATGGCATAACGACAATAATTCTTCTTGAGTAGTAACGTGGTTTACCAAACCATAAGCATGTGCTTGTTCTGCAGTAATCATACCTGCAGTCATAATCATTTCCATAGCTCTGCCTTTACCAACCAACTGCGGTAAACGTTGTGTACCTCCATAACCGGGTATAACACCTAAAGAAACTTCTGGAAGTCCCATTTTAGCATTATCACTTGCTACTCTAAAATGACAGGCCATTGCTAATTCTAATCCGCCACCCAGCGCAAAACCATTTACAGCGGCAATAACGGGCGTATCTAATTTCTCTACAAAATCGAATAACTGTTTTTGACCTTTCGCAGCTAATTTCTTTCCTTCCTTTTCGCTGAAATCAGAAAACTCTGAAATATCTGCACCCGCTACGAATGCCTTTTCTCCACTACCGGTTAAAATGATAGCTTTTACATTTTTATCTTTTTGTAAATCTTTAAAAGCTTCATGTAATTCACCTATGGTTTCTTTGTTTAAAGCATTTAATTTATTCGGACGATTAATCGTTACAATTGCCGTTGTTGCTTCTCTATCTATAAGAATTGTATTGTATGACATAGTTGTTGATTTGTTGATTATGTATTCTCTTTCGGAAACTTAACACAGAAGACCGTACCCTTACCTAAATGAGATGTAAAGTTGATAGTTCCTTTATAAGTTTCCACAATATTTTTTACCATTCCTAAACCTAATCCCATACCGCTAGTTTTTGTAGTAAATTTCGGTTCAAAAATTTTTTCTTCATTATCCTTTTCAATACCATGACCATTATCTGCCACTGATATTTTAACCATATCACCTTCTGATGCTACACTGACCAAAACTCTAGGCGATGCAACATCTGGTACTGCTTGTATAGCATTTTTAACCAAATTAGTAACTACACGTATTAACTGCGTCCGGTCTAATTTCGCAATAATCTCCTCTTCATCGGCTATGAAATGTATATAATCTTCATTGAAGATATCTATTGCCAATTTTACAATTTTGACCACATTTAAGGTTTCGTTCTGCTGCGCGGGCATTTCAGCAAAATTTGAGAAGGCAGAGGCTATGCTACTCATGGTATCTATTTGCTGAATTAAGGTATTAGAATATTCCTTTAATTTTTCATGAATCTGAGGGTCGCTAGGATCAAATTTACGCTCAAAACTCTGTACTGTCAATCGCATAGGCGTTAGCGGATTTTTGATTTCATGTGCCACTTGTTTTGCCATTTCACGCCATGCCTGTTCACGCTCGCTACGCGCTAATTTTACAGCACTTTGACCAAGCTCATCTATCATACCATTATACGCCGCAATTAGCTTTTCTATCTCTTCGCCAGGGTTGTCTATATAAATCTTTTTATTCTGTTTGCTCAAGTTTGTTTTCCCCATCATGGTAGAAATCGTTTCTAAAGATCGGGTAATATATTTCGATATAAAAAATGCAAAAGCAATCGCCATGAGCAACATCAATAAATACACTCCAGATAACCGAAATAAAAACTCTTTTAATTCATAATCATTGAATGAATTATCTTCGAAATAAGGTAGATTAAGAATACCAATAGGTTTAAATTTTTGGTCTGCGATATAAGAGAAAGATGCCTTGTATTTATCTCCTGCCAAAGCGTTTTCGCGTACATAATGCTTATTAGGACTAATTTCCAATTTATTCAAGACCTCAGCATCTAAACACATTGAAATAGAGTCATTGGCAAATTTCGGGCGTGAACTTTTTATAAGTTCCCCGTCTAAGCTGTAGATATTGAAATTCATGTTTTGCACCACTGCAATCTCATAAATCTCATTTTTAAAAATAAGGTCTAGGTTTTCTGTAGTAACCGGATACGTCGTTTTCTGAATCGCAAGGTCAATACTTTGCCGTATTTGCTCCTCTTTACGTTCCATTCTATTCTCATGGTAATCTTTAGATTGCTCACGGTATTGATAGACTGTAACACCAGCAATCAAAACCGATGCGATAAGCACCAAAAATATCATGGATAAGAAAATGCGTGACCGTAAAGATACTCTCGTTAACAAGATTCTACTATTTCGTCTAAAGTTAGCAAATATCGAACCAAAAAATATGAAATATTAGTTTGATAACTTTATTAACATTCAAGCACCGTTTTATTGTATAAGTACACTTCAAGCAGATTATATATTTCAGCATAAAAACCATGCTATTTTTGTAAAGGATAGAAAGAAAAATTATTCTAACTTTTAAACTTTTTACTAATACGAGGTGATAAACAGACTTAGTTTACCATTGTCTACATTTCAATAATTTTCTTAAAACTTCTAGCTAATTCTTGAGGCTTTAGATCAATGTTTTATTTAAACTAAAAAGGATGTTCATATTAGGATATTTATCTTTTATACTTAACACAATGATTTTTGTTATAAAATCATAGCGTGAAAGTAATTTCTTACTTTTTTTTACGTTAATACTATGTTCTAATTTATCTTTTCTATAAAATTCTGGGATGTTATATAAGTCACTATTAAGTTTAATTACTATATTCATTGCCTTTGGCACCCCTATAGCACTAAATTCTCAATATTCTGAGCCGCTTACCTTTCAACATATTCAAGAAGGCATGTCTCAAAGTACAGCAACGGTACTTTTAGAAGATAATTTTGGTTTTATTTGGATAGGAACCAGAAATGGGCTGAACAGATATGATGGAAAAGATTTTGAAATCTACACCAAAAGTTTAGATGGAATAACTGGTCTAAAACACGAATATATTGTAGCCTTACATGAAGATGGTCAAAATATTATCATCGGCACAAATGAAGGGTTAAGTCTTTATACTCGTAATTTAAATATTATAACGCCTTACCCGTTTATCAATGAAGGTGAAACCATCAAAGACGAAGTGTTTGAGATTATAGTTAAAAAAGACGGCATACTCTGGTTAGGATCAGAATCAAGTGGTCTCTATACATACGAGCTAGAAACTGGAAAAGTAAAACATCTTTCACCACCTAATGAACACGTAAAAATTGAAAACCCTAGATTTAATAAAGTTGTTAAAGTTGAGATTTTAGATGCTCGCCGTATTCTAGCTGTTTTCACTTATAACGCACTTATATTAAATTATGAGATGGAGATAATTAGTGAAATATTAGAAACAGAAGAGATTATTACCAGCATAAAATCATCAGAAAATACATTTTTACTTGGGTCGGGCATGGGCTCATTATATAAGCTAGCCATAGCTGAAACTTCAATCAACATCACCAAAGAAAAAGATGTTAGCCCCGGTTTTGGCATACGCTCTTTAGAAAGAAACTTAGAAAATGAATTATGGATAGGCACCGAAAATAAAGGTTTATATATTTACAATGAAAATCTAGATTTCATAAGACATATAGAGTACAGTGTTACTAGACCCAATTCCATTTCTGGTAATTCTATATGGGCTTTATTATGTGCTCGAAATGGCACAATGTGGATAGCCCCTTACAAAAGCGGACTAAATTTTTATGATAAAGAATATTATAAATTTAAACATATAAATTCTGACCCATTCAACCCTAAATCGCTTAGTAATAAGTTAGTGAATTGCTTTATCGAAGATGATAAAGGAAATATTTGGATCGGTACAGATGGCGGAGGAATAGATTTCTGGGACCGATCTTCAAATACATTTGACAACTATTCACTAACTAATAAAACATTTGCCAGTGATGTAGTTCTTTCAATACTACAGATTAAAGATGACGAGTTATGGGCGGGAACATGGACAAATGGTATAGCCGTTCTAAATACAAAAACAAAAACAAACAGTGTACTTACTTCAGAGAATTCATTTTTAAAATCAAACATAATAACTGATCTCCTAAAGGATAAAAACGAAAAAATTTGGATTGTAAACTACTTTGCAGGAGTGCAAGTGTATGATCCCAAAACAAAAACTCACCGAGATATAACGCTTAAATCAGAAATTGATGGCAGTATAATTAACTCCATATATCAAATATTTGAAGACAACCAAGGTAATATTTGGGTTGGGACCTTGAACACCGGTTTATTTAAATTGATAGAAAATGGTGACGAATATTCAGCTGTTCATTATCATACCAAAAATTCTTTAAATAATAGTCTTATTAATGCCATAATTCAAGATAAAGAAGAAACTATTTGGGTTGGCACTCAAGGCGGACTTCACAAGTATAATCCACAAACTGATTCGTTTTCAGTGATCTCCAAAAATGATGGTTTAAAAAACGATGCTATAAAAAGTATCATAGATGACCAGAAAAAACATTTGTGGTTAAGCACTGAAGAAGGTATCATTAGATATGATACGAATACCGGAAAAACAATTAATTACGATGTAGGTGACGGTCTTCAGTCTAAAGAATTTATTGCAAGTTCATCCATAACTACAAAAAAAGGCGAATATATATTTGGTGGTATTAACGGCTTTAATATATTTACTGCAAGTGATGTTGAAAAACGAAAAGATACCCTTACCCTCTTTGTTTCTGGATTAAAAATTTTCAATAAACCCGTACTACCTAATGATGATTTTGGAGTATTAGATAAAGATATTAGTCAAGTAGACTCGTTAACCTTTAACTACAACCAATCTGTAATTAATATAGATTTTAAAGCCCTTACTTTTAGACATCCAGAAAGTGTTAATTATGCATTTTACCTTGAAGGTTTTGAAAAAGACTGGAATTATGTCGGTAACAATCCTACAGCAACATACACAAACTTAAATCCTGGAGAATATACATTAAGAATTAAATCTACCAATTCAGACGGAGTTTGGGTCGATAACGAAATAGATCTTTATATTATCGTGACACCACCTTATTGGCAAACTTGGTGGTTTAAAACATTAATTATTGCTCTAGTATTATTGTTATTCTATATAGCGCAACATATTAAACTACAAAATATTAGAAAAAATCAACGAAGACTTGAGTTGAAAGTTGACGAACGTACCAAAGAATTACAATATCAAAAAAATAAACTTGTAGAAGCTGCAGACAACTTAGCATCAAAAAACGAGGAAATTCAACGTTTTACGTTTGCTGTTTCGCATGATTTGAAAAGTCCATTAGGAAATATAAAAGGACTAGCAAGTCTTATACCTTTAGAAGTATCATTAGAAGATCATCCTGGTGTTGCAGAATATTTGGGCCTTATCGATGTTTCGTGTAATAATATGAACGAATTAATCTCTGATATTACTGAAATCGCAAGGTTAGGTAAAATAGATAATAAAAATGAGTTACTGAAAACCAACGAGCTATTAGACTTATCAAGAAATCTAATTAAAAGCAAAATCAAACAACTAAATATAGAACTTACAATAGCTGAAAATATGCCCGATATTTTTGGTGATCGTAATAGAATAATTCAAGTTTTCAGTAATTTCTTAGATAACGCCATTAAGTATATGGGAGACCAAGAAAACCCTAAAATAATCGTATCGTACGAAGATAATGGTCACACCAACAGCTTTATGTTCATTGATAATGGATCAGGTATGGACGAGCGAGCAATGAAAAAATTATTCACCCCCTTTGAACGTTTTCATGATAATGTAAAAGGAACCGGTTTAGGTCTATATATGGTAAAACAAATTGCCACATCTCATGGCGGTACCATTCTCGCAGAATCAGAGGGTAAAGGAAAAGGTGCTACATTTAAACTTGTACTACCGAAGGCTAAAATAGCTGCACAAAATGCAAGAAAATCATTAATGTCTTAAATTCTGAAAAATTAGAAAAAAACCATAATATATAAGCAATTATGCCTCCGGATTTTTATTCCGAATTCTCTTATAAAGCTTTATCCCCAGCATTAAAAGTATCCCTAAAACCACAATACCTATAACTCCAAAAATCCAGTTGAAGGTATGTTTTAATATCACCAAGAAAACTATAGCAAATAGAATAAGGGTAGCGCCTTCGTTCCATATACGCATATAGTTCGATGTATATTGAATATCATCACGTTGAAACTTTTTGAAAATTTGATGGTTCTTTAAATGATAAAGAATCAACAGCAAAACGAAACCTAGTTTTACATGCATCCAAGGCTGCGATAACCAACCCGGGTAAATTATCAGTAACCAAATTGCAAATAATGTTGCCAGTATAGATGAAGGCCAAGTGATGATATACCATAACCGTTTGGTCATCAACTTCAATTGTTTAGAAAGAATTTCTTTTTCAGGTGATGATTTTTGGTTCGCTTCTATATGATAAATGAACAATCTGGGAATATAAAAAAGCCCTGCAAACCATGTTATTACGAAGATGAGATGCAGAGATTTTATATAGTTGTAATATTCTGTCATAATTCGCTTTGTTCTTCAATTAAGTGCAAGTTAACCTTCAAGCACTAAATTATGTCCAAAGTTAGCAAAAGTGAATAGAACTTATTTTATAATCTTATAGCGCCAAGTCCAGCATCCCATAACGTTTTATTATAGGCTGGTATAGCAATGTTGATGAATTGATTGCCTTTGGCTTTTAAACTAGTCCATTGTGCGTCTAATTCAGCCTTACGGTCTTTACTGGCCTCATTTAATCTTGGAATACCACTATTCGTCTGATTGATCATAAATATATATTCGGCAGAAAATTTATTAGGAAAATTTTCTACATCATCGTAAGCTTGCGATTTACGCTGTACCATATCACCATCCCAAGCTTTCATGTCTGCCAATAATTTTTCACCGGCTGATTTCGCAGTAGTGTCGGTTACCTTTTTTAAGACTTCAGATAGGTTCTTTTGAGCAGCATATAACTGATTGACCATATTGTGCATTTCGGTCAACTCTGCCTCTGCCGTAGTCATAAAAGCATCATACTCTTCATACTGACCTGGCTTTGTTTCATAGGTAGGCACCTCATTAATTGTACCTGTAGTAGAAACAGTTTGCCCATCAACCGTTAGTTTAAAAGTATATGTACCAGGAGATACTTTATGTCCGCTGAAACCTGCTTCAATATACACTCCTGGTATACCTGACATAATTGGGTATTTCATATCCCAAACAAAACGGTTTAGCCCTTGATTCTTATTTAAAATCGGTGCCGGTGGAGCACCACCACCATTATGAGGTATATAATCTAAATCTTTTTCTGAACTGATAGTTCTAATCACCTTCCCTTTAGCATCAGAAATTTCTAAAGTTATAGCAGTACTATCTTTTAATTTAGGAAGTTCATAATATAGTACTACTCCGTTTGCAGGATTAATACCTTCAAAAGCATCGCTACCGGTAAATTTATCAGAATTACCACTCAACGGACTACCCCAAGAACCATTATATGCGTCTTTAGGTTTCAAAATTTGGAGTCCCGTTTTAGAAGGTTGGTATTGCCCAAGAGCAACAACATCATCAAGAATCCAAAATGAACGACCAGAAGTCGCTACTACCATATCGCCTTTATGCATTTTTAAATCTGTAATTGGTGTTTTAGGTAAATTCAATTGAAAAGGTTCCCAAGATTTACCACCATTCCATGAGGCATAGATTCCCTTTTCAGTACCTGCATATAGCAAATCTTTCTTAAACTCATCTTCGCGAACTACACGGGTAAAAGCACCATAAGGAATACCTGAATTAATAGCCGTCCAGGTTTTACCATAATCGGTTGTCTTATAAAAACCAGGAGTGTAATCGTTGAACTTATATCTTGTTGTAGCAATATAAGCGGTGGCAGGATCATGCGGGGAAACCTCAATTGCATTGATCAAACATTCATTTAACCCTTTAGGCGTTACATTTTCCCAAGTTTCACCTCCGTTTTTAGTTAAGTGCACCAATCCATCATCACTACCCGTCCAAATATATCCTTTTTCATGTGGCGATTCTAAAATGTAAGCAAGCGTACCGTAGTTTTCTGCCCCAACTGCTTCATTAGTATACGGTCCGCCACCATTGCCTTGTTTAGCATCGATATCTCGGGTAAGATCATCAGAGATTTTATCCCAAGTAAGACCCATATCTCGAGTTCTAAATACATATTGCGCACCGTGGTAAAATGTGCCTAATTCATGTGTAGATGCTATAATTGGAGCGTTCCAATTAAACAGATATCTCATGTCTCTAGCTTCGCGACCTAAATATTGAATAGGCGCTTGCATGATTTGAGTAGCCGCTTTAGACTCCATATCCATCACCTCAACAGTTCCCAAGTACTGACCACCCATTACATACCTTGGGTTATTTGGATCAAATGCTAAAAATGCACTTTCACCACCTGCAGAATCCGTCCAATCTCTAGTAGTAATACTTCCGCTACCTGTAGATAGACTTGTAATTTTTACCGATCTGTTATCTTGTTGACCTCCATAAATATTATATGGAAATAAATTATCTACGCTAATACGATAAAACTGTGCAGTAGGCATATTGCTTTGTGTAGACCATGTTTTACCATAATCAAAAGAAACAGAAGCACCCCCATCGTCTGCTAAAACCATATTTTTAGAATTTGCAGGATTTATCCATAAATCGTGCGTATCGCCATGGGCCACCTCAACAACTTCCCATGTTTTACCACCATCTTCAGAACGTAAAGCAGGCGCACTCAATACATAAACAGTATCTTCATCATTAGGGTCTACAAAAACCTCAATATAGTACCAAGCACGTTGTACTAAACGATTGTCACCACTAACCATGGTCCAAGATTCACCAGCATCGTTAGAAACGAATAAACCGCCTTTATCGGCATTAGAATCACTTTCAATAAGTGCATAAACTTTGTCAGAATTTGACGGACTCACAGCTATCGCCATTTTTCCTTTTTCTTCCGGTAGACCCTTATGAATTTTTTTCCAAGTATCTCCTGCATCTGTAGATTTGTATAATCCGCTACCTGCACCTCCACTTATTACCATATTCGGCTTACGTTGATGCTCCCACATTGCAGCATACATAATTTCAGGATAATTGGCATCCATAGAAAGTTCAGAAGCACCAGTTAAATTATTAACGAAAAGCGTGTTTTTCCAAGTCTTACCCCCATCAACAGATTTATAGATACCACGTTCTGCATTACCTTCAAAAAGAGCACCCTGCGCAGCCACATAAACAATATCAGGATTTGTAGGATGTATAATGATTCTTGAAATATGCTGGGTTTTTTCAAGTCCCATTTTCTTCCAAGTTTTACCCGCATCAGTAGACTTATATACTCCGTCACCGTAAGATGTCATTACACCACGTGGTGCATGTTCTCCCATACCTACATAAACGATGTTCGGGTTAGATGCCGATACCGAAACAGCCCCTACCGACCCTAATTCAAAATAGCCATCTGAAATATTCTCCCAACGTTGCCCTGCAGATTCTGTTTTCCAAACTCCGCCGCCTGTAGTTCCCATATAATACGTCATAGGGTCACCAATAACTCCCGTAGCTGTTACCGAACGACCACCTCTGAACGGACCAATATTCCTGAATTTTAAGGGTTCAAAATAATCATTGGCTGTCTGCGCAAAAGTTATGGTGGCTGTGAGTACCAGCATAATAAAGAGTAGTTGTTTTTTCATGATAGTTTGTTTGGATGTTGTTTTGGTATTTATATTGTCTATTAGAGTGGTTTTTTGGAGTAAAACATATAGAAAAACTGTATCAAGAACCCTTTATACATAAAAGGTTTCTCGATACAAATTTTTTCATACTTCAAAAATTCACTCGAAATGACAAAACTGTACGCTACTTACTTTCATCAATGAACAAGTAATTCAATTGAAGCTCGTTAAATCCTTTATTAAACTCTTGAAGCTCTGATGATATTACATTATTAAAAATTTCAAGCTCTTTATTGATCTTAGCTGTCAACTCGTTCTTCACGGCAACATCTTGCTCCGTTGGCGGAAAGTCACCAATTGAAACCAAGCTATTTAAATGACCCAATTTATTAGTCAATTTAATAGGGAAGTTCAAAGGGTCTTGACCACTTCTGTTTTGAGTTTGGTACAATGCTTTTTCTACTTCACCCAATTTCTCTTTCATAGCCTTAGCTTTTACCACCAAGTCTTTAGTTCTAGCATCATCTTTATATTGCTCCGTGAAAGAATTCAACTGCTTTGTCACATTTCTAATCTTCTTTATAGATTGATGTGCATTTTCGATGGTAGTATTGATATCGGTAATAAAATCGAATTGTTTTTGCATTTCTGCCACCGAACTCTCTGCTCTTGGGTCTGGTAAAATGGTAAAGTTTTCACTACTATTATTTCCATTTACATTCAAGTGCACTTTATAATTACCAGGTACCGCTTTGGCACCGTCAAAACTAGCCCACCAGAAAATCATTCCTTCTAGTTTTTCAGCTCCTTTACCGCGGGTATCCCAAACAAAAGTATTACCTCCTTTTTTAGCTTCTAACTTTTTGTCTTTTTTCTTGGCAGAAGTACTATAATTTGCCAATGTATCACCAGCCATACTTGTATACGTTAACTGAACCGTGTCTTTTTCAGAATAGTTCTTCAATAGAAAATGGGTAATGACACCGTTCTCCAGATTTTGACCTGAAGTTTTTGATGGCTTCTTAGCTGCCCTACCTTTTGTACGGTACGAATCTTTTGGCTTGAACAATACGGTACTTGCACTTTTTTTGTTTTCATCTAATTGATGCAACACCGTTAAATCATCTATTATCCAAAGGCTTCTACCTTGCGTTGCCACTATTAGATTATCATCTTTAATAGTCAAATCTGTAATTGGCACAATTGGTAAATTGATTTGAAAAGGAGACCAACTGGCACCGTCATTAAAAGAAACGTACATGCCTGTTTCGGTACCGGCATACAATAAACCTTTCTTTTTAGGATCTTCTCGAACTACTCTAGTAAAATGTTCAGAAGGGATACCGTTGGTTATTTTCGTCCATGTTTTGCCATAATCGGTAGTTTTGTATAAATACGGCTGAAAATCACCTAGTTTATATCTAGTAGCCGCTACATAGCATGTACCCTCGTCAAAATTGGAAGGCTCGATGCTATTTATCATATTCCACTCTGGCATATTAGACGGAGTAACATTTTCCCATGTTGCACCGGCATCTTTAGAAACATGAATTAATCCGTCATCACTACCTACCCATAACAGACCTTCTTTTAACGGACTCTCATTAGCTGCAAAAATGGTACAGTAATATTCTACACTGGTATTATCTTGGGTAATTGGACCACCACTAGAACCCAGTTTTGTTGGGTCGTTTCTTGTTAAATCACCACTTAATACTTCCCAACTTTGACCTTCATTCTCCGTTACATGTACATAGTTTGAAAATGTATATAATTTCTTCGGATTATGTCTACTGAATAGAATGGGGAAATTCCACTGAAAACGATATTTCATTGCTTCTGCACCAGCACCCATTGGGTTGTCTGGCCAAACGTTTATACCTCTAACCGTTTTCTTCTTGTGATTAACGCGAGTTAAAAATCCGTCATAACTACCACCATACACAATATCATTATCTTTTGGGTCCACAGCTATCCAAGCAGATTCCCCACCAGCAGTTTCTTCCCAATTACTATCATCGATTGTTCTACCATCACTTCGATGTTCTATACGTAAGGTAGAATTATCTTGTTGTGCTACATAAATTCTGTACGGGAAAGAGTTATCCGTCGTAACACGATAAAATTGAGCAGTAGGCTGATTGTAATACGTACTCCAAGTTTCACCACCATCGTACGAAATTTGAGCACCACCATCATCGCCAATAATCATACGTTGCGAATCTTCTGGAGAGATCCATAAGTCATGATGATCACCATGCGGTGCGTTGAACGTATTGAATGTTTTACCGCCGTCGGTCGACTTGTGGTAGTTTACGTTCAATACATAAACCACGTCTTCATCTTGAGTGTCAGCATAAACTCTAGTGTAATACCAAGCACGTTGGCGAATTTTACGTTCTTCATTTACAACAGACCATGTTTTACCACCATCTTCTGAACGATATAAACCGCCTTTTTCTTTATTCTCTACGATTGCCCAAACCTTTTCAGAGTTTTTTGGCGATACCGTTACACCAATAATACCCAAAGTATCTGTAGGGAATCCTTCATTCTTAGAAATCTCTGTCCAGGTTTCACCACTATCCATACTTTTCCAAAGTGCAGAACCGTCACCACCACTTATTAAACTGTATGGCGTACGCTGTGCATGCCATGTAGAAGCATACAGAATTCTAGGATTATTTGGGTCGAAAGTCAAATCTACTGCACCAGCCTGTTCATTTACAAACAGCACCTGCTTCCAATTCTTACCACCATCGGTACTTTTATAGATTCCGCGGTCTTTAGTTGGTTTATAAATATCACCAAGTACAGCCGCATAAACCGTATTATAATCAGTTGGGTGCACACGAAGTCTAGGTACATGCCTGCTTTTTTCTAAACCTGCTGAAGCCCAAGTTTTACCAGCATCTTCTGTTTTCCATACTCCATAACCAGACGAAACATTTCCTCTCAAGGTCTTTTCACCACCACCCACATAAATTACATTGGGATCACTTTTTGCAACCTCAACGGCACCTATACTTCCACCGAAATATCCATCAGATATATTATCCCAAGTACGTCCTCCATCTAAGGTTTTCCATACTCCGCCACCAGCTGCGCCGAAATAAAACAAATTAGGTTCGCCAGGCACACCCGTAACTGCTGCAGAACGACCACCACGAAAAGGTCCGATTAATCTATAGTCTAAACTGGAGTATAATTCTTCAGGATATGTCGGTGCGGTATTTTGAGCTTTGCTCTTTCTTTGAGATAATAAAGATAACGGTAATAGGAAACATGCCAGCATGAGAATGCCAGCATTGGTAAGGTGCTTTTTCATTTTGATAGTTTGATATTAGTCTTCTCTAAAATTAAACATTTTGTAGTGTAAATGTTGATTTTAAGATTTTATTAGCATTTCTAAACTAGCATAATTATCAAATTGAGAATCAGTAGAGTATTTCAATATTTAATTCTCAGTAGTATTTGATAATTCTAGTTATACAGAACAAACTAGAGAATCATTCTTCAAGTAAATATTTCTTCAACATATTCAACAGAAAATACTAATTATTTAAAGTATTCATATATTTAAGCCAACAAACTAACAATTATGAAATTTAGATCGTTATTATTTTCGGTATCATTAATTGCTATCCTTTTTAACGGGTTGGCTGTTAACTCGATAAATGCCCAAACACAAGATTTTTTATACGGAGACCAAATGCCCGATGCACCTGAATTAAGTGCTAGAGGCGAATATAAAATCGGCGTACAAACGGTAAACCTTGTGAATCCGAATCAAGTTGATATTTTAAATTCAAAAGAAGGTAAAGACCCAAGTTATGACAGACCTATAACTATAGAAGTTTGGTATCCTGCAAGTGTAGCTGATGATGCAAAAACCGTTGTTTATGACGAAGTAATGGGCACAAGAGGAGATTCGCTAAGACCGTTAACACCTTTTACGTTTAAAGGAAGAGCTTACAGAGATGCCGAAGCATTACAGGGCAATAAATTTCCGTTGGTCGTAGTATCTCATGGCTATGTAGGGTCACGTTTTTTAATGACCTACCTAACGGAGAATTTAGCCTCGAAAGGATATATTGTGGCGGCAATTGATCATACAGATTCCACCTTTAAAGATGCCAATGCATTTCAAAGTACGCTTTTGAACAGACCAAAAGATATTCGTTTTGTAATCAATGAAATGGAAAAATTAGGAGCTAAAGGTTCTAAGAATATGGTTGAAGGACTAGTTGATGCCAGTAACACAGCCATAATAGGGTATTCTATGGGAGGATACGGTGTATTAAATGTTGGCGGAGCCGGATATAGCGAAGGTTTAGGTCAATTTTTTACAGGTATGACAGGTGGTAGTACTGCAATTGCAGTGAATACAGCAGGAAATGCCGAATATCAGAAAATGGCAGATTCTAGAATTAAAGCAATAGTTGCCTTTGCCCCATGGGGAATGGAACGTGGTGTTTGGGATGCAGAAGGATTGAAAGGATTAAAGACCCCCATTTTCTTTGTTGCCGGAAGCCAAGATGATATTTCAGGATATGAAAAAGGAATCAAAGCAATTTACGAAGGTGCGGTACATGCAGATCGTTACTTGCTAACGTACGAAAATGCAAGACATAATGTAGCCCCTAATCCTCCACCGGCAGAAGCTTTAGCACCAGGTTTACATATTGATGAATATTATAGATACGCAGAGCCATCATGGGATCAACGTAAAATAAACAACATAAATCAGCACTTTGTAACAGCATTTATCGGCAAGCATCTTAAAAACCAAGACAATGCTCAATTTTTAGATGTACAAGAAAATTCAAATGGAAAAGACTGGCCAGGATTTAAACCAAGATCGTCTACAGGTATGGAGTTGTTACATGCGGCACCAACTAACTAATAGTTAACCTTTGAAACTTTAATAGCATTTTCCTTAAGTAGTTTTATATAGGTATTTTGATTGCTTATAAATTCTTTGAGTTTCCATGCTAATAGAAATATAGCAACGGCAATTAATAGTGATAAAATAAAATTCATAACAATATTCTTTAGTGTTTCTAAAGCTACTTACGGAAAATGTTTTTTGAGGTTTGGTTTTTAGAAAGATTAGACCAAATTGGTATTGATCTCTTTTCTTAAGTAATACCCGGTAACAATTGTAGCAAGTACATCTGCAATGGGGAAGGAAATCCACACTCCTAATTCACCAAGATAATTAGGTAATATTAAAATTAATGGAATAAAGAAAAATCCCTGTCGGCACAATGTCAGTAATAGCGCTGGAACAGCCTTACCTATAGCTTGAAAATAAGCGGCACCAATAAGTTGAAGTGCAATAATCGGTGTAGCGGCAAATACCCAACGCATTGCAGATGGTGTATTTTCTAGAACAAAGGCATTCGTAGCAAGTTCTAACGTACTCATATTCTGTTTATCACTTAAAAAGAGACCCGCGATTTCTGCTGGAAAAATCATGAGTCCGGTAAAAACTATTGTAGCTAATAGTGCCGCAAATTTTATGGCGGTATAAATTGATTCTTTTACCCTATCATATTTTTTAGCTCCGTAGTTAAATCCTGCAATAGGTAAGAAACCTTGTGTGACACCGAATACGGGGAAAAGAGCAAACATCAACATTCTACCTATTATAGCATAAACGGCCACCATAGCTTCGCCTCCCAAATCAAATAGAATATTGTTCATCAGTAAATAGATGATACTTACCACCGCCTGACGAGATAGTGTCACTACACCTAGCGAGCTAATTTCTTTTATAATTGAAAAATCGATACTAAAATATGGTGCACTCAGTTTTAATTCTGAATTCTTAGAGAGAAAAAAGTAAAGGATATAACTAAAACATAAAAAATAACTGATCGTTGTTGCCCAGGCGGCACCTTCCATACCATAATCTAAGACATTGATTAGTAAATAATCTAAGAACAAATTCCCAATTGACGGAATTATCATGGCGATCATAGCAAACTTTGGTTTGCCTTCTGCTCTAATTACAGTATTACCCATCATATTAAGTGCCAAAAACGGCACACCATACAACACAATAACATAGTAAATCTTTGCAAGCTCGAAAATGGAGCCTTTACCCCCAAAAGCAGGTATCAGGGTATCTACGTATGTTAGCCCCACTGCAACCATAGCTACAGTAATCAGAATGGTAAAAGAAATTTGATTTCCAAACGTGCGTAGTGCCTTTTCTTTATTATTAGCACCTAATGCACGAGAAATAATACTCGCACCGCCAATACCGATTGCCATACCTAAAGCACCTATAAAAAAGGAAATAGGTAGTACAACATTTATTGCCGCAATGGCAATAGAGCCAATCCAATTACCCACAAAAATAGAATCTACCAGAACATTCAACGACATGACCAGTATGCCTATACTAGCAGGTAGCGCCTGTTTTATAAGCAAACTTGATATAGAATCCGTGCCCAGTTGTTCTGCGGAAACGTTTGCCATTGGTGTGGTTTTGAATTAGTATACCATCTTAGATGATAATGTTAAACTGTAATCTCTTTATTTTGCTGAATTGCCTTTGCTATATGGTCCCATAGGTTAATGCGCTGTTGCAATGCTTTTTCTGAACATTCTAGAACATCATGCCATTTTACGGCATCATCTCCGCATAATTCTTGAATCATTTTTAGTGAAAGCGGACCATGTTCATCTCCATCTAATTCAATATGTCTTCTTAGGTAATATTCCAATTTCGGATATGCATCTTTACCTGCACTGCCCACAATTTTCAAGAACATATCAGGTATCAAATCTTCTCTACCAAAAGTAAAAGCGGCAGCAATCTTATGTGGTTCTTGAGTTTGAATCGTTTCAAAAGTGAATCTTAAAAATGATTTCACGGCAGGGTTCAAATCTGAATTTTCAATTGTTTTTAAAACGCTATTTAACTCAGTAATTCCGGCTAAAAAACCTGTCATTTTACTTGTATCGGCACCAACTTCGAGCATGGCATCTAAATACATTTCATAATGACTTTTTAAAACTCCCAATTCATTACGATCCGTTTCTTCCTCAAGAACAATCTCATTAATAAACCGTGCAGTATTTGTATTGGAAACGGGTTTCCAAGGTAATGAAGTACAAGTAAGATTAATTTGTAATGCTTTTAATAAAGACATAAAATCCCAGACCGCAAATACATGGTTTTCCATGAATATTTGAATATCTGCAACAGATGTAAGCTCCCCATAAAGCTCATGACTTCTTAACTGTACTCTTAATGGTTCTAATATAGATTCTATTTCTTCGATTTTCATAGCAGCGATTTTCTAAGAATTATAAACTTTTTATGTGCTCGGTACTACATCTAACTTATCGGTAGTTTGCCAATCATTCACCCATTTCGCCATTACCTTCACCCAAGTATCATTATCGTTCATACATGGTATATGCTTGTATTCTTCACCACCGGCCTCTATAAACTGCTCTTTACCTTCCATCGCAATTTCTTCCAATGTTTCTAGACAATCACTCACAAATGCGGGCGTAATAACAGCTAATTTCTTCTTGCCTTCTTTCGCTAATCGCTCAAATTCATAATCGGTGTAGGGTTTCAACCATGGATCACCTGCCAAACGCGATTGAAACGAAGAACTCACCTGCTCTTCTTTTAAACCTAAATATGCTTTGACCATTTCAGTGGTATCATAAACTTGATGTCTATAACAGGTATTATGCGCAACAGAATTCACGTTACAACACGTACCGTCTATTTTACAATGAAAACTAGTAGGATCACTTTTACGAATATGACGTTCAGGTATACCATGATATGAAAATAAAATATGGTCATAGTCAAAACCTTCTAATCCGTCTTTTATACTCTCTGAAAGCGCTTTAATAAACTCCGGATGCTTATAAAAAGCAGGTAACGTAGTAATTTTCATCTCAGGAAAACCTGCTTTTTGCTCTTCTAACACTTTTACAACTACCGTCTCAAAGCTAGACATTGCATAATGTGGATAAAGCGGAACTAAAAGAACATCATCAACTCCCTTCTCTTTCAGTTCTTGCATTGCCTTTTTAATGGACATAGTTCCATAACGCATACCTAAAGCCACCGGCATTTCGGTCTGTGTTTTTAATTTATTGGAGAATCGCTCAGATATTACGACTAACGGAGAACCTTCTTCCCACCATATTTTAGCATACGCCTCAGCAGATTTTTTTGGTCGAGTCTGTAAAATAATTCCTCTAACCAAAATAGTTCTTAACCATTTGGGAGCGTCAATTACACGCTCATCCATTAAAAATTCATCTAAATACGGCTTAACATCTTTTGCGGTAGGACTTTCTGGAGAACCCAAATTGACCAATAATACTCCTTTCATAGCGTATGTGTTTGTTATTCGATTGCAAAAATAACACTTGCAAATCGATGATAATTTAATTTTGGGCAATAGTTTTTCTATACTCTTATAAAGCAATCTAATAACTAGCCAATTAATTTTTAGTGCTGTTTAATTTTAGTAAGTTGTAATTCGTCAAAAACAATAACCTATTTAAGAATGAACACTTTTTTTGATAACGTGCCTAAAAGTTCACTTTACTTCTTTTTAGCTACTACCATAGGTATTTTGATTGCCTATTGGTTGGTTTCATATTTCATAAAAAAATATGGGAAGGATCCCAAATACCTTTTGCCCAGTGGGGCCTTTAAAAAAATTAGCCGCCCAATTCTATTTATTTTCCTTTCTATATTAATTCGCTCGCAGTCATTACGGGAACTGTTACATGTTGAACATCATGAATATTGGTTTAAAAAAACGAGTACAATTCTATTTATAGTTTCGGTAACCTGGTTATTACTGAACTTATTGAAAATAGCGAAAACGGTAATCGTTAAAAATTATGATGTCAATGTTGCCAATAACCTAAAAGCCCGTCAAATATACACGCAGTTCAATATTCTTGAACGTATTTTCATGATTACCATAATCATATTAGCAGCTGGTGCAGTGCTTATGAGTTTTGAGAGTATTAGAGAATTGGGGGTCAGTATTTTTGCATCTGCAGGTGTAGCAGGTATTATCATTGGTTTCTCTGCACAAAAAATGATTGCAACGGTATTGGCAGGTATTCAAATTGCCATTGCCCAACCTATAAAAATAGATGATGTAGTTATTGTAGAAGGCGAATGGGGGCGTATTGAAGAAATAACCTTGACCTATGTTGTGGTAAAGATTTGGGATAAACGAAGACTTATTGTACCGACACCATATTTTATTGATAAGCCATTTCAAAATTGGACAAAAACCTCATCTGATATTCTCGGAACAGTTTTTCTATATACCGACTACAATGTATCATTTGATGCACTTCGCGAAGAGTTGACTAAAATTTTAAAGAGTACAGACCTTTGGGATAAAGAAGTTAATGTACTTCAAGTAACCGAAAGCAAGCAAAACTGTGTAGAAATTAGAGCCTTAATGAGCGCCAAAGACTCACCAACCTCTTGGGATTTACGTGTGTTGGTTCGCGAGAAACTAATTATATTTTTACAGCAAAACTACCCGGAGAGTATTGCTAGAAATAGGGTTTTGTTGGAAAAGTCTATGGATGAAAATAACAATTCATAATTTAGCTTTATGAAACATGTATTTCTATTTCTTTTTTTCTTTGGATGGTTAACATCTATCTCCTCCCAACAAATAACCTGCTCGCCAAAAGACAGAGCTGCCGTAGAAAGCAAACTAGTTGAAATCGACGGAATGTTTCAGGGTGATTTTGGCGAAACCATGGTAAGCGTTGGTAAGTCATTTATGAAGACTCCGTATGTTGCCAAAACCCTGGAGATTGGCGATACAGAAACCTTGGTCGTAAATCTACAAGGCTTAGATTGCACCACTTTTGTAGAAAACGTGCTTGCTTTTTCCCTTTTACTCCGTCAACAAGAAATGTCTTTTGATGACTACTTAAAAAATCTAGAGACCATAAGATACAAAGACGGCACTTTAGATGGCTATGCTTCTCGCCTGCACTATTTCTCTGAATGGATTGCCAACAATGCCGAGAAAGGATTACTTAAAGATATAACCGGTGAAATTGGCGGTGAAGAAATTACCAAGGATATCAATTTTATGAGTACCCACCGCGATTTATATCCGTTTTTGGCAGATGATGTCAATTACTCGAAAATTAAGGCTTCAGAAAACTATTTGAACAACCAGGCTATTTGTGTACTGGCACAAGATGACATCTCCAAAAATGAGCATTTGATTCAATCTGGAGATATCATTGCATTGGCTACATCTATTAATGGCTTAGATGTCACCCATACCGGAATTGCTACGCGAGAAAAAGACGGCAGAATTCATTTACTACATGCCTCGACCGGATCAATGGAAGTTGAAGTGTCTAAATTACCGCTAGCAGATTACCTAAAAAACATAAAGAGCAACACAGGTATTATGGTTGCCAGACCGCTATAAATTCTAACTTCCTGAAAGTGCCAATAAATATTTCTTTGGTGTCGTATTATACTTTTTCTTAAACGCCGCAATGAAATGACTGGAGGTACTATACCCTACTTTGAGTCCGATTTCATTGACATTATACTGACCGGTTTCTAAAAGTCTTTTGGCGTAATCCATCTTATGATCAAATAAAAAACTGTAGACCGAATCGCCATAAATTTGCTTAAAACCTTCCTTTAGGCGTTTTAAGCTTAATCCTATTTCACTTGACAGCTCTGCCAAAGTTGGTGGCTCTGCCATATTAGCTAAAATAATTTCCTTGGCTTTCTTAATCTTCTTTACATTTTCTTCATCTGCTAGATACGGGCATTGTTCAATATCTGCATTGGGGCTTCTATTAAAGTATAAAGCTATTAATTCATAAATTTTACCTTTTACGTAAAGCGATTTTATAGATGGGTGCAGGTTATAGTTTACAATCTGACTCAAAATAACGGCTATCGAAGGTGAAAATGGTTCTTGAGAATAATATTTTTTCTCCTTATTATCTGAACTCAAAAACGGAATATAATCTGCCTCTGCAGTGAATAAAGAATGAAACTTTCGCAAGGTCATCACCACAGAAACCAACGATGATTTTGGGCTAAGACTTAAATTCAAAGGCAAGTCTAACTGCGTGTTATACAGCAACAAAGAATTCTCTTCTTTGACATCTAAACTATAGTTACCTTGATTGAAGTTATAGCTACCACTGCCCTTTAAACAAAAATGAATCTGAATAAATCGTTTATTGATTTCACGGGTATAATGCACCACGTTATCCTCTTCATTCTGAAATTTGAGCACGTAAAATCCGTCTTCAATTAAAACTTCGTCGTATGACCCTTCAGCGTTACTTTTTAACTCCATTTTCTTAAATCGATTTTATATCTATTTAGAAAGCATCTAAATAAAATAGTCCTTATTCATTCAAACCACTATAAAATTATGGCTAATAAACTGATATTTATCATATTTTGACCAAAAATTCGGCAGACGATACTATTTGTACCGCTAGCGTTGTTTTTATTGAATGGATGCTCATATTTTTGTATCCGCTTTATGAAGGACTATCACATTTCTAAACATAATTCATTTTACACCATTGGTCTTAACTATAAAAAGGCTGATGCTGAGGCTCGTGGTAAATTTAGTTTAGACGAAGTGGCTGTAAAGTCACTTTTAATAGAAGCTAAAAATCAGGGCATTGATGGGTTATTGGCAACATCAACTTGTAACCGTACAGAGTTACATGGTTTTGCGCAACATCCTTTTCAACTGATAAAATTATTATGCGACCACTCTAATGGAACCGTTGAGGCTTTTCAAGAGGTAGCATATGTGTATAAAAATAAAGAAGCTATTAATCACCTCTTCAGAGTTGGGACAGGATTAGATAGTCAGATACTTGGTGATTTTGAAATCATCAGTCAATTAAAGCAAAGTTTTAAGCGTTCTAAAGAATTGGGTATTGCCAACCCGTTTATCGAGAGACTTTGCAACAGTATAATTCAGGCGAGCAAACGTATTAAGAATGAAACTGAAATTTCATCTGGTGCAACCTCTGTAGCATTCGCTTCTGTACAATACATTATGCGTAATGTTGAAAATGTTACCGACAAGAATATTCTTTTATTCGGAACCGGTAAAATTGGTCGTAACACGTGTGAGAATTTAATAAAACATACTAAGAATCCGCATATCACCCTTATTAACAGAACAAAAGGTAAAGCTGAGCAAATTGCAGGCAAGTTCAACCTTAAGGTGAAAGATTATGGCGATTTACAAACAGAAATAAGAACTTCTGATATTTTGGTAGTCGCTACAGGTGCCCAAAAACCTACGATTACCAAAGAATTGATATATACGAACAAACCGTTATTGATATTAGATCTTTCCGTTCCTAAAAATGTAGATGATTCTATTTCAGAAATGGACAATGTTACGGTAATACATTTAGATCATTTATCTCAAATGACAGATGAAACCTTAGAGCGTAGAAAGCAATTTATACCAGATGCAGAAGCTATAAACGAAGAGGTGAAAAATGATTTCAATCAATGGTTAGAAACCAGAAAATTTGCCCCTGTAATTAAAGCTTTAAAGAAAAAATTGAAGACTATTAAGGACGAAGAATTAGACTATCAATCCAAAAAAACGGTCGATTTTAATTCGCACCAAGCAGATGTGGTTACCAATCGCATTATTCAAAAAATAACAAAACAATTTGCAAATCATTTAAAAGATGACACGGTAGATTCCAGTTCAAGTTTAGAATTTATCCAAAAAGTATTTCAATTAGAATTGGACGAACAATGAGTAAAGTAATACGATTAGGAACACGCGATAGCGAATTAGCGCTATGGCAGGCGAATACCGTTAAAAGTCAACTTCAAGAATTAGGTCATAAAGTAAAATTGGTTCCGGTAAAATCTACGGGAGACTTAATTTTAGACAAACCCTTATATGAATTAGGAATTACGGGAGTGTTTACCAAAACCCTAGATGTTGCCATGATCAATGGCGATATTGATATTGCCGTACATTCTATGAAAGATGTACCTACCGCCTTGCCACAAGGTATTGTAAAAGCTGCTGTTTTAAAGCGCGGTAATTACATGGACATCATGGCGTTTAAAGACAATGAAGAATTTTTAGGTTCTCGCGAGGGTGTCATTGCTACAGGTAGTTTACGTAGACAAGCACAATGGTTAAATAGATACCCAACACATACGGTTGTAGATTTAAGAGGAAATGTCAATAGACGATTAGAAAAACTGTATGAAAATGAATGGAACGGTGCTATTTTCGCCGCTGCCGGATTAGAACGTATCGGTTTAGAACCAGAAAATACTATCGGACTTACCTGGATGTTACCAGCCCCTGCACAAGGTGCTATTATGGTAGTTGCCATGGAAGGCGATGAAGAAATTCTAGAAGCCTGTGCTCAACTAAACCATGAGGAAACAGATACTTGTGTAAGTCTAGAAAGAGAATTTCTTAGAGAATTAGAAGGTGGTTGTAGTGCACCGATCGGAGCATTGTCATACATCAACAAAGAAAATATTGTCACCCTAAAAGGTGTTCTATTAAATGTTGATGGAAGTAAAAAACTGGAAGCAGAACTGACCGCGCCACTTGGTAAGCATCAAAATTTGGGCATTGACTGTGCTAAAAGTATTTTAGCCAGAGGTGGTAAACGATTAATGACCGAACTGGCAAATGCCGGATTGGAAGTAAATGTATTTTCTACCAAAAAACTGACTCCGCCACAACAGCTGCTACTAAACATATCGGTTAATGCCGATTCAGATGATTTTATAAAAATTAATCCGAATCGTATTTCTCCCGTTATCTTGAAAAAACCACATAAGAATGTTGTTTTCACTAGTAAAAATGCGGTAGAAGCAGTATTGGCAAGCAGAGATGTCGCTGAGTTAGATTTTGAAAACATCTACTGTGTTGGCAGAAAAACACGTAGATTAATAAAAAACACTTTCGGTAAGGTTACACATTATGAAAATAATGCAAAAGATTTAGCGAACCATTTGGTAGAGTTTATAGATGGCACTGAAGTTACCTATTTTCATGGTAATTTAAGCTTAGAAGAACTACCAAGTATTTTAGAAGAAAACAATATTGAAGTAAATGCCATAGAAGCCTATAGAACTAAACTTTCTGGTAAAGCAATACCAAAAAGCGCAAAAGGCATCATGTTTTTTAGTCCGTCGAACGTGGAAAGCTATTTAAAAGAGAATTCTACCGACAGAGTTGCCTATTGTATTGGTGAAACTACGGCAAAAGCTGCCAGAAAACATTTCAAGGAAGTAAAAGTTGCTAAAATACCAACAGTAGAAAGTGTTATTGAATTGGTGAACGCTGATTATCAAGATTAAGAAATTGCCTTTAGCTGTTGGCTGCTAGCCCTTGGCTGTTGGCTAAAAAATTAAAAATTAACGTCTTTACGAGCATAGCGAAGCAATCTGTTTGTTAGGAACACCGAATAAACAGATTGCTTCGGAGCGAAAAGGCTCCTCGCAATGACGAACCATATAAACTATGAGCTTAAAAAACGACTTATTTCTAAAAGCCTTAAAAGGTGAAACGGTAGAAAGACCACCAGTATGGATGATGCGCCAAGCAGGTAGATATTTACCTGAATTCATGGCCATCAAAGAAAAATATGACTTCTTTACCAGATGTCAGACTCCAGAATTAGCATCAGAAATCACGGTACAACCTATTCGTAGATACGGAATGGATGCCGCTATATTGTTCAGTGATATTTTGGTAATCCCGCAAGCAATGAATATTCATGTGGAGATGAAGCCGAATTTTGGTCCGTATTTACCGAATCCGATTCGTAATCAGAAAGATTTAGACAGCGTTATCGTGCCAGATGTTCACGATACATTGGGTTACGTTCTGGAAGCCATAAAAGTGACCAAAGAAAAACTGAACGACGAAGTACCTTTGATCGGTTTTGCAGGTTCCCCTTGGACCATTTTATGCTACTGTGTACAAGGTCAAGGCAGCAAAACGTTCGACAAGGCTAAAGAATTATGCTTTACACAACCTGTTGTTGCCCACGAATTACTTCAGAAAATTACAGATACTACCATTGCATATTTAAAGGCTAAAGTTGCTGCAGGAGTTAATGCGGTACAAGTATTTGATTCTTGGGGCGGAATGTTATCGCCAACCGATTATCAAGAATTTTCTTGGCAATATATTCAGCAAATTATAGATGCTTTAAAAGATGAAGCTCCGGTTATCGTTTTTGGAAAAGGATGTTGGTTTGCTTTAGGTGATATGGCAAAATCTGGTGCTTCTGCACTAGGTGTCGACTGGACATGTTCTGCAAGAAATGCACGTTATTTAAGTGGTGGAAAAATTACCCTTCAAGGTAACTTTGACCCATCACGTTTATTATCTCCACCATCTGAAATTAAGAAGATGGTACACCAAATGATCAATGAATTTGGCAAAGATAGCTACGTAGTTAATTTAGGTCACGGTATTTTACCAAATGTTCCTGTTGAAAATGCTAAGGCGTTTATTGATGCAGTAAAAGAATACAAGCAAGACTAACCCTAACAGGTTCAGAAAGCGCTAAGGTAGCCGATATTAAAATCGCATAATGAATTCATTTCAACTAGCAGATTTCGAAATAAATCCGATATCAGAGAGAGATGGATGGCGTTTATGCGATTTTATATGTGCTAATGCAGACCATATAAAACGATACTTCCCTAAAACGGTAGCTGCAAATCTAAATCCGACATTATCCAATATTTTTGTTCTTGAAAAGGTATCAGATTTTATATCTGGCAAAGAGTACTTATTTACGCTTAAAGAACCAGAAAAAAGAAAAATTATAGGTCTGGTTTATTTAAAAGAACTAAAACGAGCAGCCCAAGAAGCTGAAATCGCCTATTGCATATCGTACGACCATAACAATAAAGGTTTTGCCACAAAAGCTGTTAAGACCATTTCTGAATGGGGCTTTAACGAACAACATTTACAGCGACTTAGAATCATTGCTCATAAATCGAACCTTGGCAGTATTAAGGTAGCAGAAAATTGTGGTTATCTTTGGAAAGAAACGCTATTAAAAGAACACACTCCACCTAACGAACAACCGTTAGATATGGAACTTTATGTTTTACAGAATGAAAGATAAATTTTACGCTTACATAGAACAACTTCAAGATACGATTACCTCTAAATTAGAAACAGTAGACGGTACAGCAATTTTTAAAGAAGACATTTGGGTACGCCCAGAAGGTGGTGGCGGTCGTACAAGAGTTATTGAAAACGGAGCTGTTTTTGAAAAAGGCGGTGTAAATATATCTGGCGTACATGGCGAGCTTCCAGATAGTATGAAGGCATATTTCGGAGTAGAAGATGCCAATTTTTTTGCCTGCGGATTAAGTTTAGTATTACATCCAAAGAACCCAATGGTGCCAACGGTTCATGCCAATTGGCGCTATTTTGAAATGTATGGTAAAGACGGCGAAATTGTAGATCAATGGTTTGGCGGCGGTCAAGACTTGACTCCGTACTACCTATTTGACGAAGATGCGGTTCATTTTCATCAAGTATGCAAAACAGCTTGCGACAAACACAATCCTTCCTTCTACGATACCTATAAAAAACGTTGCGACGAGTATTTTTGGAATGCACATAGAAACGAAGCTCGCGGACTAGGCGGTCTATTTTTTGACTATTGTAAAGCAACTCCGGAGATGGACATGCAAGACTGGTACAACTTTGTAACCGAAGTAGGTAATAGCTTTTTAGATTGTTATGTACCGATTGTTATAAAAAGAAAAGATCTTGAATACACCAAAGAACAAAGGGATTGGCAAGAGATTAGACGAGGTAGATATGTTGAATTCAATCTGGTTCATGACAAAGGAACGCTATTCGGTTTAAAGACCAATGGAAGAATAGAAAGTATCTTAATGAGCCTACCGCCACATGTACAATGGCGCTATGACCATCAACCCGAAAAAGGTAGCGAAGAAGAGCGATTGTTGGAGATACTAAAAGCACCAAAAGAATGGGTTTAAAAGCAATACTTATTTTTAGTATGCTTTGTTCAACTTGTATATGTTCAGCTCAAAACTCACTTTACAAAGAAGCTTTTCCAGACAAGGTAACCGTTAGGTTGTCATTACAGACCACTTCGAATAGTTTTACGCTTAGAGACAAGATAACACGCAACAAAACCGAGTTTATACCCAATGACAAAAGCTATTTGGGACTGTCTGTTCTTTTTCGTTTTCTAGAAGTTGATTTTGGTTATGCCCCTAATTTTTTAGCCGAGAATAAAGACAACGGAGATTCTAAATTAATCACCTTCAACGTTCGTACGTTTTTTGGTCAATACATGCAGACTTTAGACATCTATAAGCAAAAAGGATTCTTTGTTCGTACTGCTGATCTAACCTTGCCTATCGATGATTTAAAGACCTTTAAGATCGGTGGAACATCTAGTTATATTTTTAATCCTGATTTTTCGTTTCGTGCTATTGGGTTTCAGAATGAATGGCAAAAACAAAGTGTCGGCAGTTTTATTCCAAGCATATCTTACTACTATACCAAGTTTAAATTAGAAGACCCCATACTAGACAATCAATTGGAGAAATCCTTAAAAGTCGCTATTGGTCCGGGTTATTATTACAATTGGGTATTTGAAGAAAATTACCTCGTTTCTGCGGGAGCAACCAGCGGTTTAGGTTTCAATTATTCAAGTACCGACGGTAAGAAATCTTTTAATGGTTTGGCACAACTAATTTTTAGAATGACCGGTGGGTATAATTCAGAAAATTTCTTCAGTGGCGTAAATATCAACACACAATTATTAAGTCACACTTCCGATGAAAACTTCATTTTAGACGATTCTATAAGTTTTCTTGAGTTTTATGTTGGGTATCGTTTTGATGCACCTAAAAAATGGATTGCCAAAGCCGACGAGATAAGTCGTAAATTAGGGATTGAATAAACAACAGCTGAGCAATCGCTATATGCATTCGTTTTAGAATAACTGTATTTTTATACTCAAGCCTCGAAGCATTATAATCTCTATTATCGAGTAAATCAATATTCCATGAAGCAAAAAATATATCAAATAGATGCATTTACAACAAAACTATTTGGCGGTAATCCCGCTGCGGTTTGTATTCTTGAAAGTTGGTTAGAAACCGATTTAATGCAAAAAATCGCTGCTGAGAATAATTTGGCTGAAACGGCATTTGCAGTTAAAAATAAGGACCACTATGAACTTAGATGGTTTACCCCAGAAATAGAAGTTGATCTTTGTGGTCATGCCACCCTTGCAACCGCCTTCGTCATCTTCAATCATTACGGTTATAATGAAAATACTTTACGGTTTATTTCTCCAAGAAGTGGGGAGTTATTAGTACAGAGAGATGGAAAAGATCTCTTTACTATGGATTTCCCTACCGATGACCTAACACCCGTTTCAGAACAACCCAGCATATCAAAAGCCATAGGAAAGCAACCGATAGAAACCTTTAAAGGTAAAACTGATTACATGCTTATTTATGAATCACAAGAAGACATAGAAGCTATTACTCCTAATTTTCATTTATTAAATGAATTAGATTGTAGAGGAGTCATTGTTACGGCAAAAGGAAAAAATGTAGATTTTGTCTCACGCTTTTTTGCCCCACAATGCGGAATTCCAGAAGATCCGGTAACCGGTTCTGCACATACTACACTTACACCATATTGGTCAGAAAAACTACAGAAGAAATTATTAAGTGCAAAACAACTCTCTGAACGTGGCGGTGATTTACAATGCGAATATCTTGGTGACCGCGTAAAAATATCAGGTAGTGCAGTTTGTTATTTAGTAGGCGATATAGAAATATAGCGCACTAATCATACTGATTTTATTTCCACGTAATCGCTTTTTTCGAAACCTCTTCAAATTGATATTTAAGGTGTGAGAATCTTGCTTTAAGCAGCTCTTTTCTGCCCTTTAATGTTCTGGTGAATAAAATTTTAGAACCGTCAACCTCTTTGTTCCAATATTTTTGAAAAAGCAGCGCTTCCGTTTTATTCTTACCACAATCTTTTGGCACCACGTAATAGTTACGAATACCCATTTTCCTTTTTATCCAATTACCATTTACCAGTAAATATTTAGGATTATCAATTGGAGCGATGACTTCCTCTAATAGCGAAATAAATAAGTTGCTATCATGCTGACTTGCATCTTTTAAGTAAATTGAAAATGAACCCTTTATATTTTGCTCAGAATGGATGGTAGCGTTAACAGATTCGAAACTCAAAACTTTAGAATCTAAAAGATAGCCCAATAAGGCCTCACCTATTTTCTTGGTCTTCTTGTATTGATTTCCAAATAGAAAATAAAGTTTAAGTGCTTTAAAAGTTTTTGGACCAAAGCCCAAGAACAATGCAGCAATGAACAAATACAATACTTGTACGATACCTTTATTTAAAACTGCGCCCATATTTTTTATTAGAAACTCCGGTACAAAAGCTGAAACACCTAAAATAACCTCTAGCATTACATATTTACCCGCATTTAGTGCATGCATTTTTTTGGTCTTGGCATAGGGTTGCTCTTGACCGTACGGTATTTTTAGTTCCCGTACCAAAACATTGCCTTCTTCAATAGCTTCGTTCCATCGATTCTTGAAAACGGATTTTTGCTGAGACAACAACAACATATTCTTGTTAATCCTTGCTAATTCGCTAGATTCAGACCAATCTAAAGGCAATACCAATCGGTCTATTCCATTTGAAATATACACCTCGTCTTTTAATGAAACTCCCGTAAAGGCATCAAACCGTTGCTGTAGCTTTTCCATATCCTTTCCTCCATTTATAGCAGTAGGATCTAAACAAGCCAAGTGCCAAATACTTCCTGTCTTATCAGGATTATTGGCATCTACACGTATGGCACGGCCCCTCATTTGATTTGAAGACACGAACGATCCCACATAAGAAGCCAGCACTAAGGTATTTATACAAGGAGCATCCCAACCTTCACCTAAAAATGCCTTGGTACCAACAAGTGTTTTAATTACTCCTTCAGTAAACAATTGGGTAACAGCTTCTGCAATTTTATTCTTTAAGACATCGGGTACACTAATAAGAACATAACCTTCAGACCCATCTACAGGTGCATTCGTGAGATTCTCAATAGTTAAAAGTTTCTTTAGTTTGTTTAATGCAGTTTTATGAAGAATAACCAACGAACCCGTAAGAACACCTAAAGAAGTTTTACCTACTTGTTTCGCCAATATGTATTTAAAAATAGGTAGAACACCCAGCTTATTTAGAACGCTGGTTTCGCTCCCTTTAAAATTCAAAAACTCTTTACGAATAAAATCGGTTAAAATAACCGTTCTGGCATCTTCACCTAAATGCTCATCTGTATGCTTTACAATCTGGAATATACTTTCTAGTTTACTAGGGCTGTTAGACAAGTTTCTATACAAAACCTCGTCCCCAACAAAGTTTACCCGTTTATGTTCTAAAACCCCAATTCGTTTTAGTTCTTTTTCAATAGGCATCAACACCTGTTCAAAGGCTACAAATTCTTCTCGCTGAGCTATGAGTAAATGCTGCAGCAGTATTTCTGCCCATTCATAGTTGAAACTTGGAAAAGTGACATCGCTGTTTGAAAACCCCAATAGCTTAAGGTTTTCTTCATTTACGGCATAACCGCAAGAATTTAAATAAATAATGATGGACGAAAAGAACGTAGGGTTTTGATAGATGTATTCTAAAGATTCTTCTGGGGCGATATAAAAATTAAGGGTAATTAAACTTTCTTGTAATGCCGTATTGGCAATTAGGGCATTGGTAAATTTTAATATCTGCTCACGATAGTTAACGATATACTTAATTTGAGCTTCTTCTGGTTTTGAGAAATAGACGAAATCTTGATGCGGACAAAGATCTCCGTTCTTGATAAGATCTGGTACGGCAATTTCATCATCAATTGGCCCGCATAAACTAAAATAGCGATTAATTTCTGTGGCGGTACTATCGTATGGAGGAGTAGCTGTAAGGGCAACTACGGTTAATCCTTCTATTTCTTTCAAATGATATAAACAATGCCACCACTCGTTTTTAAGGTGATGCGCCTCGTCTAAAACCAAGGTCTCGATTTTATGAAGCTTGATAAACGCTAGTAGCTGTTGTTTAGCGTTATCACCAAATGATCTTGATAAAGAAAACAAGGATTGATAGGTAGAAAACGTAATGTGATCCGGAGATTTTATGTCCAGTGAATACGCATTAAAATCACCATCGATCGTAAAGAACTCTAACAATCTAGAACGCCATTGATTGCGAATGGTCAATGTTGGTGACAACACCAAAGTTGGCTTACCTATACGTTTTAAAATTTCTAAACCAAGTATCGTCTTACCTGAACCTGGTGGTGCAATCACATGTAAATGTTCATCTTTTATATGTTCTTGAAAACCATCTAAAAACTTTTGTTGGTAGTTACGCCAGGTATATTTGAATTGTAAAATTTCACTGATTTCTTGCATCAAGGGTCTATTAGCCGCTAAGCCTATAAAAATAAGTAATAACCGCTCTAGCTATAATTCAAATTCCCCTATTTTTGTAAAACTTCAAGATACACTCGTTTTGATTACGTAAAAACTAGTTAGTTAAAGTGATAAATAGTTTGAATATAAATATGCTGATATGGCAAAAAAAGGCAAGACTAAAAATACGGTGAACAAAGCAAAGCATGCCAAGCTTATGGATAGAAAGAAAAATAAATTGAAAAAAGAAGCTGCGCTTAGAAAAGAACGCTTAAAAGAAATCATTAGAAAAAGTCAGGAATCTAAATAAGTAATAAAATATAGCATTATGTACCCACTTATACGCCCAAGAAGATTACGTAGCAATGAAGCCATTAGAAGTTTGGTAAGGGAAACCATTATTACACCAAGCGATTTTTTAGTACCGCTGTTCGTTGTCGAGGGTCAAGGCATTAAAGAAGAAATACCTTCTATGCCCAATTATTACCGCCTAAGTCTAGACAATCTTGCGAAAGAAGTAAAAGAACTTTGGCGAATGGGTCTATGTTCGGTACTTCTATTTGTTAAAGTGCCTGATAACTTAAAGGATAATATCGGTTCTGAGGCATTGAACGAAAACGGATTAATGCAACTGGCTATTAAAACGGTTAAAAATGCATGTCCCGATATGTTGGTCATGACAGATGTTGCCCTTGACCCCTATTCTTCTTACGGTCATGATGGTATTGTTGCAGACGGACAAATTTTGAACGATGAAAGTGTAGAGGTTTTGGCAGAAATGAGTGTTTCGCACGCAAAAGCCGGTGCCGATTTTGTTGCCCCTAGCGATATGATGGACGGTCGTATTCTTAGCATTCGCGAGGCTTTAGAAGATGAAGGTTATACCAATACTGGTATTATGGCATACAGCGCCAAATATGCCAGTGCATTTTACGGTCCGTTTAGAGATGCCTTGGATTCTGCACCGGTAGACATTAAAAACGTACCTAAGGATAAAAAAACCTACCAAATGGATTCTGCCAATAGATCTGAAGCCATTAAAGAAACATTAATGGATATTGAAGAAGGCGCAGATATTGTTATGGTAAAACCAGGACTTTGCTACCTTGATATTGTTCGTGAAATTAAGAATGAAGTTGATGTGCCTGTTGCAGTTTATCAAGTTTCTGGCGAGTACGCGATGGTAAAAGCTGCTGCCGAAAAAGGGTGGTTAGATCATGATGCCGTAATGATGGAACAGTTATTAGCAATTAAAAGAGCAGGCGCCAATATTATTGCAAGTTATTTTGCAAAAGATGCTGTAAAGCTAATGGGTTAAAAGCAGAACTGACTTCAGTGAATGAATAAATTATTTTTTATACTATTTGGTTTATTAAGTGGTGTTCTTGTTTCACAAGAACCTGCTACCAGACCTTTATTGCTTCCGGTTGGTTCTAGTTTGCAAGAATCTTCATTGGATAGTTATGGTTTAGATTCAATTTACATCTATCGTAAAATTGATAGTATTGTAACAACTGGTATAAAAAATAATGCTTTTCCAGGTGCTCAGGTTTTAATTGCGAAAGAAGGTAATATCATTTTTCATAATACATACGGATTTCACACCTATGATAGTATTCAACCGGTTGCTTTAGATGACATTTATGATCTGGCTTCGGTTACCAAAATTCTAGGTCCGCTACCTGCAATAATGAAATTGGTTGATGAAGGAAAGCTAGATTTAGATGTTCCCTTTAGTACCTATTGGAAACCTTGGAAAAGACAGAAAGATAAAGCAAATATTACGCTTCGCGAGATTTTAGCACACCAAGCAGGTCTTGAACCCTATATTGTATTTTTAGCTAAGACCTTAAAAAATAACGGTCGGTTTAAAAGTAGATTCATCCGCAGAAAATTTAATAACAGATTCAGCAAAGAGGCATTTGATGGCATCTATGTAAAAAATAGATTCAACAGAAAAATGTACCGAATCATAAATCGTTCTGAAGTATCGGCTGTGAAAAAATATAAATATTCGGGACTCACATTTCTTATTTTTCCGGAACTAATTACTCAAATTACCGGTGTACCATATGCAGATTATATGGAGCAGGAATTTTATAAACCACTTGGTATGAAAACCTTTGGTTTTCTACCGAGCCAGAAAAATTTCAACAACAAAATAGTCCCCACAGAAGTAGATACTATTTACAGACATACGCTAACCCAAGGCTGGGTACATGATGAAAATGCATCTTTATTAGGTGGTATTTCTGGTAATGCAGGGCTGTTTGGTACTGCAAATGATTTATCGATCATCATGCAACTATTTGTGCAAAACGGTCTTTATGCCGGTAAGCAATACATCTCTGAAAAGACGATGAAAGAATTTATAAAAGTTCAATATCCAGATAACGACAATAGAAGAGGGCTAGGTTTTGACAAACCTTATTTGGATAACAATACCTTTAAAATTGCCGACGCTTACCCTGCGCCAGAAGTCAGTGCAACCAGTTTTGGTCATAGTGGTTTTACGGGCACTTTTGTTTGGGCAGATCCAGAACATCAAATGGTGTATATATTTCTATCGAATAGAGTATATCCTACCAGAGAAAATCGCAATATTTACAAGCTGAATATACGTTCATCAATACAACAAATATTTTATCGGGCATTTGATAACGCAATACAGCACCAACCTTAGCATTTTTATTAATATCTTCGATTTATAAAACAACCCTATGGGCCTACTACTTTTTTACGCGTTTATTTCTATTTTCTTCTCTTTTCTGTGTTCTATATTAGAAGCGGTATTATTGAGTATCACCCCCACTTTCATAAATGTAAAAATGAAAGAAGGCCATGCTTATGCCAAAACACTAGAGGCTCTTAAAAAAGATGTCGACCAACCTTTAATTGCCATTTTAACCATAAACACCATTGCGCATACCGTTGGTGCTATATTGGTAGGTGTACAGGCAAAGGTCGCCTATGCCGAATTATACGGTAGCGAGACCAAAACGATACTTGGTGTATCATTTACAGAAGATTTAATGGTCGGGGTCGTATCGACCATTATGACCATTCTTATTTTGGTGGCTTCTGAAATTATCCCAAAAACAATCGGTGCAACGTATTGGAAACAACTAGCCAATTTCTCTACTAAAGCTTTGAATATTATGGTCATTGCCTTAAAGTATACCGGTCTGTTGTGGTTACTTCGTCTTTTTACCAAAATGGTAGGTGGCGGAAATCACCACGGTAGTGTGTTAAGTCGCGAAGATTTTCATGCAATGACCGATATGGCACATGAAGAAGGTGTTTTTGAAAAATCTGAATCTACTATCATTAAAAACCTTTTGAAGTTCGATGAAGTCTTGGTGAAAGATATTATGACGCCAAGAGCGGTAATGAAAGTAGCGTCTGATGAAAAAACGATTGCCGATTTCTTTACTGACAATCCGAAATTGCGTTTTTCAAGAATTCCGGTGTATACCGATAATATGGATAATATTACCGGTTTCGTTTTAAAGGATAATGTTCTGGAAGAAATGATCAATCAGAACGGAGACATTCCGCTGAAAGAAATCAAACGCGAAATTTTAGTAACCCGTAGAAGTACGCCAATACCTACTTTATTCGAAATATTCATTCAAAAACGAGAGGCAATTGCACTTGTTGTAGATGAATATGGTTCTGTAAGTGGTATCGTAACTATGGAAGATGTTATTGAGACCCTTCTAGGGCTTGAAATAATGGATGAGAGCGACAATGTTGCCGATTTGCAGAGTCTTGCTCGTAAAAACTGGGAAAAACGCGCTCAGGCAACGGGAGTGATCGAAAAACCTACTTCGCCAGACGAATAAATATCAATTACCACTATGGTCGATGTTGCTTATATACAAACACCCCTTGGCGTTGCCAAAATTATGGGCGACACTGACGGCCTTACCGCTATAACCGTTTTAAACTCTGATGAACCCCTTACCGATGTTATACCAGAGTCTTTAGAAGATGCCGTTTATCAATTAAACGAATATTTTGAAGGCGCAAGAACACAGTTCAATTTAAAACTAAACCCTGAAGGAACCGAATTTCAAAAGAAGGTATGGGTGGAATTGCAGAACATACCGTATGGAAAATCGAAATCTTACTTAGAACTTGCAAAATTATTAGGTGACCCCAATGCCACCAGAGCTGCCGCCTCTGCAAATGCTCGAAATCCGTTATGGATCGTAGTGCCTTGCCATAGAGTTATTGGTACCGATGGTTCACTTACCGGTTACGCTGGCGGTTTACATAGAAAACAGTGGTTATTGAACCATGAGAGTCCGTTTAAACAGCAAAGTCTGTTCTAAAACAGCTGCTTTAACCGATCAAAAAACAAACCACTTGGTTTTTTTAATGTCTAAAACACCCATTGAACTTTGTTCGCTTCGTATTTTGTCGATACAATTGCCATTGCTATCGTTCATTCTAACAATTCAGAACTCATTTTACCACTCAAAAACCGACTAGGTGGTCGGTTCGGTATTTTTAATGCAATTCTCTTCTGAGTGCTACTAATGACACATTAGTTCTATAGAATTTATAGCAATTATGGTTTCCCGTAATGGAATGTGAGATGTTAATTGTAGGTTTATTCTTTAATGGTATATTAGTAAGTGCATCAAATAAATAATTACACATATACATCAATATATGCGGATATGTGTGCAATTACACATATCAGTACGTTGTAGTGCATTTGAGAAAAAATATGCAAAAAATTGACAGAACGACATTCATTGGGATTTATACTTATTTAATTCTGACAGCTATTTGGACTATCTTATGCGTAGTAACCAATGAGTTTACAAAGAATGACAAAGGCTTTATAAGTGGATTGGGTTTTTTAATAATATTTACAATTTCAATATTTTTAACTAACTACAAAATTAAGCTTAGACAATTATTATACTCAGCCATAATAGTTTCCATCACTTTTTTTGTAGCCTCATTTCTTGTTGGACTTTTCTCAATCTGGCTAATTTGGCTTTTTGATTTGCCAGAATTTACAAATAAAACATTGTTCGTAGTCTTAAGTTCAGCCGTCGCATCGATAGGGTTGAGCTTGATGATTAAATACATTTACAAAGTTGATAAATTGAAGATATCACTTTTAATGATATTTATAGCCGGTGTACTAAGTAGTATCTTAATTGAAATGATAAATAATAAATTGTTTTTTGATTACAATATTCCAACAAGAGTAACAATGTTTGTTGCTTGGCAAAGCTTAGCAATAATTCCAATATTCTACCTAATTAACGAAAACAATTTGAATGACACAGCTCGGAAAAAAACGCACTACAACAATACCTAAACGTAATGCGGACATTAGAGCTAAATCGAATGGTCTGTGTATATTATGATGTCGCTAAATCTTTGGGATTTAGCTTTGGACAAGAAAAATAAAAACTAAACCAAAAGCTTTAGCTTCGTGCGCAGACGGAAACGAAAAGTTTCCTTGCCTCCGCACTACGCTTAGCCGCAACGTTGGCAAACATTTTAGGAACAATATTACCGAAGATTTAAAACCTAAGCACCATTACTGTGTTATAAAATCAAATTCTATCTTTTCTATTTTGGTTCTAAGTTCTACTTTTTGATTTTTAATTGTATGCCCATTTATTAAGTAATACTCATTGTTGTGTACTATTACATTAGCAGCCCAACAACTTTCATAAAATGGAGAAGACATTTCGGTGAAAACATCATTTACAGTGTCGTAAGCATAGAATTTCAAAGTAGGTCTTATGTCTGTAATTATTCCCGTAGAACCATCTAATGTTGCAGTACCTCCCAGACCAAAAATTATGTAATTCCCATACTGTACAGCGACACTATTTGCCATATCGTTTTCTGTAACAAAATTTCCAACAGGAACTAAAGTAGTAAAATCTTCATTGAATTTAGATATTAAAATTTCATTACTTCTCCCCGTACCTGAACCAGGTGTAATATAATAGTTTGAGTTTTCTACTTTCAAAGAACCATTATATGTTTCTCCTCTATCGCCCGTATTAATATAATTACTATGGGATAGTAATTCATTTGTAAATAAATCATATTTATAGATAGTATCATTCCCATTTGATTTATCCAAAAAGTAGATTGCCATATCTTCTTCGACATAAAAACCTGAAATTGAAAACAACCCATTTACTTGAGGGAATTCTTTCACAACCGACCATTTATTCAATTGAAAATCAAATTCATACAACCCTTTTTCTGTAAACATATTCCATTTTTCATTTCGAATAAAATTAACCTTAAGACCTCCTAATCCATAGTCTGGAAAAACATTATCTGAATCCGTCGCTAATAATGTCCATTGAACTAATTCGAAATCAAAAACATAGGTATCTTTAATACTCAATGAAAATAACTTGTTTTCATGAACGATATGGGCCTGAAAATTTGTAACAGGTGTATCTGCTATTTTTTGCCATTTAACTAAATCTAATATATCAACAGACTCTACTGTGGGATTTTCTTTAGCAACTTCAATATCGTTATCCTCGGTTGCACAAGAAATGAAAAATAGAGAAATAATAACTATAATACTTTTATTGATAGCTTTCATACAACTATTACTTTTTTTATTTTGATTATATCCAAGTTAATAAAGAAATAACGAAGTTTAATTAATTAAATTTTATCATAAAAACGATTTACCAACAAAGCCTATAAATGCAGACTTTAGGCTTAAAACGAATGGTCTGTGTATATTTATGGTGTCGCTAAATCTTATGGATTTAGCTTTGGACAAAAAAAAGAAAAGCGAAACCAAAAGCTTTAGCTTCGTGCGCAGACGGAAACGAAAAGTTTCCTTGCCACCGCACTACGCTTAGGTAATGTGTTGGCAACAATCAAAAAAACATGAATAAAATCAAAATCTCAGTTGTACTAATTATATTTTACGCCTTTTCATTAAATGCACAAGATTTTTTTGAAGGAGAATTAAATTATAAAATAGAATATCAATCAAATAATGAGAATTTACCAACTTCCATGCTAGAACGAGAATTCGGAACATCATTTACTGCATATGTAAAGGAAGACAGGTATGCAATGATATACCATGGAAAAGGACAACAAGGCTGGATGAAAATAATTGTCCGCCTAGACGAAGGTTATTCTTATACGGAATTTGAAAAATTGGACACAATAACCAAAAGTAAATTCGGAACTGAAAAAAATGATTTAATTAAGTTTGAACGCAATCAAAATGATAAAAAAATCATATTAGGAGAAAAATGTGAATCGATAACATTACAATACAAGCCTAAAGATTCTATATCATTTTTTACAGAAATGCGAGGGAAATACTATTTCAACCCCAAATATAAATTAAATGCGAAACGCTATTCCGAATATACAGATGGTTTTTGGAATCTATTTGTGAAGGAATCAAATGCGATAAGTATTCGAAACGAAACAGAATTTTACCCGCTTTTTAAGTCAATTGAAGAAGTTACTTCTATAGTGGAAAAGAATATAGACAAGGCTGTATTTGAACCGAATCCAAATAAAACTTTGAAAACAGATTAAGACTGTTGCCAAAAAAGAACTAAGCTGAAAAACAACCAAATTCATTCTTAAACCGTGACATTACTATTCTAAGCTAATAGATTCTAAAATCAATAAACAGAATACGTTCGTAACCGAGTTTTATAACTTTACAATGAGAAAACTTCTATACTATCTTTTTATTCTTTTGCCCATTCTAGCCTTTTCGCAAGCATCTGAAATACCAGAAATCGACTTTAAATCGAATTCAGAAGAAGTAAACAGGTATACTGAGTTATTTGGCTTGAATGATGCAGACGCATTGGTGGTTCGCCTCGCCTACTCTATACTGCCACATATAGAACCAGAATCAGATTATATCGTTTACCTTAATAATGGTAAGGTAAGGCGCTACAGAATTAAGGAGTCCGCCCAACCAATGGCTTCCCCTAAAATAAAGAGGATACGTGTTAAGAAAAAAAAGTATTCAGCGTATTGGGCATTTTTGAATCTCTGTGCTAGCGAAGGAAAATTCAGTATAAATCAAAGTCAATTAGCGACCTTAGGAGAAAAAGCGAACTCATGGAAAAATGCCATAAGTGGTGGACAAACCTATACTTTCGGTGTATACCAAGGCGAAAATTATACAGAATATAAGAGTTTTTTACCATCAATGTTCACAGATGAAGAATATCCGGGATTCGAAGATAAACGTAAGTTAATCTATGTGATGGAAGGCTTTAAAACCCTCGCTAAAGACTAATGCATGTTTGTTCCTTTTTAAAACTATGAAATCATCTAATGCTTTGCATTGAGGATTATAAAACTGCACTGCAAACAGTGGTTATTGAACCATAGGAGTCCGTCTAAACAGCAAATTTGTTCTAAAACAGCTACTTTTCCCAACCAAAAAACAAACCAGTTGGTTTGTTTAATGTCTAAGACAACCATTTAACTTTGTTCGCTTCGCATTTTATCGATATAATAGCAAATGCCGTCGTTGGCTTCTTAAATTCTCCACTCCATTTACCAGTAAAAAACAGACTGAATGGTTGGTTTGTTGTTTTTAATCATTTCCATTGCATATAATTTATCATTAAGGTTTCACGCTACGGAATGTACCCAGTTGATTGTAGGTTTATTCTTTAGTAGTATATTAGTAAGTGTATCAAATAAATAACTACACATATACATCAATATATGCGGATATGTATAATTGTGCACATATCCGTACGTTACCAACTATTTTGAAAAACATAAATAACCAATGAAAAAATTATTCTCAATATTGATTATTTCTGCCCTTTATTCGTGCGGAGGGGCGAAATACAATTACTTTTTCGATGCTGGAAAACAATTGGACTTTAGTGATGGAAAATGGATTTTAAATAGTACCAAATCGAATTCAAGAATATTTGATACCGAGCTTTATGACAATTCACTAAAAGAGTTCAAAAAAATTCTAGGAGATTCTTTAATAGAAATGAACGACTTAAGAAGTACAAAATTGGTGGCACCAAAAATTAAATTTGACTTAACCGATTCAGATTTAAAAGAATTAAAAAGAGATACCGACTGTGATTACCTAATAAATATAGGCGGAAACGTTATTAGTGATGGCGCAGGAACATTGTCTTTTCCCAATCAAAACGATAATTCAAGTAATAGGGCATCTGTTTCAATATCAATATACGACCTAAATACAGAAACTCTTATCTCATCTTCTCAAGTCTATGGAAAAACAGAAAATCAAGAGTCAATTTTCCCTGATGATAATCAAATACCGACAATTAATCCTAGTTCCCATATGATTATGCTAAAAGGGGCTGAAAAACTTATCCGAAAATACAAGAAGAACCAGTTGAAATATTGAAAATCGCACAATGGACTTTTTACTCAGGCGCAACTGCTGAGTAGTTGGTCTTCTTACAGGGGAGTAGTTGAAAAACTATAAGGAGAAGGCTAACTCGGACAAAAAAAAACAGTTGGTAACAAAACCTAAACGTAATGCGGACTTTTGGGCTAGAACGAATGCTTTGTGTATTTTTATGAAGTCGCAAAATCTTTAGGATTTTGCTTTGAACAAGAAAAAATAAACCAAAACAAAAAGCTTTTGCTTCGTGCGCAGACGGAAACGAAAAGTTTCCTTACTACCGCACTTCGCTTAGCCGAAACGTTAGCAAATATTTAAAAAAACAAAATGACCAATTTCAAAATTATAGTAGTTTTCTTATTATTTCTAAACGTTAGTTTTTCTCAATCCTTAGAAGAAACGATTGAATGGATAGGCAGAAATTCAAGTGGAAGAGAACAGATTGAGTACGACAAAAACCAAAACATACTATATTTTTTTTCCGTGCGTCAAGCTGGTAACAGCCAAGCTACTTTTGTAAATGAAATAAATCCAGTCGATGTAAACTCCATAAGCTTGAAATATGGACAAGATGGTTGGAATTCCGTTAAGCTAAATTTTAAAAAAGGCGGTACTATCGTAAAAAAGTATTATTTAAATGAAAATTCAGACATCGAAGGAGAGCCATCCGAAACAAAAATGTATGGATTTGATATTTCCTTAAATTGCAGCAAAGAACTAATAGAGAAATATAAAAAAGCATTTTTGCATCTATTTAAAGAACTTGGAATAGAAGTAAAAGATGGCGATTACTTTTAAATTACCGCGCATCGAAGAATTGAAAAAGTCTAAGAATAATGGTTTGGATTGCTAGAATAATTTTAGGGATTTTACTACTTATTTTCATTAGGAAAAGACCTAATTTAAGTATCCTTCTAGGAATTGGACTTTTTATACTTTACGTGAATGACGATAATGATTCAAAAGGTCATGTAAAAAAGAATATTAACATTGAACAAAATATCAATAAAGTTTCCCAAGAAAATTACCTCAATACATTAGAATTAAATAGTTCAAATTCTGAAAATCACAAACCCAAAAAACAGTCTTATGAACGGTTTTCGGAAGAAAGTATTGAAAGAATAAATTATGAAGAATTTGAGACTAAAAAGGAGAATTACAAGGTAAGGGTTGGAGCTGTTTGTAACGACGGAACTATTTCTAAGGCAACTGGGCGTGGAGCATGTTCCCATCATGGCGGAGTAGCTTATTGGCGATATGAATAAAAAACATTTGCTAACAATGGCTATAGCAAATAGGGCGAAAAGTGCTATATTTAATGGCTTGAGCTTGTTTACTAAGTCCGCCAAATCTTTTGGATTTGGCAATTGAAAAGTAAAAAATAATTACAAAACAAAAAGCTCTGGCTAGCAGACCAGACGGAAACGAAAAGTTTCCTTGCCTGCCCTACTTGCCATAGCCGAACCGTTGTGCGTCATCTAAAAAAACAACGTTCTGAAAATCAATTTTAATAAAAGAAGGGTGGGTAGCTTTCCAAATAAATTATTTTTTTGTCCAGTTTATTACTTAAAAAACTGGACATTTCACTATATTTGAAATAAATTAAAATCATTGAAAGTAACTGATTATATAAGGAATACAATAGATAGGCTACCTAAAGGATACGTATTCACCTATGAGGACTTTAATATTGATGTAAAAAAAAAAGAAGCAATTATTAAAGCTCTGAATCGTATGGTTGATTCTGGTAAAATTTCCAAACTAGCTAAAGGGAAATATTTTAAACCTGAAAAAACACCTTTCGGTATTCTTCAACCTAATCAAGAACAAATAGTAAAAGACCTACTCGATGAAGATGGAAAAACCGTAGGATATCTTACAGGATATAGCATATATAATAGATTAGGATTAACTACACAAGTTAGTAACGTAATACAAATTGGAAAAAATCAAACTCGCCCTAAATTTAAAAGAGAGCGTTATACTATTTCATTCATCAAACAAAAAAATATTATTACTAAAAAGAATATTCCTCTATTACAGATTTTAGACTCTATTAAATACATCAAAAAGATACCCGACACGAACGTAAAAATATCTTGTCTACGATTTTTGGAAATACTTAAGAAGTTGAATTTAGATGATAAGAAAGAATTAATACGACTATCTCTAAAATATCCGCCATCAACAAGAGCATTACTAGGAGCATTACTGGATGAATTACAAGAAAAAGCTATAACATTAACTTTAAAAGAATCACTTAATCCTATTACCAAATATGAGTTATCAAATGCAAATGAAGTATTAAGTAAATCATCTGACTGGAATATATTATGAAACTTCATCAAGATAAAAAACTATTTAGACAAGCTGTTCAGTTTACATCTGACCAAATGCAAATACCAGCAATATATGTTGAAAAAGATTATTGGGTAACATATGCCCTTTTCAATATATTCAATGATAAAATTGGTAGTGATACAGTTTTCAAAGGAGGTACTGCCCTATCCAAATGCTTTGGTATAATTCAAAGGTTTTCAGAAGATATAGATTTAGTTGTCTTAAGAAGAGAAGGAGAATCTAATAATAAACTTACAAACAAAATAAAAGCGATTAGTAAAGTTGTTAGTGCTGTACTGCCTGAAATAGATATTCCTGGTTTAACACAAAAAATGGGAATGAATCGTAAAACGACTCATTCTTATAGTAAAGAGTTTCAAGGCGATTATGGTCAAGTTAGAGATGCTATTGTAGTTGAAGCTACTTGGTTAGGATATTTTGAACCATATACAACAAAAAGTTTATGTTCTTTTGTAGGACAAATGATGATTGATAACCAACAGATTGAAATAGCAAATGAAAATAATTTACTTCCTTTTGACGTACTCGTTTTAGAACCAATTAGAACAATTTGCGAAAAAATTATGAGCTTGGTACGCTTCTCTTATAGTGAAAATCCAATTGAAGCTTTGAGGAATAAAATAAGACACGTTTATGATTTAAACCAATTGTTATTGGAAAAAGAATTATTGAATTTCTTTAATACAAAAGAATTTGATGATATGTTATTGAAAGTTGCTCAGGACGATGTTTTAAGTTTTAAAAACAATAATAAGTGGTTGAAAAATCATCCTTCTTCATCTCTAATATTTGATGAGCCCAAAAAAGTTTGGAGTGATTTGAAACCAACATATGAAACTGATTTCAAAAACTTGGTTTATGGTAATTTTCCTGAAGAAAAGGAACTATTAAAAACTTTGGAAATGATTAAAACGAGATTATTGTCAGTTGATTGGAAAATAAAAATAGATGATGAATAAAGACGAACGCACAACAATGTATAAAAATAATAGCGGTTTTATCGCTAAAACGAAAGTAAGTAATATAAATAAGGTCTGTGTTTAACCGAAAAGCTAGCGTATTTCAATCCGCTACTATTCTTATACGAGACCGTTGGCATTAATTGTAAAAATATTCCCCAGGAGTTCAAAATTCCGCAGATGGAATGTTTAGAATTTGACGAAATTTCGGACGGAATTCATACTCTGACGGATTTGAAAAACTGTACGCGGAACTTGTCACTCTTTCGCAATGGAAACGCGGAGTGATTTCTAACTCTGTAGGAATGTTAAATAGACCGAACGGCGGTCAATTTTTTTAGGTATTTTAGAAAAACAAAATTTCAGACTTTTTCAATCTTATGGAGATGGAAGAAAATTGAGCAAATAACAATTATATAAACCAAAAATAAATGAAAATCAAATTCTTCTTATTAACCTTTGCTCTTATAGCCTTGTTAAGTTGCAAAACCAATAAACTGATGCATTCTTCAACACTAGGAAATGAAATGTTTAAAGTGGCAATTCTATATCCGAACGATGAAGGAAAAACTTTTGACATGGATTATTATGCAAACAAACATATGCCTATGGTGGCAGAATTTTTGGGCGAAAATTTAAAATTTTATGAAATTGATAAGGGCATAGCAGGTCGAACCCCGAATGATAAAGTGCCTTATTTGGCTATCGGTTATTTTTATGTAAAAAATGTTGCTGAGTATAACAAAGCAATAGGACCAAATATAGATGCAATAATCGGAGACTTTAAAAACTACACTAATATTCAGCCTACTATTCAAATAAGCGAAGTCAAAAAACTGGGTTTCAACAATGCTAAATAAATAGACCAAAACTTAGCGGATACGGCATACTCAGACGAAAAAAACAAATGCTAACAAAGAACTGAGCTGAAAAACAAATAATATTTAGCTCAATCTACCTACATGATTTCTATCGTAATCCAAACCTGATTTAGCTATTCCGTAAGCTTGTTTAATAAGTTTATTACAGACTGCGATCAAAGCCAATTTTTTGCTTTTACCTTTTAAGACTATTCTATCATATAATGCCTTGCATTGAGGGTTATGGATACATGCTGTAAAACTGCACAGAAAAAGATGGTTCCTCACTAGAGAATCTCCGGTTTTACTTATTCGGGACTTTCCTCGGATACTACTGCCCGAACTTCGCTCGTTCGGGGCAAGACCGAAATAGGAGGACAACTGCCGTGAACTTTCAAAATCCCGAAAACCGTTCGTGGAAACGATCAAGAGCATAGCGGTCTTTCTACCAACACTCGGTATAGTGTTCAATCTTGTATAAAGCTCCTGTTCGTTCGCACGTATCAATTTTTCGATCTCTGCCTCTAGCAAACCGATCTCTTTGTCCAGGATCCTCAACTGACGGACAATGGAACGCATTAGCTTGCCCTTGCCACGTTTACTCGTGGACATGGCGTGAAGCGTATTTTTCAAAGCCGTACGTTGCTTGAAATAAAGGCGCACGACTCCTTGAAGGGTCTTGCTCTCCACAATATAATCAGGCTCTGGCGACCATAGCTCCATTGCCTGTTCTTCACCATAGCGACAGATCATCTTGGCATCGCTCTTATCCGTTTTTACCTGATTCAGTTTCATCTGTATAAAACGCTTGATGATCAAGGGGTTTATCATCGAAACACGTAAACCGTTATTGAAAAGGTCAATGGCAAGTTGGTGGTGATAGCATCCCGTAGCTTCCATTACGCACCAATGATCGGCGGTTATGCTCTTTCGGAACAACTTGAAACCATTTTCATCATTACAGTATTGGATATGGCCTCTCTTGGAATCATATACATCGAAAACATCTTTCGAGATGTCTATACCCACAAAAATTGTACTTTTATTCATATCATTAAATTTTTAAAGAACAAACACTAATACTATACATCATCCTAGAAACAGGTTCTTATGACCTAATGAACTGATCGTATTTGAATAGTAAAAGAGCAGGGATTTTCTTTGTTGACGGAATCTGAAGTTTCTAAACCTAAAATAACCTTACTCTGCTCTTTTGTTCTTTTGTTAAACTATAAAAGATAACAGATTACTAACTTAGGAAACCTAAACGTAATGCGAACTTTAAGGCAAAACCGAAAGGTCTGTGTATACCTGCCTGCCGGCAGGCAGGTTTATATAGTCGCTAAATCTTATGGATTTAGCTTTGGACAAGAAAAAATAAAACTAAACAATAAGCTTTAGCTTCGTTGGCAGACGGAAACGAAAAGTTTCCTTGCCTCCGCACTACGCTTAGCTTTGACGTTATGCTTCATTATCAGAAACCGCTAACCAATGATAAATTTCTTTAGAAAAATTAGACAAAAAATGCTAACTGAAAACAAATTCGGCAAATACCTAATATATGCACTAGGAGAAATAATACTTGTTGTAGTTGGCATTTTAATTGCCGTTGCTATAAACAATGGTCAACAGAATAAAAATTTATTAAAAAAAGAACAAACATACCTCAAAGGATTGCAGGAAGAATTTAAAACGAGTAAGCTAAAACTAAATGAGCTACTTGAGGTTAATAAACAGAACTATTTGGGTGCTAAAACGATAATGGAAAACATTTCAAATCCAAATATTTCATTAAATGAAAAACAATTCTCAGAATTATTATTCCGTTCGTTTTCTTCAGATATTTCATTTAACGCTAATAATTCGCTATTAAATGAGATTATTAATTCTGGTAGTTTAAAAGATATTACAAATAGTAAACTTAGAATAAGGTTAACAAATTGGAAATCGACTTTAGAAGATATAGCGAGACAAGAGGAAGAACTCGGCAATCAAAGAGTAAAAGTGCTTGATATGTTTAGAACAAACAAAAACAGTATTAAAACTATTTTTGAGCAAACAAATCCCAATTCAGAAATAAATTTTCACCAGACAAAAAGTAGTGTAAGTAATTTGAATTTATTAGAATCACTGGAATTTGAAAATAATATTTTAATGTTTTATTTGACCAGTAAAGCAACAGAAACATCACACTATGATCCACTTATGAAAGAACTGAATTCAATTTTAGAATTATTACAAACAGAAATTAAATAACGAAAGCACGACAATGGCTATAGTAATTGCTTGTTCTCGCCTACTTTGAAAAGTTAAGTGCTAAACCAAGCAACTACTCATAGCAGAAGCTGTTACCCACAATTATGAAAAACTATTTACTTCTATTAATCATTTCGACTTCATTTTATTCTTGCAATCAACAAGTAAAAAAAGAAAGAGGAAATATAGTTTTGGGCGACACCATAACTACAGCTAGCGGATTGAAATATATTTTTTTAAAAGAAGGTAATGGCAAACAGATTAGAACAAATTCAAGAGTTGAAGAATCAATGGATTTATACCTAAACGAATCTGATACTATTTTTTGGTCCACGTCAACAGAAAAGGATTCGATTATTGGATTTATTCATGGCGTGACCTCAATGATTTCAGGATTTGAAGAGCTCAATAACTATTTAGTAGAAGGGGACGAAGTAATTGCGATTTTACCGGATTCCATTGCTTACGGAAAAGAGGGTGGTAATGGAATGCCTCCAGGTACTACTTTAGTTTATAATCCACTAAAAGTGAAAAAAGTTTCTGAACCTAAAAACCTAATAAACGATACACTACAAACCATTGTTAAAACTAAAGGCTCTAAGGCGGCAATCAATTTCTATCAAAGCGTTATTAATAGTAAAATGAAGAATGAATTTCATACTGATACTGAAATTCTATTTATTTTACTTGATTCACTCACAGACCAAAAACTATATAAAGAAGCGGAAAAATTATCTATACATTTTGCAAAAATAGCAAAAGAAGATTCTGCACTAGAAACCTTTGCATTTTATGAAATGTTGGCCTTGGAGGAACAAGGTAATTTCAACCAAGCAATGTTGATTGTAGAAGCACAACTGAAGAAAGAATCAAATTGGGAATGGTGGAATGATAAAAAGACGGATTTAGAAAAAAAGCTAGACTCATTAAAAGCTAAATAATCATTAATCTGACTAAAAAATAACTGTGGTTAACAATACTTATAGCAAATAGGGCGGGAAGTACTAAATTTAAAGGCTTGGGCTTATTAACAAAGACCGCCAAATTTTTAAATTTGGCTTTTAAATAAATAAAGATAAAAAGTAAAATTCAAAAAATTCGGCTCGTGTTTAATCCGAAAAGTTAGGGTTATTTTACACGCTACGTTTCATATACGAGACCGACAGCATTAATTTTAAAACGACCAATGATTAATAAAAAGATATTTCTATTTGCAAGCGTTCTCTCCTTGTTCATCTTTAGTTGCCAAGATTTGGTTGATAAACAAGAAGCTAGCGCGCAAAAAAAATATACCCTTTGGTATGAAAAACCTGCCAGTCATTTTGAAGAATCTTTAGTTCTTGGAAACGGGAAAATGGGTGCAAGCATATTTGGAGGGGTACAGGTAGACTCTATTTATCTCAATGATGCCACACTTTGGTCTGGTGAACCTGTGAATCCAAATATGAATCCCAATGCCCATGAATATATTGATGATGTACGAAAAGTACTTGAAGATGAAGAATATCAAAAAGCAGATGAGTTAATTAAGAACATACAAGGTTCCTATTCTCAGTCTTTTGCTCCGCTAGGCACCCTATTTTTTGAATATGACCATGATGAACATAAATCAGAAAATTATCGCAGATCTTTAAACATAAGTGACGCCACCTCTGAAGTATCCTATCAAATTGACGGAGTAAACTATGTTCGGGAATATTTTATTTCGCACCCTGATAACGTTATGGTCATAAACCTAAAAAGTGATGCTTTAGGTAAGTTAAACTTTACAGCAGATTTTTCTAGTCTTCTAAAGTTTACGACTACAGTAAATGAGCCTATTCAAAAAACAGACGGCTATGCTCCTTATCGTTGTGAACCAAATTACAGCTCAAACATTGAAAACCCTGTTCGTTTTGACGATTGTCGTGGCATCCATTTTTCAAATTATGTCAAGATAAATAATACGGACGGGAAAGTGTCTTTTGAAGGATCTAAACTAATACTTTCAGAAGGTTCATTTGCTCAGATTCTTGTATCGGTAGCTACTAGTTTTAATGGTTTTGATAAAGATCCTGTTAAAGAAGGGAAACCGTACAAAGAAATTGCACAAAGACAATTAGATAATGCTTCAAAGAAAGCATATAAACAATTATTAAGCGATCATCTTGATGACCACCATGCTTTGTTTAATCGGCTTACGTTTCAATTACAAGAAATAGATACACTTAATTTACCTACGAATAAGCGATTGATTCGTTATAGTAAAGGAAAACAAGATAAAGGGCTGGAAGAACTGTACTTCCATTTCGGTCGATATTTATTGATTGCAAGCTCACGGACTCCTGGTGTACCTGCCAACTTACAAGGCATTTGGAACCCATACCTTAGACCACCTTGGAGTAGTAATTATACAACAAATATAAACGTAGAAGAGAATTATTGGCTCGCTGAAGTAGCCAATTTAAGTGAATGCCATTTTCCCTTGCTTAGTTGGATAGAAAATTTGGAAGAGACAGGAAAAATTACAGCCCCCACTTTTTATGGTGCACGAGGTTGGACCGTAGGTCACAATTCTGATATCTGGGCAATGAGTAATCCTGTCGGTGACTTTGGAAATGGCCACCCTGTTTGGGCAAACTGGAACATGGGCGGAGCATGGCTTAGCACTCATTTATGGGAACATTATTTATACAATCAAAATTTAGATTTTCTAAAACAGAAAGCATATCCATTAATGAAAGGAGCCGCCTTGTTTTGTATTGATATGATGGTGAAAGATAAAAAAGGGAACTGGGTTACTTCTCCATCGACCTCTCCCGAAAACATGTACGTTACTTCAACTGGATATCGTGGTGCTACATTATATGGGGCAACATCTGATTTAGCAATTGTCAGAGAGGTTTTTAATAATACCATTAGGGCAGCTGAAATTCTGGATACTGACCTTGCCTTTCAAAATGAATTAAAGGAAAGGCTTAATGAACTTCATCCTTATCAAATAAGCAAGAAAGGTGGGCATTTGTTAGAATGGTATCATGATTGGGATGATGACGATCCTCAACACCGTCATCAGTCGCACTTATTTGGGCTATATCCAGGACATCATATTTCACCAGAAAGAACCCCTGAACTAGCCGAGGCCGCCAAAAAGACTTTAAATATAAAAGGCGACAAAAGTACAGGCTGGTCACAAGGTTGGAGAATAAACCTTTGGGCACGGTTAAAAGACGGCAAAAGAGCCTATAAATTGTATAGAGAATTACTGAACTATGTTGACCCGACAGGTTTGGAAGCTAATAACTCGAATGCTGGAGGAACTTATCCCAATTTGTTTGATGCACATCCTCCATTTCAAATTGATGGAAACTTTGGCGGAGCGGCAGGAGTTATGGAAATGATAGTACAATCAACAGAAAAAAGTATTCATCTTCTTCCTGCTATTCCCGATACTTGGCAAAAGGGAAAATTACATGGGGTTAAAGCCAGAGGAGGGTTTGAATTGACTTTCAGTTGGGAAAATAAAAAGGTGACAAACCTTACCATCTTCTCTAAAAATGGAGGCAAAACAATTGTTCATTGTAATGGCGAAACCTATGAGGTATCATTAAAAGAGAACCAAACAATTCAAATTATAGCGTAAGCATAATGCTAACAAAATGTATAAAATATTAGGCGGAAAATACCATATTTAAAGGGTAATATAATTAATTATAGAAATCGTCGCTTAATATGGTTGTAGTGCAATTTACATTACGATTCATACTTAAATCGTAAAAATCTATTAACAACATAGATTCACTGCCAAAAAAAAGAGGTTCAAATCAATGTACACCACAAAACCAACAAAAACTATCCTAAAAACAGATCGGCTCACCTTGATCAGTAGTTCAATATGGCGTTGGTTTAAGAAAGTGATTGTATTGGTTATTTTTTCTTTGGTAATTAACCATTTAGCGACACCAGAAAGCTTTCCTGCTAGTGATTCATATAGATTCCCCATTGAAGGTTTTTTGACATCTATTGTTTTGTGTGTTCTCATAGGTATCATAACCGAGGTTAACTTTCAATATTACAAGAAAAAGCATTTCTACAAAAAAGTTGAAATGGTAACCATCATATGGTTTATGGCTTCAACCTTAGGATACATTACACTTATGTATATTCCTATAAATTTTATTTTAAGTATAGTTGCAGGCGAAGATATTGAGTTCTATTATTTACTAATTGGTTTGCTAATCACCTTACTGTTGAGTTTTATTCTTATAGGGTTATCGTATGCCCAAGACGTTTACAATTTATATAAGTCATCTATAAAAAATGCTGTTGTGACTATAGAAAGCGGTGCAAAAACCACAAAGCTCGCTTATGAAAATATTGCATGCTTTTATAGTGAAAACAAAATAGTATTTGCTGTTAAGAATGATGGCACAACGATAAGCACTGATTTTATATTAAATGAGCTAGAAGAAAAAATAAACAATCAATTGTTTTATAGAGCCAATCGGCAAATTATCGTTCACAAAGATGCTGTAGAAGAAATAGAAAAAATTGAGAATGGTAAATTACGTATTCAATTAAAAGCTACTATTGAAAACGATGCTATTAAAGAAATAAATATCAGTCGGTACAAGCGAAAGGAATTTATAAATTGGTTTCAATAAAAAATACCGACTATTCAGTTATTAATTTACTACCATTCAGTAAGAACATAAGTAATTAAAAGGGTTCTCAGCGTTTTTGTTCATTAATTCGGTTAGAATATAAAACCAACAATAATGAACAAAGTTACCTTTCGCCAAATAATAATTCCATTAATTACCCTTGCAGTAATCTGCTTTATATGGTTTGGTCCACTACAATTAAGTTATATAATAAACATCGTTGTTTCTTTAATAATCATCTTATCAAATTATATAGAATACAAAGGAAAAACATTTTCAGCCCTAGGCTTTCGACGAGAAAAATTCACAATAAAAAACATCTTCATCATAGCACCTTTACTTGCTTTAGGTCTCTTTATTTTTTATGTCTTTTTACTAGTTCCCGGAATTACAAAACTCACAGGAGTTCCCATAGATTATTCAAGTTTTAAGGAATTAGAAGGAAACTTTTCCGCATGCTTTGTTGCCTTATTAATCGTGTGGGCTAATGCTGGGTTTGGAGAAGAAATTATTTTTCGTGGTTATTTTATGAGACAATTTGTAAAATTCTTTGGAGAAAGCAAAGTAAGTATTATTCTTAATATCGTCTTATTGGCTTGTTTTTTCGGCTTCATGCATAGTTACCAAGGAATTACCGGACAAATTGTTGCAGGTACCGTCGGAGGGCTCATAGCGCTGATATTCTACCTTCGCAAATACGATTTATGGTTTGTAATTGCCGTACATGGTTTTTTTGATACCATATCGTTGATTTGTATTTACTACGGATTGGCATAATGATAACTGGAAAAATTAGTTACATCATGACCTAACCTGATTAGATATTAGCTGTGTTTTATTTCATTAAAATAGAAAAGTGAACACCGTACTAACTTAGTAAGACCAACAACAAATCAGATCTCAGTTTTAATGAAAGGTTTACGTTTTACATTTTTGCAGGCATACACGTAAAACGTAAATCTCACTAAGTTCGTAGTGGAAAACAAAGATTAGTTTATTCTAACCTTATTTTTATAGTACCAAAAAACAAACCACTTAGTTTGTTTAGTGCCTAAAACACCTATTTAACTTCGTACGCTTTGCATTATATCGATATAAGTGCGATTTCTGTCGGTACTTTCAAAAATTCTCAATTCCTTTAACTAGTAAAAAACAAACCGGTTGGTCGGTTCGTCATTTTTAGTGCTCTCTCGTTATTCATCAGAGCTTTTCTTTCAAAACACTCCCTTGTTATCCCATAAAATATCTAAAACCTTCTCATATTTTAATGGAATGTAACAATAAATTGTATTTTTCAAATTAGTGAAACTGTTATAATTTCCTACTTATTAGTATCTTACCTTTCTATGCCAGATAAAATACATCTTGAAAATATCTTGTTTTTAGATATTGAGACCGTACCAGAAAAGAGCTCGTTTGACCAGCTAGATGACGCCACCAAAGAATTATGGGCTCATAAATCTCAGTACCAACGTAAAGATGATGTAACGGCAGAGGAATTCTACGAGCGTGCTGGCATATGGGCAGAGTTCGGTAAAATCATTTGTATATCTGTTGGTTATTTTACATTTCAAAAAGAGGTTCGTAGTTTTAGAATAACGACATTTTATGGTGAAGAAGCGAAACTTTTACAAGATTTTAAAGGTTTATTAGATGAGCATTTTAACCATATTAAAAATGTACTTTGTGCGCATAATGGTAAAGAATTCGACTTTCCGTATATCGCCAGAAGAATGATTATTCACGGTATATCGTTACCTCAAAAACTAGATTTATTTGGCAAAAAACCATGGGAGATTCCGCATATAGATACTATGGAGCTTTGGAAATTTGGTGACTACAAACATTATACTTCGCTAAAACTTATGGCTCATGTGCTAGGCATACCTTCACCTAAAGAAGATATTGATGGTAGTATGGTTCGCGTAGTATATTATGAGGAAAACGATTTAAAGCGTATTGTTACCTATTGCGAATTAGATGTGCTAACTACTGCGCAAGTATATTTGAGGTTAAGAAATCAAGATCTTTTAACAGATAACGAGGTAAAGAAAGTAGCGAATTGATAGAATCGCGTTAAAATTAGCATCCATCCATATAAAAATAGCACTAATGGTGTAATTTTGCTAGTAACAAAATTTGTACAAAACGAGCCTTACCTATGAAAAAAATCATCTTATTATTCTCCATAGTTTTAGTACTGGCAAGTTGTGTGCAAGAAAAGGAAATAAGCTCTATAAATCCTGAAAACTGGACGAAGAGAAAAGCTACTATAAATGTTCAAGATTCTTTAGAGTATGGTAAGTCTTATTTATCTATCTATTCTCAAATTTATAGTAGCTCTGAGCATAAGACGCATAATTTAACGGCAATGGTTAGTTTGCGTAATACCAGTGATATCGATACTATCTACCTTTCAAAGGCAGAGTATTTTGATACACATGGCGTGTCTTTAAGAAACTACTTTAATCATCCTATTTATTTAGCACCTCTAGAAACTGCCGAAATTATTATCGATGAGATGGATGTTGAAGGCGGTACCGGTTCGAATTTTATTTTTGAATGGCATGCACCTAAAGATTGTCCTGAGCCATTATTTGAAGGTATTATGAATTCTACCGTTGGTCAACAAGGACTTTCATTTACTACACAATCTAGAAGAATAAAATAGTTTTCTAGTACTTATAGAATTTAGTGCTTTTGCTTACGTCAGCATCTTGAATTTGTAATATATACAAACCTGAAGGTAAATCTGAAACGTTTATTCTAGCATCTGATGCTTTGTCCATTTTCAATGCCACACCACCTGTGCTCATTATTCTATAAATAGCGGTATCAGAAGTTTTTACGTTCAATTGTATTTCATCTACCGCAGGGTTAGGATATACGTTAAACGGAATATTAGATTCTGCACTTAAAGCTTGTAAGGTTTCTAACTCGGTTTCTTCACCTTCAAAAGTAAAGGTAGCCACTTCACTAAATTCAGAAGCGATATTTTGAGAACAGAATGTTCTTAGTCTAAAAGAATAGGTAGTATCTATTAATAATCCTTTCCAGCTAAAGTTATTTACAGAAATATACTCTGTAGACCATTCTTGTTGGTGTACTTGTTTATACTGAATTTCATAAAGTGCATCTTCTGAAGCATTCCAAGCTAATTTTACAGTAGACAGTTCTGCTTCATCAAGATTAACTTCTGGCGCATTAGTAGAACACGTAGTCATAGCAACACCAGAAACGATCAATGAAAAATCTTGCATAGCATTTACAAGTTCACCTTTATGAGTAACTGTAATAGTATAGGTACCATTTGCATTAGGTATTTCAACTCTTTCAAAAGGATCAACCTTGTTATCTCCTTTCGTTGCAGCGGCAGTAGCCTGAGCAGGGTTTAATTTCCAAGGTAAAAAAGTTTGTCCGTTTTTAGTAATTCTAATATCAAGGTCATTTACCAATGCAGCAGTTGTATTATTCATTTCACCAGAATTAATAAAACTAGATTGTACATCTGTCCAAGAAATTGAAGCTATCAATGTTTCGTTGCCTTCTGCAGTAACATCAAATGAAAATGAATTTCCGTTTTCTAAAGTCTCTTCAGCAATGTGGCTAGAGAAATCTTTATTATTCAATACCTCAGCGGCATTTTTTGAATTCATGATACCCCATCCTAATTTATAATCTGGACCTAAATCATCGATATCATCTGCAGTATGTAAAGCCAAACCTTTTAAGGTCGCTGCTTTCATATACTCACCATATAATTCTTTGTTATACTGTTGTAATAATAATAAAGAACCTGTAACACCTGGCGTCGCCATTGATGTACCAGAAGAAGTTTCATAGCTGGTATTACTAGCAGCATCTGTAGAAAGCACTGCACCACCGTTACCAGCGATGTCTGGCTTAATTCTACCGTCATCAACCGGACCAAAGCTACTGTATGCAGAAACCTCTGCATTTTTTAAATTTCCGTTTCCGTCAATCTTAGAATTAGCACCTGCAACGGTAATATTATTTTTTGAAATAGTGAAACCTAATAATACATCAAAACCATCTGCCGTTTTACCATATGTTGGTGTTTCGTTATCTCTACTTTTTTGTGCATTACCTGCAGCTGTTACCATTAAATAGTAAGGGGCATTGTACATTATCTTGTCCCAATCTTGAGCTACTTTCGTGTAAGCACCAAAATACCAGTCTGGCACACGATCAGCCTTAATACCGTAAGAGTGGTTAGAAAGTAGAAGTCCGTCAGCAGCTGCTTCGGTTACTTCAATCTTATCTCTTGTCCAATCATGAGATTCTACGCTAGCCATATTGGCTACACCTTTCGCATCTTTTTTAAGACCTGTAGAAATAATACTTCCTGTTACGTGGGTAGCATGAGTATCTACTTCGGCATTAGCATCACTAATTGTAACCCTAGACGTGTATTCTATATGATTCTCTAATGCAACACCAGCATCCCAAACACCAACTTTCATTCCATCACCATCTAAATTCAATCCCATTAAACCATCAGTATTTAATGTACTTGCCCTAGAAGCCAAACCAGCTTGATCCGCATAGGTTTCATAGTACAAAGGACTACCATCTACCCCTATACCCTGTAATTCTATTTTTTTACCGTTCGCTAAAGTTTCCTTGATTTTCCAGTTATTCAGTTTTGCTACCTCTTTAAGATGAGTTCTTTCAAGAGCATACTCAGAAACCAAATTCGATTTGAATTTTGCCAATTCAGTTCTTTTGTTGTTTTCAGCAATTTTTAATCGTTGTTGAGAATGTTGTGCGGTAACAATATTTGTTGCCGAGAACACAAAAAATAGCAGTATTAAGATACTACTTGTACGGTAGGTAGAATTGTAGGTAGTCAACATAGGTTTGAAATTGTAAGATTTGGACTACAAATATAAAAACCATATACTGTGTTCGGTGAATGAACACTTTTATTCGACGAATTACCTAAACATTATGGTGAACCTGTTGTGAAAACATCAATTTCTGATGTGTAGGACTTTTCTTTCGTTTAAAGGTCTTTTAAGAATTAAACGTAAACACGGCATAGACCGGAAAATGATCGCTATACCCACCCATGTAACGATCCGAAACAAATGTTCTGTAGGGCGAACCTTTAAACTTTCCTTTTTTCTCCTTTAATGATTTGTGATCATATATGGCAGCAGCATCAAAACTGTGGGTATTCTTTTGGAACTTAAAAAAAGAATTGGAGATTAAAATTTGGTCGAACATATTCCATTTATTACCATAAACAGATGACCCTTTACTATTAGGTATATGAATCTTTTCAAAAGGATTAAATAGAAATGCACCTTCTGTCATAGTTTGGAGGCTTTTTGAAGAAGGATCATCATTAAAATCTCCCATTACTATAATATTGGGATCTAATTCGGTTTCCTTAATTAGTTCAATTTTCTGAATTATTTCTTTGGCTGCGATTACCCGTTTATATTCTGTCTCTACACCACCATCTCTTCTAGAGGGCCAATGATTGACAAAAACATGTACCAATTCTTTATTTAATTCTCCCTTTACATATAATATGTCTCTAGTTGTATCTCTTACGCCACCAGCATTATCGACCAACAACGCAAATGGTTCTGAGTGTAACACTTTAAAAAAACGCTTTCGGTAAATGAGACCTGTATCTATGCCTCTTTCATCGGGTGAATCGTAATGAACAAACCCATAATCCAAATCGTCCATCGCATCGGTATCTAACAATGCTTTAAAAACACTATTATTTTCAGCTTCGGCAACACCTATTAATGCAGGTGGGTAAGGGTGGTCTTCATCACCTATTTTAACTATAGTCTTCGAGAGTTTATCTAATTTACGCTGATAGCGCTCTACAGTCCACTTTTTTGCACCATTGGGAGTATAATCTTTATCAAGAATTTTAGTATTACGTTCTGGATCAAATAGATTCTCTAAATTGTAGAACGCAATCGTATAGCGCTGTTTTTTTGTCTTTTTCTTAAAGAATGGAAATCGCATGTATCATTTTAAAGAGTAATTCATCCTATAGAAGCAAAAGAAATATCGGGAAAGGTTAATTTAAAATTCCACGAAAAGCTTCAGAGCATGTAATCTCGATTATCGAGTCAATAAAAATACGAAATAGCTTATGGGTAATTGCTTAATTTTGCACTTTACAATATTATGATAGAAAAGAAAAAGGTAGATTATGAAAAAGCGGTTCTTATTGGTATAATCAATAAGGATCAAAACGAGGAAAAGGTTAAGGAATATTTAGATGAACTAGAATTTCTAACTTATACCGCTGGTGGAGAAGTATACAAACGTTTTACCCAAAGAATGGATGTTCCCAACCCAAAAACCATGATTGGAACTGGGAAAATGGAAGAAATTGAAAAGTATGTTGAAGAAAATGAAATAGGTTCTGTAATTTTTGATGATGAGCTAACGCCTGGTCAACAACGTAACATCGAAAAACAATTACGTTGTAAAATTATTGATCGTACGAGTTTAATTTTGGACATCTTCGCACAACGTGCACAAACAAGTTATGCCAGAACACAGGTTGAACTTGCACAATATGAATACTTGCTACCGAGACTAACAGGTCTATGGACGCACCTTGAGCGCCAAAAAGGTGGTATTGGTATGCGTGGACCAGGTGAAACTGAAATTGAAACAGATAGACGTATTGTACGTGACCGTATTACCCTATTAAAAAAGAAGCTTTTAAAGATAGATCGCCAAATGGAAACCCAAAGAGGTAACCGTGGTGCTTTGGTTCGTGTTGCATTGGTAGGGTATACCAATGTTGGTAAGTCTACCTTAATGAATGTTATTAGTAAGAGTGATGTATTCGCCGAGAATAAATTGTTCGCTACACTGGACACTACCGTAAGAAAGGTTGTTATAGGAAATCTCCCTTTCCTTTTAAGTGATACTGTAGGATTTATCAGAAAACTGCCTACACAATTAGTAGAAAGCTTTAAAAGTACCTTAGATGAAGTGCGAGAGGCAGATTTGCTGCTACATATAGTAGACATCTCTCACCCGCAGTTTGAGGAACATATAGAATCTGTAAACCAGATATTATCTGAAATCAAAAGTTCAGATAAGAAAATAATTATGGTCTTTAATAAAATTGATCAGTATGAACACGAAACCATTGATGATGACGATTTAATTACCGAACGTACCGGTAAACATTTTACCATTAATGATTGGAAACAAACTTGGATGGAAAAAGTTGGCGATCGCGCTATTTTTATATCTGCCTTAAACAAAGAAAATCTAGATGAATTTAGAAAACGTGTTTATGACGAGGTAAGAGATATTCACGTGACGCGCTTTCCGTATAATAATTTTCTATATCCAGAGCATTTAGACGAGTATTAGAGATCAATTACAATCAAAATTATGTAGTTCATCGATGAAATTAAACCAATGGTAAATCTCACCACATTATGAGATCAGTTCACAACATAAATTGTTTGTAACAAGACCTTATGCATTAATTTTACAGTGTACTTAAGATAAGTCTTGACCCCAAATCGATATTTAACTTATGAAAACTAAAAAGTAAAACCCCAAATTTTACGATAATTACTTAACCGAAAAAAGCCCTCTATATAGAGGGCTTTTTTATTATATACTATTTTTTAATATACTATCTGAGACTACAAAGAGTAGTTAAGACCTACTAAGAAATACGTTTGTAATTTGTTGTCAACAGTATCGAATGTTTCAGTTGGATTGTCAGTTAATGCGAAATTTAAAGCTTCTTGCTTGTTATCACGTAAACCGAATTCAAAACCTAAACCAATACCATTCCATAACGTGTAACCAAATGAGTTGATCCAAGTTAAGTTAGAAAGGTCACCGCTCTTATAACTTTGAAACATAGAAAGGTTAGACTTAAAATTAACTGCTCCAATCTGTCTTGTATAATCAGCTACAATTTTAGCACCTAAAGAAGATTCAAATACTGCATCGTTATCACTGAATACAAAGTTGTAGTTTAATGGGTGAATTACAACAACTAAATCAGCAATAGGAGTCCAAGTAGCACCAACACCTAAGTCAAGGTATCCTGGGTCGTTAAAGTTGTTTAATATTGTAGTTCTGTACTCACCTAAACCAGAAATAGCCCACTTTTCGCTAAGCTTTCTTCCGTAAAGAGAAGTAATGTTAAATACATCTGTACCTTGTTTGAAACTGTCATCGTCAGTATCATCGTTCTTATCGTCGAACTTTACCCATCCTAAATTGATGTTACCAGAGTTTCTCCAAAAGAATTTCTCTTCGTTCAAATTAGCAAAAGCATTTACAGTTACACCAATGTTACCAGAAGATAAATCTGGAGTACCTTGACCGTACCAGTTGTTAAAGCTACTTAAGTTAGCACCGATAGTACCAAATGCACCTTTTTTCCATCCTGGTAATGCATCTATGGCACCTTGAATGGCATCAGCTCTTCCTTGAATAGCTGCGATAGAATCTTTTGCTGCACCTAATTGACCTTTTAGTTCTTCTTCTGTCTGAGAAAAACCAACAGATGCAACAAATGCAAGAGCTAGAGTTAATACAATTTTCTTCATAATAGTTAATGTTTATAATTTATAGTGGCGCAAAGGTAATAATACTTCGCAACATCTTTAAGTACGATTATGTTATTTTCTTTTGTACAATGGCACAGAAGAACATGCCTCACCATACATTATAGACTTTGCCACAGGTTTTAAACGCTCTGCGAGAAACAGGTAAGCGTTTGGTGGTACAGGTTTTTTACTGCATCCTTTTATAATAATAAACTTATCTTGATAATCAGAAACGTCAATATTTGCAATAACAGATTGATAAATACTGGTTTCTAAATCTACCAAAGTACCTTGAATTGCCTTTTTAGCAATACCACTAAGCTTTACGCTTAATAATAAATAAGCCCAGCCGGGTACGATAGCATCGGTAGAGCATTGCATGGCAACATAAGCACCCTCATATTGAGACCAATCATGCGTATCAACAAAAGCTCTAAATTCCTTTTCTTTAAGAATAAAGCCTTCATACAACCAATCTTTTATATCCAATACCATTCTTTCGCCTTCAGGATAGTAATCTTCAAGGTTAAAAGTAATAAGCTTACTTTGAGCAACTTTATTTATTATCTCATCTTGCATAATGGCATCTTTTAAGCTAGAACAGCAATCTCTTTAAAGTAGGCCTAGTTCTAATTTTGCTTCTTCGCTCATTAAATCTTGTGTCCAAGGTGGATCAAATGTAATTTCTACCTCAGCATCTTTAATGGCATCTAATGACTTCACTTTTTCCTCAACTTCTGCCGGTAAACTTTCAGCAACCGGACAGTTTGGAGATGTTAGCGTCATTAAAATCTTAACTTCATTGTCTTCATTCACCAAAACATCATATATTAAACCTAGTTCATAGATATCTACAGGAATTTCTGGATCATATATGGTCTTTAAAATCTTAACGATTTTCTCTCCTAATTCTGCGCTGTCTTCAGCTATATTTTCATCACTCATAATCTTCTAGTCTTCAATTTGTGTTTGATACGCTACTGCGTATAACTTTAATTGTTTGATCATACTTACCAAACCGTTTGCCCTTGTAGGCGACAAATGCTCTTTTAACCCAATTTCATCAATGAACTGGGTATCGGCATCTAAAATATCTTGCGGTTTTTGGTTGCTAAATGCACGTATTAGAATCGCAATAATTCCCTTAGTGATTATAGCATCGCTATCTGCAGTAAAAACCAATTTATTACCTTCTAATTCGGCATGTACCCAAACCTTACTTTGACAACCTTTAATAATGTTATCGTCAGTCTTAAACTCTTCATTAATTAATGGAAGTGATTTGCCAAGATCGATCATGTACTCATAGCGCTGCATCCAATCATCGAACATAGAAAATTCATCTATAATCTCTTCCTGTATCTCTTTAATTTCCATTGCTTTATTTTATGCAAAATTACAACAAGTAAGTATGTTAATCAACAGTTTTAGCAATGGTCAACATATTGTTTATCAAAGATGTTAATTGTGAAGGAGGATTACCTTCATCAAAAGGTTTCGAGATAAAAATACTATCGGGTGTTATTATAGTTAAAGTGGCAATTCTTGCCCTGTCGGTATGACTATTATTACTTGGCGCAATTAGGTTCTCTAAATTCAGCACATCTATAGTTTTTGATGAGTTTATTAAAGAACTCCATTGCTCATTATTGATGCTTTTAGATTTTTGAAAATCAGATATTCCTTTTGATATCACATCTATATCGTTTTCATTTATCGAACATGTATAATTAGAGCCTCTTGTACTAGCTTCATATTTAAATTCAATAATTGTTTTATTGGGCATTGACTTTTGACCACAAGTATTCATTGTAATAATGCCTAGGAGCAAAAAGACTATTTTCATTAGTATATATTTAAATGTAATAATACAAAAAGGACATCCATTGGATGTCCTTTTATTATAAGCTTAGGAATTGTTTTAGTTTACAAAACCTTCTTTTGGTCCGCCAGCGACAAATAATGCACGCATACGATCATTTTGACCAGTTGTAAACATGTACATACAATCATCTTGTACATAATCCATATAATTCATAGTCATATCTGCCGATCTACAATTTACAGTTGGGTAACTTGGGCAGTTGTAGTTAGGAGCATCAGAAGTTGGAGTATCCGCAACGAAGTCATCTCTATTACATCTACCATCACCCCAAATATGACGAAGATTTAACCAGTGACCTACCTCATGAGTACCTGTACGCCCTTTTCCATAAATTCCACCTGCATTGGTTTCACCAAAGAAATCAGTACCGATTACTACACCATCGGTAGCAACTGAACCACCTGGAAATTGTGCATAACCAAGAATTCCTCCGCCAATTTCACAAACCCATAGATTTAAGTTACTAGAAGCGTCTGTTGGTGCTATACCACCTTGCGAAGGTATTTTCATAGCATCATTAGTTCCCCAAGATGCTTTGGTATTAACTACCCTATTAACACCTGCCAAAACAAAAGCTACATCAACATCGGCGACCAGACTTGAAAATTCTGATGGTACCGCTGCGGTATTACTATTATTATTCTGGAAATCCTCATTCAGTATTCTAATTTGAGAATTGATTTGATTTTGGGTAACCTGTCCTGAAAATTGTTCTATGATATTAACGACTACAGGAATTGTAATAGCTCCTTCAAAAATTGTTGGTGTAGTACCTCCGCCGTCATTTCCTCCGCCGGGTTTACCTTTTCCTTGATTTTTTAATGCAATGGCCTTTCTTGTATTGTACTCTATATCGTACATCTTTTTAGCCAAACCATTATTCTTGGATAATCTATATTCCAAGTTTTTCATGGAAACACATTTTTCAAAACTGCTTGCAGATTTTCCTGATAAATCATCCTCATCAACATACAACGAGAAATCGCTCATGTCAACTTGTACTTCTTGCGCCTCTATTTCTGAATTGAACTCAGTGGGGGACTCATTTTCGCAGGATAAAAGAAAAGCTCCCAATACCGCTACGCTTAAAATTACTTTTTTCATAAATAGATATAATATTATATAATTAGTGTTTCGCCAATATATAAAATATTAACATTATGTTAAAGGAATGTTATGAAAATTATAAGTTTTAATTCATTTTCTGCAATTAGAGTAGCATGCTCTTGGCTTTTAAAACACCTGCAACAAGCACATCTACTTCTTCTTTGGTATTATAGAAAGCAAAACTAGCCCGCACTGTACCCGGTATCTTATAGAAATCCATAATAGGTTGTGCACAATGGTGACCCGTTCGTACCGCAATACCCAGCTTATCTAAAATACTGCCTATATCATAAGGGTGTATACCATCAATATTAAATGAAATAACGGAAGTCTTATTTTTTGCAGTCCCGTAAATTTTGAGTCCGCCTATTTTCAACAACTCTTGTGTGGCATATTCTAGCAACTCGTGCTCATACTTGGCAATTTCATCAAAACCAATAGCATTCATATAATCTAGTGCAGCGCCAAAAGCGATACCACCACAGATATTAGGTGTACCAGCTTCGAATTTATGCGGTAAATCGGCATAGGTCGTTTTCTCGAAAGTTACTTCGGCAATCATTTCACCACCACCTTGATAAGGGGGCAATTTATTTAACCACTCTTCTTTACCATATAACATACCTTCACCAGTTGGTCCACAGATTTTATGTGCAGAACAAGTATAAAAATCTACATCTAAAGCTTGTACATCTGCAATAAGGTGTGGTGCTGCTTGAGCACCATCAATCAATACCGCTGCGCCAACTTTATGTGCTTTTTCTATAATTTCTTCAATAGGATTAATGGTTCCTAAAGCATTCGAAATATGATTACAGAAAACCAGTTTGGTTTTATCTGAAAGTAATTCGTCATACACATCCATTCGTAATTCCCCTTCTTGGTTCATTGGAATCACTTTCAAAACAGCACCAGTACGTTCACATAACATTTGCCAAGGCACAATGTTAGAATGATGCTCCATAGCAGAAACCAAAACCTCATCTCCTTCTTTGATTAAGGCAGAGAATCCGTTAGCAACAAGATTAATACTATGCGTTGTACCCGAAGTAAATATAATTTCATAAGACTTCGCAGCATTAAAATGCTTTTGAATCTTTATTCTTGCCTGTTCGTATTTATCGGTAGCTTCTTGAGAGAGCGTATGAACCCCACGGTGAATATTAGCATTATAGTTTTGATAGTAATCTACAATGGTATCTATAACCTGTTGCGGAGTTTGCGATGTTGCGGCATTGTCTAAATAGACCAATGGCTTACCGTTTACCTGACGCTTAAGAATTGGAAAATCTTCTCTTATTTTTTTAATATCTAACATAGTCAATCTTCTTATATACAAAGATACCCGATAATGAAAACATATCGGGTATGAAGGGTATTGTAATATCTTATTTTAGAATCTAAATCCTACTCCTATTTTTAGGCGATCTATATTTTCTCTAAAATCAATGTTTATTCTTTCATCATCAAATACAACCTCATCTTTAACTTGAAGTAATATCATATCATACTTTAATTGTAAAAAGAATCTTTTTGATATATCATAGGAGATTCCGACATCAAAATTGAATCCTCCGTCGGCACCACTGCGATCTGAAAAATCTGTACCTGAAATTGATCCACTAAAATTATTACTCACAACTGAATAACCAACACCGACCATAGGATGCCATTTTGGTGCAAATGGCACACTAAACTCGGCAAACACCTTGGGTTGAAAAAGATATGTTTTAGACTTGAACGTATCTTCATTATTCTTACCTGCTTTGTCATATACAAAACCACCGTTAAGGTCTAAACCCAAACGAACTAAATCTGTTCTAAAAAAGCGGTATTTTATACCTAAATCAATTGCTCCATCATTATTAGAGAAAGCACCATCATCTAATGTGAATGGGTAATTAGCCTCAACACTCCATTTCTGGTCCTGAGCATGTAAAATAATAATAGTGAATACTAAAAATGAAGTAAGTAAAAGTCGTTTCATAAATTTCAAGTTAATTATTTGTACGACGAAAATAGCTTATTAGCAATGTAAGAAAATACAACGGTTCGTTAAGAATAACCTAACGAACCGTTAATTTTAATTGAACAAAATTATAGACTACAAATCGAACCCAAGGTTAACCCCTAGTTTCTTAGCAATCAATTTATTTATTCTAGTCTTTAGTTCAGGAATACGAACAGAAGATAATACGTTATTTGCAAAGGCATACATTAATAAAGCTCTAGCTTCTTTCTTCGGTATACCTCTTGATTGTAAATAAAATAAAGCATCTTCATCTAGCTGACCAATAGTACAACCGTGAGAACATTTTACATCATCTGCAAAAATCTCTAATTGCGGTTTTGTGTTAATGCTTGCTTTATCACTAATTAATATATTGTTATTCTGCTGAAAAGCATTTGTCTTTTGAGCAATTTTATCAACGATAATTTTACCATTAAAAACACCTGTAGAACTATCACCGTAAATACCTTTATAATCTTGGTGACTTTCACAGTTAGGCTCTATATGATGAACTAATGTATGGTGATCCACATGTTGTTTTTCTCCTAGAATAGTTACCCCTTTCATGGTAGAATCGATATACTCGCCATTCTGATAAAAGTTAAGATTGTTACGAATTAACTTACCACCAAAAGAGAAGGTATGAACCTTAACAAGACTCTTATCTTTTTGATCGATATATGTATTATCGATTAAAGATGCCGTTTCATTATCGTTCTGAATTTTATAAAAATCAACAATAGCACTCTTAGCAGCGAATATTTCTGTCACCGCATTCGTAAGTATGTCGTTAGAAGTTAAACTCTGGTGACGCTCAATAATTTGAACCTCAGCATTTTCTTCTACTATAATTAAATTTCTAGGCTGTAACAAAAGTGAAGCCTCGTTACCAGTAGAGAAATGTAATATCTCAATTGGCTTTTTAGGCATTTTATTCTTCGGTATGTAAATGTAAGCACCTTCTCTACTAAACGCTGTATTTAATAACGTTAACGACTCATCTTTAGATGCTATTTTATTAAAATACACATCAATTACCTGCTTGTACATTGGCTTTGTAAGCGCTGCACTCATTAAGCAGATATCTACACCATCATGTGTTGTTTCAGAAAGGTAAGAGCTATAAATACCATCAACGAAAACAATTTTATACGTATCAATTTCGTGAATGAAATAGCGTTTTACATCTTTATACTCCAACGCATTCTCTTCTTTTGGGAAGATGCTGAAGTCTATTTTTTGTAAACTATTTAACGAAGTATATTTCCAAGCTTCTTCCTTTTTAGAAGGAAATCCTTTTTCCTCAAAGTTTTTTATAGCTGCCATACGAACGTCGTGTACCGGATGTTCAACATCCACGTTGTTCTCAAACGCCATAAAAGAGGAAATCAATTTATCTTTTAAATCCATATTTTTTCAGTTGCCAGTTTGCAGTAGCAGATGGCAGTTCGTAATTTCTAATTACTGCCACTGAATACTGATACTCAATTACACCGCTGTTTCTTGCTTTAACCAGTCGTATCCTTTTTCTTCAAGCTCTAGAGCAAGTTCTTTTCCACCAGATTTTACAATTTTACCATTATGTAAAACATGAACAAAATCAGGTACAATATACTCCAACAAACGTTGGTAGTGTGTAATTAAGATTACTGCGTTATCCTTACTTTTTAGTTTGTTAACTCCGCTAGCAACAATACGTAAAGCATCGATATCCAATCCAGAATCGGTTTCATCTAAAATTGCAACCTTTGGCTCTAACATTGCCATTTGAAAAATTTCGTTTCTCTTTTTCTCACCACCAGAAAAACCTTCGTTCAATGATCTAGACAAGAATTTACGGTCAATTTCTAATAACTCAGATTTTTCACGAATCAACTTCAACATATCCTTCGCAGGCATATCTTCAAGACCTCTGGCCTTACGAGATTCGTTAATAGCAGTTTTCATAAAGTTGGTTACAGAAACACCAGGAATTTCAACTGGATATTGAAAAGATAGAAAAACACCTTTGTGTGCTCTTTCTTCTGGAGAAACTTCTTCTAAATCTTCACCACTCAATTCAATTGAACCTTGAGTAACCTCAAAACGCTCGTTTCCGGCAATTACAGATGCTAATGTACTTTTACCAGAACCGTTAGGTCCCATTATAGCATGTACTTCGCCTGCTTTAATTTCTAAGTTTATTCCTCTTAATATCTCCTTATCGTCTACGCTAGCATGTAGATCTTTAATTTTCAACATAATATGTTACTTTAAATATTGTGGCGCCAATGGCGTTTTACTAAAATCTTAATTACTTTTTATCCTACAGAACCTTCTAAACTAATTTCCAATAGTTTTTGTGCCTCTACAGCAAATTCCATCGGTAGTTTATTTAACACTTCTTTACTAAAACCATTTACAATTAATGCAATAGCTTTCTCTGTCGGAATACCTCTTTGGTTGCAATAGAAAATTTGGTCTTCACCAATTTTACTTGTGGTAGCCTCATGCTCAATCATTGCAGTTTTGTTCTTTGCTTCAATATACGGGAAGGTATGTGCACCACATTCATTACCCATTAACAAAGAATCGCATTGAGAGAAGTTACGAGCTCCATCGGCACGGCTATTTACCTGTACCAAACCACGGTAACTATTTTGAGATTTACCTGCAGAAATACCTTTAGAAATAATAGTACTCTTAGTGTTTTTACCAAGATGTACCATTTTAGTACCTGTATCTGCTTGTTGGTAATTGTTAGTTACAGCTATAGAATAAAATTCGCCGATAGAATTATCTCCTTTTAAAATACAAGAAGGATATTTCCATGTTACTGCCGAACCTGTTTCAACTTGTGTCCAAGATACCTTAGCATTTTTCTCGCAAATAGCTCTTTTCGTAACGAAGTTATAAACACCACCCTTACCCTCGCTATTACCAGGGAACCAGTTTTGAACGGTAGAATATTTTATTTCAGCACCATCTAGAGCAATTAGCTCTACTACGGCAGCGTGCAATTGGTTCTCATCTCTTGACGGAGCTGTACAACCTTCAAGGTAACTTACATAACTATCTTCGTCTGCAATTAGTAAAGTACGTTCAAATTGACCTGTACCCGCTTGGTTAATTCTAAAGTATGTTGAAAGCTCCATTGGGCAACGTACACCTTTTGGAATATAGCAAAAAGAACCATCGGTAAATACTGCGGAATTTAGAGCTGCATAAAAATTATCTTTTTGTGGAACAACAGAACCAATGTACTTCTTCACCAACTCTGGATGCTCTTTTATAGCCTCTGAAATAGGCATAAAAATAATCCCTTTTTCAGCTAGGGTCTTTTTGAAAGTCGTTGCTACAGAAACAGAATCGACAACAATATCAACAGCTACATTTTGTAATTTCTTTTGCTCATCAACAGAAATACCAAGCTTTCGATACATTTCTAACAAATCGGGATCAACATCATCTAACGTTTTATTAGGGTCAGCAGATTTAGGTGCAGAATAATAACTGATTTTTTGAAAATCTGGTTTTTCATAATGCACATTTGCCCATGTAGGCTCTTCCATACTTTCCCAAATGCGAAAAGCTTCTAATCGCCAAAGTGTCATCCACTCCGGTTCTTCCTTTTTCTTTGAAATCGCAATAACAATTTCTTCGCTTAACCCAACAGGAAATGTATCAGATTCTATATCTGTGTAGAAACCATACTCATACTCTTTGGTTTCCAATTCTTTCTTTAATTCTTCTTCTGTATATGCCATATATTCTCGTTAATAAGTAAAAAATAAATGAGTTAAAAAAACAACTACATGATCTTCTTTACATATTTAAAACTTCACTTTTCTTATAATGAAAAACTCTCGCCACAGCCACAAGTTCTTTGTGCGTTAGGGTTATTAAAAACAAAACCCTTTCCGTTGAGTCCGCCAGAGTATTCCAAAACTGTACCTACTAAATATAAAAAGCTTTTTTTGTCTACGATAATTCGTACATTATTGTCTTCGAATACTTTATCGGCGTCGTCTTTCTTATCATCAAAATTTAACTCGTATGACAATCCACTACATCCACCACTCTTTACTCCAACACGCACATAATCCGTCGTAGCATCAAAACCTTCTTCCGTCATAAGGTTGATTACTTTCTGTTTAGCCGTTTCTGATACTTGAATCATAATTAACTAGATTTAATCTAAATAGTTTACAAATATACGTCATAAGTAGGTTTTTTCAATAGAACCTAACATTATTATAACGTATATATTAATAGAGAAATACTATACCCGAAAAGAATGCAATTGTATTAATTGATGAAGAACAATTACTTGATTTTAATAAGGGTAGTATTTCTGTCAAAATTGAATTCATCGTTTTTCAATTCTACTGCACATGCGTCTGTATATACCTAACAAATCGAGATTACAAAATTGATTATTCTAAGTAAAAGCAACGCTATTTTCTTAGCAGAGTACACAAATAAAATGTTAAAAATTAAAACTCATTAATTACATAAGTGGCTAATTATCAGTATTTAAACTTAAATACTAAATTATGTTATACTTCAATACACTGCTCAATCGACCACAATTTAATAGAATTCAATTACCTTCAATACCAAATCAAACAACAACTTATGTCACACAACAAATCAAACGACAAAAACAACACCCGCCGAAAATTTATGAAGAATACCGGTATGGCGGCAGCCGGTTTTATGATTGTACCCAGACACGTTTTAGGTGGAACAGGTTTTGTCGCACCAAGCGACAAGCTAAATATTGCCGGTATTGGTGTCGGTGGTAAAGGTCAAAGCGATATTGCTTCTTTTGCTGAGAGTCCGAATGTAAATATCGTATCACTTGCTGATGTCGACAATAGGCAAGCAATTGCATCTAGAGAAGCCTTCCCGAAAGCCAGTTATTTTAATGATTTTAGGGAAATGCTAGATAAAGAAGGCAAAAATATCGATGCCGTTTCTGTATCTACGCCAGATCACAACCATGCCGTTGCAGCTTACCAGGCAATGTCTATGGGAAAACATGTGTATGTTCAAAAACCTTTGACACATGATATTTGGGAAGCAAGAATGTTGACCGAGGCAGCGAAAAAATTCAAAGTAGTTACTCAAATGGGTAACCAAGGTGGTTCTGGCGATGGTGTACGTACCATGAAAGAAATTTATGACACAGGCATTATTGGTGAAGTACATACCGTAAAATGTTGGACGAATAGAGCCATTTGGCCACAAGCATTACAAACACCCACCAAAAAAGATCGTATCCCAAAAGGATTGAATTGGGATCTTTGGTTAGGTACTGCGGCAATGCGAGACTACAATAACGCGTACCTTCCTTTCGATTGGAGAGGTTGGTCAGATTTTGGAACAGGTGCTTTGGGCGACATGGCATGCCACATTATGGACCCTGTATATAGAATTCTTCCAATTTTATATCCTGATACTGTAGAATGCAGTGTTTCTGATTCTTTCAGTGGTAATTTCCAATACAAAGACTACCCAAAAAGTTTTCCGAACTCTAGTAAAATACATTTGAGTTACCCAAGAACGGATGGTAAAGGGAAAATTAAAGTTACCTGGATGGATGGCGGATTGCTACCTGAAAGGCCTGAAGAATTAGGCGATGACGAAGCTTTAGGAAACTGGGATGGTGGCGTACTTTTCATTGGTACAAAAGGCAAATTAATGGCAGATTGCTATGGTGCGAATCCGCGTTTACTTCCACTGACTCTAAATGAACAATTTGAAGTAGAACAAACCATTGCGCGTGTACCAGAAGGTCATTACTTACAATGGGTAAATGCATGTATGGCAGGTTACGGAAATGCTGAAACCAGCTCTTCTTTCGATTATGCCGGACCATTTACCGAAAGTATCTTAATAGGAAACTTGGCGTTAAAATCATATTTTGAAGTCGATCCATCAGTAGAAAATCAAAGCTTCTGGGGTGGCGGAAAACAATACTACGGTAGAAAACGTTTACAATGGGATGCAGCAAATATGAAAATTACCAATTTCGAACCTGCAAACAAATATGTGAAACGCACCTATAGAGATGGGTATTCAGTAGGATAAACCTTATACAGGTTGATAATTTCAACAGTATAACCGAAGCTGAAAAGCTTCGGTTTTTTTATGCTATACATCTTGTTTTACTTCTTATTTTTGCAGTATGCTAGAAGATAAAGAACAAGAAAGAACATCGTTAGAGAAATTAGGTGAATTCGGACTCATAGAACACCTGACTAAAGATTTTAAAATCGAACAAAAATCTACCTTAAAAGGTATTGGTGATGATGCTGCAGTTTTAGATTTTGAAAACAAAAAAACGGTTATCAGTACCGATCTTTTAATAGAAGGGGTGCATTTCGACCTTGCCTACATGCCACTAAAGCATTTAGGTTACAAATCTATTATGGTCAACCTTTCTGATATTTACGCCATGAACGCTACGGCGACTCAAGTAACTATTTCAATTGCAGTTTCAAATAGATTTCCGTTAGAAGCACTTGAAGAATTTTACGCTGGTGTGGCAACAGCATGTAAAGCATATAATGTAGATTTAGTTGGTGGTGACACCACCTCATCTAAAACAGGGTTAATGATCAGCGTTACCGCCATTGGTATCGCAAATGAAGAAGATATCGCTTACCGTTCAGGTGCTCAACCAAATGATCTTTTAGTAATTAGTGGAGATTTAGGGGCTGCATATATCGGACTTCAAGTATTAGAGCGTGAAAAAGAGGTTTTTAAAGTGAACCCTAATAGTCAGCCAGATTTAGAACCATATTCTTATATCGTAGAACGTCAGTTAAAACCTGAAGCTCGAAAAGATATTACTGAACTATTGAAAAAATTAGATGTTCACCCAACATCGATGATTGATATTAGTGACGGACTTTCATCTGAGATTCTACATTTAAGCAAGAGTAGCGGATTGGGAATTGACTTATACGAAGACAAAATTCCTTTAGACCCTACTGTTATTTCAGCTTGCGAAGAGTTTAAAATAGATAGTACACTTGTTGCATTAAGTGGCGGTGAGGACTATGAATTATTGTTCACTATAGACCAAAAAGAATTTTCGAAAATAAAAGGCAATCCAAACTTGACCGTTATTGGTCATACTACAGGAAAAGACGAAGGTGCATTCTTGATTTCAAGGAGTAATACAAAGATTCCATTGACCGCACAGGGTTGGAATTCATTCGAATAAATCTGAAAAATTTAAGCTACTTGTTGCGTAGGCGTATGTGCACGTGCTGAAGTATGTCTTCTTTGATAAATATGCTCTAAAGTTCTATTGATATCTTGTAATTCAGGAGTCAAAATAGAAAGGTTACCACTTACATCGGTAGTGACTTCTTTTTGACAGTGAATACACTTGTACTCTTTAATATGAGAAGTCACCTTTTTTGAAATTGAATAGTGATGACCGAAGATGCTGCAGAATATTTTTTTCATGCTGTAGGTTTTTTAGCAAAAATTTCGATTTGGGCAATCGAGAAAATGCGATTAATATATTAGATTGAAACTCAAGGAAATTTGCATACGCTTTGTTTCCTTTGGTTAAAGTACTACACATTAAAAGCCTGTACCAGTAATTGTTGTGAGTTTTACCTAACCTGTTGTCAATACCCTTTTTTTTGCTGTTTCATAAAATGAAAAAGCCTCTCTTGCCTGTTATTTAATAATCTTTCACTTAATTTGCACCCATGTTCACAAAGAAGGAAACCCTAGTTACAGCCTTTGCATTGTTCTCCCTTTTTTTTGGAGCGGGCAACCTTATTTTACCCCCGTTATTAGGTTTCAATTCCGGTAATCAATGGTTAATAGTAACTATTGGTTTTGGTCTATCGGCAGTTGCTATACCCGTACTTGGTATTTTGGCACATGCAAAACTACAAGGCACCCTAATCGATTTTGGAAATAAGGTATCACCGACATTTAGTCTAATATATGCGTTTTTCATTTATGCGATTGCGATTGCATTACCCAGCCCCAGAACAGCTTCGGTAACATATGAAATGGCTATACAGCCGTATTGGGATATCTCATCTTGGTTTACAAGTAGCATATACTTTGCTTTAGTATTGTTATTCGCTTTAAACCGTTCTAAGATATTGAGCATACTGGGCAAAATATTAACTCCTGCAATAATTCTAATTCTTCTTTTAGTAATAGGAATTACCATTTTCTCGTTCCCCTTCGATTTTGGAAGCACCACGATTGCTAGTCCGTTTACAAACGGAATACTAGAAGGCTACCAAACATTCGATGCTATTGGTGCTGTTGTGGTAGGCGGAGTTATTATCATATCCATCAATTTAAAATACACCCATGTATCCTATGAAGAGAAAAAACTGCTAATACGCAATGCAGCTTGGTTTGCAGGTTTATCATTGTTTTTAATTTATATGGGGTTAATAATATCTGGGGCATTATCGCATACTGCGTTTAATGAAGACACCACTAGAACAGAAATATTATCTGGTTTGGCCATACAAAGTTTAGGCAATATTGGTAATTTATTTCTAAGCATTCTTGTAAGCTTAGCTTGCTTTACAACTGCTGTGGGTATTGTTACGGGAACAGCAGATTTTGTAGCATCTAGATTTAATGAGTCACAATCTATCTATACCATAACAGCAATTCTAGGTAGTGTACTTGGTATCTTAGTTGGGCAATTCAATGTCGCCTATATAATTGCAGTGGCCATACCTTCATTAATGTTTATTTACCCGATTACAATTATTCTTATTCTATTGAATGTGGTGCCAGACAAATATGCATCTGTTTTTGTTTTTAGAGCTGTTACGATAACCACTATTCTATTTAGTATTCCAGATTTTTTAAGCAGCATCAGTGCATTAGCTCCTGCTGCAGACACTTTCTCATGGATTCCGCTACAACAGTACAGTTTGGGGTGGGTATTGCCGGCTTTCATTGTGTTTGTACTTTCTAACGTTTATATCAACTCCACCAAAAAATAACTTTCAAAAAATTATTTTATCTAATTCATACCCAAAACCAAACCTTCGCAATTTGGTTTCCGTAAGTGAGGTATACTAAAAAATTAGATTATGAAAATTTTAAAAACGATTAAACTTGCTACTCTTGCCTTAACCATAGGACTTACCACTTCATCTTTCGCTCAAGATGGCGGTATGGAAATGAAAAAGGACAAGAAGATGAAGAAGGAAAAAATGATGATGGAAACCAAAATGGTAGGTGGTGCAGAAATGTATCCCAATAAAAACATCATTGAAAATGCAGTGAACTCAAAAGATCATACAACCCTAGTTGCAGCCGTAAAAGCAGCCGACTTGGTTGAAACTTTACAAGGTGAAGGTCCTTTCACTGTTTTTGCACCAACAAATGAAGCTTTTGAAAAACTGCCAAAAGGAACCGTTGAGACTTTGTTCATGACAGAAAATAAAGCAAAACTTCAATCTGTTCTTACATATCACGTTGTTGCCGGTAATGTAAGTGCTATGGACTTAATGAAAATGATTAAAGATGGTAAGGGAAAAACGGAGTTAACTACTGTTAATGGCGGTATGCTGACCGTAATGGTAAAAGGTAAAAATGTAGTATTAAAAGATGCTGGTAGTAATATGTCTATGGTTACCATAGCAGATGTACATCAGTCAAATGGAGTTATACATGTTGTGGACACCGTAGTATTGCCGGGCATGTAATTATAAAAAATTTCCCCATTTAATTTAAGCGGCCCACAATTGTGGGCCGCTTTCTGTTTTTAAAACTCAATTTCCAAACTGATAGGACAATGGTCACTACCCATGATCTGATCATGAATTTCGGCAGATTTCACCTTGTCCCAAATAGATTCACTGACCAAAAAGTAGTCTAAACGCCAACCCACGTTTCTACCTCTGGCACCACCTCTCATACTCCAGAAGGTATATTTGTCAAATGTTGTAGGATGTAGAGTTCTAAAGCTATCTACTAATTTGACTTCTTTCAACATGTTGTCAAAGCCATCAATCTCCACTTGTGTAAATCCTGATGTCTTATTGTAATTACTTTTTGGGTTCGCCAAATCATTCTCGGTATGTGCCACGTTAAAATCGCCTGTAATGATCAACGGTTTAGACTTTGACAGCTCTTTTAGGTAATTGGTAAAGTCTTTGTCCCATCCGGCACGGTAATCCAATCTTTTTAACCCGCTACCACTATTAGGAATATATACATTGATTAAATGGAAGTGCTCATATTCCGCATGTGTAATTCTTCCTTCCAAATCATGAAGTTCTACACCCATGTTCTTATTAAAGGCAACCGGTTTTTCTTTTGACAGAATACCTGTACCCGAGTAGCCTTTTCTTTCGGCACTGTTGCTAAACAGCTCATACCCCGAAACATCTTTTAAAGCTTCGGCAACCTGATCATCTTGAGCCTTTGTCTCTTGTACACAAAACACATCGGCATCAAAATCTTTTACGACTTCTTCGAATCCTTTTTTTACAGAAGCTCTTATGCCATTAACGTTCCACGATACTAATTTCATTCTATGCTCTTATTTGTTCATTAATTCTTCAATCTCATCAGCCTTGATCGGTATGTTTGCCATCAAGTTAAAAGGCTCTCCTTTTTCTTGAATAACCACATCATCTTCTAAACGGATTCCCATTTTCTCTGCAGGAATATAAATACCTGGTTCTACGGTAAATACCATATTTGCTTTCATAGGGGTTTTCAATGCACCGTAATCATGCGTATTTAAACCAATGTGGTGACTGGTTCCGTGCATAAAGTACTTTTTGTATGCTGGCCATTCTGGGTTCTCATTCTGTACATCTGCCTTATCCAATAACCCAAGTCCTAACAATTCAGAGGTCATTAGTTTACCACATTCTTTATGATATTCCGCCCAAAGAGTACCAGGCACCAACATTTTGGTAGCCTCGTCCTTTACTCGCAATACGGCATTATATACTTCTTTTTGTCTTTTAGTGAATGTACCACTTACGGGAATAGTTCTTGTAAGGTCACTTGAATAGTTTGCATACTCGGCAGCAGTATCCATCAAAATTAAATCGCCCGCATTACACGGCTTATTGTTCTCTAAATAATGCAACACATTGGCATTGTTACCAGACGCTATTATTGGCGGATAAGCAAACCCTTTAGATTTGTTACGTACAAACTCATGCAGTAGTTCGGCTTCAATTTCATACTCCATTACTCCCGGCTTTACAAAACCAAGTAATCTACGGAAACCTTTTTCGGTAATATTACATGCGGTTTGCATGATATCGATTTCCTCTGGTTCCTTAATTCCTCTAATTTCTTGAAGAATGGGGTTACTCTTGGCAACTTTATGAGCAGGATATTCTCGCTTACACTTTTCAATAAAACGATCTTCTCTCGTTTGCGTTTCTACCGCTTGTCTATAATGTTCGTTGGTATTAAAGTATATCGTTTCTGCCTCGGTCATTAGGTCAAAGAAAATCTTATCGAAATCTTGTAACCAGCAAATAGTTTCAATACCAGATACTTCAGTAGCCTTTTCCTTTGTCAATTTTTCTCCTTCCCAAATAGCAATATGTTCGTTTGTTTCACGAACAAACAGAATTTCGCGATGCTTTTTGTTGATGGCATCGGGAAACAGTACTAATATAGTTTCTTCCTGATCTGCCCCAGAAAGGTAAAAGATATCTCTATGTTGCTCAAAAGGTAAAACGCTATCCGCTCCTATTGGGTAAATATCGTTAGAATTAAAAACGGCAATGCTTTTAGGTTGCATGCGGTCCATAAACTTCTTGCGGTTCTTAATAAATAGGGAGTTAGGTATTTGTTCGTATTTCATGAATTTTTATTTTGATATAAAATTACGCATAATGTGTTGTTTCCTTAAAAATTAGGGCATGGAATTATAATATTTACAAGTCAGCAACGGTTCTTTCTTAGCAACAAATTAGCTAACTTGTATACCTAAACCAAACACAAACAACTCATGAAAAAAATCGCTTACCTAATCATAGGTGCACTTTGCCTACAGGCATGCTCAGAAGCTAAAAAAGAAGAATCTCAAGCCGAGCTCTTTGCAAGAATCGACACAGAAATAAAGCAAAACTCTAAAGGCTATAGCACACTAAAAGAAGCTACGGAAACCATTGGTCACAGATTAACGGGATCAACTAATGGTGCCAAGGCAGAAGAGTACACTTACAACAAATTCAAGGAATATGGTTTTAAGGATGTTGAATACCAAACCTTTGAAGTTGAAGCTTGGGCAAGAGGTGATGTTTCTTTAACCATCAACGATGAAGATATTAAGGTAGTGACTTTGGGTCATGCACCTGTAGAGGCACATGTTACCGGAGAAATAGTAGATATGGGCAATGGTCTTGATGCTGACTATGCCGCAAACCCAGACGCCGTAAAAGGAAAAATCTCACTAGTATATATTAATATTTTACCAGGAAGTGAAGAAGGACTTACCAATTTACACAGAAGTGAAAAAACTGCTTTAGCCATAAAGTATGGTGCAATTGGCATCATTATTATTAACCAAGTGGATAATGGTGTTTTATTAACGGGTACTGCATCCGTTACCGGAGAATTGATTCCAATTCCTGCGGTATGTATTGGAAAAGAAGACGGTATGGCATTGAAGGAAACTTTAAAAACTAAAAAAGCTACTGCCAAAATTGATATGACCAATACGAGTGATATTATTAAGGCAAGAAACGTTGTAGCCACATTACCTGGTTCAGAAATTCCGCAGGAAGAAATTGTAATTGGCGGACATTTAGATTCATGGGATCTAGCAACTGGCGCTATTGATAATGGTATAGGTTCTTTTGCGGTTATAGATATTGCAAGAGCGTTCAAAGCAAATAACCTTCACCCAAAACGTACCGTAAAGTTTGTCATGTTCATGGGAGAAGAACAAGGACTGCTTGGTTCAAAATATTTAGTGGAACAGGCTATTGAAAACAATACGATAGACAACATCAAATACATGATGAATTTAGATATGTCTGGCAACCCTATTGGCATGAACGCTGGCGGACAGTTAGATAACGAACAGTTTTTTAAAGATTTAGGCGCAGCCATTAAGCAACAAGACACTATATATGAGAATAAATTTTCCAATAAATCAGGCTTGCACAGTGATCACCAACCATTTATGTTAGAAGGTGTTCCAATTTTATCGGTACATAGTAATCTAGACCGTTCAATTTATGGATGCTACCATTCTGATTGTGATGATTTTCATTTGGTAAATGAAGACCACATGAAAAACACGGCTCGTTTTGGCACTATAATGTTATATGCCCTTGCAAATGCCGATACCTTACCTGCCACTAAAATGGATAGCGAAACCACAAAAGAATTTATGATCAAAAATAATTTAAAGGAGAAGTTGATCATTGGTAACGAATGGAAATGGGAAGAATAATTCCGTTGAAAAAAATACTAAAAAGGCAGGGTATTGTACTCTCATTACTCTGCTTTTCATTTATAGTAGGATGCTCTCAGCAAACCAACGAAGAACCAGTAGATTATTTTACTATTGTAAGACCTGAATTTACGGGCAAACTGGCATATGAGACCACAGATTTTGTAGAAGACTATTGGCGCATTGTCGGCAACACCGGATTCAATAAAACCATTTACCTCATCGCCGATAGTTTAGAAGCTTCGGGTTATGTTTTAGAGGAAAAAGCACAAGAAAACAACCGATTCACCTATCGAATCGAAAAAAGGTCTATGACCCATCAAACTTGGGAACCTGTATCTGCCTCTTTACAAATTGTCGGTGCCGACAAACCTTTGTTGCTTTCAGAAACCAACCGTAACATGACCTATTTAAATTCGGTTTCTACGCCTAAAAAAGGAGTAAAAACTGAAGTGGTTTGGATAAAATCCTTAAAGGATTTTGAGTCCGCTTCTATTAAGGGAAAAGTTGTATTTGCAGAAATGAGTGCCCGTAAATTGTATAAAACAGCAATTGGCAAAGGTGCCATTGGCATACTGACCTATGACAATCCTGCATATTTACAACCAGAAAAAAACACCACTTCTATTCAATTTAGAAGTCTCCCTGCCCAAGATGATGACGGTTTCTGGGGCATTGCGCTATCCTACGAAGCAAAAGAAAAATTAATAGCACAGCTTAAAAAAGGAAAAACAGAAGTTCTGGTGAATATCCAGACCAAAAGATATCCATCCGAAGAACTAACAATTGTTGCAGAAATAAAGGGTAATGAACTACCTCATGAGCGTTTGGTGTACAGTGCACATGTTCAAGAACCAGGGGCAAATGACAATGCCACCGGGGTTGGCACACAACTGGAAATGGCTAGAACTGCAGCCAGATTATTTGCTGAAGGTAAAATTGATTTTAAACGAACAATGACCTTTTTATGGGGCGATGAAATTATTTCTACCAGACGGTATATTCAAGAAGATGCCCAACGTGCCAATGGAATCAAATGGGGAATTAGCCTAGATATGGTAGGTGAAAACACTTCAGTAACTGGCGGAACTTTCTTGATTGAAAAAATGCCAGACCCAAGTGCCATTTGGACCCGCGGAAAGGATAAGCACAGTGAATGGGGCGGTGAGGTTTTAAAATTAGCGGATATGAAACCCCACTACCTTAATGATTTTATTATTTCAAACTTTAAAAAGCAAGGGGAATATGCCAATTGGGTGGTAGAAACCAATCCTTTTGAAGGTGGCAGTGATCATACTCCGTTTTTACAGGCTGATATACCCGGACTTCTACTTTGGCATTTTACAGACCAGTTTTACCATACCGATTATGACCGTATAAACAAAGTATCCCAAGAAACCATGAAAAATGTAGGTACAGCAGCATTGGTTAGCGGATTGGAATTGGTGAATTCTGACGCAGCTTTTGCCTTAAGTCAAATTTCAAATCTAAAACGGAAGGCATTTGAACGTTTAGAAAATGAATTTCAATTGAGTTTAACTGCCATAGAAAGCGGTAAAGATCTTGAAGATGAAATCGCAATTCTTAACGCTTGGGAAGATTGGTACACAAAAGCCATCTTAACCGTAAACGATGCTTTGCCAAATTCTAAAACAGCAATGGAAAAAGATATTAAAAAAGCAAACGTATCAATAAAATCAAAAACAAAGGAATTGGTTAGTCGATTAAAAACCGCCTCTCAAAACTAATCAGTAACTTACCGTCAGTAGTATAAAAACATAAAAATGAAACAATTTTACCTATTATTACTCGCCAGTATCTCAATAGCATCGGCACAAATACAGCCTACCTCATCACAACAAATTGATGCGTCGTTAAAAGCGAAAAAAGCAATGGATGCCAATTCTTTGGTAAAGAACATTCCATTAAAGAATATTGGTCCGTCTGTAATGAGTGGTCGTGTAGTAGATTTAGCGGTCAATGAAGATAACCCAACGGAATATTATGTGGCATATGCTTCCGGTGGTTTATGGTATACCAATAATAACGGTAATTCATTTACTCCAATAATGGATGATACCGAAACTCAAAACCTAGGTGACATTGCAGTACATTGGCAAAGCGGTACTATTTGGGTGGGTACAGGAGAAAATAACTCATCCCGTTCTTCTTATGCCGGTATAGGCATATTAAAATCTACGGATAAAGGAAAAACATGGCAGCATATGGGCTTGCCAGACTCCCACCATATTGGGCGTATTATCGTAAATCCTGATAATGCAAACGAAGTAACGGTTGGCGTAACGGGTCATTTATATTCTACAAATAAAGAACGTGGTATTTACAAAACTACAGACGGTGGTAAAACATGGAAAAACACTTTATACATTGATGAAAATACTGGTATTATAGACGTTGCCGTTTCTCCAAATAATTTTGACATTCAATATGCAGCTGCTTGGCAAAAAGATAGAAAGGCTTGGAATTTTAGCGGTAATGGTGAAGGTTCTGGTATTTACAAAAGTACCGATGCAGGTACAACCTGGACCAAAATCTCTACTCCAGCAAGTGGTTTTCCTACGGGAGACGGAGTAGGTAGAATTGGTTTAGCCGTTTTTGACGATAATACGCTATATGCCGTTCATGACAACCAGTTTAGACGAGAGAAATCCAAAGAAAAGAAAGATAAACCATCGGGCTTAACAAAAGATGACTTTAAATCGCTCTCTAAAGAACAGTTTTTAGACTTGAACGATAAAGACCTGAACGAGTTTTTAAAGACCAATAATTTTCATGAAAAATATAGAGCTGCCAATGTAAAACAAATGGTACGTAGCAATGTAGTAAAGCCCACAGATCTTGCCTTGTATTTAGAGGACGCCAACAGCATGCTTTTTGACACGCCCGTTATTGGTGCGGAGGTCTACCGTAGTAATGATGGAGGTAAAAGTTGGACAAAGCAAAATGAAGATTATATAGATGACCTATTCTATAGCTACGGCTACTATTTTGCGCAAATTAATGTAGACCCAAATAATGTTGACGCCATTTATTTGGCAGGTGTACCTATAATTGCTTCTAAAGATGGCGGTAAAACCTACACCTCTATCAATGGGGATAATGTACATGCAGACCACCATGCGTTATGGATCAATCCTAAATTATCAGGTCATCTTATCAATGGAAACGACGGTGGTGTTAATACCAGTTATGATGATGGTAAAAATTGGTTCAAGAACAACTCGCCCACTGTTGGTCAATTCTATGCCATTGCCGTAGATAATGAAAAACCTTATAACGTATATGGCGGATTACAGGATAACGGGGTATGGATGGGACCTCATAATGCCGAAGAAAATAACGAGTGGCACCAAACGGGTCAATACCCTTGGACATCTATTTTAGGTGGCGATGGTATGCAGGTAGAAATTGATAACCGCAATGCCAACATTGTTTATACCGGTTATCAATTTGGAAATTATTTTAGAATAGATTTAGAAAAGGACCAACGTAAGTATATTCAGCCAAAACATGAGTTAGGCGAAGCTCCTTATCGATTTAACTGGCAAACCCCTATTCTGCTTTCTCCCCATAATCAAGACATTCTTTACATGGGAAGTAATAAAATGCATCGTTCCTTAAATAAAGGAGATACTTGGGAAACAATTTCTGGCGATTTAACTCAAGGCGGTAAGACCGGTAATGTAGCGTACGGTACACTTACCACTATTTCTGAATCGCCCTTTAAATTCGGATTAATATATACCGGTAGTGATGATGGTTTAATTCAACGTACGGATAACGGCGGCGGCAATTGGGTAACATTATCAAAAAATCTGCCCCAAAATTTATGGGTAAGTAGGGTTATCGCTTCAAAACATAATAAAAACAGAGTGTATGCCACATTGAACGGTTACCGTTCAGATGATTTTACACCGTATGTATATGTAAGTGATGATAAAGGAACAACTTGGAAAAGTATCTCCAATAACATACCTACCTCCGCTGTCAATGTAATTACCGAAGACCCAGAAAACGAAAACCTCTTATTCGTTGGTACGGATAATGGATTGTATGTGACATTGGATAGAGGAGCAACTTGGCAATCTTTTCAAAATGGGATGCCCTATGTAGCAGTTCATGATTTGGTAATACAAAAAGAAGCAAAGGACCTTATTGTTGGTACGCATGGTAGAAGTCTCTACAAAGCTGATATTTCTGCGCTTCAAAAACTGACCGATGATGTCCTGAATAAAGATTTACATGTATACGCCTTAGAAAATATAAAGCATTCTACTCGTTGGGGCAATTCATGGAGTTCATGGTCAAAACCAAGAACACCTGGTTTGGACATCTCTTTTTATTCTGACAGTGATGATGTATACCAAGCCAAAATTATTTCATCTGATGATATTGTGGTAAGCGAAACTGAAATCATTGCCAATAAAGGCTTAAACATTTTATCATATGATGTAGCTTTTTCTAAAATAGGGAAGTTAAATTACCTTAAAAAACACAAGACCGTTTTAAAGCAAGCCGATAACGGCAGCACCTATCTACCTAAAGGCACATATACCGCTGAGATTAAAGGAAATGGTACTGTTGAAAAGGTAACTTTTGATATAGAATAACAAAATGAAAATAACCGACTGGAACGAACTGCCAGATTTGGGCGTAAGTCATAATCCTGAAATAAAGAAAAGAACATTGATCCCTCGTGGTGAAATTCCTCAATTAATGATGTACGGTACCGCAGTGTTTAAGCCTGGTCAAAAAGTAGAGCTTCATAAACATGATACCATGTACGAGGTTTTTCATATACAGACCGGCAAGGCAATTTTTACTATTTCAGGAAAAGATTATGAGGTAGGACCAGGAAAATGCATTACCATAGCCCCTGGAGAACTACATGGTCAACATAACCCGTTTAACAATGATGTCACCTGGACCTATTTTGGTATTGCTACAGATTAAGCTTTAAAAATTATGGAACTGACCTTAGGTATACCCGCTTTATTATTTCCGGCTATTTCGTTAACCATGCTAGCATACAATGCCCGGTATTTAGCTATCGCCGCTTTAATTAGACAATTACATAAAAAGTATCAAGAGACAGCTTCAACCTCTATAGGTTTACAAGTTCAAAAGCTAAGAAAGCGACTTACTATTATAAAAAATATGCAGGCAACAGCAATTGTAAGTTTCCTCTTAGCAGTAATTACCATGAGCCTAATTTATGTAGAACTTACTTTGTGGGCAAACTTAATTTTTGGGATTAGCTTATTTGCATTAATGATCTCATTGGTCCTATCATTAATTGAAGTACAGTTATCGACAAAAGCCTTAGAAATTCAGTTAAAGGATATGGAGAAATAATTACCAAACCTCAAGTTAAGGTCCCTGGCTAATAACCTTACCGTTCGTCGATGTTTTTATTAGCTATTTAGGTAATAACCAGTATATTTGCCGTCTGATAAAATTAGGCATGAAAAGAGTTCGAGAACTCGAATTGGTAAATCAAATTAGGGAAATAAGAGAATTCGAATTTGGGGTGTTCTATTTTTTCAAAGGAGGTATCGTTATATCCGAAATGCATGAAGGGGCAAAATTCAAATGGCAAAATGCAAAAAAGGCAGTCTACGCAGCGCAAGAAATCTATGGGAATGATATTCCATTAATTTATATAGCCAATAGGGTGAACAGATATCGTGTAGCGCCTTTTGAATGGTTTAAATTTCATAAAAATCGTTTCGACATGCAACATATTGCTTCAGTTGGCCCATTAAGGAACAACATGTTTAGCTCTATGCTCAAGCAATTAATTTTTCCAAAAAGAATTAAAACATTCCCAGATTTGGACAAAGCTGTAGATTGGGCACTACGTATTTCTAAAAATTCAGGTTTATCTTCTAATTCCTAATCATTTTTTTGTTTAAAGATTGAGAATATAAGGCCCTAAACAGAAGATAATTCTTAAACATCTTAAAAATTCATTTTAAAATCAATCTAAATAGGTATACTAAAACTGTATAATCCTTGTTAATAACTAGCCTGTGATGTAAATTCGCAGATAAAATTAACAAATAATGAGCGGATTTTTTAAATCTTCGATTGGTAGAAAGTACGCAATGGCGCTTTCTGCTTTCTTTTTAATGTTTTTTCTACTTCAGCATTTTGCAATAAACATCTTATCGGTTTTCAGTCCCGATGCGTTCAATGAAGCTTCGCATTTTATGGGTACTTTCTGGGCTGTACAGTATGTTTTGCAACCTGTTCTAATTTTCGGTGTTATTTATCACTTTGTGATGGGTTTCATTTTAGAAGCTAAAAATAGAAGTGCCAGAGTAAAAAAATACGCTAAAAACAATGGTGCCGCCAATTCATCTTGGATGAGCCGTAATATGATTTACAGCGGTTTAGCTATTTTGGCTTTCCTTGTACTTCACTTTATCGATTTCTGGATTCCAGAAATCAACACCAAGTTCATTGATGGAGACATGACTGGTTTACTACCAAATGGTGAAGGCTTCAGATATTATGAGGAGCTTGTTCATAAATTTGAAAATCCACTACGTGTTGGTGCTTACGTAATCGCCTTCATATTCTTATCACTGCACCTTATGCATGGTTTCAGTTCTGCATTTCAGTCTGCCGGTGCATCTAGTATGAGAAAAGAAAAACTACAATTGTTTGCTAAAGTGTATTCGATATCTATTCCGTTAGGATTTATATTCATTGCACTTTTTCATCATTTTAATCATTAATACCTATTACTTATGTCTGTATTAGACTCAAAAGTACCTAAAGGTCCGTTGAAAACAAAGTGGACCGATTATAAGAACCATATCGATTTGGTAAACCCTGCCAACAAACGTAATATTGATGTTATCGTAGTTGGAACGGGATTAGCAGGTGGTTCTGCTGCTGCAACTTTAGCAGAATTAGGCTATAATGTAAAAACATTTTGCTACCAAGATTCTCCAAGAAGAGCTCACTCTATTGCTGCACAAGGTGGTATTAACGCTGCAAAAAACTATCAAGGTGATGGTGATTCTACCTACCGTTTATTTTACGATACGGTAAAAGGTGGTGATTACCGTTCAAGAGAAGCTAACGTATATAGATTAGCAGAAGTATCTGCAAATATTATTGACCAATGTGTTGCCCAGGGCGTACCATTTGCACGTGACTATGGTGGACTATTAGACAACCGTTCTTTCGGTGGTGTATTGGTTTCCCGTACATTCTATGCTAAAGGACAAACAGGTCAACAATTATTGTTAGGAGCTTATTCTGCAATGAACAGACAAATTGCACGTGGTAAAATTACCCCGTTCAATCGTCATGAAATGCTAGATGTAGTAAAGATTGATGGTAAAGCTCGTGGTATTATTGCTCGTAACCTAGTTACTGGTGAAATAGAACGTCACTCTGCACACGCCGTTGTTATCGCTTCTGGTGGATACGGAAATGTTTATTTCCTTTCAACTAACGCTATGGGCTCTAACGTAACCGCATCTTGGAAAATACATAAAAAAGGAGCGTTTTTTGCAAATCCTTGCTATACTCAAATTCACCCAACCTGTATTCCTCGTTCAGGAGATTATCAGTCTAAACTTACGTTGATGTCTGAGTCTTTACGAAACGATGGTCGTATTTGGGTACCTAAGAATTTAGATGATGTAATGGCAATTCGTGAAGGCAAGAAAAAGCCGACAGATTTATCTGAAGATGAAAGAGATTATTACTTAGAAAGAAGATACCCTGCATTTGGCAACTTGGTACCACGTGACGTTGCATCGAGAGCTGCAAAAGAACGCTGTGATGCTGGTTACGGAGTAAATGCAACTGGTGAAGCTGTTTATTTAGATTTTGCCGCCGCAATTAAACGTTACGGTATTGAGCAAGCTAAAATCCATAATATTACAAACGCTTCAGCAGATAAAATATATGATTTAGGTGCTGCTATCGTTAAGGCGAAATACGGAAACCTATTTCAAATGTATGAGAAGATTGTTGATCAAGACCCGTACAAAACACCAATGATGATTTACCCAGCGGTGCATTATACTATGGGCGGAGTTTGGGTAGATTATAATTTGATGACAACAATACCTGGTTGTTACGCTATTGGTGAAGCAAATTTCTCTGATCACGGTGCCAACAGACTTGGAGCCTCTGCATTAATGCAAGGTTTAGCTGATGGTTATTTTGTATTGCCATACACTATTGGTGATTATTTATCACACGACATTAGAACGGGAAAAATACCAACAGATACACCTGAGTTCGATGCTGCTGAAAAAGAAGTAACCGATAGAATTAATTTCTTTATTAACAATAAAGGAGAGCATTCTGTAGATTACTACCATAAGAAATTAGGTAAGATAATGTGGGATGAGTGTGGTATGTCACGTAATGCAGAAGGTCTTAAAAAGGCAATTGAAGAAATATCTGCGCTTAGAAAAGATTTTTGGAAAAACGTAAATGTTCCAGGAACAACTACAGAATACAACGAACAACTAGCTAAAGCTGGTAGAGTTGCAGATTTCTTAGAATTGGGAGAATTATTCGCTAAAGATGCATTGGTAAGAGAAGAATCTGCAGGCGGTCACTTTAGAGAAGAACACCAAACAGAAGATGGTGAAGCAAAAAGACTTAAAGAGTTTCAATTTGTTTCGGCATGGGAATACAAAGGTGAGCCAAAAGATGCAGTTTTGCATAAAGAAGAATTGGTTTACGAAAATATAGAAGTTAAAGAAAGAAGCTATAAATAAAGAAGGTATCATGAACTTAACACTTAAAATTTGGCGTCAAACAGATGCGAACGACAAGGGTAAAATGGTCGATTATAAGGTGACAGAAATATCTGAACACATGTCCTTTTTAGAAATGATGGATGTTCTTAACGAACAATTAATCAATAAAGGAGTAGAGCCTGTAGCTTTTGATCATGACTGTCGTGAAGGTATTTGTGGAATGTGCTCTATGTATATTAACGGTGAAGCTCATGGTCCTGATAGAGGAGTTACCACTTGTCAATTACACATGAGAATGTTCAAAGATGGTGACACTATTACTATTGAACCTTTTAGAGCAAAAGCATTTCCGGTAATTAAAGATTTAGTGGTAGATAGAAGCGCATTCGATCGTATACAGCATGCGGGTGGTTATATATCTGTAAACACTTCAGGTAATACACAAGATGCAAACGCAACTCTTATTTCAAAACATGCAGCAGATGAGGCTATGGATGCCGCTACTTGTATTGGTTGTGGAGCTTGTGTTGCAAGTTGTAAAAATGCTTCGGCAATGTTATTCGTAGGTGCTAAAGTATCGCAATACGCATTATTGCCACAAGGTCAAATTGAAGCTGTAGACCGTGTTAAAAATATGGTTGCACAGATGGATCTTGAAGGTTTTGGTAACTGTACCAATACTGGAGCATGTGAAGTAGAATGCCCCAAAGGAATTTCTTTAGAAAATATTGCAAGAATGAACCGTGAGTTCTTAAGCGCAAACGTTAAAAGTTAAGCTTAACCATCATAAAGTTTTAAAAAATCCCGACCGTAAAGGCTCGGGATTTTTTATTTTTAAGATATGTCTAAAGACTACACCATAGAAAGAATTAAAGTACCAAGGTTCAACGAAGCATCTGGATTCTATACTACACCTAAACGCTCTAAAATAATGAGCAAAATAAAAGGAAAGAATACCAAACCGGAACTTGCCTTTAGAAAAGCATTATACGCTGCTGGATATCGTTACCGTATAGATTACAAAAAACTAATTGGCAAACCAGACATTGCCCTACCCAAATACAAAACGGTCATATTCATAGATGGTGAATACTGGCATGGAAAAAATTGGGAGGAACGAAAACCAAAAGTGAAAACGAATAGAGAATTTTGGATTGCAAAAATAGAGCGCAATATGCAACGTGATCTTGAGGTGAATCAAGAACTCACTTCTTTGGGTTATACCATTTTCAGATTTTGGGAAACTGAAGTCAAAAAAAATCTTAATGAGTGTATAGAGAAAACGATAGAGCATTTAAATACCGTGCAAATGAGCGCAAAATGAATTTTATAAAGTTCATTTAATAAATGTTTAACCCTTGTCGTTCCTTTATTAATAAGGCTTTAACGGACATTACCTCCTTTGATGTATAACTTAGTATTAAAGAAATTATTAATCGTTAAAAACTATATATTATGAAGAGGATAGCAATATTAGCTACTAATGGATTTGAAGAAAGTGAATTAAAATCTCCAAAAAAAGCCATGGAGAAAGAAGGCTTTAACGTAGACATTGTAAGTTTAGAAAAAGGTGAAATAAAAGGTTGGGCAAATGGTAATTGGTCTAATAGTTACACAGTAGATAAAAACTTGAACGAAGTAAAGGCTGAAGATTATTATGCTTTGGTTCTACCAGGCGGAGTAATTAATCCAGATTTATTAAGAAGAGAAGAAACAGCATTAGATTTTGTACGTGACTTTTTTAAATTGAAAAAGCCGGTAGCTGCAATTTGCCATGCACCATGGACATTGATTAGTGCCGGGGTGGTTAAAGGAAGAAAAATGACTTCATTTAATTCCATCAAAGATGATTTAGTAAATGCAGGAGCCAATTGGGTAGACCAAGAAGTGGTGGTTGACGAAGGATTTGTAACAAGTAGAAATCCAGATGATTTACCTGCTTTTAATTCCAAATTAATTGAGGAAATAAAAGAAGGAAAGCACGAAATGCAACACGCATAATTCAGTTTAACAGAATTAGGAAGCCCAACCAAATTGGTTGGGCTTTTTTTATGACCGTATTTAAAATTCATACATTTACTACTATGGATTATACACCACATACAATAGACTCTAAATTACCCGATGTAAAGACCACCGTTTTTACAACCGTTGGCAATCTTGCTCGTAAACATAAGGCTATTGATCTATCTCAAGGTTTTCCAAATTTTAAAGCTGATAAAAAATTAAAGTCATTGGTAAGCGAGGCGATAAACATCGGTTACAACCAATATGCGCCCATGCAAGGCTATTATGGACTTAGAGAAGCCATATCAGAAAAGATAGAAACACTACACAACCGCCAGTATAATCCTGAAAGTGAAATAACAGTGACTGTTGGTGCCACACAAGCTATTTTTACCGCTATTACAGCCTTTGTTGGCAATGGTGACGAGGTAATTGTTATTAAACCTGCATACGACTGTTATGAGCCTGCAATCATATTAAATGGAGGCAAACCAGTTTTTGTACAATTAGATGCACCAAATTATAAAATTGATTGGGAGCTTTTTCGCAGTAAGATTACCGATAAAACTAAAATGGTGATTATAAATACGCCTCATAACCCCAGCGGAACTATATTAACCAAATGGGATATGCAGCACTTGGAGTCGATATTAAAGCCTACCAATATAATTCTGATAAGCGATGAGGTTTACGAGCATATCATTTTTGACGGACAGGTGCATGAAAGCGCCTCTCGATTTTCAGATTTAGCGAGTAGAAGTTTTATTTGTGCATCGTTCGGAAAAACATTTCATGTAACCGGTTGGAAAATGGGCTATTGTGCTGCCCCAGCTGAATTGATGGCTGAATTTAGAAAAGTACATCAATTTGCTGTTTTCTGTGTAGACCATCCGGTGCAACGGGCATTGGCTATTTATTTAAAAAATCCATCACATTATCTAGATTTGAACAATTTTTATCAGCAAAAACGAGATTTCTTCGTTGAGGGAATAAATTCGTCCAAATTTAAGTTTAAACCATCCCAAGGCACTTATTTTCAACTATTGGATTATACCAATATTTCAAATGAAGAAGATGAAGCTATCGGAAAGCGATTAATTACCGAAAACGGAATAGCCTCTATACCGATATCATCGTTCAATGTCGATAATAGAAATGATTATATGTTAAGATTCTGTTTTGCCAAAAAACAGGAAACCTTAGAGAAAGCGGTTGAAATTCTATGTAAACTCTAGTACCTACTTTCTAGAAGGCCGAATTTACTTTAGACATAAACTCACCAATTTTACTCGGTTCTAACCAACGGGTTACTACAACTACATCATTCTCTTTATCTATGACAATAAAATTACCGCCAAAACCGGCAGCGTAATAGATATTTTCTGATAGTCCTTCCCAATGTCTAGCACCCTTTTTATTCAGCCACCACATATAGCCATAGTTCACGTTTGGGCCTGAAGGTGTTGTAGCTTTCTTTATCCAGTTTTCTGAAATCAATTGTTCATTCTTCCATTTACCATTGTTTAAAAATAACATTCCAAAGCGAGCCATGTCTTCTGCACTAATGAATATTCCTGCACCCGAGTGTCCGCCACCCGTAACGGATTTCATTTGAAGTCCGTCAATTTCAGTCCAAGCATCATCATATCCAAACCAACGCCATGTAGAAGATGCGTCGATTTTATCCATGATTTTCTCTTTTAAGACCAATGGCATTGGTTTACGCCACACATGTGTAAGTGAATATGCGAGCACATTTACACGCACATCATTATATTCCATTACGGTACCAGGTTCTTTAGGTTGTGCCAACTTCCAATCATCAATACCACCTTCACTGGGTGGTCGATCGGCCCAATCTTTACCGCCCCAAAGTTCACCAGACCAAGCGGAGTTCTGTTGTAATAAATGTTCCCAAGTAATTTTTGCATTATGTGCACCATCAAAAGTACCATCCTAAATATAATTTCCAACTAAATTCTTAGTGTCGGCAATAAGCTTTTCATCTTCAGCAAGACCAGCAATAGTACTCAAAAAACTCTTGGTGACACTGAAAGTCATATCAACTCTTTTGGTATCTCCCCATTGAGCAACCACATATCCATTCTTAAGAATCATGCCTGCCGGACCGCCACGTTTCTTAGTAGGACCTAATATTTTATGAAACGGTTCTTTTTCAAAACCTTTTACAATAGCAATACGCAAATCTCTAGAACCAGAATATTCATTAGCTTCTGCAAAATCTACAGCTTGCTTTAGTTTAGCGTCATTTATTTTTAAGATGTTAGGAGATTTTTGCTCCCAATCTGCATTTTTTTCTGGAAAATAATACTCTTGCCCGTGCAGATTTAAAAAACCCAAAAGCGCAATGAAGGTGATAAAGTGTGGTTTCATGAAAATTAGTTAGAAGTTACAAGGTACTTAAATTGAAACGCATTAACCAATCTGTCTGTTCATCTGAGCCTATATAATAGGGGTGCGTATCAAATTTTTGGAATCCGTGGCGTTCATAGAATTTTATGGCGCGTTTATTCTCTTGCCACACACCTAACCATAATGTTTTCTTGTTCCGTTCTTGAGCAATAGTTTTAATATGATGAAGAAATTGTTCCCCTAAACCTAAACCTTGATGTTTATGTAATACATATATACGCTCTAATTCAATACTATCATCTTGCTTTAGTTCAGACTGTGCGTCTTTTACATTTAGCTTAAAGTATCCCACAATTTCATTTTTAGAATATACACAGTAAAAATCACTATTAGGGTTAAGCAGTTCTGCTTTAATGGTTTCTAGTGCAAAAGCTTTTTTAATGTAGATTTTGAAATCTTCGGGGTCATTATCTTTTGCAAAGGCGGTAACAAAAGTTTGTTCTGAAATTGACCTTAATTGTTCAAGTTCGTTCAACGCACAAAGTGTATAAGTAAGTTCCATACCCCTAAAATAAAAAAAGGAGCAAATTACTTTGCTCCTTACCGGGGGAAATTTTATAAAATGGTTGATTTGGTAACTTTTCTGTTCCTAATAATACGTGTTTGTCACATACATCAGTTCGTGGGCATTTTTCAATTGCGAACTTTTATTGTTTTTCAGCAAATAACTTACCTTCTGTTCTCATAAGAATGGTTCCTTCATCTGTCTCTTGCATCCTTACGAAATCATCGGGGAAATCTGTACCTGGGTAGCTAACTATATACACATCACCATTAACACTCCAGTTAAAATCTGTCAGATATACCACTTGACCACCTTTATAGCCATGAAAGCGACCTAAATAAACATCATTAAAGATCCATTCTTCATTATCAACAACCATTTTATTCGTATTGGTAGCGGTTTTAACTGTATGGCTCCAAATACCAATTATAGGATCGTTATTTTCTTCTATTTTTGAACAAGAGGCAACAAGTACCAACAAGATTAGGCAACTAAATATATAATTCATTTCAGGTTAAGTTTTTCAAAGCGATTTGGGATTCACTTTTTATTTCACTTCAAATATATGTAGTCTTTTTCTTACAAAAAAGAATTTGTGGTAAAACTTATTAAAATTGTGGTGAACTAAGACAAGTTAGTTCATCAACATTATGATTAAAATTTTAAGATTAGGTTATTAGCATTCCAATTCCCTAAAAAAGGCAAAAAAAAAGGAGCGACTTATTAAGTCGCTCCTTTATAATTTTTTAAAAGTAATTTATAACATAAACAACTTTTTGGTAAGCCTTAGAAATCCGCTAAAGAAGTCGTTTCTATATACTTGTATTTTATGTTCGTTTGCTGTCTGGTTAATTTGAGAATTCATGACGGTTAAGTAATTAATAGGTTATGGGTTTTATCGAATACTAAATATACATCTGTTCTTCTCAAAAATGACAATAAATGTTGTGTATTGAATATAACTTGTTGTGAAAAAAAATGAAAAGCTTATTTCATCGAAGATTCACCCCCATGTATTAAACATTCATTTCTATAACCTCACCTTTTATAATTAAATTACCTTCAGTTGCCGTTTTAATTTCATCAACCGTTACACCAGGCGCTCTTTCCAAAAGCAAAAAACCACCTTCTACCACCTCAAGTACTGCCAAATTGGTTACAATCTTTTTTACACAACCTACACCTGTTAATGGCAGACTACACTTCTTTAAAAGTTTAGACTCACCTGCTCTATTGGTATGCATCATAGCAACTATGATATTCTCTGCAGATGCCACAAGATCCATAGCACCCCCCATACCTTTAACCATTTTTCCAGGAATCTTCCAATTGGCTATATCTCCGTTCTCAGCAACCTCCATAGCCCCTAAAATAGTAAGATCAACATGTTTACCTCTAATCATAGCAAAACTAGTAGCCGAGTCAAAATAAGATGCACCAGGCAGCGCCGTAATAGTTTGCTTACCGGCATTGATTAAATCTGCATCTTCTTCTCCTTCAAAAGGGAAAGGACCCATACCAAGAATTCCGTTTTCACTTTGAAATTCTACACTAATATCTTCTCGTACATAATTAGCAACCAGAGTAGGTATACCAATACCTAAGTTTACATAATAACCGTCTTCCACTTCTTGTGCAATTCTTTTTGCAATTCCGTTTTTATCTAACATGCTCTTATTTTTGACGTACCGTTCTTTGTTCTATTCTTTTCTCGTAATCTTTTCCTTCGAAAATACGTTGCACGAATATTCCAGGAATATGTATTTGATTGGGGTCCAGTTCTCCTTCAGGCACCAACTCTTCAACCTCAGCTACCGTAATTTTTGCTGCACCACACATACATGGATTAAAATTTCGTGCCGTACCTTTAAATATTAAATTACCGGCAACATCACCTTTCCAAGCTTTTACAAAAGCAAAATCTGCCTTGAAAGCTTCTTCTAATATGTACATTTTACCATCGAATTCACGTACTTCTTTTCCTTCTGCTACTTCTGTACCATACCCAGCCGGAGTAAAAAAGGCAGGGAAACCAGCTTGTGCGGCTCTACATTTTTCAGCTAGTGTACCTTGCGGTGTTAATTCAACTTCTAACTCTCCACTTAACATCTGCCGTTCAAATTCATCATTCTCGCCTACATAAGAAGAGATCATTTTTTTAATTTGATGTTGCTGCAACAATAATCCCAAGCCAAAATCATCAACCCCTGCATTATTAGAAATACAAGTGATATCTTTTACACCTAATTTGACCAATTCACTTATCGCATTTTCTGGTATACCACAAAGTCCGAATCCCCCTAACATAAAGGTCATTCCATCTTTTACTCCTGCTAATGCATCAGTTACGTTTGCTACTGTTTTACGAATCATTTTTATTAAATTATCTAGTCACTAAAATACCGATTAAAAATGGATTAAATAAAAAAAGGTCTTGGTTTACACCAAGACCTTTTCATAAAAACTATAAAATATTTTAGAAATCTAAATCTTCCAAATCATCTTCGATGTCATTATCTTCTTTAATATCGGCTGCAAACTCATCGCAATTTATTTCGATCGACATATCACTTGGCTTCTCAAAATCTTCTTTAGAAATACCTAGCTCCTCATCAGCATAATTCTTGGTCATATACAAGCCCCAAATAGGCAGCGCCATTGAAGCACCTTGACCGTAAGTAATACTTTTAAAATGAACAGCTCTTTCTTCGCCACCAACCCAAACACCGGTAACTAAATTAGGAACCATACCCATAAACCAACCATCACTATTATTTTGTGTAGTACCGGTTTTACCTGCTATTGGATTAGTTAATTTATAAGGATACCCTGTAATAATCTCGTCATACTCTGGTCTCCACTTATTATAACCTGTAGTACGTAAACGCGTACCTGAACCACCTTGGGTAACACCTTTCATTAAATCTAAAATAGCGTACGAAACATCTTTACTCAGCACATCTTTAGTTTCAGGAACGTATTCATATAAAACCGTACCATCCTTATTTTCAATACGAGTTACCATTACTGGTTTCACATACACCCCTTGGTTGGCAAAAGCACCGTATGCCCCAACCATTTCATATACATTAACATCTACAGTACCTAACGCTATTGAAGGTACTTCTAGAATATCTCCGCTCAAGCCTAAATTACGCACCATACTAACCACGGATTTCGGACCTACCTCATCTATTAATTGAGCTGTAACTGTATTTACAGAATTTGCTAATGCTTTTTTCAAGGTGTAGCTATTACCTGAATATTTAAGATTAGAATTTCTTGGGCACCATGGCTCCATATTACCATGCTTACCTGCTTCAATACAGTATTGCGTATCTGGGCGAGTTTCGCAAGGTGATAATCGTAATTGATCTATTGCAGCTGCATAGACAAAAGGTTTAAAAGTCGAACCTGCTTGTCTTGCACCTTGAATAACATTGTCGTACTGAAAATGCTTGTAATTGATACCACCTACCCATGCTTTAACATGACCAGTTTGTGGCTCCATAGACATCATTGCCGTTCTTAAAAAAGCTTTGTAATAACGAATAGAATCTCTCGGTGTAAGAATAGTATCTTTTTCTTTAGTCGGGCTTTTCCAATCAAAAACAGTCATTTCGGTCTTCTTATCAAAAGACTCGCGAATTTCTTTTTCAGATTTACCAGCGCTTTTCATAATTTTCCAACGATCAGAATTCTTCATAGCACGTTCCATAATACCCTTCGTTTCCTCTGGAGTAATATCTAAGAAAGGAGCTGTTTTATTTCTATCTGGCGTATTCTGATGAAAGAACTCCGCTTGTAATTTCGTCATATGTTCATTAACTGCCTCTTCTGCATTTGCTTGCATTTTAGAGTCAATGGTCGTGTAGATTTTGAGTCCGTCTAAATACAGATTATATCGATCAGATTCATCACCAATAGCGGGTTTCGGATTCTTGTTAATCCAATCTTTCATAAAACGTTGCAAATACATTCTAAAATAAGTAGCCAAACCTACACTATGCGTTTCTGGATTATAATTGATATCCATTTTCATAGCCTGTAGTGAATCTTTCTCTACTTCAGAGATATATTCATATTTAGCCATTTGTGATAGAACTACATCTCTTCGGTCTTTAACCATTTCTTCCCTTCTCATTGGGTTAAAAAGTGATGAGTTTTTGAACATACCTACCAACATGGCAGACTCTTCAATTTTAAGGTCTTTTGGCTCTTTACCGAAATAAATACGAGCAGCAGAACGAATACCATCAGCATTATTACCAAAATCATAAATATTGAAATACATACTAATGATTTCTTCTTTGGTATAACTACGTTCAAGTCTTATAGCCAGAACCCACTCTTTAATTTTTTGTTTTACAGCATCGAACTTACTTCTAGATCGCACACCTACAAAAAGCTGACGAGCCAACTGCTGCGAAATGGTACTGGCACCACCTTTACTGCCTAAATATGCAAAAGCCCTAACCGTACCTCGGGCATCGATACCGGAATGATCTTTAAAACGAGCATCTTCTGTCGCGATTAATGCATTTACCAAATTATCTGGCAATTCTTCAAACTTTACATCGGTACGATTATCATCTAAATAGAACTTACCCAACAAATTACCATCAGAAGAGATAATTTGTGAGGCTAAATTGGTCTGCGGATTTTCTAAATACTCATAAGAAGGCAATTCACCAAAAAGTCCCCAAGAAGCAGATAGGAAAATTAATGCCACGATAGCAATACCAGACCCAAACAAAATCCAAAACCATAATATGAATTTCGAAAAACTATTCGTTGTTTTTTTCTTTACCTCTTTTGCCATTGTTTACGGGGTGCTTTTTGTTACTTCTATACCTACATCGGTAATACCTTCTAGCCCGATGATACCAGAAACATTACCATTTTTACGCATCGCCTGTGATACCTCTATAGTATATACGCCAGAAGATGAAAAAACGATGTTTTCTTTATACCACAATTTATTTTCTTTAATGCTACCACTACCCTTGCCGAGCCAAGTGCCATCTGGTAAAGACATCGCATATTCTAAAGTGTCTTTGGTTACTTCGCCTTCAGGTGTCGTCAATGATGCAATTATAAATAGATTGCTATAAGGGAAAGTATTGTCATTGCGAACGTTGATAAAGACATCATGCGCTGCAGTAGTATCTATGTTAGAAAGTGAAAATTCAAGAACATTATCTTTGTTCCAAACACCATCTTCCAAGGTTCGGTATTCGGTCTTAATAATATTGCTGTCACAAGAAGCAAAGAGCACTAATGCTAAAAAACAACAAGATATACTACGCATTCTTCTTTTGATTTCTATTACGATTTCTATTCTTGTTCTTATTCTTGTTGCGGTTTCGGTTCTTGTTCCTATTTTTATTATTGTTTCCGCCACCTTTTGGTCTATCAAATCGTGTAAGACTGTCTTGCCCTACTACATTTTCAAAAACTACTTTTTCTTCAACAGCAATTTCCATCGCGTACATTTCCAAACTAGCAACTTTCTCTTTCTTTTTATTCTTCTCTAAGATTTCGTTTACCTGATCTTTAGAAAGCACATGCCAGCTACCAGGATCATCTCTATATGAAAACCACAACATCTCTTTAAAAATATCGGTTTTCTGGCAAAAAGCGAGTCCTTTTTCGGTAAACAATTTTGTGTCTTGAGAAGGAAAATCTTTAAGTGCGTCTACATAGACATCTAGCTCATAATTCAAGCAACACTTCAATTTACCACATTGACCTGCAAGCTTTTGCGGATTCAATGACAACTGTTGGTAACGTGCTGCAGAAGTACTTACAGACCTAAAATCTGTCAACCACGTTGAGCAACACAACTCTCTACCACAAGATCCAATACCACCCAATCTTTGTGCTTCTTGACGATAACCGATTTGACGCATTTCGATTCGAATACCGAATGCCTTTGCCATATCTTTTATCAACTGTCGAAAATCTACGCGTTCATCTGCTGTATAATAAAAAGTGGCTTTAGAACCATCACCCTGAAACTCTACATCAGAAATCTTCATTTGAAGCTTCAAGATAATGGCAATTTCACGTGCTCTTTTCTTAATTTCTTCTTCTCTATCTCTACATTTCTGCCAAATATCTATGTCTTTCTGGCTTGCTTTTCTATACACTTTCGGTGCCTCTTCATCAGTGAAAGACACTTTTTTCCGTTTCATTTGCACGCGTACAAGTTCTCCCGTTAAGGTAACCATACCTATGTCATGACCTGATTGTGCTTGTGTGGCAACTATATCGCCAATGGAAAGTGAAAGATTCTCGGTGTTCTGAAAAAATTCTTTTCTACTATTTTTAAATCGTACTTCAACAAAATCGAATGGTCGTTCCCCATTAGGGAGCGACATATTTGAAAGCCAGTCAAAAACTGTCAGTTTATTGCAACCATCTGTACCGCAAGTACCGTTATTCTTGCATCCCTTTGGTTGTCCATCCTTACCGGTAGAACAACTACTACAACTCATATTATATATATTGGTTTGGTCGAATTATATAAAATTCACCAAAAAAGGTTCATAAAAAACTTATAGGTAAAGATACAGTTTTTTTAATGTGAAATAAAAGTGAAATTAGCGGTGTCGGTTTTATATAGTGACTTTACCAATAACTCAAGACCATTTCTAAAACCTAAAAAGACAGCGAAAAACGCTGCCTTTTTATAGTGTATCGTATGGTTTAATGACTTAAGCCTTCGCAAAACAGAAAGCTACTTTTTAAACTTCAGCACTTCTGAGCGGCCTTTTTTAAATATCTTATTACTTACAACCTTACCTTTTCTCAAGGCCTTTTGTTCTTCAAAAGGCAATTCATGAACTTCTTTACAAGTATCTGAACAGCAATTATTCATTTTTTCTGCACAAGATTTGCATTGAATAAATAATAAATGACAAGCCTCATTAGCACAATTTACATGCTCATCACAAGGTGTTCCACATTGATGACAATTAGCAATAACATCATCACTAATACGCTCACCCCTTCTGTGGTCAAAAACAAAATTCTTACCCTTGAATTTATTTTCAAGATTGTTTTTCTCTACTTGTCGGGTATATTCAATAATTCCCCCTTCTAGTTGATATACCTGTTCAAAACCTTTGTGTTTATAATAAGCACTCGCTTTCTCGCAACGAATTCCGCCAGTACAGTACATTACCAGTTTCTTATCTTTTTTATGAGCGGCTAAATCGCGTTCAATAATATCTAATGAATCTCTAAACGTATCAACATCTGGTGTAACGGCATTTTTAAAGTGCCCTATTTCACTTTCATAATGGTTTCGCATATCTACCAAAACCGTATCTGGATCTTCAATAAGTTCATTGAATTTTTCTGCACCTACATGAATACCTTTATTGGTGACGTCAAAAGAATTATCTTCTAATCCGTCAGCTACAATCTTATGTCTAACTTTCACTTTTAACTTTAAAAAGGAAAGGTTGTCCTGTTCAATAGCAATATTGAGTCGCACATTCTCTAGAAAAGAAATACTATCTAAATGTTCTTTAAAAACATTGAAGTTTTCAGCTGGAACCGAAAGCTGGGCATTTATTCCCTCGTGAGCAACGTAAATTCGCCCAAGAACATCCATATCGTTCCAGTTGATGAATAGGTGGTTTCTAAAAATGTTGGTGTTACCAATGTGTGCATAGGTATAGAAAGAGATAGTAAGGCGTTCCTTACCCGCTTCTTCAATTAAAGCTGCTCTTTCTATTGCACTTAACGTATTGTACAGTTGCATGCTATACTAATAATTTAAGTCTGCCAATGGGCAGAAGGTTTATAGAAAAAATTTCAAGAACAAAAATAGTTATAATATTGAAAAATGCATCTATTTTATAAAGGTTAACCACTTTGTAACATAAAAAAAGAGCCTTGCTTATAACAAGACTCTTTATCGACCATTCCATTTTTTTCTTTTTCATAGTATTCTTAAAGAATATAAAAAAGGATATAGCCACCTATAATCGCCGACACTAAAAACAGCGATTTATAAACAATAAAGTAACTTCTATTTTATAAAAGATAGTAATTGCTTAAAATGGTTGCGTAATTGATTGAATATTATTCAAATCAAAAAAGATTTGGTAATTTAGCTTTCCAAAAAAATAGAAAATGAGTTCTGAAAAAGAAGCAAAATTAAAAGCATTAAAGTTGACCCTTGACAAAATGGATAAGACCTATGGTAAGGGCGCTGTAATGAAAATGGGAGATAGTGTTGTTGCAGATGTTGAAGTGATACCTTCTGGCTCATTAGGTTTAGATATTGCCTTAGGCGTAGGGGGTTACCCAAGAGGTCGTGTAATTGAAATTTACGGACCGGAATCTTCAGGTAAAACAACCTTGACTTTGCACGCAATAGCAGAAGCACAAAAAAATGGCGGCATAGCGGCATTTATTGACGCAGAGCATGCTTTTGACCGTTTTTACGCTCAAAAATTAGGTGTAGATATAGACAACTTAATCATCTCTCAACCAGATAACGGTGAGCAAGGCTTAGAAATAGCTGATAACTTAATTCGTTCTGGAGCAATCGATATTGTAGTAATAGATTCAGTTGCGGCATTGACACCTAAAAGTGAAATTGAAGGAGAAATGGGAGATTCTAAAATGGGTCTTCACGCACGTTTAATGTCTCAAGCACTTAGAAAATTAACCGGTTCTATCAGCAAAACAAACTGTACCGTTATATTCATTAACCAATTACGTGAAAAAATTGGTGTAATGTTCGGTAACCCAGAAACTACTACTGGTGGTAATGCCCTTAAATTTTACGCATCTGTTCGTTTAGATATTAGAAGATCTACACAGATTAAAGATACAGACGGTAATGTTCAAGGGAACAAGACCAGGGTTAAGGTTGTAAAGAATAAAGTAGCACCACCTTTCCGTACCACTGAATTTGATATTATGTATGGCGAAGGTATTTCTAAGGTTGGTGAAGTGATCGACTTAGGTGTGGAATATGAAATAGTAAAAAAGAGTGGATCATGGTTTAGCTATGGTGACACAAAATTAGGTCAAGGTCGTGATGCGGTTAAAAACCTACTTTTAGATAACCCTGAATTATTTGAGGAATTAGATGGCAAAATTAGAGAAGCCATTGCTGCCTTGAATGCCTAAATTCAGTATTATTTAAGTAAACATAAATGAGTTAACGCAACCATTGCACTTCATTCTCATCTTAGAACAAAACAGTTATATGATGAGAAAAAAGTTTATGCTGTTGGCCTTGGTCATAGCATTTATATGTAATGGTTGTTCTATTGATGATGATGGCGCTAATTTCCATTTTACAGCTTTGGAGATTGTCGATGCAGAAGTACCAGAATCTTTTGATCTCAATGAGACCTATACGATTTCTGTAAATTATTTAAAACCGGATAGTTGTACATACTATGAAGGTTTTGACGTTGTTAAAGATTCCCTGACCGTTAGAAGTGTTGTTGCCATTGGGGCTGTAAGAACAGATATTGATGATTGTATGGAAGAATTAATTCAAGAAACGGCGTCTTTCAACTTCCAGGTAGTTTATACCGAACCCTATACATTTAAATTTTATAAAGGCGATAATAGTGACGGAGAGGCAGAATATATGGAAATTGTCGTTCCAGTAAACAACCCTTAAAACAACCAACCATTTGTGAGTCTAGAAGAACTCATACATAATTGCAAAAAAGGAGACCGTAAAGCACAGGAACTATTATATAGAGCCTATGCCTCTACCCTCTTTGGTATATGCCTTAAATACTCCAAATCTAAATCACAGGCAGAAGATACCCTACATGACAGCTTTATGACCATTTATGATAAAATAGGTCAATTTAAAAACAAAGGTTCTTTTGAAGGTTGGATGAAAAGAATTACGGTAAATACTGCGCTACAAAAATATAGAAAGCAAGAATACCTGAATGTGGTTACAGATAATACCGAAGAAGAAGTTACTGTAGATAATGCTTATGATGACATCAGTTTACAAACACTATTAAGTTACATTCAAGAGTTACCAAATAAATACCGCGCCACCTTCAACCTATATGTGTTGGATGGCTATACGCACAAAGAAATTAGTGAAATGCTAGGTACCACAATTGGCACCTCAAAATCTAATCTCGCCAGGGCACGCGCATTATTAAAAGAAAAAATAGAGACTAAGATCACGCAATCAATTGTAAGTATCTTAATTATAATATCAACACACTTTTTATAATCCTAGTGATTATAGACAGAAACAGTACTAGATGCAGAAGAAGAATATAGACGATATTTTCCGAGATAAGCTTTCGGACTTCAAACAAACACCAGACAATAAAGTCTGGCGTGCGATTGATGCGTCATTGGACAAACGAAAAAAGAGAAGAATTATACCATTTTGGTGGTCATTTGGGGGGATTGCTGCCGCTATAATGATTGGGCTATTAATTTTAAATCCGTTTACAGAAGATAATACTAACAACCAAATACTGGTAGACACGGATAACGAATCCGAAAAAATCGATGATATTCAACAGAATATAGAAAATGAAATTTTTATTGATTCGTTAGACACTACTGCCAATGCTGTAGTTGAACAAAACATGGTTAGTGAAAATCAACAGAACGATGTTGAAAACAACCCAATGAACAATCAGCTAGAACCTAATAAGGTTGCTGTGCCAACTACTAAAAAAAGTTACGACAAGAATATTGAACCGGTTCATGCTCTTGCGGTAAATAGTAATAATAATTCAGAAAATAATAATTCTACCAACGAAGTTTTAATTGCACAAAATAGATTGGCAAAAGGTGTTAATTCAAATGATTCAGAAAACTTTTTAAACTATAATCTTAACACAGACGAATCAATTGAAACTACAAACAAAGATTCTAATACACACCTGGACTTTAACCTTAAGGAAGCAGAAAACTCCATAGCTGAAAACAACACTATAGAAGAAGTTACCGAAGAACTTGAATCGAACAAGAAATCTATTTTTGATGAAATTGAAGATCAAGAAGAGCTGAAAAACAAAAAAGTGGCTAGTAATAGGTGGTCAGCGGGTCCGAATGTCGCTCCAGTATATTTTAATGCCATTGGTGAAGGCTCACCTGTAAACTCCATTTTTAGTCCCAATGCAAAATCAGGAAATGTAAATATGAGTTACGGAGTCTCCGTGGCATATGCTGTCACCAAAAAATTGACGATACGCTCGGGTATCAATAAAGTAGATTATGGGTATGACACTGAAGATGTTGCTTTTTCATCTTCGTCAAGTCTTGCTTCTAATACTGGTCAATTAAGTACTATTGATTATGCTGAAACATCAAATACATTAACTATTTCCAGCAAAATAGTTCCCTCAGATAAATACAGCACCGTTAATACTGCTCAAGATGTAACAGCAAAAAGTCCTTCAAGAGATGGCTATATGTCGCAACAGTTCGGCTATCTAGAATTACCAGTTGAATTAAATTACGCGCTTATAGATAAAAAATTCGGCATCAACCTTATTGGTGGTGTCAGTTCTTTATTTTTAATTGACAATGCGGTATCATTGACTTCTGGTGAATTGACAACTGAAATTGGCGAAGCAAATAATATAAACGACTTGAACTTTAGTGCCAATATGGGGCTTGGCATTAACTACAACTTTTCACAAAAAGTACGATTTAATGTAGAACCAATCTTTAAATATCAATTAAACACCTTTTCTTATGTAAACGGCACTTTTAGGCCATATTCAGTTGGGGTATATAGCGGACTTACTTTTCAGTTTTAAAAATATAAATATGAAGTATTATATCTTGTGTTGCCTTTGCTTAATGAGCATTTCTATCTACTCTCAAGATGTTGATGATGCATATATAACTTCAGAAGAACATCAAGAATTAAAAATTAACGGCCTTTTTTTAATCTTAGGCGCCATTGAGTTGGATTATCAATATTTACTAAATGAAGAATCTGCTATCGGTATTGATGTCTTATATGCTTATGATGACGAGAATATTGATGTCAACTATTACATAGCACCCTATTACCGTCAATATTTCGGGAAAAAATACGCATCTGGTTTCTTCGTAGAAGCTTTTGGTATGTTGAATTCTGTTGATGATTACACCTACGGCTCTTATTACGACGAACCAACTGATACCTATTATTCAAATTCTGGATACGATGACAACGTTGTCGATTTCGCTTTAGGAATTAGCACTGGTGTAAAACTCATAACCAAAAGAGGCTTTATCGTAGAAATAGACCTAGGTATTGGACGAAATTTATTCAAAAATGACAGAGACTTTACCATTATAGGTAAAGGCGGCATAAATCTAGGTTACAGATTCTAGCTATTTTTAGTTAAGTCGTTAAGTATCGTTTCTCTAACACTATTCCTAAGGTCTGCCGTATCTTCCGGGCGTATGGAATGTGTCTCAACAAATGAATGAACTCTAGCCCTGCATTTACCAGGACCTCCACTAAAGAAGGTAAAAGAGAATCTTTCCTTATTGTCATAAAAGGTCATGGGTACCACGGGTATTTTATGGGCTATGGCCATTTTAAAAGCACCATCTTTAAATTTATCTAATAACACATGTTCTTCCGGTACACCACCCTCAGGAAAAATACAAATACTCAAACCCTGCTGTAGCCTTCTTTGCGCCCGTCTATATACACCAGTTCTACTTTGGGTACTATCTCTATCTACCATTATACATACCCGTTTGTAGAAAAAACCAAACAACGGTATTTTAACCAATTCCTTCTTGCCAACAAATACAAACGGGTTTCTACTCACCACAAGCATGAGCATAATATCTAGCATACTCGTATGGTTTGCCACCAACATATAACTTTTCCTTTTCACCAAGCGCTGCTCATATTTCACTTTAGGAAAACAAAACATACCATACAGTATAAATCTAGCCCATAGGTTTCTAGCCATCCAAAAAAACTGTGGATACCAGGCTTCACGAGAAGCAAAGATTACCAGAAATGGAAAAAAGAGTAGAATAGGAGTGGCCACTAGAACATAAAACCAAATTCGGTATATAGTTTGACCGGCTTGTTTAACCAATTTAAGCATAAATCAAAAGTAGTTATTTACGATAGTTTTTTTGTATTTGTTTTACCTTTGCTTTCTTAGAATAAAGAAAATGGCAAGAATTTTAACAGGCATACAAAGTACAGGAACTCCGCATTTAGGAAATATTCTAGGAGCAATCAAGCCAGCAATAGAAATGGCAAATAATCCTTCGAACGAATCTTTTCTTTTTATAGCAGATATGCATTCGTTGACACAGATTAAAAATGGCGCAGAATTACGTCATAATACCTATGCTGTTGCTGCAACTTGGCTTGCCTTTGGATTAGATATAGAAAATACCGTTTTTTATAGACAGAGCGATGTGCCACAAACGGCAGAACTAGCTTGGTACCTAAGCTGTTTTTTTCCGTACCAACGATTAACTCTTGCACATTCTTTCAAAGATAAAGCAGATAGGTTAGAAGATGTAAATGCCGGACTCTTCACCTACCCGATGTTAATGGCGGCAGACATTCTATTATATGATGCAAACATTGTACCTGTTGGCAAGGATCAAATGCAGCACATAGAAATGACACGCGATGTAGCTTCTCGTTTTCATGCCCAATTAGGCGAAATTTTTGTTTTACCGGAGGGCAAGGTTCAAGAAGAAACTATGTATATACCAGGTACCGATGGTGCTAAAATGAGTAAGAGCAAGGGTAATTTGATCAGTCTTTTTCAGACGGATAAAAAATTACGCAAGCAGATTATGGGAATACAAACGGATAGTACGCCTATGGAAGACCCCAAAGACCCTACCAATGATACTATATTCGCTTTATATAAAATTCTAGCTAGCCAGCCTCAAATTGAAGAAATGAGCGCCAACTACCTAGCCGGAAATTATGGTTACGGTCATGCCAAGCAAGCACTTTATGAAGTAATAGTAAATAAGTTTGAAGAGCCTCGTGAGAAGTTTGAATATTACATGAACAACCTAAATGAGGTAGATGATGCTTTGGCTTTGGGTGCAGAAAAAGCAAGAAAAGTAGCCGACGAAGTGCTAGGAAGAGTTCGTGAAAAGCTGGGATATTAAATAATAACCCAAAAAACCACAAATATTGAAAACCGACCACTAGGTCGGTTTTTTGTTTTAATTACTACTGAGTCCGTGGTAGGTTTCCCGATTTGTAATGGCATTTTATCGACAAAGTGATTACTTAGTCCATTCTACACCTTTAATAATCAATAAACAAACCAAGTGGTTTGTAAAATCTCAGATAGCCTCAAACAGTTTTCCAGGCAACGGTCGTATAACACCTTTCATTTCCATAGTCAACAAGGTAGACGATGTTCTATAAATAGGCAGTTTACAATCTAAGGCTATACTATCTAAAATTTGCTTGCCGTTATTCTGTAAATAAGTGTAAATATTTTGTTCAATCTCATCTAATTCAACAAAAAGCTGTCTCTGAATTGTCTTATTTTGTTTCTCTGCTATATCCCAATCTAACAAATAAATTAAATCTGCCGCCGAAGTCATTACATGTGCTTTTTGCTGCTTGATTAGATTATTACAACCCAGACTGTATTTATCGGTAGTTCTACCTGGTACCGCAAAGACATCTCTATTATAACTATTGGCAATATCAGCGGTTACTAGACTACCACCTTTTTCTGCAGATTCAACTACAACCGTAGCTTCACTCGCACCAGCAATTATTCGGTTCCGTTTTAAAAAATTTTCACGTTCGGGGTTACTGGTGCTCCAAAACTCAGTGTAAAATCCGCCATTCTTTAAAACATCAGCTTGATACTTGGCATGAACTTTCGGATAAATTTGGTTTAACCCGTGTGCTAAGCATCCTACGGTTTGCAAACCATGTTTTATAGCTTCCCGCTGAATACAAATATCTACTCCGTACGCAAAACCACTAATTATGACTGGATCTAAAGGAGCTATCTCTTCAATAAACTGTTCACAAAAAGCCATACCGTAACTCGTAATATTACGAGTGCCTACTACGCTAATCAATTTACGATTCTGCAAATCAATATTTCCTTTCTGAAACAAAAGAATAGGTCCGTCAATACAATGTTTTAAATATTTAGGGTAATCTTCATCTAAAAAGTAGGTGCAGCATATATCGTTTTTGAGCACATAATTATATTCTGACTCCGCAGCTTCTAAATGTTCTACGTCAAATAAATGTCTGATCGTATGAGTACCGATGCCATCGATTTTCAATAGGTTTTGCTTTTTGTCCTCGAAAATTGCGGATGGACTTCCACAATGTGAAATTAATTTCTTTGCGAGGATATCTCCAATATTTGGAACATGTTGTAACCGGAGTATTGCAACAAGTTCATCAGCAGTATGTTGTATAGTTTTCATTTCTTGTTCACAAATAAGAGAAAAAAATATGTTAATAAAAAGTTGCCAAAGGTGTTTTTATACCTCTTTATTTTTTTCATATTTGTGATCCAATGGTTTTAGAACACTATATAAGCGATTTACTTTATAGGTACAACTGTGTTGTTGTTCCTGGATTTGGAGCATTCCTTACCCAAAAAAATTCTGCCAAAATAAACGTGGTTACCAATACGTTTAGCGCACCAAATAAATCTATTGTTTTTAATAGACAGCTTATCTCAAATGATGGGCTTTTGGTTTCTTATGTATCAACTGCAGAGAAGGTTTCGTATGAAACAGCATTGGTTGAAATTGAAAAACAAGTAAAAACTTGGCAAGAGGTTTTAATTCAAGAAACTTCTTTACACCTTAAAAATATAGGCTCTTTAGCTAGAAACCACGAAGATAAAATATTGTTTCAGCCAGCAAATGAAACAAACTATTTAACCTCTTCATTCGGACTTTCGAATTTCAACTCTATACCTGTAACTAGAGAAGTATTAAAAGAAGAGATTATAGAAATTGAAGAAAAAATACCGTTCGTTATTAGTCCAGAACGTAGAGAAACTAGAGGTTTCAGACCTTATTTAAAATATGCTGCCATTCTAATGTTAGCATTTTCTACGGGCGTAACCGGTTATCGTGCATACCAACAAAAAAATACAAATGAGCAAGTTGCTAGACAAGATGCTGAAGAGTTTGTTAACAAACAAATACAAGAAGCAACTTTCTTCGACTTATCTCCGTTAGAGTTACCAACAGTTACCGTTGAAGCTACTACATCTTCAACAGCAAAAACAGCTATCAACAAAAATGAGGCAACACACTTTATTGTTGCCGGAGCTTTTAGGGTTAGAGGTAATGCCGATAGAAAAATTGAACAGCTTAAGGCGAACGGATTTAATGCCAGTTATTATGGCACTAACGCTTACGGACTGCACATGGTAACTTTTGATAGTTATACCAATGCAAACGATGCTTTAAAAGCGTTGCGTAAAATTAAACGTACGCAGTCTAAAGATGCTTGGTTATTAACCGAAAAATAAACCCGTACACATTTTATAAGTACTATTGATGCCCGTATCTTTGCGGAAAATTTCTAATTAATGGAAGCAAAGACTCCTGCAGCATCTCGTACCACAATGACCGATTTGGTTCTCCCAAGTGAGACCAACGCACTTCAAAATCTATTTGGTGGCGAATTATTGGCACGTATGGATCGTGCAGCTAGTATTGCTGCCGGTAGACATAGTCGCAGAATTACCGTTACCGCATCTGTAAATCACGTAGCTTTTAACTTGGCAATTCCGCTTGGTAGTGTAGTTACTGTCGAAGCAGCCGTTTCTAGAGCTTATAACACGTCTATGGAAGTATATATAGATGTTTGGATAGAAGATCGCTATAATGGTAAGCGCACTAAGGCAAATGAAGCTATCTACACCTTTGTTGCGGTTGATGAAACAGGTACACCAACTGAAGTTCCTGAATTAACGCCTGAAACTCCACTAGAGATTACCCGTTTTGAAGGTGCACTTCGTAGAAAACAATTGAGTTTAGTATTAGCTGGTAAAATGACACCTGATAATGCTACCGAGCTTAAAGCGTTGTTTACGAAACAAGACGCCAAATAAAATACAATTAGGTTTCCGAATTCTTTTTCAATGAAAATATAGCAACTGGGGATGCTACTATATTTTTACTTTACTTATTTGAAATTCTACTAAGCTACTTCTCTATACAAATCTCTTTCAAGTTCTGATTGCGCCAAATCGACCTCGAACGATAAATCTAAATCTAAGCTTCTACTATTATTCCACAAATAGAGGGCTGCCAAACCTATACTACCAAGAATAAAAATGATAATTGAATAAACTACTAATCCGCCGTAGGCCAAAGCTAAACATGTTGCTAAGAACGCACTATAGACAACGATTGGTGCAAGAGACCAGCTGAAATCAAAACTTGGTGATTTTAAACTTGAATCTTTATTTAATTTATCTTTAACTGTCTCCGAATTTAAAGTGATTGTGTTACTCATAATAGTTCCCCTTTACTGATTAATACATCAAAATTCGGAAAAAATAATGAACCCATACTTACATAATCGCATGAAAATCAATATGATAACTTAGAATTAAAGAAATCATATTAATTAAATAACAGAAAAATAGTATTGATAAAATTAGCTACTAAAAATTGAAGTTATCGGGATCAGGTCCTGAACGTTCTCCAGTTTCCAATCCATCTAAAAAGGTAATATCAGCTTTAGACAACTCAAAATCAAAAATATCGGCATTAGATGCAATACGTTTTGCATGAACAGATTTTGGGATAGCAACAACACCTTTTTGAAGGTTGTAACGTAAAATAATCTGTGCAACACTCTTATTATACTTACTGGCTAAATCTGCACAAATATCCAACTCAAAAACCTTGCCCTGCATGAAAGGAGACCATGACTCATATTGAATTCCGTTCGAAGTACAAAAATCGATAAGGTCTTGCTGCACCAAGTACGGATGAAACTCCATTTGATTAACCATAGGCATCACAGTACAATCGTTCATCAGATCCTCTAAATGATGTTTTAGGAAATTACTAACTCCAATTGCTCTAATCTTCTTTTGAGCATATAGATGCTCTAATGCTCTCCAAGTCTCTTTGTATTTGCCCGCAACTGGCCAATGAATAAGATATAAATCTAGGTAGTCGACACCCAAACGTTTTAAACTTGCGTCAAATGCTTTCAGTGTTTCTTCATATCCTTGGTCGTCGTTCCAGACTTTGGTCACCAAAAAAATGTCACTTCTATCTATTCCGCTTTCGCGTATACCTTGCCCTACACCCTCTTCATTTTTATAAGCTGCTGCAGTATCTATATGACGATACCCTAATTGAAGAGCGTTCTTTACAGCATCAACAACTTCTTGATCATTATCTGATTGATAAGTACCTAAACCTAAATAGGGCATCTTTACCCCATTACTTAGTTCAAAGTTTCCTTTAATATCTGATATAGTATGTTGTTGTTTCATTCGTGTTAAGTTTTAAAGACGATACACCCACTCTTCTGGGTTAAGACGAGATGTATCTTGATATAAATAAAATTTTAATCGGGTCTGTCCATTGTTTTTATTGGTGTACACAATACCAAGTTCTTCCTTACTGGCTACTTTATCTCCTTTTTTGACATATAACTCAGAAAGATTATAATAGGTGCTAATGAAGTTACCATGTTTAATTTGAACACCTTTATTACCGCCGGGTACTGCCAAAATAGCGATTACTTCACCTTCAAAAATGGCACGCGCTTTAGAACCTTCGTCAGTTGCAATGATAACGCCGTTACTTTGGTGCTTTATCCCCGGGTAAACCGGATCGGCATACACTCCGAATCCCTGACTCTTTATCCCCTTTTCTACTGGCCAAATCAATTTACCCTTATTGGCAGAAAAGTTATTTGCAATAACGGTTGCTTCGGGAGTTAACACGAACTTACTTGAATTTTTAGTAGTACTTGCCGTTTTCTTATTAGAGGCCGCAATGGCACTTCTTATCAATTTTTCAATCTGCTGATCTATTTTTCTAGATTCTTTTTTCTTCGTTTCAATAGCACTGGCATATTTACTCTCATTCTTACGAATAGTACCTAATAAAGCTTTTTGAGTCTGAATTTCACCAAACAACTGGTCTTTCGCCTTTTTGTTTTGAGCCAATAAAACTTCTTTTACCTTTCGCTCTTCGTTCAAGTCAGAATTTAAGCGAGAAAGCTCTTCTGTCTTAGTTAATATTTGAGCTCCCTGCTCTTTTCTATAGTCTGTATATTGCTTCATGTACTGAAGCCTTTTAAATGCCTGAAAGAAGCTTTCTGAAGACAACAAGAACATTAATCTATTTTGCTTTGATTTGTTCTGATATGATTTCTGAATCATTTTGGCATACTCATCTTTCACCTCTTGCAATTCGGTCTTTAGCTTACCAATGTTTCTAATGTTGGTATTGATCTGTCTGTTCAACAGGTTAGATTGTTGATTGGTAACGCGAATAAGTTGTTGCCGTACGGTAATCTTTTTGTCCAATGCTTCCATCTGATCCAAGACATTACCTTTTTCCTTTTTTTCGGCAAAAAGCAATCGGTTGATATCGCGTATTTCTGATTGAAGTTGCTCACGTTTTTCCTCTAAAGCTTTTTGCTCACTAGTCTGCGTAAAAGCAGATGCCGTAGTGAACAGCACTAAAAGAAAAAGACCGTATTTAAATTTGAACAACATCTGTTTAAAGCTCTATTGCATTAAATCCTTTAGGTATCGAATATGGAAAATTTACTGTTCCGTTCAACTCCAAACTTTTAAATTCAAGGTCTATGTTATTTACCTTCTCTTTACTAATTGCCCTAACTATAATTTCATTGGGCAAAACTTCTTTATCTATGCTCTGATAGTTTTTATAGACAATCTCTAGCAAACGTTTCTCCAATGGTTGAGAAAGTTGCTGCATAGCCATTTTATAGTTTTTAGGCTCCACTTGAAATAGGGTTTTATATAATACTCCCTGCTGTTTTGGCGTGAGCCTGTAGTTATCTTCAGAAATTCCAATATCATATTTCTCTAGGCGTAAATCTACAATAGCCTGACCTGTCAGCAAATTTTGCAAAATTGAAAAATCTACTTCGGTACCTAACAAATCACTTAAATATGAAAAATCGCCATCAAAATATTCATTTTCCAGTTTGTTGTAAAATGACACTCTATCAGGAGTAATATAGGCTTTAACAATACCAAGTGGAGCACTCATCCAAATGGCTTTATCTTTCTCCATTCTCAAGCTCACAGAAACACCTTGAGAAGATTCGCCATCAGAATAATTTATTTTTACCCTACCAGCCAATGTTTTAAAACCTGCTTCATTTTGGTAATGCGCTTTGATGACCGATTTAGACGATAATTTTGCGTCCACAGTACCTCCAGAAATTACCTTCGTACTCTTACAAGACGCCATAAAAACTATCGTGACCATCAGTAAAGCATATTTTATCTTCATCATATTCAAAAACTTCGTCATTAAAATTCTGATTTAATTTTACTAAGGTACATATTTGCTTTAGACGTATTATTGGTCGCGGTATATGCATTTGCCAATTCTTTATAACAAGCATTTTCTAAAGGAGCATCATCAATAATATAATCTAATGCCGTCTCTAGAATAGCTATAGCGTCTTTATATTTCAGCGCTGTATTCAAAGCGGCTCCGTTGGCATAATAGAAATAAGGTTGAGAAGGGAAACGCTCCATTGCCTCTTCGGTTATACCTAGCAAGACATTATTGTCAGCACCAGAAGTAAGCAACTTCTCAATTTTTAACTTATACCCTTCTACGTTATTTAAATCTTCAGAAGATTCCGTTCTCTCTACATTTGCTACAGGCACTACTACCTTTTCTTGTTTCGCAATCGAGTCGTTAATTTTCTGCTCTAAATATTTTTGTTTCTTAGATGTTTTAATTCCTTTTAAAACAGACTTTGCAGTAACATAATCTGCATTTATAAAATAGATTTCTGCCAAATTACCCCTTAGCTCAATATTGTTCCAAGGTAATTCTGTTTTCACCTCTTCTAGTGCAGATTTTCTAGCGTCAACAACATTAACTAGGGTTTCAGCGTACCAATAATTCTCTGGTTCACCGCTCAATGCTTCTAAAGCATATTCTTGAGCGAGTATAAATTGCTTGTCATACAAATGAAACTTAGCAAGCTCAAAAGTGACTACCGTATTTTGTGGCTGTAGGCGTTTACATTCTAAAAAGTAGGTAATCGCACGGTCATAATTTCTTATTCCCATTTGCTTTAATCCCTCGAAAAAATTTTCTTGAAAAGTATCTGAGTATTCTTCTAGAAATACTTCAGCACTTTGTTCTACATCCAATTCTTGATTTTCTTGTGCATAAGACTGCAATGGCGTATTACAAACACCGACAAGCAAGCCCAAAAAAATCAATTTTTTCATAACAATTATATAGAAATTACTTTACGCCAGTACTACCAAATCCGCCATCGCCTCTTAAGGTTTCAGATAGGTTATCGACAAGGTTCCACTCCGCACGTTCATGCTTAGCAATGACCATTTGTGCAATACGTTCCCCGTTTTCGACAACAAAATCTTCGTTACCAAGATTTATCAATATAACTCCCACTTCACCTCTATAATCAGCATCAATTGTGCCAGGAGCATTTAGTACGGTTACACCTTTTTTAGCGGCAAGACCACTTCTGGGTCGCACCTGAGCTTCTATACCTACAGGTAACTCGATGAAAAGACCAGTTGGTATAATAGCCCTGGCTAATGGTTGCAAAGTAACAGCTTCTGTAAGGTTTGCTCTTAAGTCCATACCAGCAGAAGCACTTGTTTCATAATGCGGTAAGTCGTGATTCGATTTATTAATGATTTTTATGTTCATCTGTTTACATATAGTTTTTTAAGATTCTCAAACTCTAGTTTATATACCAAGCCCAAGAACAGAATTAATAGCGATATTCCAACAAAAAGGTTTCTATCAAAAATGTAAAATGAAAGGATAGAAAACAAGATGGATATTACTAAATAAAATATAATTTTTCTGAAGTTATACGGAATAGGATAATACATGCGCCCGAAATAGAATGAAAGCAACATCATCGTGCCATAAGCTAACAGAGTAGCAACGGCAGATGCCATATACCCAAAATACGGAATAAAAATAAGATTGACGACTATGGTCAACACGGCACCGATCATTGAAATATATGCTCCGAATTTTGTACGGTCGGTAACTTTGTACCAAACGGATAAGTTATGGTAAATACCCAAGAAGAAGGCTGCCAATAAAATTATTGGCACTACGGACATAGCTTCCCAATACGCTTCGTTACGTACAAAAAGAACCTTTAATACATCAGAAAAAACAACTACCGCTAAAAGTATGATACTCCCTAACACTACAAAGTAATTTGTTATTTGGGCATATGCTTTCTGCGGATTTTTTGTATCTGAATGACTAAAAAAGAAAGGTTCGATCCCCATTCTAAATGCAGTAATAAATAATGTCATGAACACAGCCAACTTTACGCAAGCTCCATACTTACCAACTTCTTCACTAGCTATTTCAACAGGTAAAATTTTCTCTAGCAAAATTTTATCTAATACTTCATTTACGGTAAATGCAATACCCGCAATCATTACTGGCATGGCATATTTTATCATACGCTTCCAAATATCAATATCAAAGACATAAGGTCTTCTAAGATACACCCTTAACATTAGCAAAAGGGTAACAGCACTTGAAGCAAGGTTAGAGATTAATATATATAAAATCTCATAATCCGCTTTATAGATAGAAGCAAGAAAACCTTCATTGTCTATCGCTAATTTTGGCAGCAAAATTAGAAAGAAGAAGTTAAGCCCTAAGTTCAATACCACACTAATAAGTTTAATAATGGCAAAACGCATAGGTCTTTCATTAGCCCTTAACCATGCAAAAGGAATTATAACCAATGCATCTAGAGCTAAAATCCAAAAAACATATCCTATATATTCAATAGATATTTCCAGAAATTGCGATAGTGATGACTTAAATAACAATCCAATGATCATAAATATCATTGTAGACCCTAATATGGACAATAAAGAAGTAGAAACAACTTTTTTCTTATTCTCAGAATCCTTATAAAACCTAAAAAATGCGGTTTCCATGCCATAAGCCAAAAAGATATTGAAAATGGCAAAATAGGCATAAATCACCACCACTTGCCCATATGCACCAGGTAGCATAACACCTGTATAAATTGGTACTAATATGACGTTAAGCATCCTTGGCAAGACAGTTGCCAAGCCATAGATTGCTGTTTGTTTAAAAAGTTTTTTGAGTGGATTCAAGCACTATACATTCAGGCGATAAAAGTACCTATTAAAAGCCTAGTTACAAAGTTAGTTTTTGGGTGCGCCCTTATAAATTAATGGTTGCTTTTGTTTTATGCCATTTACTTTAGCATATTTCATTTCTCCATTTTCATTATAACTGATAACCGCCTCATCTGTATTTAATTTTAAATCTGATGTTTCAGATGATTCAGGGCTGTTGTTAGGTATTCTAACAATAATCATCTCTTCATTATCTACAGTGTTTACAAGCGCTTTTACTTTCTTACCACGAAAGTAAACCTCTTTAATTTCTATGTCAGAAGTATTGAGTAGTGACACCGGAATTCTCAATTCAGTACCAGAACCGCTTTCTTCTCGTCCGCCCACATACTGTTGGCTAATAGCTTTACCAATTTCGAACGGAATTTCCGTTTGTAGTTTTTTCTGCGAGGTGCAACTGGTTAAACAAAGACAGATAAGTAGAAAACAACTAAGTATATATTTCATTAGACCCATATTATTCTTATAAAGATAATAAGTAATATGGGTTTAATAAGTCATTTAACATGGCTATCACAAATTAATAGCCTCGTCGTCCCTTTGTAATTGTTTCAATTTAAATAGTTCACTCTTTACCTCTTTGTATAAAAATATAGAAAACACTAATAAAAAAGTCACTGACGAAAATAGAATATAGATATAAAACCCATGTGATAACGAAGCTTCAAACAATGGCAATAATATTATAAACCCAACGGTATAAACTACAAGAGCTAAAGGTGTAATTATGTAATGAGTATACTTTCTAAAGGAATAATAGGTAATTAAATCATCAGTAAAGGTATTTGCATCTTTACTAAATTTTATGGTACGCAGCCTCTTCAAACTAAATAATTCAATAGCAATTCTAACCACTAAACTACCAATCATTAACCCGATACCGAGCATAAATTTAGTGCTCTTGTATCCTGAAACATATATCAGAAAAGAAACTAGTATAACTATAGTAAGGGTTAAAACTATATTTCCTGTTCTTTGTTTTTGTTCTATGGATTTTACATTTTTTAAAAGTGCTTGAAATCCATCTTCGGTTGCAGAAACTCCCGATTGGTTCTGCCATTTATTTTGTAAATCTTCAAAATTATTCATCGTTTACACATTTTGTAAGTTGTTGTTTTATTCTATAAATTCTAGTTCGGACAGCTTCATATTTTATCCCGATTATTTCTGAAATCTCTAGTTGGGGCAAGCCTTCCAATTCCAATAATATAATTGCTTTATTAGTGCTGCTTAGTTTATTTATGCACTTATATAATTGCACTAACATATCTTCTTTCTCAGCAGGGCTGTCACTGCTGTCACTTATCTGCAGATTATCAATTTGAAGCTCCCTCTCCTTTTTACGCTCCCGCCGTATTTCAGCTAAACAGGTATTCACACAAATACGATAAATCCAAGTGCCTATTTTGCTTTCATTTCTAAAACCGTCTAAATTCTGCCAAATTTTTATAAAAGTTTCCTGTACCAGATCTTTAGCAAGAGACTCGTTACCTGCGGTATAACCCATGCATAATCGCATTACCTTTGGGTAGTTTTCCTCATAGATCTTCTGATATGTGATTTCTTTAGAGCTCATTAGTTCTTCAACGCATTTTTAAGATTCTCTATAAACCACTGTGATTGATCATACATGATAAAATGTGATGAGCCATTTGCAAATTCAATGGTGTATTCTGCAAGCGCTTTATACTGTAGGTCATAAGTGGATTTCGCCATTTCTAAACCATAAGGTTCTGTAGCCGCCAAAATAGTCACCGGTGAATTTATCTTAGCCAAATCTTCACGTAAATCTAACTTTAATAAATCTGTATACCCATAGACATAGGTCTCTCTATCTGCCTGAATCATCCAATTTTGAATTTTCTGTTGATTTGACTTTTCTTTGGTCATACCACTAGCCATTTGAACAATCATAGCTTCAAAATCGGTATCGTTCATAGCTAATAGTTGTTTATTAGATGGAGAATCATACAACATGTATTCACTTTTATAATCGGGCATCATTAATGCTCCTGTTGAGGGCAAAGCATCTACTATAATCAGCTCTTTGTATGTTTCACTTTCTGTAGCCATCCAAAGCGCCAATGCACCACCTAGACTGTGCCCCAACAAAATAGCGTTTTCCAATTTATTTTCTAAAATGTATTTAATAACACTTTCTTTAATCTTTGGTAGCCATGGTTTTTCAATAGCAGGAACATTACCGAAACCGGCAAAAGTAAATACGTGACATTCATAACCTTTTGATAGTTCCAATACTGTAGCGTCCCATACTTCACCAGTACAAGTAAACCCTGGAAATAGTAGTATTGGTTCACCTTTGCCAGTAACTTCCACTTCAAAAGAGTTGTGTTGTGCAGTTATTGAAAATGCCGAAAAAATAAGCAATCCGAAAAGTAAATTTTTAATAGTTTTCATCGTAAGAGTTTTTGTTTTGTTCGCTCTTTAGATTCAAAAATTAAATAATGTTACATCCTAAATTGAAAAAAGATATTATTCCGGCTCTACATTCATTCTATTTATAGCCATAGAAGCCAAAATAAATGCTGCTAAGAGAAATACTGCTGCCAACGCATATGGAGCGCCAGGAAAGTAAATAGACGCTTCAGGACGTATAAAATAATAAAATACAGGCGCAAAGATGAATTGTCCAAGTATAGCAGTAATACTAACTAGACCAGTAATCGATCCCTGTAAAATTCCCTGCTCCTTTTCAGATACTTGGTTAGAAATTACGCCTTGGACCGTAGGACCTGCAATACCGCCTAATGCATATGGAATTAAGAACGCATATAGCATCCACGGTTCTTTGGCGAATGAAAACAGGAACATACCAACCGTCCATAACAAAAAACCGAATGTAATTACTTTACGCTTTCCAAACTTCTTTACAATCTTTCCCACTAAAAACCCTTGTACGATTGCAACTAATAAGCCTACGACCATTAGCGACAATCCTATTTGTTTCGGAGTCCAATCATATCGCTCAATACCATAATATGACCATGTAGATGGAAGCGCCTGACCGGCAAGATTAGCCAAGAAAAAAGCGGATATCAATAACAGGATACCTTTATAGTTTCTCAATGCGAACAAAGAAACACCTGGAATCATTTTAGAAAAATTAATCTGTCTTCTATTCTCTGGTGTTAAAGATTCAGGCACAAAGAAATATCCAAAAAGGAAGTTAGCAAATGTTAAGCCTGCAGCTATGTAAAATGGAAGTCGAATATTGATCTCACCGAAAAACCCTCCAATACCAGGACCGATAATAAATCCGATTCCGAAAGCGGCACCGATTAACCCAAAGTTCTTCGCTTTATTTTCTTTGGTACTTACATCAGCTATATATGCTGATGCTACGGTAAAACTAGCGCCTGTAATTCCTGCTAAAAAACGCCCAAGAAACAACCAAGTGATTGTTGGTGCCCAAGCGTGAATCAAGTAATCTATACTTAAGCCTAAAAGTGCTAAAAGTAATATAGGTCTTCTACCAAATCTATCGGATATTTCGCCTAACACAGGAGAAAACAAAAACTGCATTCCGGCAAAAGCGGTCGTCAACCACATTCCGTAGATTATTGCCATGTGATTACCTTCACCCGTTAACTCCATAATCAAATCAGGAATAATAGGAAGAATGATGCCAATACCGATCACATCAACTAAAATAGTAATGAAAATAAAAAGTAATGCGGTTTTGCTCGATTTCATGTCTAGACAAAAGTCGGATAAAAAAGGGAATCTAATAGCTTTAAAAGTAAAAACCCCACTTTAAGGTGGGGTTTTCAACTCATTATATTTTCAAGCTATAAATGACTTCACATGCGTTAGCCATCAATTATAAAGTTGAATTAATTATTCAATGCTTCTGCACCACCAACGATTTCTAATATCTCGTTAGTAATAGCTGCTTGTCTTGCTTTATTGTATGTTAATTTCAATTGATCACGCATTTCTGTTGCGTTATCTGTTGCTTTGTGCATGGCAGTCATACGAGCACCGTGCTCACTAGCAAATGAATCTCTTATACCTTTGTACAATTGTGTTTTCAAAGATTTAGGAATCAATTGTTCAATGATTTCTAATTTCGTAGGTTCAAAAGTATAATCTGCACTTGCAGTTACTTCAGCTTCCTCTAATGGAACAATAGGTAAAAATTGCTCTGTCATTACAATTTGAGTTGCCGCGTTTTTGAATTTGTTATACACAATTTCAATACGGTCATATGTACCAGCAGTAAAAAGTTCCATTAAACTCTCAGCAATATCAGCGACATTATCAAAAGTTAAGTCATCATAAACACCACTGTGATTAGCGATAACATTAAAACGTTTTCCTAAATAGTCATTTGCCTTTTTACCAACAGCAATAAAATCAACTGATTTACCAGCGTAAACATTATCTGCTAGATTTACCGATTGCTTTAAAATATTGGTATTAAAAGCTCCACAAAGACCTCTATTAGATGTAACTGAAACCACTAAAACCTTGTTCACAACACGATTATCGGCATAAACACTTCCAGAATCACCTTCTAAACTTGCACTTAAGTTTTGTAATAGTTCAGTTAGCTTATCGGCATAAGGTCTCATAGCCGTAATAGCATCTTGCGCCTTTTTCAATTTCGCAGCAGATACCATTTTCATGGCACTGGTAATCTGCATCGTTGATGAAACCGATGAAATCCTATTACGTATTTCCTTTAAATTTGCCATTTGTTCAAGTTAAAAGTTATGAATGAAGAGTTATGAGTTTTTAATAATTGAAACTAAAATTCTAATTAACTCTTCGCATTTAATTTTCATATCCTTTGGTACATTTCTTCCAGTTGCTTCCAATATATCTAACCAATACATTGTCTCGTCTGCCTCCTTTAGAGCAATTCCAAACTTATTTTTAAAATCTTTTTTACTAACCCCTCGTTGCGCTTCTCTAGTATTAGCTCCAATACTAGTTCCGCTTCTTAACAATTGAGAGGCAAGCTCAAAATCTTTATTTCCTTTTAAAGTATCACAGTACAAAACGATATTACAAGCAAAATCAAAACTTTTTATCCTAATAGGACTTTCATTCAATTTACTCATAACTCATCACTCCGCACTTTTAACTTATTTATATTTTGCTGAAAGCTCTTTACAAACAGAAGTCAATGTATCTGTAACCTCATCGGTTAGTTTACCAGACTTCAATGTATCAAGAACACCTCTGTGCTTAGCGTTCAAAAACTCTAAGTAATCACGTTCGAATTCTTTTACTTTCTCAACAGGCACATCTCTTAACAAGTTCTTAGAACCAGCATAGATAATTGCAACCTGATCTTCAACAGTATAAGGATCGTTTTGTGCTTGCTTTAATATTTCAACGTTTCTACGTCCTTTTTCAATAACGTTCAATGTTGCTGCATCTAAATCTGAACCAAATTTAGCAAAAGCTTCCAATTCACGGAACTGTGCTTGATCCAGTTTCAACGTACCTGAAACTTTCTTCATTGATTTAATCTGAGCGTTACCACCAACACGAGATACAGAAATACCTACGTTAATTGCCGGTCTTACACCTTGGTTGAATAAATCTTGCTCTAAAAATATCTGTCCGTCAGTAATAGAAATTACGTTGGTTGGAATATAAGCAGAAACGTCACCCGCTTGTGTTTCTATAATTGGTAAAGCCGTTAAAGAACCACCACCTTTTACCATAGGCTTTAATACCTCTGGCAAATCATTCATTTCTTTTGCGATATCATCATCATTGATAACTTTTGCTGCACGCTCTAATAATCTAGAATGTAGGTAGAAAACATCACCTGGGTAAGCCTCACGTCCCGGTGGTCTTCTTAATAAAAGAGACACCTCACGATATGCAACCGCTTGTTTAGATAAATCATCATATATAATTAATGCAGGACGACCTGTATCACGGAAATATTCTCCAATAGATGCTCCAGTAAATGGTGCATATACTTGCATTGGCGCTGGATCAGATGCATTTGCAGCTACGATAGTAGTATATGCCATTGCTCCTTTATCTTCCAATACCTGTGCGATACCGGCAACAGTAGATGCTTTCTGACCTATGGCAACATAGATACAGTAAACAGGCTCACCAGCATCATAAAATTCTTTTTGGTTTAGAATGGTATCGATACAAACTGTAGTCTTACCAGTTTGACGGTCACCAATAACAAGCTCTCTTTGACCTCTACCAACTGGGATCATCGCATCAATTGCTTTAATACCAGATTGCATTGGCTCAGTTACAGGCTCTCTATAGATTACCCCTGGAGCTTTACGCTCTAATGGCATCTCATAAGTATCACCGGCAATAGGTCCTTTACCATCGATAGGGTTACCTAAAGTATCCACTACACGACCAACAATACCTTCACCAACTTTTACAGAAGCAATACGTTGTGTACGTTTTACGGTATCACCCTCACCAACTGATTTGGAAGGTCCTAAAAGAACCACACCAACGTTGTCTTCCTCAAGGTTAAGAACGATACCTTCAAGTCCGCCTTCGAACTCAACTAATTCTCCGTATTGAGCATTAGCTAATCCGTAGATTCTTGCGATACCATCACCTACAGTTAATACAGTACCTACTTCGTCTAAAGTAGCGGTAGCATCAAATCCTGATAATTGTTTCTTTAAAATTGCTGATACTTCAGCGGCTTTTACTCCTGCCATTTTTAATTAGATATAAGATATTAGGCAATGAATGTAACCATCCGAAGCCTTATATAGTTATTATAGACTATTTGAAAATTCTCTTTTTAAATTGTTAAGCTTGTTACTTACGCTAGCATCATATTGTAAATCTCCAACTCTTAAGATGAAACCACCAATAATACTTTCGTCAACCTTACTTTCAATGGTAACTTCATTACCGGTAAGTTCAGTAACCTTCTTTAATATTTTCTTCTCCATTGTAGCATCTAAAGGTACAGCAGTTGTAACATACGCTACATCTTTACCTTTTAATTGCTCATTAATAATAATATATTTTAAGGCAACTTCATTCAGCATAGCTAAACGTTTGTTGTCTACCAACATATTAATAGCACCTTCTGTAATAGAATGACTACCCTTGAAAATTTCAAGTAAGGCATTCTTTTTCATGGAACCAGAAACAACCGGACTAGCCAGTACATCTCTAAGTTCTTTACTACCTGAAATTGTAGCGGCGATTGAACGCATATCTTTCTCAACAGCATCCAAGGCTTTGTTTTCCTTGGCCATATCCAATATTGCCTTTGCGTAACGTAATGCAGCTCTAGATTCGCTCATTATTTCTTTTAGTTAAGTTTTATATCGCTCAACATTGTATCTACCAATTTCAATTGCTTGTCATTACTAGATAAATCTTCTTTTAGAACTTTTTCTGCAATAGCTACAGACAATTCTGCAACCTGACTTTTAATATCAGCAACAGCAGCTTTTTTCTCGCTTTCGATTGCAGCTTGTGCCTGCTTCAACATTTTGTCGCCTTCTAGCTTAGCTTGCTCTTTAGAGTCAGAAATCATTTTTTCTTTGATTTCGCGTGCTTCTTTCAACATACCCTCACGTTCAGCACGTGCTTCTTGAAGCATCTTCTCATTATCAGCTTGTAAGTTCTGCATATCTGTGCGTGCTTTATCGGCAGCAGCCAATGCTTCTTCTATACCAGCTTCTCTTTCATTCAAAGAATTCAAAATTGGTTTCCAAGCAAATTTTACCATTAAGAAAATTAATGCTAATAATAATATTGTTTGAACAACAAACAAACCTGGTGAAAAATCGTTCAATAAAACTTCCATATCCTAATCTTTTAAATCTAAATCAATAAATAAAAAACATTTCCTGTAACCAACCGTTACAGGAAGATGTCTTTGGGTTTTCACGTTCTTATTTTCCTAAGAACAAAGCACCGAATGCTAAACCTTCTAAAAGTGCAGCTACGATAATCATCGCAGTTTGAATTTTTCCTGCCGCTTCAGGTTGACGAGCAATACCTTCCATTGCTTTACCACCGATTTGACCAAGACCTAGACCTGCTCCGATAACGATTAAACCTGCTCCAATTAAATTGTAAGTTACCATACTAATTGATTTATATAATTAAATTAAAAAAACTCTTATTAAATGAAGTCCGCTCTTACATCTTCTGTATCGGCTACTTCGTGACCCGCCTCGTCATGTTCATGATCATGGTCATGTTCTGCAACTGCCATGCCTATAAACAAGGCTGAAAGCGCAGTAAAAATATATGCTTGTAAAAAGGCAACTAAAACCTCAATAAGCGTAATGAAAAATGATAATACCAATGAGAGGCCTGTAGCACCTGCTACTCCTAAACTCTCTTTTAATGTAAACATAATTGCAATTAAGCTCATTACTACAATGTGACCTGCAGATATGTTTGCGAATAAACGCACTAACAATGAAAATGGTTTAATGATAAATGCACCAGCTAATTCTATAATAGCCAAAATAGGTTTCACGAATACAGGTACACCTGGCATCCATAAAATGTGCATCCAGTAGTCTTTATTTCCACTAACTGTATAAATGATTAAAGTGAAAATTGCCAAACAAGCTGTTACCGCTATTTGCCCAGTAACATTAAATCCGAACGGTGTAAGCCCTAATAAGTTCAACACCCAGATAAAAAAGAAAACCGTTAAGAGATATCCTGTAAATTTTCTATAATGTTTTTCGCCAATATTAGGTCTTGCAATCTCATCCCTTACATAAAGCACCAATGGCTCTAACACTCTACCAAAACCAGTAGGTATTTTTTTCTTTCCATATTGCTTTGCAAGTGAAGAAAAGGCCAACAACATTAGCAAACCAACCAATAACACCCCAACAACACTTTTAGTAATAGAAAAATCTAAAACCTTATGTGCATTTGTGGCATGGTGCTCTTCATCAAAATTCACTGAAGAAGCGCCAGCATCTAATTCATATATTTTACTGTGAAGTTTAACAAACTTAGAACCGTTTTTTTCAACTACAACTTGTCCATTATCATCATGGTGAAATTCTGATGACATAAAAGTTGCCAAACCATTGCTTGACCAAAGAATTACGGGAAGTGGAAACCCAACATGCTTTCTTTCTCCTGAATCACTAGTGTAAGAGAACAAATGAAAATCATGAGAATCTTTAAGGTGATGTAAAATATAGGCATCTACCTGTTCCTTACCACTTACCGCTCCTTCTGGCTCAGTATCAGATATAGCGAAACTTTGCAATGAAAAACAAAGTATTAGAAGTTGTAATAAGGTTTTAATCGTATTTGAAACTTGCATCATTAGTTCTTTATCAAAAAATTTAGCTCCTAGAAATTTTGCGCAAAAGTAGTTAATTATTGCATAATCTACCCAATTTTACAGCTTTAAAATTTAGAGTCTTTTTTTGCGCATAATTTTGGAAATAAAAAACACTTCTAGAAACAAAAAAATAATCACCGGTATAAGCAGCGCACCCCTATATATTTGAGGCATAATCAGTTCACCCAAAAGGTAAGGATAGAACAGTGCCGCAAAAATTGTAATCTTAAAAACCAGTACACCCATATACATAAAACCCAGCTGATCAAAAAAAGAATTGTTTTTTGAGGCAATTAAGAAAATGATGACCAACACAAGAGAGAACACGAAGTGAAAAGTGTATGCCTTGACCAAAAGCGGACCAAAATAAGTTGGCGGATCTAATAAAGTAAGATTTTGCAGAAAATAAGAAGTCGCGCCCACAACAGTGAACACGACTATATATAAAATTATATTTTTTAGCAACGTTTATTTATTTAGCGCCATAACTTTCTTTATGACTAAATAGATGGACAAAAATACAGCAAGTAATGTAAATATGTCCTCTAAAAACGTTTTTTCAAATTTTTGATCTAACCACTCCCCTAAGAGATTGCCCAAGAATATAGTGACACCCATTTGTATGGCAACACCAGATAAACTTGCGGCATTTCTTAAAAGTTCAGAATTGTCATTACGAGGCTTTTGCGGCTCCATTGTTAGAAGATTTTAAACCTGCAGTACCTTTACCGCCGCCCATAGAACAAGAAGCGTTAAAAGTAGCGCCCGGCTCAACAGCCAGTTTATTTACAGATACCGTACCTTCTATAACTGCAGAAGATTTTAAAGATAATAGGTCAGACACTAAAAGTTCGCCATTGAAGCTACCTTCTATATCTGCGTTTACGCATTCTACTTTACCATGAATGTAGCCATCTTTACCAATGACCACTTTACCAGAAGTTTTTACATTGCCGTCTAGCTTACCATCTATACGAAAATCTGCTTCAGATATGATATCTCCTTTAATTTTGGTGTTCTTTTCTATTCTGTTAGGTTGACCTCCTATTTCATTCATAGCTCTAGGTTTTTGTTTGTCTGAAAACATTGTTCACGGTTTTGGGGTTAAAAGCGTATTTCTATATTCGATTATATTCTTGTGTACTTGTACAATCTTATAGTTCTCCGATAAAACTACAAAATTCTCATCAGCAACGAGGTAATCCTTATTGTTTTTTAGTAGCTCGGCATACCCAAGGGCAAAATCCTTAGATTTAAATCCGTGTACTACTACAAATTGATCTTCTAGGTTATAAATATCTCTAGAAACTATATTTTTATATCTAAGGTCTATGATAGACTGCTCTAACAATTCCATCAATTTTAACGCTTCATCTGTATTACTTCTTTTAAACGGGAAAACTACTTTCCAGTTCGATGTTCCTTTAGAGTCTGTCTCTGGTGAAAACTCTTTTTGTTCTAACTTCGGAAGCTGCTCTGCAATCATCTGTTCAGCCTTTTTACCCTCTGGATTATTAGGATATGTCAACGCCACATAATTCAATGCTTCTTTAAAAGGTTCAAAACCTTGCAGCCTTCCAATGGCATTTGCCTTTAACATCTCAAATTTCGGAACAATTGGATCGCCGGTAAACCTATTGATGTTTTGCTCTGCCCCTGTTATTACTTGTAAATATTGTTGTTCTTTATATTGTTTGAATAGGCTCTCATAGCGCTTCTCTGGACTATCAGAACTATCTGCCAATACCGCTTGCGGATTCAACAATATTTCAGCGTATCTAGAATCTGCATGGTTGGCAATAATATCTGCCTTCATGGTCTCTTTCAACGGACTACCAACTTCTTCGTAAATTTTGTACAAGTTATATTTTGAAGGTAGAATCAATCGTTCTTCGGCGTTTGATGCCAATACATTTTCAAGCTTCTCTGCTGCCAACAAGTTCTCGTTGAATTTCTCCTTATAGATAAGTCCTAATTGATAGTTCGCAAAATTACGTTCTGTCTTTAGGCTATCGATAATGGCAACATCTGTAGGTAAACGATTCATGTAATAATCTAAAGAGAATTTCTCGTCTTCACTGACTACACTTAAACTATCATTTACACCCGTTGCATTTTGCAATGCAACATTTTCAGCATTGATGACTGATTTGTCTGACCAACGCCAGTCATCCGTGAGCTCTCTATTGCCCCAACGATTCTTAAAATCATTTTGACCATAGCCTAAACTGGTAATGTTATAGAAATAGAATTTACCTTTATTCTCTTTACCTCCTTTACTATTACTAAATGCAGCAAAGCCATCTGTAATTCTTTGCTTTTCTTTTTTCTGTGCTGCTTCTTTAGCCTTTTGTAATTCTTCTATATGTTTACCAAAATATGCCAACTGCTCTTCTTTTGGCATTTCAAATACCGTAATTACACTATCGGAATATTGTACAATGTCTTCGTATTTAATAACATCTTCTAAATTATCGCGCTTCTTTTTGATAGCACGAAATTTTTTGGTGTTCTCGTTAAGGTTGGTCAGTACGCTATCATAATATGCGCCGGCCGGTTTATAAACGCTTTCATCAAAATTGTATTCCGCTAAATTCTCGTAGTTGAGTGCATTCAACTTTGGCTTGTTTTGCGAAGCGCGAAGCGATTTATTAAAATAAACCAAAGCCAAACTATCAGATTCCTGCTCTAAATGAAACTCTGCCAATTGTCTATAAATACCATCTAAAAATGGTCTATTCTCTCTGTTCAACTCTAATTTGGTCAAATACTCCAGTACCTCTTCTTTATTCTCACTAGTTACTTTGGTATTCTTTAGTTTTTCAATCTCCGCATTGATCATGTAAACTCTTGGAGACTTTCTGTTCAGTTCAATTACCTTATCAAAAGCATAATTAGCACTATCCTTAAAACCCATCTGATTGTACAACTGACCAATGATATAGTAATATCTTCCTTTTTCAGGATTTTTCTTGGTGTAGTGCGATGCAACCTTAAGATTTTGCACTGCAGTATCAGGAGCATTTAAGTTGATATATGCTTGTGCCAACATAGCTCTAGCATCGGCATATTCTTGGTCTTTTAAACGCTCGTACTTCATTAAGCGTTTTAAATTTTTTATGGCGAGGTCATCGTTTTCTAGTCTTATGTTTACCTTTTCTCTCCAAATACTGGCTTCATTAAGCTTGTCGCTTTCAGAGTATTTGTTAAGAATGTAATTAAAGGATTCTAGTGCAGGAATGTAGCGTTCGTCAAAATAACGGGCTTTACCTAAAAGAAGAAAAGCTTCATCAATTTGCGGATTACGCTCTTCATCCTTAATATCCATACTATGGCGTTGAATAGCCTTGGTCGCTTTTTCTTCCGCAATAAGGAAATTAGGGTTGTTGTCTTCTGAATCTAGTTTTATTTCGCCACTAACTTCTAAACGTTCTATTGGCAACACTTCAAAATAGTCATCTTGATAAGTATCGTTCAAAGTTTCTCGCCCCAGGTCAAAGGCAATGTTACCATTATACAAGGTATTGTACTTGGTATTGAGCGCGTGCCAATTACGGTTTACGAACTTGTCTTTCTTGACAGAACATGCATTAAATAGCATACTCGCCAAAACACCGGATAAAATGAGTTTGTTTCTAAGATTCAAAATAGTTGATCTACGTATGTATGTTTAACTTAAAAACAACCAGATTATTATACCGTTCATCGGTAAACTACATATTTATTTTTGAATGATTATAATGGAAACAAGCTGGAAGATACTTTTATAACAGACTGAGTAGTTTGTTTTGACATAAAATGATCAAGATTTCATCATTTTATTGCAGTTAATCTGATCAACGATTTCTTTATCGACTTTTATTAACCTTACAGTAAAGGTGTACTATTGAAAAACCGACCTAACGGTCAGTTTTATTAATATTACTATAAAATTTTGATAATTACTTATTTTCGATGAGTTCTAAATAGATTTCATTCTTAACATGACCGACACTCTTAATTGCTATTACGATTCTTGATAGAAGCTCTTTAATTTCTAATAAGGTATTTGAGTTATAAATTCTCCTTGTCAAATACATTCCTCCACCTTCTAAATCATAAAGTTTTAAATCTTTAATTAAAGAGTATTTTCTGTACCATGAATAATCATTCTTATTCTCAAGATAAACAGTAATTCTTATATCATTAGTATCTGCCAAATTTAGATTTAAGTAAGTTTGCTTATTTTCTATGAGGTATAAATTGAAAGCAACAATCTCTTTTGAATATAATTTATACAAAGCATCATCTACATATTGAGTTTCAAACGAAATTGACTTATTTTTTACATGTAATAATGCTTCCAATTCCTTTTCAACTTCACGAATTCGAATCTCATAGACATCTTTGAAGTCACTTGATTTTCCCTGTTCCGTAATCTTTGTTTTATAATATTCAATTCGATCTTTTACTCTTGTAATCTTCGGGTACCTTGAATCTTGCAATGTTAATATAGCATCCAACTCATTTTTCAAGTCGCGTAAAGCAACTATATCAAACTCAATCTCGTTGTAAAAATGCATTTCTAGATTTTCATCGATTTGAGCCTGTATTCTAATAATTTCCCATTGATAATAATCAATTAACGAATTTAAATCAGAAGTCATTTAACTAGTATATGTGTCTAAAATATAGATTATTCCACAATTACCTCAGCATTATCTGAACCAAAGAACACTTCTAATTCTTTTAAAGTTTCGGTAGAAGTTTCAATATCTCTTACCACCTCGCCTTTGTTTAACACCACAATACGCTCACATACTTCGGTTACATGAATTAAATCGTGACTAGAAACTAAAACTGTTACGTCTTTTTGTTCCGCTAGTTCTTTAATTATTTGCTTTAATCGAATTTGAGTCGTTGGATCTAGGTTTGCAAAAGGTTCATCTAAAATTACCACTTTTGGATTACCAATAAACGAAGCTACAATACCAGCTTTTTTTTGATTCCCTTTAGACAAATCTCTCAAGTACTTTTTCTGACCCAAAATTTCACCGTGAAAGAAATCTTGATACTGTGCTAAAAGCGCATCAACATCAGCTTTGTTTTGGCCGCGAAGGTCACCAATGAAGTAAAAATACTCTTCGGGAGTCAAATACCCGATCAAAAAAGTTTCATCTATAAAAGATGATGTAAACGGTTTCCAATTTTCACTGGTGTTTACTTGAACTTCGTTATTAATAATATGACCTGTAGTTGGCTGAATTAGGTCAAGCAACAAACTAAAAAGCGTTGTTTTACCTGCCCCATTATTACCAACCAAACCGAAACTTTGTCCTGTTGGAATATTTAAAGATTCTATATTCAATACTTTATGTGCGCCGTAAATTTTGGATAAATTTTCTATTGTAATCATAATCTTGTTGTTCTATATTTTTTGGATGAATTGTAATGTGATAAATAGATAAAGACTAACTCGCTTTCTCTTTAAAGCCCGCAATCATTCCGTATTTCTTTTTCTTGTATTGTTCCGTAATTAAACCAAATAGATAATTCTTCATGGCAAAACCGATAATTCCTAAAACTGAAAGTACACCTACTGCCACTTCTAAATTAAAAATGTAATAAAAGATGGAAAATATAATAATAGGAACAACTAATACAGGAAGCATTACTAGAAATTGAGTGGCACTTGCACCTTGCATATTACCGAACGGACTCTGATCTAATTCAATCCTTTTCTTGTTGAAAGAACCGAAATATAAAATGACCGGTATATTTACTCCTAAATTATATAAGGCACAGCCAAAATTGATTGCCAAGGCATCCCAACCAAAGTAAACATAAGGTATAGTCAATAAAAACATAGCCACTATACTCACCGTAATTAAAGAAACTTTAGACTCCAAATACTTGCGCATGGGTATATTTTGCGACATCATCATACTATAGTAACTACTATCCCAAGCGGGAATAAACTGACCGAAATTACTTAAGAAAATACCAGTCATAAATATGCCGACAAAAGCTTTCATAGGCATCATACTACTATATATATCTTGGGTGTAAAACACTAAGCCGTAAAAAACAAATAGCAAGGAAATATATACTTGAGACTTGGTTCTTTTATTACGCCATATCATTTTAAGATCAAGTTGTAAGAAAGAGCCCATTTCACCAAAACGTTTCGTCCAAGCTAAATCTGAGGTATTTGCCTCTACCGATTTCGCTTTGAGTTTTGCATCTAGGTAAATTTTATCTTTTAAATATGTATAGTTTATATAATACATGAGCAAGGCTAGAGCAACGGGTATCAATACTGCTATGGGATATGCATAAAGTGCATGAAAAACGGGCGCAAAAAATTCCTTAATAGAAAACACCCCAAAATAATCTAATCCATAGCCCAAAACGAGTAAGCTTACAATAGCAATAAGAACCTTGTCATTTTTATTGACCAAAAGGTTTATATAATTAATACTAAGAACAATTGCCTTTATTGCAACAACCCATAATAATACATTCAATACAGGGTAATCATTGAATAAAAGAACAATAGCGAAGGGAACAATAAAAAATAAGGTCAATAAATTATAAATAGATGCCGCAGATCTACCTAATATATAATGTGCTATGGTACTTTTCTTCACCGGTGTGGTCAAAAAAGGCTTAATGTCCATTACCGGTAGTTTTTGCATAAAATACCTGAGCATTAATTCCATTAGAATCCAGTAAATAAAATATTGACTAACGATCCATATTGGGTTTTGATCTGGGAAAATTTTGCGCAGTAGAAAGTACATACCCCCACCAGATACGGCAAGCGATATCAACATATAAACCGCAAAAAAACCCATTACTATTTTTATCCCTAAACTTTTACCAAGGTTAGAAGACCTAAAAAAAGATTTCCATTGTAAGGAAGCAAAGCGTTTAAACATTCGGTTGGTTTTAGTATTTGGAATATAAGTAAGAAAAATCTTGAGTTTGTTACAAACAATTATAAAATTATCTAATCTCTTTGTTTATACCTTAATATATAATTGGTGAAAATCAACCATTCATAACCTCCCGCTTCTTCATCAAAAACTCCCGCTCCAATTTATTCGAAGTTTCCAGCAGTGCTTTATCCAAAAATGAAATTGCCAAATCTTTCTCACCTTTTTTCAGATAATATTCCGCAAAACAACCATAATATAGATAGCCCCTTTGACCAAGTTCAGCAACATCAATGCTTTTTAGTATTTGATATGTTTTCGCTAAATCGTTTAGTTGAAGACAAACTGTTGCATGATTTAACAATGTAAACATGTTAGGTTCAAACATATGCAACTGTTCATACCAATAAGAAATCTTTCTCCAGTTGGTATCTTTAAATGTTTTTGCATTTAAATGTTCAGAGGCTATAGCAGCTTCTTAATGATACACCGAACTATCATCGTAATCCATGGCTTTGTGCATTGCGCTATTCCCCATTTTTATCAGTGGAAAATACCATTTGGTACGGTTTTGGTTTTTCAAATTAACCAATTGATTATTAGACGAAATTTTACTTTCCAGTCGTGACATATGAAAACACAGCAATGCAAAAAGCACATATAAACTGCCACTTCTAAATTGTTCCTTTTTTAAAAGTAATTGACAAAGGCGAATAGCTTCGCCACACAAATCTTCCTTAATCAATTTGTCTTGATTGGTAGAATGAAACCCCTCATTAAATGTCAAATAAATGACTTTCATGACCCGCTCCATACGATTATGAATTGCTTCTGGATTTGGGTACTGAAACTGAATATCCCTTTCTATAATTGTTTTCTTTGCCCGAGTCAGTCGTTTGGAAATAGTTTCTTCCTTGGTCAACAATGCCGCAGCTATTTCTTTAATGCTAAAACCTGAAATTGTTTTAAGTGCAAAGGCTATTTGTTCGCTAGGGTTTAAACTTGGGTGACATGCAACGAAAATCATTCGTAATTGACTATCGGCTACTTCATGGTCTAAAAAAAGTTCATCAATCTGTAGCGAAGATGCACCTGTGTTAATAGCAAGATTTCTATTCTTTTCGGCTTGTATACTTCTTAGAATATCAATTGTTCTGTTTTTGGCAACCCTATTCAGCCAAGCTTCTGGATTATCGGGAATTTGGGTTCGCCATTGAGAAGTTGCTTTAATAAAGGTATCCTGTACCGCATCTTCAATAGTTTCTATATGAGATAAGCCGAAAAAACGGATTAAAATAGCGACCATCTTCCCGTAATGATGTCTAAAAAGATGGTCTACTACTTTATGTTCCATATATTATTGTTGGTCAAATACCATTACTTCCCTAATTTCTACGGTGCCATCTAAATCGTAATCCGGGTAATCTCCTGCAATTTTTACAACGGCATCGGCATTCTCTGCTTGTACAATATAGTACCCTCCAATTAATTCTTTACCTTCAATCAACGGGGCATCGGTTACGGTACGGTTAGGTCCAGATACTCTTTTTACATTTGGAACCAATGCATCACCAGCTTTTACGATACCTTGTTTTTGCATTTTTTCGTTCCAAGCGAACCATTTTCCCATACGTTCTTGCAACTGCTCTGGCGATAAACCTAATTCTTGGTAATCTGCACCAATGAAAATCATCATAAAATCTTTCATAATTTAATCGTTTTAATTTTTACATAGAACTCGCTCTAAGTTCTTTTTGTTTACCTCATGACGTAACCGAAATCAAATTAGGGACAATTTTCATATGTTTTTTTTCAAAAAAGATAAATTAAGGATTATTTAAACTGAAATAACTTCTGTTACCATCCTCCACTACCACTAATATTTAATAATAGCTTGACAGTTCGAATTGAGCAACCACTATAAATTAATTTTTGTAGCTCTTTTTGCTCTTGTGGTTACTGTTACGGCACGAGTTAAAAACTCACGCTAGGTTTTACTTATATTATTGGCAGTATGGGGTTTAATAATATTCCTCTATCTAGTATGGAGCCTCTTGCAAACGAGCACCAGTGTAGATATTATATTAATTTATTAAACCTGTACTTTCTTGGCACAGCACTCGTCAAAGACCTGCGCTAGCGGGGGCTATTCGGAGATAGAAATATCAATCAGCTCCAGTTCCGATAAAAGAAATATAATTCCAATCAACAGCGAAAACATGCCAAATAAGAGTAGCTTAAAATTAACCGTCGCACCATAAAATTTTAACTCATCCTTTAGATTTTTAGACAAATCGTCATCAAACTCTTTATCATATTTTGTTTTTTTTAGTGAAAAATAAATCATTATCAACCCCAAAATCAGTAAACCAATAGCTTTGAAAAATTTCATAATTAGGATTTAACTATTTTAGTATTTAAAAATAACCTACTCTAAGTTTTTTTTATTTACCCAATGAGGATACCAAAATCAAATTAGGGACATTTTTTAGAACTTTTTTTCAAAAAAGATAAATTAAGGATTATTTAATGTGAGAAAAACGCTGTAAAAGCCATTGACCGTTAGACTTTTTTGACAAATGTCATATGATATCGCAAAAGCATGCTTAATTTTGTAAATCGATTTAAAGAAACGAACATATGTCGCATTTTCACCCATTAACGGTAAAACATATCAAGAAATTAACGCCAACCTCTGTTGCCGTTACGTTTTCAATTCCGAAAGAATTGGCACAGACTTTCACCTTTACGGCGGGTCAGTATATCACCATTAAAAAAGAGATTAAGGGAAAAGAACTTAGAAGAGCATACTCCATTAGTTCATCACCTGAAAAAGATGGCATTACCATCGGCATCAAAAAAGTAGATAATGGCGGATTCTCCAATTACGCCAACTCAGAATTAAAGGTAGGCGATACCTTAGAGGTAATGGAACCAGAAGGTCGTTTCGTATTCAATACGACCAAAGAAGTACAGAACATTGCCGCTTTTGCTGCAGGTAGCGGTATTACACCAATTATGAGTATCGTAAAATCGGTTTTGGATAGTAACCCTAAGAACAAATTTGTTTTGGTTTACGGTAACAAATCTTACGAAGAGACCATGTTCTATACCGATTTAGTAAAATTAGAACTAGAATATGCCAATCGGTTTTTTGTGTACTTCACCAATAGCCAAACCCGTGAAGACAAGGCTTTATTTGGTAGAATAGACACCTCAACGGTAAATTATGCCTTGTTGAACAAGCATAAGGATGTTGATTTCGACGGATATTATTTATGCGGACCAGAAGAGATGATCCGTTTGGTTCAAGATACTTTAATCGAGAATGAAGTAGAAAAGGATAAAATCCATTTCGAGCTTTTTACGCCTACTGAAATAAAAGAGGAATTACCTATACAAGCAGATGGTCAAACTGCGGTTACCGTTCTTGTTGACGATGAGGAATTTCAGTTTACGATGGACAAGAAAACCATGATACTCGATGCTGTTTTAAAGGAAAATATTGATGCACCTTATTCTTGCCAAGGCGGAGTATGCAGTAGCTGTATTGCCAAGGTAACAGAAGGAAAAGCTGAAATGGTTATGAACCAAATTTTGACCGATAAAGAAATCGCAGACGGATTTATTCTAACCTGCCAAGCACACCCAACTACACCTACTATTAAGGTAGATTATGATGATGTGTAAGCCCCTGAGGCAAAACTAAATCTTAAAGAACGTCATTGCGAGGTACGAAGCAATCTAACCAATAGGCACATCTATTCAGCAGATTACTACACTTCATTCGTAATGACGTTTTTTCTTTTCCATATGTTTATTCATTAAAAGCTAAAATATATTCGATTGAGTCATCCCAATTTGGGCGTTGAAATATCTTTGATAACATTTTCAATTCTCATTAGATATGACCATCGAAATCATTGGTGTATTTATCATCATCGCGGCTGTAATAATATTGTTTGCGTTTGAGATTTTTCCGATGGATAAAATATCCTTCTGTATTATTGCTGCCTTATTATTGACAGGACTCGTTTCACCAGAAGAGGCAGTCAGCGGATTTTCTAACAAAGCGGTCATCACTATTTTATGCTTGATGATTTTAGCAATCGGCTTAGAAGAAAATGGTGCTATAACCTACTTAGCAAAGGGATTAAAAATCTTAAAGAACTGGCCCGTAGTTTTAGCAACTGTTGCTATAATGCTTATTGCTGGTAGTATTTCTGCCTTTGTCAGTTCTACTGCCGTAGTCATCGTATTTATAAAAATTGTTGCAGAACTACGAGAAAAGTATCAGCTGCCTCCGGGTAAATTATTATTGCCCATTTCTTTCGCCAGTATTTTAGGCGGCAGTTGTACCTTAATGGGAACTTCAACCAACTTATTGGTCAGTAATATCGCTGCTAGATACACAGGCGAAAAACTCGGTTTTTTTGAATTTTCGCTCATGGGAGGCACTTTTTTGGTCATTTCTATAGGTATAATTGCTCTTTTCTATCGGTTTTTACCAAAAAACACAGGTGAGCTTTCTGATAATTATGACCTTGATCGTTATCTTTTGACATTAACGGTTGAGGAAGAATCACCATTAGTTGACAAGCCCATAGGGGAAAGTTTTATGTTCAAGGAAACTGATATTACCGTACTTCGCTTAACCCGCTATGGTTACGACCAAAATTTATTGAATCACGATTTGTTGATTAAACCAAATGATGTAATTCTGTTGCATTGCAGCCTAGAAAACCTTCAAAAAATGCGAGGTGAAGGCTATTTTGAGTTAGAACAGGAAGAAAAAGACCATTTTACATCCACAAAAACTACTCAAATTAAAAAAGTAGCAGATTCCGATAAAAAGGATAAGGAGGACTCTGAAAATACAGATGAAAATCTACTACTGGAATTATTGCTTTTACCAGGCTCCCGCTTTTTAGGTAAAAATTTGACAGAATTAAAAACCATGTTGATTCCAAGAGCTATTCCGCTTGCGGTCAATAAACGAAAGAAGCTACGCATTCTTCGAAACCGATTACATCAAAGTAACCATGAATTTACCAAACTACATGTTGGTGACCGACTATTAATACAAACAAAGCCCGAATACGTTTCAAACTTTGAAAACAGTAATAATCTAGCGGTGCTTAATCAATATGAAGGGCGTACACCGGCTACTCCGTTTAAAAGAAATCTATCGATTCTAATTCTTATTGCCACGATTACCATGGCAGCAACGGGAGTTTTTGAGGTTATGACCAGTGTAATTACAGGAACTTTAGCAATGCTTCTATTTAAGTGTGTAGAGCTAAATCGCATTTATGAAAAGATAAACTGGCAAATTATATTCTTATTAGCAGGTATGATACCGTTAGGTATTGCGATGAGTAATGCCAAGGCAGACACTTGGATTACGGAAGAATTATTAGCTTTAATGTCAGGTCAGCAACCTTTATTTATTATAGGATTGTTGTTTTTAACTACCATGATTTTAAGTAGTGTAGTATCTAACAACGCTACAGCTATTATCATGGCCCCAATAGGTATTTCACTTGCCAGCGGATTAAATCTTGACCCTAAACCATTTATTCTTTGTGTGATGTTCGCAGCAAATTTTAGCTTCTTTACTCCGTTAGGCTATCAAACAAACGCCCTTATTTACAGCATGGGAATCTATAAGTTTAAACACTTTCTTGTAATTGGCGGAGTAATATCATTGGTATTATGGATAGTTGGTACCTTGCTTTTAAGTGCCATGCTATAGCTAACTGAATTATTCTGAAAAGACCTCTTTGAATTTTCTGACTGCAGCTTCATAACCAATGGCATAGGCTTTTTCAATTCCTCGTCTATCCAACAAACCAATATGTTCCAGCTCTTTTGATTCTAGAATAAGATGACAGTTGTTGATTTTTTGTCTGTTTATGGCGTAAATCATCAATCCTGTTACTCTGCCTGTCAATTGAAAAGAATTGTTCAAATGTTTTTTCTCTAATTGAGAAACCACTGAAACATTACTACCTATTACATACTCTACCCTAGACAAAACCGGCTCTGAAGGAAAATTATTCATGATTCCGCCATCGGCATATAATTCACCATTATACTCTACCGGACTAAAAACGGGTGGTAATGCGGCAGAAGCCAATAAGGGTTTAATCAGTTCTCCTTTATCAATAAAAAGCTCTTCGCCTTTTTGCAAATTAGTAGCGACTACGTGAAGCTCTCTATTTAAAGCCTCAAAACTATCATCTGGAAAATACTGTTTAAAGGAAGATATATAACTCTCGCTATTCAATAAACCGGGTTTGGCAACAGCAAAGTAATTGTATTTAAAAAGCGGAGTTTCCTTAAAAAACTTGAGCATGTCAACAACAGGTTTATCTGCCGCGTACAACGCACCTACCAAAGCACCAATACTGCTTCCGGATACCACCTTTGCCTCAAGACCAAATTCTTGCATTGCCTTTATAACACCAATATGTGCCATGCCTCTTATGCCCCCACCTGAAAGCACTAAACCTATGGACTTAGAACCTAATTGCATCTATCTAGAATTAATTTCAAAAAAAATGCCGAGCCAATATTATTATTCGCTCGGCATAAAATTAATCATTAATGCGGACTATGAATCCAATCCGAAGGCATAATAATTTTTTGTGCCATCTTCATAAATTCCTTCTAACATCACTCCGCCTTTTTTGTTTTCTAAAATAGTAGCAACATCATCAACATCCTTTACGTGTTTACCATCAATATGCGTAATAATAAAACCTGCCCGCATTTGTGTTTCACTCTTAATCTTACCAGGATATAATTTGGTTACTTGAACTCCGCCATCCAATCCGAACTTTTTGGCGATTTCTTTATTTACATTCTCAAAATCGGCACCTAAAAGGTTAAAAACTTCTTTTTCTTCCTTTTTGATTATGTTGGTTCCACCTTGAGAATTATGAAGTTCTACTTCCAATTCTTTTTCTTTACCATTTCTATTGATAATAATAGCAACTTTGTCACCAGGTCTTTTACCGGCAATAATTTCTTGAAGTCTAGGTGACGTAGCGGTTTCTTTTCCATTTACACTAACGATAATATCGCCAGATTCCATCCCCGCCAAGTCAGCGCCACTTTCTTCACCAACTTGCTCTACCCAAACACCTTTGGTAAAGTCAACATCTTTTTCTTTGGCAAGGTTACTATCCATAGTTCTAATGGTTACACCTAACATACCGCGTTGTACATTTCCGAATTTTAGTAAATCTTCAACTACTTTGGTAACAATATTACTTGGCACTGCAAATCCGTATCCGGTGTAAGTACCAGTTGTACTGGCAATGGCTGTGTTGATTCCCACCAAATTACCATCAAGATTAACCAACGCTCCCCCACTATTACCTGGATTTATGGCCGCATCGGTCTGTATAAAACTTTCTACCGCAAACTTATCTGAGTTAATATGTATACTTCTTGCCTTTGCACTTACGATACCTGCAGTAACCGTAGAGTTCAAACCCAACGGATTACCAACTGCCAATACCCATTCGCCAACTTCAACATCATCGGAATTTACCAAAGACATCGTTTTTAAGTTATCTGCCTTTATCTGTAATAATGCTAAATCTGTAGTTGGGTCAGTACCAATAACTGTCGCCTTGTACGATTGGTTGTTGTATAAAGTAACCTCAACCTCATCTGCATTATCGATAACGTGGTTATTCGTTACAATGTAACCTTTGTCATTAATGATAACACCCGAACCTGTACCTACCCTAGGTCTAGATGAAGAACCTTGTGGAGATTGCCCCTTAAACATATCGCCAAAAAACTCTTTGAAAGGGTCTGGCAATTCGCGTGCACCTTGATTTTGATAAGATGACCCTGTTTGGGTCGATTTAATATGTACAACGGCATCTAAAACTTTTTCAGAGGTTTCGGTAAAATCTAAAGGCTTAATGTTACCTTCATTATCCTTCGTGTATAAAGCTTGTGCTCCAGGAACAGATTCTACTACGGTTACTCCGCTAGATACTTTTACCTCTTGTTTGTTAAAATGTAGTACCCCGTAACTTACTGCAAGGGCAATAACCGCTGAAAAGAAGTAGACCTTCCAAGCGCTTCTGGTTTTTGTGTCTGATTTCATATGTATATTATTTTTATGATTCTTCTGATGTCCAAGCAGCAATAGCTATACCATGTATATACCTGTCAATGCTAAAAAAAAATTAAAACTTGTTGAAATTTTAAGGGATTTTTTAGACTAAGCGGTCTGTAACCTTAAAATTACATGAGAATAAGCATATAAATTATGCAGATTATCAGATTTTATAACTTGTTTATAGGCTAATGCCCAAGATATTACCAAAAACGATTTGGTAAAACAAACTGCATAGTCTAAAACTGACAATTTGACTTAAAGTAAGGCAATACTTATCTTTTATTAATACAATTTATGTATTGTTAAAAAACCTTTGTCATATTTTTACGTAAGTTTAACAACGAGAAAGAAAATTAAATTGAATTCACAAGGTACTACTGCTATACTGGTATTTGCCAATTCCGCTAAGGAAGATTTGGTCAATAAGCGTATTGCCAAAGGTGAACGTTTATTCAGTGAGCTAACAAAAAGCACACTCCAAAAAGCTAAGAACTCCGGTTTACCCGTTTTTCATATTTCTGATGATGATCAAATAGGATCGAGTTTTGGGCAACGATTTACCAATGCCATAGCTTCTGTATTCAATAATGGTTTTACAAGTATTATTGCCATAGGTAACGATACTCCGCATTTAAAAACCCAACAACTTAAACTTGCGGCCGAGCAATTGGCAAAGGGTAAGACCGTAATTGGTCCGTCAAAAGATGGTGGATTTTACCTATTAGGGTTACAGAAATCTAATTTTAATGTTGCAGAATTTCAAAATTTACCTTGGCAACGCTTCAGCTTATACCATCAAATTTCATTGTGGTTACATGCAGAATCGTCTGAATTAATAAAATTACCTGTTTTACAGGATTTGGATAACGAAAGAGATTTACAATCCATATTATCGTTTTCAGAAGGCCTATCACCAACCCTGTTTTTGTTGATAGCACAACTAATAAAAAGAAAAAGAGGTTTATACTATACTAACCAGAACTTCTCATCTTCATACCCAAACAGTTTTCCTTTCAACAAAGGCTCTCCTGCAGTTTCATTTATCTAGATCCCCCTTTATCCAATAGTTGGATAAGTGAAACCTCAGTCCAAAGCTAAATATGAAACACTTATTACTGGTGTTGACGTTGTTTATTATGAACATAGTCAATGCTCAAGAAACAATTACAGGTACCGTTACTGATACCTATGGAAATACCATACCGTACGTAAACATTGTATTATCCGGTACTTTGACCGGATCTACCACCAATGTAGATGGTATATATACTATAAATGCCCCTGATCTTTCAGGTGCTATTGAATTTTCCGTATTAGGATATGAAACACAAGTAATATCAATTAATAATCGAAACACAATCAATGTTACTCTAAACGACTCTTCTGAAATATTGGATGAAGTGGTACTGACCGCATTAGGCTTAAAGCGGGAAACAAAAGAATTAGGCTATGTTGTACAAAGCTTAGACGCAAAAGGAGTTACCGAAGTAAAATCTGTTAATTTTCTTGATAACCTATCGGGTAAGCTTGCTGGTGTTACTATAAACCAAGGTGCTACCGGAGTAGGGTCTTCCTCTAAAATTACCATTCGTGGTGAAGCTTCTTTCTCTAATAATAATCCATTGTTTATTGTGGACGGCGTTCCAATCAATAATAATTCGGTCTTCAATTTTACCAATGAAGCCGCTGCCGGATTTCAAGAAATAGATTTTGGAAACGGTGCCATGGAGGTAAATCCAGATGATATTGCTGAAGTTTCTGTTTTAAAAGGACCAAGTGCAGCCGCCCTTTACGGTACTAGAGCATCTAACGGAGTTATCATTATTGAAACCAAAAGCGGAAAAAATTCAAAAGGATTAGGCGTTAGTTACAATACCAGCTTTTTTGTGGATTCAGCGTTTCAATTACCCGATTTTCAGAATGAATACGGACAAGGAAATTCTGGTGAGTTTGCTTTTGTGGACGGATTAGGTGGTGGAACAAATGATTTGATTACCTATAGTTGGGGACCACGTTTAGATGTTGGCAATTTAATTCCTCAGTATGATAGTCCGGTTACCTTGCCAGATGGTACGGTAGTACGTGGTGGAGACACTGCTCTTTATAACGGTATAGCCATTACTCCCACGGAATTCAAATCAAACCCAGACAACCTTAAGAATTTCTACGAAACGGGTACTACATTTATTAATAACATTGCAATATCTAACGGATTTGATACAGGTAGTTACCGTCTCTCCTTTACAGATTTACGAAGCGAATCTATAATACCGGGTGTTGACCTAGACCGCCAAACGATTAGCGCACGACTAAATTTTCAACCGATTGATAAATTACGCATCAATTCATCCATTAGTTATATCAATTCCGGATCGGACAATAGACCCTCTAACGGTTATGGTTCAGAGAATGCAAACTATTCTTTGGTTGCTTGGGGACCACGCTCGCTGAACATTGAGAATCTAAAAAATTACTGGCAACCAGGCTTAGAGGGTATACAACAATACTCGTACAACTATACCTTTTTTGATAATCCGTATTTCATTCTTAATGAAAACAGAAATTCGTTCAATAGAGATCGTATTTTCGGTAATATTTCGGCAAGCTATGATATTTCAGATCATATAACAGCGTCTATCCGTACCGGAATGGATTATTCTAGTGAACTACGCCAATTGCGCAGAGCCTATAGCTCTAACAGGTTTGCAAATGGTGGCTATGCAGAACACGATGTTTTTTATAGAGAAGTAAATACAGATTTTCTTATAAATTATACCAATAGGTTTAATAATTTTAAAGTCGATGTTTCTTTAGGTGTAAACCGATTGGACCAAAAAGCGTTTACCTCACAATCACAGACCACGAGTTTGGCACAACCGGGTATTTTTAGATTATCGAATGCAGCCTCGCCCATAGAAGTTTTTGAATTTGAATCGAACAAAAGAATAAACAGTATATATGGTCTGGCCAAGTTGGGCTATAAAGATTACTTGTTTTTAGATATTACAGGTAGAAATGATTGGTCTAGTGCATTGGCAACTCCGTTTTCTGTAGATAATACCTCTTTCTTTTATCCATCTGTCTCTAGTAGCTTTATTTTATCCAACACGGTGAATTTACCTCAGGTTATTTCCTTCGCAAAACTTAGAGCAAGTTGGGCACAAGTAGGTAATGACACTGATCCCTATCAAACTACAGGAGCTTTTGTAGCACAAACTCCTTTTAATGGGCAACCAACATTTAGTAATTCAAATACCATTGCGAATGCAGATCTGCAGCCTGAGCAAACATCTTCTTTTGAAGTTGGTGCTGATATTCGTTTTTTTAACGATCAACTACGGTTAGATGTTTCTTATTACAATGCTTTAACTAAAGATCAAATTATTTCATTGCCAATAGGTATTTCATCTGGGTATACGCAACAGGTCGTAAATGGCGGAGAGGTTCGTTCAAAAGGACTAGAAATTATATTAGGAATTTCCCCCGTAATAAATCAGGATTTTAAATGGAACAGCACCTTAAATTTTAGCACCAATAGAGCTACTGTAGAAAGTCTACCACAAGAAGAAGGTCGATTAACATTGGCATACTCTAGAATTTACGACAGCCAAAACCAAACGGTATTTTTACAGGCGGAAGAAGGCGGTCGCGTTGGTGATTTGTACGGTACCGGATATCTAAAGAATGAAAATGGTGATTTTATCTTAACGGATGAGGGCAGATACATACCCGATAACGAACTGCAAAAATTAGGAAATTACAATCCCGATTTTATGTTGGGATTCAACAATCAATTCAATTATAAAAATTGGAATATGGGTTTCCTTTTCGATTGGCGACAAGGTGGTATCATAGTTTCTAGAACAAGGGCATTAGGTAATGTTGGTGGTCAGTTAGCAGAAACGGCTTTTAGACCAGAAGGGGGAATTGTACCGGAAGGCGTTGTAAATACAGGCACTACTGATAATCCTGTATATACACCAAATACCCTTGCTGTAACGGCAGAAAGTTATTACCGCCAATTTTATGACAGAAACCATGAGGAAAACAATACCTATGACGCTTCCTTTTTGAAGCTACGTCAAGTATCCGTTGGTTATACGTTTGATAATCTTAGTCTGTTTAACCAAGATGCTACGTTGAGTTTATCATTGATAGGAAAGAACTTATTTGCTATAACAGAGAATCCACATTTTGACCCCGAGCAATTGGCAGTACAAGGGCAAGGCTTTATTAGCGGTGTTGAAGATATGTCATATGCCACAACAAGAAGTATAGGTTTTAAAGCCGGATTTAATTTTTAAGAAAGAAAAGATGAAACATATATATAGCATTTTAATCTTATTGTTGGTCATTGGCTGTACAAAAGATTTTGAGGAAATTAATACAAACACCAACGATCCCGTTACCGTACAACCTAGTCTTTTGTTAAGACAGGTAATTTATGACTATGGGGAACAAATGTCATATGAAGGTTTTACTGCAGGAAATCTTTTAGGTCAATATAGCACAGCACTAGATTTTAATCTTTTTGATCGTCACGATTTAAAATCTCCGCAATTAGGTGGAAACCCATGGCCTATATTCTATCAGAATTTACGCGACAATGAAATTATTTTGAATTTATCTCAAGAGAATACTGCATATACCGTTTATGAAGGCCCAGCAAGAATTATGAAAGCGTGTATGGCAGCTGGTTTAACAGATTTATTCGGTGATGTTCCATATTCAAAAGCATTTCAAGGAGATACAGAAACTGTTACTCCGTCCTATGACACACAGGAGTCAATTTATATGGATGCAGGAGGAATATTTGACAATCTTGATAAAGGAATTTTAGCCATTCAGAATTATTCAGGTACCATAGCTTTAGAGGGAGACATTCTCTTTAATGGTGATTTAGACGGATGGATACGTTTTGCAAATTCCTTGAAAATTAAATATCTAATGCGAGTTTCCGATAAGGTTGAAGTGGCACCGCAATTACAAACCTTGGTTGCCGAAGGCAATTTTATAGATGAAAACAGTAAAAACGCCATTTTCAACTTTACCGATGGCGAACCAAATAGTTTTAGGTTGGCACAACTTAGAGTAGGTGATTTTAATAATTATGTGCTTTCTGAAACGATGGATGATATTTTGACCAATTTAAACGACCCACGTTTTGCACGCTTATACCAACCTTTTGCCAATAGCACTGATGGCGGTTATAACGGACTATTAAATGGAATCGATGCTTCTGCGGGAGTATCGTTAGCTGATTACTCTTTATTGGGCACTATTTTCAGAGAGAATACAGGGCTATTAGACGCAAATTTCATGACAAGTATGGAAACTCACTTTTTGTTAGCAGAAGCCACTCAAAAAGGACTTATTTCCGCCGACACGGAAACCCTTTACAATACCGGAGTAACACACGCTTTTGAATATTGGCAGGTAGCACTTCCTGATGATTATCTAACAGCTGATGCTGCGTTGACCAACGGGGATCCTTTAGAAAATATCATCACACAAAAATGGATCGCAAATTCCATAAACGGCTATGAAGGTTGGATAGAGTATAGAAGAACAGGTTTTCCGGAATTGAAAACAATTTCAGCTAGTTTGAACAATGATTTGATTCCGGTACGTATGCCCTATCCTGCTGAGGAAGAAGCTTTAAATAATGCCAATTATACCGAAGCTTCAAACAACACTGACGGCAATAGTATAAATGTTGCAGTTTGGTGGGATGAGTAAAGGAGTTAGGAGTTAGGAGTTAGGAGTTAGGAGTTAGGAGTTAGGAATAAAAATAAATTTATGACTGAAGTACAAATTTGGCAATGGGGATTAGTGATAGCATCAAGTTTGGTGTTGTTTTTCCTTTCCCCGTGGGCAAAAGATACCAATCAGTTTTTTAAGGCTGTCCAAAAAAAGAAAGCCCCAAACACTTTTATGTTGATGGGTAGTTTGATTATCTCTTGGATATTCGCCAAAAGCATCACCAATGCCGCAAATTTAGGATTGGACTTCGGTATTGTTGGTGGCGTGGCATATGCAGGATATTACCTATCCTTTGCTGTGGCAGGCGTTGTAATTTATAAGATGAGACTACATGGCAAATACACCAGTATTCATCATTTCTTATCTTCTAAATTTGGTAAATCTGCAGTTACCATATTTTCAATTCTCATCGCTTTCCGTTTGTTCAATGAAGTCTGGAGCAATACCATGGTTATTGGCTCATACTTTGGTGATATGGGTACAAGCCCGTATTACTGGTCCATTTTAGTATTTACCGGACTCACATTATCGTATGTTCTAAAAGGAGGTATGAGCAGCTCAATTTTTACCGATGTTGTCCAAATGGGATTATTTTCTGTTCTTTTAGCGGTAATATTGTTCACTATTTTCGGAAATGACAATGCAATAGATACTACAGAAGTACTTAATTCTGGGGTTTGGTCTTTTGAAACCGGACTAAATTTATTGTTTGCTGCCTTGCTACAATCCTTCAGTTATCCCTTTCATGACCCGGTATTAACAGACAGGGGTTTTATCAGTAGTCCCAAGGTTACATTAAAGAGTTTTTTATGGGCAAGTGTTCTTGGTGCTACTTGTATCATTTTATTTAGCATTATTGGTGTTTATGCCCAATCTCAAGGCATGCAGGGTCAAGCAGCTGTTCAAGTTGGTAAGGCTTTTGGAACATTGTTTTTACTGGTCATCAACTTCATCATGATCACATCCGCAGCATCCACATTAGATTCTACATTTTCATCATTTTCAAAATTACTGGCACTTGATCTAAACCTGGGAAACACTTTAAAATTTGGTCGTTGGTCTATGGTGGTAATCGCTGTTTTGGGTACCGTGCCAGTTTTTTTAGATGCCGAAATTCTATCGGCAACGACCATTAGTGGAACTATGGTCATCGGTTTAACTCCAGTTTTTCTTTTTTGGAAAGACAATGCATCAAAAGTGAGCTTTCACCTGAGTGTTTTTATAGGATTACTTTTTGGTTTCCTTTTAATATTTAACTGGTTTCCAGATGATTTAATATTTACAACTGGTAAGTATGCCAATTTACTTTGGATTAATTTTTGGGGCATTTTATGTTGCCTATTCGTTTATATAATACCTACATGGATAAAGAAATAAAACATATTGGTACCAAATGCGGAAAGCTGTTGCTTTTCGGTGGTGTGTATAGTAATCTACAAGCTTTAGAAAAATTGATTTCTATTGCTGAAGAAGAGGGAATTAAACCCGAAAACTGTATTAGTACCGGTGATATTACCGGTTATTGTGCACAACCTGAAGAAACCGTACAACTATTTCAAAAATGGGGAGCGTTGGGCATAGCAGGCAATGTAGAATTACAATTAGCAAGCGATAGCGAAGATTGTGGATGCGATTTTAAAAGCGGAAGCCGTTGCGACGATTTTTCAAAAATGTGGTTTCCATATACTAAAGGTCGTTTATCCAAAGAATCTTTAGATTCTATGAAAAACATTCCTGAATACATAAGCTTTGATTATGGCAATAAGAAAGTAACAGTAGTCCATGGAAACTATGGTAACACTTCAGAATTCATATTTAAATCTAACGCCACTGAAAGTAAAGAACGTTGTTTTCAAGAGACTAAAAGTGATATCATTATTGCGGGGCATTGTGGCTTGCCATTTCATCAAACTATAAAAGAAAAGGTGTGGCTTAATCCTGGAGTTATTGGTATGCCGGCAAATGATGGCACACCTAGGGTCTGGTATATGATGTTAGATATTATAAATGGCGAAGTAATTTATACTCATCATTCTTTTGAATACGATGCCGAAACCGCACAAAAATTAATGTACAAAAACCATTTACCCGAAGCATACGGCGATACGCTTACCTCTGGTATTTGGGACAATATGGAAATACTTCCTGAACTGGAAAAAATGGGTCAGGGAATTCCGATTTATTTTAATCAAGAACAAAAAAATACAATACAAACTAAAACTCAGAAAAAGATGGCAAATACGTATTACGACCCAGCAGATTTACGAAAATTCGGAAAAATTACAGAGTGGAGCGAAGAGCTTGGAACCAAATTTTTCGATTATTATGGTAAGGTTTTCGAAGAAGGTGCACTAAGTGCTAGAGAGAAATCTCTAATTGCATTAGCAGTTTCGCATGTGGTAAAGTGTCCGTATTGTATTGATGCATATACCAAAGACGGATTACAAAAGGGAATAACAAAAGAAGAAATGATGGAGGCTGTACATGTTGGGGCTGCAATTGAAAGTGGAGCAACATTGGTTCATGGTGTACAAATGATGAATAAGTATAATAAATTGTCAATGTAAATTTCGTTGTTGGTTGTTCGTTGATGGTTGTTCGTAACAGCCTTCTTCAACAATCAATACAGTGAAATTAAAGCTGGTTTAAAAAATATTGCAAATAGAATATTCAATATGAATATCCATGTAAAAAAAAGAAATTAAATGTTGTGAAGTTAGAGTTTAATGCATTTGTACAAAATGCCAACAACGAACAACGAACAACGAACAACTAAAAAATGGCTACAAAATCATTAAAAGCAAAAGGAAACGATTTAGCAGTTTCCAATAAGCAGTTAGAAATATTGAACGGAGGCATATTTGCTGATGGAGAGCTTCCTTACTTTAAAGATAAAATTTCCGAAATAGGTCATTTTCCTTTGCGTCCTAAAAAGCTAGAGATCTTGCAAATTAATGTCGGTTACATGTGTAACCAAGTTTGTGAGCATTGCCATGTAGATGCTGGTCCGGATCGTAAGGAAATTATGACCCGTGAAACGATGAAACAGTGTTTAGATGTCATTAAAAATACAGGAGCACATACATTAGATTTAACTGGTGGAGCACCAGAAATGAATCCTGATTTTGAGTGGTTTGTTGAGGAAGCGGCAAAAGCAGGAATTAAAGACTTTATCGTTCGTTCTAACCTTACTATCATTAGAGCCAATAAAAAATATCACCATTTACCAGATTTCTTTAAAAAACATAACGTTCATGTAATCTCATCAATGCCACACTACACGCGTGGTAAAACCGATAAGCAAAGAGGTGACGGAGTTTTCGATAAATCGATTAAAGCATTACAAGAATTAAACGAAAGAGGTTACGGTATGCCTGGTAGCAATCTAAGATTGGATTTAGTATATAATCCATCAGGAGCGTATTTACCAGGTGATCAAGCCGCAATGGAAAAAGATTTCAAAAAAGCGCTTAAAGAAGATTTTGATATTCAATTTCACAATCTTTTTGCCATTACCAATTTACCTATTGCGCGATTCTTGGACTATTTGATAGCATCTGAGAATTATGAAGATTATATGTATGCGCTGGTAGAGGCATATAATCCGTCTGCAGTGGCAAACGTTATGTGTACCAATACCATTTCCATTAGTTGGGACGGTTGGTTATATGATTGTGATTTTAACCAAATGCTAGATTTGAAAGTAGCTAGTAAGGTGAAACATATTAAAGATTATAACGAAGATTTGTTGAACGATAGAAACATCATCATCTCACAGCATTGTTATGGCTGCACGGCAGGTGCCGGTAGTAGCTGCCAGGGTACTGTTGCGTAATGCAATTAAGGATGAATTTTAACAACCGTTTGATGTAAACTATCAAACGGTTTTTTTTTCTAGAATACTACATTCTACTCTAAATCAACTAATTATTTCGATTTCAAAACTGACCACTTAGTTTGTTAACAGCTACAAAAAGAGTGTTCTACACCGATAAAATGACCGTTTATCGAAAAAAAATGCACCTAATCTATAAATTCTAAGGTTGTTTAACCGTATGACGTTCTATAAAAAGACCACATGGTCAGTTTTACCCAAATTTTTATATTATGAACAAGAGCCTTAAGCGCATGGCAACCATGCAACGTTTACAGACCACCGGATTAGAATTATTTTATGCCCAAGGGTATTACGATACTAGTGTTGATGATATTCTTAAAAAACTAGAACTTTCTAAAGGGGCTTTTTACTATCATTTCGATTCTAAAGAAGACTTCTTCATTCAAATCATTCAAAATTTATTGGCACGTAAAATCTATAGCACTTTAATAGAACCTATTGAAGGGCATGACAATCCAATTACATTAATTACAAAGTGTTTTGACAATGCTATGGAAACTGCAGTACATAATGAAATGGACTACGGTTGTATACTAAGTAATTTCCTAACTGAATTCAATGGTAAAAATGAAGTTATTATGCGCCACTTAAATGAGATTGTTACCGTTTGGGAAGTAAACTTAATTACAGCATTACAAAAAGGAAAATTCAATGGTTATTTAGACCGTCATGTAGATTGTGAAGCTTCGGCTACATTTCTAATGAGCTCTTATTTCGGGGTAAGAACCTTAATGACAAGTGCAGCACCTGCTTCTAAGAAATATAGATTTATGTCTCAGCTACGTCAATATTTTAAAAGTATCGAAGCTAAGCCCGTTAATTCTTAAACCGAGGTGCTTGAAATTTCACTTATTTTCTGAACGATAGTTGCTGGTAATATGGTTTCCATTACATTTTCATAACCAACGGGATACTTATTCCCATAAATGGAAGTTGGTATCGCAGGGTATTTTTCTCTATCGGATAAAAGAGCATTACCCGCTGGCTGATTAAAAGGTGAAAATCCAGCATACGGATGTGTTACACCCCAAATTGTTACGGTTGGCACACCAAACATAGCGGCTAAATGCGCATTTCCACTATCCATCGCCAACATTAAATTAAGGTTGGATATTAAGCTTAATTCATCTGGGAATAATAATTTTCCAGCTGCATTATAGCAATTGTTAAACTGAGTTTCCCATTTTGCCAAAACCTCTATTTCTTTTTTTCCGCCACCAAATAATATAATCTGATATTTATTGGATGAATTCAATGTACTTAATACCTCTTCCATCAAAGGTTGCGGATACATTTTTCCACTAAAAGCTGCAAAAGGAGCTATACCGATTAGAAGCCTATCATTACTATTTTTTAAACTCAAAGCTTTTTCGGGAATAGACTTTTTAGACAAGGTTTCCATCTCATGTATTGCAATAGCATACCCTAACGCATCAAAAACGTCTGCATAGCGTTCAAAAGTAGTTGGTAAAGGTTTAAAAGATGTTCGATTCGGATTTATTAAAGCTTTCTTAGCTGTCCTTCCCTTATCCACTTGAATGAATGGAATGGTAGAAAATTTAAAAAACTGTTTTAGAATAGAACTACGTAGAACATTATGCAAATCTGCAACTGCATCAATCTGAAACGCCTTTAATTCTTTGTATAATTTCCAAAGACCCAAAATACCTTTATGCTTTCCTTTTACATCGACTTTAAAAACGGAGACATTTGGGATATTTTCAAAAATTGGCGCAGTAAAGGCTTTTGTTAAAACCGTAATTTTAAGGTGAGGATATTTTTTTAAAACCCCTAAAATAACCGGAACAGTCATAGCGACATCTCCCATTGCGGAAAGTCGTATGACCAGAATATGCTTGTTTTTATTTATTGCCACGAAGGATGGGGTTTAGTTCCTCATCATTATACATTTTCATTTGCTTATATACCTTCATATACTTTGTACCGCTTTCAATATCAGTAAGTAATTGGTCAATAGCTAAAGAAAGGTCGTTTTTTTGTTCAAGCAAGATTTCTAATTTAACTTGACATTTTTCTCTATGCGCTAAAGAAGCATCTACCCTAGTAGCCTCTTCATTCATATGATAAATTTTTAAGGCTAAAATAGACAAGCGGTCAATTGCCCAAGCGGGACTCTCGGTATTAATAGTAGCGTCAGACTTAACATCTACCGATTGGTATTTATTTAGAAAGTAACTATCAATGAACTCTACCAAGTCGGTTCTATCTTGATTACTGGCATCAATTTTTCGCTTTAAAACCAAAGCATCATCAGGATTTATATCCGGATTTCTAATAATATCTTCATAGTGCCATTGAACGGTATCAATCCAGTTTTTGCGATATAACAAATGCTCGATATCCTCTTTCGAATACGGGTTATGAAAACTTTGATACACATCATCCTCTATGTGATATTTTTCAATACTAGTATTAAATATTTTAAATGCGAATTCGCTAAACATAAGAGCCTTTTTTACAAAGATAAAGTTTAAAGGATAAACCTAAAGTTTCACAACAAAAACTATGATGGGTATTAAAATACTAGAAACTAGAATTAATTCTAAAAACTTAGGTTTCTTTATAGATTGTAGATAGTTGACCACAAATATTACTGAAGGAAAAAAGGTAATTACAACGGCATTATTATTTTCTGAGGTAACCAATACATTTACCACTAAACCAATTATAAAAGAAAATGCAATTAGCCTCATAACTATAACCTTACCAACACCCGACTTGCTTAAGTGAACAAAAGCTGAAAAAGCAAGAGCCATATTAAACAAAGCATACAATGTCATTTTTAAGCTAGTCCACCATTTAATAGGAAATATAGCGTCATAGTTTATTGCAAAATCATAATGTTCTTGAATAAAACCAGGCTTGCCAAGCAAAACTAATATACCGTACAGTATCATAAAAAAACAAGAAGCTACCGACAAGATAACAAGCCAGTTTCTTATATTCTTAGGGTCATAAATATATATTGCAGCAAAAACTAATAATAAATAAAGCAAAGCCCATTCATAAAAGACACTTGAAATGCAGATCCATAGTCCGGCATCAAAAATCTTAAGTTTAATATTCTTTAGAGACTTAATGCTTAGTAACCGCCTCATGGCGAGTAATAGAAAAAAACTAGTAAGAATGGCATTATTATCACCTAAGGTCTCTGGGAATACCACAAACAGTAGCGTAAAAAATAAAATGGCAAAAGAATTTGTGCCGGTGAGTTTGTTACGCTTTACAATGAAGTCAACAATAAAAACACTAAATAATAAGATGGTCAAAATACCGATTGCCGGGGCAATTTCTAAATTGCTCATCGATAAATCAAATAGGTAAAATTGCACTGACCAGTAGAAAAGAAACAAAAAAACCAGAATAATGATGAAATTCACCGGTTTTGTTTTCTCAAAAATGCTTGAAATCATCTAAGCTTTTTATATTTTTGCTGGTAAATATAGTAATAAGATGAAATCATTTTTTGAAGGTATCGCAGATTTGTTCGTAAATGTACTATTTGCACCGTTAGATTTTTTACGTTTTACAGATAGTTGGGCCTTGGCAAATATCTTAAACTGGATATTTATGTTAATCGGTTCGGTAGCATTTGTGTATTGGATGCTGGAATTGAAGAAATATAACGATAAAGGAGAAGAAGACACTTCAAGCACTTCTCATTCTTACTTATAATATCAAATTAAATCTCCTATCAGTTTTTATTCTTAAAACTGATAGGAGATTATTGATTAAAGATCGAAACCTAGATCTTTTCTATAATTCATTCCCTCAAAGGAAAGCTTCTCTACATTCTTATACGATTGCGCAAGTGCCGATTTAAAATCAGTACCAAAAGACGTAATCGCCATTACCCTACCTCCGTTAGTAACTACTTTACCATCTTTAAACGTTGTACCTGCGTGGAATACTAAAGATTCAGATATGGCATCTATGCCCGTGATTTCTTTTCCTTTCTCGTACGACCCAGGATAACCACCAGAAACGGTCATAACAGTAGTAGCTGTTCTTTCATCTAACTGTAAATCTATTTCCGATAATTTTTGTTTCGCCACTGCATCAAGTAATTCTACCATGTCATTCTGAATACGTGGTAAAACAACTTCAGTTTCAGGATCACCCATTCTAACGTTATATTCAATGACCTTAGGATCATCACCAACTTTTATAAGTCCGATGAAGATAAATCCTTTATAAGGCATATTGTCCTTTTTAAGCCCTTCTACCGTAGGTTTTACAATTCGCTGCTCTATCTTATCCATAAAAGTCTTATCAGCAAAAGGAACCGGTGAAATAGCGCCCATACCCCCTGTATTGAGTCCCGTATCACCCTCACCTATTCTTTTATAGTCTTTTGCAGTAGGTAGCACTTTATAAGAATCACCATCTGTAAGAACAAATACACTTAATTCAATTCCGTCAAGAAACTCTTCTATAACCACGGTAGCACTAGCAGAACCAAATTTTTTGTCTACTAACATAGACTTTAGTTCTTTCTTAGCTTCATCAAGCTCATTTAAAATTACAACACCTTTACCAGCAGCAAGACCATCGGCTTTTAAAACATAGGGCGGATTTAATTGTTCTAAGAACTTAAATCCATCTTCAACTGTTTCAGAAGTAAAGCTTTTATACTGAGCGGTAGGTATACGATGTCTCATCATAAATTCCTTCGCAAACTCTTTACTACCTTCTAAGGTAGCCGCTAATTTTTCGGGACCTATAACAGCGACGTTTTTTAAATCATCATCGTTAAGAAAAAAATCATGAATTCCGTTTACTAAAGGATCTTCAGGACCAACCATTACAAGCTGAACATTCTCTTTTAAAACTAATTTTTTAATAGCTTCAAAATCATTTACACCAATTGGTATGTTTGTAGCTATTTGTTCAGTCCCCGCATTACCCGGTGCCACAAAAAGTTTTGATAGTTTATTACTCTGTGCCAATTTCCAAGCAAAGGTATGCTCGCGACCTCCTGATCCTAGTATTAAAATGTTCATTCTTCGAATTTTGGCAAAAATACATTTTGCTTTTTAAAAATATTATTTAGTAGAAAAATTTCTATGCTCTTTCTTTTGTAAGTCCTCTGGTGACAATGATTTGAAATAATCGTATACGATTTTTAATCCTTCTGTCCTGTGTACCTTTGGTTCCCAACCTAGAATTTCTTTTGCTTTGGTAATATCGGGTTGCCGCTGAGTAGGATCATCTTGAGGTAACGGTTTATAAATTATTTTTTGTTTGGTCCCCGTCAAAGCTATTATCTCTTCTGCGAATTCTTTAATAGTAGTTTCATGCGGATTCCCAATATTAACAGGATTTGTATAATCGCTAAATAATAATCGGTATATTCCTTCAACCTGATCATCAATATAGCAGAATGATCTACTCTGAGACCCATCTCCAAAAACGGTTAAATCTTCTCCACGTAACGCTTGACCCATAAAAGCAGGTACAACTCTACCATCATTTAAACGCATTCTAGGACCATAGGTGTTAAAAATACGAACGATACGAGTATCTAGTCCATGATGTCTATGATACGCCATTGTAATCGACTCCATAAAGCGTTTAGCTTCGTCATAAACCCCACGAGGACCTATAGGGTTAACGTTACCAAAATATTCCTCATTTTGAGGGTGAACTAATGGATCACCATAAACTTCGGAAGTAGAAGCTACTAAAATTCTAGCACCCTTTTCTTTTGCCAAACCTAATAAGTTCAGTGTACCAAGCGAACCCACTTTTAAAGTTTTTATAGGAATCTTTAAGTAATCAATAGGACTTGCGGGAGAGGCAAAGTGCAAAATGTAATCAAGCTTTCCAGAAACATGCACAAATTTAGTTACATCATGATGATGAAATTCAAAATGTTCTAATGGAAACAAATAAGCAATGTTATTCAGGTCACCAGTAATCAAATTATCCATTCCAATAACGTGAAATCCTTCAGCAATAAACCTATCGCATAAGTGAGAACCTAAAAAACCTGCAGCACCTGTAATTAATATTTTTTTCATAATAATTCTAGTAGGCTTTTTCTTCTCCTTTAAAGGCATTTACAATTGTTTCCACGATAATTTTTAAATCTAAAAAAAAGGACCAGTTTTCAACATAAAAAATATCAAATTTTATTCTGTTCTGAATATCGCTGTCTTTTTCAATTTCCCCCCTATAACCTCGCACCTGCGCCAAACCAGTTATTCCTGGCTTCACAAAATGCCTAAGCATATATTTATCTACCCTATTTGCATATTCATTAGTATGTTTAAGCATATGTGGCCTGGGTCCTACAACTGACATATTTCCGAAAAGCACATTATAAAATTGAGGTAATTCATCAATACTGGTCTTTCGAATAAAACGACCTATTTTAGTAACCCTCATATCATTTTTACCTGCCTGCATGAAATCTGAGGATTCATTGACCGCCATTGACCTAAATTTAAAGCACTGAAATTCATTGTTATCAAACCCAGTTCGTTTCTGTATAAAAAAAACAGGACCTTTAGATTCTAAAGAAATAATAAGCGCCAATAATGGTCCCAACCAAATAAGTATTCCAAAAATTACAATCAAAGAAAATATAATATCAAATGACCGTTTAAGAATAGCATTTAAGGCATTATGCAGGGGAATGTCTCTTAATGATAGTATTGGTAAATAATCATAATATTCAAACTTTAATTTCTTTGAAAAAATATTCTTATTGTCAGGTAAAAATTTAAGTGTTTTTAAATTATTATCTGCAAAATTAATGAACGCTGATAATTCTTCATTCTTCAATTCAGAAACAGAACAATAGATTTCATCTATATTGTTATTAGCAATAAATTGAAAACTTTTCAAAAGTTCAAAATCACGGTCCTTAGGACCAAATTGTGCTACAAAATTGAACCCAAATTCTCTCCTTTCTTTAAATACCTCAATAAGTTGATTAGACTTCTTACTTCTACCAATAACAACAACATTTCTAAGATTCCCCTTTACCCTTTCTCTATATTTATGTAAAAGGAAAAAATTTAATATCTTTAAAAAACTTATCCCAATAAATACTAGAATGAAGTATTGACCTAATGCCAAACGGCTCATTAAAGGTTGTTTAAAAAACCCTATAAAAGCATAAAGGATTAAAAAAAAGAAAACGAATTGTGTAAATAATTTTCTAAAAAGAACCACCGCTTTTGAATACCTGTGTATAACATAAAAATCATTCTTAAAAGAAAGTACTACCCAAGTAAAAGAAATATAAAAATGAAATAAATAAGGGTTTTGAAAATTTATAGGTAAAAAGTTCGCACACAAATTTATTACCAATAAATCCAAAATATAGGATAAAGGTGTAATGAAGCCAGAAAATCTACCTTGTTTAAAGAGCATTATATTATAGTAAAACTTAACGAAGATATTAAAATCCAAACTTCTCCTTAAATACTAAGTACATAAAATTAAAATTTCCTAATAAATAGCGTTTCCACATCCTTTTAGGTTCCTGAATAAGCCTATAAAACCATTCTAAACCGTTTTTCTGCATCCACAGAGGAGCTCTTTTAACCTTACCAGCAACTACATCAAAACTACCTCCTACACCCATTACAAAATTAACCTTGTTCAATAAAGCCTTGTTTTCGTAAAGAAAATTTTCTTTCGTAGGGGAACTTATAGCTACAAACAATATATGCGCACCACTATTGGCAATCTCTTGGGCAACTAATTGTTCGTCTTCTTTTTTAAAATATCCATTTCTATAACCTGCCACAATATTAGGAGAATATTTTAACGAAAGTTTGTCTACAACAGTCTTAACTACATCTTCTTTAGCTCCGAAGAAAAATATTTTATACTTCTTACGGAACGCCATTTCTACCAAGTTATTCATTAAATCTATACCGGCAACCCTTTCTTTTAACGGCTTACCTAAAAATTTAGAGGCCCATACAACCGCCTGGCCATCAGCATTAATTAAATCACTTTCATTTACACTTTTTCTCAACTGTAAATCATCCTGCATAGCAACAATTTTGCCCGCATTGACCACCACATGATGTATTTGCTTACCATCTTCAATATTATTCTCAACAATGTTAAGTGTTTCTTTCATAGTTAAATTATGAATTCGACTACTTAAGATATCAACTACTTTTGGTAATGGTTTCATTTTGTTGGTTATAAAGCAATAATAGTGTTGTAAAGAATGACACAAAGGTAATACCCGCATTTCGTTTAAAGTAACTTTCTATTAAACATATTGATAGAATACTTATAATATAAAATAGAAACAGTGAGTCGTGCTTAGTAAAAGCGATACATAAATTATACGTGAAGAAATATAATAATATAAGTAAGCCTATAATTCCACTTTCCAAAGATGTTGTAATAAACTGATTATGTGCATTATACTGCAATTTAGCGGATGTCGCCATATTGTTTTCTAAAAAAGCATTTTTCAATATTATTGTTTCCTTACTAACGCCATAACCAAAAAATGGTTTGTCCTTAATTAGTTCTATAGCTAAGCGCCATCTCGCAACTCTAGAATCACCATAATTTTTACTGTTATACTTTGTACCAATTTCATTAGATAATTCCCAAGCCAATTCTTTTGAAAACCGCTGGGATAGATACGTGTTTTTTAAGAAAAAAAATAAACTTCCAAAAATGGCTATTCCTACCAATACTATTACAAAAACATGTTTGAATGATTTTATGTAGCTCTTTAACATTGAATATCCTATAAATACCATAAAAACCACTGTAAAAACGATGATTATTCTAGAATTAATAAAAAGTACAGCTAAACCAAAAATCATATATGTAGCACTAACGAACCAATGATTCTTTATAGGTTTTAAAAACCATAAAGCAAATAGGGAAAGCAAAATAAACATTCCAAAATATGAAGGATGTATGTCTATATCTGACATAAAATGTACATTGGTATGATAGTAATTGAATAAATCCTTATCAATTACAAAACCATTTTTAGAGTGGTAATATTTAATTAAAACTTTATAAATGAGATAGAGTGATGTAGTTAAACACCCTATAATTAAACCAAATAAAGACTTAAATTTAATTTTTTCAATAATACTATTGGGTAATAGTAAAAAAACAATTGGAGAAATTAAAAAAGTAATTCGCCTACTAATTATCTGAAAATCTGCTTCTATATCATTAAACGTTAAGATACTTATTAAGGCAGGAGCAAACAATAACAAAGTAGATCCTTTTACAAAGCGGAATTTAACATCCTTAAATTTAAAACCATAAGAAATTGAATAGAATATAGATAGTGTATAAAATAAAATTAAAGCTGCATTGCTGTACTTAGTAGAAATTGGCAAAAGAAACCCAAAAATCATTACTGAAAACAGAATTATTCTAGATAACATTTAAGTTCTTTTTATAAAACATTAAACTAAATAAAAGTCCTATAAAAACAGCTGACATACCAGAACTATAAACGTGTCCTGCAATTGTTGAAATACCAAATAATACAAACAACATTAATATTACTAGACCGGCATAAGGGTAATTATTTGTAACCCTTAGCTTCTTAGCTTGATAATAACCAAAGATCATTAAAAAAATAAACAGCGACAAACCAATTATACCATAAGAAAAGAATATATCTGCTATATCTATCTCCACTATAGAGTTTCCATTTAAAAGCTCATAGGTGGTTTGGCCCACCCCAAAGAACTTTTCCAATATATTATACTCTTCTAAATAAACTTGCCAAGCACTTTTGAAAAAATTGTTACGATTAGAAAATATAAAAGTTAGGAAATCTAGTTCTTTCCAAAAATAATCCAACCTTTTAAATACAGGTGATGCAACTATGAATTTCCAAGTTGAAATAATTACAATAGGTAATATAACCAAAACGGAGATAATTACTCTTTTTAAATATTTAAGTCTAATCTTAAACTTAAACTTTTTAACAGGGATTAATAGAAAGACCAGCAAAACACCTAGCGTACCAGTCTTGGAACTAATAGTAAGACCAATAAATAAATTAAAAATAAAGAATAAAGAATATTTTAAATTTTTGCCTTTTTGAGCAATATTAAATCCAATTATTGCACTTAAAATAATTAATAAAGCTGAAGTCTCATTACCCGCAAAAAAAAAACCCTTACTACCAATATCACCATTTGGATACATAGCATATCCTAAACCGATATACTTTAATAATATATTAAATGAGAATACAGCATAAGAAAATTGAACCAACTTAAATATTAAGTTCATGTCACCTTTCTTCCCTTTACACGTAATTTTCTTAAAGAATAAATAAGCTATAATCGGCATTAAATACCTAGATATTTTAATAAAATCCTTAAATAAAAAATCAATTTTTAATTGAAAAAACACTTGAATTAATGAAGGGATAAATAATAGTAAAAAAAGTAAAAAACATATTACCAAACGATTTTTTTCAGTTATAAAACTTAGTAATAATGAACCTAGTAATAGTAATTTAAATAATTGACCTACAGATAAAGGTAAAATTACCCCGCTATGCAATAAAAAACCATGGAGCATATCTATGGGGATTAAAGCGAACATGAGCCAAATTATTAGCCTCTCAAAAGTTAGCTTTTTATCCATTTATTGAAGATACTTTTTTTAAAACTTCAAGTTCTTTTGAAACAGTTTTATTTATGTCAATTGCCTCCATTGATTCCCTTCCTTTTAAAACTATTTGATTATATCTTTCCTCATTATTTACAACCCTGATAATCTCCTCAGCAATTTTTTTGGGTTCTTTACCTATAATTCCATTTTCTAAATGAGTAATAAACTCTGGTATTGCCGTATTGTCACTACTAACTGTTAATAAACCTGAGGACATAGCTTCACACATGCTCACCCCTTGGGCGTCCATTCTAGTTGGCGCTAACATAATTCCATATTGCGTAAAAAAATTATTAAGCTCGCTTCTTTCTATAAAATTATTTTTTATGTTTACCCTTTCTTTAAGACCATTAGCCTTAATTAAATCTCTATAAGATTTTTCATATTGACCTTTACCAAAAATTTCCAGCGTATATTTCTCTGGTAAATATTTCATAATATCAATTGCAATATCTACAGCATATTTTTTACTTGACAAAGGTCTCAGAGTTACCAATTTATACCTATTTTTATATAGCTTATGGAAGCTAAGCAATTTAGTGTTAATACCGTTGGGTATTATGTGGAAGTTGTTTTCAACCTTTAATTGTAAATTATGTTCCATATCTTCCTTCATCCATACAGATGGAAAAATAAAAGCGACATTACTTTTTTTCTTTGTTTTAGTTACAAAACGTTTTATTCTAGGAATAGTAATAGTGTCTCTTTTAACCCATTTTAGCAGTTCTGTATGGTTAAAACGAAATTCAAACATTCTTGATCCATATTTTTGAACATCATTACCATGGATATACATTACGAATGATAGATTGTTCTTTAAGATATACTTATAAATAGGCCACCCGTTTTCTTTAGTGAAAGGATAAATGTTTAATAGATGTAAATAGAGAACATTATATTGATGAAGTTCCTTATTTAATTCCTTAGAAGGCATTTGAATGACTTCAACGCCTTCAAAAACATATGTATTGAATATTTTAGAAGGCACATATACACTAACCTCATACCCTTGTTTAATCATTTCTACACATCTCATATGAACGAACATATGATTGTATGGATTATCTTTACCTGGATATCTAGATGTTAAGAAAGCTACTTTCATTACGGTTATTATTTATTTCACTTTATTTAGAACAAAGCTCATTAGTTGAGGAGACAGATACAACAAAATTTTTTGTTTTACTCCCAATTTATTAGCGCTCAAAATTTGGAGTCTGTATTTTCTGTGTATACGTTTTAATTTTGAAATTATTTCTGACTTATGTTCTTCATTATCATAACCACTTAATAATTTTGAAATACTCACAAATGAATAAAAGAAACTTTTTTCAATTTGTGAATTTCTATTTAAATTAAGGTACAATGATTCCAAATCTTTACATAAACTCCAAGCATCTTCAATTGAAGACTTGTTGGGTTTAGAAGTCATAATAGAACCAGGCCTAACTATATAATTATAAAATATAACCTCTGTATTTTGTATTTTATTAGCTTTAAACAAACACTCTAAAGTAAAGCAAATGTCCTCATACTTACGTTCTTTAAAAGTAATGTTGTGCTTTTCAATAAATGTACGCTTGTAAAGTTTGTTCCAAGCAACAATAGGCATTATAGAAACTAAGTCCAAATATTCCTTTCCTGTATAAGACTTCTCATTTAACATCTTAAATTTATTAGGCAATATGGCTTTAACACTGTCGTTTTCTAACATGTTGTAACGGCTGTCCAGAACATCTAAATCATAGGCTAAGCCTTGAGAGTATAGTTGTTCTAACACGCTATTGTCGGAAATAAAATCATCACTATCCAAAAACATTATATATTGCCCCTTGCAATATTTTAACCCAATGTTCCTAGCTCCTCCAAGACCTTTGTTTTGCTCATTAATAATAGAAATTATTCTTGAATCTTTTAAGGCATATTCATCAATAATATTTTGACTATTATCTGGTGAACAGTCGTTAACCACAATCATTTCCCATTTCGTAAATTTCTGGGATAATACAGAGTTAAAACATTTTTCTAAATAACTTTCTACATTGTAAACTGGAACAATTATGGATATAGAGATTTGATTATTTTTCATTTTGAAAGTTCCTGTATAATTCTATTCCTTCTTCAATGGTTTCCGCGTAATAAGAATTATCAACATTTTTTAACCAACTATTATAAAATCTTTTATTTTTTCCATAACTATTATTAATAATTACTGAAGGAATACCTAAAAGCAAACATAATATATGACCATGCAGCCTAGTTGATATTACAAATTTATAATCAGATAAAAAGTCTATTCCCTGTTTAATATAAGAGTCCTTGTTACGAATAGGTAAAAGTCCAAAAACACTGTTCTTTTGAACACTTCTAAAATAAAGCTTAGAAAATTTATTGTTCAACTTAACATAAAACGACACAATTGATTCTACCATTGATTCTTCATAAGTTGGCCAATCAATTTCCGGATAGCCATATGAATTTTTTAAAACATTTATTCCACCCAATTCAATATCTTTTCGTTTCATAATTAACACTTCATACTTGGGCTTCTTTGATTTGCTATAAGAAGAACAAAGTGCCATATCTGAAAGCAGTATGACCTTACAATTTATAAAATGCTTTCTCAAAATATCAAATGATACCGTATCTCTAGCACATAAGGTAACATTCCTATGAGCATTAAAAACCTTTGCACTTCTTTCCAATTCCTTTTTGCTCTCAAAATGTACAGTCTGAGAAAAAATTACTATTTTCTTATCTGGATTATTCTTAATAGTTTTTTCTCTAAAATTCTGATGTAATGGATATAAATCACCGAAGTTTCCGCCTCCATGAAGCAATATAGTGTTTGGCTGAATTTTTCTTGAAAAATTAAAAGTAACACTAGAATAATCACAACATTTATAAGGTAACGTTTTTAAAAAATCCAATTCCCCTTGATAAATTAATTGATCGCCAATATTTTTATGATTTGGAATATCATAAAGAACGTAATCTTCTGTAATAATTTTTGATAATTGGGATTCAATATCAAGTTTAATTTCTTCTAATCTCATATAGCATTTGTTTGGTTGCCCCAATTATAGGATAAATTTTCAGCACATTAAAATATGCGTTGGTTTGATGCCAAAATATACTTCTTGTTTTAGTAAACATTCCGTTCATTAAATAAGATGCCAATATTTTGGCCAATAAGGTGGCTATTGCCGCGCCAAAACCACCATAAATTGGTATTAAAATAAAGTTTAAAACAATATTAAACAATGCACCAGTACCAGTCCTATAAAAAGAATATTTTTCTAACTTATTAATAACAAACCAAGACCCACTAACCACAGCGGTAAAAACAATTAAACAAGACCAAATATGAATGGTCAGAATTTCTCCAGAAACAGAGTATTCTGCCCCGTACAATTTTGTAATCAAATATTCTGAAAAAAAAGTAAAAAAAATGGTTAAAACTAGAGCAAAGCTGGCCAAAACTAACATTAAATTCCCTATCAGTTTGTTAAACCCATTTTTATCTTCTTTATGTTTTTTTATTAATTCGGGATAAAATGAATTAACGATCGCAACTGGAATAAAATACCATACCTCTGAAAACTTGGTAGCTACTGCATAATATCCTACTTCAGCCTGAGTAGAAAGATAACCAAGCATAACCTGATCTAATTTAGTATAAATAACATAAAAAACACCTGAAATGATTAAAGGGTAAGAACTTTTTAATAACTCTTTGGCAATGTAAAAATTAAAATATTTAAACTTTATAACAATATCCGTTTTCTTATTGATAAACCAAATTATTAATATCAAACAAACCAAAAATTCCAACGCAGTAGCTACAGCGAACCATTTTAAACTTAAATTGATATAGACAAATAATAATTTTACCAGACCGGAGATTAAAAAACCAATATTTTTAGCTATAACCACATATTTAGAGTTTACTTCTGCCATGAAAACGGTAAAGAACACATCTGTTATTTGAAAAATAATCTGTGTTGCAATAATCGTAATCAGTAATGTGGTATTAATGTCTGGGTGGTACATCTTTGCAAGAAGCACACAGATAAAATAAAGCGCTAGAGCGACACCTCCTCTTAAAAAGATTGATGTAGAAATTAGCTCTTGCCTTTTCTTAGGTTGTAAGGTAATTTCCCTTACTAGAACAGATTCAAGTCCAAGATTAGATATAACCAAGAAAACATAAACAAATGCAATAGAAAAATTTAAATTACCAAAATCTTCAGGACCTAAATATCTAGCCAAAACGATACTGACAAATATGCCGTATATCATTCTAAAAATTTTATCAAAAAATAACCAAGATATATTTCTGAATAATTTTGAACTTAACAGTCCTTTACTTTTCATATTATTTAAAAATGTTTTGGTTGTTTTCTTAAAAATATTTGGGTTTTACCTCATGTTTTTGGTTTATATCTAACTTAATTGGCACAGTACCTAATTTTCTCAATTTCGTCAACATGAATTAAATTGTCTCTTATCTAATCCTTAGTTCTTGCTCCACGTTAAGAAAATATAAACAGTCTTTTAAATATGCTTTTATTTAAAGTATACCCTATAATCCAATTTTCTTCTACAGCATTGTAAAGTATTATGTGAAACATTCTACTTGATTACTCTTTATCCTCTTGACTTGAAACAATTTTATTAACCAACTTTTTAAACTCTTCTCTTTGGTCAAAAAAAATATTAATATTCCGTAAAGCTACTGTTTGTGAGTTAGGTACGGTAAAAACAATTTTGATTTTATCTCCTTCAAATATGCCAAATAAATCATATTCCCTAACTAAAGTTTTATGATGCCGAGTTTTGAATTTTGTATCGTGAGTTCTCAAAATATCTTGGCTTGTATTTGCTAAATCCCAAATGTTATTATTCTTTATATAAATTTTGAATTCTTTAGGAAGTGTTTCTTCTGATAAACCATATAGAACCAACTTTTTAATATTCTTTTTACGAGCTCCTAAATCTATAACTAATTCAGTTGGAAATTTATTTGTACTCCAATAATTACCATATGTCCAATTAGGATTCAATAAATTATCCGGTCCATGTGTACTCGCAATTATACTTTTGGAGGCAGAAATTGACTTGAATTTATTTGGAGTTTCATTATCATGGAAACCTCCTAAATCTTGTTGGTAGAATTTATATGCATATTCATAAAAAATTCTATTTCCTGTCCAAACATAAAGTGTCGCCAATTGTTGGACAACCAGTTCATGGTAATGATCTGGTCGAGTTCCGTTTGCAGAATCATAGGGATACTGGCCTGTGTGAGTTATTAAACTATAAAATGAAGTAAACCCAGCGTCATAATCTTTTAGTTTAACCGATAACGATTCAATACCTTGCTCAAATAAACTTAAAGCTTGCTTACTTCCTGTAAGTTGGTAATAATAATAAAGACCCCCAAGAGAAAAGATATATCCATTTAAAACATGAGAAGTAGAATCGGCATATTCCTCATAATGAACATAACCATCCCAAATGCTTTTAATACCTCCGTCCTTTATTAAGACTTCATACGAATTAAGTGCCTGTTTAGCCGCAAAAAGATAAGATTTATCCTTGGTTAAGCTATACGCCTGTAACATGACCCCTATACCAAATGATTGTGCCATAGAAGAGGCCCAGGGCGCCTCTAGATCATACGGCGAAATTAAAGTTTTGCATTCCCAGACTCCAAACTCATCTTTAACAACTAAGGATTCTTTTATATATGATGCTTGTTGAAGAAATAAATTCTTTATTCTCTCACTTTTAGTCTTACTATAATTAGAATAGTAATGTAATGCTACCTGAGTATATTGAACTGGATAATATATTAATGAATCTTTATATAGCAATAAAGGCACATGATTCCTATCAAAAACAAATTTATCATACTTCTCAATATTCGAATTAGTAAATGGAAATATTGGTATATCATGTTTACTTTTTGGCTTGTCGAAATCAGGTTTGACACCACAACTGGCACATAGCAACAAAAGAGCCCCAGATATAACAATATAATTATAAAAATTCTTCATTATTTCAAAGTTGCTATTTTATTATACCACAAAAATCTAGAACTACTTTTTCATTATTTATCTCTAAATTCTTAAATTCCTTATGTGCTACAAAAAATGCAATTATATCCGCTTTTTTTACAGCATCTTTATAATCCGTTAACTTAAAAACTTTGTGTTCAGAAATATTTGGCTCTACAATAAAGTATTCTTCATTATTAGCGTTCTGTAATACTTTTTGTACGATATATTTTGCGGGAGATTCTCTTAAATCGTCTATGTTTGGCTTAAACGCAAGCCCCATTAATGCAATGCTTGGTTTACGACCATATTTTAACTCAAACTGTAATTTCGCTGTTTGAACTTTTTCTGCACACCAAAACGATTTATAGTTGTTTATCTCACGAGCAGTACCTATAATTTTAGATTCCATAGGGTAGTCTGCAACTATAAAATAAGGATCAACAGCTATACAATGTCCGCCAACACCACATCCAGGATTGAGTATATTAACTCTAGGGTGTTTATTCGCTAAATGAATTAATTCCCATACATTTATGCCTGCTTTGTCACAAATTAAAGACAATTCATTAGCAAAGGCTATTTGAACATCTCTTGAAGAATTTTCAACTAGCTTACACATTTCTGCAGTTCTAGCATTTGTTTTGTGTAAATCCCCTTTAATAAACTGCGAATAAAAGGCAACAGCTTTTTCTGTGGATTTTTCATTGATTCCACCAATTACTCTATCGTTATTAACTAATTCATACATTACATTCCCAGGCAATACACGTTCAGGACAATATGCAATATTAATCTTATCTTCCAACTCTGGGCGTTTGCTATAAATGAGCTCACTCATTTTTTCTGTTGTACCAATAGGTGAAGTAGATTCTATAATATATAAATCATCTTCTTTTAAAAGTGGTAAAATAGCCATAGTCGCCGCTTCAACAAATGAAATATCCGGTTCATTTTTATCTTTAAACGGTGTTGGTACAACTATTAAATAAGTGTTGGCTTCAACAGGTAATGTCGCGGCTTCTAAATAACCTTCTTTGACTGCCTTAGCAACAGCGGTATCTAATTCAGGCTCTACAATATGAATCTTTCCTGCATTGATAATATCCACAATTTTTGGGTTAATATCTACCCCATGTACATAAGTGTTATTCTGAGCGATTAAAGCTGCTGTTGGCAAACCAATATAGCCTAAGCCAATCATTACTACTTCAGGTTTACTCATTGTAATTTATTTAAATGTTAATAGTCTTAACCTACTAGTTAAGACCGTATAAATTATTTGTATGACAAGTTGATAATAACTATTTATTCAAACTAGAAATGTGTTGCACAATAGTTTTACATGCAAGTCCATCGCCATAAGGGTTATGTAATTTTCCCATATGTCCATAAATCTTTTCATCACCTAACAGTTTTGTAGTCTCTTGTATAATTTTATCCGTATTGGTACCCACCAAAAGTACTGTTCCTGCATCTACTGCTTCTGGTCTTTCTGTAGTATCCCTCATAACCAATACCGGTTTTCCTAAACTAGGTGCTTCTTCTTGAACACCGCCACTATCCGTAATTATCAAATATGACTTCTCCATTAGCCATACAAAGGCAGGGTAAGAAAGCGGGTCTATTAGTATTATATTTTCGATGTTAGCCAATAAATCGTATACTGGCTTTTGTACATTTGGGTTTAAATGCACAGGGTATACTATCTGCACATTAGGATTTTCCAAGGCAATTTGCTTTAAAGCCTTACAAATATTAATAAAACCTTGTCCATGGTTCTCTCTTCTATGACCAGTTACTAAAATTAACCTTTTTGAATCATCCAAAAATGGTTTTAAACGAAGTACTTCAGAATCTACAAATTCATCACTGTTTACCTTTTTAACACTAAACAATAATGCATCTATTACTGTATTACCGGTTACAATAATATCGCTCTCTACTTTATTTTCCTTCAGTAAGTTGTTCTTAGAGTTAGAGGTAGGGGCAAAATGTAAATTACTAATTACACCAGTTACACTTCTATTCATTTCTTCTGGAAAAGGAGACTTTAGATTAAATGTTCTTAATCCAGCCTCAACATGACAAATCTTAGCGCCTGAATAAAAGGCAGCTAAACTAGATGCCATAGTAGTCGTAGTATCGCCATGAACATATACATAGTCTGGTCTAAAATCATCTAAAACGGGTTTCAAATTAGTGATTATATCCGCAGTCAATTGATAAAGGTTTTGATTTGGCTTCATTAAATCTAAATCAAAATCTGGCTTAATTTCAAAAAAATCTAAAACTTGATCTAGCATTTCTCTATGTTGTGCAGTAATACAAACTTTAGTTTCAAATTTATCAGAATGTTTTTGAAATTCCTTTACTAATGGTGCCATTTTAATAGCCTCTGGCCTAGTGCCAAATATTATTAGATTCTTTATTTGCATAATTTTATTTTAAAACGCTATACTTAGGCCTTGTCGCAAAAGTACGATAATTCTTAACTTTCTCAAGTTGGACTTTATTAGTTAAATTATTTTCTAGAAGTATTTTTTTGGCAAAATCAAACCATGTACAGGAATATCCATCTGTAAAGTTTTCAATACCAAAGTTATTATTCTGGGCTAACTTTTCTACTATGATCAATGCCAAATTATTGGCATTTGTAGGACAGCCAATCTGATTGTCTGTTACAGCAAGATTTTCCCCTGCTTTAGCCTTTTCTAAAATTGTAGTATAAAAATTCTTACCAAACTCAGAATACAACCAAGAAGTTCTTATGATAATATAGTCAACCATTGACTCTTGGATATATTTCTCGCCCATTAATTTAGATCTTCCGTATTCATTTATGGGGTTCGGTATATCATCGGTGGTATATGGCTCATTCTTTTCACCATCAAAAACATAATCCGTAGAAATATGAATTAGACCAACTTTACGTTTTTTACAAGCTAAAGCAAGATTTTTGACACCTTCTGCATTAACCTTAAAAGCTATATCTGGTGTTTTTTCGGCTTGTTCTACATCAGTATATGCTGCACAATTAATACAATAATCAAAATCAACCAGGTCAAAGGTTTTTTTAATTGATAAAACATCTGTAATATCTAGTTCTTTAGAATTTTTGAAAGCGAATTCCAAGTTTTTATAAAGCGGAGCTGTTTTCTGTAAACATTGCCCTAACTGCCCATTTGCCCCCGTAACCAAAACCTTCTTCATTTTATCAATTCTTTGAAGCTTGGTAAAATCAAATCTTTCTCTGAAATTATTAATTCTGATAAAGGAAAATCCCAATCTATGTCCAAATCACAATCATTATATAAAATTCCAGACTCCATTTTAGGATTGTAATAGTTATCACAAAAATAATTAAATATAACTTCATTGGTAATTGATAAAAACCCATGTGCCATACCTTTTGGTATAAAAATGCTTTTGTGGTTTTTATCAGACAAGGTTACTTTAATATGTTCACCGAAAGTTTTACTATCCGGTCTAATATCAACAATGACATCAACTACCTCTCCCTTTTGTACAGAGACCAATTTTGCTTGTGCACCCTCACCAATCTGAAAATGCAACCCCCTTAAAACTCCTTTCTTAGAAATAGATGTATTCTCCTGTACAAAGTCAATTTTATACCCCAAAAAGTCCTCCAATTCCCTTTTTTTAAAGACTTCAAAAAAAACACCTCTGTGGTCTTCAAAAACTTGAGGTTCCAGAATTAAGCAACCTTTTAGTTTTGTTTCGGTTATTTTCATTTCATCAAATTCATTAAATACTCCCCATAACCACTTTTTAATAAAGGCTTTGCCAATTTTTCCAATTGATTTGCATCAATAAAACCCTGTGTGTAAGCGACTTCTTCAATGCAACCGATTTTAAGACCTTGTCTTTCCTCTATTACCTGAACAAACTGCGATGCTTGCATTAAAGAACTAAACGTACCTGTATCTAACCATGCGATACCCTTATCTAAAACACTGACTTTTAACTTTTCTAGTTGTAAATAAGAAATATTCACATCTGTAATTTCTAATTCACCTCTACCACTTGGCTTAATATTTTCGGCAATTTCTATTACTTCATTATCATAAAAGTAAATCCCTGGTATTGCATAATTGGATTTAGGTTTTTCAGGTTTTTCAACAATTGAAATAACCTTCCCCGTATTATCGAATTCAACCACACCATATCTTTTTGGGTTATTTACATGATACCCATAAACTATACCACCATCAGGATTATCATTTTCCTTTAGCAATTTCTCCAAGCCGTTTCCATAAAATATGTTGTCGCCAAGAATTAATGCGACTTTACTTTTTCCAATAAATTTTTTTCCAATTATAAATGCTTCCGCTAATCCTTTGGGTTGCGATTGTACGGCATATTCAAATTTACATCCTAATTGACTTCCATCTGAAAGTAGTTTTTTAAATAAAGGTAAATCTTCTGGAGTAGTAATAATTAAAATCTCACGTATACCGGTTGTCATCAAAGTAGACAATGGGTAATAAATCATTGGTTTGTCATAAATAGGCATGAGTTGCTTACTTAAAGCCTTTGTCAAAGGCCATAAACGAGAACCTGTTCCTCCTGCAAGAATAATTCCTTTCATAGTATTAAAGTTGATATTTATTTAAATACCAATCAATGGTCTTATCTAGTCCTGAATCAAAATATTCTGAAGCTTTCCATCCTAATTCCTTTGAAATTTTAGAAGCATCAATTGCATACCTAAAATCATGACCTAAGCGATCTTCTACAAATTCTATTTGATCTTTATAATTCCCTTTAATTTTGGAACGCTTAACGTCCAAAATATCGCATATTTTAAACGCAATTGTCAAGTTATCATATTCATTATTACCTCCTAAAAGGTATGTTTCTCCTGCTTTACCATGGTTATATATCGTATCAACACCAATACAATGATCCTTAACAAATAACCAATCCCTAACATTTTTACCATTACCATATATTGGAATCTTTACTCCCTTAATGGCTGATCTTATAATTGTAGGAATCAACTTTTCATCATGTTGTTTTGGCCCGTAATTATTAGAGCAATTGCTGGTTACCACATTCATGCCATATGTATGGTGATAGCTTCTAACTAAAAAGTCTGAAGAAGCTTTAGAAGCGCTATAAGGACTGTTAGGTTGGTAGTTAGACCTCTCTGTAAAGTAACCGTCTTTTCCTAACGAGCCGTAAACCTCATCAGTCGAAATATGATGGAATCTATTATTTTTCCCGTTCCATAAAATTCTAGCTATTTCTAACAGGTTAAAAGTTCCCTCAATATTAGTTTTTATAAATTGACCTGGTGAACTAATGGAGTTATCTACATGAGATTCAGCTGCAAAATTTATAACCCCACTAATGTTATACTCCTTAAATAAATGCTTAACCAAAAGTTTATCGCATATATCTCCTTTTATAAATGTATAGTTTGGATGGCCCTCAACTTCTCTAAGGTTAGTTAAATCACCTGCATAAGTTAACAGATCCAAATTAACCACATCAATATTAGGGTGTTGCTCTAAAAAATAAGGGATAAAATTACTCCCTATAAAGCCAGCGCCACCAGTAATTAGTATAGTATTATTAGAATGGTGGTCCAACATAAACTACGCTATAGATTTTGCTTTTCTATTTAAATAAACCACCGCTGACAAAATAAAGAAAACCGAAACAAAAATTAAAGGAATCAACACTATGCTTTTACCAAAAAACGACTTTTGTTCAACTTGAGGTTGCCCTAAATTAATTATACTGACCGGTTCTTTACGTTCTTCCAATTCTAGTTTCTTAGTTTCAATATCTCTAATTAATCCTGTTTTATATTCAAAAATATCAGCTATATTGACTTGCTCTTGATTGTCTAAAACAATTTTATCATTTGAAGAAGAACTCCCATTATTTGCTAATCCCTTTGTATAATTAGTAATAATTTGATCAACTTGCACCAATAATTTTTCATCCTCCTTTATCCTAGCTGCTGCATTACTTTTATAAACCTCTAAAAGGCCGTTGAAATATGCGTTAGTATTGATATAATTCAATACTTGTTCTGCAAATTGTTTACCGAAAGCTGTATCCTTATAATAGAAAGTAATTCTATGATTAAACGAGCTCTTATTCTGTAATTCTGCCCTAACAATATCTGCTATGGCATCGGTATTTTCAAAACTTTGAAGTAATTCTAAATATTTAAGATCACTCTCTGAGTTTCCTACTTCGGCAACTCTAGAGATTTCAATATTTAAACCATTAAAATCAATATTCTCTATACCTATGGACTTAAAAAACATTGTGTCCCTTGACCCTATATTAGATTTTAATTCATTTACAACATCATACAAGTAGTTTTTACTTTCAATTTGAGGTTTTACAATCACCTCGGTTTTATACTTTTTTGATATAATTTTATTTAAACCATAACCTATTGCTAGTCCTACAACGACAAGACCAATAAGTAAAAGCATGTTCTTCTTTAGATACAGAAAAACTCTTAAAATCCAACGAAAAATAGCATTGAAGCCCCTTCCTATTAATTGAAATAATTGCCCCAAATCAATTTCATCAGAATTGGTTTGTGTAGATGGTGTTTGATTGCTTGCCATTTATGTAGTAAATATTTGCTTTAAAATTTTATCAGTAATTAAGTATGTAGGTTTTACTCCTGTAGTACCTAATCCACCTGATGCCAATGTACTTCCTGTTTCTAACGGGTTATCTGAAGCATAATATGCATAACGCACTTTAACATCTTCACCTATACTCTTTCTTATTTTAGAGGCCGACTGAATTGCTTTCTGATAATGCACACCTTCCATCTCTAATCCAATTACATTCCAAGTTGATTTGTGAAAGAATTTTAAAATGTCCTTATTCTGAAGTGAGGTTCCTAAAACCGTTACCATAGTTCCTTCAAAAACCTTTAAACCATAACCTTCAAAGTCTTTGGCACACAATTCATTTTTAAACGGATAATTGTCTGCTGTTCCTTCAAAAATATGTGCAGAAGGAATCATTAAATCTCCTTTTCCACCTTCCAAAATACCCGCTTTCCCCATTATGGAAACAGAATCAACATTTATTAAAGACACATTGTTCTTTTTTGTAGTGTAAGGTTTCAACAATTCATCAATCGTTTCATAAGCCTGCTCGCCGAATGCGTAATCCATTACAAATATAACAGGTTTTTTATCAACATCTTCCTCAGAAAATTCATACGAGCAATTGTTGATTTTAATTTTAGCAGTATCAAATATCTGTACATCTATATTGGTGCCAGAGGTATCATCCATAATGATCATACCATTCTTTTCAGCCAAGTCCGTAACTTTCTTCCTTAGTGCCGCATTACCAGAACTACTAAGTGCTTCAAAAATTTCTAATGAATCTGTATTCGGAAATTCAGTTTTTAAAGCCGCTTTTGCAAATAATGAATTCATAACACTATGCATGTTTGCAGAGATAATATGAATTGGTCTATGCATTAGGTTGTTTTTGGTTAAAACCTCCTTAATGTTATTTGCCCAACGTTCTCCGTGAATGTGATGCCCTAATCGTTCTCTGAGCAAAGCACTAAATGTAACCGCTCTTTTTTCGCCTGAGATTTCTTCGTCTAAGGCTAACTTACCTAACCAATAAATAACATTCAGAAATCTATCTGGATTACTTTCGGTACTGAACTTCTTATATACTTCTAAAATTTCTTCAAAAGACCTACCTAATATATTTGCTGTATGAATAAGTGCAATTTCTCGCTCAGCCTGGGTTAATTCCTCTTTTTGAACAGCAGCTTCAAGTTTTGTCCAATCTCTTATGGTTTTTTCTGTATCCGTAATTAAAACACGCTTACATATTTTTTCAGATTCAATAAATAAAAATGTAAGGTGCGTAAGAATATCATAAATGTCTGAACGTCCTCTGGTTATCTCAATATTCATCTGCTCATCGTCTATACGGTAGCAGTTTCTTCTTCTTTTTGGTGGTACTATTGGGTCTATATGAGAAATTCCATATCCCTCGTCAGAAGTTAGATTAATAAATGAGCATTGTTCTATACCTTCTGGCAATCTTTCTAAAACATAAATAAGTCCGTTTAGCTCCGCTTTCTCTTCTGCTACAGAACCATATATTTCTGGTCTTAATTGTAGTAATGCATTTTTTAATGCTTCACCAGAAACGCCGTTTGGTTTATAAAAACCTCTATTAAAAAGATGGCGCATAGTAATATACATGCGTTCTATTGCGTTTGTAGACTCTTGCGCTCTAGTTGTTGTAATTGCTTTTCCCATTGATGATTTCAAACGAAATTACGATTTATAATTTGTTATTTAAAAGCTAGTTGTTTTCTGCTTTATATTTTGACAACCCATCTGCCACTTTTCGGTCGTTAGATAAACGTTGCACTTTGTTCTGACCACCAAGCTTACCAATAGATTTCATATACTCTAAAAAGCCTCCACTTTTTACTGGAGTAATTTTCAAAGTCTGCAGCACTTTACCTACAATTAGATCATAATAATAGCTATTTTGTTTTTGTAGTGCCGAATCTAATTCTTTAATAAAAAGGTTCATATTAGAAGGTTGTTTTTCAAACTCTATAAACCATTCATGATATGGCAATTCATTTTCTTTCGGAGTAATTTGAGGTGCCACCGTAAATTCACTGACACTTGCATCGGTTGCCTTTGTAGCTGCCAACATAGCTTCTTCTACTTCTTTGGCAATAACATGTTCACCAAAAGCAGAAATAAAATGTTTTATACGACCAGATACCACTATTTTAAAAGGATACGTTGAAATAAACCGAATGGTATCACCAAGGTTATATGCCCATAATCCTGCATTGGTAGTAATAATCATAACATAATCTACTCCTATCTCAACATCTTTTAGGGTGATCCTTTTAGGGTGCTCATCAAAAAATTCATCCGACCGAACAAATTCATAAAATATACCAGCATCTAAAAGCAGAAGCATTCCATTTTCCTTTTGAGAGTTCTGATAAGCAAAAAATCCTTCACTTGCCGGAAACAACTCAATGCTCGCAACTTTTCTACCAATTAGAGTTTCGAATTTCTTTCTATAGGGTTCATAGTTTACACCGCCATAAATGAAAAGCTCAAAATTCTTGAACAAGTCACCTACATACTCATTGGTATTTTCCTTTAATTTCTCGAAATACATTTGCACCCAAGACGGTATGCCAGCGATAACCGTCATGTCTTCATTCTTGGTTTCTTCTACAATGGCATTTACTTTGGTTTCCCAATCTTCAATACAATTAGTTTCCCAACTGGGCATTCTATTCTTCTGCAGATAATTAGGGACATAATGCGCCGAAATTCCAGAAAGCCTACCTAATTTCACTCCGTTTTTCTCTGTTAAAACGGGGCTACCTTGTAAAAATATCATTTTACCAGTTACGAAGTCCGCCTTACCAGTTTCATGTATGTAATTAAGAATAGCGTTTCTAGATGCTTTTACTTGTTCTTTAATACTACCTTCAGTAATGGGTATATATTTAGCTCCAGAAGTGGTACCCGAAGTTTTTGCGAAATATAATGGTTTACCTGGCCAAAGAATATCTTCTTGACCAGCAACTGCTAAATTCACATACTCTTTAAGTTCTTCGTAATCTCTAATAGGAACCTGAGCTATAAAATCGCTATGAGCTTTAATCGTCTTTAAGTTATGATCTTGACCAAACTTTGTCTTACTTCCTTTGGCAATAAGTTCTCTAAAAACATTTTCTTGTGTCTCAATAGGATTACTGACCCATTTTTCGGTTCTTTTCGCGATACGATGCGCAAATATCTTGGCAGCAATAGTCTTTAGTGACATTTCGTTTTAATTAAAGTCGATATAATTTAAAGGGTCAATAGGTGTTCCGTTGTCCCAAAGTTCAAAATGTAGATGTGGTCCAGTGGTAAGTTCGCCGGTATTACCCACTGCAGCGATTACTTCGCCACCTCTAACGATATTACCTTGATATTTAGATAATGAACCATTATGCTTGTATACACTTAACAATCCGCCTTCGTGCTCAATTATAATGACATAACCAGTATCTGCCGTCCATTCAGAAAAAATTACTGTACCGTTTGCAATTGCTTTTACCGGACTATCGCTTACTGCTGTAATATCAACTGCGTAGTGTTTTTCATTAGGGTTGAAACCCATTGTAACAGAACCTGAAACGGGAGTAAACAGCACTAAATTTTTCTTATCTATTGTTCGCTCGAATAAGTTGTACTTATCTTCAAGAGCGACCTCTGCCCGCAATAACGAATCTTCTTTAATAGGATTTAAATCTACAGATGCTGGATCTAATTTAAACTGCTGAAAAAGAGAATCTCTATTAACTACAGTGTTTTCAATATCACCCTTTAAAACCATACGAATATTATCTAAATACTTATTGGTATAGTTTAAGGTTCTAATTAAAGAGTCGGTCTTATACGTAAGTTCTGTGGCTTCTTTCTTTAATCTTGTTGAAGAATAGCCAGGTATATATTCTCGTAGTGGCGTAAAGGCTATAAGAAGAGTTGTAAGTCCGATTAAGGTAATCATAAAAAGAGATCCCGTCACAAAAACATTAAGTCTACTCAACTTAAAGGAAATCTTCTCTTCAAAAGTATTTTCGTTCAATATAACCAAACGGTACTTATGAAGAAGTTTCCTTTTTATTTCCTTTCTTTTTTTGACTTTCTTTTTGGCCATCTTAACAAAGATAAACTTAGAATTTTATTTTAGACCTTCTTTAAAATGAATAATTAATTAAAGAGTTGCCCAAACTTAATTTAATTACCTTATTATAAATATTTTCTATTCATAAAATAATCCAAATTTCCGTTTTACTCCATAATTAAGATAATTAAGATGGTCTTAATAATCTTTGTAACTATCTAAATTCATTAGAACGTACCCTAATTGACAAATAATTTACAAGCTTTATAAAAATCAAACTAGTATAAATCACTACTTATGTTTGAAATCGGTTAATACTATATGTTTTGAAGTGGTAAACTCTAAAACTGGATAAAGGATATACAGATTAATACTCTTAAAAAATTATATACCTATCTGTATATTACAGATTTAAAAATTTTGAATTAAAGAAATATACACTTGCTGTTAATATTAACAGCAAACTAATAACTTTTTAGTATCTTTGAAATCCATTTTAAATCATAGTCTTATGACATTATTATCTACTTTTTTGGCCATAGGCGCTCCACAGATTATATTAGTGGTAGTCGTAATTCTACTATTATTCGGAGGTAAAAAAATTCCGGAACTAATGAGAGGTTTGGGTAGTGGAATAAAAGAATTTAAAGATGCCTCTAAAGAGGATGAACAATTAGAAGAAAAGAAAAAGGACTAAGCAATATTTTAGCCTTTCATATAATTTATAAAGCTCTGAATATCAGAGCTTTTTTTGTTTCTCATAATAGTATTAGAATTTAAATATCCTTCCGTAGTAGGAATATGCTCTATATCGTAAAAATCGTCCGTTTATCCGGATCTCATTGGTTAAGAGGCTACTAAATACTATTCATACACGACATAAAAACCCTCTTTCACAACAATTAATATTCAGAATATCGCTTTACAGCTAATTTCGTTAGGCATATAGTACTAAAAACCCATAACTAACCGTTGGTACTATACTTAAAACCCCAGTTGAATGTAACGTTCAACAAAGAATTATGTCTATGAGAAGTGTATTAAATCTATTGTTTCTGGTATTTATCGTTTTTGCTCAAGCTCAAGGCTTTCAGGATGAACTTGTATCTGAGGTGTCAAATAATAGCGATAATGTGGTAGTTTCCGAAATAGAAGCTGATGACAAAAAATCATTCCAAAGGGCGGCAGATGCATTGTCTATTCCTTACAGGGCTTTTCATGATATTGAAGAAACCGAAAATGGATATTACGTTATAGCCGGTACTTTTTCTAAAGACAAAAATCTAAAGTCTCAAATTAAAAAACTTAATAGAAAAGGGTTTAGTTCAGGGTCTTTTCAAAATCCTCAAAACCAACTATACTATCTTTATTTAAATCATTATACTTCTTGGGAAGAGGCGTTAAACGATTATTCTACACAATTTGATAATCGATATGATGATGAAGTTTGGATATTAAAAATGATTAATAGTAACTTATATACTGAATCAGATTCAGTAACTGAATTACAGACCGTATCAGAGACAGAAACAATAGCAGAATCAGTATTAACTCCAGAAACTTTTTTAGACACAGAATCCATACCAGTAGAAGATGTTTCTTATGACATGTTAACCGCATCAAAACAAAATGACCCAACGGTTAAATCAATACTTATAAAAAGAGCTGATGAGTATTTTGACAAAATGTGGTATGCCGAAGCTGCCAAAATTTATGAGCAAGCTTTATCTAAAGGAGAAAAAGCTTATACCTATGAAATATTGAAGAAAGCGGGAGATGCGCATTACTTCAATACAGATATGGAAAACGCTTATAAATGGTACAACATATTATATACTAAATATGAGTCTGATATGAGTTCTGACTACTTATTTAAATATGCTCACTCTCTTAAAGGTATTGGAAATTACAAAAGATCAAAACGTCTATTAAAATTATATAATAGAAAACTAACTGGTGAAAAGTTTGCGCCAGATACTAAACAAAATGAAATTGTATTGGACGGACTTCTAAGAATGGAAGAAAAATTTGATGTCGACAACCTGAACATAAACTCAAAGTATTCAGAATTTTCACCTATGTATTATGGTGGTGATGAAATGGTTTATGCATCTGCTAAAGATTCTTCTATATTTACTACCAGAAAATATAAGTGGAACAACCAACCTTACTTAGATCTATTTGTTGCCAAGGTAAATGAAGAGTCACAAGATTTTAAAGATGCCATTAAGTTTTCTAAAAAGATAAATACAAAATATCACGAAGCTTCTGTTGCTTTCTCCCCAGATAATGAAACAATGTATTTTACCAGAAATAATTATGGTAAAAAACTAAAGCGTGATAAAAACGGTATAAATCATCTTAAAATTTATCGCTCTAAGAAAGTTAATGATGAGTGGTTAGAAGCTGAAGAAGTTTCCTTCAACGGTGATAATTACTCTACTGGTCACCCAGCACTAAGTCCTGACGGAAAGCAATTATACTTTGTATCTGATATGCCAGGTAGTATAGGGGAAACAGATATTTTTGTTGTAGACGTGCTTGAAGACGGTTCTTTCTCTTCACCAAGAAACCTTGGTCCTGAAATTAATACGGAACATAAAGAAATGTTTCCTTTTATTAATAACAAGAAACTATACTTCTCATCTGATGGCCATATAGGTTTAGGAGGATTAGATGTTTTTGAAGTTGCCTTTGACGAAGAGGCTGGCTTTTTAGAAGTACGCAATGTGGGTAAACCTATTAATAGTAAGAAAGATGATTTTTCTTTCATTGTAGACGAAGAGACTCAGAAAGGATACTTTGCATCTAACCGAGATGGTGGTAAGGGAGATGATGATATCTATTCTTTTAAAACCTTACAATTAGAAGAAACACCACCCAGTATAAATGCTATATCGGGTATTGTAACCGATTTAATAACGGGCGATTTAATGCCAAATGCATTTATTGAATTACTTGATGAGAACAACATTAAACTTAAAGAAATGGAAACCGATGAAAACGGAAACTTCATTTTTGAAGATTTAGATGCTGATACTAGGTATGTTTTAAAGACAACCAAAGGTTCATACTTTGAAGATACCAGAGAAGCTGCAACGAAAGACAATGAAATTGTTAATGTAGATGTGTCGATGAGAAAACTTAATGATATGATCGCTGTTGAGAATGGCATTAAGAAGCTTAAGACAGAAATGATTCACTTTAACTTCGATAAATCATACATACGTACAGACGCCGCTGAAGAACTTGATAAACTAGTAGCTGTAATGAACGATTCACCTAATATGGTCATTAAAATTGAATCCCATACCGATTCAAGAGGTGCAGCAGTTTATAACAAATATTTATCTGACAAGCGTGCTAAATCAACAAGAGACTATATCATTGCCCAAGGTATAGACCCAAGTAGAATTGAAAGTGCCATTGGTTATGGAGAAGAACAGCTAATTAATGAATGTGATGGTACAGTTCGTTGTACAGAAGAACAACACTACCTTAACCGTAGATCAGAGTTTATTATAGTAGACATGTAATATTAAATGACATCAATAAAAAAGACCTGCTAGATAGCGGGTCTTTTTTATTATAATACGTTTAACTTTTTGTAAGTATCTAAAGTTAAATGCTTTTTCTTCTATCAACCCCAACCGCTCTCTATTTATCTATGATTTTATACTCTTTGTCGATTTTCTAAAATGTTTAAAACATGCAGTTTATCTGTCATTTTTACTGTTGATAGATATAGCTTTTAATCTATTACGTTTTATAGAATAATTGGTCCTTTTACCTAAACTTTTCAATAAAGGCATTAAGATTGAACATCTTTACTAGCATGAACTCCTAAATCATTGAACATGGAAAAAATTACACTAGTAAAAGAAATTTACATTGAAGCCTTTAAAAATTGGAAAAGTTTCCTTTTGGAACATTACTTTAAAATATTTTCGTGGTTGTGTTTTTTATTGATAGCTTATACTTTTTACGCTTTAATTTTTAGAGTTTCTACCGGATTTTCTTTCAGCAACTTATAATAGACAAGTCATTAAGGCACGGTTTGTCATTAAACATAAACCTAACTCATATAAAAAGGCTCAGGAAATTCCTGAGCCTTTTATTTTGTATAAAACTATATAGAATTAGTTATTTGTTTTGTTTGTTAACATTGAACCGCACTGATTTCATAATCGCTTCTAGCTCGAACATGTAATCTCTTTTCTTGGTTGCGGGAGCAAAAACAAAACCTTCAAGAATCAATTTACGGTTGTTCTCTTTATCGCTTATTATATAGGTCAAAAATGGACCTGCCATTGGGTAAGCCGACATTTCCCAAATTCCCCTTACCTCAGCTGCTTTTTTACCGGAAACCTCGGCAGGAAAGACGTATGGAGAAAAAGCCTTTTCTGTAATCATATGATTTTGTTTACCAGGTATATCCTCTCCTCCAATGTAAAGTGCCCCAATAGAATCACGCATTTTAATAATATCTTGAACAAAGGTAGAATCGTTCTGAAAACTATCCCAAGGCATGGTGTATGCGATGATATTCATATTCCCTTTTTGAATTTGACGATCTATCCACACAAAGTTATCTTCTTCTCTACCTACTCTATATACGGAAGGTATTTTCATCGAAATATCAAATTTATCGTCTAGCGCCTTTTCCTTATTCAATGATTTTTCGAATCGTTTTTGAGCTTTTGCAATTTCAAGTGCTTTAAAATCAGCTATAAATTCTGGTGCCGTCTTTTTGATATTTGCAATGATCTCCTCTTTATTTTGCCCTTTAATTACGCCCACTTTCTGTGGTTTCGAATACATGTTAGATTTCATGTGGGCAACGTTCAAGGTATCTTCCATAACATAAAGCACAGAGCTAGTGTTACGAATTGAACCAGAAAATATTTGTTGAGGAATCTGGGTAACACTAAAAAGTGCCTCGTCCCAAGTTAATCCTTGTGCAGCGGCAGTATAGTTTTCACGAATGGCATCGCCAACACTACTGTTCCACAAATCATTATCTATAACTACCGTTAAGGTATTCATGGCACCTACCGATTCTGGTAAGTAATCTGCTTTGCCGTCTTCTTTACAGGCAATTGACAATCCTAAAATTGCTAAAAAACAAAATAAAATTCTTTTTTTCATTGGTGTTTTGGTTTACGATGAACAGTCGCACAATTTAAGTTTTGTGCCTGGTTTTAAATTATTACCACTAATACCGTTCCACTTTCGTAAATTATCTATAGTTACACCCGGATATTTTCTAGAAATTGTCCATAATGAGTCTCCACTTCTAACTTCATGCGTTTTAGAATTACTTGCAACAGCTGTTCTAGACGGAGTTTCTTTCGGTTTTACAGAAGAACCTGTGTTATGTTTTGGATAAATTGTTAATCGTTGTCCGATTCGTAAATTATTACTTCGTAACCCGTTCCATTGTTTCAACTGGCTAACACGAACTCCATAACGTTCAGCAATTTTTCCAAGAAAATCGCCATCTCTAACTCTATACCTTATACTGTTCTCCTCTGCCTGCTTTGTTATTTGCGCAATAGGACTCTCCTTACTCTTTAATTCTTTCTCAACATGAGCATATATAGCTTCCTCGTTCGCTACAAATTTCCCCATTTTATGAACAGGTAATCTTAAAGCATGTGGTCTACCTTCAACAAAGGGGATTACATCTAATTTATATTGAGGGTTAAATACCTTTAATTCATCCTTATTGATGCCTGTAAGTTCTGTAATCTGATCGAAGGTAATCATGTGCTTGACATGAATTGTATCCGTTTCAAAATAAGCTCTTTCCGCTCTTTTAGTTTTTAATCCGTGTTCCTCGGCATATTCAAAAATATACATCGTTGCTTGAAAAGCAGGTACGTAACCAGCTGTTTCCCTAGGTAGGTTCCTTCTTATGTTCCAATAATTTCTTTGACCACCACTTCTACGAATAGCTTTGTTTACGTTACCCGGACCAGAATTATAAGCAGCTAGCGCTAAATCCCAATCATCATAAATTCTATGTAATCTGTTTAAGTAATTAGCGGCAGCAGCAGTAGATTTTATAGGATCACTACGCTCATCAACATAACTGTTGATGTTTAATTTCATTTCCTTACCCGTACCGTACATAAATTGCCACAGACCGGTTGCCCCAACTCTAGAACGTGCTTTCGGATTTAATGCAGATTCTACAATTGACAAGTATTTCATTTCTAATGGAATGTTCTTATTGTCTAGCTCTTGCTCAAATAATGGAAAGTAAAATTGACTAACGGTAAGCATACGCTCCATCAAATCTCTTTTTCTAGTTAGAAATGATTTAATAACGCTTTCTAAAGATGTATTGTATTCTACGTTAAAAGGTGTTTTTGCATTCAATTTTGCCAAACGCATCTTTAAGGTATCCGTTGGTAAATCTAAAACGAAGGTAGAAATGGTATCCAATTCTAATACCTCTTGGTACATTTCATTAAAAAGCGGAGCTGTATCTATTAGTTCTTTCATCCAAAGACTATCATACTTGGCTGCCAATAGATTATCCTGAAGATTATAAGAAGAGGATTCTGTTGGTTTATATAAAACCAAACTTTCGGTTTTAGAATTTTTAACAACATCTAATTGTTCTAACGGAACCGCTTCGGTGAGTGAATCATTAACAATTATAGAAGTACTGTTTAATGAATCTGAAACAGTAGAAACTGAATTTTCTTGCTGTGCAGATCCTAAGACCGGCATCAAAGCTAATCCTAGTAAATAAAAACAGTTATAGGTTATTTTATTCATAATGGGGTAAATTACGTTAACGGAACAAACGAAAATCGTACATTTTTTAATGAGAATAAAATAATTTCTCTTAAAATGCACAAATTTTCGTTATATGCCGTTTATCGATAACCCCTTTATTAGTCTAATATAGCGGCGATCCCTGGTAATGTTTTACCTTCTAAACTTTCTAGCATTGCACCTCCGCCTGTTGATACATAACTAACTTTGTTTTCAAAGCCGAATTGTTTCACTGCGGCAACAGAATCTCCACCACCAACTAATGAAAAAGAACCTTCTTTTGTAGCTTCTGCAATATAATTACCAACTGCTATAGTACCGCCAGCAAATTTCTCCATTTCAAAAACGCCAATTGGTCCGTTCCAAAGAATTGTTTTAGAAGCTAGAATTACTTTTTTGAAGTTTTGTAGTGTATCTGGTCCGGCATCTAGTCCTTGCCAGCCATCTGGTATTTTGTCAACATCTACCACTTGTGTATTTGCATTCGCATCAAAAGCATCTGCAGCAATAACGTCTACAGGTATGTGTACATTAACATTTTTCTCCTTTGCCTGTTTAAGAATTTCCATGGCAAGTTCCATTTTGTCATCTTCACAAATAGAATCTCCTACTTTACCACCTTGAGCCTTAATAAAAGTATATGTCATGCCGCCACCAATGATCAAATCATCGATTTTATCAAGAATATTTTCGATGATAGTAATCTTAGAAGAAACTTTAGCTCCACCAAGAATTGCCAATACAGGTTTTTCACCTGTAGCCATTACCTTATCGATAGCCTCTATTTCTTTGGCCAATAAATAACCAAAACACTTAGCGCCTGTAAAAAACTTAGCTATTACAGTAGTAGATGCATGAGCACGGTGAGCCGTACCAAAAGCATCATTAACATATATATCTCCTAATTTAGAAAGTTTTTCTGCGAAGTCTTCATCACCTTTTTCTTCCTCACTATGAAATCTAAGGTTCTCTATTAAAAGTACCTCTCCGTTCTGTAATTCTGCTACTGCTTTTTCAGCATCGTCACCAACACAGTCACCAACAAACTTAACGGTAACTCCGATAATATCAGAAACAGCATCTACGATATGACTTAGGGATAGATCTGAATTGCGTTCCCCTTTTGGTCTTCCTAAATGACTCATAAGCACAGCGCTACCGCCATCTTCCAACACTTTAATAATTGTTGGCTTAGCTGCTTGAATTCTAGTGTTATCCGTTACTTCGAATTTGTCATTTAATGGAACATTGAAGTCCACTCTAATTAACGCTTTTTTATCTTCAAAATTAAAGTCATTCAATACTTTCATGTGATATTACTTTTGTTAGGTAACAAATGTAAAGATTAAATGCCTTGTGATAAAGTGCTAAATAGGATAATTTACACCCAATACCATTAAATTTGTTGTGCTTTAAACAACTATATTTGAATCTATGTTATTCAATGAAATTTTAGGACTTTCACATATTAAAAAACACCTGGCATCAAGTGCAGATGCAGGTAGAATACCGCATGCACAGTTATTTGTGGGTCCAGAGGGGTGTGGCCTTTTACCAATGGCATTGGCATATGCTCAATATATTATATGTTCAAACCAGAATGGAGAAAATAATGGTGGTAATGAGGCATGCAATTTAAAGTTCAAGTCGTTTGCCCACCCAGATGTTCATTTTGCTTTTCCTGTCTCTAATTCTGATAAGGTAAAATCTCACGCTGTAAGCAACCATTATATGAAAGAATGGCGAGAGTTTATACTAGAACAGCCCTATGGAAATCTCTTTGACTGGTACCGCCATATTGAAATTGAAAAGAAACAAGGTCAAATAGGGGTAGATGAAGCCCAGGATATTGTAAAAAAATTATCATTAAAGTCTTATGAAGGCGGCTATAAAGTGATGTTAATTTGGATGGCTGAAAAGATGAACACGGCAGCTTCTAACAAATTATTGAAACTAATAGAAGAACCGCCCGATAAAACTATCTTCTTACTGCTTTGTGAAGACGAAGAGCAAATCATACAGACTATAAAATCTAGATGTCAGGTCGTTCATTTTCCTCCTTTGGCAGAAGATGCCATCGCCACCGCCTTGAGTGAGAAAGGAGCAAGCAAGGCAGAGGCAATGCTCTTGGCTCATGAAGCGAACGGTAATTACAATAAAGCTCTTGATCTTTTAAATAAAGATTCTGAAGATCTGGTTTTTGAAAACTGGTTTGTACAATGGGTTCGAACTGCTTTTAAGGCAAAAGGTAATAAAGCTGCCATTCATGAATTGTTATTATGGAGCGAAGAGGTTGCAAAAACCGGTAGAGAAACACAGAAGAACTTTCTAAGCTACTGTATTACGGTCATGAGACAGGCGCTCATGATTAATTATGGTGCAGAAGAACTTGCTTATCTTAAAATACATGCCGAAGGATTTCAGCTGAAGAAATTTGCACCTTTTGTACATGAAAACAACATTATAGATATTACTAAAGAGTTAGAAGATGCTATTTACCATGTAGAAAGAAATGGAAATTCGAAAATAATATTTACCGACCTTTCAATTAAACTAACCCGACTACTTCATAGAAAAAAGTCTGAACTTAAATAAACCACCATGAATACAGTATTGAACAATGCCACTGAAATTTTGTTGCTCTTATTTTTAATCATCACCTTTTTACAAAGCGGATTTGATAAAATAACCGATTGGAACGGTAATATATCTTGGTTAAAAGATCACTTCTCTAAAACTCCTTTCAAAAATATAGTGCCTTTATTGGTAGGTATTATTTTGGTTACAGAAGTTGTTGCCGGTTTACTATGTTTGGTAGGTGTCTATCATATTTTTAGCACAGGAGAAACTAGCATTGCATTATTTGGAGCAATCTTATCAAGTATAACATTGCTTATGCTTTTATTCGGTCAGCGAATTGCCAAAGACTATGAAGGTGCTAAAACTATTGCTGTTTACTTTATACCTACAATTCTACTAGTATTTCTACTTCAACCTTAAGTAACAGAAAAGTAAAGTAAACAAAAAAACCCTCCTAATAGGAGGGTTTTGGAGGCATCGAGCGGATTCGAACCGCTGTACAAGCTTTTGCAGAGCTGTGCCTAGCCACTCGGCCACGATGCCATTTTTTAGCGAGAGCAAAAATAAACATTATTCCCAATTTAAGCTGCATTAACAGCCAAGAAATTATATTTTTTTAAGGTCGGATGGATTACTGAACAGATTGTCCTCTTTGTAAATTCAATGATACGGTTACCTTTTCTACGTCCCCATTTATGGGCGGATTGATTTTAGAAACGGATACCATAGCTGAGTCTACGGTTGGCAGTTCCATAAAAATACGGTCGATTATTCTTTTGGCTACATGCTCCAACAACTTAGAAGGTGTTGCCATCTCTTGCTTGACTATCTTGTTGATATGAACATAATCAACAGTATCTTTTAGCTCGTCGGAAACTGAGGCAATCAATAGATTTGTCTCTACAGAAACGTTGACCAAATAATCACTACCAATATTAGTTTCTTGAGGCAAACACCCGTGGTGGGCATATGCTTTTATATTCTCTAACTGTACTTTACCCATTCTTTATATTCTGGACATCAAATTTAATGATTATCCATGAAGGATTAGTAAGTACACCGACAATTACTGATACCTTGAAATAAATCTACCCCTAAGGTAATTACATGCGTACCAGAACTATACCCAAGAAGTTCGTTCAGAATTACTTGATAAGAATATCCGAAGTAAAAGTTACTTTTCTTTAAACCTGCAATAGGAGCGATATAAAGCGGATTACCAATTTGGTCGTTCAAGAAACGATAGTTGATACCTGCGTAGAAATAATCTTCAAAATCGTAAAATCTGAATTTCAAGTTTAAATCGGTAACAGAACGCCCATCACTCTCAAACAATTGAAACAACACAGAAGGCTCAATTTCCATCTTACTGGTTCTTTTTTTCATGTATCTATAACCTGTATACACGTAATAGTTTCTTAATCTATTAGGCTCGTATAATGCGTTGAAATTACTTAAGTCTTTATCTAAAACATTAGATGCATTGATACTGAAATAAAATTTGTCATACCTGTAAAGTGCCCCAATATCAAAATTATGATTTGTGGTAGCTTTATCACCAACATATGCAGGATCGGCTACTAACTCTGGGTTTGTGTTGTCAATTCTAAACTGGTTAAAATTATAAGATATACCGAATGATAAAAACTCATCATCATAACGGTCCAATGTAAGGTGATGGGCAAATGAGAACCGTGCTCCCTGTTGCTTTGTTTCACCATTACTATCGTTATACAATAACATACCAATACCAGATTTCTCTCCAATTCGCATATCTGCAGCAAGAGATTGGGTATCGGGTGCATCTTTAATACCTACCCATTGCGTAAGACCGTTAAGTCTTATTTTAACATGGTCACCAATACCTGCGTAAGTTGGGGACATTACAAAGGGGTTATCGGCAAGATATTGAGATAATTGAGGTATAGTAAGCTCCTGCCCTCTTAGGGAGAAGACGCTTATAAATAATACCAGTGTCAATAGACTGTTCCGCATCATCATTTTAGGTTAAGTTTTTAACGGTATAAAGTAAAGTGTCCAACAAATTCTCTTTCATCTCGATCGCCGTTCAGTTTCACTACATACCAGTAGTCTCCGGTTGGCAATTCGTTGTCTAAGTATGTTCCGTCCCAACCTTCAGAATCAACTGCTTGTTCGGAAACCACTCTACCATAACGATCAAATATTTTTATTAGTATTTGAGGGTATTGTTCAATGTTTCTTGGGATCCATAAATCGTTCTGTCCGTCTCCGTCAGGCGTAAAGAAATTAGGCAATTCAATGTCTATAAACTCCATGAATATGTTTGCAACCGTAGAACATCCGTTCTCATCAACAACACGTACCTCATAGGTATCTGTTCTTGTGATATAGAACGTATTATTATCGCCATTGTCATAACCATCGAAGAAGAAAGTATAGTCTTCTCGACCACCTTCTGCTATAGCTGTTATTTCGTTCATGTTATTTTGCTCTAAAACAAGAGTTAAAGGTTCAAATGCTTCAATTACGAAATCAACTGTTTGTAAACATCCATTAGAATGGGCAATGGTTATATAATGATTACCTGGAGCTGAATTTCTAAAATCAGGATTCAATTGAAAATCAGCTGGATCAACAGAGTCAATCGCATAAAGTACATCACCAATTACACCATCGTCTTCAAGTGTTATATTTACATAGTTATCTGGAGTATCGCCCGAACATTCATAAACTGGTACTACGGTAGCGTTAAGGTTTACTCCGGTTTCAATGTCAACAACTACGTTGGTATCACAACCATTTGCATCTTTAATTACAATTAAGTAATTACCTGCAGCCATATCATAAAATTCTGTTCTGTTCAGTACAAAATCTTCATCGCTATTCGAATTTAACGCTGTGCTATATGGTGCCGTACCTCCTGTTATTTCAAGGATGATAGAACCATCTTGGCTATCAACACAAATTTCTGGTGTAGTCTCTGCCGTTACTTCTAAACTTGACGGCTCTGAAATAGTGTATGTCAAGTATTCGAAACAACCATTTTGGTCTTGTGCAATGATTGTATACTCTCCCGGAGTCAATTCGGTAAATATACCTTCAGCATAAAATTGATTTAAGTTCGGAGAAATCGCATATTGATAACCGCCAGCTCCACCAGATAACGTTACCGAAATCTCGCCGTTATCTTCACCTTCACAGGTAATATCAATAACATTGTCTGTATAAGAAAGCGGCGTTGGCTCATCAATAACAACTGTTTCTGGTGTTGTTTCACAATCATCACTAATTACAGTAACATAATAAGTACCTGCACCTAAATCTCTAAACACTCCTTGAGATTGTGGACCAGCAATTCTAGAGGCTACGCTTAAAGAACTATCTGTAAATAATTCATATTGGTAGTTTCCTAATCCGCCATCAGCAGTTGCATAAATAATAGCCGTGCTTTCGCTGGTACAATTTAATACTGCAGCAGTTTCGTTTACCGTTAATAATAATGGTGGAATCTCACTTTCTGTAATAGCATTAGAAATTGCAGACTCACAACCATTTACAGCGTCACGAACATAGAATTGATATCTACCTGCACCATACTCACCAGTTTCCGGTAATCCAATTGGGTTGCTTGTCATTGGTAAGAAGTTGATATTGTCAACACTATACTCATATGTTCCACTACCACCTGTTGCGCTAAGCTCGAACGCCGCGCCAGACTCACAGGTTAATGCGTCTGTTCTAATTAAGCTAGCCTGTACTTCAGTTGGCTCTCTTACCTCAACTACATTGGTTGTTGTATCACAATTCCATCCGTCAATTACGGTAACACTATAGAAACCTGCACCTAAATCTCTAAAATTAGGATTAGTTTGTGCTCCAGTTGTATTTGTTATTGTAGTACCGGTTTCATCATAATAATTCAACTGATATTCGTAATTACCACTACCGCCACCAGTTACATTTGCAGTAACTACAGCTCCTGTATCACCGTAACAAGCTAAGTCTGTTACAAGCGGAGTGGCGTTGGCAACTATTGGAGTTGCAGCTGCCAATGTTTCTGTATAATTTACTACACATCCGGCATCATCGGTAATGCTTACTGTAAAATCCCCCGCAGCTAAATCTGTGAAAAGTCCTTCATTAACGTCATCCATTGTATACACATCTCCTGTTAAGGTATTGGTCAATACAATATCATATGGCTTATATCCACCTTCAACTTCTACTCTAATTTCACCTTGATCATCTGTACAGGTTGCTTCTGCTAAAGGAGTAACAGTTCCACTTAAAGCAATATCCGGAGATACAATAGTCACCATATTCGTGTCTTCTGAACATAAAGGAACATCGGTTTCCGTAATGGTAACATAGTAGCTGCCACCAGATAATCCTGTAATCGTTCTTGGGTTAACACTGGTGTCGGTTGCAGTCGATGCTATAACAGAAACTCCTGCCGTGGTAAATACCTCGTAAGTGTAATTACCCGTATAGCCATCGATATCAATTTCTAAACTTCCGTTAGCATCACCAAAACATGTAACCTCTGATACAGGTGTAGCTGTTGCCGTAATTAAATCGAACGGAGCAACCGGATAACTAGCGGTATTTACAAAACAGCCCGTATCTAAATCTGTAACTCTAAATACGTAAGAGCCTACAGTGGTTAAATCGAACGTAGCTGTTGTTGCGGTAGAGCTTACTAATGTAGCCGTTGTATTTCCAATCGGTAACAACTCATAACCATAGTTATGTGCCAGTCCATTATCGGCAACGGTAATTGTAATTGTTTCATTAACAGCACAATTAATAGCTATATCTTGTGCAATAGAAGCTGTAAACGTGTTGATAGGTTGAATTGTAACCGTATCGAACGTGTCACAACCTTTGGCATCTTTTACATATACATTAATAGTTTGTGCACTTCCTGTATCGCTAACATTGAATGTATTCGATGTTTGAAAGATTACATTGTCTATACTGTACAAATATGGTGCGGTACCAGTACCTGCGCCAGCTGTTGCCGTTATTGTTGCCGTATTAACACTATTATCTGCTGAACAACTAAATTCTGTTGCCGTCGCACTTACCGTTAATGCTAATGGTTCTGTGATAGTTTCATTCTTGATGTCTTCACAACCTCTACTAGAAATAACCCGTACTTGATAATCACCTTCTGTTAATCCTGTAAATAAAGGATTTGTTTGAGATGCTATCGGATTAACCAAATCAGCGATATCATATAATTCATATTGATATTCAGGGTTTGTATTCGTAGCAGGATCAATGTTAGCGCTAATATTACCATCTGAACCACCGAAACAACTTACGTTTACAATAGTTGCATCTAATAATACTGGATCAACCGGCGCATCTAATGTTTGAGTCACTTCTCTTTCACAAACAGGGTTAGTTGTATCTAAATCTCTTACGATGAAACGATATGGTCCTGCCTCAGTTAAGTTTGTAAATACACCTGTTGTTTGAGTTACAACGCTACCTAACGGAGTCGTCATTTCAAACTCAAGGTTAGTAGAACCACCATTAACATTCACTGTGATTTCACCACCAGGTATTGATGAACAATCAATAGACTTATCTACTGTCGTAGAAACATCCATTTGCTCATAAAGCACCACCGCATTGGTTGTAAAAGGACAACCCCATTGGTCTATAATCGTTACGTCATAACTACCAGCACCAAGACCTGTGAATACTCTCGTGTTTTGTGGTGCACGGAAATCAGTACCGTTTAATCTTAATTGGTATGTATAGTTACTTCCTTGTCCGCCAGTAGGCATACTCACTTCAATTTCTCCTTGTAAGTTTGTGCAGTTCTCTATGTTTACTTCTAATATTGCCGCTATTGGGTCTGGAACATCAAGAACAATATTATCTTGAATTAATCGCTCACAACCTTCAGAATCTCGTGCCCATGCCTGGTAAGTACCTGCTGTAAGCGAATCGAAAGTAGCACCTGCCACGAAATCTACAGTTGCAGGAATACCTACACCTACATAGTATGTATAGCCACCCCAACCACCAACTACGTCAATGATTGTAATTGAACCATCATTACCAGGGTTACATGTAATATTTGTTATTACAGTATTTCCAGTAATATCAGCATCAGGACCTGCAATATTGAAATATTCAACATTGGTACAGAAAGGATTATTAGATTGTGATATTGATACATAGTATTCACCAACACCTAAGTTAATTATTGGTGTAGGACCGTTTGCTAATTCTGAACCACTAACAACAGAAGTATTATCGGTACGGAAAATTTCCCAATCGAATCCTGTGCTATATGCAGCGTCAATTAATTCAACAGTTACTTCACCAGTATTCGTTCCAAAACAAATTACATCATTTGTCTTAACAACATCAATAGTAAACGTATTTGGTTCTTCAATTATAGCTGAAGCTGTTACGAAACAACCTGTGTCTGTATGTCTTATTAAGAAGTTATGGTTTCCAGCAGATAATCCGCCAAAGACATTGGTAGGAACATAAGTTGAACCGTTATCGATACTATACTCATATTTAGTAGCATCACTAGCAGAAGATGTTGCTGTAACCGTAATTACACCATCACTACCTGGGGCACACGTAACTGTTGTCGTTACGGCAGCTGTTGCTCCTGTCATTTCATCATAAGGAAGTACGGTAGCCGTTGTGTTACCAGCACATCCTTTATCGTCATATACATTAATAGTATAGGTGTCACCTGCTCTATTTGTAACAATTAATACGTTAGACGCACCAGATTGTACAATAGTTGAACTGCTATCTAAAAATTCATAGATTACATAGTTACCGCTACCACCTGTAATGGCAGCCTCGTCAACGGTAATTGTAGCGTTGTTAGGATTATTACCCACGGTACAACCGAATTCTACTACCGAAGTATTGATGTTCGAAATTAATGTAGGTTCATCTATTACAATATTACCTGAAACAGCACTACAACCATTGGTTCCTGTTGCAGTTACCACATACGTATTTGGAGGCAAGCCTTCAAACGTATTGTTGCTTGGGTTAAATGTTCCTGCTACAGGAGATATGGCAAATGTTAGCGGATTTACTCCGTTTTCCACTTGTGTCAATGTAATTGAACCGTCATTAGATCCAAAACATGTAATGTCTATATGAGAATCTGTAAATACTGGCTGTATGGCAGGAGCTAATTCTTGCGTTACTGGGTACTCACAAACAGGATTTGTAGTATCTAAATCTCTAACTAAGAAACTGTAAAGACCATCAACAGTTAATCCTGTAAATGTTGGGTCATTCAACTGAGTTACTGCAACACCTGCTGGAGGTGTCATTATAAACTCAAGGTTTGTTGAACCACCAGTTACGTTTATAGTAATTGTACCGCCTGGTATACTTGTGCAGTCAATTGCTTTATCAACTGAAGTAGTAGCGCTCAACTGCTCATACAATAATCTAGAATCAGTTGTAAACGTACAACCCCATTGATCCGAAACAATTACTTCGTATTCACCAGCACCTAAACCAGAGAAAACTGTGGTATTCTGTGGAGCACGGAAATCACTACCGTTTAATCTCAATTGGTAGGTATAGTTACTTCCTTGTCCGCCAACTACGTTGCTTACCGTTAATACGCCTTGTAAGTTTGTACAATTCTCAACAGTAACAAGTAAATCGGCATCAATCAGTTCTGGAACATCCAAAACAATGTTATCTTGAATTAATCGCTCACAACCTTCTGCGTCACGAACCCATGCTTGGTATGTACCCGCTCCTAATCCTGCGAAAGAAGCATCTGCAATGAAATCAGTTGGTAATGTTGGTGCTACCGTATCAACAAAGTAATTATAGCCACCCCAACCACCGACAACGTCAGTAATCGTAATTGAACCATCTCCTAAAGCACAAGTAATATCAGTTACTATAGTATCTCCTGTAATATCAGCATCAGGACCTGCAATATTGAAAAATTCAACATTAGTACAGAATGGATTATTGGTTTGTGAAATAGAAACATAGTATTCACCTACACCTAAATTAATAATCGATGTTGGACCATTTGCAGCTTCTGAACCACTAACAACAGAAGTGTTATCAGTACGGAAAATTTCCCAATCGAATCCTGTGTTATACGTAGCATCGACCAATTCAAAAGTAACTTCGCCAGTATTTGTGCCAAAACAAATTACATCGCTCGTTTTAGCGACATCGATATTAAACGTATTTGGCTCTTCAATTATAGCTGAAGCAGTTACGATACAACCCGTATCAGTGTGTCTTACTAAGAAATTGTAGTTTCCAGCAGATAATCCGCCAAAGACATTGGTAGAAACATAAGTTGAACCGTTATTGATACTATATTCATATTTCGTAGTATCACTAGCAGAAGAAGTTGCTGTAACCGTAATTACTCCGTCGCTACCTGGCGCACACGTAACTGTTGTCGTTACCGCAGCTGTTGCTCCTATCATTTCATCAAAAGGAAGAACTGTAGCTGTTGTACTACCTGAACAACCATTATCATCATACACATTAATAGTATAGGTCTCCCCTGTTCTATCTGTAACCGTTAATACATTTGATGTACCCGATTGAACAATAGCAGAACTACTATCTATAAACTCATAGGTAACATAAGTAGTACTACCACCTGTAATTGCTGCAGTATCTACAGTTACCGTTGCATTGTTAGGGTTATTACCTACGGTACAACCAAATTCAACCACGTCAGCAGTTACATTTGTTATTTGCAACGGAGTAGCTACCGGACTATCTACTTCTAACACACAACCACGAGAAGAAGTTGCTCTAACTACATAATTATCATTTGCAGCAAGATTACTAAATGTAGAAGTTGTTTGCGGAACACCAACAGGTACTAAAACTGAAGGTGCCGTTTCTATAAATAATTGAAATACATATGGAGGGTTGTCCATAGTGGCATCTAACAGAACGACTATTGACCCATCAGTATCTCCAAAACAGGTAACAGGTGTTATATCTGTAGTAAATAATACCGGGGTTGCTAATTCTAATTCAACATCGGTTTGGGCAGTACATCCACCTAAAACAGTATCATAAACATGAGCTGTATATACACCTGAATCTAATCCTGTAAAAATTGGTGATAGTTGAGGTCCGCCAGCTACGCTAACTCCTCCATTATCAAATAATTCATATTCATAGAATGTAGAACCACCATATGCGGTAATTATAATTTCACCATCACCTTCAGTACATGAGGGTTGAGTAGTTACCTCTGCGGTAATAGAAGTTGGTGGGAAAATTTCAATGTTTTCTAAATTTCCACATCCATTAAAGTCACGAACCTGAACGGTATAATTGCCAGAACCAAGATCAGTAAACTGATGCGTTGTACCTGCGGTCGTTAACGTAGAAGACTGGTATGAACCACTGTTTACACTTAGTGTATACGGTTGAGACCCTTCACCATCTAACGTAATTTCTATAATAAATTCACCTTCATCTGCAGTACATTGGTTGATTACCACACCAGAAATAGCTGGGGTTGGATCATCTGCAATAGTAACATCTATCGGTAAAGCTGTAGAACAGCCATTTCCGTCCATTACATAAATATCCCATTCGGTATTAACCGAAGGGTCTAATTCTGCATAGTTACTAGTAACATAATCACCAGCAACAGGAGGAACGCCATTTTCAACGTAGGCATAGGTATAAGAACCATTACCACCACCTGCAATAACAGTAACATTAGCGTCTTCTGAACAGTAGCCATTATTTTGGTCTGCCAAAGTCAAGGTAACCGGGTTAGGCTCTAATATTCTAAACTCAAAAGTATTTGTACACTCTGGCGTAGCTGCTTCTTGGAAGAATAATACATAATCTCCAGGAGGAATACTTGATACTGTTTCTAAAGCTGTTGGACCAGGACCGTTTGGACCCGTTACACTACCTGAATATGCAGCACCTAATGGTATGTTGCTTATACTTTCTCTTATTTCATAGTTAATGGTAGTAACCGAAGTATCATAACCCTCAAATTGAAAAGCAATTGACCCATTAGTATCACCAAAACAGGCAACATCGGTTACCGTTGGAGTTGGTACTACATCTATAGTTGATAAATTAGGAATGTCAGCATCAATATAACTTGAACAACCTGTTGTTACGTCAATCACCTGGAATACATAATTCTGACCAGGATTAAGTCCGTTATACGTTGCCACTTCCTCATCAGCAGTAGCTCCTGGCGCCTCAGCATCTGGTGTTCTACCTGAACCATAAATCGTGAAATTATAATTTCCAGAACCTCCGCTAGCCGTAAGTTCAACTGTACCACCGGTTACACAACTAACAGCAGGTATTACCGCATCAACAGCAATATATGGGTTAGAAAGAACTCTTACCGGGTTTTCGTAATATTCACAACCATTCGCATCTAATACACGAACATAGTAATCACCAAACGCCAAACCACCGAAATTAACTACAGTATCGGTTGTGTTTACTAATGGGTTAGGACTAGTTGTTGTCGCTAGGTTATTAAGGTTATCGTAAAGTGTATATGTAAAGTTCGGTGCACCACCACTTGTAATTGTAATTTCAATACTACCAGGAACATCACCAATGCCAACACCTCCACAACTAACATCGGTAGCCACAACATTTGCATCGAACAATACAGGGTCAATAACATCTACACTACCATTGTAAGTACATTCTTTAGAATCTCTTACGATATACGTATATGTCCCAGCCGCTAAACCTGTGTATACTCTTTGACTTGTAAAAGCACTACCGTCAAAACTAATTTCATATGGCGAAGATCCAAAATTAGGATCAACGTTAATTTCAACAATGCCGTTAGTGTCACCAAAACAAGTAGGATTGGTAATGGTTTCCGTTGCAACAGGATTTACAGTTGCCGTTACAGTAACCAAATTAGAAACAGCAGTACAACCTTGATCATCTGTTACTCTAAATCTATAGGTGCCTATAGTTGAAGTTGAATACGGGAATGTTCCTGCAAAAACAGCAAACCCTCCACCATTAACTTCCAATTCATACGTGTAAGGAGCATAACCACCATTGGTCACTAAATTCATAGTTGCCTCTGGCGATACAGAACAATCTAAGTCTTTGGTTAAAGCAAGATTACCCGTTAATTGGGCTTCAATATCAAAAGTCATGGTGTCTGTACAACCATTCGCATCTCTAATTTCAAAAGTGTAGCTTCCTGGTGTTAGATTTGTAAAAGTGTTTGAGTTTGCAAATACACCTGTATTCATTTTATATGAATATGGAGCAACTCCGCCAGTTGCACCAACTTCAATAGTTGCCGAACCAGTTACAGAAGAATCAAAACATACATCTGAAGTTGGTAAAATACTAGCTACTGGAATAACCGGTGCTACCAAAGTAAAGGTATCAATATCAGTACATCCGTTTGCATCGGTAACCGTAATCGTATGTAAACCTAATTGATCAAGACCGGTAAATATTCCTGTGTTTTGTACTGGCGTGAATGAAGCATCTGGTAATTGAATTACATAAGAATATGCAGCAGCACCACCTGTAACCGTAATATTTACAGCACCATCATCAATACATGTAGGTTGTGTTGGTGTATTAGAAACCGTTAAAACTGCAGGCTCATTAATAATTTGAGTCAACATTTCAGTACAACCGGCAATTGGGTTGTCTACATCTCTAACATAGATGGTATAAGTACCGGCAGCTAAACCTGTTATTTGGTGCATTGCAGCAGTATCGCTACCTTCAATAGTTGCAAAAGCACTATCATAGCTATACTCATAACCACCTGCTCCAAAATTCTCAACTTCAAAAGTTATGGTACCAGAATTATCGGCATTACAATCTAAATCTTCGTAAGATAAAATTGCAGCTTCAAAAGCATTGCCATCTTGAACATCTACAATAATATCTGTGGTACAATCACTACCATAGTCTACGGTAATCGTATGTTGGCCAACTAATACATTATTAAATACATTGTCACCGATTTGAGGAGTATTTCCATCAATGCTATACGTGTATGTTGCATCATTCGGAAGTATGGTTATTGTCCCTGTTCCATCACAACTGTAATCAACAGAACTACTTAATAAAGGTGCCGTTGGCAATGGAGCAATAATGATATTCAGAAGGCTTATTACACATGCAATATTGTTTGCATCTCTTACGCGAACAGTAAATGTGCCATCGGATAAATCGGTAAAAACTGTTCCGCCGGCAGTAGCCGCTGTCCAAGTACCACCGTTTAAGCTATATTGATAAGAACCAGAACCACCCGTTGTAGGGGTTACACCACCAACAGTGATCTCTGCTAATTGATTACAAGTATAATCTTCGGTTTGTACACTTTCCGCAATAATTTCAGGCAATTCGTCAACAGGAAGTGATAATGTCGCCTCACAATTATTCGCATCTCTTACCCTTACATCATAAGTGCCCGCGGTAAGATTATTAAAAGAACTTTCTGTACCGAAAATACCGCCATTGATACTATAGGTATATGGGGCTTCGCCACCACTTGGGGCCAAAGAGATACTACCGTTATTTCCGCCAAAACAAGTAACATCTACAACAGTTGGTGTTGCGGCTACAGGAGCATCTTGAGCAATAGAAATATCATACATTGCAGGACACCCGTCGGTGCCACCATTATTGTCAAGAACATAAACATCGTAATCTCCAGCACCGGTAACGGTAACCAGATTCGTTGCTGCATAATCGCCAGCTGTTGGAATAACTCCGTCAGCTACTACCGCATAAACATAATTCCCATCACCACCTGCAGCGGTTATATCGATGTCGGTATCCGTACCACATGCGGTAATACTGCCCGCGCTTGCGCTGACCGTAACTTGTTGATCGATGGTTACCGTTTGAGCCGGAGCATCACAACCAAAAGCATCTGTTACTTCTATAGTATATGTACCATTTGAAAGACCTGTAAAAGTATACGTTGTTGCATCTAGTGGAGTCGGAGTTACAAAAGAACCACCGTTGATTCTAAATTGGTAATCACCATTTCCTGCTGTAACATCTACAACAATAGTTGCATCATTGCTACCACTATAACACAGTGTTTCTTGTAAAGTGAAAGCAGGTATTTCTGGGGCTGAAATAACAATAGGTGTGTCGATTAAATCGATACATCCATTCGCATCCATTACACGAACATTATATGTACCGGCCGGTAAACCACTAAATACAGTATTTGTTTGGTATGGAGTTACAATTCCGATTACATCTTCTTCTAATTGATATTCATATCCTGGAGTACCACCTATAGCACTAGCTGTAATTTCTGCACCACCATTGTTACATGTAAAATCTTGTGTACGAGCAGCATCAGCAACAACTAATGTTGGTTCGTTAATAATGTGGTCAAAAAATGTTATACAACCTGGTAAAGTACTAGCTGCATCTCTAACATATACTCGATAGCTACCCGCTGCAAGTCCAGATATTGTTTGAGGTGATACCGTAGTACTACCTAAAATACTAGCAAAATTATCTAAGCTGTATTCGAATCCGCTTGCACCATAATTATCTACTTCAAAAGTTATCGAACCAGAGTTATCTGCATTACAATCTAAATCTTTAGAGGTTAATAAAGATGCTTCAAAAGCAAAGCCATCTTCAACAGTTACAATAATGTCTGTAGTACAATCACTACCATAGTCTACGGTTATTGTATGCTGACCAACTAAAACATTATTAAATACATTGTCACCTATTTGAGGGGTATTACCGTCAATGCTATACGTATAAGCTGCATCGTTTGGAAGTATGGTGATAATTCCCGTTCCATCACAACTATAAGCAACACTGCTACTTAATGAAGGTAGTATTGGTAAAGGAGCAATTATAATTTCAGGAAGAGCTACAACACAATTGATATTGTTTGCGTCTCTAACTTGAACCTGATATGTATTATCCGTTAAATCGGTAAAAACTGTACCGCCCGCCGTAGCCGCCGTCCAAGCACCACCATTTAGACTATATTGATACGAACCAGAACCACCTGTTGTAGGTGTTACGCTACCCACAGTAATTTCTGCTAATTGATTACAAGTATAATCTTCGGTTTGTACACTTTCCGCAATAATTTCAGGTAACTCGTCTACAGGAAGTGATAATATCGCTTCACAATTATTCGCGTCTCTTACCCTAACATCATACGTGCCCGCAGTAAGATTATTAAAAGAACTTTCTGTACCGAAAATACCGCCATTGATACTAAAGGTATATGGAGCTTCACCACCACTTGGGGCTAAAGAGATACTACCATTATTTCCGCCAAAACAAGTAACATCTACAACAGTTTCTGTTGCGGCTACAGGAGCATCTTGGTCTATTGTAATCTCATATGAAGATTCACAGAAATCAGCGTTTCCGCTATTGTCTCTTACGTACACATCATAGTCACCAATTCCGGTAACCGTAACTGTGTTATTTACATTAAAATCACCAGCGGTTGGTATAACTCCGTCAGCCACTACAGCGTACACATAATTACCATCTCCACCAGCTGCAGAAACAGTAATATCCGTATCGGTACCACAAGCGGTAATATTACCTGCGCTTGCATTTACTGTTAACGCCGGGTCAATTGTAATACTTTCTGTATCTGTACAATTATTACCATCTCTAACATCGATAGTGTATGTTCCCGCAGAAAGGTTTGCGAATACGTTTGTACTACTAAAAGGACCACCATTCAAGCTATATTGAAAAGTTCCATCTCCACCAGAAGAAACACTAGCGGTCAATGTCAATAATACAGCATCGTCAAAACAATCTTGATTTGGTGTTATTTCTAAAACTGGAGCAGTTGCTGGGTTTAAATCGAAAGTAAATGGAATACTACAGTTATTAGCATCGGTAATAGTACCGTTATAAGTTCCAGTTTGTGATAAGCCATTGAAAGAACCCGTTGAATTAGAACCAAATACAGAATTATCTGGATTATTCAGTTCATAAACATAGCTTCCCCATCCGCCATCGGCAAGAACACTTACACTACCCTGTGATGTACAACTAGGTTGTATTTCTGTTAAACTAGAAATAGTCAATGCCGAAGCCGGACCTTCCAATTCATGTGAAGCACTATATGTACAGTTAGTATCAGTGTCAACAATAGCTATGGTATATATGCCAGGAGCCAAATTGTTGATATTATCAATTAAAGCTTCGGTACCCCCGGTTCTAACAACTCCTGCAGGACCGGTAATGGTATACGTGAAATTTTGACCTGCTTGGAAGTTTACATTAAAACGGATAACGCCATCTGCAGCACCAAAACAACTAATTGGTTGTGTAGTTTGACCGTTTGCAGTAATTGGGTTAATCGCATTTATTGTATAATTTTCATCATAAAAACAACCGTCGGCATCTGTAACTCTAACCGTATAGGTGTCAGGAGCTAAACCATCAAAAGCAGCTTCGTTACCTGAAGTACTCGTTGGTGCAATTGTAGCTGGTGCTATAATTGAATACACATAAGGTGCAGTACCATTAATAGTATTCACCGTTAAATTAACGGTTTGTGCCGGACAGGTAATTTGTGATTCTGTAAAAGTTAAATCCGTTGGAGGATTAGGTCTGTCTATCACAATTTCGTCTGTACTTAGAGTACACCCGTTGGCATCTCTAATTACAAGATTATAAGTGCCATCTGTTAGGTTTTCAAAACGATGTGCATTTACGGTCGTATCTGGAATGAAGTTGATTCCATCAATACTATATTCATAAGGTGCAGTACCTCCGGTTACATTTTGAGCTTCTATAATACCATCTTGTAAACAGGTATAATCTTGAATTAAAATAGATGTTCCGCTTACTGCCGAAGCTGGTGCTGAAATTGAATAATTCTCTTCATAATCACATGACGCACTACCTTTTCTTTGATTGATTACAACTCTATAATCACCATCTGCCAAGTTTGGAAAAAGACCCGTTGTATTTTCACCTAAAGGTTGATCATCTGAGTCAAACAGGAAAAATGTTAGTTGATACCCATTGTCATCTATTAAATTAAACTGTATTCTACCTGTAGATTCGTTAAAACATAAAACATCGTTAACCGTAGTTGCGGCAAATTCGGCGGCAGGTCTAAATTCTATAGTAACGGTATTTGATTCACTATAACAACCATTTCTATCTAAAACTACGAAGGTGTAATCTCCTGGGTCAAAAATGTCAAATATTTGACTGCTCTGAAAGTTTGTAGGAGGTATATCCGAGTAATTAGGATAAGATGTTACGGTTGTACCAGAAGGGTCTATGTGTTCCCAAATGGCGTAGGTATGTGGTGTTTTACCGCCCTCAGAATCCATTAAAATATTACCTTCTCTACAAGTAATATGTTGAGAAACCCTTGCAGTAAGATCAAGGTCATTTTCATTAATAACAGTTACTGCTTCACTATAAGAACAACCATCATCTGTAGAAATATAAGCTATATAATCACCAGCACTTACATCTGTAAAAGTGTAGTTATTATCTGCATGACCATTTTGGCTGTCTATAAGAGTACCTAGTCCGCCGTTTGCACCATCATCTCTTCTAATCTCAAAAGCATATGGTGGATCTGCATCTGTAATCTGTAGATTAACTGTTCCTAAATTAAAACACGTTTCAGGTGTTACACTAACATTATATGTAATCGCACGCTCACGTACCCCAATTACCGGAGTAGTAAAAACACAAGCATCTTGAATAGGGTTGCCGCTAGTATCAAGTTGAGTAACCTCTACTCTATAAGAACCATTTTCACCAGAACCAAAATCAAAACTAGGTCCGTTGTTTGAACTAAATGGTACAATAACGTTATTAGTATCATTGTCTACCAACTGATATCCATATCCACTTCCTAGATTTGTAATGGTAATGTTACCATCGGTATCACAAACAATATCTCTATTATTAAATTCTATATCTAAGTTGTTCTGAAACCCTTTAAAGAAAAAGCGGCTTGTACAACCGTTTTGATAAACAACAGATAATCTATATTCACCTGGTGCGTTCAATAAATAATTGCTACCAGTACCTACTTCTGTCCATGTACACGTAAGTGCTCTATTGGCACAATCTTCACCAACATCTACGCCACAACTACCTTCAACCAAACGTTCCCAAGCCACGCTTTGTGCATCAACTATGTTTACTGCCAATGGTTGCGAATCATTAATACCACACAAGAAAATTTTTGGTAAGTAAGAGTTGTCATCACTACAGAAAACTATTTCACCAGGAATATCATTACTTGGATCAGTATCTCCATTTACCTCATTAAAATATTCTGTTACCGGGTTTGGTAAACTACCAGAACCAAATGGTTCTACAGTAATAATTTCTTTAAAACCTTTACAAGGATCAGCAACAATTTTATCTACAATATATTGACCTACAAGTGTTACAACTTGAGTACTTGGGTCATTATCTGGATCACCGTCATTAATTTCAATATCAGTAGCATCAATTTCGCCATTACTGTTTGTATCGCGATACCACACATAAGTATCAAAACCATCACCAGCATTTAAAATTGCACTAGTACCACAAAGCTCTATCGTCCTTTCAAAATTACAATCAGATAAATCATCTAAAAGAAAATTGGTCGCACCTGGTATTATAAAACCACATGAATTAAAATCGGTAACACTAGGGTCATCAGTAACCTGTGCAGAATTATTTTCTCCTCTATATGAACTATAAGCAAGGTTTTCAATTAAATCTGAACAAGCGTTGATAAAGTCAAAACAATTTTCGGCAACTTGAACTCGAAAAATAATAGAATACTCACCATCTTCGTCTTCAACATAAACATCTGGAATATTGAAAACAATTTCTCTACTCGCTGGATCATATGCATAAGTAATTTCATAACATGTTCTAGGTGTTCCTGTACATATTGGTGCAGGAAAAGAAAAATCAGTAGCATTAAAAAAGCTACGTCCATCCGGTGGAGAAACGTTAACTGGTAAAACATCCCTAATCGTATAATTAACACCATCGTCGTTACCGATGTTTTCAAAGGTTAAAACATAATCTAACGTTTGCCCTAAATTTACTCCCTGCCCTGTTATATCTAAACCACCTGGTGTTTGTACTCTTTTTTCCAATACAATATTTGGGGCAATAATATCTACATCAAAAGAAGTAAAGAAAATATCATATTTATCTTGTGAAGAACTTGCTCTTAAAATAGCACTAGTTGCTCCGTTAGGTATAATCGTATTACTGGCGCCACCATTTGGTATTTCAAAAAGATCAACATCCCATCCTAAAGTATTTATACTGTTAGGATTTCTATTAGTATATTGAGTATCAAATTGAGTAATACTAGAGTTGAAAAAATTGTTCGCTGGGTTTTGACCATTTGCTAACGTGGTAAACGAACCGTTCGCATTAATTTGCAAAGCATCACCACCAATTCTATTGTCCCCTTCTAAAGCAGCTACACCCATGTTTGCATACACAGGAAAAGGAGCTGGTAGAGTTGTAAATCCGTTTACTGGAATATCAATACTTTCTCCTGATTTAACACCTGCATAACCATCAAAAGTGGTTATAAATTTATCTCCAGGCAAATTAGGGTTTTCATAAACAATAACCATTTTCCATCCACCTGAAATACCACCTGAAATATTATTGCCGGTACTAGCTCTTACATTAGCAACAAAATAATCTCCGTTAGGATTTGCTAATCCCGATACAATTGAGGTTACATCCTTATAGGCGGCATACGGACTGTAATAACCAAAATCAGCATCACCATTACCATCAAAAATAATCTCATCTGCGGTGATATCTTGATATGCACCTCCAGGTGTCATAAATTTAATTTCATCAATATTACTCCTGTCTGCATTTACATAAACGGCTGACCAATATAAGCCGGCATAACGAACCAAAGAACAATCAACATCCGGAATTTCTAGGTTTGCACTACTAGAACTGAAAGTACTGTTATCATTATCAACATCAATATATTGCATGCTGTAATTGTCATTGTAATCTGATGAATTACCGGTATCGTTTAGAGGTTCATTGGGTGTCACTGCGGGAATAGTAATGGTTTCACGTCTCCATCTTCCATTTCTAAAGACCCATTGTCTACGTGTGCTTTCAGGAATATACCTGTTTACAATATTGTTCGCAATAAAGGTAAGTTCGCCTCGAATATCCGCCTCATAACGAACGTCAAAATCATTTTTAACTTGAGAGACGGCAGTTTGTAAACCTAGCGCTAAGAATAAAATGAAAAATAAACATTTTGAGTACTGTTTTCCCATGAGAGAAGTGTGTTTGGTAAAATCTAAAAATTGAGTCAGTCTGGTCATTTTGTAAATTTGTTGAAGTCTTCCAATCATTCAATATCAATTTCGCATCGTTCCTTGCGGAATTCTCCAATAACAAATATTAACCATACTAGTTAGCTAAAGAATTTATTGTTGTGGTAACGATGTTTTCTGTTGTGAAACAGCGAATAGAATGGGTTTGAACTTTTGAGAAAAGAGCGTATTTAAACGATTACGCAAGTAATGGCGTTGCTTTTATAATTTTAAATTTGCGGCGATTTGAGAGAATTTAGTAGTCAACATTTATTGAATAACAGCTTAAATCTTGACGTTAAATTCAATGAATTTCATCAAAAATTGAGTTGAATTCTTCTTGTAATTATTGCTATTCTTTTGTGAAAGTTTTAATAATTATAGGTTACAAAATGATGGTTTCGAAGACAAAACCAACACGCAATTAGTCAATTTTTGAGGTACTGTTTATAAAATATAACCCGTATTAAATACGGTTGATTATAAACATAAAATTGATTTAGCACTATAATAAACTATTCTATAGTGTGTTTTTAGAACTTCTTTTTTTGATTTTACTATGATGGACTTAGCATTAAGAAACACAAAGTCTGTTTAAGGCGCCATAAGCGACTCTAAAAAATAAGTTACAAGTAATTGAGATTAGTTCAGTTCTATGTTTAAATAGCTCTTAAACTCTTTATCAAGCTTAATATACGAGGTGTCATAAACAAAAAACGGAAATCTAATAGCCTGTTGAAAAAGAATATTTTTACTTTTAAAAAGCTGTTATATTAATTCCACATATTTCCAAATCTTTCAAGAAAGACCATGCTACAAATGAGTTCATACTACCCAAAAGTCGTTAGTACACAAATAATACTATCCGCTTTTTGTAATCAAATTTGAAACATAACAGTTGATTAAAAATAGTTAAACCGTCATTTTATGAATTATAGTTATCAAATTCAAGTGTGATGAAATTTGTAGCATTGAAAAGAAAAGTAAATAATTAATCTCTAGAAATATTACATCGCTCTTTTCTAAAGTATCTGAGGAAATCTGAGTTGAAAAGGGTGTCGGTATATTGGAGTTTGAAGTATCAAATCGCTCATTGAAAAACCCCTCTTTATAACATTTATAACAATTATTGATGTTAGTGGGGAAAGGGAAAAGTATGCTAAGTAGCTTGCATAAAAAAAATCATCTGGTTCATTAGTAGAACTTGTCACGAAACAACTATTCATAGTCTAAAACTGCCCTAAGAAATTAAAAAAAAGGGTTTCGGTTCATTTAGGATAATCTTGAGACTTGTTTCCATCATCTTAAACATGCTATATTTTAAAAGAGAAAGAACTTAATAGTACTAGTGCAAATTACAGAAAACGACAGCTACATTTTACCTTTTAGTCCGCATATGATGATAGCAGTAAAAAAACAAACACAGAAAAAATAAAGAAAGACATTTTATATCACTAATGGAAAACAAGAGAGAATGAAATGAAATTGCCCTTCGTGAAAAAATTTATTTAGAGGAAGAAGAAACTAGAGAAGTAATTACACAACTGTTTTCTGAACATAAAATTGGATAAAAAAAACTTCACTTGTAAGTATCAAATAATAAACTATAAAAATAAGTGATACTGTAATTAAAGATTTGGGTTAAATGAAATTAAGAATCCATAACCAACCCATAAATTATAGTTTTGAATATTCTTAATCTTCAAAATCAAGATACGAATTACACTTTCATTCGCTCAATACGAATGAAAGGAATATTAATAGCACTTCTTATAAAATTCAAAGTAAAGCTGTATCTGAAGTGTTGAAAAAGAAAAAATTAATCCACACATGAAAGAATGACAAAGTAAAAATCACTATCCAGCGGTTTGCATTCGAAATGACTTCTACCAAATAATTAAAAGTGCTTTTTTTACCAATGTAAATTTACACCTTATAAATTCAAATTATGATTGATTTTAAAGGCGAACATCTTGTTACACAATCAAAAAATAATTAAAAAGATTACCGTTTAAAAATCATATTTGAAAAAGACATATTGCCTTTATAAATTTCTAATTTGATTCCACTTCGTTTGATAAAAATTAGATGGAATTGATTACACTTATAAGTTTAAATTCAAGCACTTTTCAAGAAATAAGAATTGAAAAAAGAGTGATCAAAAGTTAGAATATTATCCCTTGAAAAATTTTTAAATTATTTAAAATACCAAGTTGTATTTTAATTTTGGCATTTTACCAAAACTTTTCTACTTATTAGATCATATGAAAATACATGGATAGATTTAAAAGAAACAATAAAATATAATGATTGGTTTATAGTTCCTGCATGTAATTGATGAAGTCCGAAACCTTTGCAAACATAAAGCCGTGTTACACGAGCAGTTCATGATTGACCCTCATAATCCACATCTTCTCATCATAGGCGTCGTTTAGCTTAGAGTAATAAGATATCAAAGCATTGGTCCAAGAGTCGTGTTTTTTAAGGTAAACGTATCTATAATTGTTCTTAGGGTTGATGAAGTAACTCGCACTTAATCCGAATGAATTTAAAAGCGATACAAACTTATTCGCATTAGTAGGGTTCGCAAATACATTTGCAATAAGGTAATACCCAGAACCGGCACCCTCAATAACATAAGACTTAGAATCAGCTTCTCTAGCATCTACATTATCTCTTACGACCTCATTAGAAGTAAGAACATTAGAATCGTACTTCGAAGATTTTTCTTTGATCTTGTTTACATTGCTAGCGTAAGCCTCATTAGTGTATCTATTATCTACATTCATGATCCACATGGCACCATCATATGTACCGTTCAGTTTAGAATCGTGTGCAGCAACAGCATCTTCAAATGTTTCATAACGTTGAAGGTAAACATACTTTAAACCTGTATTCGGATTATCAATATAATCAGCATTAATACCTTTAGCATTTAAGTCATCAAGAAAATTGTTCATATACTGACCACCTTTGTATACATTGGCAACTACATAGTAGCCGTCCGTAACATCTGGTAAGTTTTTAAATCTACCAACCTTAACACCATCTTGAGCCGCTTCTTTAGTAGCATTCAATTTTGTTCTTGTTGTATTTCGCGGTCTATTGGCAACGACAGCATCTTTTGGCTGTACTTGTTCATTAAATCTGTTATCATCAGAAGAATTAGTATCTGTATTTGTTTCTGCAACTTCTTGCCTCTTTGCAACAGGGTCTTTTCTTTCGTTTGTTAACACTGCTACCCTATCCTGTTGTGTTTGACTAGCAGGTTGATTACTTGCAACTGCCTCACCTGAATTACTCGGATTGTAATTAGAAGCCACTTCAGTGTTGTTATTCTCATCAAGGAAAAGCTCTTTAGCTTTATTCTCTAAGTCTGGTCTTTCTCCGTTTGTTTCATTACGAACCATACGCATTACCATAGCAAAACGTCTTTCTAAATCAGATTGACGAATAGCTTCTAATGAGTCTTGACGAAACATTAGTTCTTCGATGATGGCATCGTTTTCTGCCAATTTCATCTTCAACTCCTCTATTTCCTCATTGGTTGCAATATTTTCAGGCTCCTCATCATTCTGTACTAAATCATCTTCAAAGTCATCTTCTAACATAACCCTATCTTCGGTAAGATTCGGAGAGAATGAGTAAGCAAATGATATCTCATGCGTAACTCCGAAATTATCAAAGTTGTTAGACAATCCTTTTTCCATAGTATAGCCTAAAGAAATTCTTTGGTTAAGGTTAAAACCAACACCTGCAGCTGCGCCATAAAAACTATCATATCCACCCTGTATCCATCCTAATTTTGGAAGGTCAAGAATTAAACTACCACCAAGGGTAACATCTTCTTCGCCTACTTTTCTAACTCTTGCCAAAGGCATTAACCGACCTTGTTCAAAAATACCATCTTGCTTTTCAAACTGATGGGTATATTGTAGGTGACCAGAATAGGTTTTGTCTTTAAATTCAGTTACCGATTCGCTTGTCTTTAAGTTGTAATCAAAAAGGTTTTCCGCAAAAACACCAACATCGAACTTACCGTACGAAAGGTTAAAACCAGGCTGAAATGATAATAGGTTCTGATCTTGCAATCCGGCTAGAAAAGGATCCTCTTCTACAGTAGATGCTCTACCGTTATCAAACCCACTCTGGTAGTAAGAAACGTTTGCACCAAAAGTAAAGTTACTCTTGTCGTTCAGTTTAATACCGTAGGCATAATTTGCCAGAACACCAAAATTGCTTAAGATACCTTCTCTTTGAGAATATAGACTAAGACCTAATCCTGTTTTATCATTAATACGTCCACTATAGCTTAAGAAATAGTTTTGATTGTTATCATCAAATTGTACCGATTGGTTTCGGTGTAATAAATTAATATAAGACTTGTCTTCCCTAACCGTTGAAAACGTTGGGTTGATTAAGAATCGGTTATACTTCAAAAGGTTCTGGGCAGGAACATCGTATGATACAAACGGATTTTCCTCTTGCCCGCTAACCTTCATGATAGCTAACACAAATAACAATAGATATAAAACACTTTTCTTTAGCATGGTGAGCTTAACGTATTACTGTGATCGTACCTTGTTTAAGTACTTCACTGGCATTTCTAATTTTATAATAGAATACCATGTTTTGTTTGGTGAACGCAGTAGTTGACTGCGGCCAGTTATTTTTATAATCGAATTCGTTTACAATTTCTTGACCCTGTTCATTGTAGATAATTACATTAACATCGGCTTTATTAGAATAAGAGTTTGGTATAATCCATTGATCATTAATACCATCTCCATTCACGGTAATTACATTAGGCACTTTAAAGGTGTCTAAATAGGTAACTTCTATCTGTCTAACAATCTCACAATTATCTATAGAAGCTATAAGGGTATAACTACCGGCTTCGGTAAAGTTTACACTATCAGAGTTGCTTACTTCTACCGCATTGGCATCTAACCATCTGTAGCCTGTACCTCCACTTGCTGTTACCAATCTAGTAGTACCTTCTGGCATTACTATTTCTGTACCCTGATCAAGTGTAATCAAGTTTTCATCTAATGGTGTTACCACAATCTCGTTAGAGATTAAAGAACAACCATCTCTATCTATCGCCAAGGTATAGGTACCTGCAGTAGAAACCGTCAATACAGCATCCGTAGTATTTATAGATGCACCGTCTAGTTGCCATTGATATGAAGCAGAATTCAAGTCGGTGGTTGTACTCAATGTAATGGTTTCGCCGCCGCTACAGAAGACAGTTCCAGAGCTTGTAATACTTACCGTTTCGTTAGTCAATAATTGAACCGGTAACAAATTAGAATCTATATCAAAACTACCAACGGTCGCATTTAAATCGTAATCACCATTTTCAGCATTTGAAGCCAAACTAATACTGTTGCTAGTTGCACCGGCTATTGCTGCACCATCTTTACTCCATTCATAGGTAAATCCATCAAGTAAAGCACTAGTAACATCTGTTTTAGTACCATCTGCAGCAACTGCGTTTATAAGCTCAACACCCAAAGTAGTGCTTGTGGTTTCACAAGATGTATACGCTTCGGTATAATTTATGGTCATTTCGAAAGAAGCAGGAGAAACCACTGTAGTTACTTGAGAGTTTTTAGAAGACACCGAACAAGCACCGCCTGTTTGTGTAACCTCTGCAAAATACTCGCCATCTTCAGTAATTGTAAGTGTACTATTTGTTTCACCTGGAATTTCAACAGCATTTCTAAACCATTTATAACTTGGCGTAATCGCTGTTGTACTCACTGATAATACTTCGCTTTGAGTAGGTAATAAAACCATATTGATTTCATTCACTACCGAAACTGTATATAATTCTGCATTGGTAATAGATACCACTGCTGATCTTTCATTACAGATACCTGTTCCAGAAATCTCTACTGCATAGTCTCCTTCGAAACCTGCACTTGCAGCATTTACGTTATATGTGGTTGCTGTTGCACCAACAATCTCGACATCATCTTTAAACCACTGATAGCTCCATGAAGCATCGGTTTGATCAATACTTAACAATTCTGTATCGGTACTACATAAAGAGGTTTTGCTTGGGGCGGTAACTGCAATACCAGTTCCTGAACCACCAATAGTAACATCTACAATATTAGAATCTGTGTTACCAGAACCTGTACATCTTGGTCCGTAATTAATATATACGTTGTACATACCCGATTGCGTTACGTTTAATGTATGCCCAGTTTCGCTTGTTAATTCTGTTCCACTACGAAACCAAATATACTGATAGGTTTCTGGGTTGGCAATATTATCAACTTGCAACGTGATAGCACCAGTACTACAAACGGTACCCGGTGGCACTCCGTCACCCAATTCACTAATATTAAGATTAGAAGTCACATCCATATAATACATATTGAATGCCTCAGATTCGCTACCCACTTTTACAGGATCTGTACTTCTAACCCTCATCTTATACCCTTCGCCACGAGTATCGGTAGGTATTGCGAAACTAGTATCAAAATCTTTAACGGCATTTTGATCGGTAATCGTTTGCAATGTTTGAGGATTTGAAAAGCTACCACTGGCATCAGACAATTCGAGAATAAACTCATTGCCTGCATTGGCGGTACCTATCCAAGTGATGTTGACAAAATATTCGTTGAATCCACCATTTCCTGCACATACGGCAGACCACGGAGTACTTCCTGACAGATTTGGATTGTCTGCAGGTTCTGGAGCGTTAATTACTATTGCTTGCGCAGATAATTGAAAAGCGCAAAATAGCATGGATAGTGCTGTAAATACGGTAAGTTTGTTCAAAGTTTTCATAAGTATTTGTAGTTTTGGGGGCCACTACGGTTGAAAAGTTCGTTAATAAGTTTTTTACATTCCGAACATTTCTTAGACAAATATGTTATTTAATACGATGAATGGGAATTTTATGTTGTCGGAAGGAAGATTTCTGTTGTGAAACTCCTTTTATCTAATGTGTATCTTTTTTAAACCTGCCAATTAAGGCAATTTTGCTACTTTTGTACCCTGAAAAATAATGACATGAGCGAGACATCAAAGTCTTTGAATTTTATTGAACAAATTGTTGAAGAGGACTTGGTAAATGGTTATACCAAAGACGAATTACGTTTTCGTTTTCCTCCAGAGCCTAATGGTTACCTACATATTGGGCATGCAAGTTCTATTTGCTTAAACTTTGGTTTAGGTCTTAGATACGATGCACCTGTAAATCTGAGGTTTGATGATACCAACCCTGCAAAAGAAGAGCAGGAATTTGTAGATGCCATCAAAAAAGATGTAGAGTGGTTAGGTTTTAAATGGGATACCGAACGGTATGCCTCTGATTATTTCCAACAATTATACGATTGGGCAATTGAATTGATTAAAAAGGGCAAAGCTTATGTAGATAATCAGTCTTCGGAAGACATGGCCATCCAAAAAGGCACACCTACAGAACCAGGAACGGATAGTCCGAATAGGAATAGATCTATCGAAGAGAATTTAGAGCTCTTCGAAAAAATGAAAAATGGAGACTTTAAAGAAGGAACTCATGTATTAAGAGCCAAAATAGATATGGCTTCCTCTAATATGTTAATGAGAGATCCAATAATGTACCGAATTCTTCATAAAGCACACCACAGAACAAATACCGATTGGTGTATTTATCCGATGTATGATTGGACACATGGTGAAAGTGATTATATAGAACAAGTATCACATTCATTCTGTACGTTAGAATTCGCAATGCACAGAGAATTATATAATTGGTTCTTAGATCAAGTATATGATCCTAAAAAAGTGCGTCCGAAACAACGTGAGTTTGCTCGTCGTAACCTAAGCCATACCGTAGTTAGTAAGCGAAAACTGGCGCAATTAGTTGAACAAGGAGTTGTAAATGGTTGGGATGATCCAAGAATGCCTACAATATCAGGATTACGAAGAAGAGGATATACTCCAGATTCTATCCGCAATTTCGTAGATACCATAGGTATAGCGAAAAGAGACAACCTTATTGATGTTTCTTTGCTGGAATTCAACATCAGAGAAGATCTAAACAAAACAACTCATAGAGTTATGGGTGTTTTGAATCCGTTGAAATTGGTAATTACAAATTATCCCGAAGGAGAAACGGAATGGTTAGAAGCAGAAAATTCTCCGGAAGATGAAAATGCTGGTACACGACAAGTGCCATTTTCAAGAGAGTTATATATAGAACAAGAAGATTTTAGAGAGGCGGCAAATAAGAAATTCTTCCGTTTAAAACTTGGTCATGAGGTACGACTTAAAAACGGATACATTATTAAAGCGGAAAGCTGTACTAAAGATACCGATGGGAATATAACAGAGGTACAATGTACTTACGACCCAAAAAGTAAAAGTGGTAGCGGTACCGAAGAAAGCTTGCGTAAAGTAAAAGGAACATTGCACTGGGTATCTATCGAGCATGCTGTTAAAACAGAAATAAGGTTATACGATCGTCTTTTTACAGATGAAAGTCCGGATACACATAAGGACAAAGATTTCATGGATTTTATAAATCCTGATTCTTTAACCGTTATTACAGGTTATGTGGAACCAGCTTTAAAGGATGCTAAACCAGGTGATCGTTTTCAGTTTCAACGCATCGGATATTTTTGTGTTGATCCAGATACCACTGCCGATAATTTAGTATTTAATAGAACTGTTGGTTTACGCGATTCTTGGGCCAAAATCAAATAAATTAGAAGTATAAGATTCGCTTATTGTATTCAATAAAATATATTTAAAATTCTTATTAAAAAACGCCTGTAGACAAGCTGTCTACAGGCGTTTTCGTTTTTATAGACCTTATTGGTATTATAACCTGCGGGAAACGCTCTAAAAGTCCTTGATATTAAATAATCTTAATATGATTGCTCTTAACTTTAAATTGATTGGCTTCTAAACCCAAAGGAAACAAAAAACCCAGAAGCTTTTAGTTTCTGGGTTTGAAATTCTCATTAAAATAATTAAGCCTATTTATCTTTTGGCTTAGGCTTGTTGGTTTGTTTCATACTTTCACCAATCATGTTACTTGCCGTAAAACTAGCAACCATATTATTTAGCATGTCACTACCAGCTTGTGGCGAGTTAGGTAACAATATCAGATTGGTATTCGTTTCTTCACCTATACTTTGTAGCGTATCATAATGTTGTGTTACTACAATTAGGGCAGAGGCTTCTTGAGAATTAATACCTACTTTATTTAATACCTCAACAGACTCTTCTAGACCTCTAGCGATTTCTCTTCTCTGATCCGCAATACCTTGACCTTGTAATCTTTTACTTTCTGCCTCGGCTTTTGCTTTTTCAACAATTAAGATACGGGCTGCATCACCTTCAAACTGCGCAGCAGTTTTTTGACGTTCAGAAGCATTAATACGGTTCATAGCTTCTTTTACCTGAGCATCTGGATCAATATCTGTTACCAAGGTCTTAATGATGTCAAAACCATAATCTAACATTGCCTCTTGTAATTCTGACTTTACAGCAATTGCAATATCATCCTTCTTTACAAAGACATCATCTAATTTCATCTTAGGTACTTCGGCACGTACAACATCAAATACATAAGAAGTAATCTGCTCATGCGGATATTCCAATTTGTAATAAGCATCATATACCTTTTCCTTAATTACAACATATTGAACGGACACCTTAAGTTTAACAAATACATCGTCGAGCGTTTTTGTTTCTATAATAACATCTAATTGTTGAATTTTCAAACCTATTCTTGCGGCTATTCGTTGTACAAAAGGAATTTTAAACTGAATACCAGATTGTCTTACACTAGTAAATTTTCCGAAAGTTTCTATTAAAACAGCTGTTTGTTGTTTTACAATAAATACACCCGATAGGATAGTGGCAATCACTAAAAACGCAATCGGAATCCAAATAAATGAGCCCATGATTTTTTATTTTAAAGTTAATGTTGGAAGATACTAAAAGCCTTCAAACAATTAGTAACCTTTATTTCATATTTGTTACAGAATAGCACCTATAAATACTTATTCTGTAATTTATTTGGTAATTACCTTTTCCGTTTAACCTTTACAAATGATTTTCTAACACTCATAACTCTGGTTTCGATTGATTAATTTAGTCCTAATCTTAAAACGCAAACTATGCTTTTATCAATAAATCCGAAATTACCGATGCGAAACAGGAATAAAACTATGGACTATTATATTTCTTCTCTCGGGTTTAAAAAAGTGGGGACTATTGATTATCCTGACTATTTAATGATAGAAAAAGATGGCATTGAAATACATTTCTTTTTATTCGAAACCCTAGATCCAAAAGAAAATTATGGGCAAGTATATATTCGAACTAATGAAATAGAGGTGTTATACCAATCGTTATTAAACAATAAAGTTCCTATTCATCCAAACGGAATATTAGAGGCGAAGCCTTGGGGGCAAAAGGAGTTCGCTCTTTTAGACCCTGACAGTAACTTACTAACGTTTGGAGCGTCATTAAACAAATGACAAGTGTTTAAAAAAAGAAGGCAGCTCAAATGAGCTGCCTTTTTCAATATATCAATGGTATATGTTAGATATCAAAACGATCTAAATTCATCACCTTCGTCCATGTTCTGCTAAAATCGCGAACAAATTTTTGTTTCGCATCTTCTGTTCCATAAACTTCGGCCAAAGCACGTAATTCAGAATTAGAGCCGAAAATTAAATCAGCTCTTGTTCCTGTCCACTTAACAGCACCTGTTTTGCGGTCACTTCCTTCAAACAAAGTATCATCATTAGAATTAGCTTTCCAAGTGGTACCCATATCTAAAAGATTAATAAAGAAATCGTTCGTAAGCATACCTGGCTTATCGGTAAACACTCCGTTGTTAGAACCATCGTAATTAGCGCCTAATACACGAAGTCCACCAACAAGAACAGTCATTTCTGGAGCAGTCAAGGTTAACAGGTTTGCTCTATCAATCAATAATTCTTCGGGTTGAATAGAAAGTTTTTGCTTAGTGTAATTTCTAAAGCCGTCTGCAATTGGCTCTAGTGCATCAAAAGCTTCGATATCCGTTTTCTCTTGCGTAGCATCGGTACGACCTGCATTAAATGTAACAATAGTATCAAAACCAGCTAATTTAGCAGCGTTCTCCACAGCGGCAGAACCAGCAAGTACAACTAGATCGGCAAAAGAAACTTTTTTATTACCAGATTGGCTATCGTTAAAGTCTTTTTGAATTTTCTCTAAAGTAGCAGTTACTTTGGCCAATTGACTAGGGTTGTTAACTTTCCAATCTTTTTGAGGTGCTAAACGCACACGACCACCATTGGCACCGCCACGTTTATCTGAACCTCTAAAAGTAGAGGCAGATGCCCAAGCTGTTGAAACCAGTTCTGCAGTTGAAAGACCCGAAGACAAAATAGTATTTTTCAAACCTGCGATATCAGCATCATTTATCAATTCAAAATCAACTGCTGGTACTGGATCTTGCCAAAGCAATTCTTCTTTTGGCACTTCAGGACCTAAATAACGATCTACAGGCCCCATATCCCGGTGCGTTAATTTATACCAAGCTCTTGAATAGGCATCTTTAAACTCATCTGGATTTTCTAAAAAGTTTCTTGAAATTTTTTCGTAAGCTGGGTCTATACGTAAAGATAAATCGGTCACCAACATAAAAGGCTGGTGCGTTTTACCCGGTATATGGGCATCTGGCATTTCACCTGCACCTGCATCGCCTACTGGCTTATATTGCCAAGCTCCGGCAGGACTCTTTGTTAATTCCCATTCGAAACCGAATAAATTTTCAAAGTAATAATGACTCCACTTTGTAGGTGTTTGTGTCCAAGCACCTTCTATTCCACTTGTTATAGTATCAGCACCAGAACCAGTACCAAAACTATTCTTCCATCCCAAACCTTGTTCCGTAATATCGGCAGCTGCAGGTTCAGCACTAACATAATCGTCAGGGTTAGCAGCTCCGTGTGTTTTACCAAATGTATGACCACCTGCGATCAACGCAACGGTTTCATAATCATCCATCGCCATTCTTTTGAAGGTCTGCCTTATATAGTGAGCAGCTTCTAATGGATCTGGGTTAGCGTTATGCCCTTCTGGGTTTACATAGATTAATCCCATGTGCGCAGCACCTAAAGGATTTTCTAATTCATTACCATCTTCATCGTAACGTTGTTTATTACCTAACCATTCTGTTTCAGAACCCCAATAAATATCTTCTTCTGGCTGCCATATGTCTTCACGACCACCTGCAAAACCGAACATTGGTAATCCCATACTTTCATGAGCAACATTACCGGTCAAAATCATTAAATCGGCCCAAGAAATCTTTTTACCATATTTCTGCTTTATAGGCCATAATAATAACCTTGCCTTATCTAAATTGGCATTATCTGGCCAACTGTTTAACGGAGCGAAACGTTGGTTTCCAGCACTTGCACCACCTCTACCGTCAGATATACGATATGTACCGGCACTATGCCATGCCATACGTATAAAAAATGGTCCGTAATGACCATAATCTGCAGGCCACCAGTCTTGACTGGTTGTCATTAGCTCGGTTAAATCTTTTTTAATAGCAGCTAAATCCAAAGATTTAAACTCTTCGGTATAATTAAAATCGTCATCCATTGGGTCTGCCATTTTAGAATGCAATCTTAAGATGTTTAGATTCAACATATTTGGCCACCAGTCTCTATTCGTTGTTCCACCGCCAGCTGCTTGGTGCATTTCACCATTTAAAAATGGACAATTTGCAGCATCAGAATTATTAATATCCCATGCTTCCCCTTTTCCGTTAGTACTACTCATGATTATATAGATTTTAAGTTGTTTTTAATTCTCAATTGTAAAACTATTCATATTCTGTTTATGATAAATCAGATTTTAATAGATAAATCTTATGATATAATTTTTTCACTGACACATTACTTTTTAAATCACATGTCAATAGGCACTTAAATATACGGAATTTGAATCTTATCAATCCGCTTTTAAGTAAAGAAAAGCTTAGCAAAACATTACTAACCAAAACTTTATAAAAAACAAGGTTTTTGAAACCATGTTATAGTGTTTTGAAATATATGCTATATAGATTCTCTTTTAACACTTTACGTATTAATGAGCCTGGTTAATCTAACTATATTGCACAGCTATATTACAGTTATTTATGGCGAACCAAACAAAAAGACAAAGTCAAGCCAAATGGTTACGGATTTTTCGAAAAATTCATAGAGCTACAGGTGCGGCATTATTTATTTTCTTCTTCATTATCTCTATAACCGGACTACTTTTGGGTTGGAAAAAACATAGTGATGGAGTAATTTTATCAAAATCATATGAGGGCACTTCAACCGTTTTAAAACATTGGTTACCTATTGATAGTTTACACACTCTCGCCAATACTTACCTTTTACAAACCGTATCTGAAGAATTATCAACAGAAATAGATCGAATTGATATTAGAAAAGAAAAAGGTATGGTCAAATTTGTCTATGTAAATCACCTTTGGGGTTTGCAATTAGATGGGGCAACCGGCAAATTACTTCATGTAGAACGCAGATATTCCGACCTTATAGAACAAATACACGATGGTTCAATTTTAGACGATTATATAGGCACTAGTAATAAGCAAATTAAAGTAATCTATACTACTATAATGGGCTTGGCCCTTCTACTTTTTACGATTACCGGCTTTTGGTTGTGGTACGGACCGAAGCGTATGCGAAAAAATTAAACAACTGCTTAAAAATTAAGGTTAGCTTTGGAGTCTTAATAAGGCTCAAAAATTATGGCAGACCAAAAGAAAAAAGAAGGTATAGAAAAACCAACTTTACACCCACGAAACAAACATACCGGTCGTTACGATTTGAAGGCGCTTAAATTGGTAAATACCGATTTAAAGCCGTTTGTAACTAAAAATAAATACGGCAATTTTACAATAGACTTCTTTAATCCGATAGCTGTTAAAGCTCTAAATAAAGCAATTTTAATTTCTCAATATGGCTTAGATTTTTGGGATATACCAGATGGTTTCTTGTGCCCTCCGATACCAGGAAGAGCAGATTATATTCACCACATTGCTGATATCTTGGCAGCCAGTAACGATGGAAATTTGGTTAAAGGCGATAAAATTAAATGCCTGGATATTGGAGTAGGAGCAAATTGTGTATACCCAATAATAGGAAATAGTGCTTACGGATGGTCGTTTATAGGAACCGATATAGACCCAAGGGCAATTGAAGTTGCACAAAAAATTGTGACATCCAATCCTTCGCTTCATGGTAAAGTCGAATTTAGACACCAACCTAAACCAGAACATATATTTTCTGGAATTTTAAATGCTGAAGAAAAGATTGATTTAGCTATTTGTAACCCTCCATTTCACGCTACACAAGCAGAAGCAGAAGCCGGAACACTTAGAAAATTAAGTAATCTAAAGAAAAAAAGGGTCAAGAAACCCGAGCTGAATTTTAGCGGTCAAGGTGGAGAACTATGGACAGACGGGGGTGAAAAACGTTTCGTACTTAATATGATTAATGAAAGTGCTCAATATTCTAAAAATTGTGCCTGGTTTTCAACTTTAGTATCAAAGCAATCTAACCTACGTGCGTTTTATGATAGATTAGAAAAAGTAGGAGTTGTGGAGCACAAAACTACACCAATGGGGCAGGGTAATAAACTAAGTAGAATAATTGCTTGGACATTTTTATCAGCCGCAGAAATGAAAACTTGGGCAGAAGATAGATGGGTAAGCGTATAAAATTTTGCCACGGACCTTTTTTAATCATCAAAGGAGGTATTTTAAGCCGTTCTCTTTGGTAAATTGACCCGAAGGGTCGAAATTTTTTTGAAAATTCAGCAAAAACGCTAAAATGGCAGGAGAAACCGATTTAAATATACTTTTAAGGAGTTTAAAACCTAGTTTGAACAAAGGGAATTATGTTTTTATATCTGTAAAGGATATTCAGCATGTTTCCAGGGACATTATTTTATTCGAGTTCAAAGAAAAAGAAGGTATAACCATAATCTTAGAACAGGCTAAAGCCGATGAATTAAATTTTAAATACGAATTTGTTGCATCTTGGATTACACTTAACGTTCACTCGGCACTAGAAGCTGTTGGATTAACTGCCGCTGTTTCTACTAAATTGACCAAAAACAATATCAGTTGCAATGTGGTTGCGGCGTATTATCATGATCATATTTTTGTTCCTATCAAAGACACCGAAAAGGCAATGGAAATCTTAAGTGAATTTTCAGGAAAATAAAATTATTATTATTTTCCTGAAAACTCTATTTTATCCCAATTTGGTTAAAGCTGTTTCTATTCTAGAAATACTTTCTTCTTTACCGATCATCGCCATAATATCAAAAATATGAGGACCTTTCATATCGCCAACCAAGAATAGACGCAATGGGGGCATCACTTTTCCGAAAGACAATTCTTTTTCGCTAATCCATGCTTTTACAATGGTTTCACTATTTTCAGAAGAAAAATCATCTATGGATTTTAACACAGTAATAAGATCGTTCATGATTGAAGCGGTATCTTCTTTCCATTGTTTTTTGGCTGCTTTCTCATTGTATTCTGCCGGAGCAACAAAGAAGTAATCACTCAAGTCCCAAAAATCTGAAACAAAAACTGCACGTTCTTTTATTAGCGTAACTACTTTGGTCACATACTCTAAATCTAGTTTGTCATCATTAGAAGCATGTCCTTTAACTATTGGTAAGAATAGTTTAGCCAACTCATTATCAGCAGTTTCCTGAAGATAGTGTTGGTTGTACCATTTGGTCTTTTCAGGATCAAATCGCGCTCCAGATTTGTTTACACGGTCTAAACTGAACGTTTCTACCAATTCATCTAAAGAAAACAATTCTTGTTCCGTTCCTGGGTTCCATCCTAATAAAGCCAAGAAATTTATAACTGCTTCAGGAAAATATCCTGATTCTTTATACCCTACAGATTCATTCCAAGAAAGCGGAAAAACCGGAAAGCCCATTTTTTCACCATCACGTTTACTCAACTTTCCTTTTCCTACAGGTTTCATAATCAAAGGTAAATGTGCAAATTCTGGAGAATCCCAACCAAATGCATCATACAATTGTTTGTGTAACGCCATAGAAGGCAACCATTCTTCACCACGAATAACGTGAGTAATTTCCATTAAATGGTCATCAACAATATTTGCCAAATGATATGTTGGCATACCGTCACTTTTAAACAATACCTTATCGTCTAAAACATTAGTGTCTATTTTTATTGAGCCACGTATTAGATCTTGTAGATGTAACGTTTCGTCTGGTGGAGTTAAAAAACGAATTACATAATCATCACCATTATCTAACTTGGCTTTTACCTCTTCTGGCATTAATGAAAGTGAATTATCAAGCTTTAATCTATTGTGCCAATTATAAATAAAGGTTTTGCCTTGTTTTTCATGCTCTTTTCTATGATCATCTAAACTTTCAGAAGTATCAAAAGCATAATATGCCTTACCTTTTTCAACTAACTCATCGGCGTATTTTTTATACAATGATTTTCGCTCGCTCTGTCTATAGGGACCAAAACCACCGTCTTTACCAATACCTTCGTCAAAAGGAATTCCACACCAATTCAAAGAATCAATTATATATTGCTCAGCACCTTCAACATATCTATTCTGGTCGGTATCTTCTATTCTCAGAATAAAATCACCGCCATGTTTTTTGGCAAATAAATAATTAAATAGGGCGGTACGAACACCACCAATATGTAATGGTCCAGTAGGACTAGGGGCAAAACGAACACGAACTTTTTTCGACATAGTATTTTTATAAGGCTACAAAGATACACATCCCTAACTTTTTAATTTAAAAATGCGAAATAGGAATTTTACAAATAACAGCTAAATAGTACCGTTTAATTATGTAGTTATCAACAGGTCAGAGTTTTGATTTAACAAATATTTCCCAACAAACATTGGTGATAACCGTTATCTTGGTATAAAAAAGAACAATTGCAAGACTATCAGCACATTTTAGACCGATTAAATCAGTTTATACAAAAGCACTACTCTCAAGTTCTACTGAAAGGTATCTTATTATTCTTTGCCTTCGGATTACTGTTTTTCTTATTGATTTTAGGAGTAGAATATTTTCTATGGCTGAATACCACAGGAAGAATGATACTTTTCGGAATTTTTATAGCAGTTGAGCTATTTCTTCTTTTTAAATACATTTTAACTCCCATTTTCTACTTATTTAAACTAAAACAAGGTATCGGACCAAAAGGTGCCGCTCAAATAATCGGAAAACATTTTCCTGAAGTAGGAGATAAGCTTACCAATTTATTAGATCTAGCAAACGACCCGCAACAATCAGAATTATTACTTGCCAGCATAAACCAAAGATCAAAACAATTAGATCATATTCCATTTTCAAACGCAATAGATTTTAGAGATTCTTTGAAATATTCGAAATATGCTATAATTCCGATAGCCATAATAGCACTTTTATTCATTTCCGGTAACTGGAATACTTTTTTTGGCAGTTACGAACGCGTAGTTAATTATGAAATGGCTTATGAAAAACCAGCACCGTTCCAATTCGAAATATTTTCAAAAGATTTGAAAACGTTACAAGATGAAACCTTTACTATACAAGTTGCTACTAATGGGGAAGTAAAACCAGAGAACGTATATATTGAAATAGATGGCAAACAGATTCTTTTACAAAAAAACAATGGTTTGTATGAATATGTATTCACCCCACCGATATCCACAACGAACTTTAAATTCAAAGCAAATGAAGTAAGTTCTAGAGATTATACCTTAACAGCTTTAGAGACACCTTCTATTTTAGATTTCACCATGAATCTTACATATCCATCGTACCTGAACAAACAAAATGATACTATTAAAAGCACGGGAAACGCTGTAATACCGGAAGGAACCAAAATACAGTGGAAGATAAATGGAGAAAATACCGATAAGATTAATCTTTCTACAAAAGATACGGTAATACCGTTAAATAAAGAAAAAAATATCTTTCAATTAGAAAAACGAATCTATACTGATTTGAATTATGAACTAACCACTAACAACAAAAACGTACAAGATTACGAACGTCTAACCTATAATTTTAAAGTAATTAAAGATGCATACCCTTCAATAAAGGTTAATCAAGTTCTGGATAGTTTAAATCCGAATGTTTCTTACTACACTGGTAATGCAAGTGATGATTATGGTTTACGAAAAATAGATGTAGTGTATTTTCAAGTAGGAGAAGAGGAAAATAAGAATACGGTTAACCTATTAAAATCTACTTCTAATTACGAACAATTCTATTACACTTTCCCATCTGGTTTAGAACTTGAAGCAGGCAAAAGTTATGGCTTTTATTTTGAGGTTACGGATAACGATGCAATACATAATGGCAAGACGATAAAAAGCCAAATATACCAGCAGGTATTACTAAATGAAAATCAACTAAAAAACAAAGATTTAGAGTCCCAACAATCTCTCATAAGAGACCTTGATAAATCATTACAACAATCTAAAGAACAGAAGGAATCCTTAGAAGAGATTAATCAAAATCAGAAAGAAAAAAACAGTCTAAATTTTAATGATAAAAATCAGATAAAAGACTATCTAAAAAAACAAGAACAGCAAGAACAGCTGATGCAAAAATTCAGCAAAGAATTAAAAGAAAATCTAAATAAGGAAAATAAAGATGATAAATTAAACCAATTGTTACAAGAGCGATTACAACGCCAAGAAGAACAAGCAAAGAAAAACCAGCAACTCCTTGAAGAGCTTAACAAGGTAGCTGATAAGATTAAAAAAGAAGAGCTTACCAAAAAATTAGAGGAACTTGGTAAAAAACAACAAAACAGTCAGCGTAGTCTTGAGCAATTACTAGAATTGACCAAACGGTATTATGTAACTGAAAAGGCATCTCAAATTGCACGTGATTTAGAAGAGTTAGCTAAAAAACAAGAAGAACTTTCTCAACAAAATGAGGAAAATAATACCGCTCAAAAACAGAAAGAATTAAATAAAAAATTCGATGAGATTTCAGCTGAAATGGATGACCTTAAAAAAGACAATGAAAAGCTCAAAAAACCGATTGATATTAATTTAGAAAAAAGTAAAAAAGAAGGCATAAAAAAAGACCAAAAAAATGCATTGGAACAACTAGAAAAAAATGCAATAAACGACAAGAATAAACCAAACAGTACTGATGCGAATAAGAAGCAAAAATCTGCTGCAGAAAAGATGAAGGAAATGAGTGAACAACTTAGCGAATCATCTTCTGGTGGAGGCGGTGGTTCATCTGTAACTGAAGATGCAGAAATGCTGAGACAAATTCTTGATAATCTTATCATATTTTCTTTCAAACAAGAAACTTTATATGACCGACTAACAGCTAGAGAAGACCAAGATGCAACCCAGTATTCTGAAACCGTGCGTGATCAAAATGAATTGAAGGGTTTGTTTGAACATGTAGATGATAGTCTTTTTGCATTATCACTTCGCCAAGCTGAACTTTCAGAATTTGTAAATGAACAAATTACCGAAGTGTATTACAACATTGATAAATCTTTAGAAACTATGGCAGATGGTCAAATGTTTCAAGGTATTTCTCATCAAAAATATGTTTTAACTGCAGCAAATAGTCTTGCAGATTTTCTCGCCGAAGTAATGGATAATATGAATTCGAGTATGCAAATGGGAAAAGGTTCTGGAGAAAGTGAAGGTGGTTTTCAATTGCCGGATATCATCAAAGGTCAACAAGAGTTAGGTGAAAAAATGGGACAACAAGGTCAGTCTGGGAGTGAAGGAAAAGAAGGTAAAAGTGGAGAAGGTGGAAAACAAGGCGAACGTGGTAAACAAGGGGCTAACGGAAAAGAAGGAGAGAATGGAAATAACGGTGAAAATGGGAAAAATGGAGAAGGAAAAAACGGAAAAAATAGTGAAAATGGACAGGGTGGAGAAAACGGTCAAGGAAATAATGGCTCTAACGGTACAAACGGGCAAAGGCAAGGGTCAATGAGTGAAAGTGAGCTAAAAGAAATTTATGAAATCTATCAAAATCAGCAAAAATTAAGACAGGAATTAGAAAAACAACTTGAAAACATGATTAATTCCGATGACCAAAAACTAGGTCAAAAATTAATCAAACAGATGGAAGATTTTGAAAATGATCTTTTAGAAAATGGAGTAACACAACGTACTATCAACAAAGTCAATACTATACAGTATGAATTGTTGAAATTGGAAAACGCAGCACTTAAACAAGGAGAGAAATCTGAGCGAGAAAGTAATAGAAATACCAAAGACTTCACAAATCCTATTACTACTAAACCCTCATTATTAGATAATTATCATAATGAAGTTGAAATTTTAAATAGGCAAAGCTTACCTTTGCGGCAAAATTTTCAATCTAAGGTTAAAGAGTACTTCAAAGCAAATGATTAATTATAATTACCTAACTGACTTTAAACTTGTAGCAGAAAACAACTTCAATTCATGGATTACAGAATCTTGTGATACCGAAGGGTTTTCTATAATTGAACTTAACTATATTTTTTGTAGTGATGACTACTTGCTTAAAATAAATCAAGATTACTTACAACACGATTATCTAACAGACATTATCACTTTTGATTATGTGTCAGGAAAAAACGTTTCAGGCGACCTATACATTTCAATAGACCGCGTAAAAGAAAACGCAGAAGAGTTTAATGTTTCATTTGATAATGAATTAAAACGCGTAATGATTCATGGGGTTTTACATCTTATGGGTTATTCGGATAAATCGGATACAGCTACTGCCGAAATGCGCGCTAAAGAAGAAGAAAAATTAAAGCTGTTCCACGTGGAACAATAGAAGATATGTTTGGAGAAGAATATGATGTAATTGTAGTTGGCGGAGGACACGCCGGTGCAGAAGCGGCAGCGGCAGCTGCAAATTTGGGTTCAAAAACCCTATTAGTAACTATGAATTTGCAGAACATTGGTCAAATGTCTTGCAACCCAGCTATGGGAGGAATTGCAAAAGGACAAATTGTAAGAGAGATAGATGCTCTTGGTGGATACAGCGGAATTGTTTCAGACAAATCTGCAATTCAATTTAAGATGTTAAATAAATCTAAAGGACCTGCAATGTGGAGTCCGAGAACTCAGAACGATAGAATGCGTTTTGCTGAAGAGTGGCGTTTAATGTTAGAACGTACTCCCAATGTGGATTTTTACCAAGAAATGGTTTCAGGATTGTTAGTAGAAAATCATAAAGTTGTTGGTGTAAAAACTTCTTTGGGCATTGATATTAAATCTAAAGCAGTGGTATTAACCAACGGAACTTTTTTAAATGGACTCATCCATATTGGTGAAAAACAATTCGGTGGAGGTAGAGCAGGAGAAAAAGCTGCAACCGGAATAACGGAACAATTACTTGAATTAGGATTTGAAAGTGGAAGAATGAAAACAGGAACTCCTCCAAGAGTTGATGGTAGATCTCTTGATTATTCAAAAATGATAGTTCAACCGGGTGATGCAATACCTGAAAAATTCTCATATACAAATACAAAACCATTAGCACATCAACGCGATTGTCACATGACACATACGAGTGCTCTAGTACATGATTTGTTACGTGAAGGTTTTGATAGATCACCAATGTTCAACGGTAGAATAAAAAGTTTAGGTCCTAGATACTGTCCATCCATTGAAGATAAAATAAACAGATTTTCAGATAAAGACAGTCATCAAATGTTTATTGAACCTGAAGGATGGGAAACTGTAGAAGTATATGTGAACGGATTTTCAACTTCATTACCAGAAGATGTGCAATTTAAAGCTTTGCGTTCTGTTGTAGGTTTTGAAAAAGTAAAATTCTTTAGACCGGGTTATGCAATAGAATACGACTACTTTCCACCGACACAATTAAAACATACCTTAGAAACTAAACTAGTTGAAAATTTATATTTCGCCGGACAAATAAACGGAACCACTGGATATGAAGAAGCAGCATCGCAAGGTTTAATGGCTGGTATAAATGCACATTTAAAACTTAAAGAAGAAAATCCGTTAATACTTAAAAGAGACGAAGCATACATTGGCGTTTTAATTGACGACCTAATTACAAAAGGAACAGAAGAACCATATCGCATGTTTACTTCTCGTGCAGAATATAGAACACTACTAAGACAAGATAATGCAGATTTAAGATTAACACCTTTAAGTCATTCCATAGGTTTGTCAACAGATTCTAGAATGAAAAGAATGGAACAAAAACTAGAACAATCTGAAGCCCTTGTTAATTTCTTTAAAGAAACTAGTGTATTACCAAAAGACATAAATCCAATTTTCGAAAGTGTTGATTCATCTTTAGTAAAACAATCTGATAAAATGTATAAAGCATTTTCCAGACCCAATGTAACTATGGATCACATGCTTCAATTAGATGCGGTATCTAATTATATAAAAGAGAATAATTTCGATGGAGAAATTCTTGAACAAGCAGAAGTACAGATTAAATATTCTGGTTATATAGCTAAGGAAAAAGTTAATGCAGACAAACTTCACCGATTAGAAGCGGTAAAAATTCCTGCCAATTTTGATTACTCAAAATTGAAATCTTTATCTTTTGAAGCAAGAGAAAAAATGACAAAAATTCAACCGGTTACCATTTCTCAAGCTTCAAGAATCAGTGGAGTTACTCCGAGTGACATCAGTGTTCTTTTAGTTTATCTTGGAAGGTAGGGCAAATTGTTCCACGTGGAACAATGAAAATAAACATCACTTATAAACCATCTTTAGTTCAAAATGCCAAATCAAATTTCTAAAATATTAACCAAAGATTATTTAGTAACTCAAGAACCATTTGAATTAGAGTATAATCCTAAATTAGATATACTTGTAACCAAACCAGTACCTAAAGATTTAGGAAAATACTATGACCCTAATAATTATATTTCACACTCAGATTCTAGCAATGGTATCGTTGAAAATATTTATCAATTGGTTAAAAAATATACCCTAAATAAAAAAGTAAAATTAATTAAAGGACTTAATGTTGGTGAAAAAAAATTACTAGATATAGGATGCGGTACTGGCGAGTTTCTTTTTAATGCCAATAAAAAAGATTGGAATACTGTAGGAGTAGAGCTAAATGATAATGCAAGAAAGAAAGCATTAGATAAAAATTTAGAAATATATAAATCGCTAGATGATTTAAATAATAAAAAATTTGATGTTATTACCTTATGGCATGTACTAGAACATTTACCAAATTTAGACGAACAAATAAATAAAATAAGATCTCTTTTAAATAACAATGGTACACTTATAATTGCCGTTCCAAATTACAAATCATACGATGCTCAATACTACAAAGAGTTTTGGGCAGCTTATGATACACCAAGACATCTATGGCATTTTTCTCAAAATGCGATTAAAAATATTTTTAAAAATAAAAAAATAAAAGTAGTCAAAACGATTCCAATGTATTTTGATTCTTACTATGTATCACTTTTATCAGAAAAATATAAATCTGGTTCATCAAATTATTTCAAAGCGTTTTACAGAGGTTTTATCTCAAATATGAAGGCAAAGTCATCAAGTGAGTATTCTTCCCTAATTTATGTGCTTAAAAAAGAGTAAAAACCTATTTAAAAGAGATTTAAAGCATTATTTAATAAAACCTATATACAATATCAAATAAAACATAATAATAGCTTAAATACTACTTAAAACTTGTCTTTATAATAAGTAAAATCAATATTTATAAAAAATACAATAACAAATATCTATTTATATAGATATCTGTTAATTTATCTCTATTTAAAAATATTTTCATTCTAAAAGCTTTATTACTTTTACACCACATAAAAATGAAAAAATGAAAAACCTAATTGTAATTTTCGCTATCGCATTATTAGCATCTTGCCAACAAGAAAAAATTGGTTACGTGGATAACGTAAAATTGATGGATGAATATCAACAAAAAATTGATGTGGAATCTAAATTCAAAGTAAAGGCAGATGCCTTAGCTAAAACTAGAGATAGTATTTCTCAAGCTTTCCAATTAGAAGCACAAGCTTTTCAATCTAAAGCACAATCAATGTCTCAAGCAAAAGCTCAAGAAGAATATGCAGCAATGCAACAAAAAGGTCAGATGATCGGTCAACAACTTCAACAACAAGATCAACAATTGCAGATAGAAGGTCAAACCGAAATGGACAGCCTTGTATCAAAAGTTAAAGAAGAAATTAAAGCTTATGGTCAAACAAATGGATACTCTTATATTTTAGGTGGTGGAGATGGTGGCAGTGTTCTTTATGGAAAGGACGCTAATGACCTTACTGATGAAATAGTTAAATTACTTAACGATAAGTACAAGAAATAAAACTTTAATTTTATTCATAAAAAAAGCCGGTCAATAACCGGCTTTTTTTATTCTGTTATATTTGTTTCAAACCGCTCTAATTCCTGTTCTATATTGAATTGATCCTTAGGAAGAAATCCTTTTACTATCAAAACAATACCACATATAACTAATATAATTCCTATTATCTTTTTTACAATAATTATCCTTTTTGCAGTCAATTTTCGTTTCAACTGTTTAGCTAAAAGTATTTTAAAAATATCTGTTACAAAATAGGAGAGTAGTACTGTAGCAAAAAAAATAAAAAAGCGATTTGGTTGATTATCTAAGGAAGGACCAAAAATTATAATAATTCCTAACCAGAAAACAAGAACTCCGATATTAATAAAATTAAGTAGAAAACCTTTAATAAAAAGTCCGAAGAAATCAGACTTACGAATCTTCTTAGACTCATCTGGTATCACTTTTTTATCGACTTTGAAAAAAGTTACCAGTCCGTATATCAATAGAATAACTCCTCCAAATACATATAGACCAGGTTGATTACTTAAATTTTCAAGTAATTGAAAACTACTAAAATACGCCACAAGTATAAAAAGAACATCTGCGAGTAAAACGCCTAAATCAAAAGTAATTGCAGCTCTAAATCCTTTTACAGCACTTGTTTGTAAAAGCACAAAGAAAACCGGCCCAACCATAAAGCTTAGGAAAAAGCCTAAAGGAATTGCTGCCTGAATATCTTCTAACATGTACTATTGCATTCTTTTAATGGTACCGCCAAATACCGTTTTCTCTTCAAGTTTCTTTGGATTACCGAATACTAAAACTTCACCACCAGCTTTAACTGTAGCCTTCACATAATCCTTTGCATTTATCTCGGCTCTAGAACCAGCGTTTACATTTATAGTAGAAAAATTGGTAACAAATCCTTTACCTTCATAAATACCACCAGTATTTATCTGAACGTCTTGTAGATTTGAAGAACCAGCTGTTCTAATAATTCCGCCAGAGACTGACTTGATTAACATTTGCTCTACCTCTGCACTTACAATTAATTCACCTCCTTCTTGAGCTTTTAGTTCGAGAATATCTTGCTGAATAATATCTTCAGTAACAATTCTCGCGTCTTCATTTACATCAATAACCAATAAATCTGAAGCATAATATAAATCTATAAAAGTTTTATAGCCGCTAAAAATCTTACCTATTTGCATTCGTATTTTTAAAATACCATCGTTATTAACAATAGCTACCTTACTTGTATTTTCACCAGTTATGATAACTTTGTTTTCTGAAGATTTAATAAGATTAATAGATAAACCATCAAAACCTTTTAACTCTTTAAAAGGTTCTAAGTTTTGGGTAATCTCATTATCTTGGCCAGTAACCAAAAGACATCCTAAGAGAAACATTATAACTAAAACTTGTTTCATTCTTTTCTATGTAATTTATATAAGAATACATTTTATATTTGAAATGTATTCTTAATTCAGGCTTCTTATACCAAAATCTATTCCAAATTAATTATTGTTATCTGGAATTAAAGCAAAATCTAAATGTCTTTTAACTAAATCTGTACTTTTTACCATAACCGTAATCTCATCGCCCAAAGTATATTTCTTCTTGGTACGTTCACCTACGATAGCATATTGCTTCTCATCAAAGATATAATAATCTCCTTTGATGTCTCTAATACGTATCATGCCTTCACATTTGTTGGCTATAATCTCAACATAGATTCCCCACTCGGTAACACCACTGATAACTCCGCGAAATTCTTCATCTCTATGATCCTGCATGAATTTAATCTGCATATATTTAATAGAGTCACGTTCAGCACTTGACGCTAAATATTCCATATCAGAAGAATGCTTACATTTCTTTTCAAATTCTTCTGCATTTGCAGAATTACCACCATCTAAATAATGCTGTAACAATCTATGCACCATTACATCTGGATATCTTCTAATAGGAGAAGTAAAATGGGTATAATAATCAAAAGCTAAACCATAATGACCAATATTATCTATAGTATAAATCGCTTTACTCATACTACGTATGGTAAGCGTATCTACCATATTTTGCTCCTTTTTTCCCTTTACATCTTGTAATAATTGGTTCAAAGAAGAACTGATAGATTTCTTATCCTTAAAATCTAACTTATGTCCGAATTTAGAAACGATACCATTTAAAGCCATTAATTTATCTGGATCTGGATCATCATGTATTCTATAGACAAATGTCTTTTTAGGTTTTTGTTTACCAATAAATTCAGCCACTTTTCTATTTGCCAATAACATAAACTCTTCGATAAGTTTATTAGCTTCTTTAGATTCTTTAAAATAAACTCCAATAGGTTCGCTATTCTCATCAAGATTAAAACGAACTTCAACTTTATCAAAAGAAAGCGCACCTTGATCCATACGCTTAGCACGCATAATTTTAGCGAGTCTATCCATTTCTAATGTAGCCTCTACAACATCATTAGAAACGCTATATGCAGTTTCTCGTATCGATATATCTTCAGGAATATTTCCGTTACCGTTCTCTATGATATACTGAGCCTCTTCATATGCAAAACGTTCATTAGAATCAATTACAGTTCTTCCAAACCACTGATTTCTTATTATTGAATTATTATCTAATTCGAAAATAGCAGAAAAAGTATATTTTTCTTCATTAGGTCTTAATGAACAAGCATTGTTAGAAAGTACTTCTGGTAACATAGGTACTACACGATCTACTAAATAAACCGATGTTGCTCTTTCATAAGCTTCATCATCTAAAATGGTATCTTTTTGTAAGTAGTGAGAAACGTCGGCAATATGTATTCCTATTTCATAATTACCATTTTCTAATTTTTGAAAAGATAATGCATCATCAAAATCTTTTGCATCTTTTGGATCTATAGTAAACGTAAGAACATCTCGTATATCTCTACGCTTTTCTATTTCTTCTTCTTTAATGCTAGTATCTAGCCCATCTGCAAAGTTCTGTACATCTGCAGGAAAAGAATATGGTAAACCATACTCTGCTAAAATGGAATGAATTTCAGTATCATGTTCACCCGGTATACCTAATACATCGGTAACTTTACCAAAAGGAGAATCTACATCATCGGGCCAATCGGTGATTTCTACTAAAACCTTTTCACCATCGTTTGCTCCATTTAATTTATCTTTTGAAACAAAAATATCGGTGTACATTCTAAAATCTGAAGGTCTTACGAATGCAAAAGTTTTTTGCATATCAACAATACCAACGAATGTTGTTTTATATCTTTCAAGTACTTTAACTATTTCACCCTCAAGCTTTTTACTCTTATTTCGAGGGTAGATATATACTTCTACTTTATCTTTATGAAATGCTTTGTTTAATTTATTGGCCGGTATAAAAATATCATCGTCCATACCTTCGACAACAATATATGCATTACCTTTTCCTGTAACATCTACAGTACCTTCATGATAGCTTTTAGTATCTTCTAAAACTTTGTACTGACCTCTATCTACTTCTTGTATTCTTTTTTTCTCTTTAAGCTCAGTTAACCTTTTAATAAGGGTGTTTCTATCTTGAGCATCTGTAATATTTATTTTAGCAGCAATCTGCTTATAGTTGAAACTTTTATTCGGCTCCTTTTCAAGAACGGTAAAAATTCCTCTTGTAATTTCGTTCTTTCTATGATTCTTCGCCTTCTTATTCTTCTTCGACATTAAACTTTTTATTTGTTGGAAAATTACGAATTATAATCCACTAGCTGTTATTCAACTTCTTATTCAAAAGTTAAGAAAACGAGTTGTTATTAACATATATATCATATTAGGCATTTTTTCTTTTAAATTAAATTAAATATTAATGATTATTATAGCTTGTTAATATCTAGAATAAGTTATTTCAATTTTATTTGCCTTTATGAGATACTAATACTTGTTGACAATATGTTTTATGAAACTATAATTGAAAATCAGTATTTTGAGAAGTTATTAAACACGGTTTATAAGTGCTATTAACATGAATTTATTAATAACTAAATGTAATTTTAATGTTAACTAGGGGTATTAATTTGATGAAAATCCTCTAATAGTTTCTAATATTTAAATTCGTCTTCAGAGGATTAAAAGTGTAAGCAGATGTTAACTTTAATAACCTAATTTTTTAGCAACTTTTTCTAAACAATTTATGCATTAAGTAATCTCGCTTATAACATACTAATTAACAATTTTAATTTCTAGTCTAACAAGAATTGTTGTGAACCCTTAGTTTTTTGTTGTGAATGCCTGATTATTGTACCTTTAGCATAGTTTTGTTCCACCCCCACTGGATATAAACCTTGAACTATTAACCTTTAAATATAAAGTATATGAAAATAGCTATTGGTAACGACCATGCTGGTACTGAATACAAGTTAGCTATTATAGGTTTACTTAAATCTATACATATTGAAGTTATTAACTATGGTACAGATGGTACTGATAGTGTTGATTATCCTGACTTTGCACACCCTGTGGCTCTTGATGTTGAAAATGGTATTGCAGATTATGGAATTATAATCTGTGGTAGCGGTAATGGGGCTTGTATGACCGCTAATAAGCAACAAAATGTGAGAGCTGCTCTATGTTGGACAAAAGAGATAACTAAATTAGCTAGAGAACATAACGATGCCAATATTTTGAGTTTACCGGCAAGGTATATTTCTTTACCTCAAGCACTTGAGATGGTTTCTACATTTTTAAATACTTCTTTCGAAGGTGGTAGACATGAACGTAGAATTGAAAAGATTCCGCTTCAATAGATAGTTATTACAACTATGTTGATAACCCTAAATAGTTATTACAAATACTTAATAATCAAATATTTAGATAGTTATAGATATGAACATATCTAGTTAATTAAGCAAATTCATGTTAGATATAAAGGTAATTGGTTTTGAAGAGTTCGATAGTAAAGAACTATATAATGTGCTACAATTGCGAAGCGATATTTTTGTTGTAGAACAAGATTGTGTTTATCTAGATTTAGATGGTAAAGATGAAAAAGCTATTCATGTAATCGGATTTAAAGACAACACAGTAGTAGCTTATACGCGAATTTTTAAACCAGGCGATTATTTTGACCAAGCAAGTATTGGTAGAGTAGCAGTACATAAGGAATATAGAAAATTTGGTTATGGCAAAGTAATTATGGAAGCTTCTATTAAAGCTATAGAAGACCGTTTTAGTGAAAATAAAATTAAAATTTCAGCTCAAAAATATCTTACCAAATTCTATACTGATTTAGGATTTAATGCAACAGGAAAAGAGTATTTGGAAGACGGTATACCGCATATAGAAATGATCAAAAAATAAGAAAGTCCGCAAATAGCGGACTTTCTTTTGTATAAATTATTTTAATTTTTAAATTTTGATGGGTGTTTTATTACTTAAGTTAATATCCTCAAGCATATTATCGGTAAACTTATAATGACCTTTAGTAGTAATAATCCTAAATCTGTTAGAGTTCATTCTACTTAAGGTATCTAAAAACAACCATTTAGATTTCAGTAATCTTGTCTTTGGTGATTTTAGGCTTATATCAAAATAATACTTTCTTCCATTTTTGATAGCCACTATGTCTGGTGTAACGTTGTCTTCCATACCTTTTCTTGCGTATGATTTCGGAGTTTCATAACCCTCCATATCAGCTTTAATATTCTCAAAACCGGTGGCTTCTAAATGTTGAATTGACTTTTCTAAAAATTCTACGTTTTCTGACTTTTCTACTTTTACCATACCTAATAAAATAACAAAAAAAAGGACAATTCCTAATTTTAAACGTTGATTAACAATATGTTGTGCTTAAAGACAGATTTTATATAACTATTTTTTAAAACAAAACAAAAGCAAAAAATGTTCTATAAATCTAAAGAAGAGAAAGTTATATTAAGCAGATTTTATTTTTTCTGAAAGTACTTCACCTATTTTTCTAACCACACCTACAACCAAGGCATTGCCCATAAAAAATGCTCTTTTAGTATTTGATATGCCTTCGAGTAACGTATGATTATCGGGGAACATATTTAAACGTTCCAATTCTACAGGAGTTAATCTACGCAACCCTTCTTTGGTGTTGATAACATGTTTAAAGCGCGATGCACTTTTACCACCTTCACCTGTAATGATTGTTCTTGAAGCATTGTCTAACGCATCCGGAAAAATCATACTACCTTCATTATAATGATAAGCAAAACCAGATTTAGAAGTACGGGTTTCTTTCTTTGCACCTTTTAAATAATACCATTTATCGTAATCCTGTTCAGGAATATAAAATTCTTCAGGTATTTTTTCTTTCTGTAAAATATCTGCTAAGACTGATCTTTTACCAATATAACTAGCCATTGATTTAGTAGTATATACTTTTCCTTTTATGAAGACTCCGGTATTTTGAAATGGAGATAATTTTTCACCCAGATTAAAATTTTCAGATAGTGATACTAGGTCATTGGTTATATCAAAAGAAATTATTTTTGAAGAAGTGCTTGTTATTGGAAAAGCCGTTGCTATGGTTCCCTTTTCAAAGATCCAATCTTCAGCTTTGGTTTTTTTAAATTGTTTATAAAGCGGAGTAGACTTATGGTAGCCTAAGAAAAAAATACGTCTTCGTCTTTGCGGCATTCCGTAATCTGCAGCGTTAATAACTCTCCATTCTACAGCATAACCTAAGTCGTCTAAACTTTTAAGCATAATGGCAAAATCTCTACCTCTTTGATTTGATGGAGATTTCAATAATCTGTCTACATTTTCAAGAAATAGATATTTAGGAGGATTTTTCTTTTCCGATAAAATTCTATGAATACTCCACCATAAAACCCCTTTTTTACCAATAAGACCTTTAGAATTATTTAATGTAGCCGCTACGGAATAATCTTGGCAAGGAAAACCACCCACTAAAATATCTGCATCAGGTATGTCTTTGGTCGGTACTTCAGAAATATCTTCATTTCTGTGGTTTTCAGAGCCAAATCTAGCTTCATAGACTGTTGAGGCATGCTGTGCTTTTGTACTAGGCTCAAATTGATTGCTCCAAACTACCTCGAAGTTCTCAGTATCCTCTAATCCTAAGCGAAATCCACCAACACCCGCAAAAAGTTCTATGACCTTTAGTTTCTTCATTTGCGATAAAATTACATAATTTCACAAGGCTAATACTATTAGAAATTATTTTACGGATGAAGAGAATTATGTTAAAGAGGGCTTTTGTATTGATTTTGATTGTTTTAAATACAGCATGTGGGCTTCATATGGATGAAAAGAAATTATTGGTTCAAGAAATTGAAATTATAAAGAATGCTTTTGCGCCAGATAAACGAACGGCTCTTTTTAATTTAGAAGTATTAGATGGTCCGTCAGGCTTTACTATGGTCGGTGAAACTAATTTACCGCTAGCTGTAGATTCTTTAAATAATCTTTTAAAAGAAAAAGGGATTAATGCTACCAACGAAATAAAAATTTTACCTGCAGATGAATTAGAGGGTATGACCAAGGCAGTTATTAACATCTCTGCCGCCAATCTTAGAAGTAATCCTAAACATTCAGCAGAATTAGCAACACAGGCTACTTTAGGAACCGTTGTTAATGTTCTAAAAAAAGAAGGAGATTGGTATCTGATACAAACACCAGATAAGTATTTGGCATGGGTTAATCTTGGTGGAATTCAATTAATGAATACCAAGGATATTGAAAATTGGTCAACCGCAGATAAAATCATTTATACGAATACCTATGGGCATGCATTTAGTTCTGAAGAGGCTAAGAATAGAACATCGGATATCGTTGCCGGAAGCATATTAAAACTATTAAGTAGTGATGAAGAGTTTTATAAAGTTGAATTTCCAGATGGTAGAGAAGCTTATATTTTGAAGCATGAAGCACAAGAATATGAGACATGGTTATCTAGTTTAGATTATACGGTAGAATCACTTATAGCAACCTCAAAAACATTGATGGGCGTACCTTATTTATGGGGCGGCACATCTACAAAAGGTGTTGATTGTAGTGGCTATACAAAGACTATTTATTATTTGAACGGTATGGTAATACCACGTGACGCTTCTCAACAAGTACACGCTGGTAAACCGATAGATTCAATTGCAGATTTCAGTAAATTAAAGAAAGGTGATTTATTGTTCTTTGGAAGAAAAGCAACGGAAACCACTTCAGAAAAAGTAGTTCATGTGGGTATGTGGATAGGTAATAATCAATTTATACATTCATCTGAAATGGTACGTATTAGCAGTGTTGACAAAGAATCCCCAAATTACGATTCATATAATGTAGGGCGTTATCTAAGAACCCAAAGAGTATTAAACGAAGATGATCCTTTGCTTCAAAAGCTAAATATTACAAAACCGATAAAAGATTAAAAGTTTTGTTTTTAAAAGAGGTGTTTCATCGATTTTAAGACAAATAATATAACATTGTAATAATGCGCTCGTTTTAGATTAGAACGATCATTTACTTACTATGAAAAAAACAATTCTTCTAGTTTTAATCTGCTGTTTTGTAGGATCATCTATTACCATCGCTCAAAGCGATACCGCTACTCTATATTTTAAGAACGGAAATAAACTTCAGGGTTTGGCAAAGCTTGTAAATGGCGACCAAGTAAAATTCAAAAAATTTAAAGGGGATAAGTCTCAAAAATACCATTTTGAAAATTTAGAGCAAGTAGTTATCAATGATAGGGTTGAGCCAACTACCTATATTTACTTAGAAACTAGCGATGGCTATTTTAATGTAGTAAGAGAACTTGAAATAGGTGCTGTAAATTTATATGTTCTTGAACAAACAGGCTATTCTGCCCCAATGTTCGTTGGTGGTACAAATGGGCAAATGAACATGATGCATGGTAATTATTACGATATAAAAAACTTATATGTTACTAAAGGAGTTAAAGGAGAAGTAACCCACTTGGGATCAAATCAGCTATTTAGTAAAAACTTTAAAAATGCAGCTTCAGATTATTTTTCCGATTGCCCTGAGTTAGTGGCTAAAATTCAAAATAAAGAATACAAGAAAAAGCACATTAGAGACATTGTTAATTTTTACAATCTACAATGTAATGATCAGCATGTGCTTATTCTTAAAAAATAGTGCTACTCTAATTTATATATTTCCTAATCTGCAGTAATAAACTCGCGTATATCTTTACTTAGTTTAATAAAATCTGTTTCATGTGTATACATCATATGACCTGCTTCATAATATTTCATTTCAACACGATCCTTAACAATACCGTTTCTATCGAAAGTAAATTCGGCATCAAAAAACGGAGTAATTAAATCGTAATATCCACTAGCAACTAGAACTTTCATTGCTGTATTTCTTCGCATAGTTTCCCCAAGATCCGGAGCTGTATTTACGGGCATAGGCTCCCAGTATTTACCGTCTGGTACTGTTCTCCATCTCCAATTAGACCCACCTCCAGAAGTAATATATGGTCTATCCATTTTCACCTTTAATTCTGATGCAAAATAATGATTTAAGCTAGCCGTATAGGCAGCACTAATTTGGTAACTGGCGGCATCTCCCAAATGTGGTTTTTCAGAAACCTTATCTTCTTCATCACCCATAAATCGTCCGTCTAATCTGCCAATTGCCAAGCCTTTATCTTCTAGTAGTTTTTTCTGAAAACGACCCATTAAAATTCTCAAATTAGATTGTAGAATATATGCTTTATCCAATCCTGTAAAATATGAGAGTTTTTCAGCCAAGGTGTCCTTTTCTACATCGCTCAAAGAATTGCCTTTATATAAAGATGGCACATAGGTATTGTATGTAAAATCTCTACATTCTTGTGTAAAGTTTTCTAAAGATTTGCCCTGCCCCGCTTTTTTATGATACCAGGCTGTTGCGGCCATGCTAGGTAAATAGGAAATAAATGAAGTAATATTATTTGATATTGATGTAGAGCCTGCATAATCTAATGCTTGTGATATTAATATCATTCCGTTAAGGGCCATGTTTTGACCAGAACCTTCTAAAGTTTTTCCAAGAGCCGCGGCACGGGTAGTTCCATAACTTTCGCCCGCTAAATATTTAGGTGAAAACCAACGTTCGTTTTCGGTCACCCATTTTCTAATAAATTGGGCAAAAGAATTTACATCCTCTTTTAATCCGTAGAAATCTTTTCCCTCACCTTTCCCCACCAACCTGCTATATCCGGTACCTACAGGATCAATAAATACGAAATCAGTAATATCTAACAAACCATGTTCATTGTTTACTAGTTTGTACGGTGCTGCACCATCATCAGATTTAGCGTCAGAATCTACTTTTACAATTTTAGGTCCGAAGAATCCCATATGTAACCACATAGAAGCAGAACCTGGCCCACCATTAAAAACAAAGGTTACCGGTCTTTTGGAAACATCTCCCATATTTGTTTTGGTATAGGCAACAGACCAAAAAGTAGCAATAGAATCCCCTTCTTTATTGGTTAAGAAAGTTTCTTTAGCTGTTGTGGTATAGTCTATAGTTGTACCTCCGAAAACTCCTTTGTGCTTCGTTACAAAAGACTTCACTTCAGGTATAGGTTTAGTTTCGATTTCCTTTTTTGGTTCTTGAGCTTCCGAAAATTGAAGAAACAATAGACAGGTCACTAATAAAAGTAGATTTCTCATTTTGAGTAAAAGTATTGATGGTGTTGTTAGTTTATACTTTTAAAAGTAACGATAATAAATGAACAGATTTACTGGTATTGAATTGAATATGTTTCAAAATTTACATCACCAAAAATATCAGAACATTGAGTATATTTAGAAGTACATTTTTAGCATTAGTTCCCCCTTCGCATAAATTATATTAAACCAAATACGATCAACATGAAAATACACAATATTAAATCTCAAATACTCATAACTACACTTTTGTTATTTTTAGGATACGGAGTATGTAATTCGCAAGAATCATACGATGGATGGGAAACCATGTTCAACGGTAATAATTTAGATGGGTGGACAAACAAAGTACATCATTATGATGTAGGCGATAACTATGCAGATACCTTTAGGGCAGAAGATGATATGGTGAAGGTTAGATATGATAAATATGAGGGGGATTTTAATAACAGGTTTTCACATTTATACTTTGACAAGCCTTTTTCAGATTTTCATTTTACGGTGCAGTATAGATTTGTAGGTGAATTATATAAAGGCGCACCAGAGTATACAATTCTAAACAGTGGTGTAATGTTTCATTCGCAAGATCCAAGAACCATGTTAAAAGAACAAGATTGGCCTATTAGTGTTGAAATACAATTTTTAGCGGGAGTAGAAGAGGGCAAAGAACGCCCAACGGGTAACATGTGTTCACCAGGTACAGATGTTGTTTACGAAGGTAAAATTGACCCTAGACACTGTATCAACTCAACTTCAGATACGTATTATGGTAATCAATGGGTAACGGCAGAACTAGTTGTTTATCATGATTCATTGGTTAAACATATTATCAATGGTAAAACAGTGTTAGAGTATGAAAAACCACAAATCGGAGGTGAAGTAGCTAAAGGCTATGACCCAATAATGAAACAAGATGGTAAGTTGTTAACAGAAGGTTTTATTGCCTTACAAAGTGAAGGTCAGCCCATTGATTTTAAAAATATAAAAATTAGAAATTTAAAAGGTTGCACAGACCCAAAGGCAACTAACTATAAAGCGTATTACCAAGTATCAGATAAAGAAGCTTGCACCTATTAATGTTATCTATTTTAAGATAGCGCTGTACTTAGAATTGTTACTTAATAATTCGGTTGCCGCTAAAATAGCATCATCATTGTTAAGGTAATATTGGTATAGACCATCTCTGTAGAAGTAACGCTTAACGATTTCATCTTCTAAGTTCTTTTGAATCTCGCTTTGGTATTTGTCTATCGCGTTGATTTTACCTTTTTCAATGTTCGCTAACAAGGTTTTGTAGCTATCCTTTACATCTGAACCTAAAAAGTCGTTTTCATCGCCTGAGAGCGCCTTTTTGATTGCCTGTTCTGCCTTGGTCTCAAAAGAGAAGTTACTTTTCTTTACATAGTTTTTAAAGGCATTAAAATCAGCATCTGTAAATTTAAAGTCGCCTACATTGTTATACGTATGTGTATAATGATAGTTGGTAGCATAATCAAAAATGATATTGTTTTGTAATAAGGCCAATGTAAGGTCATTGGTTTTAGAAGTTGCCACTTCAATATCTGGTAAAATACCCCCACCGTCTTGTACTTTTCTACCATTACGGGTAGTAAAATCATTAAAGGTAGTGTTACGCACGGCATTACCACTTTCATCGCGGTTCCAATAATCTAATGATTGTATACAACGACCAGAAGAAGTGTAATACCGAGATATGGTAACCTTTAGCTGTGTACCATATGTTAATTTAAGCGGGCGTTGCACCAAACCTTTTCCAAAGCTTCTGGCACCCATTATTACCGCTCTATCCAAATCTTGTAAACTACCAGAAACAATTTCACTGGCAGAAGCGCTGCTTCCGTTTACCAACACTACAAGAGGAATTTCTTCATCTACAGCTTGATTGTTGGTATGATATTCTCGATTGAATTTTTTAACCTTAGATTTTGTGGTCACCACCAATTCCCCTTTTGGAACAAACAAGTTGGTGACATTAATAGCTTCCGATAACAATCCGCCAGGATTTCCTCTAAGGTCTAAAATGATTTTTTCAGCACCTTTTCCTTTTAAATCTAATAAGGCAGATTTTGTCTGTTCTGTTGCTTTGGCATTGAACTTTGCAAGAACAATATACCCTGTTTTGTTATCGATCATTTTAAAGAAAGGAACCGCATCTACTTCTATCCCTTCACGGGTTATACTTGTGGTGTTTAATTTACCTTGTCTTTTATAACTAACATTTATGGTTGATCCGTTAGCCCCTTTTAAAAGCTCACTGGCATTATCTTCAAAATCGGCTACTTTGATATCTCCGATTTGTACAATTTCATCACCGGCCTTTAATCCCGCTTTATCTGCGGGGTATCCTTGGTGTGGTTCAATAATTAACAATTTATCATCAAAAGAACGAACCATAGCACCAATACCAGAATATTCGCCAGCATTGTTTATACGATACGTTTCAACATCTTGTTCGTTTAAAAATTTGGTGTAAGGATCCAATTCCTCTAGCATATTTTTAATGGCGGTATCCATTAATTCTGCAGGGTTGGTTTCGTCCACATAGTTCATGTTCAATTCTTTGAACAAGGTGGTAAAGATTTCGATCTGTTTGGCTATTTCGAAAAAGTCACTTTTATAACTACTTCCCACAAATAGAAAAGCGATGGCGATTATGGGTACAAGTACTTTTTTACTTACTATTTTTTTCATCAATCTGTAGCTTAAACTTGTTTAAAACGAGCTTCATTTTATGATCTAACTGCTCAAAGGTGGGCATATCCTTACCAAGGTATAAAAATAGAAACGCAAAGTTTGCATCTGTATTGTTAAAAACCAGTGCTTTATTAAGTCTATAAGACTCTCTCAGTAAACGTTTAATCTTGTTTCTATCGACCGCACTTTTAAAATTTCGCTTAGATACGGTAACTGCGGTTTTAATAGGCACTTCTTTTTTCTCTACGGATAGATAAATTAATTTCAACGGATAAACGGAAATACCCTTACCCTCTTCAAATAATTGGGTAATGAGAATTTTACTTTTTAGTTTTTCCTTTTTGCCGAAGGATGCATCCATTATAAAAGAAGTATTGAAAAGAATTAGCCCCCAATGTGGGGGCGTAAATATCTTAAAGTTTAGCAAAAGAAACTACTCCGCTTGCCAAACATTGTTCTCTAAATTGACATCTGCCATTAATTGAGAAGGATCAATAACAATAGCTTGTATCGTAGAAATTGGTTTGTTGATTTCAAAATCATACGTTGGGTAGGCCCAAGCCCAGTCTTTAATAATAGTTCTTTCAATACCTTCATATGGGTTCTCTTTTTCACCTCGCATCATACGCAAAGGGGCATAAAAAGTTTCTCTACTACCATCATTATATACAACTAGTATATCTAAAGGCATTGGCATTAACCCTATACGTTCTAAAGTTACTTTAGTGTTGTTTTCTGCTGCCACAACATCTTTAATATTGTAATCAATAGTATTGGTGGTTTGTGTCCAATCTGTTAAATACCAATCTAGTTCAAAGCCAGATACTTTCTCGGCAACACGTTTGATGTCATTTGGTACAGGGTGCTTAAATTTAAACTCATCATAATATTGACGAATAGTTTCCATCAATTTATCTTGACCGATAACATAGCCAAGTTGAGATAAAAATATAGAACCTTTGCTGTATGCAGAAATACCGTAGGCAAAGTTAAGAGCGTAACGATCCGCGTACGTACCTTGAGGTTGTTCTTTACCGGAAAGTGCTAAGTTTCTATACCCTTTATAAGTCCCCTCAAAAGGATTCTCTTTTTCATAGTCCAATATTTCAGTCATACAGAGTTTAGATATAAATGAAGTAAACCCTTCATCCATCCATTCATGTTTAGCTTCGTTTGTAGCTAATATATGTTGAAACCAAGAGTGAGCCATTTCATGTACCATAACACCCACTAGGCTACCAAATTTACGGTTACCTGTAATTAGTGTAGACATCGCATACTCCATACCACCATCACCACCTTGAATAACCGAATATTGATCATATGGGTATTTACCAATATTTTTACTGAAAAACTGCATAGCCTCAATAGTTTTAGGCTGTAGGTTTTTCCAGTTTTCTATGATTTTTGGGTCGTTTTTGTAAAGGAAATGAAGTACAGGTCCGTCAGGTACTTGTTGAATATCATGAATATATTCTGGATCTGCAGCCCACATAAAATCATGTACCATTGGTGCTTTAAAATGCCACGTTAATGTCTTGCCTTTTTGTTTTTTAATTTTGGTACCAGGTGTTTCATAACCATGACCTATTTCGTTAGGGTTTTGTAAATAACCTGTTCCACCAACAGTATACTCTTTGTCAATGGTCAATTTTACATCAAAATCTCCCCAAACCCCCTGAAATTCACGAGCAATGTATGGATCTGCGTGCCAACCTTCAAAATCATATTCAGCCAATTTTGGATACCATTGACTCATAGATAAGGCAACACCTTCTTCACTATTTCTACCCGAACGTCTGATCTGTAAAGGTACTTGACCTTTGAATTCCATATTAAAAGTAGACTTAGCGCCGGCTGCGATTGGCTTAGCTAAATCAACAACCAACACCGTTCCTTCTTCAGAAAAAACAACCTCGCTTCCGTCTTGTGTTAAAGTTGTAGCATGTAGATATCCTATTTCACTATCGGTAAGTGAAGCAATTCTACTTTTCTTATCGGGCGTAGTCATTCTATCATCTGGATCGGCAATTGTTTGTAGACGAATATCCATTTCACTACCTGGCTGAAAAGCGTTGAAATACAAATGGAAATAGACACGTTTCAACTCATCTGGAGAGTTGTTTGTGTATACCAAAGTTTGGGTACCGGTATATTGAAAACTTTGAACATCCATATTAACGTCCATGGTATAATCAACATGTTGTTGCCAGTAGTCGGTCTTGTTTTGAGCCAGCAATCCTATTGAGAAAATTGCGGTTAGAAATGTAAAAAATGATTTAGTCATATGAGTAATATAAATTATTATAAGTTAACCTGGCCTGTAGCCACTTTACTTGCCAATACCAAAGCATTATATGCATTTGCAATTTTACCAGAAGTAGAAATTTCATCTAATGAACCGCTTTTACCCGTGTTTTTACCTAGCACTACTTTCGTTTTAATAGGTAAACCAGATTGCAGTATAATTTTTTTCACTTGAGAAGCCGTTAAACTTGGGTATTGAGACATTACCAAAGCAGCAACACCCGCAACACCAGGTGCTGCCATAGAAGTACCAGGAGAATATTCGTATTCGTTATTTGGGTATGTAGAGTAGATATCTGTACCCGGAGCAAAAATATCAACATTTATTTTTCCATAATTAGAATAGCTTGCTACCAATTCTGACCCATATTTTGGGTTCAAGGCACCTACGGTAATTACGTTATCGGCAATTTCTGTTCCGTTATTTATTTGATCATTTGGAAAATTAGCGTTGACAGGATTATCTAGGTCTGCACCATCATTACCGGCCGCATGAACAAAAAGAACATTGTTATCTGCTGCATATTTTATGGCATCGTATACCCAATCGGCATTTGGTGAAAAAGACTTACCAAAGCTTCCATTAATTATACGCGCACCGTTATCAACAGCGTAACGAATACCTTTAGCAATATCTTTATCATACTCATCACCGTTAGGCACTGCTCTAATGCTCATAATAGCTACATTGTTGGCAACACCGTTGACACCCATACCGTTATTACGCTCGGCAGCAATAATACCAGCTACGTGCGTACCGTGACTTTCATCGTCAACTCTGTTATTAGGGTTTCCGTTACCGTAATCTACATCTGTATAATCATAGGCATTATCACCAACAGGCTCTCTACCATTAAAATCTTTGTTTAGATTATAGTTAAGTTGCTCTGTATAGTATTTAAGTCCGTTAGTTAAATCTTCAAGAACACCTGGTATAGATTCATTAATGCCGAACATTTGATTTAGAATGGCAACATTTCGTTGCATAGTTTCATCAGTGGCATTTATACTGGCTAAATCTTTTTTGGTATAAACATCTTTGTTTAAAAATTTCTTTACATCTGCATCTGCATTTTTTACAGCTTGGTAAATTGACTCATATTGTTCTTTACCCTGTAAAGCTTCATTGTACTTAGTGTCTAGTTTCGTTTTAGCTTTTGCTAATGTAGTGGCGTCACCTATGTTTAAACGAAGCATACGAACATATTCTAACTGTTCGTTATATGATTCTCCTAAGAAATTATAGCCGTGTATATCATCTATGTAGCCATTACCATCATCGTCTATTCCGTTACCAGCTTTTTCTTTTGTATTTGTCCATAAGACATCATCTAAATCTTCATGACTTAGATCAATACCAGAATCAAGAACGGCAACAATTGTTTTAGTTCCTTTTCTGTTCTTAATGATTTCGCTGTACGCTTTATCTACACTCATACCTGGTATAGTATCGGTAACTAGATCTAAATGGCCCCAGTTGTTTTTTTCACTGGTAGTAAGATCAGAAATTTTTAAAGGAGTAGAATCTATATTTTCTACAGGAGTAAGAATTAATCCGCTTCCTCCAGCTGTTTTAGTACTTCCGCACCCAGTTAATAATGCAGCTATTGAAAGGGCAAAAATTGATTTAAAATATGAATTTGTCATATATGGGAAACTATTAGTTAATGTTTTTTGTTTAAAGTGTAAAATTAATTGAAGAGTTCGTTAAAAGTGTATACCCGATCTAACCTAACACCTCTGTCAGTGTGTTTTAAGGTACAAAGTTGGTTATGTGCATCATGTTCAAAAAAGAGATAGTAATTATTATCTGCAGCTTCGTTCAAGAATATCTTTTTTTCGGTCATCGTCATTAGCGGTCTAGTATCGTACCCCATAACATAAGGTAATGAAATATGACCAACGGTTGGTATCAGGTCTGCCATATAGGCGATAGTTTTACCTTGAAATGAGAATTGGGGCAGCATTTGTTTTTCTGTATGACCATCTACAAAACGGATATCAAAACCTAAAGGACTATTTTTTAAGAAACTTTCTCCCGCATCATCAACAAAAGATAATTGACCACTCTCTTGCATAGGCATTAGATTTTCTGTCAAGAAAGATGCTTTTTCCCTTGGGTTGGGTTCTATTGCCCATTTCCAATGTTTTTCATTGGTCCAAAATTTGGCATTTTTAAAAGCAGGTTCATAACCGGTTTTATCTTTGTTCCATTGAATGGCACCGCCAACATGGTCAAAATGAAGGTGTGTTAAAAAAACATCGGTAATATCATCTCTGTGAAAACCACATTTTTTTAAAGAAGAGTCTATCGTAAAATCTCCCCATCTATAGTAGTACCCAAAAAACTGATCAGATTGTTTATTGCCCATACCGGTATCTACCAGTATTAATCTATCACCATCTTCTATTAAAAGGCTTCTAGCAGCAATATCAATTAAGTTATTACCATCTGCCGGGTTTGTTCTTTGCCAAATTGTCTTTGGCACTACGCCGAACATAGCACCACCGTCTAATTTAAAATTACCGGTTTCAACAGGATAAATTTTCATAAGGGGCAAAATAATAAAAGTGACCGTAATCTTAGGATTATTAAGAAAGTATTATCATTTAACCCTTAGATTATAAGCCTTTTTAAAGGTGAAGTAATGTAAATATGTAATTATTGGATAATAATTATATGCATTAAAATCTTAAATAATAAAACAAATAGCTAATCTTCATTCAGTAAATCTCCAATAATATGATGGGCCAAAGGCTTGGTTAATTGCTTTTTAACCATAATATATTCTTTTCCTTTTTCAGAATCTAAACTATCCATTGAAGAGCTTAGAATATAAATTTTACAGTGATCGGTAAGTGTGTCTGGAAAATTGACATATTCATCTAAAAATTCAAATCCGCTCATACCGGGCATTTTGATATCCAAGAAAATAATATCGGGGTAAGCTTCCGTTTTGTCAATAATACCACTTAAATAAGTTAAGGCTTCTCGACCAGAAGTCATGGTAGTAATTTGAGAAATATTATCTTCTTTCGAAATAATGGCTTTGTTTATGAAGTTGTCCACATCCGAATCGTCAATCAATAAAATATTTATATCCCTAGCCATATTATTATTTACCTGATTCATTTGGTATTCTTAAAGTAAACGTTGATCCCTTACCTATTTTTGATTGTACATCTATTGTTCCGTTCAATTTAGAGAGTACTTCTTTTACAATAAAAAGTCCAATACCAGACCCCATTACTTTTGAAGAGACCCTATAGAACATTTCAAAAATCTTCTCTAGTTGATGTTCTGCCATACCAACACCGTTATCTTTTATAATTAAAACCGCTTCTTTTTTGGTGGTTTTCACATCGATCCAAATAGCGGCATTATCATTACTAATATCATGATATTTTATGGCATTAGAAATAAAATTATTCAATAACACCGAAATTCTCTTACTATCTGATACAAAATCAACCTTATCCTCTACGTTTATTTCAATGTTTATTTTTTGGGTATTTTCTAAATACCATAAACTTTCAATAGAATGTTCAATTAAAATAGTAAAATTTATGGATTCTATCTTAAGAGCAAGGTGTTTATTTCTAGAGTATTCTATAATGTCTTTAATAAAGTCATCTAATCTTTCAATAGATTTTTCCATCATATTCAAATGCTGGAACAATTTCGGGTTAATATCCTCCATTTGAATTAATTGTATTAGCCCTAAAACCGAAGATAAAGGAGCTCTTAATTCATGAGAAGCGCTATATACAAAACTATCTAGCTCTGAGTTGGTTTTCTGAAGTTCATGAAATTGAGCTTCGAGATTACTTTCTGCCTCTTTTCTTTTTGAGTCATCAAAAATATTAACCAAGTAACTGATTTCACCCTTTAAATATAATGGAGCAATAGATATTAAAAGTGTCTTTTTTACCCCACTTTTTAGTTGAACCTTATACTCTTCGTTCAATATCTCACCTTCTTCTACAAGTTTTTTCCATAGTCTTTCCCTCTCGTTTTCATCTATGAAAATTTCTTTAGATTCTAAAATTGTCTTACCTAGTAATCTTTCTTTGGAGGTCTCTAATATGTTATACACCATTTTATTGGCGTCTATTACTTGTCTTTGTTCATCTAATATAAGCATCCCCATTAGATTGGTTTGAAATGCTTTAGAGAACTTCTCTTGACTTTCTTTTAAAGCTAATTCTGATAGAACATTTTTGGTAATATCCATAGCCGTACCATGATAAACAATAGGATCACCGTTATCATCGTATATAATTTCGGAAAAAGCTAAAAAATATTTAAATGAGTTGTCTTTAAGTTGAATTCTATAGTTACTTGGTGTAGATTTACTTTCTCCTTTTTTCTCTTCAAGTTTGGTATCTAACACAATTACATCTTCATGATATATAATTTTCCTTACCAATTCTGGGGTCATTTTTGTATTAGGGTCAACCTCGTGCATAGCATACATTTCTTTAGACCATTCTACAATATTGCCGGTCATGTTCCAATGCCAATAGCCTATATTTCCAATTCTAATTGCCGCATTCATTTTAGATTGTAGGTCTAGAATTTCAAAATCAGCTTCTTTTTGTTTTGTAACGTCTATTACCGTTCCTTTAAAATCAATCGCCCTGTTATCATCATCTCTAGCAACCTCTATATCTACCATTAAATATTTAATGGAACCATCTGTAACAATGATTCTATAAGTAAAGGCATGGTTGCTTTTATCTTTTACGATCTCTCTCAAATTTTGACGGTGCATTTCTAAATCATCTGGATGAATAAGGCTTTCCAGAACAGGTATTGTTAAAACTGTGTCTGGACTTATATTATAAATATCATAGATTAATGGTGAACAGATATATGTATTTGTTTCCGTGTCAAAATCCCAATAACCAATTTTACCAATACGTATGGCAGCATCCATTTTACTTTGTAATTCAAGAATAGCTTTTTGATTTTCTTTACGTTCGGTAAGGTCAAAGCCAATGGAACCAATAGCAATTGGCTTGTTTGTGGTTTTATCTTTAATCAGAAAACCAGAAAATTCTAAAGGAGTTATGTTTTTGGTTTTAAAATTTTTAAGCGGCACCTCCCCGGTCCACAATCCTTTTTCCATTATGGTCGGTAGATGTTCATTGACTATAACATTTTTATAGCTTTCTTCAAAAAAATCAAAGATTGTAGAGTTTTTAATATCAAAATCACATGGTAAATCGAGCATTTTTTTACCAGCATCATTCAAAAACAAAGGTTCGCCTATTAGTGTTGCCAACCCAATAAAGCCTGGGCTATTTTCTATTATTGAGATTAGCCGCTGCTTCTCTTGATCAGCTTTTTTTGCATCGGTTTGGTCAACATAAGTACTTAAGCTATAGTTTTCTCCTAAATACTCATAAGGTTCTTTAGATGTTATCAAATGTAAAATATTTCCATTTTTAGCAATGAAATCAACCTCAAGTTTGTTTACTTGCTCTGAGTTATCAAGTAGATTTATTGCTGGGTTTGATTTTGAGGCTTCGATAATATTAATTAAGCCTAATTCTTTGATAGATTTACCTTTAATTTCTTCAAGTGAATATCCTATTAATTTTAGAAAATAGGGGTTGGCATCTACAAAGCGGTTTGTATGGTCTCTTATAACCATACCTACAAATCTGTTATTATACGCTTTAGCGAATCTTACTAAGTTTTCTTCAGCGGCTATTTCAAGCTCTTTTCTTTCGGTAACATCTCTTACAATACCTAAAATAGTTTTATTGTTAAGCTTTTTGGCACTTACTTCTCCATAAAAAATGCTTCCATCTTTTTTGATCAGTCTTTGTTCAGATCGTACCGTTTTCCCTTCAAGCATTTGCTTATAACGTGGTGGTCTTTTAACCGTATCTTTTTTAAGGGTAAGGTCTAATAAATTTTTCCTTAACAAATCTTCTTTAGTATAACCAAACATCTGCAGGGCATAAGGGTTTGCGTCAACTATATTTCCTTTAAAATCAATTAAAAATATACCATCTGAAGCGCCTTCAATTAATAACTTATAACGCTCTTTACTTTCTTTTAAGAGTGCTGTTTTCTCATCGACCAATCTATTCAATTTAGATGGTTGTCGCATTAGAAACCACGAAAGAAGACCACATACTAACGAAAGTAATATGCCCAAAACAGAAAATAGAATGGTAGATGAATTCGCATAGCTGTTATTTAAATAAACATATAATTTCCACTCTCCTTGGCTAGTAGTAAGTGGTAAGGTTATAGCGCCTGCTTTAGAGATGTTCTTAGATGCATAAAAAGTTTCTTCAGTTTTATCTAAATTAATTTTAACCAGTTGGTATGAGAATTGTTCATTTTCAGTAGAATCTAATTGAATGGCATTTAAAACTGTTGATAAACGTACTACCGCTGCTACGAACCCGTTAAATTTTCCATTTTTAAATAATGGTCTTCTACCTATTATACCCGAACCTCCTTGTCTAAAATAAATGGGTCCTGCGGTATAATAATCTTTTTTTTCAAGTGTAGTTTTGGCTCCAAATTTATTATCTGGATCATCTAAAATATTCAATCCAATAACTTCATTTCCTTTTAACGGATGAACATGGGTAATTATCCCCTTATCATTTACCAGTTCTAATGCATCTATACTATTGTTGCTATTTAAGAGTAGTTGAGCTACACTGTCAAAGTTATCTGGAATACCATAGTGTTCTACCATAAAGGCTAAGGTTTGTGTAACGTTGAAGCTTTGACCCAATACATTTTGTAGGTCAACTTTTAGTTTAGAAACCTGTTGCTCTATTTCTTGCTGTTTTGTTTTTTGATGAAGCTGGTATTTTTGAAAGGCAACGAATTGGGTGATTATTAGTACAAATAAAAATGCCATTACCCCATATAGTAGCGGGTTTTTAAACATAGACCGGGCATTGGTTTTGGACATTTTTACTAATATAAATTATATAATATCGTTTAAAACTATGGCGTTAATGATAATAGCTCAAACCACCAAGATATACTAAGTTAAAAAAGTCGCCCTTATAAAGGCGTTTTTTCTTCATATTTTGTAAGATTTATAGTAGTGTAATTAACACACTTATTACCTAGGTACTAGGTGGTTATCTCTTTAGAAATTAAACTTTTAAAAAGTAACTATTAAAATTGTTTAACTAATTAGCAGAAAAAATGGCTTAACCACGGGGATGGTGGCTACAAACATAAAACGAAAAATACTAAACAACTACGGTTTCACTAAGAAGGTGATTCAATTGTTTTCCAAAATAAAGCATTGCTTTTATCTCTTTAACACTTAATAAGCGCTCCTTTTTAAGAATTAAGATGGAGCTTCCATTAGTTTCTATATGGTAGTATGGGTTGCTTTCTAAAAAAAGAATAAGTTCATTTGTAAATAGATCTTGAATGTCTTTTGTGTGCTCTCCACTTAAGAAAAAACGCTTGTTAAAATCTTGATGGTTTTCTAATTCTATATCTTTAAAGCCCGCCATTCCGTATACAAAATCTAAAAGTCCTTCTTTGTCCAAAGAAAATACGGGTATTTGATGTTTTACTTTAATATGTAAAATAGTAGTTTTGACAACTTCTTTAGCAATAAATTCCCCTTCGTTAAATTCAACATCAAACAAGTGAAAGGTTTTGGTATTATCGTAAAAGCTGTTGTAGTAATAAGGGACTTTTCTGTTTTTAAAGAAAATGAATTTATTTAAAAACTTAGTTTTCTCTGATTTTTTTGGATCATAAGACCATTGGTATTCTTTTGCCAAGGTCTTTAAAAGGCGCTGTCTTTTGGTAAAATATTTTTCAATAGTACCTAGTTTATTGAGCGGTAATATTTTTCTAATAGCAAACGGATGCTTAGAGTCGGCACCATGCTTGTCTAAACCTATAATTTCAATGCTTCCCTCTTTTTTTGTAAATGTATCTACATAGTTTTCCAGCCCTTCCATAACGGTATGATCAACAAAGCTACAGTGCGAAAAATCTAATATTACATTTTCGTTTTCTGGTATGATATCTAGCTTATTTTTTAGCTTGTAGAAATTAAGAAAAGTGGCAAAATACTTAACGCTGATATAATAATTACCGGCATCTTTCTCTTTAAACATTAAAATATTTGGCTTGGCGATATGGTTGACAAAAAGAGATAAACTTCTATTCAATACCACATGTATGATGAATGTCACCAAAATACCCATTGCGATACCAGATATTAGGTTGGTAAACAATGTAGTCAATAGGGTGGCTAAAAATATAATAATCTGCTCTTTACCGATACGGGCAACTTTTTGTAGGTTTTTCGGAGTCGCAAGTTTATAGCCGGTAAACACCAAGATAGCCGCCAATGCAGCTAAAGGAATTCGCCTTAATTGATCTTGAAAAAGTAAAACAAAAATCACAAGAAACAGAGCGTGAAAAATATTGGCAGATCTATTCGTAGCGCCATTATTAACATTAACCGAACTTCTTGCTATAACGGTTACAACATTTAACCCTCCGACCAAACCACTAAGAGAAGTTGCAAGCCCAAGAGCTTTAAGATCTTTATTCACATTAGACCTTCTTCGTTCTGGATCAAGCTTGTCTACTGCCTTAATACTCAAAAGCGATTCTATACTTGCTATAAGCGTAATAGCAAAAACGGTGGTTATAAAATCAATATCTAAAGCTTTTGAAAAATCGGGAAAAGCTAAATTCGATAATACATTGTTTGGAATATTAACCAAAAACTCTTCTCTTAAAGGATAAGGAAGTCCTAATGAAACAAACACATAACTAAACCCCACAGACAAAATCAGAATCCACATGGGTGCAGGAATAAGATGTAAATATTTGTTTCTTATTTTAGAGTAATTCGCCATAATCAAAAGGGCAATGACACCTATAATTGCAGCAATAAGTTCTTCTATGTGATAGTCTTGATAAAGACCTATTAAACCTTCTGGAATTTGCAATAACAGATGTATGATGCTACCATGCTCATTATTATGCCCGATCATAATATGAAATTGTTTGGCTAAAATACCCAAGCCGATGGCGGCAAGCATTCCTTCAATGGCAGATGCAGGAAAGAAATCAGCAAGTCTACCCATTTTAAGAAACCCGAGAAGTAACATAAGAACACCCGAGAAAACAATTGCCGCTAGTGTAAATAAATACCCGGCATATAAATCACCGCCGCCAAGGGTTGTAATGGCACCTAAAAGAACAATGACCAAACCATTTCCAGGCCCAGTAATAGTTACATTAGAGCCTCCGAGAATTGACACAACAATACCGCCGACAACTGCAGCGATAATACCTGATATAGGTGGTGCCTCGCTTGCAAGTGCAAGTCCCAAGCCAAGAGGTAAGGCTATTAATGAAACAACGAAACCAGAAAATAAATTCTTCGGAAGCGTGGCTATAAAGTTTGAATTCTTCTTTTTAGCTGTCAAATCTATTTTCTAACAATTAATAAATCGGTTGGTAAATCTGATAGAATATATTCAATATCATGCGGAAATATTCGATCCCAGATACTTGTTTTTAAGGGCGCGTTCATAACCAATAGATCTGCTCTTACCACCTCTGCATAATGCCCAATAGAATATCCTCTTTTACCAAAAATACTTTGTGTTTTTACCTTAATGCCTTTGGTAATATTCTCGGGCAAGGAGCATACTATGGTATTGACCCTTGAATCTTCTCTATGTCTAATACGCTGCTTTATAATATTCGCCTTTTTTAAAGATCGATCATCCGCTACATCAACTTGAATTTCTTTTGGTAAAATTTCTTCTACAATGGTAATTTGTTGTGCACCCAAAAGGCTCGAAACATAAAATGCATGTTCAATAGCCATTGGCGTTTCGGGGGCATCTAGTCCGTTTACCACGATGTGTTTACAAGGCACTCTTTTTTCTGTAGGTTTAATCAATAGTAGAACAGAGCAATGAACCTTACGCGTTAGTTTTCTGGCAATAGAACCCACATAAAATTGAAACTTATTTTCATGTTGTAAAGCACCTAAAATCAATAGGTCGATTTTTAAATCGATACAAGCTGTGATTATGATTTTCTCGGGATCACCTTCTTTCCAAACGACTTCAACGGCATCATTAGACTGTTCCGTTTCAGAAATAATTTGATTGACTTTTGCCGCTTTTTCAGCTGTCTTTTCTCCTACATGTAGAAGAATAAGTTTGCAGTTTAAGTAATATGCAATACGGCTAGATTCTAGTATATTTACTTTGAGTGAAGGCGAGAATGCAAATCCGAATAAAATGGAATTATATAACTTGATAAGTAGTTGGTTCAAATGTTGTGCTTAACAAGATAGGGCTAAATAATTACAAGTGAATTCTTATTGCCAAAACAAGTACTCAAAAATGCACTGTTCCTGTGGTTTTATGTTAAATAGTGCCGTTTAATTGTTATTTTTATCCAAAATAAAATGTATGCTAGAGCTTGCTGGAATTATCATTTTAGGAATACTTGCTCAATGGGTAGCATGGCGCTTAAAACTACCCGCAATTTTACCGTTAATTCTTATAGGTTTAATTGTTGGTCCGTTGTCAACATTATACACCGAAGATGGTTCTAAAATTATTGAGCCTATTTGGAACGGGGATAAAGGTCTTTTTCCTGGCGAAGGTTTGTATTATTTTGTGTCTTTGGCAATTAGCATCATTTTATTCGAAGGCGGACTCACGCTTAAGCGTTCCGAAATTAAAAATATTGGTCCGGTAATAACGAAGTTAATTACCCTGGGCAGCTTAACAACCTTTTTTGGTGCAGCATTGGCAGCCTACTTCTTGTTCGGACTTTCATGGCAGCTGTGTTTCTTGTTTTCTGCTTTAATAATTGTTACCGGTCCAACGGTAATTACTCCGATTTTAAGGAATATTCCGCTTAAAAAAGACGTTTCTGCTATATTAAAATGGGAAGGTATTCTAATAGATCCTATTGGCGCATTGGCAGCAGTATTAGTCTATGAGTTTATAAGTGTAGGTGAAGGTCAAGCCTATACCATGACGGCATTAATTGAGTTTGGTAAAATTTTATTGTTCGGTTTTACCTTTGGTTTTACCTTTGCACACGCACTTACCTTTTTAATCAAAAAGAATTTTATTCCACATTATTTATTGAACGTAGTGTCGTTATCTGTGGTGTTGGGTGTTTTCGTTATGTCAGATGTTTTTGCACATGAATCTGGCTTATTGGCGGTAGTTGTTATGGGTATGGTAATGGGGAATACCAATTTGCCTAATATAAAAGAACTGCTCTATTTTAAAGAATCGTTGAGTATTCTTTTGATTTCCATATTATTCATTTTACTGGCAGCTAATATTGATATTTCGGATCTAGAATTAATTTTTACGTGGAAAACCATAGTATTATTCTTGTCTATTGTATTAGTCATTAGACCACTGGGTGTTTTCTTAAGTTCTATTGGCTCTAATTTAAAATTGAATGAAAAGCTTTTTATCAGCTGGGTAGGTCCGAGAGGTATTGTTGCTGCGGGTATAGCATCTTTATTTGGTTCAAAATTATTATCTAAAGGAGAGCCAGGGGCAGAATATATTACTCCACTTGTGTTCATGATTGTTTTGGGTACGGTTTTATTAAATGCTACCACAGCTAGAGTTTTTGCGAAATTGATTGGTGTTTTCCTTAATAAGTCTGAAGGAATTCTGATTCTTGGAGCCTCAAAAGTATCTCGTTTAATTGGTGAATATTTACATAAAAACGACAGACATGTTGTTCTAATAGACAATAACCAATCTAATATTGACAAGGCAAATAAATTAGGATTAGAAGCTATTTCAGCAAACATTTATTCTGATAATTTAACCGATAATATTGAACTTAACGATATTGGATATTTGATGGCTTTGACCGCAAATTCTGATATAAACAGATATGCGATAGACAAGTTTCAAGATGCTTTTGGTGAAAACGGTTCGTTTAGATTGGTAGATGCAGATGAAATGTCAGATCCAGAGAACAACCCAAAAGAAGGATTGTTTTCGCACACCGACGACTTTATAAAATTGACAGAAGCGGCACGAAAATTTCCTGCTATACATGAAATTGAACTACATGATACAGAGCATTATGAAGGTTTGATAGAGATAACAAAGGCCGATGCAGATATTGTTCCTCTATTTCTCAAAGATCCAGAAGGCGATATACAAATTATCACTGCATTTAGTAAAGAATTTACAGATATTCAAAAAGGATATAAACTTGCATACTTAGGTAAAATGTTCCCAATGGAAGATCCAGATAAAGAAGAAGCCCAAGAGAATTAAACATCGATATCGCTAATCTAAATTTACATTAGATAATAGCTGTAATTTCAATAATGAGGCAACAAGTAGACCTAGTAGTAGAGGGGTTTTTAGGTTGTTTACAAAAGTACTATAAACTCATTTTTAGAGATTTAGACTTCCTATTTAAATAAGACTTTGGCAATAAACTATAAAATCATTTCGTTAGTGGTTGTATAAAAATCAACCAAAACCAAATGTCTTTATGAAAAAAGCAGTTTTATTTTTAGCCTTAGCGGCTACCGTATCATTCACAAGTTGTTCAAAAGATGATGACAATGAATGTAAGTCATGTACAGCCTCAGATCAAAAAGTTGAAATTTGTGATAATGGCGACGGTACGTATGAATTGACTGTTGGCGGAGAAAGTGCCGGTACTTTAGACGAATCTGATTTAGACGGGTTATCACCTCAACAAGTTGTTGATGCTACTTGTGAAGCACTAAACTTGTTTACAGACTTTTAATTGAAAGAATTTAATAAACTCGGGTCCTACAAAATATTTGTAGGACCTTTTTTTTGCATGAATAGTTCTTTTAACATATTCAAGTGTACTTTAGTAAAATAGTATTAACAACTTGGCGCCGACATTCTCTTATTAGATAGATACACCCATCTTATCCCTTTTTTATCTCGTTAGAGAAAAATCTACTTTATAAAATAAGTGGTTGACTATAGTTTTAGTGCATCAATTAAAAAATGACCGGCCATGAAACTAAAATCAATAATTCTAGTTATCACAGCAGTAAATAATGCTTAAAACTCTATGAAGGGTACTTTCAGTAATACTTCTAATGTATTAAAAGAAGATCAAAATAACTATAAGAAACGTTTGTTATAAAACGGTCTAATGGTATTCAGTTATTAAACACCTCTGATATAAGTATAATTGAAGCCTCTGGAGATTTTTGAGTTGCTACTGCTCAAGAAGGCAAAAGGCAGCTGATGTCTCAAACTATTTGCAGTATAATAAAACAATTACCACCACAGAAGTTCTTACGAATCAACCGTAGCGAAATCGCACATGTTGATTTTATATAGCAGATTGAGAGTCTCTTTAATAATCAATTACTTATTACGGCAAAGGGGTGTAACGAAAAAGCAATGTCCAGTTCATCTACCACTTCCGATTTTAGAAAGTGGTTAGGGTAATCTAGTTCTAGTCATTCAATTTTAATACCGCCATAAAAGCCTCTTGTGGAACTTCTACGTTACCAACCTGACGCATACGTTTTTTACCTTTCTTCTGTTTTTCAAGAAGTTTACGTTTACGAGAAATATCACCACCATAACATTTGGCGGTAACATCTTTACGCAATGCTTTGGTGGTTTCTCTAGAGATGATTTTCGCGCCAATAGCAGCCTGAATAGGAATATCAAATTGTTGTCTTGGTATTAGTTCTTTAAGCTTCGCGCAAATCTTCTTTCCAATATTTACGGCATTATCAGCATGAAGTAAAGCAGAAAGCGCATCTACCGGCTGTGCGTTTAGTAAAATATCTACACGTACTAATTTAGAAGGTCGCATTCCTATAGGTGTGTAATCGAAAGATGCATACCCTTTAGAAACCGTTTTTAAACGATCATAGAAATCAAAAACTATTTCTGCCAAAGGCATATCAAAATTAAGCTCAACACGTTCGGTGGTCAAATAGGTTTGATTGGTAATTACACCACGCTTTTCAATACATAATGACATTACATTACCTACGAAATCAGACTTCGTAATAATGGTAGCTTTTATATAAGGTTCTTCAACATGGTCAATACTTGACGGATCAGGTAGATCAGTTGGGTTGTTTACAACAATTGGGGTATCAGGATCTTTACGCGTAAATGCGTGGTAACTAACATTGGGTACCGTAGTAATTACAGTCATATTGAACTCTCGCTCTAAACGCTCTTGAATGATTTCCATGTGTAGCATTCCTAAGAAACCACATCTAAACCCGAAGCCTAGGGCGGCACTACTCTCTGGTGCAAATACAAGAGAAGCATCATTCAATTGTAATTTTTCCATTGAAGCACGTAGTTCCTCAAACTCATCTGTATCTACCGGGTAAATACCTGCAAAAACCATTGGTTTTACATCTTCAAATCCGCCTATCGGATTTTTAGTAGGGTTAGCGGCATCAGTTATCGTATCACCTACTTTAACTTCGCGGGCATCTTTTATACCCGTAATCAAGTAACCAACATCACCAGCCTTAACGCTCTTTTTAACCTCTTGAGTCAACTTCAAAGTACCTACCTCATCGGCATAATAGTCTTTGTCGGTTGCTACAAATTTTATCTTTTGTCCCTTTTTAATTTCGCCGTTTATAACTCTAAAATAGGTTTCAACCCCTCTAAAAGGATTGTAAACAGAATCGAAAACCAAAGCTTGCAACGCTTCATCTGGGTTACCCGTTGGGGCAGGAATACGCTCAATTATAGCGGCTAATATTTCTTCAATACCAATACCTGTTTTTGCAGATGCAGGTATTACCTCTTCTGCCTTACAACCTAAAAGATCAACGATATCGTCGGTAACCTCTTCTGGGTTGGCACTTGGTAAATCGACCTTGTTTAAAACAGGTATGATCTCAAGGTCGTTTTCTAAAGCTAAATATAAATTTGAAATTGTCTGTGCTTGTATACTCTGAGCCGCATCTACTACCAATAATGCACCTTCACAGGCAGCAATTGATCTAGAAACTTCATATGAGAAATCTACGTGACCAGGTGTGTCAATTAGATTTAAAATATATTCTTCACCCTTATAAGTATATTCCATTTGTATGGCATGACTTTTTATAGTGATGCCACGCTCTCTTTCAAGATCCATACTGTCTAGCAACTGTTCCTTTTTCTCTCGATCGGTAACAGAACCGGTAAACTCTAACAGTCTGTCTGCCAAGGTACTTTTACCATGGTCAATATGTGCAATAATGCAGAAATTTCTAATGTTTTTCATAGCGGTAACAGTAATAGTAATGCCAATTTATACCTGTATTCATGCCCCGGCATTAAAGAGCAATTGCAAATATAATCTAATTTATAGCGCTAAGCTTGAGTGTAGTTACCTATTTATTGTTGTATAGATTGGTTTGGATTACATATATTGTAAAGGATTACAACGTTTTTTTAACTAGATTTGAATACCAACCCAAATTGCCATTGAAACAAGTTATTACCCTTTTACTATTCACCATCGGTATGTCCCATTGTGGATTTAGTCAAACCTTTGAATTAAAAGGCGAGGTTAAAGATCAATATCAAGAACCTGTAGCGTTTGCCTCCGTATTTTTACTAACCGTTACAGATTCTGTTTTGGTAAAAGGAAGTTCTGCTGATGAAAATGGAGCGTTTTTATTCTCTGATATTGCAGAAGGACTCTATTTTTTAAAAGCATCTTACGTTGGTCAAACTTCAGAAAACTTAGCTATTGAAATTCTAAAGGACACCAAAATCGGAGCTGTAATAATTCATCAGCAAGCAGAACAACTAAATGAGGTAACCGTTACAAGTGGCAAACCTGTAGTAAAAAGGGAAGTTGACCGTATTGTTTTCAATGTAGAAAACACAGTCATTTCTCAGAACAGCTCGTGGGATATACTTAGTCAGACTCCAGGTGTAATTGTCATGGGCGATGATCTAAAAGTTCGTAATAGAGCTACTACAATTTATATCAACAACCGTAAAGTTCAATTATCTGCAGAAGAGGTAAGAAGTCTCTTAGAAAATTACCAAGGAGAGAATATAAAATCGGTTGAGGTTATTCATAATCCGCCAGCAAGTTATGATGCCGAGGGCGGATCGATTTTGAATATTGTCACCAGTAAAAATGTATCTGTAGGATATAAAGGCAATGTAAATGCTGGGTATACACAGGGAGTTTTTCCGAAGTACAATATTGGAACATCGCATTTTTATAAGACTAAAAAATTAAATGTAAATGCAAGTTACAATTACACCCCAAAGAAGCAGTTCAAGAATACTTTGAGCAATACCAATTTTATGGATAATACCGGTATTACTTCTATTTGGGATACAGATTTTGATCAAGTAATACGCACTAATACCCATAGCGCAGGGGTATCGGTAGATTATGAATTTGATGATAAGAACTCTCTAAGCTTAACAAGCAACGCACAGTATCAACCAAAAAAGGATGCTGATTTTTTTCAGGAAACTAGCATTAAAAACAGCGCAGGGGTTTTAGATTCAATATTTACATCAAACAGTTTTTTAAGCGAACAAAAGCATAATATTTCGGGCGATCTTACTTTTAAACATCAGTTTAAAGACCAAGGAAATTTAACTGTAAATACACACTATACAAATTTTAATTTAGACCGAAATCAAGATGTAAATTCAGATTATTTTCAACCTAACGGCTCATTTCAGCGCGATTTTAATTTCTCGACTATTGCCGATCAACAGATAGAAATAAAGACCGCTCAAATAGATTATACTGATTATTTTGGCAGTGTATTTTTTGAAACAGGGGCAAAAGGTTCTTTTATTGATTCTGAAAGTAGATTAGATTATTTTCTACAGAATAATGTTACGCAGTTTATACCAAATCTTTCTGATGACTATACCTATGACGAAAGCGTGTATGCGGGTTATTTTAGCCTTTCTAAAGACTGGGATAAATGGAGTATAAAAACAGGGTTACGTGCAGAACAAACAGAAAGCACGGGAGTGTCTGTAAATGTATCAAATATTAACGAGCTTAGTTATTTTGAACTTTTTCCTTCATTGTATATTCTGCACAATATCAATGACCACCATAGTCTATCTTTTGATTATGCCAGAAAGGTACAACGCCCCAGGTATGAGAATTTAAATCCGTTTAGAACATATAGTAATGAGCGTATTTTTGTAGAAGGCAATCCTAATTTGATACCAAGTTTTATTCATAACTTTAATTTAAACTATACGCTAAATCAAGAGTATTTTTTTGATTTTTACTACCGTGATAATGGCAGGTATATTTCGGATCTTACTTTTCAAAACAACACTGATTTTGTATTAACCGATAATTTCCAAAATGTACTAGGAAGTACTTCTTACGGTTTCGATTTTACCTATGGTAAGTCAATTACAAATAATTGGTATTTGTACAGCTATATGTCTTTCTTTCATGAAGAAGAAACTTTTATAGCTTCCCAAAGCGATGCATTTTCATACACCAATGAACTTAATGGTGCATATATTGATATTACCAACTATATAACCCTTTCTAATGATGGTAGTTTTAAGGGCGAGTTGGGTATTGTTTACCTTACCGGTTGGTTAGAAGGATCCTTTATCCAAGATGAGACTACAAATTTAACCATAGGATTAAGAAAATCATTTTTAAATAACAGAGCTGTATTTAGCGTTAGTGCGAATGACCTTCTTGGAAAATATAACGCTTACAGTTCTTCTCAATACTTAAATCAAAACAATCGCTACTTGGCAGTCGAAGAAACCCAATATGTAAAATTTGGCTTCACGTATAACTTCGGTAATTTTCGCCTAGAGGACAATCAGCGTGATATTGATAAAATAGAACGTGAACGTCTTGAATAAGGTTAAACTACTCATATTCAACAACTTGATTTTTTATTAAGAAAAACTTTAGAATTACGTAAGATAATTCAATATTACTTTCCTACATTTATGTGTTATACGCACACTAAATGTCAAAGGATTTTCACTTAACACTACTATTTTTTCTTACGTTTACCTTGGCATTTTCCCAAGATTTTATTATTAAAGGATTAGTAAAAGATGATAAGCAAAATCCTGTTGTTTTAGCAAATGTAATTTTGTTATCAGGCGATGGTGAATTCATTAAAGGCACGGTCACTAATGACCAAGGTTTTTATGAATTTGAAGATGTTACCTCTGGTACCTATAATATTGTTGCTAGCTTCATAGCAAATACCGTTGAGAGTTCTAGTATCTCAGTGACCGAAAACAGTGTACTCAAACCCTTAATTCTTCAAAGTGCTCAAGAGTTAGATGAGGTTGTGGTAACTCAAAAAAAGCCGGTTCTAGAACAATTAGCAGACCGTCATATTTTTAGTGTTGAAAATACTGCACTATCAGATGGTGATATTTGGGATGTTCTAAAACGCACTCCTGGTGTTATGGTCATGAATAATCGTTTGTACATTAATGGTAGTCCCAATGTTAATGTGATGATCAACGGTAAACTAGTAAACTTACCAGAAAGCGATATTATTAACCTTCTAACCGGTAGTTCTGCAAGTAACGTAGAAGCTATTGAAGTAATTACGAGTCCGCCCGCCAAGTACAGTGCTGAAGGCGGATTATTGATCAATATTAAAATGAAAAAAAACTTGGTTGCCGGGTATAATGGTGCCGTATTCAATAGATATACACAAGGGGTTTTACCAAAACACACACTAGGAACAGACCATTTTTTTAAAGGAAAAAAAATAGATTTCTCTACCAACTATAGCTTCAGTCACAACAGAAACTGGACGAGATATACCGACATTACTACCTATTTGGAAAACGGAATTTGGACAGCTGAACAAAAAATAATTGACAAGAAGAAAAGTCACAATATCAATCTCTTTTTAGATGTACAATTAAATGAAAAGAACACCTTAAGTGTAACTTCTACCTCTAACTTGTCTCCGAACGGAAATACAGATTATTTCTCAATTACCGATATAAATACTATCGATGGCGATTTAGCTGCTAGGCTTGACGGTCTCAACGTTCTAAAAGATGATACGTATAACACATCTAACTATATAGATTGGGTGTATAAATTGAATGATAAAGGCGCGGAAATCACTACTAATGTACATTATACATACAATGATTCTAAGCAGAACCAGGTATTGAACAATAACATTGTACAAGGTTTTACAGAGCGTACATCAGAAAACACACTAAATATAGCGTCCGATCAAATAATTAATCTTTTTAGCGCTCAAACAGACCTAACACTGCCACTAACAAAACAATCTGTAATGGAAACTGGTTTTAGGGTGGCAACTATCAATTCTGAGGCGAGTATTATACAATCTGGTTTTGATGATTCGGTAAATGGCATAAGCCCAACAGGATCTGGTTTGTTTGATTATGATGAACAAATTTATGCGGGCTATGTCAGCTTAAATAACAATTGGGAAAGTTGGAAATTAAATATTGGTTTAAGAGCAGAGTATACTGACACCGAAGGTAATTTAGACATGTCGGCTTCTTTGAATGCAACTTCTTATTTTAACCTTTTTCCTAATATGGCGCTTTCATTTAAGAAAGAAAAGAATGCCTTTTATTTAAAATACTATAGAAGAATTACAAGGCCGAGATATAACAGCATTAATCCGTTTCAATTCTATTTAACGGCAAATTCTTTTTATGAAGGCAATCCTAATTTAAAACCGGCCTATAGTGATTATGTGCAGTTCGATTATGTGTATGACCGCGATTATAAAGTGGCGCTATTTGTCAATAGAAAATCTAATGAACAAGCGCAACAAATTATTCAAGACAACGAAACCAGTACATTAAGAACTCAATTTATAAACTTAGAAACTAATTATTTTTACGGTATTGATGCAAGTGTGTCGAAAGAACTGACATCATATTGGTATCTATATGCTCTTGTTAGCCATTATCGTGACAAAGACAGCTTTACAGACCCAAACACAAATACCATAGTAGAGAATGCTATTTGGACTACCTTTATTCGAGCCAATAATTACTTCACCCTTCTTAAAGATGAATCACTCTTTGCCGATGTAACCTGCACTTATTTTTCACCATATATTAGAGGTAATTCTAAGTTCGAATCTTATAGTAAAGTAGGGTTATCGTTTAGAAAAACCTTTTGGAATAAAGACGCAAGTATTTCTTTAGGTATTGAAGATATTTTTAATACTGGTAATACTCTTTCAACTAGAAACTATCTTGACCAACGAAACTCAACGAGTGCTAGGTTAGAAAGCCGATTGCTTATTCTAGGCTTTAGATATAAGTTTGGCAACACTAAAATTCGCGATAATTCTAAGAAAAAGAATACAGATGAGGGCAAGCGTTTATAATTGCTATGCCATCATAGAACCGCATATGCCAAGACTTATTAGGCAATATACCCCAGCTAAAATCATAAAGACTTTACCCGCTTTTTTCTTCTTCTTATAAAATAGAATTGCCCCGATTACAATGAACAATAGTGCGGGACCGAACATTATTAAAAACAAAAAAGTAACAAGACCATCTAGATTACCAACTTCTAAAATCATAGCATTTCATTTTGTAGTTCTTTTAATCGTTCAATTTTATCATCTCGGTAAAAGAGGTTCATAGTCTCGAACGGAATAATATTATAGTCTTTATTTACAATGTGTACACATGATTTTTTAATTGCACGAACGTCAAAATTGTGGGCATCTATAAATTGCATAATGATTATACGGAATAGGTTATCATACCCAAGCTCTGGAGCATCAATTTCTGGTAGGCAGCACAAAATACTTTTTAGATTTTCCGACGCTTTTTCAACGGAATTTCCAGTACTGAACAACTCGATCATTTTACCATGTAATTGTTCATCTTGCTCATAGATAATGGTGTTTTTACCTTCGTTCAATAAATCATCAGGATTTATAAAACGTGTAAGCGGGTTTACCTCATCACCTAATTTTAAGGCATAAGCCATTACCAAAGCATCAGGGTTGCAGGGCACCGGTATTAAATCGTCGGACTCAAAAATGGGCGACTGCTCTAAAATTTTTCTACGTACTTCAGTTAGGGTAATTCGGTTTTCATCGACTTCGAAATTTTCTAATCTGCCAGCTATTTGTGTGGGTTGAAAAGTGACTCCGCGTACACATTTTTGTTTCAAGGCAAAATCTATAGTGCTTCCCATTTCATGATCATTGAGTTCTTTTTGTAAAACAACAACAAGCGTGGTAGAAAGATTTAATCTGTTAAGATGTTCAAGGGCTTGTAAACGAACATCCGCAAGGTCTGCGCCTCTTAAAGTTCGTAGCACTTTGTTATCCAAAGAGTCAAACTGTAAATACACTTCAAAATCTGGTGCGTAGGTGGCCAATCGTTTTGCAAATTCAAAATCTTTGGCAATTTTAATTCCGTTGGTGTTCAACATTAAATGCCTGATAGGAAGTGTTTTTGCATAATCTAAAATCTCAAAAAAGTTAGGGTGTATAGTTGGCTCACCACCGCTTAGCTGCACCACATCTGGCTCTCCTTCGTTTTTTACGATGATATCGAGCATTTTCTTTATTTCCTCCAATGTTCTATGTCTACCAAAAGTGGGAGATGATCCCGCATAACAGGTAGGGCAAGTTAGGTTGCAACGATCGGTAAGTTCAATTACCGTAAGACAAGAATGTTGCTCGTGATCAGGGCACAAGCCGCAATCATAAGGGCAACCGTAATGCGTTTTTGTATTGAATGTTTTGGGGTACTCAGATGCTTTGTTATAATTTCTAATGTTTTTATAGTACTCAATATCATCAGCAATTAAAACCTTGGATCTACCGTGTTCCTTACAATGTTTAAGCATGTACACCTTTTCGTTCTCAAAGACTATTTTGGCATCGACCCGTCGTAAACATTCGGGGCAAAGGCTTAAGGTGAAATCATAATAGGTATAGTTTTTTTCTGACATATGTTATTCCCCGTAGGATGAATTTATGGTAGTAAACCAAACAATTTAAACATAATATTTGAATGCTGCTCAGCCCTAAGAAATAAAAACTATTAGGTTTTATAAACTCAATACAGAATCGAAGGGAGAAATAGGTTACCATAAAGAATTTAAAGAGGTCACCGTTTTTAAGGTTGAGGTCAGTTTTTTGAATCTTACGGATCATAATGAAAAGAAGCAACAGGAACACCACTTCGTAAAGGGCAATAGGGTGTCTAGAGAGTCCGTCACCTAAATCCATTCCGGTAAAAAATGTTGTTTCGGTTCCATAGGTGAACTCCTTAACTCCGGCTAAGAAACAGCCAATGCGACCAATGATGATCCCTAGAATAATGGGTAATGTAAACAGGTCTCCAGAAGAGTGTTCTTCGCCAATAAATTTTTTAGAAAGCTCAACACCTAGCAAACCACCAAAGAGTCCGCCCATAATAGTTTTGTTGTTTAGGTTAAAAAGCAAACTTTGATCAAAATGAACTATGGGGTTCTCAAAAAAGGCTATCACTCTAGAAAGAAATAAAGCGCCAAAAACGGCACCTATGATAATGGAAAGTCGGTTGTTAGATGAAATAACGTCAGTACTCTTTTTACGCAAAAACACATAATACCTAAATCCAATAAAGAAAGCCATGTACTCTAGAATCAGGTGCATGTTCAATTTTACACCAAACACAATAGGCTCATATGGCAGCGAGACAAAAAGTAGCAAATTGGTCATGATGTTATTGGCAATAGAACTGGGTGATAAAATGTAAGTCTAAACATAGTCGAAGACCTAATTTGGTCACTAATTTACGCTCTTTCTTCAAACAAGTAATTCGATTTATTTTTAATAACCTTCAAAACCATTCAATTTATCCAAAAGACCAAGTAATGCCCTTGTTGTATTTTTATATAACTTTGCATCCCAAAATTAGATTGCCCGTGCCTAAAATAGGAGACATACAACTACCTGATTTTCCATTGCTTTTAGCACCTATGGAAGATGTGAGCGACCCACCGTTTCGTGCCCTTTGTAAAGAGCAAGGAGCCGATGTGGTATATACAGAATTTATTTCTTCGGAAGGATTGATTCGTGATGCCGCAAAAAGTGTCATGAAGTTGGATATTTATGAGAAGGAACGCCCAGTAGGCATTCAGATATTTGGTGCCAATTTAGACAGTATGCTGCAGTCTGTAGAGATTGTAGAAAAGTCTAAACCAGATATTATTGACATCAATTTTGGTTGCCCGGTAAAGAAAGTAGTGTCAAGAGGAGCAGGAGCCGGTATTTTAAAGGATATTGACCTTATGGTCTCTTTGACCAAGGCTATGGTAGAGCATAGTAATTTACCCATTACGGTAAAAACTAGACTGGGTTGGGATGATAGCTCTATTAAAATTGTTGAGGTTGCAGAACGATTACAAGATGTAGGTTGTGCGGCAATAGCCATTCATGGTAGAACACGCGCACAAATGTATAAGGGAAGCGCAGATTGGAATCCTATAAGAGATGTAAAGAACAATCCTAGAATGCATATTCCCGTATTTGGTAATGGTGATGTAGATTCACCGGAAGCAGCAGTAAAAATGCGTGATGAATACGGTTTGGATGGTGCCATGATCGGTCGTGCAAGTATTGGTTATCCTTGGATATTTAGGGAAATAAAACACTATTTTGAAACAGGAACACATTTAGCGCCACCTACTATGGCTGAACGCGTAGAAGCTGCCCGACGTCATTTACAAATGTCCATTGACTGGAAAGGAGAAATACTTGGTGTTTTTGAAACCCGCAGGCATTACACCAATTATTTTAAGGGTATTCCTAATTTTAAGGAATATAGAATGAAAATGGTTACTAGTGATGACTCTGCATCGGTATTTGCTGCCTTTGATGAGGTTTTAGAGAAATTTGGAGACCATCAGTTTACCAACGCCTAAAGATCCACCAATTTTTTATTAATTCGGCTACTTGCAATTTTAGAAGCAATTACGCCCAATACTAAAATGGTTGCCAGCACAATGCCAATGTTGATGAATTCAAACTTAACCGGATAAGCCAGCGACGGAGTAATTTTCAACCAACTAAAAGCAAGTTGAGACCACACGATAAGCACGCCAAGCAATACACCTATTAGTCCGCCAAAACCGGTAACTAGAATTCCCTGTACAAAGTAAATTCGTCGTAATTCTTTTATGGTAGTACCTAAACTATAGAGCGTTTTTGAGTTCTGTTGTTTGTCCAATATCATCATAATTATAGCACCAACAACATTAAAAAGAGCAATAATCAGTACCAAGGTAAAGATGAGGTATGTAGCCACATTTTCGGTATTCAGCATTTTATAGAGTGTACTATTTAATTGCTGTCTATTTTTCAATTGCACGTTAGCACCTAAAATAGATTGAATTTCTGAGCGAACCGCACTTGGCTCAACGCCCTCGTCCATTTTAAAATTGATACCCGAAATGGAAAGCGAATCTTTTTCCAATAAAGCCTGAGTTAATCGTAAATCGGCAAAAACATACTTATTATCCAAATCAGCCTCAACGGCATACACACCACCAATCACCATGGGTAATTGATTATATAGCGATGAGATACTTTGCTGTGAAATAGAGCCTTTACCAGGTTTAAATGCATAAATCTGCATAGGGCTACGAAACTGGTTGATGGTAACTCCTAAAATATTGGCTATGCCCAAACCAGATACTACCTGTGTATCGTTAATTGTCCAGTCACCGATATAGAGCGTGCTATCTACACCGGTTACTTTGGTGTAATTACTATCGATACCTTTTATGTAAGCAATATGGTTTTTCCCTCGGTGTTCAAGAGATACCTTTTCTTCGATTTCCTTGGAGTAAAATGCGAGTCCGTCGACCGATTGCAAACGTTCTTCCTGTTCTGGAGATAATGTAAAAGTTTTTCCCGCTACGGGCATTGCCTTTAACTGTGGGTCAAAAGATTCGGTAAACGAAAGGCTAAAAGTTTTTAATCCGGCGAAAGCCGATAACACAATAAACAGTGCCGCAGAGCCAATAACTATAACTAAAAAGGTAATGAAATTAATAATATTGACCGCGTTCTGGGTACTTTTAGAACGCACATACCTTTTAGCGATATAGAGTGGAAAATTCAACCGATCAGCTCTTTTTGCGTTTAGGTAACAAATCTCTGTTTTCTATTGGGTTTTCTTCGCGCTTCAATGACTTTTCTATATTCTCTATATAATCTAAAGAATCATCTAAATAGAACAACAACTCCGGTACTCTGCGTAATTGATTACGTGTGCGTTGAGAAAGCTCGTGTTTTATTAGCGGTTGGTTAGATTTTATGCCTTCCATTAATTCACCAGCTTTATCGTTCGGAAAAATACTTAAGTAAATTTTAGCGATAGATAAATCGGTAGTAACGGCAACTTTAGACACTGATATTAGCGTATTACGAAGTCCGCCATTTATGGCGGCCTTTTGTAGAATATCTACAATATCTTTCTGAATGACCCCAGCTATTTTACGTTGTCTTTGCGTTTCCATACTGCAAAAATACATATTAAAATGTATCTTAACCCCTATATAATGCACTCTGAAGCAAATAAGGCATGAAAAAGATTGAACATTTAGGTATTGCGGTTAAGAACATGGAAGATTCCAATGCACTTTTTGAGAAATTATTGGGCGTAGCACCCTACAAACAAGAAGAAGTAGCATCTGAAGGGGTACTAACATCTTTCTTTAAAAACGGACCTAATAAGATAGAGCTTTTGGCTGCCACAGAACCAAACGGGCCCATTGCCAAATTTTTAGAGAAAAAAGGAGAAGGCATACACCATGTAGCTTTTGAGGTAGAGGATATCGTTGGGGAAATGGAACGTTTAAAAAAAGAAGGTTTCACGTTATTAAATGAAAAACCTAAAAAAGGAGCAGATAACAAACTCGTAGCATTTGTTCACCCTAAGACTGCGAATGGGGTGTTGGTAGAGTTATGTCAAGAAATTGGTAAGTAGCGGTAGAATTGTTTGTGTCAGTTAAAAATAAGTAGTAATATTGCATCCGCAATTTGCGGGTTTTATAATACAACTGGTTTGAGCACCAGTCTTACTGATTTCAAATTAGAATGCGTATTATAAAATTTATAACCGGTCCTATAGCTCAGCTGGTTAGAGCACCTGACTCATAATCAGGTGGTCCCTGGTTCGAGTCCAGGTGGGACCACATTCAAAACCCATTAAATCAAAAGATTTAATGGGTTTTTTAATTTTTAGGTATGTCACACACGTACATTCTGCACAGTAAAGCACTTAATAAATTCTATATTGGTGCATGTCATGAAGATTTACAAAAACGTATTGAAAACCATAATTTGGGTACTTATGGAACAAAAAGCTATACTTCGATTACAAACGATTGGGTTTTGTTCTAAAAGTTTGATTGCGATGATTATGCACATGCTATACGTTTGGAGCGAAAAATTGAATCAATGAAGAGTAGTGTTTATATTCAGAATTTAACAAAGTAAGCCGAATTGCGAGACAAGATATTTATTGAAACAAAGAGCACCTGACTCTCCCGATAACTATCGGGACAGGTGGTCAACTTTAGGTAGGTGGGACCACACTTAAAACTCCATTAGATTTTTTGATTTAATAGAGTTTTTTTATTTCAGGGATGTCACGTCACACAGTTGCATTCTGCGGAGTTCAAACATAATTAGATCAAGATACATCTTCACACATATTAGTAGATTTGATCTTTGATAAACCATTTCCTCAATAACGCCACCTTTAGATTATCAACTAAGAAATTAACATTTCTTTTAACATAATCTTTGCTAGATACATTTACCTAGCTCTTTACTATTTCTTAATTTCCTAGTTCAAACAAACTAATTCAAAAAATGACTACAAAAAATTCTTGGTGCAAGGCGGCATTACTGTCCCTTGTAACTACCATTTTGTGCATATCCGTTACGGTGGCACAAACCGTTCCTTCTCCCGAAGATGTTTTTGGCTTTAAAGTGGGTGCCGACTATAAGTTGGCAGACTATAGCCAAATTGAAGACTACCTTGGTCAACTAGACGCAGCTTCTAACCGTGTTAAAAAGGTTGAAATCGGTACAAGTGTACTAGGTAGAAAAATGTACATCTTGTTTATTTCTAGCCAAGAAAATCTTAAAGATTTAGACAAGTGGAAAGACATTAGTACAAAACTTGCACGTGTTCAGGTATCTGATGACGAAGCCAAAAAATTATCTGAAGAAGGTAAGGCTATAGTTTGGATCGATGGCGGTATGCACTCTACGGAGTTGGCTCACGGTCAAATGACTTCTGAACTGGCATACACTTTGACTACATCAGAAACCACAGAAATAAAAAAAATACGGGAAAATGTAATCACCATTTTAATGCCGGTTATGAATCCTGATGGATTGGATATTGTTGTAGACTGGTACAAGAAGAACTTAGGTACCGCTTATGAAACATCTCGCCCGCCTATTTTATATCACTACTACATGGGGCATGATAATAACCGAGATTGGTTCATGAATACCATGCCAGAGACGTATAATGTAACTAAGATATTGTACAATGAGTGGTATCCGCAGATTGTGTATAACCACCATCAATCTTCACCTTCTTGGACAAAAATATCGTTACCACCATATGCGGATCCTGTGAACCCTAGAATTCACCCAGCAATTACTGCCGGTGTAAGTGAGGTAGGTTCTGCTATGACCAAAAGATTTTCATTGGAGAATATGCCGGGTGCCATTGCCGATAATTTTTATACCATGTTCTGGAACGGTGGTGGGCGTACCGTGCCTTATTATCATAATATGATCGGTATTTTAACGGAAACCGGACACACCTCGCCAACTCCTAGATATTATGACCCAGAGAAATTACCTAAAACCGTTGCTGGTGGTACACCTACCGATGGTACAGATATTATGTACCCAGACCCTTGGAAGGGTGGCGAATCTCACTTTCGTGATGCCGTAGATTATATGTTGACCGCTACTTGGGCAACTTTAGATTTGGCTGCCGACCGTAAGAGCAACTACCTATATAACATTTACAAAATGGGAGCTTCGGCAATTGAAAAGTCGAAAATAGAAGGTCCGTTCGCCTACGTAATAAGTAAAGAACAATGGGATGCTTTTGAGTCCGTGAACTTAGTAAATGTGCTTCTTAAGGGCGGAATAGAAATTGAGAAGGCAACCAAAAACTTTGAGATCAACGGCAAGAAGTATGAAAAAGGAGCGTATATCATTTATACGGCTCAAGCCTTTAGACCGTATTTGATGGACCTAATGGAAAAGCAAAACTACCCAACACGTTTCCAATATCCAGGAGGTCCTCCAGACACTCCGTATGATTTAGCTGGGTGGACATTACCAATGCAAATGGGTATTGCGGTAGATAAAATTGCAGAACCGTTCAAGGTAACCACAGAAAAAGTGATAGACGCTGCACAGTATTATGAAGGAGATGTAAAAGGGAATGCTTCTTTTGGGTATTTTTTGAGTGCCAACAGTAATGCATCGGTCGCTGCAACCAATAAAATATTGAAAGCGGGCGGTACGGCGTACAAGACCAAGGCATCGTTTAAATCTGGTAAAACCACCTATCCGGCGGGTTCATATATTGTATCTGGCGGTAGTGCATCTATAGAAGATTTAGCTGCTGAATATGGTTTAGAAGTTACTGGGTTATCCGCAGAACCAAAAGTAGAAATGACAAAGGTTCACGCTCCAAAAGTAGGCTTGTACAAATCTTGGGTTTCTAATATGGATGAAGGTTGGACACGTTTTATTATGGATGAATATTCTTTTGAGACAGATACACTTCATGATACTGACATTCAAACAAAAGATTTATTGCAGTATGATGTATTGATATTACCATCGCAACGACCAAAGTCAATATTACATGGTAATTCTCCATTAAAAATGCCAGAGAAATTTACGGGAGGTATTGGTCTAGAAGGATCATTGGCATTGAGTAACTATGTAAAAAATGGAGGAACGTTAATAGCGTTTGATGAAGCTAGTAACTTTGTAATAGAGCAATTTGGTTTGCCATTAAAAGATGCAACCGAAGGAACAGAAAACACAGAGTTCTTTATACCTGGATCTTTAATAAAAACAGGAATAGATACCACACATCCGTTAGCATTTGGTATGCAAGACACGGTAGCGGTTTCTTTTAATAAGAGTCGTGCATTTGTAATTGATAAGCAATCTAAAAAAGGTGAAGGCGGCACAGAAGAGATCAAAGATGCACCGGCACCAGAAGTTGAGGTTATTGCCAACTATGCAGAGAAAGATTTATTGATGAGCGGTTGGGCGATGGGCGAGAAAAAGTATATCGCTAAAAAGCCAGCTATGGTCAAAGCAACTTACGGCAAAGGATCAGTAATTCTTTTTGCATTCAGACCTCAGTTTAGAGCGCAACCAAGAGGAACATACAAACTGATATTCAACTCCATTTTTGAGGGAGCAGCCGAGTAGTTGTTAGAAGCTAAATCTAGTGCATATCTAGATAATTAATTAATATTAAATGCCCATCGAAATTCGATGGGCATTTTTCTTTCAAATTATTTTTAAATAAAAATATTCCTACAAACACCATAGCTGTTGACGTAGCGTAAACATTACGGAAAACCGTAATATAATGGATGCAATAATTATAAAATCTATTTGTTAAGTAAAGACCTAACAAATAAATTAAAACCAAAATCACCTATGAAACGATTTAAACAATTACTCTTGCTTTCCGCTATTTCAGTTATTAATTTTAGCTGTGAAAAATCTACTTCCGAAGAGTTTGAAGAAGTAAACGGAAGTGTAGAAACAAAGCTTATCAGCTCAATAAACGTTACGTCTGCCGAAGATTCAGATGATAGTGCAAATGTTTTATTTTCTTATAATGCAGATTTACAACTAACATCAATTTTCGACGGAACAGAATCTACCAATTTCACCTATGAAGATGGTGATCTTAGTAATGTAACGGGCAATGTAGACAACGGTAATGTAGAAGAATTATACGAATCTCCTTATGATGCTTTTGAAACCGGACAAGTTGAAGAGTATGATGAAAACGGAAACCCTTCTGTTTTGCAGTTTATAGAGTACGATTATGATTATATGACAGGCGAAGAAGAGGTGGTGTATTACACGGCAGAAATCTCTTATGACGATAAGCCAAATCCATTTTACAAAACTGCAGAAGCAGCGGGTATGATCGATGTGTTGGATCAAATCAAATTAAACTTTGCAGCGGCACCGCAAGCAGAAGAAATTGTCAGGGCAAAAGCATTGTTTCCAAACAATAACCCGTCGCAAGTAGTTTATAAAAATGAGGAAGGTGAAATAGAATACACTATTAATATGTCATATACTTATGATGGTGATTACCCAACAGCAGCAACTGTATCTACTGTTTCTATGCACTCAGATGAGAACGAAACATACTTAACGACCTTTACCTATGTAGGTGACTAAGCAAATTCAAAATTTATAAAGAATAAAAAGCAGCCTAAAATGGCTGCTTTTTTTGATTTAAGGGTCTTCCGTAAGATGACTTTTAGATAATTTTTAAAACCAATTTTCTTATTACCTAATAAAATATTAAATTGAGGCTGCCCTTAATATTAGTATACTAAAGTTCCCCCAGAATCTATTAGTGTTGCTCTTTATTAATGGGCTTTTTTTATTGCTGCTCAACCAAGAGTTCACTCGCTCTGTTTTTAATTAAATTCCCAGTTATTGGCTAAGTTTTTATCCCACCATCCCATTTACAAATACCTCAACGAATTCTTTCATTTTAGAAAGTATACGTTCGCCTATCTCGCGAGCTTTTAAAATGCTAGGTCTATTGTCCAAGCATTTAAAAATATCATCACGTATGGGTTCTTGACCACTGTAAATGTAACTGTTTACCAGTGCATTGAATTGAAGCTTGTCAAGTTGTTCTTCTTCGCATATTTTGCCCAAAGCCAAGATTTTTTGATCTTGCCAATAGGTTTCAAATTCATCTTGAATGTTGTCTACGTCATTTATTTTAGGCAGGTTTTCTTCAATAAACTTTTCAATAAGCTCTCGCTTGCTACGCAGCATGGTATCGCCACCTAATAGATCTATAATGGCTTTTTTCTGTTTTTGAGCTTCGGACTTTGTGGCTCCTTTTAGTTTGGCAAGAAGTTTAATAATGTAGGTAACATTAATAGTATCGCTATGTATCAGCTCAAGTTCAAAATCTATATCGGCTAGAATAGAGGTTTTTTGCTTTTGGTTGTCGCGCTGTACTTTGTCGTATAAGTCTCTGTACTTTCCTTGATAGTCCGCAAATTCTTGTTCGCTTATGGGTAAATCGTCCCAATTAAAATCGGTGTATGATTGTAACACGTTCATATTTCTCAAGAGCCTTCTAAACGCTTGTACAAAGGCAGCTTCATCATCTTCTTTCACTAGGTCGTTTACACTTTGGTAGGTAGGTGTTATTTCACGAAGATTCTTTAGGGCTTCATCAAATTTTTCTGCAATAGCTTCATAATCTGGCATGGTGACCACTTCTATGGCATCTTTGTTTGAAAAAAGGGTAATGGCATCATCTGTCGCTTTTTTAAGGTTACGAAAGCACAGTATGTTCCCTTGCGATTTCTCTTCTCCTAATATTCTATTAGTTCGGGAAAATGCTTGTATTAATCCATGTTGTTTTAAATTTTTATCAACGTATAGTGTATTTACTTTTTTGGCATCAAAACCGGTAAGCATCATGTTGACCACTAAAACAATATCTAAACGGTCTTTTTCATCATTGAAAGTAATTTTCTCTCTTTCTTTTAAGCGCTTGCTAATATCCTTAAAATAGTTCTCAAATTGTTGTTGGTCCTTGGTTGTAAAACTAGTGTTGTACATGGCGTTATAGTGCCCAATATAGGTTTCTAGTTTATCTCTGGTATGGCTAGAAGTATAAACAGGAGATGGCTCTGCAGCCAAGTCCAATTCATCACCTGGTAGATAATCTTGTGCATCTTCATTGGCTTCATTGACACCATAAGTGAAAATAGTTGCAATACGTAAATTATGTTCCCCAGCTTCTTTTTTCTTCTGAAAGAGGTCATAATAGGTAATTACATTATCAATACTACTAACGGCAAATAAGGCAGAGTACTCTTTACTAAAAGTCTTTTGGTCATGATGCGCTATTACGTAATCTACAATTTTGGTAATTCGCTTTTCAGAATCTAACACCTCTTTTTTATCAATGTCCTCAACTTCAATATCAATAAAAGTTTGGCTTTTATTCTTATACCTGCCTACGTACTCAATACCAAATTTTAATACGTTTTGGTCTCTTATGGCATCTGTTATTACATATTTGTGTAGACAATTACCAAACAAGTCTTTTGTTGTGCGTTTACCAAGGTCATTTTTAGATGCATTGTCTGCAAAAATTGGCGTACCGGTAAAACCAAATAATTGACTATTGGTGAAGTATTCTGTAATTCTTGCATGTGTTTCACCAAACTGACTACGATGACACTCATCAAAAATAAATACAAACCGTTCATTTTTTAGAGCATCTAATTTTGTTTTATTATGACCCGTTATGGCATTATTTAGTTTTTGAATAGTGGTGATAATTAAATCAGAATCTTTACGAACGCCTTTTTTATCTTTAAACTTACCTAAGAACTGATTAACTAGACTAGTGGTATTATTAGTAGAGTCTACACTACCTTCTTTAAAGGCGTTGAATTCTCTCATAGTTTGGTAATCTAAATCTTTGCGGTCTACTACAAAAATTACTTTGTATACCTCTGGCAAGTCCATTAATATTTGGCTTGTCTTAAAAGAGGTCAATGTTTTTCCAGAACCTGTGGTATGCCATATATAGGCATTATCTGTTGAGGTCTGTACTTGCTTTATAATGGCTTCGGTTGCAAAATATTGATAGGGACGTAATACCATCATTATTTTGTGGGTTTCGTTGATGACGATGTATTTTGCAATCATTTTACCCAAGTGGTTTGGGTTTAAAAATTGAGCGGCAAATTCGGTAAGCTCGGTTACATTTTTATTTTGTTTATCTGACCAGAAGAAGGTCTGTTTAACCGATTGTAATTTGTTGTTTGCCAAATATTTGGTGTTACCGCCATTGCTGATTACGAATAACTGCACGTATTGAAACAAGCCATGATTGCTCCAAAATGAATGTAATTGATAACGGTTTATTTGATTGAAAGCTTCTTTAATTTCAATACCTCTGCGTTTCAGTTCTATTTGTACAAGAGGCAAACCATTGACCAAAAGCGTAACGTCATACCTGTTTTTATAAGAACCTTCTAATGTTACTTGATTTGTGACTTGGAATAAGTTGTTTGTCCAGTTTTCAGAATCGTAGAAGCGAACATAACAAACATCTCCATTTTCCCTAGTAAAGCTAAAACGATCACGTAATGTCTTTGCTTTTTCAAATACATTGCCTTTTGCCAAATGATTAAGAATGGCATCAAACTCTTTGTCTGAATAGTTAGCTTCATTGAAAGCTTCTAACTGACTTTTTAAATTAGAAACCAATGCTTTACCATCCAATATTTTTACAGGCGTGTACTCTAAATCAATTAATTGATTGATCAAGTTGTGTTCTAAAATGGCTTCTGGTTGTGTAGTCATAGTATTATTTCCATAACGGTTCATTTTTCCAATCAAGAAGATTACCATTACCATCAGAAGGGATACCTAGGTACTGTATAGGTACTTCAGGATATTTGGCAAATAACAATTCTAATTTTTCTTTTAGTCTATTACCAGGGTTTGCTCTTAAAAGTAAGTAGCGAAGCACGCAAATAAAATAAAAAATCCGTTTATTATTTTGGTACCTAGTACCTAACCAAGGACCAACGGGTTTTAATAATTTTTCTGGCTCTATGGCTAGGTCCTTGTTCCATAATCTTGAATGATGCGCACAAATATTTCTAACATAAGTTAACGTATGTAACCAAGATGTGAATACCGTAGGGTGCACTTCAAAATAATTTGCTATACTTTTTTTATCAGCATTATTTCGTAAACCACGGTAAATATGTGATAGATCGCCCATTGTCAATAACTCAAAACGCATCCAAGAAGGCGGGTTCGAAGGACTATTATAGGTGTTTGTGTAATGTTTTATAAACACTTCGGGTTTACGCGCACTTGTTGCCCTTGAAATAATACTTTGAAAGTCATTGAAAGGGTCAACTAATCTTCCTATCCTATTATAATACGGTGTTATAAAATGAGCCTTGTCATCTTGCCAATGTGCATTATTATGTGTTGTAGCCATATGATAGATGAATTGTGTTCTCACCGCAACTTCTATACGTTCTATGCAATCAAAAACTAAAAGGCGAAGTTCACGATCAAAAGAATATGTTTTTATAATTTGATCAAAAGTAGTACCAGTATTAAAAGTGTCTTTTATTTGTTGATATGGAAGATAGTATGCACTTAGGCGATAATAACTTATTTCGGACAAGTATGAAAGTGCTTTTTTATCATCAGTTATTGTTAGTTGACGATTTTTAAGAAGCGCTAGTTGGTCTGCAAATGTTAATGGAGTTTTGGTATAAGGTTTTTTACTCATAGCTATAAAAGAAAAGACCTCCCAAGTGTGCTTCTATGATAGGCATGGGAGGTGTATTGCTGTATATTAAGTACTGATCTCTGCAAGCACTTAACGATAAAAGTTTCTTCTAAAGTATATGCAAAACTACATATTTTGTACCAAATAGACATATTCATTAACATATTTATGTTTTTCTCAACAATTAAATTTAACCAAATTGATTTTAAGCGCACTATTATAAAGGCTTTGAATAATTATAACCCAATTTCCAATATACTTCAATTATCAAATGAATTAGTTTGTGCTCTAACAATGCTTCTGGTTGCTTAGTCATTTGGTGTTCAAAAAGATACGTTTATAATTTGCTTCTATAGCGGTTACTTCTTCATCCTTTAACTCAGAAAATTCCTTTTTTAAGGCTCTTTTAGATAGTACCCCGTTATGCTGTTCTAGAAAACGAACCAATATGGCAACCAATTTATCGGGCATTTCAAAATGGTTATCTACATAGTGTTTAAAGGCATCATAGTTTTGTAAATAATTTACCTCTTCTGGTATGACTCTTTCTAAGGTGTCTTCTACACAATCGTATAAAAATTCCGCTTGCGGTGTAGCATCAAAGTATCTATAAAAGTCAATGGTAGTGTTTGTTACCTCAATATTATGGTCTTCTGTTTCTTTCCATTCTATATAATCTAGTAAAGGGTGTGAGTATGCTTCCAATACATTTCTATAATCATCAATATGATCCAAGATAGAAGACGATACGGGAAAAATTACTCCTTGTTGTGCAAACCCTTTTTTTGCTAATACATGATGAATTATATAGCGGTGTAAACGCCCGTTGCCATCTACATAGGGGTGAATAAAAACAAAACCGAATGCAATCGTGGCCGCAGCCAAAACAGCATCATAGGTTTCATCTTGCAGAACGGCGTTTGTGGTCAGTAACCCTTCAATAAGTTGTTCAAGATCTTCTTGCTTTGCAGAGATATGGTCTGGCAAAGGTTCGCCGCTAGATCTGTCATGCGCGCCAACAAAACCACCTTCTTTTCTAAGCCCCATTTGTACAAACCTGCTATTTTCTATAATGAGCTGCTGTAAACGGTTTAACTCTGCTATGCTTAATGGTTTTTGACCAGCTTGCCCAATAGCCTTACCCCAACGCATAGCTCTATTATTACCTGGGTTTTCGCCCTCTATGGAAAAAGATGCTTTTGAGTCTTTTAATAGTAAAAAGGATGATGCACGCTGTAACACATCTTTATGAACGGTGTTTAAAAATGTATTTTTTTTACCAGATACATTGGCGTTTATATGCTTTTCTAATTTTTCTGTTTTGAATATAAGCGGACAAAAATCTATGGTGCCCGGTAGGTTGTTGGTTATTTTTTGTCGGGAAGCATTTTTACCAACTACCGTGTATTGCATTTTAGCGTCTAGTAGGGGAATATATTTGCGCTTTTTTAAATCTACCTGTACTTCAATTTCCTCTTGTTGCAACCACTCGTATAGAAACCATATTTTTCGGCTGTATTGCCCCATTGGTTCTATGTGTAATATATGCTGTATTTCTTTTTTTGAAAGTGTGTGGAATAAAGATTTAAAAAATAGCAGGTTGATGCCTTCATATTTAATAGCAAAAACAAGCTGTTTGTATATGGTTTCTTCTGGGGCATATGAGGCGGGATACATTTTCCAAGCACCTTCACTATATTTTTTGCTCTTTTCAGTTATAAGCGATAATGTATTTGGAAACGGTATTGGCAACTGTAAACGCTCTATTATAGCACCGTAACCCACTATTTTTCCTTTTTCAGGAGTAGTTTTACCCTGAAATATAGATGTTTTTATAGCTGGTATTTTAATTTCCATGGTATTAAAAATAATACGATTAAGCTCTAAGATAGCGCAAAAAAACATGCGCCACTGTAAAATTACGTGCGCACATAAGCTTTTAACTTAAAAACATGCGCTAATGAATTGATTCTAAAACGTGCGCAGACATAAAAAAGTGTGCGCTAATACTAATATCTACAAAAAAATACGCGCATCAAATGTCTAATTCATTCAAAACGCTCTCGTATCATCATTACGAGCGCCTCCCTCGTAATGACGAAGGCAACACTCGCAATGACGTTTATGTTAAATCTTCCCAGTCTGGATTCTTCTTTTCTATCAATGCTATTTTTTTTGCTCTGTTGCCTGCTTTTATTTGCTTCTCTCGTGCTATGGCATCTCCTATTTCTTGAAAAGCTTCGTAGTACACTAATTTGTCTACGTTGTATCTGGCAGTAAACGATTTTTTATCATGTTTGTTTTTATGCTGCTGTATACGCTCACCCAAATTAACCGTAACCCCAACGTAAAGCGTGGTGTTATTTTTGTTCGTTAGTATGTATACATAGCCTGGTTTCATAATTATTCATCATTGCGAGCGCCTTGAATTCGTCATTGCGAGCGCAGCGCGGCAATCTGTAAGTTAGGAACACGCCCACGTATCGTCATTGCGAGCGTAGCGCGGCAATCTGTTCCTTAGGAACACGCAACAGGCAGATTGCCGCGGTCGTGCCTCCCTCGCAATGACCTTACACGAACATTTGCTGCAACAGCCCTTTTTTAAAGCTTTGCGTTTTTTCTATTTGTTGGTGTACGGTTTCTATTTTAGTGTCTATTGCCGATAAATAATTGGCTATTTTTTCTCTTTCCCCTTCACACGGAAATGGTATTGGCATTTTAAAAAAATCAACATTTGTAATGTTCATTCGATCATGTCTTGCACCCATATTTGACACGTTTTCTAAATATCTGTGCCAATTAACAGTTTCGAAATAGTATTCAAAATATTCCAAATTCTCTACTTTAAATTTAAAAACAGAATATAATGGTGACATTACACCTTGCTGTAATTTATTTCTTTTTATAGGTCCGACAGGCGCATGTACTGAAATTCTTGGGTTATATATAAAATCATTAAGTTCTACTATATAATACCCGGTTAAATTATTTTGATTAGCAATATCTCTATCAAAATAATCGCTTTGACTAACAATACCTTGAGTAGCTGAATTGGTAAGAACAAAATTTACTTTATTCTCTTTGTTTTTATTAGCATTTCTCTCAGCAAGCTCCCCCAACCGTTTCTCCTCCCAATCCGGAAAGTCCTCACCATTCTCATCTTTAAACCTAAGCTTACCCGAGAACAGTTGTTGCATCACCCCTTTTTTGTATTGCTCTAAAAGTGCTTTCTTTTTGCTGAGCTGCTGTATTTTTTCATCTACCGCACTTAAAAAAGAAGCTATTTTTTGTTGCTCGGGGAGGGATGGGAACAAATACTTAAAATTTGAAAAATCCGTTTTGTTAATTTGAGGAACAGCTTGAACTCCAGCTAATAATTTTATTTTAATTCCATTTTTTTCTAATATTCCGTATAAAAATTCATTAGAATATTCTTTAAATGCTTCTAATGCATTTATTTGCTGGTTTGTTAAACATTCTTCGGTTGATTGAGCAACTTTACCAATTGTTGAACCAATACAAACAAACAAGACACTACCCTTTCTTACTTTTCGTCCTTTACTAAACCCAAGTTGTGTTAAAGTTGTTTTAGTTTCAAAAACAAACCTATTTGCCTGTATATCAGAAGGAGAAATAAATAATTTTTCACCATTATAATATTCTTCATTAGCAGTTGATGGCGTACTACCAGTAATAATTTTAGCAACCTCACCTAATTTCTTTCTTTTCCACTCCCCATCAAACTCCTTAAAACGAAGTTTTGGTAGTAGGGGTAGCGTTTTTGATTGGGCAGATTGCTTCGTGCCTCGCAAAGACGTTTCGTGCTCGTCATTGCCAGCGGAGTGAGGCAATCTGTCTGTTGCGTGTTCCAGACTGGCAGATTGCCGCGTCGTGCCTCCTCGCAATGACGTTTGTTTTTTGTTATTATCCTCTGCCATTAAAACGGGGTGTTTATACCTAGTTCGTCGCAAAATTGCTTAATGGTGGCATCGGTGCTTCGGCTACGCTCAGCAACCGCTCGCAATTCATTGCTTACGGCTTCTAAGTCTACCGGTTCTTCTTCTTCAAACGTATCTACATACCTGGGTATATTTAAGTTATAATCGTTCTCTTCAATTTCTGCTTTGGTAGCTACGTAACTGTATTTTTCTGTGGTGGCTTCTTCAAAATTGCCACTGGTATAACTTTTATAGGTGTCAATAATTTTAGCAATATCCACATCTCGCAATACATTTTGCGTCTTCACCTTCTCAAAATGTTGGCTGGCATCAATAAACAACACTCGGTCACTGAGCGGAGCCGAAGTGCGTGTTTTTTTCAATACCAAAATACAGGTGGGTATGCTGGTACCGTAAAATATATTGGCAGGCAAGCCAATAACGGCATCTAAATAATTACGGTCTTTGATCAAGTACTTTCTAATATGACCCTCTGCGGCACCTCTAAATAAAACCCCGTGCGGCAAAACCACCGCCATGGTACCGTTATCATCTAATTGGTGTACCATGTGTTGTACAAAGGCAAAATCCGCCTTGCTACTGGGTGCCAATTTTCCGTAGCTAGAAAATCGGTCGTCGCTCATAAAAAGCGGGCTGGCGCTCCACTTGGCAGAAAAGGGCGGGTTGGCTACAATAGCCTCAAAACGTTGGTCTATATGTTGTGGGCGTTCTAGGGTGTCTTCATTCTTAATATCAAAACTTTTGTAATGCACGTCGTGCATGATCATGTTCATACGGCAAAGGTTGTAGGTGGTAGGGTTCATTTCTTGCCCGTAAAAAGCACTTACATTTTTTACCGCCTTGGCAACACGTAACAGTAAAGAACCCGAGCCGCAGGTAGGGTCATAGACCGATTTTAGCTTGTCTTTGCCCACCGTTACCAACTGCGCCAATATGCTAGATACTTGCTGTGGCGTATAGAATTCACCTGCTTTTTTACCCGCACCACTGGCAAATTGCCCAATGAGGTATTCATAGGCATCGCCCAAAACATCGCTCTCCGTATTTTCTAGGTCAAAATCTATTTCGTTTAAATGCGTAAGCACTTTTACAATCAGCTCATTTTTATCATTCTCAGATTTTCCCAGTTTAGAGCTCGTTAAATCTAAATCTTCAAAAAGGTTACCAAAATCGTCTTCGCTTTCGGTTCCCATGGTGCTTTGTTCAATATGGTTAAGCACTTTGGCAAGATCCCCTAAAATAAACTGGCTTTTACCGCCGGCATTACCTCTACGGGCAAGCTCGCTAAACAATTCAGATGGTGCTAAAAAGTAACCTAGCTTATCTAAAGCTGCATCTTTTACGGCAGCCATATAATCGGCTTCCATTTTGTGCCCTTCAATTTCTTGAAATGTGAGTGCGTCTGGTTGTAAAACTTCATTGGCATAGAGCTCCATTTTTTTACTGAGGTACTTGTAAAAAATGAAGCCTAGTATATAATCTCTAAAATCATCGGCATCCATTTTACCACGTAGGGTATTGGCAATGTTCCAGAGTTGTTGTTCTAATTGTGCTTTTTGTTCGGTCATTGATTTGTTATAATTCTTTTTGCAAATGCTAATTTAAATATGGGAGAAAGCTATAAACTAACAACCAAAATAATCATTCTAATTTTATAAACCATTACAAAAGAAAACGCTATTATATATAGTTAAGAATATGGTTGCAAATGCTAAAAATTGAAAACATCAATTAGGCGCACAATTTAAATTTTCATTATAAGGTTGTATGTATTTCCAGAAAGCTTCGCCTGCGCTTTGTAAATAGTTCATGGCATAATTGCTTTTTGTTCTAGAGCCTACTTGATAAATATAATCTGTATAAGAGTTTTTAAAACGAACAACGGCAAAATAGTAGCTGTTGTAATTATCGCCATCAATCTCATAAAAGGTAACTTGAGATATGGCATCGCTAGAATAACTATAATAAGAAGACCCGTAACTTTCAGATTTTACCATAGCCAATAAATCAGAACAAGAAGATTGGGCGTTGATTTGTATAGTACCTACTATTAGAAAAAAAAGCATAAATAGTTTTTTAAATAAATTCATTTGATTTTATCGGTCTTTTTAGATTTTCTAAATCTAAAAAGACTTCCTCAATATCTTTTACGGTAACCCGTAAATGAGGTAGTAAGTGTTACTTTAATTACCCCATTCAAGTAAAAAAAACCAAAAGCTGTTTTTAATAAAATCGATTGAATTAACAGTGCAACGGCAAAAAATCTAAAAAATCAATTAACTTTAAAAGAGATATGCCTTGGTAGGGAATTTTACTGCACAGAATTGAAAGAATAATATTAAATTTAGGCAAATACTTAATAAAACGCATTTGTAAATAATGGCAAAAATTGAAATTAAAGGTTCCCCCGAAGAGCTAGAAAGAGTAGCTACGTTCTTGGCAAACAATAACGTAAAATTTGATATTGTCAATGATTACGGTAACCATTCTTTAGAAGATTTAGACAAGTACGAGAATTTAAAAACTAGGTTCTCTGACCCAATGCCAGAAAAATAATTCAGAGACATGAAGGGCTTACAACAAATAAAATCTGAAATAGAACTGTTGACTAGTACTAGCAACAAAACAGAGCTAGAGATAGTAGATGCACTTCACAAATATTACTTCAACAAAGCTGTAACGGCAGAGATCAAACTTTACAAGAAAAAAAAGAAAAAGGTAGCTGAAATAACCAAAGACCTTAAAATTAGTCACCGTAGATTCTATAAAATATTAGAAGACAAAAAGGTAGAATTCACCAAATACAATAAGTCGAAGGAAGAAGCGGGAGAGTAACTTATGTTAATTCGTTTAATTTTGCAAAAGGTATAGCAATGAACAAAGAAGCACTCTCAAAATTAAGTACAGAAGAATTACTTAAAAAATATACAGCAGCAATAACTATGGTTTGGCTCTTGGCAATTGTTTTAACCGGAGTTTTACTTTTCTTTATTTACGTTTCTATACAAGATGGACTTACGCCTTTAGTGGCAGTTCCGATAGTGTTGTCTGCAATTATTCCATTGAACGTAAAGAATATGAATTTGCTAAAAAAGCAGTTGGATTCAAGAAAATAAAAGCTAAAATTTTAGTCGGATAATTAGGAATAGAAAACTACATAAGCATGAAAAAAATGACATCAATTATTGGAATGGTAATAGCAATAATTGAAATAGCATATAGTTTTATTGGAACAAACGATACAGGTCAATTTTTTGGATTTGAAATGAATATTTGGCTTTTTCGTTTACTTTGGCTTGGCTTATTCGGGATTGTTTTTTATGGATACCTTAAAGAAAGTAAGAAGCCATAATTGAACCAATTAAACGTAAATTCTAAATTAATTGAAATAGACAGGTAATATAATACAACTAGTAAAGAATCACTCTATTACCCGACTGATACCCCACATGAAAAAGCGAAAATTTAAAATCAGTGATATTATTTTTGTGGCGTTTATTTTGCTGTTGCTAATTCCGCAGACGAGAACCCCAATTCAGGTAGCTGTTAATAAACTGAAAGTAGTTGTTTGGTCACCAAGTGTTGAAGATGAAAAAAATCAGGATCAGATAGTTCCGTTTCAATATGCAGTAACTAATTTACAAGGCGATACCAAAAGTATTTCTGTAGGTAAAGGCAAGGTTACTTTTATAAGTTATTGGGCAACTTGGTGTCCGCCATGTATTGCAGAATTACCTGGAATTCAAGAATTGTTTAAAGACTACGGTGACAAGGTCAATTTTATTTTATTGACCCAAGAAGAGCCAGAAAGAGTACAGCGCTTCATTACTAAAAAGGATTATGAACTACCTATCTATTTTCCGCAAATGCAAGCTCCTGAAATTCTTCAAGAAAATAGTATTCCAACAAATTATGTTATTGATGCTACGGGAAAAATCATCATAAAAGAAACGGGTGCAGCAGATTGGAACAGTAAAAAAATACGCGTGCTGTTAGACGATTTAACTTCAAAATAGGCAAACTAACCAAGTCGTTTTTGAATACAGGCTGCCATAAAACCTTTTTTAGCTAATGCTTTTTCAGCGAAATTAAAGAGACTAGTACATCTGTCTAAGTTCTGATTCTCGTAAGTTACTTTGTAGTATTTATTGTTGTTCAAGTAATCTGTCAAAGCTCGCAACCCATGAATAAAAGGCATAAATACAGTCCCTAATGGTAAGCTATCTTTATCGGCAGTTGTTAAGAGTTGTTGGTTAAGAACTAATCCGTCAACAAAAGATTCAAATAGATTCTCATCGAAATGAATTAAATCGTGGTTTTGTTCATCTTCAGGAGCATTGTTTACCACTGTTCTAATGGCATCGCCAAAATCATAAAAGAAATACCCTTTCATAATGGTGTCTAGATCAATAAGGCATAACGCTTTATTAGTGCTATCCGAGAATAAAATATTATTTAGTTTGGTATCATTATGGCAAATTCTAACTGGTAAATTAATAGTTTGTAATTGTTGAAGCTCCTTAAAAAAGGACTGGGTCTTTTTAATAGCTACAGCAGCAATTTCTTTTTTGTGTGCATCTGCATTTTGTAAAGCTTCTTGAAACTCTAGAGTTCTATGGTTCAAGTTATGGAATTTTGGCAATGTATCTTTAACTATAGAAAGGTCCACATCTTTTAATAAACTATGAAAGCGACCTACAATACGACCGGCTTCAAAAGCAATGTTGTTATCTGTAGTGGTGTTATAGGTGGTGCTTTGGGGTATGTAAGTCATCATTCGCCATAGACCATCATTTTTCTTTAAAGTATGTTCCCCGTTTTTCGTTCGTAAGAAAGTGATTTGTGCATAATCTTCTGCATTTAAAAATGGCAGTGTATTACTAATGTTATCCATTAGTATTTCTGCATTTTTAAACACTTGGGTATTTATTTTCTGGAGAATGTATTGTCGACCATCACCCTCCGTAAACAAAAAAGTGTCATTGATGAGTCCGTTATTTAAGGGAGTCCACTTTATTGAATTTCCGTTGAAGTTAAATTCAATCAGTATTTCTCGAATAGATTCTGAGGTCATTATTTCAGTACGATTTTGAACTTTTAAAGGTATTGAAAACTACAGCTCTAAAACTTATTTCAGAATGAAGAATACAGAATAGGCAAAATAGCTTTATTTAACAAGAATTTTCTTTATTTTATGCAGTTGGCCTAAAAATAATACGATTTTTAAATTATCGCAGTTTAGTACTTAACAAATTAAATTTCCCCCAAGAATGAGTAAGATTAAAACCTATTTAAAAGTTGCGGTACTCTTTTTTACATCAACTTATGTTCAAGCACAATGCGAAGTTTTTAAAAGTGAAATTAGCGATGTACAAAACTACATGCAACTAGTAAGTAAATTATCAGATTCGTTAAGAAGCGACGTAGAAATTGCCTCTTTTGATGCTTCTGTAACCAAGGCACGAAAAAACACCAAATCAGCAATGCTTTTAATGGGTCAGGCTGTAAATGCAGCAGATGAAGCTGTACTCTTAGCTTCTGAGGCGCAATATGATTCTGAAAGATGCGGATTAGACGAAGTTATTAGTTATACGATCGATGCAGAAAGACATGCCATAGACTCTCGTGATTTTTCTACCGAAGCTTTTGAAAATGTAAAGAATGCCTCGAAGGCAAATAATCTAGGTAATTTGCAGTTTTATATGCGTAAGGCACAAAGATTAATGAAAGGTGCACAAGAGTCGGCAGATGCTTCTGTATACGCAGCAGATAATGCCCATTATAGCTGTAGTCATAATTTAGACCATGCAAGTGTAGACAGGTAATTTACCCCTCTTTTTTATTTACTAAACCTTTTGTGAATTCGTTTAAGGTCTCTACTTTTTCTTCAAAATCACCTTTAATGGTTTTTCGGAATTCGTTGAGGTTTTTAACAAGGTCATCAATATTTTCAGGAATTACATCCTCAAAAAATTGACGTAATCTTTTGGCTGTAGTCGGTGATTTTCCGTTAGTAGAAATAGCCACTTTTACATTGCCCTTGGTAACAATACCACCCATATAGAAATCACAAAAAGGAGGGTTGTCGGCAACGTTCACCAATATTTGTCTTTCCCTACAGTCATGATATACCTGCTCGTTTACAGGTACATTGTCTGTAGTAGCGATTGCAATATTTTTCCCTTTTAGGTAAGACACATGATAGGGTGCCACATTCATTTTTATATTGAACTTATTGGCTAAAGCTATTGTTTCTTTCCTAAACATTGGTGATACCATTTCAACTTGTGCGGTCGGACTTGATTTTAACAAAAAACTCAATTTTTCTAAAGCAACATTGCCACCTCCAACTATTAAAATCTGAAGATTAGATACTTTTAAAAATACAGGGTAAAGCTCATTCCGTTCCATTGGCAATTTTATTTTCTTCTGTTTTGTAATTTATGGTAACGCGTGTTCCTTTTCCTATTTCAGAGTTAATGAACAACCGCCCGTTAATATAGTCTATACGCTCTTTCATAAAAAATAGACCCATGCCACCTTCGCTATTGTTCTTTGGTAGTTGGCCTAAAATAGTATCGTCAAAACCTTTACCATCGTCATCTATAACAACGCTTAAAATAGGATAAGAGTAATTTAAAGTTACCAAAATATAATTGGCTTCCGCATATTTTATGGCATTGTTTACCGCTTCTTGTGTAACACGATAGATGTTAGTTTCAGCTAGTGAGTCAAACCTTATATTGGCATCGGTCTTATTTTTAAACAGAACGGTTTTACCTGTAAGTTTAGAAAGTTCGGTGGTCATTTTATGTATTGCGGGGAAAATTCCGTGATCACTTAATTCTGGCGGAGTAAGGTTGAAAGTGGCTGTTCTAACCCCTTTTATAAGATCAGATGTTAAGGCTTTTAGGTAGGCGATTTTTTCTGCCGTTTTGTCCTTATTCTCAATATCGATAGATTCAATATTAAATTTAAGTGCAGTCAACATTTGTCCTATTCCGTCATGAATATCTTTGGCTATTCGCTTACGTTCTTCTTCTTGACCCTCCACAATTTGGCTTGCCTGCAATTTTTTCTGCTGCATGCGTTCCTCAAAATTCTGCTTGGTCAACTGCTGTACTTTAAGCTGATTTTCTTTTCGTTCAGTGATATCTGAACATAGAATTAAAATATCTTGTTCTAAGGTAGATTGATGCATGGGCACTATTGACATGTCTAACCAAATTGTATTTCCTTTGGTAGTTACTACTTGCAGCTCTTCTGTACGCATCACATTTTTCCTGTTAATTTTCAGCACTTCTTTTAGATAAGACTGCTGGCCTTCTTCAACGGTGAGAATTTCTGAAATAGGCTTGTTTACAGGTGTGGTCTCATGACCTAATAAATCTAAAAACTTCTTACTTATAAAAACAATGGAACCATCTTTACGAATACTTGCAAAAAGTGCAGCGTTGTCAATAACAAAATTTAGTTCTTGCAACTCTTTGAGCGAACGTTCTTTTTCGTCATATAAATTTTGAATCTTTTCCAGTTGATCTTTTGACTCTTCATCCTTACCCATTAAATGTCCAATGGTATTTTTAATTTGGATGGATAACGGACGGAAAATAACAAAGATTTCTAGAAGAAGAATGGCTAAGGAGAATGCCAACAACCAATACTCTTTTCGTTTAAGTTTTTGTAGCTGTTCATTACTACGGGCATCATATTCATTTACAATTTGGTCCATGATGTTTAAAAACTGACGCTCATTGTTCAATAAGGCATCTAAGTCGTTTTGTTGAACAGTTGCATTACCGTCTTGCTGATGGGTTGTAAGTACATGTTCTAATGCCTTAACCATTACAGAGTGGTGAGGATCAAGCTTTTTAAATAAAGACTGTACCTTTGGGTCATTTTCATAAGGCAGGTTAAAAGAAGCGTCGCCTAAGTGAAGACCTTCGTGAGATATTTTCCAAATGTCAAGAGTTTTCTCGATTTCGGAGAGTACCATTTTTTTATCTTCCGGATTACTCAATTCTTTTAAAAGTAAAGTCTCTTTGGTTAATTTTTGACTAAAGGCACGTTGTCTACCGGCTATATTTATAAGTTCAGAATCACCAGATTGTGCTTTTAGGTGTAATTGAATAAGTACTTGGGCTATAATAACGGTAAGGGCAATGGCTGCCAATGCCAACAAATACCATTTACGAATACGTATAAACGTAGCCGTGTCCAATGGAATATTTTGCTCGTTATTGGCCATAAAAAATGATTCGTAAATTATAACTAGGCGTGAAGTGCCTTAGTAATCAAATCTAGAGAAAATTTAGAAAGCGGTAATTTTAATGCGGCTTCTTGTCCTTTGACAGACATCTTTCTCCATGTTTTCTGAAGGATATCTATTGTTTTATCTTCCTCATGTTTATGTGCAAAAGGTTCAAAGTAGAATTCTAAAAAAACCAAGCAAATTACGTCTTCTAAAGCTTGGGTTTCTTCGTTTTTCTTTAGTTGTTTTTTTTGTAAAAGAAACTTGACATTGTCAATGGTATCTTTGTCGTAACCAACATCTTCTAAAATAGAAGCGGCTTTAGTGGCATGGAATTTTTTTAACTCTTGTCTCCATCTCAAATACCCTTCTCTGTTCATTTCATAAGACTCTCTAGGTATTTCCCATCTACAAATATGTTGACATCTTGCGGTTAACCGTAAAGCTTCAGATGCGGTTGGGTCATATTCGTTTAGGCGCTCTGTCATTCGTATACCGTAAAGCACCTCTTTTGGGTAGGTGGCACCTTCAAAAATTTCGGTATTTGGGTCTTGCTTATTGGCTTCGTCAAAATGTTGAAATGCTACTAGTAATTTATCGGTGGTCGCCATAAGTCATATGTTTACTCAAAACTATTCAGAAAAGCCAACATACACAAAGTCCGACTCTATTTTTACAGGATAAGTGGCAATTGCATCTAAAGAACCATTTAAATTTTCACCTGTTTTTAGGGAAAAGGTGTTTTTGTGAAGCGGACAGGCAACTTTAGGCTCCATATTATCTTCGCCGATCATACCTCTGGAAAGCACCATTTCCATTTTATGCGGACATAGATTTTGGCACGCATACCACGTGCCTTCTCTTGTAAAGTTAAAAATAGCAATCTGCTTGTCTTTGTATTTTATACATGCTCCGCCATTTTTAGGAAACTTAGAAATAGGTGCGGCCTTAAACCAAACCTTAACATCATTAGTAGCTACACTTTCATATGTATTCAAAATAGATAAAGACATAATTTCGATTTTTAATTTTTAATAAATTTCTACGCTGGGATGATTGGAGTAAAGATTAACCAACAACTGCCAACCAACAACCGTTACGCCCACTCTTTAGGCATTTTTTGGTCTCTTAATGACACAAACTCAATATTGTTATCTGTTTCCTCAGAGTTTACAAAGTGTGTATAGCGTTCTCTGATTTCTGGAGTTTCTACAGCTTCTTTCCACTCGCATACATAAGAATCTACCAAGGCTTGCATTTCGTCATCCAAGTCTTTATTGATTCCCAAGGAATCATTGATGACAACATTCTGTAAATAAGTAATACCACCTTCCAATTTCTCTAACCAAGGCGCGGTTCTTTGTAAAGGTTGTGCCGTTTTAATGTAGAACATGATAAAGCGATCTACATATTTAATAGCAGTTTCCTTATCTACTTTTTCAGCAAGTAATAAAGCATGTTTTGGAGTAGCACCACCGTTACCGCCTACATAAACATTCCATCCGCCTTCAACAGCAATGAACCCGAAATCTTTGCCCCTGGCTTCTGCGCACTCACGAATACAACCTGACACACCGCCTTTAAATTTATGTGGAGAACGAATACCTTTATATCGATTCTCTATTTCTACGGCAAAGCTGACACTTTCATCCATACCGTATCTACACCAAGTAGAACCTACACAGCTTTTTACGGTACGTAACGATTTACCGTACGCTTGTCCGGTTTCAAATCCTTCTTCAATTAATTCTTCCCAAATTAATGGGAGTTCATGCAGTTTTGCCCCGAACATATCTATACGTTGTCCACCAGTAATTTTGGTGTACAGATCATATTTCTGGGCTATTCTACCTATTGCCATTAATTGCTTGGGAGTTATTTCACCACCGGCAACCCTTGGTACTACAGAGTAGGTTCCGTTACGCTGAATATTAGCGAGATATCTATCATTGGTATCTTGTATGGTCTCTTGTCTATTTGCTGTTTCATTATAAAGACTAGCGAAAATTGCAGCTACCGCAGGTTTACATACTTCGCATCCATTACCGGTACCAACTTCATCCAATAGCGTATCGTAATCGGTAAGACCCTTCAGTTTTGCCAAGTCAAAAAGTTCTTGTCTTGAATAATCAAAATGTTCGCAAAGACGTTCTTTAACAGTTTTGCCAAGTGTTTTTAAACTCTCTTTAATTAAATCTGCCACCATAGGCTTACAACCACCACAACCTGTAGTTGCTTTAGTAGCTTTCGCTACACTTTTCATGGTTTCGTTACCGTCTTCTAGCACTGAGCAACAAACATTACCTTTAGTAACGGCTTCACAAGAACAGATTACAGCATCATCTGGTAAATCCATGGCACTACCAAAAGCAGAACCCTCGCTTGCAGGTAGAATTAATTGAGAGGCATCTTCAGGAATTGGCATTCCGTTCAGATATATTTGGTGTAGCATACTATAATCAGACGCATCACCAACTAAAATTCCACCTAACAATTTTTTGCCATCAAGACTAACGTTGATTCTTTTATATAAATGTTGAGTTTTATTTTCGAAGATTATAGAATGCCCTTTTGTGGCAGGCATAAAAGGCTCTCCAAAGCTTGCTACATCTACGCCAATTAACTTTAATTTGGTAGACATGTCTATAGCTGCGGGCATTAAGGCTTCTGTTTTGCCTATAATTTGCTCAACGGCAATACCGGCCATGTCATAACCTGGGGCAACCAAGCCATATATCATTTGGTTATAAAGTGCAATTTCGCCAATGGCATATATATTACTATCAGATGTTTGCATTTTGTTATCCACCACGATACCGCCACGAACACCAACTTCCAATCCAGAATTTTTTCCTAGTTCATCTCTAGGGCGAATCCCAGCAGAAATTACTAACATTTCTACATCTAGAACATCATCTTCTCCAAACTCCATTCCTGTAATGTATCCGTCATCCCCAAGAATTTGATTGGTAGCTTTGCTTAAATGGATGTTTAAACCAATAGATTCCAGTTTCAATTGTAATACTTGGCTGCTTCTAGAATCTAACTGTCTTGGCATCAATTTAGGTGCAAACTCGACGATGTGTGGTTCTAAGCCCATATCCATAACTGCTTTACCAGCTTCAAGACCCAGAAGTCCGCCACCTAAAACAGCAGCTTTTGCATTTGGGTTTTTGGCCTTTAGTTTAGCGGCATAAGCCAACATGCCTTCTAGATCCTCTATAGTACGGTATACAAAAACACCTTCTTTTTCAACACCTTTAATTGGTGGTACAAAAGCGGAAGATCCTGTTGCTAATACGAGATAGTCGTATGAAAACTCTCTGTCTTTGGCCGTGGTGATAGACTTGTTTGTTCTATTAATGTCTGCAACCCGCTCATCTACGATTAAATCTATACCATTTTCTGCGTACCATTCTGCCGGAGCCATTTCTAAGGCTTTAGCATCTTGATTCTCAAAAAACTCACTTAAATGAACTCTGTCATATGCAGGTCTTGGCTCTTCACCAAAAACAATAAGTTTAAATTGTTTGCTTTCCTCTTTAGCGACAAATTTCTCACAGAATTTGTACCCAACCATTCCATTACCGACAACTAGTATAGTTTTCATGCCCTTATTATTTATGCTACACAGCAATATTACGTATAAATACGTATATATTCTATGATTATACCAAAATAAATACGTATTCTTGTTGAAGAATCGATAATTAATAATGCTAAATACTATGAAGATGGAATTAGAGAAAACGGCAAAAGTAAGTTTAGTTGGAGCAGGACCAGGAGCAAAAGACCTAATAACAGTAAGGGGTTTGAGGGTTTTGAACGAGGCAGATGTTATATTGTACGACGCATTAATTAGTGACAAACTGTTATCTGAACTACGTACTGATATTCCTAAGATATATACAGGTAAAAGATGCGGAAAACACTCTCATACTCAAGAGGAGATTAATGAACTGATAGTCAAAAATGCGTTCGAATATGGACATGTAGTTCGGTTAAAAGGAGGTGATCCTTTTGTTTTTGGCAGAGCAAATGAAGAGATAGAATATATAGAATCATTTGGAATACCTGTAAGTATTATACCTGGTATTTCAAGTTCTATAGCCGTGCCATCTAGTCAAGGAATACCCATGACCAAAAGAGGCGTCAGCAGTAGTTTTTGGGTAATGACCGCGACCAAAAAAGATGGTACATTCTCTCAAGATTTGCAATATGCTGCTAAGTCATCGACTACTATGGTGATTTTAATGGGGATAAGGAAATTAGATAAAATTATTGATGAGGTCAGTAAATACAGGGGTATAATGACACCTGTTGCTGTAATTCAAAATGGAACAACACCAAATGAAAGATGTGTTGTGGCTACTTTAGACACCATTCATCAGCACATATCATCTATAGAAATAAATATGCACGGAATTATTGTGATAGGTGATGTAGTAGCTGATCACCCATCCTTTTTTGAAGAAGAAGTGCAACGCATATTACATGATGCTATCTAATGTAGTTTTCTGCTGCCAAACAATTAGGTCTACTTAAAATTCAAATAAAACAACTCCTATTTTAAATACGAAATTAATAATAATTGAATTTCTTCCTATTGAAATTCTGAATACAATAATTAGAAAGCTGTAATTATTGATATTACGCAATAGTACGTAGTAAATAAGTAAATTGTTCAAAACTACGTATAATTACGTATAAAATAGTTTAGGTTTGTATTGATTTTTAAACGAAACAAAATATATCATGGAAAATCAATCCAAAAAATCGACTACTTTAAAGTTAACTTATTTAAAAAGTATGCCAATCCGTACTTTTTGGATAACATCAATAGCATTCTTTATATGCTTTTTTGCATGGTTTGGTATAGTTCCTTTCATGCCAGATGTGGTAAAGGATTTAGGGTTGACTCCCGATCAAAAATGGAACTCTATTATATTGGCGGTTACGGGAACCGTTTTCGCTAGACTATTAATTGGTAAGCTTTGTGATAAATATGGCCCTAGATTATGTTATACCTATTTGTTGATTTTAGGGGCCATACCCGTAATTCTGATCGGTTTTGTACAAACACCTACTCAATTTTTAATATGTAGATTGTTTATAGGTTTTATTGGAGCATCGTTTGTAATTACCCAGTTTCATACTTCTATATTGTTCGCTCCCAATATTGTTGGTACCGCGAATGCTACTTCCGCAGGATGGGGAAATTTAGGAGGTGGTGCCAATCGTCTGGGTATGCCATTAATTGCTGCTGCAGTGGTAAGTTTTGGAGTTGCAGATGAAATTGCTTGGAGATATTCTATGATTATCGCTGGTGTTATTGCCATGATAATGGGTGTTGTATATTACTTTTTTACCCAAGATACTCCGGAGGGAAACTTTAAGGAATTGAAAGAAGCTGGCAAAATGCCGAAGCTTAAAAAAGATGAAGAATCATTTGTAAGTGTATTAAAAGATTATAGAGTGTGGATTCTTTTCATTGTATACGCGGCATCTTTTGGAATGGAACTTACTGTATACGGCACTATGGATGATTACTTGCAAAACACGTTTGGATTAACAAGATCCACTGCAGGTAATCTGGTACTTTCATTTGCACTCATGAATATTTTTGCAAGAACCTTGGGTGGTTTTTTCGGAGATCGATTTGGGAGATTAAAAGGATTACGTGGAAGGGTACTTTTCTTGACCGTAATACTGGCACTTGAAGGGGTTATGCTTTCAACATTTTCTATGGCTACGAGTTTTGCAATGGGTATCGTATTTTTAATAGCCTTTAGTTTAACGGTACAAATGGCAGAAGGTGCAACATTCTCCGTAGTACCATTTATAAACAAAAAAGCAATTGGTTCCATATCTGGTATTGTTGGTGCAGGCGGTAATGTAGGTGCTTTTTTAGCGGCACTTTTATTGAAATCTAAATCTGCATTGGCAGAAACCAATGCTTTAGCGACAAATGCAAATTTAGGAGAAGAAGCTATGAAGGCGGCACAATCTGCAGCTGCATCAGGAGCAGTTTCTAGCGGCTACTTTATTATTGGCGGATTTGTAATTGTTACCGCACTGACAACTTTGGCTATTAAATTCTCTGCAGAAGACGAAAAACAGGTGAAGGAAGAATTGGCAAAATCGACGAAGCCTGCAATAAAATTAGCAACAAGTTCTATATAAAATAGTATTTCTATGCGCACTGGTACAGACTACATATCAAATCATTTACCTAATGAATCGGGAATGATTGATAGCGCCTGTAGTATATGTACCAATCAAAATTGCCTTATTAGAAAAAATATTGATTCTCCGAATATAGATAAGCTAGTTCAGACTAGAAAGGAAATAAAGTGCAAAAAAGGACAGCAGTTTATTATGGAAGGCGCTTCTGTTACCGGGTTGTTTTTTCTGTTAAGTGGCAAGGTAAAAGTATTAAGAACCGGCCTTCATGGTAAAGAACAAATAGTTCGTTTCGCCACTCCGGGAGAAATTATTGGGCATAGAGGTTTTGGTACAGAAGAGACCTACCCCATAAGTGCCATTGCTTTGGTAGATTGTACACTATGTTATTTCTCCAAAGAATTACTTCAAGAAACCCTAAGGGAAACACCTGGACTAACCTATGATTTTATGTTGTTCTACGCGAATGAACTAAATCGCAGCGAAATCCGAGTAAAATCGTTATCGCAAATGACGGTTAGAGAACGTGTCATAGATACTTTATTATATATGAATCGAAAGTTTGGGCAAACCAACGGATTTTCTTCCCTTTTATTAAGTAGACGAGAGTACGCAGACTATGCCGGTACTACAGAAGAACAAGTAATTAGAATGTTCTCTATTCTTAAAAAAGAAGGGTTATTACTTACCAAAGGTAAAAGAGTTGGTATTTCTAATATTGAATTGCTTAAAAAAGAAATTTCAGAGCATAATTTCTATTTGGACAGCTAGTAGTACGTACTTCTTTAATTCTCCTCTTTACGTAGTTAACACCATATATTTTAAACATCATAATATACTGTTTTATAGTTTTTTATGCGCAAAAACTATCTTTTGGCAGTTTTTAATATGGTTAATCAAGGTGTTTTAACATGTTATAAAAAGAGGTTTAAACATCGCTTATATCATTAATGAAAAATGCAGTTACGTATATATTTGTAGAAATAAGTATTAATACGTAGAACACTAAATTATAAGATTATGAAAAACATTTTTACTTCATCTATTCTAACACTTTCCCTCGCCTTGGTATTTACGGCATGTGGAGATACAAAAAGTAAGAAAGCAGAAGCGGCTTCAGAAGAAGCTGTAGCCTCAAAAACTAAAATGCTAGATATTGAAAAGCCACAGTTAACATTTGGTTTTATAAAACTAACGGATATGGCTCCTTTGGCGATTGCTAAAGAAAAAGGATTTTTTGAAGAAGAAGGACTTTTTGTTTCTGTAGAAGCACAATCTAACTGGAAAAATGTTTTAGATCGTGTAATTGACGGACAATTAGATGGTTCACATATGTTGGCAGGTCAGCCAATTGCTGCAGGAGCAGGTTTTGGTAGACAAGCAGAATTGGTTACTCCGTTTTCTATGGATTTAAATGGTAACGGAATTACCGTATCTAACGATGTTTGGTCTAAAATGAAACCAAATGTACCAGCAGATTCAGATGGTAAGCCAATTCACCCAATTAAAGCAGATGCTTTAAAACCAGTAATTACATCCTATAAAAATGAAGGCAAACCATTTAAAATGGGAATGGTTTTCCCGGTATCTACGCACAATTATGAATTGCGTTATTGGTTGGCCGCAGCGGGTATTCACCCAGGTATGTATACTGCAGACAATGTTCAAGGGCAAATAGATGCCGAGGTGTTGTTATCGGTAACTCCTCCGCCACAAATGCCAGCTACATTAGAGTCCGGTACTATTTACGGATACTGCGTAGGTGAGCCTTGGAACCAACAAGCAGTTTTTAAAGGTATTGGTGTACCGGTTACTACAAACTATGATATTTGGAAAAACAACCCAGAGAAGGTGTTTGTAATGACGAAGGAATTCGTAGAGCAAAATCCTAATACTGCCATAGCGGTAACTAAAGCATTGATCAGAGCTGGTAAGTGGTTAGACGAACCTTCTAATAGAGCTGAAGCGGTAGAAATACTTTCCATGTCACAGTATGTAGGCGCACCAAAAGAAGTTTTGGCAAACTCTATGACAGGTACCTTTGAATTTGAAAAAGGCGACAAGCGTGAAATGCCAGATTTCAATGTTTTCTACAAATACAATGCAACGTATCCATTCTATTCTGACGGAATATGGTTCTTAACTCAAATGCGTAGATGGGGACAGATTCCTGAATCTAAATCTTCTGATTGGTATGCGAGTACGATTAAAGATATCTACAGACCAGATATATGGAAAAAAGCCGCAGATATTTTAGTGGCAGAGGGTCAGATACCAGCAGCAGATGTTCCTGATACAGATGGTTACAAAGCAGCAACTTCAGACTTTATAGATGGAACGAGCTATGATGCTAAGGATCCAATTGGGTATATCAATAGTTTCTCGATCGGTAACAAAGACAAGAAATAAGAACTTTAAATCATTGACCTTAAATTAAACAGTATGGAACAAGAAATGGTCTTAAAAAACGAAAAAAGTTTGTCTTCTAGTTTGAAGCAAATACTTTCAAAACTTACGCCAAGTATTAAAAAAGATGGCATTATAAAATCTTTGAAAAATACTGGTATAACTCTTTTGTCCATCTTATTGTTCATTGGTTTATGGCAAATGGGTTCAAAAGCGCTTTACAATAAAGAAGCAGATTACAGGGTTGAAAAAGCTCTACAAGAAAGAGGAGAAGAAGCAGCCGCTGCAGAGCGCGCGTGTATAGAATCTGGCGACAGTAGTTGTCAGCCAAATACATTACCATCACCTTCTCAAGTATGGGCATCGTTAAAATCTTTAGTCGCAGACCACCAGGTTATTCGTGCCGATAAGGCTGCATTCGCAGAGAAAATGGCGGTTACTAATGAGAAAATGATTTCTCAAGGTAAAGATCCAATTGTATATACGGGTAGAGCCTCATTTGTAGATATAGTTTTAACAAGTATAAAAACAGTATTTGCCGGTTTTCTTTTAGCAATGTTTATCGCAGTACCTATTGGGATAATTATAGGCCTTAGTCCATCATTAAGAAGTGCATTTAACTGGTTTATTCAAATTTTTAAACCTGTGTCTCCTGTAGTATGGTACCTATTGGTTTTTATGATCGTAAAAACATTATATATCGGCGACAGTTCAGATAATGCTTTTGTTATCTCGTTTATAAGTGTGGGTCTTTGTGCCATGTGGGCAACTTTGGTCAATACGGCGATGGGCGTGGCATCTGTAGATAAAGACTACATCAATGTTGCCAAAATATTAAAGTTGGGAACTTTTCAAAAAGTATTCAAGGTTATTTTGCCTTCTTCTTTACCGTTAATTTTCACGGGATTACGAATTACGCTATCCGTGGCGTGGATGGTATTGATTGCTATTGAGCTTTTGGCACAAAGTCAAGGATTAGGTCTTTTCGTTTGGGAAGAATTTCAGAACGGGGCAAACGATTCCAACTCAAAAATTATCGTCGCAATGTTCGTCATCGGTATCATTGGCTTTTTGTTAGACAGGTTGATGTTAGCAGTACAGAACATGGTTTCTTTCAATAAAAACGAAATGGCATAACGCTATCAAAAGTTAGAATATGGCATATTTAGAACTAAATAATATATACAAAACCTATGGTGAGGGAGATAGTAGTACAGAGGTACTTTCCAATATCAACCTTACTATGGATGAAGGGGAGTTTGTAGCTATTGTAGGCTTTACGGGAAGTGGAAAAACCACTTTGGTAAACCTTATTAACGGACTCCTGCAACCAACGAGCGGAGAAGTTCTTTTTAAAGGAGTACCCGTAACCGATACGAGTCATGAGCGCGGTGTAATTTTTCAAAATTATTCGCTTTTACCATGGTTAACGGTAGGTCAAAACATTTACATGGCAGTAAAAGAAGCTTTCCCGAAAGAGCGTAAAAAAGACTTGATGAAAAGGGTAAAGGAATATGTAGCAATGGTAAGCCTTAGTCCTGCAATAAATAAAAGACCTAAAGAGCTTTCTGGTGGAATGCGACAAAGAGTTGCGGTTGCACGTGCCTTGGCTATGAATCCAGAAATGATCATTATGGATGAACCTTTAGGTGCTTTGGATGCTCTTACACGTGGCAACTTACAAGATGAGATTTTGAATATCTGGAGTCAAGATAAGCGTACTGCTTTATTGATTACCAATGATGTTGACGAAGGTATTTATATGGCAGATAGAATAATTCCTTTAAAACCAGGACCAAATGCAACGTTGGGACCAGAGTTTAAAATCGACATTGAAAGACCAAGGGATAAAACGGCAATGAACGATAATCCTGAGTACAAGAAAACAAGAAACTCCATTATTGAATATTTAATGGACATAGGTGATGAAAGAAAAACAGTTTCTGACGTAGAATATAAATTACCAGAGCTCACTCCTAAAAGCTTTGTAGCCTAAAGAAAGAGTATATGAACACGACACAACAAGCTAACGAAGTATATTCAGAGAATGGCATTATCTACCCGTCTAAAGTTATGCTAGACCTTTCTAAGTTGAAGAAAGTTTATCCGACATCAAAGGGAGATTATGTGGTACTTGAAGATTTGAATTTACAGATTTTAAAAGAAGAATTTGTAACCATAATAGGGCATTCTGGCTGTGGAAAAACAACAATGCTTTCTATGATCGCAGGTCTAAATCCGATTTCTGGAGGCAATATTTCCGTACTGGGAAATCCTGTAAAAGGTCCCGGACCAGATAGAGGGGTCATTTTTCAGTCCCCAAGCCTAATGCCTTGGATGACCGCCTTGCAGAATGTATTGTTAGGTGTAAACCAAGTTTTTCCGCATGCAACCAAAAGCCAACGTCAAGATATTGCAAAATACTATTTGCAAAAAGTAGGCCTTGAGAATGCCTTCCATAAAAAGGCTTCGGAATTATCTCAAGGTATGCAACAGCGTGTCGGTATCGCCAGGGCGTTCGCTATTAAGCCAAAAGTATTGTTATTAGACGAGCCTTTTGGAATGTTAGACTCACTGACTAGGGGAGAATTACAAGATATTCTTATAGAAATTTGGAACAAGGAGAAAATTACTGCGGTCATGATTACACATGATGTTGATGAAGCTATTTTTCTGGCAGATCGCGTCATTATGATGACCAGTGGCCCAAGTGCCAAGATTGGCGATATCCTTTCCATAGATTTTGAAAGACCACGAACTCGTAAATCCGTTTTGGAGAACGATGATTATTACACGTACAGAAAACACCTAATAGACTTTTTAGAACACTAACAAATAACTCAATCATTTACTTAAAAATTACGATTATGAAAAAGCAATATCTAATCATTACCCTATTGTTTCTAACGGCGAATGCCATGTATGCACAATTTACGCTAGACGGGCAATTTAGACCAAGAACAGAATACAGACATGGTTTTGGTAATTTAATACCCGATGCCGCAGATGCAGGTTTCGCCATTTCTACACGAGCTCGATTAAATGCGAAATATGAATCTGAGGCGTATCAGTTTTATTTAAGTATACAAGATGTGATGGTTTGGGGAGAGAATAGACAAATTCTACCAGATGATCAAAATGATTCTTTTGCTGTATTCGAAGCATGGGCAAATATAAATTTAGGTAAAGGGTGGTCTACAAAATTGGGTAGACAAGTTATCTCTTATGATGACCAACGTATTTTTGGCGGATTGGATTGGGCTCAACAAGGCAGAAACCATGATGCGGGACTTTTAAAGTATAAAAAAGACAAGTTCATGTTAGATGTAGGTCTTGCTTTTAGTCAAGATTTTGATAACCCTACGGGTTTTCAATCTGTAGGTACAGCCTACAATACATCTGGTTTTTTTACCTATAAAACCATGCAATATGTATATGCAAAACAACAATGGGATAAATTCTCTGGGAGCATTTTGGCATTGAACAACGGTTTCCAAAATTTTGATACCGACGGTGCTGCAGACGGTGTAAGTAGTTTGCAAACAATTGGTACACACTTAGCATATAAAGCGGGCAGTTTCAGTGCAAATGCCAACCTATTTTTACAAACGGGAGAAAGACAGAACGAAGTAAAGGTTGGCGGTGCATATTTACTAGGTTTAGAGGTTGGGTATAAGGCTAGTGATAAGGTAGTTTTAGGTTTAGGTACAGAAGTTATTAGCGGAAACAAAGCAGATACTACAGACAAAACAGAGGCATTTTTTCCACTATACGGAACCAATCATAAGTTTAACGGATTTATGGATTATTTCTACGTAGGTAACCATGCCAATTCAGTAGGTCTGTTTGACATTCACGCAAGTGCAAAATTCGATTTAGGAAAGAAATCTAGCTTACTGGTTAAAGTCTTAAATTTTAGTGGAGAACAAGAATTGCCAAGCGGTGAAAAATCTTTGGGTACGGAGATTGATTTGGTGTTTGCTAAAAAGTTCAATGGTTACGGTTTGGCAATCGGGTATTCTCAAATGTTCGCTGCAGATGGTATGTATGAACTTAAAGGGGTTACAGAAGATTTAGCGGCAAGTAGCCAAAATTGGGCTTGGGTACAGTTAACTATTAAGCCTCAGTTTTTGAATACCAAAAAAGAATAGAGTTTTACAAGAATTTAGTTAGTTATACGGTCTATGCAGCATTGGTTGTGTAGACCGTATTGTTGTTTTTAAAATATGTAATTTAGCACGGTACGTATAATTACCTAAATTTTGAGTGAAATAACAAGAATAGTATTGGCAGATGATCATGCCTTGGTTAGGGACGGAATCCGTTCTTTATTAGAATCCGAATCTGATTTGGAGGTGATTGGTGAAGCATCGAACGGTAAAGAAGCTATTGAATTGGTAGGGAAGGTAAATCCTGATCTTTTAATCATCGATATTAGAATGCCCGTCATGAACGGTATTGATGCCGTAGCTGAATTGACCAAAAGCAATTCTGAGGTGAAGACCATTATACTTTCCATGCACGATTCAGAAGAATACATATTAAAATCTATTAGTTCAGGTGCTAATGGGTATTTATTGAAAGATACCGATAAATCAGAATTCATTAAGGCAATACACACCGTTAGAGAAGGTGGTAAATATTTTAGTGGAGACATAAGCAATGTTTTGGTAAATAACTTATTGGGAGCAAAAAAAGAGGTTGTTATAGAAGAGTCACCTCGTAAAAGTGCTGATAATGTTTTTGATTTAACCAACAAAGAGCTTAAGGTATTAGAGTTGGTATTGTCTGGTTTAACCAATCAACAGATATCAGAAAAACTTCAAAACAGTAAACGTACTATTGAAACACATCGTTTTAATCTAATGCGTAAGATGGATGTAAAAAACCTCATCGACCTTTCTAAAAAGGCACAGAAGCACAATTTGATTTAGAAAAATCTTACGATATTATAAGAAAAATTCTAAATGGAAAATAATATCCTCATAGCCCTTGTAGCTTTCGTATTGATTTTTAATTCTTGCGATGATTGTGAGGATAAAGATTGCTTTACACCCCCAAATGGATTCACTTTTGAATTGGTGGACAAAACGACAATGGAAAATCTTTTTACCAATGAGACCTTTAATTCTAATGAAATTAGTGTGACAAACCTTGCCGACAATTCAAATTTAGAATTTGATTTTATCGATGAGAATAATGTAAACTTGATTCAATTAAACTCAATAGGCTGGGAGTCCGAAAAGGTAGACGTATTAATAAATGTGTCCGGCATTGATATTTTAAATTTAATAGTTGAGGCCGAACGAACTTCTGAAGATTGCTGCGAGTTCACGAGATATAATGACCTAAGAATTGAAAACGCTGAATTTGAATTGAATGAGGAAAATGGAAGTTATACCATCTTAGTGTCTCAATAAACTAAACAACAGGCATTAATTTAATGCGTAAGATGGATGTAAAAAACCTAATTGACCTTTCTAAAAGGCACACAAGTATAATTTGATTTAGAGATTTTATTCTCTTTAAAACGAATTTTTTTCATCTTTCATTCATGCTAAAACTACAACGTTTATAGTTAGACGTACGTTTTCGCATCAATTGGCTTCACACCACTACTAACAACTTGAGCAAAATCGTATTATACAAGTATCTTTATCAAAAATTATAAAATGAAAAATCAGAATTTTAAAAATCACGCAAAACTAGTAACAGGTTTTCACGGCGTGTTATTTGTTGCCTTAGTTGCATTATTAGTTGGGTCGGTATATCATCTTTTTAGAACCACATCAGAAAACTTGTATTTAGCATCTTTAACGGTGTTAATTGCCATTATCTTGATTCTGATGGCGTGGTATGTGAGAACATTTCCTTTAAAAGCACAAGATAGAGCTATTAGAGCTGAAGAAAATATGAGACATTATGTTATGACCGGAAAACTACTTCCTTCAGATTTGAGAATGTCGCAAATAATTGCCTTACGTTTCGCTAGCGATGATGAGTTTTTATCCTTGATGGAAAAAGCTTTAAAAGAAAAACTTTCTGCCAAAGAAATTAAATCGAGTATCAAAAGTTGGAAAGGAGACTATTATAGGGTTTAATTTAGGCGCTCGAACTAAAAAATTTATAGGTGCAGGCCCATGCCGGTGCTAGTCTTTGACATGATTTCTTACAATCTAGAATTTAAAGCTCATAACTTCAGTAAAATATAAATAAAGGATAAAATTGTATTAAATTCGATATTTATACGTAAATTGTACGTATAAATATATTTCTATTATGATACGTAAGGAATTACACTTAGATGAAACAATTATCTCTGCTTTGGAAGCGGAAGCAAAAAGGCAAAATCGCAGCCTTAAAAACTACTTAGAATTTTTAGCTATAGAGCAGGCTAAAAAGCTAGAAGTACCCTCAAAGGAGTATACCGATATGATGGATGATTTATTGAATAAATTTGATAATAATGAAATAGAATTTTCCTCTATTGAAGAAGTAATGAGTAGGAATGGCATATAAAATTAATGTATCAAAAGATGCCGAGAAGGATCTCTTAATTGCAAAATGTCATTATAAAGTATCTGGTTTAGAGGATACATTTGATAATGATTTTAAAAGCCAAATAGCATATTTAAAAGCCAACCCATTTCTTTATCAGATTTACTATCGAAATGTTCGAAGGGCTCATTTTAATACGTTTAGATATTCAATCCATTTTATTATTCATAATGATGCCGTTTATATACTAAGGGTGTTACATCATAAACAAAAGTTCAAATAAAGGATACTTTACTTTAACATTTCAACACCTCACTTTCCTATTTATTGATCCATTCTCAGTCTTAAAGCAGAATAATTACGGATCACTCGATTTAATCCAAAACATTTACGATAAAAAAGTACGTATTTATACGTACTTTTTATAATTTGCAGTATACTTCTGAACCATTCTTTATCATTGATAAAATGAACAGTAATAAAACTCATAAAACAATATGTTCCTATTGCGGTGTTGGCTGCGGTATATTGGTAGATGTAGATGCAAAAGGAACAATTTCCGTTGATGGTAATCCAGATTATCCATCCAACAAGGGTATGCTTTGTACCAAGGGGCGTAATTTAAACTACGTAGCTCAAGATACTACAGATAGAATTCTATATCCAGAAATGAAGTGGAGCCGTAACCACCCTTTACAACGCGTTTCTTGGGATGCCGCTTTTGAACGTGCCGCTGCCGTATTCAAGAGTATTATAGCCAAACACGGTCCTGATAGTGTAGGTTTTTATGTGTCGGGACAATGTTTAACAGAAGAGTACTATCTGATAAATAAATTGACAAAAGGGTTTATTGGCACGAACAATATAGATACCAACTCTAGGTTGTGCATGAGTTCTGCAGTAGTGGGTTATAAAAAAACTTTAGGTGAAGATTCGGTACCTATTTCATATGAAGATATAGAACTAGCAGATTGCTTTTTGATTGCAGGGGCGAACCCGGCGTGGTGTCATCCTATTTTATATAGAAGATTAGAAAAGCATAAAGAAGAAAACCCGAATGTAAAGATAATTGTAGTAGACCCTCGTAAAACACAGACTTGTGCAGGTGCAGATCTACATTTACAAATTCTACCGGGTACAGATGTTATTTTATTCAATGCCATAGCACGTAGATTAATTGAGAAAAGAAAAATAGATACCGCCTTTATAAAAAAGCATACTGCAAATTTTGATGCTTGTAAAGAAATGGCATTTACCCTAAGCCTTAAAGAAGCTGCTAAAAAGTGTGATATTCCTGTTGGTGATATTCGAAAGGCTGCCGAATACATAGGCAATGCTAAAAAGTTCATAAGCATGTGGACAATGGGGCTGAACCAAAGTGTAATCGGTGTTGCCAAAAATGTATCATTACTAAATTTGTCACTTTTAACGGGGCAAATAGGCAAACCTGGTGCAGGCCCTTTTTCACTAACAGGTCAGCCAAACGCCATGGGCGGTAGAGAAGTTGGTGGTATGGCCAGCTTGTTGGCAGCACATAAAAATTTAGGTAATGCGACGCATAGAAAAGAAGTGTCCGATTTCTGGGGAGGTGGAGAAATACAAGCCGAGCCAGGCTACACGGCAACAGAAATGTTCGATGCCCTTGACGAAGGTAAGTTAAAAGCAGTCTGGATCGTTTGTACCAATCCTGCAGTGAGTATGCCTAATGCTAATAAGGTAGAAAGAGCATTAAAAAAGGCAAAATTTGTAGTGGTACAAGATATTTCTCATAATTCAGAGACGACTAAATTTGCCGATCTTCTATTACCGGCTGCAGGTTGGCTAGAAAAGGAGGGTACCATGACCAATTCAGAAAGGCGAATTAGTTATTTGCCAAAGGTTATTGACGCCCCTGGTGAGGCATTGCCAGATGCAGAGATCATATGGAGATTTGCACAGGCAATGGGTTATAAAGGTTTTGATTATAATAATAGCAGTGAAGTTTATGACGAGCACTGTTTATTGACAAAAGGTACCGAAATAGATATCTCTGGCTTGTCATATGATAGGTTGATCAACGAAGGTAGTTTTCAGTGGCCAGTGCCACATAAAACACATAAGGGAACACCAAGGTTATTTACGGATCGTAAGTTCTTTACTAACGATAAAAAAGCACATTTTAATGCACCTAATACACTTTACAACAAATCTGAGGAAACCGATAACGAATATCCGCTAATATTGAATTCCGGTAGGGTTCGTGATCAATGGCATACCCGAACCAAAACTGGTAAGGTAAAAAGATTGCTGACCCACATTCCACAGCCTTATTTAGAAATGAATGCTGTAGATGCCTATCTGCGCAAAATTAAAGAAGGTGATATTGCGGTAGTAAAAAGCAGAAGAGGGAAAGTACAGGTAAAAGTGCAGCTTAATTATGATATACGAGAATCTGTTGTTTTCTTGCCAATGCATTGGGGTAAAGTATTGAACAATGATTTTGGTAGGGCAAATAACTTGACCAATGACTTGGTCGACCCCATATCTAAAGAGCCGGATTTTAAGTATTGTGCCGTTGAGGTTACAAAGTTTGTAAAAGAAAAACAGAAAGTGGTTGTTATTGGTGCAGGTGCTGCGGCATACCGCTTTATACAATCGTACAGAGAGAAAAATAGTATAGACGAGTTACATGTATTTTCAAAAGAGAAAGATCCCTTTTACAACCGTGTATTACTTCCAGAATATGTAAGTGATGAACTTTCTTGGGAGGCACTTGAAAAGCTAAAGGAAGGGGAGTTGCAAAAGCTGGAGGTGACTTTACATAAGGGTATTGGAATCGACAATATTGATGCGGAGAATAAAACTGTTTTAGATTCCGACGGAAAAGAGCATAGCTATGATTTGCTTATAATGGCTACAGGTAGTAGAGCATTTATACCTAGCGATGTACAGATACGATTACCTGGTCGTTTTACCATGCGAGAAAGAGGTGATGCCGATAAACTTAGAAAATATTTAGCTGAAACAGGCTTACAGGCTAAAGATCAAAATGTGGTTATCGTTGGTGGCGGACTTTTAGGATTGGAACTCGCTGCCGCCCTAAAGAAAATAGATATTAATATTAGCATTATACAACGAGCGCCACGATTAATGGAACGCCAATTAGATAACGTTGCCAGTCGCCTATTAGCAGAAGATGTCATAGAGCGCGGTATAAATTTATATTTTGATAATGAGGTAAGTACTGTTTTTGAAGATAAAGACCAAAAACATAGCTTATCTGTAAATCTAAAAACAGGACGGTCCATTCAGTGTAATGCCATTGTGTATGCAATTGGTACAAGACCAAATATTGAACTGGCAAAGCCTACGGGAATTAAGACGAGAAGAGGCGTGGTGGTAAATTCATACTTACAAAGTAGTGACCCATCGATATTTGCTTTAGGAGAAATTGCGGAGTTTAATAATTCACTTTTCGGTATTACCTCAGCTGCCGAACAGCAAGCAGATATTGCCGCCAATTTTATACTCGGAGATTTTAGTAGTATTTACAACGGTTCGGTATTGATGAACATTTTAAAGTTCGAAAATCTGGATCTCTGCAGTATCGGTATGGTTAATTCACCCATAGGCGATACTTCATATGAAGAAATTATTTTAATGGACGTTAGTAAGCGTTTTTACAAGAAATGTATAGTTAAAGATGATACGTTAAAAGGCGCCATTTTGATGGGTGATAAAAATGAATTCGCCGAGTTTAAAAGGTTGATAGAAGAAGAAATAGAACTTTCAGAAAAGCGAAATGAACTTTTACGTGGTGCATCTACTTCTGTACCGCTTAAAGGAAAATTGGTTTGCTCTTGTAGTCAGGTAGGTGAAGGCAATGTAGTAGATGCGATTAACGGCGGATGCTCAGATTTCAATAAGTTATGTTCAGAAACAGGCGCAGGTTTGGGCTGTGGTAGTTGTAAGCCCGAAATAAAAGATTTATTAAAGAAACAGCTGGTTTTAGCGAATTAAAATTGCGAGATATGAATGATGATCTTCATAGAATACTGATAAAAGGAGGTGTTACTTCGCCTGGTGAATTGAAAGATATTATCACCATGTTAGAGGCGGCCGGACTTACAAGTGTAAATTTTGGGTCTCGACAAGATATTTTGTTTCCGCTAAAAGATGCAAAAGAAGAACAGCTAGAAAGTATTTCGAAATTCAATACCGATATTATTGCCAATCGAACCTTTCAGAACATAGTAAGTTCTTATGTTTCTGCTGATATTTTTGATATGACCCACTGGCTTAAAGGATCTACCTATCTATATATTTTAGAAGGATTTGACTTTTTACCCAAGTTGAAAATCAATATTACAGATCCAAAACAACGTTTGGTTCCTATTTTTAGTGGAAACCTCAACTTTATAGCATCTGAACAAGAAGATTATTGGTATTTGAACATTAAGCTTCCGCATTGGAAATCATCGGCATTTTATCCAGTTCTTATTTATAGTTGGGATATCAATTCGATTTCAAAACAGATCGAAGAAATTTATGAGGACATTACCGATATAGATGAGTTGTTCTTTGTGATTAACAAGAACTTAGAGACCAATAATAAAACGATGGAAAAGGAGCTGAAGGTTCCTTTTCAGACCTTTCCTTATTATGAGGGCATGAACCGTTTGGGTTCAGATATGTATTGGCTTGGTCTTTACTGGAGAAATAATAAATATGACCTATCCTTCTTAAAAGAATTCTGCGGTTTTTGTTTAGATAACAGTATTGGTAAAATCTGTATCACCCCATGGAAATCATTTGTAGTAAAAGGTATAAAGAAATCTAGTAGACCCGCCTTAGAGCGCTTTTTAGGTAAAAGAGGGATCAATGTTAGGCATTCTCAATTAGAGATGAATTGGCATGTGCCTATTGATGATGGCGAGGCGTTGGAATTAAAGAAGTTTTTAGTTAGGAGTTTTGATCAAAATGATATTAGTACCTATGGTCTTACTTTTGGTATCAGCAATGAGGTGGGTAAACGTTCTCACTTTGCCTCGGTGATTATTGAAAAGAATAGTTTGCCCACTATTGTTAAAGAATTTGAAGTCCGCCCCACATATAACGTGTTACATTTTGAGCATTTTGACCCGAATAGTCAGAAGTATATTACCTATGCTCAAGACATAGATAAAATCGAATTACCTGGGTTGTTGATGGAATTGAGTAAAATGTACTTTGATCAACTAGGTCGTGCCGAAGACGATGAAGAACAAACTAGTGTTGAAGTTGTAGAAGCAACCCAATCGCTATATCAATGTCAAGACTGCTTAACGGTTTATGATGCGACTTTCGGTGATGAAGCATTTAATATTGCCCCAGGCACCAAATTTGAAGATATTGATGAAGCATATGAATGCCCAATGTGTTCTGCTCCAAAAGCTACATTTAAGAAAGCAATGATTCAAATGAGTTAAAAACAACCATTTGAAAAATTATACTTCAGATACGGCCAATGAGTTAGATAAAATGCAATGGAGACAAGAAATTCATTTATGAGGTTAAAACGCTAGACTGTTTCATCATAAATTTGTGGTATAATTCTAAATAACCACTCATGACCAGGGTAAACGTAAATAATCAAACTAAAGAGCCCGCATTTGCAAAAGCTTTAAAGTTCACTATCGTAATAGCTGCAATCGGAATTTTAACATGCATACTTTTAATGAATTTCGGAGTCTAAACTATGCAATAAGTTTAATCTAATTCCAATTTAATAACAGCCGTTTTATTAAGGCTGCATTACGGGTAGTTCTAATACTCTTTCCGGCCCATAGAACTTAAGGGCAATACCAAAAACAATTACCGAAATAATTATTCCTACCATAAATACGGTATACGTCCATCTTAAAATTCGATATTTTCTTTCTAAAACAATTCCTAAAAAGTAGAGGTCTTTTGTCAATGAACTATAGATATAATCTTTGTCTTTAATAAGTTCTGACATTGCCCAACTGTATTGTTCTAATTTCATTTTATGAAAGTTACCAAAGAACAATAAGTTTACCTTTTTAGTAGTGACTTCTTCTTCTGTAAATTGTCCAGAAGTTATATTCGGTTTAGTGGCTAAGATTGACATCACCATAGATACTACACTAAAAATAATAAAAGTAAATGTTGGGTAGAACAGATAATCGTTAGAGGGGTTGTCAAGCTTAGGAACCAGATTTGCCAATGCCATAGAAATAATAATAGCATTGACCGAAAGTAGAATATTCGCTTTCGTATCGGCAATATCACTAAGTTTTAAATGATTTTGTAAGGTAACCCTATACAATGTTTGAATTCCCCTATCAGGTAATTCTCCTTTAAACTTTGCTTTTAAGCTCTCCTTTTTAATCAACTCACTATGCTTCTTTTTTGCTTTAATGAGCTTCTTAATGTTCTTGTCTTTACCTTTTTGCCAATTGGAAATAGCATAATCGGTGTAAAATCTATGCTTGGAACGTAATAGCGCAATATTACCTTCTCGCCATTCTGCAGAAGAATAATTTTTCTTGCCATTTAAAGAAATCTCTTCTCGTAATAACTCGGTCGTAGCTACAAAATTCTTTACGTGAAAATGCGAAGAATCTGCATCTCGAATAATTTTCTCTAATTCGTTCTTAGGTTCGTAATCTTTTTTTGTAGCCATAATCAAGCTACAAACAGTATCCATAAATGAGTCATTATTATCATGCTCAGCTAAAAAGTCTTTAGCCATTTGGCAACTATTTTCTTCATGATTTTCATAAGAAATAGTATAACCAAGATCATGAAACCAAGCAGCAACTAAGAGAATTTCGCTTTCGATCTCGTTAACTTTTTCGCCTTCAATAAGTTCTTTAGTACTGTTTACAACGCGTTGTGTATGCCTAAGATTATGGTATAGGTATCTTGGGTTATCATTGTCACTCAGTAAATTAGTGGCAAATACTTCTGCTTTAGAAACTATTTTAGACATGGTATTTTTGGTATGATGTGCGCTTTAGAAAAGTACAAAAATTAAAACTAGTATTAAATGGACAAACCGAAACCAACCTGAATCAAGTTACTTTCTTTAGAGTTGAAGTAGCCTATATTGAAGGTTAGTGCTTTTAAGCTGCTGATCCAAAAGCCGCCACCTTGTGATGTATGCCATATATTAGAGTCTTCATTAGGTAACCACACCCTACCATAATCAAACCCGCCATACATACCAATCGTAACAGGAGATACGGCTGTAACGTAACGCTTAAGTTTAAGTTTTATATCTGATGATTGGTAGAAATATGACTTCCCCGTAAAACGTTCGTCTCTAAATCCACGTAAACCGTTTCCACCACCAATAGAGGGGGTATGGTAAAAGTAAACATCGTTATAATCAAAAAGACCCTTATACGCTGCAGTTGTACTTAAGACCAGATTTCCTTTAGGCTCTAACTTATGGTCAAGACCAACTTTTAAAGAAGCATAGCCAAATTTATTAGCGTTATTATTTAGGTTCATTTTGTAACCGGCAGAAAAACCAAAATAGATTGCTTTTGATGGAAAATCACCAGCATCATCACGGTCATATTCACCGGTCAATTCTGCTCCACCATAGTTTTGGTTTTCAAAAACTGCATCTTCTAAATTACTAGAATTAAATAGACGATCAGGGTTATCATCAACCTTAAAAGACTCGAACAAACCTTTAATACGAAGACTATAATATGCCAGTCCAGCACTTGCTTTGATCGTTCTAATTCGCCCCCTATAATAATCTCTGTTTAAGGCGTCTTCATTGTTTATGGTCTCATTTCCAAAACCGAAGAAGTTTTTTACATAACGGTCATTGGCAAAATATGCATCCATTTCAAAATTCCACCCGGGCATAACACTTCCGTATACACCAGAATAAAAAAGTTCAGCAGCTTTAAATTTAAAATAGTAATTGGCACTAACAGTATGTTTCTGTCTAAATGAATTACCGTCAATACCATATTGAGTATAAGTGTTCGATGCGCCTATAAACATACCGTCATCGGTTCTGAAACCTAAAGTTGGTACCAATACGTTTGTATTAGGCTTAAAATACCTAAAATGAAAAGTGTTGGTTTTATAGTTGTCGGTTAATAAGGTTTTCGGCTGTAAGTTCTCAAAATTTATTTTTTCATGTTCCCAATCATATAATTTCACTTTTTTCTTATTTGAAATATTATAGGTATCCTTACCGTAACCACCAACGATGCGTAGTTTAGTGTTAGGACTGTTATCTCCTTCTACAACAAATACATCATTATCACCTAAACCATAAATCCATATCTCTTTAGTTAGACTGTCATTAAATATTCTAGAATATATTAGTTCATTCTTTTCATCTGATAATATTCTTTTAACATCAACATTTGTATTTCCGTTTTCTAAACGCGTTATGCTGAAGATATCATCTTTTTCGGTACCGGTAACGGTAACAATTTTATTGAGGTATATGGCATAATCTTCGGCAGTTTCAGGTAGAGTGGCCAAGCGCTTTTTCAAACTTTCTTTAATATATTCAGAAGTTTCATCTTGTACCGAAGTAGGTAGGTGATTGAACGCGTTTTCAATAACTTGGCTTGTCATCCCATTTTGAATGGCTTTAGCTTCTTCTATCCATACATCAGGACCATAAGCAGTTGTCAACGTTCTATCTAAAACATTTCCAGATAGGTTGAGCCATTTTACATTGTCAACATCTTCATCATAAGTCTCCCAGTTTCGCGTACCTGGCATAAACCATTGTAAAAATGGTATCACCTTACCGTCAAACCTTGGAAAAGCATTGTCCCTATCTCTAGGCACTGGCATAAATTCTTTTTCACCATCTGGGCTTTCATACTCTATCCACCTCCATTGATCTTGATGACGATCCCAATCACCAATGAGCATGTCGAATATTCGAGCTCTTATAAAGCTTCTTTCATCTACAGAATATGATTCATCGCTTTTGATCTTTTCAAGCATATCTGTCGTGCTTTCATAATCGGTTACCTCACCAGATGCGCCATTGATATTTCTTCTATAACCTTTATAATGAGCTTGTTCTTCAGAAGGTCTGCGTTCAATGTAGTAAAGCTCGTCGCCATAATTTTCATTAAACTGTTTTAAACTATCTTGTTTTGGTACATAGAACAAATCAGTATCAGAGTGATTGATGTCTACAGATTTAGCCAAAGGGTTTATTACCAGTTGCATGTATGGATGGGCAGTTGTAAAAAAATCTGAGATAGCTTTTTCTGCCCAGGTATCTTGATAATCTTCAGTATTATATGCAATACCGGGAAGTTTAAACTTTAGAAATTTCAGTGCACTCTTTTGTAGGGAGCGCATTGCGTATTGTTTTCCATTTTTGTCTTCTAATCTAAGAGAAAAAGATTGGTGGCCACCACCTTCTTTAACTACTGATAGACCACCATAAAGCGTATCTAATTGAACGTTTGGAGATTCTACGGTTGTACCATAATATTTGCGGTATCGCTCACCCCACAAAAACTTATAGAAACCACTTTTATTAAAATCCTTTGGGTCGTCTAGAATTTTTTTTTCTTCAGTTTGCTTATTATTGGAAGTAAACTGTGTGAATTCCTTTTCTTTAACTTTTTTGGGTAAAACGGAAAAGGTTTTGTCAGAAGACAAATCATTTTCTGAGATAAAAGTAACGTTAGAACTACCGTCTTTAAAATAATCCAACCTGGCAAAGCCTCTTTCGCCATGAGCATATTCACCTTGATATTCAATAGAACCACCAATAGCGGTAATTCTACCCGGACCCAATTTGGTCGCACTTGTTTCGCCTAAAGAACCACTAACTATTTGGTGAATTCCACCACCTACTAATAGCTGTAAACTTTCTTCATGACCTGAAATTAGGGTTATTCTATCATTTGCTTGTGCCAATGCACTTACAGCAATACGTAAATAATTATATCTTCTTGAATTTACGTGCTCAGGATTAAATGCGCCAAGATCCATTACTGCATTCTTAATCGTCCCTAAAATTGGTAAAGGAGTCATATGGTCTTTAACAGTAGTTTTACCGGCATAAGTTCCATTCGTAAATACAGGGTGGTGCATGGCTATGACTATGTTTTTGCCTTGTCCATCACCAATGTAACCCTCTAGCTCTTCCATAAACCTTCTTCGGGTAATAATATCAGAACACTTACTATTGATATCTTCAATTCTAGACCAGTTAGAAACAAACCATTTTGAATCTATAAGTATTAAATCTAAATCGTCATTAATAACACGGTAGTCTATTGGGCAGCCATTATTGGGTACTACCGCCGTATTTTTTCTCTCTATTTCTTTTAGATAATTTTCTACCTTTTCAATTTTATTAAGCTTATAACTTTTCCATTCATTGTTACCAGGTAAAAACACGGTCTCGCCTTTAAAATCTGAAGAAAGGTCTAACTGTTTTTGAATCAAGAGGCTATCGGTTTGCCAATTATTTGTATCTGGTGAGATATTATCACCTGTAAAAACCAAAGTACTATTTTCAGAAGCGTTATCAAGTTCTGTTTTAAAACGTTGTAAAAGAGTCTCGTTTGGTTGAGAAGAGGAGTTCCCTAATCCACCAGCAATATAAAATGTATAAGTAATGTCGTTGTTGACATTTATATCGTCAACATTTAAAGAATTCTGCTCTTTAAATGTTGCACATGAGTGAAATAGCAGAAAAAGAATAGCTAAGCTAAAAGATTTGCTTTTGGTATAGTATTTCCTAAAATTTTGAAAGGATCTGTTGATCATGAATTGTTTTGAAGTTAGAATAGTTGAAATAGTAATCTTTAATTGGTAAAGAACACATTTGAAACGATGATACCAATAATAAGTATCACTAAAAAAGAGACTAGAATGGTAATGCCAACTTTAGTCTTTTTATTCTTTTGAAGAATATATTCTCTTGTTTCTTCTTCTGGTTCCTTTACAAATTTGGTCTCTTGTGTATTTTGTGTCATAACTTTATTTTTTAATATATACTGTTTTCTTGTTTACGAATTCTAATATACCTTCTCTAGATAATTCTCTACCGTAGCCTGATGCTTTTGTACCACCAAATGGTAATCGAGGATCAGATTTAACCATGTCGTTTATAAAGAATGCTCCATCGGGTATATCTGATATAACGTTCATGGCCGCATCAATATCTTCAGTGAATAACATACTGCCAAGTCCTAATCTAGAATTTGCAGCTAGTGCAATGGCTTCTTTTCTATTCTTTACTTTGGTAATTGCAGCAACGGGTCCAAAAGTTTCCTCTTTAAATACGGGCATTTCTGCGGTAACATTCGTTAGTATGGTTGGAGAGAAATAGGCTTCATTTCGCATGTTGCCCAATACTACTTTAGCACCTTTTTTTATAGAATCATTGACCTGTTTTTGAAGTTCTTCGGCTAAATCTTCACGAGCCATAACACCTATAAACGTATCTTTTTTCATAGGATCACCGCTTTTAAGGGACTTTACTTTTTCAGTAAATTTCTCTAGAAAAGAATCATAAATTTCTTCACAAACTATAAAGCGTTTCGCGGCAATACAGCTTTGACCCGTATTCTGCATACGTGCGGTCACCATGGTATCGATGTGCTGGTCTAAATCGGCATCTTCCCAAATAATACATGCATTGTTTCCGCCAAGCTCTAAAACAGATTTCTTTAGATTCTTTCCTGCCGTAGCCGCTATTGATTTACCAGCCTTTTCGCTTCCGGTTAAGGTTACGGCTTTGATTCCGTCATTAGCAATAAGTTTCTCAATTTCTTCATGACCCGCTTTTAAACTTTGAAAGCATCCTTCAGGATAACCTGCATCTAAGAATAACTTTTCAATTGCCATAGAACAACCGGTTACGTTTTGTGCATGTTTAAGTAAGGCGGTATTACCTGCCGTTAAAGTTGGGGCCGCAAAGCGAATTACCTGCCAGAAAGGATAATTCCATGGCATTACTGCGAGAATACAGCCTAATGGGTCATTGCTTATAAAACTTTCATCGGCATCGGTTTCAATTACCTCATCAGCCAAAAGATCCTCGGCATTATGTGCATAGAAATCACAAGCCCAAGCACATTTTTCAATTTCAGAAATTCCTTGCGAATATGGTTTTCCCATTTCTTGTGTCATCAGCTCTGCATATTCCTCTTTACGTTCTATAAGCAGTTCTGCTACATTGGTGAGAAGTTCGCATCTATCTTCAATTTCCATAGCTGCCCAAGAGGCTTCTATAGCTAAAGCTTTTTTTAATTTTTCTTCAATATCGACAGTGCTGTCTTGTGTATATGTATTTACAACCTCACCGTTGAACGGGTTCTTAGTTTGATATTCTTTCATGTTACAAATTTAGAGGTAAAGAGTTTGATGCATTAATTCGTTTCATATAATTCTTAACCCTTTTAAGCTATTGTTAACGTCAATATTAAAAGGTTTTGAGTTAAGTAGTTGTCCCTTTATTATAGACATTTGTAAGGCACGATAAGTAATAGTTTATCATGTATAAAAAAAACGTTTAATCTAAAATATATAATATGAACAATAGTGGAAATACATTATTAGCAATTATTGCAGGGTCTGCCATAGGTGCAGCTTTAGGAATTCTTTACGCACCAGATAAAGGTGAGAACACAAGAAGATTGATTGCTGATCAAGCAGCTGCTACAAGAGATAATTTTGCAGACAGTGCAGTTGATCTTAAAAACAGAGTTGCTTCTAAAATGATCGATGAAAGAGAAACTTTAGATACGAGAGTAGAATCTTTAGTATCTGATTTAAGCTACAAAACAGAAGATGTAATTTCAACTTTAGAGAAGAAATTGTCTGAGTTGAAAACAAAAAATAAGAAACTGCAGAAAACAGTATAAATGGGAGTTATTGAATCACTTAACGAAACGTCTAATAAGGCAATTGATGTAGGAGAGGTTTACTATAAGAAAACCCAAGAATACTACAGGCTAAAAGTGTTTCAACAATTAACAATGACCACCGGTATGCTGCTAAAAATGGCAGTTATAGGTGGTCTTGCTTTTTTGGCACTTATATTTATAACTGTAGCCGGTGTCGTTTTCTTGGCGAATGTTCTTGAGAGTATGGTAGGCGCTTGTTTAATTGCCGGAGCTTTGTTTATAGTGTTCTTAATTTTAGCTTATGTTTTTAGAGGTAAAATTGACAACATGCTAGTAAAAAAGCTATCTGTTAAATTCTTTAATTAAGAAGATATGTACAAAAATTTTGAGGAAATAGAGTTCAATTTAAAGCGCTTGAAATTAGAGCGGGAAATTGCTTTAGAAGAGCTAAAAGGATTGAAACAAGATGTACAAGAAGATTTGAGTCCGTATAACTGGGTATCGACCGCATTCTCTGCAGCCAAAAAATTTGGTATGTTATATTTAATGCGTAAAGTCGTAAAATAATATACAATGAAGATTGCATTGGCAATCTAGTTGAAAGCAAAAAGCACCTTTTTAAAGAGGTGCTTTTTTATACTGTATTTATTGTAATTTTATTCTTTAGACCAGGCGTCAAGCATCCAACTTACTTTTTCGATTTCACCGATATATGCTCCGATCATATCAATAGTTCCTTCATCTCCACCAGCTTCAGCTTTCTTAATAACTTTATTCATTTGCTTCAATAGAGCTTCATGTTGATTTAAAATATGATCAACCATGTCAGTATCAGCAATTAGAGAAGAGGTCTCTTTTATTGAAGACATTTCAAAATACTTAGAAAACTCGCTAGTTGGGTTATGTCTTAAGGTTAAGATACGCTCAGCGATTTCATCAATCTTTATTCTTGCATCGGTATATAGTTCTTCAAACTTAATATGAAGATCAAAAAAGTTCTTTCCAGAAACATTCCAGTGATATCCTCTTAGGTTTTGGTAATATAAATTGTAATCTGCCAGTAGTGTGTTCAATTCATCTACTATTGGCTTAATATCTTTTGATTTTATATCTAAATAGCTCATAATTTTTGTTTAATTAATCTATTACAAAATTAAATAATATTGAAGATTATCATTGACTCAGAAGACTCAATGATGAACGTTTTACAGTTTTGAAAAATGGGAGACTTATTCTTCTACCAAAGGTTTTAAGTTGATATATGAGTAGTTAATTTCACCCACGTGATCGTACTCTGTAGAATTTTGCTTTAATGAGCCCCAATCGAACTGATCGTTTAAATTGTTCTCTTTGTAATAATTGGTCAAACCTTCGGTCAACAGTAGATACTCGCTTAACCTTACTTTGTTTTTTAAAAGCTTGTGAGCAATTATAAGGTCTTCACCAAAGAGTTTTATGCTGTTGCCAACTTTGGTCAAAGCAATTTCTTTACCGTAATGTAGTATGATTTTTAAGCCGAGTATATCGGGTATCGATTCGGCATCTTTATTTTTTCTATACTTTTTTCTGAGGGCATCTAGCTCTATGTAGAACTCTGTATAAAAAATGCGGCACTGTTCAATAAGCTTTTCTAAGCTTGGCATTTCTCCGGTTTTAAAGAACAGAACGGCATCGCCTTCAATTTCAGAAACTTTAAGTCCGATTTTATTCGTGTAGATAATTTGATTTAGAAGCGCAGGAATGATTTTAGAACTTAATTCAAAATCTGTTTCGCTCATAAACTCGGTAAAGCCGCTTATGTCTGGTATACATATTAACATTGGTTCTCCTTTCATAAGCAATGGATATTTATATAAGGAAAGGTATATAACTTCAGCGATTAAAAAGAATCCGTATAGTAAAAATTCTACCGCAATCGAACTTTGTATAAGTGATTTATAAGATTGATAAAAGAAGTTTTTAGACTACAAAAGAGTTTTATAGAACACGTATATAGCAACCCGATTCATTATTTTTGTTTGAACTTGTGCAGAAAATAATGAACAAAATTTTTCGGTTTGTGCACTGTTAGACCAAAAAAAATAATAGATGAATTATTCAGAACTACTGGCGAGTGAACCACATGATGTCGCTGCACATATGCATTTAAAATATGTAAATAGAGAAGCACTATCTATTCTGCGCATTAAAGAGAAAGACCAATTTCTGTATCTACTAAAGAATAAACCACTCAGTAAAGAAGCTGAATTATCTAGAATTAAAAAACTGGTAATTCCACCGGCATGGCAAGATGTAAAAATTGCACCGATAGCCAACGCACATTTACAAGCAGTAGGTTTTGATATGAAACATAGACTTCAATACCGTTATCACGATTTGTGGTTACGGGTGAGAAACAGAACCAAGTTTTTAAGAATGCATCAATTTGGGGAAGCTTTACCCATTATCAGAAAAAAGGTAGATGAAGATTTACAATTAGAAGGATGGCCTAAAGAAAAAGTTCTAGCACTAATTGTAAGGTTAATGGAAGAAACCCATATTCGTATAGGTAATCAGCAATATGCAAAACGAAATAAAACTTATGGCTTATCAACCTTAAGAACAAGGCATTTAAAAACCAGTAAGAATAAGCTAAAGTTTGAATTTACCGGTAAGAAAGGGAAAAAACATAGTATCTCTTTAAATAATAGAAAATTACGCAAGTTAGTATTGCAATGCGAAGAAATACCGGGTTGGGATCTTTTTCAATTCTTTGATGAAGATGGTATTAAAACGGGAGTTGACAGTGGTATGGTCAATGAGTATTTACAAGATATAAGCGGAGAGCTTTTTACTGCGAAAGATTTTAGAACATGGTCTGGTACGCTAATATTTTTTGAATCGCTTATAGAAAATGAACCTTCTGATGCTGAGAGTGAAATTAAAAAGAATGTTATAAAAGCATTTGATGATACTGCTAAAGCATTGGGTAATACTAGAAATGTATGTAAGAAATACTATGTGCATCCATTTGTAGTCAATAAGTATGAAAAGAGAGAACTGAGCGATATTTTTGAGAGCGTAGAAATCACTTCTTATTCAGAATATCAAACTGCAGCAGAAAAAGTATTAATTAAGGTAATAGCAGATTTTAATCCGTTATTGAATTTAGATACAAAGAAGTAGTGGTTGAAATCTTATATGTAAATTAATCGGCACGTTCAACTTCGCTTTCGCTCTTTAGAACATAGTCGCCATCTTCTTGTTGTATGTAAAGTGCTTTATCATCATCGCTACCATTTCTTGTAACTTCATTTCCTTTGATGGTCTTTGTTGTTTTTGAAGTATATGTTTCTATAATTTTACCTTTGGCAGTGCCATTACCCCAAGACCATTTTACTGTTGTACCTTTTCTTATCATCCAAATTCTTTTATCGTTTGTGCTTTCCATCACCGCTAGTATTTTGGAGAACCAAGTGATGGAAAAAACCATTTAGAGTAGCACAAACTTGAGAACTAATTTTATACTACAAGTTCTATAATTTTCTTCTTTATTGTGTGGCAAGGGCATTATATTTTTAACCTTAAAGCTTTGAAAATTAACCCTATTGAAAGGAGTTAATGCTATATTTTTTCAAGATAAAAAGTACATATAATCGAATATATATTTGTCATCAAAACTAAACAGATGATACAATTAATTGCAGGTATATCTATTATAATAGGATTAGGATTCATCGGCTTATTGTTAAGAGATTTTGTCGTTGACAATATGAACAATGATAACAGCAGTAATCAAGAAGATGCGTTTTGCGAAATTGATATGGAGCATGTATTAATGTATTCAGATAAGGCAAAAGGTAAAGATGTTACCGAGTTAAAGAGAAAATTACAAGATTTTAAGAATAGAAATAAATTTTACAAGATGTAATTGTGATTAACATCTCTAAATAAAAATCACATCATTAAAACTATATAAAATGAGTACATATACAGAAGAAGTAGGAAACAAGTTGAATGAACTTTTAGAAAAAACATATGATGCCGAAAAAGGATTTAAGAAGGCAGCTGAAAACACTGATAATGTTCAATTGAAAGCTTTTTTCGAAACAAAGGCAAAGCAACGTTACGATTTTGGCCATGAATTAAAGGCAGAAATCAAAACATTTGGGCAAGAAATTGATAAAGGCGATAGCATGGCTGGTAAGGCACATAGAGCCTGGATGGATGTAAAAGCACTATTCTCTCTAGACAACGCAGAAGCAATGTTAGAAGAGGCTATTAGAGGCGAAAAAGCAGCTATAGAAGAATATGAAGATGTTTTAGAAGACACATCGTTGCCTTCAACGACCGCTACCATTTTAAGAAGTCAAAAAGAGGCTATTAAAAACGGACTTTCAAATATTAAAATGTTAGAAGACATTAGATAAATCCATGTTTTACGAATTCTAGAAGAGGCTATTTTTAGCCTCTTTTTTTGTGCTTATTTTTAGGAAATATCAACCTCTTTTTTAATGCGTTATCTTTTTATGTTTCTGCAATAAGAGAGCTATGGTTATTTGACGAACTTTATGTTTAAAGCAAATGATTGATATGTATTTTAAAATTTCGAATACAGCAAAGATGAAGGAGATAGAGCGAGATGTAAATGCTTTGTTCAAATATCCAAATTTATACACTCCGCAAGTAGTTATTAGCGGCTTGACCGAAGTCTCAATACCCATAATTACAATGAATGAGCCTAATGCTGTTAATTTGGCCATCTGGGGTTTGTTGCCGAGTACTTTTAACGATGATTGGGAGCTCTTTCAAAAGCTGACCAATACCTTGACCATCTCTGCCCAAAAAATAGATTCGAATATGTGGTATCATGATTCGTTTAAGAACTGTCGGTGTATAATACCCGTTACTGGTTTCTTTACTTCTGTATTGAAAAACGGAGAAATATATCCATACCACGTGAGTAGTAAAAATGGTGGAATATTATACTTAGCAGGAATTTATACCGTTCTAGATGATGGGTTTATTACCTGTTCTTTACTAACTGGTCCGCTCGAAAAAGATGTAGTAAATTACCAAAACCTAGTAGATTATATGCCCGTAATTATAGACCATGAAGATAAATATGAATGGCTTTCAGAAGATACTAAAATAGAAAGGGCGCAAATGATATTGCAGCCGCCACATAAAACAGATTTAGAAATAAGACCTATTGCAAAAAATCTATTTAATCAAGATATTTCGTATGACAGCATGTTAATGCCCTATGAGTATCCAGAAAATTAGCGCAAAGAAGCATTCTTATTTTTTAAATGCTTTCTATAGTCTGTTGGCAGAACATCATAAGCTTCAAAGAATATTTTAGAGAAGTAACTTCTACTCTTTATTCCAATCGCATATACAATTTCAGATACCGATAAATCGGTATTTTTAAGGTAATCTTTCGAGATTTCTAATTTCAACTGCCTTACATATTCGTTAACGGTTTTAGAATACAGAATCTTAAATCCTAATTGTAGTTTCTTGGGGCTTAATCCAGATTCTGCGCTTAATATTGTTATAGATATAGTTTCGGAAATATGCTCTAATATATAGGTAGTCAACTTGTGAATCTTTAGAATATCCTCTTTAGAAATAGCTTCAGGTAAATTCATGTTTTCTTCAAAATTTTTATGTTCTAATAACTGTAGCGATAGAATAAGATAAAGCCTGCCTTCTAGTGAAAGAGACCTTAGCAATCCGTTAGTTGTATCTATATCGTTTAGTAACTTGATTTCATCTGCAATTCGTAAACTAAAACTGCCACCGTGTTGAAAAGTAGCCTCTCCTTTACTATCATTAAATAATGACACCAACAATTGATTTAATTGAGAGACATTATTATGTTTCTTTTTTAAATATTCTTGACGGTTAATCCGTATAAAATTGATTTTTAAATTCTCGTTCTTCGGAAACAAAAATGTTTTTTCGGCATCTCGTTTATGCGATATAATCGTATTCTGAAATTGCTCTAATCTGGTATAAGAATCTGTATTGTTCTCACTATACTCAAAATACCCGCTTGTAATAAAAATGAACTCAATTGGTGCTAGGTCTTTAGTGTCAAAAACAATCTTAGTTTCTTCATTCAGTTTTATATTACAATCAATAAGAGACACTCCCCAATTAAAATCGATGGTTCTTAATGCTCCTTTACCAATAGTAGTATTAAAAGTTAAAACACTTTCACCCCAATCTTCTACAAGATTACCCTGTATACATTCATGTATTTGAGTAAACATATCGCTAGACTTAGAACTATTTATGGTTAACTTTTTCATTGTTTTATTTTATGTACAATGGCAATTGTACCTTACAAAAAAACTAGAAAAAAGAGAATAACCTTGACACTTTTAAAATGTTAATTGACACATATGCGGTTTTCGTAGATGAGTTAATATTCATTTTTTTATAACTAAGCGCTCTCTGTTAAAACCTTCATATTTGCAATGACAGGTATGGGAAACTATTTCGTTAACAAGTAAACCTTTATACCTAAATATTTAAATGTTAACCTAATTATTAAAATCTATATTATGAAAAAGTCACTATTAATGATCGTATTTGCATTTGCTACAATGAGCATTGCAACAAGCTGTAGAGAAGAAAAAACTACAGGAGAGAAGATTGAAGAAGGAATGGACGATGTTGGAGATGAAATCGAAGATGGAGCTGATGAAGTTGAAGACGCAGTAGAAGATGCTACTGATGACAACTAGTATGAAATATTGCTATGAAAAGAGAAGCCAGGTAGTTTACTACCTGGCTTTTTTAGTTTTATAATATTTCGGTTCAATCTTTCTTTCCATTTCCTGTTAGTACATCTAAAAGACCATCTTGTAAGTTGATCCACAGATAATTAAAAAATGATTTATTCTGTACACGTTCGGTCTCTATATCACCATATCTGTACCCATCATCATCTGTTTTTGATCCATCGTTTATAAATAAATTACCTATAAATGAAAGTACTTTCTTTACTCCGTTTCTTTCTTTATTAAGTACCTGAAATTTAAAATCTTCGTACCTCATTTTAATATCTCCCGTAGCAACATACTCGTCACCAGAAATGGTAAAGTAAAGCTGGTCGATAGTACCTGTAGTTTGGGTTCTTAAATTGGGTACAAGAAAATCATTTAGACTTGAGGTGTTGAAATTAGATAATCCGCCAGAAATTAGAAAAGTACTTCGGGGATCATAAACATCAAATTGCCAATTAAGATGAAATTTCCCTGTCCCCATTAAATCGGCATTAAGCTGAATTTGAACAGGCTCTTCAACATTTGTTTTATTGGATAAATTAGTGATTTCGGCATCTAAATTTTCAAAACTCAATGCACCTGCCTTAACATTATTAGGAATATTCTCTTCATAGACAATTGCCCCTTTTTCGATAAAAACGGAGTCAATTGCTACTTTAAAAGGCAGTTTTTGCAATAATTTACCATAAAGTGGCTTATTTGTAAAATCTTCTAATCTAGATTTATCACGATATATTTCTAATTTAGGCTGTGATAGCAAAAGTTCTTTGAAGTTTACGTGTAGCGAATCGTTTGAAACCAAGTAATTATGCTCATCTACTTTTATCTCAGGAATAGATAAATAAATATGATCTCTTTCATAGGCAATTTCCCTACTTAATTCAACTTTAGAATATATAGTAGAAAGTACTATATCTGTAATATCGATAGTAGCATTATTCATAACCAATGATGCCATTTCAAGCTTTTCAAATTCACCTAATGGAGCGTTGAAGTTTTGAATTTCGATGTTGTAATCGGTAAATGTGAACGGAACATATTTTTTTATAACATCGGGATCGGTAGCTACTTTTTTAAGGGAAAGGTTTATTTGATTAACTGCAATGAGTGCTACTTCTTCATTAGAGTCCCAAATTTCAATCTTACCGGCATCGAATATAATTTCTTCAACAAATATCTCTTTCAAAAGATTAATGGGGTTGCTTTTATTGGCAACTACATTATCTGATTCTTTTGGGCATGTCTTGAAACTTAGATGAGGTTTGTTAAGGGTTAGAGATTTAATGTAGATAGCGTTCTGAAATAGAATTTTCCAATAGTCAAATCCTTCGATAGAGAGCATTTCGGCATTCACCTTTATTTCGCAAGAAGAAGTCTGCTTGCCCAAACTAACTACGGCTACATTTTCGAACGCTATGTTGCCTTTCATAAGACTAATGGTCAATCGATCGTATGAAAAATCTATATGATCGGGCACTTTTCTTTCTAAAAAGCTAATGACCTCTTTTTTCATTTTCCATTCGGCAAGCATATACCCACCAATGCAGAAAATACTAACGAAAACAAGCCATTTTAAAATTTTGGACATAAGGTATATTTAAAGCAATGTAGTTAGAAGTTCAGAAAACCTTATGTTTCAAAATAAGTTATATGCTATTTGAAAACGCTGTTACTTATAAGGCTTTTCTATACCCGCACTATCGGGGTCCATATATTGCTTAAAGTCTGATGCACTTGTAAGCTCAATAAAGTCTTTACCTTTTATAACAATGGCATTTTTCAGAAAACTAGGGTTCTTATTTAAAATTTTCAACCAACCGTCATCATCAAGATCAACAGATGATTTACCATATGCTTCTTTGAAATCTGGGTGCTCGGTATTCACCAAGTCAGAAATGTTTTTGTTGAGTCCGTCAGCTAATTCAGCCCATTGCGTGCCCGTAACGTTCGTCTTAGAAATATCTATGGTTAAATGATCTTTACCCGAAGATTCAACATAGGCGTTCAATTGCTTACCAATTGAATTTTGCGAACTATAATATAAGGTTATCTGTTTTTTGTCCATAGCGATTACTCCCATTACTTTTTTTTAAAAGTACTCACAACTAGAGGTAGTAATTAACTCTTTTGATACTAAAAGTATCTTGATAGGTTTAATCAAACTAGGGCTTAAGCAAATTATAGTATCTTGTTAAGGAACAAAATAATTAATTATGAATACTGTTTTTTGGCTTGCTTACATAGCGGTAACTTTATGGAGTATAGTCAATATTATCTTTAATGGATCTAGAGCGACCAAGATGGTTAGTTGGTCTTTAACTGTGATAATTTTTCCTTTTTTAGGTCCGTTGTTATACTATTTGTTCGGTATTAACAGAAGAAAATTTAAACTCTTTAAATTAAAGCAGACCGAAAAAAGAAGACTGTATTCAGAAACCCATAAAGAACTTGAGGGCGGTGAGCAGAGTGTACATGAATTTGAAGACTATAAACACGATAAATTAGCATCGCTCATTCGAAAAAACAGTTATTTCGCTCCTTATGAAGGTAATAATATCACCTTGTTAAATAGTGGTGAAGAAACGTTTGGAGCTATATTTAAAGCCATAGAAGAAGCGAAAGATTTTATACACCTACAATATTACATTTTAGCAGAGGGCATGCTTTTAGATAGGTTTTACGAGCTATTTGAGAAAAAGGTTAAAGAAGGTGTTGAAATTAGAATGTTGTACGATTCTTTTGGAAGCAATTCTATGCGTGGCAAAAGAGTAAAACGGTTTATAGATATTGGGGTCAAGGCATTTCCGACGATGCCAATTCGTTTCGGAAATCTATTATTTACCCTTAATTATAGAAATCATAGAAAAATTATAATCATTGATGGTAATGTTGGTTTTACCGGCGGATTTAATGTGTCTGATAAATACATGAAACCAATATCTGAACTTGGTGTGTGGCAAGATTTGCATCTAAAAATTGAGGGTCCTGCGGTAAACAGTTTACAGCGTGTATTTGTGAAAGATTATCATTTTGCGGGTAAGGAAGAATTGTTGCTTCAAGACAAATATTTTCCAAAAGTTGAACCTCAAGGTGATACGGTAACACAGATAATTTCAAGCGGACCAGATTCTAGATATCCGGCAATCATGCAGCAATACTTGGCAATGATCAATATTGCAACGAAACGTATTTGTATTGCTAATCCGTATTTTATTCCCGGCGAACCGGTTTTAGAAGCCATTAGAATAGCAGCGCTAAGCGGAATAGAAGTTACCTTATTGACCCCTAAAATATCAGATTCTTTATTGGCTCAATATAGTATGTTTTCCACTTTTGAAGCATTGTTAGAAGTGGGTGCCAATATTTACTTGAGACCTGATTTTTCGCACAGTAAGGTCATCATTATCGATGGAGAAATAGTATCTGTAGGTTCAGGTAATTTTGACTATCGAAGCTTTGAGCACAATTTTGAGACTAATGCTATTTTGTATGATAAAGAAAAAGCTTCTGAAATAGAAGGGCTATTTACAAAACATTGTACCGAAGAGGCGAAGGTAGATTTAGAAAAATTTAAAAATAGATCACCGTTCAGTAAATTTTTAGAAGGTCTCGCCAAATTTTTTAGTCCGCTACTTTGATAAAACTCCTACATATACAAAAATTGAACTATTTAATCTTAATACTATTAAGTTACAATATGGTTGCATCTGCACAACATACAATACCTAATGAAATAACTGAAGAAGCAAAAATTGCTCTTTCTCACTATCCTGAACTTGCCAATACCAAAATTGAATTCAAGTTTAAAAAGAATATTAAAAAGTCAACCATGCAGGCACAACCTTCATTTTGGAGTGTTTTCAAATCAAAAAAAAATAGGTCTTATAAAATATTGATTAGTGAAAGAATAAAGATTGCCGATTCGGTGTACTATACCAAAGACATTCCGTCAGAAATTATGATAGGGTGGTTAGGTCATGAACTCGGTCATGTTATGGATTACCAGCAGCGAAGTGGGTTTAATTTAATAGGATTTGGCTTTAAATACGTAACCTCAGAGAATTATATACGAGCGGCAGAACGCCGCGCAGATTCTTTTGCGGTTACACACGGTATGGAAAGTTATATTCTTGCCACTAAAGAGTTCATTTTAAAGAAAGCAGGATTAACGCAAGCATATGTAGACCGTATTAAAAACCTGTACCTGTCTCCAGAAGAAATTATGTTATTGGTTGAAGAGAGAGATGCGACTCTTGAAGAATAAGAGAAACAAATTTTAATGATGTTTTTCAACAAAAGCTTCCCATTCGGCAAACTTTTCTTCTTTCATTACGCGTTCCATTTTTACTTGTCCGCCTTTCTTTTTATTGCTATCGTTCCAATCGTAAAATATATCGGGATTAATAGTAAAAACTTTTACTCCTTTAAGTGCTTTAGAACGGGCAACCTTATAGTTTTTGTTTGCAGCTTTTAAAGACACATCTAGTTTTTGAGCTATAACTTCGGCATCTTGAGTCGCCGTAGTACCTAAATACCAAGTGTGGTAAAATCCGTCTTCATACTTCTTTGCACAAAGGGTGTATTCAGGGACTTCGATATCAAAAGTTTCCATAATATCTTGTAGGGCATCATCAAGTTTATTAACCGATAATTGAGAACCTACCGTATTTAGAAAGAACTTGGTACGACCCGTAATTTTTATTTCAGCACGCTCTACATCAGTAAACTCAATAGTGTCACCAATCAAATAACGCCATGCACCACTAACGGTGCTTATAATCAATACATAATTTTGACCGGTTTCAACCTCAGAAAGAGTAAGTGACGGAGCATCTTGTGCAAGTGACCCATCTTCTAAAATATAATCAGGATTAAAAGGAACAAATTCAAAGTAGATTCCATTATCCGTAACCAATTTCATGGCGTCGGTTTCTGGTCTAGCTTGAAAAGCGATAAACCCTTCGGAAGCCAAATAGGTGTCAATTACCGTTACCGGTTTACCCATTAAGGCATTAAAACTCTTTTCGTACGGACCGAATGCTACTCCCCCAGATGTATATACCTGCAAGTTGGGCCAAATCTCGTGAATGTTGTTGAGGTTATGTTTTTTAATAACTTCTTTTAGCATCAGTTCTATCCAAGAAGGAATTCCGCTAAGTGCGCCAATATCCCAATCGGCAGCCTTTTCGGCAATTTTTGCTACACGTTCGTCCCAGTCATCAATTTTGGCAATTTCTTTTCCAGGTTTGTAGTATCCGCTAAACCACGATGGTATGTTACTTGCACTTATGCCGCTAATCTCACCTTCTAAATGGTCATTGTTTTCGACTAAATCTGTAGAACTCCCCAACATTAAAATTCCCGTTTCAAAGAAATCTGCCGGAAGGTCAAAATTAGAAATTGCCAAAACTTGCTTGATTCCTGCCTGCCTAATAGTATTTATCATAGCATCGGTGACCGGAATGCGTTTGCTTGTTTTACCAGTAGTACCAGAACTCAATGCAAAATAATCTGGACTACCAGGCCACGTTACATCGGTCTGATTTTCATGTAATTTATGCCACCATTTTTCATTGATTTGATTATAATCGAAATAAGGCACGGCATCACGAAATGCTTGCTGTGGATAATCACTTTCTAGAATATCTTTAAACTCATAGGCTTTACCAAAAGAAGTATCTTTTGCTGTTTCTAAAAGGTTTTTCAGCACTGCTTTTTGATCTTCAATAGGGTTGTCATCACCAGTAATTTTGTCGGTAATATCGATAACTCCTTTTATAAAATTTCCTATGATATTCATGTGTAGCAGTATTTCTAGGTTAGTATTGCTAAATTACTGGTTACGTGGGTTAAAGATTAACCCTAATATGAAATATGTGGACTTTATTGGGTTAGGGACGATGGTCGTTTCTTTAGCCTAATTTACGCTTTTAGGTTTTCTTGAACAATTACTAATTATACTTTGAAGAATATAGGTTAAAATGTAAATGATTTAGTTATGTGAAAATCACCTAAAAATTAATTTAAATCTTTTTTAGGAGAAGTATTTATTTAAGCAAACTTAATTTATGCATTTATATATGTATACTTAAATTGTTGTTTTTAAGTGTGTTGAAGTAAGTTTTTGATATTTGTATTTAACAAATTGTTCTTTTTGAAACATGTAATTGTTGATAACCCTGTTAAAAGCTAAAAGAGCTTAATACGTTTATCAGGTGGCACAAAATGTACCTTTGTAGTACTGCAGATTGTAATAGGGCAGAACGTTCATTAAAGCCAATCTGTGAAGACGGTAGAGTTTGTAAAGAAGGAAATACAAATGAAAAAAGCCAAAAGGTATCTCACACCATTTGGCTCTTAGATGATTTTACTTAAGACCTTAGATTACCTTTTAAAGAAAATGGAAAAACTCGTTTGGTTATTTCAAATTCTAGCGGCAATTTTTGTAGTTCTAGAGAAACTACGAAATATGAAAAAGCCCTAATTTACTCATTAACATTTAAACAAAAGACTGCAATTCAATTGTGGTCTTTTTTATTTAAAATAGTTTGTTTAATCAAGCTATTTTAAAAATGTTTTGTAATTGTTATACTTATGGCAAATGTATAAATTAAAATTTATCGATATAATTTTTTTTGATATTATTATACAATTTAGGTCACTCTTTGAGAACCGCCATATAATTAAGGTTTCCCGTAAATTACTTTTCAAGTACTATAATAAGAGTTAATAACTTTTTTAAGCTATTTACATTTATTAAAGTTACGTAGAAATTAAAACCTTATTAATCCAATTGTAAGATTTACATCATCCAAAGCTATTTTCAAAATAAATCAAACCTATAGATACAACTCTAACTAAGCATAATCAGAACCGCACCCACGGCAGTAAGTACCAGAATCATCTTTCTGAAAAATGCTTCTTTAATGTATTTGATGAACTTTACACCAACGAAGAAACCCAATAGAATTCCTGGTAAAAGCATTAGGTTTAAGGTTAACGATTCTAATGTAATAGTTTTCCAGATGAAAAAGTGGAAGGGGAGTTTAAGAATGTTTATGATCAAGAATAACCAGGCGGCGGTACCTATAAATTGATTTTTAGGTAAGCGCATGGCTAAAAAGTAAATATTTGAAAAAGCCCCGGCTAAATTGCCGACCATGGTCGTAATTCCTGCAATGGTACCAATTGCTCCGGCAAATGTCCAATGCGAAGGTACGTTCTTATCTTTTTTACGATCCCAATAAAACATCATAACTACGGTAATGATAATTATGGTCGCCATACCTATTTTAAAAAACTTCTCGGGTAATTCATTTCCAATGAAAACACCAATGAGTAATCCGAAAACCATCCACGGTAGTACTTTAAAAACATACTTCCATTGCGTGTATCTATTGTAGTAGATAACGGCAAAAATATCGGCAAGAACAAGTAAGGGTACGACCATACCTGTAGATTGTTTTGCACCAAATGCCAAAGCCATTATAGTAACGTTCAAAACAGCAATACCTTTAATGCCCGCTTTTGATAATCCTATAATAAATGTCGCAATTGAAGCAAGGATCCAAGCGGTTGGGGTAATTTCAGTAGTTATTGATAGAAGCACGTGGTACGTTTAGCGTATTTAGATATAAAAATGTCCTAAAATAATATATCTTTAACAATCAACCTAAAACCAACTTATGGAACTCAGTACGCTAGACTATACTTTTATTATAGTTTTTTTCTCCCTTGTCTTAGGCATAGGGTTTTACGTATCAAAAACATCGGGTAAAAATTCATCAGAGTTTTTTCTATCGGGTCGTACTATGCCATGGTGGCTTTTGGGTCTTTCAATGGTAGCGACGACATTTTCAACAGATACACCCAATTTGGTGACAGATATTGTACGTACTAACGGAGTATCTGGTAACTGGGTATGGTGGTGTTTTTTGATTACAGGTATGTTGACCGTTTTCGTTTATGCAAAATTGTGGCGTAAGTCGAATGTAAATACAGATTTAGAATTTTATGAAATGCGCTATGGCGGAAAACCTGCTAGCTTTTTAAGAAAGTTTAGAGCTGTTTATTTAGGGGTGATCTTTAATGTAATTACCATGTCTGCGGTAACATTGGCAGCTATAAAAATAGGAAGCATTATGCTAGGGTTAGAGCCTTGGCAGACGGTAGTAAGTGCAGGATTAATTACAGTAACTTTTAGCGCCCTTGGCGGATTTAAAGGTGTGGTTTATACCGATTTCCTTTTATTCTTTGTAGCTATGGCAGGTGCGATAGGTGCTGCTTATTACTTGGTGAATATACCTGAAGTTGGAGGTGTTGAAGCTTTAATGGCAAATGAAAATGTGGCTTCTAAACTAAACATACTTCCAGATTTTAGTAATAAAAAAGCATTGATTACCTTATTTATAATACCCCTAGCCGTGCAATGGTGGAGTTCTTGGTACCCAGGTGCAGAGCCAGGTGGTGGTGGTTATATTGCGCAACGTATGTTGGCGGCAAAAGATGAAAATCATGCAATTGGCGCAACGTTCTTTTTCAATATTATGCATTATGCCTTAAGACCATGGCCATGGATTTTGGTGGCATTGGCATCAATAGTGGTTTATCCGGATTTGGCAAGCATACAAGAAGCTTTTCCAAATGTGACGGCAGATAAATTAGGGCATGATTTAGCGTACTCGGCAATGTTGACAAAACTACCTAGCGGATTGCTTGGGGTAGTATTAGCATCTTTAGTAGCAGCGTATATGAGTACCATTAGTACCCAATTAAATTGGGGTTCTTCATACATTGTTTATGACTTTTACAAGCAACAGATAAATCCGAATGCCTCTGAGAAAAGATTGGTGGCAGTAGGTAGAATATCTACGGTTGTTTTAATGATATTCAGTGCTGCATTGGCATTATTGCTTCAAAATGCACTTCAGTTATTTGATGTCCTTCTTGCTTTTGGTGCAGGTACCGGACTCATATTTATTTTAAGATGGTTCTGGTGGAGAATTAACGCATGGAGTGAAATTACGGCGATGTTCGCATCAGGTATTATTTCAATTATATTAAAATTGACTCCCGTTGGTGCGTATCTATTTGCCACGGAAACTGGACTTTTGCCAGACTGGTCAGAATACATATTTATTGTAGTGTTGACTACGGCGATTTGGTTAATAGCAACATTTATGACACAGCCAGAATCTAAAGATACCTTGAGAAGTTTCTACAAGAAGATTCAACCAGGTGGACCAGGTTGGTCTAAAGTAGTTGCCGATGCAAAAACCGATGCAGTAGAAATTGTAAAGGATAAAGAAAAGTGGAGTGTACCCGCTGGTATAACAGCAATGTTGTTAGGGGTAATTCTAATTTATTCTATAATGTTCGCTACTGGTTATTGGATCTATGGTAGAACAACACAAGCTATAGTCTTAACTGTTGTTTCTGCAATTGCAGGCTTTTTGCTGGTAAAGGCATGGAACCGATTAAAAGGAAACATCTTATAGTATAAAGATGATAAAAGACAGAATTTTATCGGTCGATATTTTTAGAGGAGCTACCATATTGTTAATGGTCTTGGTAAATACACCCGGAACATGGTCTAATGTGTATTCTCCTTTTTTACATGCCGATTGGCATGGCTATACACCGACCGATTTAGTTTTTCCGTTCTTTTTGTTCATCGTAGGTACATCGATAGCGTTCTCTTATAAAAACAGAACTGTAGATACAAAAGCATATAAAAAAATTGCCATAAGAGCATTTAAATTAATTGCATTGGGACTTTTCTTAGGAGCGTTTCTAATTCACTATCCGTTCTTTAAAAAGTTCAGCGATATTCGTTTTCCGGGTGTGCTGCAACGCATTGGTGTAGTGTTCTTTTTTGCAGCTGTATTGTTCATTAACCTGAGCTGGAAAAAGTTAATTTGGGTTACCGCAATATTACTGATAGGGTATTGGTTGATAATGACTTTTGTTCCTGTTGAAGGTGTGGTCTCAACATTGGAAAGAGCACCTAATAATCTAGCCAATTGGGTAGACGTAAAAGTCTTTGGGTCTCACAATTACAAAGCAGATTATGACCCAGAAGGATTGCTAAGTACCATACCCTCAATTGCAAGCTCTTTATTGGGAGTGTTCACAGGACTCATCTTAACCAGTAAACAAGAAAAGAAAGCCACCATTTTAATGGGATTGGGTGGTAGTCTACTTATTATAGGGCACATTTGGGATTTTGTCTTCCCCATCAACAAAGCACTCTGGACAAGTAGTTTCGTGTTGGTAACCGCAGGTTGGGCAAACTTAATTTTAGCATTGGTCTATTATTTGACCGATGTAAAGAAAATAGAATTTGGTTCAATTTTCAGATATGCAGGTGCAAATGCCATTGTTATTTATTTCTTGTCGAGTTTTATCAGTAAAGTAATGGGGCAAATACAAATTGGCGATACCTCATTACATGGTTGGTTATTTCAAGCAGTATATGTGCACGATTTTTTTGCACTAGAAACATCATCCCTTTTATATGGACTGAGTGTAGTGCTATTTTATAGCCTTGTGGGCTACATTTTATATCAGAAAAAAATATTTATTAAGGTATAGCAGATTATTTTGCCATCAACTTAGCAACGTACTTTCCGATAACATCAAATTCCAGGTTTACAATAGTTCCCGGTTTGTAGGTATTAAAACGTGTATGCTCGTACGTATAGGGTATAATAGCAACCTCAAAAGTATTCTTACCAGAATTCACTACCGTTAAACTTGTACCGTCTATAGTAATAGAGCCTTTTTCAATAGTTGGGTTTCCTGTTGCGTCATCATAAGTGAAAGAGAAAATCCAACTGCCATTATCTTCTTTTACACTAGTACATTCGCCAGTTTGATCTACATGGCCTTGAACAATATGTCCATCTAACCTAGACCCTAAAATCATGGCGCGTTCCAAGTTTACCAAGTCATTAGTTCTAAGTGTGTCAAGATTGGTTTTATTCAATGTTTCGGCAATAGCTGTTACGGTATAGGTAGTATCCGTTAAGCTAACAACGGTTAAACAAACGCCGTTATGTGCTACGCTTTGATCTATTTTCAGTTCAGGTGTTAAGCTAGATTCTATAGTAATATCTAAGTTACCGCCTTTGGCTTCAAGAGAAGTAACCTTACCTAATGTTTCAATAATTCCCGTAAACATGTGTCGTTTAATTTAAGTAATTTTGTGCTTCATTATTTATATCCCAATGTATAAATGGGATAACCACCTTACCTCTCCTTTGGGGAGGTCAAAACCATTTTTGTGGTTTTACGTGGGGTTACAAAGGTACAGATTATCATGGAGGAAAACAGGAAAATTAGGTTAGGTATCTCTATAGGAGACTTGAACGGAATAGGTTGTGAGGTAGCATTAAAAACATTCGAAGACAGCAGAATGTTAGATTTTTGTACTCCCGTTATTTTTGCCTCTAATAAGACGGTTTCGTTTCAAATGAAACAATTGAATCTAAGTATTGTTTTCAATGGAATACCAGATGCTTCAAAAGCGATAGATAATAAGATCAATATCGTAAATGTTTGGAAAGAAGTCCCTAGAATTAATTTTGGGCAGGCGACCAAAGATGGTGGCGAATATGCTATTAAATCTTTAAGAGCAGCAGTAGATGCCTTAAAAAAGGGAGACATAGATGTATTGGTAACGGCACCGATCAATAAAAACAATATTCAGTCAGAAGAATTTAAATTCCCTGGCCATACCGACTTTTTAGCACAAGAGTTAGATGGTGAAAGTTTGATGTTTATGGTAACTGATACTTTAAAGGTCGGCTTGCTTACAGATCATGTAGCGGTAAAAGATGTATCTGCAGCAATAATCCCTAGGTTAATACGCGATAAGATCAATACGATAGAAAAATCTTTAATGATGGATTTTGGTATTCGTAAGCCAAAAATCGCTTTGTTAGGTATAAATCCGCATAGCGGAGATAATGGTGTAATCGGTAAAGAAGACGATGAAGTAATGAAGCCGGTTATTAAAGAAATGTCAAATATGGGTCATTTAGTATATGGTCCGTATTCAGCAGATAGTTTTTTTGGGTCTGATGGCTATAAAAAGTTCGATGCAATTTTGGCTGCATATCATGATCAAGGGTTGATTCCTTTTAAAACAATATCATTTGGTCAAGGCGTGAATTTTACTGCAGGTCTAAGTAAAGTTAGAACATCGCCAGATCACGGTACTGCCTATGAAATAGCAGGAAAAGGGGTGGCTGACGAAAGTTCGTTTAAAGAAGCGGTCTTTATGGCGCTGAAGATTTTCAAGAACAGAACCGAGTATGAAGAGCTTACGAAAGACGTACTAAAAAAGCAACGTTTAAAGCGGGAACGTTAATTTTTGGTTCGAATAAAAAGTTATAAAGATAAATAGTTGATAACTATTGTCTTTTATCAAAATTATAGTATCTTTGCACCCGCCTTTTGTGGGCGATTAGTGTTAATTTAAGTGTGTACGAGATGAAGCAAAAGGAGTTCAATATTCTTTTCTCAGGATTGAAGCAAGGGAAACACAACTTTAATTACCAGATTGATAATACGTTCTTTGATTCTTTTGGATACGATGAATTCAACGCTACCAACATCAATTTAGATGTAGTACTTCATAAAACAAGTACAATGATGGAGGTTGATTTGGAAGCATCAGGAACAGTGAATGTTGATTGTGACATAACTAGCGAACCGTATGATCAGGCTATAAGCGGAGATTTACATTTGGTGGTTAAGTTTGGTGAAGAGTATAATGATGAGAATGATGAAATATTGATTCTTCCGCATAACGAACACCAATTGAACATTGCGCAGTATGTGTATGAAATGCTAGTATTGGCAGTTCCACAAAAAAGAATTCATCCTGGTATTGAAGATGGCACTTTAGAATCTGAAGTGTTAGACAGGTTAAACGAGCTTCAACCAAAAGAGAAAAGATCAGACAAAGAAGAAAACGATCCCCGTTGGGACGAATTAAAGAAACTATTAACGGATAAATAAGGTTTAAATGGCACATCCTAAGAGAAAAATTTCCAAGACAAGGAGAGACAAAAGAAGAACACATTATAAGGCAGTAGCTCCTACTTTGGCTACAGATTCTACAACTGGCGAGACTCACCTATTTCACAGAGCTCACTGGCACGAAGGAAAATTACATTATAGAGGTCAAGTTTTGGTTGATAAAACTGAAGAAGCAGAAGCTTAAGACCCTTTTACATTATACTAAGCTCCCACTTCATTTGAAGGAGGGAGTTTTTTTTAGCCCAATTTCTATTTTAGGATCTTGTTACTCAGATAAATTAAGGAGTAACAGAGGTGTGGCTATTAATTGCAATTTTTCAAAAACCCGATAACTTTACCCAAAAAGTCGTTGAAAATCACTAATTTTCATGACTTTTGACAGGTTTTTTAAGTTTTTTACAAGAAAGCAAATAAAGTATGACCAAAATTACAGCAGCTATTACCGCGGTAGGAGGCTATGTTCCCCAGTTTGTAATGACTAACAAAATGCTTGAGGATTTGGTTGAAACCAATGACGAATGGATCACTACCAGAACGGGCATTAAAGAAAGAAGGGTCTTAAAGAAGGAAGAGGGAGAAGGTACGTCGTATTTAGCCATTAAAGCGGCACAAGACCTAATGGAGAAGAAGGGGCTGAAAGCCTCAGAAATAGACCTTGTTGTAGTTGCTACGGCAACGCCCGACAGTATGGTGGCTTCTACGGCAGCATTCGTTGCTTCAGAAATAGGAGCTGTTAATGCTTTTGCCTATGATTTATTAGCTGCTTGTTCAAGTTTTCTTTTTGGCATGTCAACGGTTGCCGGTCATATCGAAACCGGTAGATATAAAAAAGTACTACTTATAGGGGCAGATAAAATGTCATCTATTATTGATTATACTGATCGTACCACCTGTATCATATTTGGAGATGGAGCTGGTGCAGTTCTCTTTGAACCGAATACAGAAGGTCTTGGTTTACAAGATGAGTATTTAAGAGCAGACGGTAGCGGAAGACAATTCTTAGGTATGGAAGGTGGCGGATCATTAATGCCGGCCACTATAGAAAGTGTGACCAACAAAAAACACTTCATTTTTCAAGAGGGAAAAACCGTGTTCAAATTTGCCGTATCTAATATGGCAGATGTAGCAGCGAAGATCATGGATAGAAATGACCTTACGGAAGAAGATGTAGACTGGCTAGTGCCACATCAAGCGAATAAACGTATTATTGATGCTACTGCAAAAAGAATGGGTGTAGATGACTCAAAAGTGTTGATGAATATTCAACGTTACGGTAATACTACTTCAGCAACTTTGCCACTGTTATTATTTGATTACGAAAAACAGCTTAAAAAGGGTGATAACTTAGTATTTGCAGCCTTCGGTGGTGGCTTTACATGGGGTTCTATCTACTTGAAATGGGCGTATTAACTAACAACAACTACCAATTATAACTTAGAAAATATGGATATTAAAGAAATTCAAAGCCTTATCAAGTTTGTTGCCAAGTCTGGCGCTAGCGAGGTAAAACTGGAAACGGATGATATTAAAATCACCATTCGTACAGGAAGCTTATCAACAAATTCTGAGCCCACTTACGTGCACACAATGCCTATGGCTCAGCCAGCTATGCCTGCTGCAGCCCCTGCACCAGTAGAAACTCAGGTAGCAGCCGGAGCTACAGAAGCTGAAAAGCAACAAGCTGAAGATGATAAATATATCACTATAAAATCTCCGATTATTGGTACTTTTTATAGAAAACCTTCACCAGACAAACCTGTTTTTGTTGAGGTAGGACAGTCTATTAGTACAGGAGATGTACTTTGTGTAATTGAAGCAATGAAATTGTTCAATGACATTGAATCAGAAGTTTCTGGTACTATCGTTAAGATATTAGTTGATGATTCTTCACCGGTAGAGTTTGATCAACCATTATTTTTGGTAGATCCTTCTTAACTAAATTTTGAGTAGTTATTGTTAGATGCCGTTGCTAAACGGTGTTTAAGAATGTTATGGAACCAAGAACTTAAAATTTAAAAGATGTTTAAAAAAATACTGATTGCCAATAGGGGAGAAATCGCTTTGCGTGTTATTCGTACCTGTAAAGAAATGGGTATTAAAACGGTAGCTGTATATAGTAAGGCAGATGAAGAAAGTTTACATGTACGTTTTGCAGATGAAGCTGTATGTATTGGTCCTGCTGCTAGTAGCGAATCTTATTTAAAGATCCCTAATATAATTGCAGCTGCAGAAATTACAAATGCAGATGCTATTCACCCAGGTTATGGTTTTCTTTCAGAAAACTCAAAGTTCTCACGTATATGTGCAGAACATGATATAAAATTTATTGGTGCCTCTGGTGATCAAATAGACAAAATGGGAGATAAGGCTACGGCCAAAGAAACCATGAAAGAAGCTGGTGTACCTTGTGTACCTGGTTCAGAAGGTCTTTTGAAAGATGTTGCGGATGCCAAGAAGATAGCCAAGAAAATGGGCTACCCTGTAATGATTAAAGCTACAGCCGGTGGTGGTGGTAAGGGTATGCGCGCCGTAATGTCTGAAGACAAAATGGAAGAGCTTTTTGATAGTGCCGTTAACGAAGCAACTGCTGCTTTTGGTAATGGTGGTATGTACATGGAAAAGTTGATTGAAGAGCCAAGACATATTGAAATTCAAATTGTTGGTGATCAATTCGGTAAAGCATGTCATTTATCAGAAAGAGATTGTTCTATTCAACGTCGTCACCAAAAGTTGACAGAGGAGACTCCGTCACCTTTCATGACAGATAAGTTAAGAGAAGCAATGGGTGAAGCTGCGGTTAAGGCTGCAGAATACATAAAATACGAAGGGGCTGGTACTATTGAGTTTTTGGTAGATAAGCACCGTAAATTCTATTTTATGGAAATGAATACCCGTATTCAAGTAGAGCATCCAATTACAGAACAAGTTATTGATTATGATTTAATTCGTGAACAAATACTTGTAGCTGCAGGTGTGCCGATCTCAGGTAAAAATTACCTTCCAAAATTACATTCTATCGAGTGTAGAATTAATGCGGAAGACCCATATAACAATTTTAGACCATCACCAGGTAAAATTACAACCTTGCATACGCCAGGTGGTCATGGGGTAAGAATGGATACTCATGTTTATAGTGGGTACAGTATTCCTCCAAATTACGATTCAATGATCGCTAAGTTGATTACTACTGCCCAAACTAGAGAAGAAGCAATTAACAAGATGAAGCGTGCTTTAGATGAGTTTGTAATTGAAGGAATTAAGACCACCATTCCGTTTCACAGGCAATTAATGGACCATCCAGATTATTTGGCTGGTAATTATACAACAGCCTTCATGAACGATTTTAAAATGGATCCTCAACCAGAAAGTTAATAACGAACTCCAACAGAAATGTTGGAGTTTTTTTATGTCCGTTTTTAAGATTGATTTTTCTATCTTATATCGCAATCAAAATGCTGTTATGAATCTAAGTTACTGGGAACGTACGTCGTGGTTTTCGAATATCGATTTTACAATCATCGGTAGTGGTATTGTAGGTTTAAATTGTGCAATAGAATTAAAGGCAAAACATCCGAAGGCACGTATTCTCATTTTGGAAAAAGGGAAACTTCCTCAAGGTGCGAGCACCAAAAATGCCGGATTTGCCTGTTTTGGTAGTATTTCTGAAATTTTATCGGACTTAAAAATACACTCGGAACAAGAGGTAATTGATCTGGTGAAAGAAAGATATGACGGTATACATACTTTGCGTCATCTTTTAGGAGATACCGCAATTGGGTATCAGAATTATGGCGGACACGAGTTATTTTTAAACAAGGATTTAGAATTATACGAGCGCTGTCTAAAAGAATTAAAGTCGGTAAACGAGTTACTTCATTCCGTTTTTAAAGAAGATGTCTTTAAGACCACTTCAAATACCTTCAATTTCAATAGAATCAATACCAACTATATCTCTCAGATTTTTGAAGGGCAAATAGATACCGGTAAGATGATGACATCTTTGGTGCAATTAGCACAGCAAAAAGGGATCACAATTGTAAATTCAACCGAAGTACATTCTTTTAAAGATTCAGGTGCAGAAGTAATGGTTAAAACAGATGATCTAGAATTTACAACCAAGAAACTACTGATAGCAACAAATGGTTTTGCTGCTCAATTATTATCGGAGAATGTGAAACCGGCACGAGCACAGGTTTTGATTACGAAACCTATTAAAGACTTACATGTTAAAGGCACCTTTCATTTAGAAGAAGGCTACTATTATTTCAGAAATATTGATAACCGTATTTTGTTGGGTGGTGGTCGTAATTTAGATTTTAAAACAGAAGAAACGGCTGAATTTGGAACGACTTCTTTAGTAGAAAATAGGCTTAAAGAACTATTAAGAACAGTTATTTTACCAGAGCAACATTTTGAAATCGATTACAGCTGGAGTGGTATTATGGGTGTTGGGCAACAAAAGAAACCAATAGTAAAACAAGTGTCTGGTAATGTGGCATGCGGAGTCCGTCTTGGGGGTATGGGTATTGCCATAGGCAGCACCATTGGTAAGAAGTTGGCAAATTTGTTCGACTAGTCCGTTCTCCGTTTAACCTGTTTTTTTAAATCTTATCCAAAAGGCATCGATACTCTTATTTTTATTTTTAAATTGTACGTCCCCTTTGATTATCTATTACCCAAAAATGCACTTATCGGTTTACCTAGAACAGTAGACTTATAAGATGGTTTGTAATAGCATTATACTATATGAAAACATTTTTTATAAGAAATATTTCAGCTGTGCTTACAGTTGTTATGACAGCGCTTTGCCTTACTAGCTGCGGATTGTCGAAAACCCACTACCAACGAGAATATGCAAAAGTCTGGAAAGAGCATATAAAAAGTGAAGCATGGAAAAAATCATTATTAACTGATAATTCATATGCCAACGACGATTTATACGCCAGTACAGATGCAAATGTTGCGCTAGCTAAAGATGAGGTCATAGATGCAGGTTTTAATAATATATATGAATCGTTAGTATCTCAGGCATATTTCAAAATTATTACCGAAGCAGAAAAGGCAGATGCAAAAATAACTGCAGACTATAAACTTTTACATGATGAAAAAGCAACCGTAAAGGTTGACAAAAAGAGAGTTCAGTCAATTACAAAGCGTTACGAAGCACATAAAGCAATGCTCAGCGGACTAAAGTCGTGGAATATTTTTAGCGATGACCGCTCTGGTGATTTGGACTATTTTAAAGCTGAAAATGAAATCGAGATTCAAAAAATGATAAGTGCTGGTGAAAGTGATAATCAAATTGTAAATTACTTGATCTATAAACTGGCAGATCTTTACCACATTGAAGGAAACTGAATCACTTGATATTCTAAAAAATGACGCTTACGATTTTTGTGTTCATTTCGTTAACGATAGGTTGACTAGAATACAGGGTCAGATCAAAGAGCTGGAAACGGCTTTAACGTCAGAAACAAAAAGTAGTGCTGGCGATAAGCACGAAACAGGTCGCGCCATGATACAGTTAGAGCGAGAAAAACTGGGTCAGCAACTCGCAGAACTGGAAAAAACCCAACAACTACTTTCAAAAGTACCAAAAGATAGAAATACCCCAACGGTAGGGTTAGGTAGTTTGGTTATCACAGATACCGCAACGTATTATATAGCTATTTCCGCTGGTGAATTTAAATACGCATCTGGAGCTGCATATTGTATTTCTGCAGCAACTCCAATCGGAAAATTAATATTCGGCAAGTCTGTGGGCGATGTATTTCATTTTAATGGCAAAAGCTCCACGATACTAACAATTCACTAAAAATTCGTTCAGAATATTTTGTTATCTTAATCCCGGCATATAATTTATTGTCTATTTAGTAATATGGATAAGAAGCAGAAATTACGCAGTAGTGAGTGGTTTGGGGGTAACGATAAAATGGGATTTGTGCATCGATCGTGGTTAAGAAACCAGGGGTATCCCGATGATTATTTTGAAGGCAAACCTGTTATAGGTATTTGTAATACTTGGTCAGAATTAACACCATGTAATGGCCACCTACGAGATTTTGCAGAGGTTGTTAAAAGAGGAATTTTAGAAGCAGGAGGTTTTCCACTTGAGTTTCCGGTGATGTCTTTGGGAGAAACTATTATGAAACCCACCACCATGTTATTTCGCAATTTGGCAAGTATGGATACGGAAGAATCTATCCGTGCCAATCCATTAGACGGTATCGTTTTGTTAACAGGGTGTGATAAAACAACACCTTCAATAATTATGGGCGCTTGCAGTGTAGACTTACCTACCATTGTAGTGCCAGGTGGACCTATGTTGAGTGGTCGTTTTAGAGGTGAGAAAATTGGTTCAGGTTCTATGAATTGGATGATAAAAGAACGTCAAGAAATTGGAGGATATTCTGCCGAAGATATTAAAGAAGCCGAGGTGTGTGTTGCAAGAAGTATTGGTCATTGTAATACTATGGGTACTGCCTCGACCATGGCAACTATGTGTGAGGCATTAGGGTTGACGTTACCGGGTTTTTCTTCAATACCTGCAGTCGATTCTAGAAAAAAATTATTCGCACAGTTGTCTGGCAGGCGAATTGTAGAAATGGTAAAGGAAGGCTTAACACTTTCTAAAATATTAACAAGAGAAGCATTTGAAAATTCTATAATTACAAACGCTGCAGTAGGCGGCTCAACAAATTTTATTATTCATCTTACGGCAATAGCGGGTAGGATTGGAGTAAAATTGAATTTAGAAGATTTTGATAAGGTAGGTAGTAAAGTACCCTTACTTGTAAATTTAAAACCTTCGGGAAAATATTTAATGGAAGATTTCTTTTATGCAGGTGGTTTGCCGGTTGTCATGAAAGAATTAAAACCATTATTACATAATGAAGCCATTACTGTAAATGGTAAGAGCATTACTGATAATTATGAAAAAGAGGTCTGTTATGATATAGATGTAATAGCAACTTTAGAAAAGCCTTTTCAAGATAAGGCTGGAATTGCCGTGTTGAAAGGAAATCTGTGCGAAAATGGAGCAGTTATTAAACCATCTGCTGCAACGCCGCGGTTAATGCAACATCGAGGTGAGGCGGTTGTTTTTGAAAGCATGGAAGATTACCATGAGCGAATAGACGATCCTGATTTAGAAATAGATGAGAACAGTGTTATTGTTTTAAAAGGAGTTGGACCAAAAGGATACCCGGGAATGCCTGAAGTAGGTAATGTAGACCTTCCGAAGAAGTTATTGGCAAGGGGAATAACAGATATAGTTCGTATTTCTGATGGACGAATGAGCGGAACAGCTGCAGGGACAGTAATTCTGCATGTTTCACCAGAATCGACAGTAGGTGGCACATTAGCTTTTGTAAAAAATGGAGACATGATAGAACTGAATGTTGAAAAACGCACATTACATCTTGATGTTGAGTTAGAAGAACTGATCAAACGTAAAAAGGAGTGGATAGCTCCAGAACCTTTGGCAAAACGAGGATATGTTAAAATGTATATTGATCATGTAGAACAAGCTGATAAAGGTGCCGACTTAGATTTTCTAGTTGGTGGTTCTGGGTCTAAAGTAGAACGAGATTTACACTAGACTATGGAAATATTTTACCTCATTATTGCGGTCATTGCGATTATTATACTAACGACCAAACTAAAAATTCATGCATTTTTGGCGCTGTTCCTTATTTCTATTTTATATGGAATTTTTGCCGGTATGCCCTATGCTGATATAATAGTTTCGATTAATGAAGGGTTTGGGGGTACGCTAGGTAAAATAGGTTTGATAATTGTCCTTGGGGTTATCATAGGTGCTTTTTTAGAAAATACAGGAGGCGCTTTCGCCATCGCCGAAAAGGTATTGAAAATTATAGGAATTAAAAGAGTACCAACCGCCATGGGTATTATCGGGTATATTGTTTCTATTCCGGTTTTTGCCGATAGTGGTTTTATGCTATTACATCCGCTGAATAAAAGCCTTTCTAAAAAAGCAAAAATTTCAATTGCCGGACCCGCAATTGCACTAGGGTTAGGCCTTATGGCATCACATACTATGGTGCCGCCAACTCCAGGTCCAATTGCGGCTGCAGGTATTTTAGGGGCAGATTTAGGACTGGTAATTGCCTTCGGTTTTCCCACAAGTATTATAGCGCTGATCGTAGGTATTATTTTTGCGAAGAAATATGCTTCAAAAACATATATAGAGCCAGATGTTGAAAATGCTGAAGTGGTTGAAAAGGAAATAAAAGGTTCTCCGAGTGCCTTAAAAGCTTCTATTCCAATATTAGTTCCTATTGTGCTTATAGTTTTAAAATCTGTTCTTAATCCCGTAAAAACAGGATTGGACAATGGATTTATAGACTTCATCAACTTTGTGGGAGAGCCAGTAATATCTTTATTAATCGGAATTTTTTTATGCTTGCTTTTGCCGAAAAAATTAAATTATGATATGCTGTCTTCATCGGGTTGGGTGGGTAAAGCCATTAAAGATGCTGCCTCAATTATTTTAATTACCGGAGCTGGTGGTATATTCGGAAAAATTTTACAAAACTCGGGTATAGCAGATATTTTAGGACAGACCTTAACCGATTACAATATGGGTATTTTTCTCCCTTTTGTTTTGGCCGCGGCTATTAAAACAGCTCAAGGTTCTTCAACAGTGGCTTTGGTTACAACAGCATCCATTATTATGCCTATGATGAGTTCACTTGGCTTTGATTCTGAAATACAAAAAGCCTTGGTGGTAATTGTAATCGGTGCGGGGTCGGCGGTAGTTTCTCACGCCAACGATAGTTTCTTTTGGGTGGTTACCCAAATGAGTGGAATGAACGTAAATACGGGGTATCGGTTGTTTAGTTTAGGTAGTGGCTTGCTGGGGCTTACGGGGGCTATTACAGTTTTTATCTTGTATACAATTTTTGCATAAACTCAAATAATACTAAAAGTGAAACCCTATTAGAGTGGTAATCTAGATGTCATCTACTAGAACAAGAAATTTAAGATAGGTTTACTAAGGCTATTGGTTAATATTCTGGTTTACTTCTATTGGCCTTTTTGAGGGAAGCTATTTTTTTGCCTTTCAGTCTTTTTTCGATTGATGACCGTGTCGGTTTACTTTTTTTTCTTGGTTTGGGAACGACTAATGCTTTTTCTATTAATTTTAAAAAACGTTTTATTACTAGTTCCTTATTCTTATGCTGACTTCTAAATTCATCACATTGCAAAATTAACAATCCGTCTTTGGTCAATTTATTTTTTAATTTTAATTGAATTCTTTTCTTTTCTCGTTCTGTTAGTCCGCTCGATGAATTCAATTCAAAAGTAAGTTCCATTTTTGAAGAAACTTTATTTGCATGCTGACCGCCAGGACCACTACTTCTAATAGCTTTAAATTGTAGTTCGGTAAGTAGCTGTTCTTGGTTCAAAATTCAATTTTTACAAAAATACACAAAACAAATGTTCCTACTTTTCAATGAAAAATATGAACAGTAGTATACGTTAAAGATTATTTTTAGGACCTATAATAGTGGTAAAAGAATCATTGTAAAAATGATAATAGCCAGTACAAAATGTAACTTTTTCATCGAATTTATTCATTATTTCAATACATTATCGTAGTGTATTGAAAAATAGTTTATTTCGAGTTGAATTAGTCGTTAAAAGATTGAATTAAAGCGTTAAATGTTCAAAACTGGTTCTTTAGGCGGTAGTCGCTTCTTGTATACGTTGGTTAATGGTTTCAATGGCGACATTTAGAAAAACAACCTTTCCTTTCGGTAATAACTGGTCTGCATTAAAAAAGATGATTTCATTCTCATCGTTCTTACTTTCGGTCAAATAATGGCTTCCCATCGGATATGCTTTTTCAACGATCACTTTTAATCCTGAAGAAGGTGAAACTCGAAACTCGTGAGCATAGACTATTATTTTCCTTTTCGTATTCGCATACGTTTTAAGCACATCTATAGAAATCATATTGGCCTCGCCGAAAAGTGAAGCTACATACAAGTTTTTAGGGTTTTTATAAAGCTCCATAGGCCGTGCCCTGGCTATAATATCTTTATCGCGTAAAACAACTGCACGATCCGCAAAAGGTAAAACATCATGAACGTCGTGGGTAGCTACGATGGTGGTAATGAGATTCTCTTTCAGGTAATTGAAAATATTTCGGCGTAAGCTATTTTTAAGAAAGTTGTCTATATGACTGAAAGGCTCATCTAAGAGTAGTACTTCTGGCTTTTGAGCTAGTACTCTAGCTAAGGCAACACGTTGTTGTTGACCACCGCTCAAAGTTTTTACTTTCTTGTCTGCAAATTCTGTCATCTCTATCAACTCCAACAGCTCTTCGGTTCTTTCTTTTAATTCATCGGGATAAAAAACGGAGAGATACTGGCTAATGTTTTCTGAAACGGTAATGAACGGCATTAAATCGAAATCTTGAGAAAGATATTTCATGAATGGCATACCAGGCACTAAGTTGTAAGCCGGACCTAAAATTTGTTCATCTTCCCAGAAAATTTCACCCTGCTCTAAATCCATCAAACCATACATAAGTTTCAGCAAGGTACTTTTACCGCATCCGCTTTCACCAATTATAGCCACATGTTCTCCGCGTTGGATACGAAGGTTGATGGACTCTAAAATTGGAAGTTTATCATATGAAAATGATAGATTCTCTACTCGTAACATGTTTTTATTCTTAGGAATGCAAAATTGAAAAATCCGTTCCAATATGAAACGGATTTTTCAATAAATTATTGATTTAAGAAGGTAATTACTCTTTAAATTCTTTTAAAACACTTTGGTTAGGTAGCGCTGTATAGCCCATATTGTAGAGTGTAAAGCCGAAAATATCGGCGTATTGCTCTATTGTTTTACTAACAGGTGTTCCTGCTCCATGACCTGCATTTGTTTCAATACGTATTAAAGTTGGGTTCGTGCCTACTTGCTTTTCTTGTAGTTCTGCTGCAAACTTAAAACTATGTGCAGGTACTACTCGATCGTCATGATCACCGGTAGTAACCAAAGTAGCAGGGTAAGCCGTACCCGCTTGTACATTATGTACAGGCGAGTATCCTTTTAAGTACTGAAACATTTCATCATTGTCTTCTGCGGTACCGTAATCATAAGCCCATCCGGCTCCAGCGGTAAATGTATGATAGCGCAACATATCCATAACTCCAACAGCAGGCAATGCTACTTGCATTAAGTCCGGTCTTTGTGTCATTGTGGCACCAACTAGCAATCCGCCATTAGAACCTCCGCGAATGGCTAAGTATTTTTTTGAGGTGTACTTGTTAGCTATTAAATATTCTGCGGCAGCAATGAAGTCATCAAATACGTTTTGCTTTTTGGTCTTAATACCCGCATCATGCCATTTTTTACCATATTCGCCACCACCACGTAGATTTGGTACGGCATAAATTCCGCCTTGCTCCATCCAAACAGCGTTTCCGATACTAAAAGACGGAGTTAAACTAACATTGAATCCGCCATAGGCGTAAAGTAAGGTTGGGTTTTTGCCGTTTAGCTCAGTTCCTTTTTTATAGGTAATGATCATAGGAACTTTTGTTCCGTCTTTTGAAGAATAGAAAACCTGTTCTGAAGTATAGTTATCAGGATTAAAATCTATCTCTGGTTTCCAATACAATTTATATTCTCCGTTGGGCGGATCAAATTTATATGTGGACCCAGGTGTGTTGTAATTTGTAAAAGAAAAGTAGAGTTCTTTATCATCTTTTTCACCACTAAAACCACTAACCGAACCTATGCCGGGTAATTTAACTTCTCTAATACGAATACCATCATAATCATATTGATATACTTTTGAAATGGCATCTACCATGTACTCGGTAAAGAAGTAGCCTCCTCCTGTGCTAGGGCTAAGTACATTTTCGGTCTCCGGTATAAAATCTACCCAATTTTTTGCTTCAGGGTTACTAGCATCTACGGTAACAATTTTCTTGTTAGGCGCATTTCTATTGGTAACTATATATAGTTTAGAACCTATGTTATCAATAACATAGTTGTCAGAATCTGAGTCTTCGACCATGGGTATTAGAAGACCGTTGGGATCTTCTAAGTTTTGAACAAATAGTTTGTTTCCAGAGGTAGAAACAGATGCACTTATTAATAGATACTTGTTGTCTTCGGTGACGCTAGCCCCAATGTAGCGATGCTTTTCTAGAGAAGTACCGCCAAATATAAGTTCGTCTTCTTTTTGAGCGGTGCCTAATTTATGATAATATACTTTGTGTTGGTCAGTTTTAGCCGATAGCTCACTACCTTTTGGTTTGTCATAACTAGAATAGTAAAAACCATCGTTCCCTTTCCATGAAAGTCCGCTAAACTTAATATCTATCAAAGTGTCTTCCACTATTTCTTTAGTCTCAGCATTTAGAATGATAGCTTTTCGCCAATCGCTACCACCTTCAGAAATAAGGTAAGCTGCTAATGCCCCATCTTTTGTAAAGCTCAAACCCGCCAAAGATGTAGTACCATCTTCAGAAAATGTATTCGGGTCTAAAAACACTTCGGGCTTCTCATCGCCTTTAGCTCTATATACGACGTATTGATTTTGGAGTCCGTCGTTTTTATAGAAATAAGTATAGTCCCCTTTTTTGAACGGAGAACCTAGTTTTTCGTAATTCCATAGTTTTTCTAGTCGATTTTTTAAGTCGGTTCTGAATGGGATATTTTCTAAGTAGCCGAAAGTTGTCTTATTCTGTTCTTTTACCCAAGCCTCTGTTTCTGGGCTTCTATCATCTTCTAACCACCGATAAGGGTCTTTAACTTCGGTGCCAAAATAAGTATCTACAGTATCAACTTTTGCGGTAACAGGATAATTCACAATAATGGGTTCAGGTTTTGATTCGTTTTTACAGGAAAAAAAAAGTGTAATGATGAATAGCGTAGATATTATTTTTTTCATGAGTAGTTCAGTTTGCACTAAAATACCATAAAAAAACCTTCAAAACAGTTAAGTTTTGAAGGTTTTAACGTTGTAAAGGGTATAAATTAAACTAAGCCTTTTTCTACTAGGTATTCTGAAATCTGAACAGCGTTTGTAGCCGCACCTTTTCTGAGGTTATCGGCAACGATCCACATATTCAAGGTGTTTCTTTGTGTTTCATCTCTACGTATACGACCCACAAAAACCTCATCTTTATCGTGAGCGTATATTGGCATTGGGTAGGTATTTGTATCAGGATTATCTTGAACTGTTACACCTGGCATTTCATTTAACAAACGACGGACTTCATTCAATTCAAAATCATTTTCAAATTCTACATTTACAGATTCTGAATGCCCGCCAGCGGTAGGTATTCTAACTGCGGTAGCACTGATTGAAAAAGTACGATCATCTAGGATTTTTTGAGGTTCACGAGCTAATTTCATTTCCTCTTTAGTGTATCCGTTTTCCATGAAAACATCACAGTGAGGCAATGCATTTCTACCAATTGGGTAAGGGTAAGCCATTTCGCCTTGTACCCCGGCAATTTCATTCTCCAATTGTTTTACCGCTTTTACACCAGTACCAGAAACCGACTGATAGGTAGAAACAATAACACGTTTCATTTTATATTTTTTGTGTAAAGGGTGTAAAGCCATTACTAATTGAATGGTAGAGCAGTTAGGGTTTGCAATGATTTTATCTTCGGCAGTAAGTTCATGAGCGTTGATTTCAGGAACTACTAATTTTTTGGTCGGATCCATTCTCCAAGCAGAAGAATTATCGACTACGGTAGTACCAACTTCTGCAAATTTTGGAGCCCATTCTAAAGAGGTGTCACCACCTGCAGAGAATATAGCAATATGTGGCCTAGCGGCTACAGCATCTGATAAGCCTATAACCGTATGCTCTTGACCTTTAAAGGTCATCTTTTTACCTACAGAACGTTCAGAGGCTACCAATAATAACTCCGTTAATGGAAAATTACGTTCTGCCAATACTTTCAATATTACATCGCCAACCATGCCTGTGGCACCAATTACAGCTACTTTCATTTGTAAAACAATTATATTAAGCGGCAAAAATACGTATTACTGGTACTTGCACAAGTAAAAAAGAATAGAATAATCAAAATATAACAAATTGTTTAAAATATAACAATTGTTTATGGTGAGGTAATTTGGAAAGTGTGCTATAAAAAAGAACCGTCAACAATGTTAGCGAAACAAAGTTGACGGTTTTAATTAATGTAAGTTGCAGTGCAACGGTACCCTAGAACTAGGGAGTATTATTAAGATTACTTTTTTAAAGCATCTCTTATTTCTGCCAATAACTCTTCAGCTGTTGGTCCTTTTGGAGCCTCTTCAACTGGAGCTGGTGGAGTTTTTGTTTTGTTATAAGCTTTAACGATCATGAACAATACAAAACCAACGATAATTAAGTTGATAATAGCATTGATCCATTTACCATATAGAATTGCATTTTCTGGTTTAGTTACTGCACCATCAGCGGCAACAACAGCTTCGTCTAATACAACTTTCAAATCAGCAAAATCTACACCTCCTGCAAAGTGTCCTACTATTGGCATCATAATGTCGCCAACAAAACCGCTTACTACTAATCCCATAGCACCGGCAAGTAATACGGCTACGGCTAAATCTATGACATTTCCTGTCATGATGAAATCCTTAAATTCTTTTAACATGTTTATTTAATTTATATTAATGGTTAATTTTAAAAAGTAACGCAATTTACTAAAAAATTTGATTCCTTAATAAAATGTTAACGTCTCAATTTATTAAAACTCGCTTTATGCGTTGAGAAAGTCCCGTAAGTATTTCATACGTTATGGTATTAGCTGTTTCCGCAAATTCGTTCGCAGACAGGTTTTTTCCAAAAATTTCCACTTCATCTCCTTCTTCACATTCAATATCGGTAACGTCTACCATGATCATATCCATACAAACATTACCAATAATTGGAGCTGGTTTATCATGTATAAGTACATACGTTTTTCCATGGCCATATTCTCTACCAATACCGTCTGCATGACCCAAAGGTAGGGTAGCCGTTACGGTTTTATGATCAGATTTGTATTTACGATTGTAACCAACAGATTCTCCTGTAGCGATGGTGTGTTTTTGGGAAATAATCGTTTTCAAGGTCATTACGGGTTGTAATTCATCATCTACGTGCGGTTCATTACCATAACCATATAGACCAATACCGCTTCTAACCATATCATGTTGCGCATGTGCGTAATTAATAATACCCGAAGTATTTAATACATGTTTTATAGTCTTTGTTTTAAACATTGCATCTGCCTTTTGGCAAATAGCATCAAACCGTTCTAGTTGAAGGTTGGTAAAGTCGGTTTCGTTAGCATCTTCAGTAGCTGCCAAGTGCGATAACAACGCAATAACCTGGACTGTTTTTTGATGATTAATACGAGTAGAGATTTCCGGTAATTCATCAACAGAAAAACCTAGTCTATTGAGTCCCGTATTAAATTTTAGGTGAATAGGGTAATTGGTCTTACCCATTTCTTTGGCCACCGTTATAAAATCAGATAAAATAGCTTTAGAATATATGCTAGGTTCAAGATTATTTTCGATGAGCGTTTTAAAATGAACCTTTTGTGGGTGAAGTACTAGAATAGGAGTAGTAATACCGCCTTTTCTTAAGGTTACGCCTTCATTTACATAGGCTACGGAAAAATAATCGATACCTAAACCTTGAAGATATGTAGCAATAGCGACAGAATCACTACCATAGGCATAAGCCTTTACCACTGCCATGAATTTGGTTTCTGGCTTTATTTTAGAGCGTAAAAAACGGTAGTTATGACCTAGAGCTTTTAAGTCAATTTCTAAAACGGTTTCTTCTGCCTTAGCCATTTTCATTCTTTTTGACGGTATCGATTTCTTCAGATTTTACATCCATCGTTTTCACCTTTTCTTTAAGCATAGCTTTATAATATGCACCTCTGCTTAAAGGTTCATATTCATTTACTTCGCCCAACATGACCAAATTATCATTGCTAGATTTTCTAAAACTATAATTTGCCAAGTTGCCAGTACGTGTGCAAATGGCGTGTACTTTGGTAACATATTCTGCTGTAGCCATAAGAGCAGGCATGGGACCAAAGGGTTTTCCTTTAAAGTCCATATCTAATCCGGCAACAATAACCCTAACACCTTTATTCGCTAGGTCATTGCAAACAGTAACTATTTCATCATCAAAAAATTGAGCTTCATCAATACCGATAACATCACAAGTATCTGCGAGAATACGAATATTGGCAGCTGCTGGTACGGGCGTAGAACGAATTTCATTGGCATCATGCGATACCACCATTTCATCATCATATCGGGTATCTACCATAGGTTTAAAGATTTCAACCTTTAGTTTAGCAAACTGTGCTCGCTTAAGTCTACGAATCAATTCTTCTGTCTTTCCAGAAAACATCGACCCGGCAATGACTTCTATCCAGCCGAATTGTTCTTTAGGATTAACTGTGTTTTCAAGAAACATTTTGTAATTTTAGACGAAAATAATGGGTTTTTCGTTTATTATTTAAGAATGATAAAGGTATTTAAAAAACCCGCTATTTAGGTCTTTACCGTAAAAATTGTGAGATGAAAAATAAGTTGAAACTGGAATTGAGAAAGTTATCTACAGAAATTTTGACTGCTGATAATTTAGATGATGTAACAAATTTGTACGAGGTTTCTAAAAACCTATACGAGAAACTCGCTGTGCTTAAGTTTATTGAAGTAGAACTCAATGATATGGAAATTGATGTTTCTAAAAATGCTATTGCGGCAAAATTCGAAGAAATGGCGAATGCCGTAATGAAAGGAAATACAGGAGTGCCGGAAAGTAATCCGCATGAAGAAGATATAGTTAAGCATCCGGGGATGGATACCATTAAAGGATTTATATCTGAAATGCCAGATAACGAAGAGTTAGAAGATGTATTGGCAGATTTTATGTCGAAGCCCGATTTAATGAAAAATGACAAGGAGCTTTTTACACCAAGAAAGGAAGATTTTAAACAAGTAGATTCTGCACCAAAATCATTAAATGATCTTTTGGCAAAAAGTAACGTAAAAGTAGATTTGAACGATCGCTTGGCATTTGTAAAGCATTTGTTCAATGATAAAATGGAAGATTATAACCGTGTACTATCACAATTAAATACTATTGACACAGAAGAACGCTCTATTTCATTTATAAAAAATATGGTGAAGCCAGACTATAACAATTGGGCAGGTAAAGAACCTTATGAAGAAAGATTCATTGAATTGGTATCTCGTAGATTCTCTTAATTAATACAATATTTGTATCAGCAACCCAGCACCTGTGTTGGGTTTTTTTACTCGAAGATTGAGATTTAAATATATGGGAAAGCTGTATTTAGTACCAACACCAATTGGTAATTTAGAGGATATGACCTTAAGGGCGATTCGAGTTCTTAAAGAGGTAGATTTAATTCTTGCGGAAGATACACGTACCAGTGGTAAATTGTTACATCATTTTGAAATTGGTACCCAAATGAAAAGTCACCATATGCATAACGAGCATAAAATGGTAGATTTTTTGGTAGAAAAATTAAAGGGAGGAGAAAATATTGCGTTAATTTCAGATGCAGGTACACCGGCAATTTCTGACCCTGGTTTTCTATTAACACGTGCTTGCGTTGAAGCGGGAGTTGAAGTGGATTGTCTACCTGGTGCTACAGCTTTTGTACCCGCCTTGGTCAATAGTGGCTTACCTAATGATAAGTTTGTTTTTGAAGGGTTTTTACCCGTAAAAAAGGGAAGGCAAACACGTTTAAAATTATTGGCAGAAGAACCACGTACTATAATCTTCTATGAATCTCCGCATAAGCTATTAAAGACTTTAGGAAACTTCGTGGAATATTTTGGTACTGAAAGACCCGTTTCTGTTTCAAGAGAGCTCACTAAACTATATGAAGAAACTGTTCGTGGTACTGCAGAAGAAGTTCTAAAACACTTTACTGAGAAACCACCAAAAGGGGAAATCGTTATAATTGTTGGGGGTAATAAGTAAAATAGATTTGAGAATTTGAACGAAGGTAAAGTAGAGGTGAAAAATAGGGTTTCGTTATATTTGAATATCAAAATCTAAGAAATAATCCTATTTAAGTCCAAAACCGGTAACGATGACATTAGAAGAGTTCAAGAATAAACTAAAGACCTCACCGAAAGAAATTAATTTTTCTGACACTATGGTCGCGATTGATTCGAAATACAGTTTTACACCAACGGCATATACGAACGGAGCTATTAGAAACGAAGTGGGTCAAAACTCCGGTTCGTGTAAATTATTTTCGTTTGCTATTAAAGAGGGGTTTTCAAAAGAGGAAACCTTAGCTTGTTTTGGTCAATATTATTTTGATGAGGTCTTATTGGATTTAAAAGGAAGCTCTCATCAGAATATTCGAAATTTTATAGAAACTGGTTTTGAAGGTTTGTCTTTTGATGGTGAAGCACTAAAGTTATTATAGAATTATTCGTCGTTGCCTAGTACAAAGCAATCTGTTCAATCAAAGTTTGCTTCTCCCTATAGCTTACAAAAATTGCGATATATTATATTTCTACAATGCAAGATTTATTATCAGAAATAAGAGGTTGCGAGGTTTGTAAGGCACATTTGCCTTTAGAGCCAAGACCTATTGTTGCGGGTACAAATAATTCTAAAATTATATTGGTAAGTCAGGCACCAGGCAGAAAAGCACATGTTGAAAATAAGGCGTGGGATGATCCTAGTGGTAAAAAGCTTAGAGAGTGGCTTGGTGTCAGCGAAGAAGTCTTTTACAATCCTGATAATTTTGCAGTACTGCCCATGGGCTTTTGTTATCCTGGAAAGGGAAAGACAGGCGATTTACCACCCAGAAAAGAATGCGCACCTTTATGGCATTCACAAGTATGGAATCAGTTTAAAAATGTAAAACTGATTCTGCTCATCGGTAAATATTCCCAAGACCAGTATTTGGGTAAACAAGCCAAAAAGAACCTAACGGAGAATGTTTTGCATTACAAAGAGTTTCTACCAAAGTTTTTCTTACTACCACATCCTTCACCGGTTAATCATTTTTGGCGAAGAAAGAATCCGTGGTTTGAAGATGAGGTAGTTGCGGAGTTGCAGGATTTGGTGGCTAATATTTTGGGGTAGTAGGTAAATGCTCTATTGGATTTATTCTTCATCTATAATGAATAATTCTTCAACTGTTAGACTGAATAATTTTGCCATTTTAAGTGCTAAAATTACCGATGGGTTAAATTTGTTTTTTTCAATCGCATGAATAGTTTGTCTTGAAACTCCTAATGTATCAGCAAGTTGTGCTTGTGTCAAATCTAGCCTTGCCCTTTCAACTTTGACCAAATTTTTCATAGTACAAATCTCTTTTTAAGGGAAAATGTTATTAAATATAGCAGCATAAATGCATATATCATGTAAGAAACATAAAATGTCATTTCATTATTAATGACATGAAAAATAATGATGGTGCTTAGACAAAATATTGTGGTAATTTGATAAGATTCTAATCGCAGTTTAGTAATATAATCATCTTCTATTTTCTCTTTTGAGAGCATATAGATTAACATACCAAAAATAGTAACAATATCTAGCCACTTTAAAAGGTTTGGTTGAAGAAGCTTTTCTGTTAAACGACTGGTTTCATTAGAATTAAAGGGTTGCGATAAACCATTTATAAAACCTATTGTAAATGGAATAACAAAACCAATGATGAAAATTATTAATCCTATTGATTTAAACTTATTGGGTAATATTTGAAAATTCATAATGCTATAATTGATTACTAATAGTAAATAAAACTTTACATTATGACAACTATAATTGTTTTTTAATGTCTAATCAAGAATGCTGGGTTTGATATTAGCTAGTGTAATATGGTGAAGAGCGCTACGTAATTTAGATGAATCTCACTATTTTCTCAATGAAGTTTAAAGCAAGACTTATGTAACTGTCACTTCGAGTGAATTTTTGAGGCACGAGAAAATTAGTATCGAGAAGCTTACGTGTTCAAAAAGGTTCTCGATACCCTCCTAACCGGCGGGCAGGCATTTTTTAATTCAATGAACATATTGAATTAAAAACCATTCGAACTGACAACAGCGTTGCATTACGAATTGAAATTAGAATTTAAATAGGTATTGTAGATAGAAAAATTTATTTTTTGCTAATTGCTAATTGCTAATTGCTAATTGCTAATTGCTAATTGCTAATTGCTAATTGCTAATTGCTAATTGCTAATTGCTAATTGCTAATTGC